>JADKIE010000011.1 GCA_016721385.1 Chitinophagaceae bacterium | reverse complement strand
TTTTGTGCTAAGTAATTCGCCTTGCGCCAAAAATATCTTTGTTTAATGCTTCACTGAACGATATTTTAAAATGATGATTAAAAACTCAAAATGCTCTGCAAGTACCAATTTCTTTAGCAATTGCTGCATCTGTAGATAATAATTCTGAACAAAATTTTGATAGTGCTGCTCTAATGCATCTATTTGTTCATAGCAACATTTCTATCACCGGCAACAAGCGAATTACTAATTTCTATCAATGCATTGGTTGTACCGCTAAGGGCAGATAATACTACAATTTTACTTTCCATCGGCTAATGATGTATTGCCACTTCCTTCATACGTTGTGGCTTGCCTATGGTGCCACTCAAATTTCATCACCTTCATTTGTTCTTTGTTTAATATCCAAAATATACCGGAACCAATCGTTGTAATGCAAATGTATTAATACAATGTTGCTTTTAAAATCTATCCAAACATAACTTCAAATCTCTCCTCCAATCTTTCCAAAATGCTAGCCACTACATCCAATAAAGGAATGCCGTCTTTCATTCGTATTGACACCATTTCCTTTCAGGGTCTCCGGGAATAAGCATTCGATTTCGCCCTCTATTGTTTTTTCACTTCTAAACCGCTGTATCCGAGGTATCCATGTGTTGTTTAAGTTGATCAGCCGTTCTAAAATGCATCAATCCGCATGGCGTAAAAAAATAGCCTATCCTTCGCCGGCATATTCTGCCGGCATTGGTACATAAGCCCCAAATGGAAGCACCAAGGCCCATAATTTGCTCCGCCCAAAACCGCGCTAAAGTATCACCACCGCACCAAGGCAATAGCCTTTGTGACTACCATGTTCTTTATCGCTGCCAAGCGGCTCGGTAAAGCGCCGCCTTCTTTTAAAACGTGTGCATTGTTTGTAACAGCTCCATCTTTCGTTTTTACCCAACCGTTAGGTGTTTCTAAATTCTTTCGTTGCAAAATTTCCAACTTACCATTTGCAGCAGTAGTTGTGAAAATGGCAAAATCGGCCGTGCAGGTTCTTTACCTGCCGGGATAGCAACCGCAATAGGATTGGTGCCTAACAATTTTTCAACAGAAAAAGTTGGTGCTACTAATGCACTTGCATTGGTCATGGCAATACCTATCATATCATGCGGCAAAGCCATCATAGCATGGTAACCTGCTATACCAAAGTGGTTACTGTTTTTACACTTACCCAACCTGTATGAACATTTTTGGCCTTATCAATAGCTACTTATGGCGTATGGAGCTACCACAAGGCCCCAGCCTGCATCGCCATCTACTACTGCAGTACTTGGTGTTTGGTGTACAATTTTACGTTGTGCATTTGCATTACTCTTTGGCTTCCCATAATCTTACATATCCACTTAGCCGGGCCACACCATGGCCATCTATACCTCGTAAATCGGCAGAGAAACAGAGCTTTAGTTGCTGTTTCTGCATCCGCATTGGAGCAGCCAATTTTGTAAGAAATATTTTTTGTAAAAGTGTGAAGTTGTTGGTAAGTAGATGTTTTTGCATGCACAAATTTATTGAATTGTATTTGAAGTTTTGCTTCAAACACGTACAGACGAGATAAAAAGAACATGCCCTAGAGTATGTTCCTGCATTACTCAATTTTACTGCTTATATAGACATAGTTAATTATCCGTTGGGACTTCCATCATATTTTCTTCAATGTTTATTTTCCTTGCGCTGTTCTTTTAGTTTTTATAATTGCTCCGGTGTAAGGGAATGACGCAATTTTAAAGCTGTTCTTTTTAATATTTCTTAATTGTTGCTTTTTTTCTTCAGCAGAAAGTTTAGTATTATTTTCAATTTCATCTTTTAACTTGATTATTTTTTTCATTTCTTTCAATTGTTGAAGTTGACTTTTGGAAAGGTTTAATTCTTTTATCATTTTCTTTTCCGGTTTTTCTTGAGGTTTAGAGTGTAGCAAAACAGAAGAACCGGCTGAATCGATTGCAGCAACTGTGACGGACTTTTCTTTGTATTTGTGCAGTAGCACCCAATACAACAAAACTTACCGTCAGAAAAAGCACTATTTTTTCATTTCTTATCCAATTTATTGATGAACTACTATTTAAACGAAAGGTTTAATATATATAATTTTTATCCGCCAAGGTGCTTTTTAGCTTCGTTACACGAAAAGTAAGTTAATATAAAACAAGATAAAGTCTTGTAGTATGGAAAGTGGTTTCATTTAAAGACCTAATATCTTTTCAAACCAAACGCTGTTGTAAACGTCTTTATATTGCCCATAATTGGGTATAATGGTATAATTATTTTTTTATACAATGCAATGGCTTCGGGTTGATTTTGACCAGTTTCTAAAAATCATCTAGTACAACCTAATTCTTGCCCAAACTTCCAACTCTTTTAATACAAACGAAGCTATCTGTTTACCTCGTTGATTATGGCACATACATTCGTTTAACTTCCATGAATTTTCGGCTTCATAATTTCTGATTGCTCCACGGCCAATAGCAATATTATCCAAGTAAATAAGTACTACACAATTAAGGTTAACTGTTTTAGTAAACTTGCTGCATAAAAGGTATGATCATCTCCATCCCGTACAGCTAATTCTTTATCCAACTCATTTACCAATAATTGAAAATCAGGGGTTAGCAAAATTTGTTCTTATAATCTTAAACATTAGCAAAAAAAAAGAAGCTGCATTTTGCAGCTTCCCTATTGAATTATCTTAAAAATAATATTTCTCTATACTTTGGTAGCAACCAATAAGCGTCATCAACTAACAACTCCAACTTATCCCTGTGATATCTTATAATATCAAAATATTGCCCTTTACTTTATCGCAATATGCAATGGCCTTATCTCTGCTATTGGTTGGTCGTTTACTTTTTTTCTTTCCTCAATCATTTTTTCAACACTATCCCTCATAACTGAAACCTGCTCACTCACTTTTTCCAAAACTTGTAATTGATTAGCATGGTAGCTTTCTTTTAACCCGGCTTCTTTTAACGCTTTACATTAGTTAGTAACACATTTTGATATTTTATGGCAGATAGCAATATAACCGTAGTAGCTAATTCGCCCATTATTCTGGCTGGAATTTGTACTTTTAACATACTCTTAAGCATTATTTCGTGCCGCACTTCCTAACTCAAGGATAATTATAAATTTCGTTATGCTCAAAAGATTTTTGCTTTTTCGGTTTTACATAAGCATCCAATGCTAACGGGATTATCTTAACATTTGGCAACCCTCTTTTTTGCTGCTTCTTTTCCCACTCTGCACTATAGCCATCTCCTTCAAATAAAGTTGCTTTACTGGCAACAATATGTTTTGAATAATTTGCATAATGGCCACTTCTTTCTTCTCTCCTTTTTCAGATTAAAAGTATCTACATCTTTTAAATTGCTTTAACGTTCTGGCCATAATGGTATTTACAACCGTCATTGCATTGCACAATTGGCAGATAGACCTACTGCCTAAACTCAAACTTGTTGCCTGTAAAAGCAAAAGGAGAAGTTCTGTTTCTATCGGTATTATCAAGCATTAATTCCGGAATCTTTATTGAATATCCAATTTAAGCATTGCTTCGTCCTGCTCATCAAACTTACCTCCTGCTACCCTTAATTCTTCCAATTTGGTCTAACACATGGGTGAGGGAGTACTCGCCAATAAAAATTGAAATAATAGCAGGCGGAGCTTCATTTGCCCTAACCGATGGTCATTACCGGCAGAGGCAATAGCTTGCTCGCTTAAAAGCTCGGCATAATCATGAACCGCTTTAATAGGTGTTAACAAAAAAAGTAAGAAACCGAAGGTTAGTCTTTGGTGTTTTACCCAGTGCTAGTAGGTTCTTGCCGGTATCGTTGCCAAACACCAGTTTGTTATGCTTCCCCGAGCCATTTACGCCCCAAAAAGGCTTTCATGTAACAACACCTTAATTTGTGTCGCTGCTACCCCCTTTCCATTAAATCCATCAAGAACGTGTTGTGGTCTACGGCTAAATTTGCTTCTTCAAAATTGGTGCACACTCAAATTGAGCAGGCCCACCTCATTATGGCGATGTACGGAAGGAATACCTAACTTATAACTCTCGGCCTCAAAATCTCGCATAAAGCATATACTCTTTCAGGAATTGCCCCAAAATAATGGTCTTCAACTGTTGCCCTTTTGCAGGGGCATGGCCAAACTCGTTTGACCTGTCATGGTTAAATCCGGCCTTGCAATAACTAAACCGGCATCAACCACAAAATACTCTTGCTCCCAACCTAGGGTAGAAGTTACTTTAGTTACATTTTATCAAAATATTAGCACATATCAACGGCAGCTTTATCTACAGCAACCAATGCTTTTAATCAAGGTGTTTTGTAATCAAACTTTCTCCTGTGTACGAAATAAAAATTGTAGGTATACACAATGTTTTGCCATTTCCAATTTCCATAATAAATGCCGGAGAAGACGGATCCCATGCGGTATAACCTCTCGCCTCAAACGTTGTTCTTAACCCCCCATTTGGAAAACTCGATGCATCCGGTTCTTGTTGAATTGAGGCACCGCCGTCAAACTCTTCAATAGGCGTACCATCGCCTTTTTACAGGAAAGAACGAGTCATGTTTTTCGCAGCACTTAAAACCTGTAAGTGGTTGAAACCATGACGTAAATGTGTTGACACCTTTACTCTCGGCCCAAGCTCTTAAACCATTGTAGTTGATTACCTGTTTAGTTCGATTTTTTGCCGCCTTTTGTTGCTGGCCAGCAACCTTAATGCTTCGTCACTTTTAAAACTCTCTGTGGTTTTAAGCGTAAACACATTTTCATTAAAAGGGATTCCGGTAACTTTTGTAGAGCCTTCTACCTTAATTTCAGTAGGGTTACTTGTAAGTTTTTCAGTGCCAATCGTAGATTGCATAATTTTATTTGAAGGCAAAAAACGATTTATTTATTCGAAAACAAGTTTTTAACTTATACATTTAAAAAATAGACAAATGTTAGAAAAATGTTTTTATATTATTTTATTTTAATTTAAACATATCTGTCAGGAGAAAATATCCTAAACAGGTGTTAGTACAATGGTAAATAGATACTTGATAGGAAGTAGTTCCTACAAATGAGGAACAATATGACCAATAAACAGATAGCTTAAAAAGCAAAAACTATAACCGGAAATAAGTAGGATGCGGAACAGGAAATTTTATTTTTGTTTACTTAAAATAAAAAACGGCTAAACACAAATAATAAAATACCCATTCCCATTTCGAGGGGATTAAAGAGAAAGGCTTTTCGCCGGTAAAGGCCTAACAAAAACATTAACAGTGCTTGTGGAGTGTACTGACAAAGCTAGTTGCTGTTGTCTCCAATTTTGGTAAAGAGAATTTGTGTATTGCCGGAGTCAATTTTGAATAATCTGCTTGCTTTCCGTAATAAAATCTAATGGATTAATGCTACTAAATTTATCTTAAACAAATAATAAGAAGAAACAACACTGCGTTGCTGCAAACAAGTACCGCCTTTAAAGTTAAACTGCTTGCTGCACCACCATGCAAATAATGCTGGTATAAGGGGTTATGGCACCACCTTGTAATAGCATTAATAAACCAATAGAGAGAATTATAGCAATAAAAAATTTTGTTAGCTTTCCTTTCTTTCTAAATGCTATAACAACTATATATAAGCAATAGTAATTAAATGAAATTAATCCATCTCTGTGTATACCGCTACTGAAATACAAAAAGAAGGGGCAATAAAAGATCCAATTATTACCCCATAATTAAACCCCGGAAACATCTTCTTAAACAACCGGTACAAACCAATATAGACCTATAAAAACAATAAAATTAAAAAGATAGAGTTGATGTGTTAATTACCGCCACTCAATAAAATTAAAAATGCCATAAACTTTATAAGGCAATTATTTTTTAAATCATTCCAAAAACAGATTGGCATGGCCCCAAAATCGGCGTAACTTTACTGTTATAGTTTAAAATAATATTAATTCCGAGAAAAATATTTAGGATTAGCTTTAGCACTTCCAGCTCAGCAATGCTACCACTGTTGTTAGTCCAATAATCGTTACCACTACATAAAAATGTAAAAGCAAATCCAATGGCAATTCCTGCAAAATTTTAACAGCAAATAAGGCAACAATCCATTTATTACATAATTCTAGATTTTTGTACAAACCTGATTTTTGTAATTGCCCAACCAAAGCATCACAGCAAAGTAAAAAATGAATAATAAATATTGAAGCACACATACATTAGGAAAGATAAGAAACTCTTTTATTACGTAGTTTTTTGTGCTAATGAGTTTAAACACTTTGCTGTCAGATAGAATAAATACTCAATAAATCTCCATGGTGAGTTATCTGCTCTTTAAATTTTAAGCCAAGCTTTTCAAACAAATTTATAGACGAAATGTTTTCCCGGAAGTGTACATGCATCAGAACATGCTAGCCCTAGCATCTTTTAAAAGATATTGCAACAATTTATTTGCAGCCTCGTAAGCATACCCCTTCACTGGAATATTGCGGTAAAAATGCAAACCCAATATCGTGATGTTCCAAAAAGTCTCTCTTGCAATTAAATAACCAGTCCATTAGCTAAATTTTCATAAATACAATTTACTACCCAATATCTTATAGCTTGAATATTGTTTATTTTTCAATACCCCCTATTGCATTTCTGTGGTATAAACGTTTCTGTCTCCAATATATTTAATCCATCCGGATGTATTTACCAATTCAAAAATAAATGCAGCATGTTTATGTGTCAAAGGTTCTAATTGTAGCCTTTCTGTTGTAAATTCTTTTTGTGTAAGGCAATTTATAATTATTTAATTGCCAAAATAACATAAATAATTGTACCAGCTATAATAACTCTTTTTCCCACAACTTATTTCCACATTCAATCCCCTCAATTAGTTTCCCAGTAAATTTGACAGCATCTTACAAAATAATTTATGGAAACAACAGCTAAAACCGCCGGGCAACTACAGTATTACGCCGAAGAATTTGAATTGATAAAACAAAAGCTGGGGCGTACACCCAATTTTAATGAGGTTAAGTGCTTTAGCGGCATGGAGTGAGCATTGCAGCTAAAACCCAATTAAATGGCTTAAAACATTACCAAGAGATGGTAAGAAATGCTGGTAAAAGCTGGTGAAGAAAATGCAGGTTTAATGGATATAGGAGATGTGTCTACGGTGTAGTTTTTTAAAATAGAAAGCCACAATCACCCAAATAGCTGGAGCCGTTTTCAGGGGCAAAACCGGCGTAGGTGGGTGTTAACAGAGATATTTTTACAATGGGTGCAAGGCCAATTGCCTCTTTAAACAGCCTTCGTTTTGGAAATTTAAAGAAGCTAAATGGCAGCATTTGTTAGCTGGAGTAGTACACGGCATTGGGCATTACGGTAATTGTTTTGTGTACCAACTGTTGGTGGCGAAATTTATTTTGAAGATTAACATTGCCACCAATCCTTTGGTTAATGCCATGAGTGTGGGTATTTTAAAAAGTGGAGAAACAATTTTGTCAACGAGTGGTACCAGCGTTGCCGGTAATCCGGTTTTTTTTTGTAGGAAGTGCAACCGGTAAAGATGGATTGGCGGCTTTAGTTTTGCCAGTGCAGATATTACAGAAGAGTGTACAAAGAGTTACCTGCTGTGCAGGTAGGCGATCCCTTTCAGGAAAAAAAAAAATTATTGGAAGCCTGCCTTGAAGTGATGACAACAGGTGCAGTTGTTGGTATGCAGGATATGGGTGGCGGCAGGATAATTTGTTCAACATCCGAAATGAGTGCCAAAGGCGAAATGGGTATGCGTATTGATTTAGATAAAGTGCCTACCGCCAAAAAGATATGAAAGCCGGAATTGCTTTTGAGTGAAAGCCGGGAAAGAATGTTACTGGTTGCCGAAAAGGAAAAGAACATTTAATACAAGCCGTTTTGATAAATGGGATTTACCCTGCAGCCAAATTGGTGAAGTAACCAACGATGGAATTTTAAATTTTATATGCACGAAATTTAGAAGCCAGTTTACCAGCTTATGAGTTAGTTTTAGGCGGCGGTGCACCGCAAAGGCGACAGGCCTTACGAAGTGCCTTCTTACTTTGAAAAAATAAAGACATTTGATATAAATACAATTGCTGAGCAACCAATTTAAAAGCAATAGCAGAACAAATTATTACCATACCCAATATTGCCAGTAAACGTTGGATATATACACAATACGATAGCATGGTAGGTACCGGCAATGCAATCACAAATGCCCCAAGCGATGCTGCAATTGTTTTGGCAAAACCAACTAACAAAGCCTTAGCATTAACAACAGATTGTAACAGTCGTTAAGTGTTTTGCAGATCCTTACAAAGGTGCAATGATTGCGGTAGCCGAAGCGGCACGTAATATTGTTTGCAGAGGTGGCGAGCCTTAGGGTGTTACCAATTGTTTAAACTTTGGGAACCGTTCGACCCACAGGTATATTGCCAACATTGGTATTATTGCCATTAAAGGCATGGGTGAAGCTTGCCGCAAATTTGATACCCGGTAACCGGCGGCAATGTAAGCTTTTACAACCGGGGACCGATGGGGCAGTGTACCCAACTCCTACGATTGGAATGGTTGTCTTATTAAACAATGCCAACGATAAATGACGATGGATTTAAACAAGAGGGCGATGAATAGATGAATAGGCACACAACACAATGATATTAACAGCAGCAGTACTTACACAAATTTGCGGAATAGAATTTTCACCTGCACCTATTTTGATATAGATGAAGAATTGCACATTCAAAAATCAATTAAAAAATGATTATCATAAGTTGATAGAAAGTGCACATGATGTAAGTGAAGTTGGTTTATTTGAACACTAATGGAGAGTTGTTTTAAAAAAAACTCAGGCATTAATAGTTTCTCAAGATGCAGCTAAAGAAAGTATTCGAAAAGATGCTTATTGGTTTGGCAAGCCCAAAGCCAAGTGTAGTAGTTAGTGTTCGTAAAGAAAACAGAAACGATTTTGTGCAATTGCTTGAAAAAGTAGAACCATTAGAGTGCACTTATTTAGGAACTGTTACCAATGGTAATATAAATATGAATATGGAAGATTGGGGAAATATGAGTGAATGGAAGGAAATATGATAATGCTACTGGGAATCTATTAGCAGGCCATGAAAGTGGAACATGCTTTAACTTCAATATAATTTATGAACACAAGTTCAACTATAATCGTAACCGGTGCATACGGCTTTATAGGAAGCTGTTTAGTTAGTTATCTTAACCAACAAGGTTTTAACAACTTAATATTGGTAGATGATTTTGAAATGGATGAAGAAAAAGAACTAAATCTTATTCATAAAAAATATTTAGTACGGGTAGAAAGAGATAATTTATTTGACTGGTTGCAAAAAGAAAAACCAGCTGTTGATTTTGTTTTCACTTAGGTGCCCGAACAGACACTACCGAGTTTGATTACAGTGTTCATCAAAATTAAATGTAGAATACTCTCAACAAATTTGGAATTATTGCACCATAAATTCAATTGCATTGGTTTACGCTTCCTCGGCTGCAACGTATGGCGAAGGTGAGTTGGGTTACGATGACAGCCATGATATTGTTGAGCAACTGCATCCATTAAACCCTTATGGCATAAGCAAAAACGAATTTGATAAATGGGTGTTGCATCAAGAGGATTGTCCGCCTTTTGGGCTGGCTTAAAATTCTTTAATGTATATGGCCCAAATGAATACCACAAAAAAGAATGGCTAGTGTAATTTTCCATTCGTACAACCAAATTCAACAAAACGGAAAAGTGAAATTATTTAAAAGCCATAAAAAGTGGTTTTGAAGATGGCGAGCAATTAAGGGATTTTGTTTATGTAAAAGATGTTGTAAATGTTTGTTTTGGATTATGGTTGAGGTTACCAACTATTTAAAAGTTGGCAACAACCTTAATGCAGGATTGTACAACTTAGGCACAGGTAAAGCAAGATCCTTTAACGATTTAACAAAAGCCACTTTGCCGGATTAGATTTGCAACCCAACATTGAGTACATTGATATGCTATCAGATATCAGAGATAAATATCAATATTTTACCGAAGCCAACATGGGTAAATTAATTTCGGCAGGCTATAATAAACCATTTTTTAGTTTAGAAGAAGGTGTTGAGGATTATGTAAGAAATTATTTGAGTAAGAATTTGTTTTATTAATATACCTCTCCGGTTTCATGTCAATTTGGTAATATTTTTTTACAACCTTAAATGAAGATTTTTTTTCTTCCAGTATTAGTTGCAAGGTTTAGAAGTGAAGTATAAAAAAAATCATGTTTAATTTGTTTTTTACACTTTTTATCCCAGCGAAATAAAAGGTGTTTTGTTGACGTAAAAGTTTTGAATACTTATCTCCAGAATTGATAAAAAGGTTTATCCCATCACAAAATCCCCATGCATTTCTTTCCGGGTGTTCATTTTTTCCATCCTTTGCATACAAAAGATCTCCAAATTTCCCTTTCCTCAATTCGTAATCAATAATTGATGGGGAATTATTTTTAAATTCTTCGAAATTTTTAAAAATACCTTTTTTAAAAGTTACACTTTTTAATATTGGGAGTTCAAACTTTCCAATATTACTTATTAGAATATCATTTAAAGAAAGTTTTCTTCTTTTAGCAATTACTTCATCAAAATCAATGTCATAAAGCTTATTTAAAGAGTTTTTTAATGCAGCCTTAATAAATTTAGAAGCGAGTCCGGTAATTTATCTTTAAATGTAAAGATAGAATCAAGCCTAAATAGAGGATAAAAAGAATTTTCTTTCTGCAAGTAAAATTCCAATTTACTAATAATACCTGCATCCCATCCTTCCAAAGGTTGTCCCAATTTGTTATTATCATAAAGTATAGGAGCCGCATCAGGAGAAATCCAAAATTTTTTAAAACCACTAATAAACTGCCATTAGAGGAAGTTGCATACCTTAACTGTAAATAATTTGACACCCACTTGGCAATACCGATATTGGTAGCTAAAGAAGAATCGATACAATAGATTTTTGGCCAAGTACTCTTATAATTATAATTAGTAAAGCCCTGCTGCCGAATAATATCCAAGATTCGTATCATACCTAGCATCAATAACTCTAACCGAACTAATCTTGCTAGCTAAAGCAGAAACACCCATCTCATAATGAATAACAACTTCAGTTTTATTGTTATAGTCAATAGGGTTGGTATCTATTTGAGCTTTCGAAATAACACTTAATAATAAAACTACAATTGAAAAAGGGCTTTCTCTGACCTGTTTTTATGTTTATTCATTCTAAGTTAAAAATAATAATATATTTTCAATTGCTACAAAATGGCAAAATACCAATTTTTCCCACAAATCATCCCCCAAATTTCCTCCTCACAAAAATTCACCCTATCTTTGCCCGACCTCTAAGATTTTTTTCCAAAACTTTCCGGTCAAAATTTAATTTTCAACTCGGCTATTTGTTATTGTACCAACAGTACATTATTCAATTAGCTAATTAGCATGTTTTACAATGTCAAAATACATTTTCGTAACCGGCAGTGTTACATCTTCATTAGGTAAAGGCATTATTGCCGCATCGTTAGCAAAGTTGCTGCAGGCCCGTGGTTTAAAAGTAACCATTCAAAAGTTTGATCCTTACATTAATGTTGATCCGGGTACGCTTAACCCTTACGAACATGGCGAGTGCTTTGTAACCGATGATGGCGCCGAAACAGATTTAGATCTTGGCCACTACGAACGTTTTTTAAACATCCCAACATCACAGGCTAATAATGTAACCACTGGCCGCATTTATCAAACCGTAATTAATAAAGAAAGAGAAGGCGATATTTAGGCAAAACGGTGCAAGTGATTCCGCATATAACAGACGAGATTAAACGCAGAATGTTATTGTTGGGGAAAGATAATAAGTTTGATATCATTATAACCGAATTAGGTGGTACCCGTTGGCGATATTGAAAGTTTACCATTTGTAGAGGCTGTTCGTCAACTGCAATGGGAAATGCCTGAGGAAGATTGTATGGTAGTGCATCTTACCCTTATCCCCTATTTAAGTGCCGCAAAAGAATTAAAAACCAAGCCTACGCAACATAGTGTACGTATGCTTAGTCAGGAGGGTGTACATCCCGATGTTATTGTATGTCGTACGGAGCAGCCATTAAGTAACGAAATAAAAAAGAAAGTAGCCTTGTTTTGCAATGTTAAGCCCGATGCTGTTATTGAAGCAATGGATGCCAGCAGTATTTACGAAGTACCATTAATGATGTTGCAGGAAGGCTTGGACACCATTGTTTTAAAAAATTACAAATTAACGGCTACGCTGCACCTGAGTTAACCAAATGGAAAGGCTTTTAGAAAATTAAAATACCCAAAAAGTAAAGTTACTATTGGATTAATTGGAAAATATATTGAGTTACAGGACGCATATAAATCCATTTTAGAAAGTTTTGTACATGCAGGTGCAATGAACGAATGTAAAGTGCAGGTTGTAGATGTACACAGCGAAACAATCAACGAAGAAAATGTTGCTGAAAAATTAAGTAAATTAGATGGATTACTTGTTGCGCCTGGTTTTGGCAACCGTGGTGTTGAGGGTAAAATTATTGCGGTAAAGTATGCAAGAGAAAACAAGTTACCTTTTTTGGTATTTGCTTAGGTATGCAAAATGGCTGTAATTGAATTTGCCAGAAATGTATTAGAATTTAAAGATGCACATAGTACCGAAATGGTAAAACGAAACAACACATCCGGTAATAGATTTAATGGATGAACAAAAAGAAGTTACAGCAAAAGGCGGCACAATGCGTTTGGGTGCATACCCTTGCGAAATAAAGAAAGATACTTTAGCATACACTATTTATGGCTCAACACAAATCAGCGAACGCCATCGCCATCGCTGGGAGTTTAATAATAAATATATAGCAGATTTTGAAAAAGCCGGAATGATTCCAAGCGGAAAAAATCCTGCAACCGGTTTGGTAGAAATTGTGGAACTGCCCAATCATCCTTTTTTTATTGGTGTGCAATATCATCCCGAATTAAAAAGTACAGTAGAAAATCCGCAACCGCTGTTTGTACATTTTGTAAAAGCGGCAAAAGCATTTGCAGAAAAAAGAGATGCAATAAAAAATCCATTGTTACAAAGCGAAATGATTTAGGCACTCACAGGTTACATCAATTTTCACAGATTAGTTTTTTAAAAAGTTAATAGTGTCAGAAATTATCAAACTATCAATGGACGAACTCAATCGAAAACGGTTGAAGAATTTAAACGATCTACCAAAACCCCTGTAATTGCTGTGTTAGAAAACATACGCAGTGCTTACAATGTTGGCAGCGTTTTTAGAACTGCCGATGCTTTTTTATTGGAAGGCATTTACCTAACAGGCTATACCTGCACACCACCACATAAAGAAATTAAAAAAACGGCATTAGGTGCAGAGGAATCGGTAGATTGGAAACATTTTATCAATGCTACAGAAGCTATTAATGAATTAAAAAAAAACGGTTTTAAAGTTTATGCAATAGAGCAAGCTTTGAATAGCCATCGTCTTCAACTGGTAAATTTTAGTAAAGAAGAAAAAATTGCTGTAATTTTGGTAATGAAGTTACAGGTGTTGAGCAAAGCACTATAGAGCAATGCGACGGCTGTATAGAAATACCACAGTTGGGTATGAAACACTCTTTAAACATTGCAACTGCAGCAGGTGTTGTACTTTGGGAAATTGTACGAACCCGAATGTAAACTAACCTCCATATTTAATTATCTTTGCCAATGCCTTCAATAAAAAATTACCTCTCACTCATAAAATTTTCTCACACCATTTTTGCATTGCCTTTTGCATTAATTGGATTTTTTTTAGGGTTAAAAAAATACATTTCTGAAACATCACAAATAAGTTTGAATAAAGCCATAGGTTGGGAAGATTCGTTTGTTAGCACATTCGCAAATTATCACATTTTCACATTTGCCTTAGTAATTCTCTGCATGATATTTGCCCGTTCTGCCGCAATGGCATTTAACCGTTGGTTAGATGCAAATTATGATGCAAAAAATCCTCGTACAGCTGTAAGAGAAATTCCGGCAGGTATAATAAAACCTAAAAATGCATTATTGTTTACCATTATCAATTGTCTGCTATTTATTACTTGCACTTTTTTTATTAATAAAGCATGCTTTTATTTATCACCAATAGCGTTGCTTGTAGTTTTGGGTTACAGTTACACTAAACGCTTTACAGCTCTATGTCACTTAGTTTTAGGAATTGGTTTGGCACTTGCTCCTATTGGCGCTTATATTGCCGTTACAGGCAAATTTGCAGTTTTACCTATTTTATTTTCGTTTACCGTTTTGTGTTGGGTTAGTGGTTTCGATATTATTTATGCATTGCAGGATGAAATTTTTGATAAAGAAAACAATTTGCATTCCATTCCATCTGCCCTAGGCAAAATAAAAGCATTACACATTTCGGAGCTACTGCATATACTATCTGCAGCATTTGTAATGTATGCAGGCTTTTACGGTAATTTTGGTTTGTGGTATTGGATAGGTGTTGCAACTTTTATTATACTATTAACCTATCAGCATTTATTAGTAAAACCTAATGATTTAAGCAAAGTAAATATGGCTTTCTTTACTACAAATGGTATTGCATCCGTTGTGTTTGCTATTTTTGTTTTGTTAGATTTATTTTTATAACCATATTGTTCATTGTTAATAGTGTAAAACTATCAACTATCAACTATCAACTATTTTGGCACGAATTTTATCAATAGACTACGGCGCTAAGCGAACAGGCATTGCCGTTACAGATCCATTACAAATTATTGCTACAGGCCTTACTACCATTGAATCTAAAGAACTTATCCCCTTTTTAAAAAAATATTTTTTGGCTGAGGAGGTTGAGCTAATTATAATAGGCTTACCTACCAATTGGGATGATACTGATACCCACGGCACTCCTTTAGTAAAAGAAGCTATTAAAAAAATTCAGAAAGAATTCCCTGCAATGCCCCTAAAAACAGTAGATGAACGCTATACCTCTAAAATGGCAAAAGATGCTATGCTGCAAATGGGCATGAAAAAAAAAGACAGGCGTATAAAAGGCAATGTAGATGTAATTTCTGCCACAATAATATTGCAAGAGTATTTAGGACAGGTATAAAGCAAACATTTGCTAAAGGAAGCAGATAATCGTAATTTTGCAGTAAATAGCAACAATTACTTATTCAATACAATTAAATGATTCTTCCAATAGTAGCCTATGGCTCCCCCATATTACGCAAAATTTGCACCAATATTGATGCAACTTATCCTGAGTTTGATAAGTTACTTGCCAATATGTGGAAACCATGTACAATAGTAATGGAGTGGGATTAGCTGCTCCACAGATAAATAAAGACATAAGATTGTTTACTATTGATAGCGAACAAATTTTTGCAAATCAGGAAGAAGATGAAAAAGAGGATTATCCGGATGCCCCCGGCTATAAAGGTGTTTTTATAAATGCAAAAATAGTAGAACTCAAAGGTAAAGAATGGAGCTACAACGAAGGTTGCCTTAGCATTCCTAAAATTAGGGAAGATATTTATCGCAATGCAGAAGTAACACTTGAATATTTAGACGAAAATTTTACTCAATATATAAAAACCTTTAATGGCATAACTGCACGTATTATTTTACATGAATACGATCACATTGAAGGAAAACTTTTTATTGATTATATAAAGCCTCTCAAGAAAAAATTGTTGAAACGCAAGTTGGACGATATTTCAAAAGGCAAAGTAAATGTTGATTATCGAATGATTTTCAACAAGTAAGCTACAAGTTTTTCCTACCCAATTCTCCTTCTTTTTCTTGCTAATAAAGTATACAACATTATACTTAAATTACCTATACCTCTTTTGTGGTATTGCATTTAAACTTATTAATATGTAAATTTGTATTAAATTAATACACAGATAATAATCAAATTATTTATGTATTGATATTTATTTACATACATAAACTTTTACAATGGAACTCTATCCCCGGCTTTTAAGCAACGGAAAAGGGCGTACTTATGTACCGCCGTTGTTAAACAACGACCTTTCTCCTCCTTTTATTAATTTTTTACACTTTAGATTTTACACTTAAAAAAAATATTTATGAAACAATTCTTTGTACTTATTTCTTTATTAGCTTTTACTGCGTTAGTAAAAGGGCAAAGCATAGAAAGAAGCGTAATTGGTAGTGCCGGACAAACCTACTCGGCCAGTGGATATTTTACAACTTATGCAGTAGGCGAAGCCGTTATATTACCTTCACCTTCAATCATATTTTCGCCACAAACTAATGCCAGCATGGCTACAATTGGTTTTATACAACCACACGTTGCCGTTACAAATGCTTTAGTGCACTCATACAATTGGGTAAGTGCATACCCCAATCCCACCTCGGGCTGGGTAAGGTTAGATGTTCATGGCGATAATTTTCAGGGTAATTATGTTCGTATAAGTAATATGGCCGGGCAACTGATATCTCTTGAACCTTTTAAAATGGTAAATGGAAGTATTGATTTAAACCTTACACCATTAGCAACAGGAGCCTACGTTATTACAGTTACCGACGAAACAGTTGGCAGATCAGTATCTACTAAAATAATCAAGCAAAACTAAATTAAACTTAACTAAAACGATTTATTATGAAAAAATATTTAGTAATTCTAATGGTAGCATTAGCAGGTTTTATAACCCAAATACAAGCTCAGGCTCCACTTAGAATAAATTATCAGGGTGTTGCCCGAAATAGTTTTGGAACAACAATAAACAATAAACAAATTTCTCTTCGTCTAAGCGTTCACGATGGCTCTGCTTCTGGTGCAACCGTTTACAGCGAAAGCCATACTATTAACACCGACCAATATGGTGTTTTTGCTCTTTCAATTGGTGGAGGTACAACCTTAAGTGGTACAATGGCAGGTGTAAACTGGGCAACAGGTACTAAATTTTTACAGGTAGAAATGGACCCAAATGGAGGTTCTTCTTTTGTAAATATGGGCACATCTCAATTAGTTAGCACACCGTATTCAATCATTGCAGGTGGAGCTCCTCCAATTGGGCCCGCCGGTGGAGATTTAAACGGAAGCACTTATCCAAATCCAATTATTGCCCCTTTAGTAGTAACAACCGGCAAAATTGCAGATGGTGCAGTTACTACACCTAAATTAGCAGATAACTCTGTAACTACTAATAAAATTGTTGATCTTAATGTAACAACAAATAAATTAGCAGATGCTGCAGTTACAACTGTTAAGATTGCAGATGGTGCGGTTACAACTCAAAACTTACTTTCCCAATAATTAAAACACAGGCCGATGCAGCCAATCCTCTTGTAGGAATGACAAATTCTGCTACAACCGGAACTGCCGGTGCTGTATCTGGTACTAGTGCAAGTACCGATGCAAATGCTACTGCAGTTACTGGTACAATTTCATCCACAACACCAGGCGGTTTTTCATCTGCAGTACGTGGTATTAATAATGGTACAGGTGGATTAGGCATAGGTGTTTGGGGTAGCCAAAATGGTAGTGGCTGGGGTGTTTATGGTACTGCTGTTGGCGGTATTGGTGTAAATGGATCTGCCAGTAGTGGTATTGGTGTAAATGGTACATCAAATACGGGTACAGGTGGACGTTTTACAACAACATCTGGTTTAGCTTTACACACAACCGGTGGTGTTAGATTACAAGGTATTGGTGAAGCAGCTAATAGAGTTTTAGCATCGGATGCAACCGGTAATGCTACATGGCAAACCCTTGGTGGTGGTGTAGGTATTGGTGGTAGCGGTACATTAAATTTTGTACCAAAATGGACCCCAAATGGTACCAATCTTGGCAACTCATTATTATTTGATGATGGCAGCAGTGTTGCTTTAGGAACTACAACTCCTACTCATCGCTTTACCGTTAACCACTCAGGTAGTACAGGTATTGGTGTAAATTCAACTTCAGGTTTTTCTGTTATAGATATTAATGCTGCAAGTGGTGACGCTGCTTTGCGTTTTGGCAATGCCGGTGTAAATCAATGGAATATGCGTAATCGTCCCGGAGATGATTATTTTGAAATATTTGAATTAGGTGGTGGTGGAAGCCGAATGGTTATTCAAGATGCAACAGGTAATGTGGGTATTGGAGAAACTGCTAACCCAACCTATAAGTTAGATGTGCTACATGGCGGATCAACCGGTATTCGTAGCCGTAGTAGTGGTAGTTTTTCTGTAGTGGATATTGATGCTGCAAGTGGTGATGCTGCTTTGCGTTTTCCAAAAGCTGGTGTAAACCAGTGGAACACTCGTAACCGTCCTGCAGATGATTACTATGAAATTTTTGAACTTGGTGGTGGTGGTAGCCGTTTCGTTATCCAGGATGCTACTGGTAACGTAGGTATTGGTGAAACTACCAACCCAACTTATAAACTAGATGTTTTGCATGGTGGTTCTACCGGTATCCGCAGTCGTTCTTCTGGTTCGTTCTCTGTGGTGGATATTGATGGTGCAAGCGGTGATGCTGCTTTACGTTTTGCAAAAGCTGGCGTAAACCAATGGAATATTCGCAATAGACCTGCAGATGATTATTTAGAAATATTTGAGCTTGGTGGTGGTGGAAGCCGAATGGTTATTCAAGATGCAACAGGTAATGTGGGTATTGGAGAAACTGCTAACCCAACCTATAAGTTAGATGTGCTACATGGCGGATCAACCGGTATTCGTAGCCGTAGTAGTGGTAGTTTTTCTGTAGTAGATATTGACGCTGAAAGTGGTGATGCCGCTTTGCGTTTTGCAAAAGCTGGTGTAAACCAGTGGAACACTCGTAACCGTCCTGCAGATGATTACTACGAAATTTTTGAACTTGGTGGTGGTGGTAGCCGTTTCGTTATTCAGGATGGTACTGGTAACGTAGGTATTGGTGAAACAGTCAACCCAACTTATAAACTAGATGTTTTACATGGTGGCTCAACTGGTATCCGCAGTCGTTCTTCTTCTTCTTTTTCTGTAGTAGATATTGATGGTGCAAGTGGTGATGCTGCTTTACGCTTTGTAAAAGCTGGCGTAAACCAATGGAATACCCGTAACAATCCGGGAACTGATGACTACCAGATATTTGAACTTGGTGGTGGTGGCGAAAGATTAAGAATTGAAAATACTACAGGTACAGTAGTGGTAAGCGGAGATTTTACAGCACTTGGGGTTAAAGCCTTCACTATGGATCATCCACTTGACCCAACCAACAAAAAGTTAATGCATGCTGCTGTTGAAAGTAATGAAGTGTTAAACTCATATAGCGGTAATGTAGTAACAGACGCTTCAGGTAAAGCTACAGTAAGCCTTCCTGATTATTTTGAAGCTATCAACAAAGATTTCCGTTATCAATTAACAGTAATTGGCGGTACTTTTGCTCAGGCAATGATTAGCAAAGAAATAAGCAGCAATAAATTTGAGATTGCTACAAACCAACCAAACGTTAAAGTTAGCTGGGAAGTGAAAGGTGTTCGTAATGATGCAAGGATGATTAAAAATCCATTTGTTGCTGTGCAAGAAAAAACTGCAGCACAAAAAGGTAAATACATAGATCCTGCTTCTCACAATCAACCAGAAAGTAAGGGTGTTACTTATGATGCAAACTTAAGTTCATCATTAACTGATACAAAACCAGAAGTTACAAAAGCAGCTAACCCTGCTAACGTTTCTGGCGGTAGTCTTGAGCAAGGTCCAGTAGTTAAACCAACAGTAGCAGTTATAGATAAAACAGGCAGTGTGGCTGATGTTGCTCCTGTTAACAATAAAGTAACAAAACAATTGGACAATACTGGTAGCAGTGTAGCGCCAGATGTAAAAAAGAACCTAAGAAAGTACAACCAAAATCAACAGAAAAAGGAAGTACAGATTAATATTAGTTAATCGTTTCTTAATAACTTGCAGGCATGAAATATTTCATGCCTGCTTTTTTTGTTTACTCTTACTTAAAACCACTTTTGCACAAGATAGCACTGTACTAATTGGCAGCAAATCCATTACATTATCCGAAGTTGTTATCAATTCTAAATTAAATGTTGCATCGTTCATAGATAAAATAAAAAGCGACACATCATTTTACAAATCATTTAAAAATTTACGGATCCTTAACTTTTCTGCCATCAACGATATCCGTATGAATGATAAAGAAGGTAACGCAAAGGCATCTTTATTTAGTAAAACCAACCAACTGGTTAAAAACGGATGCAGAAAAATGCAGACTACCGAAGAAAAAATTACGGGCAATTTTTATGATGAATCAAATAATTACAATTACTATACTGCTCAACTATATGGTTCATTATTTTTCACCAAAGATTCTGTTTGTGGCGAAACCAATATTGTAACCGGCACCGAGTTTAATACAGAAGGCAAAAAGGGAATGGAAAAACACAAAGCACAACTAAAAATGCTTTTCTTTAATCCCGGAAAAAAAATAAATGGCTTGCCTTTTATGAGCAATAAAACGGCTATTTATGATGATGACATGGCCGAGTATTACGATATGCAAATTGACGCAGAGTTATACAGAAACACCAGTTGCTTTGTTTTTAGGCAAAAAGTAAAACCGGATAGCAAAGGCAAAGTAGTTGTTGATGAAATGACAACATGGTTTGATGACCAAACATTTGAAATTAAAGGACGAAACTATAGCCTAAGCTATGATGCCGGTGTTTATGATTTTGATGTGCAAATGCAGGTAGAGATTAGTAAGTTTGGCCAATATCAAGTTCCTACTTTGATAAGATATACGGGCAATTGGAAAGCCATTTTTAAGAAAAGAGAAAGAGGAATATTTACTGCCACACTGTATAATTTTAAATAGTTGCTTGCTTTATTTACACAATAATTCTTTTATCTTTCTTAACATTTCTATATTTACTTTTATTGCATGAATAAGTTTCTAAAAATTATATTTTTTTGTTTAAGCCTTAGTGTGCAACTTTTTGCACAGGAAAATTTTGCTAAAGCAGATGCTTATGCGTTAAAGGTTGGCAAATTAGATAGTATGAATATGGGCTCAATTGCCACAATACTTACCAAACCATTTCCCGAAAAAATAGATAAGGCAAGAGCCATATATACATGGATTGCAACCAATATTGCTTACGATGTAAAAATGGCAAGTCGATTTCAAACCGATAAAAACACACCTGCCGAAGTTTTAAAATACCGCAAAGCTGTTGGTATTGGTTTTGCTGGTTTGTTTCAGGATATGTGCAGTAGCGCAGGCATTCGTTGCCTTACGGCCGATGGGCATATAAAAAGAACCACCGAAGAAATTGGTGATGATGATTTAGAAAAAAATCATAGTTGGGCTGTGGTGCAATTAGGCACCAGCCCCGATAAATGGTTTTATGTAGATGCGGCCTTAGCCAGCGGCAGTGTAGATGAAGCCATGAAAGTATTTACTCCAAAATTTTCGGGCAATTATTTTTTTGCTAACAAAGCTATTTTTAACTGGCAACATTTCCCAGATAATCCTGCATGGAAATTAGATGCCGGGCCAAAAAGCAAAAAAGAATTTTTAGCATTGCCAATTATAAAAGCCGCAGCTTATGATGTAGAGCTTAAAAAGTTTACACCTGCCGAAGCTAAACAAAAAGCAAGCTTAAGCAAACCTGTTAATTTTAGTTTTACGTTTGGCAAAAGTATAGATGTAACAAAAGTAACATTACAATACGGCGATGCTAAAAAGAAAAAAATAAAAGACGCTTTGTTTGATTATAAAGACGGTGTACTTTCTTTTTCGTACAAGTTTGATGTAGATGATACTTATCCTGTAACTATCTCTGTAAACGGAGCCGAATTAATTACTTATTTATTTGAAGTAGAGGAATAAAAAACCCCGAAATTAATCGGGGTTAAACTTTATATTTAAGCTCTTTGTTTTGCAGGAGCTTTTTTCTTAACTTTTTTAAGTGCCGCTTCAATGCTCTTACTTATGTTTTCGTAAGTGGCTTTACCTTGTACCATTTCGCCATTAACAAAAAAGGCAGGTATTTCTTTAACTCCTTTATTTACTCCTTCCTGAAAATCACTCATTACATGCCATCCGTAAGTAGAGTTAATTAAGTCATCTAAAAAATGTTTATTCTCTACACCAGCTTCTTTAGAGTACAGCTTTAAACTGGTTGTGCCTAATGTGCGGCGGTGTTGAAATAAAATATTGTGCATCTCCCAAAATTTACCGGCTTGTGCGGCTGCAATTGAGGCTTCGCCGGCTTTCATGGAGCGTTGATGAATTTTAGTTAACGGAAAATGACGAAAGTTAAAGCGTATTTTGCCGTCATAATCTTCCAATAATTTTTTTACTACTTCGTTTGCTTTTGCACAATCTTCGCTTTCATACTCACCAAATTCCATTAAGGTTACTTCTGCTTTTGGATTACCAACAAAAATTTCTTTTGTAGGTATTACTTCTACCACTTCTTTAGGTTTCATTGCCATAACTATTTCCTTTTTTGCCTACTTGTTTGTAAGGCTCTTTTTCTTTAATTGTTTTAATAACAATTAATATTTGTTTATGTTTAAATTTTATATCGCTTCATTTCTAAAAACTACGGTTTTATCAAATACATCTACCAAAACAGGTTTGGTTTTATCAATATCGCCTGCAAGTATTTTTTTGCTAAGTTGGTTAACAATTTCTTTTTGTATTAGCCTTTTAAGCGGCCTTGCACCAAATTGAGTGTCGTAACCATTTTCTGCCAAGTAATCTAAAGCGTAATCACTAAACTGCAATTGAATACCACTTTCCAAAACTAATTTTTGTAAAGCAGCCAGTTGAATTTTTATAATTCCCTTTATTTCCTTTTTAAGCAGTGGCTGAAACATTATAACCTCATCTATCCTGTTCAAAAACTCTGGGCGTATGGTTTGCTTAAGCAAATTCATTACCTCCGTTTTTGTGTTTTCAACAACCCTCATCCCTGTTTTTATCCGTAATTTTTTCAAAGTTTTCCTGAATAATATGGCTACCCAAATTACTCGTCATTATTATTATCGTATTCTTAAAATTTACTATACGTCCTTTGTTATCTGTAAGCCTTCCATCGTCTAATACCTGCAATAATACGTTAAAAACGTCAGTATGCGCCTTTTCTATCTCATCAAATAATACAACAGAGTACGGTTTTCTTCGTACAGCTTCGGTTAATTGGCCGCCTTCGTCGTACCCAACATAGCCGGGAGGGGCTCCCACAAGCCTGCTAACACTGTGTTTTTCTTGATATTCGCTCATATCAATCCGTGTCATCATACCTTCATCAGCAAATAAATAATCGGCCAGGGCTTTAGCCAACTCTGTTTTACCCACACCGGTTGTTCCAAGAAAAATAAATGAACCAATGGGCTTTTTAGGATCTTGCAACCCGGCCCTGCTTCTTCTTATTGCATCTGCAACAGCTTCAATAGCTTCATCTTGCCCAACTACTCTTTGGTGTAATTCTTCCTCTAAATTCAGCAATTTTTCTTTTTCGCTTTGCAACATTTTTTTAAGCGGTATGCCGGTAGCTTTCGCCACATTTTCGGCAATATCCTCGGCATCAACTTCTTCTTTTAACAACCGTTTTTCTGAAGACTCTGCAAGTTGTTCACTTAAAGTAGCAATTTGTTCTTCCTGTACTTTTATTTTTCCGTAGCGTATTTCTGCAACCAATCCGTACTCACCATTACGCTCTGCCTGCTCTGCTTTTTGCTTAAGGTTTTCAATTTCGGCCTTAGCATTTTGCACTTTTTCTACAATTTCTTTTCGGCAACCCACTTTGCTTTATAGGTATCTTTTTGTACACTAAGATTAGCTATTTCTGTATTTAATTCTTTAAGTTTTACTTCGTCATCCTCTCTTTTTATTGCTTCTCTTTCAATTTCTAACTGGCGTATTTGCCTTTCCAGTTTATCCAGTTCTTCTGGCATACTATTCATCTCTAACCTAAGTTTGGCAGCGCTTTCATCAATTAAATCAATTGCTTTATCAGGTAAAAACCGATCGGTAATATATCTGCTGGATAATTCAACTGCTGCTATAATTGCTTCGTCTTTTATACGTACATGATGATACGTTTCGTACCTGTCTTTTAAGCCTCTTAAAATAGATATAGCATCTTCGTTAGATGGTTCATCTATCATAACTTTTTGAAATCTTCTTTCTAATGCTTTATCTTTTTCAAAAAATTTTTGATACTCACTTAATGTTGTTGCTCCAATAGCTCTTAATTCACCTCGGGCCAATGCCGGTTTTAAAATATTAGCAGCATCCATAGCGCCATCGCCTCCGCCGGCACCTACCAATGTATGTATTTCATCTATAAATAAAACTATTTCGCCATCTCCGCTTGTTACTTCTTTTATTACAGCTTTTAATCTTTCTTCAAACTCGCCTTTGTATTTTGCACCGGCAATTAACAGTCCCATATCCAGTGCATAAATAATTTTACTTTTTAAATTATCGGGCACATCTCCATTTATTATACGCATGGCCAAACCCTCTGCTATAGCGGTTTTACCAACGCCGGGCTCACCTACTAATATTGGGTTATTTTTACTTCTTCGAGATAAAATATGTAATGTTCTTCTTATTTCTTCATCTCTTCCAATTACAGGATCGAGCTTGCCATTACGTGCCATTTCATTTAAGTTTTTGGCATACTTATTTAAAGCATTATAAGTGGTTTCGCTTGTTTGGGAAGATACGGTTGAGCCTTTGCGTAACTCTTTAATTGCGGCAATTAATCCCTTTTCTGTAAGGCCTGCATCTTTTAGAATTTTAGCTGCCGCATCATTGCCTTGTAAAATTGATAACAATAAATGCTCTACGCTCACAAACTCATCGTTAAATGTTTTTAAGGTAGATGATGAACGTAATAATACATTATTAGCATCTCTGTTTAAAGATTGCGCCGGCTGACCGCCAGCTGTTTTGGGTAATTTTTTTATAGCCTCTCTGGTTTTTTCTTCTATGTAATTCGTATTTACATTGTTCTTTTTTAATAGAAAGTCAATAGACGAATCTTTATCGCCCAATAAAGCCAAAAGTATATGTTCGGATTCAATAAACGAATTGCCTTCGTTAAAAGCCAATTGCTGGGCTTGCTGAAGTATTTCCTGCGATTTTATGGTTAAATTTTGTAAACTCATAGTTGTAAAGTTATTATACACTCTATTCCTCAAATTTTCATCCAGCTTATTTAAACCGACATCCTGTCAGCTAATATGCAACAAACAGGGCTTTTTTACAGAAAAACGTATTTTTCTTGCCCTTTTGTGGTTTATACAAAATAAATTTTATAATAATACGTTACGTGGTATCGTAATTATTCTATAGAAAAATGATGAAAAATTTTACCCTTTGGTTTTTATGCATACTATTATTATGCAATACCGCAAAAGCTCAACCATGCAGCCCATTGGTTATTACGGGTTCAACTGTAAGTTCTGCCAGTTGCCCGGCAGGTGGAGGAATAACAGTAACTGCTACAGGTACAAATGTAACTTATCAAATCATCAGTGGCCCATCGGGGTATCCTGCCGCCAGTAATACTACAGGTATATTTGGGAGCCTTGTTACTGGAACATACATTGTAGAAGCTAAGGACGATTGCAATGTAACAGCTACCGTAACAAAAGTAGTTACAAACACTTACGTAACTTTTTCTGTTAGCGCAGGTAGTACCTCAAATGTATGTACCAGTGGGGCTCAGGGTGGTACAATAAGTGGTACAGTTACAGGTGGCAAAGCACCATATCAGTATGATATTGTGCCTGTTGCAGATTTGCCAAGCTATGGAGCAAACACTGCAAGCACTACTTACTCAAAGGCTGTTACAAGTTTTGGCACTTATCGTATATACGCAAAAGATGCTTGCGGTGAAGT
This sequence comes from Chitinophagaceae bacterium, assembly GCA_016721385.1. Lineage (GTDB taxonomy): Bacteria > Bacteroidota > Bacteroidia > Chitinophagales > Chitinophagaceae > Ferruginibacter. The sequence goes on along the minus strand of JADKIE010000011.1, from coordinate 229,920 downwards.
TAGAACTTATGATATTGAGCTGCTTCCAACCCAACCCAAACCCATAGATTTTTGGTGGGAAGATATTGTACCCAACAGGCCATGTGGAGAAATTATGGACGGCTTGCCTACTATAACTTTAAATGTGCATTTGATTGATCAAAACAGTATTGCCATTGACATGCATAACCTGATAGGTTCCACATATCAGGTTTACAAACCCAGCCCTGCAAATTCAATTACCACAAGCTCTGCTAATAGTGGTTGTACTGCTACTCAAGGCGCTTTGCTAACTTCGGGTACAATTTTATTAGCCAATATACCTTCCGGCGATAATACTGCTTATCCAATTACTATCCCTCAAGAGGATATTATTTTTGTGATAACCACAAAATGCGGAGAAACATTTAAGTACTGCTACAATTTTAATCAGGGAAATCCGTACACTCCGGATGCAATTGTTGATTTAGTACAGCAATCTTGCAACGCAGTATGGAATAATCAAATAGCATATATTAAACCACGATATGTGTTTAATATGACTGAGCCAATTACATACTTACTCACTAAAAATGGTGGCGCCACAGTAACTAATAACGATGGTTATTTTTATGGATTAACGATGGCAAATTTACCGGCAACAGTTAAGCTTACTGATGCATGTGGCAAAGTTGTAACTAAAACAATACCTAAACCTGTACAGGGGTCAGCATTGCAGTCTGAGCAAGAGCCTCAATGGCAGTTTTATTGCTCAAACGTACAAAACACTGCTTCGGCACTCATTAGAATTACCGGTGGAGATTTACCCGGCTTAGCTGATGCAACCAACGTTATTATTACCGGAGGAACTGTTACCGCAGTGCCGGGCATAAGTGCATTTCAAGACTGGATACCAGGGTACATTGCATCCAATTTGTTAGCTGGCTATACGTACAAAATAGTAATAACCAATACATGTAATGAAAAAGATTCTCTACTATTTACGGTACCATTAGATCATTGGGGGCAGCCCATTTTAAATTGGAATCTTACCGCTACAACTAATGCACTTTGTGGGCAAAACAAAGGTACCATTACAGCAATCTCCAATTTTTCCGGAAACGAAACAGTTAATTATTTTTTATACAATCTTTTATCGCCCAATACCGTAATAGCAACAAATACTACCGGTATTTTTCAAGATGTTGTGCAAGGAAATTATAAAGTTAAATTTACTGTGCCCAGTAGCTCAACAGATTGTCCAAACAAGTTAATTACCGACTCAATAACAGTAGCCATGCTTAGCACCGGTGCAGCGCAAAGTATTGTACGAAAAACAATTACTACCTGCGAAGATGTAAACGGAAATCAACTTACAACCGGCAAGGCAATTGTACAAGTAAATGGATCTGCTCCGTTTACGTACGAAATAATAAAATCTAGTTTAATAGGAACCGGAGCAACAGAGATATGGACAGTATCTTCTGTAAATAACCCAAGTAATACTTATCAATGGGATTTACCATTGGCTTCTGATCCACCATTCACTTTATATACATACAGAAGCGTGGACAATTGCGGCAATAAAGTTACAACACAAGGTAGCTTACAACCACTTGGGCAACCTCTATTGCAAACCGGATTTAGCCCATGTCTGGGGCAGGTTAATTACACGGTTTCCATATCGCCTTATGCAGGCAACTTTACCTACCGCTGGGTTAAGTTACCCGATTTGGCTACTACATTAAGTACACAAAACACACTTACTTTTGCCGACCCATATACTGCGGTAAACAATGGTACATATAGGTGCTATGTATCTTTAGCAGGTTGTCTTAATCGCACTAAAGATGTTGTTTTAAACAGCAATTTATGCGGTTTTGTTTTACCCATAAAATTACTTTCTTTTACAGGTAGCTATAACAACCAAACAGCTTTATTAAAATGGACTTTAGAAAATGAAACAAATATTAGTAATTACGAATTAGAGCGAAGCGACGATGGTGTTACTTTTAAAAAAATTAATACCATAGCAGTAAAAGGCAGTACAACATCTTTTGTAGATTATACACAAGCAGACAATCTTGTTTCCTTTAACAATACCAAAGTTTACTATCGCCTAAAAATTGTTGACCAAAATGGCAAGTACACTTACTCTCCTATTGTAAGGCTAAACTTAAGTAATTCCAACGAAACAATTTCTTTGTATCCTAATCCCACTAAGGGAGATATTGCTATATCATTTACCAGCAATAACAAAATAGATGGTGTACTGAAAATAACAGACGTAAGTGGCAAAATGGTAGTTTTTGAAAAAATACAAATTCAAAAAGGAAGCAACAATGTTAGCTTACCGCAAATAACCACTCTATCAAGTGGCTCGTACTATATACAAATAATATCTTCAAACTTAAACATAGCAAGCAAATTTGTAAAATTATAACTGTAGTACAGTATAACTAAAATAAATATTCGTTAGTATAAAAAGCTCCTGCAATGTTTAGGAGCTTTTGTACTTTTATGCAAATAATAAATTTATGTTTGAACATAAAAAACAAGGGCTTGCTTCTAAAGAAGTTTATTTCAAAAGAATTGGCAAAAATTTATTGTTTGGCACAATCATTCTTTTCATAAGCCTTGGCATAGGTGTAGTGGGTTATAAATTAACTGTACCCGAGTTTGATTGGTATGACAGCTTACTAAATGCGTCAATGATTTTAAGTGGCATGGGGCCAATGATTGATAGCCAAATTATTTTAACCAAAACAGCAAAAGTATTTGCTTCAGCCTATGCATTATTTAGTGGCATTTCGTTTATAAGCACAATAGGCATTGTACTTTCGCCAGTAATACATCGCTTTTTTCATCGTTTACATTTAGAAGACAATTAACTTGGTTAATCAAGAAAGGTATACTCATTTTATTAAAACTACTGCACACCAGTTAGGCTTTAATTTTTGTGGCATAGCAAGAGCACAATTACTTACAGATGATGCAAAGCGTTTAGAAACCTGGCTAAGCAAAGGAATGCATGGCAATATGCAATACATGGAAAATTATTTTGACCTTAGGATAGATCCAACTAAACTTGTACCCAATGCAAAATCGGTAATTACTTTATTGCTAAATTACTTTCCGGATAAAACACAAAATTTAAATGCTCCTAAAATATCAAAGTACGCTTATGCAACCGATTACCACGATGTGATAAGAAATAAACTGAACGAGTTTATTAAATTACTCAAAGAAAATATAGGCGATATAAACGGCAGAGGTTTTGTAGATAGCGCTCCTATTTTGGAAAGAAGCTGGGCACAAAAGAGTGGCTTAGGCTGGATTGGAAAAAATGGAAATTTAATTAACAAACAAAGCGGCTCATATTTTTTTATTGCTACCTTAATTGTTGATATAGATTTAAATTACGATAATCCGATAGCAAAGATTATTGTGGCACCTGTACAAAATGTATAGACAGTTGCCCAACAGAAGCCATATTGCCCAACAAGGTAATTGATGGCAGTAAATGTATTTCTTATTATACTATTGAATTAAAAGATGCATTAATTCCTGATAAAGTGAAAGGTAAATTTGATAACTGGATGTTTGGATGCGATGTATGTCAGGATGTGTGCCCGTGGAATAGATTTGCTACTTCAACAAAAGAAGAAGTATTTAACCCCATTCCGGAAATTTTAAATTTTACAACAACCGATTGGGAAGAATTGACTGAGGAAGCATTCAAAAAAATATTTAGCCACTCTCCCATTAAAAGGGCGAAATTTAGCGGAATAAAAAGAAACTTGTCTTTCCTAAAGTAATTAAAAAATGAAGAAAAATATTGAAGCACTTTACAATCTATGCAATAAACCAAGCCGTAAAATTATTGGTTTAATGAGCGGCACATCTTTAGATGGTTTAGATGTGGCATTGTGCAATGTTAGCGGTAGCGGTTTGCAAACCAAAGTAGAAATATTAAATTTTGAAACCGTTAGCTTCAGCAACGAAATAAAAGAAGAAATAAAAACAGTTTTCAGTAAAAACAATATTGATTTAGAAAACTTACTTTACTAAATCCATGGATTGCCACACAACATGCTGCTATTATAAACGCATTACTTACAAAATGGAATTTATCGAAAGGAGATATTGACTTAATTGCCAGCCACGGGCAAACCATTTATCATGCACCAAAAAGTTTGCATCAACAAAATAAATTTGGTAATGCTACTTTACAAATTGGAGATGGAGATCATTTAGCAGTAGCAACAGAAATTATCACAGTTAGTGATTTCAGGCAAAAACATATTGCTGCCGGCGGCGAAGGTGCGCCACTAGCCGTTTATGGCGATTATTTAATTTTTGGCAAACAAGGAGAAGACAGGATTTTATTAAATATTGGCGGCATTGCCAATTTTACCTACTTGCCCGGCAACATGAATAGTGCAGAAATTTTTAGTACCGATACAGGTCCGGGCAATACACTAATGGATGCTTTTATGCAACAACATTTTACCGAAAAGTATTTTGATAAAGATGCAGAACTTGCAAAAAAAGGCAACGTTAACGAAGCATTGTTGGCTGTATTAAAACAAAATGATTTTTTGAAAAAACTTTCCCTAAAACAACAGGACCAGAGCTATTTAACCTTAATTATTTGCAAAAGGCAAAAGAAAAATCTGCTACACACAATATTAGCGTAGAAGATACAATGACTACACTCAATAAATTTTCGGCAGATAGTATAATAAGTGCATTGCAAAAAGCAACAAACATTAATAATAAATATAAAATTTTTGTGAGTGGTGGTGGCTTACATAACCCTTTGCTGATGCAGCATTTAAAAGAGGCATTAAGCAATTTTGAATTTGAAGATATTGCCGGTTTACATATTAATCCGGATGCAAAAGAAGCTTGTTTGTTTGCAATTTTGGCAAATGAATGTGTATGTGGAGATGGAAATTATTTGCAAAAAGGTATTGACGGAATGCCTGCCATATCAATGGGAAAAATCAGTTTCCCTGATTAGCTTCACAAAGTTGTTTTAGCTTGGTTAATGATGAATCCATGCCTTCTATCCACGATTTTTCTGTAACCATTGCAGCAAATTTTCCCCATGGATAATACCAACGTAGTTTTTGCTGTAAAGCCCAACTAACATTTACAGCACCATTGCCCTGAATAACAAATAACGAAGTTAAATTTCCAAACCTATCAGACGGATGATGCACTTTCACTAAACTGTCTGTACTAATTTTTATATTATTTGAAACGGATGAATAACTATTCCATTTTTGCCAATTTGTTATATCACTAATTTGCTTTGCAACAATAGTTTTATCTGCATTTACAGATATTGATTTTGACACCCCAACTGTTGACGGAAGCAATAAAGAGATAACAAAAAATAAACTTCCAAATACAATCAGGTTTAATAGAAAAAATTTTATATAACGCATACCTATTTTTTTACTCCCATTTAAACACTTTTATTGCAATAAAATATACAATAACGCCCCATAATAAGATATATCCTATTTCTCCTTTAGTATCCCAAAGGCTTTGTCCTTCAAAGGCAACTGCTCTCATAGCATTATTTAAATGTGTTAAAGGCATCGCTTTAGATATTGGCTGTAGCCATTTAGGAAAAGCTTCTATAGAAAAAAATGTTCCGCCCATTAAAAATTGAGGCATAGTAATTAAATTAGCAAAAGGAGGTATGGTGCTATCTGTTTTAGCAAGGCCGCTTACAATAAAACCAAAGCCCATAAACAATAGCAAGCCTATAAAACTTAAAAAAAGCATTTCAAAAAGAGTTTGTACACCATTAACTAAAGTAAACCCAAATAAAAACTTGCCAACTAAAATAATTACAATAGCCGTAAGCATTTGAAAAATTACCCTTGCCAAACCTTCTCCTAAAATAATATGTGTACGGCTAATTGGTGTAGCAAAAAAACGCTTTAAAACCAATGTATTTCTTAACCCAAAAAACATAAATGCCACACCAAATACGCCTGAACTAAGTAACGAAAAGCCCAATTGCCCCGGCAAAATAAAATCTATGGTTTTGTACTCCCTTAACGATTCTATCTCGGGTTGGTTTTGCAATGCGTAACTAGGCCTGTTTTTATAAACGCTGTTACTAATTTTATTGTTTATAGAAGCTAAAATAGATAACACCTGTGGCCATTTGTCGCCGCTGGCAGTTGTACTTCTTAAGGAGTAAGTGTATAAAGGCGTATCGGTATTCATTTTTGTAATCGTTAATATTCCTGCTATTTTACCTTTTACCAAATTCGTTCTAAGCTCTGTAGTATCTGTAAAAGCAACTATTTTAAATCTGTTACTTAATTTTATGGAATCAAAGAATGCATTGGCAGTATCGCAGTTTTTATCTACAGCCAATTTATATACAGGCACGCCACCTCCATCGCCTATAAAGCCAAAAATCAAAATAAAAATAAATGGAAACAGCACACTAAATATAATGGACGATGGGCTGCGTAGCATTGCTTTTAAACTTGCCTTTGTAATAGCAATCATCGCTTTAGCTTGACTATATTTGTGCATTACTATTTTTTTAAAGCGTAAAGCTATTGGTTAAACATCATTTTAAAAAATTTGAATAACACATTTCAAGTTTATTACACTAATTATTATTTATAAAATGAATAAAGTATATTTTTTACTCGGAAGTAATATGAATAACCCCGTAAAGCAACTAACCAAGGCAAAATCTTTACTTATAAAGCAAATTGGCAATATTGTTAGAGAAAGTTCAATTTACGAAACAGCCGCCTGGGGAAACCCTAATCAACCCAATTTTTTAAACCAAGTAATAATTATCAATTCCAACTTATCTGCTCAAAAAACAATGCAAACCATTCTTAAAATAGAAGAAAAAATGGGCAGAGTCCGTACCAAAAAAAATGCTCCACGTATTATTGATATTGATATTCTTTTTTTTAATAAAGATATTGTTGCTGAGCCTGACCTACTTGTACCGCACCCCCTATTGCAACAACGACGTTTTGTTCTCACCCCTTTAAATGAATTATCTCCAAATTTTAAACATCCAATACTAAAAAAAACAATACATCAATTACTACAGTTATGCACAGATAAATTAGATGTGAAAAAGTTTTAGCAGTTGCAAAAAGGGTTTGCCTTTATTTTGCACTATAGGTATGAAATATAATTTTGTTACAATAGAAGGGAATATTGGCGCCGGCAAAACTACCCTTACCCATTTGTTAAGCAAACACTACAACGCAAGGTTAATTTTAGAAGAATTTGCCGATAACCCTTTTTTGCCCAAGTTTTACGAAAACCCGGGCCAATATGCTTTTCCACTTGAGTTGTTTTTTATGGCCGAAAGGTATAAGCAGTTAAAAGATTTACTGCAAACAAAAGATATGTTTCAAAACATTACCATATCCGATTATTTATTTACAAAATGCCTGCTTTTTGCCAAAGTAAATTTACCCGATGAAGAGTTCAGGTTGTATCAAAAATTATTTGACATTATAAATCCGCAAATTGTACAACCCGATATTTTAATTTACCTGCATACGCCCGTAAATAAATTACAGGAAAATATAAAAAAACGTAACAGAGAGTACGAACAAAGCATACCAAACGATTACTTGTTTAATTTGCAGGAAACGTACACCCAATATATTAAACAGCACAACATTAAAACACTTTTTGTAGATGCCGGCAATGCAGATTTTTTAAGCAATGATGATCATTTAAAAGTTATTATAGATGCACTGGATAAAGAATATGAAGATGGCCAGCATTACCTAACGCTTCCCTAACTAAATTGAATGGGCAATACTTTATTAACAAAAGAGTTCTGGCATTTTATATCTGCAAGATTATTTTTTGTACTAGGTATGCGAATGATAACTACAATTGTAATTTATCAGGTATTTCATTTATCCAATACATATATGGTTGGCGTTGCCGGTTTATCTGAATTTGTACCTGCTGTTATAGCCGCATTTTACTCCGGTCATTATATTGACAGGCACAACAAAAAAAATATTTTGGTTTGGGCCTATATGTTTTACTTATTGTGTGGTATTACATTAGCTATTATTAGTTTACCGCAACTTGCTTTGGAAAATAATACCAAAGTTGTTTTAATACTGTTGGTTGTTTTTTGTACAGGCATTATTCGTTCATTTGCTGGTCCATCGGCAAATAGTATGTTACCGGCAATTGTAAATAAACAAAGTTTACCCAAAGCTATTTCATTCAACTCAAGTACATGGTTGGTTTCATCTATAAGTGGCCATGCAGCCGGTGGTTTGCTAATTGCAGCACTTGGCATTTCCAATGCTTATTTTGCAACTGCAGTATTAATCTTGCTGGCTGGTTTATTTGCATTGCAATTAAAACCTAAGCCACCGGTTATTAGTAATGTAAAAGAGCCTGTGCTAAAATCAATACAGCAAGGTTTTAGTTATGTATTTAACAATAAAAATTTATTGGGGGTAATATCGTTAGATTTATTTGCTGTACTCTTTGGTGGTGCAGTTGCATTTATACCGAAGTTGCCGAAAAAATTTTACACACAGGCCCAATTGGTTACGGTTTTTTAAATGCTGCCATGGATTTGGGAAGCCTTGTAAGCATTATTATTTTATTGAAGTTTCCACTAAAAAAACAACAAGGCCTTAAAATGATGCTGGCTGTTGCCGGCTTTGGCAGTTGCATTATTGTTTTTGGTTTTGCCAATGTGTATTGGTTATCTTTTTTGGCACTGGCAGCGGCTGGCTTTTTTGATGGTATAAGCGTTGTAGTACGTGGCACCATTGCACAACTGCAAACACCCGATGAGTTACGAGGCAGAGTTGCCGCCATAAACATGATATTTATAAACTCCAGCAACGAATTGGGGCAATTTGAAAGCGGCCTTACCTCAAAATGGATGGGTACACTGCCAGCAATAATTTTTGGTGGTGCAATGTCAGTTGTTGTGGTAGCCGTTAGTTGGTTTAAATTCCCCAATTTAAGGAAGGTAAAGTACTAAAAAACTATTATCAAAAAATAATCAGTAACTCATATTGTTATTAATTGCATTATCTACACTATTAATAACCTCTTAGCGATGAAATATCTAACCAAAATTAAAATCACATGCTTGTGTGACAGAGATTACATTTTGCCGAAGACCGATTGTCTAAGTTTGTAAATGTATTTTTTTATACACAATCATTAAAGCAATTATTATGAACGGAAAAGACAATATTGCTGTCGGGCTTTTAGTTATGGGGGGCTTTATGGTTTATGGTTTTCTCTTAATTTATTTAAGAGATTTTGCTCCAAACAAAACAGAATGGGCTAATGCCTACAGCACCGGAAAACATTTTGAAGCAAGGCTGGCACACGTTCACGGCAACCTTTTTGCATTGCTAAATATACTTATTGGCTTTTTACTGCTTCATTTTAAAAACAAGCTTAACAACATTAAAGCCATTTCAATACTGGCTTTATTTGGGATACTAATGCCTATAGGCATTCTATCGGAAGTATATTTAGGGTTACCTCCTTTTTTAGTTTTAGTTGGAGCTATTGCAATGACAGTTTCTGTGCTATGGCTGGGTCTTTCGTTTTACAAAATTAAAACGCAAGAATAAAATTAATAGATTACAAATTGTCTTTGTATTTTAATAACACACACACTTCATTCATATTAAACTGTGCTTGCTGCTTTTGTTTGTGGCTATTTAAAATAACGAAGCACTATTTTTTTACAGCCATAGGATTATTAAACAAAAAAGTGTCAAATATAGTCGACCGTAATATAAATAATGCACGAAGATGACTTAATACATAGTATCATAAAGGGTAATATACATGCATATGAAATATTGATAAAACAATATCAGGCAAATGTGTTCCGTACGGCTATGGGGTTTGTACATTGCAAAGAAGATGCAGAAGAAATTACGCAGGATGTTTTCATAAAATTTATCAATCACTACAATCTTAAAGGAACGTCGGCATTTTCAACCTGGCTTTACCGCATTACAATAAACACAAGCCTTAACTATTTACGCAAGAAAAAGCAGGAACTTTGTGACAGGACTGCAAGATATATTGCAGTTAGCCTCAAAAGAAAAGCCAGCCGATGCAATAATTTCAGAAAAATCTGATTTGGGCATAATTAAACAGGCTATCGATAGCTTGTCTCAAAAACAGCGACTTACATTTATTCTTGCCAAGTATGAAGAGTTACCAAACAAAAAGATAGCCCTTATTATGGAGCTAAGTGAAGGTGCAGTTGAGCAACTTCTAATTAGAGCAAAAACAAATCTCAAAAAAATACTAGAAAAAAAATTGGATTGGCCATAGGTTTTTTAATCCATTACATGTCTAATCATTAACAACACACAAAAATTAATGAAAACCAATAAAGATATTAATCACTTAATTGATGCCGTTATACAGGGCGAACGAAATATAATTTCCAATCCATTTTTATCAACCCGGATTATAGCTGCAATTGAAAGCAAAAATTACACAAAAAACAACCGGTTTTCGGCAGTTTGGAAAATTGCAGCTATTATAATTGGTTTCACAGTTACTATACTCACTGGTATTGCGGCCGGCAACCTTTATAATAACAACATCAAAACGCCTGATGTTGTATTATTAAATGACGCTACAATGGAGAATTTTAATTTTTACGCCCAAACAGAAAATGAATAATTTTTAGTTATGATGCAAAAAACACAAATATTAAAATGGTTAGTAGTAATACTGGTGCTGCTTAACATAGCTACAATAAGTACTATTTTATTTCATAATTATAAAATGCAAAATAAAAACATCGATAATACAATTGCAATAAATACAGGTTATGGCACCAATATGTTGAATGGGCGTTTTTTCAGGCAAACACTTGGCTTTAATCAACAGCAAATGGATAGTTTCCGAAACATAAACCAGGCGTTTAGGCCAAATGCGATGGATTTAACATACAGGATAGATTCTGTAAAAGAAAAAATGTTTATTGAATTACAAAAAACAGCGCCGGATACAATTGTATTACATGCAATGTCTGCTCAAATTGGAGAATTGCACAGCCAGCTAAAATACAAAACGGGTATGTTTTATTTAAGGCTAAAAAGATTTGCACTATGCAGCAAATAAGCGAATTGAAAAAGCCTTTCTTCCTTTATTTAAAAATGAAGGAAGAAATATAAGAGCAAATATGCAGCAAGGAAATGGATGGAAAATAAATTAACAACATTTAATCATTTTTAAATATACAATCATGAAAAATATAATAAAAAATGTGCTTTTCGTATTACTGATTACTGCATCTTCCCTTGCACTACCATCATGCGATAAAAATGATAATTCTGCAAACGACAAAAGCAATAATAACAATGGCAATATTAACATCGTTGCATTACAAACACAAATTTCTGCTCTGCCTACGGAACCGTTAAATTTAACAGAATTAAATACACTTACACAAATGAGGGAGGAAGAAAAATTGGCAAGAGACGTTTACATTACGTTATATAACAAATGGGGTTCAAATATTTTTAACAACATTTCTACAAGTGAACAAACACACATGGATGCGATATTAATGTTACTTAAAAAATATAACTTACCCGATCCGGTTGGCACAAATGCTGTTGGTGTATTTACCAATCCGGCTTTTCAAACACTTTACATACAGTTAGTAAATCAGGGCAATGTAAGTATGCTTGAAGCATTTAAAGTTGGAGCCACAATTGAAGACCTGGATATTAATGATTTACAAATTGCTTTACTTACTATCGATAACCAAGATTTCCGTTTGGTATATGACAACCTAACAAAAGGAAGTCGAAATCATTTAAGATCATTTTACAAAAATATTTTGAACTCAGGGGGCAGTTATATACCTCAATATATAACACAAACAGAGTTTGATGCAATTATTAACAGCCCGATGGAAACAGGATTTTAATTTAAAAAATAAAATATCATGAAAAAGATACTCATTTATTTGGCAACAACCTTACTTGTTATTACAGGTTTTGCACAACAAACCAATAACCTAAGTAGTGATGAAAAAAATGCAATCCTTTATATGAGAGAAGAAGAAAAACTTGCCAGAGATGTTTACGATTCACTATATGTCAAATGGGATGTAAACCCGTTTAACAATATTCGTAAAAGCGAACAAGTACATATGGATGAAATGAAATTATTAATAACAACTTACAATTTACAAGATCCGGTTGAAGCAAACAACAACAAACATGGAGTATTTACAAATATCTTATTACAAAAATATTATTCCGAGCTTGTTACTACGGGAAGTTTGTCATTAATAGAAGCTTTAAAAGCAGGTGCCAAAATAGAAGAATTAGATATTTCAGATTTAGATATACGAATAGCTCAAACTAATAATAAGGATATAATTGCCAGTTATAATTATTTAAAAATGGCATCAAAAAATCATCTTAGGGCATTTGTACGAAATTTAAAAATGCAAGGCATAAATTATGAGCCAATTATTTTAAGTAAAGCGGCATTTAAAGCAATAATTAAAGCAGAAACAAATGGTGGTGGTTGTTGCAAAGGACAAAATTGAAGAATAAATCAACCGTAAATGGTAATTTAACGCCGTAGCAATACGGCACATAAAAATGTCTTTCAAAATTGAAGGGCATTTTTAATTATTATATTTGCACAAAAAATACAATACATGAAAAATATCGGCAAGCTATTTCTATCCCTACTACTTACTCATTTTTTTGCGTCTGAGATTTATGCACAAGAAGAACCCATAGTTTTAAAAACACCAACAGCCGATATACAAGGCACACTAACTATGCCCGATCAAAAAAAAAGGATTCCGATTGTGCTGATTATTTCCGGCTCTGGTGCTACAGATAGAGATTGTAACCAACCCAACATGAAATCGGATGCTTTTAAATATTTGGCAGATACATTGCGAAAAAGTGGCATTGCATCTGTACGTTTTGATAAAAGAGGAGTTGGTAAATCTTTAACTAAAGATTTTAAAGAAAAAGATTTAATATTTGATGATTATGCCAAAGATATTAAAGGATGGTTAGCTATGTTGGCCAAGGATAACCGATTTTCTAAAATTATTGTTGCCGGCCACAGCGAAGGTTCTTTATTGGGAATGATTGCATGTAAAAACAATAAAAAAGTAAAAGGTTATATATCTATTGCCGGTCCGGCCACACCAACTAACGAAAAACTAAAAGAGCAATTAGCTTCTCAGCCTCAGGAAATGAAAACCATGTTATATGCAATGATAGATACACTAAAAAATGGAGATACACTGCACAATGTACCTAAATCGTTGTATGTTTTATTTCGCCCAAGTGTACAACCCTATTTAATATCGTGGTTTAAGTATAACCCACAAACAGAAATAAAGGCACTAAACATGCCTGTATTAATTATACAAGGCTCAACAGATATACAAGTTTCTGTAAAAGATGCTGAGCTTTTAGCCGCAGCAAAACCATCTTCAAAAAAAGTTATTATTCAAAACATGAATCATCCGTTAAAGGATTGCGATACTGTAGATCAAACTAAAAATTTTGCAATATATAATAAGCCTGAACTGCCACTAAATGCAACATTTGTAAAAGAAATGATTGGATTTATCAAAGGCATAAAATAATTACTCGACTCATCTGCACATATAGTTTTAGTTACATAAAGTTTAGTAAATTACGTTACTAAACTTTTTTTATGAACCGCCGCTCATTTATACAAACCAGTGTATTTACTTTTGCCGCTTTAACTATTGCTCAGCAAAAAATATTTGCCGCTTTAAAAATAGATCCGTGGAAGGTAACCATGCTTACCGATAGCACAGGTATATTTACCGAAAAAGGAGGCACAATACTTTTTCATTTATCTAAAAAAGGAATTGTGGTGATAGATACACAATTTGCAGATGCTGCTGCACATTTAATTGCCGAATTAAATAAGAAATCGCAAAAGCCATTTAAGCTTTTGGTAAATACACACCACCACGGCGACCATACATCCGGAAATATTGCTTTTAAAGATTTGTTGGATACAATTGTGGCACACGAAAACTCTAAAATTAATCAACAAACTGTTGCAATTAAAAATAAATCGGAAGACAAACAACTTTACCCAAACACCACATACTCGAAAAAATGGAGCAAAAAAATTGGGAAAGAAAAAATTCACCTATACTATTTTGGGGCCGGCCATACCAATGGCGATAGTATTGTACACTTGCAACACGAAAATATTGTACACATGGGAGATTTGGTTTTTAATCGCCGACATCCGTATATTGATAAAACTGCTGGTGCCAATATTAAAAATTGGATAATTATTTTAGAAAAAACTCAAGTACTATTTAATGATAACACGAAATTTGTTTGTGGCCATGCAGGTAATGGATATGATGTGGTTGTAACAAAAGCCGATATAAAAGCCTTTGCCAACTACCTGCAAAAAGTTTTAGAGTTTACACAAGCCGAAATTGCTGCCGGAAAAACGAAGGAAGAAATTTTAAAAGCCACAACCATTCCGGGAGCGGAGGAATGGAAGGGCGAAGGAATAGAAAGATCGTTGACAGCTGCATTTATTGAGTTAACAACTAAATAAGTTCAACTACTTTTCTATCAACTTTTCCAGCACAAAATAAACGGCAGGGCAAAATGTTGAGTTTTTTTGTGTAAGCTGTGGCCTTTTAATCAACACATCTTCATCTGTATAAGGAAATCGCTGACAATCTGTTGGACGCACTTCGTAAATACTGCAAAATTATCCTGGCCCAAAAAGGGCAAGGATGTGTTTTTACAACATAGTCGCCATCAGTATCTAAATTTAAATATTCTTCAATAAAAGCGGTTTCTTTCATTTTGAGGTACTTGGCTATTCGCTTAATATCTGGTGCTTTAAACCGTGGCGAATAATTTTTGCAACAGGCAGCACAATCCATGCAATTAATATGGCTAAATGCTTCTTCGTGCAGTTTGGGCAAAACTTTCAGCACTTTCTTTTTATCTGCTTTTTGCAAAAATTGCTTATATGCTTTTTGCTTTTCGGCCGATTTTTTTTGCCAGTTATGCAACAACTCGTTTACCATATTTAATAATTGTTATACAGTTTTCCACAAGCCAAAAGTACAAAATATAAAGGGTAAAAATCTTGTTGCGTTGTTGTAACTTTGCTGCGAAAATTTTTGCTTTAATTAAAGCCGAATAAACATAAAAATGTACAAGAGTGCGACGCCAATGAAGTTGAAGAACGGTATAGTGCCCGGTACAAAAAAATCATCTACGGTTTATGAACATTTTTGAACAACAACAAAACGAATTTGCAGCAAGACACATTGGGCCAAATGAAGTTGAAACAAAGGCAATGCTAAAAGCCATTGGCGTAGCATCGCTAGATGAGTTAATTGAAAAAACAGTGCCTAACAGCATACGCTTACAAAAGCCTTTGGCTACCGATGGCCCGGTAAGTGAGTTTGAATATTTAACGGAGCTGAAAAAAGCAGCGTCGCTTAACAAAGTGTTTAAATCATATATTGGTCAGGGCTATTACAACACTATTTTACCAAGTGTTATTTTACGCAATATTTTTGAAAACCCGGGATGGTACACCCAATACACGCCATATCAGGCCGAAATTGCACAAGGAAGATTGGAAAGTTTATTAAACTTTCAAACGATGGTTAGTGATTTAACAGGCTTACCCATTGCCAATGCAAGCTTATTGGATGAAGGTACTGCTGCTGCAGAGGCAATGGCAATGCTATTTAATTTTAAAAATAAAGATACCGACCATATTACCGCACCTAAGTTTTTTGTAGATGAAAATACTTTTACACAAACCAAAGCGGTTTTAAAAACCAGAGCCACTCCCATTAACATTGAGTTGGTATTTGGTAATTACAAAACGGTAATTTTAGACGAAAGCTATTTTGGTGCATTAGTACAATACCCTGACAGTATTGGCAGTGTAGAAGATTACAAAATATTTATTAATGCGGCTCATGCCGTAAATGCACAGGTTGTAATGGCTACCGATTTATTAGCGCTTGCTCTGCTAACGCCGCCGGGAGAACTGGGTGCAGATGTTGCCATAGGCAGTGCTCAACGCTTTGGCGTACCCATGGGTTTTGGTGGCCCACATGCAGCATTTTTTGCTACTAAAGATGAATTTAAAAGAAATATTCCGGGCAGAATAATTGGTGTAAGTGTTGACGCAAAAGGTAATCGTTGTTTACGGATGGCGTTGCAAACAAGAGAGCAACATATACGCAGAGAAAAAGCTACATCAAATATTTGTACAGCACAGGCATTACTGGCCAATATGGCAGCAATGTATGCAGTATATTATGGAGCAGGTGGAATTAAAAATATTGCTAAAAGAATTGCTTTGCTTACACAAACACTTGCAGAGGCTTTAGAAGAAAGAGGCTTTGAAGTGGTAAACAAAACTTTTTTTGATACAATTACAGTAAAAACCAATAATCTTTCAGCAATAAAAGAAAAGGCAGAGCACCAGCAAATAAATTTCTTTTATACTGAAGATGGTTTAATTACTATTTCGCTGGATGAAACAACAACGCCAAAAGATTTGTTTGACCTGATAAATAGTTTTGAAAACGATACCGATCCGGTGGCTTTTGAAATTAATTTTGAAGATACACTTACCAATATACCAACATCGCTTACCCGAACATCTGACTTTTTAACGCACCCTGTTTTTAATAGTTATAGAACCGAGAGCCAGATGATGCGTTACATAAAATCGTTAGAAAATAAAGATTTAAGTTTAAACACATCTATGATAAGCCTTGGCAGTTGCACAATGAAATTAAATGCAGCTACACAACTTATACCGGTTAGTTGGCCCGAGTTTAGTAATATCCATCCTTTTGCACCTGCTAATCAATGGCAAGGTTATCAGCAAATAATTACCGAACTGCAACATTGGTTAAGCACCATTACCGGTTTTACTGCCACATCCTTACAACCCAATAGTGGTGCCCAGGGCGAGTATGCCGGACTGTTAGCTATCAGAGGTTATCATGCAGCCAGAAAAGAAGCACACCGAAATATTATTTTAATCCCAATATCGGCCCATGGTACAAACCCTGCAAGTGCAGTAATGGCGGGCTTTAAAGTAGTAGTTACCAAGTGCGATGATGCCGGTAATATTGACGTTGCCGACTTAAAATTAAATGCTGAAAACATGCTAGTAATCTTGCAGGTCTTATGGTTACATACCCAAGTACATGGTGTGTTTGAAGAAAGCATAAAAGAAATTTGCCAGCTTATACACGATAATGGTGGTTTGGTTTATATGGACGGCGCAAATATGAATGCGCAAGTTGGATTAACTAGCCCAGGAAATATTGGGGCAGATGTTTGCCATTTAAACTTACATAAAACATTTGCCATACCACACGGCGGTGGCGGCCCTGGCATGGGTCCAATTTGTGTTAATGAAAAACTTGCTCCTATATACCGGGCAATGGTACCAGCGTAAGTGCAGCACCTTATGGTAGTGCAAGCATTTTGTTAATAAGTTACGCATATATTAAAATGTTAGGCGCAAATGGGTTAAAAAAGAGTACGGAGTATGCAATTTTAAACGCCAACTACATGAAGGCAAGGCTGCAAAATGATTACAAAATTTTATACAGTGGTAAAAACGGCACTTGTGCTCACGAGTTTATTGTTGATTTACGTCCGTTTAAACAAAGTGCCGGTATAGAAGCAGAAGATGTAGCTAAACGATTAATGGATTTTAATTTTCATGCACCTACCTTAAGCTTTCCTGTAGCAGGCACAATAATGATTGAACCAACCGAAAGTGAAGACAAGAATGAGCTTGATCGTTTTTGCGATGCATTACTGTCAATACGTAACGAAATAAAATTAATTGAAGACGGCAAGGCTGATAAACTTGATAACCCTTTAAAAAATGCTCCACATACACAGCATGTTGTATGTGCTACCGAATGGAAACATAGTTACACCAGAGAGCAAGCTGCATATCCATTACCATATGTTTCGCTAAATAAGTTTTGGCCAAGTGTAAGCAGGGTTAACAATACTCATGGCGATAGAAACCTTATTTGCACTTTGAACCAATTGAAAGTTACATGCACCAAGAAGCATAATAAATCAATTACTTGTATTAATAGAGCCCAACTTTAGTGATGGGCTCTATTTTTATGTACAGTAATTTGTACATAAAAATCTTTATTGGCGTTCGTTCCAATAACTATTGGGATCGCATTACGTTCATATGCAAAGCATTGTGCAACATTATATACCATATATTTCATCTTTAACATATTATTTCGTCTTACCAATAAATAAACTGTATCTTTGCAGCCATTAATTAAAAATACAATACAATTAAAATGGACACACAACAAGGCACCGTAAAGTTTTTCAATTCTGAAAAAGGATTCGGTTTTATTAAGCATGATGATTCTAACAAAGAAACATTTGTACATGTTAGCGGCTTAAATGGCGACATTAAAGAAGGCGACAAAGTAGAATTTGAATTGCAAGAAGGTAAAAAAGGAATGAACGCAGTTAATGTAACTGTTGTAGGATAATATATATCAAACATCTCAACATTTTTAGGGTCGCATTACTGCGACCCTTATTTTTTTCCAAACTATACAACCAGTAATACCCAAAAGCTGCCACCAAAGAAATACCTGAAACACCCCACCACAAGTTAGAAAACCCAATTGTATGTGCAATTTGAGTACCGGTTGTACTGCCAATAACCTGTGCCGCACTCCACGCCATTGTATAAATTGCAGCGTATTGCCCTCTGTTATGCTCAGAGCTTCGGGCTATATACCATGTATTCATAAAAGGCATTCCAATTATTTCCGAAAAAGTCATTAGCAAAACAAAAGCAACAGATATAATGTATGGGCTTAAGTAACCCAATTGTAAAAATGAATACGCCACTGCCATTAATACTGTGCCCAATGCAATTAAATACAGATATGGCTTTTTACCTTCCAACTTAAATACAACTACCATTTCAAAAAAGGCAATTAGCAACCCGTTTAATGCCATTATAAAGCCGTACCACGATTCGCTGAGAAAAAGTTTTTCTTTAAGAAATAAAGGAACAGTTGTAAACAATTGAAAAAACAGGTTGCAAATAAAAGTTTTAAAAAAATGTAGTACAAAAAAGATTTGTCTTTATATGGCGAAGCATACACTTGCTTTTCTTTCCCCTTTTTTTGTTGTTGAGCTAAAAATACTTTAGGTAAAATAATCAACAATAAAATAGCAGCTACTATATTTGTTATTCCGTCTACCCAACACAACGATTGATAATTTTTACTGGCTATAAAGCCTCCCAAGCCGCCACCAACCCCCCATCCTAAGTTGATGGCCAATCGTATTAATGAAAAGATTGGGTTCTGTTTTGTGCCGTACTGTAATGCGAAATTGCAGTTGCATTTGCCGGCCTGAATGCTTCATTTACCATACTTAAGCAAAACACACAAACTATAAATGCCGTATAATTATGCATTTGCCCTAAAACCAAAAACATTATACCACCACAAAACAGCGAAAGAAATTGAATATAGTAAAAACCAAATTTATCGGTAAGTTTTCCTCCAACAAAGGCTCCGGCTAAGGAGCCTAATCCATAAAAGCCTACAGCCCAACCAGCTTGGCTATACGAAAAGCCACGGGCTTGTGTACAATACAGCGTCATAAAGGGCAATACCATGGTACCTGCCCTGTTTACCAGCATTACAGCACTAAGCAGCCAAATTCTGCTGGTTAAACCCCTGAAAGCGTTTTTATATAATTTAACAGTTGCAGTAAGCATTACTAAATTTTAGGTATTGCATCAAATGCTTTTTTAAATGCATCCGGTGGTGTGGCTAACTTCCTTTTAATTGTATCCATCCAGGCACCATCAACAGTTATTACGGCTGCCAATGTATCGCCGTTTTTCCAAATTTCATTTACAAAACTCCAACGGGTAAACGTTTCGTCTGTTGATTTTAGAAAAATTTTAATTTCGATTGTGTCGCCAAACTTTAATTCTCTTTTAAATACACATTCTTCTCTTAACAAAATTGGGCCAATGTTATATTGTTGAATAGCCTGCATTGTAACGCCGTTTTTTTGTAATACATTCATTCTGGCATTAGCGCAATAGTCGTAATACTTGCTATGCAATACATGAAAGTTAGGGTCAATATCTGCCCAGCGTATTTCGGCCTTTTCTATTATTTGGTTCATTAAAAATTATTTAAGGCAAAGAAACGGAGAAAGCTGCTAATAATATTTATTGCTTTAATAAAAAAAGGTTGCCAATTGTATACAATTGGCAACCATACACTATTTTCAAATTTAATTTTTCTTATCTTCTTCTTTCTTTTTAGCAATTTGTCCAACAATTGCAAGCCAAGCAATCCGCTTATACCTCCATTGGTATTATCATTTCCACCATTGATCAATACATCCGGCATAATTTTTACATTCTGGTTAGCAATGCTTTCCATCACTTTTAGTTGTGTAAAATTATTACCTCCCATAGCTTCTACAGATAACTTATACGACTCGGCATTGGATTTACCAATTGCCAAAATCTTCTCAGCCTCTGCATTACCGGTTAAAGATATTTTTTCCGCATCGGCTTTGGCCAACAATTCAATTTGCTCGGCATTTGCTTTTGCCAATACTCTAATTCTTTCGGCGTCACCATTTGCTAAAAGCTTCAACCTGTCTGCCTCGGCGGTAGATTGTAAACGAACACTGTTGGCTTCACCCGTAGCTTTTTTAACAGATGCGTCGGCAACTCTTTCGGCAATTAACACACCCTGATCAGCTTTTACAATTTCTTTTTGTATTTCGGCAATTGCCGTTTCTTTTTCCAAACTCTGCCTTGTTTCCTGTGCCTTCTTTTCTGTTTCGTATGTTATTTTCTGCTCCTCAGCAATTTTACGATCGGTTAATGTTTTCATCAAACTTTCTGGTGGCACAATATCGCCTATCAGCGTATCTACACCAAACACATTGTATTGATCCAGTACTTCACCGATATGTTCTTTTGCAGATGCCTGCCTTTCTTTACGAGTTCCAAGAAACGCAATTACATCGCTGTCTTGTGCACTGTTACGAAAGTAGTTTCCAATGGTAGGTTCCAGCACCTGGCTTACTAAATTATTCATATTACCAAATCGTGCAATTACTTTTGGTGCCTCGGTTGTAGGTATATGTATAATTTGTGATACATCTAAATTAAAAGGGAAACCATCTTTACTACGAACTGTAATAGTAGATAAATTTTTATCTAATTGATGGCTTTCGCTACGGGCATTAGCCCAATTTAATACAAGGTTAGTAGTAGGCACTAATTCTACCTTCATAATAAAAGGGTTAATTGGGTATTTACCCGGACCTAACGGTTCGGCCCAAACGCCTTTTTGCCCTTTACTAACTATGTTACCATGTTTAAATTCAACACCACTTAAATCCACCCCTTCTTCGCCAACATAGCTAATTACAACACCTACATGGCCAATGGGTATTTCAGTCATCTTTACCATTTCTAATTTGGCAAACCAGGGATTTAAGAAATATGAACCTGCAAGTATAACTTGCTCCTGCAAGCCTTTAAACCCATCGTTGGCCAAAAACATATCTACATCCTGAAATTTACTATGTCCGTCAATAATGCGGCCTGCAATTTGCCCTTCGCCAAGTGGTTTACCTTCTAAGGTTGTTACAATACCTACAGCATTATCCGGTATGGTAGCCATTTCTGTTAACTCTACATTAAATAAAAATGTGTTGATACGATAACTACCCGGTGCGATAATGGCTGTTTGACGACCTTTACGTCCACCACTTTTTAAAAAAGATTCTGCATCTTGAAAAGAGTCGCTCTCTACCTTACGGGCAAGGATACGTCCTGTTTCCAACTCCATACCATCTTTTGCCAATACCAAACCAATTTGCCCTGTTGGTATTACGGTAAAAGATTGAAAAGTAATTTCGTATTGCCAAATCCATTTCCAGAAGTAAACTCCCGGAGGTAAAGTTTGAGCTTGAAATCCTGCCTCGCCTTCGGTAGCAATAATTCTACCTTCGGGCAACTCTTGCTTACCAAAAAGCACAAACTTTTTAGTAACCAATCCAATTCTGTCTTCGGGCACTATTACCAACCCAAAAAAGACTCTTAAAATAAATTTGTAAAAAATAAATACTAATAAAGGGATACCAATAATCAATCCCCATTTGATTAATTCATGCGATTCCATGTTTGTAGGGTTTTATGTTTAATGAAAATAAAAAAATGTTTTATAACAAAATCAATTGTTAATTAATTGGGTATAGTATTTTGTGGGCTAGCCTTTTGTACAGGAACTAAGCTGCATGGGCGTCGCACTCTTGTACTGCAAAGCTTTACTAAACTTTGCTTATGTTTTGTTGTAAATTAATAGCAGATTTACTTCAAAGCACCGCCCAATAAACCTGGTGGAGAAGTATTAAAATTAGAAAGTATAAAAGCACATAAAAAAAGTGCTATAAAAGCAGTTAAGCGTTTCATTGTAAATAAATTACCACACAAAGATTGTATGTTTTAGACTCTTGCTAAAATAAATTGGGGAGGAGTGGTAAAGTATGTATTAAGGTTGGTATAAAAAACAATGCCGGTGGTAAAAGAAAAAGGTGCAAAAAAAGCACCTTTTAAATAAAAATCGTATCCAATTATTACTTATACATAATTTCATAATACTCATCTGCCATTCTGTTACTATCAAATTGATATCTAACATCTCTCATACCATTTTTTACAATTTGTTTCCACACTTCGTGTTTCTCGTAATAAAGCTGTAAAATTTGTTTTTCTAAAATTTCTTACAACTTATTCATATCGTATTCATCTTGCTCATGCACACTTATATTTTCATAATCAATTGGAGGTACTACAAATCCGTTGTTGCCGTGGTTAATAAATTCGCAAATCCAGCCATCGTTTGTGCTGCAATTTACGGCTCCATTCATTGCAGCTGTCATTCCACTTGTGCCGCTGGCTTCTCTTGGTACTCTTGGGTTATTTAACCACAGGTCGCTGGCTTGTTTTAATCGTTTACTTAATGCCAACTCGTAACCAATACATACTGCAACGTTATCGTACTTTTTACTTAGATGAACCAAGTTATTAAATTCACTTATCGCCGGATAATCTACCGGATATGGCTTGCCAGCCCAAATAACTTGTACCGGATATTTTGTATTGGTAACTAATTTTTCAAAACGTGCTTCATCTCTTGTTAATAAATCGGCACGTTTGTAGCCTGCAAAACGCCTTGCCCATACAATGGTAAATACATCTTTGTTCATTAACTTACCTGTTTGGTCGGCAACAATTTCAAACGCTCTTTTCTTTAAATATGTTTTTCTATCATCAAACGAAATATCGTTTTTACTTTCCATGTAATGATACAATTGCTTATCGGCCCAATAGTTCCAGTTTTGAGCATTCGTTATAGCTTTTATTTCACAAATGCCTTCGTATTTTTTCCACATTTGCCTGCTAACTTCTCCATGTAACTGGCTTACCCCATTAGCCAGTTTTGCAAACCGAAGTGCAGCAAGTGAATGATTAAACAAATCGCCTTCCAGGCCGGTAATTTTTCGCACTTCATCCAAACTCAATCCACAGAAATAACTCATTTTTTCGCAAAGAAAAATATCATGTTTTTCGTTTCCTGCTTCTTCGGGTGTATGTGTAGTAAAAACCAATTTTTGTTTAACTGCATCAACACTACCTAATTTGTTGTATAAATAAAAGGCAGAACTTACAGCATGCGCTTCATTTAAATGATATAATGCAGGATTAAAATTCAGTTCATCAGTCAACTTTGCTCCGCGAACACCCAATAAAATAAGTTGAGCTACTTTGGTGGCAACATTTGCTTCGTATAAACGATGTGTAATTGTTTGCGATACATAATCGTTTTCCGGCAAATCGGTACTTAATAAAAATAACGGAGCACTTTTAAACGTTTCCGGATTTAAATAAAAGGCTTTTACCCAAACCGGGTGGCCATGAATATCTACCTGAAATTTAATGCCTGTATCTTCTAAAAAATTATAAATTTTTTCGTTCCATTGTACCTGTAATGTTTGATCTTGATTTCGGGCCTGATCGTAGTAACCATATTTCCAAAGAATACCAATACCTATTAAATTTTGGCGCAAACTATACGCACTGCGTAAATGCGACCCACTTAAATACCCCAATCCTCCGCTATAAATTTTTAGTGGTTGGTGCACGGCAAATTCCATTGAAAAGTAAGCTACTTTTTTAGTGTATTTGGCATCAATAGCATACGGCACTGCAAAATCTCTAAAACTCATTGTTCATTTTTCTTTGTTGAGGGCGCAATATAAATGGAATTTTCAGTAAAAATGCTATCTTTTCAATGATTGTGTAATTAATACACAAATAATCAACATTTATTACGAAATTATTGCCGTTATTTCAATTTCTATGAGTAAATCGGGGCTAATTAATTTACTTACTTCTACCATGGTAGCTACTGGCTTTATATCTTTAAAAAATTCGCCATGTGCCTTGCCTGCCTGTTCCCACAAGCTAATATCCGTTACATACATACGGGTTCGTACAACATCTTGCATTGTTGCTCCTGTTGCCTGCAAGGCCTTTTCAATTTTTTTAAATATGAAAACAGATTGAGCATAAATATCTCCTTTGCCCACCAATATGTCGCCATCCATAGCGGTGGTGCCCGCTACTTCAATAATATTACCAACCCGTACAGCTCTGCTGTAACCTATTACATCTTCCCACGGAGAACCTGAACCTACCTTTTGCATTTCTTACTTTTTGTTTACACGAATTTAACCGGATTAGATGAAAATCCATTCTACCACAAACCTCTTTTTTAATTTACTTGTTTATACGAGTAAATATTTTTAGATTTGTCTAAATTTATTTTTAGACATTATGAATTTTTCAATAAGCGAAGAAAACCATATTAAATGGATATACCATCTGCAACAAAAAAAAGGGTTGGTAAACACAAATTCCTTGGCAGCCGAAATGCAAACCAAAGCTGCATCGGTTACTGATATGCTTAAAAAGTTGAAGGCTAAAAAGCTACTTCAGTACGAAAAATACAAAGGTTTTAAGCTAACCGAAATGGGCAAAAAAACTGCCCTTAACGTAATTAGAAAGCACAGGCTTTGGGAATATTTTTTATCGGTAAAGCTTGGTTTTGAATGGGAAAAAGTACATGCCATTGCAGAAGAATTAGAACATATTAGCAGCGATGAATTGATACAACGATTAGATGATTTTTTAGGCAATCCTTCATTTGATCCTCACGGCGATCCCATACCTGACAGTTTTGGTAAAATACCGGCAATAAAACAATATAATGTTTTACAATTACCATTAAATAAAAAAGCAGTTGTAAGCTCCGTTAGTAACCAGTCGCCTGAAATGCTGGAAATGCTTAAACATCATAAAATTGGCATTGGTAGCACATTGCAAAGCCTTAAACATTTTGCCTTTGATGGCTCTATAGAAATAAAAGTTTTAAAAAATGCTACTTGCATTTTAAGTGAGCAAGTTGCCAAAAATATTTTTGTTTATTATGATTAAAAACCCCGAAGCTTCGCTTAGCGAAGTACATGAAAGCATTGACACTACTAAAAAAAGAGTAGGCTGGCGAAGAATTTTTTCTTTTTTAGGGCCAGCATATTTGATAAGTGTTGGCTACATGGACCCCGGAAATTGGGCTACCGATTTACAGGGCGGAAGTAAATTTGGCTATCAGCTTATTTGGATTTTACTAATGAGCAATTTAATGGCTTTGCTATTACAAGGATTTTCGGCAAGATTGGGCATTGTAAGAGGTAGAGATTTAGCGCAAGCTAACAGAGAAGCTTACCCTAAATTGGTAAATTTTGCTTTATATTTTTTAGCGGAGATAGCCATAGCCGCCTGCGATTTGGCCGAGGTGCTGGGCATGGCAATAGGCATACAATTACTATTTGGTTTACCGCTGGCATGGGGAGTAGGTATTACCGTTTTAGACACATTTTTACTGCTTTATCTGCAAAAATTAGGTATGCGTAAAATGGAAGCCTTTATTATAACCTTAGTTGGCATTGTGGCTATTTGTTTTTTAATAGAAATAATTTTTGCTCAACCAAATTTAGCAGAGGTTGCTAAAGGTTTTATTCCATCAAAATTAACGGGAGAATCGTTACTGATAGGTATTGGTATTATTGGTGCTACGGTAATGCCGCATAATCTATACCTGCACTCGGCATTAGTACAAACCCGAAAAATAGACAAAACAGATGCAGGTATAAAACAGGCTATAAAATACAACAGAATAGATACAACCGTTGCACTTAATGTTGCTTTTTTTGTAAATGCAGCAATTTTAATTTTAGCTGCAACGGTGTTTTTTAAAACAGGTAATTCTCATATTGGCGAAATACAAGAAGCACATAAATTACTCCCCTCTTTCTTAGGTAATTTAGCACCAATACTTTTTGCGGTGGCACTCATAGCAGCAGGGCAAAGCAGCACGGTTACAGGTACGTTGGCCGGTCAAATTATTATGGAGGGTTATTTAAGTTTACGCATTAATCCCATTTTAAGAAGGTTAATTACAAGATTAATAGCCATTGTGCCTGCACTTATAGTTATACTTATTTATGGCGAAAACCGGGTTACCGATTTGCTCACTTTTAGTCAGGTAATTTTAAGTTTACAATTAGGCTTTGCCGTTATTCCCTTAATTCATTTTGTAAGCAACAAGGCCACTATGGGAAAATTTGCTATTACACTCCAGGCAAAAATAGCCGGCTGGCTAATTGCCTCTATATTAGTTTATTTAAACATGAAATTATTATACGAAAAATCGGTGCCGGTTTTTGAAGGAAATAACCTGGTTCCAAAGTTATTGCTTATATTATCCGCCACCTTTTGTTTCATTTTATTAGTCTACATACTTGTTCATCCAATGATAAAGAAAAGCACCAAATTATCTTCCATAAAAATTCATGGCGATATTAGCAAGGAATTAAAACTTACCATTCCTTCGTTTACAAAAATTGCCATAGCCTTAGATTTTAGCGACAACGATGAAAAATTATTATCCTATGCATTGGCTCAAGGAAATAAAGAAACTCATTTTTTCCTGATTCATGTAGTGGAAAGTGCATCTGCCAAGCTTTTTTAGGGAAAGAAACTGATGACTATGAAACAAAGAAAGATAAAGAAAGATTAGATTATTATGTAGCTCAGCTTCAGGTACAAAACTATATTGCAGAAGGGTTTTTAGGTTACCGAAACCGGGCAAAAGAAATAGTTCGTTTGGTAAAAGGTGTAGATGCTGACATGCTGGTAGTAGGTGCACACGGGCACACAGGATTAAAAGATTTTATTTATGGAGAAACCGTAAATACGGTAAGGCACGAATTAAAAATTCCTGTATTGGTAGTTAATGTGTAACAATTGCTTTTAAAGAATCATCAATCTTTTTATTCCAAACAGCTTGTATGTTTTTAAGCTGGCCATTTTTTGTTTCGCCATCATAGGCGTTTTGCATGCTTTCTAAATTTTGCAGTGCTTCTGTATAAATTTTCTGCAGCAACAACGCATAATTACTTAACGTAAATTTTGCAGCCTTTAGTTTAGTAACAAACAAATTTGTTGCCAGGTAGCTAACATCAAAATGATGTTGCTCATGCGTTAATGCATAATCGGATTGTTTACCAACTTTTACCCATGATTTTTCTTTATCAAAATAACAAAATACATTTATGGTTATAGTTCCTGCTCCATTTGTTGATTTCATGGCTGCAGAATAACCTAATCCGGATGAGGTTATTGCCAGCGCAATATGGTTGGGTTCAGGGGTTCCTTTAAAATCGTTCCATACTAATTTTCGAGATGGGTTAAAATAGATAGTATCACTTGAGGCAGGCGTTTTAGGTTGCAAAAAATTAATCAGCACTTTTACTTGTGCAGAAGCATGTGCAGATAATAAGATTATAAAAAAAGAAAAGAAATAGCGCATACAAATATTTGATTCAGATAAAACTAAAATTCACAGCAAATATTATTTATTAAGATAAGATTTTACCAATTTTACGATTTCGTTAACATCAATTTGCTGCATACATTTAAAATGGCCTTTGGGGCATTTATCATAGCCAATTTTACTGCATGGGCGGCACCACAGTTTATTAATTTCTATCACATCAAAATTTTGTATGTTCTTCTTTCCATAATATGGATACATACCAAAATCGGTAACGGTATTTCCCCATACCGAAATAATAGGTTTTTGAAAAGCAGCAGCAATATGCATAAGGCCAGTATCATGTGTAACTATAAGTTTAGCTTTACTAACCAAATCGGCGCTTTCGTTTAAATTAAATTTGCCACAGGCATTGTAAATTTTAATTTCATCTTGTTTAGCAATAGCTTTACCAGCTTCGTAATCCTCTTTACCGCCAAGCAATATTATAGGATGATTAATAGCTGCACATAAATCAACCAATTTTTGCAAAGGCATTTTTTTGGTGGCTAAAGCAGCTCCAATTACAATGCCAATAAATCCTAATTGATGCGATGTGGGTATATCATCTTTTTTAACTTTATCTCTTTCAGGAATAAAATAATCTAAACCCAGTCCGTCATCCTTAACACTAAAGGAACTTACAGTTGCTAAGTTTCTATCTACAATATGCTTTTTAGGCAGCATATTTATTTTAAGATTAGTGTAAATAAATTTTTCAATATTTAATTTATTAAATGAAAAAGATTTTGCTTTTTTAAGATATTTTTTTACTCTGAGTGTTCTCAGGTTATGATGCAAATCGATTATGTAATCATATTCCTCTACCATTAACTCATGTAGCATTAATTCGTAACTATCGCCAAGTGTATGTACTTTATTGATGTATGGGTTACTTGCAACAATTTCTCTGAAAACTTGCTTTGTTAAAAAATGGATTTCGGCATCCGGCAATTGCTTTCGCAAACAACGAATAACCGGTGTTGTTAAAACAATATCTCCAATGGAGGAAAAGCGTATGATTAAGAATTTGTTTGCCACTGATTATGCAAATTTACACAGATGATTGTTCTTTATTAAATTTAATCAGTTACTGTTGTACTATTAAAAGAAAAATTATAAATGCCTTGGAAATAATCAGATACAACTACCATGAATGCAACAAGAAAAACGGTATTATTTACTCGCCAGCGTTTTTCCTTTTTTCTCTTTTGGATTGTATCATTTTTAAAATAATAGGCAAGGTGGAAACTAATACTATCCCTATTACTATAAGTTCCAGCTTTTGTTGCAGGATAGGGAAAGCTTTATTCAAAAAATACCCGGCACATACCATTGTAATAACCCATGCCACACAACCAATAACATTATAAAAAAAATATTTTTTTCTATCCATTTGTACAATACCGGCAACTATTGGGGCAAATGTTCGTACAAAAGGAACAAATCTGGCAACTATAATAGCAAACCCACCATTTTTATCGTAAAACTCTTTTGCCTGATACAAATATTTTTTCTTAAAAAGCAGCGTATCTTTTCTGTTATACAATGCTGGTCCGCTTTTCCGACCAAACCAAAAGCCAACGGAATTACCCAAAATACCTGCAATGCTAATCAAAACCATTAAAATAAATAAATCAATCATCGGGTTTCTTACACCACCCATTCCCAATAAATTTAAAAACTGATAGGCTAATCCCGGCTCTACAGTTTTATCGGCTTGCGTTATTTCATGAGCATAAATACCCGAAACAAACAACAACGAATCGCCTGGTAAAAAGAAGCCGGCAAACAAGCCCGTTTCTGCAAACACAACAAATAAAACCAACCACAATCCACCATTAGCTATATACCACTGTGGTTGCAAAAGCTGTGTCCAATGAAAGTCTAAAAAAATAAAATCTAACATGAAAATAATTTATTGTTTTATGTATGCTCTAATTGTCCTTCCCATTTGCTTACAGCAGCAGTAGCCAAAGCGTTGCCCAAAACATTTGTCATTGTACGCCCCATATCGCAAAAAACATCTATTGCCAAAATTAAGCCAACGCCTTCCGGCGGAATGCCAAACATAGCACCTGTGGCCAATACCACAACTAACGAAGCCCTTGGTACGCCTGCAATACCTTTACTTGTAATTAAAAATACTAAAAGCATAATTATTTGTTGACCAACATCTCCGGTTATTGAAGTAATATTAAAAGCCTGGGCTATAAACATGCTGGCAAATGTCATGTACATCATACTTCCATCTAAATTAAAAGAGTAACCCAACGGCAATACAAAGGATACAATTTTGTTATTACAACCAAAGCGTTCCATTTCCTCAACCAGTTTTGGATAAACGGCTTCGCTGCTGGCAGTACTAAATGCAACACTCATTGGTGAAGCAATACGCCTTAGCATTACAGGTAAGCGATGCCGTAATATTAAGTATCCAACAAGTAATAGTAAGCCCCAAAGCAAAGCCAGCCCTAAATAAAACTCGCCAATATATTTTCCAAACGTGCCTAATATACCTAATCCATTTTTAGCAATGGCGGCTGCCATTGCACCAAACACACCTAATGGTGCCAAGTACATTACATACGTAACCATTTTTAAAACTACATGCGCCAGAGAATCTAATGCGCTAATAATAGGCTCGCCTTTTTTGCCAACTGCGGTTAAAGCAATGCCAAAGAAAACGGAGAAAACAACCAGTTGCAAAATTTCGTTTGTAGCCATCGCTTCTATTACGCTACGTGGTACTACATGCTCTACAAATTTTGCTAACGAAAATCCTTTCGATTTTTCGAGCAAGTCGCCTACTGCGGCCATGTCGGTATTATTAATATCGGCACCAACACCTGGTTTAAAAATGTTAACCAATATTAATCCCAAACTTAAAGAAACCAACGAAGCAGTAATAAACCAAAGCATAGCTTTACCGCCTACTCTGCCCACAGTTTTCATATCGCCAAGTTTGGCAATACCAACAACTAATGTGGCAAACACAATTGGTGCAATTATCATTTGCACCATCCGTAGGAAGATGGTAGTAAGAAGTTTTGCATTATCCGCAAATGTTTTTCTTGTCTCTGGCGAATAATTATTATGCACCAAATATCCAGCCACAATACCCAATATCATTGCAATTACAATATATAAAGTGAGTTTACTTTTTTTATTTGATTGATGTGCTACTTCCATATACATACTGTTGATTGTGCAATATAATATTTAAAGTGTTAAAAGCATTAAGTACTAAAAAATTATGAATGGTGGCGTTTTTATAGATTTATTGTGTATTTTTCAATTCATTTTACCAAACTAAAACTAACTATATGGGTTTATTAACAAAAAACCAATGAGTGTTTTGCTTGCAGAAGCAGCAGACAATGAAAAAGGTTTAAAGAAAACACTTAGTGCCGGTGCGTTAGTAGCATTAGGTATTGGTGCAATTATTGGTGCAGGGCTTTTTGTAAGAACTGCTGCAGCAGCTGCCCAAAATGCTGGACCATCAGTAACGATTGGCTTTATTGTAGCAGCAATCGGCTGTGCATTAGCAGGTTTATGCTATGCAGAGTTATCATCTTCCATCCTATTTCCGGAAGTGCATATACATATTCTTACGCTACCATGGGGGAATTATTAGCTTGGATAATTGGATGGGATTTAGTTTTAGAATATGCAGTTGGTGCCGCTACTGTAGGTATTGCCTGGAGTGAATATCTTAATAATTTATTGGTAAATGTATTGCATTGGAAAGCCATTGCATATGAATGGTGTCACTCTCCTTTTCAACATTCAATTGCAGATGCTAATGGTGTAGTACATAGTGGAATTATAAACTTACCAGCTTTATTTATAGTTTCTCTTTAAGTTTATTATTAATTAAAGGAACTCAAGAGTCTGCTTTTGTAAATGGTATTATTGTAATAACTAAAGTGACAATTGTGATTATGATTATTGTACTTGGTTGGGGCTTTATTAATGCACAAAATCACACACCTTACTTTCCAGCTGCCAGCATTTATACTGACCATGCTGGTGTAAACCATAGTTTTGGAGGGTTGATGGGTGTTTTAGGTGCTGCAGGCACTGTGTTCTTTGCATTTATTGGTTTTGATGCTGTAAGTACGGCTGCACAGGAAACCAAAAATCCTAAAACGGCAATGCCAATCGGCATTTTAGGTTCATTGGCTGTTTGTACCATTTTATATATATTATTTGCCCATGTTTTAACGGGCCTAGCTCCAGTTGACTTCTTTAGAAATGAAGGTGGTGAAGCATCAGTAGTTGCGGCAATTAATAAATTTATGCCCGGATACGGTTGGTTAGCAAATTTAGTTACCGTAGCTATCCTTGCTGGCTTTTCGTCTGTAATACTTGTAATGCTTTTAGGACAAAGTCGTGTTTTTTATAGTATGAGTAATGATGGTTTATTACCAAAGATGTTTAGTGATGTGCATCCCAAATTTAAAACACCTTATAAAGCTAATCTGTTTATAATGATTATTGTTGGCTTGTTTGCTGGTTTCGTTCCAGGCGATATTGTAGGCGATATGACAAGTATTGGAACACTATTTGCCTTTGTACTAGTTTGTGTAGCAGTAATTATTCTAAGAAAAACGGATCCAAATTTACCTCGTCAATTTAAAACTCCACTTGTTCCTCTTGTTCCAATATTAGGGATTGTAGTTTGTATGGCGATGATTTTTGGATTGGGCTGGACTAATTGGCTTCGTTTAATTGGTTGGTTAGCAATTGGCTTTATCATTTATTTTGGGTATAGCAAATATCATAGCAAATTAAAAGATAAATAATAAATGTTCTTCATTTTATTTACAAATAAGCCCCGAAACAATTTCGGGGCTTATTCATTTTTACTTTACTGTTATCTCATCAACAAAAATATGGCTTTGCCCGCCAGCTCCTAAATGCCATACCGGTAAAGTACCATACTGTTTTGCAACAATCTTTATATACTTAGCTTTTACTTTTTTAAATGTGGCTATAAAGTTTTTTACGGATAGATTGGCATCTTGTTGCAACAATGTATTTTTAATAACTTGTACCTGTTTATATATTTTACCATCTATTGAAGTTGAAACTATTATTTCCTTTGGATAAATTATCCATGCACCTACATCTTGCAAAAAGCCAACCGACACTTCTGATACATTTGTTTGTGTCTTTAAATTTACTACCACCTCTAAATTAGTGTTTTGATATCCTTGCCAATTACCTTTACGCCAGTTTACATCACCTTTTAACCCATCAATAAGGGCATTAGAGCCGCCGCCATCGTATTGTGCTTCGTAAGCAGTATTTAATTTTAGCACCCAATTATTTTCTCTTTTTTTATATACCGCGGTGGTTATAAAACTTTGCTTTCCTTTTTCGTCAACTGCAATTGCATTGATAGTTGCAGATTTATTTACTGTAATGGGTTTTACATATTTATAACTTTTTGTTGCAGGTACAGTTCCATCGGTAGTATAATAAATCGTAGTATTGTTTTGCGGAGTTGATATGGTCACAGTTTTATCTTTGTCAAATGCCACTCCTCCTCCATGTATAGTTGGGTTAATTATAATTTGATTATCGATAAAATTGTAACCGCTAATATAATTTTGAGCAGGAATTGCAGGTGCATTGCCTAAAGTAAAAGCCACCTCACCTCCATTTGCAATATCCTGATGTTGTATAAATGGTGTTGCTATTAAGCTATTTACTTCATTTTTATTTGCATCAAAAAAAGAAGTGGATTGTACATAAAAATTGTTTGTACTGGTATTTTTTGCAGATACAATATATTGTTTTCCGTCTTCCAAATTAATTATTGCTTTTTCAAAAGCCGGCGTACCTATCACATAACCTGTTGAACCCGGCAATACAGGATAAAAACCTAAGGCACTCATTACATACCAAGCACTCATTTGCCCACAATCTTCATTGCCAATTAAACCATCGGGTGAATTTTTATAAAATTCATTCATTATTTGATGTACTTTTTCCTGCGTTTTATAAGCCTTACCTGCAAAAGGATACAAGTATGCAATATGGTGGCTTGGTTCGTTGCCATGTGCATACTGGCCTATTAATCCGGTAATATCACTTTGCTCCCTGCCGGTAGTTTGTTGCGGTGCAGTAAATAAGTCATCTAATTTTTTTTCCAGTTTTTCTTTGCCGCCAATTATATTTATATAACCACCAATATCCTGCGGTATATAAAAAGAATATTGCCAACTGTTAGCTTCTGTAAAATTGTTGTTTACTTCTCTGGGTTCAAAAGGGTTTATCCAATCGCCATTTTTACGAGGCCGCATAAAGCCGGTTTCTGCATCAAAAATATTTTTCCAGTACTGAGAGCGTTTGATATAAGTTAAATAATCATCTTCCTTTCCAATTGCTTTTGCAAATGTGGCTATACACCAATCATCGTAAGCATACTCCAATGTTTTACTTACACTTTCATGTTCATCATCCATTTCCAAAACTCCTTTTTTTATATATGCATCCAGCCCTAAATGATTCCATGTAGCACTTTTTTTCATAGCTTCTAAAGCAAGGTTTTCATCAAATCCTTTTATGCCCTTTGCATATGCATCTGCAATTACCGAAACACTGTGGTAGCCTATCATGCAATCCGTTTCATTACTTGCAAGTTCCCATACAGGCAATCGGCCGCCTTGTTGATATTGTGCTAAAAATGTTTTTATATAATCAAGTGTACGCTTTCTGTCAATAATTGTATATAAAGGATGTGTGGCACGGTAAGTATCCCAGAGTGAAAAAACGGAGTAATATGTAAATCCTTCGGCCTTATGTATTTTATTATCCATACCTCTGTATTGCCCATCTACATCCATATTAATATTAGGTACAACCATTGTATGGTATAGTGCCGTATAAAAAACAGTCAACTTATTTTCTTCCTTTGTTTCAACTACAATTTTATTAAGTTCATAATTCCATTTTTCTTGTGCTTGCAGTTTTGTTTTTTCAAAATCCCAATGAGATAACTCGGCGCCTAAATTTTTCTTTGCGCCGTCAACACTAACCGGCGATATGGCAACCTTTGCAAAAATTTCTTTGCTATCTTTTAAATCAAAATGAAAAAAGGCTTTAATGTTTTTAGCATTATTATTTCTTGTCCCAATTAAAGAATCATTAATCCAAACCCCGTAATTACTAAATGGCTTACTAAACTTTATTACAAAAAATACATACTGATTTGTAGCCCAAGCCTTACTACGCCTCAGTCCGCTTATTGTTACACTATCTTCAATTTTTAAGGAAGACTCTAAAACTTCATCTCTATGTTTTAAGTCTAAAATAATATTACCGGTACTATTATTATTTTTGAAAGTATATTTATGAAAACCTACTCTTTCTGTTGTCGTTAACTCTACATTTATTTTATCATCTTCTAAAAAAACCTGATAAAACCCTGCTGTTGCTTTTTCGTTTTGATGAGAGAATACAGATCCGTATTTTTTATTGTCAGGCGAAATATTTGAAACAGGCATTAATAAAATATCGCCATAATCGCTTACGCCTGTACCACTTAAGTGAGTATGTGTAAAACCATAAATAAAATTATCGCTATAGTGATAGCCGCCGCAGCCA
The DNA here is from genome assembly GCA_016721385.1 of Chitinophagaceae bacterium. Classification (GTDB taxonomy): domain Bacteria; phylum Bacteroidota; class Bacteroidia; order Chitinophagales; family Chitinophagaceae; genus Ferruginibacter. The sequence continues at coordinate 194,210 of JADKIE010000011.1, read as the reverse complement.
TCCCAGCCATCAAGCCTGGTATCGGGGCTTAGCTGCACCATACCATGCGGCACAGTTGCTCCCAGATAAGTGTGGCCATGGCCGCCTGTACCAATAAATGGATTTACATATTTTGCAAAATTTGTTTGCGAATAAGAGTTATTTGAGAAGAAGAACCAAGTATAAATAAACAGTGTAATAACTTTTGACATCGTTTTTATTTACAAGGTAATAAAAAATGCCCCGAGAAAAATCGGGGCATTAAATTATAATTTTAAATATCGTTTTTAACCATTGTTAAAATGGTAAATCATCTGTAACCGATGTAGCTACAGGAGCTACGGATGTTCCGGCATTTGTTACATTACCTTGGTTTGAACCATGCTGTGCTTCGCCCTGATTATCCTTATTACTACCGCCTAATAATTGAATATTTTGTACCCTCATACGTAAAGTTGCAGCAGCCTGTCCTTCTTTATTGGTGTAAGCATCTGCTTCGGGGGCACCTTCGGCATAAACCATTTGGCCTTTTTTTAGGTATTGGCCTACTGCAGTTCTATCCGTCCAGTATGCACACTCTACCCAGGTAGTTCTTTCTTTTTGGTTACCGGCACTGTCTTTAAAGCGTTCGGTATGTGCTACGCTAAAATTAATTACGTTTTTACCGTTTACTTCTTTTACAATGCAATCTTTTCCCAAATTGCCGATGATTTGTAACTTAATCATAATGTTTGTGTTTTTAAATGTTTAATCGATGTATCTGAATGTGTAAATTATGAAAATTACCTAAAACTGCCGCTGATTACACGAATTAACACAAATGAAAAGAATAGCTAAGTGTTTTTTAAAGAGCTCAACTATAAAAATCAATGTAAATCTGTGTAATTTGGCTAAAAACCTCTAATTCATTTTTTTCTTTAAAGAACTTACCTGATTTTGTAAAGTATTAACCATATTGGCCAGCGAATCCATATCCCAACGTTGTTGCTGAGTAACTTTACTTATAACCGATTGCGCCTGCCACAACTCTACAATATCCTCTACATTTACAGTATATGGTTGATATTGCGGATTATCGCTAACCAACGATACTTTATTTTTTGTTTTGTTATTCTTTACAATTCTTTTGTACACTATACCTTCATTTCGGCTTACCACTATATAGGGCATATTATTCTTAACATCATCTATAGCTTCTACTTTTCGCCAACAATAATACTGCCGCTTGGTGTAGGTAACATACTATCGCCAATAATTTCAAAAGCCCGGTAATTACCTCCTGCAAGCATAGGCAAGGTAAATGTGTTTAATTCATCTATAAACTCACTATCGGCATAGCCGGCCAAATAGCCTGCTGCAGCCTTAATGGGCACAAAATGAATTAAATTTCTGTCGGCATTCATCATTTTTTGTTGCCTCCGTTTTGCCAAATAATTGCCACCTGTATCGCTTAAATCTTTAAGCAATAATTCATCTAATCTAGCTTAAACATATCACCTACTATTTCTAATACTTCTATTCGTGGATCGGCTCTTTCTTCTTCGTAAGCACCAATTAACGAACGTTTTATGTTAGCTTTTGGGCAAATTCCTCCTGTGTCCAACCACGGAGTTTGCGTAAGTATTTTAAGTTTAATCCGGCTCTAGACATGATATAACTAATTTGATTAGCACAAATATACTAATTTTTTTAGTTTATCCAAATTTATTTTTCTGAACGACTACTGATGACACTGATTGAGTTGATTTGTAATGATTTTTAAACCATTTTTTTGGCCTCTGAAGCATTTAAACAGCGGAATTTTGTTTAATAAAGTTATACTACCTACTGTATCTTACCATTCATTACTCACCATTCAGATACAAACCTTATTTTTGTAACAAACAACTTTAATATGCAACATTTATTATTTACACACAGCATTTTACGTTGGGCTATTTTACTTTTTGGAATATGGACTTTGCTTAATGCTATTACAGGTGTTTTTGGAAACCGAAAATACTCGCCAACGGATAATAAGATTAACCTGTTTTTTATGATTGGTTGCGATATTCAGTTGGTGCTTGGCTTAATATTATACTTTAATAATGGGTGGTTTGATATGCTTAAAAACAGTACAAAAGACGTAATGAAAGATGCCGGTATGCGTTTCTTTGCCATGGAACATTTTTTAATGATGCTTATTGTATGGCTATTGGTACATGTAGGAAGAAGTATGGTAAAACGTGCCGATACAGATGCTAAAAAACATAAGAAAAGTTTAATTTATTTTGGCATTGCTATTTTGCTGATTTTGGCAATGATACCCTGGCCTTTTAGAAGTACCGATATTGCCAGAGATTGGTTACCTAAGTTATAATGTTCAGTACCTAATTATATGCGTAAAATAAAAAAAGATAAACCCACTATTTTAATAACAAACGATGATGGTATTACAGCGCCGGGTATACGTGCCCTTGTAGAAGCTGTAAAAGATTTGGGTAATGTGGTTGTAGTTGCTCCCGATAAGCCACAAAGTGGCATGGGACATGCTATAACCATTGGCCAGCCATTACGCATGAATCAGGTACACTGTAGATAAAGTATTGCATCGCAAACCCGATTTATGCTTGAGTGGCATTAACCATGGCGCAAATCATTCTATTAATGTAATATATAGTGGTACAATGAGTGCTGCTATGGAAGCCTCTATTGAAAGTATTCCTAGTATTGGGTTTTCGTTGCTGGATTATGCTTTTGAAGCAGATTTTTCAGGTGCAAAAAAATATGCTTACGATCTTGCTTCGTGGGTTTTGGAAAACAATAAAGAAAAACGTTTACTCCTAAATGTTAATATACCCAAAATCTCTGCCCAAAAAATAAAAGGAATAAAAATTTGCCGTCAGGCAGATGCCAAATACAAAGAAGATTTTGACAAACGTAAAGATCCGCAAGGAAAACCGTATTATTGGCTAACAGGCGAATTTGTAAACTCCGATAAGGGAAAAGATACAGATGTGTGGGCGCTTACCAACAACTATGTGAGTGTAGTACCTATTCAACTTGACTTTACAAACTATACATTAAAAAAACATCTAGAAAAAAAAACCGTTTAAATGATATTCAAAAAGGACAGCTTACTATTTGGAGCAATTTTAGGATTTATAGGCCCACTCATTGGTGTATTACTATACAAATATGTAAAGTTTCAGGTATTTAGTTTTAAAGAAGTTTTTCAATATATGATTTACGAGCCCGGGCATAAAACCTTAAGCGTAGCCCTAAGCCTTGCTTTACTGGTTAATGCTGTACTATTTACCATTTATTTAAACATAAATAAAGACTTTACAGCTAAAGGTATTTTTATAGTAACCTGCATTTATGGTATAGTTGTGTTATCATTAAAAACATTTGGCTAATTTTTTTGAATGCCACAATCATCATCTCAAAAAAAAATGTACATTATTGCCGGCGAAGCCAGCGGCGATTTGCATGGCAGTAACTTAATTAAAGAGTTGTTGAAATTGAATGCTCAGTTAAACATTAAATGCTGGGGCGGCAACAAAATGCAAGATGCCGGTGCCACTTTGGTTAAGCACTATAAAGATTTAGCTTTTATGGGTTTTGTAGAAGTAATACAAAACCTGCCAACCATTTTAAAAAATATTAAATTTTGTAAGGATGATATTTTAGCCTTTAAACCCGATGCAGTTATTTTAATAGATTATCCGGGTTTTAATTTACGCATTGCCAAATGGGCAAAGCAACAAGGCATTAAAGTAATATACTACATATCGCCGCAAGTGTGGGCATGGAAAGAAAACAGGGTAAAAATGATGATGCAATGCATAGATAAAATGATTTGTATTTTACCTTTTGAAAAAGATTATTACAAACAAAAATGGAATTGGGATGTAGAGTATGTTGGTCATCCGTTAGTAGAAGTTATAGAGCAGTTTAAAATTTCAGGTGCAGGGCAGGCCGAAGATAATAACAAAACTATTGCCCTATTACCCGGCAGCAGAAAGCAAGAAATTTTAAAAAAATTACCCATTATGCTTTCGGTAGTAAAACATTTTTCCAATTATCAATTTGTTGTTGCAAAAGCTCCCGGATTGGATGAGAATTTTTACAACGAATTATTAACACCTTACAAAAACGTAAGCGCTGTTGTTAATAAAACATACGATTTACTGTCCACTGCAAAAGCTGCCTTAGTAACCAGCGGAACTGCCACTTTAGAAACAGCATTATTTGCTGTACCGCAGGTTATTTGCTATAAAGGCAATAGTTTATCTTACCAAATAGCAAAGCGCCTTATTAAAATTAAATTTATAGGATTGGTAAATTTAATAATGGATAAAGAGGTTGTAAAAGAGCTTATTCAAGATGAATTAACCACACAAAATTTACTTACCGAACTAACACTTTTGTTAAAAGACAAAGAGAAACAATTACAAGTTGTAACCGATTATACCAATTTAAAAAATATCCTCCATAAAGGTGGTAACGCATCTGCCAATACAGCAAAAAGTATTTACGCTTTCATTTACAACTAAAGTAGCGTTGCCTTTGCCTGATATATTTAAGATTACTAAAAATCTTTGATTACATCACTAAATTTTAGCCGCCTTTTTTGTATATTCAACTTTTCAATCTCTCTTTTTACACTCAAGCAATTATGCCATGCAAAAATTAGCCATCTTTATTTTTTCTATAACAATATTTTACAGTGCCACAGCACAAAATTTAAAGCCATACCAAATATTTTCTTCTACAGGTAAAAAAGTTACATACAAAAAAATGCTGAAAGCATCCGGCAAAAGTGAAGTGGTTTTATTTGGAGAGCAACACAACAGCGCCATAGCGCATTGGCTACAATTAGAGCTTACAAAAGACCTGGCAAAAAAAATAAATTTGGTACTTGGTGCCGAAATGTTTGAGGCAGATAATCAAGCTGCTTTAAACAAATATTTATCGGGCGAAATAACAAAAAAAAGGGTTAGATACAACTGCAAGATTGTGGTCAAATTTTAAAACCGATTACAAACCATTGGTTGATTTTGCTAAAGAAAAAAAGTTTCCATTTATTGCCACTAATATACCTCGCCGCTATGCAAGCAAAGTTTTTAAAATAGGGTTTCAAACACTCGATTCTTTATCAGAATTAGAAAAAACCTGGATTGCACCTTTGCCAATAGCATTTGACATAAATTTACCTGCTTATGCCAAAATGATGGACATGGGCGAAGCATCCGGAAATAGTGGCGTTGCAAACAAAGAACGTTTTCCTATGGCGCAAGCCAGTAAAGATGCTACAATGGCTCATTTTATTTTTAAAAATTTGCAGCCTAACACAATTTTTGTACACTACAATGGTGCATATCACAGCGATAATTACGAGTCTATTAACTGGTATTTAAAAAAGAAAAAAAGTGATGTAAAAATTGTAACCATATCTACTGTTACACAAGCAAATATTAATAAATTAGAAAAAGACAATGTGGGCAAAGCCGATTTTATTATTGTAGTAGATGAAGATGTAACAACCACATATTAAAAGCACAAACCAAATGCACTGTCTATTAAAAACCAATTTCTTTAAGCCAATTACAATAATTATGCTTGTTGGCTTACCGCTCATTACATTTTCGCAAAATACATTTGTAAATACCATAAGTAAAAAAACAACTTCACTTAATGGTAGTTGGAATTATATTATTGACCCGTACGAAACAGGCTATTATGGTTTTCATGGCGATGTGTATGATCAAACTAACCCAAAAGCAACATCAGCATTCTATAACAATTATCATGCAAAAGATAAGTTAGAGCTGGTTGAGTACGATTTTGACAAATCGCTGCAGATGAAAATTCCTGCCGATTGGAATACACAAAGCGAAAAACTATTTTATTACGAAGGAACTGTTTGGTTTAAAAAATCGTTTGATTACTTCCTAAAAAAAGGTAAACGCTTATTTGTTTATTTTGGCGCTGTAAATTATAAAGCAGAAGTTTATTTAAACGGTACAAAATTAGGTGTGCATGAGGGCGGCTTTACTCCGTTTGATTTTGAAGTGACCGGTATAGTAAAAGAAAAAAACAATTACCTTATTGTAAAGGTTGATAACAAACGTTTAAAACAAGCTGTGCCAACAACCAACACAGATTGGTGGAATTATGGGGGTATTACAAGAGACGTTTTGTTATTGGAAGAAACGGATACCTACATTAAAGATTACACAATACAATTAAAAAAGAACGAAAGAAAAATTATTGAAGGTTCTATACAATTAAGCAATGCTTTACAGCCGGAAAAAATTGTTATTAAAATCCCCGAGTTAAATATTACAAAAGATGTTTTACTTGATGCTGCAGGAAATGGAAATTTTGAAATTACCGTTGCATCTACTATCAATTATTGGTCGCCGGAAAAACCAAAACTGTACAATGTAATTATTGAGTCTTCTTATCAAACAATAAAAGATGAAATTGGTTTTAGAAGCATTGAAACAAGAGGTGCAGATATAGTATTAAACGGCAAACCTATTTTTTTAAGCGGCATTTGTATGCATGAAGAAATAAATGGCCGTAGAGCCAATACCGAAGCCGATGCAAAGAAATTATTAACATGGGCCAAAGAACTAGGCTGTAACTATGTACGGCTGGCACACTACCCACACAACGAAAACATGTTAAAAATGGCCGATAAAATGGGGCTACTTGTTTGGGAAGAAATTCCGGTTTATTGGACAATTGATTTTACAAACACATCAACACTTAATAATGCAAAAAATCAATTAACCGAAGTTATACGACGAGACAAAAACAGAGCATCTGTTATCATTTGGTCTGTAGCAAATGAAACCCCATTATCTAAAAGCAGAAACGAGTTTTTACTTAACCTTATCAATCATGCAAAAGCATTAGATAATACCCGTTTAATTAGTGCTGCACTTTTAACCAGAGGCGAAAATGGTGTAGAAATAATTGATGATAAAATTGGAGAGCATTTGGATATTGTTTCATTTAACCAATACCGTGGGTGGTACGGTGGCGATTTAAAAACTGCACCGGATGCAAAGTGGGCAACCCCTTATTGCAAACCTGTTATAGTATCTGAATTTGGAGGAGATGCTAAACAAGGTTTACACGGCACTATCAATGAACGATGGACGGAGGAATATCAGGAATATTTATACAAGCAAAATTTATTAATGATTGAAAAAATGCCCAACATAAGAGGCATTAGCCCTTGGATACTTACCGACTTTAGATCTCCCAGAAGAAACCTGCCCAACATACAAGATGGCTTTAACAGAAAAGGGCTAATATCTGACACCGAAAAAAAGAAAAAGGCATTTTTTGTGCTTCAGGATTTTTATAAAAAAATAAAAACTGCATACATATCCAACTCCATTAAAAGTTGGGAATTGGTTTGGAGTGATGAATTTAATAACACAGAATTACCTGATAGCACCAATTGGGGTTATGATATTGGCGGGCATGGTTGGGGCAATAACGAATTACAATATTATACAAAAGCAGATACTACTAACGCAATTGTAAAAAACGGGAAATTGTATATAACAGCTCACAAACAAACAAAAGAAAAAAACAACTATACTTCTGCAAGATTAGTTAGTAAAAATAAAGCCGAATTTAAATATGGCAGGTTTGAAATTAGTGCTAAACTTCCTGCAGGCAGAGGCACATGGCCTGCTATCTGGATGTTGGGAAAAAATTTACCACAAACAGGTTGGCCACTTTGCGGCGAAATAGATATTATGGAACATGTTGGCTATAATAAAGACAGCATTTTTGGCACCATCCATTCAAAAGCCTATAACCACATGATTGGCACACAAAAAGGTAAAGGAATTTTTATTACGAATCCTTATACTCAATTTCATGTGTATGCCATTGAGTGGACGCAGGAAAAAATAGATTTTATGGTAGATAATGTTGTTTACAATCATATTGAAAACGAACATTTATCCACAAATGAATGGCCTTTTGATCAGCCATTTTATTTTTTATTAAATTTAGCTGTCGGTGGTGGTTGGGGTGGCAAAATGGGTGTAGATGAAACGGTTTTTCCGGCAACTATGGAAATAGATTACGTACGAGTGTTTCAAACTAAATAATATTTTAAATATGCAATATCAAAATTGGCTAAAAGCAACCACAGTACTTTTATTAGTTACAAATTTTTATGCTGTAAAAGCACAACAAAAATCAATTACACAAAAGGTAGATTCTGTTCTACGATTAATGACGCTTGAGGAAAAAATCGGGCAACTTAATCAATACAATGATGACAATACTGTAACCGGCCCTGCTACAGTAGACAATACCAAAGTGGAGCAAATTAAAAAGTCAGGTAGGCTCCTTATTAAATAGCTTAGGTACAGAACGTACAAGAAGTTGGCAAAACATTGCCATGCAATCTCGTTTAAAAATTCCTTTATTATTTGGGCAAGATGTAATACATGGATACAAAACCACTTTCCCCATACCGTTAGCCGAAGCAGCAAGTTGGGATTTAGATGCAATGACTGCTGCTACCAGAGTAGCGGCAACCGAAGCAAGTGCAAGCGGCATTCACTGGACCTTTGCGCCTATGGTAGATATAGCCCGTGACCCTCGCTGGGGAAGAGTAATGGAAGGTGCTGGAGAAGATACTTATTTAGGAAGCAAAATTGCTTATGCCAGAGTAAAAGGGTTTCAGGGAAATAAATTAGGCGATGTAAATGCAATAATGGCCTGTGCCAAACATTTTGCAGCTTATGGGGCTGCTATTGGAGGAAGAGATTATAACTCGGTTGATATGAGTGAAAAAACATTATGGGAAACCTACCTCCCACCCTTTAAAGCAACTGTAGATGCAGGTGTTGCCACATTTATGAATTCGTTTAATGATATAAATGGTGTACCATCTACCGGAAGCAAGATGTTGCAACGAGAGATATTAAAGGGTAAGTGGGGTTTTAAAGGATTTGTTGTAAGCGATTGGGGTTCTATTGGCGAAATGAAAAACCATGGCAATGTAAAAGATGATTATGAAGCTGCATTGTCTGCAATTACTGCTGGCAGCGATATGGATATGGAAAGCCGTTGTTATAAAAATAATCTTACCCAATTATTAAAAGATAAAAAAATTGATATTGCTTTAATTAACGATGCTGTTAAACGGATTTTGTACAAAAAATTTGAACTGGGTTTGTTTGATGATCCTTACAGATTTTGTAACGCAGAAAGAGAACAAGCAGCATTAAACAATCCGGAGCATGCAAAACTGGCTAGAGAAGTTGCAGCTAAAAGTATTGTGCTTTTAAAAAATAGCAATAATTTATTGCCCTTGTCAAAAAATACAAAAACTATTGCGTTTATTGGGCCGTTAGTAAAAGCAGTAAAACAAAACAAAGGCTTTTGGGATGTTGAAATACCCGGCATCGACTCCAATTTTATTGTAACGCAATGGGAAGGTTTGCAAAACAAATTAGGTGCAAATACAAATTTGCTTTATGCAAAAGGGTGCGATATTGAAGGGACAAACAAAGACGGCTTTGCCGAAGCTATTGATGTGGCTAAACAGGCAGATGTAGTGATACTTAGCATTGGTGAAAGAAGAGATATGAGTGGCGAAGCAAAAAGCCGCAGCAATATAAATATACCAGGCGTACAGGAAGACTTATTGAAAGAATTGTTAGCAACCGGCAAACCTGTTGTGGTATTAATTAATGCCGGACGCCCTTTAGTATTTAACTATACAGCCGAAAATGCGCCAGCCATTTTATACACATGGTGGTTAGGTAGCGAAGCCGGAAATGCCATTGCCGATGTGCTTTTTGGTGATTATGTGCCATCTGCAAAACTTCCAATTACATTCCCCAGAAGTGTTGGTCAGGTACCCATTTATTATAATCACTTAAACACCGGCCGGCCGGCACAAAACGATCAAAATCACATTTACAACTCTTCATACATTGATGAATCAATCTTTCCAAAATACGAATTTGGTTATGGCTTAAGCTACACTACTTTTCAATACAGCAATTTAATTTTAAATAAAAAGAAAATAAAAGCATCCGAAAAAATTGAGGCCGATGTTACCATTACTAACACCGGAAAATATGATGGGGAAGAAATTGTTCAACTGTATTTAAGAGATAAGGTAGGCTCCATATCAAGACCAATAATGGAATTAAAAGATTTTAAAAAGATAAAAATAAAAGTTGGCGAAAGTAAAACCCTTCATTTCACTATTGATAAAGAAAAACTTAGTTTTTACAACCAGCAATTACAATGGGTAGCCGAGCCGGGTGAGTTTGAATTAATGATAGGTGCATCATCAAGAGACATTCGATTAAAAGATAATTTTGAGTTGCTAAAATAAATATTAATGAAGAAATTTTTAAAAATACTATTGCTCGTTTTTTCTATAGTGGCAATAGTATTTTTTGTTTTTGTGCCTGCTTATATTGATAAATCAAAAAATAAATCAACTTTTAAAGGGCCGTTTGTAAAAACCAGTTGGTATGATTCAATTCCTTTTGTAGCCGATTTGCATTGCGATGCATTATTATGGGATAGAGATTTGTTAAAAGAACATCATTACGGACATGTAGATTTACCCAGAATGCAAAAAGCCAATATGGCTTTTCAGGTTTTTACTATTGTAAGCAAAGTGCCTTGGGGAATTAATATAGAAAAAAACGAAGGTAATAGTGATCAAATAGCACTTTTAAGTTTTGCTCAATTAAAACAACCTTCCGATTGGTTTAGTGTAAAACAAAGAGCATTGCATCAATGCAATACTCTTCATGAATTTGCAAAAAAATCGAATAATCAATTTAGAGTAATTACTACAAAAAAAGAGTTACAGCAATTAATTACAGATAGGCAAAGCAATCGTAACCTTACTTCAGGCATGTTAGGTATAGAAGGCGCTCATTGTCTGGAAAATGATCTGCAAAATTTAGATTTATTTTACAAAGCAGGTGTACGGTATATTGGATTGGCACATTTTTTTGATAACGAATGGGCCGGGTCAGCACATGGTGTAAACAAAACTGGTTTAACACCAAAAGGAATTGAGTTAATTAAAAAAATGGATAGCCTGCATATTACAATTGATTTAGCACATTCATCACAGCAAACTATAAACGATATATTTAAATATTATGCCGGGCCTGTTTTAGTTTCACATACCGGCGTAAAAGGAGTTTGCGATAATCAACGAAATTTAAGTGACGAGCATTTGATTGAAATTGGGAAACGTAATGGGCTTATAGGCATAGGCCTTTGGGAAACGGCTGTTTGCGGTAAAGATGCGGCCGCTACAGCAAAATCAATTAAGTATGTAGCGGATAAAATTGGCGTAGATAAAGTAGCTCTGGGAAGTGATTGGGATGGTGCTTTTGAAATGCACTTTGATGTTACCGGAACACCATTAATTGTTACAGAATTAATTAAGCTTGGATTTTCCAGATTGGAAATAGAAAAAATAATGGGAGGAAATATCAGGGATTTCTTTTTAAGAAACTTGCCTGAATAAATTTATCAACACTAAAAACCATGGAATGAAGTTTTTTTTAAAACGGATAGCAGCAAACACTTTATTCTTAGTACTCTTTTTTACAAATACTGCCAATGCACAAATTATTGCATTACCAAACGACTGTAAATTTAAAATTGGAGATGAAATAACTTGGGCAAATCCATCTTTGAATGACAGTAATTGGAGCAATATAAAACTTGGTGCTAGTTGCCTTAGCCCGGAAATGAAAAAAGATGTATTTGTGTGGATGAGAATTAAATTCATTATCCCTCAAGTATAAAAGAGCTATCTATAAAAGGCAAAGGCATAAAACTAAATCTCGGTAAGATTGATGATGTAGATCAAACGTATTTTAACGGCAACCTAATTGGGCAAACAGGAAGTTTTCCTCCTGCCTATCAGGGAAAATGGGATGTGGAGCGTAAATACATCATTCCTGTAAATGATGTTCAATGGGATAAGGAAAACATACTTGCTGTAAGGCTTTCAGTCCCGATATACAAGGCATGGGAATGTATCAGGGACCTTACAATTTTCACCTGTTCAGTGGTCGGATTTTATTTCTACAAAACAGGTTATTTTCGCTACCAATAAAAATGGTTTTAAATCTGCTATTGAATTTACAAGTACGTATGAGATACCTTTTGAGGGAGCGATTAAATATTTTATTAAAGATAAAAATCAAACAGAATTATATTCTGAACTAAAACAGATAAAAATTGAGCCGCTGCAAAAAAGTAACACTGTTATTCAATTTTCGAATTACGAACCTGAAAATGAAAATTTATTTACTGTTGGGTATATTATTACAGACAATAACAGTTCGGCCATACAACAAAATGAGCAACTTTATTTATCCGAAAAAAAAATAAATATCAAAATTTTATCAGAACCAAAACCTGTTGTTGAAAATAAGATTAAAGACCAATTTGTTGCTATCCCATTTCAAAATCAGCAATTAAAAGGTTATTTAGGCACACGAATGAATCAAAATTTAGTAGAGCGTTTATTAAAAATTGATGAAGAAGGTATATTGGATGGTTATTTGCAAAGACCGGGGCATCACCCTTGGGCCGGGGAGCATATTGGAAAATATTTAGAAGCTGCCTGTAATGTTTGGAAGAATACGCATAATGCCGAATTAAAAATACAAATGGATAGATTGATGTATTTATTAATTCACTCACAAAAAGAAGATGGATACTTAGGCACTTACACGCAGGATGAATATTGGACAAGCTGGGATGTATGGAGCCATAAATATAATTTATATGGATTGCTTGCTTACTACAACACAACCGGCTACAAACCTGCATTAGAAGCTTGCAAAAAAATGGGAAATTTATTGTGTGCTACATTTGGAAACAAATCAGGCCAAAAAGATATAATACTTGCCGGCACTCATGTAGGCATGGCTGCTACCAGCATTTTAGACCCAATGGTTGAATTGTACAGATATACAGGGGATAAGAAATATCTTGATTTTTGCTATTATATATTGGAGGCTTGGGAGCAGAATAACGGGCCAAAAATTATTAGCAGATTGTTGGCAACGGGTAATGTTAAGGATGTTGGAAATGGAAAAGCTTATGAAATGATTTCTAATTTTACAGGCCTTGCTAAATTGTATAGAGTTACAGCAGATAAAAAAATACTGACTCCGATTTTAATTGCATGGAAAAGCATTGCAGATAATAAATTATATATTACCGGCACCACCAGCTCAATGGAATATTTTCAGAACGACAATAAGCTTCCTGCCGAAATAAACGATCATATTGGAGAAGGCTGTGTTACTACCACATGGATACAATTTAATAAAGAACTTTTAGCAATAACCGGAGATATAAAATATTTGGAACAAATTGAAAACTCTATTTACAATCATTTACTGGCAGCCGAAAATCCACAAACAGGTTGTGTTAGTTATTATACCCCATTAATGGGCGCAAAGCCTTACACCTGTTATATTACATGTTGTCAATCGAGTGTACCAAGAGGTATTGCACTTACTCCTAATTTTACAGTAGGCACCGTAAAAAATATTTTAACTTTAATGTTGTATGAGCCGGCATCTTACCACCAAACAATATTAGCTGCAGGTAAAAAAATAAATTTATCAATAAATGTTGTAACAAATTTTCCCGAAACAGACGAAGTTACAGTAGTGCTCAACACTTCTCAAACAGCATTCTTCCCTATTTCTTTACGAGTACCTGGCTGGTGTACTTCTTTTACTGCCTCGGTTGGCAATACCACTTACACAGGCATCTCTAACCAATATTTAACTTTAAACCGGTTATGGAAAACAGGCGAAAAAATAAAAATATCATTTAAAATGCCTGTTCAAATTATCGGCGGCGGTAGTAATTATCCAAACCTAATTGCTTATAAGCGTGGGCCTCAGGTATTAGCATTGGATGAATCGCTAAACGGTAATTTTTTAAAATTAAATACTTTGGAAGCTGCAAAGCTTTTACCGGTAGAAAATAATTTTGAAAAAGTACAAGAAAGTATTTTACCCAAACAATGGATTGGCAAGCAGGTATATTCTGTAAAGTTAGCAACCACTAAAAAAGATACGCCTTCGCAAAACTTACTATTAGTGCCTTTTGCAGATGCCGGCCAAAACAACGGTACTGTAAAAGTTTGGCTTCCTTTACACATTTATAAATAATAAGATAATGAACAAAAGCATTTTATTTTCAGTGTTATTACTTGCTGTAACCTTTTTAGTTATGCAAACATCCAACTCCCTAATTTTTTTTCGGATAACATGGTGCTGCAACGCAATGGTAGCATACCCGTTTGGGGATGGGCTGCTGCAAATGAAAAAGTAACAGTAAAATTTCATACCCAAACAAAAACAGTTACCACTAATAAAAATGGCAAGTGGCAAATTTTGTTAGATGCAGAAATTGCAGGCGGGCCTTATGATTTAATTATAACAGGAAAAATGTTATTACACTAAAAATATTTTAGTTGGTGATGTTTGGCTTTGCAGTGGCCAATCAAATATGGAGTGGACAGTAGGTCAATCGCAAAATGCAAAGGCTGAACTTGAAACAGCAACTAATTCAATGATTCGTCATATAAAAATTCCTAAGCAAATAAATTCTATTCCCGAAAACAATACAAAGGCCTCTGTATGGGAAGTGTGCAGCCCGGCAACTGTAGCAAATTTTACAGGTGTGGGCTATTTTTTTGCAAAAAATATGTACGATGAAATAAAAGTACCTATTGGTTTAATTAATTCATCTTGGGGTGATACAAATATTGAAACATGGATAAGCAGGGAAGCTTTTGAAGGTAGTGATGAGTATAAGGAAATGATTGCCGGCATGCCTAAGCTTAATTTAGACTCATTATCTAAAGTAAGAGAAAAGGCAATTGGAATAAAAATTGAAGCATTGCAAAATGTAAAAATGGGGACAGAAAACACCCGATTATTTAAAGAACTTTCGTTTAATGATGCAGAATGTCCAACTATTAATCAGCCTCAGTTATGGGAGCAACAAATTCTTGGCGAATTAGACGGTGTGGTTTGGATTAGAAAAATAATAACACTTACTTCAACAAACGTAAACAAAGCCGCTATTTTAGAGCTATCAAAAATAGATGATGATGATATTACTTATGTAAACGGAGTAAAAGTAGGCAGTACCAATCAATGGGATGCAAAAAGAAAATATGAAATATCTTCGGGCATTTTAAAAGCTGGCGAAAATGTAATTGCGGTAAGAATTACAGATAATGGCGGCGGAGGAGGTATTTATGGAAGCCCGGATGATATGAAGCTTACTATTGATGAAACCGTTATACCACTATCAGGCCTCTGGAAATTTAGAGTAGAGTCAGTTAAAAAAACAACTAACGAAAATGCCTACCCGTCTTTATGTTATAATGCTATGATAAACCCATTATTACCCTTTTCGATAAAAGGTGTATTATGGTATCAGGGTGAATCTAATGCCGGCAGAGCATATCAATACAGAAAAGCATTTCCGTTATTAATTAAAGATTGGCGGCAAAAATTTAATAATAGCTCAATGCCGTTTTATTTTGTACAGCTGGCTACTTTTTATGCAGGAGGAAACAGTAATGAAGGTTGTGGTTGGGCAGAATTGAGAGAGGCTCAAAACATGGCATTAACCATACCAAACACAGGCATGTGTGTTACTACCGATATTGGAAACCCTACAGATATTCATCCAATAAATAAACAAACAGTTGGTAGAAGATTAGCCGCTGTTGCCTTAAACAATATTTACGGCAAACAAGTTGCCTTCAGCGGCCCTAGCTATGCTTCAATGGAAATAAAAGGAAATAAAATTGTTCTTTCGTTTAATAATATAGATAGCGGCTTGGTTACAACCGATAAATATGGTTATTTAAAGGGTTTTGAAATTGCCGGAACAGACAGTGTATTTCATTTTGCCAAAGCTTTTATTGAAAACAACAAGGTTATAGTTTACAATGAAAAAGTACCTCATCCGTTTGCAGTAAACTTTGGCTGGATGGGTGATGCAAGTGATTGCAATTTATTTAATAACAAAGGTTTGCCGGCCGTGCCATTTAGAACACACGAACTAAAAACAGCCACCAAAAATGAGAAGTATAAAATTGATAAGTTAAAATAAATTAAAGCACTATTATTTTTACTTTATAAAATCTTATCTATTTAGATATTTGTAATTATATTTGCTGCCCATTAGGGGAATTAGCTCATCTGGCTAGAGCGCTTGCATGGCATGCAAGAGGTAACCGGTTCGACTCCGGTATTCTCCACAAAGTTCTGTTGCAAAACAGAACTTTTTTGATTATGTACTTTTTCACGTATATTATTTATAGCAAAGATTTAAACAAATATTATGTGGGTTATACTGAAAATATTGAAGTACGCATGAAGCAACACAATACCGGAATTTCTACATTTTACTGCTAAAGCAACCGATTGGGCATTAATGTTTCAGGAAGCCTTTTAACAAGGCAGGAAGCTCAACATAGAGAATCAGAAATAAAAAAAGAAAAGCAGAAAATATATCGAATGGCTTATAAACAGGAGTAGCTAAGTTAAGCGCTTGCTTGTCCCGAAAGCATTCGGGAAAGAGGTAACCGGTTCGACTCCGGTATTCTCCACAAAGTTCTGTTACAAAACAGAATTTTTTTGATTATGTACTTTTTCACGTATATTATTTATAGCAAAGATTTAAACAAATATTATGTGGGTTATACTGAAAATATTGAAGTACGCATGAAGCAACACAATACCGGAATTTCTACATTTACTGCTAAAGCAACCGATTGGACATTAATGTTTCAGGAAGCCTTTTTAACAAGGCAAGAAGCTCAACATAGAGAATCAGAAATAAAAAAAAAGAAAAGCAGAAAATATATTGAATGGCTTATAAACAGGAGTAGCTAAGATAAGCGCTTGCTTGTCCCGAAAGCATTCGGGAAAGAGGTAACCGGTTCGACTCCGGTATTCTCCACAAAGTTCTGTTACAAAACAGAACTTTTTTGATTATGTACTTTTTCACGTATATTATTTATAGCAAAGATTTAAACAAATATTATGTGGGTTATACTGAAAATATTGAAGTACGCATGAAGCAACACAATACCGGGACTTCTACATTTACTTCTAAAGCAACCGATTTTGGGCATTAATGTTTCAGGAAGCCTTTTTAACAAGGCAGGAAGCTCAACATAGAGAATCAGAAATAAAAAAAAAGAAAAGCAGAAAATATATTGAATGGCTTATAAACAGGAGTAGCTAAGATAAGCGCTTGCTTGTCCCGAAAGCATTCGGGAAAGAGGTAACCGGTTCGACTCCGGTATTCTCCACAAAAAACCTCCGCTATACGGAGGTTTTTTATTTAAATAAATTATATCCATTTAATTTTGCTTGTTGGCAGGTGGTGCTCCGTTACCTGCAGGTTGATTTATTTTGCCAGCACCATTTTCAGTAGCTGCAAGGGCAGCTAAATTTTGTTTAGCCAAAACAAAATTACTATCCAATGCTACTGCTTTTGAAAGTACGTTTTAGCTTCTGCTTTTTTATCCAAATCATATAAAGCCAATCCTTGAATATTAAAAATACTTGCCTGCAAATATGTACGACCAACTTGCTCACCTAAACTATAGGTCATAGTATATTCAGGTTTATATTGTAACCGTTCTGCAGCATTGCCTGTAGCAACACACTCAGCCAGCCTTTTTATTCCATATTGTAATTCCATTAATTTATAGGCATGGTAAGGGCTTTTGGTTCTTACAAACAATTTTTCAAATACAGCAATGGCTTCCTTAGGTTGTTGCATTTTATCTAAGCACATTCCCTTCATTTCAAGCAATCCATTATCATCAGGTTTTGTAATTAAACGTTTATCTGCCCAGTAATAACATTGAGCAAATGAACCCTGTTGCATATAAAGCATGGCTAACGTATCGGCATATGCATTATTTGTTCCTTGCTCGGCTAAATAATAGTTTAAAGCGATAACTGCTGTGTTTATATCCCCAACACTTACAGCTTGGTTAAATACTTTTATATGAGCATTGCCTTTAGGTGCTGTTACAATTTTTGTGGACTGTGCATTTGAATATCCAAATACCAACAATGCTAAAAATGAAATGATAATCTTCTTCATAAAACAAGTTTAAGGGTACAAATTAATAAAAAACCCAATACTATGTATCGGGTTTTAAAAATTTATCAAAAGTTATTATTAATCTCCCCATATTTCATCCTTACCATCCAGCCATAATTTTACCAAATCGGTGGTTACAGATTTTGGTCTTTCTAACGGGAAGCCTAAAGCTCTATCCCATATTAGGCTGGATAATACACCTAAAGCCCTTGAAACACCAAATAAAACGGTGTAAAACTCATACTCTACCATTCCGTAATGAACCAGTAAAGCGCCACTATGTGCATCTACATTTGGCCAAGGGTTTTTTATTTTTCCCATCGATTGCAAAATTGGTGGCACTGCATCATAAATATTCCAAACGGTTTGTACTAAAGGATCATTAGGCATGTGCTTTTTGCCAAATTCCATTTGCGCTGTAAAACGTGGATCTGTTTTACGTAACACAGCATGTCCGTAACCGGGCACAACTTTTCCTTCGGCTAATGTTTTCTTTACATATTCTTCTATTTGTTCTTTAGAGGGATTTTCTGTTTGTAAATTTTCTCTTAATTCAAATATCCATTTAATTACTTCTTGATTAGCCAAACCATGTAACGGGCCTGCAAGACCATTCATACCTGCAGCAAAACTCAAATAAGGATCGCTTAAGGCTGAGCCAACTAAATGCGTAGTGTGTGCAGATACATTACCTCCTTCATGATCGGCATGTATTGTCATATATAAACGCATCAACTCTTTAAAAGTATCGTCTTCAAAACCCATCATGTGTGCAAAATTGCCTGCCCAATCCAACAAGCCATTTGGATGAATATGATCGCCATTTTTATACTTACGGCGATATATATACGCTGCAATACGTGGTAAACGGGCAATTAAATCCATTGAGTCGTCAAACACTGCATCCCAATAATCTTTTTTATTTAACCCGGCGGCATATTTTTTTGCAAACTGGCTTTCTGTTTGCAAAGCCATTATTGCCACAACAAATTGTGTCATTGGATGGGTACTTACCGGTAAAGCCTCTATACTTGCAAATACATGGTTAGGCACATGGCTTCTGCGCTGCCATACATTTGTTAAATGTTGTACATCTTCATCGCTTGGCAATTCGCCAACTAACATTAAATGAAATAATCCTTCAGGCAAAGGCTCGGTGCCGCCAGAAGCTTTGGGCAATTTTTGTTGCAGTTCGGGTATAGTGTAACCTCTAAAGCGTATTCCTTCCTGAGCATCCAATAAAGATGTTTCTGTTACTAAACCTGTCATTCCCCTCATTCCCTGATAAATCTGGCTCAAGGTAACTTCTCCTATTTTTTTATTGCCATGCTCTTTAAGCAATTCTTTAATTTCAATTGCTACGGCATCTGCCTTTAGTTTAAATTTTTCTTTAATGATACCCATGATATGTTTATTTACAAATTATAATTAGATAATAAATATTAAACCGGCAGGTAAAAATTGAAAACCAGAACGAACAAAGTTTGAAAAGGGTAAAAAATTAGCCAGCAAACAAGCTCAATATTATTGATGTAAAATTACTAAGCCTAAAGCGGTAAAACAAAAGTTTTGGGATAAATAATTATATGCTCTATTTTGGCGATTTTTTGTATAAATAAAGCGCTACAAAGGCAAAAATAATATTGGGTATCCAGGCTGCAAGTATTGCCGGAAAATTGCCCTTTGTAGCAAATACAAAAGTAAGTTTACTTAAAAGTATATACACAAAACTTAGCACTACTCCCAAGGCCAAATGCATGCCGCTGCCACCTCTTATTTTACGAGAAGCCAGTATGGCACCAATTAAGGTTAAAATTATTACAGATGCAGGTATCGAGTCTCTGTTGTATCGTTCCACTAATAAAGAGTTCACTCCTTCCGATGCTCTTTCTTTTCTTTCTTTATTAATTCATTAAGTTCGGGAGTAATTAGTTGATCTTTTAAGTACTCATTTTTCCTTAAATCTCTGGGACTAAAATTATAATTTTTGTAGAGCGTTGCCGCAAATGTTACCCTTTCTGTTGAGCTATCAACCTTACGTTCTAAAACATTGGATAATTTCCATTTTTTAAATGCTGTATCCCAGCTAAACGATTCGGCCCTTAAATTATAAACCAAATTTTTGCCTTTAAACTGTTGTAAGAAAAATATGTTCCCTACTTTATTAATAGTATCGTATCCTCTAATACCTGCATAAGTGTTAGAGTCTATTTTAAAATATATTTTTTGCTTATAACTGCCATTACCATATGTGTTACCGGAGTTCCCAAAATTCAGATCTAAATATTTCAATTGAAAATCGGCCCATTTTTTATTAGCATTAGGTATTACATATTGATACCCTGCCCAGAGTATTCCACCCAATAATAGCGATCCAAAAACGAAAGGCATTAAAAATCGTTTAAAACTAACCCCACTGCTCAATATGGCTATTACCTCTGATCGGGCAGCCATCTTTGATGTAAAAAAAATGACAGAAATAAATACAAAAAGAGGAAAGAGCATTGCATCTATTCGGGGAATAAATCCAAAATAATAATCTGTAATTATTCTCCCAACGGGTAATTTAGACTTTACAAAATCATCTGTTTTTTCGCTTATATCAACCACTACAACTATTGCCGTAAAAAGTATAAGGCAAAAGAAAAATGTAGTAAGATATTTTAACAGTATGTATTTGTCAATT
Organism: Chitinophagaceae bacterium; assembly: GCA_016721385.1. Taxonomy (GTDB): domain Bacteria; phylum Bacteroidota; class Bacteroidia; order Chitinophagales; family Chitinophagaceae; genus Ferruginibacter. Next base: position 173,350 of record JADKIE010000011.1, on the reverse strand, counting down.
TTTTTCATCCCCAAAAATCAATAATGTGCAAATATAGTTTTTATAGCAAGCAAGTGTGATAACATTTTGTGAAGATTTACTGAATGAAGGAAGCAATTTTTTTTGCTGCTATCCAACCTGTTGTCCATGCATTTTGAAAGTTAAATCCACCGGTAATACCATCTACGTTTATAACTTCCCCTGCAAAAAACAAATTAGGCACAATTTTACTTTGCATCGTATTAGCATCAATTTCACTTAACAGAATTCCTCCTGCAGTTACAAATTCATCTTTAAATGTAGTTTTACCCTTTACCTTAACCTCTTGTGTACAAATGTTTTTTACCAATTTATTTTGCTCTTTCGCAGGCAAATCTGCCCATCTGCAATCATCCTTAACTCCGGATATTTTTAGTAAATATTCCCAAAACCTGTTGGGCAGTTCAAAAGGATTTTTATTTGCTATTTTTTGTGCAGCATTTTCAAAACGCAACAACTGAAATTTATCCCTTAAACTATTTTCGTTATAATCGGGTAACCAATTTATCATTAACCCAAAATCGTAATTTTTAGTAGCTAATTCTTTTGCGGCCCAAGCCGATAGCTTTAGTACTGCCGGTCCGCTTAATCCCCAATGCGTTATTAATACAGGTCCTTGTTGTTGCAATTTTGTGCCGGTAATTTTTACAACTGCGTTTTCTACAACAATACCCATCAATGCGGTTAGCACTTTATCGGCAATGTTAAATGTAAATAAGGACGGCATTGGATTTTCAATACTATGCCCTAATTTTTTAAGCCATTCAAACTGTGCCGATTTTGGGTATCCGCCAGAGGCAATGCAAACAAAATCGGCAACAAATAATTTCCCGTTTGCAAGAGTAAGGTTAAATTGGTTAGGTGTTTGAAAAATTTCAACAACATCTGCATTCATAATAATTTCAACTCCAAATTTATTTGCTTCTTTTACAAGGCAATCTATAATTGTTTGCGATGTGTTGGATGCAGGAAACATTCTCCCATCATCCTCCGTTTTTAACTCCACGCCTCTTTCTTTAAACCAAGTAATAGTATCTGTTGTAAAAAAGTGTTGAAAAGCTTTTTTTAAAAAATTATCTCCTCGTGGATATCGCTTTATTATTTCTGCAATACTAAAGCAAGCATGTGTTACATTACAACGTCCTCCTCCGCTTATTTTTACTTTACTTAACAGTTTATTTGTTTTTTCAAGAATAACAACATCCAATACAGGGTTCATTCTTGCGGCATTTACAGCACAAAAAAAACCAGCCGCTCCTCCCCCAATTACAATAAGTTTTTTTTTATTCATCTATTCAATTTGTATCTTGATGGCTAAAATTACAACTAAACTATAAAATGGCTGATCCAATTTCAAAAAAGCAATTAAAAGAAATGCCGATTATACCTTATCAAAAGGTAAGAAGCTTTGTAAAAACGGGTGATATATTTTTTAGCAGTGGCAGTTATGCTTTTTCGGGTGTAATACAAAAACTAACTAAAAGCACATGGAGCCATGTTGCTGTAGTATATAAAGATGAAGAGTTAGGAAGAGTTTTAGTGTTAGAAGCCGAGCCTTATGTAGGTATAAGATTAATACCTTTATCCAAGTATTTACTTGATTATAAGGGTAAAAAGCGTCCATACAAAGGGCAGGTTGTTCTTGCAAAACTTAATTTTGATGTTGATAAAGAAAAATTAAACAGGGGCATATCTTTTGGTTTAGATGAACTTACAAGGCCGTACGATAATTTTGAAATTGTACGTATAATGGTTCGTATTTTATTTCATATTAGCCGAAGAGAAAAAAATCGCAATTACATTTGCAGCGAATTAGTGAGAGATATTTTTGCAAAGGCAGGCGTAATAATGCAATACAACGATACATACATTAGCCCAGACAATATTTGGAAAGATAAGAGAGTTGAGATGAAGTATAGAATTCTTTAAGTATTTTGCCAATCATCTATTCACCAATAATTTTTTCCAGCCATATTAATTTCCCGGCTGTAGTCATCCCTTCAACAACTACCTTAAATTTTTTAGTGCGATTATTATTGTAAAAGCTTACTGGTATTCTTGGATTAATATTGTTGATAAAAATTTGTGGTCGCCAATCAAGTGTTACTCGATTATCATTTTCTAAACCAACCTTACTTAATTTATAATCAGGTGCATAAAACTCTTTGGTTATGGTATAGCCATTATATATTTTAAGATTAGAAAAAGCAGTTGAATTTCTGGAATCTGCTACATTTTTGGTATATATAGAAATTGCTCCTCCGGGAGAGTTTCCGGAACCCCCAATAAAATACGAATAAACTTTAACCAATGCAATTTGATGTGCCGGAATAGACGCAATAACAGATGCATCGGTTTCTACTTCGTCTAAATAAATTGTCATAGATGCATTCCCCAAAGAACTCACCGTTGGAGCCTGCCTGTAATATAAACTATAATCAACGCCATCGTTCACAACTTGTAACCCATTTACTCTGAATTGTAAATAGTCAAATATATTTGAATAACTCTCAGCCTCGTCTGAATTAATTAAATCAATAGATTTTTCACTGGAACCGCCAAACACTCCACTTGTGTAATTTTCCTCTACAATTTCCAAAGGTGTTTTTTTCTGGGCTTTTACCGTTACTTCTTTCAGTAACAAACCTTTTGCTTTTTGGGTAGCATCATAATCTAATTTTAATGCAGCCGAAAAATTAGCCTCTCTAAATTTATATGAAATTAAGTTTCCTCCGGTTAATGGAGTACCTGCAAATAATGTATCTGCATTCATATTAATATCTATATATTGGCTTTTTCTTCCTCGTATATCACTAAAAAGCAGCCTGTTTTTTCCAAATAAAATCAACGAATCTATTTTAAAAACTCCTTCATTATCTGTTTGTAAAAAATGTGTGCTGCGTTTATTTTTAGCAGTTAAGGAATTGATCATTAACAACAATTGTTTATCTGCAAAAGGTTTTTTTGTGCCTTGCAATGTAGCTTTTCCGTTTAAAGTAATAAATGCATTTGCAGGTTTTGATGTATTTTGTTGTTTGGCGATTTCAGTCCATTTAAAACGCCTCCAACCATTTACCATCATTAATAAATCCAGTGCATTTTTAACAGAATCTTCTGATGAAGATAAATACCAAGCCGCATTATTGATGTAACCTTTTAAATCGGAAGTTAGCAATAAGGAGGATACAATATTATTTTCCCGTTGACTGGTTATGTCAAAAGTCGGGTCGGTGATTGCCACAGAAATTTGCCCTTGTACTGTATCTCTTAATGTTACCAAAAATCTATTTCTTGCACCCGAAGAAAAATCAAGCGTATCTGCCTTTATTTCAGAAGGTACCAGGTATTCATTGTTGTTTACAAAACAAAGCCTTTCCGCTAATGGCATTCCGTTTTTATTAAATACAGTTATTTGCATTATTCCGGAACGAAGACTTTTGGTATTAAGCAATCCTTTAAAACTATTTTTCACAAGGCTAAAATCTTTTCTAAAAACAACTTGATGTTGCATTTGCCCAAGCATATAGGCGGCTGTAAAAGTTGTGTCGCCCAGTTTTTGCTTTATTTCAAAAAAACTTCCGTCGGGATGAGGAATAACAGAAAGCACAATTCCTTTATTAATTACTTCGGGCAAATAATATTTAGTTTGTGGCAGATTGCTGTTTAGTTTTACATAATATTTTTTCTCGCTCTGCGGTTCTATATCAAATACTCCCATTCCATCATGTATAGCCTCGAAGCTGGTTATTGCTTCATTTTTACTATTATATAAAGTACCGCCTACTTTTACAGGCATGCCATTTTTATCGGTTGCTTTAAAAGCAACAGATGTTGCAAGATCACCAACTAAATTCCCTCCCTCAGGAAAAAATTCCAATCGAAGTGTATCCTTATACGTTAATGTTTGCTTTTTTGTATTGCCGTAAATAAATATTTTTCGTTGAAAAAAATATTCATCCTGTTGTGAGATCATTCCGGTAGAATAAGAACGAAGTGTATAATAACCTGTTGAAAGCGAATCTGGCATATCAATACTACCGGTTGCAGAACTAAAGAAAACCGGAAAAACGGTTTTGCGTATTATATTCGCCCCATCCAGTAACTCTACATATATTGTACTATTAATCGTATCCGGAAAATAATGGGTGCTTAAGTAGGCTTTAAACAAAACAGTTTGTCCTGCCAAGTAACTTTCTCTATCTAATTGCAAATATATTTTTTGAATGGGGTGTTTTGCAGACCATTGATTCAATAAATCTGCTGGAGCTTGGGCTTTTACTAGCGAACTCCAAAATAAACATGATAACAAGAGAAATTTTTTCATTTCCACGGAATTAAATTAGGCAACTCTTTGATATTTAAAATTACAACTATAGTTTTAAAATTTACTATTACTTAATCATTTAATAGGCACAGATTCACTTCCTTTATCTGATTTCTTATTAATTCATAAAATTTAGCTTTATAAATTGGTATAATGTTGTATTATTATGTTCTCTTTGTAACAAAGAGAATAGCTGGTTTTATAAATTAAAAGTTATGAAAAAAAAACCCTCCTACTGAGTTTTGTTGCTGCATATTTTTTGTTACGGCACAAACCGAAATAATAAATTGGAAAGTTTTTACAGACAGTTTGTATAACCTTTCTGTTAAATGCCCACCTGAATGGACTATCAAAACAACTAACCCAAAAACCAGAGTTGTTTTATTATCTCCTTTAGATGGAGATATGGATAAATTTAGTGAGAATATTAATTTTATTGTAAAAGAAATGCCTTCTGCACAAGAAATTTCATTGAAAGATATTACAGCCGCAATTTCAAAAAATGTAACAAGCCAACTTGATAACTTTAAATTACTGTATTCAAAAAAAATAAAATGGAATAATAGTGACGCCTCTGAAATTTCTTACAGCGGTAAATCAAAAGAAGAGCAGTTGCCTATTCTGTTTATTCAACGAATTGCATTAAGTAAAAATAAGTTAGTAATTGCTACTTATACTGCAGAAAATGCAGGGAAAGATAAATTTTTAAGTACCGCCAAACAGGTACTTAACTCAGCAAGCTGGTAATTATTGATGCGAATTAAATAAATTTATATTGGCTTCTTCCGCTGCTTCAATTTCTGTAAATGAAGATAAAATATCCGCCTTACTTTTTTGCACACAAACACTGTGTTCAAAATGAGCCGATGGTTTGTTATCTTTTGTTCGTATAGTCCAGCCATCTTCGTCATGATACACCTCTTTTACTCCAAGGTTAATCATTGGTTCAATTGCTATCGTCATCCACTCCCTTAATTTAGCACCACTACCTCTTTTCCCATAATTTGGCACTTGCGGATCTTCGTGTAAATGCCGGCCCACTCCATGTCCTACCAATTCTCTTACTACACCATAACCATTTTCTTTTTCGGTATGTTGTTGTACAGCAAATGCTATATCGCCAACCCTGTTTCCATGTATGGCTTTTTCAATTCCTTTGTATAACGACTCCTTAGTTATTTTTAATAATTTTTTCACTTCGTCCTCTATTTCGCCAATGGCAAATGTATAAGCGCTATCTCCATGAAACCCATTTTTAAAAACCCCCACATCAACAGATACGATATCGCCTTCTTTTTAATTCTTTTTTGTAGGAAAACCATGTACAACAGCATCGTTTACCGACATGCAGCATGTGTAAGGAAAAGCAGGATCGCCATAACCTTTAAACGAAGGAATAGCATTGTTAGATCTGATAAACTCTTCGGCTTTATCATTTAATTCAAGTGTTGTAATACCCGGCTTTATTAATGATGCAATGAGTGCCAGTGTTTTACCCACAAGCAAATTGCTTTCTCTCATCAACTCAACCTCTGCTTTTGTTTTTATAGTGAATCATTGTGTTGTAATAATAAACCCCAACTTTTCTGTCGGGGTTTAAAATATTTCTATTTCCCGTTGGGGAATGGGTGTTGGTATATGCCGGCAGCAGCCGTTTGTCTTCCTTGTATTCTGTTATTACCGCTCATTAATCCATCGTACTGAGGCATTAATAATTGTGTTTCTATTTGTTGCAATGTATCTAAAATTACACCTACCATAATCAATAACGAAGTACCACCAAAAAAGGTAGAAAAGCTTTGTTGCATTCCAAAAAGTAATTGTATAATACCCGGTAAAATACCAACAAAAGCTAATAAAACCGCTCCTGGCAAAGTAATTCTATCCATTATGGTACCAATATAATCGGCCGTTGGCTGGCCTGGTTTTACGCCGGGTATAAAGCCATTGTTACGCTTTAAATCGTCGCCCATTTGCTTAGGGTTAAATATTAATGCGGTATACAAAAATGTAAATGCAATTACAGCAACTGTGTAAACCGGCATGTAACCAACGTTCGTATGATCGGTAAAATATTTTGTCCAACTTGCTGTTCCTCCCGGAGAAAATAATGTAGGTAAGAACAATATAGCTTGTGCAAAAATGATTGGCATTACACCTGAGGCATTCACTTTTAATGGTAAAAAGTTTCTAGCACCACCAATTTGCTTATTGCCCACTATTTGCTTTGCATATTCTACAGGCACTCTTCTTGTTCCTTGAATTAAAAGTATAAGCCCCATAATTACTGCAAGCAACAATACAATTTCAATCAACATCATTAGTATACCACCGGCACCTCTTGTAAATCTTGCACTCCACTCTTGTCCAAAAGCTTCCGGAAGGCGAGCCAAGATACCAACCATGATGATGATTGAAGTACCATTACCTAATCCTTTGTCTGTAATTTTTTCGCCAAGCCACATTACAAACAATGTACCTACAGTTAAAATAACTACAGTAGAAAACCAAAAATATGTACTAAACGCAGGAATAATTGCACCAGCTAAACTTGGGCTCTTTAAATACCCAATATATGCTGCTGCCTGAAAAGCAGTAACTATAACGGTTAAGTAACGAGTCCATTGATTAATTTTCTTTCTACCACTTTCACCTTCTTTATTAATTTTTGCCAATTGAGGCACCAAATGGTAACCAATTGCATAAAAATAGAAGCAGAAATGTATGGCATAATACCTAATGCAAAAATGGAGGCTTTAGAAAAAGCGCCGCCAACAAATGCATCTAATAGTCCTAACATTCCGCTTTTTGTACTCTTGTTCAGGTTTGCAAGTTTGTTTGGATCGATACCGGAAGAACAATAAAAGACCCTAAACGATAAATAAATACTAATAATAAAGTAAATACTATCTTGTTACGCAACTCTTCGATGCTCCAGATATTTTTTAGTGTTTGAATAAACTTCTTCACTTAATTGAATAATTTTAATGTTTTGTTCTAAACTAAAAAAGACCCTGCTGTTGGCAAGGGTCGTCAAATATCGGTAAATTATTTTACTATTTCTACTGAACCTCCGGCAGCTTCTATTGCAGCTTTAGCTTTTTCACTTACAGCATTTACTTAAAAGTAAATTTTCCTTTTATTTCGCCGTTACCCAAAATTTTTACGTTATCAAACTGGCTTATTAAACCATTAACGTATAAATTTTGCATGCTAAATTCGGTTAGGCCATATTTTTCCGCTAATTGATCAATTTGACCAACGTTTAATACTTTGTATTCAACACGGTTAATATTTGTAAAGCCACGTTTTGGAATACGACGTTGGATAGGCATTTGACCACCTTCGTGTGCTTTTTTACTTTTGTAACCGGCACGGCTTTGTCCACCCTTATTACCTTTTGTAGATGTACCACCTTTTCCACTGGCTTCACCACGTCCAATTCTTATTTCTTTGTGTGTAGATCCTTTGGCAGGTTTTAAATTGTGTAGTTTCATTTCTTAGATTTTGTACTTTACGGGGTATCTGCCCCTCGCTGTTTATTTAATATATTAAGCTAATTCTTCTACTTTAACAAGATGATTAACTTTATTAACCATTCCTAATATTTGAGGAGTAGCTTCCACTTCAACAGTTGCGTTCATTTTATTTAAGCCCAATGCCTGCATTGTTCTTTTTTGACGCTCAGGTCTGTCGATTACGCTTTTAACTTGAGTTACTTTTATTTTTTTCATGTCACTGTCTTTTGACTGCTGGTTGTCTATTTTAATCGACAACTAACGAGTGATTTAATTTATCCGTTAAATACTTTCTTTAAAGAAACGCCACGTGTTTTTGCAACTGCAATTGGCTCACGTAAAGTAGCTAATGCTTTAAAGGTCGCTTTTACCACATTGGTTGGGTTAGCACTACCTAAGTTTTTTGCCAACACATCGGTAATACCGGCAGCTTCTAAAACAGCTCTCATACTACCTCCGGCAATTACACCCGTACCATGTGCGGCAGGCTTAATAAAAACTTTTGCAGCACCTTCTTTAGTTAATTGCTCATGTGGTATTGTACCATGCATTACCGGAACTTTAATTAAGTTCTTTTTAGCATCTTCAATACCTTTAGTAATTGCTTCCTGAACTTCTTTAGCCTTACCTAAACCATGTCCTACCACACCTGCTTCGTTACCTACTACTACAAGTGCAGAGAAACTGAATGCTCTACCACCTTTTGTAGTTTTAACCACACGGTTAATCGCTACAACCTTGTCTTTTAATTCAAGATCGCCGGCTTTTACTTTGTTTAATGTTACTTTTGCCATTTATTTTTCTAATTAGAAAGTTTAAAATTAAAAATCCAATCCACCCTCTCTTGCGCCCTCTGCAACAGCTTTAACACGGCCATGGTAAATATATCCACCACGATCAAACACTACAGTTTTAATACCCAACTCAGTTGCTTTTTTTGCAATAGCTGCACCAACCATTTTACTCTTTTCTGTTTTAGGAGCCTTTTGTGCTGCAATATCTTTTTGCTTAGATGATGCTGCTGCAATTGTTACTCCGTTATTATCATCAATCAATTGAGCATAAATATCAGTATTACTTCTAAAAACACTTAAACGTGGTTTTGCAGCAACTCCACTTATTTTTTTGCGGATGCGATATTTAATATTTTTCTTGCTGTTGACTTGTTGTTCATTTTCTTTTATTTTTATTTCTGATACTGCCAGAGAACAATTTGATAATTTGATAATTGTAATGTGAATTTTATATCAACTTCTTATAACATCTATTCTTAAATTACTTACCTGCCGATTTACCTGCTTTTCTTCTTAATACTTCACCTACAAACTTAACACCTTTACCCTTGTATGGTTCCGGCTTACGTAAGCTTCTTATTTTGGCACAAACCTGACCAAGCAATTGCTTATCAACACTGGTTAAAGTTATGATAGGATTTTGCCCTTTTTGCTGCTCAGTAGCTACGGTTAATTCTTTAGGCACTTCTAGCAAATGTTATGAGAATAACCTAAGGCTAAGTCTAACAAATTACCTTGGTTTGCTGCTTTATAACCCACACCCACCAACTCTAATTGTTTAGTAAATCCTTCGGTAACACCTTTTACCATGTTGCCTATTAAAGAACGATACAAACCATGCATTGCTCTGTGGCGTATTTGATCTGTTGGTCTTTTAAACTCAACAGTATTGTCTTTAATTTCTACAATGATATCTCTATCAATTGCCTGTTTTAATTCGCCTTTAGCTCCTTTTACGGTTACTACATTATCTTTCCCTAAAGTGATGGTAACACCACTTGGAATTTCTACCGGCTTTTTACCTATACGTGACATAGTTTTTTATTTTTATCTCTAACCGATCAGCCTCCTATAGGTTGGGCTTAATGTATTAGAAACGTTTTTTACTTATTAATAAATATTACACAATACCTCACCGCCTACGTTTTGAGCTTTTGCTTCCTTATCTGTCATAACACCTTTAGATGTTGAGATAATTGCTACACCCAAACCGTTTTTAACACGTTTAAATTCTTCCGGCTTAGCATACGTACGTAAACCCGGACGGCTTACTCTTTCTAAGCTTTGAATTACAGGTAATTTAGAAACAGCATCGTATTTTAATGCTATTTTAATTACACCTTGTTTTTTATCTTCTTCAAATTTGTATTTAAGAATATATCCTTTATCGTACAAAATTTCGGTAATACGCTTTTTTAAATTGCTGGCAGGTATTTCCACAATACGGTGGTTAGCCATTTGAGCGTTACGAATTCTTGTTAAATAATCTGCAATTGGATCAGTAACCATTGTTATGTTAGTTAATTAATTAAAATATTTTTTTTACAATGCGATATCCCTTCTGGATATTTGATACTTGATTTTTGAAACTCGATAGGCCATAAACTTTAAGCCCCTATCTAATATCTGGCATCCAGTATCGATTTTAGCTCTTACCAGCTGGCTTTTTTTACACCCGGTATTTTACCTTGCAAAGCCATGTCTCTAAACATGTTTCTGCTTAAGCCAAAATGCCTCATGTATCCTCTTGGACGGCCGGTTAACTGGCAACGATTTTTTAATCGTACCGGAGATGCATTTTTTGGTAATAAATCCAAAGCTGCATAGTCGCCGGCTGCTTTTAATGCCGCTCTTTTTCAGCATATTTAGCTACCATTACTTCACGTTTTCTTTGCCTTACGCTTCAATTGATTTTTTTGCCATGTTTTATTTAAGTTTTTACTTTTTAATGTTTTTAAATGGCATACCTAATTCTTTCAACAATTCAAACGCCTCTTCATTGGTATTTGCGGTTGTTACAAAAGTGATATCCATACCGGTAATTTTATTTACCTTATCAATATCAATTTCAGGAAAAATGATTTGCTCGGTAACACCTAATGTATAGTTACCTCTGCCATCAAATGCTTTATCGTTAATTCCTTTAAAATCACGTACACGTGGTAACGATACAGAAACCAATCTATCTAAAAACTCGTACATTTTTACACCACGTAAAGTAACTCTTGCACCAATTGGCATAGCCTTACGTAATTTAAAGTTGGAGATATCTTTTTAGATAAAGTAGCCATTGCTTTTTGACCTGTAATGTTACTTAGCTCTTCCACTGCAATATCAATTAACTTTTTATCGTTAACTGCGCCATTAACGCCACGGTTAAGGCATATTTTAGTAAGCCTTGGGGCCTGCATTACAGTTTTATAACTGAATTTCTTCATTAAAGCAGGTACAACTTCTGCTTTATACTTATCTGCTAATCTCGCAGTATTGGTTGTTGTGCTCATTATTTAATTACCTCCCCTGATTTTTTTGCGATTCTGACTAATTTACCGTTTTCTCTGGTGCGTTTTGCTTTTGTAGCAGCGCCGGCTTTAGCGTCCCAAAGCATTACATTACTAATTGCAATTGGAGCTTCTTTTTTAATAATACCGCCTTTTGTATTTTGTGCAGTAGGTTTAGTGTGTTTAGTAATGATGTTTACTCCTTCAACTAAAACACGTCCTTTTTCCAAAATAACTTCTAACACTTTACGAGGCTTCTTTACATCCTTATCTTCGCCAGTAATTACTACTACTGTATCGCCTTTTTTGATGTTGAATTTTGGTTTAAATCTTGTACTCATTTTTATTTTGCTTTGTAAAGTCAAAAATTAAAAGTCAAAAGTCAAAACTGATTTACTCCCGCTTTTTATTTTTTACTTTTTATTTTTACTTTTTATAATACTTCCGGAGCCAATGAAATAATTTTCATGTATCCTTTATCTCTTAACTCTCTGGCTACTGGCCCAAAAATACGTGTACCTCTGGGTTCATCAGAGTTGTTTAATAATACAACTGCGTTATCATCAAAACGGATGTAAGAACCATCTTTACGACGTAACTTGTTTGTAGTACGTACAATAACAGCTTTGCTTACCGTTCCTTTTTTTATACCGCCGGCTGGCATAGCATCTTTTACAGTTACAACAATTTTATCGCCGATTTTAGCGTAATCTTGTCCGCTATTACCCAACACCCTAATACACAATACCTGCTTTGCACCGCTGTTGTCTGCTACGTTTAGTCTACTTTCTTGCTGAATCATTTTATTTAACTTTTTGAGTACTTAGTACAAAGTACTTAGTACTTAGTACTAAATTTTATTTCACTTTTTCAACCACTTCTACCAATCTCCATCTCTTTGTTTTACTTAAAGGACGGCTTTCCATAATTTTTACTGTATCGCCAATGCTGCACTCATTTTTTTCGTCATGAGCATGAAACTTGGTAGTTTTTTTAACGAATTTACCGTACAAAGGATGTTTTACTTTCCTTTCTACATTTACAGTAATAGTTTTATCCATTTTATTGCTGGATACTATACCTAATTTTGTTTTTCTTAAATTTCTTTCAGCCATTGTTGCTACTTTTTATGGTTATTAAAACCCTAATTGTTTTTTTCTTAATGCAGTTTTTAAACGGGCAATATCTCTTCTGAGAGTGCGAATGCTTTGCGGATTCTCTAAAGGAGAAATAGCATGAGCAAATGTTAATTTTTTCATACGCAATTCATCTTCATTGATTCTTGCCTGCAAATCAGCTATTTCTAATGAGCCGATACTTTTTATAAAATCTACTTTCTTTGACATTGTATTCTTATTGAATAGTTCAAAATTTCTTTTACGCCTGATAGTCGTGACGAATCACAAACTTTGTAAGGATTGGTAATTTTTGTGCTGCCAAAGCAAATGCTTCTTTAGCTACCTGCATTGGTACACCATCTGCTTCAAATAAAATACGGCCGGGTTGTACAATTGCAGCCCATCCTTCCGGATTACCTTTACCTTTACCCATCCTTATCTCTGCAGGTTTTTTGGTTATTGGCTTATCAGGGAAAACTCTAATCCATACATTTCCTTCTCTTTTCATACTACGAGTCATTGCCTGACGAGCACTTTCAATTTGACGATTAGTTAGCCAAACGCTATCTAAAGCTTTTAAACCAAATGTACCAAAGGCTAAAGTTGCACCACGTTTAGTGTCGCCCTTCATTTTGCCCTTTTGCGTTTTTCTGTGTTTTACTCTTTTTGGTGATAACATAGTTTGTTACTATTTACTGTTTCCGGTTGTTAAATCAATAATTTGTTGCTTTTTCGGTATTCCCGAAAATTTATTAGTTTCTTCTTCCGCCGCCTCTGTTTCCGCCGCCTCTTCTATCTCCGCCTCTGTCATCTCTTCTGTCAAATCCACCTTGTCTTTCGCCACCTTCTTTACCGCCACCTGGTATAATGTTTGGATTTAAGTCTCTTTTTCCTAAAACCTCTCCTTTACAAATCCATACTTTAATACCTATTTTACCATATACTGTTAATGCAAATACATTCGCATAATCAATATCCATACGTAACGTATGCAATGGTGTACGTCCTTGTTTAATTTCTTCGCTACGTGCAATCTCTGCACCGCCCAAACGACCACCACATTTTACTTTAATTCCCTCGGCACCCATACCTAATGCTGAAGCTATTGCCATTTTAATGGCTCTTTTATAGTTGATACGATTTTCTAACTGACGGGCAATGGTATCTGCTACGATTGCTGCATCCAACTCCGGACGACGGATTTCAAGAATGTTGATCTGCACATCATCTTTACCACATAATTTTTTCAACTCTTCTTTAATTCTGTCAACCTCTCCACCGCCTTTACCAATAATAATACCCGGCTTAGAAGTATGTATGGTTACAATTAATTTATTAAGCGTACGCTCAATAACAATTTTGGCTATGCCTCCCTTGTTAATACGGGCATTCAGGTAGTTTCTGATTTTATTATCTTCTACCAATTTGCTTGCATAATCCTTTTTGCTGGCGTACCAGTTACTGTCCCAACCACGGGTTATGCCTAATCTGGCGCCTATCGGATTTACTTTTTGACCCATTGTGTATTATTAAATCGTTTGTTATTAATTTTTAATTGCTTTGCTATCTACTATTACTGTTACATGATTACTGCGTTTACGTACTCTGTAACCACGACCCTGTGGTGCCGGACGCATACGCTTTATCACTCTTGCTCCATCTACAAAAATTGTTTTTACAACTAATGCACTTTCATCGCCGCCTTCGTTTTTTTGTTTCCAGTTACTGGTGGCGCTCATTACCAATTTACGAAGTGGAACTGCAGGATGTTTAGGATTATGCTCCAATACAGCCATTGCTTTTTCTACTTCCATACCACGTATTAAATCGGCCAGTAAACGCATTTTACGAGGCGATGTGGGGTAATTGTTCAATTTTGCTACTGCTTCCATTTTTATATTTAATATTTTAGATCGAATATTTAATATTCAATTATGATATTTTTTTACTTGAGTGACCTCTAAAGTTTCTTGTTGGTGCAAATTCACCTAATTTATGGCCTACCATAAATTCTGTTACATAAACCGGAATAAATTTATTGCCGTTATGTACTGCAAATGTTTGACCTACAAAATCCGGTGTAATGGTGCTTCTTCTGCTCCATGTTTTGATAACACCTTTTTTAGATTTTCCCTCTACCATTGCTAAAACTTTTGCTTCCAGTTTAGCTTCGATATAAGGACCTTTTTTTAACGAACGAGCCATGTTTATTTTTAATTTGTGATTTACGATTTATGATTTTACAATCTTAAATTTTCAATCTTGTTTATTTGTCAGGCAAAGCCTAACCATTTTAACTGATTTTTACTTACTTAATTTCTTTCCGTTCCTTCTCTGAATGATCATTTTATCAGATCCTTTTCCTCTTGTACGGGTAATTTCGCCTTTTGCGTATTTACCTGTACGGCTACGTGGATGACCACCACTTGCTCTACCTTCACCACCACCCATCGGATGATCTACCGGGTTCATGGCTACAGCTCTTGTACGAGGGCGTACACCTTTCCAGCGATTACGGCCGGCTTTACCCATGCTTTCCAAATTATGATCGCTATTGCTTACCACACCAACAGTTGCATAACAGTTAATTAATACTTTTCTTAACTCGCCGCTTGGCATTTTAAGTACTGCGTATTTTTCTTCTTTGTTACTTAACTGAGCAGATGTACCGGCACTACGTACCAATTTACCACCCTGGCCCGGTTGCATTTCAATGTTGTGAACATTAGTACCTAAAGGCATGTTCTTCATCATTAAGGCATTTCCTAATTCAGGAGCCACTGCATCGCCGCTTAAAACTGTTTGCCCTACTTGTAAACCTTGCGGAGCCAACATGTATCTTTTTTCACCATCTGCAAAAGCTATTAGTGCAATAAATGCAGTACGGTTTGGATCGTACTCAATAGTTTTTACTACAGCCGGTATGTCTTTTTTGTTTCTTTTAAAATCTACCAAACGGTACATTGTTTTGTTACCACCACCCATGTAACGCATAGATCTGTGCCCCTGAGCATTACGTCCGGCTGTGTTTTTTTGCTTTTCAAGCAAAGATTTTTCCGGTACATTGGTAGTTACCTCTGCATATGCATTGCCAATTCTCCAACGAGTACCGGCAGTTGTGGGTTTGTATTTTCTAAGTGCCATTTTTAATTTCTTTTATTTGTCAAAACTTTGCGGTGCTGACCACCATTCATGTTAATTTTTGTATTATACTCCGCTGCTGTACAAATCA
This sequence comes from Chitinophagaceae bacterium, assembly GCA_016721385.1. GTDB lineage: Bacteria > Bacteroidota > Bacteroidia > Chitinophagales > Chitinophagaceae > Ferruginibacter. The sequence goes on along the minus strand of JADKIE010000011.1, from coordinate 157,845 downwards.
ATAGTTTCGCCTTGTGCAACAGTTACAATTGCCTTTTTCTTGGCAGGCTTACGGCCTACAATATATCCGGCTTTTGTATATTTAGATTTGGCTTTTGAAGGAACATTTATAGTATTCACTTCCTGTACCTGAACGCCGTAAAAAGTTTCTACAGCTTTCTTAATTTCCAATTTGTTTGCCTTTTTATCTACCACAAATGAATAGCGATTCATTTTTTCGGTTTGCTTATTTGCCTTTTCAGATAAAATTGGCTTTATTAATACATCAGACGCTTTCATGTCTTCTAAATTTGTTTGTTATTAATTATGCTTCAGCTTCGTTTGCAGAAAATATTTTTGCTGCACTTTCTGTTAATACTAATACGTTTGCATTAATAATATCATAGGTATTTAAATCGCTTAATAAAGTACCATTTACTTTTGGCACATTGCGTAAGCTCAGGTATAAGTTATCGTTATACTCAGGTATAACAAATAATGTTTTTTTACCGCTAAGGTTTAAGCTGTTTAATATACCTGTAAATGTTTTTGTTTTTGGCGCTTCCATTTGCACATCTTCCAACACAACTATTGCATTTTCTTTTGCTTTATAAGCCAATGCACTCATTTTAGCTAAATCTTTAACCTTACGGTTTAACTTAATATCGTAGCTATGCGGTTTTGGGCCAAATATAGTACCACCACCTTTGTACAAAGGATTACGTAAATTACCTTTACGGGCACCACCGGTTCCTTTTTGCTTATGCAGCTTTTTAGAAGACCCTTTAACCTCTGCTCTTGTTTTTACCTTGTGGTTACCCTGGCGTTGTGCACCCTGGTATTGTTTTACCGCTAAGTAAATAACATGATCGTTAGGCTCTATACCAAATATTTCTTCCGGTAATTCAACAGTTCTTCCTGTTTTTTGCCCTTGTGTATTTAAAACTTCTACTTGCATTGTGTTTATTTTTTACCGATAAAACCGGTAGTAAATTATTTTTGAATTAAAACGATAGAACCGTTATGACCCGGTACAGAACCACTGATTAGTATGTAATTTTTTTCGGGAAAAATCTTTACAACTTTTAACCCTTTCATAGTAACTCTGTCTTGACCCATACGGCCGGCCATACGCATTCCTTTAAATACTCTTGAAGCATCAGATGAGTTACCGATAGAACCCGGCGCTCTTTGACGATCGTGCTGACCATGGGTTGCTTCACCCACACCACTAAAGCCATGACGCTTAACTACACCCTGAAAACCTTTACCCTTTGTAGTACCAACAACTTCTACGTCGTCGCCTTCGGTAAAAATATCCACCGTGATGGCTTCGCCAACTTGTTGGGTTAATTCGCTATTGCGTATTTCTTTTACTACTTTTTTAGGGGATGTTTGAGCCTTTGAGAAATGGCCAACTTCGGATTGCAGAGAGTGCTTTTCTTTTTTATCGCCAAATGCTATTTGAAGAGCATTGTAACCGTCTGTTTCAACAGTTTTCTTTTGTGTAACCACACATGGGCCAGCTTCGATGATGGTAACAGCGGTTTGCTTACCCGTTGTGTCGAAAATGCTGGTCATGCCAACCTTCTTTCCAATAATACTTTTCATTGTATTTTGTTTTTTATCCAGCGGTACCGTTTTGCGGCACTTAGATGTTCATATTTTTTTCTTTTTAAGATCTTAGCAAATGCTTCCCTTGAAGTGATCCTTCGCTAGGCTCAGGATGACAAGGGAGTTCATTATGCTTTGATTTCAACATCTACACCACTTGGTAAGTCTAACTTACTTAATGCATCTACCGTACGGCTGCTGCTGGTGTAAATATCTAATAATCGCTTGTGTGTACACAATTGAAACTGCTCTCTTGCTTTTTTATTAACGTGAGGGCTACGTAATACAGTAAAAATCTTTTTGTGTGTAGGTAAAGGAATTGGTCCGGTAACTACTGCACCTGTACTACGTACAGTTTTAACGATTTTTTCGGCAGATTTATCTACTAAGTTGTGATCGTAAGACTGTAATTTTATTCTGATTCTTTGTGACATATTAAAAGAGCTTTTTTTAATTTGGAGTGCAAAGGTAAGGGTTGTATTTTAATTAGCAAAGAGAAAAGGGCAAGTTTTTTATATTTTTTTAAATATCCTCTGCTGTTAAGGGCAAAATAAGGTATTGAAGCCCATATTAAGTAGCCAAAATATACTAATTGATTGATAACTATACGCTTAGTTTATACTTTTTTTGCATTATACGTACGGCTTTGGTACCTAATGGCTGCTGGTGGCTTATCACTATACAACTACCCTACTTTTGTTGGCGGCACCTTTTTATTCAAGTATATATGTGTTTTGCCTTATTTTGGTTGCAAATTACTTATTAAACCCAACCAAAGCGGCTATTTGTTTACCATTTACCCGCTGTTAAGCCACTGTATAATATAGTGGGTTAACAGTGGCTTAATACTGGCTTAACAGTGGCTCAACAGTGGCTTAACAGTGGCTTAACCCCCTGTTTTCTATTTCGCCGCTTGTAGGGAGACAAGGCGGTGGGAATATAGCCGGCAACACTGACGATGGCGAAGATTTGTTTCGTGTGTCAGGAACCAAGGCTTAGTTTAAATACATTTACGTATTTTGCAATATAAACTGCATTTTTGAACCAAAACCCTGAACAAATAGCCCGTGATACAATAGACACCGAATTAATACGGTGTGGTTGGGTTATTCAAAATAAAAATCAAATTAATTTACAAGCTGCTGTGGGGGTTGCCGTTAGGGAGTACCAAACAGATATTGGCCCGGCAGATTATGTACTATTCATCAACAAAAAACCAGTTGGGATAATTGAGGCTAAAAGAGCCGAAGAAGCAGTACATTTATCTATACATGAAGAACAAACAGAAGGCTATGCTACTGCTAAATTAAAATACCTAAATAACGAACCCTTATTTTTTGGCTACGAAAGCACTGGCGAAGTAACAAGGTTTACCGATTATAGAGACCCTAAGCCCAGGAGCCGTTCGGTTTTTACATTTCATAGCCCTGCAACGTTTTTAGAATGGATAAAGCTTGATACCTCCTTACGCAAAAGATTACTAGATATTCCAACACTGCCAACACATGGTTTAAGAGATTGCCAAATTGTTGCCATCAATAATTTAGAACAGTCATTTAAAGATGCTAAACCAAAAGCATTAATACAAATGGCTACTGGTAGTGGTAAAACTTTTACTGCTATTACCTTTATTTACCGCTTACTAAAGTTTGCTAAAGCAAAGCGTATTTTATTTTTGGTAGATACTAAAAACTTGGGTGAGCAAGCCGAACAAGAGTTTATGGCTTATGTGCCCAATGATGATAATAGAAAATTTACAGAACTATATGGCGTAACTCGGTTAAAGAGTAGTGCTATACCCAATGATAGCCAAGTATATATTAGTACTATACAACGTATGTACAGCATTTTAAAAGGCACAGAGCTTGATGAGAGTGCAGAGGAGCAAAACCCAAATGAGTTTGCTGCTACTAAAGAACCCATGCCTGTTGTTTACAACGAAAAAGTACCTATTGAGTTTTTTGATTTTATTGTAATAGATGAATGCCACCGCAGCATTTATAATTTATGGAAACAGGTGCTCGATTATTTTGATGTATTTCAAATTGGCTTAACGGCTACACCCGATAATAGAACCTTTGGTTACTTTAATCAAAACCTGGCAAGCGATTATGGGTACGAAAAAGCGGTGATTGATGGTGTACTTGTACCCTACAATGTATTTACCATTGAAACAAAAATTACCAAAAACGGCAGCAAAATTACTATGGGTGAAAAAGTAGATAAAAGAGAACGGCTAACCCGTAGAAAATTTTGGGAAAGTGTAGATGAAGATATTGAATATAGCGGCAAGCAATTAGATAAAGACATTGTAAACAAAAGCCAGATACGAACCATCATTAGGGCAATAAAAGAAAACATGCCAGCCATGTTTACAGACCGTATTGATGCTACAGGAAAATTTGAAGTGCCTAAGACATTAATTTTTGCTAAAACAGATTCACATGCTGAAGATATTATTGAAATAGTACGGGAAGAGTTTGCCGAGGAAAATAAGTTTTGTAAAAAGATTACGTACAAAAGTGAAGAAGACCCTAAAACGGTATTAAGCCAATTTAGAAATGATTACTATCCACGTATAGCCGTAACGGTAGATATGATTGCCACAGGCACCGATATAAGACCCTTAGAGGTTTTAGTATTTATGAGGGATGTAAAAAGCCGCAGCTATTACGAGCAAATGAAAGGCCGTGGCACTCGTACTTGTAGCCTGGAGCAATTAAAAGCCACAGGCACACCATCGGCAAAATTTACTAAAGACCATTTTGTAATTATAGATGCTATAGGTGTAGAGCAAAGCCAAAAAACCGATAGCCGCCCTTAGAAAAAAAACCCGGCATGAGCCTTAAAGACTTGTTGCAAAATGTGGCTATGGGCAATACGCAAGAAGATGTTTTAAGCACATTAGCCAATCGCCTAATACGATTGGATAAACAATTGAACGAAAAAGAAAAACTAAGTTTTGCTACCCAAGCCAACGGGCAAACTATTAACCATGTGGTAAAAGAATTACTAAATGCTTACGACCCAGATACAATGATGAATTTAGAATTAGGAATTAGGAAAGATAATCCTGATGCTTCGCCAGATGCAATCAATTCAACATTCAATATTCAACATTCAACATTAATAGAAAACGCTGTAGCCGTATTTAACAACCCCGATTTAAGAAATTTTATAATTGACGTACGCAAAAAGTACGACCAAATAATTGACGGTATTAATATAGATGAAATACAAAACATAGGATGGGTAAAAGACCAGCAAGCTGCTGCTGAATTAACCATTAGCAATTTTACCGCTTGGATACAAGCCCATAAAGATGAAATAACTGCCCTGCAAATTTTTTACGACCAGCCTTACCGCCGCCGAGAGCTTACGTACAGCATGATAAAAGACCTGTACGAAAAAATAAAAACAGAACAACCCTTGCTTGCACCTACACAAGTATGGAGAGCATATGAACAGTTAGGAGAAGCCAACGGCTCACCTAAAAACGAACTAATAGCATTGGTAAGTTTAATAAGAAGAGTAACGGGTATTGATAGCGCATTAAATGTTTATGATAAAACAGTTGATGCTAATTTTAAAACATGGGTATTTAAAAAACAAGCTGGCACCACCAAATTTACTGAAGAGCAAATGCAATGGCTACGTATGATAAAAGATTATGTAGCCAATAGTTTTCATGTAGATAAAGAAGATTTTGAGCTAGACCCTTTTAATAAAAATGGTGGACTGGGTAAAATGTGGCAACTGTTTGGGGAACAAACAGATGATATTATTAACGAATTAAATGAAGTATTGGCGGCGTAAAAATATAGTATATGACATTAAAAGAATTTAGAAAAGCAGTTGCTGAATCTCCCGATGTTGATTTTTATCAAAATCTTAAGCTAGATTTAAACTATCAACATATTAATTTTCTATCCTCGTTTTCGGGAGTAGTAAGCATTTATGAATTTGTTTTAACACAAATTGAAGGATTTGAAAGCCTTGAAGATTTACCATCTCAATTAGTCGAAGTAAAAAAAAATTTTATCAAATTAAAAAATGCGATAATTGAACTTTTTAATAATAAAAATAAATATGTACCTACTTGGAATGATAATTTTGAAATTTTAAGGCGTAAAAATCCATTAATGTTTGTGTATGACTCTCCAGAAACAGCATTTTTTAATAAATATAAATAAAGAAAAACCTGAAAACTATTTAGGTGCATATGAATATTTTACTGGAAATACATATAGGGCAACTGATAAAGAATTTTTTATAGGTTATTTAATGGCTTATGAATTCACATCTAAAGAATTTTCTGTATTAACAGAAAGAAAGAATGCTGAAAAGAAATCAATTGCTGCAATCCGAAATGATTTTCAAAAACATCTTGACAATACGGAAAATCAACTAATTGAATACCTTAATCAGACAAAAGAAAAATCTGATGAAAATTCCATTGCCATAGAAAATTTTAGAAAGGAAAAAGAAATTGAATTTTATAAATGGTATGATAACACTGTTGCAAGTGTCAATACATTTAATAATGATTCGTCTCAAAAAATTAAAGATTTTGAAGAATTATATAAAGAGAAATTAAAATTGGAGGCTCCAGCAAAATATTGGAGCGATAGAGCACAAAAATTACGAACAGAAGGCAATAAATGGCTGGCAGGTTTAATTATAGCTGTACTTGTTGGAGTTGGTTTATTAATATGGTGTTTAGCTGAAATTTCTGCAGGAACGCTTGATAAAATCTTTCAAAATAATGGTACTGCTATTAAATGGTCTGTTGTTTTATTACGCTTATTTTTTTATTGCATTCGCAATAAAAATTTTCTCAAAGCTTACTTTTAGTTCATATCATTTAGTAAGGGATGCTGAAGAAAGAGAACAATTAACTTATGTTTACTTAGCATTAAAGAAAGAAAAAAATATTGATGATACTGAAAGACATTTAATAATGCAATCATTATTTAGTCGAGCAGATTCAGGATTGCTTAAAGATGATAGTGGGCCTACAATGCCTTATGAATATTGCTGAAAAAATGATATCAAAATAAATTTAAAGAATAAATTAGTTGCTAATTAAAGTCTATTTATATACTAAATAATTTTTCATATGAAAACTTGGAAAGAAGCAAAACTGGCTTACTTAAATGATCATTTAAGCAAGCCATTAAAAGCACCAGATATAAGGCTTAGATCATTAGACTATATTGAAAGTGCAGTAAAAAATAAGTACCCAGAATTGCTTGAAGGAGATAAAATATTCACTAAGTTTAAAAAGGTAGAATTTGAAGAACTTTATGCACAACTAAAAGGAAGAAGAATAAATAGTGCAGATAAATCTGTAATACATGGACTTTATAAATTTTCAGTTTAATGAATATCGAATTACCAAAAGATTGGAAGTGGGTGAAGTTGGGAGAGGTGCTATCTGTTTCTAGTGGCAAAGGAATTAAAGTAAACTCATTGCAAGGTGGAAGTTATGCTGTTTATGGCGGTAATGGATTGAATGGTTATCATTCAGAATACTTAATCGAGGAGCCAAAATTAATTATAGGAAGAGTTGGAGTTAAATGTGGTGTAATGCATATCACGAAACCTAAATCATGGGTTACGGATAATGCATTAATAGTGGAGCCCAAAAAGATGTATTTGATATCAAGTTCTTAAAGTTAAAACTTGGGTTTGAAAACCTAAATAAACTTTCAGTCTCTACAGCACAGCCTGTAATATCAGGAAGTAAGATTTATGCATATGAAATATTACTTCCTCCCAAACCCACCCAACAAGCCATTGTTACCAAAATAGAAGAACTATTTAGTGAGTTAGATAAAGGCATAGAAAACTTACGTACAGCACAGCAGCAATTAAAAACATATAGGCAAAGTGTGTTGAATACTTTGATAAAAGGGAAGAATTACCAAACTATAGAATCTGTAATAAAAAAATTAGACCAAGGCTGGAGTCCGAAATGTGAAAATGAAGCATCAACGGATAAAAATGAATGGGCGGTCATTAAAACGAGTGCAGTACAACACGGACATTACCTTGAGTTTGAAAATAAGCGATTACCAAAAGATTTAAAACCAAGGGAACAACATGAATTAAAGGCGGGAGATGTTCTCATAACGAGGGCTGGGCCAAGAATACGTGTTGGTGTATGTTGCATGGTGAGACACACAAGACCAAAATTAATTAACTGTGATAAGGTTTACAGAATCAAAGTAAATAATACTGTAATTACCCCAGAATTTTTTGAATTAATATTGAACACTCCACACTATCAAGATCAAATTGAAAAAATGAAATCTGGAATTAGCGATAGTGGTTTGAATTTAACTCAAAAAGCTTTTTTGCAAATCACAATACCTGTACCTACAATCCAATTACAAAACAAAATCGTTCAAGAAATTGAAAGCCGCCTCAGCGTAGCAGATAAAATGGAAGAAAGCATAACCCAAAGCCTGCAACAGGCAGAGGCATTGAGGCAAAGTATTTTGAAGAAGGCGTTTGAGGGGAGGTTAGTTATTTAATATCAACTAAAAAATAGACCAATGACTTTTTCTTTAACAAGATTCATTCTTACAGAAAATGCTTATTTTTTTACTATAAAAAGGGCTATTTCAAAAAAGCAATAGAAAGAGCCATTACAGAAGGGTCCAACAACAAAAAGGTCCCTTTTATATAAAGAAATTAAAGAATTTCAAACGTATGGAGGATTAAATTTTTTGATTTCAAGTGCTGTATTTAAGTATGAATCTTTTCCATCCTTTTAACTTCGGGAAAGAGGTGGAAATAAAGTATGGCTATTTAATTATTGTTGAATACAATGGATTCTTAATCATAAGCAAAAGAGGAACGACCGAATTTATAGAGTTATTGCAGAACAATATAATTGAAATTGACTACAACACTTTGTCTAAGTTTAAACTTAATCCTTCGACTCAATATAAAAAACTTGGCGTAAACAATCTTGATACTTCAAGGGGAACATTGAGAAGAGCAACTTATGAAGCAGAGGATATAAAAGGAGCTTTATCCACTATTTCAACCGGTAACAAAATTGTTTCTTCTTTGAAAATAAAAAACTCTTCTGGTTTAACTTCGATTGCAATTGGCACATCTCGGGTAAATGATTTTGGATATAAGTTGGATATAAAAGAGTTTTGTATTTGGAGCGACAAAATTTGTTCACAGATTAAGGCATTCTCACCTTCAATTACTTATTTAGACAATTTTTGCAGAACCTTTAAACTATTCTAAAGAGATTGGAAGTTTACAACCAATATCAATTTTATTCAACTTTTCTCCTTTTTTAGATGCTTGAAGCAGGCCTAATATCTGAAGTATACTATGAAGCCTCAGGAAAAAAGCGAAAAATAGATTTAAAGTTAGTTATAGATAATCATGACCTCTGTTTAGATGTTGTATATAACAAATCAACAAAGAATTATGAGATTGACAACAAATTCGATGCGACATTGGTTTTAAAAAAAGGGAAGAATAGTATAATAGTTTCTGGTTCAAAATTGAAGAATATATATATTGAATACATAACAGGAGAGATTTTAAACCTATTAAGTGCAATCAACAAGGATAGTCTTTATATAGTCTCATTTCAGAACATAGATATCCGTTATAGCACAAGGACTTTATTTAAAGACAATAAATTAATAGGAAATATTGACTACTTCCTTAAATCTATTGAAACTACAGCCTCCTTAAAATCTGCAAATTCCGAAAAAGGTAATATAACTTCTACTTCATCATCATTTGATGCGACATCTATTTTTGGAATCATTGAAACCTCTATTTCAACCGAACAGTATTTATTGTGCGATGATTTAGGAGATGAATGGGCAGATTATATTGGGTTTACTCCTAATAAACTTGTTAGATTTTATCATGCTAAATCTTCATCCAAAAAATATTCTGCAAGTGCTTTTCATGATTTGGTTTCTCAGGCAATAAAAAATATTGGAAATTTTGATTTTAATAAAGAACTAACGCCCAAGAAAACTAAAATTTCAGCGCTATATAGTGGCTGTAAAATAAAAAGACTAAGGAAGGGAAAGATAATTACTTGCTTTAAAGATTTAAAAGAAACTTATAATTCTCCAAACATTATCAGAGAGATAGTTTTGGTAATAGACTTCTTGGATAAAGTGCAGTTGGAAACCGAATTAAAAAACTTAAAGCAGGTAAAGCCAAAAATCAAACAATCCAAATTTTATGGCTTCTTTCAACTCTAATTGGAACGTGTCAGGAAAGGGGAATCAATGTTAGAATTATTACAAGTTAATTGAGGGAGTAAGGGAAAATATTTTAAAAAAATTGATTAAGGGAAGTAAATAAAAATATTATATGTATGCCAACACCGAAAAAAAATTAACAGAAATTGAAACAACAACTATTTCTACACTTTCTGAGTTTATTAGTTATGTAGAAACAAAATGTCTTGGGGAGTATATGCTTTTTCGTGGTCAAAGTCAAGATTGGGATTTATTACCCAAAATATCAAGAATATTACCTAAAAAAGGAACATCTATCCTTGATATGGAAACAAGAATGCTCGATGATTTTAAACGATTGTCAAAACCCTTTTTAAAAAATATACCAACAAATGAATGGGAATGGTTGGGACTGGCTCAACATCATGGATTATCAACAAGGTTATTGAATTGGAGTAAATCCACTTGCTGCCTTATGGTTTACAGTAAATAAACCTCCAGTTTCAAATTCTGGTATTGTATGGGTTTTTGAAGCGCCAGAAGAGGATATTTTAATGACTAAGAATGTTATAAAATTAAATCCATATGAAGGAGAAAGAACAAAGATTTTTCAACCAGAACTTTCATCAGTTAGAATACAATCTCAAAACGGCTGGTTCACTGTTCATAAATATATCAACGAAAGTAAAAAGTTTTTGCCTTTTCAAAAAAATAGTAGGTATAAGAGATATTTACAAAAAATAATTGTGCCAGCAGAGCATTTCTATAAATTAAGATTTCAGCTTGACAGAATGGGCGTAAATAGACTATCTCTTTTTCCTGATTTAGATGGTGCTGCCGATTATTCAGAATGGTTGAATTCATTTCTAGAAGATGAGCAAAAAAGTGTTATATAATTTTAAAATTTAATAAATTTTATTAATATGAAAATAAATCAGATTTTAGACAAAATTGACGATAACCAATTATTTGTGCCTGCCTTTCAAAGAGAGTTTGTATGGAAAAGAGATGACGCAAAAAAATTAATAAGTTCGATGCTTAAAGTTACCCAACTGGTACTATGCTAACATGGGAAACAAACAGCCCCCCTGAATTAAAGGGAGAATACACTTATAATCTTAACCAGGGTTCAGTAAAGTTGATACTAGACGGACAGCAACGAATTACAACTTTATACTTATTAATCAAAGGTGAGATACCCCCATATTATACAGAGCATGAAATCATAAATGATGTTAGGGGCCTGTATGTTAATATTCAATCACTAGAACTTGAATATTATAAAAAAACTATCATGATTGGAAATCCTTATTGGATAGATATAACTAGAATATTAAAAAATGAAACTAATGCTTTACAAATTATTAAAGCTATTAAGGAGCAGCAAGATATTAATGACGAAAATCAATATTTAATACTAGAAAATATAAATAAGATTGAACAAATAAAAAATAAAGAGTTTCTTGAACAAACTATTCCTGTTAAAGCAAATATAAGAGAAGCAATAGATATTTTTTATATTGTAAATGCCAGTGGGGTAAATCTTACTGATGCTGAATTAGCACTTGCTCAAATTTCAGGATACTGGCCTGATGCTAGGGAAAGTATTAAAAACAAATTATTTGAATTAGAAAAAGAAGGCTGGGCATTTAAACTTGATTTTTTTATGTATGTATTGCTGGGCTGCCTTCATCATCTGGGTTCTAAAATGGAAAAACTGCACGGTAAAGAAAACCTTGAAAAATTAAAAGAAGCATGGAATGAACTAGAAAGTAATACACTTGATTATGTTTTTAATATCTTGAGAAGTCATGCATATATAGACCATACAAAAGAAATAAATTCAGTTTATGCATTAGTACCAATAATTGTTTATGCCTATCGAAAGGGAAAAACTAAGATGTCGGAAACTGAAATTAAGAAGGCTGTAAAATGGTTTTACTATTCTCAGATAAGAAACAGATATATTAGCCAGCTCCCTCAAAAATTAGATAAAGATCTAGGCATTATTGCTAAAGAGCTAAATCCATTTGATAAATTACTTAACCTTATTGAAGCAGAAAGAAGGCTAGAAATTAGTCCTGATGAATTTATTGGCATAGGTGTTATGCATCCTCTCTGGGCTTTGATGAATTGGTATTTAAAAAGTAGAGACGCTAAATGTCTCACAACAGGATTAAGCCTTCGTAAAAATATGGGGAAAAAATATACTTTGGAATGGGACCATATCTTTCCTTTTTCAATTCTTAAAAATAATGGATATGGCTGGGAGAATAGGCATAAATATTCCCTAGCTCAAGAAATAACAAACAGAGCAATACTTACAAAAACTGCAAACAGAACAAAATCGAACAAAGCAGCAAAAGATTATTTAGCTGAAGTACAAATAAACTTTCCGAAATCACTTGAATTGCAATCTATTCCTACAGATACTCGTTTATGGGAATTAGAGAATTATGAACTGTTTTTACAAACCAGAAGGAATTTATTAGCAGAACAGTTTAATGAATTTTTAAATAATATTACAACTACTTTAGAAGAATCGATTTCAATGAATATCGAAGAACTAATCAATCAAGGAGAAAATTCCAGCCTTGAACTTAAAACCACTTTGCGTTGGGATCTAAAAACAAATCAAATAAATAAAAAACTTGAAGAAGTTGTTCTGAAGACAATTGCAGCTTTTAGTAATGGTGAAGGGGGGACTTTAATGATTGGAGTAACTGATGAAGGTGAAATAGAAGGATTACATCATGATTATGCCACTTTGAATAATGGAGATAAAGATAAATTTGAAATTCACTTTAGAAATATTATTAACAAAGAATATGGAGTTGAATTTGCAACCAATAATTTAAAAATAACCTTTCCTGAAGTTAATGAGAAGGAAATATGTATGGTAGAAATAAAAACTGGATTAAAGCCGCTTTATAGTATAGCAACTGATTCAAATGGGAATAAGATGCAGAAATTTTATGTAAGAAGTGGGAATTCATCGCAAGAACTTGCATTAAATGAAATTTCAGAATACATTTCAAAACGATTTGATAATTAATAATGTGTAATAATATAATCATCTCCATTGTCATTTTAAATATTGGGGCTTTCCTAATTCACTTTGGGTTTTGGTCATATCACTTTACAAAATCAAGCTATTATTCTAATTTTCAAGAAAGCTCTCCCAGCCGTACTAATATTTTTTATATAACAACAAGCAAAAACTTGAAACAGGTAGAGGCATTAAAGCAAAGTATTGTAACTAAAGAATTTCAGATGAGTCTAACAACTTAGAATATTTTATAAAAATTAAAAATAAATGCATTTTCTTGTCACAAATAAGTTCGGAAATTATCCTGAGGGAACTTTAAACACAGTAATACTACTTTGGAATAATTGGAATGATTATAATTATTTTACCGCTTTTGGAGTTTCCTACATTAATCCAAATGGGGATTTAATAAATATTGGTGGTGTTAGGATTGGGTTTTATGGTCAAAAACCTAAGGATGAAAAACTATTGACTATAGGAGACAAATTTGATAGCCTATCAAATAATTTTTTTTCACTTGGTACTGAAGATAGTTATTATGAGAACTTAAATAAACTTGGTGAGGATATTAGGGATGGCGTATTAGTAGGGCTAAATGACATTGCAAAAAATAAAAATATTTTTGAAAAGGCAATTAAGGAAGATGTAACTATTACTTCTTTGTTAAGAAATATCTCTTTATCTACAGTTGGAAATCAATTTAGACGAATGGCTAATGGAGGCGAAAGATTGACAAACTATTCTTTTAAATATTATTTTCCTAAAACTGATGTACAAACAAAACCCGAATGCATAGATTTTAACGTATTAGCGGACACAAGCCCACCTACAAATATTCAAGTTATTATTGGCAGAAATGGAGTCGGTAAATCGCATTTACTGAATTGTATGATTGAAACGATTTTAAATACTACTAATCAGGCAAAAAATGGCAAATTTGAATTCGATTACAATCCATTGGCAACATCTACTTTTTCAAATCTTGTATGTGTTACTTTCAGTGCTTTTGATGAATTCGAATTTCAAAATTATAAGTCAAGTGAAAGTTTAAAATATAATTATATTGGCTTAAAGAGTATAGAAAATGTAGAAAGTAATAATTCTTCAAATCAAAATAAATTTTTAACGAGTCTTGGAAACATAAGTGCTTCATCAAGAATTCCTAGATGGAAAAGTATTATAAAGCATCTTGAAACTGATCCTATTTTTAAAGATGAAAACATTATAGATTTAATCGAAGTCAATAAAAAAATTGACAGAATTTCAATTATAAATAAATTTAATAAATTAAGTTCAGGTCACAAAATTGTATTAATTACAATAACTAGTTTGGTAGAATTGCTACAGGAAAAAAACTAGTTTTCTTCGATGAACCTGAAACTCATTTGCACCCGCCTTTACTATCATCATTAATAAGAGCAATATCTGAATTATTGATAAACAGGAATGCAGTTTGCATAATGACAACTCATTCACCTGTGGTTTTACAAGAAATTCCAAAATCTTGTATTTGGAAACTTAGGAAAAAAGGATCTATATCAGAATTTGAAAGATTAGAATTAGAATCATTTGGAGAAAATGTGGGTGTATTGACAAATGAAATTTTTGGATTAGAAGTTATGAAATCAGGATTTTATAATATATTAAAAGACCTTTCAAATGAATATGAGAGTTATGAAAGTGCACTAGAAAATATTAATAAACAATTGGGTATTGAAGGTAAGTCAATTTTAAGAAGTTTGTTTTATGAAAAAAAGAAAGGAAATGAAGAGAATTAATAGGCCTGGAAAATCTGTAAAAGATATTTTGCGAATTATTGCAAAAGAAGCATCCAGAAAAAGAGATGCTGACAAAATTAAAGATACAGAAACCATTTTAACGCAGAGAGAAGAAATTTATATTCAAAAATGCTCAATTACAAGTTTGTTTGAAATTCCAATGTTAACTGATATAACTGCTGAAGTAAAAAGACCCGAAATGGAGAGTTTTTATAGCTATAGGTTAAGAGATTATAAAAATATAGAAGGTAGAAAAATCTATGACGAAATTATTATGTCGGCACCACGTGGCAAATGTCCGTATTGTTCTAAAAGAGATGCAAATACCGTAGATCATTTTTTACCGCAGGCTTTATACCCTAGCTATGCGATTACCCCCGTTAATTTAGTGCCATCTTGCTCAGTTTGCAATACCGAAAAAAATTATTCATTTCCTACAAATCAAAACGATCAAACATTACATCCATATTTTGATAATATAGAAGATGATGATTGGCTGCAGGCAGAATTAATTATCTCAGAACCTATACATTTTAATTTTTTTGTAAATAACCCTGGTAATTGGACAGAATTGCTATTTGAAAGAGTTTGTTATCATTTCAATTCTTACAACCTAAACAATTTGTTTTCATCGGAAGCAATCGATGAATTAAATAGTATGCATTTACAACTCAAAAATCAATTTAATAATGGGGCCGCTAATCTAAAAGATTTTTTAGCCGAAACTTTTGAAAGTAAATTGGCAGTTGAAAGAAATAGTTGGAGGACAGCAATGTATAAAGCTATGTTAAATAATGATTGGTTTTTAAACGGATGTTTGGGTAACTCATTTTTTCAATAAAAAATAATTTTATAGAATTTTCCAAACGCTTCTTTTAGCAAAGCATTTTGACTGTCTCCTAGGTTTATAGATTTTAAAATGAACTTGGTAAATCAAAAATTAGTTTACATCTTGTATTAGAATGTAAACTAATTCAGGAGTTAGTTTACATTCTACTTAAAAAAACGGAAAAGTGGCATAATTATGAGTAACAACAACACAGCAAATACTCCCTCCATCGTTTCCAAAGTATGGGCATTTTGCAACACCTTAAGAGATGATGGCGTAGGCTATGGCGATTATTTAGAACAGCTAACCTATTTGCTGTTTTTAAAAATGGCAGATGAATACAGCAGGCCGCCGCACAACCGTAAAATGCCTATACCCACGACATACAATTGGGCAACATTAACCAATAAAAGCGGCGATGAGTTAGAAGTGCATTACAATAGTTTGCTAAGAGAGCCTTGCCAAAGAAAAGGGATATTGGGGCAAATATTTTACTAAGAGCCAAAATAAAATAACTGATCCTGCTAAGTTGTATAAATTGATTGCCCTAATAAATGCAGAGCAATGGGTACTAATGGGTGTAAAAGATAAAGGTGATATTTACGAAGGGCTATTAGAAAAAATGCAGAAGATACTAAAAGTGGTGCTGGGCAATATTTTACACCAAGGCCATTAATAAAATGTATGGTGGAGTGTTTGCGACCACAACCCTTAAAAACCATTGCAGACCCTGCTTGCGGCACTGGAGGCTTTTTTTTAGCCGCATACGATTGGATGACGGATAACAATGATTTGGATAAAGCACAAAAGCAGTTTTTAAAATACAATACTTTTTTTGGTAACGAAATAGTGGCTGGTACACGTAGGCTAGCTTTAATGAATTTGTTTCTACACAATATTGGTGATATAGATAGTGAGGAAGTAATGGTATCGCCAAACGATTCGCTAATTGCTGCTTCGGAAACTAGGTATGATTATGTGTTAGCCAATCCGCCCTTTGGTAAAAAAAGCAGCATGACGTTTACCAACGAAGAAGGTGAACAAGAAAAAGAAGACCTTACGTATAACCGTCAAGATTTTTGGGTAACCACTAGTAACAAACAACTAAACTTTGTACAGCATATAAAAAAGTATGCTAAAAAACTACTGGCGAAGCAGCCGTAGTGCTGCCAGATAATGTACTGTTTGAAGGCGGTGCTGGCGAAACAGTTCGTAAAAAACTATTGGAAACTACCAACCTACATACCATATTACGATTGCCCACTGGTATTTTTTATGCTAATGGTGTAAAAGCAAATGTATTGTTTTGGGATGCCAAGCCAAGTAGTAAAGAGCCTTGGACTAAAGAAGTGTGGGTGTACGATTATAGAACAAACATTCATCACACTCTAAAAAAGAATCCGCTAAAGCTGGATGACTTAAACGATTTTATTGCCTGCTATAATCCTAAAAATAGAAATAAGCGAAAAGAAACATTTGATACTACCAACAATCCCGAAGGCCGCTGGAGAAAATTTACTTACGATGAAATTATAGCAAGGGACAAAACATCTTTAGACATCGCCTGGTTAAAAGATAAATCGCTTGCTGATTTAGATAACTTACCCGACCCTGATGAATTGGCATTGGATATTGTGGAGAATTTAGAGGCAGGGTTGGAGAGTTTTAAAGCGATCATAGCATCGTTAAATGGTAAATAATTATTCCTATAAAACATGGAGTACAAATTATTTAAAAAAATCATCTTATGAATGTGCAACGAAGGCTTAGAGGTATAGTGTTTTTGATTTGACACTATTAGCAATAAACTATTAATATCATGTATATATGGATATAGAAAAGATATCAGAGCCTGTTAATAAAGTAATTGACTTTGTGTCGGATATAATAAAACCGCCTGTTAAAGAGATTATAGATACTTTATTTACAGATAATGTAAAATATTGGAGATTCAAAAATCAAATAAGATTACTTCAAAAGGCTGAAAAATATGTCAAAGCAAAAGGGATTAACCCTAAAAAGATACCTATTAAAACACTAGTACCCTTGCTTGAATATTCATCGTTAGAAGAAGAAAATTCCTTGAAAGAAATGTGGACTAAACTATTAGTAAATTCAATTGACCCTTTAAATACAAGTTTAAACCAAAATATTTATATTGAGATTTTAAAACAAATGTCGCCACATGATGCAAAAATTCTGGAATTCATAAATAAAAAAGTAAAACATTCAGATCTTAATTTTAGAATAAATTTTGTAAGCTTTGAAATTATTATTAAAAAATTTGAAGCAATTCCCGAAAAAGAATGTTATTTAATATTAGAAAATTTAGCAAGGCTTCAATTAATTGAGCCTATGGCTCCTGTACAAAGCAAAAAAAGTATTTTCCCATCATTTAGTGTACGCATGGAGCATTCATCATACAGGTTAACGCATTTGGGAAATGAAATGATTATTCAAACCTCTTAACTTAATGTCGCTATTTTCTTAGCAACTTAAACAAAGAAGTTTTTTTCTAAGCAAAGTCTCTCTTTCGGGCCAAGTGTGTAAGCAAGGCGTTGTGTTAATTAATAACCTTGGTGTTGCAGGTTAATAAAGTAAAGAAATAGTTGCGTATATTTAAGAGTTAACGGTAAGTTTATTAGACAGTAAGTTTATAAACGATTAAGAAAGAGGCATTTTTACTTTACCTAAATGATGATATCAAATATCTATCATTCGAAGACACGATAACAGCTTGCAAAGATGTGCTTCAAGTTATGACTTACACAGGATAGAATTATGTCCTCAATGCAAAGAACATTACAAAGGCATTCTATATCCAACCTGCATTCATTGTTTACCGGAAGAAAAACGAAAAGCTGTGTTAGAAAGTATTGAATTTGGAAAAGAGATGAGAGAAATGCATAAAGACCTTGGAATTGACTAAAGCACCTTAAATTTTTGATAGGCGGCCGATTTTTTTATTTTTTTGATACAAATTATATATTTGAATTTCTAATTTTTGTATTGCTGAATTAAAAAACAATAACAATGTTTCGATTTCTTTTATTTATCACTGCCATTTTATTTGCATCTGTTACGGAGGCACAATATTGGATAGCCCCAGGGAATGTGGTACACCCCGAACAGATCATTAAAGATTACCAGCCTGATGAAAATGACAAGAAAGCATGGTTTGAAGAGAATATCAAACCTTATGAAGTGTCGGAAGTTCAAAAAGCTTATTTGATAAAAAAATTACGCTTAGAAAATCACGGTTCGGCATTTAAAGATGCTGGCAATTATTCTGTTGAAAAAACAGAAGACTGGAAAAAGTTGTCTTGTAAGATTATCCGCTTGTTTAAAAATAAAAAATACGGAAAAAACACACTTGCTCTTTTTTGTTTGTCTTATGGCGATAACTGCAATTACAATTATGTGCCAAGATCTGAAAACCTGCCGGTAGAATCGGATGAATATTTTGTAGCACCGGTATCAGCGTTAGAAACTTACCGATGGCCCAAAGGTGATATTCCTAAATATCATTACAAACAAAATGGTATTCATGAAATAAGCATCATGGCCGCAAAAAGGCCAGATCATTATGGCAGAAAGTTTTTAAGAACAAATCTTACCTATTTTGAACCCAAAAACTTTTCGGACAGTACATTAAAAAATTTGCGTACGAAATTGGATGATGATGATTTGTATTACGAAATGTTAGAAATGGGGCAATTAAACAAAACCTACCATACATATTCGTCATCTTATATTTATCCGATGGTTAAGTTTGACCCCCATGGCAGAGGAATGGAATTGCTGATTACTTATTCAATGGGAGTGTTTACCACTGATAAGGGCGAACATATAGAAATTATGTATGCACCCAATGTTGAAAACGATCAGGCTATGAATGAAGCCAAATTTTCTGATTATCGTGGTTCCACCAACGGGAGAGATTGCTACTATTTTGTTCGTGCTGATGGTGCAGATGATATTGGTCGTGGCAATACGATTGATTATGCACTTGCACGAATCTTCCGTAAAGTAAGCGATAAGTTTAAAGGTTGGGATCAACCCATGAGAGGTTATTTCCAAAAACTTAGGGGATATTGCTGCATGGGATATGAAACCGCTCAGGGTTATGGCGCAGCGCTGATAAGTGAAGACAGAACCTTGTATTTTCTTAATGATGGATCTATTTCAAGCCGGTCAGAAGCCGAAACTAAGCTGCAATCTGTAATAAAAGATTTGGATAATGTTAATATTGTTAAATATGGTAAGCTAAATAAAGAGCCTTTTGTACCAGAAAAAACGGAAGGTAATGTGAGTTATAAATATCAACCTTATAGCATTGTTGCAGATGGAAAGAATTTGGGTGTTCAGGCAATACTAATCAAGTTTCGGGATGATTTTTATTTGGTTGGGATTGAGGTGATGGGATTGGAATAATGGCTTTATGCATGTTTATGTTCAATATTGACTGTACATCTGATTAATGTTTGTTGCATTAATAAAGACAAATACATGCCTTACTCATTGAAAATTGTCTGAAACCCGGAACAAAGGAGACAAGGCGGCGGGAATATAGCGGCAACACTGACGGTGGCGAAGAACCAAGGCAAGGAGCCATTAGATTGCCGTAGGTAAAAACAAGACGGCGGCGGAGACCTTAGCGGAGAACACCAACGGCGACGAAAATGGTTTGAATATGCAAAAAAAATGTATATTTACTTAGGAAAAATAACTGTCATGTATAAATCTATTTTCCTTACAATAACATTTTGTTTATTTGGTTGGGCAGCACTTGTTGCTCAAAATGGTGTAGCAATATCAAATTCACCTGCAGTTCCACACCCTTCTGCCATGCTCGACATTATTAGCACCAACAAGGGATTATTGATACCCCGTCTTTCTACTGCACAACGGAACGCTATTTCCTCACTACCAGATGGGTTAATGCTATACGACAGCACCCTCAAAAAATATATGTATTATAATCAGGCCGAAGCTGCCTGGAAGTTGATAGGAAGCGACACGTTGCAAATACCTTTCCGTAAAACGTTTAATATGAGTACCGGTGGCGGCAGTGGCTATACTCCTTCAGCGGCACTTTTCAGCCTTATAAATAATGGCAGCAACCCTGCCGCTTTTTTTCGGCAAAAACAAATTGGAAATACCCGTGGAAATGCCTTTTATGCCGAATATGATGGAAATTTTTTAACCACAGGTTATAATGCGGCAATCGCCGCTTATGGAATGAATGGCCGATACACAACAGGTATTTCGGCCTATTCAGATAGTACAGCTGCTATGGATGCGTTTAATCTTTACAGAGGTACGGCTATCATGGCACAAAAATACTACCGGCTTTGGCGGTGGACCATATGCCGGTATAGCAAGTGGTATTTTTAATACAAACAAAACCCTGGAAGGTTATGCCTGTGGCATTTACCAAGATGGAATTGAATCTTCCCCTATTGTATTTACTTATGCCAACGCTGCCATAATGGGATATAGCGAATCGGGAGCCGGCGGTAAATTTTTTGGCACGGATACGGCTATACATGCTATTGGAAACACTTACCTGATGGGCAACTTACGTATTGCCAATGGTACACAGGGAGCAGGGAAAATTTTGCGAAGTGATGCAGCAGGAAATGCTAATTGGTCGCCAAATGTTGTAAGCAGTGTTTTAAATATACCTGCAGTTGCATTTCATTCATTATACGGCAATGGAGCCCCGGCCGATTATATTTTGGATGCCGGCTCCTCTTCTCCTTATAACGATATCACTATCACCAATACAACTACAAATGCTTCTTTGGTGGCTCAGGTACAATTACCTCAGGGCGCAATTATAAACAATATGACATTTTATGCATATGACAAACAATAGTGCTGTTGGTTTAAAAGCCGAATTGGTTAGTACTCCTTCTTTTCTACGGGCAACACTATTTTGTATTCGGCCAATTCAGGAGCAGCCTATGCCAGTGGTACTTTTTATAGTGGCTTTGCAGGAACTGGAGTACCTGCTACAGTTGATAATGCCAATAACAGTTACATTCTAAGAATTTATCCGGTAGATGCCTCCGGAATTAATATTAATTGGGCCAGTCTGCTGTATATTAAATCTGTACTCATCAACTATTCTTATTCGCCTTTAAATTAATTGCATTATTGATAACGACCTTGGTTTGTGGCATAAGTAACAAATAATATTATGTTACCGTTTCGTGTACCACAATCCAAGGCAAAGGAGTTGTTTCGTGGCCACGAACCAAGGTGAAGACGTTGCTTGGAAGAAACTTTGAAAAGAAATCATTTTGACTATATTTAATAAATGAATAACAAAACGATAAAAAACATAATTCTTCTTTTAATCGGCACATTCTTTATTTATTTCAGCAACGGCAGATATAGTTTTGCATTAGCAGCCTGGCTCTTCCCTATTTTCTTTTTACAGGTTTCCAGAAACGAAAAAATTCTTATTTGATTATTCCGCTACTTGTTGGTATTTCCTGCCAGTTAGCTTTTTGGAAGTTTACCTATGACAACACATCAAGTATTCTTTTCTTTCTTCCGTTTATACTTGGTTTGCCAATGGGGCTTTTATTTTTCTTAGACAAATTACTATATTCAAAAAATAAAGGGTTTGCTGCGACACTTATATTTCCACTACTTTACACTTCGTTTGACTTTTTACTAAATCTATTCAATCCTTTTGGTACACTTGGCGTTTTAGGATATTCACAGTTTGACTTTTTAGCTTTTTCTCAACTTGCATCCATAACAGGTATTTGGGGTTTAACATTTATGATAACCTGGTTTGGTTCCGTTGTCTATTGGGTTTTAGAAAATTACTCTAACAAAGAAAAAATAAAACAAGGTTTTGCAATCTATATTTCAATATTGATTTTAATTCTTGTTTACGGAAGTATAAGATTAAATATGTCATTAGCAAATAGCACCGTAAAAATTGCAGGCATTCATTGCCAAGACAAAAGATTTGATGGTGCAAAAATGAACGAATACCTTGAAAAAAAAGACACTGTCAATTTTAAAAATGTTAGTGATACTATCATCAATCGCCTAATTCAGGAAACTATAAAACAATCAAATGCAGGTGCAAAAATTGTAGTGTGGGCTGAGATTTCTTCTAAAATTCTTAAACGAGACGAGGACAGTTTAATTACTGTATTTAAAAGTCTTGCAAGGCAGCAAAACATTTATTTGTTAACCACTCCTTACATAATAAATTCAATTTCAGGTTCAAAACCTGAAAATAAAATACTGCTATTTTCTCCAAAGGGCGATTTGGTTATGACACATTATAAATATGGCGGAAATTTTATGGAAGGTACGGTACAAGGAGATAAAATTATAAAAGCTGTTAACACCGAATATGGAAAATTATCAGCTATAATTTGTTGGGACGGAGATTTTCCATCTATTGTAAAGCAAGTTGGCAAATTACAATCTGACATTTTATTTATACCTGCTTCGGATTGGGAACAAATTGACCCAACTCATACCTATGTTGCTATTTTCAGGGGAATAGAAAATGGTTGTTCCGTAATTAGACAAACAAGAAATGGGCTTTCCGCTATGTCAGACCCAAGAGGAAAAATAATTTCGCAAATGGACCATTTTAAAAATACTTCCTGGGTTACAGTTGGGCAAGTTCCAAATAAAAAATGGTTTACTTTATATCCTATTATTGGAGATTTGTTTGGTTGGCTTTCGTTTCTTGGTTTACTTTATTTTGTATTCAAAACTTTGACTAAGAAAAAAGAGGCAGATCAATAAGAGCTTCAGCAGGCAACATTGGTTTGCTGCAAGGCTGGCAGCTTAAAAAATATTATTTTTCGCCGCTTGTCAGGAGACAAGGCGGCGGCGAAAAGTTTTACATACGTAAGCAAAACTGAACACAACTTTACATAACTGAACATACCTTCCTTTGCAAGGATGTATATTTGCATTGGTGAAATAGAGTAAAAATAATTGAACACAACCTACTGCTTACCTACTTGGAATTAGCGAAGAAACAGTGAGAAAAAGAATATCTATCTCAGCATTAATCTGTTCCCCACAGCATCTTTTTATACCTATTCAGCAAATTTTTCTTCTTTTTTGACAGGGGTTTTACGACCTTTTCACCTTCACGAATTAGTGATGTGAAAAAATAATAATAATTTGGAACAAAATTTGTTACCATAAAACCATTGCATTTTTAAAATGTGTATTTTTAACACATACTCCATATTAATACTATTTAGGCAACTAAAACTGTATTAATACGATTATAAAATATCTACCAAAACTAATAGGCATGAAAAACCTCCACAAAAACATTGTATTTAGATATGTAACACTTTATACACTTGTCCTTTTTAGTATTTCCGGTTATGCACAATCTCCTGCTTTTACCAACACCATATTATCCTTAAAAAAAAACAATAGTTCAGGTAATTTTTTTGTTGAAAATATTGGCCAGTACGGTAACACATTGGAGCATTTTGAAAATATGGGCAACATTAAATATGGTTACGAGGGGTTAAATATGCCTATACTATTTACACCCAAGGGCATAATACACTTACAACGCAAAATAGAAACCCTAACTCATAAGCAAGAGGAAGAGCTTGAAAAACTTGGTGTACCCGAAGATGAAATTGAAAAGAAAAAAAATGTAACCAACAGGGTTATAACTATGGAATGGGTTGGCATTAACCCAAATGTAAAAATTGTTGCTGAGGATAATACTTCATTTTATCAAACCTATGGGCTGCTTATTGGCCAGGCTTTTGGTTATAAAAAACTAGTTTACCAAAATGCCTATCCGGGCATTGATATTATCTACTCCTTTAATACAAATACCAAACCGGGCTTTGAGTATAGCTTGGTTGCACAAGCGGGTGCAGATGTTAGTGTGGTTAAACTAAAATACAATGGCGATATAAAATCTATAAAAGCAGATGCCAAGGGCAACTTAATTATAAAGTCGGATATAGGTGGTATTGCTACATCTATCCCTGTTAGTTATTACGGCAATACATTGATAAGTAAGCCATCCGGCCAGATAAAATCTGCTTACAAAATAACCGGAAAAGAAATTAGCTTTTTATTTCCGCAAGGATACGATAACACCCAAGCAATGGTTATTGATCCATTTGTGTCGGGTACAGGTGGCTTAAGTGGTATTAACAATGGTAAAGCCAAAGATGTTGATTTTGATTATGAAGGCAACGTTTATGTAACAGGCGGTGGCGATGGTAATGCCTATAAATTATCTAAATACAATGCAGCCGGTGTTTTACAATGGACATTTAACGGTACTACTACTATACCCTCCTGGCAGTTTGGCCAGTACTACGGAGGTTTTGTAGTAGAAAAAAATACAGGCAAAGTTTATTTGGGACAAGGTTTTGCGCTAGGTGGCGGATATAGAGTTATACGTATTAGCAATTCAGGTTTGTACGACAATTATGTATCTACAGGTAATAACAGTTTTAACGAAAACTGGAAAATGTATTGGAATTGTAATAACGGATCGCCTCAAATTTTAGTTGTGGGTGGAGGCACCAGCTCAAACTTAAATTTGGGGGTATTAATTCCCCCATCAACTACCATTACCGGTATTAACATCACCAATGTACCTGCATCATGCTGTCAGGATATGGTTGATATGGTTTTTGATCATACCTCAAATGATATTTATTCCATTTTTGCATCGGCATTTGGTACTCCTTTAATTAATAACAAAATGTATAAGAATGCTGCCCCTTACAGTGGAACATCTATTGTATGGAGTACATTATCGGGTTACAATGTAGTATCCGAAGCAGCGAACAGGCCGTATATGGCTAATATTTTAGGTGCATACAATGATAACTCTGCCAACATACTGGCTTTAAATGCATCTTATTTATTTTATTGGGATGGAAAAAATTTAAAAGCATTTAATAAAGCTACCGGTGCCACAGCAGGCACACCCTTAACAACTGCAAACAGTGCTTTAATGCAAGGTGGCATAATTGCCGATGCTTGTAATAATATTTTTATTGGAGATGGAAATGGCGTTATAAAAGTGTATAATTTTGATGGCAGCACTTTTAGCGATGTTCCTGTCGATATTACTATTCCCGGATTTTCGGGTAAAGCTGTTTATGACTTGGCGTATGATGAATCTAAAAAATTAATTTATGCCAGCGGCGATGGTTTTGTGGGCTCCTTTGATGTTAGCACTTACTGCCCAACAACTACCTACACATTAAATGCTGTACCCAATTGCTTAACTGCAAGCGCCACTATTACCATAAGCCCTGCACCACCGGGTGGCTCGGTAGTAACGTATAATTTGTATAATGGTACTACTTTACTTGCAACGAATACAACGGGCATCTTTACCGGCCTAAGCCCCAATATAACATATACAGTAATTGCAACCATTAATTTGGCTTGTAGTGGTACGCAGGCTACTACCACATTTGTTGTTCCCGGTCCTGTTATTGCAGTTACATCTACCAACACTACTTGTGGTGCAAGTACAGGAACAATTACAGCAACAGGTTCAGGCTCAACTGCTCCTTATAGTTATAGTATAAACGGTACAAACTTTTTCCTTCCGGTAATTTTATAAATTTAGCTGCTGGTATTTACATAGTAACTGTTAAAGATGCAAATGGTTGTCCAAATACAACCACTGTTACCCTTACCAATACAGATGGGCCTCAATTAACCTATACCAATACCAATGCAAGTTGTGGTAACAATACAGGAACAGTTACCGCCAATGCAACAGGCGGAACAACTCCATATCAATACAGTATTAATAATGGCGTTACATACCAAAGCAATAATTTTTTTACCGGATTAGTTGCAGGTGTTTACACATTAGTAGTAAAAGATGCAAACAATTGTATCAACTCTGTATTAGTTACCATTAGTTCATCGCCTGCTCCACTGATTACTGCTATACCGGCATCTGCAACATGCGGAAGCAATAATGGCACCATTACAGCATTTGGAAGCAATGGAACACCTCCTTTACAATACAGTATTAATGGAAATATTTATCAGCCCGGTAATGTTTTTACGGGTGTTACACCCGGTACTTATACGGTGTATGTAAAAGATGCAAATGGATGCATAGCAACCACTTCTGTTATTGTAGCAAATTCGGCAGCCCCAACAGTAACGGCAACATCTACACCGGCAGCATGCGGTAATATTAATGGAACAATTACAGCTACGGGAGCAGGCGGTGTTACTCCCTTACAATATAGCAGAGATGGTGTTACTTTTCAAACAAGTAACGTATTTACGGGTTTAGCTTCCGGCACTTATATTATTACTGTAAAAGATTTTAGTGGTTGTACCAATACAACTGCAGTAATTGTTGCAAGCACCGGCGGCCCGACAATTTCTGCATCATCTGCGGCATCAAGTTGCGCTGCAAATACAGGCAGCATTACTATAACGGCTACGGGTACACCTACTTTGCAATACAGTATCAATGGCATAAATTATGTATTTACCAGTACATTTAACGGCTTGGCGCCGGGCAACTATATTGCCTATGTAAAAGATGGAGCAGGTTGTATTAGTGCAGTGGCTGTAACGGTAGCTGCAACTGCCGGCCCTTCATTAAATGTAACCAACACACCATCCTCTTGCAATATTAACGACGGTACAATAACAGCTACGGCTAGTGGCGGTACCGCACCATACACTTACAGTATTGACGGGGTTAGTTATGGCGCTGCTTTTTTATTTACCGGATTAGCGCCGGGTAACTATACCGTGTACGTAAAAGATTTTAACAATTGTATTAAAACGGCAACCACCAGTGTATTAAACGCAAGTGAGTTAACGTTAGCCGTAAGTGTAATTAACTCATCCTGCAACGGAAACAGTGGTAAAATAACAGCTACGGCTACAGGAAATGCTTTGCCGTTGCAATATAGCCTTGATGGGGTAACATATCAGGCCGGTAACATCTTTACCGGGTTAGCGCCCGGAAGTTATACTGTATATATGTTAAAGATGCCAATGGTTGTATTATTACTAAGCCTGCAACAATTATTGCGATATCCGGCCCATCAATCACTGTACTATCTACCGATGCAACCTGTGCCGGCAATAATGGAATTATAAGAGCTACCGGTACCGGGGGAACTGTGCCATTAGTTTATAGTATAGATGGCATCACTTATCAAACATCGGGTATTTTTATTAATGTAGCGCCTGCAACTTATACCGTGTATGTAAAAGATGCTGCTAACTGTATAGCTACACAGACTGTTACTATCAGTACATCAGGTACCGGTCCAGGGATACAACATTTACTGCTATAGCGCTAAATTTTACCCATGCAATGGAGATGTGGCAGGTAAACTTTCA
The DNA here is from genome assembly GCA_016721385.1 of Chitinophagaceae bacterium. Classification (GTDB taxonomy): domain Bacteria; phylum Bacteroidota; class Bacteroidia; order Chitinophagales; family Chitinophagaceae; genus Ferruginibacter. Next base: position 129,973 of record JADKIE010000011.1, on the reverse strand, counting down.
AACTTTAGAGTAAACGGTGCAAGTTGTGCCAGTTGCACTTTAGTTTAGACTTTGGCCCCTTTGTAGCAGCAAATGACCCTATTTTCAACAACGTATTACCAGCTCCCGGAGTACATTATTTAACTGCTAAAGATGTCAGCGGATGCACAAAAACAATACAGGTTACCTTTGTAATAACCCCGCTTTCGACAGCCAGTATGGTAATAACCGGCACTGCCTGTAATACCACAAACGGCTCAATTGCTTTAACAGGCAGTGGTATTAATACTCCATTTCATGCAAGTATCAGCGGTCTTGGCGGGCCATGGATAACATTTGATCCATCTTATACATTTACCGGCCTTGCACCGGGTGTTTACGAAATTTTAATGGCAGATGATGCCAGTTTTACTTCTCCTCCGGATGATCCGGGTGGGTGTGTACTTACATTAACAGCCATTGTGCCATCAATTGGTGGCCCATCTTTAGCCACCACAAAAACACCTGGTACCTGTGGTGGCACCAATGGAACTATAACGGCGGTGGGTAGTGGTGGTGCCGGAGGATATACCTATAATATTAATGGCGGTGCATATCAGGCAAGCGGTGTGTTTAACAACTTGGCTCCGGGTGTGTATTTAACAGGGGTAATGGATGCTGCCGGTTGCGAAACATTTAAAATAGATACACTTGTAAATGGTACATCTCCTGCATTTACTACAGCAGTAACACAAACCACCTGCGGACAAAATAATGGTACCATTACCTTTACAGCATCCAATGGTACTGCACCGTACGAATATAGTATTAACGGCACATCCTTTCAAACGAGTAATATATTTACAGGGCTTGCTACGGGCACATATAATGTGTATGTAAAAGATGCTATAACCTGCTACTCAAATTCAATAGCAATAATTACAGCTAAAGCAAGGCCAACAGTTACAGCCTTTACGGTATCGGCTACCTGTAATAATAATGATGGAATGATTATTGCAACAGGTGCTTCAGGCTCTGCACCCTATACTTATAGCATTGATGGAACTGTTTTTCAGAGCAGTAATACCTTTACCGGATTAGCCGCCGGCTTTTATACTATAACTGTAAAGGATACCAGTAATTGCACCAATACCACCGGTGTTTCTGTTGGTAATTTAGGGGCGCCTACCATTACCTCTACCGTTATTGTAGCAGCAAAATGTAATAACCCAAATGGCAGTATAACCGTAAATGCTACAGGCGGTAGTGGAGGATTTGAATATAGCATTAATGCATTGCCCTTTCAAACAAATAATATTTTTCCCAATTTGTTGCCGGGTACTTATACAATAACTGTAAGAGATGCCAGCGGATGCCTTACTACCAGAACAGTATTAGTGGGTAATACCAATGGGCCACAGGTACTTACAGCAGCCATTGTGCATGCATCTTGTGGTTTAAATAATGGTAGGGTTACAGCTACCGCCTCGGGTGGTACAGGTGCTTTGCAATACTCGTTGGACGGCACTATTTATCAGATTGGTACAGTATTTAATAGTGTGCCTGCAGGTAACTATACTTTATATGTAAGAGATGTTAACTTATGTATAAAAACCCTGCCCATTACTGTTTTAAATTTGGCAGGACCAATTGTAAGTGCTACAGCTTCCCCTACTTCTTGCGGCATAAGTGATGGTACTATAACAGCAACGACTACCGGAGGAACGGGCATTATTACATTTAGTAAAGATGGAGTTACATTTCAGGCAAGTAATATTTTTACAGGCCTGGCTGCAGGTACATATACCATTACAGCTAAAGATGCCAATAACTGCCTAAGTACTACCAGTATTACAGTATCCGGCATAAACTTTATAGGTAATTTAGCCGGCCTTGCAGGCAGCCCACAAATTTGTGTAAATGGTAACGTAGCTGTTGGTGGAACAGATTATTTAACCACAGCATGCGATTTAATAGACAGAGTAAAACCGTCAGGTGCTTTGCCGGTTACAGGTATTATTAATAATTGTGTAATAATAGAACCTTCCGTACTAACGCATAATGCCGAGCCATATGTACAACGCCATTTTGATATAGAACCCGTAACCAATGCGGCTAATGCAACGGCTACGATTACACTATATTTTAAAGATGCGGAATTTGAAAATTTCAATCTTAACAGAATTGGCTTCCCTCCATTGCCAACTGTTGCCACAGGAGGTAATACAGATCCGGCTATAGCTAATGTAAGAGTTACGCAATACCATGGCGTACCCATTGCCCCACATAATTTGGGTAATCCGGCACCTGGTTTTTATTCGGGTAGCGGTGGACATGGTTTACTTATTACACCAACAAGCGTACTTTACAACAGTACATATAATTATTGGGAAGTTACTTTTCCGGTTACCGGTTTTTCAGGATTTTATGTGCACACGAATATCTATTTTCCATTACCTATAACACTTAATTATTTTACCGGAAACAAACAAGCAACTAATAACATACTTAACTGGAAAGTTACCTGCAACTCGGCACCAAAATTAGTTTTGTTTTGGAAAGAAGTGCGGATGGTATCCACTTTACAGGTTTGCATACTGTAACTACCGATTCCTCGGGTTGCCAGCAACCATTTACGTTTGCAGATGTTAATACTTTAAACGGCACTAACTATTACAGGTTAAAAATTGTGGCTATTGATGGCAAAATAACGTATAGCAATACTGTTATTTTAGTTAACCAAAATAAAGATTTTGATATTAGTAGTATTGAACCCAACCCTGTACCCGATGGTGTATTTAATTTAAAAATAAATAGTACTGAAAATACATTGGCAGAAATAACCATAACAGATTCTAAAGGCAGTATTGTAGACAGGGAAAAAGTGAATATTTCCGCAGGTGCAAATACTATTAAAATGAATGTTGGCAAACTTGCCGGTGGTGTGTATGCAATATCTGTAAGTACGGCTAAGGATAAAACGAGAGTGATGCGGTTTGTAAAACGGTAATAGAATATTTTAACTTCACTATTTTACAAACACCACATTTTCATCTTTAACCAACGGCATATTTTTAAATTTTAAAACAATATTTGCAGTGGTTACAATATCTTTTTGGCAATAGGTTACTATGCGTTGTACATCATTTTCTTTCCAATATACTTCGCCAACCTGGCTGCCATCAATATCATCTTTTGGCGATGCTATGCCTAAGGCTGCTGCCAGCAATTTTAAGGAAGTATAATTTTTATAATCGCCAAAGCGCCAGTATTGAAACGTATCAATAATATTGGTTTCCCATGGTTTCATGTTTTGAAAATCCATGTATTCAGGTATTGGCAATCCGTTTATCAGTAAACGACGGCATAAAAATGGAATGTCAAACTCTTTTATATTGTGGCCGGCAAAGCACCATTTGTTATTTTGTATTTCCATTTGGTTTAGGGTAGCAATTAAACTTTGCAGTAATTTTTTCTTCTGCATCATAAAAAGATTTTATTCTTAATTGCATAGTAGCTCCTTCATATCTAAAGTAACCAATGCTGATACAAACCACTTTAGAAAACTCGGCCATTACACCTGCCCTTTGTTCGTAAAATTGTTGTGGGGCTACATCTTCGGGCAAAATACGTTGTGTTTTTTCTGTCCACAACTGTTGCCACTCTTCGGTTAAATGATTAAAGGATGCTTTTTCGGATACTGTTTCAATATCAATAAACAGTAAATTATCGGTATGGATGTGTTGCATACTATTCTATATTGTTAACAATGGGTAATTAAAAAGTAACGCCAACAAATATCTGTATAGCCTGGTTTTTCCAGGTTTGACGATTATCAATAGCATTAATATCCGTAAGCCCTATCTTATACCTTACTCCACCATTTATTAAAGGTAGTTGTACCCATAAACCTCCTATTGCACTCCACTCGCCATTTTTATAAATATTTCCATTCGCTTTTAAACTATCTACCGTTTGTTTTAACAAACCTCCGTAGGCAGGGCCAAACTGTAATTTTACCCGTTTACTTTCGCCTACATTTATATTTAATAAAAGCGGCACTTCCAAATAACTAAGTTTAGATTTTTTTTGACTGCCGTCTCTAAAAATATCGTCGTAAATATCATTAGCATCATTACTAAATTCGGCAGAGGTTTGTACAAAATTCACCTCCGGTTGTAAACCAAAACGTTTGCTAAAATTAAATTGCATAAAACCGCCTACCTGAAAATTATAGCTAAAACCCTGATTGTATGATTTGCCTGTTATTTTATTAATATTTGCGCCAGCCTTTGCTCCTACTCTAAAAAAATTTTCTCTGTCTGCGTCTTTCGGATTATTACGCTGAGCAAGTGCACCACAAGCACATAGCAACAGTATGGAAGTTAGTAATTGTTTCATAGCTACCTAAATTTAGCATAAATATAAAATAAAAAACCTGTAACTGATAGCTACAGGTTTAAATTACAAAGTATTATTTTTTTAAAGCGTTTCCAATGCCCCGGCACCCAAACCCATCCGCCTCTTTTATGTTTCCAGTGGCTATCTACCCACACACGGCCATTAGCCGGTGGTACAGCCCAATAACCATCGGTATATACGTATTGCCCACCGCTCCAATTATAATTACCACCAACCCATACATGCCTTGGCGATGGGCAAGCCGGCCTTACTCGTACAATTGGCGCATTAGGCCTAATTTTTACAACAATTTGTGCTTGTGCTGCAAAAGATAAAACAAGTGCAAGTACACTTAATGAAATTATTTTTTTCATGGTTGATATATTTTTAAGTAAGACGAAAAAACAAACTATAAGTTTAATGGTAATTTTTAATGTACAGTATTTTTTAGGCTCTGATGACAAGATTAGAAACTCTCAAATAAGATTTCTCTCTGTCCAAAATGTCAGCAATCTGTTAATGCTCATTTGGGTTGTAATTAAAATAAAAAAGCCTCACTCAATAAAGAGTGAGGCTTGTATTTTGAAATAGCAGAATTTACTCGTCTATTTTTACTTTACCTTTTGATTTAGCTATTACTTCTTCTGCAATATTGTTTGGTGCAGGAGCATAATGGCTAAATTCCATAGTTGATGTGGCACGGCCGCTACTTAATGAACGTAACTGCGTTACATAACCAAACATTTCGCTTAACGGAACTTTGGCTTTAATAACTTGTACGCCATGTTTGCTATCCATACCTTCTAACATACCTCTACGACGGTTAAGATCGCCGGTAACATCACCCATGTATTGATCCGGTGTTAATACTTCTACCTTCATAATTGGCTCAAGTAAAACCGGTTTTGCTTTACGGCCAGCCTCACGGTAACCTTGCTTAGCACACAATTCAAAAGAGATAGCATCCGAATCCACATCATGGTAACTACCATCTACTACTCTTACTTTCATATCTACTATTGGATAACCTGCTAATACACCATTGTTCATACTTGCAGTAAAACCTTTAATAATTGGCGCAATAAATTCTTTTGGAATACTACCACCAAAAATTTCGTTTACAAACTGTAATCCGCCTAATGGGTTTTCTTTCATCCACTCAGGATCTGCAGGCCCAATTTCAAAAGCAATATCACCAAACTTACCACGACCACCGGATTGCTTTTTATACACTTCTCTATGCATTATGTTTTCTCTAAATGCTTCTTTGTATGCCACCTGAGGATTACCTTGATTGATATCTACCTTAAATTCTCTCATCATCCTGTCAATAATAATCTCTAAGTGCAACTCACCCATACCACTTAAAATGGTTTGGCCCGTTTCTTCGTCTGTACGTACACGTAAAGTAGGATCTTCCTCTACCAACTTAGCAATTGCCATACCCATTTTATCAACATCGGCCTGTGTTTTAGGCTCAATGGCAATAGATATAACGGGTTCAGGGAAAGTCATCGCTTCTAATACAATCGGATGATCTTCGTTACACAATGTGTCGCCGGTTTTAATTTCTTTAAAACCAACAGCAGCGCCAATATCACCGGCTTCAATAAAATCTACCGGGTTTTGCTTATTGGCATGCATTTGCATAATACGGCTTATACGTTCTTTTTTACCTGTACGGGTATTTAGTACGTAACTACCACTATCTAACCTACCACTGTATGCTCTAAAGAAAGCTAAACGACCCACAAAAGGATCGGTCATAATTTTAAATGCCAAAGCACTGAATGGTTCTTTTGGATCTGCATGTCGAAGGATTTCTTCGCCATTATCAGGGTTTGTACCTTTTACAGCTTCAATATCTAACGGACCAGGCAAGTATCTTACCACAGCATCTAAAGCAGTTTGTACACCTTTGTTTTTAAAAGAAGAACCACACATCATTGGAATGATGCTGATATCAATAGTTGCTTTACGGATAGCCTCATGCATTTCTGCTTCGGTAATACTATTAGGATCTTCAAAAAATTTCTCTAATAATTTATCATCGTATTCGGCAACGGCTTCAACCAATTACTGACGGTATTGATCTACCTCTTCTTTCATATCATCGGGGATAGGCACTTCCTGAAAAGTCATTCCTTTATCTTCTTCGTTCCATACAATCCCTTTCATTGTAATTAATTCTAGCACACCTTTAAAATTATCTTCTGCACCAATTGGCAATTGTAATGGCACGGCTTTAGCACCCAACATTTCTCTAACTTGTTTTACCACGTTTAAGAAATCGGCACCACTACGGTCCATTTTATTTACGAAACCAATACGAGGTACTTTATAACGGTTAGCCTGACGCCAAACTGTTTCAGACTGAGGTTCTACACCACTTACAGCACAAAACAATGCCAATAAACCATCCAACACACGTAAAGAACGCTCTACCTCTACGGTAAAATCCACGTGGCCCGGAGTATCAATGATATTAAATTTGTATTGTTTTGTATCCGGCGTTTTTTTGCCTTGCACCATCGGAAAATTCCAAAAGCAAGTAGTAGCAGCCGAAGTAATAGTAATACCTCTTTCCTGCTCCTGAGCCATCCAGTCCATAGTTGCACCGCCATCATGTACTTCACCAATTTTGTGGTTTACACCAGTGTAGTACAAAATACGTTCGGTGGTAGTGGTTTTACCGGCATCAATGTGAGCGGCAATACCAAAATTGCGTTGATAACGTAAATCTGCCATTGTGTTTTAATTATTAATTGTTAATTGTGAATTATTATTTGTTTTTGTACTTAGCTTTTGAATTTCTATTAAGCTTCATTGGCATCGCACTCTTGTACTTTTTGTTCTTTGCTAAACGTATGCCTTGTAAGCATGGCTTTCCCTGTAGATTCCCTGTGATTTGGGAAGGGTTTAATATGTTTTTATTGTACTCTCATAGTATGCTAAACAGTTCAATACCAACCACATACTCAAATACCGAATCTTTTAGCGCCGCAAAGGTAAGGTTTTTTAAGATATTGGCAAAGGGATAATTGGGTTGATTTTGGAGGTGTACTAATTCCATAAAACACAGATGACATCTTTGAAAGATGTCATCTGTAACACTAACTACTATTATTTCTTTACTTATTCATGCATACATAACACAGGTATATGTGTATGATATAGTAATTCTTTAGTTTGGCTGCGGCCAAAAAGCTTTTCGGTTAGGTTGTGCTTTTTAGGTATTACAACCATCCAATCTATTTTTTCTTTTTCGGCAAACCAGTTTATGCCATTGGTAATATCTTCGGAATAAATAGTACTATAATATGGTTTTACATCTTTCAGTAATTCGCTTATAAACATACTTTCGGCCAGCTTTTCCGACGAAATTTCATTTAGCGAATACTCCACATTTAGTACATACAACTCGGCATTAAAATCTTTACTGCTTTTATCAATGGGCCAACTGGTGTTGTTTCTATTACCTTTTATAATCGCATGCAAAGCCTATTTTGCGTACGGGCAAAAACTCGGCTTTAGGTGGCACAACCAATACGGGATACTTTAAGTTTTGTATTGCTCTTATGGTGTTGCTGCCAACTACTAAACGTGTTAAAGCATTTTTACCGGATAAACCCATAACCACCATATCGGGTTGCAACTCATCGCAAAAAGCGGTTAAGCCATCGTTAAGGCTGGCATTATCGGCTTTAATGTTAATGGTTACAGCGGTTTTTATTTGGCTTTCTATTTTCTTTTTAAACTCGGCCAATTCAAATTTGGCTGCATTTTCCATATCAAGCGGTGTTACGGCCGAGTAGCCATATTCGCCAAATGGCGCTACTAATTCGTAGGCATAATAGAGCCACAATTCTGCATTATAAAACTCGGCCAGTTTGCCGGCAAATATGGCAGAGTTTTCTGCGGCTGATGAAAAATCTACGGGAGCTATAATTTTTTTCATTGTGTTAATTTTAATACTCAAATTTCCAAATCAATTAGCTTAAAATATATGAGGAAAATCAGTTATAGCTATGATTGATTAGGGCTTTTAAGGCAAAACAACCTTAAGGCTCAATAATATTATTTTGTACAAGTGAGTGACACCACCAACGTTTGGCTTTGTACAAATGATGGCAACAAAAAAGCCATACAGTTATAAAACGTATGGCTTAAACTATTTTTTAAAAAATGCTATTTCATGGTAAAAGATTCTAAAAACTTGGTGGTAAAATTGCCTTTTCTAAAATCTTCGTTTTTCATTAATTGCTGATGAAATGGAATGGTTGTTTTTACCCCTTCAATTACATATTCGCTCAATGCCCTGCTCATGGTGTCAATGGCTTCTTCACGGGTTTGTGCTACGGCAATAAGTTTACCTATCATACTATCGTAGTAAGGTGGAATTACATAACCTGCATATACATGGCTATCAACCCTTACGCCATGCCCGCCAGGTTGATGGAGTACAGTTATTTTACCGGGAGATGGACGAAAATCATTATATGGATCCTCTGCATTTATGCGGCATTCAATAGCATGTAATTGCGGCAAATAATGTTTACCGCTTACTTTTTCGCCGGCGGCAATTTTTATTTGCTCTTTTATTAAATCAAAATTAATTACTTCTTCGGTTACACAATGCTCTACCTGAATACGGGTATTCATTTCCATAAAGTAAAAATTGCGATGCTTATCTACCAAAAATTCAATAGTGCCCACACTTTCGTAATTAATGGCTTTGGCTGCTTTTACTGCTGCCATTCCCATAGCATCTCTAAGCTCCGGCGTCATAAATGGCGAGGGCGATTCTTCTACTAATTTTTGATGGCGGCGTTGAATGCTACAGTCTCTTTCGCTAAGGTGGCTTACATTACCGTATTGATCGCCTGCAATTTGTATTTCTATATGGCGAGGCTCTTCTACAAATTTTTCCATGTAAATACCATCGTTTTTAAACGATGCCGCCGCCTCGGTTTTGCATTATCATAATTTCTTTCCAACTCACTTTCTTCCCAAACAACCCTCATACCTTTACCTCCACCGCCTGCGGTTGCTTTTAATATTACCGGATAACCAATTTGTTTTGCCGATTTTTTGCATGCTCCACACTTTCCAACAAACCCTCTACACTAGAATACAACAGGTACGCCGGCTTTTATCATGGTTTCTTTGGCCGTTACTTTATCGCCCATTGCGTTAATCATATCGGGAGTTGGGCCAATAAATTTTATTCCATGATCGCCGCAAATTTTTGCAAACTTGCTGTTTTCGGCTAAAAACCCATAGCCTGGATGAATAGCATCTGCATTGGTAATTTCGGCAGCAGCCATTATATGTGCTACATTTAAGTAACTATCAATACTTGCAGGCTTGCCAATACAAACGGCTTCGTCGGCAAATTTTACATGCAAACTATCTCTATCGGCTGTTGAATATACAGCTACGGTTTTAATACCCATTTCTTTACAGGTACGTATAACCCTTAGTGCTATTTCGCCTCGGTTGGCAATTAATATCTTTTTAAACACATTCGTTGAATTAAAAATTAAAAATTAAAAATTAAAAATTCTGAAATAAGAAAACTTTGGTTTTACTTTTTCCACAGGATGCTGCGGAGAATTTTTAATTTTTACTTAAGCAGGGTCCACCAAAAACAACGGTTGATCGTACTCCACCGGGCTGGCATCATCTACCAATATTTTTACAATTTTACCTTTTACTTCACTTTCTATTTCATTAAACAATTTCATGGCTTCAATAATGCATACTACTTTGCCGGGTGCTACTTCATCGCCTACACTTACAAAAAGTGGTTTACCTGGGCCGGCTTGTCGGTAAAAAGTACCAATCATTGGGCTTTTTATTGTAATTAAATTATCTGCTTTTGGTTGGGCTGCAGGTTTTTCGGTAACTGCGGCAGCAACTGGTGCAGTTTGCGGCACGGCAGGTTGAGGTGTATATGCCGGAGCTGCTGATGATGCAACAATGTGCTGCACCGGATCTTTCTTTTGTTTTACTGTTATTTTTACGCCTTCTTCTTCAATGGTAATTTCGCCAATATTGGTTTTGTTAATGAGTTTTACCAACTCCTGAATTTGCTTGATGTCCATAGTTAATTAGTTGTTTGGTTAATTGGGGAGGAAAACGGGCTGATAAGATAAGGAGCTACCAATGAAACATGCAAACAATTTTCTCATTTTTTGCAAAAAATGGCAAAAAATGGGTAAAAATGCTCAAAAATTGAGCGATTTTAAGCAAAAATGGATTTTTTTAGCCTAAAACAAAAATGGATAATTTTTGCAAATTATCCATTTTTAAATATAATTTTTAGGCTAATTACTCTTTTACTCTTTCAACATATTCGCCGGTTTTAGCATTTACTCTAATTAACTCGCCTTCATTTACAAACAAAGGAACGTTAACGGTAGCGCCTGTTTCAACAGTTGCCGGCTTTAGGGTTTTTGTAGCCGTATCGCCTCTCATACCCGGCTCACTGTACGTTACCATTAAAACAATTTTATCGGGCAATTCAACTGCCATAGGTTGATCTGTTTCGCCATTGATAGATACAGTAACTTCTTGGCCATCTTTTAAAAACTTTGGTGCATCTACCATTGTTTCGGGTACCGTAATTTGCTCAAACGTTTCGGTATCCATAAAACTGTAACCGGTATCATCTTTGTATAAATATTGATACGATTTTTTTTCAATCCTTACCGGATGTATTGTTTCGCCACTATTCCAGGTAACTTCAATATTACGGGTATTATCTACCCCTTTTAGTTTAGCCCAAACCTTTGCGGCAGATCTTGCCGTTTTATTTTGACCAAATTCAATTACCGAATATAAACTACCATCTACTTTGATGATAAGTCCGGAACGCATATCTGCTGTAGTTGCCATGTATTTTATTTTAGGCTGCAAAAGTAGGGCAATTTTTTGAGTTTTGGGGCTGTTTAGCATCAGTAAATCTATTAAACGTTTGTTCCGGCTATTCGCTGCAAGCTTCATTTCATTTCGCTTTTCGCTGCTATCCGGCAGCCATTGGGCACTACTAATATATCAGCAAATAAAACTACCATTACACAATATTTATTTCTCACTTTGGGTTCATTATCTATAATTAATTAGTTTTATAAAAAATTGTAACTTGAAAAAACTCTTCGTTTTTGTGGCTTTATGCCTTAGTTTTAAAATTAGCAACGCTCAAATAGAGCCTACTCCGTTGTTTATAAAACAGCCTGTCATTCCATCGTTCAGGCTAATTAATGTGGCCGATAGCAGCATTTTTACAAAAGATTTTTTGGACAAACGAAAAGCAACCATCCTTATGGTATTTAGCCCCGATTGTGAGCATTGCCAGCAAATGACAAAAGAGATTACCGCAAATATCAAAAAATTTAAGAAGGTGCAAATTGTAATGACTTCTCCCTTACCCTATGACTTTATAAAAAAATTTTACATAGATTATAAAATTGCCAAATACCCAATAATTACTTTGGCCAGAGACCCTACTTATTTTTTAGGTAATTTTTTTAAAGTACGCTCCTTTCCGTCCTTTTTTATTTACAACAAAAAAGGCGAATTAGTTAATTGGTATAACGGCGAAACACCTTTGGAAAAAATTATTGCCTCCTATTAATAGTTGGATTGTTCTTATTTAAATCAGTAAAAATAAATTACGAATTATCCATTATTAATTATCCATTATTCCTGACCTTTGCATCACAAAAAATTATCTTACCAAATAAAAATAAACTACCATGAAAGTAACTGTAGTAGGTGCCGGAGCCGTAGGTGCTACCTGTGCCGACAATATTGCCCGTAAAGAACTTTGTACCGAACTTGTTTTGCTTGATATTAAAGAAGGCATTGCCGAAGGCAAAGCACAAGATATGATGCAAACTGCTACCCTATTAGGTTTTGACACCAAAATTACAGGCAGCACCAACGATTATACCAAAACTGCAGGAAGCGATGTTGTGGTTATTACCAGTGGCTTACCCCGTAAACCCGGTATGACCCGTGAAGAACTGATTGGTGTAAATGCAGGTATTGTAAAAGGTGTTTGCGAAAATATTTTAAAGCATTCTCCTAACGCTATAATAATTGTTATTAGTAACCCAATGGATACCATGACTTATCTGGCACTAAAATCTACCGGCTTACCAAAAAACAGAATTATTGGTATGGGTGGTACATTAGACAGCAGCCGTTTTAAATATCAATTAAGCCAACATTTGGGTTGCAGCCCAAGCGATTTAAATTCGGTTGTAGTTGGCGGCCATGGCGATACCACTATGATTCCGTTAATTAGCAAAGCAACCTGGAACAGTGCTCCTGTAACCAATTTTTTAAGTGCAGAGCAACAAGAAAAAATTGTAAAAGACACTATGGTTGGTGGAGCTACTTTAACTGCTTTAATTGGCACATCGGCATGGTATGCACCCGGCGCTGCCGGCGCTGCTTTGGTTGAAGCTATTGTTAGAGATGAGAAAAAACTATTTACCTGCTGTGTGGCTTTAGATGGCGAGTATGGCCAAAAGACATTTGCCTTGGTGTACCGGTTACAATTGGCAAAAATGGCTGGGAAAAATTATTGATTTTAAATTAAATGCCGACGAACAAGCAGCCTTTGAAAAAAGTGCCGCAGCAGTTAGAAGCATGAATGATGTGTTGGCTACTTTGTAAAATTGATTAATTACAAAAAAGCTGTCTTAATGCTATTAAGGCAGCTTTTTAATTACGCTAAATACTAATAAGCAATTTATTAACTCACTCCATCAACCATCATTTCTTTATTAACTTTTTGTACTAAACCTTGCAGTACTTTACCGGGGCCAAATTCGGTAAAATGTGTAGCGCCATCTTCAATCATTGCATTTACACTTTGAGTCCACCTAACAGCGCCGGTTAATTGCTCAATTAAATTATTTTTAATTTCGGCAGCATCATTAACCGCTTTTGCCACTACATTTTGATACACCGGGCAAATTGGATTATCAAAATCAGTTGCCTCAATTGCAGCAGCCAGCTCTTCTTTTGCAGGCAACATTAACGGGCTGTGAAAAGCACCGCCAACCGGCAATACCAATGCTCTTTTTGCACCTGCTGCTTTCATTTGTTCGCAAGCTGCTTCAATACCTTTTAATGAGCCACTTATTACTAATTGGCCTGGGCAATTATAATTAGCTGCAACAACAATTTCGCCGGTTTCTTTAGCTACGGATGCACATACTTCTTCTACTTTATCATCGGCCAAAGCCAATACTGCAGCCATGGTAGAAGGATTTATTTCGCATGCTTTTTGCATAGCTTTTGCCCTTATTGAAACAAGTTTTAAAGCATTTTCAAAACTTAATACCCCGTTAGCAACCAATGCCGAAAACTCTCCTAACGAATGCCCTGCAACCATATCGGGCTTTATGCCATCAAATATTTTATATGCAATTACCGAATGTAAAAAAACTGCTGGCTGAGTTACATTGGTTTGTTTCAACTCCTCATCTGTTCCGCCAAACATTATATCCGAAATTCTAAAACCTACTATTTCGTTGGCCTGTTCAAATAATTCTTTTGCATGGTTATTTGTTTCGTATAAAATTTTTCCCATGCCACTAAATTGTGACCCCTGACCCGGGAATACATATGCTTTTTTCATTTTAATATTTTTGTTACACAAAGAAAATAAAAATCCCTCACAAAGAGGGATAAATAAAATTAATATTTTAAAATCAATTTAATGAAGTTTATTACTTATCAGTTTTAAAAATTCGCTACGAGTACTATTTTTAGAAAACTCTCCGTCAAACGCTGATGTGGTAGTTACCGAATTTTGTTTTTGCACACCTCTCATCATCATACACAAATGCGATGCCTCAATTACAACAGCTACTCCCAAAGGGTTCAATGTTTCTTTTATGGCATCTAAAATTTGATGCGTTAATCGCTCCTGTACCTGCAATCTTCTGCTGTACACATCTACCACTCTGGCAATTTTGCTTAACCCGGTTATCCACCCGTTGGGTATGTAAGCAACATGCGCTTTTCCGTAAAAGGGCAGCATATGGTGCTCACACATGCTATACAATTCAATGTCTTTTACAATTATCATTTCGCTTACATCTTCATGAAACTTAGCTGAGTTTAAAATATCTGTAGCGCTCATTTGATAGCCTTGTGTAATATATTGCATAGCTTTTGCAATACGCTCAGGCGTTTTGCAGCCCTCTCTTTCAGCATCTTCGCCTAAAAGGGTAATAGCTTGTTTATAATTTTCAATCAAGCCTTTGGTTACATCTTCATCAAAGTGCTCAGTTTTTTATATGCCATATTCTTATTTTATTCTTATCCAAAATACTCGGTATAAATACGAGGTGTTTCATAAATTTAACACAATGCAATTGCACTCCTTCTGCATTTAATACAGGCTGCAATTGTTCCCAAACGGCTACAGTTAAATTTTCGCAGCTCGTAAATTTACCTTTCATAAACTCCACATCTACATTTAAGTTTTTATGATCTATTTTATCGCAAACATATTCGTTAATAATTACGCTAAGGCGTTTTGCATTAAATATAAATCCGGTATCTTTTTGCAAATCTCCTTTTACGGTTACATGTATTTCGTAATTATGACCATGCCAGTTTTCATTGGCACATTTACCAAAAACTTCTTTGTTTTGCTCAGCTGTCCAAGCTGGATTATAAAGTTTATGAGCTGCGTTAAAATGCTCAACCCTTGTTAAATAAACCATTTTTGTTTTTATGCAAATGTACAATTAATAGTATTGTGCTAATTAAACGAAAATTTAAGAAAAAGGTTGACATTTGCATAATGAAAATTTTAGTTGCAGCTGCTACTGCGTTAGAAATTCCTTCTTTCGTAAACAATACGCAGCAAGCCGATGTTTTAATTACCGGAGTTGGCTTACCCCTTACATTATATAGTTTGCAAAAACGATTATCGCAAATTAATTACGATTTAGTTATACAAGCCGGCATTGCCGGAGCATTTACCAACGAATTTAATCTTGGCGAAACCGTATTGGTTAAGCAAGATACTTTTGGCGATATTGGATTTGAAGAAACCGAAATATTTACACCTTTTTTTGAAACAACTCTATTTAACAAAAATGAATTTCCTTTTGAGGATGGGTGGCTTTTAAACAAAAATAAACTACTTACACAATCTAATTTAGAATTGGTAAAAGCAATAACAGTTAATAAAATAAGTGATAATATTAAAACAAAAGCCCAACAAGAAAATATTTTTAATGCAGAAATAGAAACAATGGAAGGTGCTGCACTGCATTATGTTTGCTTGCAGGAAAATATCCCCTTTATACAATTAAGAAGTATCAGCAATTATGTTGGCGAAAGAAATAAAGCAAAATGGAAAATGGAAGAAGCTATAAGTAATTTGAATATCGAATTATCTAAACTAATTAACGAACTAACGTGAAACTAACCATTGGCTTTTCGCCTTGCCCCAACGACACTTTTATTTTTGATGCATTGGTAAATAAAAAAATAGATACCCATGATATTGATTTTGATGTTGTTTTAGAAGATGTGCAAACCCTTAACCAATGGGCAATACAAGGCAAGCTGGATATTACAAAACTTAGTTATGGCGTTTTACCTTTAGTTTTAAATAATTACAGCGTATTAAATAGCGGCAGTGCGTTAGGTAAAGGTGTTGGACCATTATTAATAAGCGGTAAAGAGGTTGAGTTAAAAGGCAAGGAAGTTGAAGAATTTACCATTGCCATACCCGGCGAAAACACTACTGCTCATTTGCTTTTTTCGCTTGCTTATCCTAATGCAAAAAATAAAATTTTTATGCGTTATGACGAGATTGAGGAATTTGTTTTAGCCAACAAAGGGCTTGGAGTTATTATACACGAAAACAGATTTACGTATGAGGCTAACGGTTTAAAAAAAATTATTGACCTGGGCGATTATTGGGAAACCCAAACACAAAGTGCTATTCCGCTGGGAGGAATTGTAATAAAGAAAAGTTTAAATTTACCGGTAGCACATAAAGTAGATAGCTTAATAAAGCCAAGTATTGAATACGCTTACAAACATCACTATAAAAATTTAGCTAATTATGTAAAATGTCATGCACAAGAAATGAGTGAAGATGTTATGCGTAAACATATTGATTTGTATGTAAATCCCTTCTCTCTTCAATTAGGCGATGAAGGTAAAAAAGCAATTGAAAAATTATTAGAAGTATATTCGGCTGTAAATAGTGTACAATTGTGGGTTTCCGGTATATTTTTATAGCCCATTTTTATCATGGAAATTAAACCAACTTACAAGCAGCATAAATTTTTTGTATCATCTCATTCTTGTAAACCGAATTGTCAATTTGTTTAACCCACTGTATATTTTGTATTGAGTTTGTTAAAAAAACTTCATCTGCATTTAATACATCGTTTATTTGCAAAGGTTTTTCTATTACTTTATACAAACTGTTTTGCAGTTTGGCAATTACATAAGCTGCGGTAACGCCGGCTATACATCCTTCGGATAAAGGTGGTGTATAAATAATTTCATCTTTAACAATAAATACATTGGCAATGCTACTATCACAAATTCTGTTATAGCCGTTTAGTACTAAAGCATCGTTACAATTATTTTTTTTGGCAAAAAGGGCAGCCATAGTATAAGGCAAAAAATTATTATGCTTAAGGTTACTGAATGCATCGCAGCTTTTTAAGGCTTCTTTATAAATATTTAGCACCAGCCCATTTTGGTTAAGCGTTCCTTTACCATCCGGCAAAGCCCAGGTTTGTACTATATAATTTGGATTGTGATTTTCTGCATCGTATAAGCCCCCATTTCCTCTTACTACCGATAATCGAATTCTTGCAAATTTTTGATGCTTATTTTTTTTTGCCAACGCAAACATTTCTTGCTGCAGTTTTTGAGGCGTAAAAAAGTTGGGGTATTTTAAATTGCAAAAGGCTAAGGCCATGCCACAAGCGATTAAAATGCTCTTTACCCAATATTAACTCTCCATTCACCATTTTAATAGTTTCAAATAATCCATCTCCGTATCGTAAGCCTCTGTTACCGGGTTCTGCTATTGGAGTACCTTCTTTATAAAACTTTCCGTTGTAATTAAAGTATTGCATACACAAATATGCTATTAAGCTGGTAGGGCACAAAAAAAATCCCACTAAATAGTGGGATAAAGTTTTCTTTGCAGTTTTTTAGAGAGCCAATGTACCCTTTGGGGGCTATATTTCTTCGCCAATTAATTTATGTTTTACCGCATACATAATTAAGCCTGCTGTACTTTTTGCGCCGGTTTTTACTTTTAATTTATCTCTTATGGCTTCTACCGTACGTGGGCTTAAATCCACAATATCTGCAATTTCTTTTGTGCTTTTTTTCATCACACATCAACTTTAATATCAGTACTTCTTTATCGTTTAAATGAGCTTCTTGTAAAGCCATTTTTTGCGGTAAATCTACATTACGTTGTTTTAAATTATTAAGCAACGCTGTATTGGTTAATGAGTTAAAATAATACTCCTGATTAAAGCAGGTTTTTATTGCTTCGTAAATAATTTCGCTATCGCTTGTTTTGGTAAGATAACTATTGGCACCCAGTTCCATTAACTTGGTAATCATACTATTATCATCTACCATTGTTAACATAATCACCTTAATGTTAGGGCAAATCTTTTTTAACTCTGGCAATGTGGCAATACCATCCATTATGGGCATTTGAATATCCAGCAAAACTACATCTGCTTCAATCATCTTTGCCATATTTAGCAAGTGCATGCCATTATCGGCCTCTGCTATTACTTTAATGTCTTTTTTTGCGCTTAGGGCTGTTTTTACGCCTGCTCTGTACAGTACATGATCGTCGGCTATTATTACTCTTATCGGGTCGTGTATTCATAAAATTACCGTTTAGGACTTAATTAGTATTATTTTTCCTATAACGTTGATTGCAAAGGTTGTATTATATTAAAATATAACAATGAGTGTAAATACCCTATGTTGAATATGGGGTTTTTACGTAGCAAATGAGGGGTTATCGCTTTTTAGGTAAGCGTTTGATAATTAAGCCATAAAATACTTACTCTATCAATTTATTACGCATACCATACATAATAAGGCCGCCAATGGTTTTAGCATCTACCTTGGCTTTCATATTTTGGCGTATGGTTTTAATGGTTCGTGGGTTTAAAAAGATGGTTTTAGATATTTCTTCGGTGGTTTTGTCCTCGGCAAGCAATTGTAAAATTTTTAGTTCTTTTTCGTTAAACTGTACCGGCATATTGCTGCCGTAATGCTGGCGTACATTTTTTTCTGCATTAATTTACCCATTACAGCTTTGTTAACAAGCTCATTAAAGTAAAAATCGTCGTTCATGCAGGTAAGTATGGCTTCGTATATTTCCTCTGGATCGCTGGTTTTGGTAAGATAGGCGTTTGCCCCCATTTCCATCATTTTGCTAATCATTTGCTGGTCATCATACATAGTAAGCACAATTATTTTAATATCCTCGTACTCCTTCCGTATAAGTTGTATGCCGTTAATGCCATCTATTTCGGGCATGCGTATATCCATTAATAATACTTCGGGTTTTTTAATGGCAATTTTATGCATCATATCCTTTCCGTCTTCGGCTTCCCACAACATTTTAAGGTTTTCTTTACCGGATAAGGCCATTTTTATGCCATCTCTAAATATTTTGTGATCGTCGGCAATAGCAATTTTAATAATGTTCTTATTAGACATAGCAGTTTTAAGGTTAGTATTATTTGGGCATCAAGTTACAAATTTTAAGCCAGTTGTTATTTTAGTTGATGGCAACAAGTTATTAACTTTTCCACATTTTGCTGATTATCAATCAAAGCAAGGATAATTACTACGTACAAATACTATATTTTTGTATAGTTAGTTTACGAGTGCAAAATGCACTTGTACTCAATAAAAAGTAAATGCTACAACTACAACAAAGGGCAGTTATGCTATTGTATGTACTTGCCGCTCAATATATCTTTGTGTTAGTTGATTGACATTGGTTCACTGAATTAATATCCAATAAAATCCAATAGACGAAAGACTTTCCAATTATCCAAGAGAAACCTGTTTGTGCTTGTGTTACCAGTGTCAATCAACTATTTATAAATAAAATCCCGTTTTAAGTTACAATATCCAAAACCAAAGGCAACCGTTAAACCTTATTTTGCAACTATTAGGTTGTAGAAAACAAAAATAAACATAGCAAGTAGTTTTACTACATGCCAATGAGTGCATTTACTACTGCTTTTTTTGTAAACAAGTAAAAACACTATGTAAAGTTACCAAAAACTTCATAGTAATTTTACTATTTTATTTTCGTACATTTACCCCTCCTTAATTAGTTATTTTACTTTTTTTTATTATAATTAATTGATTATTAATATTTTATACAAAATTATTAGTCATTCAAATTGTTTATAAATTGTTGAAAACTGGTTTTAGGTGCAAGTTTACATCAGAAATTAATTATCTCAAACCAACAAAATTTTATCATTATGTGGGGAATAGACACAGTTGAATGCCTAGTAGCAATATTTATTAAAATGTTTGCGTAATTTGATTATGATTTGTAGTTTTCCTTAAATTTGAGAAAATTATAAAACCCAAATCAAAACCTTAAGTTACATAACGTTTTTTACAGAATTAGTTCCTCTTTTCTTTTGCATTTTTAATTTTAAAAGATTAAAAGCAAAAGAAATGAGGATTTTTATTTTTTACTGCTCTGCTCTTTTTCTGTTATTTATCCCTGTTTTTTATTTTCGTTATATAGCTCCTTCCGATTACTACCGTTTTATATTTTTGAGGATTTTTTTACTTGTTGAATTTACAGTTCTATCTTTATTTTTTTATTATGTATTAAAATCGCTGTTGGCTAAAAAGATAGTACTTTTTGCTATAATACCATTCGTACTCCTTTCCATTTTAGACTTTACGACTAGCATAAAAGGAACTTTTTCTTTTGTTCCGCTTGTGGTTGAGTGTCTGGTAATTCTAACGTATATTCTCTATTTTTTTTATGAAAAAATGCGTTCAGATATTTTTACCCCTGCTTATCAAACCAGAGCTTTTTGGATAGCGGTTGCATTCACTTTATTTTGTTCAGGAAATTTTTTTCTGTTTTTATATTCAAACAACTCTGTAAAAGACGATTTATACAAACTACAATACACAATTATTTACAGCACATTTACTATACTAAAAAACCTTTTCATTTGTATTGGACTTTCTATAAAGGAGCCCACTACTGTTGGCAGTAATATACAACACGGAAAGGTTGATGATATTTGGGAAATCCCAATTGATTATAAAAAAACTAACCTCTAATATTAACTCATGATATTTTTGCAAGCTAGCAGTTCTTCGGGCATAAACTATGCAATGGTGTTTGGCACGCTTGCTATGCTTATACTGGTTGGCGTAATTATATTATTTATTGTAATGCACCAACGTAAAACCATGCGGTTTAACGAGCAAATAAAAAACTGGAAGAAGAAAAACAGCAAATTCTTTTGCATGCGTCCATCCGCTTTCAGGAAGAAGAACGCAACCGTATTGCTGCCGATTTGCACGATGATGCCGGCCCACTATTAGCTACTGCAAGGCTATACCTCAACGAAAACTTAGTTAACCAAGATAAGCCCCAGCAACTGCAAAGCATATTTGCGGCCAAGCAAATTATTGACGATGCCATTGCACTTGTACGCAATATTAGCCACAGTATTATGCCGCCCACGCTTAAAAACTTTGGGTTAGAGAGTGCGGTAAACGATTTGGTGCAAAAAATATCGAACAGCAAAAGCGGGCTTAACGCCAGTGCCCGTTTTCACGATTATAAAATACGCCTGCAGGTAGAGCAAGAGCTTTTGGTATTTAGAATAATGCAAGAGCTGGTTAATAATATAATAAAGCACAGCAATGCAGGCTTTATACATATTACCCAAAACAATAGCCAACGTACCATGTTTTTTAGAGTACACCACGATGGTACAGGCATTGTACAAGCCGATTTTGACAGGCTAAACCACAGTGCCCTTGGGCTTGGGCTTAAAAATATTGCCAGCCGTATAAAAGTACTAAAAGGAAAAATTACTTTTGAAATAGACCCCAGTAAAACTTATTATAAGGTTACTATTGAAGTGCCAATTGAAACTACAGCCATTTAAGGTTATACTAAAAACTGATTATCCCGTTTTTTACAGCATAAATGGCTAAGCCTACTCTGCTTTTTACATCTAACTTCAAAAACAACCCATCTCTAAATGTATCTACATTACGTGGTGTAAGCCCCATTTTTTTGGCAATTTCTTTATAGGTTAAATCGGTACTGGCTAATTTTAAAAAGCTAATTTCCGTATCGGTAAGCATCGCCTTGTCAATAGTTTGCTGGTTTTGTTGGCTACGTTGAAATAACGATGCCAACTTGCCTGTAGCATTATGAGAATAGTAATATCCATTTTCTAACACCGCAAATAAAGCATTTTTAAGCTCTGTAGGGTGTATATCTTTTTTTAAAAACCCACGTACCAATTGCAATAAACGAATTAAAGCAATTTCGCTATCGTACATAGTTAAAATTAAAATTTTTATTTGGGGATGATTTTTTTGTAGCCACGCTGTAGTTTCGTAACCATCCATTAGAGGCATACTTAAATCTAAAATAACTAAATGAGGCACTACTCCATTTTGCAAATGCTGTAGTACCTGCTGCCCATTATCTGCCACTGCTACCACTTTGCAATTATCTAAACTATTAATAAGTGTTGATAAAGCATCTCGTAATAAAATATGATCATCTGCCATTAAAATATTGTACATAATTAATTGTTTTCGGTTAGGGGTATTTCTATGATGATAGTGGTGCCTTGCATTGCCGGGCTTTGTATCTTAAATGTGCCATTTAATAATTGAGTACGTTTTTTCATATTGTGTAAGCCGCTACCATTGTAGCTTGTTTGCAAAAAGCCTTTGCCATTATCGGTTACTACCAATTGCAGGCTAACAGCAGTGTAATTAAGCTGCATAGTAATATTTGTAGCTTGTGCATGTTTTATAATGTTATTAATAACTTCTTGCACTATTCTAAACAAAACCAGCTCAACATCTTCGTTTAAAAAAACAGCATTACCACTGACTACTAACTGTACTTGATACTGCCCCGACTTCTGCAATTGAGCTACTTCAAACTCCAATGCCTTTATTAAGCCACTGTTTAAAATAAGCTCACTATTCATACCACGGCTAATATCACTTAGGTCGTTAATGGCATCTGTAATTATATCTATACTATTATTTACTTGAGATTCAGTTTTACCAGTATCGTTAAAATTAAGTGTATTAAGATGTAGCTTAGCCAGCGTAAGCTTTTGCCCAATATTATCGTGTATTTCTCTGGATATATTTTGAAAAGTTTGCTCCTGCATTTCAATTTGTGATTTTAGCAATTCGTTTTCATGGCTAGCTTTTAACTGCTCTACTTCAGTGAAGTAAGTATGTTGGCGCTTTTGGTATTTATAAATAATGGAAACGATGAATGATACTAAAAAAAGCATTAGTATAAATGAAACTAAAATAAAAGGTAATATTTGGCTTAATCTTGATACTTCAGGCATAAAAAAGATTTTATTACAAATAAATAAACTAACAATAAGGAGATATTTAATAAACCTGAAGCCATATTATTATAATCAAACTGAATTGATTTAAATGCAAATTTTATTGGAAAATATGTTGGTAGGCTTAAACACCCGCAAAAGAAAAATCCTGTAAATATCCAAAAAAGAGAATCCTTTAATAACTGAATTCTATAAACTTTGATTAAAATATTTTTGTAATAAAAAGTAGGATATACGATAAAAGATAAGGACAACAAAATCATAAAAAACCGATATGGAGCTAGTTTTATTAGATATAAAACATATCCAATACTGTAAAGAAATATTAAAATGGCTATTATTATTATTTTATTCTTTCGCTTAATTATTGGAACATCACTATACAAGAAAATAAAACTACCGCATAAAAATTGGGTTAAAAAAAACACTTGTTGGAGAACCAATGCTGTTTTAGCATAAACATTCTCAAAACGTATAAAAAAAATTGTATTTACTGATAAAAATATACCCATTATAATATACAAATATACCCACCTAAAATACATTGGTTTTTGTACCTTTCTAAAATACATTGCCACAAAAAAAGCAAGTATAATAATAGCCGTACCAAAATAAATTATTAGTTTATGAAATAGCATGCATTAAAGTTAAAGTACAATAGTATAAAAAATTATGCATTAATTCGTACCCTATTTAAATTTTTAATCTGTACAAACTATGTTATTTTTATTCGGTGCAAGCAGCCACCGTAGAATAGTATTTTTTCTACGTCGGTATATGCTCTTGGCAGCGACACAAAATCTGTTATAGAGTTTTTTAATAAATTTTGATAACATTTTTTATGAAAAAGATATTTTTTTCAATCTTGCTTTTTGCATCCTTTTCTTATTCACACTCTCAAATTTTAAGTACTGAACTTTCTAAAGATGAAATCTTTGTTTCCTATGTTAACCATTTTGATCAACTTATTGATCACTTATCTTCTCATTTTACTAAACCAGCGCTACAACTGTTAAAAAATGATATAGAAAATTCAAGAGCGAATAATTTAAGCCAATCTGAAGAAGTGTCATTAATTAGTGGCTTAATAAAATTTGATGACCCAACCCAATTGGGGTTGCTTATCAGTTCAATTAGAAAATCACATTATGAATTAACAAAGAGTATGGTGAAATCAATAAGAATATTTTTATTTCTGCGTATAATGATTTAATAAATCAAGTTGAAACATCACCAAATAATGCTTTTGCTGGTTGTAGAAGACCTTGGCGTTTTGGATTATGTGCAGCAGCTTCAGGTGTTGAGGGTGCCGGTATATTAGCAGCATGTGAAGCTGCAAGCGGCGGTGTTGCTACCCCATTTTGTATTGCAGGCGCAGCAACTTGGGTTGCAAATGAAGTTGCAGATTGTAGAGAAAGATATTGTGACCCACTAACCCCACAATAATTTCATCATACAATTCTTCCATTATGTTAACAACAAAAAACAATATTATCCTATACATTGTCGCAGGGCTTTTAGTAATAAAAACAATATTTCGAAAATTTATTAATGAAAGTGAATTTAATATTTTTGCTATAATCTACTACTTATTAGTGCTTGTAGTTGGCATTATAGTATATAGAAATTTCCAAGCAAAACATAATAAAATTTTCTAATTGGACTATTAATATATATTCTAATATTTATTTTATTATTTATGATTAATTATTTTAATTGGGTATAGTAATGAAATGTGCTTATTTATTACTTTTTTATTTCTCTTTTGGAATTAATCTTAAAGGGCAGATAAAGTTAGTAAATGACACACTTAAATCCTACAAACCCGAAATATTCACTTCAGGTTTTAAAAATGTAATGAATAACGGGCAGGTAAATGAATCTGCCCGTTTTATTCGGTTGTTTATTTGAGAGTCTTGCAAGTTTGCTATTCCGCTTTCTTTGTAGGCGTAGGTGGAATAATTTTATGTGCAAGGGATTTTAGAAAAGATTTAAGAGCTTGTGATAAAGATTATCAAACTTGCCAAAGTAATGGCCATTAAACTTAAATTAAAAATTTATGATACGGAAAATTATTGTTTTATCAACACTATTGCTTTTTTTATTCATTTGGTTCTATAAAAAATCGCATTCAGACCATTTACTTGCAATTATTTTTTTTATAGGATTTTGTGTAAGTATAGCCTTTATTTTTTACAAACTCAGCCTGTACGAGCAACTATTAAGAAAAAATAATTTGATTACAAAGAAAGCCTCATTTTGGGATTTTTTTAAACCGAGAAATTGCTAAGCAAAAATCTGTAAATGAAACTATGTAAATATCAAACGCAAAAGCATTACAATTCTTCAATCCGCATTGGTTATTACTAATATATTAAAACATTGATAGTTAACTGTAAATTATCAACAATATCAAAGTTGATAATAATAGTTTCCAAACAAAGAAAGGAATAATAACGTTAAAATTCAATGAGAAAGTTTACTGCTTTATCTTTATTTACTTTGCTATATAATTACTGTATCAGCCAAATAATGTAACAGATACTTCTGTTTCAAAATATAAAACCATAAAACCCGAAATTTTCACTTCGGGTTTTATTGACATCATCAATAACGGGCAGGTAAACGCATCTGCCCGTTTTATAAGGTTGTATATTGGTGAGCCCGGTAAATTTGCAATACCACTCTCCTTATATGGTGGTGTAAGCAGCAATAATTTTCAAAATCAACAAAGCGCTAGTCAATTATTAAAAAGTAACGACCATTTAGTAAATCAATATATTAATCCATTAAGCGGTTTAATTAATGTTAGTATTGATGGAGTGAAGTTTTTAAGAAAACAGAAAAGGTAACTAAAGCCGGTTTTTTATACCATATAGGTGAAAGAGTTTTAACAGGTATTAGAATAGGTCAAATCTCAAACCCTCAAACCGGCAAACTCACCAATTTCTTAAATACCTTTAGTTCACTTGGTTTATATTTTCAAACAGGTGCATGGGAACGTAGCAATTCAAAAAATGTGGGTGTTTTCTGGCTAGCCGGACGTTACCATTTTTGCTATAGCAATAAAAGACAAATAACAGATTTTTTGCCAGATATTGAAACTAATGGCATTTATACCGGTTTCTCCGTTGGCTTTGGGGTAGAAATCAACAACTTGGTAA
Source organism: Chitinophagaceae bacterium (assembly GCA_016721385.1). GTDB lineage: Bacteria > Bacteroidota > Bacteroidia > Chitinophagales > Chitinophagaceae > Ferruginibacter. The sequence continues at coordinate 103,782 of JADKIE010000011.1, read as the reverse complement.
ACCTCAAAGCCATTTATTATAAATACACAAAAGCATCCGAAATTGACTATGGTTTACCTATTTACCAGTTTTCGTTCAATTATTCCTTAAAAAATTAATGTTTAAAACCCGTAGTACTTTTCCTCTTGTTCATCTATTATCTTTTCTTTACTTTTACGTAATTCCCTAATAGGCATGGACGAAATAAAAGTAGCAATAGCAGACGATCATAAAATTTTAGAAAAGGTGTAATACTTTCTATGCGGCCTTTTACAAATATTAAGTTTGTAATGGAGGCAGAAAACGGTGAAGATTTGCTTGAAAAAATTCCGGCAGCCATGCCCGATGTAATTTTATGCGATTTAAAAATGCCTAAAAAAGATGGCATTGATGCTATAAAATCTATTACTAAACTTTATCCGCAAATACGTGTAATTGTACTTACCATGTACGAGGACGAACGTTTTGTTGGCCACTTAATGGATTGTGGAGCCGCAGGTTATTTACTTAAAAGTACCGGAACCCGGCGAAATAAAAGAGCTGTAATGGATGTAATGCGTACCGGATTTTACTTAAACCCGTTTGTAAATAAAGTACTTATTAAAAAGAATTACAGCAAGCAAAAATTCAACCCTTCACTTAGCTCCGAAACCGTACTGAGCGATAGAGAAAAAGAAGTACTTACCTTAGTTTGTATGGAGTTTACCGCTGCCGAAATTGCTGCTAAAATGGATATTAGCGCCAGAACCGTTGAGGCTATAAAAGATAGACTAATGGAACGCTTTGGTGTAAAAAACTCGGTAGGTTTGGTATTTTATGCCATGAAAAATTCGCTCATTGATTAGTGAGCAAACCTTGAAACGTTGTACTTGAAACAAAGCTTTAAAACAATCCAAACAACTTACTATCTATACTTGTTATAATTTGGCCAAGGTGCTCTTCGTTTTCGGCAAATTTATTTACATCTGCATCTATTACCAATAACTGCCCTTCTTTGTAATTTTCAATCCAGTTGTTATAATAATCGTTTAATTTTTTAAGATAATCTAACCGAATATTTTCTTCATACTCTCTGCCTCTTTTTTGTATTTGTGCAACCAATGTTGGTACAGATGCTTTTAAATAAATAAGCAAATCGGGCGGCTGTACCATTGTTTTTAGGGTTTCAAAAAATTTATAGTAATTATCAAAATCTCTTTTGCCCATTAAGCCCATATCATGCAGGTTGGGTGCAAATATGTTGGCATCTTCGTAAATGGTTCTGTCTTGTATAACGGTTTCGGTACCACGGTGTATTTCCAGTAACTGATTTAAGCGGCTGTTTAAAAAATATATTTGAAGGTTAAAGCTCCAACGGGGCATATCTTCATAAAAATCGTTTAAGTACGGATTATGGTCTACATCTTCAAACTGAGGTATCCATTTATAATGCTTGCTAAGCATTTCGGTTAAGGTTGTTTTTCCGGCACCTATATTACCGGCCACAGCTATATGCTTTGGTTTTTTTGATTTTGCCATTATACTTACTTTCTTTTATTGCCTAAAAAACGCCAGCCCATCACTGACGTTTGCACAAAATAATGAATATTCGATTTAAAAAATCAATTCTATTAATAATAGTTTAGCCCCATTGCTTGCCTTACCAATTTCATGGTGGCATTTGCACTGGCATTTGCCTTAGCGGCGCCTTTTTCCATTACTTCTTTTAAATACTTTTCGTTGTTTAAAATATCGTTTACTTTATTACGAATTGGAGCTATAAAGTTAACCATATCCTCTGCCAATTGCTTTTTCATATCGCCATAGCGAATAGTACAAGCATTATAATCATCCTCAAATTTTGCAACCACATCATTGACACTAACCAGTTTCATCAAACCAAAAATATTATCTATATAATCGGGCTTTACCGAGTTTTGTTGTGTTGGGCCGGCATCTGTTTTAGTTTTCATTACTTTTTTACGAATCACATCATCTTCATCTGCCAAATAGATTGTTGCATTTGGGTTTTCGCTTTTACTCATTTTACCCGTACCATCCAAACTAGGCACTTTTATTAATTGCCGGTTGTAATTGAATGCAGTTGGCTCTGGTAAAACCTCTCCGTATCGGTGATTAAAGCGATTAGCAAATGTTCGGGCCATTTCTAAATGCTGCTCCTGATCTTTACCAACAGGTACATATTTGGCCCTGTGTATTACAATATCTGCTGCCTGTAAAACCGGGTAAGTAAGCAACCCTGCATTTACATTTTGTGGATGCTGGCGCACTTTATCTTTAAAGGTGGTAGTTTTTTCCAACTCGCCTTTGTAGGCCATCATATTTAAATACAAATATAATTCGGCCGTTTCATGCACATGGCTTTGGCAGTAAAAAGCTGCTTTTTCAGGATCTAATCCGCAAGCTATGTTTTCGGCTAAAACCCTAAGTACATTTTGTTTTAATTCTTTCGTATCCGGATGTGTTGTAAGCGAATGTAAATCGGCCACCATAAAATAGCATTCAAAATCATCCTGCATTTTTACATAGTTTTGAATGGCTCCAAAATAGTTGCCCAAATGCAAAAAACCGGTTGGCCTAATGCCACTCATTACAACCTGCCTGCCGGGAGGCATGGTTTCTTTCTTCTTTTCCATTGATTGGCGAAGATAAGAAGCAAATGACAATTTGCAATTTGCAAAAATAAAAGCAGGTATTTACAGCCTTTATCCACTCATAATACAATAAAGCCTATAATAATTTTAACCTTACAAACTGCCAACTAACAGCTATATTTGTTACATGGAAGTTACCAACGAAATAGTGGAAAAAATTGCTCATTTAGCCCGGTTGCATGTGCCTGATGCAGAAAAAGAAGCGGTAAAAAATGATTTGCAACAAATGATACAGTTTGTAGACAAATTGAACGAATTGGATACTTCCGGCATACAGCCGTTATTACATATGAGCCAAAATGTAAACATTATTAGAGAAGATGAAGTAAAAGGCAGTATTACAATCCGGGAAGCTTTGCAAAATGCCAACGTAAACGATGGAGTATTTTTTAAAGTACCAAAAGTTATAAAGAAGGTTTAGATATAATTATAATTGACTAAAAACCTAAACATATAACCTCCTGACCAATAGAAATACAACTAACAGATTATGCAATCTATAATTCATTTAGAAGATATAAGAAAAAGTTATTACTTGGGTAAAGAACCATTGGAAGTACTTAAAGGTATTAGTTTGGATATTTATAAAAATGAGTATGTAGCATTAATGGGACCAAGCGGCAGTGGTAAAAGCACTTTAATGAATATTTTAGGATGCTTAGATACTGCCACATCGGGTAAGTATGTGTTAAATGGAAAAGATGTAAGCCGTGTGCATGACAACGATTTGGCTGAGGTACGCAATAAAGAAATTGGGTTTGTTTTTCAGCAATTTAATTTATTGCCCAGATTAACTGCCGAAGAAAATGTTGCATTGCCTTTAGTGTATAGTGGCATAAGTAAAAAGGAAAGAACAGAAAGAGCAAAAGCTGTTTTAGCTAAAGTAAAATTAGATGACCGTGGGCACCATAAACCCAACGAATTAAGCGGCGGCCAATGCCAACGTGTAGCTATTGCCCGGGCTTTAATAAACAATCCATCCATAATTTTAGCAGATGAGCCTACGGGTAATTTAGACTCGGTAACCAGCCACGAAATAATGGAAATGCTGGGTAAAATACACTCCGAAGGAAATACAGTAGTATTGGTAACACATGAAGATGATATTAGCAAATTTGCTCACCGCATTATTCGTTTAAAAGATGGTTTGGTAGAAACGGATAAGCTAAATGAAAGCATAACAACTATTACAGCCGCTTTAGTTTAATGCCAACTTATTTCAAAAAAATAAAAAATGTCCTTAAAAATATATACCAAAACCGGCGATCTTGGCAAAACCAGTTTAATTGGCGGCACCAAAGTAAGCAAAGCTAATTTACGTATTGAAACCTATGGCACTGTAGATGAATTAAACAGTTACATTGGCTTGGTTAGCGATTATTGTACAGATACGAATAGCAAAGCTACGCTTAAAGAAATTCAGGATAGATTGTTTACAATAGGCTCATCATTAGCTTGCGACCCCGAAAAAGAGCCTAAAATGAAAATACCCGATTTAAAAGAAACGGATGTTGAATTTTTAGAGCATGAAATAGATAAAATGAATGATGTGCTGGAGCCAATGAAATATTTTATTTTACCCGGCGGCCATGTTGCTGTAAGCCATACACATGTATGCAGGTGTGTTTGCCGCCGTGCCGAACGCCTGTGTGTAAATATGCAAGAGCATGAGCTATTTGTAGATGCCTGTAATTAAATACCTTAACCGCCTTAGCGACTATCTTTTTGTATTGGCACGGTACATTGGCCATTTGTTAAAAGTAGAGGAAGTAAAGTGGCAGCCAAGAGTTAATTAGCTTACTATTTTTCCATCTTTCATATGCACAATCCTGTCGCTCATTTTTGCTAATTCTTCGTTGTGAGTTACTATTAAAAATGCCTGTTTAAATTTGTTACGCAATTCAATAAATAATTGATGTAATTCTTTTGCATTGGCGCTGTCCAAATTTCCGGTGGGCTCATCGGCCATTACAATTAACGGATTATTTATTAACGCTCTGGCCACAGCAACCCGTTGCTGCTCTCCACCACTTAATTGATTGGGCTTATTATCTATTCTGTTGCTAAGGCCTAACAAACTAAGTAATTCAAGCGCTTTGGCTTCTACCTCATCTTTTTTTCTGCCGGCAACCCAGCCCGGAATACAAACATTCTCCAAAGCCGTAAACTCAGGCAATAAATGATGGAACTGAAAAATAAACCCGATATTTTTATTTCTAAACGCTGCTAATTTATTACCAGATAAAGCATTTAGCCGCTCATTATTCAACTCAATTTCGCCTTTATCCGCCACATCCAAAGTGCCCAAAATGTGTAACAATGTGCTTTTGCCAGCGCCTGACGAGCCTACAATACAAACAATTTCGCCTTGCTTTATAGCTATATCTACCCCTTTTAAAACCTCTAATTGATTATATTTTTTATGTATATTTTTTGCAGATAACATGGGTTAAAAATAACCATTTATAGCGTAAAAAGCGCCAATGCAACTTTTAACTAAGTTTAAACAACTAACATATAAAAAGGAACGTTAATAAAACACTTTTGGTTATTTCCACAGAACTTATACATTTGCGGAAAATTAGGGAGTAATTTTCCCGGTTAAAATTTAAAATAAAAGGAGAAAAGATATGTTTTGGACACTTGAACTTGCATCTCATCTTGAAGATGCTCCATGGCCTGCAACTAAAGATGAATTGATTGATTATTCTATACGCAGTGGTGCACCCATTGAAGTTGTAGAAAATTTACAGGAGTTGGAAGATGAAGGAGAAATTTATGAAGGCCAAGATATTTGGCCCGATTACCCAAGTCAGGAAGATTTTTCTTTAACGAAGACGAATATTAATTTATCCGAAATATTTTTATGCAAGAATTCGCCTTACGGCGAATTCTTTTTTATTTCATTATTGGTTGATTAAACCTCAGGCAAATGCTTACATACCGGTTCTGCCATCTCTAAGCACTTTTTTCTTGCCTTTATTTTTCTTTTCCCATTCAACCATTTCGGCCGTTTTAGGTATTTCCTTTTTCTTTTCAGTTGCTGCAACGGGTTTAGCTACCACTTCATTTTTATCTTTTTCTAAAAGCCCCCTATCGTACTTTTCTGATTTTACTAAACGGCCACTACCCGGCTCATACCAACGCCATTCTCCATGTTTTACACTATAAGGTACAGCCTTTACAATTTTAAAATCAATAATTTCGTTATTACCGCTACCATAAACAGGTATTGTATCGTAAGGTGCATCAGGGTTATAAGCTTTCCAATTCTCTTCCTTAACCAAATCGCCTAAATAGGTATAATATTGTTGCAAGCCCTCTTTACCACCAAGCTTATAATTTTCTACACCAATAATATCGCCATTTAAACTATACATACGCCACACGCCTTCTTTCTTATCATTTTTAAAAACACCTTCTTCTTCGTAACCTTCGTTGCCCCGTAAAGGCTCTACACGTATTACCCATTTACCTTGCTTTAATTTTTTGGCATCGGTATAATTTAAAGTATCGCCATTTTCAGCCAACTTAAAGGTTTGTGCAAATCCATTCATCAAAAACAACAACATAGTTATGGATGTAAGCAACAGTTTATGTACTTTTAAATTCTGCATATCTTAAATATAATTTTTATGTTACCAGCATTATTAACGCTATTCATCTTTTGTTGTGTCACTCACTTGTACACCACGTTTTCTATTCAGCAACTAAAGCAAGCTCTCCACAAAAGCACTATCAAAATTACATTTTTACTTGTTTTTATAAATGTTAATATTTTGTATGCACAAATTAAGCCAACTTCTGCCGCAGAAAGGTTGGCTGGCTTACAAAAGCGAAAGGCCCTTGAAGAAAATCTTTACTAAAAAATATTACTTATACTAACATAGGCCCCACACAAATGAATGGCCGTGTGGTAGATGTAGAAGCCAACCCCACCGACCCAACAGAATTTTATATAGCTTATGCCAGTGGTGGTTTATTTTATACTAACACCAACGGCCAAAGCCTTACACCCATTTTTGATAATGAAGATGCCTTTAGCATTGGCGATATTGCGGTAGATTGGAACACAAAAGCAATTTGTGTTGGTACCGGCGAAGTAAACAGCAGCCGTTCTTCGTACAGCGGTATGGGTGTTTACAAAAGTATTGACAATGGTAAAACCTGGCAATACCTTGGCTTGCCCGAAAGCCATCATATTGGAAAAATAATTTTGCATCCTACCAACAGCAATATTGCCTGGGTTGCAGCATTGGGACATTTATATTCGCCCAATAAAGAAAGAGGTGTTTACAAAACAACCGATGGTGGTAAAACCTGGAAACAAAGTTTATTTGTTGATGAAAATACCGGCGCTGTAGAAATGGATATCAATCCAATTAACCCAAACGAAATATATGCTGCTATGTGGTACAGAGAGCGCCGGGCATGGGATTGGAAAGAAAGCGGAAAAACATCTGCCTTATACAAAAGCAACAATGGAGGCGAAACATGGAAGCCTGTAACCCTTGCAGGAACCGGCTTTGCAACTGGCGACAAAATTGGCAGAATAGGTGTAGCCGTATTTCCCAAAAAACCAAACATTGTATATGCTGTAGTAGATAACAATAATTTAAAACCCGATACGGCAAAAAAGAAAACAGATACTACCAAATATCAATTAGATGATTTTAAAAATATTACCAAAGAAAATTTTGCATTACTTAACAATAAAAATTAGATAGTTTTTTAATTAAAAATGGTTTTGATACAAAATATAGATCTGCTTCTGTAAAAGAATTAATTGCTACAGATAAAGTAAAACCAACTGCTGTGTACGATTGGTTGGTAGCCGATGATGGTTTTCAAAATGCAGGTATAATTGGTTGCGAATTATACAGAAGTGATGATGCAGGCACAACATGGAAAAAAGCAAATGCCAAAGAAATTAAAACGTACAATACTTACGGATATTATTTTGGCAAACTAAGTGTATCTGCCCAAGACGAAAACAAAGTGGTGATACTTGGTTTTAATTGTTTGTATAGCGATAATGGCGGTAAATCATTTATTATAAAAGACAAATCGAACACACACCCCGATTGGCATGCCTGCTGGATAAACCCAAACCGAGATGGCCATTGGATTGCAGGACATGATGGAGGATGCAATATTACGTACGATTATGGCAAGCATTGGTTTAAAGTAATTAATAACGCTGTTGGTCAATTTTATAATATTACTACCGACGATGCAAAACCGTATAACGTTTATGGTGGTTTGCAAGATAACGGCACATGGTTTGGCAATAGTAAACTTAATGTGGAGTTTGAAGAAGATGAGGAAAAAGAAGATGGCCCCGATGCATATAATTGGAAGAGCATTGGAGGCGGCGATGGAATGCAGGTACAGGTAGATACCAGAGATAATAAAACTGTGTACAGCGGTTTTCAATTTGGTTATTATAATCGCCGAAACATGGATGGCGGCAGAAGTTTTAGCATACATCCCATGCATGATTTAGGCCAGCTAAAATTGCGATACAATTGGCAAACACCCATATGGTTAAGCAAGCATGCACAAGATGTATTGTATTATGGCAGCAATAAATTTCATCGCAGTTTAAACAAAGGCGAAAAAATGGAAGCCTTAAGCGGCGATTTAACCAATGGCAAAAAAGAGGGTAAAATTCCGTTTGGCACTTTAACAACAATTGTAGAGTCGCCGCTAAAATTTGGTTTAGTTTATGTTGGCAGCGATGATGGTAATATGCATGTAACAAAAGATGGAGGATACACTTGGTCAAACATCAATTCTACCTTACCCAAAAATATTCCATTAGGTTTGTATGTAAGCCGTGTAATGCCATCGCAGTATAAAGAAGGCAGGGTTTATGCAACTTTAAACGGATATAGAAATGATAACTTTGCTGCTTACCTTTTTGTAAGTGAAAATTTTGGAATAACCTGGCAACAGCTTGGTGCAGATTTGCCTGCGGAGCCTTTAAATGTTGTAAAGGAAGATCCTAAAAACGAAAATATAATTTATGTTGGCAGCGATAACGGGATGTATGTAAGTTTTGATATGGGCAAAACATTTATGACCATGATGGGGAAAAATTTACCAAGAGTTCCGGTACATGATATTGCCATACAACAACGAGATAACGAAATTATTATTGGCACACATGGCCGAAGTGCTTATGTAACCAAATTAGATGAAGTGCAAAAAGCATATACTACTTTTACAAAAACAAAATAACAAAATGGAATTACAACAACAATTTGAAGCAGCAGTTGCCCAAAGCAAAACATTAAGCCAAAAGCCCGATAACGAAACATTGTTAAAGCTTTATTCGCTATACAAACAAGCCACAGACGGCGATATTAATATTGATGAACCAACCAATATGTTTGATTTTGTAGGTAAAGCAAAATACAATGCATGGAACGAGTTAAAAGGAACAAGCAAAGAAGATGCCATGAATAATTACATTACTTTGGTGCAGCAATTAAAAGGGTAATTTATTATTGCTTTTGAAAATGTAGCGGTTTATTATCGCCACTTGCAGAAGATGACAGTTCCATGATAGGTATAGAAGATTGAGTAAATTTCCACACTCGATTTAAAAAAGAAAATTCTATTGGGGGAGATGGCAGAGATATTGTTAAATTATAAAAATCGGTACTTACACTCCATGTGCCGTTAAAATTTAATAAAGTATTTGTGGCTGTTAGTGTTCCGCTATTGGCAGTTGTTTTAGTAAATTTAAAAGTGTAGCTACTAAATTGATTTGTAACATCTGTGCCGTTATCTTCTGCCATATGAATAGTTAAATTTTGATTAACTACGTTAGCTTCAAAAAAAGCTTGATTGTTAGTAGTAGATTCTTTTTTGCAACTAAAAATCAATAATACAATAGATACTATTAAAGCAATAGGAAATCGTAATCTGTAAAAAGCCGATTGTCTTTCATTATTATTATAAGTTATATATTTTACCATATTTGTCATTTGCATATTTAGTAAAATAGTTGCTGTTTAATGTTTCGCCGGTTGCTTGTTTACATAACTCTTCGGATGTAAAATATCTTCCATATGCATGTATATTTTTCCGTAGCCAATTTAATACCGTTTGAACATTTCCTTCTCCTATTTCTGTTTCTACAGACACGTTTTCTTTTAAAATAGCTGCATATAATTGCGCCGCATACAAACTACCTAAGCTATAGGTTGCAAAATATCCAAAACTGCCATGGCTCCAATGCACATCTTGCAAACAACCATTTTTATCATCTGGAACTTTTATACCCATGTATTTTTCGTAATGCTCATTCCAATAGGCAGGTATATCTTTTGTTGATATACTTCCTTCAATAAGCATTTTTTCTATCTCATATCTAATCATTACATGCAAATGATACGTAAGTTCATCTGCCTCTGTACGTATGAACGATGGCTCAACTTTATTTATTGCTCTATAAAAATCATCTGCACTAATAGCTGCAAATTGCTTGCCAAATGTTTGTTGTGCAAGTTTATAATGGTGTTGCCAAAAAGCTTTACCCCTGCCTACATTGTTTTCCCAAAGCCTGCTTTGGCTTTCGTGTATACTAAGGCTGCAATATTCACCAAGCGGAAGCCCGTATTCACTTTCGGACAAGCCTTGTTCGTAAAGTGCATGTCCACCCTCGTGCAGGCAACTCCATGTCATATTTCCAAAATCGTTTTCATCAATTCGTGTTGTAACCCTTACATCACTACTGCAAAAATTAATTGTAAAAGGATGCTCACTAATATCTTGCCGCCCTGCTTGTTTATCAAAATGTATGGCATCTAATATTTCTAAGCCAAATTTCCATTGCTCATTTTTGTTAAAATGTTGGTGTAAAAAACTATTACCAACCTGAGGTTTTACTTTTATTCTATTTAAAAGATGAATTAATTGCGGTTTTAAATCGTTAAAAATTTTATCGGTAATTGCAACCGTTAATCCTTTGTCGTAATCGTTCATTAATGCGTTGTATGGGTGATGCTGATAACCCAACAAATCGGCCTCCTGCCTTTTTAATTCAATAATATCATTTAGTGGTTGTTGAAAAACAGCAAACGAATTTTGTTTTCTTGCATCCATCCATGCATGAAAGCTTTTGTTTACAGCTTCACTCATTTGCCTTATAAATGCTGAGGGCAATTTTTTGCTTTTTGTGTAGTCCTCTAAACTAAGCTGAACATTTCTTTTTTGTTTTCCGCTCAAATTATCTTTGCTTAAAAGTTCTTGCAATAAATTTCCGAATGCTTCTTCAGTAAATTGCTCATGTGCAATTTCAGTAAGTGTTGCTATTTGCCGGCCTCTGGCTTCTGCACCCTTGGGAGGTAAATAGGTTTCCTGATCCCATTGTAAAACGGCTGTAGCATATTTTATATCAGCAATTTTTTGGAGTGTTGTTTTGTAAGTATTATAAAGGTTTGATGACATTAGAATTATAATTTTTTATTAAACATTTTTCAAGTTAAATAATTAAGTCAAAAAATGTAACTTCCTTTTTTAGTCATGCCACAGATTGTAGGTAGAATTTTAGTAAAATACATTAATTTAACTTTTTTCAATTAATTTGATGGCAGCTTTAGTAAACTTAGGGCGAAAAAAAATGAAACAAAGCAAAACCCCTTTTATAGTAACTTTTAAATTAAATGTAATACTATCTCTTTTGGTATTATCTATGCAATTAAGTTATTCTCAAAATAATAATCAAATAGTATTTGAACATTATGGGTTAGAGGCTGGCTTCAACTCCAGAGAGGCAATGGATATTACTACAACGCCCAATGGTATGGTGTGGGTTACAAGCAATGACGGCCTTGTTAGGTATGATGGCAACCGGTTTAAATTTTATCAAAGTAATCCATATGATACCAGTTCGCTTATATATAATTATTGTCAGGATATTGATACTGACAAACGGGGATGGCTATGGGTAGAAAGTGGCTCTAATCTTGAACTATTTAAACCACAAACCGAGCAATTTTTTCATTTAAAATTAACAGGATCTAACAATGAGAGAAAACCTGTTTTACCCACAAATTTTTATTATGACACCACAACCGATATTATGTGGATTACCACCCGAAGAGGGCTGTATTTTAGCAAAGGTGGCTCATTTAATTTGCAAAGTATTTCGGTGATTTCAAAAGATAAATTACTTGCCGATGTAGATTTGTATTCCGTAATGCCTGACGGGCCACACCACCTTTGGCTATCCGGCAGATATGAAGTATGTAAATTAAATGTGCAAACTGGCGAGGCAATTTGGTACAAAGTAGCCGCTAAAATAACAAAAGGCGGCTACACTAAAGCTGTTGGCAATATAATGTGCAGTTACTTAGATGAGGATAAAATTTTATGGCTAGGTACCTGGCAAACCGGATTAATTGAATTTAATACTGTAACTCAAGAAACCAACCAATATTTTTACCGCAACCCTGAGCAAGAGGAAAACGTAGTAATGGATATTGTTAAAATAAAGGAACAACCTAATACACTTTGGTTATCTACAAGTGGCTTTGGGTTTACAAAGTTTAACATTAAAACCAAACAGTTTACTTCTTTTAATTCTACTTTTTATAATGATAAGTATAAGATAAAAGGGAATTCGTTTGGATTGTTTTTTGATAAAAACCATATTATGTGGATAGGCTCCGAAACTGGGCTTCATAAGTATGATGTTAATAAACAACTTTTTACTACCCTCGATTTGAGTGCAGTGTCTAACGGAGTGATGATGTTTCCTGCTTCAACAATGGCTCTACAAAATAGTTTACCAAAGCAGGATGAATTGCTTTGGTTTCATATACCTTACAAGGGTGGATACAGGTATAATATTTTGCAACAAAAATTGTACCGTTGCCGCAAAAGGTTGCTAAATATTTCAACCCTCCAACCGGTGTTTTGGGTATTTTTATAAACAGCAAAAACATACTCTACATAAGCACCAATGAATATGGATTAATTGCCTATGATATAAATGCTGACAAAATTATAATTGGAGAAAAAAAATATTTTTACGAAAATAGAAAATGGATAACAGTTTTTTTGAAGATAGTAAGCATAACTTATGGCTTTGCACCTTAGATGGGTTGTTTAAAATAGCTACTGGCTCCACAGAAGCATTGCCGGTTGGAGCAATAAACAATGAACTTGTACTGAAAAATCTCTCATCCAGCATTGAATCTATAACTGAGGACCAGCAAGGCGCATTTTGGTTTACTGCCGATAATACCCGAGATAGAAAAGCCTGTGTTGGAAAGTACGATGATATCAATGCAAAGCTTTCTATTTTTTATAACGAAATGGATGATAAAAGAGCTGCACTTGCCACTGTTGACCTGAGAGATATAATTTGCGACAATATTGGAAATGTTTACGTTTCAAATTATGGACTGGGTCTTATCATTTTCCCAACTACAGCATCAAAGCCCAATATTAGGTACTTATCAAAAGAACAAGGCATCAATTCTAATTATATTAATTATTTAACAAAAGACAATAATGGAAATATATGGTGTAGTACGGCATTGGGTATTTCCTGCTATAAGCCAGATAAAAAATTGTTTGTTAATTTTAATTATATTACTCAAGGAATTGAAAATACATACGACGCACCTTTATACTTTTCATCCAACACCCGAAATTTATACATAAGCCAAAACAATGCTATACGAGTTTGTAATACCGAAGCAAGCACTTTATCATTTGGCAAAAGCAATTTACTGATTTCGAATTTTCTGTTTTTAATAAACCGTACAGGCAGGGTAATATTGATATTTCTGCAAATGATGTAATCCGACTTAAGTATGATGAAAACATGATAAGCGTAGAATTTGCTTTGCTTAGTTATTCCAACTCCTCAGATAATACTTATAGTTGGATGCTTGAGGGACTGGATAAAGACTGGACAATTTCAAAAAACAATATTGCCTCATATACAAATTTAAAACCCGGCACTTATACATTATTGGTAAAAGCAGCAAACAGTCAGGGAGAGTGGCTCACTAAACCATTATACTTAGTTATAATCATAAGTCCTCCCTTTTACAAAACCTGGTGGTTTATTGCACTTTTTATTTTAGCGGTAGCCGGTATTGCTTTTAAGTTAGAGCAACAACATATCAATCGCATAAAAGCCCGTTACAACTTACGCAACAAAATAGCATCCGATTTACACGACGAAATAGGTAGCACACTCACAAGCATTAATATACTAAGCAATGTATCGCAGCAGGCTATGGATAAGCAACCACAACAGGCAAAAGAAATGTTGCACCAAATATCTGCACAAAGCAAAACAATACAACAAAACATGAGCGATATTGTTTGGAGCATAAGGCCGGATAATGAAAATATTGAAAACTTAGTAACCCGAATACGAGAATATGCTGCACAAACATTAGAGCCTTTAAATATTGCCACTCGTATTGAAGCGGATGATGGACTTATTGAGAAAACACTACCAATACAACACAGAAAAAATATCTTACTAATTTGTAAGGAAGCTATTAATAACATTGCTAAGCATTCTAATGCCACTACTGCCAAAATTTTGTTTATCAATAGTAAAAATAGAATTACTCTTTCCATTGAGGATGATGGGAAATGGAAAGGCAACAGTTCGGGCACAGGTACAAAATCAATGCATGAAAGAGCAAATGCACTTAGCGGAAACATGACTATGAATGCCAGCGAATTTGGCACAAAAATTTTAGTTAGCATACCTATCCCCTAAATATGGGATATGCTTAAACAACAGTATGTATTAATTTTGTAGTAATGGCAATAAGAGTATTAATATACGAGGATAACGAAAACTTACTAAAAAGCATACAAACTCTGTTACTTTTTAATAACGATTTTGATGTAATTGCCGCAATGCCAGATGCCGTAAGTGTAAAAGATGATATTGGTGTATTAAAACCCGATGTTGTTATTATGGATATTGATATGCCCCATAGTAACGGCGTAGATGCTGTTACAGCAATACGCACAATCAATAACGATTTGCCGGTATTAATGTTTACAGTATTTGAGGATAATGAAAATATTTTTAACGCTATATGTGCAGGAGCAAATGGTTATTTATTAAAAAAGAATTTTGACCAAATACCTGCGTCAATTAAAGATGTATTGGATGGCGGCGCCCCTATGACGAGTAGTGTTGCAAAAAAAGTATTAACATTTGTGCCCAAAAATAAAAGCACACCTAATGAAGATGTAGAATCTTTATCTGCCAGAGAAAAAGAAATACTGGAATATATTGTAAAAGGCTACAGCTATAAAATGATTGCTGCCGAAACAAACATAGCTGTAGAAACCGTACGTAGCCACGTAAAAAAAATATACAAAAAGCTGCAAGTAAATAATGCTACCGCAGCAGTATATAAATTCAATCAACACAATTAAGTTTTTTGTAATGCCCTATTTATGGGATTGCTGGCATTAAAGATTTTTTTCATTTTTGTTGAAACAAATTAACCAAATGAAAAAAATATTTTTATTACCCTTTGCACTTTTTTGCATAACACAATTTGCAAGTGCACAAAAACCCAAAGCCATACCAGGGGCAACAATTTCGCCAAATGAACGTATTACATTGCTTTTGCCCGATTTAACATTTAGCCTTATACCTGTAATAAGTGGTGGTGGTAATGGCTACGAACCTGTTGCAGGCATTGCCGGACGTATAAAAATGCCGATACGCTTTATTGTAAAAATATTGGTAATGCTACATCTAAGCCATGTAAAGTAGAAATTGAATTGTATTACACTGGTCAATTAACTGCTGGGGAAGCTAGGCAGTCTGCCGAAGGTAACGGGGCTCCTAGAACTTTCAATAGAATTGTACGTTCAGAAATTTGTGAAATACAGGCAATAGAGAAAGGGAAAGATGTGTTGAGAAATCATGCTTTTGTTTTCAGTAAGTTTCCTGAGGAAGCATTTGGGAAACGAGTAAAAATTATTGCTCGTATTATTTATCCTGATTACAATGGCGAAATATCAAGAGCAAATAATTACTCGGAGGCTTATGAGTTTGATTTGGTAAAATAGTGTTTAAAAAATATGCTTAAATAAAATTTATAAAATGAAAATTTCAATACTTGTATTTTTTAGTTGTTTTATTACAATACTAACAAATGCTCAGCCCTTTACACTAAATAAAAATATTAAACCAGTAGAATTAAAACTTGTTCCTTATAAAGCAAAAGATAGTATTTGGAATGGTAAAATCAACATAACAACCGTAGCTCAAAAAGAAGATACACTGTATTATTTCGTTAAGGGATTAAGCATTTATCAACCAATTTATATATCTATAGCTAGCCAAAATCCTAAGCATAAATATGAAATAAAGTTATGTAAAGACAATTGGAAAAGTGCAGACAGAACGGCTAAGTTGGATGCAAAAGGCAATTGGGGAATGCAGTTTAAAACAGAAGGTAGTTTTGGATTGATGGTGGTATGTAAAGAGCCTTTAACAAATTATAAACTGCTAGTGTGGGTAGGCAAAGAGTTAAAAAATATTGGCATTCCAAGCCCATTTACAAAAAAATAAAATAAGTAAAAATGAAAAAATTAATAATACTAATAGCCATATTTAGTTTTACAAAATCTTATTGCCAAAGAGGTATTATTTCTACCATTGATCAAGCAAGAGCTGGGGTAAATGGGTACTTAGATGATAGAGTAGAAAGTGCACAAACTATGGCCGGGCAAGCATATTCTCAATTTAATACGGCAAGAGGGTTAGCTAGTTCAGCTATTGATTTTTACAATAGTGCCGAGGCTTTAAGCAATTCAGAATGTACCCCAGATTTTAGCACTAATGGAAATGCGGTAATGACTTCTACTTGTAGAGAAAGTGGGGCTTGCGAAAGTTGTTATAACGATGCTGTAGAGCATATGAATACCTATCGAATGTTATTAGCCAGGCTTAATTGTATTTATCAGAATACAAAAAGCTTTACCAATAGTGCAGTAGCTTTTGGTGATAATGTTGCAGGGCTTAATGCTTATACAGGGTTAGCCTGGCAAAAACAACGAACAAATATTATGAACTCTTTCAATAATTTAAAACAAACGTACGATAGAAAATATACCGAATTTATAAAAGGATTAAAAGATGCCTTAATGGAGTTTAATACTTGCGAAAATCAATATGGCAGTGGCGATTGGTTTGCCAAAAGTGGTTTTATTTATTTTGAATTTATGAAAGAACGCTACAAAAGAAACGATTAAAAATGAAAAATAAAATTTGTTATCCGATTGTATTGTTTGTAATGCTTATTGCATTTGCAAATTTTGCAAATGCCCAACAAAATAAAAACGAAACAGCCAGCGATTATTTAACTAAAATGAAAGCAATGGCAGATAGCATAAAAAATGCTCGGAAAGATTATAAAAAAAATGGCAGTAACACTAATAATAATTCTAACTTCCCGGCCAGATATGCTAATTCAATGAGTGATACAAAAAAAACATCTATCGAAAATGCGTATAAATATCTTAGTCCTGCCGAAAAAGAAAAGGTCAAAAATTATCCACCAGTTCCCGAAGCTTTTAGAACCAGCATTGATGCAGAAGAGTTTTTAAGCTCTTTGAAAGGAGTAGATATAAATGGAGATGTACAAAAATTTTCAAAAGAAAAATCGGTGCCACTTACCGGCTATTGTGTTAGCTATTTGACTACAAAACAAAAAGCTGAAACTATTGTAAAGGATGCTGCAAAACTTAAAGCAGAATTTATCAAGAATAATCCTTCTATAAACTTTGGAGCAGTCATTGGCAAAACATATGTTTCCGAAAATGGTTTAGTGTATTTGCCGCTTGGCGATGCTTCTTTTGCAGATGAAGC
Source organism: Chitinophagaceae bacterium (assembly GCA_016721385.1). GTDB lineage: Bacteria > Bacteroidota > Bacteroidia > Chitinophagales > Chitinophagaceae > Ferruginibacter. Next base: position 86,262 of record JADKIE010000011.1, on the reverse strand, counting down.
CCCCGATGCAAAATACATTTCGGGTAATATTCAATTCCCTAAAGAAAATTGTATAGGTACACCAGATTATGTTTCAATGAACGACCTTAAAAAAAATAAGGGCATTTATAGTCTTGGTTTAAATGGCACACTCACTATAAAATTCACCAATAATGCCTTAGTAGATGTAAATGGTCCTGACCTTTTTGTATTTGAAGCCGGACAAATAGAGCCCACTAATTTGGATATTTCAAAAGATGGTATTAATTGGATAAGTGTAGGAAAAATTAGCGGTGGCACAGCTTCGGTTGATATAAGTAAGGTGGCTAAACCAACCGATTATTTTTATTATGTACGCCTTACCGATTTAAATACAACATCTTCTATTGCTGGTGCAGATATTGATGCCATAGCAGCAATTGGTGCAGCAATAAAACTAAGTTTAAATGCCGAAGTATTATTCGATTTGGGAAAAGCAAATCTAAAGCCAGATGGTATTGCTGCTATAAAAAATTAGCACAACAATTACAAGCCATGCCTACAGCAGTGCTAAATATTGATGGTTACACCGATGATATTGGTAAAGATGATGCCAATATTAAATTATCCTTGCAAAGAGCACAAGCAGTATCTACTATTTTAAAAGATGAGCTTAAAGGTAAAGCAGGCTTTGTATATAAAGAAGAGGGGAAAGGAAAAGCTAACCCAGCTGTACCCAATACAACTGATGAAAATAGGAAAGAAAAATAGAAGAGTCGAAATTTTAGTACTACCAAAATAAATATGAAAATTTACATAACACTATTTTCTATAATTGTACTTTTTAGTTGCACTGTATTACCAAAAGGTGGAGTGTCATATTTTGGTGAAGAAAAAAATTTCTCAAAACAACTTAAATCTTACACTACCTACAAAAGAGAAGCACAAGGTAGAGAACCAGGTTGGGAATTAGGCTTTGCATTTATACCACATAAAGATGGCAGAATAAGTGGTATATGGTTAAAAAATCCTACTAACGGCAATATACCAGTTAGTATTTGGGATGCAGATACAAAACAAATTATTCAAACATTACAATTCAACAACAGCGATACATTAAATTATAATCACTTTGTTTTGACGCAACCTATTACATTAATAGCACAAAAAAAATATTGCATTACTGTAAATGTTACAAAATATTACTACCATTCATTACCATTTACCTCATTGCCCATACAAGCTAATAATTGTACAATGGTAAGCAGTGTGTACGAAGAAACTTACTATCAACGCTTTCCGCAATACGAAATAAACAATGTGATACACGGGTTGATAGATGTGGATTTAGATTTTAAACAATAATTAAACAAAATAATTACTATGAAAATTAAAGACTATGTAGTACTAATGGTTGCTTTGTTTTTTTCATTACAAGCCCTAGCACAAAACAAAATTGAAATTGAATTTAAAACCGGCGAAGATGATTTAAGAGGCATTGGAACTCCAGAGTTTAGCCCAGATATTAAATTGCTTTTTGTAAATAAACCAGAGATTATTAAAAGGGCAATCAACAGCAACGCTACTTGGCCAAAAAACTCTATCCGAAAAATAACTATACCATTAGACACTTCAATGGTTATTGGCGATTTATTAGCTATGGAGTTAACAAGGAAACATAGTAATACAAATGTACCCACTACTAAAAGCCCCGACAACTGGGATATTGATAGAATAATTGTAACCGCTACATTTAAAAAAAATGGGCAAACAACTAAATACGAATTGCTCAACTCAGAAAATACTAGACCCAAACTTACTCCTTGGCGTATGACTTACGAAAATTCGGAAACACCAAAACGATTTGATTTTAGAAGAAACCCCACCATTATATCAGGTAGTGGTTGGATAGATAAATTTCCACCGCCTCAAAAAACCAGTATTGCAACAACCATTGGTGTAGGTGGCGATGATTTAAGAGGTGGCGGTGATAATGCAAAGATTGTCATCACGTTTAAAAATAGCAGTCAAAAATTAGTATTCAACAATATTAATAAAGGGCAAAACTGGGGCAATTTTTCAGAGCATCAATTTATAAGTAATCAAGTTAATAGCATTGCTAATGTTACTACTAATGATATAAAAACAGTTGAGCTTTGGCACACTGGTGGCGGAGGTATGGGGGCAGATAATTGGGATATTGATAAATTAGTTATTTCAATAACTATTAATGGAGTAACAAAACAATTAGTTGATAAAACTGGAACGCCATTACATCGCTTTACCGGCGATACAAGAAGAAAAACATTTGTAGTAGAATAAAAAAATATCGACATGAAAAAAATAATAATCATTATTACGGTATTATTAAGCACTCAATTTGCCTTAGCACAAGAGGATAAAAAAGATGACAAAAAAACGCCTTGTCAAAAAGCGGATTGCAAAGGGTTAACCTCAAAGGAATGTAAAGAAAAATTTGATGAATATATGGCTTGTTTAAGGCAAGCGAATGAAGCCAACAAAGCAAAAAAGGAAGCTGATAAAAATAAAAATAAAGAAAAAAGCGATCAGCAAAAAAGAGAAAAAGAAAGGCAAAAAGAGCAAAACAAAAAAGATAATAAAGAAAAACAAGAAAAGCTGAAAAACGAACAACAAAAGCAAAAAGAGCAAGCTCAAAAAGATAAAAAAGAACAAAACAATCAAGCCCAACAACGTAACAATAACGCAAGGCAAGAACGAGAAAGTAAAAGAGAAAGAGATAGGCAAGCGGCAGCAGCACAGCGCCAAGCAAGGCAACAGCGGCAAGCACAGGCAAGAAGAGAAAGAGCAGAAAAAGAGAAAGAGATCGACGTGAAGCTGAGCAAAGAAGGCAACAAAGGCAAGAGGAAAGGAGAAAAAGAGAGAAGCTGATGGAGGGTGATTTTTATACCCCTTATGGCATTGAATATATTTTCTTAAAAGTTGATTTTTGTATCACTCATAAACACAACAGTATGGTATGAAAAATGTTATTTTAGCAATTACGTTTATTTTGTTTTATACATTTAGTAATGCACAATCTTTAGCCGTTAATACAGATGGAAGTACAGCCAATGCAAGCAGTATTTTAGATGTAAAAAGTACTGCTAAGGGAGTGCTCATTCCCAGAATGAGTAAAGCAGAAAAAAATGCCATTGCTGTACCTGCAAATGGATTGCTTGTTTATCAAAATGCACCTGATAGTGTAGGTTTCCATTATTATAATGGAGTAGAATGGCTATACTTACTAAATCATAAAACAGATAGCCTTAGCTGGAAAACAAATGGCAATTATATAACAGGGAATAAATTTATTGGTACTTTAAATGATAGTGCATTTAAAATTAAAGTTAATAATCAACCTTCAGGAATAGTAGATTCCATAAATCAAAATACAAGCATTGGGTTTGGTACATTACGCAATTTAAAAAGTACGGGATTTCCTAATGGTATGTTTAATACTGCAATTGGCTACAAAGCGCTTGATAGCACTACATTCGGATCTTTTAATAATGCATTTGGGGGTTTTGCTTTACACAATAATACAATTGGTTATTATAATACAGCAATAGGGAGCTATTCACAGTTTAATAATAAAAAAGGAAATTTTAATTCTGCCTTTGGTCATGAGGCAATGCTTAGCACTATTATGGGGTCAGGCAACGTTGCACTGGGTTATGGTTCTTTATATCATTCTGATTCGGCATCCAACAATGTTGCAATTGGACAAAGAAGTTTAAGCCATTTTAATGATGTGGGTAATACAGATAATATTGCAATTGGTAGTCAATCTATGTTTAATCTAAATACAGGAATATGGAACTCAATTGTAGGTGCAGATGCAATGTATTATGCCAATAATTGAGCCGTTAATAGTGGTATTGGTTTTCGTACATTAAAGTCAATAATTGAAGGCGGTGACAATAATACATTAGGTGTGGGTACAATGGAATATAAAGACACTGCATTAAGTTGTGTTGCTATTGGTCGATTTGCATTGAGTGGGCATGAAACTAATAATAATCTACCCGATACAGGAAGTATTGCTATAGGCACAGGAGCAGGAAGATATAATAATGTAAGCTACAATACTTTTATTGGTTACGAAAGTGGTATTGGAAGTGCTGGTGTTGCAGGCATGACAGGTAAAGAAATTGTAAGTATTGGGGCATTTAGTTTAAATAAATTATCTACAGGTAGCTCTAATTCTACATTTGGATATGCAGCTTTATTTAACAATACTACTGGCAATAAAAATATAGCCGTCGGTTCAAAAAGTTTGTATGGCAATCAAACAGGAAATTATAATGTTGGCATTGGTGATTCTGCTTTATATTTCAATAGTAGCCTTTCTAGTATTGCAACCCAAGGGCTTGGTAATATAGGAATTGGTAGTAAAAGTATGTGGACGAACATTTACGGCAGTAATAATATTGCACTTGGCAGGGAAGCATTGGTAGGAAATTCTGATGGAGATAATAATATTGGTATCGGTTACAGGGTTGGCAGTAGTATTACAAACGGAAGCAATAATATTTTTATTGGCAATAGTGCAGGCGGCCTGTTAAATATTAGCAACAAACTTTTTATTGAAAACAGCAATGCAGATAAAGATAACGCTTTAATTTACGGCGATTTTGCAGCCGATAGCCTTAACCTTAATGCCATAGTAAATATTAGAGATTATACAAGGCTTGGTACGCAGGCAAGTGGAGCTCCAGCCATAAAAATGAAAAAAATTACAGGTACAAACGGTGCTGCAGGCACACTTACATCTTTTACTCATGGGCTTACACAGGCAAAAATTTTAAGCGTATCTATATATATTAATGCTACATCAGGCAATGATATTTCGCCAAGATCAACCTATATTGGTTACGAATATGATTCTTATGTATCGCCTACAGCTGTTGCCATTCGCAATGTTTCTGGTAATGATGCCAATATTGCCGGAAGGCCCATACGTATTTTAATTACTTACGAAGAATAAAAAATTATGAAAAAATTACTGATTCTTTCCGCTGCATTATTTTTTACGTATCAATCGGTTGCCCAAAATGTTGGCATTGGCACACTCACGCCCAATGCAAGCGCTTTACTGGATGTATCGGCAACCGATAAGGGATTGCTGATACCCAGAATGAGTAAAACCCAGCGTACTGCCATTGCAGCGCCGGCCAACGGCTTGCTGGTATTTCAAAATGCACCCGACAGTATTGGGTTTTATTATTACAACAGCGGCAGTTGGGTTTGGCTACAAAATGCCAGTGGGGCAGGTAGTGGATGGAGTACTACTGGCAATGCAGGTACTGATACTATTGTAAATTTTATTGGAACTTTAGATAATATGCCACTCATTTTAAAATCCAATGGTATGAAAATTGGGGGGGTGGATGCTGCCACCACTTATAATGTATCTCTTGGAGCTGGTGCAAATAATTTAAAATCAGCTGGCTTAGCTAATGTTTCTATTGGTGCATATTCTTTAAGTAATCATTTGAATGGCAATAACAATGTGGCAATAGGTAATGTTTCTATGCTCTATAATAAATATGGCGAACATAATATTGCTATTGGAGGATCTGCAATGCCAATTGATACCTGCAGGTTATGGCAATATAGCTATTGGTGGAGGTTCACTTTATTATAATAATAATAGAGATGGGAATACTGCTGTTGGGCTTTCGTCACTTGCGCTAAATTGCTTTACGTCTGGTGGTGCTTCCATTTTACCGTCACAAGGATTACATAACACTGCACTTGGGTCGGAAACTTTATTTAATAATCGCCGAGGAAGTGGTGCTGTGGCTATTGGCTATAAAGCTGCTTATAGTGATACTGCAGCAGATGGTGTTGTAGCAATTGGCAGGGCCGCTTTATTTAATAACAATGGCAAGATTCGCAACCTGGCCATTGGTGATAGTGCTTTGTACAATAATAGTACAGGTGCTAATGAGTCGGAAGGTATTGATAATTTGGCAGTGGGTACTAAGGCGTTGTTTTCAAATACAAAAGGTATTAATAATATAGCTATAGGAGCTGGTACATTAAAATTAAACACGACAGGAAGTTTTAATACTGCAATTGGTGTTGCAAATTTATTTAATAATAATGGAAATTCTAATACAGCAATTGGCTCAAGCAGTCTATTTACTAATTCCACTGGATCAGATAACACAGCAATTGGTGTTCAGTCTCTTGTTAACTCTTTTAGTGGCAATTCTAATACTGCTTTGGGATTTAGAACATTATCAAATAATATTTCAGGCAATAGTAATGTGGCAATAGGTACCAATGCATTAGCAAAAAATACTGCTAAAAGCAACCTTGTTGCTGTTGGTGATAGTGCATTGTATAATAATGGTATTGGAGCAGGCGTTTTACAAGCTGTTGGCAATACTGCAGTAGGTAGTAAATCATTATTTAGTAATACTACAGGCAGTTATAATACATCTTTGGGTTTAGGTACATTAAATAACCATGCTTTTGGGGATGATAATACTGCTGTTGGAGCTTCTGCTTTAGCTATCGGTTCTACGGGTACAAGCACCACTGCTGTTGGCAAATCTGCACTTCAATACGATAATGGAACAAATAATGTTGCATTGGGCGCCTACACCATGTTTTATCATCAAACAGGTAATGATAATGTAGCTATAGGTTCTTCTGCATTATTTAATAATATTAATGGAAATGGGAATATTGCTATAGGCGGTTCGGCTGCACTTAACGAAAGTGGTTCTAATAAACTTTATATCGAAAATTCAAATGCAGATAAAAACAACGCTCTTATCTACGGCGACTTTGCTGCTGATAGCCTTAACCTTAATGCTAGAGTTAATATCAGAGATTATACCAGGCTGGGTACACAGGCAAGTGGTGCACCTGCTATAAAAATGAAAGAACTTACTATTCAGTCAAGTTCTTCATCCACAGGTCAGGTATCTATAAATCATGGATTAACAAGTTCAAAAATAATTAGTGTAACTGTTTTATTAGAATGGACAACAGGGTATTTGGTCCCACCAGAATATTCACCCGATCCATTACTCAACTATAATTATTTTGTAAGCCCAACACAAATTACAATACAAAACAATGCTGCTTCCTGTGCTTACATATGTAGTAAGCCAGTAAAAATTTTGGTTACATACAAAGAGTAAATTTTATTAATCTTCTAAAAAGCAGCCAGCCTTTGTAAGGTTGGCTGCTTTTTTCATTACCAGTATGCAGTATTTATTATCGTTTTCATTTTTTAAAAGCTATAAATCAACCTATTTATGGTATTGCCAATAGCATACAAATGCTACATTTTTGTATAAATTTAAAAAATTTCTAAAATGAAAAAAAATCTTACTACGTTGTTACTAATTACAACCATTCAATTTGCTTTAAAGGCTCAAAATCTTATCGTTAATTCAGGGTTTGAAACAAGATATACACTTGTTGCAAACCCCACAGGTTATTGCCACACACCCGGCACAACGAATTGGGCAGACTCAACAGGAGCAGATAAGTGGTATGCATGGATAAATAATCCAACACACAACTCCTGTATGATAACCGAGTTAGTAAATATTAAAAATACTTGCTGCCAATTAGCCTCTGTAGCAAATAGCGGAGTACAAGGCAATATTATGCATATTACCAGTACAATCGGGCATTCGGGAATTGCACAAAATCCATTACCTCTAAACAAAGGAGTGAAAGTAAGTTGCTGGGTATATGTAGTTCGTGGTGGTATGACTATTGGTGTTTTACAAAATGGTGCTATTGGGATTGAAAAATCAGTAGCCTCTACAACTACTTGCAAATGGGAACAGTTAAGTTTTACGTATGATAAACCAGTTAATAATTTAACTATATATTCTAAATGGAGCGCTACCGCTGGTACAGATGGAGCCGAATTTTATATTGATAATGTAATAGTTGAAAAATTATAAATCGCTAATTAAAGAACTATACGAATAATTGTGAAAAGTTTATTAATATCAACTGTTTTCATACAATTGCAAATTTGGGCAATCATCGTTTCGGAAGGGCTTTACAAATCCAACAATAGTGGCATTATTTAGCAATGAATTCAATCACCTAAGTTATATAATATCACCGACTTGCATTCACATACTGCTAACACAGTAATTATATCTACCTATGGTCATGGCTTGTTCAGCATGAGTATATAGCTATATTGTAAATTTGCCAACCTTTTAGAGGTTGGCAAATTTTTTATTTCATATTCAACCGCTTCATCCGTTCATTTAATAATAGTGCATATTCATCTTTTCATTTCATCAGGTAAAAAACTACTGTGTACCACTTCTTTCATTTCTAAACTGCAGTAGTAAAAATTTTCAAGTGTTTTATCCAATAGCTTAAGGTAGTTACAGCAAAATGTTTATTTTTAAAGATGAAAATTGCCGAAATAATTGCTCACTTAGAAGTTTTTGCGCCACCATCTTTACAAGAAAGCTACGACAATGCCGGATTGATTACCGGAAATACCAATTGGGAATGTACCGGTGCAATTTGCAGCTTAGATGCTACTGAAAGTGTGGTGATGGAGGCGATAGAAAAAAATTGCAATTTAATTGTTGCCCACCACCCTATTATTTTTAGTGGCCTAAAAAAAATTACAGGAAAAAACTATGTAGAAAAAACAATTATTGCTGCCATAAAAAATGACATTGCCATTTATGCCATTCACACCAATTTAGATAATGTACTGCAGGGTGTAAATGCTAAAATTGCCGATAAATTAGGCCTTACAAACAGAAAAATTTTAAGCCCCAAAAAGATGTGCTTAAAAAACTATACACCTATATTCCTATTGCATATGCTACTAAAGTAAGAGACGCTATTTTTAATGCAGGCGGTGGTGCAATTGGTAATTATATTGAATGCAGCTTTTTAACCGAAGGTGAGGGAAGTTTTAAAGCAACAGAGGGTACCAATCCGCATGTAGGAGAAATTGGCCAACGCCACTACGAAAAAGAGCAAAAGCTGGAAGTCATTTTTGAAGTATGGAAAGAAAAAGAAATATTGAATGCTTTAATAAAAAACCATCCCTATGAAGAAGTGGCTTATGAAGTAATTGCTTTGCAAAATAATAACCAAAATATAGGCAGCGGCTTAATGGGTGAGTTACAAAATGAACTGCCCGAAGAAGATTTACTTGATTTACTAAAGGCCAAATTTGGGCTAAAAATGCTTCGTTTTACTCCATTATTGGGCAAAAAAGTAAAAAAAATAGCAATTTGTGGTGGTGCAGGCAGTTTTTTAACAAGTGCTGCAATTGCAGCCGGAGCTCAATTTTTTATTACCGGAGATGTAAAATATCACGAATTTTTTGATGCCGATAATAAATTAGTTTTAGCAGATATTGGCCACTGGGAAAGTGAGCAATTTACAATTGAGCTTTTAACTGAGGTTTTGCAGCAAAAATTCCCTACCTTTGCCGTCCTAAAAACAGCGGTAAAAACCAACCCTGTACAATATTGGAGCTAAAAAATACTCAATCATTATGGCAAAAGTTGCAGATTTCTCAGTTGAAGAAAAATTAACAGCGCTTGTTAAGCTACAAAAAGTAGATTGTAAGCTTGATGAAATTCAAATTTTAAAAGGCGAATTACCTATTGAGGTTAAAGACCTTGAAGATGAAATTGAAGGCTTGCATGCCCGTCAAACAAGAGTTGAAGAAGAGATTAACGGCATTCAGGAGTTTATTGAGCAAAAAAAAGAAGGCATCAAAGAAGCTGAAGCTTTAGTAAAAAAATACGAAAAGCAAAGCGATAACGTAAAAAACAACCGTGAGTTTGAAGCAATCAATAAAGAAATTGAAATGCAACAACTGGAAGTTAAACTTTGCGAAAAGCACATTAAAGATGCTACCGAAGAAATTGGCGAAAAAGCAAGGCAATTAGAAGCTGCTAAAAAAGCTGTAGCAACTAAAGAAGGTAACTTAAGTGGCAAAAAAGGTGAGTTAGAAAAAATTATTGGCGAAACCGAAAAAGAAGAAAAGCAATACAACAAACAAGCAGATGAGGCAAGAAAACATGTTGACGAAAGATTATTAATAAGCTACGATAAAATACGTAAAAATTATCGTAACGGTTTAGCAGTTGTAGCGGTAGAAAGAGATAGCTGTGGCGGTTGTTTTCATGCTATTCCGCCGCAAAAGCAAAGCGAAATTAAACTACACAAAAAAGTAATGGTTTGCGAAAACTGCGGTCGTATTTTGGTAGATAGCGATTTAAACGATTCTATTGAAGTAAAATAGTAATAAGCATTATATAATACAAAGTAATTAGTACAGGCATCTCATTTTTTTGAGATGCTTTTTTATTTTATGAATGCTGCCAAATTCGTGTAATTAGTATAAATTCGTGTATCACTTTATGCTTCAAAAACTTAACATACAGAATTACGCTATAATAGATGAACTGGAAATAGAATTTTCCAACAACCTTAATATTATTACCGGCGAAACCGGCGCCGGTAAAAGTATTTTAATGGGTGCATTAAGCCTTATTTTAGGCAACAGGGCAGATAGCAGTGTACTGCAACAAAAAGAGAGAAAGTGTATTATAGAAGGTTATTTTTCTTCCCAAAAACAAAAAACTATTCAATCTTTTTTAAAAGAAAATGAGTTGGATAATGATGAGGAGTTAGTTATTAGAAGGGAGATTGCAGTTAACGGAAAATCCAGAGCTTTTATAAATGATACGCCGGTTAATTTAAATCAATTAAAGGAGTTAAGTAGTTTATTGGTTGATTTGCACCAGCAATTTGATACACTGGAATTGGGTGATAATGATTTTCAACGGGAAGTTTTAGATGCACTGGCAGATAACGTGGCTTTATTAACAGATTTTAAAACCGCATTTACAACATACACATTATGCAAAAAACAATTAACCACCTTGCAGGAAAAGCAAGCCAAAGAAAATGCCACACTCGATTACAATCAATTTTTGTTTGATGAATTAAACGAAATTAATTTACAGGAAAACGAGTTAGAAAATTTAGACGCCGAACTAAAACTACTGAGCAATGCCGAAAATATTAAGCACCAACTTGGTGGTATTTATTTTGAGTTAACCGAAAGCGAACAACCAATTGTGCAACAAATAAAATCGTTGAGCAATAGATTACAATCTTTAACACAATATCACCCCAATATAGAAAGTTTGCTTAAAAGGTTACAAGCTACACAGGTAGAGTTGCAAGATGTTGCAGACGAATTGGAGAACATAAATAACACCATACAATACAGTGCCGAAAGAATACAACTTGTAAACGATAAAATGGCTGTAGGATACAAGTTGTTAAAAAAACACAATGTAACCACAACAACCGAGTTGTTAGCCATTCAGACAGATTTACAAATAAAACTAACAGATGTTATAAATATTAGTGACTCCATCCTAAAAAAAGAAAAAGAAACAACCGAGTGGTTAACAAAAAGTAACACTATAGCCGGGCAAATATCTGCCAACAGAAAAAAAGCAATTCAGCCATTTACTAAAAATGTAAATGCATTATTGGCTCAAGTAGGAATGCCAAATGCTCAACTAAAAATACAGGTAGATGATGTTGTTTTAAATAGCACAGGTTGTAACAATATTGAGTTTTTGTTTGATGCAAATAAAAGTAATCATTTTGAGCCCTTGCGTAAAGTTGCAAGCGGCGGCGAGTTAAGCAGGCTAATGCTTTGCATAAAAAGCTTAGTTGCAAAAAAATTACAATTACCTACATTAATTTTCGACGAAATTGATACAGGGATAAGTGGAGAGGCTGCAAAACAAGTAGGTAATATTATGAAGGAACTTTCTGCATCTCACCAATTAATATCCATAACACACCAACCACAAATTGCTGCAAAAGCAAATGCTCATTATTTTGTTTACAAAGCCATTAAGGCCGATAAAATTGTAACCAGTATTCGCCTACTAAACAATGATGAACGCATTACCACCATTGCCCAAATGCTTAGTGGCGAAAAACCAACTGCTGCTGCTTTAGAAAATGCAAGAGAAATGATAGGAAATTAAATTATGCAGTTACTTTTTTTAATACCACCGGGTTTAGGCATATTACTAATTGCCGGTTTAATGACTATTCCATTCTATTTCTTCAATCAATACCTTCAACAAAAAATAAAACCAAGAGAAAGCGGGAAAAAACTGCTTTTGTACTTTATTATAGTAATTGCTACTATTTTTTTATACATAACAGCAGGCATTTATGTAATAATTGCAGTTGCTAAGTATTTACAATAATTTTATCTTTACCATAAACTAAATAGCAATCATGAGTTATAATTTATTAAAAGGTAAAAAAGGAATCATATTTGGTGCGTTAGACGAAAAATCTATTGCCTGGAAAACAGCATTACGTTGCCATGAAGAAGGAGCACAAATTTTATTAACCAATGCGCCTGTTGCAATGCGTATGGGTGAAATAAATAAACTGGCCGAAGCTATTAATGCGCCGGTTGTTGCTTGCGATGTGGCAGTAACGAAGATGTAACCAATCTTATAGAAAAAGCCGTTGAACATTTTGGCGGTGGTGTAGATTTTATTTTGCATTCCATTGGCATGAGCATAAACGTACGTAAAGGAATTACCTATACCGAAAACAATTACGAGTTTACCCACAAAGGCTTAGATATATCTGCATTAAGCCTGCATAGAGTACTTGCTGCTGCTTTGAAAAAAGATGCCCTTAATGAATGGGGTTCGGTTGTAGCGTTAAGTTATATTGCAGCACAACGTGTTTTTCCGGATTATAACGACATGGCCGATAATAAAGCAATTCTGGAAAGCATTGCCCGTAATTTTGGTTATCAATACGGCGTAAAAAAACATGTAAGGGTAAATACCATTTCGCAATCGCCAACCCGTACAACTGCCGGAAGCGGTGTTAAAGGATTTGATGGGTTTATAAACTATGCCGAAAAAATGAGTCCGCTTGGTAATGCAAGTGCAGAAGCTTGTGCCGATTATATAGTAACACTATTTAGCGATTTAACTAAATATGTTACCATGCACAACCTGTTTCATGATGGTGGTTTTAGCTTTACCGGCGTTACACAAAGTGTAATTGAACAAATGGAAAAATAGCTTTTACTGCACTTTAACGAATTAATAAGGCATTACCAGTTGGTAATGCCTTATCTTTGCATATCTCCACGTAAAACTTTACGGCAAGTTGTAAGCCGGTGGTATAATAATTTTACTCGCTGTTTTCGAAAATACAACGTCCTCTACGGCCCACATTTAACAAACCATAATAATGGAATTTACTAAATTAGGATTAATAGATCCTATACTATTGGCTTTAGCCGAGCAAGGCTACACCAACCCAACCCCTATTCAACAACAAGCAATACCCATTGTATTGCAACAAAAAGATTTATTAGGCTGTGCACAAACTGGCACCGGCAAAACAGCCGCATTTGCCATACCCATTTTGCAATTGCTTTTTACACAAAAGCAGCATACACAAGGTATAAAAGTGCTTATTTTAACACCAACCAGAGAGTTAGCTATTCAAATAAATGAAAGTTTTGAAGCGTATGGTAAATACACTAAAATTAGCCATGCTGTAATATTTGGTGGCGTATCGCAAGTGCCGCAAGTAAGTACTTTAAAAAGAGGTGTAGATGTTTTAATTGCAACGCCCGGCCGTTTATTAGATTTAATAAATCAAGGCTATATATCGCTACGTCATTTGCAAATTTTTGTATTAGATGAAGCCGATAGGATGCTGGATATGGGCTTTATACATGATGTAAAAAGGGTAATTACCAAATTGCCCGAACGCAGGCAAACACTTTTCTTTTCGGCCACCATGCCACCCGAAATTCAAAACTGGCAGATGTATTATTACACAATCCATCAAATGTAAAGTGTAACGCCGGTTTCGTCAACTGCCGAGGCAATTGAACAACATCTTTTTTATGTAGATAAACAAGATAAAAACAAACTACTACTGCATTTGCTGCAAGATAAAAATATTGCAAGTGCATTGGTATTTACCCGTACAAAACATGGTGCCGATAAGGTAGTTAAAGTATTGCATGCACATGGCTTTACTGCTGCGGCCATACATGGCAACAAATCGCAAAATGCAAGGCAAAATGCCTTGGCCAATTTTAAAAACGGAACTACCAGAGTACTTTTGGCTACCGATATTGCTGCCAGAGGCATTGATATTGATGATTTAAGCCATGTAATTAATTTTGAGCTACCCGAAGTGCCCGAAACCTACGTACATCGTATTGGACGTACAGGCCGTGCAGGTAATACCGGTATTGCATTCTCTTTTTGCGATGCAAATGAAAAAGCAGAAGAATTAAAAGATATACAAAAATTAATTAACAAGGCCATTCCGGTTAATACACAACATCCTTTTCCCTTGGCTGCAGATGCAAAGCCACAGCCGGTAATAGCGAAGCAGCACCAAAGGCCACATTTTAGTAAAAGAGGTGGAAATAATACAGGTTCAGTAAAAAGAAATGCAACTCAAAGAAGTTGGTAATATTTATTTCATACTATTCCATCGATAAAATTTACACAAAAAAAGCCTCCCAAAATTTTTGGGAGGCTTTTGTATTAAGCTTTTATTGAATTAAACTTTAAAGTGAGCAAATGCTTTGTTAGCTTCTGCCATACGGTGTGTATCTTCTTTCTTTTTGTATGCAGCACCTTCACCTTTGCTTGCTGCTACAATTTCGTTAGCTAATTTATCGGCCATGCTACGTCCGTTTCTTTCACGGCTGTAACGTACCATCCATTTAATACTTAAAGAAATTTTTCTATCGGCACGTACTTCACTAGGAATTTGGAAAGTAGCTCCACCAATACGGCGGCTACGAACCTCAACACCAGGAGTAATATTAGCTAAAGCCTTTTTCCAAACTTCGTAACCATCTTCGTTTGTTTGCTTGGCAACTTTATCTAAAGCTGTATAAAAAATATCGAAGGCGCCACTTTTTTTCCCTTCCCACATTAAGTTGTTTACAAAACGGGTAACCAACTTATCGTTGAATTTTGGATCTGGCGCTAATGGTATCTTTTTCGGTTGTGTTTTACGCATTGTTATTTATTTTTTTTGCCCGGATAATCAGTCCTGAGCATAGTCGAAAGATTATTTTTTAGCTTTTTTAGTTCCGTACTTACTGCGGCTTTGTTTTCTATCTTTTACGCCTGCTGTATCTAAAGCACCCCGTACAATATGGTAACGTACACCTGGTAAATCTTTTACCCTTCCACCACGTATAAGTACAATACTGTGCTCTTGCAAATTGTGTCCTTCGCCTGGTATGTAGGCAATAACCTCAATTTTGTTTGTTAAACGTACTTTAGCTACTTTACGCAAAGCTGAGTTTGGTTTTTTAGGTGTTGTTGTATATACTCTTGTACATACTCCACGGCGTTGCGGACAAGCATCTAAAGCTCTTGACTTACTCTTTGCAGTAATGATTTGTCTTCCTTTTCTTACTAATTGTTGTATTGTAGGCATTATGAACCTTTTATTTTTCGGACGGCAAAGGTAGGTATTCTCTCTTAAAAACAGAAACTTAATGTCAAAAAAAATGAAATTTTATTAACATTTATTAAAAAACCACCCCAAAGCTGGGGTGGCAGTGTATTTTAAATAATATAAATACTTAAATTTTATACATCCAGCCATGCGTATCTTCTACCTGACCATAGCGAATGGCATTCAGGCGGCTTTTTACGTCCGGAGCTGTTTTCCAGTTATCAATATCAAATTTCATGGTAAAATCCTTATACCTAAGCTCTTTTATGAATGATATAGTAGCGGCAGTGCCTGTACCAAAAACTTCGTATAATACGCCGGCTTTATAGGCATCTATAATGTCATCTATACTTAAAGGCTTTTCTTCTACATTAAAGCCCATTTCCCTCAAAACTGCCATAGTGCTATCTCTGGTAACTCCAGCCAATATTGTTCCCTCATCCAAATTAGGTGTAATGGCTGTATTTCCAATAATAAAAAACACATTCATTGTGCCACATTCCTGTACATATTTATGCTCAAAAGCGTCTGTCCAAAGTACTTGATCGTAGCCTTTTAATTTGGCTTGTGCTGTTGCATACATGGCACCACCATAATTTCCGGCTGCTTTTGCGTAGCCAACGCCACCTGGTACGGCACGTACGTATTGCTCTTCTACATAAATACGCATAGGTGCACTGTAATATGGCCCTGTAGGGCTAAGTAAAATCATAAATTTATACTTATCGCTGGGGCGTACGCCAATCATTTCGTCGCTGCTAAACATAAACGGACGAATATATAAAGAATGGTCTTCCATTTGCGGAATCCAGTTTTTATCTAACTCAATCAGTAAACGCATGCCTTCCATAAAAATTTCTTCGGGCACTTGTGGCATTTGCATTCTTTCGGCAGATATGTTAAACCGCTTAAAATTATCATGTGGCCTAAAAATAAACGCTTCGCCATCGGCATTTTTGTAGGCTTTATTCCTTCAAAAATTGCTTGACCATAGTGCAAAGCCGCTGTGGATGGAGCTAACAGCAATGGTTGATAAGGTTTTATTTCTGCTGTTTTCCATTCACCATCTTCATAATCTACTTCCAGCATATGGTCAGTAAAATACTTTCCAAAAGGAATGTTTTCCAGATTTATATCATTTAATTTACTATGTTCTACTTTTGTAATATTAAAATCGGCAGCTGCAATCATAATGATTAATTTTACACAAAGAAACGAAAAAAGTACGGGCTAAAGCATCCTTTTTATGAGTTTAGATAATATTCAACTTCCTTCAATTGTTATTGCCGATTTGTTTAAGAATTCGTTGGTTGACTTAAATAGTAAACAAGTAGTTACAGATAATATACAAAAGCCTTTATTTGCTTTTTAGGAAACAATAATAAAGGTATTATTATATTGGTAAAAGATGAAGAAGCCGTTTATTTAAAAGAACAGGAACTTAGTTTTTTACTGGGTATTTTAACAGCCTGCAAACTTTCCATGGCAGATGTTGCCTTAATTAATTTGCATAAAACCCATACTAATTATAACTTACTGAGAGAGCAATTTGCCGCCGAAAAAATTTTACTTTTTGGTGTAAAACCATCTCAAATTGATATGCCTTTAGATTTTCCGCAATACCAGCTTCAAAAGTACAATGGCCAGGTATATATGTGTGCACCTGCTCTTGCTCATTTAATGGAAGATAGGATTGAAAAAACTAAATTATGGAACATGCTAAAACAGTTATTTGGCTTAGCTTAAACCAATTTTATGGATAACAACTCTCTCATTTTTGCTACCAACAACCAAAACAAAGTAAACGAAATACGAGCTGTATTAAACAATGAATTTGATATACTTACGTTAATTGAAGCCGGTATTGATATTGATATACCGGAACCGCATAATACGCTGGAAGCAAACGCAACCGAAAAGTCCAAAACAATCTATCATCTTACCAAAAAAAATTGTTTTAGTGAGGATACAGGCCTGGAAGTAGCATGTTTAAATGGTGAGCCTGGTGTAAAAAGTGCCCGTTATGCCGGCGAAAGCAGGGATTTTAGCAGTAATATTGAAAAATTATTATTAAATATGCAGGGCTGCAGCAACAGAAATGCCCAATTTAGAACCGTTATTTCGTTGATAATAAACGAAAAAGAATATTTATTTGAAGGCATTTGCAAAGGGCAAATTGCGCTAAAAGAAAGCGGAAGTAATGGTTTTGGCTACGATGCCGTTTTTGTACCCAATGGAAGTACCAGTACTTTTGCTGAAATGACATTAACCGAAAAAAACATTTTTAGTCATAGAAAAAAAGCTTTAGAAAAGCTTATCAATTTCCTAACAAATAAGCAAAATAATTAATCCATAACCACCAAACTTATTGATTTTGAACATAGAAAGCAACCATATTATTGAAGAAAGCGACTTAATTAAAGGGTGTATTCAAAATGATAGAAAAATGCAGGAATCATTGTACTATCGTTTTTCGCCCAAAATGTACGCCGTATGCCTCAGGTACAGTAAAAATGCTGATGATGCTCAGGATTTATTACAAGAAGGCTTTATAAAGGTTTTTAAAAATATTGAAAAATACCGAGGCGACGGATCGTTTGAAGGATGGATAAGAAGAATTTTTGTAAACACATCTATTGAGCATTTTAGAAGAACTGTAAATAATACAACCTTAACCGAAATTCAAGAAGTAACCATAGAAGATAAAGAGTGGAATGCACTGGACACATTGGCGGAGAAAGATATTATAAGCATGGTGCAGGAACTTAGCCCCGGATACAGACAAGTTTTTAACATGTATGTAATAGAAGGCTATTCTCATAAAGATATTGGCGATATATTGGGAATAAGTGAGGGCACAAGTAAATCGCAATTGGCGAGGGCAAAAGGAATTTTAAAAACAATGGTAGAAACCAGATTAAATAATACAAAACCTAATCAAGATAAAAAAATAGTATAAAATCGATGTCGGAAATTTTGAAAGATAAAATGCTTCTCCACACAGCAACTCCTGCAAAAGGAGTTTGGGAAAGTATTGCTTTTCAATTAAACGCTGCCGATAATAAAGAGCAAGAAGCCGATGCCTTTTTTGCAACTAAACTAACTGCACTGGAAGTTGTTCCTCCACCAATGGCCTGGAACAATATTGCTGCACAATTTGATACAGAAGTATCGCAAAATCAATCGCAATTAGCAAGTAAAATACTTGCCTACGAAGTAAGCCCGCCAACAAAAGTATGGGATAAAATTGCTGCCGTTTTAAATAAAGAAGTTGCTAAAGTAATTTCTATAACACAATCAAAAAAATACGCACCTGTTTACAAAATGGCTGCCGCTGCTGTTGCTGTATTAGTTTTGGGCACAGGCTTGTGGTTTGCTTTGCAAAAAAACAATACTACCCTAACCAACAATGCCGAAAAAATTACTGCAAAAAATAATGCAACAAACAATAGCACTTCTGTAACCCCAAATGCAGCCGATACTGCTTTGCTTGCTTCTGAAACACAAGAAAAAAAAATAAAAGAGAAAGAAGTAAACACAAAACAAGAAAAAATTGGCAACCCAAATTCTACAATTAAAAATACAGAATTTGCTACTACAGATATTATACCACTAACCCAAAACCCGTTTGACAACAAAACAGAAAAACTACAAAACCAAAGTGGCGATGTAGTTGTTGATATTGATTTGGTAACACACCCAATACTTATATGACCATTGTTGGCCCAGACGGCCAATCGGTACGTATATCCAGTAAGTTTAGCAAGCAATTGGGTTATTTTACCGACAGATCGCCTGAGAGTATGGAAAACATTGATTTTATTATAAAAGAAAGCACCATTTGGAAAAATAAAATTGCAGGCTGGAGAAGTCAAATGAACAGCTCCTCTCTTGCTCCATCTATTTCTAATTTTATGGATGTAGTTGAGTTTAGCAAATTAGTTTCCGAAAAAAAATAATTCCCCGTTAATTGAAAATAATAAAATGCCTTGCTTACGCAGGGCTTTTTATGGCAATGATTACCTTTAACACATGGCACGTATAAAATTACTATTACCATCTTCTTTACTTTACACAACACAAATACCAGTACGTATTACCGATATTAATTACGGTAATCATGTTGGCAACGATGCATTTGTAGGTATTATACACGAAGCCCGAATTAAATGGTTGCAAAGCAACAATTACTCCGAGTTAAATATTGAAGGCATTGGACTAATAATGAGCAGCATTACTGTGGAATTTAAAAACGAATCGTTTTACAACGATGTAATTACAATTGACATTTTTTGTGGAGAATTATCCCGTGCCGGTTTTGAGCTTTATTATCAATTGCAAACTAACAGAAATGGGCAACAAGTTTTATTAGCCATTGCCAAAACAGATATGGTTTGCTATAATTATGGCAACAAAAAAGTAGAAAGTATTCCGGCTAATTTTAAAAAAGTATTGGCATAAATTAATCTTCATTCCAAATTCGCCAGTTTTCTTCGGCCTGAATTAATAACATTTCGTAACCGTTTTTTATAGCAGCCCCTTGTTGCTCTCCTTTTTGTAAAAACAGGGTTTTATCCGGATTATAAATTAAATCATATAACAAATGCATATTGGAAAGATGATAATAAGGAATGTTTGGACATTCATCTACATTAGGGAAAGTGCCCAGCGGAGTTGTATTAATAATAAGAAAGTGTTCGTTAATGTGCTCTGCTGTTAAATCTTTATACAATAAATCAACATCATTTTGCAATTGCCTGCCAACAATAGTGTACTTAATGTTTAATTTTTTCAATACAAATTTTACTGCATTGGCCACACCTCCATTACCTAAAATTAATGCTTGGGTATGTTGCGGTTTTAATAATGGCTCCAACGATTTTTGAAATCCAATAGCATCTGTATTAAACCCAATTAGTTTTCCATTGCTAATTTTTATGCAATTGCAGGCATTTAATCCTTGTGGAAGATGCGTTAAATCTGTTAAAATGGTATAACCGCTTTTTTTATGCGGTATTGTAACATTTAACCCTTTTAAATTGGGGTTTTGCTGCAATATTTTTTTAAGTGTACTTATGGTTGTAATTGGAAAAGTTTCATAAGCACAATCCGCAGCGCATTCTGCAAAATTTATTGGTGTAATATTTTTTGAAAACGAATGAGCCAGCGGATAGCCTATAATTCCATATTAAATTCACTATGCTTCTTTTGTCTAAATACAAATGGAATGTATCGCCACGCAAGCCAATACGCATGGCTTCTAAAGGTATTACTTCGTTTGGTGCTATATTACCAAGGTTTACATTGCAGCCAATTAGTTCTAAAAAGTATAATTGCTGTGCTTTTTGCGGAGCTTCCCAAATAATTTTTTCGGCAGGTATTTGTGTTAAAATTTCTTGTACCAATCCTTCCCGAACCTCTCCGCTACCTCTGTAAATACCTACATTACCTGCTTCCCGTGCCTCGGCAATTACGTACGTAGATCCGGCTTCTAATTCTGCCTTCATCAACTCTATCCATTTATATGGCGGTATAATATGTGTGGCATCTTTACTACCCACTTCGCTTAATACTACACCATGCTTGGTTAGTTTTTCAATATAGCCGCATTTTTCGGCATGTGGTATGGTTATAGATCCATCACTTACTTCCATATAACTTACTCCAAAATCTCTACACACATTTATATAATCTTCAAATTGATTGCGAATTAAAAAAGCTTCAAACAATGTACCGCCAAAATACACCGGCATATCATTACTGCGGTAAACTTCTAATTTTTCTTTTAAATTGGGTGTAACATACGATGTTCCAAAACCAAGTTTTACAACATCTACATGCGGCTTACCCACACTCATAAAATTTTTTTGCTTCTTCTTACACTTAAGCCTTTATCCATTACCATTGTAATGCCATGGTTACGAGGCTTGGCAATTCGTTCGGGTATTTGCGACAGGTTGAAATTCATACAATTACATTTTAGGTGCAAAGGTAAAAACAAAGGAGGAATAAGCAATGAGCTTACAAAATTTGAAAAAAACAAATCATTATATCGATTTCTTCTTTTTATACCGTGCAATTAAATCAACCACTTGTTGGTTTTGCAGTATGGATGGGTTAATAGCTATAAATTTTTTTAGCAATTTTGGGTTTATGGTCATAGCCAATTCTAATTGCACCAATGCTTCTTTTGATTTACCCATGGCATATTGTATAGCGCTTTTGTAAAACAAAAAAATAGGTTTGGCATCGGTTTGCTCATAGGCAAAATCTACGTATTCAATGGCATCTTCCAGCAAATCGGCTTTGTACAAACAATTTAACAGCTCTAACCAACCGTTGGTGTTTTTTGGGCGTATGCGTACAACATTGCCTAAATAAGTTATAGCATCATCTAATTTATTAAGCTCCATACAACATTGTCCCATAGCCAAATTATATTCCGGTTGCATTTTGTGCATACGTACGGCTACTTCTAAATTTTTTAATGGCACTCTCCCACTGTCCTTCGTTCATGTAGGTGTAGGCAATTTTGTACGTAAGCTGGCTATCTTCGTTGTTTAAGTGAAATGCTTTTTTATAATTAAACCTTGCTTGTGCATACTTATTTTGTCTGTCGTAACAGTGGCCAATAGCTTCGTATATTACCGACTCCGGTCTTACCAGTTCCAAAACTTTTTCCAGTACTTCTATAGCTTCTTTATACTTTCTTAAACGGATATACGCATCTCCCATATTACGTAAAGCATAATCAAATTTTTCTTCAATAGCTATGGCATACAAGTAAGCATCAATGGCCTTTTCGTGCAATTTTATGCCTTGGTACGCAGCACCTAAATTAAACCAGGCTAATTCGTTAAAAGGATATTCTTCTATTATTTTTTGATGAATACGTATGCCTTCTTCGTTTCGGCCGGTAAAATCTGTCCAAAAACAAATTTTGTATAAAGCTTCTTCGTTTGTAGGTTCAATTTGTAAAATTGTTGCAAGGCAATCAAATACTTTTTCAAAATTTTCGTAATCGTCGTACACATCTGCCAGCTCAAATAACAAATCAACTTTTTCTTCTCCATCAAAATCATCTATTGCCGCTTCTAATACAGTGGCAGCTTTTTCCTGTAAATCAAGTGCTAAATAAGCTTCGGTTTTTAAAATATATAAATTGGTATCTTTTGCATCAAACAGTTCGGCTTTTTCAAGTACACCTAAAGCTTGTTTGTATTGTTTTAATGCAATTAAAATATCGGCTTTCTTTATGAGTAATGCTGCCGAATAAGGATATTGATGAATGGCATACTCCGATGCCTCCAAAGCTGCCGGTAATTGATTTTTTTCATCGAAATATTCTATGATACGCTCAAAAGATTCTTCTTCTAAAAAAGAGTTGGGTTTGCCTTTTTTAAGGTTATCAAACTGCTGTAATAACTCTTTTAATTCATCTCTATCTTGCCGATAAGGATTTTTGTTCATGTAGTATAGGTTATTGTAAATTAATCACTTTTACCTTGCAATCCAATTATTTTTTACATTTTATACTTAAATGTTAATTTTTTGCTAAAGCAAATGATGAATGGTACCCAAATAACCAATATTTTTTAATATATTTGTATCAATAAAATAATACCAATGATAAAAACAACCAAAATAGTACTGTTAGCTGTTGCGCTGTTGGGCACAACACATAGTGCATTAGCGGATAGAGGCATTGGAAAAAAGGCAAAAAACAAAGTGTCTTTAAACATCAGTACCAATAACAGTTTTAAAAGTTCGCTTTACAACAATTTAAAATCTGGCCTTACTTATAAGGGAAGCATCCTTGTTAAAAAGCAAATTTCAAATAATGTTATGTATAATAACACATTGGTTACTTTTCAAAAAGGAAACACTGTTTACATACTTCCTTACAAACACAAAATAATAACTCCGGAAATTAAGCAAGGCTATACCGGTTCAAAATTACAATTCCGATTCATTAATAATTTTAACCTATTTATAAAAAAACCACTTCAAATGAAGTGGTTTTTTATTTACAGTAAATGCTATATTTATTGAACGCCATTCTTCTTCATTTGTTGATTTTCTTCGTAGGTCATTACTCTGTAACCTGTTTTTGGCGCATCAAATTTTGATACCGGAACAGGGTTAAAATCAATTTTAGATACAGTGTATCTTATTTTTGTTTTACCGGCTTCAATTTCGTACTCCATTGCAAGGCCAGGCAGGTTTTTAAAAGTATGGTTATATTCTTTATTTTCAATAACAATATCGGTAGTATAATAAACCACAAACGTTTTTCCGTTAGCCATTTTAGCTGTAGCTTTTTTGCAAGTATAACCATTTACAACTTTTGTTTCGTCCGAAAAATCGAAAGTTACGTTGCTGTAAGCTTTGTTTTTAGCTTCCCAATTTTCTTTGGTAAGTGTAATCATCAATTTTTGGCTGCTATACTCTTTTAAAATTACGGCATTGCCTGTTTTAGCATCGTGTATGTTACTTTCGGTACCTAAGGCACTTACCATATCAGTACGGCTTTTAGTGCCTTTTAAATACACTGTTGTTACAGCACCATCTAAGGCATCGGCCATTTGCGGTTCTTTATTTCCGGTAGCAACCACTACATCGTACACAATTGTACCTTCCGACATAGTTTTTTGAGCCGTTCCAAACAAACTACCTATTAAAGCCAAAATTATTATTCCAATCTTTTTCATCATTATCTGTTTACATAAAGATAATAAAATCTCATGCCAGAATTTGTTATCTCTCTTAATAAAAAGACCTGCAAACGAATAAATTAGTTGCAGGTCATTAATATTTAACGATTTATTTAGCTCTTGCCCTTGTTTTTTAAGTCTTGCAGTTTTTTTTGGCTTTCCTGCATGGCTTGCAGCTTTTCGGCAAACTTGCTTTGTTTAACCGGCTTTTTCATATTATCGGCTAAGGCAGTTCGTATTTTATCGGGATTTATTATCCATTTTTGGATAATAATTTGCAATATCAAAGTAATACTGTTTGATATAGTATAATACCATGTTAATGCGGATGGCAGGTTATTAAAAACGCCCAATAACAGCACAGGAAAAATATACGGCATATACTTCATTACAGGATTACTGTTATCCTGCATACTACTCATACTATAAATAGAAATTAACAAACTTGTTATAGTTGCAGTAAGCGTAAATAAACTTACATGATCGCCGTAAAAAGGCACATTAAAAGGCAGTGTTAAAATAGAATCATAAGCTGCTAAATCTTTTGCCCATAAAAAGCCTTGCCCTCTTAAAGCAATATTGCTTTGGAAGAAATAATACAACGACATAAATATGGGTATTTGCAACAGTGCAGGCAGGCAGCCACCTAGAGGGCTTACTCCTGCCGATTTCCAAAGTTTCATTTGTTCTACACCAAATGTTTGTTGATTAAGCTGGCCGCTTTTATCGGTATGCTTGGCTTTAAGTGCATCAACTTCCGGCTTTAATGCCTTCATTTTAGCGCCACTTAAATAACTTTTGTATAAAATGGGAGAAGTTATTAAACGAATTAAAAGTGTTAGCAATAAAATTACTATACCGTAATTGGCTACATTACCTCTTAAAAAATCCCAGATTGGTAATAAAAAGTGCCTGTTTATATATTTTACAAACGAAAAAGGGCCACTACCATAAGGCAATTATTTGTTCCATTTCGTTACCATAGGCTTTAACAATTTGTAATCGTTTGGTCCATAGTACAATTGCATAGGTATTGTAGTGGTATTTGCTGCTACAGTCAGTTTACAATTTGCAGTAGTTTGTGCTATTATTCTTAATGAATCGGCTGGGGTAACCCAATTAACCTCGGCGCTTTGAAATTTATTTTTTGCTATTAAGGTAGATACAAAAAATTGCGGATTAAATGATATCCAGTTTACTCCTTTCTCAAATTTTTCGTTACCGCCTGAGCCTAATCTAACAAAATCGTATTTGCTACCATTTAAATAGCAAAAATTAGTTTGCTGCCTTTCGTACGACAAGGTTTTTTCTACCTGTGGTATTTCGGTTTGCCATAAAAGGTTAATGGTATTATTGGTAAAAAGTTGATTAGCTCCATTTGCACCTATAACAAAATCTACCATATACTCGTTTGGCTTAAGAGTATATTGGTGCGTTATTTCCTTCCCTGCACTGTCTTTTAAGCTAAATGTTATGGTTTCGGATTTATCGGTATTTTGTTTTTTACCGCTATTTACGAAATATGTATCTGCCGTTTTTATTACTTTATTATTGCCTGCATTTACTTCGTAACTTATTTTATTAAAGTTACCTTTTGCATAATTAAAGGCTTACCATCAAAAGTTTTAAACTTTTTAAGTTCTACATCTTTAGGTTGAGCGCCTTTATTGGTAAATGTAATTTTTACCAATTCGTTTTCAAGTGTTACAAATTCTTCGGTAGTTGCAGCAGTAGTTTGAAAACCGGTTTGCACCAATGCATTTTGTTTTTGCAAGCTATCGGCTTTTAAAGAATCGGCCAATACTGTTGCCGGATTGACTTTTGGTTTAAGTGCAGCTATGGAATCATCTACCCTTTTTTTATCTTTTAAAAATGCCTGATTGCTTCTGCTGTTAATTGCAAACATGCCAATAAGTAATACGCCTATTAGTATAAAACCAATAACGGTATTTCTATCCATTCCCATGATAATAAATTTAAGTGGGCAAAGGTAATGAGTTTTAAGCTATAGAATCAGGATATATTATGTAAAAAAACTCTCCTTTTGGGGAGAGTTTTGGTATAATAAAAGTTACATTATTATTTTTTTGCGGCTGGTGCAGCGGCAGCAGGAGCAGCAGCTTTTGCAGCAGGAGCACCTTTAGCAGCAGCAGCAGTTTCTTCTTGTTTTAACTGACGTGTCATAGTTACAGAAGCAACCGGAATACGTGGAGAGTTCATAATCTCCATATTTGGAGCTACTATATCCTGTACCCTTACATTGGCGTTTAACTCCAAAGCAGTTAAATCCATTTCAATATTTTCTTTCAAATATTTAGGTAACGTTTTTACTTTAATTGTTTTCATTTTAAGTACCAGCTTACCACCAGCTTTAACACCAGCAGGTGTTCCTGTAAACTTTAATGGTAAAGTTGCTATTACTTTTTATCGTCTACCAATTCTAAAAAATCTACATGTGTTAAAGCATCCGATACTTTATTAAATTGTAAATCTTTAAAATACAACGGTACGTTTTACCGTCTACTTTAACCTCTGCAAGCTTAAACTCAGAAGTGTAAACAATTGATTTAAAAGATGCTGCAGGTGCAGAGAAATTAACCTCTTGGTCGCCACCATAAATTACAGCTGGCACTAGGTTCTGAGAGCGAAGTTGGCGGGTGGCTTTTTTTCCGCTTTCGGTCCTCAGTTGTCCTTCGATTGTAATTGATTTCATTGTTTATATTTTTTTGAGCGGCGAAGGTAAGGAAAAATGGGCAATAAGCAATAGGTAATAGGCAAATAAGAGTATTATATGCCAATATTCAGGCTAATCTTCCATTAATCGTTTATAATATAATTTTTTAATATTTTTCAGGGTTGTTTATCATATGATAGAGCATTTTCCCAATCTCTGCATTCTTTACAATCAGATATTGATATTTTACATCATCAATATATTTGCATGCGAAAGCAAAATCTAACCAACCGGAAGTTTCAGAGTTTTCCATATCACTATCTGTAACCTTTGCTATAAAATGTGCCGGATATATTTTTTTCTGATAGGCTTCTAATAAACAAATACATACACTTCTTGAAGAGCGCCTAATTTGGTCAGTTAAAGAATACTTTTCTTCTGATGGAAATATTTTTGAAATTTCAAAAATTTCTATCGCTAATTCAAATGCTTTTTTATAAACAGTAGTGTCTTTTTACGGATTTA
The DNA here is from genome assembly GCA_016721385.1 of Chitinophagaceae bacterium. Classification (GTDB taxonomy): domain Bacteria; phylum Bacteroidota; class Bacteroidia; order Chitinophagales; family Chitinophagaceae; genus Ferruginibacter. The sequence goes on along the minus strand of JADKIE010000011.1, from coordinate 58,824 downwards.
GAAGCCATCTGAAAATAATATTATAACTTTTATAATAACAAATTTACCTGCAGATTTTGAATTGCTCATTGCCAATTGCTTATTCTTATTTCTTATTCGCCATTTTACTACGCATAAAAAGGCTGTTAATGCTCTTATTTTCAAAGGCATTACGTATAGTGGTTGCAAATAATTCGTCGGTAGATATTACTTTAATTTTATCGCAAAGTGGTTTAATGGGAATAGTATCACAAACCACCAACTCTTCCAAAACACTGTTTTGTATATTTTCATACGCTTTGCCACTTAAAACAGGGTGTGTACATAAAGCCCTTACACTTCTAGCCCCTTTTTCTTTAAGTAAAGCCGCACTTTTAGCTAAAGTACCTCCAGTATCGCAAATGTCATCTACAATTACAACATCTCTATCGGTAACATCGCCAATTACAACCATGCTGGCAATTTCGTTGGCTCGTTTACGGTGTTTATCGCAAATAACCATTTCACACTCAAAATATGTGGCAAACTCTCTAATACGGTTTGCGCTACCAACATCGGGTGCGGCAAAGGTTAAATTAGCCAATTTTAAATTTTCGATATAAGGTAAAAACACAGCCGATGATTCTAAATGATCTACAGGTATATCAAAATAGCCTTGTATTTGCGGTGCATGCAAATCCATGGTAATTACTCTGTCTGCACCGGCAGCAGTAAGCATATTGGCAACCAGTTTGCTCCCAATAGCTACTCTGGGCCTGTCTTTTCTATCTTGCCTTGCAAAACCATAATAAGGTATTCCGGCAATTACTTTGTAGGCCGATGCTCTTTTTGCTGCATCAATCATCAACAACAATTCCATTAAATTATCGGTAGGCGCAAATGTGCTTTGAATTAAAAAAACATATTTACCTCTGATGCTTTCTTCATACTCTACATAAATTTCTCCATCGCTAAAGCGTTGTATTTTTACATCACCTAATGGTTCGCCATATTTAACAGCAATTTTTTCGGCAAGATATCTTGAGCCGGTGCCCGAAAACATTTTTACAGTTCTTTCCATACAACAATAATTTTAGCAAGCTTTTTCAGATGATTTTTGCAAATGTATCATTTAGTTTTTATCATTTATATTTGAAGTGATGGATAATTTCAACAACCCTTCCACATCTATCAAAAACTGGGCTGCAGACGACAGGCCCAGAGAAAAAATGATAGCCAATGGAGCAGCAACCCTAAGTAACTCGGAATTACTGGCCATTTTAATTAATAATGGCAGCAGGCAAAAAAGTGCGGTAGATTTGGCCAAAGAAATATTGCAATTAGGCAGTAATAACCTTGTAGAACTGGGTAAACTATCGTTAAAAGATTTACAAAAAATAAAGGGCATAGGCAAGGCTAAAGCTATAACCATAGCGGCCGCACTGGAATTAGGTAATCGCCGGCAAGTGGCAGCTACTTTAGATAAACCCGTTGTAAAAACCAGCAAACAAATTGCTGCTTTTTTACAACCTATTTTAAAGGATTACCAACATGAAGTTTTTGCTGTTTTGTTTTTAAATCAGGCCAATAAAATAAATCATTTCGAAATTTTGAGCAAAGGTGGCATTACGGGTACAGTTGCCGATCCCCGAATAATTTTGAAGAAAGCTTTAGAGGAAGATGCTACACAAATTGTGCTTTGCCACAATCATCCATCGGGCAGCTTAAAGCCCAGCCAGGCAGATGAAGCCGTAACACAAAAAATTAAAACCGCTGCTATATACTTTGATATAAAAGTGATTGACCATATTATAGTAAGCGAAGAAGGATATTATAGTTTTGTTTATGACTGGTTTTTGTAAATTTAATTAATCCTCTTTTTTCTTCTTTCTCTTCTATTTTTATAGTTATAGATTTCCGCTGCTTTGTTTATTAATTGCAAAAACTGTGTTTGCAAATAACTATTCGAATCATAGCTGTCAACAGCAATGGTTTCAATATCTAACCAATCAATATCTTTTATATATTTTGATTGTTTTAGTTTTAAGGCAAACATGGTTACTGCAGTAGCAAACTGAAACTCTTTATCTGTGTTTTTAAAATCTTCTAAATTATTAACACAGCTATAAGCCATTTGCTTATGCGCTGTATCATTACAGAGGCTGTATTGTAAAACTAATTTTAGCAATTTCGCTTTTATTAATTGCATCTGGGCGTAATAATTTTTCGTTGGTAGCTTTTATTTCAAAAACAGCCATTACACTATTACCGCTACCAATTTCGCCCCCTTCTAAATCTATAGCGCTATCAGATACAGCATCTCTTTTATTGTCAAAACCAATGAGTCTGTACTCCTTTATTAAATTAGGATTAAACTGTATGTTCAAATACACATCATCGGCTACAGCGTAAAAAGTTTGAGTTAATTCTTTTACCAACACTTTTTCTGCCTCTGCAATATCATCCAAATAAGCATAATTACCATCACCTCTTTTGGCTAGTGTTTCTAATTTAGAATCTTTAAAGTTTCCCATACCAACGCCTAAGCAAGTTAAATAAACACCTTTTTGCCTTTCCTTAGTAATAAGTTCATCTAACTCTTTTTCAGAACTTATGCCTACATTAAAATCGCCGTCGGTAGCTAAAATTACTCTGTTATTTCCTCCCTCAATAAACGTTTTTTCAGCAAGGCGATAGGCAGTTAAAATAGCTGCTTCGCCGGGTGTGTCACCCAATGCATCCAGTTCTTCAATACGTTTTATAATTTTTTCTTTTTCGGCGCCGCCGGTTGGTGGAAGCCAAACAGCTACAGTGCCGCCATATACAACTATCGATACGGTATCTTTTGTCCGTAAATTTTTTACAAATAATTGAAATGCCGCTTTTAATAATGGAAGTTTATTGGGCATATCCATACTGCCGGAGGCATCTATCAAAAAAACAAAATTACCGGATGGCGCTTTTTCTAAATCTACTTTTTTTGCATTCACATTAATAAAAAGTAATTGTTCCTGTTCATCCCATGGAGATGTGGCCAGTTGCGATTCTATTTTAAAAACATCTCCTTTTGGTGGCTCTTGATAATGCAAATTAAAATAATTAATAACCTCTTCGGTACGTATTGCATCCGGCGGTACAGTACTTTGCATGTTTATAAACCGCCGCACATTGCTGTACGATGCTTTATTTACATTTAACGAAAAGCCTGTATTGGGGTATTTACTTGCATCAACATGTTCGTTTTCTATAATTTGAAAATACGTTTCTTCATCTACAAACCATTTTACTTTTGAAGATTGTTGTAAGTTTTTTGTTACCGAAATTAATTTAGGTTTGTTTTTATTTGCGTTAGATGTAGAAATTTTCAGATTGATATTTTGCCACTGATCGGCAATTACTTTTATAATTTTAGTTTCATACCCATCTAAAGAAACTGTTATAGAATCATTAAGTGCTTTTGTAGTAATACCAAACCCGCCGGATGAACCGGAAAAATATTGCAGTCTGGATGAATGGAGAAAAATTTTAGCATTTTGTATGGGTTGGCTTTTTTCATCTCTTACCTCACCACGTAAATAGTATTGGCCACTGGCAAAATTTGCAAGCAAAAGCAAAGAAATGATATGAAGTATTCGTTTTAACAAGGACAAGCGCTGTGTTAAAATAAAAAATATTTCTTGTATAGACAACATTTAATATTAAAATGATGCCTGCTTTTACATTTATTATGCCTCCACCAATCGATATATTTCCTTAAGGTTACGCCCAAGCCCGTCATAATCAAGGCCATAGCCCAATAAAAATTTATTAGGCACCGTAAAGCCCAAATAATCTATAACTAAAGGAAACTTTAAAGCTTCGGGTTTATGAAGCAATGTAGCTATTTTTAAAGAAGATGGTTGCTGGTTTATCAATTGAGGCAAAAACTCATGTAAGGTTTTACCTGTATCAACAATATCTTCTACAATTATTACATGCCTGTCGGTTAAAGGAATATCCAATCCTATAGAAGTAATAACATTACCCGTAGATTTTGTGCCTTTATAAGATGCCAGTTTTATAAAACAAATTTCGGCCTCAATGGTAAGTTCTTTAAATAAATCGGAGGCAAACATAAACGAGCCGTTTAGTATAGCAATAAACAGCGGTCGCTTACCTTCATAATCTGCATTAATTTGTGCTGCTAATTTTTTTATTTGCTCATTTATTTGTGCGGCTGTAATGTATGGCTCAAATGTTTTATCAAAAACGTGTATTTGCATTGTTGTAAAATTATTTATTGAGATATTTTAAGCTGTTGGCCAACCCTTAAATCGTTTGTTGTTAAATTATTCCACTCTTTAATTTGCTCTACTGTTACATTGTATTTTTTTGCAATGGCAAATAATCCTTCTTTTGGCATTACAGTATGCATTCCTTTCATTTTTTCAGGAGCATTATTATCACTTATTGGCCTCAACCAAAGTTTTGTGCCTGTAGGTAAAGGTTTGCTATCGTTTACTTTATTATAGTCGATTAAATATTGTAATTGAATGCCATTTTTTTGTGCCACATCAAACAGGCTCTCTCCTTTTTGAACAATGTAAAAATCTCTGTCGCCAATTTTAGATTTTTTTTGCAAAAAGATGTATTGATCTTTTGCCAAAATGCCATCTTCAGCCAACTCGTTAAACTCTAATAATTTACTCAGGTTAATATTATTTTTGTTGCTATCACCAAAAGAGATGTTCCTTTATTTGCCAAAATACACTTTGAACCATTCACCTTTACTATTGTACCAGACACATCTAAAGTGCTGCCGCTGGCTTCTTCAATGTTACCATTTGATACCACTACTTCTTGCTTATCATCTTCAAACTTACTTGCATCAAACATAGGAACGTCTTGTGCAGCAGTTAAAGTATATTGTTGCAAATTGTATTGTTCAATATTCTTTATTAAAATTTCGGGATAGCGTGGATTAGTAGCATAACCTGCTTTTTTAAGCCATACGCCCAGCCTTTATAATCCGACACATCTAACTTAAATAAATTACTGTACCGTTGATTATTGCGTAAAAAATTACTATGATCTCTGTAACTATCTTCGGCTGTTTTATACACTCTAAAGCACTCTCCAATGGCATCATCGTCATGCGACACTCCTCCGGCATTCCATGTATTTTTACATTTTATACCAAAATGATTGTTAGACTTTTTAACCAAAATACTATTGCCGCTTTCGCTTTCTAAAATACCTTGCGCCAATGTAATGGCAGCAGGCACACCCATGCGTTTCATTTCTCTGATGGCTAAGTCTTTATATTGCTCAACATATTGTATTGGCGTAAGATCCTGAGCAAAAATATTTTTGCTTAGTACAAAGCACATCAATAAAATAAGTGTTTTTTTCATGCTATAATTTTTTAATAACCGTTATACCATCTCTTACAGTTAGCATAACTTGTTCTACTCTGGTATCTGCAGCTACATGTTCGTTAAAAGCACCTATTGCTTTGGCATTTTTTCCTTTTATCTCTTCTTCTAAAACCTGCCCATGAAACAGTACATTATCAGCAATCACCCAACCTCCTGCTTTTACTTTTGGCAAAATTAATTCATAATAGTTGATGTAATTAATTTTATCTGCATCCATAAACACCAAATCCCATTCTTCGTTTATTGTTGATATTATTTGTAAGGCATCGCCAATATGTAATTGTATGTTTTTTGCAATTGCCTTATCAAAATATTTTTGTGCAATAACTGCATCATCTTCCCTTAATTCAATCGTATGCAAAATACCATTGAGCTGCAAGCCTTTAGCCAGGCACAATGCGCTAAAACCTGTGAATGTACCAACTTCTAAAATACTTTTGGGTTTAATCATACAACTAATAAACTCCAACATTTTACCTTGCACTTTTCCGCTAAGCATGTGTGCATGTGGATGATTGTTAATAGTATATTCGGCTACTTCTTGTAACACATCATCTAATTCAGATGTGTTTTTTTGGGCATATACTTCGGCTATATGATTTATTATTTCCACTAGAAATTAGGCACCAATGGTTTTGTTTTATAATAATCTAACAAAAAGCCTACCACTTCATCTGCTGTATCAAATAAATGAATTAAATCTAAATCTTCCGGATTAATATTATGCTCTGTTTCTCCCATTGTTTCTTTAATCCAATTTATTAATCCTCCCCAATAACTTCTGCCAACCAGCACCATTGGCGATTGCTTAAACTTGCCGGTTTGTATAAGTGTAGCAACTTCAAAAATTCGTCCATTGTACCAAAACCTCCCGGCATCATAATAAACCCTTGTGAGTATTTTACAAACATTACTTTACGCACAAAGAAAAAATCGAAGTTGAGCGATTTATCTCTATCAATATATGGGTTTGCATGTTGCTCAAAGGGCAACTCAATATTTAACCCAATAGATTTACCACCGGCAATTGAAGCTCCTTTATTTGCAGCTTCCATTATGCCGGGGCCACCGCCGGAAATAATACCAAATCCTTCTTCGGCTAATCGTTTGGCAATTTCTACTGCCAAATCGTAATATTTATTACCGGGCTTTGTACGGGCACTTCCAAAAATAGAAATAGATGGCCCAATTTTATTTAAGGCTTCAAAACCATCTACAAACTCGGCCATTATTTTAAAAATTTGCCAGCTGCTATGTGCCTGACTTTCTTTCCACTGCCTTTGTCGACCTAAATTTATTGCTCCGTTCATTTTTTTATTTTAATTCTAATAAAAGCAATGCCATTCTTCTCATTTATTAAGTGAAGAATGGCACTTTACTAACTCTGTAAAATTACAACTTATTTTATTTAATGCCCGTTTCCTATTGATGAAATTATTTCATCGCCTTCATTTATATTAGCTTGTAACTCTCTTTTAACATCTTTTTTGATATTAGCCACAAACCAAAAATGTAAGCAGGCCATTAAAAATCAATATCTCTATCCCGATTTTAAATCCATGAAAAATATTTTGAGAAATTGATTTTAAACCTATCGCAGTTTCTTCAGACAAGCCAAATCTTTTTACAAACCAATCCGGGTTATTAATCAAATCTATTCCTAAAATTACTAAAGGAGATAAAAGGCAGATTATTAAAGCGTATTTGTCCTTAATTTTCCTATGGGTTAATATGCCAAATGCAAATAAACCAAGCAAAGGTCCGTAAGTATATCCGGCTACTTTTAAAATAACATCAATAATAGATTTGTCATCTATCCACTTAAACAGCATCACCAGTAAAAAGAAAATAACGGCAAAGGTTAAGTGCACAGTAAGTCGCTTTCTTTTTTTTGCTGTTTCAGACAAATCGTCTCTTTTTTTAATACCTAAAATATCTATACAAAAAGAGGAAGTAAGTGCTGTTAAAGCACCATCGGCGCTTGGAAATAATGCAGAAATAAGCCCAATAATAAATATTACTGATATACCTGCGGATAGTGTTCCTCCCAATGCTACCGATGGAAATAAATCATCGCCTTTTACCTGCATGCCATTTTTAGCAGCATATAAATAAAGCAAGCCTCCCATTAATAAAAACAAAAAATTTACAATAAGTAAAACGGTACTAAGCGTAAGAATATTTTTTTGAGAGTCTTTTAAAGTGCGTACACTAATATTTTTTTGCATCATTTCCTGATCAAGTCCTGTCATGGCAATAGTTATAAATGCACCCCCGATTATTTGTTTAAGAAAAAAACCGGGAGCCTGATAATCGGTATTAAAAACTTTCGTCATTCCGTTACTTCTTAATTCGGATAATGCAGAGCCGAGGCCTAAATCCAATTTATTCATAATTGCTATTATGCACACAATTAATCCTAGCAACATAAAAGTTGTTTGCAGCATATCAGTATATACAATCGTTTTAACTCCTCCTTCAAAAGTGTATAACAAGATTAATACTAAGATAACCAAAGCGGTAGCCCAAAATGGAACTCCCATTTTATCTAAAATAAAAATTTGCAAAATGTTTACAACCAAATACATTCTGGCTGTTGCACCCAATGCCCTTGAAACAATAAAAAACATTGCGCCGGTTTTGTATGCAACCGGGCCAAACCTTTTTTCTAAATAATTATAAATTGAGGTTAAATTAAGTCTGTAATATAGCGGCAACAATACATAAGCGATTACCAAATAGCCAATAAAATAGCCAATTACCACCTGATAATATTGAAACGCACCGGCACCAACTGTACCCGGCACACTTACAAACGTAACTCCACTAAGGCTTGTACCAATCATTCCAAATGCTACCAACATCCAGTTGCTGCTTCTGTTTCCAATAAAAAAAGAATCGTTGTTAGAGTTTTTGGAAGTAAAATATGCTACAATTAATAACAAAAGAAAATACCCGATAACAAAAGAAAATAACATTAATGGAGACATTATTAAATAATTAAGAATTACTAATTAGAAATTAAAACTTAAATAATATTTTAATTTCTGTTAATTTGCTGTCAAGATACAAATAAAATTATGATAAAATCTATAGCTGTTTTTTGTGGTAGTAAAAGTGGCAATAACTCTTTGTTTGAAGAGCATGCAAAACAGTTGGGCTACTTGTTGGCACAATATAATATTGTATTAATTTATGGTGGTGGAAACAAAGGACTGATGGGTGCTGTTGCTAACGCTGTTTTAGAAAAAGGTGGAAAAGTTACCGGCATAATTCCACAATTATTAACAGACAGAGAGCATAGCCATGGAGGTTTAACCGAATTAATAGTTGTTGACAATATGCATACACGTAAACAACAACTTTACGAAAAATGCGATGCAGCAATTATTTTACCGGGCGGCTTTGGTACTTTAGATGAATTGTATGAAATGCTTACCTGGAATCAACTAAGCATACACGATAAAAAAATATTTATTTTAAACACCGCAGGCTATTACAATAATTTACTGGCGCATAATAAAATGATGCAGCAAGAGGGTTTTTATACGATAATATTGACGACCGAATAGTGATTTTAGAAACTCCGAATACGATTGAGGTTATATAAACAATTAAAATCTCTCTTTTTGCCCTGAAACAATGGAACCTGAATGCCTGCTTTAATAATTGGTGTAGCCCTTATTGAACCATCTTGTAGCACCTCAGTATAAGGAGAGTAAATATTTTTGGTAACATCTACCATTACAGATAAATAGTAGAAAAAACTTTTGGTACCTTCTCTATCACTTGAGTATCCTCCACCCAATAACACACTGTTTGATGATACTTTTAATTTATCCTCTACTCCGCCGGAGTTAGCTGGTGGTATATATTTTAGAGAAATAAAATTATGCTCAACTCCTGCATGTAAAAAAATCATTTTCACAGGAAACACTCTAACAAATGCACCCGGCCCGTATACAAACTGGCGGTATTTTGCGCCTGTATAATCTCTTTCTCCGGCATACGTAAAATTGGCAACTAAGGCAACATCCAAAAATTTATTTATGCTATACCCAAAGTAAGGGCTAACACCTAACACTGTACTTCCATTGAAAAAGATACAGTTGCACTTCCGCCTGCAAGAGGTTCTCTTTTTTAAACCCGCCTTTTTTTTCTTCGCTATCTTCTTCTTTTTGTGCAAAGCCTGTAGTAACTAAAATGGCAAAAGCAATAAATAATGATATTTTTTTCATATTAGAGTAGATAACATTTTTACGTATTTCGTTGCATTAATCAACATCAAAAATTTTTCCTTTGTTTAAAATATTATTGGGGTCAAATGTTTTTTTAATCCCTTTCATTAATTGAAAGCTAATATCATCAAACATTACAGGCATATACTCTTTTTGAATTAAGCCAATACCATGCTCTCCACTTATAGTACCACCTAATTTTTTTACCAATTCAAACAAGGCTTTTAAAGCCGGTATTATTTCAGGATTATTAAGGCTATAAACACTTCCTTCTTTTTTAATTCGAATATGCAAGTTGCCATCGCCGGCATGACCATAGCATACAGCTTTAAAACTATATTGCTCACCCAATTGTTTTACACCTTTTATAAGTGCCGGTAACTCAGCCCTTGGAACAACCGTATCTTCCTCAATGGTGTAACCATCAAGCTTTACGGCTTCGGCTGCTCTTCTTCGCAGTATCCATAAAGCTGCTTTTTGCTGGGCATCGTCGGCAAAGAAAATATCGCCACAATCAAATTGCGTAAGCAACTCTCCAATTACCTCCATTTCGTTCATTAAAACATCCATATTATTTCCATCTACCTCAATAATTAAATGAGCTTCCATTTCATCGGTAACCGGCACTACCGTATTACCTCCAAGCATTTTACTGGTAATTTTCAGTGCATCAATTTCTACCAATTCTAATGCACTTGGCGTAAACCCTGCTCTAAAAATAGCGCTTACAGCCTCCCCTGCTTTTTCTAAATTATTAAATGGAACAAGCATTAACAAATCGTACTTAGGATGCGGTAAAAGTTTTAAAACAATTTTGGTTACAATACCCAATGTGCCTTCGCTGCCTACCATTAATTGTGTAAGATTATAACCGGTTGAGTTTTTTAGCACATTTGCACCTGTCCAAATTATTTCGCCGGTTGGCAATACTACTTGCAAATTGAGTACATAATCTTTTACAACACCATATTTTACAGCTTTGGGGCCGCCGCTATTTTCGGCAATATTGCCTCCAATAAAACAACTTCCACGGCTGCTTGGATCCGGTGGATAAAATAAACCTTTTTCTTTAACTGCATTTTGCAAAACTTCCGTAATTACACCCGGTTCTACCGTTACTTGCAGGTTTCGTTCGTCTATTTCAATAATTGTGTTTAACCTTTCGGTAGATAATAATACGCCGCCTAAATTGGGCAATGCCCCTCCACTTAAACCAGTACCAGCACCACGAGGGGTAACCGGTATTTTGTACGTATTGCAAATTTTCATTATCGCACTTATCTCTTCTGCAGTTTTTGGTTTTAAAACTGTATCGGGCAAAAAGTGTAAGTTTTCAGTTTCGTCATGAGCATAATTATTTAATGTTTCCTCATCTATAAAAACATAATTATCGCCAACTATTTGTTTAAATTGATTGATGCAATTCAACACTTTATTTTTTGATTTGCTTATCAGCATGTAATATGATTTATACAAAAATCGGGTAAAAAATTGAGTTAGGGAAATAGCTTGCCTATCTAATCAATTATGAGAATGTATTTTACAGAAATAAGAAATAATTGCTTTTATTCCTTTTCCACACTTCCACTACTACTAACCGTTTGTTTTACACTTGCGCCTCCTCTATATTTAACATCACCACTGCTACTGGCATGAGCATCTAATGAAACACTGGCATGTACATGGGCTGTACCGCTGCTATGGGCAGATGCATTGGTGGTTTCGCTAAGTAACTCAGCACATTCCAAATTGGCAGAGCTAGATGCTTCGGCTTTAAAGTTTTTTGTTTTTCCTTTTAATGTAATAGTTGCAGAGCTATTGGCATCGGCCTCAATATAAGGTGCTTCAACGCTTGCTTCAATATCAGCAGAGCTGGATGCATTAAATATTATTTTATCCTCTACTTTAATAACATCATTTACCATTATACTTGCACTCGAAGATGCGCTAATTTTCTTTAACAGCGGTGCTGTTACCAACACTTTTACATGATAATTATGCAAATTAGTTACATGAGAAAATCCTATTTTTAACAACCCGTTTTGTACGTTGGTTTCTACATAGTGCTGTACATTATCGTCAGCTTCTACAGTTACATTATAAGTGCTGCCAATAGTTACTTCCACATCGATACTGCTGGACGCAGATATGCCATCAAAGTTTGAAACCGGCCTGTTTTCAGTAGTAATATTTCCGCTACCGCTAACTCCAATACAGGAGCTTAGTAAAATGCTGATTGAGCAAATAATTAATAATTTTTTCATGGCTGCTATTTTTTATGAAACTATACTTATAAACCGGCAATAAATATACAAATTTGGCAACTGTTTTTTCAGTAATATTTAAACAATTAAAACTGATTATCTTCGTTGCAATTATGACAGAGAAGATATTAATACTGGATTTTGGCTCACAATACACCCAATTAATTGCCAGAGCCGTTAGAGAAGCTAATGTGTATTGCGAAATAACTCCTTACTTTAAAGAAATTGAGTATAGCAGCACGTTAAAGGGTATTATTTTATCGGGCTCGCCATTTTCTGTAAACGAAGAAAAAGCACCGCAGGTAGATGTTAAAACCATGGCGGCAAAATTACCCGTATTAGGTGTTTGTTATGGCGCACAACTTACAGCAAAAGCTTTTGGTGGCCGGGTAGATAAAAGCGAAAAAAGAGAATATGGCAGAGCCAGTTTAACCATCGAAAATCATGAAGACGATGCTTTGTTTCAAAACATATCTACCCAATCGCAGGTATGGATGAGCCATAGCGATACCATTAAAGAATTACCTGTTGGTTTTGAATTATTAGGCACCACCGAAAGTATACCGGTTGCGGCTTTTAAGCGAATGAACGACGAGGGCTGTGCATTATATGGCTTACAATTTCACCCGGAAGTTTACCATTCTACCGAAGGTAAAACCATACTTAGCAATTTTTTGGTTAATGTATGCGGTTGTTTGCAAGATTGGACGCCGGCACATTTTGTAAGCGACACTGTAGAGGCCTTAAAAAAACAAATTGGCAACCGTAAAGTAATTATGGCTTTAAGCGGTGGTGTAGATAGTACAGTTGCTGCAACCTTAATACATAAAGCCATTGGTAAAAACCTGTACGGCATTTTTGTAGATAATGGTGTTTTGCGAAAAAACGAGTTTGAACAAGTAATTGAAACCTACAATACTTTAGGGTTAAATGTAACAGGCATAGATGCAAAGCAATTATTTTATGATAGATTGGACGGCAAAAGTGATCCGGAAGAAAAAAGAAAAATAATTGGAGGAAGTTTTATTGACATTTTTGATAGGGAAGCAAAAAAAGTGGAAGGCGTGGAATTGTTAGGGCAAGGCACTATTTATCCGGATGTAATTGAATCGGTTTCGGTACATGGCCCATCGGTAACCATCAAATCGCATCACAATGTTGGAGGTTTACCCGATACCATGAAGCTGGAACTGGTAGAGCCGCTTCGCTACTTGTTTAAAGACGAGGTACGAAAAGTAGGTTTGGAATTAGGTATTCCCTACGATTTACTTTACAGGCATCCATTTCCGGGCCTGGCCTGGCAATTAGAATTTTGGGAGATATAACTCCGGAAAAGGTACGATTATTGCAGGAGGCAGATGCTATATATACTAATGCCTTAAAAAAATATAATTTGTATGCAACTGTTTGGCAAGCAGGTACTATCTTGTTACCGGTAAAGAGTGTTGGTGTAATGGGAGATGAAAGAACGTACGAATTTACAGTGGCACTTAGGGCTGTAACATCGGTAGACGGTATGACGGCAGATTGGGCTCACTTACCCTACGATTTTTTAGCTTATGTAAGTAACGAAATCATTAATAATGTAAGAGGAATTAACAGAGTGGTATATGATATTAGCAGCAAACCTCCTGCAACCATTGAGTGGGAATAAAAATAAAAATTGTTTTAACCGGGAATATTATAAGAATGAAAAGCATAAAATTATTACTGATTATTTTTTTTGCGGCAAGTAAATCTTTTGCTCAAACAGAAGTTAAACCTGTGCTACCTACTTACAAAATCGGAATCTTTGCTCCACTATATTTAGATTCGCTTTTTAGTAATGGCACCTTAAAATACAAACAAGGCATACCTAAATTTGTTGTTCCTTCTTTAGAGTTTGTACAAGGCGCCCAAGTAGCGTTAGATTCTATAAAAATTAAAGAAGCTAATATTCAGGCATTTGTTTACGATTCAAAATCGTATTCAAAAAATATTGCTTATTTAATCAGAAATAACAAGTTAGATAGTTTAAGTTTAATTATTGGCCACTCCCGGGATGCCGATTATAAACAACTTGCCGAGTTTGCTTTACTAAAAAACATTCCGTTTGTATCTGTAACTTATCCTAATGATGGTGGCGTTACTGCAAATCCTTTTACCATAATTATAAACTCTACACTTAAGGCACATTGCGAAGGCATTTACAGTTATTTGTTACAAAGCCATCCTACCGATAAACTTTTTTTGCTACGAAAAAAAGGAACACAAGAAGATAAAATTGCCAATTACTTTAAAGCCATAAATGAACAAGACGGGAAACCATTATTAAATATTTTAACTATTGATATTGATAGTAATTTTAATGCAGATGCACTTGCAAAAAATATTGATAGTAACCGAAATACTGTATTAATTGGTGCTAGTTTAGATGAAAATTTTGCAAAAAATGTTGCTTTGGCCAGTTATAATATTCATACATCTTACCCACTAACGCTTATTGGCATGCCCAACTGGGATGGATTTAGCTCTTTACAAAAAAAAGATGTTTTTGAAGATTTCCCAATTTATTTTACAACGCCTTATTTTAATACAAAATGGGATGTGTTTAGTAAACAATTAATAGCAGCATACGCAAAAAAGTATAAATCCAAACCAAGTGATATGGCTTATAAGGGATTTGAGGCGGTTCAACTATTTACAAAACTGTTGGTTGCTCATCCTAATGATTTTATGAGCAACCTAAACGACAAAGCCGGTAAAGTTTTTTGCGATTATAATTTTAAACCTGTTGTATTAAATAAAGAAACATCGCCTACTCCCGACTATTTCGAAAACAAGCATTTATATTTTATTAAGATATTAAATGGCAGTGTATCCAAAGCATGGTAATATTAAATGATTCAATAAACAAAGCCCAATTTATTTTAAATTGGGCTTTGTAATTTTTATTTATTTAAAAAGGCTATCTTACCAAAACCTCAGCCGATTTTAATTTATTACCGTTAGCATCTCCCAGCACAACAAAGTAAATACCTGCCCCATTTCTTCTTAGGTCTATATTATGTATTTGATACGATTGAAAAACATCTAATTTTTTATCGTAAACCTTTGCTCCTTTATCATCAAAAATAGCCAGCGTTTGTTGCGTAAATGTACCATCAGCATTATAATATGCCACATTAAACTGCCCGTTGTTTGGGCTTGGGTAAATAAACAATCTGCTACTAACCGAGTCGCCAATCACCACTACATTCGATTCATTGGTACATCCGTTAATATTATCGGTTACTCTTACTTTATAAGCTCCCAAATTATTTACAGTAACCGGGTAATTAATACCAGTATTACTTATTACACTATTATTCCAATACCATACATAGCTTGCATTAGCAACTGGAATGCTTGATGTTGCAGTTAACGTTGTAGTTAATCCAGGGAATAAATTTTGATACAATAATGCACTTAACAAAGCTGTAGGTTGAGCACTTACACTTAAAGAAGCATTGCCAGATGTTATTGAGCCACAAGGTGCAGCCCCCGAAACATCGCAGCGATATAAATTTCCATTCATAGCAGGTGTTACCGCAGTTAAATTAAGTGTAGCTGCCAATGCTCCGGTAACGTTTGTAAATGTACTTCCGCCATTGGTACTTACCTGCCATTGATACGTTGGCAAGGTGCCCGTAGCCGTTATTACAAAGCTTGTATTCCCTGTAGCACACACTGTTTTATTTGTTGGCTGCGTTACTATACCAACTGGTGTATGCACTGTAAGTAAGCCTGCAGTACTTGTAACAGAAGGAGAGCATGTACCATTTAACACACATCTATATTGATATGTGCTCATAGCTGTTGTTGCCCCTGTTATATTTAGAGTTGCAGTATTTACGCCGGAGTAAAAACCTCCATTACTTAGATTAGTGAATGTGCCTCCGCTATTTGTACTTTCTTGCCATTGATATGTTACAGCAGTACCTGTGGCCGTTAATGTAAAAGATGTATTTTGAGCTGCACAAATTATTCTGTTAGCAACAGGTTGAGATGTAATTGCCGGAGCAGTATTTACAGTTAATATACCTGCCAATGAATTGATAGTTGGGCAACTACCAGTTACAGCACATCTGTATCGATAGTTATTCATTGAAGCCGTTGCCGCAGTAATTGATAAATTTGCCGTAGCTACACCGTTATAAGTAGTGCCATTAGTTAAATTGTTATAACTACCTCCGCCATCTGTACTTACCTGCCATTGATAACTAACAACTGTTCCGGTTATACCAACATTAAATGTAGTATTAGAGCCTTCGCAAATAGTAGAATTTGCTGGTTGATTACTAATAACTAACGCAGTTGCTACAGATAAAGTTGCAGGGTTGGATGTTGCAGTTGGAGCACAGCTTCCACTAATAACACATCTGTATTGATAATTGTTTTGCACCAATGCAGCTGTAAAGCTGTATGTAGCCAAATTAGCTCCCCCAACATTTACCCAACCTGTACCATCATTTACCTGCCATTGATATCCTGTTGTGTTGCTGCCTGCTACCGTAAAGCTTGCTGTATTACCTGCACATACTGTTAAGTTAGTAGGTTGCTGCGTTACTGCCGGTGGGGCATTAACAATAAGTTGAGCACAATTGGATGTAGCTTGAGGTGTACAGGTGCCGCTAACAATACATCTGTATCCTGCTCCATTTAGGCCTGCTGTAGCGCCTGTTATGGTTAAGTTAGCAGTAGTTGCTCCGGAATATGGCGCAGTGTTAGTTAAATTTGTAAACACAGCACCTGCAATACAGCCAGTAGTGCTTATTTGCCATTGATATGTTAATGTACCTGTACCGGTAGCAGTTACGCTAAACCCGGCATTTGTGCCACCGCAAACGGTAGCTATGTTAGGATGAGATGTAATAGTAGGAGGTGCATTTACTGTTAATGTAACTGCAGTACTTGTTACTGTAAACGGAGCACAATTACCTGTTACTATACATCTGTATTGATAATTATTTTGCGTAACGGTTGGTGCAAATGTAGGATGCAGATGTTGCGCCACCAATATTTACCCAGCCGCTTCCGTTATTCTCTTGCCATAGATAAGATAGTGGTGCAGTACCTGACGCTACTACACTAAATGTTGCATTAGTACCTGCACATACAGTTGTAGCAGTTGGTTGTGTAGTGATAGAGGCCGGTACACAAGTGTTATTAGGAATAACAGAGCTCCATATACCACGGCCATGTGTACCTGCTGCTATAGTTCTATCGCTGGCTCTGTACTTAATCATATCTGTACGTACGTTAGGGAAAGTGGTATTAGGCGTCCATACGGTAGATGCCCCATTCAATAAATCGGTTTCCCAAACGCCAGTTTCTGTAGCAATAAATGCTTTTGTATTATCATCGGGGTGAAATAAAGCCCAACGTACAGGCATATCGGGCAAATTACCATCGCATGCGGTCCAACTTGTACCGCCATTGGTAGAAACCCAAACATTATTTATACCATAATTACTCATGGTAGCCATTAAAAATTGATCGGAAGATCCTGTTACAACACAGTTTACATAACCAGTAGCTCCTGTTGGTGTAATTACCGTACCAGTTACCGAAGTTCCAACATTTGCATTATCTACTTGTACAATAGCACCGCCACTTCCTAAACCAAAATAAACTCTATTGGCAGTATAAGGTGAAGCATGTACCGCCGAAACATTGCCAGTACCAAATGCAGAAACAGTTACAATCTCAGTAGAAGCTCCTGTTTGAGGATCATTCCATCTTAAAAAACTACCGGCACTATTACAAGCATAAATTTTATTCGTATTGTTATCATAGTCCCACGGATTTACAAAACGACCACTGCTTTGATTATTTACTGGAGTGCTCCAATTTGCACCATTATTCGTACTTCTTCTATAAACATTGTATACATAAGAGCCAAACTGATATTGCGGTTCATTTTGATCAATTGCTGCATAGCAGCCATCCCCACCTACACACTCTATAGAACTGTCTAAGCCCGGATGGTTCATTCTATGCATTCCATTATCCTGTGCTCCTGCTAAAAAATAGTTTGTTTGCGTAGGATGGATAGCAATTGAATAAAATTGTTTTAACCTTAATCCTTTGTTTCTATCTCTTATAGTTGTTCCAGCGTTAGTACTAAAATGTACACCACCATCGCAAGTAAACATTAGTTTATTACCTCCATCCCACCATTGAATATTATGCTGATCGGCATGTACATATTGTCCAGTGCTTGACGCCCATGTAGATATTTTTACCCATGTTGCTCCCCCATCAATTGATTTATGACAATCTAATCCCCCAACAATTATTTCATTGGAATTTGCCGGATTAATACCGGCCGAAAGAGAATACCAGCCTTGTCCACTTGCCCATCCGCTTGCCGGCTGCCCAACAGTACTTACCCAGTTAGCTCCTCCATCAATACTTTTCCAAACAGTTGGTACTTGATGGGATCCATTATCGGGGCAAGCATATAATACATTACCGCTGATTGCCATTTCAGTTCTTTGGTTAAATGTTGTAAACGGTGTTGTGGCAGTTGTCCATGTTGCCGATGTTACAGTAGCAGGATTATCGGTGTAAACATATCCGCTTGTGCTAAAAATACCCGTTGCTACATGCAATCTGCCCGATGCAGATGTACTGCTGATTTCTAAATCGCAAACACTTGTACCTATGCCCGATGGCGTAATATTTGTCCAGGTAGTCCCTCCATCTGTAGAGCGTAAAAGGCCTGTATTTCTTGTTCCTAAATAAACATTCCCAAGGTTATCACAAAGTATTCTTGTACCATTTACATAACTTGTAGTACTCGTTAAAAAATTCCAAGTAGCACCGGCATCAGTGCTTTTAAAAACACCTATGCCTCTTACTGCATCTGCATTACTAAAGGATTCTCCGGTACAGAAATACATTATATTTTGAAACCCCGGTCTTGGATCTTGGCAAATTGCAGAAATAGCTAAGGTTTGCAAGGTTGTCATTTACCAACGTCCAGGTTGCAGGAAAAAGAGTGATATCTGTAGTTTTCCAAAGTCCCCCATCTACACCACCAACCCACACTGTTTTATGTGTTGCATCTAATGAATCTACCATTGCAGCTCTAATTCTTCCTGCAGTTTGATCGTTATTTGGTCTGGGATTGCCCCCAACTGTAAAATCTCCATTTGGTCCTCTTTCTATCCAGTTTAAAGCACTTACAAAACTGTTAGATGAATTTTTTAATTCTTCTGTTTGAGCAATTGCTAATCTTAATTTTTCCCAGGGCACTTTGCCTGTTGCAGGGTTTTTTGTACGCTCTATTTCAAATTTAACAGCTTGGTCAGCACCGTCATACCCTTCATTCTCTTCTTCAAACAATTCATTAGCTTCATTTTGATTGTTCTTACAACTATTAAGTGTTGGTGTTAATATTGCAAAAGACATTGCAATTATTACAAACGTAAATACTTTTTTCATTATAGGTATTTTGTTGAGTTTTGTTTTTATCGAATTTACATCAATTCTTGTTTCATTTTAGGTACTGTTTTTAATGTTGTAAAATATACTTTTTTATTTACTGTATACTCTATCACCATTTCATTTTTTTCAAACAGATTTTTAATTTTTTTTGGCGTAAGCAAAACATCAATTTTGTTTAACACACATTCCAATAACTGATTTTTAGGCTTTTTTATTAAAACCTCACTGCCATTAAATTTTAAGGGGAAACTAGTTATCTTTTGTGTTTTTGCCGAATATACAAAGCCGTTTTTACACCAAACGGTTATATTCTCAATTTTATTAAATGATTTTGTTTCTAAATAAACAAGATGATAAATGTTTTGTGTTTGTTCTATCCCCATGGATGGGTCAATTGAAGCACCTCCTACATTAGCAATTTCCCATGCCCAAATTTTTTGTATAAAAGTGCTTTGAGAATACAAAGATCCAAAAGTGAAAATAGTAATAACTAAAACGTAAAATTTCTTAACCATTTTTATTTTTTATAAAATTATGCAAAAAAAGTATCTGAATATTTCCTGATAAAAATTACTTTTTTAAACCCATCTTACTAAATAAATAAAATTACAAACCCCATCCTAATTGGATGGGGTTTGTAAAATATTCAAACGGTTAAGTAGTTGTTATTGAACAACTGCTCTACCTACAGCAAGTCTATCGCCATTTCTGTCAACAACTTCAATCCAGTAAATGCCTGTTCCGTACGGACGTAAATCAACATCCATTCTTGAATAAGGAGCAGTATTTGAGTATTGATCAGTTCTGATTCTTGCACCTTTAGCATCATAGATATTTAATCCACGAGGAAGTACATTATTTAATCCGCTATGATACCTAACCTGGAATACTCCTCCGTTAGGATTAGGATAAATAAATACTTTTCCATTTATTGAATCTGAAATTGAAACAGTATTAGAAGAACCTATACATCCGTTTACATCTTGAACAGTTAGAGTGTAGTCTCCCATACCATCAACATTTACAGATAATGTTGGAGTACTTCCGCCAACTACAGCTCCATTTTTCTTCCAGGTGTATATTGCAGCAGCTGGAGAAGATGTAGAACTTAATGTAGTTGTTAATCCTGGGAATAACTTAGTATATGGCGCAGCGCTAATTACTACCGTTGGTAATGGATTAACTGTTAAGCGTACAACATTACTAAATGCAGCACCGCAAGGAGCAGCACCTTTTACAGAATCTCTAAATACATATCCATTCATACTTACAGGAGGATTTGTAATTGTAAGTGTTTGTGAAGTAACACCACTGTATACTCCTCCATTTGCAAGTGTTGTCCAAGTACCTGGATTACCATTATTAGTGCTTTGTTGCCAGTTGTGCGTTGGGCTAGTACCTGTAGCTATAGCAGTAAAGCTTGCTGTTTTATCGGTACAAACTGTAGCATTAACAGGCTGTGTTGTAATAGAAGCAGGTTGATTAACTGTTACTACCACTCTTCTTGCAGGTGATGTACAGAAAGAGGTAGGAGTTAAATTAATACTCCAACCACCTGTTATTGAACCTTGATCTCCTGCCACATCGTCAACTACAAACAATTTCCAATCTCCGTTAACATTGGCAGTGTTGCCAAATGAAGCTAAAGTAGGTGTTGCTTGAGTGATTGATCCGGGACCAGGAGCTGGCCAGTTATCAGTAGCACCATTATTTGTTGGTTTATAAGTACCACTTGGGTTAGCTGCTGTTGCATTCATTGCAGGACCAGCATCGCTAAATGTATAAGTAGCATTTGGAACCGCAACTGTACCACCAACATCCGACATTAATACTACATTTTGGCCAGTAGGCGATTGTAATAAAATGTCTATATCATCTCCCCATGTATGTGTAACACCGTTTAATTTTACACTTTGAACAGAAACACCTGTTGTAGCATAATTAGCCACAGAAATAACTGAAGGATAAGGTGTTCCATTACCAGATGATGGAATTACTATAGGAGCAGCATTAACCGGATCTGGTGTAGGAATACTATTTACAGTTACATCATAATTATTAGCGCCTATTGTAGTTGGTTTTGCCCAAACTGTATCTCTTTGATCGCCAGTGTATGGAAGCGTTGCTCCTGCATTAATGTATAAACCTCCTGCAGGGCTCCAGGTAGCAGGCGTAGCTAGAACACCAACCGTATATGTAATTTCTAAATCCCACTTAGTTAATGTACCGGCATCGCCACCAAAAGCATCTCTTAAACCTAATACATAGTTTCCATTAGCTGCACCTGCACCTAATGATGCCATTAATGGGCCAAAGCCTGTCATACCTGTAGTTGGTAACATACCTGTAGGGCCAGTTGGGCCACTAACCGAAGCTGTTGGAACTACTACTCCATCAGCTTTAAAGGTACCTGTAAATGGACTCGCTGTGCCTATTGTTGTACTTGAGGCTGAGCTAAATGCTGTATTTACAAAAGTGGTTGTAGGTCCGGCACCTGTATTTCCTAAATAGTAATCTAAATTAAGTACATTATTATTTGGAGCTTTTAATACCATTACTACATCTCCTAGCCAAGTATGTGTACCATTTACTGTTACTTTCATACCGGTAATTGCTGCATTGGCAGGTATGCCAGAAACTACAATTGGAGGAGTAACAGAACCAGCCGGAATATTATCTAAAATTGGAACACTGATAGTACCCGATGTAAAGCTCAATGTTGTATTTGCAGAAGATGAACTTGTTAAACGTACAGCAGCATCGCCTAAACACATAGTTACCGGATTAGGAACTACATTAGGAGCAGGCGGCGTATAGTTTACAATTACACTGTTTGAGTTAACACAACCAGTTGATGTATTTGTGCCCGTTACTGTATAAGTTGTATAGGTAGTTGGTGCTGCATATACAGTAGCCAAGTCCTGACCAGTATATGGAAGTGTAGCTGTAGAATTGGTATATAAACCAGCTGCAGGAGACCATACATAGCTTAAAGTAGCTCCTGAACCTGTACCTGGAGTTGTATAATCAATAATTAAATCCCACTTAGTTAAGCTACCAACATCTGGTGCACCTGCATCATAAGCTGCTAATGTCCAGTTTCCGTTAACATTCGTAGGGTTTAATGCACCAACAAATCCTGTAGTACTGGTTGTTGTTGGGTCAAAGCCCACTGGACCACCAGATAATGTAAAGCCAAAGGCTGTAAATGTAACACCTGCAGCGTCCATTTTCCAAGTATTACTAAATGGTGCTGTACCTGTAGAAATAGAGTTAACACCAGCAGAACTAAATGTAGTATTTACATAGTTGGCACCAGCGTTATTTTGATATCCACCCAAGGCATCGATGTTAATAACTGCACCTGATGGTGATTTTAACACCGCCACAATATCATTAACATAACCATGTGTTGCATTCAATCTTGCAGAAACACCTGTAATTGTAGCATTTGCAGGTATACCAGAAACAGCAATTACATTGGTAGCAGCAGTTGCAGGCCTTGTAGGGAAATCACCCTCAGGAATTGCAACATTAATAGTACCAGATGTAAATGGTTGACTTCCCGGAACAGGAGGTACAGCGGAACCTACGGTTAGTTGAGTACCATTGATACCGGCAACGCCACCACATACGGGGCCAACTGGTGTAATTGGTAATACAGGAAGACTATTAACTGTTAGTTTTGCAGAATTAGATGTAAACGCAGGATTACAAATACCTGTAACAATACAACGGTATCTGTTTCCGTTCAAAACAGCTCCTGCAGGATTTATAGTTAATGTTGCCGTATTAGCATTATTGTAAGGAGGTATATTAGCTAAGTTATTCCAAGCTCCAACACCACCAACTTGCTCTTGCCATTGGTAAGTTAATGGGCCAGTACCAGTAGCTACCACACTGAAGCTTGCACTTGTTTTATCGCATGTTGTTACATCTATAGGATTTGTAGTTACAGCAGGTGGTTGGTTAACAACAACTCTGTAAGTAGCAGATGTATTACAGCCATTTGGTGCAGTACCAACCACAGTATCTAATGTAGTAACCATTGGTGATGCCGCTACCGGATTGCTGGTAGGATTGCTTAAACCAGCTGTTGGGCTCCATAAGAAAGTCCATCCAACCGGATTTGTAGCACCTCCGCCATATTGACCTTCTAAATTAATGATACCATGCATGTTAGGAAAGCCTACGCTTGCAATGGTAACCGGGTTTGCTATACCGCAAGCGGCAGCATTAATATACATTGGTCCTGTTTCTGGTAAAGCATTACTTCCTAAAAAGAAGCTATGACCAGCAACTTGCCCACTTGGCGTAAATACCTCTACAACTACAGTTGCATTACTTGCTACTACAACAGGTGCCGTAAACACTGCATTAAAGGTAGTCAACGTCATATCAGGCACATTAAATGTTTGTGTGCCAACTAATGTACGAGTACCACCCGGGAAAGCAGCACCAGTTTGTGTATATAAACGTACGGTTACGGGTTGAGTTGTACCTGTACCAGCTGCGTTAGATAATTCTACACCAAACCTTACACTATTAATTGAGTAAGTTGGGAAAGGAATACTCTGAGGAGCTAAGTCATAAACTCTCCAATAACTATTATCTGTATGCAAACCACCTGCGTTACAAGACACTGAGTTTCCGGTAACAACTGTGAGACCAGTAGTTTGTGATAAATTAAGTGGAGTAATAGGCACACCATTTGTAACAGTCATTAAAACACCATCGCCTAAACATACCGCAGTAGTTGGCAATGCTGTAACATTAATAGGCAAAACAGTTGTAGGTGAAACTACAATTGTAGGTGTGCCACTATTACCGGTACCAATACAACATGCACTTGATGCAACAGATGTTAGTGTGTATTGCGTAGTAACAGCAGGCGTTACAGGAATATTCTCGCCACTATTATAGTTATTTACAGTAATAGGAGTTGTTGCAGGAACAGTGTTTATTACAACTGTATAAGGGCCTATGCCTCCAGTAATATCAACTTTTAAATTAGCCGTACTACCCGTACAAGTTGTTGGGGTAGTAATGCCAGATGTGGTATAAGAAACATCATCAATACCAATAAAATCAGAGTTAGTACCTAATAAGCCAGCATTTTCAACAAAATATCTAAACGCCAAGCGGCCAGATATACCACCAGCTGGCAAACCAGATAATGTAGAAGTAAATTGTGTCCATGCAGTAGGATAACCCGTTGCTGTGTATGTTGGATTAATATCATGTAAAACTGTAGTAAAATCCCCAAAACTTGTAGCAGACGCACCAACATTAACACTTGCGCCGTTAGTACTCATTCTTACTTGAAGCCTATCCGGAAATGCCCCGTTGGTTGTTCTTGTCCAGAAAGTAAATATATCGCCATTTTTTAAAGTGGCAGTTGGGGTAAACATCCAGTTGCTAATCGTACCAACATTACCTGTATTATTAAAGTTGGCAGCTGCATAGCCTGCACCACCATGTGGAGGGAAAGGAGTTGGGTTTTGGAACCACCCTGTTGTACCTAAAGGGCTACTTAAATTTTGAACAGGCCAACCTGCAGGTGGTATTGTGCCGTCAAAATTTTGGCTAAACACTGTTATAGGAGCACCAGGTAAAAGCACTTGACTTAAAACCGAAGAAGTTGGAGCCTGGCAAGGAGGTGGAGCAGAGCAATTAAGCCCTGTAACCGTCATTGTATATGAAGGACATTGTGTTCCTCCAGTAGCTCCATTAATTAAAAATATTACTGTAGCGTTAGCAGCTAAGTTAAATGAAAACGTAACAGCTGTACCTCCAGATAAAGAACTTGAGCCTCCATCTGCAATACGATTAGTACATAAAGCTGTTTGGTTAAAGCTACCTAAGTATGCAGAAACAAAAACATCTCCACCGCCAGCATTAGCTATATAATTAACACTAACACACTGTGATGCACATGTTAGGTTTTGCATACGAATGGTATCAAATAAAGCACCGGTAGTAGCATTTGGCGTACCACAAGTAGTTGGAGTAGCACAAGTTGATGCTATACCACTACGAAAAGGACGGCCAGTAGCTAAAACACCATCACCTGTTACTAAACCACCACTAAACGTACAAACATCCTCCACAAAATTGCTTGTAGGTTGGTTTGATGTTCTAGCTCCAACTCCATTAGCATTTGTAAAACCATGGCTACTGCTTGAAGTAGCAGTCCCTAGTCTTCTAACTGGAGCCTGCACGGCAGTTCCTTTTTTAGGAATACTATTTTGATAAGCCTGATTTATTGCAGGCACATCTGTAGGTTCTGAAATTTGAGTCGAAACCCGATTTAATTTCCCTTGAGTTACTACTGCTTCGCCTTTTTGTTGCTGTGCAGACGTAACCAAAAAGAAAATGTTTAAAATAAGCACCATAGGCACCATTTTAAACAAAAACCCTTTAAGCATGTTTGAAGTAGTTGTTTTTTGCATAATTGAAAGTTTTAGTTTGTTGCAATACCTTAATGCATGAGTTCATCTCATCAAAAAAGGCATTACAGCTATAAAGATAATAACTTTAACTTAATGTTATGAAATTTTAGAAAAAAAATATCGGCTTTATTTTATATCACGGCAAAGGCATTGATTTTGATTAAACTGGAGCATTTATTATTATGTACGGTCCAAAAGCATGATATATTATCTTTGATGATTGCCAAAATGAGTCTAAAATGTCCAAAAGCAAAGACATATTAAGTAAGATTACAACCTATTTAAAAGAATCAAGAGCTGTTAAAGGATTTATTTACTTTATAGTTGGGCTTTTGTCGTACCCCGGATTGGCTATAATAAATAAATTGCAGGTAACCGGCATGGAACGTTTACAAAAACTACCCAAAAACAATGTACTATTTGTAAGCAATCATCAAACCTATTTTGCAGATGTAATTACATTTCTTCATATTTTTTGTGCTGTAAGTTGGCGAAAGAAAAACAAATTAGGCATTCCTTATTATTTGCTGTGGCCCTTTATTAGGGTAAAATATGTTGCTGCAGAAGAAACGATGAAAAGTAACTGGATTAGTAAATTATTTACACTTGCCGGAGCCATAACAGTAAAGCGTACATGGCGAAAAGAAGGTACAGAAATCAGAAGAGGACTTGACCCTGCCGATACCAGAAACATTACAAGGGCGCTAGAAAGAAATTGGGTTATTACTTTTCCGCAGGGTACAACCAAACCCTTTGCTCCGGGGCGTAAAGGCACTGCATTTATAATAAAACAAGCCTATAGTAGTGCCAGTTGTGATAAACGGGTTTTGGAGAGCATTTAATAAAAAAGGATTAAAATTTAAGAAAAAGGGAACACTTTTATCGGTTACTTTTAAAGAACCACTTGATATTAATTACAATGATAGCAATGAAATTATTTTAGAACAAATTATGGATGCTATCGAGCAAAGCAAAAAATTTATGCCCTTTCCCAAAAACACATAACACTACTCAGTTATAAATAAGGCTTTTAATTCAGACGCATCCTGAGGTTTCATTTTACCGCCTAAAATTAATCGTATTTGCCTGCGACGCAAAGCACCATCAAATAACCTCTTTTCATCTTCACTTTCCGGAATTAATTCATGTACTTTTCGTGGTTTTCCGTTAGGATCTAACGAAACAAATGTGTAATATGCCTCGTTGCTTTCATACCTATATTGTTGTATTGCATCTTCACCCCACACTTTCAAATGTACTTCCATACTACTGTTAAACGCTCTGGTAACTTTGGCTTCAATATGTACCACATTTCCCAATTTGATTGGGCTTTCAAACGAAATATTATCTACAGATGCCGTAACTACAGGTGCACTGCAATGTTTCATGGCAGAAAGTGCCGCAGCAATATCCATCCAATACATAAGCCTTCCTCCCATTAAATTCCCAAACGTATTGGTATCATTGGGCAACACCAGTTCCGTCATAACCACTAAAGATTCGCTTGGCTTTTTTTCCATACAGCTTTTTTTGCAAATATACATTTAGCCAACTGAATGGGTTTGTGTTTTATACTGATTAAACAATAAAAGGATATTATTTCTTTCGTTCCATGTTATTATTTCCGGCATTCACTAAACCAATTAAACTGTTTTTAAATCGAATTAGTATTATTTGGTGATTCGTTCTCAATAATCGAATTTTGTAAAACGAATTGCAAACATATGAGCACAAATAACGATTTTCTCTCCTTCGAAAATACACAGATTGCTTTTGCCTATAAATCTAATGAAGAATTAAAAAAAGCCGATTTCCTTTTTGGCGCAATGGGGAAACCCTGGTTGGTAAATTTAGGTTTAAAAATTACGCCAACTGCCATCAAATGGCATCTCCCTTTTACCAAAACAATTATTCGCAAAACAATATTTAAACAATTTGTTGGTGGCGAAACACTGGAAGAAACTGCACCTGTTGCAAAAAAATTACAAGAATATCATGTAAAAGTAATTTTAGATTATGGTGTAGAAGGTGGCGATGATGGCGAAGAAGGATTTGAACATGCTACCACTGAGTTTATAAAGGTTATTAACTATGCCGGTACACAAAATAATATTCCGTTTATGAGTGTAAAGGTTACCGGTATAGCCCGATTTGCTTTACTCGAAAAAATAGATGCTGCCATGCAAAAACTGAATGGCACATTAATGAAAAAATATTTAACCGCTGTAGAAAATTTAACCGATGCCGAAAAAAAAGAATGGCATGCCGTTCGTTTACGTTTATTAAAAATTTGTGAAGCTGGTGCAGAAAAAAATATTGGTGTATTAATTGACGCAGAAGACTCGTGGATACAAGATCCTGTGGATGCGTTAACAATGCTGATGATGGACACATTCAATAAAAAAAGTGCTATTGTTTATAATACCTTGCAACTGTACAGGCACGATAGACTTGCATTTTTAAAAGCCAGTTATGAAGCGGCCTTAGAAAGAGGATTTATACTTGGTGCAAAATTGGTAAGAGGTGCATACATG
This sequence comes from Chitinophagaceae bacterium, assembly GCA_016721385.1. Lineage (GTDB taxonomy): Bacteria > Bacteroidota > Bacteroidia > Chitinophagales > Chitinophagaceae > Ferruginibacter. Next base: position 30,488 of record JADKIE010000011.1, on the reverse strand, counting down.
GAAAAAGAAAGAAACAGGGCTGCCGAGCTTAATTACCCATCTCCTATACAACCCGATAAACAATCCTGCGATAACGACTATAACAGTGCAGTGGAATTTTGTGTAAATCATATTGATAAAATTTCATTAATTGTTGCGTCGCATAACGAATACAGCAATGAATATACGGTAGAGTTAATGCAAAAAAACAACATTGAACTAACGCATAAGCATATCCATTTTTCGCAGCTGTATGGCATGAGCGATAATATTACTTTTAATTTGGCTAAAGCAGGATGTTCGGTAAGTAAATATTTACCCTTTGGCCCAATAAAAGATGTTATCCCTTACTTAATGAGAAGGGCACAGGAAAACAGCTCTGTTGCAGGACAAACTGGTAAAGAGCTGGCATTTATAAAAAAAGAATTAATGCGTAGAAGTGCTTAGTAAAAATACGCAGTAAATAAACACGTATTTTAACAGGCATTAATATATTATATTTGCCGCCGTATTAATGCCCTCTATCGATAAAATCATACTATTCCTTGCTACGTTTTTATTTTCGTTAAGTACCTATGGCCAGGTAAAGAATCTTGATGCCACAAAAACAGATAAGCCTGTAATTATAGATGGAAATTTAACGGACGAAATTTGGAATATTTTACCTCCAGCAACAGATTTTATTATATCGCATCCAACTTTTGGTAAAACCTCTTCCCATAAATCTGAAGTTAAAATAACCTACGACAATTATGCCGTATATGTAGGCGCTTATTTATATGGTAATCCAGAAACTATAGGTAAACAATTAACCGAACGAGATAAAATAGACCGACAAGATGTTGATATTTTTACCGTTGGGTTTGATACCTATAAAGACAGGCAAAACGCATTTGTTTTTAGGGTAAGCTCTGCAGGTGTGCAGGCAGATGCTAAACTGTCTAACGGTGGCACTATGTACGATGCCAATTGGGATGCCGTTTGGGAAAGTAAAGTAAGTATTAAAAAAGATGGATGGGTTGCCGAAATAAAAATTCCGTTTAGTGCCATTCGTTTCTCCAAAAATAAACTTCAAAACTGGGGATTAAATTTTGCCCGTTTTATCAGAAAAGAAAATGAAAACAGCATTTGGAGTCCGGTAAATCCTAATATTTCCGGCGATGTAAACCAATGGGGCAATTGGAATAATTTAAAAGATATTAGCCCTCCGCTACGGCTTTCTTTTTCACCTTATTTATCGGGTGGTATTAGGGTATCGCCAACGGATAAAGGAAGTGTAACAGAATATTTAAAAAGTGGTGGTATGGATGTAAAGTATGGCATAAACGAAAGCTTTACTTTAGATATGACCTTAATACCCGACTTTGCACAAGTACAAAGCGATAATGTATATTTAAATTTAACACCTTTTGAAGTAAAGTTTGATGAATACAGGCCTTTTTTTACCGAAGGAACAGAGTTGTTTAATAAAGCAGGTTTATTTTACTCAAGGCGTATAGGGTCAATGCCGGCAGGCACTTCAGCAATACTCAATAACTACGGAAACAATGCAAATTATAAAATAAATAAAAACCCGGGCATTACCCGTTTGTATAATGCCACTAAGCTTAGCGGCCGTACTAAAAACAATTTGGGTATTGGCTTTTTTAATGCTGTAACTAAGCCAATGTACGCCAATGTTACCAACTTAAATACTGCAACAGATTCCAGCATTTTAACCGAGCCGTTAACCAACTACAACATTATAGTTTTTGATCAGGCTTTTAAAAACCGATCGTACTTAAGTTTTACCAACACCAATGTTTTACGTAAAGGAAATAGCCGAAATGCCAATGTAAGCAGCATTGATTTTTCTTTATTTGACAAAAACAAGAAATACAATTTTTTTATTGCAACAAAGTACAGCAGTGTGTGGGGTAACCACCTTAAAAAAAATGGTGTAAAAGCCAATACAAGTTTTGGAAAAATAAGTGGCGCATGGCAATACAATGCAGGCATCAATATAGAAAGTGATAAGTACGACCCTAACGATTTAGGATACCTGCAAAACACGAATGCAATTGATTATTTTGGCTCTTTAAGCTATATTTATACTAACCCTACCAGACATTTTATTAACCATAGCTATAGCATTAATTTGTATAACGCTTATTTGTACAAACCTTTTGTTTGGAGTAGTTTTGAGGTTGCGGCAAATGCATTTTATTTGTTTAAAAATTTTTGGGATATCCGTTTTGCATTTAACACAAAGCCATTTTGGTATAACGATTATTTTGTAAATACTGATACTTATACCGCACATTTTTAAAAAGAGCGCCTTATTATTATTTAGCAATAAATGGCAGCTCCGATAGCCGAAAAAAATTATACTTTAGCTACTCCATTGGCGGGGCAGAATCGCCACTACCAAATGATCCTTACTGGAATGGAGCTTTGGGCCTCAGATATAGGTTTAGCAATAAATTTCAACTATCTACCAATATAGCAATTGAACAAGATAAAGGCAATTGGGGCTGGGCATTTATTAACGATAGTGTTATTACAAACAAACCGTTAATTGCCCGGAGAGATGTAAAGAAAAATTTCACTCTTTTAAGTGCACAGTATAGTTTTACCCCACGTATGAATTTATCTGTAATTATGCGCCATAATTGGTCGTTGCTTAATAATACCAATTTTTACAATTTAAAAAATGATGGCTATTGGACAGAAACCACTTTTCTACAAAACCAAAATTTAAACTTTAATACTTTTAACGTTGATTTGTTTTATACCTGGGATTTTTTACTTGGCAGCCGCATAACATTAGGCTGGAAAAATGCTTTAGGCAATAATGTAAAACTAAATCCATATAGCAATAGAACCTATCTAAAAAACCTAGGTAAATCTATTGACAACCCACACAGCAACGAGATTACGCTAAAAATTGTTTACTTTTTAGACCATCTTAAACTAAAACACAAGTAACTGTTTTAATACTATTTACTTTTTGTATCTTAGGCTTCAATTTATTTTACATTTTTACAAATATTTTTTATGACTACCAATAACACATCTGCCGAGCATTTAGATTTTGCAGGGCAAGAAAAACAAAAATTACCATCCGGGTTAAATGTGCTAACCGTTTTAACAATAGTTGGATGCTCCATTTTTGGTTTATTTACATTATTTACTCCAATGATTTTGAAATTTTCGTTAAGTATGATAGAAAAAGCTACATCTTCCGGGGCAGAGTTAACACCAAAGCAATTGGCGGATATGGAAAAAAGTAAAGCGGCCATTGAATTAAGTAAGCAGCACATGGTACCAATGATGATAGTGGGTATTATATGCATTGCCTTATGCTTTTTAGGAGCTTTATGGATGCGTAAAAGAAAAAAAGATGGTTATTGGATTTATGTAGCCGGCGAAATAGCCCCTTTAATTGCAGGTTTATTAATTATGGGCACCGCACAATATACCAGTGTTTGGAGTGTAATATTTGGTGTGGGTATTCCTGCACTTTTTGTAGTGCTTTATACTATGCAGCGTAAGCATTTGGTTAACTAAATAACACATTTTTAATGCTTTTTATACGCCCAAAGGAAAAATTTTATCTTTTGGGCTTTTTTGTGTTTAAACCCTTAAAAAATCAATACATTTACAACCAAAATCTTCAATTTATTTTTTATGAGAAAAGTTTACAAAATTAGCTTGGGCTTAATTATAGCCTTAGCTTGTTCTTTTTCATCAATTGCACAACAAAATTTCTTTTTAAACAAAAGCGAAAATGCAATTCAATTAAATGGTAACAAAAGAGTAATTATCCCTAATAAGTTTCAAACTATTGGTTTGGATTATGTTGGTATAAAATCTTTTTTATGGTCGCTACCTTCAGAAAAAGACGTACTGAATAATTATAGGCAAACTCCAATCTTAGCAATCCCAATGCCCAATGGTACTGTTGCAAAATTTAATGTGTGGGAAAGTAGTATTCAAGAACCTGGCTTAGAAGCTAAATTTCCAAGCATAAAAACCTTTGCAGGCCAAGGAATTGACGACCCTTTTGCATCAATTAGATTTGACTATGGGCCAAGAGGTTTTCATGCACAGGTATTAACGGTTAATGGAACTTATTATATTGACCCTTATGCTGTTGGTGATGTTGATAATTATATATCTTATTACAGAAAAGACTTAGCTCCAAAAGGAACTAACTGGACTTGCGGCGTTCCTGATTACACACCAACAACAAATAATTTTACTGCAGCAGCCTGTAGAGGTACAGAGTTACGTACATATCGTTTAGCCGTAGCTTGCACTGGAGAGTATGCTCAAGCCCCCGGTATTAGTGCCGGTACAAATGCTACTATTTTACACAATGCTATTGTTACATCTGTAAACAGAGTTGTAGGTGTTTATAGAAGTGAAGTTGCAGTTAGCATGACATTAGTTGCAACAAACGGAAATGTTGAATTTTTAAATGCAGCTACCGACCCATTCACTGGCAATAACAATGCAAATGTTTTAATAAACGAAAGCCAAACAGTTTGTGATAATTTTATAGGTACTGCCAATTACGACATCGGCCATACGTTTAGTACCGGTGGTGGAGGCTTAGCTCAATTACAATCTCCTTGTGGAGGCTCTAAAGCAAGAGGAATTACGGGAAGCCCTAGCCCAACAGGCGATGCTTATGATATTGATTATGTTGCACATGAGATGGGACATCAATTTGGAGGAAATCATACAATGGCAGGTTGCGGTTCTTCACCCAACTCTACAAAATTAGAAGTAGGGAGTGGTACAACTATACAAGCCTATGCCGGTATTTGCGGAGCCGAAAATATTCAACCGAATAGTGATCCTTTTTTTCACGGAAAAAGCTTTGATGAAATAAGCGATTTTGTTTTGGTAGGAAATGGTAATACATGTGGAGTAATTACACCAACTGCAAATCAAATCCCTGTTGTGGGTACTTTGTCTAATAATGGAGCTAACATCCCCATAAGTACTCCTTTTACATTATCAGGCACTGCAACTGACCCTGATGGAGACCCTCTCACCTATTGTTGGGAACAATGGGATTTTTCTGGTGCGGTAACCTGGAATGCAGGTGCTACATCTCCAGCAGGCAATACAGTTCCTTTATTCAAATCAAGAATACCAAAAACAACTGGAAGCAGAACGTTCCCTGATATTGCAGTAATATTAGCTGGATACCCAGCGTCACCAGCATCTGCAATGGGTGGATTAAAGGGAGAAACTTTGTCACCCGTTTCGAGAGCAATGACATTTAAATTTACAGTTAGGGATAATAAACCTAATGGAGGTGGTGTTGCATCGAGTGGATCAGGTGGTTGTCAATCTTCTACCCCATTCCAAGTAAACGTTATTGCCACGTCAGGTCCTTTTGCTGTTACTGTACCTAATGGTGGCGAAAGCTACCCAGCAGGCTCTACACAAACCATTACATGGAACACAGTAGGTACCGAAAATGCACCAATTAGCTGTGCTAATGTAAAAATCTCATTATCTACAGATGGTGGTTTAACCTATCCAACCGTAATAGTTGCCAGCACACCAAACGATGGCAGCGAAGCTTTAACTATTCCAACCGTGCCTGCAACCACTACTGCAAGGGTTAAAATAGAAGCAGTGGGTAATATCTTTTTTGATATATCTAATGCAAACTTTAATATTACTGCCGTGTCTAACGGTTTTGATTTAGGTACACCTGCTCCGGTTTCTGTTGCTTGCCCTGCACCTGCCAGTATGGCTATTAGCTTAACTACCAGCCAAATTGGTACTTTTACCAATCCAATTAGCTTTGTAGCTACGGGTAACCCGGGTGGTACAACTGTTAGCTTTAGCCCAACAACGGTAACTGCTGGCAATCCTACAACTGTAACCTTAAATAATACAAATACGCTGGCTCCGGGTAGTTACCCAATTACTGTAACAGCCTCTGCCACAGGTGCTGCTAATGTTGTACGTACATTAACATATACCATTACACCTACAGCCGGCCCTTCCATTACAACCCAGCCGGTTGCACAAACAATTTGTAGTGGTGCCAACGCATCTTATACCATTGCGGCTGCAACAGCTACTGCTTTTCAATGGCAGTTTAGCACAGATGGCGGTACTAACTGGAGTAATGTACCAGCAGCTGCCCCTTACACAGGAACTACTACTGCAACTTTAACTATAACAGGAGCTACAGCTACTTTAAACGGATACTTATACCGTTGTGTAGCATCTACCCAATGTGGTAGTTCAAACTCTAATAGCGCTTTATTAACTGTTAATACAGCTCCGGCAATTACTGCTCAGCCTAATAACGCTGTAATTTGTGCTACAAGCAATACTACATTTAGTGTAAACGCTACGGGTACCGGCCTTGGCTATCAATGGCAGGTTAGTACGAATGGTTGCGCCGGTCCGTGGACAAATATTGTAAATGCTGCACCTTACTCCGGTGTAAATACAGCCACATTAACAATAACAGGCGCTACAGCAGGAATGAATAATTACGGCTACCAATGTGTGGTAACCGGCACTTGTTCTCCTTCGGTAACCTCAAACTGTGGCTTGTTGACCATTGTAACTTCTGTTACCGTTACTACTCAACCTAATAACTCTACCGTTTGTGAAAATGCAGCCACAAGCTTTACAACTGCCGGTTCTGGAACAGGTGTAATTTATCAATGGCAAGTAAGTACAGATGGTGGTGCTAATTACAGTAACCTTTCCAATACTGCACCATACAGTGGCGTTGCTACTGCTACATTAAGTGTTAACCCTGTAACCTTTACAATGAACAATTACAGATACCGTTGTTTATTAACCAACAGTACATGTACAACACCTGGCATTAGTAATGGTGCAATACTTACAGTTAATACTTTACCTGTATTAACAAGCAGCCCTGCAAGCCAAACCATTTGCTTAAACAGCAATACAAGCTTTACCGCTGCCGGTACAGGCACTGGTTTAACGTATCAATGGCAAGTAAGTACAAATGGTGGAGGTAGCTGGGCTAATTTAACTAATGGTGCACCTTACAGTGGTGTTACAACCGCTACTTTAAATGTTACTGCTGCACCTGCAAGTATTAATACCTATCAATACAGATGTGTATTAAGTGGTACTTGTACACCTGCCGTAAATTCCGGTGCTGCAACATTAACAGTAATAAATCCTGTAAGTATTACAGCACAACCTGTTAATGCAACAGTTTGCGCTACTTTAAATACAAGCTTTAGTGTAACGGCTGCAAGCAGTCAAACAATTACTTATCAATGGCAATTGAGTACAGATGGCGGTGCTAACTGGTCTAATGTACCTGCAGCAGCACCATATACAGGTACTACAACTGCAACATTAAACATTACAGGTGCAACTGTTAGTTTAAACAATAACCGTTACAGAGTATTAACCAATAATGTTACCTGCTCGGCTACAGCACCTTCAAATGCTGCTATACTTACGGTAAATACATTACCTGTTGTTACCTGGCCAAATGCTTTGGCTAACCAGTGTGCAAATGCAACAACATATGCCTTAACGGGAGGATTACCTGCAGGTGGCACCTATTATGGACCGGGTGTTACTGGTACAAACTTTAATGCATCTGCCGCAGGTGTTGGTACATTTACCTTGCGTTACAAATACACCAATGCTAATGGCTGTACAGATAGTATTGCTAATACAATTACAGTAAATCCATTCCCTGTACTTAGTTTAACAGCAGCTCCATATACAAGTTTATTGCCCGGTTATACAACTACTATTTCTGCTGCAATAAGCCCTGCATCTGCCTTTACAACTATATGGTCGCTTAACGGAAGCTCTATAAATAATAGTGGCAATAATACAAGAGTTGTGGATGTTAATAATTTAGGTACTTATACTGTTGTTGGTACAAGCGCTGCAGGCTGTATTTCATTGCCTGCAAGTATTGTAATAAGAGACTCAGCAAGTAGTAAACTATTTATTTACCCCACACCTAATAATGGTAAATTTAAAGTAGCTTATTATAATCCGGGTGGTGCATCTATTAAACAAGGTATTACCATATACAGCAGCCTTGGCAAAATGGTTTACAACAAAATATTTGATGTAACCCAACCATGGCAAAATCACTCTATTGATTTACGTAATCATGGAGCTGGTGTTTATTATGTAGTAGTAAGAAATGCCGATGGTAAAAAATTAGCAACCGGCGAAGTGTTGGTGAAATAATAACTATTTGAAAAGGGCTAACAAAAACTGTTAGCCCTTTTTACTACTATTGAGTGTTTTAATATTCAACAACATCACGTCATAATTCAAAAAATGGATTTATGCAATAAAACCGATAACGCAGATCGAATCTAACTACGTATACTGGTAGATTCGTATAAAACTAAAGCCTTTCGATTGCTCGAAAGGCTTTTTAAGTTACTCAAACCTTCTGGTTATACCCCAATATTATGGTTTTACAACCGCCGTTCCTTCAAACTCAATTCGTTTATCAAAAGCAGTGCTTACTAATTCGTTAAGCTCATATACATTTTTATAGCCGTACCCGTATAAGTTAATATATGTAGGAATATTTAGTGCCAATGTTAGCCGGCTTTTAGCGGTAAGTGCAGTCAATTGTTGATTTTTAAATTTTACAGTTGGCCGGGCAGCTTTTGTAACAAAATAATCTGTCTGCCTTGCAAAAAGCGGCTTATCATCAAAATTATTATTACAGTAAATTAAAATTCGTGTAGTATTATTCGGAATTAATTGAGACAAATTAGCGGCTGTAAAGTCTGTAAAATCTAAATGTATGGCGCCTTTAACATGCTTCCCTTTATACATAGCATCACTACGAGTGTCTAAAATAATTGTTCCTTTTTCTTTACTCATTTTTATAAATTCATCCACATTTATCAATCTGTCTTTCCGGTGATTTTTAACTTCAGCAGTAAGTTTTTCAAAAGCGTCGAAATCAACCAAAGCCTTAGTAAAATAAACGGTTGTTGCCATAGCTACAAAAGAGCACAAGCAAATAATTATTGCAAAAGAGAATTTTATTTTTTTCATGATCAATATTTTAAAATGTTATAAGATTATTTATCAAATGCCGTTATTTTAATTTTTTTACCATTTACTTTAAGGCTACGGCCATTGTCTTTTAAATAAGTGTCCTGCTTTTCTTCATCATCCAATAATTTATTCAAGTAGTTATATACTTCTTCGTCGGCAATGGTTACATCTTTTCCGTCTTGTAAGGCTTCAGAAACATAAGAGTTTAAAAGATTATGAGCATTAGCTTTAAATAATTTTGGTGTGCCGTAAATATCGCAACCAATAATTTTATCGCCGGTTACGGCTACCAAACCAACAATGGTAGAGTCTGCCTTTATTTCATTTTCAAAACTGGCAATATATTCTTTAACATCACTATTGTATTGTGTATTTTGTGTAACTGCTGTATAAGTGCCTGTGCTGGTGTTGGTACCATTAACTGTATTTATTTCAGCTACTTTATTCCATACCTGGCTTTGGCTTTTTTCTTTTACAATACTCTTACGTACTTTATTATTTATTTGGCTGTGGTAAGTGGTAAATGCTGCCGAGCTGTTATAATTATATGTTGCCCCATTAACTCCGGCATTATTGCGGTTGCTAACATTTCCTCCGCTCCATCTGCCATGCTCCACACAATAAACCGGCAACTGCATTTTTTGATTTGGATAAAGTAATGTGTCTTTTTCCACTACCCTATCCTGCTTGCCTCCTTTTACAATATCTCCCATGCCAATAATAATGGTATCTTTTGAAAGATTGGAAAAAGACAAGGTGTTAACTGTACCACCATTTGAAAGTTCTTCAACTTTAACTTTGTTAGCTTCAAATGCTTTTTCTAAAGACAAATACGTTCCCATTCCTTTGTAAGCCTGTGCCAGTGAAGGCTTTGCCTTTATGTAATATAATTTCACTTTTTTGTGTTGAGCTGAATAGCCTTGTTTTACCGATTTAGAAGTTTCGTTAAAGGGCGAATACAAATCGTCTTTTTGAAGTTGTGCATTGCCAGATACTGTGATAAACAGCAGCAATACAATAGTTATATTTTTCATAATTAATTACTTTATACAGTGAAAGTAGCTTTGGTAAAAACTAATTTTATACCTCACTTGGTGAAATAAAGCTTTGGCTTGGTGAAATAGAATAGATTTAATTACAAATGCTGTTACTTTGTTTTTAAAATAAATTGGGTTGAAGAAATATTTTTTTAAAGCACTTATGATATTGGTTTTACAGGCTTCGTTTGGAGCAGGTAAATCTTATTGTCAGGCTAATTCCAGTAACCCAAGTGTGCAAAAAATTCAAAAAGCCTCAAAAAAGGTTAAAGAAGGTTTTAGTAAGAAAGATGAAAAAATTGCTGCCGAAGGATTTTACGATTTGGGCGAAGAATATTACAATAAAGGCGATTTAAAAAAAAGTGAAGAATATTATAACAAAGCAAAAGATTTGTATGCCCGGGAAAAAAATGATGACGGTATTGCTAAAAGCAGCCGTGGTCTGGCTAAAGTGCAAGAGGAATTAAACAAAAAAGATGAAGCTGCTAAAAATTATAAAGAGGCAGAAAAAAGTAGTTTGAAAACAGGTGATTCAAACGCCATACGTTTAAACAGCAATGATCTAAAAAGGTTGCAAAAAGACAGAAGTTATTTTACACAAGAAAAAGACTTGACCGACAATATTTCGCTCAATCTAAAATTTAAAGACACGGTTGAGTTAATTTCAAATTACAATAAGTTAGGTAATTTAGGTTTGCAAACAAACCAACCCAGTGCAGCAATTTATAATTTTTCCAATGCGTATCAGGTATCTAAAACTATTCCGCTACAAGCAAGGTCATTCAATCAAAAAATAACAGATTTGTATGTTCAAAATAAAGATTTTGATAAAGCCATTGAAACAAAAAAGGAGCTGCTAAACGAGCCGTTTGTAAAAAACAGCCGCGAAACCAAAGCCAATGAAACCAATCAGCTGGCAACCATCTACCTTCAAAAAAAAGAAACCGTAACTGCTGTTGATTTATTAAAAGAATCGTACAACATATCTATTAAAAATGGCCATACCCTTGAAGCTAAACGCAGTATTGAAAAATTGGATAGCATTTACAGGATTGAAGGAAAAAAAGATTTAAGTTTAGCACTTTACAAACAATTTTTAATGTTGCTGCCTGAGTTAGTTGGCAAAGACAGTTCATTAGTTGACAATAAAATAATACAGGAAACTGAAGAGAAATTAAAAACATTGCAAGAAGAAAAAGCTTTAAAAGACGATTTAATAAAGCGAAAAAACAGATTTAATTATTGGTTGATAGGATCCTTACTAACACTCATATCATTTATGGGCGTTATTCTTTTCTTGTTAAAAAAATCGAGGATAAAAAACAAACAAATTGCGTTACAATCATTGCGGCGGGAGATGAATCCGCATTTTATTTTTAACAGCCTCAATAGCATCAATCAATTTATTGCCAATAACAATGAGTTGGCGGCTAACCAGTATCTTACTAAATTTTCCACGTTAATGCGTAGGGTTATGGAAAACAGTAAAGATGATTTTGTATTGTTTAGCAAAGAAACTGAGCTGCTGCAAAATTATTTAGACTTAGAAAAAAGCCGTTTTACAGATAAGTTTGATTTTAAGATAGAAATTGATGACAACCTTTTTGCCAACGAACATTTGTTTATTCCGGGAATGTTAATACAGCCTCATTTAGAAAATGCCATTTGGCATGGGTTACGCTACAAAGAAGATAAAGGCTTTTTACATGTACACTTTACGCAAGTTGGTGCTACGTTGCAAGTGCTAATAGAGGATAATGGTGCAGGTATTGCCGAAAGTAAAAAAACTAAAACTGTTAATCAGCAAAAACAAAAAGGAAGAGGCATTAGTAATACATTGGAAAGAATAAAAATATTGAATGAATTATATCATCATAATATTACGTGTGTTGTAGAAGATAAAGCAATGCCAAACCATGGTGTAAAAGTTACATTAAACATTCCCTTAATAAATAAACTATCGCATGAAAATTAAAGCTGTAATTGTGGACGATGAATTAATTGCCAGAGAAGTGCTGGAAAATTATTTAATAAAATACTGCCCTATTGTTGAGGTAATTGGCCGGGCACAGCACATAAAGGAAGCAGTACCTATGATTAAAGAGTTACAACCTCAATTAGTTTTTTTAGATGTTGAAATGCCTTACGGCAATGCATTTGATGTATTGGAAGCTTGCCAGCCGCAAGAGTTTGAAACCATTTTCATTACTGCTTATTCGGAATATTCGTTAAAAGCATTAAACTTAAGTGCAGCATACTATATTTTAAAACCAATTGATATTACCGAATTAATTGCGGCAGTAAACAAAGTGTAATTATCTATTTTAAAAAATGAACACTTTAACCGTACCAAAATTTTATTGGAAAACTTAAAACTAACACCCGAAAAACAACAAATAATTTTGCCTACACTGCAAGGTTTTGATGTAATTAAAACAGAAAATATTGTGAAGCTGCAAGCCAACGGAAATTTTACAGATGTATTTTTAACCGATGGCAGCAAAAAAATGATTTGCAAATTTTTTTGTACGCATTCATCGTTCCTTTATCGTAAATATAAATTTTGTGAAAGCCTACAGTAAAAGTGCCGGCGGCTTTGTTACATTACTTGATGGCAGCGAAATGGAAGTATCTGCCACCTATAAAGAGCAGTTAATGAAATCAATTGAAAGATAACAAGCGTATTAAATTTTCTGTAAATTACATGCTCTAAACGAATACATAATGAGCATTACTTGGCAAGGTATTTTTCCTGCACTTACAACAAAATTTACAGCTACTGACAAATTAGATTTACCTCTTTTTGAAAAAAACCTCCAAGCACAATTAGCTGCAGGCATACACGGTATTGTGCTGGGTGGCACATTAGGAGAAGCCAGTGTATTAACAGTAGATGAAAAAGAAAGATTAATAAAATTTGCTGTAGAAAAATGTAATGGTAAAGTTCCTGTGCTTTTAAATATTGCCGAAGGCAGTACCAAAGAAGCGTTGCAACAAGCCGCTTACGCAAAAGCATGGGGAGCTAAAGGCTTGATGATACTGCCGCCTATGCGTTACAAAAGCGACCATAGAGAGACGGTTACTTATTTTAAAACGGTTGCCAACAGTACCGATTTACCAATAATGATTTATAATAATCCTGTAGATTATAAAATTGAAGTAACGCTGGATATGTTTGCAGAGCTGATTGAATGCAATAATATTCAAGCTATAAAAGAAAGCACCAGAGATGTTACCAACGTTACCCGAATAAAAAATAAATTTGGCGACAGGCTAAAAATTTTATGTGGTGTAGATACCTTAGCTATGGAAGAACTTTGCCTTGGTGCCGATGGTTGGGTTGCAGGTTTGGTATGTGCATTCCCTGCTGAAACAGTTGCAATTTATAATTTGGTAAAGCAAGGTAAAATTGCAGAAGCCACAAAAATTTACAGATGGTTTATGCCTTTGTTAGAATTAGACATACACCCAAAGTTAGTGCAGTACATTAAGTTAGCCGAAACGCAAGCCGGCATTGGTAGCGAATTTGTAAGAGCACCAAGACTAATGTTAGAAGGCGATGAAAGAACACAAATTCTAAAAACAATTAATGATGGCATTGCCGGCAGGCCAAAATTGTGATTTTACATTTATAAATTTTTAACCTACAAGATGTTTACAGATAATACACCGGAACAAATTGACGAAGCCATGCAACAAGCATGGAATGCTTTTACATTTTACAGAAAATATTCATTTGCCCAACGGGCAAATTTTATGAGAACAATTGCAAATGAATTAGAGAACTGTGGAGATGAGTTGTATATTATTGCAAATGCAGAAACTAATTTGCCTGAGGCAAGATTAAGAAATGAAAAAGCCCGGACCATTTTTCAATTAAACAGTTATGCCGATGCATGTGAACGTGGTAATTGGTTAGATGCAAAAATTGATACGGCAAATAACGAACGTACTCCTCCTAAACCCGATTTACGTAAAACACTTACTCCACTTGGCCCTGTAGTAGTTTTTGGTGCAAGTAATTTTCCTTTTGCCTATTCAACCGCCGGTGGCGATACGGCCAGTGCATTTGCTGCAGGTTGCCCAGTAATAGTAAAAGCACATCCTGCCCACGAAAAAACCAGTACGTTTATTGCTGATTTGATTTTTGCTGCAGCAGAAAAATGCAATATGCCCAAAGGAATTTTTACACATATTTATGGAAAAGAGTTTAATGTAGGTAAAGAGTTAGTAATGCATCCTTGTACCAAAGCAGTAGGTTTTACAGGCTCGTACAAAGGTGGTAAGCAATTGTTTGATTGGGCAAATCAACGCAATGAGCCAATACCCATTTTTGCCGAAATGGGCAGTACAAATCCTGTTTTTTTATTGCCCGAAAAATTACAGCATGATGCAGAAGCCGCTGCAAAAATTATTGCAGGTGCTGTTACTTTAGGTGTAGGCCAATTTTGTACAAAACCCGGTATAATTGTGGGGATAGACAGTGAAGGATTAATAAAATTTACTAACACATTATCTATCGAACTAAAAAATAGTAATGCGGCTTTCATGTTTGCATAATGGTATAGTTAAGGCATTTGTTGAAAATGCTAAGTTGGCTTTACAACAAAAGGATGTACAAACCCTCTCGGCGGTTGAAAACCACGACAGTGGTTTAAATAATCTGCCACCTATCTCTCCTATTCTTTCATCAACAACTGCAAAAAATTTTCTGCAAAATTCAATTTTACATCAGGAGGTTTTTGGCCCGTATGCCATCATAGTTAATTGCAAAGACGAAAATGAAATGATTAAAGTAGCAAGCCACATGGAAGGGCAATTAACCGTTACTGTTATGGCAACTAATGCTGATTTGAAAAATAACGAGTCATTAATTGATATTATCAAAAATTGTTGTGGCCGTATAATTTTAAATGGTGTGCCTACAGGTGTAGAAGTTTGTGAAGCCATGCAACATGGCGGCCCTTTTCCTGCCAGTACCGACAGCCGCTTTGGTAGTGTAGGCGCCGATGCTATTAAACGTTTTGCAAGACCAATTAGTTTTCAAAACTGGAGTAACGATTTACTGCCCGATGAATTAAAAAACGAAAACCCATTACATATTTGGAGAATAGTGAACAACGAATTAACAAATGCAGCTATTTAGCTAGTTGAAAATTATTTACATCATCTTCATTTTTTATTTTTTCCAAAAATATAAGTGCAGGCAAATGAAATTATTATATACCCAAATACTATGTATTTAATCATCACTCCATAAGTATCACTAATAAACCAATCCCCAAAATAATAAAGCATAGATAAAGCAAAAATATTTTTTACAAACTCCCATACAATTGCATAACTATTTCTATCCATCAACTCAGTTAAAGCATATACATATAAAAAAACAAATAGCCCATATAAATAAATACCATAAACACTTACTGCATTTATTTGGGCAATATTGCTAAAAAAGTAAGATAAAAATAATAATAACATTATAAGCTGAAACCATGCCCAACTATTTAAAGCCGGTGTAGTTTTAGTATCGTATTTAGCAAAATGATAAACATCATCTACTTTATAAACAGGATATTTATCTGCAACATCTTTTGGCCTCCAGCCGGTGGGCATAAACCAAATTCTCAACTTATCCGCTATGCTTTTTGTATGCCATGCATCGCTTATTAATAACCATAAATGCTGAAAGTTAATTTTAATGGGGTTCCATGTTTTGGCCGGTCTTGTAATACCATAAACCGCTGGCACTTCTTTTAGCTCTTGCTGAAAAGTGCCAAAAAGTTTATCCCAAAAAATAAATATCTGGCTAAAATTTTTGTCCATGTATTGTGCATTCATAGCATGGTGCACTCTATGGTGCGATGGTGTTACAATTATTTTTTCTAAAAAACCCATTTGGCCAATATGCCTGGTATGATACCAAAATTGTGCAAATAATTGCAATGGCGCCACAATAGCAATTACGTTTTGCGGAACACCCAATAATGCTGCAGGCAGTAGCAAAAAAGTAAACAGTTCAAAAAAAGAAGAAATACTTTGCCTTAAAGCACAAGCCAAATTATACTCTTCGCTGCTGTGGTGAATAATATGCCTGTTCCAAAATAAATTTATTGCGTGGCTCCATCTATGCACCCAATAACCCTGAAAATCTATAAAAACAAACGCTAAAGCATACGTGTACCATTTAGCTTCCATAGTAAAAAAAGCTAAATGATTAAGCATAAATTGATAGGTGATGATGCCAATACTTAATTTCAACACATCTTTCGTAACATTGGTAACACCACTGGTAAGGCTGCTAATGGTATCCATATTTCGCAGTGTATCAAATCCTTTTTTCCATCCATACCATTTTTCAATTAATACCAGCACTAAAAAAGCAGGCATTGCAATCAATAAAATTTTTCCGTACGATTCCATGCATTAAATTTACTGATTATTATGAAACAAATATTTCATTGTATAGATGCTCATACATGCGGCAATCCGGTAAGGTTGGTAAAACATGGCGGCCCGGTTTTACAAGGTAAAAATATGAGCGAAAAAAGACAGCACTTTTTGGCCGAATACGATTGGATTCGCCGGGGATTAATGTACGAACCCAGAGGCCACGATATGATGAGCGGCAGCATTTTATATGCACCGCATGATGCACAAAATGATGTATCCGTTTTATTTATTGAAACCAGCGGTTGCCTGCCCATGTGTGGCCACGGAACCATTGGCACCATAACCATTGCCATTGAAGAAGGATTAATTAAACCTAAGCTAGATGGTGTTGTAAAAATGGAAACGCCTGCCGGATTAGTTTTTGTAGAATATAAAAAAAGCGGTACTAAAGTTTCGTCTGTAAAACTTACTAACATTTCATCTTATCTGGCAGCAATAGAACTTACTGTTAATTGCCCCGATTTAGGCGAATTAATTATTGATGTTAGTTATGGCGGAAATTTTTATGCCATTGTAGATGTACAAAAAACTTTAAGGGCATTGATTTTTATACTGCCGATAAATTAATTAATTGGGCAAGAGAATTGCGGAAGCGGATTAATGAAAAATATGAATTTACTCATCCCGAAAACGAAACCATAAAAGGATGCTCACATATTTTATGGACAGGTGCTGTAAAAGATAAAACATCTAACAGCCCGTAATGCTGTTTTTTATGGAGATAAGGCAATTGACAGAAGCCCTTGTGGTACAGGCACAAGTGCAAGAATGGCTCAATGGTATACAAAGGGCCAATTAAAAAAAGGCGATACCTTTATACACGAAAGTATTATTGGCAGTAAATTTATAGGTACAATTGAAGAAGAATGTTTTGGCAAACAAACCTGCTATAAAGCCCGGCATTGAAGGATGGGCAAAAATTTACGGGCAAAATATTATTACTATTGACACTGATGATGATCCGTATGCTTTGGGATTCCAGGTAATATGAGAAAGAACACAAGGAAACTGATTTAGGAGGTTTTAAAACTTAGTTATTTCAGTTTCTATAAAATATAAAATGAACATTACAATTATTGGCGGTGGTATTATAGGTTTATGCAGTGCATACTACTTACAAAAAGAAGGCTATCAGGTAACCGTTATTGAACGTGGCGATATTACCGATGGTTGCTCATTTGGAAATATGGGCTTTATTTCTCCAAGTCACTTTGTGCCATTGGCATCGCCGGGCATAATATCCGAAGGATTAAAATATATGTTAAGCAGCAGCAGCCCGTTTTACATAAAACCAAGGCTCAATTTAGATTTGATAAAATGGGCTTACCACTTTTGGAAAAACAGCAATGCAAAAACAGTTTTACAAAATGCACCGCATCTTAATAATATTTTACAACTAAGCCGTGGCTTACTTAACGAAATGCGTAACGAAATTGGTGATGTATTTGATATGGAAGAAAAAGGTTGCTTAATGATGTGTAAGCAAACTAAAACTCTGGAGCATGAATTTCATTTAGCAGATGATGCCGAAAAATTTGGCTTAAATGTAGAACGACTATATAAAGATGATGTTCAAAAATTAGAACCCAATGTTGAGCTGAATGTAGCAGGTGCGGTATTATTTAAAGATGATTGTCATTTTCATCCCGGAAAAATGATGATAGCGCTGCATAGCTATTTAAAAAGCAAAGGAGTACAGTTTCAATTAAATACTATCGTACAAGGGTTCGAAAAAATAAATAATAAAGTATCGGCAGTAATAACAGATAAAGGAAAATTTAATTGCAACGAGTTGGTTATTGCCACCGGAAGTTGGTTGCCCCATATTGCTAATATGCTTGGCATAAAACTATTATTACAAGGAGGTAAAGGTTATAGTTATACATACAATAATGTTGAAAAAAATATTAAATATCCGGCTATTTTAGTTGATGGAAGATGCGCTATAACTCCATGGAATAACACACTACGCATTGGCGGTACTATGGAATTTAGTGGCATAAATAATAATGTGTTAGTTAAGCGTATGCAAGGCATTTATCATTCTGCAATAGATTTTTATCCGTCATTAAAAATTGATTTTCCGCCAACCAATAAAATATGGAACGGCTTACGCCCTGTTACACCAGATGGCCTGCCTTATATAGGTTATCACTCCAATTTACAAAATGTTGTATTTGCCGGAGGCCACGCCATGCTGGGTATATCGCAAGGAACGGGTACAGGTAAAATAGTTACAGCGTTAATACAAAAAAAAGCACCCGGCATTGATATGAGTGCTTTTAGGTTAGAAAGATTTTAATTATTTTTTCTTGTACACAAATTTTTCATCAAGCAATGCGTACATTTTTTTAAAGAATTCATTTATTTCGGGATAAGCCTCCACAGAGTAAATAGGATTTTTAAATTTTAATGTCACTTGTACATTTAAAAACCCATCGCCCTGACTTACGTATCGCTTAAAAATAATACTCGAATCCGATGTAATCATTTTCATATTAGGAGGCAATTCATCCATAACATATCCTTCTGGTAAATATACAAGGGCCGAAATAGAATAGTCTTGCAATGCCCCGTAAAAAATTTCGGTTCTTCTTTCTTCCGATAAAAAAGGATTTTTTTCGAATCCGGTAAAATAATTTAAGGAGAAATAATTGTAATCGCCGGATGAGTTGGTTGGGGCAGTAAATTTAAATTCCTGAACAAGCGGTAGCGAATCAACATCAGCGCCTTCAACTGTTAAACTATCAACAGTTAAGCCTGCTTGTGTAATTTTTAACTCCTTTAATTTATCTGTGCCTTTACGATAATCTTTTAAATCTTTCATTTTTTCGTAATCATAAGATGTAACTTTTGCAATTCCACTCATCTTTCCTTTACTATCCAAATCGGCATTAATAAATACGGCTTTAGCAAATTTATTTTTATCGTTCCATAAAACCGTCCAACCCCATTCAAAATTATCTAACTTACTTATTAGTAATCCTTCAGATGCTTGTACGTTAAGTGGAATAAGATGGCTGGGCGTTTCCTGTTCGGTAGCATCAAGCACATAGTGTTTATCTGCAATATCTACATAAGCCATTACTTTATCAAATTGGTCGTATCCGGCAACAGAAGTAATAATAATTCCATTTTCTCTGGTACTTACTAATATTGGTCTTACTTTAATGCCTGCATCTTTTAATAAATTAATAAGAATTAAATTAATTTCTCCACTGGTACCTATTTTATCTTTCCATGCACTTTTACACCATCCAATGCCCAAATATTATCCAGGTTATTCCATTTCATATTACTACGTACATATTTATGAATAATTTTCATTTTTTGAAAATCGTCCGTAATATTTTGCAGCATTTTATCTAAATCACTCGTACGTGGAATTTCTTTTTTTAATTGTCTGCCAAAATCTTCGTCTTCAACTAATGTCCTAACAATTTTTGGCCATGTTTTAATAAAACTTTTATAAGGCATTCCAGGCAAGGATAAACCTGTAATATCCAAATCTAGTCTTTGCAAATAATCTTTGGGTGCACTCATATATGGTTCATCTATAAATGCAGGAACATTTTCCATTGTATACCATGAGTAGTTGTTGGTAGCATTACGGTTATTGCTTTTATTAACCGGCAACGAGCTGTAAGGTGTTACAGCTACACTTATTTCGGGAGAAAAATCTACAATAAATCTGCTAAATGCTACCGGAATATTTTTTTGAAAATACCATACTCCTGCAGAAGCTCCTTCCAAAACATATTCATATTCCAAAACACTACCTTCCTTTACATCCGGAAAAACAAAAATCTTTTCAGAATACCGTTTGTTAATTTGCTTATCGTAGATAGCACTCTTTTCAACTTTAGTAACAACAACGTTACCTGCAGCATCTATATTATATGTTTGTGCATGTAATTTCTTAATGGAAATATCGGGGTCGTTTCTATATTTAATTTTTATATTGGCATGATCAAAACCTTTTTTACCAAAAATTTTAATTCGGGTATGGTAAGAGGTTTGTTCAAAAATTGGAATAGTTGGAGAGTTTAGATTTAAATTAAGATACGATTCAGCCTCATCAAAAACCACCATTGCCTCGGCGTTTTTTTCAAAACTGCATTCTTTCATTTCTAATGTAGCTTTATCTACTTTGCCAAATTCGGGTAAGCTTGCTGGTTTTTGGGCATTACATAATAATGCAGGTACTATAAGTACAGATAATAAAAAAAGTTTCATAAAGGTTATTTAGGGTAATAAAAATACAACTTTTAACCCAATCCAAACTCCTCATGCATTGCCGGAATTACAACATCGGTAAATCCTTTTTTTAAGCAAGCGTTTTTTAAATTCTTGCTGCACTTCATACTCGCCATGTACTACAAAAAGCTGTGCTACTTCTTTTGGGTTTTGGCATGCTAAAAACTGACATAAATCATCGTAATCGCCGTGTGCACTCATACTGCGTACACTGCCTATTTCGGCATTTACTTCATGCAAAATGCCGTAAATATTTACTTCTTTTCTTCCATCCATTAATTTTCCTCCAAGCGAATGAGGCTCACAATATCCGGTGAATAATATGGTATTACGGCTGCTTTCAATATTATTGCTTATGTGGTGTTTTACCCTGCCGGCATCTGCCATACCACTTGCCGATATAATTACCAAAGGCCCGTTACGGTAATTAAGCATTTTACTTTCGTCAACCGTTTTTACAAATTTTAAGCCTTTAAAACCAAACGGGTCTTTATCGCTTAATAATATTTTTTGTATTTGTTTATTAAAATACTGCGGATACCTTTTTACAATTTCGGTAGCATCTACACTTAACGGGCTATCAACAAAATAATCTAAACTCGGTAACCGGTTTTCTATTTCCAACTGGTTAAGGGCATATAAAATTTCCTGTGTACGGCCCACACTAAATGCCGGAATAATTAGTTTGCCTTTTTTTTGCAAACAGGCTTTTTCAATCCATTGTAATAATTGGTCGGGTGTTGTTTGCGAATGGTCGTGCAATTTATCGCCATAAGTGCTTTCAATAATAATAATTTCTGCCTGATCAAATTCGGCAGGGCTTTTTAAAATTACATCTCTGTATCTGCCCACATCGCCGCTAAATGTTAATCGTTTTACTTTACCATTTTCGTGTATGCGTAAGTGTACAGCAGCGCTGCCAATAATATGGCCTGCATCGGTATATTTTACTTCAATATTTTCGTCAATTGTAAACCATGCATCATACTCCACTTCTACAAAATGATCCATTGCTGCCAATGCATCTTGTGAGTCATACAATGGTTTTACATAAGGCAATCCTTCCTGTGCCCTGCGTTTATTTTCGTATTTAGCTTCATTTTCCTGTATGCCTGCCGAGTCATCTAACAATGCGCCGGCTAAGTCTTTGGTGGCTGGTGTGCAAAACACTTTACCGTCAAACCCATCTTTTACAAATTTGGGAATAAGGCCGCTATGATCAATATGTGCATGGCTTAAAATTAAGTGTTCTACTTCTCTTGGCTCAAAACCCCAATTGCGGTTAAGGCTATCGGTATCTTTACCCATGCCTTGAAACATGCCACAGTCTAATAAATATTTTTTACCATTAGCCAGTGTAAGTAAATGTTTACTACCTGTTACGGTTTGTGCTGCTCCGTGAAATGCTATTTTCATAATTTATTTTTTTGTCCAGGCTAATAGCAAGGCCAAGCTTTATTGATCTTTGCCATTTTATAAAATTGAACACAGATGCAACTGTTTAAACTTACTAACACATATCAAAGCATAAAAATCAGTTAAACCTGTGTTATCAGTGTGCTATCAACTAGTTGCCATCCAAGCCATTACGCCCATTCCAATTTCAATACCTTGCTCATCAATATTAAAGGTAGGTGTATGCACATTACTAACAATCCCTTTTTCAATATTACCCACACCTAATCTAAAAAAACAGCCGGGTATATGATGTGTGTAGTAACCAAAATCTTCGGCCCCCATTCTAAGCTCTGTCGTTTCTACATTATCTGCGCCAATATATTCTTCGCCATTTTTCCGGGCAACTTTATACAGTCCTTCATCATTCAACACAAACGGATAACCGACATCAATTTTTATTTCGGCAGTAGCTCCCATTGTTTCAGCCAATTGCACAACATGTTTTTTAATTAATTCATGTGCTTTAAATCGCCACTCTTCGTTCATTGCTCTAAAAGTGCCCATCAATTTTATTTCGCCGGGTATTACGTTAGTTGTGTTTCCGCCATTAATGGCTGTTATGCTTAATACGGTTGGGTTGGTAGGGTTGTTGTTACGGCTTACAATTTGTTGCAAACTAATTACAATATGCGATGCTATTAAAACGGTATCGGCTGTTAAGTGTGGCGATGCGGCATGGCCTCCTTTGCCTTTAATTGAAATATAAATTTCATCGGCACTGGCCATGCTCATGCCGGGCCTAAAGCTTAGCTTACCCAATGGCAAACCGGATGTACATGTAACGCAAAAATGCTTTGCGGTTTTGGATTTTCCAGCACACCGTCCTTTATCATAAGGCTTGCTCCACCGGGATTTTTTTCCTCGCCTGGCTGAAAAATTAATTTCACTGTTCCCTCCCATTCTTCTTTAAGTTCGTTTAAAATTTTTGCAGCACCCAACAGGCAAGTAGTATGTACATCATGGCCGCAGGCATGCATTACACCATCGTTTTTAGATTTGTAGGGCACATCATTTTCTTCCTGTATGGGCAAAGCATCCATGTCTGCCCGTAGGGCAATAACTTTACTATTAGGGTTTTTGCCTTTTATTAACCCTACTACACCTGTTGTGGCTTTTACCTCAAAAGGAATACCTAATTGCATTAATTTATTTTGTATAAATGCAGAAGTTTTAAACTCTGCATAACTTAACTCAGGGTTGGCATGCAGATGGTGCCTTACTTCAATAAACTCGGCAGCATATTGTTTGGCTAACTGTTTTATTTTTTCTTTAAGCATATCTTATTTAAAAAAAAGAGTTTCTTTTTAGAAACTCCTTACAATTTATAACTTTCTTTATTTTTCTTCTTCATTTTCTTTATCCTTATCAGGCTTTACCTCTACAATTTCGGGTACAACATATACATTGGTACTTACAATACCAGCCTGTTTAATCATTTTTTTATACTTTTCGGCATCACCCTTTTCAACAAAATTGCCAAACTTTATTTTTATATAAGGTGCCTGATAGGCCATGTAAACTTTTTGCTCCGGAAAACGCTGTAGCAATTGTGCTCTTACCTTCATTGCAAAATCTCTGTCATTGCTGCTAACTACCATTAAGCGATAACCTTGTGCAGCCCTTGGACCGTACGAAACAGTTTTGTTTAACTCTTGTAGTTTTCTACCCAATATATCAATTCTTGCATCTTTAATTACAGTTACTTTTCCCTGCTGTACAATTGCAGAATCTTTATCCTGTGCAAAGCCTGTAAAACAAAATGTAACAAATGCTATTAATACTATTATTTTTTTCATGTTTATGTATTCATCAAAAATTAATCCAATTATTTTATAATTTACTTTCTTCTACAATTTTAACACTACTGCTGCAACCCAGCCTATCGGCTCCTGCCTCAATTAAGGCTTTAGCAAAGCTAAATGTTTTTATACCGCCGCTTGCTTTAATTTTAATAGCACTGGCCAAATGTTTACGCATTAAAGTTACCGCTTCAAGGGTAGCTCCAACCTCGGCATAACCTGTGCTCGTTTTCATAAAATCAACGCCTGCAGCGCCATATAAATCGCAGCACTTAATAATTTCTTCATTCGTTAAAATACCGCTTTCAATAATAATTTTTACGGCCTTTTCATTTTTTCTGATAATCGGCATTAATGTATTTATCTCATTGGCCAAAAATTGCCAGTCGTTATTTTTAATGGCGCTTATATTTATAACTACATCCAATTCATCTACTCCATCAACAATAGCCAAAAGCACTTCGGCTACTTTAGCTTCAATAGCGCTGTACCCAAATGGAAAGCCTATAACGGTAGCCACTTTTACATCTGAGGCATTCGTTAGCTGTTTTGCTTTTTTAACAAATAATGGCGGCACACATACTGCAGCAAATTTATTTTGCACAGCCTCGGCACATAATTTTTCAATATCTGCAACTGTGGTTGTAGGTTTTAATACTGTGTGATCTATATATGATGCTATATTCATGCCGCAAAAATACAAATATCGTTCAAGTATTTTACACTAACGGTTCTCAATATCAAAAATCATTTAAGTATATTTATCCTCTTAAGCACAAATTCAAACCAAAACTGCATGAAAAAAGTAAAATTTTTATGGCTATTCTTTGCTTTATTAACTGGATTTTTCCAGGCTTTTGCCCAACAAACTTATCCGGCAAATGATGTTGCTAATTCTGTAGAAGGATGTTATGCCTTTATAAATGCAACCATTGTTAAAGATGCCGCAACCAGTTTACAAAATGCCACTTTAGTAATAAGGCAGGGTAAAATTGAAGCCGTTGGCACATTGGTTACTATTCCAAAAGACGCAATAGTTGTGGATTGCAAAGGCAAGTATATTTATCCATCCTTTATAGATGTTTACAGCGATTATGGCACATCGCCGGTGCAAAGAGGTGGTTTTAGTTTTGGTGGCCAATCACAAATGGTTTCCAACACAAAAGGTGCTTATGGTTGGAACCAAGCTATAAAATCGGAGACAGATATTTCTAAAACCTTTACAGTAAATGATGCTAAAGCAAAAGAAATGCGTAGCAACGGATTTGGTATTGTACTTACACATCAAATGGATGGAATAAGTCGTGGTACAGGCGCAGTTGTTTCTTTGGCAAACGAAAAAGAGAATAAGGTTTTATTAAAAGAAAAAGCCTCTGCCCACTACTCTTTTGATAAAGGAAGCAGCACACAAGATTATCCAAATTCTTTAATGGGTTGTATTGCTTTGTTGCGGCAAAATTATTTAGATGCCCAGTGGTATAAAGCTAAACCTGTTGCCGAAGGAACCAATTTATCTTTACAAGCATTTAACGACAACCTCACGTTACCACAAATTTTTGAAGCCAGCGATAAATGGAATGTGGTAAGGGCAGATAAAGTGGGCGATGAATTTAGTGTGCAATATATTATTAAAGCAGGCGGTAATGAATATCAACGTATAAGTGAAGTAAAAAATACAAATGCTAATTTTATTGTACCGGTTAACTTTCCGCAAGCTATGGATGTAGAAGACCCTACAGATGCCCGTTATGTTTCCCTTGCCGATTTAAAGCATTGGGAAATGGCACCAGGCAACCCGGCGGCATTCGAAAAAAACAATATAAATTTTTCGCTAACCAGTTTTGGCCTAAAAGATGCCAATACATTTTTAAGCAATCTTCGCAAAGCAATACAGTATGGCCTTAGCGAACAAAAAGCGCTTGAAGCGTTAACTAAAAACCCTGCCGCTTTAGTTGGCATGGCAGATAAGTTAGGTAGTTTAGACGCAGGTAAATTAGCTAATTTTTTAATAACATCCGGGCCAATATTTTACGATAAAACAGTAGTGCATCAAAACTGGATACAAGGCAATAAATATGTAGTAAAAGAGGATGGTTGGAAAGATATAAGAGGTATTTACAATTTTGTATTAAACAACGAAGCATACAAGTTAGAAGTAAAAGGCGATGCCGGAAAACCAACAGCTACATTATTAAGTAGCGACACAACAAAAGTGGACTTTGGCTTACAAGACAAATTAGTAAAACTAAATTTCTCCCTAAAAAAAGACAAAAATGCACCCACAAGATTAACAGGTGTAATGAGCGAAACTAACTGGAGTGGAACAGGCCAATCAGCCAATGGCAATTGGATTAGCTGGAACGCTACAAAAATAAGTGAACTACCTGCCGATACATCTGCCAAAAAGAAAAGAGATGATATGGCAGATAAAAAAATGGGGCAACTCACATTTCCTAATACAGCCTATGGCTTTAAAGAATTGCCCGGTCAAGAAACCATTTTAATAAAAAATACTACGGTTTGGTCAAACGAAAAAGAAGGAAAGTTAGAAAATACCGATGTATTAATTAAAAACGGTAAAATTGTCAGCATTGGCAAAAATATTAGCGATGCATCTGCTAAAATAATTGATGGCACAGGCAAGCATTTATCTGCCGGCATAATTGATGAGCACAGCCATATTGCAGGCACTGGTGGCATTAACGAGTGCTCTCAAAGTGTAACTGCCGAGGTACGTATTGGCGATATAATTAATCCGGATGATGTAAATATTTACAGGCAATTAAGCGGTGGCGTTACCAGCAGCCATATATTGCATGGAAGCTGCAATACCATTGGCGGACAAACACAGCTATTAAAATTACGGTGGGGCGTAAACGCCGAGCAAATGAAGTTTACCAATTGGGACCCTTTTATAAAATTTGCCCTTGGCGAAAATACAAAGCGAAATAACCTCACTAATACGTATAGCCGATAAATTTGGATTTACGGTGAATACATTTACACATATTTTAGAAGGCTATAAAGTAGCCGACAAAATGAAAGCACATGGTGCAGCAGCAAGTACCTTTAGCGATTGGTGGGCATATAAATGGAAGTGGTTGATGCCATACCACAAAACGCAGCCATTATGAGCAAAGTAGGTGTAACCGTTGCTATAAACAGCGATGATGCCGAAATGGCTCGCCGCTTAAATCAGGAAGCAGCAAAAAGCATTAAATACGCCGGCATAAGTGAAGAAGATGCTTTAAAGATGGTTACTCTTAACCCTGCAATTATGCTGCATGTGGCCGATAGAACCGGAAGTGTAAAGGTTGGTAAAGATGCCGATTTGGTTTTATGGAGCGATAACCCATTAAGCATTTACGCCAAAGCCGAAAAAACGATGGTAGATGGTATTATTTATTTTGACAGAGAAAGATAAACTGTTAAGAGAAGAAATTACTAAAGAACGAACAAGACTTTTACAAAAAATGATTGGTGCAAAAAAAGGCGGCGATAAAGTTGGTCCGGCCATACCATCTTTTGCAGAGCATAATTTTTGCGAAGACGATCATGCCGAAGGCAAAACACTTTGGGAGAGAATTGAAAACAGAATGATCCTAACCGAAATCAATTAATAATACAAACTACAAACTTACATGAAAAGTAATAACCCACGTAAAAGCCTATTTGCTACTTGCATTTTGTCAATTGCTAATTTTCTTTTGCTTATTGCCCTTTGCCAATTGCCTGTTAGAGTAATCGCACAGGAAAACATGCATCCATCTCCGCAACAAAAAGGAAGCATTGCTTTAGTTGGCGCAATCATACATAACGGAAACGGCAAAGTGTTTAAAGGAAATATAAAAATTGAAGATGGGAAAATAATTTCTATTACAGAAGGTACAAGCCAAAATATAACGGCCGATAAAATAATAGATGTTACCGGCAAAGAAATTTACCGGGAATAATTGCAGCAAGTACTAATTTAGGTTTGGTAGAAGTAGGTAGTGTAAGAGCCACAGCCGATTTTAATGAGTTAGGCGATATTAATCCCAACATACGTTCGTTGGTTGCTTACAACACCGATAGTAAAATCATTAACACATTACGAAGCAATGGTGTTTTATTGGCGCATATTGTACCAGGCGGAGGCAGTATTAGCGGCACAAGCAGTGTAGTACAATTAGATGCATGGAATTACGAAGATGCAGCATATAAAACCGATAACGGCATACATTACAATATGCCTGCATTAATCAACAGGCCTCAGTTTGGTGGCGGCAGAAGGCAACAGGGCGAACAGGTAGATGCTGTAAAACAAGGACTTGAGAGAATTGAAAACACCCGAAAATTTTTTAGAGAAGCAAAAGCGTATGCAGCAAACAACACCCCATCTCCCATCAATTTAAAATACGAAGCAGTAAAAGGGCTGTTTACTAAAACACAAACATTTTTGTGCACTGCGATTTGGTTAAAGAAATAATGATGGCCATAGATTTTGCAAAAGAATTTGGTTTTAAACTTTGCATTGTAGGCGGCAGCGATAGCTGGATAATTGCAGACATACTTAAGCAAAATAATGTATCAGTTATTTTGGGCGAGCCTCACAGCCTTCCTAATAGTGATGATGATGATGTAGACCAACCTTATAAAACCGGCGCAGCTTTACAAAAAGCAGGTGTGTTATTTACCATTTGCCAGGATGCAGGAGATGGTTTTTAGCAGCAACGTAATTTACCTTTTGAGGCAGGCACAATGGCAACTTACGGCCTTACAAAACGAAGCTTTAACAGCAGTAACCTTGAACGCCGCAAAATTTTAGGATAGATGACAAAACCGGCTCGTTAGAACCCGGCAAAGATGCCAACATTGTAATTTGTAACGGCGATTTATTAGATATGAAAAGCAGTATAAACACAAGCGTTTATACAAGGCCGGAAATTAATTTAGATAACAAACAAACGCAATTGTACCAAAATATAAAATACAAATACGCCATAAAAATCTTTTTGTGCCCTGCATTAACCCTTGAAAAAATGCAGAATTGAAAAAAATAAAAAAAAACAACATCCATATTTGTTATATTAAACTCAATACCATAAATTTATGCAATCTATTTAATCTTAGTTCCCCTGGCAAATCCGTGTTGACTGAGCAGGCAAGCTTTTTCCAACGTAGTTTTTTATGACTCAAATTTTGTACCAACCCGTAATTCACAAAAACAAAACGCATAGCTGTAAAATTTAATTATGATGCTGCACTTGTTAAAAGGCTGCAGCAAAGTACAGATGCCAAATGGAGTGCCACACTTAAAGCTTGGCATATTGCAGATACAACCGAAAACAGGTTAAAATGTAAACTGCCCATTATACCCGAAAAAGTATCTGTAACAACTACTCCGCAACAGCCAATCACATCTAATAAAATATCAGCAAAAAATAATTTATTATTGCAAAAGTTTGTAGAGCAATTACAACTTAAAGCCTATAGCAAAAGTACCGTAAACACTTATCGCAACGAAGTACATGTATTTATGCAAAGCATTGGTAACGTCCCTGCCGAAACCCTTACCATTGATGATTTAAAACGATACATTCATCATTGCATTACCAAACAGCATTTAAAAGAAAACACCATACACAGCAGGCTTAATGCATTAAAATTTTTGTACGAAAAAGTTTTAGGCAGAGATCGTTTTTTTATAGAATTGCCCCGACCAAAAAAGCATTTACAATTGTCCAAAATTTTAGGGCAACGAGAGTTACGAAAATTGTTTGCCTCTCCCAAAAACTTAAAGCACAAGGCCATCTTTTATTGCTTATAGTGCAGGATTAAGAGTAAGTGAAGTAATAAATTTACGATTGCAGGATATTGACAGAGAGCGTCAACAATTATTTATTCATTGCAGCAAGGGTAAAAGACAGATATGTTCGCCTTAGTCCAATGGTGCTTGATGTATTGGAACAATACTATAAAAAATGCGAAGTAAAGCCGGTAAACTATTTATTTGAGGGTCTTGAAGGGCATCCATATACTAGGCATGCAGCAAATATTTACCGATGCCAAACGCAATGCAGGTATAATTAAATCGGTAAGTTTTCATGTTAAGGCATAGTTTTGCCACATATTTATTAGAAAAGGAACCGATGTAATTTTATAAAAGATATTTCAGGTCATTTTGATATACGCACTACTGAAAGATATTTGCATGTACGCCGAGATGTATTGATAAATAGGAAAGCCCAATAGACGATTTGTACAAATAGGTCAAATAGAACAATACTAAGTTGCAGTCCTAGAACATTTGACTATCAACACTATAATACTGTACTAAAAATTGTTACCCCTACCCAAAAAACAATTTAAAAATATTTTGAACAATACAAAAACACATCCCCTAACTAATTGGCTACATGCCAATTATAAATTTGGGATATTTATACATTTCGTATAATATTGT
>JADKIE010000010.1 GCA_016721385.1 Chitinophagaceae bacterium | reverse complement strand
ATAAGTGTAATATTATAAATTGGCCTTGCATAAATTCCTTTTAAGAACGGATCATCTGCTGTCCATTTTAAATTATGAAAGTCTTTAATGGTTTGGTCGTTCCAAGCTACAACAGCCTCATCGGTTGGTAATTCTTCGCAATTAAAAAACATACGAATAAATGCTACCTGAGAGCCTTCGTCTAACCCTCCACTAATATCCGGAGCACCGGCCGGGCCGGAATTTCCCGTTATTGACAATGTGCCGTATATTTTTGCTAATACACTTTTGTAGCCTGCTGCGGTAGCATATGTTTTTTCCGGCGTTAAATCATTTTGAGGAAATAAATCCAATTTTTTTGCACAAGAAGCTATTGTGATAATAACAACTCCTGCTAATAATATTTTATTGATCATTTTAAATTTCATAAAACTAATTTTATTAATTAAAAATCAAGGCTTGCACCTATTGAATAAATTCTTGGGCGTGGGTAGATGGTATAATCTACACCAGTACTGCTTGCATTTTCAGGATCAAGCCCTGAATACTTAGTTATAGTAAATACATTTTGAATACTACCATTTAAACGAAGTGATGCTTTATTGCGAAACACTTTTCCAAAATTGTATCCAATATTAATATTGTCTAATTTTATGTAAGATGCATTTTCAATATAATAATCCGACAAGTATTCGTTAGTGGTTGTTCCTGTAAAATTAGTATTCAAGTAATCAGGAGCACCATTTTGAATAAAGTTGATAGGGTTTTTTAATGCTCTTAAAACACCATTATTTGAATTAAACTGATTGTATAAATAATTGCCAATTGCGCCATGAGATGCTATGCCAAAATTCCAATCTTTATAAGTAACCTGTGAGTTTATTCCAAAAAGAATATCTGCTGCAGGTTTTTTGTATAAATAACGATCGGCAGCAGTAATTTGACCATCTCTGTTTAAATCTTCAAACAAGTTTTCAATTGGGGCTCCGGTTGTTTTATCATACACCTGCTTGTATACATTATATACAAATGGAGAATAACCCACCGCAAACTTACCAATATAGTTAGTTAATCCACCACCAATTCCGCTTACATCAATGCCTTTGAAATTTGGATCCGGTTGTTTTAATAAATTAGTAATTTTTGACTGATTGTATGTAACATTAAATCCAAAACTCCATGTTAGTGATTTTTTTGAAATAGGCACAGTGTTTATATTAAACTCTACACCCTTGTTTTCCATATTACCAACATTCGTTAGCAATGTAATGTCAAAATTAGAGCCGGGAGCAACAGGAACAACACTTAACAAATCTTTTGTTTTCTTTTTATAAACATCTATAGAACCAGAAATTCTGTTATTAAAGAATCCAAAATCAAGACCTGCATTTGTTGTTGCCGTACTTTCCCATTTAAGATTTGCATCATAAGCACCAGGGCGAAGAAATGCAAAATAAGAATTACCAAATTGATATTGCGCCGTTGAGTTACTTTGAGAATATCTTGGCAAATAAGAATAATAATCAATACCATCTTGTTGCCCGGTTTCACCCCAACTTAAACGCAATTTTAAGTCGCTTACTAAATTAACATTCTTAAAAAATTCATCTTTTAATTTCCAGGCTAATGCAACTGCAGGGAAATAACCTACACGATTATCTTTCGAAAATTTAGAACTTGCATCTCTACGTATAGAGGCTGTTAATAAGTACTTATCATTTAATGTATAGTTTAATCTGCCAATGTAAGATTCTAATCTATACTCCGGCTTATCTGTGAGGAAAGTTGGTTGAGAACCTTCAATAGTGTCTTTTAAAGCAGGTTTAACAGGATTTGCAATTGCTCTGTAACTAAACGAAGCAAAATTGGATACTTCGGTAACAAAATCCTGATAACTATGTCCAACCAACACATCTATCTTACTTTTAATACTCTTCAATTCTTTTGCATAAAATAATTGAACATCTGCTATTGTATTTTTCTTTTTTGCTCGTAGTGCGATTTATTACCGCCAATTTTATAAACTGTAGCAGACAATGAATCGGTATTATCATCTCCTTTTCCGCTTGCATTATCCATACCTACGTTTAGTAATAAGTGTAAATCAGGTAAAAAATGCATTTTATAATCTAACTGAATATTACCAATCATTCTGTTTACAGAAGATTTATTATCTCTTAATTCAAGCAATGCTAATGGATTTCTTGTAGCCAAATCAATGGGTTTGCCATCTGTTTGAAGCCACTCATAATAACCACCATATTTACCATTAGGTGTAGTTACGGGTTGTGTTGGATCGAAAGAGACTGCAGCGCCAATGGCACCTTCGTTTGCCCATGTATTATTTGTATGACTGTATTTAAATGCAACGTTTATAGATAAATGATCGTTCCATAATTTGGGACTTAAATTCAACGAAGTTGAAATTCTGCCAAATTTGTTTGTTTTTAAAACGCCATTTTGGTTTAAATAACCAAGCGATGCCCTGAATGGTAAATCAAACGGCAATCCGTTTATATTTCCACTGGCGCTTATGTTGTTATCATTACCTAATGCACTTCTGTAAATCTGATCTTGCCAGTTGGTATTTGAAGTACCCAATAAATTTTTGTAGGTATTGTTTCCGGATGCAGCGGCATCGGCAGTTATTATACTTCTTACTTGATCACCGGAAAGTACATCAACTTTTTGCCCAACATTTGCAACCGAAGTTTGTGTATTAAAGTTGTATTTTATTTTACCCTTATTCCCTTTTTTAGTGGTAATAATAATAACTCCGTTAGATGCTCTTGAACCATAAAGAGCCGTTGCGGATGCATCTTTTAACACACTTATAGATTCTATATCGTTAGGATTTATAGTGTTTAAATAGTTGCCTGAACCAGCAATTCCATTGCTTTCTACAGGTATTCCGTCAATTACTATTAAAGGATCGTTACTTGCATTTAATGAAGCTCCGCTACGAATACGAATTTTACTTCCGCCGCCAGCAGAACCGCCTCCGGTTGTAATTTCCAAGCCGGATACTTTACCCAAAAGCAGTTGCTCGGATGATGCAATATTCCCTTTTTGAAAATCTTTTGCAGAAAGAGCTGTTACCGAACCCGTTAAATCTGTTTTTCTACGAGTACCGTAGCTACTACCACCACTTCGTTTAAGCGTTGATCGGCCTGTACAAGGCTAACGTTTAAAGAAGATTGATTTGCAACAGCAACTTCCCTGCTGCCAAAACCCACCGAAGTAAATATTAATGTGCCATTTGCCGGTGCACTAATACTGTACATACCATCGGCCGCAGTTTGTGCGGCAGTACGAGAACCTTTAACCGTAACAGTTACTCCTGTATTGGAGAACCGTCTTTACTGTCGGTTACCTTACCTGTAACATTTGTTTGCGAAAACGCTACTGCAGATAATAGAAGCATAATACTTACCTGCATGAACACTTTGTAAAAGTGATTTTTTACTTTTTCCATACTCCAAGCTTTATCGTTTTAAAATAAAATGCAATTGTTATTAATAAATTAATTGCTTTTTAAGCGTTAAAAAATTTATCAATTTTGAAAATAATTTTTGGATGATTTTTGGATATAACTTATTGAAATACAGGATATCAAGAGTAATAATCAAAAAATTAACAAAAAATTAAATTTCGATTGTTAAAGTTATGAACAAATATGTATTTGTAACACTTCAAAAACCACAAATTCTTCGCAAACGTTTGCAATTTTTGCCGAAAATTTGATACATTTATCATATATTGTAAAGTGAATCCTGTTAATTTAAAGAAGATTTCGGAGCTTTTTAGGCCTCAGTATTTCAACAGTTTCCAGAGCCTTAAAGACCATCCCGACATCTCAAAAAAAACAAAAAAGCTAGTAGTTGATTTAGCTACATCGTTAGACTATGAGCCTAATGTGAATGCTGTACATTTACGTACCAGCAATAGCAAATTATTTGGCCTTATTGTTCCATCCATTGTAAATACATTTTATAACTCGTTTATTGCTGCTGTGGAAGAAGAGTGCAGGAAAAAGGGCTACTCCCTACTGATATTACAATCTGGCGACGATCCTGCCATTGAATTAACCAACTTAAAAATTTGCCGCCAAAACAGGATAACCGGATTGTTTGTTTGCATATCGCCGGAAACAACCAATATTAATTCGTTTCTTAAGTTAAATGAACTAGATATTCCGGTAATATTTTACGACAAAGTACCCGAAAAAGAAAATTGCAATAAAGTCTGTGTTGCCGATGAAGCATGTGCCACCATGGCCGCCAACTTAATTATTACCAAAAGAAAAAAATGTATTGGCATTATTTGGCAGCAGCCATTTATTAATGACCCGAAAACGGATGAATGCCTTTGTTGAAACTATTAATAAAGCAGAAACAAACATAAAACTTACTACCGATTATGCCTTAGCACCACAGAGGCGGAAGTACTTACTACTACTTATTGGCACAAACAAAACCCGATACTATTTTTTGTATGAACGACGAAATATTAACCGGCGTAATGAAGGCAATTCAAAAAAAGAGGTTAAAATTAATGGAGGATGTTTCTGTAATAACTATCAGCAATGGCGAAATTCCAAAACTTTATTTTCCGGAAATTACCTATGTAGAAACCAGTGGGTTTAAATTGGGTAAATTGGCTTTTCCAGCATGCTATCATGTCTTGGAGGAAGTACTTTTATAAGAGATGTATCTATAGAATCTATTTTGGTAGAAGGCGGTTCTATTTAAAAATCTATACCACTCACTTCTTTTTTCTTTTTCGTATTTATCGTAATTAAATTTATACAACTTGCCCGGACGATGCGGCACATCGGTTTCCATTTCGCTGGTATCTATTAAAAATCCATGGCAAAGAATTTTTACGGAAATTTCATCTATCCATTTTTGTGTCTAATATAGCTTCGTACAAATTTTGTAATTCTCTTAAAGAAAACTTTTTAGGCAAGAGATTGAAACCAAGCGGATGCTCCTGAATACGTTTTTGCAATCTGCCAAAGCATACCTCAAAAAATTTGCTGGTGATCAAAGCTAAATCGGTTACATTTTTACATCGTGCCAATGCAACTCGTTTGCTAATATTTTAAGTTTATGATGCTGCACATTTATAAGCGAACAAAATTAAGTTTATTTTGATCAAACCCAAAAATTACACAATCTACCGAAAGAGCAATTTTATTAATACTCTCTACTTCCGATTGTATTACCGATAATGTTTTAACATTTTGCACAGGTGCATCGTCCATTTCCCGAATCATAAGCAATACAAGGTTTAATAATTTATAGTTTTACAAATCGGGTGTTTTTTATTTCGCCATTTTGCTCTATACGTAAATAGTACGCTCCTTTGGCCAAAACTTTAAAAATACCGCTTACAGGAATTTCATACTCTCCAGAGGATTTTGTAGCACTGAGGATATGTTGCACTTTTTGACCTAGGCTATTAAGCAATACAATATTTACCACACCAGTTGAAGGCACAATATATTTAATTATACCAGCAGTTCCAAATGGATTAGGGTTTGCTTGTACCATTAACTTAGTACCTGAAGGAGTGGGCGGAGTGGGTGGTGGTGTAAGAACAACACCATGAGGTATATTTTGATTGGTATATACTTTATACTCGCCGGGCTGCAAAGTAATTGCCTGTGCAGCACCTGTTGCGGCAAATCTGTGCCACCTGCCAAATAATTATACCATGTACCTGCCGATGGAAATGTTACTGAAATGGTTTGTGCTGTAACATCAAAATTGCCAATGGCCACAACCGCTAAATCGGTATGATTAATAATTAAAACCTTTTTAAATCGTTGCCCAAATTGCCCGAAATAGTGGTAGATAAAAATGCATTTGGCTTAGCTGCTCTTAATCTGTTTAAAGATGCAACTACATTATACAACTGCTTTCGGGCAGCTTGCTGTAACAGTGGCCAAGATGCTGGTTTGCTTTCCAATTTACATTGACCGTTACCGTAAGGTTGCGGTATTGTGCCATTGTTACACGAAAATATAGAAGTTGCATTTGCCAGTTCGCCAAATTGCCAAATCATTTTAGGGCCGGGTATAAGCAATAAAAAAGGTTGAATGGCTTCTGTACGACTAATAGCAATTGCTACACTTCTTACATCATGTGCAGTATTAGTAGTATTTCCAAAGGTTACATTTTTATACATCAATCTTTCTTCGTCGTGACTTTCGGCATACGTTACTAAATGCGGTTGGTTCCATCCTGCCCTGTTTTTATAAAATGCCCTGTCAATAGACGATGTATTGCCGTAGCCCATTGTGTTTTCGTTATACGCATCCGTCATTTTACCCCAAAGCAACATACCTCTATTGGCTAAGTCAGATTCTTCATCATCGTTACCTAAATGCTCTAAAATGCAATAAGAACTTGGTGAAACAACTTGCATAGAGTCGTAATATCTTTGCCAGGTGGCTATTCTGGTAGCATCAATTTGGTTCCAGCAGTTTACATCGGCGCAATTACGTTGTGTAAATCCTTTTGATAAATCCCATCTAAATCCGTCCAATTTATATTCGGTTAGTCCAATGACGTATATACCTTGCTGTATGATATTTTGTAGCTTCAGATTCGTGATTAAAATCGTTGAACACACTAAATGGATGTGTTGCTGTTACATTAAAATACGGGCTGCCGGCTGCCGGCTGATTAGTTGCTGCATTCCAATATAATTGCGCTAACGGACTTGTACCTGTTGCATGGTTTAGCACTGCATCCATTATTACAGCCATTCCTCTTTTATGAGCTTCGTCAATAAATTTTTTCAAATTATTTTTTGTGCCGTATGCTTTGTCGGGTGCAAAAAAGAAAGATGGATTATAACCCCAGCTATTGTTGCCCTCAAACTCATTAAAAGGCATTACTTCAATTGCATTAATACCAAGGTTTTTGATGTAATCAAGTGTGTCAGTTAATGTTTGCCAGTTAGATGTTGCTAAAAATCTTTTAACCACAGTTCATAAATAATAAGATTCTTTTTATCTGGCCTTGTGTAGCCTGTGGTTGCCAGGTATATGTTGGTGCTGCAGTTTGAAAAGTACCTACAATGCCTGTTGTTAATCCTGTTGGATAGGCAGGTAAATTAGGGAATGTGGCTGCACTGATAAATCCATCGTTACTGGGTCTAAAATTAACTCAGGTATGGATCAGTTGTTTTAATGGAGCCATCTACCACATATTGAAATTTATAAAGGGTTCCGGGTGTTAATCCGGTTAATTTTAAATGATAGTATTTTCCATCGGCTGTACGGTTCATTTGATTGGCACACTGAATTGTCCAATTAGAAAATCGCCGATTACAACAACATTAGTTTTGTTTGGTGCAAATAAAACAAGCGTTACCTCGGTATTATTTGCACTGTAATTAATACCCTCTTGCACACCTGCAGGCAATGGAGCAGTTATGGTAGTTGCCGGAATAAAAGCTAAACGGATCTTTTAGTTCACTACCATCATTTCCTTCAACATCACTTTATTTTCGCAACCGGTTGTAATTACAGGTGTGTTTGATATTGTGTTAACCGCTGCAGCACTAGCAATTGTAGTTCCATTTAATTTTAAGGTAAGGTTTGCATTGGCAGATGATATGCCTGTTATTGGCAAAGTACCTCCAACAATAACATTACAGGTTCTACCCAAGGTACATATCTTGGCTCAAAAGGAGGCAGGCTAAACCGTACTGCAAATTCGCCGGAAGCGTATACAGGAATGTACATATCGCTATTATCGGAATTTACCTGTTTAATGCTGTTGTTGCCATTTGCATTTCTAAAAATTATGGTAACTTTTTTATGGTTTCGCCGGCAGGTACACCAAAAAACTACGAATATTAGTAATGGTATAAGAATATTTATTGCCGCCCAATGGTGTGGCTTTGGCTGCTGCATCTGCAACGCCCCACGAAAATTTTGTGTACTTCAATCGGCTAGACCACTACTTAAATTGGTTATTACGCCTACATGTACATATACATTATTGGAGTTTCCCCCTTCAAAATTAAATAAACCTCTGTTACCTTTATTACAATCAACCGTTGCCGTTATAGTTGAGTTATCTATAGGAAATTCGGAGCCCAACTTAGTAAATTTTGTGAAATAAGGCTATTGCATAAGCATAAAAAATTATACTTACGAGTGCTGTTCTTTTCATATACAAGCAATTTTAATGTGTAAAGTAAACACAATATTTACGAATTTAACCGATAAATTATTTTATGCGTTTATCATGTGCAGAAAAAAACAGCTTACTGCTTCCAAACTATTTGGCCATTTATATAGGTACTCAATACTTTACAGTTTAATATTTCTTGCTCTTTGCATTTTATTAAATCGGTATCTAAAATAATAAAATCGGCAGTTTTGCCAGCTTCCAAACTTCCTTTTTGTTTTTCTTCAAAGGAGCCTTTTGCCGCCCAAATAGTCATTCCTTTTATAGCTTGTTCTCTTGTTAAAGCATTTTCTTTTTGATATCCGTTGGCAGGAAAACCACTTGCATCTTGCCTTGCAACTGCAGCAAAAAATGTTTTAAACGGGCTAATATCCTCTACCGGAAAATCGGTTCCCAAAGGTATCCATTCGTTTTGTTGCAATAATTGCTGATAAGCATAAGCGCCTTTCCTCTGGCTTCTCCCAATCTGTCTTTTGCCCAATACATGTCGCTTGTAGCATGTGTTGGTTGTACAGATGGTACAATACCTGTTGCTCAAATAAATTAAAATCTTTTTCATTAATAACCTGTGCATGCTCTATTCGCCAAGCGCCTATCGTTTTTACCTTTTTAATAAATTAGCATACACCTGTAAAACCATTCTGTTACCACTATCGCCAATTGCATGTGTATTTGCCTGAAATTTAGCATTGAAGATTTGAGGAAGTATGGCCTCAAAATATTTTCTGTCTTTTAACAAAAACCCTGCCAGCCTGGCTTATCACTATAATGTTGCAATAAACATGCGCCACGGCTACCCAAAGCACCATCGGCGTATAATTTAAATCCGTTTACATTTAATCTGTCGGTTTTGTAAGGACCATTTTTTAAATAATAAGCATAGTTAACGCTGTCATCGGATAGCATTACATTAAGTTTCATTTTTAGCAATCCTTCTTTTGTAACGCATCAATAATATCAACATCTTTTATTTAAACCACAATCAACAATGGTTGTAAGCCCAACTGCAAAGCAATTTTGCTGTGCTTCTTTTAACGCCACGGTATATTGTTCTTTATTAAGCGGCGGCAACACTGTTTGTATAAATGTTTCGGCATTGTCTATTAAAATTCGGTAAGTTTTCCGTGGATCGTTTCTACCGTTCCCCCTTCAATTTTTGATTAGGTTGTACTTTGGCCAACTCTAATGCTTTTTGATTGGCAATTAATGCATAATATCTATTCTTTCCTAATGCAACGGGGTTGTTGGGGAAAACAGCATCCAGCAAATCTTTTGTTGGAAATGCTTTACATCCCAATCGTTTTGATCCCACCCTCTTCCTGTATCCATTGGCCGGGCTGTATTTGCCTGTTAATTACAAATTGCTTTATTTTATCAACGCATTGTTGCCAGCTTTTGGTGCCAAATAAATTTACCTGTCTAACCCAAAAGCACACCTACAAAATGTGCATGTGCATCTATAAAACCCGGAAAAATAGTTTGTCCTTTGGCATCTTTAATTTCATCGGCATTGTATAATTTCAGTATTTCGTCATTTTTCCCAATTGCTACAATTTTTCCATCTCGTATTGCCATAGCTTCGGCAACAGAAAATTTTCATCTGCCGTATATATAATTGCGTTATGAACAATCAGGTTTACTTTTGCCTGAACATACAACGAAATAAGAAATAAGAAAGAGAAGATAAAAAACAGAAAGGTTTATTCAATTTATTTTGAGGCATAGTGCAATCTTTATCAAAATACCAAAAACAACTGTTACCGTTTTATCTTTGAGTAAGAAGATTTATTTATGTACAACGAAAGTCAAACAAAACACTTCAACACCAAACTGTTGAATATTTAAATAAGCAAATTAACGTAGCAGATATTGAGCAGCTAAGGGATATTTTACGCTTCCATGAATACAGGTATTATGTACAAAATAATCCTTAATAAGTGATGCAGAATATGATATACTTACAAAGCACTGGAGAGAAAATAGAAAAGGGAAATCCAAAGCTAATTACGGCCAACTCTCCCACACAAAGAGTTGGTATTGGGTTAATTAAAGATTTTCCAAAATTGAACATTTGGTGCCCATGCTTTCATTGGAAAACAGTTACAATGCCGATGATTTATTGGATGGGGATAAGAAAGCCAGAGAATTATCGGGGTTGGATATAGTTGAATATTGTATTGAGCCAAAATTTGACGGAGCAAGCATTTCATTAATTTATGAAGACGATATACTGGTAAGAGGAACTACAAGAGGCGATGGAGTTGTTGGTGATGATATTACACCCAATACCAAACAAATAAAATCTATTCCACTATCTGCTAATTTTTTCTGAATTGGGCATTAAGCAAATTGAAATACGTGGAGAAGTAATGTTAAAAAAAAACTTTGCAGCTTATAATGAAAGCTAATTGCTGAAGGCAATGCCCCATTAGCTAATCCACGAAATGCAGCCGCAGGCAGTTTACGTATTAAAGATACGGCAGAGGTTAGCCGAAGAAAACTGGAAGCATTTTTATATCATGTAAGTTATATAATGGGTAATGGGCAAAAAACAACAGGCAATGTCCAATTATCTACTCATTCGTCTATGCTGGAAATGCTGTGGAGCCTTGGCTTTAAAAGCCCTAAAAAGAAATGCTTGTGGTTAAAGGAATACAGGCTGTTATTAACCATATAAATGAATTTGAACAATTAAGAAATACACTGGATTATGAAATAGACGGTATGGTAATAAAGGTGAATGACCTAAAATTACAAGATCAACTGGGCATGACATCATCATCCCAGATGGGCAATAGCATATAAGTTTAAGGCCAGGCAAGCTACCAGTAAATTAATTGGCATTGAGTTTCAGGTAGGAAGAACGGGAGCTATAACGCCTGTTGCAAAAATTGAACCTGTGAGTGTTGGTGGTGTTACAGTAGGCAGTATATCTGTACATAACGAAGATTATATTACAGATAAAGATTTACAATTAGGAGATAGCATTTGATTGAGCGAAGCGGCGATGTAATTCCTCAAATTGTAAAATCTTTTCCGGAGTTACGCACAGGAACAGAGCAAAATTGTTTTCCCAACAAATTGTCCGATATGCAATCATGCCTTAGTAAAGCCAGATGAAGAAGCTGTTTGGCGTTGTGTAAATATTAATTGCAGTGCACAGGTTGTAGAGCGAATTATACATTTCGTAAGTAAAGATGCCATGGATATACGAAGTTTTGGCGAAGCTAATGTTCGACCCGAAATATATACACTACCTTGGGATAAATTAGCCGCACTTGAAGGTTTTGGCGAAAAATCAATTATTAACCTGCAAGCCGCAATAGAGGCCTCAAAGAGGCAACCACTTAATCGGTTGATTTATGGCTTAGGCATACGCTATGTTGGCGAAACAACAGCAAAAACTTGCTAATAATGTTACACATCTTTTAGATTTTGTTAACAATAGCGAAGAAGATTTAAAGCAACTGGAAGATGTTGGCGTAAAGTTGCTAAAAGTATTTATACCTTTTTCATGATGATGAAAATATAAAACTTATTAAACAACTGGAAGAACTGGGACTGCAGCTTAATAACGAAAAAGGAATTAGTTAGAGATGGCAATTTAACCGGCTTTTTTTTTTATTTACCGGAACATTAAACAAGCTTAAACGCAGCGAAGGCGAAGCAATGGTAGAGCAAAATGGCGGTAAAATACTAAGCGGTGTAAGTAGTAAATTAAGCTACCTTGTGGTTGGCGAAGATGCAGGCAGTAAATTAGAAAAAGCAAAAAAACTGGGAACAGTAAGAATAATAAATGAAGAAGAATTTTTAAAAATGCTATAATGTTATCAAAACATAATTTTATATTTATAGTATAATTTTTATTTGTTTAAAACATAATATATTTTAGTCACAAAAATTATATCTAAAATCATATAATCATGCTTAAAAAAAATGCAGGCGAAGTTTGGAAGCAAATTCAGTTTAAGGGGCACAAGCAACTTCGTAAAAAATATGCCATATCTAACCATGGCCGTGCCGCCAGCTACGATGCTAATGTAGAAAAAGATGGAAAACTATTAAATGGCTCCTTAACATCGGGCTACAAGACATTAAACTTAAAATTGAAGATGGCAATGGCACCATTTATATACACAGAGAAGTGTCAAAACTTTTGTAAAAAGCATCGCCTAAATACAAATTTGTAATTCACATCACCCATAAAAAAAACGACAACAATTATAAAAACCTTAAGTGGGCTACCTTGGATGAAGTAAGCGGCCACCAACAAAACAGTCCTTTAAAAATTGCTTATAAAAAACGACAAGCTAATCATTACTGAAGGCTTAGGAAATTAAATGCTACCCAAGTAAAGGTTATAAAGTTTGATAAAAAACCTAAACGCAAACTTGCGTTTAAACGAATAGCTGCAAAATATGAGGTTAGCGAAATGACATTGTACCGAATTAAAAGAAATTGGCGAAGAAAATTGGAAAGGTAAAATAGGCTTTACAAAAAACATTTATTTTAGGAGCGGCTTAACTGCTCTTTTTTATGCCCTTGCTAAAAAAATAGAGCCAGTGATAAAAATCACCGAAGCATAGCTTACCCTCTAGAAACAAAAAAAAAGTTGTATATAGATTACTATAAATTAGTTTTTGCAAAAAAATCATCGCTGCCTCAAAAGGCAAAACAATAATGTTTAAATAAGGTTGGAATTGGGTGGGTAACTAAGCAGGCTGTAAAATTAATATTTTATAATACTGGCATAATTTATTTTCAATTTGCAATTTCTTTGTTGCATTGGCAAAAACTTGCTTTTTGTAATTATACCACCATTGTGGTACTGTCTTTTTTCATTAAAGTATCAATATTACTTATAAAAAACTCCAAAGCCCTGTTAACACCCACTAGGCTACTCTACTGCATAGCCCTAAGGCTCATCAGCAAAGCCGGCGTCCAAATATTCCACTATGTTGCCAGTAGCCCGCCGGCATGTAAATAAAAGTGTCGCCGTGCTCTAAAATAATTTTCGTAGCCATTAGCAAGTTTTGCTAGCGGAGCTTTCGTAATCAAAATTGGTACTATAATTGGCAAGTATCGGCTAAACTTAACATTTCCGGGTTTACGTTATAATTTTTTGCTCTTCAAAGGAAATAAAAGTACTTTTTTTCGCTCAACAGTGTGTGTGAAAAATATGGCTTATATCAATATCAAAGTGCATATGTGTGACTAGAGCCTACAGCCGTAACAAAAGCATGGGAAATTTTTGTAAGCCCTTTCATTTAAATGATCAGGGAAAGGTAAAATCCTTGGTTATTTGTAGTGCATGCTGAAAGATATTGAACAAAATATTCTTAAATCAAAAGGACCGGCATTTTACTTTTTGGAGTAATCGCTGAAATTTCAA
Organism: Chitinophagaceae bacterium; assembly: GCA_016721385.1. GTDB lineage: Bacteria > Bacteroidota > Bacteroidia > Chitinophagales > Chitinophagaceae > Ferruginibacter. Next base: position 1,313 of record JADKIE010000010.1, on the reverse strand, counting down.
TGTAGGCATCGGCAGTATTTATGGGTTGTGTAGGCATCACTTTTGACATTATTATACACCACCACTTCTTTGTCTCACCAACTGTATCAATAAAATAATCCCAATTCCACTTATGATAAGCCGGCCAATCTTTAGTGGGTTTTTATAATTACCGGCTTCATAGTGTTATAGTATTTTGTAAAATCCCGAGCAGAAATATTTTCTACAATATCTACTGGCTGCAATTATAAACTATAGCTTTGTACAAAACTAAGAAATACATCAAACATGTCGTTACATTTTTACCCATTAAAAGTTAAAGCTAATAAAAAGAAACTACCAGATTGTGTTTCTATTGTATTTGATGTACCCCAAAATTTGCAAAGTAATTTTAAATGTCTGCTCAAGGACAAAATCTTACTTTACGAAAAACAATAAATGGAAGAAGTGTAAGAAGGTCGTATTCAATATGTACTGCACCGCATGAAAATGAAGTAAAGTAGCTGTAAAAGTTATGGCGGTTTATTTTCAGCATTTACAAATAACAGAGATTACAAATAGGCGATATTTTAGATGTAATGCCACCCACAAGGGAAATTTTATACCGCATTAAACACATCAACAATAAAAAAATTATGTTAGCCATTGCTGCAGGCTATTGGTATTACCCATACTCAGTATTAATAAAACTACATTAAACAGAACCTCAAAAGTAATTTTACTTTAGTATACGGCAATAAAAATCAACAGTCTATTGTATTTTTTGAAGAATTAGAAGGCTTTGAAAACATGTACATCAATCGATTTGTATTCATCAATATTTTAAGCCGAGAAAGATTGGATGCCGCCTTAAATATTGGAAGAATTAATAATAAAAAAGCTAAAAGAATTAGGCAAGTTGATTAAATACGAAAATATAGACGAAGCATTTATTTGCGGCCCGAAGAAATGATTTTTTGCAGCAAAGATTTTTGAAGAAAAAGGCATTGATAAAAAGAAAATGCATTTTGAATTGTTTGGAACAGTGAAAACAAATTAGCAATTGACGAAGAGCAATTGACTAAAGAAAAAAACAACCGTTGCAAAAAGCAATATCACCTTACTAAGCGATGGCAGAAGTTTTGATTTTACATTAAGTTATAATGATAGAAAATATTTTAGATGCTGCATTAAAACAAGGAGCAAATTTTACCCTACGCCTGCAAAGGCAGTATGTACTACACCCTGCAAAACAAAGCTAGCAGGGCAGAGTAACTATGGATGTAAGTTGGGGTTTTAGAGCAGGAAGAAATAGAAGACAAGAACTTATACTCACTTGCCAAAGCCATCCAAAA
>JADKIE010000009.1 GCA_016721385.1 Chitinophagaceae bacterium | reverse complement strand
AAAAATGCATTTTATAATCTATCTGAATATTACCAATCATTCTGTTTACAGAAGATTTATTATCTCTTAATCAAGCAATGCTAATGGATTTCTTGTGCCAAATCAATGGGTTTGCCATCTGTTTGAAGCCACTCTGTCAACAGCCACTATATTTACCACTAGGTGTAGTTACGGTTGTGTTGGATCGAAAGACACTACAGCACCAATGGCACCTTCGTTTGCCCATGTATTATTTGTATGGTGACTGTATTTAAATGCAAACGTTTACAGATAAATGGATCGTTCCATAATTTGGGACTTAAATTCAACGAAGGTTGAAATTCTGCCAAATTTGTTTGTTTTTGAAAACGCCATTTTGTTTAAAATAACCGCAAGTGATGCCCTGAATGGCAAATCAAACGGCAATCCGTTTATATTTCCACTGGCGCTTATGTTGTTAACAATACCTAATCTACTTCTGCAAATCTGATCTTTTCAGTTGGTATTTGAAGTACCCAATAAATTTTTGTGGGTATTGTTTCCGGATGCAGCAGCATCGGCAGTTATTATACTTCTTACTTGATCACCGGAAAGTACATCAACTTTTTTGCCCAACATTTGCAAAAGAAGTTTGTGTATTAAAGTTGTATTTTTATTTTACCCTTATTCCCTTTTTTAGTGGTAATAATAACTCCGTTAGATGCTCTTGAACCATAAAGAGCCGTTGCGGATGCATCTTTTAACACACTTATAGATTTTATATCGTTAGGATTTATAGTGTTTAAATAGTTGCTGAATCAGCAATTCCATTTTGCTTTCTACAGGTATTCCGTCAATTACTATTAAAGGATCGTTACTTGCATTTAGTCCCTCCGCTACGAATACGAATTTTACTTCCGCCGCCAGCAGAACCGCCTCCGGTTGTAATTTCCAAACGGATACTTTACCCAAAAGCAGTTGCTCGGATGATGCAATATTCCTTTTGAAAATCTTTGCAGAAAGAAATGTTACCGAACCCGTTAAATCTGTTTTTTCTACGAGTACCGTAAGCTACTACCACCACTTCTGTTTAAGCGTTGATCGGCCTGTAAAAGGCTAACGTTTAAAGAAGATTGATTTGCAACAGCAACTCCCTGCTGCCAAAACCCACCGAAGTAAATATTAATGTGCCATTTGCCGGTGCACTAATACTGTACATACCATCGGCCGCAGTTTGTGCGGCAGTACGAGAACCTTTAACCGTAACAGTTACTCCCTGTATTGGAGAACCGTCTTTACTGTCGGTTACCTTACCTGTAACATTTGTTTGCGAAAACGCTACTGCAGATAATAGAAGCATAATACTTAAGCTTTATCGTTTTAAAATAAAATGCAATTGTTATTAATAAATTAATTGCTTTTTAAGCGTTAAAAAATTTATCAATTTTGAAAATAATTTTTGGATGATTTTTGGATATAACTTATTGAAATACAGGATATCAAGAGTAATAATCAAAAAATTAACAAAAAATTAAATTTCGATTGTTAAAGTTATGAACAAATATGTATTTGTAACACTTTAAAACCACAAATTCTTCAAACGTTTGCAATTTTTGCCGAAAATTTGATACATTTATCATATATTGTAAAGTGAATCCTGTTAATTTAAAGAAGATTTCCGGAGCTTTTAGGCCTCAGTATTTCAACAGTTTCCAGAGCCTTAAAAGACCATCCCGACATCTCAAAAAAAAAAAGCTTAGTAGTTGATTTAGCTACATCGTTAGACTATGAGCCTAATGTGAATGCTGTACATTTACGTACCAGCAATAGCAAATTATTTGGCCTTATTGTTCCATCCATTGTAAATACATTTTTATAACTCTGTTTATTGCTGCTGTGGAAGAAGAGTGCAGAAAAGGGCTACTCCCTACTGATATTACAATCTGGCGACGATCCTGCCATTGAATTAACCAACTTAAAATTTGCCGCCAAAACAGGATAACCGGATTGTTTGTTTGCATATCGCCGGAAACAACCAATATTAATTCGTTTCTTAAGTTAAATGAACTAGATATTCCGGTAATATTTTACGACAAAGTACCCGAAAAAGAAAATTGCAATAAAGTTTGTGTTGCCGATGAAGCATGTGCCACCATGGCCGCCAACTTAATTATTACCAAAAAGAAAAAAAATGTATTGGCATTATTTGGCAACAGCCATTTATTAATGACCCGAAAACGGATGAATGCCTTTGTTGAAACTATTAATAAAGCAGAAACAAACATAAAACTTACTACCGATTATGCCCTTAGCACCACAGAGGCGGAAGTACTTACTACTACTTATTGGCACAAACAAAAACCCGACACTATTTTTTGTATGAACGACGAAATATTAACCGGCGTAATGAAGGCAATTCAAAAAAAAGGGTTAAAATTAATGGAGGATGTTTCTGTAATAACTATCAGCAATGGCGAAATTCCAAAACTTTATTTTCCGGAAATTACCTATGTAGAAACCAGTGGGTTTAAATTGGGTAAATTGGCTTTTTCCAGCATGCTATCATGTCTTGGAGGAAGTACTTTTATAAGAGATGTATCTATAGAATCTATTTTGGTAGAAGGCGGTTCTATTTAAAAATCTATACCACTCCACTTCTTTTTTTTCTTTTCGTATTTATCGTAATTAAATTTATACAACTTGCCCGGACGATGCGGCACATCGGTTTCCATTTCGCCGGTATCTATTAAAAAATCCATGGCAAAGAATTTTTTACGGAAATTTCGTCTATCCATTTTTGTGTCTAATATAGCTTCGTACAAATTTTGTAATTCTCTTAAAGAAAACTTTTTAGGCAAGAGATTGAAACCAAGCGGATGCTCCTGAATACGTTTTTGCAATCTGCCAAAGCATACCTCAAAAATTTGCTGGTGATCAAAAGCTAAATCGGTTACATTTTTTACATCGTGCCAATGCAACTCGTTTGCTAATATTTTAAGTTTATGATGCTGCACATTTATAAGCGAACAAAATGCCACACTAATTACCCGGCCGGCCGGATGGCGGTTTATGGCACCAAAGGTTTGAACCTGCTCCAGATAAACATCATTTAAGCCGGTTCTTTTTTTAAGAATATTATATGCAGCTTCATCCAAATCTTCTTGTGGGTTAACTAAATCACCAAGTAACGACCATCTGTCTAAATAATCCTTAAAATCACTGCGTATAAGCAATACCTTAAGTTTATTTTCATCAAACCCAAAAATTACACAATCTACCGAAAGAGCAATTTTATTAATACTCTCTACTTCCGATTGTATTACCGATAATGTTTTAACATTTTGCACAGGTGCATCGTCCATTTCCCGAATCATAAGCAATACAAGGTTTAATAATTTATAGTTTTACAAATCGGGTGTTTTTTATTTCGCCATTTTGCTCTATACGTAAATAGTACGCTCCTTTGGCCAAAACTTTAAAAATACCGCTTACAGAATTTCATACTCTCCAGAGGATTTTGTAGCACTGAGGATATGTTGCACTTTTGACCTAGGCTATTAAGCAATACAATATTTACCACACCAGTTGAAGGCACAATATATTTAATTATACCAGCAGTTCCAAATGGATTAGGGTTTGCTTGTACCATTAACTTAGTACCTGAAGGAGTGGGCGGAGTGGGTGGTGGTGTAAGAACAACACCGCCAGGTATATTTTGATTGGTATATACTTTATACTCGCCGGGCTGCAAAGTAATTGCCTGTGCAGCACCTGTTGCGGCAAATGTGCCACCTGCCAAATAATTATACCATGTACCTGCCGATGGAAATGTTACTGAAATGGTTTGTGCTGTAACATCAAAATTGCCAATGGCCACAACCGCTAAATCGGTATGATTAATAATTAAAACCTTTTTTAAATCGTTGCCCAAATTGCCCGAAATAGTGGTAGATAAAATGCATTTGGCTTAGCTGCTTTAATCTGTTTAAAGATGCAACTACATTATACAACTGCTTTCGGGCAGCTTGCTGTAACAGTGGCCAAGATGCTGGTTTGCTTTCCAATTTACATTGACCGTTACCGTAAGGTTGCGGTATTGTGCCATTGTTACACGAAAATATAGAAGTTGCATTTGCCAGTTCGCCAAATTGCCAAATCATTTTAGGCCGGGTATAAGCAATAAAAAAGGTTGAATGGCTTCTGTACGACTAATAGCAATTGCTACACTTCTTACATCATGTGCAGTATTAGAAGTATTTCCAAAGGTTACATTTTTATACATCAATCTTTCTTCGTCGTGGCTTTCGGCATACGTTACTAAATGCGGTTGGTTCCACCCTGCCCTGTTTTTATAAAATGCCCTGTCAATAGACGATGTATTGCCGTAGCCCATTGTGTTTTCGTTATAGGCATCCGTCATTTTACCCCAAAGCAACATACCTCTATTGGCTAAGTCAGATTCTTCATCATCGTTACCTAAATGCTCTAAAATGCAATAAGAACTTGGTGAAACAACTTTGCATAGAGTCGTAATATCTTTGCCAGTGTGGCTATTCTGGTAGCATCAATTTGGTTCCAGCAGTTTACATCGGCGCAATTACGTTGTGTAAATCCTTTTGATAAATCCCATCTAAATCCGTCCAATTTATATTCGGTTAGCCAATGACGTATATACCTTGCTGTATGATATTTTGTAGCTTCAGATTCGTGATTAAAATCGTTGAACACACTAAATGGATGTGTTGCTGTTACATTAAAATACGGGCTGCCGGCTGCCGGCTGATTAGTTGCTGCATTCCAATATAATTGCGCTAACGGACTTGTACCTGTTGCATGGTTTAGCACTGCATCCATTATTACAGCCATTCCTCTTTTATGAGCTTCGTCAATAAATTTTTTCAAATTATTTTTTGTGCCGTATGCTTTGTCGGGTGCAAAAAGAAAGATGGATTATAACCCCAGCTATTGTTGCCCTCAAACTCATTAAAAGGCATTACTTCAATTGCATTAATACCAAGGTTTTTGATGTAATCAAGTGTGTCGGTTAATGTTTGCCAGTTAGATGTTGCTAAAAAATCTTTTAACCACAGTTCATAAATAATAAGATTCTTTTTATCTGGCCTTGTGTAGCCTGTGGTTGTCCAGGTATATGTTGGTGCTGCAGTTTGAAAAGTACCTACAATGCCTGTTGTTAATCCTGTTGGATAGGCAGGTAAATTAGGGAATGTAGCTGCACTGATAAATCCATCGTTACCTGGGTCTAAAATTAACTCAGAGTATGGATCAGTTGTTTTAATGGAGCCATCTACCACATATTGAAATTTATAAAGGGTTCCGGGTGTTAATCCGGTTAATTTTAAATGATAGTATTTTCCATCGGCTGTACGGTTCATTTGATTGGCACACTGAATTGTCCAATTAGAAAAATCGCCGATTACAACAACATTAGTTTTGTTTGGTGCAAATAAAACAAGCGTTACCTCGGTATTATTTGCACTGTAATTAATACCCTCTTGCACACCTGCAGGCAATGGAGCAGTTATGGTAGTTGCCGGAATAAAAAAGCTAAACGAATCTTTTTTAATTCCGCTACCATCATTTCCTTCCAACATCACTTTATTTTCGCAACCGGTTGTAATTACAGGTGTGTTTGATATTGTGTTAACCGCTGCAGCACTAGCAATTGTAGTTCCATTTAATTTTAAGGTAAGGTTTGCATTGGCAGATGATATGCCTGTTATTGGCAAAGTACCTCCAACAATAACATTTACAGGTTCTACCCAAGGTACATATCTTGGCTCAAAAGGAGGCAGGCTAAACCGTACTGCAAATTCGCCGGAAGCGTATACAGGAATGTACATATCACTATTATCGGAATTTACCTGTTTAATGCTGTTGTTGCCATTTGCATTTCTAAAATTATGGTAACTTTTTTTATGGTTTCGCCGGCAGGTACACCAAAAAAACTACGAATATTAGTAATGGTATAAGAATATTTATTGCCGCCCAATGGTGTGGCTTTGGCTGCTGCATCTGCAACGCCCCACGAAAATTTTGTGTACTTCCAATCGGCTGGACCACTACTTAAATTGGTTATTACGCCTACATGTACATATACATTATTGGAGTTTCCCCCTTCAAAATTAAATAAACCTCTGTTACCTTTATTACAATCAACCGTTGCCGTTATAGTTGAGTTATCTATAGGAAATTCCGGAGCCCAACTTAGTAAATTTTGTGAAATAAGGCTATTGCATAAGCATAAAAAAATTATACTTACGAGTGCTGTTCTTTTCATATACAAGCAATTTTAATGTGTAAAGTAAACACAATATTTACGAATTTAACCGATAAATTATTTTATGCGTTTATCATGTGCAGAAAAAAACAGCTTACTGCTTCCAAACTATTTGGCCATTTATATAGGTACTCAATACTTTACAGTTTAATATTTCTTGCTCTTTGCATTTTATTAAATCGGTATCTAAAATAATAAAATCGGCAGTTTTGCCAGCTTCCAAACTTCCTTTTTGTTTTTCTTCAAAGGAGCCTTTTGCCGCCCAAATAGTCATTCCTTTTTATAGCTTGTTCTCTTGTTAAAGCATTTTCTTTTGATATCCGTTGGCAGGAAAACCACTTGCATCTTGCCTTGCAACTGAGCAAAAATGTTTTAAACGGGCTAATATCCTCTACCGGAAAATCGGTTCCCAAAGGTATCCATTCGTTTTGTTGCAATAATTGCTGATAAGCATAAGCGCCTTTTTCTCTGGCTTCTCCCAATCTGTCTTTTGCCCAATACATGTCGCTTGTAGCATGTGTTGGTTGTACAGATGGTACAATACTGTTTGCTCCAAATAAATTAAAATCTTTTTCATTAATAACCTGTGCATGCTCTATTCGCCAACGCCTATCGTTTTTACCTTTTAATAAATTAGCATACACCTGTAAAACCATTCTGTTACCACTATCGCCAATTGCATGTGTATTTGCCTGAAATTTAGCATTGAAGATTTGAGGAAGTATGGCTCAAAATATTTTCTGTCTTTTAACAAAAAACCCTGCCAGCCTGGCTTATCACTATAATGTTGCAATAAACATGCGCCACGGCTACCCAAAGCACCATCGGCGTATAATTTAAATCCGTTTACATTTAATCTGTCGGTTTTGTAAGGACCATTTTTAAATAATAAGCATAGTTAACGCTGTCATCGGATAGCATTACATTAAGTTTCATTTTTAGCAATCCTTCTTTTTGTAACGCATCAATAATATCAACATCTTTTTTATTTAAACCACAATCAACAATGGTTGTAAGCCCAACTGCAAAGCAATTTTGCTGTGCTTCTTTTAACGCCACGGTATATTGTTCTTTATTAAGCGGCGGCAACACTGTTTGTATAAATGTTTCGGCATTGTCTATTAAAATTCCGGTAAGTTTTCCGTGGATCGTTTCTACCGTTCCCCCTTCAATTTTTTGATTAGGTTGTACTTTGGCCAACTCTAATGCTTTTTGATTGGCAATTAATGCATGGCCATCTATTCTTTCTAATGCAACGGGGTTGTTGGGGAAAGCAGCATCCAGCAAATCTTTTGTTGGAAATGCTTTTACATCCCAATCGTTTTGATCCCACCCTCTTCCCTGTATCCATTGGCCGGGCTGTATTTGCCTGTTAATTACAAATTGCTTTATTTTATCAACGCATTGTTGCCAGCTTTTGGTGCCAAATAAATTTACCTGTCCTAACCCAAAAGCATACCCTACAAAATGTGCATGTGCATCTATAAAACCCGGAAAAATAGTTTGTCCTTTGGCATCTTTAATTTCATCGGCATTGTATAATTTCAGTATTTCGTCATTTTTCCCAATTGCTACAATTTTTCCATCTCGTATTGCCATAGCTTCGGCAACAGAAAATTTTTCATCTGCCGTATATATAATTGCGTTATGAACAATCAGGTTTACTTTTTGCCTGAACATACAACCCGAAATAAGAAATAAGAAAGAGAAGATAAAAAACAGGAAAGGTTTATTCAATTTATTTTGAGGCATAGTGCAATCTTTTATCAAAAATACCAAAAACAACTGTTACCGTTTTATCTTTGAGTAAGAAGATTTATTTATGTACAACGAAAGTCAAACCAAAACACTTCAACACCAAACTGTTGAATATTTAAATAAGCAAATTAACGTAGCAGATATTGAGCAGCTAAGGGATATTTTACGCTTCCATGAATACAGGTATTATGTACAAAATAATCCTTTAATAAGTGATGCAGAATATGATATACTTTACAAAGCACTGGAGAAAATAGAAAAGGGAAATCCAAAGTTAATTACGGCCAACTCTCCCACACAAAGAGTTGGTATTGGGTTAATTAAAGATTTTCCAAAAATTGAACATTTGGTGCCCATGCTTTCATTGGAAAACAGTTACAATGCCGATGATTTATTGGATTGGGATAGGAAAGCCAGAGAATTATCGGGGTTGGATATAGTTGAATATTGTATTGAGCCAAAATTTGACGGAGCAAGCATTTCATTAATTTATGAAGACGATATACTGGTAAGAGGAACTACAAGAGGCGATGGAGTTGTTGGTGATGATATTACACCCAATACCAAACAAATAAAATCTATTCCACTATCTGCTAATTTTTCTGAATTGGGCATTAAGCAAATTGAAATACGTGGAGAAGTAATGTTGAATAAAAAAAACTTTGCAGCTTATAATGAAAGCTTAATTGCTGAAGGCAATGCCCCATTAGCTAATCCACGAAATGCAGCCGCAGGCAGTTTACGTATTAAAGATACGGCAGAGGTTAGCCGAAGAAAACTGGAAGCATTTTTATATCATGTAAGTTATATAATGGGTAATGGGCAAAAAACAACAGGCAATGTCCAATTATCTACTCATTCGTCTATGCTGGAAATGCTGTGGAGCCTTGGCTTTAAAAGCCCTAAAAAAGAAATGCTTGTGGTTAAAGGAATACAGGCTGTTATTAACCATATAAATGAATTTGAACAATTAAGAGATACACTGGATTATGAAATAGACGGTATGGTAATAAAGGTGAATGACCTAAAATTACAAGATCAACTAGGCATGACATCCCATCATCCCAGATGGGCAATAGCATATAAGTTTAAGGCCAGACAAGCTACCAGTAAATTAATTGGCATTGAGTTTCAGGTAGGAAGAACGGGAGCTGTAACGCCTGTTGCAAAAATTGAACCTGTGAGTGTTGGTGGTGTTACAGTAGGCAGTATATCTGTACATAACGAAGATTATATTACAGATAAAGATTTACAATTAGGAGATAGCATTTTGATTGAGCGAAGCGGCGATGTAATTCCGCAAATTGTAAAATCTTTTCCGGAGTTACGCACAGGAACAGAGCAAAAAATTGTTTTCCCAACAAATTGTCCGGTATGCAATCATGCCTTAGTAAAGCCAGATGAAGAAGCTGTTTGGCGTTGTGTAAATATTAATTGCAGTGCACAGGTTGTAGAGCGAATTATACATTTCGTAAGTAAAGATGCCATGGATATACGAAGTTTTGGCGAAGCTAATGTTCGTAAATTTTACGAAATGGGCTTTCTAAAAACCATACCCGAAATATATACACTACCTTGGGATAAATTAGCCGCACTTGAAGGTTTTGGCGAAAAATCAATTATTAACCTGCAAGCCGCAATAGAGGCCTCAAAGAGGCAACCACTTAATCGGTTGATTTATGGCTTAGGCATACGCTATGTTGGCGAAACAACAGCAAAAACACTTGCTAATAATGTTACACATCTTTTAGATTTTGTTAACAATAGCGAAGAAGATTTAAAGCAACTGGAAGATGTTGGCGTAAAAGTTGCTAAAAGTATTTATACCTTTTTTCATGATGATGAAAATATAAAACTTATTAAACAACTGGAAGAACTGGGACTGCAGCTTAATAACGAAAAAAAGGAATTAGTTAGAGATGGCAATTTAACCGGACTTACTTTTTTATTTACCGGAACATTAAACAAGCTTAAACGCAGCGAAGGCGAAGCAATGGTAGAGCAAAATGGCGGTAAAATACTAAGCGGTGTAAGTAGTAAATTAAGCTACCTTGTGGTTGGCGAAGATGCAGGCAGTAAATTAGAAAAAGCAAAAAACTGGGAACAGTAAGAATAATAAATGAAGAAGAATTTTTAAAAATGCTATAATGTTATCAAAACATAATTTATATTTATAGTATAATTTTTATTTGTTTAAAACATAATATATTTTAGTCACAAAAATTATATCTAAAATCATATAATCATGCTTAAAAAAAATGCAGGCGAAGTTTGGAAGCAAATTCAGTTTAAGGGGCACAAGCAACTTCGTAAAAAATATGCCATATCTAACCATGGCCGTGCCGCCAGCTACGATGCTAATGTAGAAAAAGATGGAAAACTATTAAATGGCTCCTTAACATCGGGCTACAGAACATTAAACTTAAAAATTGAAGATGGCAATGGCACCATTTATATACACAGAGAAGTGGCAAAACTTTTTTGTAAAAAAGCATCGCCTAAATACAAATTTGTAATTCACATCAACCATAAAAAAAACGACAACAATTATAAAAACCTTAAGTGGGCTACCTTGGATGAAGTAAGCAGCCACCAACAAAACAGTCCTTTAAAAATTGCTTATAAAAAAAGACAAGCTAATCGTACAGAAGGCTTAAAATTAAATGCTACCCAAGTAAAGGTTATAAAGGATTTAATAAAAAACCCTAAACGCAAACTTACGTTTAAACAAATAGCTGCAAAATATAAGGTTAGCGAAATGACATTGTACCGAATTAAAAGTGGCGAAAATTGGGGAAAGGTAAAATAGGCTTTACAAAAAACATTTATTTTAAGAGCGGCATTAGCTGCTCTTTTTTTATGCCCTTGCTAAAAAATAGAGCCAGTGATAAAAATCACCGGCTTTGCTTACCTCTGAAACCACAAGAAAAAAAAGTTATATATAGATTACTATAAATTAGTTTTTTGCAAAAATTCATCGCTGCCTCAAAAAGGCAAAACAATAATGTTTTAAATAAGATTGGAATTGGGTAGATAACTAAGCAGGCTGTAAAATTAATATTTTTATAATACTGGATAATTTATTTTCAATTTTAGCAATTTCTTTGTTTGCATTGGCAAAAACTTGCTGTTTTTTGTAATTATACCACCATTGTGGTACTGTCTTTTCATTAAAGTATCAATATTTCTCATACCAAAAGTTTCCAAAGCCCTGTTAACTTACCACCTAGGCTACTCTGCATAGCCCTAAGGCTCATGGCAAAGCCGGCATCCAAATATTCCATATGGTGCCAATAGCCCGCCGGCATAAATAAAGTGTCGCCGTGCTCTAAAATAATTTCGTAGCCATTAGCAAGTTTTGTAGCAGGAAAGCTTTCGTAATCAAAATTGGTACTATAATTGGCAAAATCGGCTAAACTTAACACTTCCCAGGGTTTACGGTATAATTTATATTGCTCTTCAAAAGGAAATAAAAGTACTTTTTTTCGCCCAACAAATTGTGTGTGCAAAATATGGCTTATATCAATATCAAAGTGCATATGTGTAATAGAGCCCTGGCCACCAACAAAAAGCATGGGAAATTTTTTTACAAACCCTTTCATTAAATGATCGGGCCAGGTAAAATCCTTGGTTATTTGTGGTGCATGCTGAAAGATATTGAACAAAAAGATTCTTAAATCCAAAGGACCAGCTTTTACTTTTTTGAGGTAATCGCCAAATTTCATGTAGGCATCGGCTGTATTTATGGGTGTGTAGGCATCACTTTTTACATTATTATACACACCAACTTCTTTGTCACCAACTGTATCAATAAAATAATCCCAATTCCACTTATGATAAGCCGGCCAATCTTTAGCCAGGTTTTTTATAATTACCGGCTTCATAGTGTTATAGTATTTTGCCTTAAAATCCCGGGCAGAAATATTTTCTACAATATCTACTGGCTGCAATTGCATAAACTATAGCTTTGTACAAAACTAACAAATACATCAAACATGTCGTTACATTTTTACCCATTAAAAGTTAAAGCTATTAAAAAAGAAACTTCAGATTGTGTTTCTATTGTATTTGATGTACCCCAAAATTTGCAAAGTAATTTTAAATATACTCAAGGACAAAATCTTACTTTACGAAAAACAATAAATGGAGAAGATGTAAGAAGGTCATATTCAATATGTACTGCACCGCATGAAAATGAAGTAAAAGTAGCTGTAAAAAAAGTTGATGGCGGTTTATTTTCAACATTTGCAAATAACGAATTACAAATAGGCGATATTTTAGATGTAATGCCACCCACAGGGAAATTTTATACCGCATTAAACATCAACAATAAAAAAAATTATTTAGCCATTGCTGCAGGTAGTGGTATTACCCCCATACTCGGTATTATTAAAGCTACATTAAAAACAGAACCTCAAAGTAATTTTACTTTAGTATACGGCAATAAAAATCAACAGTCTATTGTATTTTTTGAAGAATTAGAGGCTTTAAAAAACATGTACATCAATCGATTTGTATTCATCAATATTTTAAGCCGAGAAAGATTGGATACCGCCTTAAATGTTGGAAGAATTAATAAAGAAAAGCTAAAAGAATTAGGCAAGTTGATTAAATACGAAAATATAGACGAAGCATTTATTTGCGGCCCCGAAGAAATGATTTTTTGCAGCAAAGATTTTTTAGAAGAAAAAGGCATTGATAAAAAGAAAATACATTTTGAATTGTTTGGAACGGTGAGAAACAAATTAGCAATTGACAAAGAGCAATTGACTAAAGAAAAAACAACCGTTGCAAAAAGCAATATCACCATAAAGCTTGATGGCAGAAGTTTTGATTTTACATTAAGTTATAATGATGAAAATATTTTAGATGCTGCATTAAAACAAGGAGCCGATTTGCCCTACGCCTGCAAAGGCGGTATGTGCTGCACCTGCAAGGCAAAGCTTTTGCAGGGCGAAGTAACTATGGATGTAAGTTGGGGTTTAGAGCAGGAAGAAATAGAACAAGGCTTTATACTCACTTGCCAAAGCCATCCAAAAACAGAGAAGGTAGTGGTGGATTTTGATGTGAAGTAAAAAAAAGCCACCAGTATTGCTACCAGCGGCTTTAAGCATAAGAAAACAGGGTTTATTTTTTTGTTTAAAACTTAAACCCTTCCAACGTATTATTATCCGATTGGTAATACACCACTTTTCCTAAATCATCTATGGTATAATCGGGGCTTGTTTTATCACCAAATAAAAAGTCGTTTAAACGCTTGCCTGTTTTTTTATCTACAATGGTTATACCTGCATCTTTTGCTTGATTGCTATTGCCAAAATTGGTAAGCATGGTGATAAAACCATTAGCCTGTTTAGTTGCATTAAAGCGTTTGCTAATACTTTGAAAGCTTGATACTGCACTTTGCATTCCGGCAGCTGCCATTTGGTTGCTTCTTTTAATATCAGAGTCTAACTGTGGGTCTGTACTGCCATAATAACCTTTTGCATAACTAAGTTGAGCAGACTGTGCAGCACCTGCCATACCAACAGCCAAGCTTGCAGCACCACCTAAGCCAGATAATAATTTACCTGTTAATGTTCTTCCCGGAGCCGGCACATAGGTATGATAAATTTGCTTGCCATCTTTACCATACAAATTTGCATTTTGGTTAGATGAAACAAAAATGCCTTCCTCTGTAACTTGTAAAGTATTTGGGTCTTCGTCTTTATTAAACCCTAAACCTTTTACCCACTCTTCCATGTCTCCGTATTAAAATCTACCTTATAAATCATATCATTGGCACATACATAACCAACTCCGCCATTATCATTATAACCTACACATTGTTTTACCTTAAAGCCTTTTTTCCAGGTTTTATCACCGCTTTCTAAATCTAAAATATTTATTTGATCGGTAGTTCTGTAATATAGTCCTTGTGGCGTTACTTGCAAATCTTGAATTTCGCCTTTTATGCTCAGTGGTTTTTTTGTAACCGATTTTCCTGCATCTAAGTCTGCAATGCTAATATAATTATCCCCGTCATCTTTTTGTGTGGCCAATACCAATTTATTACCTGTAAGTTTATATGCCAATACATCACCTTTTAAATCAATATCACTATTCCATTTTTCTTCACCAGTAGCAGGGTCTATTAAATATAAGGAAGCTCTATTTTTACCAGCTGCATTTTTAGATTTCAATTTACCCAACAAGCCTCCACCACCATTGTTTGCTTTTGCCACATCTTCTAGTCTTTTTTCGGCAGTAGCAATTAACATACCTCTACTATCGTGTAATACATAGGCTATTGGGGATGGTAATTCAAATCGTTTCCACATTTCTTTACCAGTGGCTGCATCAAATTTTGTAAACACATCTTGATTCCAAAAATAAAATGCGTTATCTTCCTTATGTTGAAAAAAATCGGCGGATGTCATTGTTTGCATTTCATTAGCCTCATCTCTATTGCCACCAAAAGCATTTCCCATAGCCTTAAAGCCGCCAAACATTCCTCCCTTCTTTTTAGGTGGTGCTGCAACAGGCATATCACTCTTCATATCTATGTTATACATTTCCTCACCGGTAGTTGTACTTAGTTTGTATATGCGTTTGTTGGTAGCAATTAAAACAGCATCGTTTAACTCACCAGCTTCTGATACTATTTGCTCACTATTTTTTTCAAATATTTTTGTTTGTTCCCACAACTTTTGACCTGTTGTTAAATCTACCATCATTAGCATTAAAACACCGTTTTTGCTACCGCCATAAAAAATGAGTTTATTACTTTTAGGCAGATATAAACGTTTGGTAACATTGGCAAAATTATTATCGCCAGAGTTGAATACAATATTTCCTGTAACAACATCAATTACTTTATTTGTGCCTTTTAATATGCCTGATTTTACAACAACTATGTATGGTGTATTTTCAATAATATCTAAATTACTCTCCTTAATATTTTCAATATCATCTGCTTTCCATACTTCTTGTCCTTCGGGAGATAAACCATACAAGGCATCTTTAGTAGCTACAAGCAATACCCCAGCATCAGATATTTTATACCAATTAATTTTTGATGGAAAATTTTTTTGCCAGTCGGAGTTTTTTTGTGCTACTAATAATGTACTAACCAATTGAAAGATTAGTACTAAAATAAATTTATTCATTTTGCTACGTTTAGGTTATAAAGGTTTTATTTAATGGCTTTCTTACAATACTTCCTCAAGGGTATTTTTAAAAAGCTGCCAGCATTGCTGCCAACAGCTTTAAGCATAAGAAAACATAGGTAATTATTCTTTTAGTATTTTTTGATTTTGTGTTTCGCCCGTTTTAAGTTGTAATTGAAGCATGTAAATACCTTTTACAATTTTGTTAATAGGTAGTATTGATGAATTTATATTCCACTGCATAATTACTCTACCACTTGCATCCATTAACTGTGCTGCTTTTACTTTTTGCCAGCCTGTTATTTTTATTTCATCTTTTACAGGGTTAGGATAAATTACTATTGCTGTTTTGCTATCTAAATTTATCTGCTGTACGTTACTTAGTTTTGAACTTGTATTTACATCTACCTGTTTTATTCTGTAATAAACCTGTTTTGTTTGCACAATGCTTATATCATCTGTATCGGTATAATTATTTTGTTGTTGATTACTGGCTTGTTTTGTTCCTATTTTACTAAATACAAATCCATCACTACTTCTTTCAATTTCAAAATGACTTACGTTTTGTTCGTTAGCTGTTTTCCAATTTAAACAAACTTGATTGCTGTTGCATTTTTGAGCAGAGAAGGAGATGAATTGAAGAGGCAATGCAGTAAACCCTGTGTGTATCCAAAATTCGCTAAAGCCTGTTACATCAAACTCTAAATAATTTACACCAAACACAGTACCTGTTGTTATTTGGGATGACGGTAGTAATTCCACCGTACCACCAGTAGGGTCAAAAACGCCATCTTCATTAGCACCATCATATTTTGTAATTACCAGTTGTGATGCTGATGTAAGGGTTGGAACATACGTTTGTAAATCTGCAAAATCGGCATTAGTATAATACAATCTTACTCGTTTTGTACCAACAGGGTCGGTGGCTGGGTTTATTACATAGTGCCTACGCATATAACGTTGACCATTGTATTGACCAGCTGTTCCATCAATATAAACGGTGCTATTGATGGTACCAAGTGCCAAACAATTATCTTTTACAGATGCTATTACCTTGCTGTTGTCAGTACTGTTGTATATGTGATTCCATGTACCATCTGCCTGAGTAGCGTTACTAATAACTGTTGCTGATGGTATATTATTAAACACTGGCGGTAAGCCAGTGGTGCCATACTTTGTTTGCAAATAGCTTTCCACACTTTGCCTTTCAGTAGTTGTCAAAGCTCTGTCATATACAATTACTTCAGCAATCCAGCCTTTCCATCCTTGTGAGCCAAAGTCTTCTCTGGCGCCAACCGTAAAACCGTTTGTACCATTTTCACTTGCTATATTTCCAACTTGAGAAACTGATTGTTGTGTGCCATTTAGGTATAAATCAATTTTAGCATTTTGAGTTGGCACTAAGTAGGTAAAAAATGTGGGATTAATATATGCAATATTGAGCAATGAATTATCTACAGTTGCATTATTGGTTGTTGTTTGTCCATCTGTGTATGTATATAAATTTCCCCCGGTACTATACCACATTAATGCACCCATAAGTGGTGTTTTTCTAAACGAAAATAATGTCCCGCCATCTGACCATTCACATTTTTTTTGAGCCACTATAAAAATAGTTCTTGCTGAACCAGAGCCTACTAAGTTTTGTGTTATATTATTTAAATTTTTATCTCCTGTTGAACCATCAAAAAACAATGCTGGTTTGCCATTAAAGGCATATTGCTCCCAAATAGGTTTACTTGCAGCAACAGTTTGAGTTACATTATATCCATTAGCACTCTGGTCGTTCCATTGTTGTATATCTTGCCCATTTGTTGCGGCAGTAACACCTGCATCAGTAAATACTCCAGTATCTGCTTTTAGCCATAATTTTACGTTACAAGCACTTGGCAAGGCCTGAGTTCCTAATTGATATTTATTGTATAAATACGTTTCTACACTTTGCCTTTCACCATCTGTTAATGCTCTATCGTAAACAATTATTTCTGCAATATGCCCTTGCCAATCGTATCTGCCTGTGGGCACATCAAATTGAAATGCATCTCTTCTATCGCCTATACAATACCCTGCACTGCCATTGTCATCAATAAAATTTGCGTTGGCTGTAGTAGCAGCAATACCATTAAACCAAAAGTCTAAATTACTACCAGTACCGTTTGTACGCCAGCTACCCACAAAAGGTTGGTTTTGGCCACTGGTAAAATTAACAGACGTAGCTTCTGGATGATTGGAGCATAAATTACCGCCATGAAAAATACCACTGCCATTTTGCACAAACTCTAATGTGCTAGCACAAGCTGTTCTTCTATTAGTAAATAAATGCCCTCCGGGATAATAAGTTCCTGTTGCACTGCAAGCAGCTTTTGCTACCACAAAATAAGTTCTTGCACTTCCTGTTGTTGCTACTGGTGTATTTACAGTATTTTCTAGCCAGTAGTTTCCATTAGTACCATCAAACCACAAAGCTGGTTTACCATTAAAGGCGTTTTGCTGCCAAGCAGGTCTTTTACTTCCATCTGGTTGTGATGCATTAAATCCATTGCAACTTTGATCGTTCCATTGTTGCACTGTTTGTCCGTTTGTTGCCGTAGTTACACCTGCATCTGTATATACACCTGCATCCGCTTTTAACCAAAGTACTGGCGGTGTTAAAGGTGTGGTAAGTATGCCGGTAATTCCGTTTAATTCATCGGCTCCTATATCAGGTGTAGTGGCACTTCTTGTATCGCCATCATAATCAAGGGTAATTTCAGGCGTAGAAAAACCCATATTATTTACCAACGATGGCATAGCTGGGTTTATATGCAAATAATTAGAATTTGTATAATCTAAACTTAAGAAAGGAACTGTTTCACTAACGGAGTTGATGTCTTTGGAGCAAACATGCATTTTATAATTTTCCAGTGTAGTAAAATTGCCTTGTGGCGATGAATAGATAGAATTGGTTGCACTTGGCACACCGGCATAAAACAAATTGTTTTTGCAATTAAAATTGGTGTTGGCCAAAATTAGACCATTTGCAAAAGCAGAAATTTTATTATTACCAAATGTGCTAGGTAACATTGCATTGTAAAAATATTATTCCGGGTGTCAACATTTTGTGTTGAGTTTATACTATAGGCTGAAGTAACATTTACACTGCTTGGATTGCCATCTATATACACTGTGTTGTGATAAACTTTTATAGGATTTGTATTTCCATTAGCACCTACCTGTAGTCCAAAAGCCACTGCCGAAGCAGAGTATGACGCCCTGTTACCAATATAATTATTAATGGCACTTGTACCGTCGCTGCTAATTTGTAAGCCAATATAGGTGTAATGAGTGTTAGAAGTTCCGGAAGCAATTAAGTTATTTTTAGCTACAGAGCCATTGCTTCCAGTAATATTAATTCCCTGATAGATAGAAGAACTATTATTGATAACCTTGTTATTTTCTATGGTTACCAAATCTGTATTGTCAGAAGTATAAATACCGAAAAAATTGGTAAGAGATGAAGCATGCCCTTGAATAAGGTTGTTTTTTATTGTAATTATTGTTGCATCTGCCCACCAGTTTCCTACATCGATACCATGTGCTTCGCCAGAATTTGTACTGGGATTGCTACTAAGGTTTATGATATTATTTTCTATTATTTCAAATTCGGCACCACCATATAAACAGTATATTCCTGTATAATCATAATTGGTGTTTGAAGGTAAAATAGTGTTATTAGTAATAGTAATGCTTTTCCATAAAGGATCAGCTGCCATTGGACCACCTCCGCCAGTAATCTGAATAGCTTTTTGTGCACCAGTTACACTATTTCCATCTAATTGTATAGTGTTATTGGTAATTAAACAACCAGATTTTCCTGTTGGATTATAATCTATAGCTACTGCTCCAGCCTGATGTGCAGTGTGAGTAGAAATTGTATTGCCACTAACCGTACAATTAGCTGCATAAAAAAGTCCTATGCCTCTTGCTACACTATTGCCGCCATAAGTTATTGTGTTATCTTTTACTTCGTTATGCCTTTCAATTACTGCAATGCTTGAAGATGTGTTATGATACCCGTAAATAAAAACACCCTGCCCTACATCGCTTATCGTATTATTTTGAATTATGTTATAGGAATGTGTACCTGTTGCCGTGCTTTCGCTATTTATCCAGGCATTACCAGCATTTTCATTATTCATATACACTGCTGTAGAATAATAAGCGATATTGCCAGGGCTTATTTGATAAAACAATCTATCTAAACTTATAGTACAATTTTTTATGGTATTGTACTGGCAGCCATTGGTAGCATCTACTTTAAAAAAGCCAAATCCATTTTCCGTTTTTTGAATATAGTTACCAGAACTGTTAGCCGGGTTTTCCTGCAATGTCAATCCATCAAATGTGATGTAATCTGTGCCCACCATTTTAAATATAGCATCCCAGCCTGTACCCACACCCGCCGTTATTGTTGGGTTGGCGCCAGCTCCGTTTTTTTGAAAAATGATCGGATTGGCAGCTGTACCTGTGGCAGTAATAGTGGTATTTCCTGTTTCTGTATAACCAGCTGCAATGTTAAACGTAACACCACCTGCACCTACGCCATTTGCATTAAGAGCAGTAATTGCAGCAGTAATTGTTGCATAATCGCCAGGGATGGTGTTGGTGCCGGAGAGCTGGGCTTTTACTGTTATTGATAACAGAATAAATGGGAGGAGTAAATATTTTTTCATTTTCTTATTTGCTTATACCCCTGCAAGTTTTATTTTAATCTTCTTATTCAAATACGACGAACTGCGTATTTTGAAGTGTACCTTTATTCCAAACTTGTAACAGCATTTTATTAGCTGATTATTCAATTAGTTTTTTGCTTCAGCTCAACTCATTTAAAAAATTCAGCTACATTTTCAATAGCTTTATTATATTCTGCCTGCCCTTGCTTCATTTTAGTAATTGCTTCTTTAGCATACTGTGAGCTTTAGCAATAAGTTCTGTTTCGGATGCTGCTAAGTTTTCAATACCATTATTTTTGATGTAGCGTATCGGGTACGAATTGTTGGGGTCGTCTTTAAGGTTCTTTATTCCAATATAATTATCACCATCTGCTCTTGCTTTTAAATATAACTTGGTGCCGCTTGGGAAATATATGCAAATGTATTCTTCCACATCTGGTGCTGAGTAATAATATTCAGTAACCGTTCCATCAGCACTTTCAATATTTTGAAACCCGGTTCGTTTCATTCCTGGTGCAAAGAATCCTTGCGTTATTTTTTTCTCCTTTTGATTGTCGAGGTAGCCATATTTTAAATACAAAGTACCGTCGTTTGAAGTTCCAAATTCCCCTACCATTATTCTATGTTCTTTTATCCAATTACCTCTGTAAGGGCCGTTATCTTTAAAGTAGCCGTTAAATTTTATTCCAGAGCCATACACAACTTCTCCTTTTATAAAACTGCATGTTGCATCCATCTTTCCTTTAAAAGTCATACCATCACTACTGCTGTATGAGCAATCATTTAGGTTGTCGTAATTCATAATATAATTGCCACTAATATTGTTTTCTTCCTGAGTAATTATTGTATGAATTCCTACTGGTTTACCCATTTTAAATGTACCTGTAGCTGTATAATTTTCGCCTTTAGCATTTATTACTCCATCCATTTGCCCATTTGCAAAAGTTCCTTCTGCTTCAATATTAGTTGCTTTGGTTTTATACGTCCCTTTTCCATGAGGCATACCATTTAAAGTATTACCTGTATAAACAATATTATTATTTGCTGTTAATGTTTCTTCGCAATCTCCCTGGCAACTAAGTTTTGTACTACCAATATAAGGAGAACCATTTTCTGCTAATTGATTTTTTACTAAAATACCTTCGTAACTTTTTTCACTAAAACCAAACATCACTGATATATTTATATCGTCATACCCAGCTTCTTTAGCTGCTTTAACTAATTGTGCATGATATTGAGGCTGTCGTTTTAAACCTCTAGCTTTAATTAGTGCTTCCAATTTATCTACTTTTGCTTGGTAAGCTTTATTTCTAGCTTCAATAGCTCTTCCGGCTGCTTCTTGCCTTCTCATTCCACTATAATCTGCCCAGCCATAAGCATTATAATCGCCACTAATGCCAGCGGATGATGATGAAGACGCTGACTTGTTGCTTGAACGCATATTATCGTAATGTGCATTATCAGCAGCATTCATTCTTCTTTGTCTATCTAAAGAAAGCTGTAGTGTATTAGGTGCATGATAAGCATCCCCTAATTGCGAAAAAACTAATTGAAAAGACGACAGAAAGATTGCAGTTATTATAATTTTTTTCATTTTTAAACTATTGTTTTATTATTTTTTGTGTTACCATTTCACCGCTTATTAATTTTATTTTTATAAAATAAACACCAGCCGTTATTTCTTTTACAGGTAACAACGATGAAGTAATAGCCTGCCATTGCTTTACCATTTTACCCGTTACATCTACCAACTGTACTTGCTGCACTTTATTCCAATTAAGCATATTAATTTCATCCACAACGGGGTTAGGATAAATGGTTATTTGCTCACTGCTTTGTAGCTTAATTAATTGCACAGTACTGTTTGTAGTTTTACCATTTATATCTACTTGTATAATTCTATAATATAATTGCTTAGTTTGTATGGTGCTTATATCATCTGTAGCTGTGTATGTATTTTGAGCAAGGTTATGGGCTGCCTTTGTCCCTATTTTAGCAAAAGAAATTCCATCAACACTTCTTTCTATTTCAAAATGACTTACATTTTGTTCGTTAGCTGTTTTCCAATTTAAACAAACTTGATTGTTGTTGCATTTTTGTAGAGAAAAGGAGATAAATTTAAGAGGTAGAACTGCGTTGTTGTTTAAAATACCAAAAGGTGAAAAGCTGGTTATATTACTTCGGCTAAAATTATAAGGATTGCTTCCTGTAGCAGTTCCTTGTGTGCCTAAATTCCAAGCGCCGCCTGTGTAATGCCCTAAATAACTTTGCGTTCTATCAAACAAAGACAACTCTTGTGCAGCATCCCATTGCAATTCAATAGTAGCATTGCTTCCACCACTAGTACCTTCATTTATAAACCATGTATTATTAACAGCACCTGTTACATATTGCTGCCCTGCAGGGCTTTCTCCTGTGTAATTTTGGCTTATCGTATTCGTAACTCTAACATTAAAATTATCTGCATCGCCACTATTCGTAAATGTTACCGGTGCATAATTAGCAGCTGTGCCTATAGGAAAGTTTACTGCACCTATTCTTGCACCACTACCAATATTTTGTATTTGCAAACTACCTGTTCCGTTTGTTGCAACATATGCATTTGAAGTAGTAGTTACTGTAGAAGTATTTCCAATAAGTTGTATATTATTATTATTCAAAAATAATTTTCCACTAGTAAGGTTAATGTTGTTATTAATTACCACAGTTCCATTTGCTAAATTCGTATTGCTTTGTACTGCCATATTATTTGCAGTAAAGCCATTGGCGATTTGGACTGTATCAGTACCAATATTTTTAAATGATAAAATACCATTGCCTGTAAAGTTGCTGTTAGTGCCTACTTCTAATTTTGTATTTAGAATTAAGCTATCCGTTGCATTTGTAAAATTGATGTTTGCATTATTTGCTAGTTTTAATACCCCGGCATATGCTTTTTGAGTATTAATGTTAGGAGTAGCAGCATTAATAAAAACAGTGTCTGAAATGCCTGGTGGCATAGCACTTAACCAATTTGCACTATCTCTCCATCTATTACCTGCAACACCTCCTGTAAAAGTGAAATTTCCATCATACTGGTAAAGATTTAATGTTTGTCCAACAAAGGGTACAAAATCTTTTGCAAAGAAATAAAGCTTATTATTTAATTCAAAAAAACCTTTAGGTTCACTGCTATAATTACCAAAAGACTGTGGAGGGGCTATTTCAAAAGCTTTTTGTGTGTTAGCAATTGTAATATCACTTCTCCATGGTTCAATATTTGCTGGAGAACCAAAATCTCTTGCGGCGAAGAAGCAGGCATTTTTGTAAATTTTCATATTTTGCCCATAACTAATATTGCTCGGCCCAACAAAAGACCCAGATACAGTGCCATTGCTTTTTACAATTGTTTCGACACCTGAAGTATTGGTAAAATACCAAATTCCCGATTCATCTACATCTGAATAGATGGGATCGCTTATGTCATTGCTATAATCATTTAATTTTATTGTGCCTGCAATAGAGCCATCTGTTCGCCATAACCCATGAGTTGTACCATCATTAGCAATAAAAAAAACATATTTACTGTTTTTTTTGAAATGCAGCCCTTTAGCTGCAGTTGGCAGAGATCTTCCTGAAGGATTTATGTCTTTTAGCATAAATGTACCTGCTGCAGTACCATCACTTACATATGGTTCGAAATTATTAACACCGCTGCCAAAAAATATCATTTTGTTATTAATGGTTACTCCATCCCAATTAACAAAGTTGAAAGGTTCTGCTACTGGAATTTGCACAGTGCCGGCCTCAGTGCCATCTGTTTTCCATAATTTACTGGGTTGGCCTGGCGCATCGGCCCTAAAAAGCACATCATTTCCCACTCTGCAAAATGCCCCAGGTGTGCTGTGAGCAGTACCTGGATTTATATCTTTAATCATTACAGTGCCTGCAGTAGTGCCGTCTGTTTTCCATATTTCAATACCATGTACAGGATCATAGCCTCCAAAAAACAGAGAATTACCTAAAACAGAATGATTGTAAATTCCTGTACTCCAGCCATAAGATACCACAGCGGCTGCAACGAGTTGGGTACCTGATGTTGTGCCATCACTTTTATAAATGTCGCCATTACTCATAATTAGGTACATAAAATCCTGTGCTGCAAATGTGTATTGAACATTCCCATTTCCTATATCGGCAATATATTTTGTGCCTGCAGTAGTTCCATCGGTTATGGCCAATCTGGAAGGATTGGAACCCGAACATTGATAAAAACAAAGGTTATTCCACTTATTATTTTGCCATTGTTTTTGACTAAGTCCAGATGGGTATTCTATAGTTCCACTTGGGAATGCTTTTATAATAGACGGATTTTGCGTATATCCGACAATACTATTAAAGAATATACAAATTAGATATAAATATTTCATTGCAAGTTTAATTTATTACTGCAAGATTTATTTTTTGCAATTGCTGCAAATACGACGAACTGCGTATTTTGAAGTGTAACTTTATCCCAAACTTTACAAAATAAGTGTTACAGAGTATTTTATTTATTATTTTATTCATTACAGCCATGGCAACTTCTGGCACTGCACAGCAGGTATCGGCGTTTCAGGCATATACTACCAAAGATGGGCTACCCAGCAATTATGTAATGAGCATTGATGAAGATGAAAATGGTTTTTTATGGATTGGTACAGACAAAGGCCTTGCAAAATTTGATGGCTTTACCTGGAAGGTGTTTACTACCAATGATGGATTGCCTGGTAATTATATTATAAAAGTTATTTGTACAGGTAAAGCCAGCATTTGGCTGGGTGTAAGCAGTAAAGGTTTGTACCATTATAATATTGGTACCGGTAAAGTAACGCTGGTAAAAACTGGAGTTGCGCCATATGAACATCAAACTAATAACAACGGCGATTTGTTTTTTTATACGTTTGCTAATAAATACAATAAAACCGGCTATTTTGTTAATAACGAAAAGCCTGATAAGGCACAAAAAATTTTTACTTACAACGACAGCTTGGCCAATTTTACATTGGCTGTTGATTTTAAAAAACAACATTTGGAGTTAATAAAAAATAAAAACAATAACAAACGCAATAGTCCAAATTCTTTACAAAATTATCTTGGTTGGAAAATAGACACTACAAATTTTACAATAGATTATTACGATTTATTAAGAAAAAAAAACGACTCTGTTTATACCAATCCTAATTCATTATATCTGCTAAAGTCAAAAAATGGGAGTAACCCAATAAGAGTATTTAATGAACACAATGAGTACCTACATATTTTAGATAGAGAAAATGGTTTTTATGTATGGAATGAAAAAAGTGGCTTGTATGTTATAAATAAAAATGGGGAAACGGAAAAACATTTTACAGAAAAAGAAGGACTTACCAGTACCATGGTAACAGATGTAAAGCAAAACAAAACCAACAAACTATTGCTATCTACATTAGGTGGGGGTTTATTGATGAAACTGCCAGAAAGGAATGCCAGAATTAGTACCGATATGGCCGTAAAAAGCCTTGCACAAAGGGATAAAACAATATATGCGGTGTCAGAAGAAAAATTATTACTGTTTAATCTGGAGAATCTAACAAATGTGCAGAAGTTTAATCTGCCAGAAAAAAATATACAGGGTATAAATATTTGGGGAAACGATATTTATATTTCAACCCTATCCGGTTATTCTGTTTACAACATTGCAGGCAATCAATTGCTAAGAAAGGAAACACAATATATTGGTGCAGGTGTTTCATCTGTAATTAAATTTGGTAAAAAATATTATGCAGGTTCTTATGGTACTCATATATGGGAACAAGATGGTAAATACCAAAACCGGTATGAGGGCAGTCCTTTAACAATGGCAGTTTGTGAGAAGCTTTTGTCTTTTTCAAATTGTTTTGCAGCGTTAAATTACGAAGATGGGGTACAACTCATTTATCCTAACCAAAAATACATTATGCTTACAACCAAAGACGGCTTACCTTCCAATGCAGTGTATGATGTACATGAGAATAAAGACACACTTTGGATAAGCACCGCTAAGGGTGTGGCAGCATATACTCAGGGTAAAGTAGTTAAAACATTTACCGTTGCTAATGGAATTAAAGGAAACCGTTGTTTATTTTCATTTCACGATAATAAGGACAACTATTGGGTGGTAACAGATAAATACCTGAATGAGTATAAAAACAACCAATTTGTTGCCCTTTCCACTATGCCCGTAATAGAAGGTAAAGATGATGTAGTGCAATCTTATACTTATAATATTGAAACAAACACTTTAGTTACCGGGTCAACTAAACGAATTTTTATTACTCAACTGAGCGGAATAAAAAAAGAATTGAATAACACTATACCTGCTTTGCAATTGGTGCAGTATGATAATAAAACTGTTTCCAATTATCACTCGTTTAATTTACCTACAAATTTTTCTGATGTTGCTTTTACTTTTAAACCCATAGATGCAAACCCATTTATAAAACCAGAAATTTATTATAAACTGCAAGGCAACAATGAAACATATATTTTAGTAGCGGATTCTTTAACTATTAAATTTTCTAAATTACGAACTGGCGATTATCAATTATTTGCTAAAAGCATAAGTGCAGATGGTGCAGAAAGTAAAGAAGTTTTATTAGCATCATTTAAAGTAGATGCACCTTATTGGCAAAGAGGCTGGTTTTTGATTTTAAGTGTATTGGCAACAGCATTAGGATTGTATAGTATTTCTGCATTATATAGAAAACAAAAAGAAAAAAAGCAACTTGCTGAAAAAAAATTAGAAGAAAGTTTATCTAAAGAAAGAGAGCGAATTTCTAAAGACTTACATGACCATTTAGGAACAAGCTTAGTCACAATAATTGCACAAACCGATAATATTGAAAACCGTTTGCTAAATAATCAACCCAAAGAGGCATTAGAAAAAGTACAACAATTAAGCGACCAAAGCAGAGAAACGGTAAACATACTTAGAGAAACCATTTGGGCTGTGCAAGAAAACAGCCATAGCCTTGAAGAATTTGTACTCCGAACAAGAAATTTTTTGCAAAGAGTGTTGCCCCAAAAAAGTATAGAGTGGGATGTAAAAACAGAGGGAGAAATAAGTGGGATGTTAACGGCTAATCAAAGCCTTCAACTTTTTCGTATTATACAAGAAGCTACTCAAAATATTGTAAAACATTCAGATGCAACAAAATCAGAATTCTATTTTATTACTAACAAAAAAGAGTTGAAAATTATAATTACAGATAATGGCAAAGGCTTTAACACTAATAACGAATTTACCAGTAATGGGTTAAAAAATATTAAAGAAAGGATTGCAGAAATCAACGGAACTTATACAATGGATAGCAAAATAAACAAAGGCACTACCATAACAATTTTGCTACCCTTATTAAATGCTTAATAAAATGAACGAAATAGTAAACATTGTAATTGTAGATGATAATGCAGGATTAGCAGAGCAATTAAAAGAAAATTTAAGCTTCGCTGATAATATTAAAGTGCTTTTTATAGCTAACAACGGACAAGATTTGATTGATACATTAAGTAATGCAAAAAAAATGCCTCAGGTAATTTTAATGGATATTGAAATGCCAGTAATGAATGGCATAGAGGCTACAACAATTATCACCAAAGAAACTGATATAAAAGTATTAATACTCACCGTTTTTGATAACGATGAAAAGGTATTTGAAGCTATAAAAGCAGGCGCCGCTGGGTATTTACTTAAAGATAGCAAAGCGTATAAAATAGTAAGCGCCATTGAAGATGTAATATTGGGCGGTGGCCCCATGAGCCCACATATTGCTGCTAAGGCTTTAACTCTTTTAAGAGAAAAAACAGTTACCAACCAAACTCCCCAACCAATTGATTATAATTTAAGCGATAGAGAAACAGAACTTTTGCAACAATTAGTAAAAGGGTTAAGCTATCAGCAAATTGCCGATAAGCTTTATATTAGTCATGGAACAGTACGCAAGCATATCGAAAATATTTATTCAAAGCTACATATACATACAAAAATAGAAGCTGTAAATAAAGCAAATGAACATAAATGGTTTATTTAAAAATACCCTTTACAGGGTATTGTCTTCTCTTTTTTAATCCTATACTTTTAGTTTCTTAAACATTAAAATCATTTAAATGAAAAAGAACCTAATTCCGGCAATTGCATTATTCATTTTTGCATCATGCAACAATGATCCCAAACCAGATGCTCCAAAGCCAACCGAAAAAGAAACTCCAAAAACAGAAGCCGCAGCAGCCGTAAATCCAAACGTAACCGATTGGATGAGTTGGGAAGGAGGTATAGATGTGGCTGGTGTTACAGACGCTTCTTATAAAATGCCTAATGTAATTTTTCATGTAGCTAATATGGTAAATACACCTGTGGGTAAAGCACCAAGTGGTATGATTTTATACAGGCCAGATACCTTACAACCACCTGTTGTGATGGGTTTTGTAAGTTCCAATAAAATTGTAGGCGATTATTTTGGTCCTAAAATTTTTGCAGGCACTCCGTTTGAAAAAGCGCCTACAGTAATTAGTACGTTTGATATTAAATATGATGCTAATGGCGCTACTGCAAAAGTTGTTGCCGGCGGCCACACGTTTGAATGCACTATGGGTGATTTAGGTAAACCTTACTTAATTAACAGAGCAATGGGTAGCCCAATGCCATTTTACCAGCAAGGTGTAGAAAGAGCCTCCGGTAAAACAGTTTTAAAGGTAGATGGCAAAGAAGTTAAAATTATAATACCTCCTGTTGGCTTAGGTGGCGGCCCGGGTGCTGTGCTAAGTGTAAATGGCGTTTACGCAAGATAAAAAGCAAACCATTAAACCTAAAATACAAAGAGCAATCAAAATTGATTGCTCTTTTTTTAGAATATAACTTTTACTCTTTTAGTCCGTTTTTTATTAACTGATTCCAGTTTATTATTTTTCATTTATTGTATTCCCAATTTTTTCTTTACCGAATTTGTAAGGTCAGTTGCCGCCGGAAATATAATAGCCGATTCTTTATACAGTACATGATCGTAACCCATTTCTTTGGCAACATCTTTAATGGCTTTAAGCATTTTTTCTCTAATTGGTGCTAGTTGCCTTTGCTTTTCTGTTTCAAGTGCTTCGTTTAATTGCGTTTGTTTTGTTTGTAAGCCCGAAATCCTGTCTTGCAAATCTTTACGTTTAGCATTTTTAACCGCACCATTCATTTGGGCAGAATCTTTTACAAATTTTGCATACGCAGTGTTCAGTTCTTCTTCGGAATCTTTATAGCTTGGGCAAGTTCTTCCTGATATTTTGCCAGTGCCACATCGGCAGCCTTAACATCCGGCATTAAAGCAAAAATTTCGTCGGGGCTTACATATCCAATTTTTGTTTGGGCCCTTAATGCAACTTGTGTTCCTAATAAAACAGCAATCAGAATAATTGTTTTCTTCATTATGATAATTTTAGTTGTAAAGTAATAAACTTAAAAATACAATATGCATTAAATTATAAAATACCCAATAAGTGGTATTTTAATATCAAAACCACAAACTTTTAGCTCTTTTGTTTTATTATCTTTGTTAACAAACCATTGCTATGTCTATTCAAAATTTTGAACAACATTTTCAAGCACAAATTGATAACGAAATAAAAATTGAGCCTAAAGACTGGATGCCCGAAGCATATCGCAAAACAAATATCCGTCAAATTAGCCAGCATGCACACAGCGAAATAGTTGGTATGTTGCCCGAAGGTAATTGGATAAGCAGAGCACCATCTTTAAAACGAAAAGCAATACTAATAGCCAAGGCTCAGGACGAAGCTGGGCACGGCTTATACTTATACAGCGCTGCCGAAACGTTAGGTATGAGCAGAGATGAAATGATTGCAGATTTACATAGTGGCAAAGCAAAATACTCTTCTATATTTAATTACCCAACATTATCCTGGGCCGATGTTGGTGCAATTGGCTGGCTGGTAGATGGTGCTGCTATTATGAACCAGGTAATGCTCACCCGAACATCGTATGGCCCTTATGCCAGAGCAATGGTTCGTATTTGCAAGGAAGAAAGTTTTCATCAACGTCAGGGCTTTGAATCGTTGTTGGTTTTATCAAAAGGTACTGCCGAGCAAAAAGCTATGTGCCAGGATGCTATCAACCGCTGGTGGTGGCCAAGCCTTATGATGTTTGGGCCAAAAGATACCGAATCTACCAACAGTGATCAAAGCATGAAATGGAAAATAAAAAGAAAAACAAACGATGAATTAAGGCAAAATTTTGTGGACATGATTGCCGAGCAAATAAAAGTATTGGGCATGAAATTGCCCGACAATAAATTAAACTGGAATGAGCAAAGAAAACATTACGATTTTGGCGAAATAAACTGGGATGAATTTTGGGCAGTAGTTAAAGGTAATGGCCCCTGCAATAAACAACGTTTGGCTGCAAGGCGCAAAGCACACGAAGAAGGACGTTGGGTAAGGGAAGCCGCCATGGCTTATACCGAAAAGAAAAAATCTAAAAGCTCTTTAGAAGCAGCGTAAATATAATAAACCATTTTTTATGAACATTAAGATTACAAAATATTATTACGGCGATATACCAGAAGAAAAATCTGCAGGTAGTACTTACCAATCTGCACAAGATGCAACAACATGGCCGTTGTGGGAAATTTTCATCCGTAGCAAACAAGGTTTAGATCATAAGCATGTAGGTAGCCTGCATGCGGCAGATGCAGCTATGGCAATGGAAAATGCCAGAGATGTTTATACCCGTAGGCAAGAAGGTGTAAGCATTTGGGTGGTAGAAAGTAAATATATTACAGCCAGCAATCCGGAAGAGGCTGGTGAATTATACGAACCGGCAGTGGATAAAATTTACAGGCATCCTACATTTTATATTTTACCAGATGAAGTAAATTATATGTAAACGTTAACACTTTATGGGAATTATTATGGAGAATAGATTAACCAATTTTATATTATCGATTGCCGACACAACATTAATACTTGCCCAACGCAACGCAGAGTGGTGTGGTCATGGTCCAATATTGGAGCAGGATATTGCCATAACAAATATTTCATTAGACTTACTGGGGCAAAGTCGAAATTTTTATCAATACGCTGCACAAATAATAGGTAATAATGCCACAGAAGACTCATTAGCTTATTTACGTACAGAAAGAGAATTTAAAAACCTGTTATTAGTTGAGCAACCTAATGGCGATTGGGGGCAAACTATTTTACGTCAATATCTTTTTAGCCAATATCAGTATTTATTATTTGAACAATTGCAAAATAATGCAGATGAACAATTAGCTGCTATTTGCACAAAAGCATTAAAAGAAATAAAGTATCATGTACGTTGGAGTAGTGAGTGGGTTGTACGCCTTGGTGATGGCACTGCAGAAAGTAAAGAAAGAATGCTAAATGCAATTGATGAATTATGGAGCTATACCGGCGAAATGTTTATACCAGCAGAATATGAAAAAGAAATGGGTATTGACTTTAATGCTTTACAGAATAATTGGTCAGCAAAAGTAAAAGCCCTTTTTACGGAGGCAACATTGTCTGTTCCAGAAAATATATACATGCAATCCGGCGGCAAGCAAGGCATTCATACAGAGCATTTAGGATTAATATTAACAGAGTTACAGTATGTGCAAAGGGCTTATCCCAATAGCCAATGGTAGTTTGCATTGTGTTATTAAAACTGTAACTTGTATTTCTAAGTTTTAGTATATGCAAAAAGTACATTTTATAAAAGCCATTTTCTTTTACTTCTTTCTATTATTAATAAAATTTTCTTTTGCTCAAACGCCTTCAATTGTAAAGCCCAATAACACAAATGTAATTAGAGTACCTAAAGAAACACAACCATCTACAAGGCAAATAAATACGCCTGATGCTCCAATTAGTTTAGGTGTTTTAAATAAAGAGGTGTTGAATTATTTTGCTAATAGTTTTTCATTGCTGCAATTTTCTAATTATGTAGCAGGTGGTGCCGAATTTCCTACTTATTGGGAATTTAATAAAACAGCTATTAATGAAATTTCGGAAGCATATCCAAAAACAAAAAACTGGAAAAAAACACTTACTTGGCGAAAAATACCTGCTGGCACTGCATTTGGGCTTTGGCAAATTTCTACCCAGCCTTTTTCATTAATCAACGATCCTAATTTTACAGGAGTAATACGTAAAGGAGAAATAATAATAAATGGCGTCGACTCTGTTTATTTTGAAGTAAACTACACAGATGATGAAAATATGGAAAGCAGAGAAAAATTATCTGGTTTAAAAAATAAAATTAACCCTGTACAAGCAATAAACACACCTAAACAAAATAACCAAGTAAATAATAATACCAGAGCCACAGCAAATAGGAATAGCACCACAAAGCCAATGCTAAACTTATCCTTATCAAAGTTTAAAGTTTTTGGCAATGGCACTCGTAAATTTTATATCCGATTAATTCCATTAGATGCAAATAAAAAACCGCTTGAAAAATATCTAACGAAGTGGTATTAATAGAAAAAATCAAAAACCTTGGGTGCCTGCTGCCCCACAAAATTATTTGGCCAATGATTATACTATAACTAATATAAAATATGTGCCAGTACATTTCCCTGAAAGCGATTTTGCAAATTGTACTGTTATTGCAGATTATAATTTTCCGCCAAAACCAAACCCACCATCCCAATCATCGGCATTTGGCTTAAAGGATAATGATATATTTGGCTTAAAGCAAGATAATTTTGAGGAATATTTTAGAGCTGCCTTTCCAATAGGCACTACGCTTTGCCCTG
The DNA here is from genome assembly GCA_016721385.1 of Chitinophagaceae bacterium. Classification (GTDB taxonomy): domain Bacteria; phylum Bacteroidota; class Bacteroidia; order Chitinophagales; family Chitinophagaceae; genus Ferruginibacter. Next base: position 64,324 of record JADKIE010000009.1, on the reverse strand, counting down.
AACCCCCAAAAGAAAAAGCTTGGTACGAAAAAGCTTTTGATGGGGTAACAGGTTTTACCTTAAAAACAATAAATGGTGCATCAAAATTTTATAACGATGTGGTAAATTATGCACAAGATAAATTTGTAGAATTACAATGCAATTCCGGTACCGCAGGCTATGTAATAAATCCTGCAACAAAACTACAGGAAAAGGCAGGCCCAGAAGTTTGCGGAGCCATTGCTTCTACCGTTTTTAAAGGAGGAATGGTAGCAGTGGGCATTCCGCCAAGCCTACCCAATGTAGATGATTTAACTGCAATGGCCGAAGGTCAAGTTGTAGACTTGGCTTGCGATAATATAGAGGATTATACTGGAGCTCCAGTGCCTGAATTTGTTAGAGAAGAAATGCGAAAAGAGTTTCATGATAAGCTAGTAAAAAAATCTAAAGAAGGGATTGTTAACAGCGGCTTTTTAAAGTAAAACCACATCCAAGGGGGGCAATTTCAAACTGCCTACTTAGAAATTGAGGTTACTCGTACTGGAGATTCGTATAAGGATAGAGGTAATGTAAGTTTTAGTGTAAACGATATAACCACAAGAACGATTGAAACATACAGTTCCAAACCTGGACAAAAAGAAAAAAAAGATTTAGCTATCAATTTATTTGAAAGCGGTAGTACACAGGTACCCTATTTAGCTAACATTGGCGATAAAACAAAAGTGTATGTTTTTTTAAAACCACAAGAAAGTTATGTGCATTATGACAAGGATTCTAAAGCAATAAAATCAGTTAGCACAAGTCCTCCTATTAACGAATATTATACACCACCAATACCTATATACGAAGGCTATACTTCCTCCCCTGGTTGGAGTATGATGCATGCAGGTGGTAGTGTAACAAAATTTTTGTTTGGGTTAAAGCTTGCCCAAGGGTTGTCCTTATCGGCTATTAATAAATAAAAATGAAGACTACTAAAGAAGCTATTTGGAAAATACTAGAATTTGTTTACGACCCTGAAGTACCCGTACTCTCCATTTTAGATTTAGGCATTGTAAGAGATGTAAAATTAAATAAGGATGAGGTGGAAGTTATTATTACACCAACTTATACAGGTTGCCCGGCAATGGATATGATAAGTATGGATATTAAAATGAAGTTATTAGAAAATGGTTTTAAAAATTTAAAAATCACCTCTGTACTTTCGCCTGCATGGACAACCGATTGGATGACCGAAGAAGGTAAAAGAAAATTAAAAGAATATGGAATTTCAGCTCCAAATAAAAAATTTGAAATTGCAACAGATGGAATAGAGTGCCCATTGTGTAACTCAACCAATACAAAATTAAAAAGCGAATTTGGCAGCACAGCCTGTAAAGCTTATACCAATGCCGGGATTGCAAAGAACCTTTTGATTATTTTAAATGCCACTAATTAGCTGCACTTCTTAACAAGTAAATCACAAATCTGTAGTTAGTTTATAAATAAGTTTAATAAGTACGATATTTACTAAAACTTATTTTATGTGCCGTAAACATTCCTTATCACTACTTATTTTACTACTTTTAACTTTTGAATTAACTGCTCAGGTAAAAATTGGAGATTCTACCGGAGCAATAATTCCTCAAGTTGTTTTAGAACTTAAAGATACCTCTCGGGGGTTTTATTGCCACGTATGACGGCAACTCAAATGAATGCCATCGCATCTCCACCCAATGGGCTGTTGGTATTTAATAATAGCGCCAACAGTATTTATCAATACAATCAACCTGCAGCTCAATGGAAACCCATTGTAGCTGATAGCAGCGAATGGTTTTATGATTCTGCTACTACAAAACTTTTTTTTCGAAGGGCTTTAGCTAATCAAGATTCGTTGTATTACAATACAGGAACCAAAAAATGGATATTTGCCGATAGCCGATTATATACTACCAGCACAGGCGGCGTATTTAATTTGGATGAAGGAAACAGCGATCGTTTTATTTTTAAAACAACAGCATCAAAATATTTACGGCCATATCCTAACTTAAACAGCGCCAATTTATATGCTATTTACAGTGTTGATAACGATACACTTGCTCTTAGTCATCCTTTTGAAGCATCTTATTTTGGCCTGGCTTCCGATGTAACAGTTACGCCACAAGCCACACAAAGAATAAGTGAGTTATATGGAATGCGTTCTTTTGCAACAAGTGCAGCCCGTGATTCTGTATCGGCTACTTATGGATTACTTACGCTTTCAACAATAAGAGGTAAAGGGTATCACGATGTGGTGTATGGTATCAACAACGCTGTATCCATTCGTGATAGCGCCACCACTATTGGTTTGGTGGTTGGTATTCAAAACAGGCTTAATTATACATCTCCTTTAGGAACACCTCGTGTTAATGGAGATGTATATGGCTACCTTAGTTCAATGTCTACAGCTTTTAATAATAAAGTAGATGGAAGTGCTTATGGTATATTTTTAGGTAATGTTACTGCCGCAGGGCCAAATAGAAACTACGGCATTTACACCAGCAGAGGTGCTAATCGTTTTGGCGACTCTGTATTGGTAACGGACATTTTCGCTAACAGGCCAAGGGCTGTATTGGATATCAATTCCACATCTGCAATGATATTGCCAGCAGGAACAACTGCACAAAGGCCGGCAACTTTATATACAGGAATGCTGCGGTATAATACCGACAATGCAACACCCGAAGCCTACACCGGTAGCGCTTGGGTTAATTTAAAAAATCCTGTACTTTCAACAACAGCAATTTTAGATCCTCCATCCATTGCCACAAACTCAACAGGCACGGTAACATATACTTTAACCGGAGCGGCATTTGGTAATACTGTTACCATATCGCCGGATGTAGCTTTGCCAGCTGGTTATTTTATTGCATGGGCAAGGGTAAGTGCAGTTAACCAAATACAAATTGCTTTTGGAAACATATCGGGTTTGGCAATTGATTTAACAGCACAAAATTTTTATATAAAACTGGTACAGTAAAAATTGTAGTAACACTATTTATTTTGACAGATGTAAAACTTGTATTGAAACAGTAATAGTATAATTAAATAGGCAATATCTTTGAACAATAATTTTTACTTGTATGCCATCTATTTTATTTGAAATAAAAAACTCAGTTGCTTTTATAACTTTAAACCGCCCCGATAAGTTTAACTCTTTTAACAGAGAAATGGCGTTGCTTTTACAAAGTAAGTTAGATGAATGTGCTTCCAATAATGAAATAAGAGCTGTTTATTTAACAGGCAGCGGAAAAGCCTTTTGTGCCGGGCAAGATATTGGCGAATTGGTTGGGGAGGCTAAAATAGAAATAGCACAAATATTATCGGAACATTACAATCCTATTGTAAAAAAAATAAGAGATTTACAAAAGCCTGTTGTATGTGCTGTTAACGGCGTAGCCGCAGGTGCAGGCGCTAATATTGCATTATGTGCCGATGTGGTTGTTGCTACAGAATCTGCATCTTTCATTCAGGCATTTAGCAAAATTGGTTTAATACCTGATAGTGGCGGAACATACACTTTGCCACGTTTAATTGGCTGGCAAAAAGCAAGTGCATTAATGATGCTGGGCGATAAAGTAAGTGCTGCCGATGCCGAAAAAATGGGAATGATTTTTAAAGTTTTTGCAGATGAAACCTTTGAAGATGAAAGTATAAAAATTGCCACAACGCTTGCCCAAATGCCTACGCATGGTTTGGCATTAACCAAGCAAGCTTTAAATAAATCGTTTACCAATAATTGGGAGCAACAATTAAATGCAGAAGACGAATTGCAACAGCAAGCCGCAAAAACAAATGACTATGCCGAAGGAATAAACGCATTTCTAGAAAAAAGAAAACCAACATTTAATGGAAACTGATATGCAAAACAAAAATGATGTACTTGCCAATAATGTAGTAACGCACATGATGCAACATGATTTATTTAGTCAATGGCTTGGTATATCCGTTACAGAAATAAAAGAAGGTTACAGCAAGATAAAGATGACGGTAAGGCCTGAAATGATTAATGGTTTTGGAATAGTACATGGCGGCATTGCATTTAGTTTGGCAGATAGCGCTTTTGCATTTGCCTGCAATAATCGTAATGTTTTATCAGTAGCTTTAGACACTTCCATTAATTTTTTAAAGCCTGTACATGTAAACGATATATTAGTTGCCCAAGCAAAAGAATTACATAATGGCAAAAGCACAGGTTTGTATCATATAACTATTACCAATCAAAAAGAGCATATTGTTGCAGTATTTAAAGGAACCTGTTTTAGAACAAACAAAAAATTAGTATAAAGTCATTTGTTCTTACCGTAAACAAATAGTTTATTCAGGCATTTTATTAAACAAATTTTTGTTGTTACCTTGTAGCCAAACGATTACAAATGCCTTATACTAAATTGCAATCCTTGTCTGTAAATAATACAGATAATAGCAACCTTATTATTGAGGAGTTAAGAAAAAACGAATACTCAAAATTAGATGAACAACAACATGTTTATCTCGACTTTACAGGCGGCTCTCTTTTTTCCTCGGTACAGTTACAGGAGCACATGGCTTTTTTACAAAATACTATTTTAGGTAATCCGCATTCTACCAATCCTACATCGCAATTGGCAACAAAGTATGTAGATGAAGCCCGGAACTATGTTCTTAATTATTTTAATGCTGCACAAGATTATTGCTGTGTGTTTACACAAAATGCATCTGCCGCATTAAAAATTGTTGGTGAATGCTATCCTTTTGATAGCAACAGTGTATTTGCTCTTACATTTGATAACCACAATTCGGTAAATGGCATAAGGGTTTTTGCAAAAAATAAAGGTGCCCAAATTAAATATTGTCCTGTATTTATTGAAGATTTAAGGATGAACACACAGTACATAGATGAAGTATTGGTACAGTATAAGGATAGTAAAAATAAACTGCTTGCATTTCCGGCACAATCCAATGTATCGGGCGTACAGCATCCATTAACATTAATAGAAAAAGCAAAAAAATTAGGTTGGGATGTGTTGCTGGATGCCGCTGCATTTGTACCAACCAATAAGTTGGATTTAAGCCAAATAAAACCCGATTTTGTACCCATTTCTTTCTATAAAATTTTTGGTTACCCAACAGGTTTAGGTTGCTTATTAATACATAAAAAAGCATTACCAAAATTGCAAAAGCCCTGGTTTGCAGGCGGCACAGTATCACTGGTATCTGTATTAGCCGATAGTTATATTTTAGCCAATGCACACGAACGTTTTGAAGATGGCACTGTAAACTATCAAAATATCCCTGCTGTAAAAATTGGCTTACAACATATCGAAAAAATTGGATTGCAAAACATTCATCAAAACGTTACGCATTTAACACAATATTTGTTAGATGAGTTGGCATCGCTCAAACACTCAAATGGCGTTGCTTTAGTGCATATTTTAGGGCCAAAAAACACTATCAATCATGGTGGTACTTTATTAATGAATTTTTTTGACAGCAAAGAAAATCTTTTGCCTTTTATGGATGTTGAGGCAAAAGCCAATGCACAAAATATTTCTATTCGTACAGGATGTTTTTGTAACCCCGGTATAGATGAAATTAATAATTGCCTTAGCACACAAGAGTTGGTGCAATATTTTAGTACTCATCAAACCGGCGATTATTACGATATGATAAAGGAGTTGGGCAAACTACGTGGAGCCATTAGAGTTTCGCTGGGTATAGTAAGCATAAAAAAAGATGCTGATGCATTTATACAGTTTGCAAAATCTTTTTTACAGTAATTTATAAAAAACGCAATGATATACGAATTCAACGGGTACAAGCCTGTTATACATCCATCCAGCTTTATACATCCGCAGGCAACGGTTACGGGTAACGTAATTATTGGCGCCGCTGTTTACATTGGCCCGGGAGCTGCCCTACGGGGCGATTGGGGGGGAATTATTATTGAAGATGGTTGTAATGTGCAGGAAAACTGCACTTTACACATGTTTCCGGGAGTTACAGTGGTTTTAAAAGAAGGAGCACATATTGGCCACGGCGCAGTAATACATGGTGCTACTATTGGTAAAAATTGTTTAGTGGGTATCAACAGTGTTATTATGGATAACGTTATTTTGGGAGATGAATGTATTGTAGGTGCATTAAGTTTTATTAAAGCCGATGAAGTGTTTGAGCACAGAAGTTTAATTGTTGGCAATCCTGCAAAAAAAATAAAAGATGTAAGCGATGAGATGATGGCCTGGAAAACCGAAGGCACAAAGCTATATCAGCAATTACCAAAAAATTTATTTGCTACATTAAAAGAATGTGAACCACTTACAGAAATACCCTCTACCCAACAAATACAAAGCAATACCTACAAAACCTGGAACCAAAGCAAGTAACCGTTTACTTTCTGCTATCTGTCCAAATTAATTTTTCGTTGCTTTTTTCTTTTTCAAAATCGGGCATTTTCATATCCCCTTTTCCGGTAAAGCCACCATCGGGATGGCCGATAAGATTACAATTTTCGTCGTACAAATCGGTAAAAAAATCGCAGCAAGGCGCTGTTACATAATACACCGTTTTACTTTTGTATGTATAGCTGTAAATACTACGTGGAGGGTTTTGTACTTTTTCTGCTTCAAACTTTTTAATTAATGTTTGCACACATGCAGGTAAGGCTGCAGCCTTTTTTTTCTTTTTTTGAAAAGATGAAAGAGCAATAATTATTATTAAAGCCAGTACAATTTTTTCATTTTACCTGTTTAACGTAGATTTTACAAATATAGTACCTAACAAAAAGTAGTTTAGTTAAAATTAAGCCGATAAATTTAACAATCACAGTTATAGTATTGCAATATAATCTTAAATCAAAATAAAAAAACTTTGTGCCATTGTGCCATTGTGGTTAAAACTTACAGACCTTTGCAGCATAAATGGAAAAATCAAATTTTGTAGATCAGATAAAAGTATTTTGCCACAGTGGGCATGGCGGTGCCGGCAGTAAGCATTTTATGCGTAATAAACTTACTGCATATGGCGGCCCCGATGGTGGTGATGGTGGCAGAGGTGCTCATATTATTTTAAAAGGCAATTCCCAATTATGGACTTTGCTTCATTTGCGTTATTTCAAAAATGTATTAGCCGAAGATGGTGAGAATGGAAGCAAAAACAATAGTACAGGCAAAAACGGAAAAGATATTATTATAGAAGTGCCGCTTGGCACCATTGCCCGAGATGAAGAAACCGGTGAGGTAGAAGCAGAAATTTTAGAAGACGGACAAGAAATAATTTGGTTAAACGGCGGACGTGGAGGATTAGGTAACAGCAATTTTAAAACTGCTACCAATCAGGCACCCGATTATGCACAACCAGCGAACCTGGTGTTGAAGGATGGAAAATATTAGAACTTAAAGTTTTGGCCGATGTTGGTTTGGTTGGTTTTCCAAATGCAGGAAAATCAACTTTACGATCTGTAGTTACAGCAGCGAAACCGAAAATGGCCGACTATGCTTTTACCACTTTAGTACCACAGCTAGGTATGGTTGAATACAGAGATGGAAAAAGTTTTTGCATTGCCGATTTACCCGGCATTATTGAGGGGGCTGCCGAAGGAAAAGGCCTGGGGCACAGGTTTTTAAGACATATCGAACGCAACTCGGCCCTACTGTTTTTAATACCTGCCGATAGTAAAGATCATAAAAAAGAATTTGAAATACTACACAAAGAGTTAGAAGAATACAATGCCGAAATGCTGCAAAAAGATATTGTAATTGCCATTAGCAAAAGCGATATGTTGGACGATGAGCTAAAAGCTGCCATTGCAAAAGAATTACCAAAAAAAATACCACATGTATTTATTTCATCGGTAATGGGGCAAGGTTTGCCCGAGCTTAAAGATTTGCTTTGGAAAACTTTAAACAAACCATCTGTATAATAAATATACCGTGTAGAGGGTATTGCAACGGTATTGTTTATATTGTTATTTAGCACTAAATTTTTATAAAATGAAACGGATAACCTTAATGCTTTTAAGTCTATGTGTATTAACCATAGCAAATGCCCAAACCACCAAAACAGCAGCACCTGCAAAACGCACTTTAAAAAAAGTAACCGAAATAGAAATGCCCGGCGATGGCGGCAGTAATGGCGGTAGTGTGGTTTTTCACCCAATTACAAAAAAATATTACATACCCATGTTGGGTAATGCCAGTTTTCCCTTTGCCATTTTTGATGCTAAAGGCAAATTAATTTCGGAGGCAGAGGCCGGAAACGATTTACGTGGCTTATGGTATAACCCAAAAACCAAAGCCATTGAAGGCAACTGCTACGATAGCGGCGGCTGGGTTAGATATACGGTAGATGCAAAAGGCGAAATACCTGTTGATTTTGAAATCAGATCTTCTGAAAAAATATTTGATAATGCTATGAAGCAACCAACCGACCAAAGTTTGGGTGTATTTAATGCAAAGGAAGATGTTGTGTATTTTTTATATGCAACCGGTGTAGCCATATTTAACATGAAAGGCGAAGAGCAAAAAACTATTGAGCTGCGTAAAACAAAAGATGGTGATGCTATCTTTTTTGATGAAGAAAATTATACATACAATGTTACCTCTGTAATTTATACGGGTATTCCAAAAGCAGAGATTGGCATATTAAACATAGTAGATAAAAAAATTGAGTTTTATAATAAAGCTACAGGCGTTTATACTACAGAGTGGAAACTGCCCGAAGATGCATCGGTACAAGAGAGGTTTAACTTTGCCTATGCCAACAATATGGTTTGGTTGTTTGATAAAGACAACAGAAAATGGGTTGTATATAAATAGTTTCCGTTTTCATTTAAATATAACCCTGCTGTGTTTACAGTGGGGTTTTTATTTTTTCTTTGCCCACAGATTTCGCAAATTACTCAGTTAATAAAGCTCCTACTCTTTGCTATTTCAACAAAAGAGAAATCTATACATATCATATGTAATAAAACAAATTCACTTAAATTGTACAATCCGTTAAATTCGTGTAATAATAATTATGCAAGCTATTTTTAAATATATAAAAGAGTTTTACCACAAGGAGTTTAATCTGTATTATTTTTTAATAATACTGTTATTGATTGGTACTCTTATCTATCTTAACTATTGGCATTTTTTAGAACGTAAGTATGCCGCAGGCGGCCGTACAAAACTTAGTAATTTTTTGGGCTATTATCTTTTATATTTTATTCCATTTGCAACTGCATTTGTTTTGCAGTTATTATTTTTTAAAGATTGCTCTTATTTTTCCAACGTTTGGTTTTGGGTAATTTTATTGCTTGCACCAGCTTTTTTCTTTTTAGAATAAACTTCGATTTTCATCAGGTACTTATAACCAATAAATGGAGTGGAGATGAGCAACTGTTTTGGCTACGCTGTATTAATTGGATAGTACGGGTATTTGTAGTGCTTATCCCCGTTTTTATAATTTGGTTTATAAAAGACAGAGGCAACCAGCCTTTTTATGGCACCAAAGCATTAGACAGTATTAAGCCCTATTTAATTATGCTTTTAATAATGCTACCGCTATTGGCATGGGCAAGCACCCAACCCGATTTTTTGGCCATGTACCCAAAGGCAAAATTTTAAACCATACCTCTTTAGCCACAAAAATGGCGCTACATTGTTTACGAACTTTGTTATGGCTTTGATTTTATAAGCATAGAGTTTTTCTTTAGGGGTTTTTAATACTATCGTTAATGCATATTTGCGGCACCCATTGTATAATACCTGTAGCTTGTTTTTATTGTGCCATCCATTTAGGCAAGCCTATGGCCGAGGCTATAAGTAGTTTTTGGGGTGGCTTATTATTGGGCATTGTAAGTTTTAATAGTGGTAGTATTTGGGGTGGTTTAATTGTACATCTTGGTATTGCCTGGTTTATGGAAATTGGTGGTTGGTTGGGAGCATTGGTTAAACTCAAAAAAGTATACTTGTTTTAATAAATTATTATAAAATGACAATAGAAGAACTTTTAAATAATAAAACAATAAAGCCAAAAGAGAAAACAGAAACAATAAGCAAATGGCTGTTAGATGGCTCAATGCCAACAGATGAACTTATTGCTTTTGCCGAAAAATTAAAAGATGCAGCAAAAGCAACTTGTATAGAAGCGATAGAATATGCAACAAAACAAAACCCCAAAATTGCAGATGAAACTGTATTTTCTTTTGTAACAAAAACACTTACCGAAAAAGCGCCAAGAGTAAAATGGGAAAGTGCAAAAGTTATTGGTAACACTGCTCATTTATTTACCAATAAGTTAGACGAAGCAATAAAAAAATCTTTTAGTTAATACCGAACATGATGGAACGGTAGTACGTTGGAGTGCTGCATTTGCCTTAGGCGAAATATTAAAACTCAAAACAACGCATAACATAAAACTTATGCCTCCAATTGAAAAAATTTGTACCTCCGAAGAAAAAAACAGCATAAAGAAAATTTATCTTGATGCTATTAAGAAAACAAATAAGTAACGGTATATAAAAGTTAATACGTTCTTCCAATAGTATCACACACCGCTTTTAGTAACGAACTGCTTCCGTGGTTATCTTGTCCTTTTTCCCACATCATAATACCATTACAGCGTTGTATAGCAGTTTTTGCTTTTACTTTAGCAGTGTACATACCGTTGTAATAAATGGTGTAATTAGTAAACCCTCCTGCAGTTACAATGGCACTATCCTTTAACGGATCTCCTCCCTGTGTTAAAATGCCGTTGTATGTTAGTATAGTGTTACTTTGCGTAATACCGCTTGGCCTTCCATAAGCAGGTATGCCCAACACACATTTATTTGCCGGTGCAGCCCTTGTATTTAACCAATAGTTTAAGCAAGTATTTGCCAATGCTAAATCGCTGTGGTGTTTGTATGGTACAGTTGTGCTAAAATCATCGTACGCCATTACATTAAAAAAATCTACATAACCAAACACTTCATTTTTAATAGCATCTCTTATAGATCCGGCATATTTACCTGCAGTAAAAGCAGCAGTTAAATAATATTTAGCATCCCGGTGGCAGCTATCGCTAAGCTCTTTCATTAATGCAGTATAAGTTACATCGGTACCATTGCTAGTACTCGGAAACTCCCAGTCGATATCTACACCATGTAAATTATATTGCCTTGCTACATCCATTATGCTTTTTATAAACGTATTACGCCCTGCTGCTGTAGCTGCCATATTTTGCCAATCGGTAGTATTACCACTTACACTAATAAATATTTTGGCATTGTTTACTCTTGCCTTTGCTGCAACAGCAATTAGTACTGTTGGAGATAACACATCAACCGTACCACTTGCATTTACATTTGCAAAAGCGTAGTTAACTACGTTGCACATTTTAAACTTTACATCGGGTACAGTTGCAGGATCTCTGTAGCTTGGAAAATAACCAACCACATAAGGCCCAAAGGCTGCAGGCGGTGTAATTACAATGGGTGTTGGCGTTGGTGTTGGGTTTGGCGCAGGGCTATCTTTTTTACATCCTGCAAAATAAACACCTAACACTATCATTATAAGCAAACTAAGTTTTGGCAAACGCATCTTCATAAATAAAAAATTAAAATGGTAAGATACAAAGCTTTGCGGAGTTTTACTCTTGTACGTATAAAATTTCATTACTATTTTTACACATATGAAGACAACCTTTACTTTACTATGTTTTTTTAGTTTAAGTATGTTGCTTTGTGGTTGCCCATACAGCTCACCTTATTCGCTTGATGATGCCCCAACAATTTATGTAGAAGATAATTTGCTGGGCAAATGGGCAACATTTGTTAAAAAACCGGGCAGTCAAAAAGAAGAGCCTGTAAAACTTATTTTAGGCCGTAAAACAGATACAGAATACAGTATTGCATTTACCGGATATTTAGATGAATTGAAAAAATATGGTGTTGTAAAATCCGACTCTATTACCGGCACAGCATTTATGAGCACTGTTGGCGATTATCAATTTTTAAACATCAACATACAAAACAGGGTTTACGTTACACAGTTTATTGTAAAAAAAAACGAAACCATTTCTATCCTTCCTTTAGTTGAGCATTTTACCTCTAAGATGGTGAGCAATGCACAAGGGCTACGTACCGCTGTAGATTATCATTATAAAATGAGGGTACACCCCATGATTGATGAAGAATTTTGTTTACGAAATATGGTAAGGGTTAATTAGTGAACGATAAGCGTTGATACTAATATTACTGCGGTTTTTTGTGCTCCTTATTTATTTTGTTAGTTTGGTATATAATTGTAAACAGTTTAGGTACGGCTTCGGTACGAAATGGCTTTTGGTAGGCAGAGTTCTCCCGACAAGCTGCGAAATTGAACATTATTTGGATAGCTAATAGTGGCTGTATTGTTCCCGTTTGTCGGAAGACAAGACGGGGCGAAAAACCACAAATACATTATTAAACAATCTTAAAATCACATATTTAACAGGAAACCCATGACAAAAAACAAACTCACAGTAGTAACTTTAGCTATATTACTTTTGTTATGCTTCTTTTTGTGGATGAAAAAGAGTTCACTATTATGGAAAGTTGCTTCTGATGATTTTAGAAATATTAAACTTAACGGAAAAGTTGTAGATAAGATTATTAATAAAGAGTTGCATGAAAAGACACACACAATTGTATTTTCAGATAGCTCAAGATATGTATTACCAAATAAAGACTTAGATAACAGTATAGAAGTTGGTGATTCTATATATAAAATTCAGAACGATTACAAAATAATAATTTATAAAGCAGCAAAGTTGAATAACAAGATTGTTTTTGTTTTACCGTACGCAGAATAAACAATTATCTTCGCCGCCGCCTTCTCTCCCGACAAGCGGCGAAATTGAACCTAATAGATAGGATACTCAAAATTATGTAACTTCCATCAGTGAAGACAATATCTTACCCGGAGCATTGGCCGCAATTTTACACAGCTACTATTACTACCTGGCAACACCTGCTAAGCAGTAATGAATGTTTCGCCGCCGTTGCAGGTACGCCAACGCACAATTTGCCTTGCTTCGATACCTGCAACGGCGGCTAATAACCATATTTAATTACCCCTCTTCATTACACTCTCCAACATAGTTGCACTTGTAATAGTTGCAAATAGTTTACATTTTTGTAAATTGCTTTTTTAAACTAAAACGATTGTATGCAAGCCAGCCGTATAGCAGGAGTAGGAATGTATGTTCCTTCCAATATTTTTACCAATAACGATTTAACAAAATACATGGATACCAGCGACGAATGGATACAGGAACGCACCGGTATTATGGAGCGCCGCTATGCCGATAGAACCAGAGAAACCACAACAACAATGGGCGTAGAGGCTGCAAAAATTGCTATTGAACGGGCAGGTATTACACCGCAAGATGTTGATTTTATTGTATTTGCTACCTTATCGCCGGATTATTATTTCCCGGGCTGTGGCGTTTTGTTGCAAAGGGCAATGAAGATGAAAGAAATTGGTGCGTTGGATGTACGTAACCAATGCAGCGGTTTTGTTTACGCTTTAAGTGTGGCCGATCAATTCATTAAAACCGGCATGTACAAAAATATTTTAGTAGTAGGTGCAGAGAAACATTCTTTTGGATTAGATTTTAGCACAAGAGGCAGAAATATTTCGGTAATTTTTGGCGATGGTGCAGGTGCGGTAGTTTTACAACCTGCAACAAAACAAGGGCAAGGCATTTTAAGCACTCATTTGCATAGCGATGGCGATAGTGCCGAAATTTTGGCCATGTACAATCCGGGCACACATGCCAACTATTGGGTGCAAAACAATGTTGCAAGCTTTGATGAGGCCGAAATGGGCGAAATGTTTATGAGCCATGCTATGATTGATGAGGCACAAAATTTTCCTAACATGGATGGACCGGCGGTATTTAAAAAAGCAATCGTAAAGTTTCCGGAAGTAATTATGGAAGCTTTAGCTGCAAATAATTTACAAACCACCGATATTAATTTACTTATACCGCATCAGGCCAATTTACGCATTGCACAATTTGTACAGCAAAAATTAAAACTTACCGATGAACAAGTGTACAACAATATTCAATACTATGGCAATACCACCGCAGCAAGTGTACCCATTGCGCTTTGCGAAGCATGGGAAAAAGGCAAAATAAAAGAAGGCGATATAGTTTGCCTTGCGGCATTTGGCAGTGGCTTTACCTGGGCAAGTGCTTTAATAAGGTGGTAAGCTATTTGTCGTTTTTTAAGTAATCTTGCAGAAAGGAAAAATGCACATGAAGCGAAAGTTTATATATTTTATCAATCCAATATCGGGCACAAAAAGCAAAGAATCGCTTCTTACATTAATAAAAGAAAAAACTACAGCACAAAATATTTCTTTTGAAATTTTGCATACAAACGCCAATGGTAATTATGCTTATTTAATTAAAAAAATTAAGGAAGAAAATATTACCGATATTATTGTTTGCGGTGGCGATGGTACGGTAAACCAAATTGGTAATGCCCTGCAGGGAGTTGATGTTAACATTGGCATTGTGCCCATGGGCAGTGGAAACGGCTTGGCATTGGCTGCCAAAATTCCTAAAAATGCTTCTAAAGCATTGGATACCATTTTTACAGGTAACACGGCATTAATAGATAGTTTTTACATTAATCAAAAATTTAGCTGCATGCTTTGCGGCCTTGGGTTTGATGCACAGGTAGCGCATGATTTTGCAAAGCAAAATAAAAGAGGCCTACTACCTATGTAAAACAATCTTTAAAAATTTTTATTAAAGCAAAACCCTACCCTTTTTCGTTAGAGGTAAACGGAAGCATAATAAAAACAGATGCTTTTTTTATAAGTATTGCCAACAGCAACCAATTTGGCAACAACTTTACCATTGCGCCAAAAGCCAGCCTGCAAGATGGTTTGCTGGATATTGTTATTGTAAATAAAATGAGCAAAGCCCGAATGTTGTGGAAGATATTAAAACAACTAAGATTGGGAGAAGTAAGGCCTTATGAAGATAAAAAATACCACCGTACAGATATTGGTTATTTTCAAACCAATAAACTTACCATACAAAATCCAAAATTAGCTCCTTTGCATATTGATGGCGACCCTGCAGAAACCAGCAGTTCATTTTCCATAGAAATAATTTCAAAAGCAATTCGATTAATAATGGGTTAATTATTTAACCAAAAAAATTTTTTTTATTTTATTAAGCGACTGTTGATTAAAGCTATTGTAAAACGATGCCCTGATATCTCTTTTTTCCCTTGCAGTTAAATGAAAATTTAATGCCGCTCCTTTATCTTCTTTTTCGGCAACATACATAAATGTTATGTTTTGTAAAGACGAATCAAATTGTTTGTGCAAATAATTATACTGCTCTGTAATGGCATAGTTTTGTAACTTAAACCAATTGTACTGCAACATAGTGCCGGGCTTTACTATCACATCCGAAATATTTGTACTTTCAAAAGGTTGATACCAGTTATCATTTGGCCTGTCTCGCAATTGTAAAATAATTACGCCGCTTGTATTGGCTTTTATCCAATCGCTAAAGTTTTCAATAAACCTTAAGGTTGTTTCTTCGCCTAAATTATCTCTTAAGCCTGCATCCATCACATCTATTACCGGATTTGTTGGCAGCCAAACATTGGGCAATACATATGGAAAAGTGGCATTCATTCTTAACACCGTTAGCAACCGTATATTTTGTGGGTTTTGTTTATTTAAGAAAGATGAAAAATCAACCGCATCGGGGCTTACCGTAGTATCGCTTGTGTATAGCGTTGGCTTCATCATAAAGCTTAATGGCTGAGAGCTTATCATCATTTTACGGGCATCTCTGCTTATTGTGGAGTTAAAAATTATTAACGGTATGTTGGCTTTCTTTTCGTCCTCACTGTAATCTTTAATTTGTTTATTGAGCAAGCCGTTAGTGTTATCGTTTAATTGTTGCTCAAAGGCGTACCCCCTGTCTTTTACATATTTATAATCGCCTACCGAAAATTTTTGCGCCGGTGTAAATATATCTCTGGCAATCATGGACGAAAAAACAGGGTTAAGTAAATCCTGCGTTATATTATCTACCAATTTGCCATTTGCTTTTACATTGTAATTTTTATTTTGAGGCAATAACATTTCTCTGTAATAAGTAGCAGCTAACATGCCGCCGCTGGCGCCACTGATTAACATGGTATGTTTTGTTAACTCTCCATTGGTAATACTATCCAGTTTTTGAAGTGTATTCATTACAAAAGTAGCGCTGCGTAATCCGCCGCCGCTTACATTAATAAATACCATTACAGGTTTTTCTTCTTTTTGCTTTGCTTTCCAGTTATTAAGTATAGATAGCATATTTGCTTTATCTGCTGCAACTTTTTGAGGCGTACACAGGCTTAATAAATTTTGCTTATTGTAGGCTGGCCTTTCTTCTCTATTGTTATAATTTAACCCATATGCTTTATTACGTGGATCTATAATTTCGTTTTCGTATAAAATATTTAGCCCAGCAATTAATATAATAACAAACAACAGGCTCCAGCTTTGTAAAAAATAGGTAAGCGCTCCAATTACTGCCATAAATACAGCAAAAAATATTAAAATACTTGCTGCGGCCGGAACTCTAAAAAAAGTATTTTCCAAAAAAAAGCCAACGGTTACTAAAAAAACAAAGGCCAACACAATACTGAGTCTTGCGGCAAGATGATGACGTTTAAAAATAAGGTCTAAATAACTTTGGCTGTAATGTGCAACATTTCTAACTTTTTTTATGCTTAACCCTGTACTTAAATAATTATCTACTTTTAAGCCAAAATTATCAACCAGTTTATGTTCGTGAGGACTATGAGTAATGGTAATATTTTCTTTTTCGGAAATAATGGGCGCAATTGTTCTTACAATAGTTTTATCGGCGCCAAAAAAAAATGCAAACGATACCATAAAAAGCAAAACAACTCCTACAAATATGCCTGCTATAATGGTTAAAATTAAGGATACATCCATAAGCTCTTTGTGCTCATTAAAAATAAAAAGCCTTACAAAATAAAACAGTAAAAAAACCAATGGAAGTACCGAATTGTTAATACAATATTTTAAAAAAGGTTTTGATGTAGTGGCCAAAAATTTGCACCGTTTACTATGCATTATAAATGTTGTAATATGCCAGCTCATAAAAAAAACACCTAACGCTACGCCTGTAATTAATGCGCCAAAAAAATTTACATTTCCTAAATATTCCGGCGAAAAAAATAACGCATCGGCACCAAACGATTTCATAAAACCGCTGCTTATTACACTAAAAAGTATAGCCCAAAAAACAATAATATCTGGTACTTTCTAAAATGAAGAATAGCTAATTGTACAGGAAAAGAGTAAAAGATATTTCTTATCACTAACTTCATTTTAAAATTTATTTATGCTGTACAAGCATATGGTTTTAACTATACAACCGTTTCTTTTTTAATACAAATAAAATTGTAATAACATTTATTAACAACAACATACCTGTAAACTGATGTACCACACCCAAAATTAATAAGCGATTGGGGTATGTAGCATTAAGTACAGTAAGTATTCCTAAAATAAGCTGTGTACTTATTAATAGTAAAACAGCCATACGTAACCTGTTAAAAAAAAGATTGCCTACAAGTTTCTTTGCTTTTACAAACCAAATACCAATTAGTATAACTAATAAGTATGCAATACCTCTGTGAATAAAATGAACTGTTATGGGGTTGCTAACCAGGTTTTTTGTAAAAGGCGTAAGCTCTGTCATACCTGGTGGCACCAAGTACCCATTTATATATGGCCACGTTGGCGCAGTAATAGCTGCTTTTAGGCCTGCCATAAAACCGCCATATATTAATTGAATGGCAAGCAAAATTGTAATTGCCAGCATTAATTTTTGTAAACCTGCATGTGCAATTTTTTGCTGAGGGGTTTTTAATAAACTTAACGCAAACCAAATGGTGTAACACAACACTCCCATTGCTGCAGTAAAATGTGTTGTTAATTCAATATGTCCTACATAAAACTTCTCGGGTACCAATCCACTCTTTACCATTACCCAACCTATAAGCCCTTGTAAACCACCTAATACAAACAAAACAATCATGGGCATCACCATTTGTTTATTAAACTTTTTTGTTACCAAAAAATAAACAAAACCTACTAAAAAAACTACACCAATCAATCTTGCCCACAGCCTGTGAAACCACTCCCAAAAAAAGATAAATTTAAAATTGCTTAGAGTAAAATTTTGATGTACATATTTAAACTGATCGGTAAACTTATATTTATCAAACTCTGCCTGCCATGCTGCATCACTTAATGTTGGTAATGTTCCGGTAATGGGCTTCCATTCGGTAATAGAAAGGCCCGACTCGGTAAGCCTTGTAATGCCGCCCAGCAATACCTGTACAATAATCATTGCTACACCAACTAAAAGCCAGGTAGCTACCCATCTGTTATTTCGCTGTGTAATTGTATTTTCCATATCTAAAGCAAAAATACAGTAGCAAAATTTGTAATTACTCAAATAGCAATTGTTTTATGTAATTATTGGATATTTGTTAACCTGTTATGCTAGAAAAGTTTTTATACGCAGATAAAATTGAAGCCGGTATTGATGAGGCCGGCAGAGGTTGCTATGCCGGGCCGGTATTTGCAGCAGCCGTTATTTTACCAAAAGATTTTTTTCACCCTTTATTAAACGACAGCAAGCAACTTAAAGAAAAAGAAAGAGATATCCTCAGGCCAATTATTGAAAAAGAAAGTATAGCCTATACTGTAAAAGCTGTTAACAATAATGACATTGACAGTATTAATATTTTACAGGCAACATACAAAGCCATGCATTTGTGCATTGATGCTCTTGAGCAAAAACCCGATTTATTATTAATAGATGGCAATAGATTTAAACCATACAAAAAAACACCTCATCAATGCATTATTAAGGGAGATGGAAAGTATGCTGCCATTGCTGCTGCAAGTATTTTAGCTAAAACCTACAGAGATGAGTTAATGAAAAAATTGCATACAGAGTTTAATATGTACGATTGGTTAAATAATAAAGGCTACGGCACACTTAAGCACAGGCAAGCAATAGAGCAATATGGCTTATGTAAATATCATAGAAAAAGCTTTAATATTTTGCCATTACAAAACGGCTTTTTGTTTAGTTAGCTAAAAAATATTATTTTACACAATTAAACCTTTGGCTTCTTGTGCCATCTATGTATGTATAAACCAATTTTAAACCTTTATAAAACGTAAAAAATGAGCGTAAAATTATTATCAGCGGCTTTAGTAGCCTTAGCATTTAGTGTAAATACTACCAATGCACAAACAACCGTTAAGCAAAAAGCAAAAAACGAACATCACCGCATTAAGCAAGGTGTAAAAAGCGGCGAATTAACAAAGGCCGAAGCTAAAAATGTACGCAACGATCAACAAGAAATAAGAGAAGAAGTAAAAGAAGCTAAAGCTGATGGTACCGTAACAACGGCAGAAAGAAAAGAAATTAAACAAGATCAAAGACAAGCCAGCCGAAAAATATACCGCAAAAAACACAACAACAGAGATAGAAATTAATCTTTATTATTAAGCAACAATACAATTATAAGCCTCTCAATTATGAGAGGTTTTTTATTCCAATACAATTTGTCCCAGGCCTTGCCTTGTAATATTCCAGTCGCTGGTTGTGCAATCAACAATGGTAGAAGGTGTCATTCCTCCAATACCGCCATCAATTACAAAATCAACCAAGTGGCCAAATTTATCGTGTATAATTTCGGGGTCGGTATATTCCTCAATAATTTCACCTGGTAACGATGCACTTAAAATTGGTACATTTAATTCCGTTAATATTTGCTGGCAAATTTCATTATCCGGTATTCTTAAACCAATGGTGCTTTTTTTACTTTGCAAAATTTTAGGTACTTGTTTGCTGGCTGGTAATATAAATGTAAATGGACCGGGCAAATAGCTTTTTAATAATCTGTATAAGGGCGTATCAATGCTTTTTGTATAATCGCTTAAATGACTTAAATCCTTGCATATAAACGAAAGTTGGGCCTTTTGCGGATCTACATTTTTTATTTTACTTATTCGTTCAATTGCTTTTTGATGTAAAATACTGCACCCCAAACCATACACTGTATCGGTTGGGTAAATTATAATTCCACCATCTTGTAAACATTCAACTACTTGTTTAACCAATCGTGGCTGCGGATTTTGTGGATGTATTTGTATAAGCATGCCCCAAAACTTTCCTTAAAATTACAATCAATCATCTTACTTTTGCCAAATTATTAATTATTCATATCAATAAATATTAAAATGAGTTTAATTACAGTTGGTACAATGGCATTTGATGCAATAGAAACCCCTTTTGGCAAAGTAGATAAAATTGTAGGCGGCTCAGGCACTTATGTAGCCTACGCAGCAAGCAATTTTGTACAACCTGTACAGCAAATATCTATTGTAGGTTACGATTTTCCGCAAGAGGAAATGGATGAGTTAAAAAGTCGTGGCGTACAATTAGATGGTGTGGAAATTGTGCCTGATAAAAAATCATTTTTTTGGAGTGGTAAATATCATATTGATATGAATACCAGAGATACATTAATTACCGACTTAAATGTATTGGCCGATTTTAACCCAATAGTGCCCGATAGTTACCAAGGCGCCGAGTTTTTAATGCTGGGCAATTTAATGCCTAAGTTGCAGCTTAGCGTTATTAATCAACTAAAAGTACGTCCAAAGCTTATTGTAATGGATACTATGAATTTTTGGATGGACATTGCAATGGATGACTTAAAGGAAGTACTAAAAAAGGTAGATGTATTATTGGTAAATGATGGCGAAGCAAGGCAACTAAGCGGCGAACTTTCTTTAGTAAAAGCAGCTAAAGCAATTATGAAAATGGGGCCGCAGTTTTTAATCATAAAAAAGGCGAACATGGTGCATTGCTTTCCATAACGACCATGTATTTTTGCACCCGCCTTGCCTTTAGAAGATGTATTTGACCCAACAGGTGCCGGCGATACTTTTGCCGGTGGCTTTATTGGCCATTTAGCAAAAACGAAAGATATCAGTTTTGAGAATATGAAAACCGCCATTATTGTTGGCAGTGCCATGGCAAGTTTTTGTGTTGAAAAATTCGGGCCCGAAAGACTTAAAAGAAATTACCAAAGAAGATATTGATGCAAGATTGAGTGAGTTTGTACAATTGGTAAATTTTGATATTGATTTGGTTTAATTTTTATTATTTTTAATACTATAACCTAAAAAATAAATTATGCTAGAAATTATTGCCTTAATATTCCTCACAAAAAACATAGGGAATTTAGCTCAAAGAAAAGGTTTAAAGCCCGGCACATGGAAATTATATACAGTACTTGCTTGGTTTGGTGCCGAAATACTTGGCGCTCTATTAGGTATAGTGGCTTTTGGTAGCGACAATATTGTTGTTGCTGTTTTATTAGGACTTGGTTGTGCAATTGGTAGCTACTTTGTTTTAAAAGCTAATTTAGATAAACGACCTGATGCTTTGGATGATGAAATAAATAGTATTGGTGTAAGTGATTTATATCCGGAGAAGAATCAAAATTAATTTCATAAAAAATTAATGTTTCTTATTTACGTCCTCGTATCCGACGAAGACGTATTAATTCCTTCTTGCAACAACTATTACATTCTTAAATCTTTTCTTTTTTCCATTTAAGTTAAACACTTCGGTATAAATAATATAAATACCTGTTGCCAATTTTTGATTTTTTTCGCCTAACCCATCCCAACGGTAATTACCTTTTATACCGCACAAGGCATTGCGTTGCAGGTAACGCACTAATCTGCCGGCAGCATCAAAAATAGTAATATTGGCTACATAGCCGGGCTCAGGAAAATTGTAATTAATGGTTGCAAAATCATCCATACCATCATTATCGGGACTAACAATTTCAGGTCTTGTACTTACTTCACCTTGAAGTTGCTCGTTAATTTTATATTGAGAATTTTTATAAGTAGGTGTGCCATAACCTACGCCGGTAGCAGCGCTATGCCAGTTATCCTGGTTTTGTGTTGCAGCATTATAATCTATTCTTTCTAAAGCAACACCCTCTCGGTTGTCAATTAATTTAAAGTGCCACTTTTCATCGTACTTTAATTCATCTACAATATTACCTTGTGCATTTAAAATAATTACATTGCTTTTATCATCGTTAAACGAAGGCATTGTGGGTACAATTATAAAAGCATTTACGTTTTGTACAATGTAGTTTGCTTTTACAAGAGCAGAGTCTTCTGTAATAACCACAAAATTTTGTGGCGCCAGCAAATAACTATTAGCAGTTAATGTTTTAATACTGCTTATTTGCCCTGCCGAATTTCTGTTGGCTATTTTTACATCTTTTAAGTCTATTGTAAAATTAGAGTTATTGTAAAGTTCTACATACTCTGTACCTGTTGGCGGCGGATTAAATAATATTTCATTTATTACAATATCATTTTGTTGCAACACAAAATACATAAATGTTTTTGTTCCATTTATTAATGCGTTTGCCGATAAATCGGTTACATCATTTACTATTAGTTGCAAATTAGTGCGTACCGGAAAATTATTTGCAAAAGTTAAATGAACTAAAGCCATATTTGATGCATCCTTTACCGCCGCTGTTGGTTGGCCAATACTATTATTAACCATATAATTTGCCGTTGTTTGGCTGGTAGTTAAATCTACTGCTTCGTTAAATAATAGATCTAAGGTATTAGCATTTATTGCTGTAGCACTTACCATTGCAGGCGGCGTTACATCCGGCACGTAGGTTTGTACAACAATGTCATCAAAAAAATGGCGCTGAAAAAAGCTTGCAGTACTTTGCTTTATTACTATTCCAAAATATGCAGATGTAGTGTAGGTTGCATCTGTTACAAAGCCTTCGCTAAAATACGCATTACCTGTGCCGGTTAAATCTCTGTTCAGTGTCCATTGATTTGCAGCATTACGAACAACCTTTATCTTTATTACATTATTACTGGTATTTAAAACCCCATCAACACCATCAATAATTTTTGTAACAGTTGCACCATCTTTTCTGTACAAACAAATTTCATCATTGGTATTACCTATACGTACAAAATATCCATTAGTTGTATTTTGTGTTAGATCGCTTGCCGATGCAGTTAAAAACACATCTGCATAATTAGCTGATGATGGATTGAATGTAATTTGATTATAAAACTCCCATTGTGCAGTTGTAGCCAATGTACTAGCAGTGCTTAAATAATATGTACTGTTGGCAACAGTGTTATTACTTTGTAATTGAAAACCTGGGTTTACGGTAAAGTCTGCAACACTACCAACCCATGGAGGGTTTGTATTTATATTTCCGTCTGTAAAATTTTCTGTAATCTGAGCCTTTATTATTGTATTGATAATACAAAGTGTACATACAAAGAGTAGGAGTTTTTTCATATTGTAAAAATGTGTTTTAAAGATACAATATTTTATAAATGCGGTTAGATTATTCCATGCAATATTAGTTTCTTTGCAAAAAGGTAATAAATGAAAGTAGCGGTAGTTGGTGCCACAGGATTAGTGGGTACAAAAATGTTGCAGGTATTAGCAGAGCGTAATTTTCCAGTAACGGAATTAGTTCCGGTAGCATCGGAAAAATCTGTAGGTAAAATTATTGGTTTTAAAGGAATGCCTTACACCATTGTAAGTATGCAAGATGCTATTGCAGCAAAACCTGCGGTTGCTATTTTTAGTGCAGGCGGCAGCGCAAGTTTAGAATGGGCTCCAAAATTTGCTGAAGCAGGCATTACCGTTATTGATAACAGCAGTGCATGGCGTATGGATACTACAAAAAAATTGGTTGTGCCCGAAGTAAATGCCCATGTGTTAACCGCAGCCGATAAAATTATTGCCAACCCAAATTGCAGTACTATACAAATGGTAGTGGTTTTAAAACCATTACACGATAAATATAAAATTAAAAGAGTAGTGGTAAGTACTTACCAAAGCGTTACCGGCACAGGCATAAAAGCCGTTACACAATTAATGAACGAACGTAAAGGTATTGATGGAGAAATGGCTTACAAATACCCGATTGACTTAAATGCTATACCGCAAATTGATGTTTTTTTAGAAAACGGTTATACCAAAGAAGAAATGAAAATGACCAACGAAACTAAAAAAATTATGGGGGATGATAGCATACAGGTAACAGCAACCTGTGTACGCATACCTACAATGGGCGGCCACAGCGAAAGTGTAAATATTGAGTTTGAAAACAGTTTTGATTTAAACGAAGTAAGGTCAATTTTATCTGCATCGCCAAATGTTATTGTAAAAGATGACATTGCAAATTTCATTTACCCAATGCCATTAACCGCTTATGATAAAGATGAAACTTTTGTGGGCCGCTTACGCCGAGACGAAACACAGGCAAATACTCTAAACTGCTGGATAGTGAGCGATAATTTGCGTAAAGGTGCTGCTACTAATGCGGTACAGATTGCGGAGTATTTGGTTGAGAACAATTTGATATAAAAAAGGGGGCATTGAGCCCCACATAAAATAGTTTAATTTATTTTCAGAACTTTTACCCTATCGTCCAGGTTTCGTTTCCTCTTAACAATTTATCCAAATCGCCATTGCCTTTTTTGGCAATAATATCTTCAATTTGCAGTTTCATGCTGTCTTCGTAGCAAGCTCTTTCGGTTTCGTAAAAAACGCCAAAAGGCCTTGGTAAATGCCCTTGCATTCTTGGGTCGTCAAACATTCTTATCAATATCTGTGCTTTATAAAAATCTTTCTAACTTAATCCCTTTATTATTTGCTGCGCCAAAAATTAATGGTTTGCCTTGCTCTAAAAACAACACTTCATCCGGCTTACTGCTTTTTTCGGTAAAAATTTCAAAAGCGCCGTCATTAAAAATATTACAATTTTGGTATATTTCTAAAAACGAAGTCCCTTTATGTGCCTGACTACGTAGCAACATTGCCTGCAGGTGCTTTGGATCTCTATCCATTGAACGGGCAATAAAACTTCCATCGGCACCCATAGCCAATGCTAAAGGGTTAAATGGGTGATCTATGCTTCCAAACGGACTTGATTTAGTTACCTTTTGCTCCTCAGATGTTGGAGAGTACTGCCCTTTTGTTAAACCGTAAATTTGGTTATTAAACAACAAAATATTGATGTCAAAATTTATTGCTACCGCAGTTGCCCTGCCATGGATGCTATGCATACCATACGTATTCATAATATGGAAAACGGCTGCTACAACCAATTCCACTAATTATGGCTATGTTTTCTTTTGGTATGCCTAATGTTGGCATTATTTTTTGCACTTGTGCTAAAATAGAATAGTCGCCACAGCCGGGGCACCAGCGTACCTCCTAGTCAGTAACAAAATCTTTAGATGTTAACGATGTTGCGATTGGATTTGTAAGCGTTTCACTCATAAAATAAATTGTGGTGGTAAAATTACAAAATTATTTATGCATTTGTGCATTTCTTACTTTATTAAAAAAAGAGTTTTAATTTGGGCTAAATAAGCAACGCCTTTAATGATAAATTTTATAAAAAAACATCAAAAAACAGCGGCACTAATTTCCGGTGTTTTAATTTTCCTCCTTCTTTTAGGTCTTAACCCCTTTGGGCTTGAGCCAAAAGCCAAATTGGTGTTAAGTGTTGCCGGATTAATAATTAGCTGGTGGATTTTAGATGCCATGCCATTGGCCGTTGTTGCACTTGTGCCTATTGTGCTTTTTCCTTTATTGGGCATCAATTCTATAAAAGAGGTAACCAAATCTTATGCCGATAGTATTATCTTTTTATTTATGGGAGGTTTTTTTATTGGCATTGCAATTGAAAAATGGAATTTGCATAAACGTATTGCATTGGGCATTATAAATATTACAGGCACAAACGGCAATAAAATAATTTTGGGTTTTATAATAGCAACAGGGTTTTTAAGTATGTGGCTTAGTAATACAGCCACAACAATGATGATGTTTCCCATAGCCATGTCGGTTATAAATGTAATAGCATCGCATAATAAAGAGAGCACAGGTGTTAAAAACTTTAGTTTGGTATTAATGCTGTGTATTGCCTATGCATCCAATTTTGCAATAGGCACTATAATTGGTACGCCTCCTAATGTTGCTTATACAAATTATATACACGAAAAATTTAATCACACCATTGGTTTTACCAATTGGATGCTGGTATTTACACAGCTAAGTATTGTATTACTTTTTATGC
Source organism: Chitinophagaceae bacterium (assembly GCA_016721385.1). Taxonomy (GTDB): domain Bacteria; phylum Bacteroidota; class Bacteroidia; order Chitinophagales; family Chitinophagaceae; genus Ferruginibacter. The sequence goes on along the minus strand of JADKIE010000009.1, from coordinate 38,085 downwards.
TGTATTGGGTATTGGTAAAATGGCTTTATCCAAACCATATAAAGCATAGCGCTGAGGGAAAAAATTATATTAAATCAGAATTAAAAAAACTGGGAAAGCTTTCTGCGGCAGAAAAAAGAGTATTAATTGTTTTTAGTTTTACTGTTTTTCTTTGGATTTTTAAAGACGCTATAAATACCTTGCAAAATTTTATTGAGTTGGATGATACTATTATTGCACTAATTGGTGCAATTAGTTTGTTTATTATTCCTTCGGGAAAATTAGATGAACGCCTATTGGAATGGCCGGACACCACAAAAATGGCATGGGGAATTTTATTGTTATTTGGCGGTGGAATAGCTTTAGCTAAGGCCTTGGAAGATGTAAAACTTATGGATCAATTAGGTGCTTACATTGCTTCCTTTGCAACCAACAATGTGTTTTTAATGATTTTAATAGTTACCACCATCTCTGTTTTTTAAGCGAAGTAATGAGTAATGTAGCTCAGGTAATTGTAATGGCGCCGGTAATTTCATCGGTTGCTGTTGCATTGCATATAGATCCGTTATTATTAGGCATACCAATGACGTTGGGCGCTAGCTGTGCCAGTATGTTGCCAATGGGCACACCGCCAAATGCTATAGTTTTTGCCAGTGGATATATAAAAATTAAGGATATGCTAAAAGCCGGCTTTGTACTAAATATTATTTGTATAATTTTTATTACCTTATTTTGCTGGTTATTACAGCCGTTGGTAATGGGGTTAAAGTAAATTTATTTTTCTGTCGATTTGGAGGTAGTACAAATTTTGAATGTTGGAGGAGACTTTAATCTTTACATTTTTCTAAAAACTCCTTTATCCCTGCTACTACCTTATTTACAAATTGCTGTTGAAAATTTTCGTCCATTATTTTCATTTCATCTTCCGGATTGCTAATAAATAAAGTTTCGAGCAATGCGTTTGGATATTCTATCGGGCTGTTTAGCATAAAGTTAAAACTGCCATTATTGCCATATTCTTTCAACCCTAATTCTAACAATTTTTTATAGATAGTATTGCCAAATTCTTTAAAGCCAATGTAACGGTAAAACACACTTGTACCGCTTACTCTTATTGGGTCCGATGATGAATTTAAATGTACACTCAATAATAAATCGGGTAAACTATCTCTGTAAAATAAAATGCGTTCTTTATTGTCAAAAAAAGTTTCTTTACTTCGGCTCATAATAACTTTTGCGCCTTCTTTTTGCAGTGCTTGTTGCAATTTTACTGCAAGTTGCAAAGCAATCGCTTTTTCCGAAGAGCCTGTTGGGCCACCAGCACCGGTGTTGCTTCCACCATGTCCTGCATCTACAGCAATAGTTAATTTACTTAAAGTTAACTCTTTGGGTTGCCGGCGTATTTTAATTACCAAATTATTACCCTTGTAATAAATAAAATGCCCCCAATGTTGTTGGTGTTTTAACTCAATGGTAATTCTAAAAATTTCATCTTGGGTTTGTTCATAATAAACGTTTTTAATTTCTTCGGTGTTTTCCAATTGTGTTATCCAATTAGTGTTATTGGTTACACCAAAAACATCCACCACTATTTTACTCGGGTTAATTACCTGCATAGACTGGTAGGGCAGTCGGGCAAACAATCCCACGGTTACATAATCATACACACTATCACCATATACTCTCCAATTAGTTGTTAAGCTTTCGGGAGTAAACGTTCCTTTTGGCAAAAAATCTATTACATCGTCGGGCACATAAGCTGTTCTGTATTTACTTAGTTGCACTTTGTAATTACTACCAATTTTACCAATTACATTTAATAATACTGCCGAATCTATATAGCCCATTTTCGCTCCACCTAATCTATCATCTCCCAAACCAAAAAGCAAATGCGCCAATCTGCCTTTAGTAATGCCAATATTTGGAGCTAACGGGCTAAACATACTTATCCATGTGTTAGTTTTTTCAGTTACAGATTTACCTCCTTTCTCCGTTACCGTTATTGGTATTTTTGTTACAAAAAAACTATCCGTTTCTTTAACCACATATTCGCCCTGATAAATGCCCGGCATTTTATTAGTGGCAGATGTTGGTATTTCGTACAAAGGAATATTACTATTGGCAAAAACTTTACACCCTTTAAGAGTCTTTACTTTAAACTTAATTCTGTCGCCGGGTTTTACATATAAATTTCCTTCGGGATAAACATCTATATCAGTTATCGTCAACGTTTTTACTGTATCGGGCGGCAAGGGTGGTGTATAATTGTAAATGATTTTTTTTGTTGTTGTTTTATTTTCTGGGGTTGATGCTATGATATTAAAAATGCTATCGCCAATTTTTAAATTTACTTCGTATGCAAAAGCGCCGGTTGCAAATACTTTTACAGGTTTTTCATTTATGGTAAGATTACAAGTTTTACATGTACTGCCTACAATATATTGCTTGGATAGTTTTACTACTTGGCTTTCTTTTGTTGGTTCTACTAATTTAATAAAAGGAAGTATGGGAGCTTGGCCAAGGCAATAATTAAACCCTATAAACACTAATATCATTCCTATATTCTTAAACATTACAATGTATATTTTAATATTATTCATAAACATACGCTTTGTAAGTAAATAATGATACGGTTGACAACATTAAATTTTAACAAATCGTTAAAAACAAACCTCTCAAGAATGTCATCTTAAATAAATTGTTACTATTTTTAGCAAAATAATTAATCACAAACTTTAATACAACTCGTAGATAATTATATGTATCCTTTTTTAAAACAAGCTTTTTTTAAAATAAGCCTTGCTTTATGTTGCATTATTGCAAGCATAGTATCTTTAAATGCTCAACAATCTATATTTAGTTTTTCTCCATTAGGCTCAAAAATATATACCGAAAAAATAAAGCAATTAGAAAAATACGTTGTGCCCAAAAACTATTCCGACAAATCATCTCAAGCTTGGTACGAAGAAATTTTAACAGGGCGAAATAAAGCTATTTTGTCAGCCTTTAAAGATGACGATATTTTGTATGACACCTTTTTACTTAACAAATGTAATTCAGTACTTAAAAGAATAAGTCAAGCTAACCCTACTTTTAAGTTTGATACTATTAAGCTTTATATTAACAGATCCATTGTAGCCAATGCCGCTTGTTATGGCGAAGGCACAATAATGGTGAACTTGGGTCTTTTTTTATGGTTAGATAACGATGATGAATTAGCATTAGTAGTAGCACATGAAATATCACATCAACTGCTTAACCACTCCGATCAAAAAATGCAAAAAAGTATTGCTACGCTTACTTCCGATGAATTTAAAGAAGAACTTAAAAATATTAAGAAGGCCGATTATGGTAAATTTGACAGATTTAGAAAACTGATGAAGGGATTAACAATTGAGGCCGGCAAGCACAGTACTTATAAAGAAAGTGAAGCTGATAGCCTTCCAGTGATACTTGCAAAAAATGCAAATTATAATATTAGCTATGCTGCTAAAGTACTATTAAAGCTCGATCACGTTGATGATCTTTTTACATCAGACAAACTATATACACTTAAAGATGTTATAAATAATGCCCCAATTGATTTTTCATTTTTAATACAAAAACAAAATACAAAGGTTTATCATCTGTAAATGTCACCATGAATGCAGATAAAGATTTTGATTCAGTAAAACCCATCCCGACTGCTCTAAAAGATACGAAACCATTGCAGGGAAAATAACTCAACTGTTATATGCTGTACAAATTTAAGCAACGATTATAAAAATTATAAAGAAAGGGCAATGATTGAAATTGTTAGGCATTTATACGAAAATGGCGCAATGGGTTTGTGTATACATTTATCCGCCTTCGCTTTAAAAAATCAATACGAACCATCGTTCTATAAATATATGTTATCCATGTGTTTTTCTAAAATATATTACAACGATAAAAATTTAAAGCGCTTTAACTCTGTAAATACCTATGCAGATAAAGGCACAAATCTTAAAGAACTTCAAGACTATTTATTTAGTGTAAGTACAAAAGATTTAGAGGTATTAGCATTATATTTTTTAAATACTACGGCAGAAACAAATTCCGAAGATTATGAATTTGCGAATACTATGTATCAAACACAAGTAAAAGAAAAAGAAACAGTTATCGCTTACACTGCTTTTAACACAAAATTCCCTAACAGTAAATATTCTTATTTAATACAACCAAAAAAAGAAAAATGAAAAAATCAAGATTAGTACTTTTTCTATTAGCACTATGTATCAACTTTACCGCTTTTTCGCAAAGCAAGGTTTTTGATAATGTAATAGATATTGAAGTAAGAAACACAGTAGAAATTACAAATAATAAACAAATTGTTGGTTATGCCTTTTTTTATAAGATAGATAAAATGAAAAAATCTGCCCTATACAGATTAGCCATTTTAGATGAAAACTTAAAAGAAATTGGCAGTAACGAATTTGAGGGTCCAAAAGACTTAGTGTTAAGGAGGGCAGTTTATGAATCTGAACGAATTTTACTTAGCTTTTACGATGAAGATAAAAAAGACGGCTACGAAAGATTTGTAAAAGTTTTTGATTTAAAAGGAAAAGAAATGGGATTAGTTGCTTATGAACCCGAAAAAGTAAAAAAGGGAATGTTTGGTGCAGCTATTGCCGAATCCATGGATGCAATTTATGAAGGAACAGATAACGTTGAAGGAAAAGGGTTTATAACAGTTTATCAAAGCAAGGCAAAAGTTGGTGGTGTAGATATTCAAATGATTGGTTTAAATGGGAAATTAAAATGGGAGAAAAATATTTCTGCCGAAAAAGGAGACAGGGCAGATTTGTATTTATTAAGCACCACGCCTAATACCATTTTACTTTTTGAAATGGACAGAGGTAGTGTTATGGATAGGGATGCCAGTATTTTCTTAGTTGGCCTAAATGCCGATAATGGAAAAGAGGTGTTTAAAAAACCAATGGACATTAAAGGTTTTTCTTATGAACCTATGATGGTAAAAAACAGTTCAGATGGTAAACTTAAAATAGTTTCTACTATTGCTGATGAAAGCGACAAGTTTGCAACAGCCAAACCAAATGGTATCAGCATTGGAGAATTAAATGATTTAACCGGAGATATTAAAATACTAAAAGACTTTAATTATCTGAATGATTTAGGGAATGTATTGGATATGAAGAACGAAAATAAATCTGAAGATGGTTATATAAAAGCACATAATATCCTTATTATGGATGATGGCAGCATGGTTATGGTAGGCGAATTTTTTAGAAAGACAGTTAGTGCTGGTGGTGTTGCAATGAAAATTTTAAGTAGAGGGCAGGCTTCGGCAGCACAAGCAACTATTGAAGATATGTTTTTGCTTAGAATAGATAATAATTTAAAGGCAAAATCTTTAGAAAAAATCGAAAAAGATAAGGAACGAGTTCCTTTACCTACTGATGGGCTACCAATTGGCTTGATGGCAAGGTTACTAACCTACCAACACGATTTTGGCTATATGTACACCGATGAAGGCATGGATGGAAAACAAAAAACAGTATTAGCCAGAGGTGCTTTTGGAGAAGAGAAGTATGGTACTGTTGCTTTAACAATAGATCAAAAAAAGGGATACACAACAAAACGTTTTAATCTTGAAAAAGAAAAAAATGTTAGTTACTTTATATCCAGAGGTAAGCCTGGTTATGTAATGGTAATGAAATATAATTCTAAAGAAAAAACTATTTCTACTAACTTGGAAAAGGTTAATTAATCAATAATCCTTGTAATAAAAAAGGCCATCAAATAAATTTGATGGCCTTTTTATTACCTGTTTTTTACCAACAATACTTCCCTTCCCCAATCATTTTATCGGCTACTCTTCTACGGGCATCTTTGCTGTTAAATGGCTCCATTTTAGTAAAGCGTTTTAATCCTAAAAGCATCATGCGTTGCTCATCGCCGCCGGCAAATGCATTAATGGCATCTTTGCCAAATTTGTTTACTTTATCCATTGCGTCGTTTAAATAAATACGCATCATATCTATTTGTTGCTGGCAATTGGTTTCGCCTTGTTTGTCTGCAATTTTCATTACTCGTAACAAAGCACTTTCGGCCTCAAATGTTTCAATGGCCATGTCTGCAATGTTCATTAAAATTTCTTGTTCGTCTTGCAACGTCATCATTAACTTTTGTACCGCAGCGCCTGCAACCATTAAAATACATTTTTTCATATTTACAATGGCTTTGCGTTCTTTAGCAAATGGTGTTTCATCGTCGTTGCCAAATTCGGGTATGCTCATTAACTCTTTACTAACCGCCATTGCAGGGCCCATTAAATCTAATTTACCTTTCATGGCTCTTTTCAAAATCATATCTACACTAAGCAATCGGTTAATTTCGTTTGTGCCTTCATAAATACGGTTAATGCGGCTATCTCTGTATGCTCTGCTTATAGCGTATTCGTCACTAAAACCATTACCACCATGTACCTGTACTCCTTCATCCACCACATAATCCAATACTTCACTGCCATGTACTTTTAATATGGCGCACTCAACAGCATATTCTTCGGCAGCGCCTAATAACGCTTCGTTAAAAGGTTTGCCTGCGGCAGCTAATTCTACTTCTTTATCATCAATCCACTTACTGGTACGGTACAAGGCACTTTCGCTTACAAAAATTTTGGTTGCCATTTCGGCCAACTTAAATTTTATTGCTCCAAAATTGGCAATAGCTGTTTTAAATTGCTCTCTTGTTTTTGCATATGTAACCGATTCGTTTACCGCCATTTTAGCGCCACCCAAAGCAGCAGCACATAATTTTAAGCGGCCAATATTTAAAATATTAAAAGCAATTATATGTCCCTTGCCAACTTCGCCTAAAAGATTTTCGACAGGCACTTTACAATCCTGAAAATACAATTGCACGGTTGACGAACCTTTAATGCCCATTTTGTGCTCTTCGGGACCTTGTGTAAATCCTTCCATTCCTCTTTCTACAATAAAGCAGCTAAATTTATCACCATCAATTTTTGCAAATACAGTATATACATCTGCAAAACCTCCATTGGTAATCCAGCATTTTTGCCCGTTTAAAATATAATGCTTACCATCATCGCTTAATTTGGCTATTGTTTTAGCACCCAATGCATCGCTGCCACTATTGGGTTCCGTTAGTCCGTACGCTCCTTTCCATTCGCCGGTTGCAAGTTTAGGAATATACTTTTGCTTTTGTGCTTCTGTACCAAAATATAAAATGGGTAAAGTGCCAATACCTGTGTGTGCTGCAATAGCAACACTAAACGAATATCCTCCACCTAAGCCTTCATTAACCAAGGTAGATGTAATAAAATCTTTACCAAGTCCACCCAAATTTTCAGGTATAGATGAACCCAACAAACCTTGCTCACCGGCTTTTACCATTAGGCCGGGCATTAAGCCGGGTTCCATTTTATCTATCCTATCGCAAACAGGTAAAACTTCTGTGGCCAAAAATTGTAAACACATATCTTTAACCATTAATTGCTCCTCGTTAAAATCTTCGGGAGTAAATGTTTCAAAAGCGTTGCTTTCTTTAATTAGCCATTCGCCGCCTTTTAGCGATGTGGTTGCAGGTGTTGATGTACTCATGGTATAAGTTTTAAAAAATTATTTTAAATTATCGTAAACAACTTGAAGCACTTCTTTGGCAATTTCAATTTGTCCGTTGGTAACTCCTGCCAAAGCCTCGTTTAAAGTTTGGTTAGCCAAATCCATCGTTTGTTCCTGCAATTGCTGTGCCGCCGGCGTTAAGTAAATCATATTTATTCGCCTGTCATCTTTAGATGCTACTCTTTTAACCAACTTTAGTTTTTCTAAATTATCAACCAGTCTTGTAATACTTGGCTTATCTCTAAATGTAAAATCACACAGTTGTTGCTGGCTTAGCCCATCTTGCTTCCATAAATGATATAAAACACTCCATTGCTCAATGGTAATATCTACATTATTTTGTTTAAAAATTTTTTGCAGCCTACGGGCAATGGCCGTACTGGCTTTACCGGTAATAAAGCTGTATAATTCTCCTCGTTTAAATTGGTTGTTTGGCATACTATTGTTTAAGCAACTAATCAAAGATAATCTGTTTTTTGAATTTGAAAAATTTATTTTTGTGCTTCCGGCAGTTGTGCAATAGTTTAACATTTGTTGCGTCGCACTCTTGTACGGCATATCAATATGCAGCAGGCTTTACTCATCATTTGTATTGTTTTATTTATCAGTTATGCTGCTATAATCCTTTATTATACAATCAGTTGGGTTAGTATTCCTAATTATCAATTGGCAAGGGGCAATAAGCAATTGGCAACAAAACTTTCAATAATTATTCCTGCTCGTAATGAGGAAGAACATATTGCTGCCTGCATTCAATCTATTATTAACCAATCTTATCCAAAAAATTTGTACGAAGTAATTGTTGTGGATGATCATTCTACAGATTCCACAGCCAAAATTGTACAAGGTTTTAATCAACCCAATATAAAATGTATTTCACTGCAATATTTTATTGGCAACGAAACCAACAGCTACAAAAAAAAAGGGATAGAAGTTGGCATTGCACAATCCAATGGCAAATTAATAATTACAACAGATGCCGATTGTGTTGCACCTGAAAATTGGTTGCAAACCATTGCGGCATTTACGAAGAGAAACAGCCTGATTTAATTGTGATGCCTGTTGCAATAAATAACTGCAACAGTTTTATTGAAATATTTCAGGCATTAGATTTTATGACACTACAAGGTATTACGGCAGCAGCAGTACATAAAAAAATACACAGCATGTGCAATGGTGCAAATTTAGCTTACACAAAAAAAGCATTTAGTACCGTAAATGGTTTTGCAGGCATTAACAGTATTGCCAGCGGCGATGATATGTTGCTTATGCACAAAATTTACAAACAAACCCCTGCTGGCATTGCCTATTTAAAAAGCGCAGCTGTAATTGTGCAAACGACTCCGGTAAATACCATTGCACAATTTTTTAATCAGCGCATACGTTGGGCAAGTAAAGCAGATAAGTACGATGATAAACGAATGCTGCCGGTTTTGGTTGTTGTTTATTTTTTAAATGCTATGCTTTTACTTTTACCAATTGTTGCGTTGGTAAATAACATGCATTACTCACTATTCAATATTAACTACTCACTTTGGCAACTTTGGTTTGTATTAATTATTTTAAAAACTATTATCGAGATTATTTTTCTAATCCCGGTAGCAAAATTCTTTTCTAAACAATCATTGTTATTTTTATTTCCACTAATGCAGCCATTTCATATTATTTATACTGTAATTGCAGGTTGGCTGGGCAAGTTTGGCAGTTATAGCTGGAAAGGCAGGCAAGTAAAATAAAAAAGGATTAGTAACTTACATAATGCAGCAATCTTTTTCTTTTAAACAACAAACATGGAAACGCCTTAAAAAAAACAAAGGAGCAATGTTTGGTTTAGTTATAATTACAATAGCAGTTTTATTTGCATTATTTGGTTATATAATTGTACCCGATAACAGCCCAAACGCCGATTTGCAAACTGTAGAAATACAGGCAAAAAAGCCTGGTTATACACAACAATTCTTAAAAATTACCGAACGTAAATATTGGAGTGGTACATGGATAGATCATTTACTTAGCGGAGAAAAAAGGCATTTTCAACTAATCCCTATTACTAATTATGTAATAAAAAATGATTCCTTAATAATAAAAAAGTTTATTGATGATGACACATCGGTTGTTCAATATTATTCAATCAATCAAATAACACATAGCTCGCCTGCAAACATTCAAAAAAACATTATCACAAAAAAATATTGGCTTGGTACCGATAAATTTGGAAGAGATATTTTAAGCCGTTTAATTAGTGGTACAAGAGTAAGTTTGGCTGTAGGTTTAATTGCCGTACTTATAGCTTTAAGCATTGGTATTATTTTAGGAGCTCTTGCAGGATACTTTAAGGGCAAAACAGATGCAATAATAATGTGGTTGGTAAACGTTACATGGAGCATACCAACACTACTTTTAGTATTTGCTATTACTATGGCTTTGGGTAAGGGTTTTTGGCAAATATTTATTGCCGTTGGTTTAACCATGTGGGTGCCCGTAGCAAGACTTGTACGAGGGCAAGTATTAGCCGTAAAAGAGTTAGAATATATAACCGCTGCAAAAGCTTTAGGCTTTACTAATTTTAGAATTATTTTACGCCACATTATACCCAATATACTTGGACCTGTTTTGGTACTGGCTGCAAGCACTTTTGCAACAGCAATTATTGTAGAGGCAGGTTTAAGTTTTTTAGGTATTGGTGTACAGCCTCCACAGCCCAGTTGGGGATTAATGATAAAAGAAAATTATAATTTCTTAATTACCAATAACCCAATGCTGGCATTGGTGCCTGGCTTTGCTATAATGCTTTTAGTATTAGCTTTTAATTTATTAGGCAATGGTTTACGAGATGCAGTAGACGTTAAAAATTAAACATCTCTTGCAACCTGTACATTTCTGCTAAAACCTTCTTCTAACGAAATAAATGTTTCGGTACGTTCTATTCCTTTTATTTTTTGCAACTCATCATGCAGTACATAACGTAGTTGATTAATGTCTTTGCAAACAATTTCTATAAACATGCTGTAGTTACCGGTTGTGTAATTAAGGCGTACAATTTCGGGTCTTTGCATAAGATCTTTTGCAACACTATCATACAAACTGCTTTTTTCTAAATAAATACCAACAAAGGCGGTTATATCATAACCTAATTGTTTTAAATCTACATTTAGTTTTGTACCTTTAACTATACCAAATTCTTGCAGTTTTTTTATACGTACATGAATGGTGCCGCCGCTTACAAATAATTTTTTTCCTAAATCGGCGTAAGATATTTCTGCAGTTTCCATCATTTCATGAATGATTTGCAGATCTAATTTGTCAAGATTTAATTTTGCTGCCATTTATTTATTTCAATTTGTAATTATCAAATAATATATGCAAATATTTAAATAATTTCTATATTTTCAAAATTTTTAATAAAATATTTTTAATATAATGCTATTTTATATAGATTTGCATCAGATTAGTTCTTAACACTGTGGGGTGATGAAATTTTTGGCAGACATGCCCTCTTGTCTCGGGGGTGAGGATAACAGGATAAATATAGCATAGAGCCGCAATAGTAGCAATACTAAAGCGACCAGGGTCGACCACTGAACTTTGTGCTACAACTAACTGCCTCGTGGAGGTTCGATCCCTTCCCCTACAGCATTTTTTTACATTCCAATAACCAACAGGTAAACTATTTAAACTCTTTAGTTATTCACTAAAGAGTTTTTTATTTTATCTCTTTCTTACAAAATATTCATTGCATTACCTTTGCCGCCAATGGCACAAAAAAAATTACAACGCTTCGCAGATATAAAAACATTTAAAAATGTTTTAGAATACCCCGGAAATATGCAGGGTAAATGGAGCAGTTTTTTTGGAAACACTAATCCGGTTATTTTAGAATTGGCCTGTGGCCGTGGCGAATACACCGTTGGCCTTTCTAAATTACATACAAACAAAAATATTATTGGTGTAGATGTTAAAGGCAACCGCATGTACATTGGTGCAAAAAAATGTTTAGAAAATAATCAACCAAACGCTGCATTTTTACGTACGCAAATAGAAATGTTACCTAATTATTTTGCAGCCGGCGAAGTGGATGAAATTTGGATTACTTTTCCCGATCCGCAACTGCGTACTTCCAAAGCAAAAAAACGTTTAACGCATCCTCGTTTTTTGCGTCTGTATCAACAAGTTTTAAAAACAAATGGTGTAGTTCATTTAAAAACCGATTCGCCCGATTTGTTTGCTTTTACAAAAAAGGTAATTGAACATTATAATCTTAATCTGATTGAAGCAAACAATAATATTTATGCAGATAAAGATTGCAAGCCCGAGCTTACTATAAAAACCCATTACGAAAGTTTAGATATAGCGCAAAGCAAACGAATACACTATTTACAGTTTACATTGCCAACAATTATAAAAGATATTGATGACGAATTTCAAGAAATTCTAAAAAATGAAGAATCAGCAGAAAGAAAATAACGATTATTATATAAACGATTTAGGCCAAGTTATTTTTACAGCTAATTATCTTATAAAAATGGGTAGCTGCTGCGGCAATGGATGTTTACACTGCCCATTCGCTTATAAAAATGTACCCGAGCCAAAACGCAGCTATTTACTATCTTTAAGGGAAGATGAAGAAAAGTAAATTACCTGTTTCCTCCACAAAAGAATTACCCAAAGCCCAAACAGCTAAGGAATACAGTTTTTTTGCAGATGTTTATGATGTGGTACGCCAGATACCAAAAGGCAGAGTAACATCTTACGGAGCCATTGCCAGTTACTTAGGTACAAAGCTAAGTGCCCGTATGGTTGGCTGGGCAATGAATGGTGCACATAATGTAAAGCCCAAAGTTCCGGCGCAACGTGTAGTAAACAGAAATGGCATGCTTACCGGAAAATTTCATTTTGAAACACAAACAAAAATGGAAGAGTTGTTAAAAAAAGACGGAGTTGCTGTAAAAAACGATACGGTAGTTGATTTTAAAACCCGATTTTGGGATCCTGTAAATGAATTAAGTTTATAACACAATGAGTAATACAATTATTTTAGGGAAAGTGTCGTTTGTTAACCACGAAAAAAAATATATACTAATAGAATACGAGGTTAATGGTAAAAAGAAAGCTATTAATGGAAAGATTGATGATAAAACCCAACAAGAGTTAATTGATAAAAAAATTATAAAAAAGAAGCATCATTTTCATATTGGCGATATGGTAAATTTTATTGCCAAGTTAGCCGACAGAGGCGATAAAATGATTGCATGCAACATTCAATATAAATACAACGAAGCGTTAGATGTGCTTATTAACAAAGCTAAAACCAATAATTTATTTATTGGCTATTTAAAAGAAGTTGATGGAAAATATTTTGTAAAAGAAATTGATAGTTATCTTTTTTTGCCAACAAATTTTTCGCCTTGGCAAATAAAACCAACAGAAGATGAGCTTAACGAGCAAGTAAATTTTACTTTAGAAAATACCGGCAATAAGGAAAAAGCAATTGCCCAACTTACCAAAGTAAAATATATACCTGAATACTATGTTGCCGAAAAAGCATTTAAACAAAAAATTACTATTGATACAAAAGTGTATGCCATAAAGCCACACGGCATTTTTGTAAATGTTGTGACCAATAAAATTCAGGCCAAACTTCCTTTTAAAGAAGGTGTAAAAATAGATGATGTAATACCTGTAAAAATTATTTATTTAACACCATTTAAGATTGTGGTGGAGGCTTTATAGATCTTCTAACTCTTCTAACCCAACACCAAGCTGAATAGCAATTTTAGTTTTATTGGGTGCTAGCATAGCAAATAAAAAAATTAATACGCCAGCCAATGCTAAAAATGAAAAATTACCCACCAGAAAAAGGCAATACAACTAAATAAGGTTGCCCCTTCCAACAATGCCCATTGTACTATAGATGCCGTACGGTATTGCGTAAATTTATCTGCAATGCTTGCTTCAAATTTATTTTTAATGCCTGTAATTTTTTTCTTAAACAAATAAGAACCAATTAAAACAGCCGCTACAGAAAACACTACTGCCACAACTTGAAACAGTCTATCCTTATCTTGCAAAGCAGCTGTCTGCATTTTGCTTGCTATAAGTATTAAAAATATTACAGCTGCTACTATTTGCCCAAGCAGCATTGCTTTATGAATTAATTGAAGAGCTTTAAAAGAATTTTTTTGTTGCTGCATTTGTAAATGTATTAACTATTTAATAAAATAAAAAGCCGCTTTATCAAATTGATAAAGCGGCGTACTTTTTAGATTAGATTTTACACTCTGTAAATTAAAAGTATTTTTTATTGTAATACCAATTTAGCTGTTTGCTTATTCCCATTTTTATCAAATACATTTAATAGGTACATACCTTTGCTTTGACTACTTAAATTTATTTGGAAATTTAATTTTGCACTAACCATATTTTTTTGAATAGCGTTACCGTTTGCATTTACTACTTCATATCTATTTACATCAAAACCTAAAGGCATAGCAATATTAAATACACCAGCAGAAGGATTTGGAGAAGCGGTAATTTTAACTACATTGTTATTCTCTTCAACAGTTTCTTCATTATTTTTTGAAACACTTAAATTATTTAAAGTAAAATTTCCAGATGTAACAATATTCACATTATAATCTTCTACTTCTCCCTGAAAACCTGTAGCACATGGTACAATTGCCGATGTAGGCCTGCGTAATATTACCCTCATTTTGGTAAGACCCAAAGGTGCGTTATTGGGAACAGAAAAAGTAGATGTGTAGTTGGAAGACTGACTAATAATTTGCACAGATGGTGCCACTACCTGTTCACCAGCATCAGTAAATGTGCCATTTTTATTATAATCAATATACACGGCATAATAATCTCCATAGCCAATACCCTGAGGATAAGCAGCACTAATAGTAACAATATTGTTTGTTGAACCTTTTACCAAATCTGTACTCAGGCTAGATTTATAGTAGCCTCCAACTTCTTTACCCGAAACCCTTGTAATGCTACCTAAGCTAAAATAATCAATTCCTTCATTCACATTATTTCCATAAGCCATACATGGATTTGAATAAGTGGTGAATTGTTTTACAGCAGAATAAACACTTTGATTAGCATTGGTACAATTGGCCATCACTCTCCAATCATAAATGGTTTCTTTTGTTAAATTTGAAAGTGTAACATGATTATTTGGAACATATACTGTAGTCCAATTGGTGGCCGAAACTTTTTTATATTGCACATAATAATTGGCCCAGCCATTTACGTTGTTCCAGCTAAGATAAATCTGGTTGTAAGCAGAAATTAGCGATTGTAAATTTACAGGTATATCGCAAGGAATATATTGTGTTGTAAACTGTCCAATCAAAGGATTGCTATTAAAATAGCTACATAATTTATTTACACACCATTCGTAAGTAGTATTTGACGACAGACCAGAAAGGTTAACAGAGGTTGCTGTTGTATTGGATGTTGCAAGTATCCATGCCCCAGTTGATCCTAAAACCCGGTATGATACGGTAAAAGCTGGAGCTTGTCCGGAGTTTACGGGTGCCGGTGTCCAACTTACCGTTGCCGTTGTACCAGTTATGTTAGAAGCAATGGGAGTATTTGGAGCTTCACAAGGTACTATGTAAGTTTGTGAAGCACTAAAAGCACTATCCACTGCACTACAGTATGAAATAACCCTCCAATTAAAAGTAGCACTTTGAAAAAGCCCTGTATAGCTGTACGAATTTGATGTAAGCCCAGTAGCCATTGTTAGCCAATTGGTTGAGTACGAAAATTTTAATTGAAATGCATATGTAGCTCCGGATACAGGATCCCAGTTGAATGAAGATACATTGCTACCAAAACTGCTTTGCAAATTAACAGGGGCATCGCATTGTGCCGTACTTTTATTTGCCATAAGCATTATTACAGCAAAGAATAAAAGGGTGAAAGTTTTTTTCATTTTAAATTGTTTAATGATTAACGATTTTTTTGTGATAAATTATTTTGATGTCAAACATACTAGTGTTAGTAAGGCTTATTTTGTAAAATTTATAATTGAATAAAAGTATTTGATAAGTGATTATAAGTTGTACATAAAAAGCCACTCTTTTTTAAGAGTGGCAAACCTTAACATTAGTTTTTATCGAAATCGTTTCACAAATTTATTCTGCTTTTTTTGTTGGCTTATACAACCATACCCCCATACAACTAAATGCAATTACAATTGGCAGCCTCTTTGCTTTAATATTTGTTTTTCTTCTATCAAAGTAATAAGAAGTGCCCCTGAAATTACAATAGCAAGAATTATCAATCCTTTTTTTAGCTTGCCTTCTTTTGGCCAAAAATCTTTTTTACCCATTGTTAAATATTTATGTAAAGAGAATAAAATATTAAAATGGATAAAGTTTTGTTTTGTAAATGACAATGATGATTTGGCAAGTGCTTTTTAAAGAATTTGAAAACAAGAAACAGTTGTTAAACAGTTTGCTACACTTATGAAACCACATAATAAAAGGAAAATGTGCAGATTAGTTTTGATAAACAAAAAAATAATTAATTATGAAACGTTTATTAAAAATTTCAGTTGTAGTTATTCTTCTTTCTTCATGTAAAGGCAGTGCCGATAATAAAGCACCAGAGTTAGCAAATGCAATGTGTGATTGTTTTGATAGTTTTCAAAACAACTTAAGTGCAGATGCAAAGAAATTAATGAAAGAAGTATCAACTGCTGCAAAGCCACAAGAAGCAATGATGGCGGGCATGGCAAAATTTACACCAGAAGATGCAAAAGCATTTGCAGACCAATTAAAAACTATTGGAGATAAAAATTCAAGCGTATTTAAATGCTTGCAAGACTTTGATAAAAAACATGCTAATGAAACTACTGCAGATAAAAAAGCATTAACAGACAAATTACTAATGGAGATGCAAAAAGATGGTGGTTGTTATGTAGGTGCTGCAATAGTAAATTTAAATCCCAAAAAATAAGCTTACCTGTTTTCTAAAAACTGTATTACAAAATCTTTTTTGCGTTGCGATACAGGTATAGTATGTCCACCTTCTAATATAAGTGTACCACTGTCAGTTTTACGGTCGTACACTTTTATTTTTGCAGGGTTTACCAAGCAGCTATGGTGTGTACGTATAAAGCCTGCTGGTGCTAGCAATTCTTCGTAGCTACGTAAATTACGACTTACGAAAATAGGCTCGGCATTTACAATATAAAATTTTGTATAAGAGCCTTCGGCTTCGCAATACAAAATATCATTCATTTTTATAAAATAAGTTTTATCAATATCTTTTAATACAATTTGCTTATCTGTTTCGGTTTTGTTACCTACTTGTTGCATTAACACTGCAAGTTGATGTTGTAAAGTGTTGCTGCTAATATTCTCTAATGCTTTTTGCAGGGCTGTGTTTAAATCTACAGGATCCACAGGTTTTAATAAATAATCAATTGCACTAAACTTAAATGCTTGTATAGCATATTGATTATGGGCAGTAGTAAATATTAATTGAAAGCTTGGTTTGCTTAATTTACTTAATAAATCAAAGCCTGTACCATCGTTCATTTCTACATCTAAAAAAACAACATCAGGATTAAAACTATTAATTTTTTCTATGCCAGTTGCTACGCCAGTTGCTTCTTCAATACTATGCATACCTTTGCTCCATGCTTCTACCATTTCTTTCAGCACGGCTCTAATTTCAGGTTCGTTATCTATTAATAAAATTTTCATTAGTCCCAAACCCCTAAAGGGGTTTAGCTTTTTAATTATTTAAAGTGTATTTGTTTCCCAAAGTATAAAATAAAGTTTATACTTTTTTATTTTCTTTATATAGTAATGGTAAATGTATTTTTACTATAACGCCACCACCTTCAGCATTATCTATTCTAAAGCCAGCTTTTGTTTTTAGCTTAATATTTAGTAAATAAATTCTGTCTTTAATAATTTGGCTAGCCCGGCTAATATGTTCATTATTTTCTTTTACAGTTGTATTTAGGCCTTTTCCATTGTCTTTTATTTCTATTAGCAATTCTTTATTTTCCGATGCAAATTTAATTGATACATTTCCCGGGTAATCAGCCCCGGCAAAACCATGCTCAATACTATTTTCTACAAAAGGTTGTATAATCATGGCAGGTATTTGTAATTCATCAATGTCTAAATTTTTATCGGCACTTACTTCATACGTAAATGCTTTGGGAAAGCGAATTTTTTGCACTTCCAAATATTCGTTCAAAAATTCCATTTCTTGCTCAATGGTTACATATTCTTTGTAAGTGCTTTCCAGCGTTTCTCTCATTATATTACTAAACTTAGAAAGGTTGCTTGCCATAGCTTGTCCATCATTTTCTTTTAATGCAAATTTTTGCAATGTGGTTAAGGCATTAAAAAAGAAATGCGGATTCATTCTTGCCCTATTCAATCGTTGCTCAGTTTCTAAAATATTTTTTTTGTGTTTTAATTGTTGTTGGCGTAAAAAGAAACCAATAGCTGTTGCTGCAAGCAAACCAGCAATGGCAAGAAACAGATAAAACTGTTTTTTCTTATCCAAATCTTTAATGGTATTTTCGTTTTTTGCTTGATTATATTTTTTTTCTAATTCTGCTACAGCTTCTGTTTTATCTACATTGCTTATAGAGTCGAGAATAACTCTTTCAAAGTTTGAGTATTCCAATGCTTTTTTATAATCTCCTTGTGCTTGTGCTATTTTTGAAATAAGATTATAGCTTTGTGATATGGTAAGTATATGTGCTGTTTTTTTTGCAAAAAAGAGTGAAGAATCTGCATAAAGCGCTGCTTCTTTATAATTTTTTAACTCATCTAATAAACTGGCTTTATTTGCATGGTAATCAAATAAATCAATCGAATCGGTTTTATCTATAAAAAGATAACCACTATCTAAATAAGCCATAGCCTTAGTCCAGTTTTTGCTTTCCTCTTCGGTACCGGATAGGTTAAAATAACTTCTAGAAAACTCAATAGTATCTTTTAGTTGTTTTGATAATGCCAGGTGTTGCAAATTATATTTCAACGATTTTTCAATACTTGATTTTGATTTTGTACTTAGATAATGACTCATGTATCGAACAGATAAAAAGTAGAGTATTTTTTGCTTTTTTTTATCCTCTTTAATACTTGGCAATAGCTCTGCCGCTTTATCAGCAAAACTTAACCCCTTCTCAAATTGGTTGGTTCTATAAAAAGTAATAGCAATCATAGTATTTGCCATTGCCGCTTGATAAGTATCTTTTTCCAATTCGGCACAGTGCAAAAATTTTAGTGCATACTCTTGTGCATTGGGATAATCAGATTTATTCCAATATACTTGAAAGCGTTGCTTATAGGTGTTCCATAAAACACCATCTCCACAATCAGTTTTTTTATAGAGCTCTTCTGCTTTTTTTAATAAAATTTCTGCCGAGTCTAAATTATCTATTTTCAACATGGCAATCTCTGCACTAAGCTCTACTGCCTTTGCTTGGCATATTTTAGTTTTATCTTTTACTACCTCTGTGTAAATTTCGGCTTTAGGCTTTCCGGCCTTTAACAAATCGTCATACACATTGCATTTGCAATTGCTTTGTGAATAGGCGGTAGAAGTGATTAACACAAGTGCTATAAAAACAGCTTTTACATATAAGGCTTTCATTGTCATAAATGGTTTAAATATATTATGCACTAATTAATGCTGGTACACTCCCGCCCTGCATCATACTTAGGCTACAATTAGCACAGTGTAATGCTTGTAAGATAAGAAAAGCATCACATTCATTTTCAAAATCTTCATTCAATTGTAAATTAAAGTCATGCGATTCATTTTTCCAATTTACTGTTGGCACTATCGTTAATAACTCATCTCCATCGGCATTAAATAAGGAGAACCTTAGTTTCCAATTTGCCGACTTCTTAAACGTATATTTTTTACGTTTATAAAATTTACGGATAGACATAGTGCCGCCAGCTTCTACTTTAATATTTGTCATTACTTTTTCTGCCGCCACATCATTAAAAATAGTAACCCAAACACCAGTAGCTATTAATTGTAAATTAAACGTATCCGCTAATAATACTACTGCTTCACTAAAGTTGCTACTTTGGTATTCAATGCTGCCAATAACCGTTTCTTCAACATTTTTTAATTCAAATTTTTTTTTATTAACGGTATAAATAGTCATTACAAAATATTGCTAAATGTTTAGCTAAGCTAATTATCAGTTTCTTTATCCGCCACTTCATTTGCCTATTGATATATGTTGTTACATAAATGATTGCATTCGTTTCATAAGTGATTAAACCATCAATTCTTTTAATTTTTTGCAGTTGTGAAACAGCAGTCATCATATATCAAATAGGGTTTTTATAAGATATTTGGATGCATAGTTTTGGTTTATCAATTAAAAAAATATTTATGAAATCAATAACATTAATGCTGATGGGATTTTTTATGTGTGCTACTTCTATGGCGCAAATAGATGCCAATTATACTGGTCCGGGCAAAATATATATAAAATCATTTTGGAGTCAGGCAGAGATTTTGAAAAATGGTAAAGGCAGTGCCTTAACTGTGGGAAATATGAAAAGGGCCCTGGATAATGCAAAAGAAAAAGACCCTGCATTAAACACTGCTACTATGGACGCTGAGTTAAAAAAATGGCAAGCAGAATTAGATAAAAAACTGGATGCTGAAAAATCGCCGGAGCAAAAAGCTGCAGATGCAAAGAGTGGCGATTATACTGGTGCAGCCAAAAATCAGGTAAAGTATTTTTGGGACAGAGCACTTCAACCAACTAATAAATTAAGTGATGGAGAGTTGAACGGAAATATTAGGGATATGGAATATGCTTTAAAGGCTACTAAAGAAAAAGATCCTGCCTATAACGCTTCGGAAATGGAGAGTGCTTTAAAAAAAATTAAGGATGACTTAAAAGAAAAAAAACTGGCTGAAGTAAGAAATACAAATGGAGATAGAACAAAAGCCCCACAACAAGACGCAACGGTAAGTAACGACCCGGTTAAATTAATGGAAAAATTATTTATTGATGCAAAAATCAGTGTGGGTTCTACGAGTGATCTACCAGATGCTCCTGCTAAGATTGCAGCTTATAAAGCAAAGCTTGAAAAACTTTTATCGATGGATTATACTGATGCGTTGATTAAAACCGGCAGGAATGCTAAGGGTAACATAAGTGGATTTAAAAGTAGTACCGAAAGAGAAATGGATAAAATTGAAGGTACTTTAAAAGATGCCAGGGATAAATCTAATATGGAATACAGGTACTATACCATTCAATTTCACCAGACATTTTGGGATGCAGCACAAAAAGTATTTCCCGAAGAAAGTTCTTATGCCGAAATGTACAAAAAAACAACTGCTGCATTTACTGGTATGGGAAGTTTAGAACAATTATATACAAAAGCAGAGGCAAACCGGATTGAACATATTAAAAATACAAAATTTCCTGTGGCGGCTGTAAAGGATGCCAGCCTCGAGAAAGTATTAACCAATGGATTTAATAAACTATACGGAGCTACCCATAGTGTAAGTGCATTGAAAGCTGTGCTTACCCAAAATGGCTGGACTACACTTCGTAATTCTCTTACCGGAATAGTTGTAGGTAGAGAACGCAGTGCAAAGCTGGCATATAAAGGAAGCGATGGTAAGTGTTATCTATTGCCCGATTATTTATTTATAAGGGAGGATTATGTTGGCGGCTCATTTATTAATACTGTTGCAGTATTTAATGGCCTAGATGGTGAAGAAATGCTTTGTGAAAATGTAAAATAAAAAATCACTTAAAAAAAATAAAATGAAAAAAATACAATTAGTTTTAGCCTTTATCTTATCTGCATCACTTTTAATAACATCTTGCAAAAAAGATAAAACACCAACTCCTACGCCAACTCCATCGTTAAGTTTTACAAAAACAACAGTTACAGGAACTCAGTTTGCACCTTTATTTGGTCACCAATCTGTTGTGTTTAATAATAAGATGTGGGTTATTGGCGGTAGAAAATCAAATACACTTTACAGCAATGAAATATGGAGTAGTGCCGACGGAACATCATGGACACAAACCTCAGTAAGTGGTCCAATTTTTAGTGCAAGAAGCGATCATAAAGCACTTGTTTTTAACAACAAAATTTGGGTTATTGGTGGGTTAAGTAGTGGCAATGCATTAAATGATATTTGGAGCAGTCCTGATGGATCTGCATGGACACAAGTAACTGCTAATGCAAGTTTCAGCATTCGATCATTGCATGATGCTGTTGTATTTAATAGTAAAATATGGTTGATAGGAGGTGATGGAATTGGCGGAACAAAAAATGATATTTGGAGTAGTGCAGATGGAAGTACATGGACACAAGAAACTGTGGTAGGTACTCAATTTAGTGCAAGAGCTGGTCATCAAATTAGCGTATTTAATAGTAAGCTTTATGTTATTGGTGGCTATTCGTCTACGGGGTTTAAAAATGATGTATGGAGCAGTACTGATGGGAGAAATTGGACAGAAGAAATAACAACGGGTTCAAAATTTGTACCATTATATTCTCATCAATCAATAGTATATAATAATGTACTGTATGTAGTTGGTGGGGTAGTTGGTTTTGTTACCACAGATGAAATATGGAGCAGCGTTAATGGTAAAGATTGGACAAAACAAACCAATGCAGCTTTTGGTACAAGAGGTGGGCACCAGACAATGCTATTCAATAATAAAATTTGCGTTATCGGCGGGTATGATGCAACATCTGTTGCAAAAAATGATGTGTGGTTTTCAAATTAAATTTTGAAATTCTATAGCAATGATAAGCCTTTACTTATAATAAGGGCTTATCATTAAATAAACTACTACGCCTGTAACTGCTACGTAAAACCATACTGGCCAAACATAACGCACTAATTTTTTATGTTTTGCAAATTCGCCGGTTAACGCCTTGTATGCAGAAAATAAAATAAATGGAAGCACCAGCCCAGCTAAAGGTATATGTGTAAGTAAAATCAATAAATAAATTTTACGAGAGTTGCCAGCAGTTACTATTTCTTCGGTGGATAATCCTTTTACACCATCCGTTTCGCCAAAGGCCGTTTCGCCGGCAAATAAATGATGGCAGATATACGATATTAAAAACAATACCGAAAGCAGCATTGCAAACAACATAATGTTTTTATGCAGTTGGTATTTTTTTGTTTTACGGTTACTAATCCCAATACAAGCAATAGTGCAACGCATGCATTAATTATTGCATTAAGCATTGCAAATACATGTACATCAAAGGAAAAATTACTCTTGCCTGCTAAATTATATTTACCTAATACAGTAACAGCTACAAATACAATAATTGATACTATTCCAATTATCCTTTTTGCTTTTATATCGTTTTTTGCCAACGTAGGTTTTAACATAAAATCACTTATTCGTTTTCTTTCTGTTTAAAATAATAATTACTACAAAAACTATAGCAATACCAATAAAAATTACAGGCAGCAATGGAATAAAATTTCTTAAAAAAGAAGGTTTGCTTCTGTCCTTTTCTAACATTAATAAAGGAATATCATGCGCCAATTTTGCCAACTGTACTGTATCAAAACCATTGTACCAACCACGTACAATTTTATTAGTATCAATTAAAAAAAAGTTTTCTGTATGTATAAAAGCAGTATCTACGCCAGGGTCGGCAATGCTTGCTTTTATTTCTTGCAATGCAAAATCATAGGTAGCTTTCTTATCGCCACTTACCATCCACCATGTATCATGATTAATGCCAAACCTATCTGCAAACTTTCTTAACTGTGCTACACTATCATGCTCAGGATCTACACTCACCGAAATAAATTGAACAATGCTATCGTTTTGCTTAAACGAATCTTGTAAGCGCTTCATATTACGGGCAAGGCCAGGGCAAATACTTGGGCATCTTGCAAAAAAGAAATCCAATACAATTATTTTTCCTTTTGCATCATCCAGTGTAACTTTTTTACCTAATTGATTTACAAACTGAGGGCTTTTTACTTTATGCCAAATAGTGTCGGTTGTAGTTTTTCCTCCTTTTGTATTTACAACAATACTGTCGGGTGCAAAATATTTACGAGGCATTACAACCGCATCTTTACTTAAATATTTTACTAAAAAATATCCCGAAAGCGGAAGTAGCATAGCCAACATTAACCCAAGAATTGCACTTTTGTTCATATAAAATTATTGTGGGTAAAGTTACACTAATAAAAAACCATCCGTAAAGATGGATGGTTTTTTATAAAATTATTTTTTACTATTTAGTGTTTAGCTCCTTGTTCAGGCGCATGTTCAACTTTTTCTGTTTTTGGAGCTTCTCTGCTTCCTGCATCTGTATTTCTTAAATTTTTCCAACTGTTACCATCCCACAAAAAGGCAACAATAAACCAAATAAATAAGCAAAGTGGCACTATTATGGTCATTATAAAATTTCTTATCTCGTCGCCAAGATGCATAAACACAGAAACTATATAATATGCTTTTGCAAGTGTAAGTATGCCTATTAATGATTTGGTTGCAAGTGTAAATCCATGAGATAATCCTCCATGCTGAGAATATAAATAATAGCCCAGGCCTAACTCAATAATGGTTAATATAGATAATACCCAAAATGTTTTCCATATTCTTCCTGTACCAGATGCATGTTCTGGTGCATGTGTAATTTCGGGAGATGATACGTGTGAACTCATATTTTAAATTTGTTAATTGTAAAATGTAAATAATTTATTTTAAACAAGATAAAAGCAAAGGAATACAAACACCCAAACTAAATCTACAAAATGCCAATACAAACCTGCTTTTTCTATCATTTCGTAATGGCCACGTTGATCAAAATGACCAAGTTTGGTTTTAATATACATTACCAAATTAATAATTACACCACTAAATACATGGAAACCGTGGAAACCTGTAATTCCAAAGAAATAACCGCCAAACGCAATAGGTCCAGGTGTTGTAACATGTTCATTAGCAGCTAATCCAAGTTTAGATAGCGTTTCATGAGATACTGCAAGTCCCCATGGATTATGCGTTACTGTAGTTCCCCAAGTTTCGATAGCTCTATTAACCAATACTTTATGTTCGCCGGTAATCATGTGCGTCCACTCCCAAGCCTGACACCCCAAGAAAGCCAACCCACCAATTATAGTAAGAATCATATATTTTTCTACGCCCTTTCGGTTCATTTTATGCCCCTCATGAACAGCTAACACCATTGTTACCGAGCTGGCAATTAATATAAACGTCATTAAACTTACAAATGCTAAGGGTAAATTTGCATGCCCTGCAAATGGAAATGCATTGAATACCTGATTGGGATCTGCCCAATGGTTTACACTAAACCGTATGGTGCCATAGCTAATAAGAAATGCTCCAAACGTAAAGGCATCACTCATTAAAAAGTACCACATCATTACTTTACCGTAACTGATATTGAATGGACTTCTTCCGCCATTCCACCATTTTGTACCCGATGGTATTGTTGTTGCTGACATAATTCTATTTTAAGTTTCTGGTTTCTGATACTAAGTTTAATTGCATTAATTTTAACTCTGTACTTGAAACTTTGTACTATTTTATCATTAATAAAAATATTAAAAGGTAAACCCAAAGTACATCTACAAATGCCAGTATGTACTTACCAAATCTACCGATATGTTGCTATAGTCTTTTGTTTTGGTGTTAAATGCTTTAGCAAATAAAACAATTAATGCAATTACACCACCAATCACATGCAAACCATGCAAACCAACAATTACATACAAAAAGAGTAGGATACTGTTGATTGTAATGTAAAGCCTTTATCCCACAATTGCATAAAACCCACTACCTGACAAACTAAAAAAAGAACACCCAAAATTGCAGTAGCCGTTACCAAAGTTCTGTACTTAACCATTTCTCTTTGTTTAAAAGCTTTGCCAGCTAAAAACAAAAGAGCGCTGCTTAGTAAAATAGCTACTGTACTGTACCAAAACAATTTGGGAATTTCAAAGGTTACCCAATTTGCCTGATTTCGTTTTACAATGTATGCACTGGTTAACCCTGCAAACATCATTACAATACTTCCTATACCCATCCACAGTGTAAACTTATGCGGATGTATTTTATTTTTTTGTTTCATTGCCACTGTATTCATATCCTCGTATTTGCCTGCGGCAAATTATTATTTTAACACTAATTAAACTCTTACTTTATCTGCATATAAACTCAACAACACAATCATCAAATAAAAATATGAGCTAAACATTACTCTTCTTGCACTTTTAACATCCATTCTTATAACCAACAACACACTTACATAAACCATAAACAAATTACAAGCCAGCACAACCCACATACTCACCATGCCACTTATATTATAATAGTGTGGCAACAAACCAACCGGCACCATTAACGCACTATACATTACGGTTTGCATAGCAGTAAATTTTGTTGGTCCTTTATCGCTAGGCAATAATTTAAAACCAGCAAGGGTATAATCTTTATGTGCTACCCAAGCTATTGCCCAAAAGTGCGGAAACTGCCATAAAAATTGGATAGCAAATAAAATCCAACCTCCTGCACTAAAGCTATCCGTTGCGGCTACCCAACCAATTAAGCAAGGTAATGCACCGGGTATAGCACCAACTAATACCGAAATTGAATTAACTTTTTTTAATGGAGTATAAATAAAGCTGTATAAAAACAAGCTAAATAAACCCACCATCGCACTTTGAAAGTTAAAAAACCTCCACATAATAAAAACACCCAACGCTCCGGTAACCACACAAAATATAGTTGCCTCGGTTACACTCATTCTGCCGCTGGCCACCGGCCTTGCAGCAGTGCGTTTCATTAATGCGTCGGTGTCTTTTTCAAGTATTTGGTTAATACCATTTGCACTTCCGGTAATTAGCATTCCGCCAATAAAAAGTAAAAGAACTTGTAGTAAATCAAATTTTATATTAGGCGCCAGCAAATAGCTTACTACTGTACTAAACACCACCATAAAACTTAAAGTGAATTTAATTAGCTGAATGTAATCCTTCACTTTACTTGCCAACCCAAATAAAGATGAGTTGTTTATTGGTGCGTTGTTTTGCTGTTGCATTATTTTGATTAATAGTTGCCGGATAAATCATTTCATCGTCTTTCAAAATTATCCATTATCCATTAAACAATTTTCAATTTTTTTAATGCCCGTCTGTTTCATCTTCTCCAACCGGTACATTTTGAGGAATAAACTCTTTCCCGTCTTTTGCATAATCGTAAAGCTCCTCTGTAAACTTCCGGTATTTCACCGGGCCAGTTACCATGCCCGGATTAATTGGTGTTGTCCATTCCAAACTATTACTACCCCAAGGGTTTTGTGTTGTAACTCTTCTGCCTTTAAAAATGCTATAGAAAAAATTGAACACAAATAATAATTGAGCAGCAAAAACAATCATTGACACCAAACTTATAAACTCATTTAAGCCTCCAAACATTTTAAAAGACTCCCAGTTTGAATAGTCATAATAACGGCGAGGCATACCTGCCAAACCTTCGTAGTGCATTGGCCAAAAAATTAAGTATGCGCCAATAATAGTTACCCAAAAATGGATATATGCCATCGTATTATTTAAAAATCTGCCAAACATTTTTGGAAACCAATGATATACACCGGCAAACATGCCAAAAAATGCTGCCACACCCATTACTATATGGAAGTGAGCAATTACAAAATAGGTATCATGTAGTTGTAAATCTAAGGCTGAGTTTCCAAGGAAAATACCTGTTAACCCCCCACTAATAAATAAACTTACAAATCCAATTGCAAACATCATTCCGGGAGTAAATCTAATATTACCACGCCATAGAGTGGTAAGCCAGTTAAATACTTTAATGGCAGATGGAACCGCAATTAATAATGTAAGTAATACAAAGAACGACCCTAAGAAAGGATTAAGCCCTGTTACAAACATATGATGTGCCCATACTAAAAAGGCTAATATTGCAATTGCAAATAATGATGTTACCATAGCCATATAACCAAATATTGGTTTACGGCTGTTTACCGATAAAATCTCTGATGCCATACCCATTGCCGGCAATAATATAATATATACTTCCGGATGGCCTAAGAACCAGAATAAGTGTTGGAATAAAATTGCACTACCTCCTTCATTAGGTAAAATTTTACCGGCTATAACAATATCACTTAAGTAAAAACTTGTTCCTAAGTTTCTGTCAAACAATAATAATATAGCACCACTTAACAATACAGGGAAAGATAATACACCTAATACTGCCGTGAAGAATAAAGACCAAACCGTTAATGGCAATCTTGTCATGCTCATTCCTTTTGTACGCATGTTAAGTATTGTAGTAATATAGTTTAAGCCTCCTAATAAAGAAGATACTATAAACATTGCCATACTTACCAACCATAAATCCATACCAATTTTACTTCCACTACTTGCTTCGCCTAAGGCGCTCAAAGGAGGATAAATTGTCCATCCGCCACTTGCCGGGCCTGTTTGTACAAATAATGAACTAAACATTATTATAGATGCTAAAAAGAAAAACCAATAGCTAAGCATATTAAGCATTGGCGATGCCATATCTCTTGCTCCTATTTGTAAAGGAATTAAAAAATTAGCAAAAGTTCCGCTTAATCCGGCAGTAAGTACAAAGAAAACTAAAATGGTTCCATGCATAGTTACCAGCGCATAATAAAACTCTGGTTGCAATTTTCCACCTTTAGCCCAGTGGCCTAAAAAATCTTCCAACCATGGAAACGTAGATTCGGGATAGCCTAATTGCAAACGGAATATTACAGAAAATAATCCTCCAATAATTGCCCAAATAATACCCGTTACCAAAAATTGTTTGGCAATCATTTTATGATCCTGGCTAAAAACGTATTTACTTATAAACGTTTCGTGGTGATGGTGTTCATGATGTGCATCATGTGCCGAGTGAACACCTTCTCCGTGTAATGTGGCTACGCTACTCATAGTCTTAAATTATTTTCGAAATACTTTTTTAAATTAATTTTTTACTGGTAAAACCTGTGCTGTTTGTTTACTGGTTTTAATACTATCTGCAATTACTTCTTTTGGTGCTTTATCCGGAAAAATTGTAAAATACTCCGGCTTTTGTGTTGATAACCATTTTTTATAATCTTCTTCCGAATCTACAACAATAACACCCCTCATACTAAAATGGCCAGCACCACACATTTGGTCGCAAGCAATTTCGTAAGCAAAATTGGGGTTTTTAGTTTTGTCTTGCATTTCCTTAGTAGTGTACTTAGGTGTAAACCATTGTGTAGTTGGTATGCCTGGTACAGCATCCATTTTTAAACGGAAATGCGGTAAACCCACACTATGTATTACATCTTGTGCATTAATTACCATTTTGCATGGCTTGCCTACAGGTATGTGCATTGTTGCACTTACATGTATATCATCTTCGCTTGATTTATCTGCAAAATCAACACCTAAGCTATTTGCGCCTGTAGTTAATTTGTAATTTTTCTTACCTAACACCTTATCCGATCCCGGATACCTAAACTCCCAACCAAATTGGTGGCCGGTTACTTCAACTACAACCGAGTCTTTAGGTGCATCATCGGTTACTCTAAACCAAAAACGCAAACCAAAAACTACCAACGTACACAATACAATGGCAGGTACACCTGTCCATATTAATTCTAATTTAGTATTGTGTGGAAAGTAAAATGCTTTTCTATTATCGTTTTCCTGATACTTATAAGAAAACCAAAATAATAAGGCTTGAGTAATTATAAACACAATTCCTGTAACCGCAATGGTGATGTACATCATTACATCCTGCTCTTCGCCTTCAACAGATGCTGAGCCCTGCGGATACAATGTTTTTCCCCAATACAATTCATTGCAATACCATGCCCCTATTAGACCAAAGATTAAGAAGGCTATTAATAAGAAGGCATTTATTTTATTATTTTGTTTACGGGTTTTTTCTTCGCCCTTTAATGCACTAACGTACTCACTTGCTTTTGCAATTTGAAAAATTACAATAAACACCAAAATACCTAATGCTACCGTTAAAAACTCTTTCATATAATTTATTAGTTTTCGCCCCTAAACCTAATGAAACTTTTATTTTAAAATCAGGCAAGGGGTTAATTAATATTTTTTAACCCTTTTATATTTAAGAAACACAATTTAAAAACCCATATGGTTTTAAAGTTGTTAAAAGCAATTTATGTATGGTGTATCATACTTTCTTTTAAGAAAGGATGATTTTTTTGCAACAAAGAATTGCTGCTTAAATATTTACCCACACCCCACATAATTATCCCTACAAATAAACAAGGCACACCAAATTCAAACAAATTTAATTGAGCATGACCATGTAATGTACCAGGCATTATCATTTGATAAAAATCTATCCAGTGACCAAAAATTATAACAATAGCCATAAATGTAACCAAAGTCCAGTTACGTTTTACGCCACGTTTCATCAATATCAATAATGGAGCAAGAAAGTTTAAAATTAAATTAAGAAAGAAAATACCATGATAAGGGCCGCTTTTTTCAGCAGTTCCAATTCTTTCTACAAAATACTTGGTTTCTTCGGGCTGATTACTATACCAAATTAACATGTATTGAGAGAACCACAGGTACGTCCAAAAAACCGAAAACGCAAACATAAACTTACCAATATCATGTAAATGTTCTTCGGTTACATATTCTAATTCCCCTTTATTTTTTAACCATATTATAAAAATGGCTACTAACGACATGCCCGACACAAATGTGCTTGCAAATGTGTACCAGCTATACATGGTACTATACCAGTGAGGGTCTATACTCATTAACCAAAACCAAGGTATGGTAGAAGCTACTGTTAAACCAAAAAACACCGTAAATAAAGATGCCCAAACGGTATTTTTCCAAATCCAGGCTTTACCTGTTTCGTAATCCATTGGGCCATTTTTATCACTCTCTAAACTCATGCTACGCATTTTTTTACCTAAAAACCACCATAAGAAAATAGTTATGGCAGACCATACTGTAAAAAACATAGGATTTAAAAAACCATGTTTACCATGTAATATTTTATCGAAAGTAGATGAACCTTTTTCGTATAATTTTGGATCAAGCCAGTGATAAATATCGGTATTGGCCTCCCCAAATAATTGCCATTAAAATAGCAAAAGTAATTATACCTAAGATTGGCACAACGCTGGATATGGCTTCCGGCACTCTACGCAAGGCTACTTGCCATCCGCCCATTGCCATAGTGGTAACGC
This sequence comes from Chitinophagaceae bacterium, assembly GCA_016721385.1. GTDB lineage: Bacteria > Bacteroidota > Bacteroidia > Chitinophagales > Chitinophagaceae > Ferruginibacter. Next base: position 7,211 of record JADKIE010000009.1, on the reverse strand, counting down.
ATATAAAAAACATGCTTGCATTTACTACCAATAACCAAAACACACTGTTTTGTAAAAGCACTGCCCAAAAACGAGTGCTATTTACATTTTCGCCGTGCCCTGCATGAGCAAATGGATGGTACATAATTAAGCCATATACTACAGCTATTGCACCGGCAATAATTAAGCCTAGTGTCCACTTTTTATAACTACCCGGTAATTCGAATGAAGAAGCCATTTAAATATTTTTTTAATTGAATTACTTATTATTTTTTTGTTGCTACTGCTGCAGAATCCATTGCCGGAGCTGCTGCTGTAGTTCCTTTAGGTTGTAATGATCTAATGTATTGAATCACCATCCAACGTTGTTTTCTGTCTAATTGAGATGCATAGCTACCCATATTTCTTAAACCATATGTAATAGAATGAAACATTGTACCATCAGCCATTGTTACGTAAAGTGGTAAAGTTAAATTAGCTACAGCACCAATTTTACTTGCAACCGGACCATTACCTGTTCCTTTTTCGCCATGACAAACTCCACAGTTAATATTATATATTCGTCCAGCTTCGGCCATTTCTGCTGTTGATAATGGGCCTAACGGGTTTTTAACCGCAGCACTTGCTTTGTAGCCAGCCGAATCGTTTGTGCCAGTGTAAGCAAACATTTCGCCTTGCTTTACTGTACCTGCAACCGGTGATGAATTATAAAATATTTTATGCCCTGCATCATCTCTATTGCTGGTAAATACATTAGAATCTAACTCGGCATAAGCTTCATAAGCTCTGCTATACGTCATATCCGGCATATATATTTTGCCCGGGCTGCGTTTATCACCACAACTGCTAATGAATAAAGAAGTTGTAATAAATGCTAAGGCTATATAAGTTAATTGTTTCATTTTCAATTTTCGGTTTTCAATTTTCAATTAATACCCTTTTTCTTCTTTATACAATTTTTGTTCTCTGTCATATCTGCCAATCCACCAACCGGTTTCGGCAACCTGTACATTAATTTCTTTTGCACCGGCGTTTTCTAAAAATGATTGCACTTCGGCATCATTTGTTTTATCGGTACACTCAATAGCCATTACAAATAAATCATCTGTAGCTCTTGGGTGAAAAATATGTTTTTTTACAAATGGAGCTAAATTACACAAGTAACAAAAAGTAAGCACCATACCTACAGCGGCGAATAATACAGTAAGTTCAAATGTAATAGGTATCCAAGCAGGTAATGCAAAATGCGGTTTACCGCCAATGTTTAAAGGCCAGTCTTTTGTAAAAACCCAGCTCATAAACGTTACTGCGGTTGTGGTACCGGTTACGGCATAAATAAATCCTGCCGTATGTATGCTGGTTTCTCTTAAGCCCATAGCATGGTCTAATCCATGCACCGGAAATGGAGTATATACATCATGTATTTTATACCCAGCTTTGCGTACCTTTTTCACCGCAGGAAACAGTACCGCCTCATCATCAAAGCTACCTACAACGAATTTTTTTTGTCCTCCAGCCATTTTCAATTATTAATTATTAATTATCAATTATTAATTCCAATTAGTGTGCATGTTCTACTTCTTCAATGTAAAACTTCTCAGCATCTGCTTTTTCAATATCAGTCATTTTTGCCTTGTAGTTTTCGCCACTTGTTTTTAATACCGCTTTAATTTCGGCAATGGCAATTACAGGGAAATATTTACCAAATAAGAAGAAGCATGTAAAGAATAAGCCAAATGTACCTAAATAGAAACCTATCTCCCATATGCTTGGGCTGTAGTAAGTACTCCAGCTACTTGGTAAAAAGTCTCTGTAAACAGATGTTACAATAATTACAAAACGCTCAAACCACATACCTATATTTACAATAATGCTCATAAAGAAAGTAACTGTAATATTTCTACGCAATTTGCGGCTCCAAAATAATTGAGGAGATACCACATTACAGAACATCATTAAATAATAACTCCAGCCATAAGGGCTAAATAAATTACCCCTATTTTCAAAGAATGCCCATTGTTCGTATTGATTTTGACCATACCATGCAATAAACAATTCCGTTAAGTAGGCACAACCTACAATACTACCTGTAAGTACAATTACTTTATTCATTGCCTCAATATGGCCAAGGGTAATATAATCCTGTAAGTTTAATACTTTACGTACCACAATCATAAGGGTTTGCACCATGGCAAAACCAGAGAAGATGGCACCTGCAACGAAGTATGGAGGAAAGATGGTTGTATGCCAACCCGGTACAATAGATGTTGCAAAGTCGAACGATACAATAGTGTGTACAGAAAGTACAAGCGGAGTTGATAAACCTGCTAATACTAACGACAAACTTTCGTGCCTTTGCCAGTGTTTGGTACTGCCACTCCATCCAAATGCAGCTACACCGTACATCATCTTTCTAAATTTTGTTTTTGCTCTATCTCTTACCGTTGCAAAATCGGGCAATAAACCACTATACCAAAATAAAAGAGATACTGTAAAATAAGTTGATATCGCAAATACGTCCCAAAGTAGTGGTGAGTTAAAGTTTACCCATAACGGGCCTCTTGTATTTGGATATGGCAATACAAACATCGCCATCCAAACTCTACCCATATGCCAAATAGGAAACTGACCAGCACACATTACCGCAAATATCGTCATCGCCTCTGCAGCTCTATTTACACCAGTACGCCAACCTTGTCTAAATAACAATAAGATAGCCGAAATAAGTGTACCGGCATGACCAATACCTACCCACCATACAAAGTTGGTAATATCCCAGCCCCATCCAATGGTTTTGTTAAGGTTCCACTGGCCAATACCATAGGTTACCTCTCTGTAAATACTGTACACACCAAATAACAATAAGGCTACACTAATGTAAAAACCAATGTACCACAAGCGGCTTGGTTTCATTTCTATTGGGCGTACAATATCCTCCGTTACCTGATGATAATCTTTGTTACCATCTACCAGCGGTTCCCTTTGTTGCGATTCGTATTTTAGTAATGACATATAAACTTTGGTTAATAGCTAATAGTTCATTGTTAATAGCTAATTATGTTTTATTCTTTTATTATTGTCCTAACAATATTTCTTTATTCAACTTTATTGGCATCGCACTCTTGTACTACATCTCTTACTTAAACTTTTATTTAGCATATTTGCCGGTCGGCAACCAACAAAGACTGCTATTTACACATGTGCTTTTTCTTCTTTTTTTGCTTCGCCTTTTTTCTCTTCGCCGCCTTCTTCTATAGCTCCAATATGCCTGTCAGTATTTCTAACCTTAGCCAAATAACTAACATTAGGTAATACATGCAATTGCTCTAACACATAAAAATTTCTATGTTTATCGCTTCTTGCTTTAGCCACATTGCTTTCTGTATCATTAATATTACCAAAGCTAATAGCATGTGTAGGGCAAGCCTGCATACAAGCTGTTTTAACATTGCGTACTAAACTTGGGTCTTGTTGTTTTTTAGCGTCTAACTTGCTTTCCTGTAAACGTTGTACACAGAAAGAGCATTTTTCGATAACACCACGGCTACGTACCGTTACATCCGGATTTAACACCATTCTGGTTAAATCATCGTTCATCTGCAAAACCACTTCATCCATATCGCTACCAATTAATGGTTGCTGATTATCTTTAAAGCTATCTGCACCTGTATAATCTAACCAGTTAAACCTACGTACTTTGTACGGACAGTTGTTTGCACAATATCTTGTACCAATACACCTGTTATAGGTCATTTGGTTTAAGCCTTCGCTGCTATGATTGGTTGCAGCAACAGGGCATACGTTTTCGCAAGGCGCATTATCGCAATGCTGGCACATCATTGGTTGAAACACTACATCCGGATTTTCTAAATCTCCCGTAAAGCATCTGTCAATGCGTAACCAATGCATTTCATGTGCTCTTTGTACTTGTATTTTTCCTACCACACTTACATTATTCTCGGCACTGCAAGCAACTACACATGCGCTGCAACCTGTACAGGTGTTTAAATCAATGGCCATTCCCCACTTAATGCCCGGTTTTTCGTAATGCGGATACATAGTTGCATCCTTTACAAAATCTTCGCTGCCATTAACTGTAATGTTTAATTTTTCCTGCTCTACTTCTTCAAGCATTTGAGCCGGATTAGCTATAAAACTCTTTAAATTAGTTTCGTAAATAACCGGACGGTTTTCTGAGGAACCATGCACCTGTGTTTGTGCTAACGGATAAGTAGAACTTGTTTTTTCTATCTTAACATCTGCATTATATTGTACAGTAGTACCATCAAAACCAACTAATGGATAGGCATTTTTACCAGCACCGTAAGCGGCTCTGCCAATATTATTGGTAATAGCTTCTTTTGATGCACCTGCTGCACCTCTACCATAACCCAAAGCAACAGCAATTGTATTTTTTTGAATACCAGGTATTAATAAAACAGGCAATTCAAGGCTTTTGCCATTTGCAGTTACTTTAACCACAGGTTTTTCCGGATGTACTTCGTATGCATCCGAAGCACCTTTATCTTTCAATACATCTTTGCCATACATTTCTTTGTACATTTCTGTACCCATCATTGCATAGTTGTCCCAGGTTACTTTAGATATTGGATCAGGTAACTCTTGCAACCATGGATTATTTGCCTGACTACCATTACCCATTGATATTTTTGATAAAATACCACTTCGGTTGCACCGCCTTTAACTGCAGCAATTTTGCTGTGGCATCAGCAACTTTGCGCCACTGAACGAACTTCCGGCAACTGCTACGGCAGCAGGCTCTATCACACCATCTTGCAATGCTTTGTTATAAGCATCTGCACTTCCAAGTTTGGTAGTCCAGTAGTTTTTAAAATATGTATCATAATCAACCGCAGAGGCCGACCATTTTAATAAAGATGTTTGAAAAGCCCTTGTTTTAAACAAAGGATTAATGGTAGGCTGTATCATGGATACATAACCTGCTTTAGGTTCTGCATCTCCCCAACTTTCTAACCAATGATGTGCCGGAATTATGTATTTACATAACTCGGTTGTTTCGTCCATTGTGGCGTTGCAACTAATTCCAATTACTTTACTTAAGCCATCGGCAAATTTTTTGCTATCGCTGTAGCTGTAAGCAGGATTAACGCCACAAACAATTACAGCACCAATGGCACCGCTGTTGATGTCGTTTACCAATGTGTTCATATCGGCATCAATACCTTTACGAACATTGGATGCGGCAGCCCAATTTATAGTTTTGCCATTTGCACCAATAGCTTCGTTTATTGCGTTTACAATTATTTGAACGTTAACATCGTTGCTACCACAAACAACTAAAGCATTACCAGCGGCAGCTTTTAATTTTCCGGCAGCTAACTTAACGCCTTCGTTTAATTTTTTATCGGTAAAAGATGCTGCTGTGTCACTTAGTGCATTTAAAATAGCTACGGCCACAGCTCCTGTTTCGGATGGCTTGTGTAAATACCTGTCATCGGCATTACTACCGGTTAAGCTCATCATACTTTCAAAATGTATATGCTGGCTTAAGGTTGGTTTATCGCCTGTTACTTTTCTGTTTTTTGCGTATTGCCCACTAAATTCTACAGGGCTTAACCATGTGCCTAAAAAATCGGCACCAAGGCTTACAATTACATTAGCATTATCAAACTGGTAAGATGGAATGGCTTTTTTACCATAACATGCTTCGTTTGCCAATAACATACCGGCGTAACTTACAGCATCATACTGTACATGGCGACTGCCCGGATATTTTGCTAAAAATTCGTTTATTACTTGTTGGGTAGATGGTGAGTTAACCGTAGCTGTTAGTACCGCTACTGTTTTGCCGGCTATTGCCGTACCAACCATTTTATCAAAATTATCAAAGGAAGTTACTTCTTTAAACTCCTTGCCATCTTTTTGCATTGGATAGCGAAGGCGTGTAGTATCATATAAATCTAAAACAGAGGCTTGCGCCTGAGCACTGGTACCTCCATTTGTAAGTTTAGATAAATCGTTTCCTTCTATTTTAATTGGGCGGCCATCTCTTTGTTTAACAATTACTGGTATAGCATCGCCACCATTTACATAAGTAGAAGCGTAATAATTTGCAACACCCGGTATTACATTATCGGGGCGCTGTAAATAAGGCACCGCTTTACGTACAGGCATATCGCAACTTGCAGCAACTGCAGCAGCGGCAGTACTAAATCCCAGATATTTAAGAAAATCTCTACGTGGAGCTTTAGCATCTAACAAACCCTTATCATCCAAATCGGCTAAAGGCAGCAGTTCTTCCTTAAATTCATTTTTGGCAGATTGTTCAAAACTTTCTGTTTGATTCAATTCTCCAAAACTTTGCCAGTATTTCTTCATAATTCTTAATGTGATAATGTGATGATTCGATAATTTGATAATTAAAAAGCATCTGCTAATTCATTACCTCATTATCAAATTGGCTAATTAACTAATTTTAATAATGACATTTCTGACACTCCGTTCCACCAATCTTTTCAACCGTTACGCTATCCAATTTTTTGTTTTTAATATCGTTGTGGAATTTCTCGTAAATGCTGTAAAACTTATTACCTGTACTGTCTGCTTTATTAAAGAAATCAACTTTACTTTCTCTGTGGCAGTTTACACACCAACCCATACTTAATGTACTAAACTGGAATACTTCGGGCATTTCCTGAATATTACCATGACAAGTTTGACATTGTTGTTTACCTACTTTTATGTGTTGGCTATGGTTAAAGTAAACATGATCGGGCAGGTTATGTATTTTTACCCAAGGAATAGCACGTGCTCCATCCGGCACACCATCACCATTCTTATCTTCGTTGTACTTCATTGTTGTTGGGTTCCATCCTGCATATTCGTAAAGCTTAGCTATTTCGGCAGTGCCATTTACAGGCGTACCGTCTGCTCTTACCAATTTATCAGGACCTTCATATTTACTAATTGCTTTATGGCAATTCATACAAACATTTACCGATGGTATGCCAGCCATTTTACTATCCTGTGCACTTCCATGGCAGTACAAGCAACTAACCTGATTTGTGCCAGCATGTACCTGATGGCTATAGAAAATAGGTTGCTCCGGTTGGTAGTTTGTTTGGCGGCCTAAACCTGCGGCAAAATCTAAAAAGAAATATCCGGCAAGTGCAAATAAGCCTAATACACCTACCATTAAGTATGCTTTATTTCTGTAGAAAGGTACAGGCTCTGAACGCTGTATGCCTACT
>JADKIE010000008.1 GCA_016721385.1 Chitinophagaceae bacterium | reverse complement strand
AAAGATAAAAACCTTAAAATTGGAAGTACGCCAAATCAAGATAATCCATTAATGGACATAAGCGAAATAAAAGGTTACCCATTATTAGCGTTGGACGTTTGGGAGCATGCCTATTATTTAAAATACCAAAACAAACGTGCCGATTATATTGATAACTGGTGGCAAGTTGTAAATTGGGAGTATGTGCAACTTCGCTTTCAAAATATATAATTTATACTTTGCTTACAATGAAAAAACTAACTATCCCTGTTTTATTCATAGGCACTTTGGTTATGATAACCGTAATGGCAAAAACCGGCGCCAGTTTAAAAACATCGACAACACCAAAAGGTATATTAAATTTAGAGTTTGCCTACGATACAGTTAAAACTAACACTATACTTAATGCTTGGGCGGCAACGCCTGCTGTAAACAATATTGAAGCCGCTAAAAACAATACCTATTATGACTTTTTGTTTCTTAGTTTTTACGCTTTATTTTTATTTTTTATCTGCAAAAAAATAGCACAACTAAATCACAGTAAAATTGGGCTATTAATAGCCAATGGAGCTTTAGCCGCAGGTGTACTGGATATTGCCGAAAATTTGGGTATGTTGGCTACCTTATCCAATCATTCATCCAATACCATTGCCCTGTTTACAACCTTTTTTGCTGCGGTAAAATGGGTGTTAGCCATTATAGCTGTACTGTATGTTTTGGTAGGTGTTGTTTCGCTTATTATGCAAAAAAAGCTAAATCAACTAATGGCCTAAATTGGCTCAGCCTTTGAGCAGAAACATTCTATCATATGGCGAATGAAGCTGAACAAAGGCTGATAAATCTACCTATCGGCAGATAAGCTGACAAGCAATCTGCCGCAAATTTAAGAGCAATATCAATTATCTGCCAAATACTTTTTTATAAATTTTTGGTAAATTAATTTACAAAAAAAACGATTTAATATACAGCAATTAATAAATGATAATTTTTTGAATGTTGTTGTATCTTTAACATCCAAATATCTTTTTTTTATTCTTAATTTTTAATAATATGCAAGCCTGGAAAGATTATCAAAACGAAAACAAAGACCGATTTTTGAATGAATTATTAGACCTTTTACGCATACCCAGCGTTAGTGCCCGTAGTGAGCATAAAGCTGATATGCTTAGTTGTGCCGAAGCCGTTAAAGCAAGATTGCTTGAAGCAGGTGCAGATAAAGCCGAGATTTACGAAACAGATGGCCATCCATTAGTATATGGCGAAAAAATGGTTGACCCAAGCAAGCCAACCGTGTTGGTTTACGGACATTACGATGTACAACCTCCAGATCCATTAGAACTATGGAAAAGTGGCCCATTTGATCCTGTAATTATTGATGGTAAAATTTTTGCCCGTGGCAGTTGCGATGATAAAGGGCAGTTTTACATGCATGTAAAAGCATTGGAAACAATGGTTAAAACAAACAGCATGACTACAAACATAAAATTTTGCATAGAGGGCGAAGAAGAAGTAGGCTCTCCAAACTTGGGAAAATTTGTAGCCTCCCATAAAGAGCTATTAAAAGCCGATTGTATTTTAATTAGCGATAGCGCCATGATAAGTTTAGATACACCGAGTATTGATATTGGCGTACGTGGTTTAAGTTATATAGAAGTAGAAGTAACAGGGCCAAACAGATTTACACAGCGGTGTTTATGGCGGCGCTGTAGCTAACCCAATTACTATTTTGGCTAAGATGATTGCCAGTTTACACGACGAGAACAACCACATTACCATTCCCGGTTTTTACGATGATGTAGCCATAGCAACCGAAGAAGAAAGAAAACTAATGGCAATGGCTCCATTTGATGAAAAAGAATATGCCGATGATTTAGGCGTGAAAGAACTTTGGGGCGAAAAAGGTTATAGTACAAATGAAAGAACAGGTATACGCCCAACTATTGAATTAAATGGCATTTGGGGGGGCTACACCGGCGAAGGTGCAAAAACGGTTTTGCCGGGTAAAGCATTTGCCAAAATAAGTGCAAGGCTTGTACCTAACCAAAGCAGCGATAAAATAACAGAACTACTTATTAATCACTTACAAAAAATTGCGCCACCGTATATTACAATAAAAGCCTCGTTGCACCACGGCGGCGAGCCTTACATGACACCTATTGACAGTACAGCGTACAAAGCGGCTGCAAAAGCAATGGAGACTACCTTTGGCAAAACACCCATACCTGTACGTGGCGGCGGAAGCATTCCTATTTGTGCGTTGTTTGAAAAAGAGTTGGGTATTAAAATTGTGTTTATGGGTTTTGGGTTAGATAGCGATAACCTGCACAGTCCTAACGAAAAATTTAATTTAGATAACTTTTATAAAGGCATAGAAACCATACCTTATTTTCATAAATGCTTTGCAGAGATGAGTTAAATAATTAAGCAAAATAAACATCAAAAATCCCGGCAATATACTGTTGGGATTTTTTGTTTTTACCCATCTCCTATCCATACATATTTAATTTTACCGGTTAAATGACTGCCTTTTTTTAAAATTGAATTTTGTGAATCTTGCAATTTAATAATAAAACTATTTTCTAATTTCTAAAAATGTACAAATGATTGGGAGCCTGCAGCTCAGTTTTTCTTCTTAACTTCAATTTTACATTTTCTCTCAGCAGCGATACTTATTGGTCAATATATTAATTTCTCCCTGCACAAATGCCCTGCTCTTTGTGTATTTTTTTACTATTTATTAAACCTTAAAGAATGAAACGAAATAAATTTATTGCAGCATTTCTGGCTTTAGTAACAAGCCCGTTTATGACACCTGCTCAAATACAAAGAAACTTTTCCAGAAAAGAAAAAGGCTTTAAGATAGGAGCCGGCGAAGGTAGAATTCATGGGCATATAAAATTAAAAGGAGTAAATTCCAATATTCTGGATGTTAAAATTTCAGGAAGTGATACAGATGGAGATTTAGCAATATTTGAACAAACATCTCTTTCACAAGGCAAAGGTACACCCTTACATATTCATCATTCGCAAGATGAAATTTTTTACGTTATTGAAGGTGCTTACTATTTTCAGGTTGGTGATGAAAAATTTAATTTAACAAAAGGTGAAAGTATTTTTCTACCACGTAAAATTGCTCATGCCTGGACACAAGTATCCCTGTCAGGAAAAATGACTGTTATTGTGCAGCCGGCTGGAAAACTTGAAGACTTCTTTGTTTCCGTTGCTGCATTAGACCACGAGCCCACGCCTAAAGAAATGGAAAAAATTTTCGCTGACAATGATATGCAGGTAGTTGGGCCACCTTTAAAAATAAATTAGATTTAATACTTTCCAAAACCCGATACAACACATTATTTTGTGACAGGTGTATCAGAGCAAATTAACTTTCACTAATTGTAAAACTGAGGTTTTGTTCTTACTTTCAACAAATATTTTCAACCCGTATACAGGATTGTAGTGCTTGTGATATACAGGTTTTTTCTTAACATACTATACTTATTTGTGCTATTTTAGAACCCGAAATCTCAATGCTTAAAAAATATTTCATACTCGTTATTTTTATTGCAGCTGCAAATTTTTTGGTAGCACAACCAAATAGTTTTAAAATAATTACCCAAGATGTAACTAATTTTTGGGATGCAGTTGATATTTTGAAAGCCGGTGATGACACTACACAAATATTTCAAACCAGAGTTATAGATAAAGCTTCGGATGAATTTAAAGTGTTTATAAAAAAATGGAAAATAAAAGCAAGTAATTATGCATATCAAATAAAACACTACCCCAAATTTTACAATACACTAAGGGCTCAATCTTATAAATTAATTCATTCGCAAGATTCTATTAAAGAGATAGTAAAACGTTTTCAATCTTTATATCCAAATTTTAAAACCGCAGACATTTGTGTAGGCTTTGGAAATTTTAGTACAGGCGGAAATATTTCCACTGAAGGCAATAAAAATCTTGTTTACATAGGGCTTGAATATCATGGACTTGATTCAACAACAGTTACCAAAGAGCTACCAATTTCAACCCAAGATTATGTATCAAGAAGTAATTTTTTTAGAACAATAATTCACGAACTTGTACACATTCAACAACGAACACACGGAAACAAAGTAATAAAGCTTTGAATGGAAATTTACTTATAAACAGAGTTTTAAGTGAAGGTATCCCGGATTTTATTTCGCAATTAATTGTACCGTATGGTAATAATGGAAATTATGTTACCTATGGTTTTAACAATGAAAAAAAATTAAAGTTGAAATTAAAAAATGAATTATTAAACTTTGGCAGCGGTAATTGGTTTGGTGGTGCAGATAGTTTGTTTATCCATTTCCCCAGAGACTTAGGTTATTTTATGGGCTCTCGAATTGCAGAAAGCTATTTTACAACCAGTTTGCTTATAAATAAAAAATTAACAGATTTAATAGAAATTAAAAATTTGGAAAAATTTATTCGTGAAAGCAATTATTTTAACGAGCTTTAACAACCATACATTGGGTTTTGTGCAAAGGTTAAATAACACTAAAAAGTAATTAAACTTTATACTATGGCAAAAGCTAAAACTGTTGAAACACAAAGTAACGTAGCAGATTTTCTTAACACAATTACGGATGAATCGAAGAGAAAAGATTGTTTTGCCATACTTGAAATAATGAAAAAGCAAACAGGGTTTGATGCTAAAATGTGGGGGCCAAGTATAGTTGGTTTTGGTTCGTATCACTATAAATACGAAAGCGGCCGAGAAGGAGATGCTCCATTAGTAGCATTTTCGCCAAGGAAAGCAGAAATATCGCTTTATCTTTCCTCTTCCTTTGATAAAAGAACAGAATTGCTTGCAAAATTTGGAAAGCATAAAAGTGCAAAAGCTTGTATTTATGTTAAAAAACTTGCCGATGTTGATATAGAAGTATTAAAAAAAATGATTTCACTGTCAGTGGAGCATGTAAAACGTTTACATAAGTAAACTCTATACATTTGTACGGCATAATTTATGTAGTACTGTAATTAATCATGAAACAAAACATTATTGTTCTTATCATTTTTATCTTTACTTCCTGTACCAGGCAGCCAAAGCCAATTAATGAAACAACCTCTGCCGATACTAACTATGTTAATACTGTAGATACTTCTTCAAAATCTAACATACAAAATACTTCACTACTTATTTCTCCATTAGTTTGGGATATTGATTTTTTTGGCAAAACAAAAACGAAAAATACTGATTTTAAAACGGAGCAACTTAACACAGATAGTTTAATTAAAGCATTAAATGATTTATACCCCGAAATACAACTTAGTAAAGTAAAAATGAGTGGTGATACTTTATTTACCCAAATTAAAAACAGCGAATATTTAACCAATAATATGGGAAGTAGCGGCACAGCAACTTACATTGCCGATGTGGTAATAAATTTAACTACCATAAAAGAAATAAAATGTGTGATAATAAATTTTAAACTTGGTAGCCATGCCACGCCGGATATTTGGTGCAGAGATGATTTTGCAGATTATAAAATAATTCGTTAGCTATTACAATACAAAAAATACCAACACTAATTATTTTTGGACATCTACCAGATACTCAACTGCCAACTCATAACCTTTAAGCCCAAGTCCGCTAATTACACCTTTTGCTTTTGCAGTTACATGCGATAGTTTACGAAATTCTTCACGGCCATAAATATTGGAAATATGTACTTCTACAACAGGTGTTGTAATGGCTGCAATAGCATCGCCAATGGCAACTGAAGTATGAGAATAGCCTCCCGGATTTAAAACTACCCCATCAAAAGAAAAACCAACTCGTTGCAATTCGTTAATCAATTCTCCTCTACATTGCTTTGAAAATATTCAAACTCAATTGCAGTAAATTTTTGCTTTAGTTTTTCATAAAATACGTTGAAGCTTTCGCCCCCGTAGATATCAATTTCTCTTTTGCCCAATAAGTTTAGGTTTGGCCCATTTATTATTGCAATTTTCATTAGCCTTTTGGTTTTGTAGTTGTTGAATTATCGTCAAATACGCATTGTACACTATAGCCCAATGGCTCGTAATAATTTTTAAGTATGTTGGTTATTTGTAACTCTGCCTGTTTTATATAACCAACGTTATTTGCTAAACTTGCCTGTGCCTGCTCGTACAATTGTTTTTGGGCTACACCTAAATCATTTATGGTAGTGCTGGCAAATAATCCGGTTTGGTTCATCATTTCTAACTTGTCTAACTGTAATTGCAGGCTTAGCAATTTACATTTAGGCAGATGAATAATTACTGTTTTATCCTTTGCATCTACCGTTACTTTTTTATCTTGTAGCTGTACGCCATATTTAGCTTCGTATGGTAAAGTAACCTGCAGGGTGTTTTCGGTAAGATAGTTTTTAAATTTATCCCACATGCCGCTGCTGCCGCTGTTATTGGTAAGTTTAGCAGATGTAGAGCCTTGCACAGATAAAGCCGATAACTCGGCAATTTGCTGTACCAGATTTACATTTTGTACTACAGTAGATGTAATTTGATTATTGGCATTCTTTTTCCCTAAAAAATAAGTTGCAGCACCGAATAATAAAACCAGTACAATAAATATAAAAGATTTGCTCATTGCTAAATTTTACATTGATTACAACCTAAAATTAGTGTAATTCGTGAAATCTGCTTAATTAGTGGACATCATTGCAATAAAATCATCAAACAAATACCTGCTATCGTGTGGCCCGGGTGTAGCTTCGGGGTGATATTGAACAGAAAATGCCTTTTTATTTTTTATACGAATGCCTTCTATAGAATTATCGTTTAAATTAACATGCGTTATCTCTACATTCTCATTTGCCTTAACCGCATCGGGGTTTACCCCAAAACCATGGTTTTGTGTAGTTATTTCGCTTTTGCCTGTAATAATATTTTTTACTGGGTGATTCAACCCACGATGCCCATGGTGCATTTTAAAAGTAGTAATATCGTTGGCTAATGCCAGTAATTGATGCCCCAAACAAATACCAAATAAAGGTTTATCTGCAGCTAAAATTTGCTTCACAGTTTTTACGGCATATTGCATAGGCGCCGGATCGCCAGGACCATTACTAATAAAATATCCGTTAGGCTTAAAGCTTTCCAGTTCTTCAAAACTTGTTTTGGCATTATGCACTTTTACATAAGCTCCTCTTTCTACCAAACAATTTAGTATATTTTTCTTTATACCAAAGTCAAGTACAGCAACTCGTAAAGCGCTGCTTTCATCTCCTAAAAAATAGGGTTCTTTTGTACTTACCGTTGAAGCTAATTCTAATCCATCCATACCGGGTACATTTTGCAGCTCATTTTTAAGTTGTGCTATATCTGTACTTTCAGATGATATAATGCAATTCATGGCACCTTGTGTACGTACATGCGCCACTAAAGCTCTTGTATCTACACCATCAATAGCTACTACATTTTCAATTTCAAAATATTGCTGCAATGATTTGTCGGCTAAAAAACGGCTAAATTTTTCTTCTAAATTCCTGCCAATTACCCCTTTTACCTTTACACTATCACTTTCCACATCTTTAGCCATTGTGCCATAGTTGCCAACATGTGCATTGTTCATTATTAACACTTGCCCACTATAACTTGGGTCGGTAAATACTTCCTGATAACCCGTCATACCTGTATTGAAGCATATTTCGCCGGTTGTGGTACCAATTTTACCAAAGGCTTTGCCCTTAAAAACTGTACCGTCTTGTAAAATTAAAATGGCAGGTTGTGTAGTTGTTATAACAGACATTAAATAAAGAAGTTTTGCAAAGAAAACACTTCTACAGCATTTGTTGTAAAATAATTTTTCACATAAAATGCCCTACGCAAAAGTTATTTAATAAAAATGCACATTTAATTAAACCTAAAAAAATGAACAGTTACATATTTATAGATGATATCGTTTAAAAAAGATATCATCGCTTGTTAGTATACAATAAAAAAAGCCCCGATAAAATATCGAGGCTTATATAAATTTTCAAGTTAATTATTCGGCTCTACCACCTTTTAATTGATCTTGTAACTCTTTTAATTCATCCATTTTACCATCCGCAGCTAATTGAGCTTGTTGTGCCCAAGTTGTTGGGTCTAAATGACCAACTTTTGCATCGGTAGCCATCAAAATTTCCTTAACTTTTTCGGCAGGAGTATTGGCTAATTCAACAAAAGTAGTAATGCCTGCAGCTACTAATACCTCAGCAGCTTTAGGACCAATACCTTCAATAATTACTAAATCATCGGCAGATGCCTTAGTTACAACAGGTGCTGTTTCTTCAACAGCTGGTGTTGCTTCTACAGCAGCTTTAGCTTTTGGAGCTTTAGCAGCCTTTGGTGCAGGTGCAGCAGCAACTTCATCAGTAGTTTCTGTTGCAGCAGCTTTAGATTTACCTCCGCTTCTACGAGTTTTCTTAGCAGGCTCGGCAGTTGCAGGAGAAATACCTTTACCATAAATTTCGTTGAAATCAACCAACTCAATCATAGCAATTTCGGCATTATCACCAACCCTTGCACCTAATTTTATTATACGTGTATAACCGCCTGGTCTTGCAGCAACTTTTGGTGCAACTACTGTAAATAATTCTTTTACAGCAGCTTTATCATTCAAGTAGCTAAATACAATACGGTGATTGTGCATGATAGCTTCTTTGCTTTCATTGGCTTTGGTTTTAGTGATTAATGGTTCAATGTAAGTACGCAAAGCTTTGGCCTTGGCTAAAGTAGTGGTAATACGTTTGTAAGTAATTAACTGGCAACCCAAATTCATTAATAATGCCTTTCTGTGAGAGGCTGTTCTGCTTAAATTGTTTTGTTTGTCTCCGTGACGCATGACGTTTTTGTTTTAGATTCCCTCACACCGTGTCAGGATTTGTGAGGTACTTGTTATATAATTATTGCTTATTGCAAATTGCATTTTTATTCATCATCCAATTTCAACTTACCTAAATCCATTCCAAAGCCTAAACCTCTTTCGTTAAGTACTTGCTCAATTTCACTTAAAGATTTTTGACCAAAGTTTCTAAACTTCATCAAATCTTCCTGCTCGTACTGAACTAATTCGCTTAATGAATTAATTTTAGCCGCTTTTAAACAGTTAAAGGCACGTACAGAAAGATCTAAATCTTCTAACGGTGTTTTTAACACTTTACGCAATTGTAAAGTTTGTTCATCTACTAAATCTTCTTTCTTTTCTTCCTTATTATCAAAAGTGATGTTTTCATCAGTGATAATCATTAAGTGTTGAATTAAGATACGGCTGGCTTGCTTCACAGCTTCTTCGGGATGAATGGTACCATCTGTGTTAACTTCCATAATTAACTTTTCAAAATCGGTACGTTGTTCTACCCTTGTATTTTCTATAGAGTATTTTACATTCTTTATAGGAGTGTAAATAGCATCAACAGGAACATATCCAAAATGAGAACTCTTTTCTTTATTTTCTTCTGCAGGAACATAACCTCTTCCTTTGTTTACAGTAATTTCAATATCTAATTTGCACTGTTATCCATTGTGCAAATAAGTAACTCGGGTTTCATTACTTCAAATGATGGAGAAGCTTCGCCAATCATTGCCGCAGTAAACTCGGTTTTATTTTTAATAGATAACGTTATTTTTTCTGTTCCTACTTCGCCTTCTACTTTACGCTTTAAACGAACTTGTTTAAGGTTTAAAATAATTTCGGTTACGTCTTCGGTAATACCTTTAATGGTAGCAAACTCATGATCGGCACCTGCAATGTTAATTCCTACAATTGCATAACCTTCCAACGAATTTAATAACACTCTGCGTAAAGCGTTACCAATGGTTACACCATAACCAGGTTCTAGCGGACGAAATTCAAACTGGGCTTCAAAATCAGTTGCTTTTTGAAGAACAATTTTATCGGGTTTTACAAAATTTAAAATTCCCATATTAAATTATTATTTTTTTGTTTTTTAATGAGTACAAAGTACCGTGTACTAAGTACTAAGTACTAATTACTTGCTGTACAATTCCACAATCAATTGCTCCTTAATATTTTCAGGAACGCTCTCTCTTTCCGGATATGTAATAAAAGTACCTTTTTGTTCGCCTTCGCTCCAATCTACCCAACTAAACTTAGGGTTTTTTCCACGTAAGTTGCCTGTGATTGCAGTATTAGCAGCACTCTTATTTTTTAAGCCAATAACATCACCCGGCTTACAACTGTAAGAAGGTACGTTAAGAACTTCGCCATTAACAGTAATGTGTTTGTGAGATACTAATTGACGAGCGGCCTGACGGCTTGGTGCAATACCCATACGGAAAACAGTGTTGTCCAAACGTGCTTCCAATAATTTAATAAGATTTTCACCCGTCACGCCTTTTCTACGAGCAGCTTCATCAAATGTTCTGCGGAATTGTTTTTCCAACAAACCATAAGTGTACTTAGCTTTTTGCTTTTCCCTTAATTGTAATGCGTATTCGCCTAAAGTTTTACGCTTACGGGTAGCGCCATGTTGTCCCGGAGGGTTACTGTTTTTTGTTAACCATTTACCATTACCGGTAATAGGTTCGCCAAAAATTCTGGAAATTTTTGTTTTTGGGCCTGTGTAACGTGCCATATTTATTTTTTCATTTTCCGCTTTTTTGTACCGGTGCGTTAATCAGTAAAAACGGTAAAAATCAATTAAGCACCCTTTAATAAAATGAAATACTATAAATTTAAGATCTATGATTTTATCTGCGATTTTTTGACTTTTGATTCTCCGGTTTATTAAAGCGGAGAACTTACATCAAAAAAAATCAAAGATTAAACTCTTCTCTTTTTAGGAGGACGGCAACCATTGTGTGGTATTGGTGTTACGTCTTTTATCATGGTAATTTCAATACCATTTTGAGATAGAGAACGGATAGCACCTTCACGGCCGCTACCTGGTCCTTTTACATAAACATCCACTCTTTTTAACCCTGCATCCAAAGCAACTTTTGCTGCATCTGCTGCGGCCATTTGGGCTGCATATGGAGTATTCTTTTTAGAACCTCTGAAACCCATTTTACCAGCGCTGCTCCATGCAATTACTTGCCCTTGCTTGTTGGTTAAACTAATAATAAGGTTGTTGAAACTTGCTACAATATGAGCATCTCCATAAGCATCCACCTTTACTACTCTTTTTTTTGCGGCTGCTTTTCCTGTTGCTTTACCGCCTTGTGCTTTTGCCATTAATAGGTAATCTTTAAAAAATTTAACCCAATATTACTTGAGCTTGAAACAACCCTCCTGCCGACTTATTAAAGCTATCTGGTGTTGAGTCAAAAAAATATAAGTCTTATTCTTTTATTTTTGATTTAAATTCAAAAATTATAAATCAAAGATTTTACTTAGTTACTTTCTTTTTACCTGCAACTGTTTTACGCTTACCCTTACGAGTACGGCTGTTGGTACGTGTACGTTGGCCACGTAAAGGCAATCCTTTACGATGACGTAAACCACGGTAACAGGCAATATCCAACAAACGCTTAATGTTCATTTGCGTTTCGCTACGTAAAGCACCTTCGGTTTTAAACTCGTTGTTAATAATGTTACGGATGGCAGTTTGCTCATCATCATTCCATTGATTAACTTTTTTACTTGTATCAATACCTGCTTTAGTTAAAATGTATTTAGCTGTAGACGGGCCAATACCATAGATATAGGTAAGTCCGATTTCGCCTCTTTTATTTTTTGGTAAATCTATACCGGCAATACGAGCCATATTTTATTTAATATTTATTATTTACTATTTGTTGATTGAGTGTGTAAGGGTTAAATATTCAATATCTAAATCTTACCTATCCAATAATTACCCTTGCTTTTGTTTAAAACGAGGATTTTTTTTGTTGATTACGTATAATCTGCCTTTACGACGTACGATTTTACAATCGGCACTACGCTTTTTAATTGACGTTCTTACTTTCATTGTTGTTTATTTATATCTAAATATTATTCTTCCTCTGGTTAAATCGTACGGACTCATTTCAATACCTACTTTATCGCCTGGTAAAATACGTATGTAATGCATTCGCATTTTTCCGGAAATTGTAGCTAATATTTCGTGGCCATTTTCTAGTTTTACTTTAAACATAGCATTGCTTAAAGACTCTACTACGGAACCATCTTGTTTAATAAGTGCTTGTTTAGCCATAATTTTCGGACGGCAAAGGTAAGAGTAAATTTTGAATATTACTAAAAAAACTAAGGCTTTTGCCCACAAAATCAATAATAATGGGGAAAAACGGCTATAAAAATGCTTTGAGGCTTCTAAAAGCAGTTAATTTTGTTTGATTGTGCCATTTACAAAAAATAAAAAAAGCTACTAAAAAGTAGCTCTAATATATTGATAAATAACAATTTAACTAAAATCCTCTTCGTTTAAATGCACTTTTGTCATTTCGTAAAAGTGATTTTGCAGGTTATGTACATTAAGTGGTTCCATTATATGCCTTTTTTCATCCCGGTACCAAATTTCAAGTTTACTGAGGTCGCCTTTTTGGGGGGCAATCATCCTAAATGCGCCTTTCATGTATTTTACTGTGCCGTCTTCATTTTCCTGATGCGTAAATTTTAATCTTTCTAACTGGGCATCATCTAATGGTATGGCGCTTAATTGACCGGGGCTATACCAGAATTCCTGAACCCCTGTATCAACACATACTTGTTTTTCGTCTCTGTTTAGGTTGGTTACTTCGCCTTGCTGTTTATCGCCATCGTTATCAGCTATTACATAATCGCCTACTTTAATTTCATGAAATTTTATCATATGCAATTGTTTTAGATGTAGCAATATAACAATTTTTTTGAGAGTATGCGCTAGTCCATTAAAAAAATCTTAAACCTGTCAAAACAATATTTTATTAACATATCTCTGTCGTCGGGATGTGCAATATTTATTAGCTCTTTTGCCCTTTGGCGTAAATTTTTGCCAAACAAATACGCCACGCCGTATTCGGTAACCACGTAATGCACATGGCCACGGGTAGTTACTACACCGGCTCCTTCTTTTAAATGCGGTACAATACGGGCAATGCCTTTATTGGTACGACTGTTTAATGCAATAATGGGTTTACCTCCATTGCTTAATGCCGCACCTCTCATAAAATCCATTTGGCCGCCAATGCCGCTAAACTGTAATTGACCTATACTATCGGCACAAACCTGTCCGGTTAAATCAACCTCTATGGCGCTGTTTATGGCAACTACTTTTGGGTTACGCCGTATTACATGTGGATCGTTTACATAATCTATATCTAAAAATGCAAAAGATGGATTATCATTTACATATTGATATAATTTTTGTGTACCCAATGCAAAAGATGTTACACTTTTATTGGGATGAATAGCTTTGTGTTTATTATTTATTACATCTTTTTCTACCAGTTCAATAATGCCATCGCTTAACATTTCTGTATGCACTCCCAAATTTTTATGGCCTTTTAAAAAGCGTAAAACCGCATCGGGTATAGTACCTATGCCCATTTGCAGCGTACTTCCATCGTCAATTAGGTTAGATATGTTTTTACCAATGATCATTTCAGTTTCGCCTACTTTACTGCTATAACTTTCTTCGGGTAAGGCAGATTGGTGAAGCACCATTTTAGCAAACCTGTCAGTATGTATCATACCATCGCCATGGGTACGTGGCATTGAGGGGTTAATTAAGGCTATAATTTGTTTGGCGCTATCTACCGCAGCTCTGGCCACATCTACCGAAAGGCCTAAAGAGCAATATCCATGCACATCCGGGGGAGATACTTGTACAATGGCTACATCTAACTCTAAAATTTTATTTTTAAATAAATCGGGAATATCGCTTAAAAAAACGGGTACAAAATCAGCTCTTCCCTCGGCAACTGCATTGCGTATGGGTGCCGATACAAACAATGAATTAATATGGAATGCGTTACTATACTCAGGTTTATCTATTTCGATATCATTTTTTAAAGTAATTGCAACAACTTCTACATTTTGAAGCCTGTCTTTTTCTTTTGCCAATTCATGTAATAAATACGTTGGTGTACAAACGCCGCCCTGCACAAATATTCGCATTCCGCTTTGTATAATGGATAAAGCCTCTTTTGCCGGAACATAACTAAATGGGTGAATCATCTTTATATATATTTTATTACTGCAAAAATCGGGTAATACAAAATATTATAAGCAGAGTTTTGTCATAAAGAAATATGATTTTTGTGGGATTAGATGTTATTTTATCATTATGAAAAATTAAGAGCGTTTTTTATAGCTAAAAATAGCCCAACTATTAAACACAACTGCAAATGCAACCATTTTAAGTAAATGATATTTTATATCTATTAAAGAACTCCCCTTTAAAACCACCATACGCATTACCTCAATAAAATAAGTTACCGGATTAAAACGGGTAATCCATTTTGCCCACTCTGGCATACTATCAATGGATGTATATAACCCCCCAAGCAAAATAAAAATCATCATTATAAAAAAAGAAAGCAACATGGCTTGTTGTTGATTTACAGAATAAGTGGATATTAATAAACCCAGGCCCAGCAAAGCTAATAAGTACACGGCGGCAAATACATAAATAGTAACAAAGCTACCAAGGGGAATAATACCATAAAACACCCTGGAAATTATTATCCCTATTGTTAATACTACCAAACCCATTACCCAAAACGGAATAAGTTTGCCAATTATAAAATGATATTTTTTTATTGGTGTTACATTTATTTGTTCGATAGTACCAATTTCTTTTTCTTTTACAATGTTGATTGAGGCAAGGTTCATCCCTATTAATGTAAGCAGAATTACCAATATGCCCGGAACCATAAAATATTTGTAATTCATTAAAGGATTATACCAACTGGATGATACTATTTCAATTTGCGTTTCGGGATTAAATCTTGGAAATTGTATCCACTCTGTTCGTACATTTTTATTATAATTTTGGATGATGGTTCGTAAATAAGTGCCGCCCAAGCTGGCTTTTACACCGTTAATAGCATTCATTGCCATAAACAATGTTGCCTCGTTTTCTTTCACCAATTCTTTTTCAAACTGAATAGGTATTTGTAATATTAAATCGGCCTTGTCGCTTTCTATTTGATGTAATGCTTCGTTATAAGATGATGAATAATGAGCAAGATTAAAATAGCCGGATGCCGTAATTTTATTAATTAATTGGCGTGAATACTCGGAACGATCCTGATCTACAACAGCCAGCTTAATGTTTTTAATTTCGTAATCGGCTGCCCAGGGTAATACCACCAATTGTATGATGGGCATTATTAAAATCATTCTCAGGATAGATGCGTCCCTGAAAATTTGCCTGAACTCTTTTTGTAATATAAATTTTATGGTTCTCAAGCCAGCCTGATTTTAAATTTTTTGATTGCCATTGTTAAAAAGAATATAAGCATACCTGTTAGCACAAGCGTTTCTTTCCAAATATCCTTAATGCCAAGCCCTTTTATCATTACAGATTTTACAATGATGTAATACCATTTTGCCGGCACAATGTTTGAAACCGTACGAAGTGGTAATGGCATATTTTCGATAGGAAACATAAAACCACTAAGCATAACCGTTGGTAAAAACAATGCTACCAGACTTATAAACATAGCCGTTTGCTGCGATGCTACAGCTGCTGAAATTAATAACCCTAAAGACAGTGAAACCAGCGTAAACAAAATACTTTCCAGCATTAATAAAGTAATGCTTCCATTTATGGGCAACTCCAAAACAAATACACTTAACAACAAAATGGTAATAATATTTACGATGGATAATAACAAATAAGGAACTGCCTTTGCAATTACTACAATTTGCGGCCGCATGGGAGATACCAACATAATTTCCATTGTACCCATCTCCTTTTCTTTTACTATGGTTATAGCGGTCATCATTGTACAAACCAACAACAGCACCATTGCCATTACACCCGGCACAAAATTGTAGGCTCCTTTTAACTGAGGATTATACAACATTCGCATTTCAGTGTTAATGGTATAAGGAAGTTTTCGATTATTGGTTATGCTGTTTTGATAATCTGCAATAATAGCATTTGCATAAGCAGTTAAGGTATTAGCAACATTAGGATCAGATGCATCGGCAATTAATTGCACCTGTGCTTTATTAAGATGTTGCAAATCCCGGCTAAAATTTTGTGGAAATATTACGGCTAATTTTATTTTGCCCTTTTTAAATTCTTGTTGCACCTGATTATACGATACTAAGTTTTTTTCGACATCAAAATATCTGCTGTTGCTAAACTCTGCAATTAGCGAAGTTGTTGCTTCGTCTTTTGAATTATCCAGCACTGCAATTTTTGCATTTTTAACTTCGTTGGTTAATGCAAACCCAAAAATTACTATTTGCACTACAGGCATGCCGAGCAAAATAAACAAGGTTCGTTTATCCCGCCATATATGAAAATTCTTTTTTCAAAAGCTAAAAATTGTTTCATGCCAGTTATTTAATCTGCAGGCTCTTACAGCTTTACGAGCCAATTTTAAAAACACATCATCCATGGATGCCGCGTTATAAGTTGATTTTAATTTTGATGGTGTATCCAATGCCTCTATTCGTCCATCAACCATAATGCTTACCCTGTTACAATACTCTGCTTCATCCATATAGTGTGTGGTAACAAAAATGGTAATGCCCAAATCTGATGCCTGATAAATCATATTCCAAAACTCTCTACGTGTTACCGGATCAACGCCGCCGGTAGGCTCGTCTAAAAAAACAATTTCGGGCTCGTGAAAGATTGCACCCGAAAATGCAAGTTTTTGCTTCCAGCCCAAAGGCAAAGCCTTAACCAGCACATTGGCTTCTTTTTCTAAATGAAGATGATTAAGAATAAAAGCTGTTTTCTTTATTATAAATGCATCACTCTTGCCATAAATACCTCCATAAAACTGCATATTTTCTTTTACCGTTAAATCATCGTACAGCGAAAATTTTTGGCTCATGTAACCGATGCTTCTTTTTATTTTTTCATTTTGTTTGTACACATCAAAACCTGCTACCGTTGCAGTTCCGGATGATGGAAGCGACAGGCCGCAAAGCATACGCATGGCTGTTGTTTTACCTGCACCGTTGGCTCCCAAAAATCCAAATATTTCGCCTTTACTTACTTCAAAACTGATATTATCTACAGCAACAAAATCGCCAAAGCGTTTGGTTAAATTATTTGCTGTTATGGCGTAATTATTATTCATTTCAATTTTTCATTAAGGCTATAAAGCAATCTTCAATATTAGGTTTTAGCTCTTTTATCTGCATTTTATCTTCCTGGTGCATTTGCACAAAATTTTTCAGCAATGTTTCTCCCGATTTGTCTTTCATAACCACATGATGAAATTCGCCAAAAGGATATACATCTTTTACAAAATCTTGCTTTGTTATGTCATTTAATAAATGAAACATTTGAGAGGATTTAACTGCCCATAAAGGGTTTGAAAAATTATTTATTATACCGCCAGGAGTATCTATTGAAAGAATTTTTCCATTTTGCATTAATGCAACTTTATCACACAAATCTGCTTCGTCCATATATGGTGTAGAAACAAGTATGGTAATTCCTTGTTGTTTTAATCCTTTGAGCATCTCCCAAAACTCTTTACGTGAAACGGCATCTACCCCGGTTGTAGGTTCATCTAAAAATAACACAGACGGACGATGTATTAAAGCGCAACTCAATGCCAGTTTTTGCTTCATACCTCCGGAAAGCTGGCCTGCTTTTCTGTTTTTAAAAGGTTCTATTTGTACATAAATATCTTTTATTAAATCGTAGTTTTCTTTGATGCTGGTATTAAAAATTGTTGCAAAAAAATTAAGATTTTCTTCTACCGATAAATCGGGATATAAAGAAAACCGACCAGACATATAACCAACTATTTTGCGTATTTGCTTATACGCTTTTACAACATCAAAACCATCAACCGTTGCTTTGCCACTATCTGCCAATAACAAAGTTGTAAGTATTCTAAATAAAGAAGTTTTACCGGCACCATCAGGCCCTATTATTCCAAACAACTCCCCTTTTTGTACATTAAATGAAATATTATTTAATGCCATTACATCTTTGCTTTTACCATACGTTTTAATAATATTTTCAATAATTATTGCCTGCATTTGTTAAAATTTAACTTCTCCGTACATTCCTATTTTTAAGTACCCGTCATTCTTTACTTTTACTTTGATGGCATAAACCAAATTTGCTCTCTCCTCTTTTGTTTGAATTGTTTTTGGTGTAAACTCTGCTTTGTCCGAAACCCATGTAATTGTACCTGCATATTCCTTATACTTTTTTGCGCCATCATCAATTAACACTTTAACTGTTTGGCCAAGTTTTATTTGTGGTAATTGCACACCGGTAATATATGCTCTTAAATTTAAGGATGATAAATCGGCAATTTTATACAATGCTTTTCCGGCAGATGTAATTTCACCTTGCTCGGCATATTTTGTAATAACCGTTCCGGTAGTTGGGTTATTAATATTTGCCCGTTGCGCCTGATCTGCCAATTGAGCAACTCGTTTTTTTAACGGATTAGCTTCGCTTAAAATAGTTTTGTTTTGAGTAGATACATTATTACGCTGCACATTTATTTGTTGTTGTGTAACTGCTAACTGCTTACGAGCCACATCAATTTGGGCATTCATATCATCCAACTGTTTACCCGTAGCAGCGTCTGCTTTAATGAGATTTTCAATTCGTTCTTTTTCGTGTTGCAAATTATTAAGTTGCGATTGCTGCACAGCTAACTGATTTTGCAGCAATTGTATTTGTGGTGCAACATTTGCTGTTTTTTCGTTTAATGCATTTATACTTGCTTCTACCTGCTCTTGCTGTAACGAAATGTTTTTTGCGTCTACAATTCCAATAACGCTATCCTTAATTAATTGCTGACCTTCCTGTACATTAAACATCAATAACTTGCCCGATAGCTCAGATGATACAATAACTTCATCTGCTTCAAATGTACCCGATGCATCGGAATTAGTTATGCCATTTTTACAACCGGCTAAAATTGCAACCGCTGTTACAACAATGATAAAATGTAAACGCTTCATAATTTTTATTTATTGTTTTCCTAAAATTGTCTGATAATTAATTTGTGCTTGCAGTAATTGTACCTCATGCGTTATTAAGCTTTGCCTTGCCTGATCTTCGGCATTTATTTCACGTAAATAATCGTTGGCAGTTATTACCGCATTTTCTAATTGTGCTTTTGCTGCTACTTTAACTTTTATTCTTAAATCTATAATTTCATTATCCGTATTTATTAATTGTTTTAATTTATCTATTTCCGATAATTGCTGTTTCAATGCTGCACTTGTATTTAATAAAAACATGTTTTTTTGTACGTCAATCGTTTTTTTATTAATATCTATTAACTGCCTGTCGTTTTTCCTAGTATATAAATTTCCAAAATTCCAGTTAAGGCGAACACCTGTTATATAAAAAAAAGCAAACTCATTTTTAAAAAGATTAAGCCCCGGCTTACCGTAACCACTTTGTAAAAAAGCACTGGCTTTTGGTTTATTACGGGCATCTATCAATTTATATTGCCCGTTTAATAATTTTTCTTGTGTGTCAAACAATTTTATTTCGGGCCTTTTGATATCATTGTCAGGAATTTCAATTTCTATAACAGGTTTTTGCAGTTGTACATTTTCTGCCAAAGGCGCATTAATAAATAAACTCAATACATCAATCAATCCTTTTCGGGAGGTTTTTACTTCAATAGTCCTTTGCTCTGCCTTTAGCAACTCGGCCTTTAACACATTTACGCTTGAACGAAAGGCGACACCGTTGTTTACTAAAGCTTCTGTTTTTTTAATACCATTATTAATATCTTTTTTTATTAAATCTGTCTGCTTTAATTGTTCATCTAAAAACAAAACCCCAAGATAAAGTTGATTAACTCTTTCTTTTAATTTATACAATTCCACTTCAATTTTTTGTTGCTCGGCAGCATCATTTAATTGTAAAATTTTCTTTTGCTCAGTAACTGCACCGCCATCGTAAATAAGTTGATTTATATCTGCCAATATTTTATACTGATCTTTTGATGGTGGAGTAATAGTTACGCCTGGTAATGGTATTTTAACTTGCGTAACATCTGATTGATAAGTAGCTTGCCCACTTATGTTAAACTGCGGCAAAAAATTTTTGCTTAAATTATTGATGTTGATATCTGCGGTTTGTTTTAACAAATCTCTTTGCTTTACCAATGGGTAATTTTGTATAGCCAACTCATAGGCTTTAGTTAAGCTTAGCGTATTGTTTTGCTGTGCATGTAATATAAAGGGCAGCAATAACAATGAAATCAGAATATGCTTCATACAATTATTTTTTTATAGCATCTATAATAAATTTGGGTACTTCTTTCCGGCGCTGCTCCATAACTTTTTTAAACTGTGTTTCGCTCAATTGCATATTACGTGTAAGCATTGGCTTTGCAACAAACGGAAAGATGGTCATTGATAAAATATTCATCAACAAATGCATCGGGTCTATTTTTTTTATTGTCCCCTTTTTTACTTCCTTTTGCATTTGCTCCAAAAATTTTGAAGGGTTAGGGAGGTTTTCTTTACCCCATATTTTATACATAAACTGCTCCGGGTCTCTATGCATCTCATTAAAAACAAACCAGGGTAAATAAGGGTTTTGGAGCATTTCATCTATATACTCGTTCACAAAATTTTCTAGTTTTTCAAAAGCGGCACATCTGCCTGAAATATTGAGTTTATTTTAGGGAAGAATCTTTGGGCTTCTTCTAAAAATACAACCTCAAATAATCTGTCCTTATCTCTAAAATAATAATGCAGTAATGCTTTGTTAATGCCTGCCTCATCGGCAATATCCTGCATCCTAGCTCCTGCCATGCCTTTGGTTGTAAATACTTTTTTTGCAGCGGCTAAAATTTTTTGCTCTGCAGAGTTGTCTTTCTTTAATTTAACCATATAGTTTAACCAATTGGTTAACAAAAGTAAATTAACTTCTGCAGATAGTCAAAAGAATTTATCACCTCCATGAACTTTTAAACAAAAATTACCAAAAGTACTTCCCAATAAGCGCTGCGTTGAGTGTAAACAAAATTGACATTGCCCTGAATATTATTATGCCATATCGTTATTTTTTAATACTGGTTTTTAACTGATTTCGCCAAGCATTTTAAAGAATGCTCAAACTTGATATCATTGATTTTTGCTATTTTTACTGATAACCACCAGTAATTGACAAAAATAAAAATCATTTTCATTTTTTTTATAGGCATTTCCTGTTGCCCGGCTCTGTGTCAACAGTTGGAAAATACGTACATCAATTATAACATCAGCAATGGACTTGCCGGTAATACGGTTTATTGTACAACACAGGATAAAGAAGGTTTTATGTGGTTTGGTACCGAAACTGGTCTTAGTCGTTTTGATGGAACTCACTATAAAAACTTTACTGTAAAAGACGGATTACCAGATAATGAGATTCTGAAAATATTTTGCGATTCTAAAGGAAGGGTTTGGATGGCACCTTTTAAAAAATCTATCTGTTATTATTATAAAGGCTTTCTTCATACTCAACAAAATGACACTTTACTGGCAAAAATTCATTTAAAAAATAATATTTATGGATTTTGTGAGGATATTGAAGGAACCGTGTTCTTTAACCAGGTTAAGCGCTTAAGCGCATTAAGCCCTGATGGCAGTCTCCACAATTGGGATTCAATTAACGGCAACCCGGTTAAATTTATCAGTAAGATTGCCCCCAATAATAATGGAGGTATACACTTAATTGAAGGGGTTGACTTGTATCATTTTCAAAAAAAATTTCTGCTGATTGAGCGCCTTTGTAATTCACAGGCAATTTATACTGTTAACCGTTCCGGCCTATCCGGAACAGTAGCCGCTGTTACAAATTTTGTTTCGGGAAATACAAGTATTTTAATATCGGGAAACAAGCTTACAACCATCCAAAACCCAGTTAGTAAACTCGTGAGTTATTCAATTATAAATGACTCCCTGCTCTTTATGAACAAAAACCGATGGAACTGATGTTTTGATTTAAAACATTCTTTTAAAAAGTCGTACAGTATTTTAAAAGGTAACAGTATTTCAGATGTGTTTGCCGATAGTGAAAATGAACTATGGTTTCTCACACTTGGCCAGGGGGTTTTTAAATTAACCTCTCCAAATGTATTTACATTTTAAAAAAAAGATGATATAAATTTTCCAACTTTATTAGCCTTATTTCCACCAGTGGCTCTATTTATGCAAGCAATGAAAAGGGCCTGATCTTATCCGTTTCTGATAATTTTAAAGAAATTTTTTTGATAAAAAGAGTTTTGATAAGTTCAATAAAAAACTATACTTCTACTATAAAAGTAAGCATGGAGACATCGTCTTTTCCAATGTTGGTCTTTTTTTTAAAAAAGGGGGTAATTCAAAGACAATTCAGCTTGCCTATAAAAGCCACCATATTATAAATGACTCTGTATGGTATGTTGCTACCTCAAGCAATGTTGTTCTATTAAATCCAAAATCATTTCAAATAATTGATACTATCTGGAAGGAAAGAGCAACGGCTGTACTGAGGGATAGCGATTCTACTTTTATCGGTACGTTAAATGGATTGTTTGTAGTGCGTAAAAATAAAACCAGCTACCCGCTTGCTGCTGTGGATGATTTTTTTAACCGCAGAGTTTCCGATATTAAAAAAGGGAAGGATGGTATCATCTGGGTTTCCACCTATGATGCAGGCCTTGTAGCTTATAAAGATGGTAGCATTATCTATCATATTTCTGATACCAATGGCCTTACAAGTAATATTTGCCGGAATATGTTTTTAAAGGGCAATTATTTGTGGGTAGGAACGGATAAGGGCATAAATAAAATAGATATTTCTACATATCCTTATAAAGTTCTTATAAGATATACTACATCTGATGGCTTGGCTAGTAACATGATTAACGCTATATATGCCGACAGTAATATGGTATATGTGGGTACCCCTTCCGGGCTTTCATTTTTTGATGAACGAAAAGTGTCACAGTTATCCAGATGCCATTTAAATATATTGGGAATCACTATCGCCGGTAAAGAGCGGATATACGATTCCACAAAGCTTAGTTTAAAGAGCAATGAAAATAATATCCGGTTTGATTTTTCAGCCATTTCGTTCAAATCATCAGATGACTTAATCTATCAGTATAGGCTCATGGGCTTGCATAGTGATTGGCGAAACACCCGAGAGAACTATATAAGTTATCCTATATTACCTTCCGGGAAATATCAATTTGAAGTAAAAGCAATTAACAAATTTGGTACTGTCAGCAAAAGTGTTCTAATCCCATTTGAAATTGAAAAAAAACTGTTAGAAAAAAATTGGTTCCGCTTTTTTATTACATCACTTATTTTTGGGTTAATTGTGTGGTATTTTACTCGACGTATAAAGATGTTAAATAAACGGGCAAGCGAAAAAGCTGCATTGACTTCCAAAATATTTGAAATGGAACAGATGGCACTGAAAGCGCAAATGAATCCACATTTTATCTTTAACAGTTTAAATTAAATACAACAGTATGTTATGGAAACAGATGTAAAAGTAGCTAATCGCTTTATAACTGTTTTCTCCAGACTAATCCGCAAAACGCTTGATTATTCAAGCAGAGATGAAATTACCATTCAGGACGAGAAAGAATACCTGAGTACATTCCTTTCTCTTGAACAAATGCGATTCGAAAATAAATTTGAGTACTTTTTCAACATTGCTGCTAATATTGAAAAAAATGAAATTCGCATTCCTCCTATGCTTTTGCAACCATATATTGAAAATGCAATTCGCCATGGCATAAATAATAAAAAAGATGGGACGGGCAAAATTATTATTACAATATCTTTGAAAAACAATAATTTGATTTGCGATATTACAGATAATGGAATTGGGAGATTGGCATCAGAAAAATTAAAAGGGAATGTACATTTAGAATACCAGTCAAAGGGAATGGAATTAACAGCCAAAAGGATAGAACTGTTAAATGTGAACAGGAAATTCCCAATTAAAGTTTCCATTACCGATTTAATCAATACAGAAGGAAATTCACTAGGCACAAAAGTTACACTGGTATTTCCAGGTAATTAACCAGATTCTTAAATATGCTATCTGTAATTATAGATGACGAGCCCAAAAATGTTCGCATTCTAAAAAATTTATTGGAAAATTATTGCTCCGGGATTAACCTAGCCGGTGATGCAGGCAATGTTGAAGATGCTTACCTGCTCATAAAAAAAACAGAACCCGAAATTGTTTTTTTGGATATTGAAATGCCCGGAGCAAATGCTTTTGATCTGCTTGATAAGCTAATGCCCATAAGCTTTGAGGTTATTTTTATTACAGCATTTGATAACTATTCGTTAAAAGCTTTTAAATATGCCGCATTGGATTACCTTTTGAAACCGGTAAATATTGAAGAGTTGCAAGCTGCAGTAAGTAAGGCAGTTGCCAGAACCCAGCATAAAACAATTAACCAACAACTGCTCACATTATTTCAAAACGTACAAGCCCCCAAGATTCAACTTAAAAAAATGGCCATTCCAACAATTAATGGATTGATATTCGTAACAATTGAAGATATTATGAGGCTGGAAGCAAATGGGAATTATACTACTGTAGTTTTAAAATAAAGAGCGAATCACTGCTTCTAAAAATAAAAGAATATGAAGACATCTTGCCAGAAGAAATGTTTTTTAGAGTACATAATTCCCATATCATAAATTTAAATTGTATAAAAAATTATCAGAAAGGCCGTGGTGGCTATGTGGTATTGGAGGATGGCACCAGTATTGAGGTTGCAACCAGGCGTAAAGACGATTTCCTTTCTAAATTTTCCTGACACCGTACACGTATTTTCCAAAAAAATACACGTTTGTTGGCTAAACAGCGCAGGTGTTTGTTTATGCTATTGTATGAACATTGGATACAGTAATTTCATGTGGAAAATTTAACACAATCACAAATTACATGCCGCCTGATTTCATGAAAAAGATTTCTGTTTATTTTACGGTTTTGGCCATTCTTGCATTTTCCTGCCAAAAAGAAATAAGTACTGAAAATGGCCCGACACCAGCACCTGTGCCCTTGTTAACGCAAGCTATATTGTTGAAAAAATTTATTGTACTTGATACCACTCAATTACGCCCGTTGGATACGCTTTTCATCTATGACTATGCATATGATAATCTAAACCGTTGTACGCTAATAAAAATTAATGATTTTAAAAGTGCCAGGATTGGATTTACATATAACTACTATAACGGATCAGATACGTTAATTACAAGGCGCAGGGTTATAAATCAGGTTGATTTTGATTCGGTACATGAATATATAACATACACTCCGGCTGGCAATATGCTTAAAGACTCCATAATTGAATTTAGCAGTTTTGGCAACGGCAACCTGACATATAATTACCAAATAAATGGAAGTAAGATAAATACTGTTATCACAGGCTTTTCGCAACCTTTTTTACTTGGAACTTACAATATTTTAAAAGACAATTCCGGAAATATTATTTCGGAAATAGATAGTTCCTTTTTTTACATCGCAGGATCCGGTTATTCTTTTCATGGAACTTCTAATAATGTAATAACCTATGATAATAAACCGTGCCCTTTTTTAAAACTTTATCCACAAAGACCGGTTGTATTGGATTTTGAACATTTTTCAGGTGATGAACTGGGATCTATTTATGTAAACATTCCTCAAAAAAACAATCCCCTGTCTTATGTAAGAACTGTTACTCCAATTACATCAGGATTGGCTGAATTTGATAATTTATATCAATACACGTATTATTCAAATGGATACCCTCAAACTGTTTCGCTAAAAGATTTTTTATTTGGAGACAATTATAAAGGCATCTTTATTTATTAACACCGGCACATATACTGTTTTATAAATGCTACAAGATTTTAAAAAAACAAGACAATTATTATGAAACTTACTTTAAAATTTATTGCCGTTTTTATTTCAATTTATTTTACAAGCTGCACTCCGGATGATCCTACACCTCTTGATATCACAGAAAACGTATACGTGGCTGGCTATGAAGATAACGGAACCTTCAGGGTTGCAAAGTACTGGAAAAATGGTACTGCAGTCAATTTAACTGATGGTACCAAACATGCAAAAGCCACTTCCGTTTTTTTGCAGGGCAATGATGTGTATGTTTGCGGACAGGAAACAATAAATTTTAAGTCTGTTGCAAAATACTGGAAAAACGGAGTGGCAGTAACTTTATCAAACGGAACAACAGACTGTAATGCCTCCTCCATTTATGTTAGCGGCAATGATGTTTATGTAGTTGGTCAGGAAAGAAACCCATCACCAAAAGCTGTTTTATGGAAGAATGGAATACAAGTAGCTCTTTCAAATCCAATCTCAAGCGCTACTGAAATAAAAGTTATTTCCAATGACGTTTATATATGTGGTCAAGAAGTAATTGGGAATATTGGAGTAGCCAAATATTGGAAAAATGGGGTATCGTTCAATACAACCGGAAGTGTAAATGTTAATTCGGCTGGGTCATTATCAGTTTTCAATAACGATGTGTATTTGTGTGGACGGGAAATTGTTGGTACTAATTATGTACCAAAATATTGGAAAAACGGCACACCAACAACCTTATCCACAACATCCACCAGATGTGAAGCCAGTGAAATTTTGGTGGAAAATAACACAATACATATAGTTGGCTACGAGGAAAGTGCAGCCACCGGAAACTATATAGCAAGGTATTGGAAAAATGGTATTGGTGTAAATTTAGCCGATGGCTCAAAAGATACTGAAGCATCAGGCATTTTTTTAAAAGAAAATAATGTATATATATGCGGCCAGGAGTACAGCCTTACAACTGGAAATGCAATTGCCAAATACTGGAAAAACGGTGTTGAAACAAACTTAACCGATGGCACTAAAAATGCCTATGCTTTTGAAATAAGAGTGCAATAAAAAATATGTATCATTAACAATAAAATAAAAATAGTGACTGAGATAATGAATTGATAAATTTCTACTCTGCCCAACTCATTACATAGCCTTCATTTTCTATTGCAAGGGCATCTACTGTTAACTGCAGGGGATGAAAAGTATCTACCATTACTGCCAGTTCCTGCGTTTCTTTTTCCCAATGCTTTTTTGTACCGCACCTGGATGTGGGCCATGTGGTATGCCGGCAGGATGAAGGGTTATCATTCCACGGGTAACATTTTTACGACTCATAAAATCTCCATCAACATAGTATAGCACTTCGTCGCTATCAATGTTGCTATGGTTGTATGGTGCAGGTATTGCCTCCGGATGATAATCATATAAACGTGGCACAAAAGAACAAACCACAAACGTATTGGTTTCAAAGGTTTGATGTACTGGCGGTGGTTGGTGTACACGGCCTGTAATAGGCTCAAAATCGTGTATGCTAAATGCATAAGGATAACAGCAGCCATCCCACCCTACCACATCAAAAGGGTGATGGGCATAGTGTATGCCGTATAGCATCCCCTTCTTTTTGGTTTGTATTAAAAAATCGCCTGCTTGATCAATAGTTTGCAAATTATGCGGTGGCCGTATATCTCTTTCGCAAAAGGGTGAGTGCTCCATTAACTGACCCAAATTACTCATGTATCGTTTTGGATAACGAATAGGGCTAAACGATTCTACAATAAACAACCTGTTACTTTCGGTAGCAAATTCCATTTGATAAATACAACCTCGTGGTATTACCAAATAATCGCCATAGGCAAAATCTATTTGCCCGTATTGTGTTTTAAAACACCGGTACCTTCATGCACAAAAATCATTTCATCAGCATCGGCATTTTTGTAAAAGTAATTGGTCATGCTTTTTTGTGGGGCTGCAAGCACAATATGGCAATCGTTATTTACCAAAACGGCTTTGCGGCTTTGCAAATAATCGGCCTCTGGCTTTATGCTAAAGCCTTCGAGGCTACGGTGCTTTAGCATTTTTTCTTCGGCAATTTTTGGTTGCACATTTACAGGTTCGTCTGTTTTTATAATTTCGGTTGGTGGATGATTGTGATAAAGCAAAGAATAATCGTTACTAAAACCTTCGGTACTGAATAATTGTTCGCTATATAAATCGCCATTTGGCTTTTTAAATTGTATGTGGCGCTTGTGAGGGATAGAACCCAGCGTATAATAATGCGGCATGCTGTAATAAAATTATGAATTAAGAATGATGAATTAAGAATTGTGACAGGCGTTTAATCGCCTTTGCATAATGCTACCATCAAAAGTAATACTTCCAATTGCGTTTATCAATATAATATGTGAAATTGCGACGTA
This sequence comes from Chitinophagaceae bacterium, assembly GCA_016721385.1. GTDB lineage: Bacteria > Bacteroidota > Bacteroidia > Chitinophagales > Chitinophagaceae > Ferruginibacter. The sequence continues at coordinate 164,275 of JADKIE010000008.1, read as the reverse complement.
AAGGCATATACCTTATATTTATTTAACCAAATTTACATTTTTTGACAAGGATAGGATTAATATCGGATACACATGGCCATTTGGACGAAACCGTTTTTGAGCATTTTAAAACCTGTGATGAAATATGGCATGCCGGCGACTTTGGGAGCCATGAAGTAATTGAAAAACTAAAAACGTTAAGTTCTATAAAAGGCGTGTATGGTAATATTGATGATGCCCAAATACGTACACAATTTCCTGAGCAACTTGTTTTTATGTGTGAGGATGTAAAAGTTATGATGCGGCATATTGGCGGTTATCCTCCAAAATATACTACCGAAACAAAAAAGGAAATTCAATTGCACAAGCCGCAATTATTTATTAGCGGCCACAGCCATATTTTAAAAATAATGTACGATGATGCATTGCAATGTCTGCACATGAACCCAGGCGCTGCAGGTAAGCAAGGTTGGCACAAAGTAAAAACCTTAATACGCTTTACCATTGATGGTAAAGATATTAAGGATTGTGAGGTAATTGAGATTTAGTTATATAGTAAAAACCGTTCATGTAAAAAAAATATACCTTATTTTTTGCATATTATCTTTAAAAAAAATACGCATGAAAGTAAAATTATTTTTATTATTGATTTGCGGTAGCTCTGGTTATTTTTTAAGGGCTCAAACGAACGAACAAGAAATTGAAGCCATCAAAACAGTTTGTAATTATTATATTGAAGGCGGTACAAATGGCGATAGTGTTATGTTTTCTAAAGCCTTTAACCCAAACGGCTTAATGCAATACATACGAAACGACAGCTTGCAGATTGTTTTATTAAAAGATTTTATGGCCAGAATGCCCAATAATGGCAAAAAGCAGACACGTACTGCAAAAATTGAAAGCGTAAATGTTTACGGAAATGCAGCTACAGCGAAAATTACAATTGAGTATCCTACGTTTTACTTTCATGACATCATGAGTTTGCTTAAAAATAAAGAAAATGGTTGGAAGATTGTAAGTAAAATATTTTATAGAGAAATTAAGAAATAGTAACCTATTAAATAAAAAAGCTGCACAATTTTATTGTACAGCTTTCTCATTTAATTTAAGTATCATTACTCCACCCAATCTGCTACAAAAATATTTGTATCTCTCGTACCTCCATTATTTCGATTACTGCAAAACACAATTTTTTTACCATCGGGGCTAAACATAGGAAAAGCATCAAATGATTTTTCTGCACTAATTTTCTCCAGGCCTGTTCCATCTTCATTCATAGTAAATAAATTAAAAGGAAAACCTCTTTTACTTTGATGATTGCTTGCAAAATGATACGTTTACTATCCGGCATATAAGCCGGTGCCCAATTAGCATTCCCAAATTTAGTTATTTGCTTTACATTTTTTCCGTTAGCATCTGCTACAAATACTTCCATATTCGTAGGAGCTACCAACCCTTCGGCTAATAATTCTTTATATTCTTTACCTCAGCCTGTGCTGTTGGGCGGCTTGCTCTCCAAATTATTTTTTTTCCATCGGGGCTAAACCATGCTCCACCATCATACCCAAGTGTGTTTGTAATTCTTTTTCTTTACCGGTTTTTAAATCCATAATATACAAATCAATATCGCCATCTTTTGTACTTGTATAAATCATTTTTTTTCCGTCCGGACTAAGCGTAGCCTCGGCATCGTAATATTTACTTTTAGTTAACCGTTTTACTATTTTTCCATTCAAATCTGCCATAAAAATATCGTAGCTGTTGTATAATGGCCAAATGTACCGGTTGCCATATTTTTTTCTATCAGGTACAGCCGGGCAAGAATCAGCACCCAAATGTGTACTGGCATAAATAATATGCTTACCGTCTTTTGTAAAAAAACCGCATGTTGTACGGCCTTTGCCCGAGCTCACCAATTTAGGCTCAAATTTTTCGCCGGCTTGAGTGGGTACTTTCCCAATATACATTTGATCGCAAAGGATACCCTGTTTTGCATTGGTATATTGATAAATAAGCCATTTACCATCGTAGCTCCAGTAAGCCTCTGCATTATCGCCACCAAAGGTTAATTGCTGAATATTTTTAAAATGTTTTTCACCTTCATACAATAAAGAATCGTTATTTGGTTTTATAACGCTAGCGTTCGTAGAATTCTTTAAAGTAAAAGCACTTACGCAAAAAGCAGCAACAGCAATTACCATCCAAAACATATATTTTTTCATCGTTATTTAATTATTTGAGCAAAGTTAACTTTCAAGAAAGCTTTAATTGTCAAAATTTTGTCATTAACCTAACAATATTGGGCATATTTTTGTCAAAATTTTTTGGCTAGATGAAAAGCTTACTAACAATTGCGGCATTCCTTGTTTTTTATCATCATGCAATAATGTCGACAAAGAAACAACGACTCTTAAAACCGGATCATCTGAAGAAAACAAATTGAAAGATGCCATTGCAAAATATCCCGACTCCGTTTTGTTAAAGCAAACACTTATTCAATACTATGAGGATAATGGCAACTATGATGTAGCGTTGGCAGAAACAGATAACTATCTTAAAAAAGACTCTACCAATATTGATTTTTTGGATAAAAAGGCACAATTGCATTTATTAAAAGGAGATACTTTAAGTACTATAAAATGCTTAGAAAAAATAGTTGATATTTTTCCGGAACCGGCTTTTATAATATCACTGGGAGCAATTTATGCCGAGTCTAAAAACCCTAAAGCATTACAAATTGCCGATGCGTTACTAATTGGCAATAAAGCGAATGCCGATAAAGAAGCCATTTTTATTAAAGGCCTTTACTACAGTTCTATTGGCGAAAAAAATAAAGCGCTCAATTATTTTGATGAGTGTTTAAAGTTAGATTACACTTACATGGATGCGTATCTTGAAAAAGGTGCTGCATTATACGACTTAAAAAAATACAATGATGCATTGCTTGTTTTTAACAGAGCAGTAACTATTGAAAACGGCTACGACATAGGACATTACTGGATGGGGAAATGTTTTGAAAAATTAAACAAGCCAACCGAGGCAATAGAAAGCTACAAAACGGCATTACTTTACAATAAAGATTTAATTGAGGCCCGTGATGCATTGGGAAAATTAGGTATTAAGTAATTTGATAGTTCTTTTCATCTATGTATCTTGCAAACTAATTCATAATTCAAATGGCACTTATCGCACCTTCTCTCCTATCTGCTAATTTTTTAAATTTAGAAGCTGATTGTACTATGCTGAACCAAAGCCAGGCAGATTGGTATCATTTAGATGTGATGGATGGCCGTTTTGTTCCAAATATTTCTTTTGGCCCAATGTTGATTGATTTTTTTAGAAAAGCTACTTCAAAAGTTTGCGATGTGCATTTAATGATACAAGAGCCGGAAAAATATGCCGAAGCTTTTAAAAAAGCCGGAGCAGATATCTTAACCGTACACTACGAAGCATGTACACATTTACACAGAAACATTCAGCAAATTAAAAGCCTTGAAATGCAGGCTGGCGTAGCCATTAACCCACATACCCCTGTTGAATTATTACGTGATATTTTACAAGATATTGATGTAGTATGTATAATGAGTGTAAACCCGGGTTTTGGTGGTCAATCTTTTATACCGCATACGTTAAATAAAATAAAACGCCTCAGGGAAATGATCGATGAGCAGTTTTTAAAAGTTAAGATTGAAATTGATGGCGGGGTTACATTAGCCAATGCCAAAAGCATTATTGATGCCGGTGCAGATGTTTTGGTGGCAGGAAATACAGTGTTTAAATCCGCTAATCCAATGGAGACTATTGCAGCACTAAAAGCTATTTAATTAACGGTATCTAAATTTTTTACCATTTGCTCCAGCACAAATAAATTCTTTTTAACCCATCCAATATTTTCTTTAGGCCAACTATACTTTTTATCCATTACTTTTTCCATCAAAGTGTATGCTTTCAGTGCTTGCTCCTTATTGTAAAAGCAGTTAATCCATTCATCGTTAAGTTCATTTTTATCTTTCATATAAATGCCACCACCATACCATTTTAAACAACCCGGCAAACCATAAAAAGATATTACCCTATCGTCCTTTGCTATAGCTGCACTGTAAAACAGTACAAAAAATTGCAAATTTTCTTTTAACCGCAGTTTTACTTCAGCATCGGTTTCTTTATGTGCAGGTTTTATACGCCATTGATTGTTATTAATATGAAAAGGCTCATCTGCCATTACTTTTAAGGCCTTTTCGGAAGATAAAAATTTGATGACAGTACTTGAATTAATGCCTTTATTAACTACATTTAATTCGTCGGTAGCTATGGATGCTATTTTATATACATCCCTATCGCCGCCCATTTTATTATTTAGGGTAATTGTTTTAGTGGCATTGTTATAATCCCAATTGCCATAATCCCAGGCATTACGGTAATTTTTATAAAACTCCCATCGTTAAAAAAATGAAACGTACGTATGCTAAGCGATAGCATTGATGTTTCGTCAACATCTTTCAGCGTTTGAGCATCATCTTCCTGCACCCACTCCTGACATAGTATTTCAGGAATATTTGTAGAATTGGCTAATGAAATTACACCATTACTGTATTTTTTTACTACCGAATCTTCGGCCAAAATTTTGTCAATCCCTTTTTTTGATTTTTGCGTAGAGTTATTGCATGAAAAACATAACAGAGCCAAAAGAGTAATACAATAATTTTTAGTTTTCACTTTCGTAATTTTTTGTTGAAAATAAGGATTCTTATAAAAGGTGTAAAATATTTATCTTCATGCCATGAAAATATTTTTGGCTTTGGCCTTTACTCTTATACTTTCATCAACTTTAGCCCAACACAAATACGCCTGGGTTAGCGGTAAAATTATTAACGAAAATGAAAATCCATTACCCGGTGTTTCGGTTACCGTTTTAGGAAAAACAAATGGTGTTATTGCCAATGATAGTGGTTATTTTAAAATAAAAGTACAGGCCGATAAAGCAGTAGCCTTAATTTTTTCGTACACAGGATACACGGATGTACAAAAGAATTTTTATTTAAGTAACGGAGAGCAGGAAATTATAAACATTAAAATGGAGCTTGGTGGCAAGGTTTTAGAAACCATAACCATTACAGATGAAAGAGATAGAAAAGAAGCAGGGCTTACAAAAGTAAATCCTAAAAATGCATTGGTATTGCCAAGTACAATTGGCGGTGTAGAAGGTTTAATAAAAATTTTAGTGGGTAGCAACAACGAACTTACTTCTCAATACAGTGTACGTGGCGGCAATTACGATGAAAATTTAATGTACATAAATGATTTTGAAATTTTCAGGCCATATTTAGTTCGTAGTGGGCAACAAGAAGGCTTAAGTTTTATTAACCCCGAGCTTGCCCGTAGTGTGAGTTTTTATAACGGCGGGTTTCAGGCAAAGTATGGCGATAAAATGAGCAGCGTTTTAGATATCCAATACAAAAAACCAAAGAGTTTGGCGGCTCGGCATATATCAGCTTATTGGAGCAGGGCATGCATATTGAAGGATCTTCTAAAAATAGCAGAGCCACTTATTTATTAGGTGTTCGTAATCGCAGCAATAAAAATTTGTTAAGTAATCAGGAAACTACAGGTGCTTACATTCCATCATCTACCGACGTACAAACTTTTATTACCTATAAATTAAACGAAAAAATTCAGTTCGAAATTTTAGGTAATTTATCTAAAACAAAATTTACATTAATCCCTGAGTCGGCAAAAAAAACATCTTCTGTTTTTTCGCCTTTATTTACAGCCAATTTAGGCCTCGATATTTTCTTTGAGGGGCAAGAAAAAGATAGCTATAGCACCAGTTTAATAGGCATAAGCACCATTTATCAGCCTAATAAAAAACTACGTTTAAAATGAATGTTAAGCCGTTTTCAAAATAAAGAAACCGAAAATTTTGATATAGCCGGCGCTTATTTATTTGGTGATAGAGATTTTGATAACACCAGCAGCACTTTTGGGCAAATAGTTAATCCACTTGGTGCAGGTTATTATCAAAACTATGGAAGAAATAAGTTAGATATAACAGTGTACAATGCATCTGTAAAAGCAAGTATAGATAAAGGTAAACATTTTATTCAATTTGGAAGCACTATTGAGCAAACCAATATTGATGATAAATTAAAAGAATGGGAATATCAAGACTCTGCAGGTTATTCGCTTCCCTATACACCATCTTCCTTAACCTTATTTAAATCTACCAACTCGGTTGCCAATTTATCTGTACAAAAATTTAGCGGATATGTACAAGATAATATACGCCTTGGCGATACCAATAAAAATATTACACTACAATTGGGTGTACGTTATAATTACAATACACTTAACAAAGAATTTTTAATAAGTCCCAGAGCTCAGTTAAGTTTTAAACCCAAGTGGCAAAAAGATGTAGTGTTTAATTTAGCGGCAGGTACATATAACCAGCCACCTTTTTACAGAGAGCTGCGTAAATATGATGGCACACTAAATACGAATGTAGCTGCACAAAAAAGTTATCAGTTTGTGGCCGGGATGAATTACAATTTTAAAGGTTTTAGCGGCAAACCTTTCAGGCTTTCTACTGAAGCCTATTATAAAAATATAAGTAAAGTAAATATTTACGACATAGATAATGTTAAAATCAAATACTATGGAAATAATAACGCTAAAGCATACACTACAGGGATTGAAGCAAGGCTTTTTGGCGAATTGGTAAAAGATGCCGAAAGCTGGGTAAGTGTTGGTTTTATGCGTAGCAGAGAAAATTTAGATAACGATACGTATTACCAATACAAAAATGCTGCCGGTGAAATCATTACAGCACAAACAACCGATCAGGTTGCTGTGGATAGCATTGGAAATACTATAGGTTGGTTACGCCGGCCAACAGACCGATTAATTACAGTAGGTTTATTTATTGAAGATTATTTGCCTACCAACAAAAATTTTAAACTACACTTAAATGCATTGTATGGCAGTAATATGAGCCATAATATACCTAACAGTGTTAGATACAGAAATGCATTGATTGTAGAACCCTATATTAGAGTAGATGTAGGCTTTAGTGCACAATTATTAAGCGAACGAAACTTACGCAGAAGCCACAGTCCTTTTAAAAATTTTCAAAATATTTGGGCCAGTTTTGAAGTATTTAATTTAATAGACAGGCAAAACATTATTTCGTATCAATTAGTAAAAGATTTTGCAAATAATATTTACAGTATTCCTAACAGGCTTACGCCGAGGTTGGTTAATTTTAAATTGGTTGCCAGGTTTTAATTAAATGGAATTTGTGCAGGGTGTTTTAATAATGCATAAAATTCATCTTCCGGTATTTCCTTTACTTCACCGGGATTCATATCGCCCAATAAAATTCCGCTGATATTTAGTCTAATTAATCGCAGGCACCTGTGCTTAACTGCTAATACCATTTTGCGTACTTGCCTGAATTTTCCTTCGGTTAATGTAATAAGCAACCAGGTGTGAGCATATACTTCTCTGTAATCGGTTGCATATTTATATAATGAAGCAGGCTGTTCAATTATTTTTATTGAAAAAGGTTTTGCACAATAACTTTCGCCATTTTTAATTTTAATTTCAATTCCATCTCTAAGCTTATCCAGTGTTTCTAAAGTCATTTTATTTTGTACCATTACTAAATAAGTACGGGTGTGTGGCGTATTGGCTAAAAATAATTTTCGGGTAACGGTTTTATCGGTTGTCAAAATTAATAATCCTTCGGATGTGCTGTCTAACCTGCCTATAGCATGTGTTCCTTCCGGAAAATTAAAATCAATTTTGCCCAACAATGGCACATCGTGGCTGCTTACAAATTGCGATACCATATTGTATGGCTTATTCAAAATAAAATATCTTTTACTTTCTTTTTGCATCCCAATAAAAATCTTACCAAACGAAGTAAAGAAAAAAATAACAATCCAATTATTTAAAATTTCTTGCAAAAAGTAAATTATATGTTTATTAATTAACATTCTGTTGATAAGTAAAACTTGGTTTTATAAAAAGATATTGTTTAAATTTGGTTTAGATGGATTTAAGTACGTAACAATTTTAATTGAACCCAATTGCTGCCATGTTTAGCGCAAAAACAGCAACAAAATTAAAAGCCTTTGACAGAGACTATCATCAACCTGGAAACCGTTAACCCTATTGAGTTTTTTGGAGTTAACAATGGTAAGTTAGACATCTTAAAAAAGAAATTCCCTCTCTTAAAAATTTTAAGCCGTGGCACACAAATAAAGTTAAGCGGTGCTCCAGAGCAAATAGATGGAGCAAGGGAAAAGATTGATCTCATTCTCCAGTATCTAGAAAGAAACGGACACATGAGCGCCAATTATTTTGAACAAATATTGGGCGGAGATGATGAACGGGCCATCGATAATTTTATTGACAGAAACCCCAATGATGTATTGGTATTTGGTCCTAACGGAAAAACGGTAAGAGCCCGAACTGCCAACCAAAAATTGATGGTTGAGGCTTGTGATAAAAATGATATACTATTTGCTATTGGCCCTGCCGGAACCGGTAAAACCTATACTGCTGTAGCATTAGCTGTAAAAGCATTAAAAAACAAAGTGGTTAAAAAATTATTTTAACAAGGCCTGCAGTAGAAGCTGGTGAAAGCCTTGGTTTTTTGCCCGGCGATTTAAAAGAAAAAATTGATCCGTATTTACGTCCGCTTTACGATGCATTGGACGATATGATACCTGCCGATAAATTAGGCTACTATATGCAAACCCGTGCTATAGAAATAGCGCCACTTGCTTATATGAGAGGACGAACACTGGATAATGCTTTTATTATTTTAGATGAAGCACAAAATACCAATGACCTGCAAATAAAAATGTTTTTAACACGTATTGGGCCAAATGCCAAAGCTATTATTACCGGCGACCCTACGCAAATAGATTTGCCCAAAAATCAGCAGAGCGGTTTGTTTAAAGCTACTCGTTTGTTAAAGAATATTGATGGCATTGCCCATATTGAATTAGATGAAGAAGATGTAGTACGTCATAGGCTGGTTAAGCAAATTATTAAAGCGTATAATAAAGATGATGCAAAAAAGATAGAATACAAATTGGAAGAAGAAAAGAAAACTCAACCTTCAAAATAATAAAAAAGGCAACTTAAGTTGCCTTTTTTATTGCCAATATTATAAATATTTATACCTTGTATCATAATAATATTAATAAACCTTAAAAAATAAATAATGAAAAAGATTTTAAGTGTACTAGCCTTGTCAATAGTACTTTTTAGTTGTAAAACAAATTCATCGGGCCCATCAGGTGCAGTAAATGCATTTTTAGATGCCATGAAAAAAGGAGATGTAACATCTATCAAAAAATTTGTAACAAAGTCGGATATACAAATGCTTGAGATGGCAGAAAGCATTGCCAAAACATTTGGAAATGAAAAAGATGCTACGGATAAACTAAAGAATGAGTTTATAGAAAAATCTAAAGATGTATCTTTTACTGTAAAGGATGAAAAAATTGAAGGTGATAAAGCCAGCGTAAATGTGGATGTTAAAGAAAAAGACAAAACTACCACACAAACATTTAAACTTGTAAAAGAAGACGGTGTTTGGAAAATCTCCCTACTATCAACCGGAATGAATATGGCTGGAAAAGAAGGCGTTAATTTAGATAATGTAAACATATCGGATAGCTTACAAAAAGGGCTTGATAAACTTAATAATTTAAAGCTTGATTCTCTGGATGAAAAAACCAAGAAGTTTATTGAAACTATGAAAAACAATAAGGATAATATTGAGAAATTGGCCAAAGAATTTGAAGATGCCATGAAGGAGAAAAAATAATACCTGTTTATATATTTTAAAAGCATCCATAAAAAATGGATGCTTTTTTATTAGCTTTATTTAAAGATGTTTACCTTTAAGTATGTATAAAATATTCTCCCTTTTTATTTGCGGTATTATGCTTTTTGGCTGCACTACCAAATCAACCCAGGTGCCAACAACCGATACCGATGTGGCAACCACTTTATCAGAAACATTTTAGACAATAAATTTGGCCTGGCTGAGCCTTTTTATTAAAAGATGACCAAATATGCAGTACTTTGAACGATTTAAACAAGAGTACGAAAAGAAAGACAAGGCTGAGCTGGCAAAATTTAAAGAAGCCAATATTAATATGAATGAAATAGTTGCACTAAATGATAGTGTTCATATTTTCAACTATTCTAACTCGTACAAAAAAGAAATAAAACAAAAAATAAAACTGGTTTGGCAAAATAATAAATGGCAGGTAGATTTAAAATACACCTTTAACGAAAACCAATAGCATGTTAAAAAACGTCTTACTTGTTGGTCTGGGCGGTGCACTAGGTTCAATTGTACGCTATTTTATTTCTTTGTTGCTTGCAGCTAAAACATTTCCGTTTGCCACTTTTACAGTTAATATTTTAGGAGTTTTGCTATAGGTATTTTTATAGCGTTCAGCTTAAAAATAATGGCTTTGATAATAACTGGAAATTGTTTTTAGCTACAGGTATTTGTGGAGGTTTTACCACATTTAGTGCCTTTGCATTAGAAAATGTACAATTGCTGCAAAGCGGTAAAGCTTTAACTGCATTAAGTTATATTGCGTTAAGCGTAATACTGGGTATTACTGCTACTTTTAGGTTTTAAAATAATTGCTACAAATTAATATGAATACACATACACTTCATCCATGGCATGGCGCTCATTACGGAGCAAAAGCTCCGCAAATTGTTAATGGCTTAATTGAAATACCGCAAGGCACAAAAGCCAAATACGAAGTTGATAAAGTTACCGGCTTACTAAAATTAGACAGAGTAATTTATTCGTCTTTTCACTACCCTATTAACTACGGCTTTATACCCCAAACCTTAGGTTATGATGGTGACCCTTTAGATATATTGGTAATGTGCAGCGAAAGTATTCAACCACTTTGTTTGGTAGAAGCTACAGTAATTGGCAATATGCAAATGATTGACAATGGCGAAGTAGATGATAAAATTATTGCTGTTGCCAGCAGCGACCCTGCTGTAAACCATATAAAATGTATAAATGATTTACCGCCCTATTTTATTGCGGTGTTAAAGAATTTTTTGAACAATACAAAGTATTGCAACATAAAGTTGTTGAAATTGATGAATTTCAATCAAAAGAAAAAGCTTACAAAATTATTGACGATGCTATAAATATGTATGCCGAAAAATTCAGCTAATGTTTCATAAAAAAATAAAAATGGATACACAAACAATACTAATAATAATACTGGTAGGCATTGCTGCAGGTATGCTGGGCGGCATGGTTGGTGTAGGTGGTGGTATAATTATTGTGCCTGCATTGGTTTATTTTATTGGCTTTAGCCAAAAAACAGCACAAGGCACATCGCTTGGCCTTATCATGCTGCCGGTTGGTATTTTAGGTGTATTACAGTATTACAAACAAGGTCATGTTGATTTTAGAGTAGTAGCTATTTTAGCTGTTGGCTTTTTGGTTGGCAGCTATTTTGGAAGCAAAGTAGCTCTAAGCCTACCACAGGATACCGTAAAAAAAATATTTGCAGTATTATTAATTTTAATTGCCATTAAAATGTTGTTTTTAGATAAGCCAAAAACCAATGCTGCGGCAAAAAACAATGCCGCTGTTATTAAGCCAACTACTTTATCTGTTGATAAAAATGATGTTACTTAAAAATAGCGTTTTATAATCCTGAGTGCTTGAGTACGTAGCCCGGTATCGCTATTAATAATTCCTTCGTTATCTATTTTATCAATACGTACTTTACCGGAGGCATGTATAATTTCAAATGAATTAAGTAAAATGCCTACATGAATGATAGCGCCATTTTCATCATCAAAAAATGCCAGATCACCGCATTTAGCTTCTTGTAAAAAAGCAACGGTTGTACCTTGAGTTACCTGCAAATGAGCATCCCGTAACAAATGTATCTCCAAAAATTTATATACTAATTGTGTAAACCCACTACAATCAATTCCAAATACCGATCGGCCACCCCATAAATAGGGAGTGTTTATAACCTTAAATGCAATATGCCTGATTGTTGATTCGTTGGTTTCAAAATCTTCCGCTTTCCATACTGTTCCCAAATAGTCAATCTTGTTTTGCTGCCAAAAACTACTGCTTGTTTTATCTGCCACTAACAAACTTCCCAAGGGAACATACATCTGTTGACCATTATACGACAGCTTATTTATCCAATCGGCTGCCAAAAAATTATTTGCTCCGGTATATTCTCTTTCGGTTACGTTTGTAATATGCGATAGCTGGCACCAGCCTGTATATCCATCCTGCTTTACAGTAATTTTAGCCCAACCCAATTTATCCTCTTCTTCCACAATGCAATATTCGCCAAACAATAATTGGCTTGTCATTTCAGCTTTATGATTAGCAAGTAACCTTACGGGTGCTACAGGAACGCAGCATACAAAATATTTCATACATCTATTTGTTCATCTAAATTATGGAATTTGCTTAAGTTTACATCTTATCAGCATAAAACAATTGTTGTATTAAACTTGATAACCAATAAATACGATACTATTACCGATAACGAATTATTAGAACGGTTTTATGCCGATAAAAATAATGAGTGGCTTGGCATATTATTACAACGCTATACTATTTTATTGTTGGGTGTTTGCATGAAGTATTTAAAAAATGAAGAAGAAGCTAAAGACGGTGTACAACAGGTTTTTTTAAAGGCAATTAACGAATTGCAAAAATATAAAGTTGAATATTTTAAAAGTTGGTTATACATGGTTGCCAAAAACCATTGCCTGATGAAACTTAGAGATAAAGGCAAATATACTACCGAACTAAACGAACAGTTTATAGCTACACCTTATGAAGCAGAAGACAAAAATGAGTATATTGTAAAAGATAAGGCTTTGGATAATATGGCTATGGCTTTGCAACAATTAAACACCGAACAACAGCAATGTATAACTTTGTTTTATTTACAGAAAAAAAGTTATCAGGAAATTACGGAGCAAACCTCCTATACCCTGCTGCAGGTAAAAAGCCATATACAAAATGGCAAAAGAAATTTAAAATTGATAATGGAACGATTACAACAAAATGAGCGATAATTTAAAAGACATATTATCTAATTTAAACAAAGAAATAGAACAAGATAAGCTCCTTGACTATTTAAATAAACAATTGCCCAATACCGAGGCCCATGAGGTAGAAAAGCAAATGGCAGATGATCCTTTTGTAAATGATGCCGTAGAAGGTTTAAGTAGTTTTAATAATAAAAAAGATTTGTCTGCTTATGTTAACCAATTAAACCACGACTTACAAAGGCAAATACAAAAAAGAAAACCAGAAAAGAAAAAAGAAAGCTTAAAGATGAACCCTGGGTTTATTTTAGCATCATCCTGCTTTTGCTTTTATGTATATTAGGCTATGTTTTAGTTAAGAAATTTATCCCTTAAACTTTGATAATTATACAATAAAAAGTGGCTGCTCAATTGAGCAGCCACTTTTATTATAAATGTTTCGTATGCCACAAACCATGGCAAAGAAATTATTGTTTTACAAAACGTACACTGGTGGCTTTACCATCTTCGGTGATAGCAGTTATCTGGTAACTACCTCCACTTAATTTAGCAAAGTTCATTGGTATTTGATTGCTGCCTGCTATTATCTTCTCGGTTTGAGTTAATAAACGACGGCCAGCAATATCGCTAACCGCAAAGTTGCAATGTTCCTTGCTGAGCACTTGCTACACTTAATGTAGCGGCTCCTGCACTTGTTACCGGGTTTGGTTATACCAACAATTGCTATACCGCTTAATTTGTTAACCATAGCAATAGTATTACTAAACGTTACTTTACCATTTGCATCGGTAATGCGTAAACGATAATAGTTAACGCCTGCTAACGGACTTGCATCAACATAATTAAATGGTTGTGCACAACGCAACGCATCGGCTGTTACAGTATTAATGGCGGCAAAGTTTCTGTTATCTGCACTACGCTCTAATACCATGGTAGCTGTTGGTGTACTGTTGCAAGTAACTTTCCAATTTAAATGATGGCTGCTGCCCTGTTTAGTGCCTTGTAAATAGTTTACTACTATTGGTAATGGATTTAAAAAGCTTATGCTACCAATGGTAAAAGGACTAAAAGTGCTAACATTTTGCCAAGTAACTGTACCTGCAGCAGGTAATCCCGTAGTTAAGCCGGCAGGGCCAAAAGCATCCCAATTTGTTCCGTCAAAATGAGCTACAGTTAAATCGGCCATTTGAACAATATACGGTAAAACGCCACAGTTGTTTACAGCACTCCAATGTAAGGTAACATCAGCAGTGGTTGCAGCACCTGTTCTGTTAAGGGTCCAGTATTCGCAACGGCTAACCTTTGCTAAACCAGGTGCTGTTATTGTACCTAATCCTAAAGCATCTGCTCTTATATACTCCGCAGTAAATGTTTCGGAGGCACTTAAATTACCAATTGAAATAGGCACATAACCTGTACCGGTTTTACCTACCGGAAATTCAAAATTTGTACTACCTGTTTTGGCAACAGGGCCATTAACAAAACTTGAATTAGAAGCTCCTGTTGCTGAAGATCCTGAATTCATAGTAAGTAAATCGGTAATATTGTTTATTACATATCCCGAGATTAAATTTAATGTACCATTAATTGCTATAGGGAAAGGCAAAGTTTTATTTCCTCCGCCATCAATGGTAAGGTTTGTGTAAGTATTAGGTTGTACACCTCCGGTATTTGTTCCTCTAATAGCTAATGTTTGATTGCCGGCACCGCTGTAAATTACAGTGCCATTTAAGGCAAATGTTGCAGCACCTATAACCGGGCTACTGGTACCAGAAAATTCCATAATACCTCCGGCCTCTACAGTTAATGTTCCAAAATGCGATGTACCACTACCAGTTCCTACTCGTTGTATACTAATTAAAATATTTGAAAACTGTAATGTTGCACCGCTTTTAACGGTTACTGAGCCCAAGCCTGCTCCACCACCATCTGGCCTTAAATCTGTATTGGTATTAAGCAACGTACCAGATGCCACTGTAATATTTGCTGCTTTAAAGCCTGTTTGCATGGTTAGTATTTGCCCTGCAGCAGGTGCAAATTCAATATCCCATCCCGGAGGATTATTACCCCATTCGCCTGTAGCTGTAAAGTTCTGGTATTACCCACAACTTTCATTTTACCACTACCTGCAGTTGATGTTATACATGAGCTACCAACACCGGTAGTACTTGTTTGGCCGGTATAAAATGTTCCATCAGGTCCTGTAGCAATAACAGCTGTTCCGGTATAAGCTCTAAGCTTACCATTTACTTCAACCGTATTTGTGCCAATGGCTAAAACAGATGAAGCAGCAGCATTTATGTGTAAATCATTACATGTAGCTGTGGCTATATCAACTGTTACAGTATGTGCGGCCTGAATATAAACATTTGTAGTTGCCAAAGGTGCAGTGGTAGCTGCTACCCAATTATTAGCTACTCTTTCTTGCCAAATAGCAATATCGCTCCAGTTGCCTGTAGCTATTGATCTAAAGTCGCCATCGGTAGATAAAGTTGTTGCATTTCCTAAACCTGGTGCTACAGTTAAATAATTTTCTGCACCAGCGGTGTTTACATCATTGTATTCATATACGGCAAAATGGTAAGTGGTTGTTGGAGCTAACCCTGTTACAGTAACAGTGTTACCTGTACCAGTATATACTACATAATTACCTGTACCAATTTGAGTACCGGCTCCAAATATTGAGTTTGCAGTATAGGTTGTTCCATCAACAGGGTCACTGTTTACGGCAGAGCCCGATCTTGCAACTAAAATACGTTTTGCACCATCGCCTCCACCAAAATTTACCACCATACTGTTTGTAGTAACGGTTGGTACAGGAATAGTAATTGCACTTTGTACCGTTGGTTCGGTAGTAATAACACTACCGGTTAACGAAACATTTGGATTATTAGAGCCTGCACTTGTATGTGTTATATTACCTGTATTTGTCCCTACTGTAGTAGAGTTCATACGTACGTATATTGTGGTAGATGGAACCGTTCCACCAGATTGTGTTAAAGTAATAAAGCTAGGGTTTACTGTATAAGGTCCGCCAGTTACAGTTGCTATTTCGAACCCAACAGGCGGTGTAATTACAATATCATTAGTTAGGCTTGCACCATCAACCGTATAAGTTTGCTCGGCAGTAGGTACGCCTGATAAGGCAGTAAAACCAGTAAGTGTTGAAGGAGTTACAGAAATTGTTGGGCCACCTGCTAGTGGGGTAACCTGTGCCCAAGTAGTACCAACTAAAATTGCATCTACTTGTTGCGTTGGTGCGTTTGCTGCGGCACCTTGACGCAAATAAAATGCTATAATTGTAGCTAAATCTGCTCCGGTAGCACCTACATTGGCAATGGTTGCTGCAGGCTCAGCTGCACCTAGGGTAGGATTAACCCATAAATTCACTACATCGTCTGTAGCTGTACCTGTATTGTATATATAATTTGCTACAATAAAATACGTAGTACCAAATGTTCTTACAGTTGTTTCATAACTGATTCCTGCAGCGCCATTCTTACTAATCCCAAAGAAAAACCTCCGGTTGTTGATTTTGCATAGATTCTAATAGGAAAAGTAGATGTAGTTGCAAGAAGGCCCACAAAATAATCTCCGGTGGCTTGGGCTGCACTTACATTTACTAAAAATGAAGTATATGCACTACCTGTAGTTATTGCACTCGATAAAGCTTTATTATCATCTTCGCCAGTTGTAGTCATCGTTACTGCATTACCAACTCCCGAACCCGGATGCCCTGCATAAGTTAAACCCGGTGAAGTAACAGTAATTGCATTTGTTCCGGCTGCATTATGTGCAGTCCAACCATTTGCGGTTATAGGTTGTCCGGCAGTATAACTAAAATTTTCAGTTAACACTTGCCCCCAAACACCCATGCTTCCCAACACTAACAGTAATAAAAAATAAACTTTTTTCATGCTTAAAATATTAAAATGGTTTTAAATAAAATATCACTTTGCTATGCAAAAAAATGTGATTAAAAATTGTATAAATAACTTACATAAAGGTACTAAACAAAATGAATTTAATAACTACATGCAAGTTAGGTTATTATTAAAAATGGTTAGTATGCTGCATATTAATTCTGTGTAAAGATTTGCACAAATTGCTAAAAACAGAGCTGAGTAAATATTTAAAATAAAATTAATTTATTGATATTTGTTTTGTGGGCGTACATTCTTTACTCATCTATATAGGTAATTTTAGTACAATAATCATGCCTTAACAACCGCACAGCGTATGTTTATGGCACTTAGCTACTTGTATTTGTTGGTGTACTTGTTGGTTTTGCCCCTTGCGTCCTCTTACGTCCTCGTCTCCGACGAGGATGCATTGGTTGATAAACTCTGTCTATCATACCCATACTACAAGAGGCTGCCCAAATGAGCAGCCTCTTGTTTATTGTAAATGTTTCGTGTGCCAAAAACCATGGCAGAGACATCTCTTTAACGCATTATTGTTTTATAAATCGTACACTGGTTGCTTTACCATCTTCGGTTATAGCAGTTACCTGGTAACTACCACCACTTAATTTAGCAAAGTTCATTGGTATTTGATTGCTGCCTGCAATTATCTTCTCGGTTTGAGTTATTAATTGACGACCGGCTAAATCTGTAACAACAATTTTTAATGTTCCCTGTTGTGCACTGGCTACATTTAACGTAGCGGCTCCTGCACTTGTTACAGGGTTGGGCGCTATGCCTACTATTTCTACACCACTAAGTTTGTTTACTAAAGCAATAGTGTTGCTGTAGGTTACTTTACCATTTGCATCGGTAATGCGTAAACGGTAATAGTTAACACCTGCTAACGGACTTGCATCCACGTAGTTAAATGGTTGAGCACAACGCAACGCATCGGCTGTTACAGTATTAATGGCGGCAAAGTTTCTGTTATCTGCACTACGCTCTAATACCATGGTAGCACTTGATGAACTTGCACAAGTTACTTTCCAATTTAAATTGTGGCTGCCGCCTTGCTTGGTACCTTGTAAGTAGTTTACTACTATTGGTAAAGCAAAATTTGGATTGGTATGTATATAAAATCCGGAGAAACCGGTTATATCCAATGTAATCTCCCATCTGTTATCCGTAGCATTCCAAACTATATCAACATCTGCCGGGTTTATATATTCGTTAGCTCCCCCACTGTATTGATTAGGCAATGATGGTGTAACGTTTGGTGTACCTCCATATTTGGTTATCCTTAAATTAGCAATACCCGTTGCATCGCCTGCGCCTGTTGGTAAATCGGGCCAAGCGCCGCTAGCTGTATTATAATCATCAAATTCTAGCTGTGTGTAGTAAAGTGTTACTCTACCGGTAGCCGTGGCTGCATTTGTAGCAGGAGTAATATCTATAACTCTTTGTACATATGGCTCGGCATTATAAGTTTGTACGGTAGCGTATTTATATACCCTTGCTGTTACACTTCCACTTACCGGGCTGGCACCATTAGGTTGTAATACATTAAAACGTTCGCAATTACTTGCTCTATATGTTTCTGTAGCAGTAATAGTCCGTATATCTGTTACTGTAGTACCTACTGAATTGTATAAGGTATTGCCAGCGGTTGAGGTAAACTCATCTGCTCCCATATCCGGAGCAACAGCATCCCTGCTTTGCAAATCATAATCGGTAGTAATTCCTGCAATTGGAATGCCTTTACCATCCATAGCACAGTTTGTAGTATTAAGATGCAAAAATCTGCACTTGAGCCTACCAAACTTATAAAGTTTGGATTCTCTGTAACGGATGCTGTTTCTCTTGTTGTAACTAATGCTTGAAATGTTGCCAATGTTTGATACCCTATAGTACCATCAAAATAAATTAAATTATTAGCCCCGGGTGTGCCAGCATAAAATAAATTATTGTTGGAAGTGGTGGCATAGTTATTTAAGTCAGTAGATGCAGAGCGTTGAAAAGCCACAGAATTTCCTGTTCCCACAGGAGTTGAGTTATTTACAATTATATTATTAACTAAATTTAATGCTGCTGTAGTTGCTGTTGTATTTTGTGTATGAAACACTCCTGCTGTTGCAAATAATGTTCCGGAGCTTGAAGCATTTAAATGTATGGTATTGTAATACACGTTAAACGTGGAAAGTGCAGTTGCTGCTGAAATATTTATACCTCTTACAGATGGTGAAAGTGCTGATGTAGAAGTTGCTGAAGGAGCTTTTAAATCGCCAATATAATTATTGTAAATAGTTGCCCCGGTTGCCGATACAGATGAAACGGTTATACCAGAAACGGTAGGGTTTGTAATTGAACTTGAAGATATATTATATATTTTATTATTGAATATTGTTGGCGTACTCTGTGATTGCAACATACCTGTTACCGTAGAGCCACTTGAACTAATGGTGTGAATGAGGTTATTAGATACCGTTCTCGTACCAGGCTCCGGTAGCAAAATTCATACCGTAGATGGTAGTTGGCCCGGCACTTGTTAAATTGCTTACTACATTATAGTTGTAATTTGCAATAGGTACTGCACTACCGTCATATATACCATAAATAATAGAAGTACCTGTTGTTTTATTATTGGTTAAATTAGTTACCGTGTTACTATCTACCACTAAATTAGCAGATGCCCCTGTACCAATCCCCACAATTGGAGAACCTGTACCAGCACCGTTATAAACAATATTATTTACCGTATTATGTTTTACAAAACATTGAGCAGATCCTCCGCCAGCACAATATATCCCTGCAAGATTTCCTACTGTGCTTGTACTCACACTATTTTGTCGGGTATATCCATCTATTGTATTATCACGTATTAAAACATTTGTACCCACCGAAACATCCATAACCCTAACAGCACCTGTTGCAGTAATTAATGTGCCATTTAAATTTGAATTGTTGGTAATACTATTGCCCATAATATTTACATTGGTTGGTGTACCTGTTGTAACACTTATCAATGATATTATACCTGAATAGGTAGCCGAACCTACAATATTATTGTTAGTGATGGTATCGTTAATTATGTTGTATGTACCTGCATTACCGGTTACTAAAATACCAAAAAAAGAACCGGTAGTAGAAGTAGTATGAGTGCTATTATACACCTTATTATTGGCAATAGTAATTGTTGCTGTAGATGTGCCGGACTGTACTCTAATACCTTGTGTATGCGTTGTAGTACCGCCACCATGCACCGTTACCAAATTATACGAAATAATACCGTCTCCACCAACACCTCCGTTAGCATTAAAAATACCGTTTATTGTACCTGCATGCTTACTGGTACTTGAGCTTGCTACTATATTATTATTTACTAAAAAACCAACCTGCCCACTAATGATAATTCCATGCACAGAATTAGTAGTAGCATTACCATAATCCAAAACACTATTGTACGATATAGTATTATTTTGATCGCATAATGCATTTGTTAAATCTAATAAATACCCAATAACTTGAATACCGGCAGAGCCTCCGGTAATAGTATTGTATGAAAATGTATTATTAGAGTTTGTACCACTTAAAGCAGTGGGTATTAATAATGTAGATACTGCACCCCAAACAGCGTTGGCAGAAGCTATTGCTGTACTTCCCGTCCAAGAGGCTCCGTTTATAGTAGAAGCCCGGCCAAATGAAAAAGCACAATTTTTTATGGTTACATTTTGGCAACCATCGGTTACGCTTGTTTTAAACAAACCATATCCTACTTCCATTTGTGTAGCTGCAGTTGTATTTGCCGCAGCTTCCTGTAAATCTATTCCATCAATAGTTACATAATCGCTTCCCTGTAAAATAAACATACCATCTATTACCGCCACACCCGAAGTTGCGGCAGCTATGCCCGTATAAGATGTTATAATTGGATTAGCCCCTGCCCCACTTTTTGAATAGTTATAGTGTTTGCAGCAGTACCCGTCATGGTTAATAAAATAGATCCGGTTAAGGTATCTTTATGCCCGGCAACCACATCAACAACTACCGGGGCTGTTAAAGCACCGCCCCCATTAATAGCCACAATAGCACCTCCCAGTGTTGTGTATGTACCGGCAGCACCGGTTCCGCCGGTTACTGTAATTTGTGCAAAACCACTTATGGCAAAAGTTATTATTGCAATAAGTAACAAGTAAATTTTCTTCATGCTTAGTTTAAATTTATTTGTTCAAAATAGCACATATTTACTACATAAAATTAATTATGCAATTAATTATTTTTTCATTTTTCACACATTAAATAATGCTGCAATATTGTTCTACAAACAGGCAATATTAATTCTACAATTAAACAAGGATTATTCTACTAAACCAAAGCGGCTACTCAATGAGTAGCCGCTTATATTATATATGTTTGTGTGCCTCTTACATCCTCGTCTCCGACGAGGACGCATTGGTTGATAGACTCTGTCTATCATACCCATACTACAAAAGGCTGCCCAAATGAGCAGCCTCTTTTTATTGCAAATATTTCGTGTGCCATGAACCACGGCTAAGAAATTATTGTTTTACAAATCGTACACTGGTGGCTTTACCATCTTCGGTTATAGCAGTTACCTGGTAACTACCACCACTTAATTTAGCAAAGTTCATTGGTATTTGATTGCTGCCTGCAATTATCTTTTCGGTTTGAGTTATTAATTGACGGCCGGCTAAATCTGTAACAATTTTTAATGTGCCCTGTTGGGCACTGGCTACATTTAACGTAGCGGCTCCTGCACTTGTTACAGGGTTGGGCGCTATGCCTACTATTTCTACACCGCTTAACTTGTTTACTAAAGCAATGGTATTACTGTAGGTTACTTTGCCATTTGCATCGGTAATGCGTAAACGGTAATAGTTAACACCTGCTAACGGACTTGCATCCACGTAGTTAAATGGTTGAGCACAACGCAACGCATCGGCTGTTACAGTATTAATAGCTGTAAAGCTTCTGTTATCTGCACTACGCTCTAATACCATGGTAGCACTTGATGAACTTGCACAAGTTACTTTCCAATTTAAATTGTGGCTGCTACCTTGCTTGGTACCTTGTAAGTAGTTAACTACTATTGGTAATGGGAAACTAGGATTGGTATGTACATAAAATCCGCTGAAGCCGGTTACATTAAATGTTACTTCCCAATAATTGTTTACAACATTCCAAACTATATTAGCGTCATCAGGATTAATATATGTATTTGTACCTGCACTATATTGGTTTGGTAAAGATGGGTTAGCCGGCCAACCTCCCGGAGGTGTAGCACTACCATGGTATTGGGTAATACGCAAATTAGCTATACCGGCAGCATCGCCAGGTAAATTTGGCAAATCTGGCCAAACTCCATTGTTTAGATTATAATTATCAAAGTCTGACTGTAAAAATATAATGTAATTGTGCCGGTAGATGTTAATGGGTTGGTAGCCGGCGTAACATCATAATGTACAGGCAAATATGGCTCTGCATTATATATTGGCAATGGAGATGGCAGCGTTTCAACATAAATACAAGTATTTACAACACCGCTTACAGGAGATGCTCCGCTTGGCACAACCCTGGCAATACGATTGCAACTAGCATCAACAAACAGAGTACCCGTTGGGTTAATGGTTTTACTTTCGCAAGTTGTTACACCAGGTGTACCAGATAAAGCAACAAGGTTAGCCGATGTAAATTCATCTGCACCCATATCCGGGTTAGGGTTGTCTCTTGTGTTATTATCAATATCAGTGGTTATTGTTGGAATATGTATTCCTTTGCCATTTAAGGCACAGTTAACAGCAGAATCTAAATGCAAGTTAATTGGGCTTACAAATACTGGTAATAAATTTAATGAATTTACATTACCTCCAAAACCTGTTTGAATATCTGCAAGAGTTGCTCTGTTGCTTCCAATAAATCCAAGATTTGTAGCTGTTGTATAATAATCGTTATAATCTATTGTACCAAAAACAGTATTAGCTGCAGTACTAATTATACTATAACGTTCTGTACCAGTAGTTTGGTTATTAGCAAATATATTATTACGAATATTTACAGAAGCTGCTGTTGTAATGCCCGATGTAATATTAATTGCAGAAGGCAAGCCTGTTACATCGGTTTGATTAGTGCCCATATTAATACTATTAAAATCAATATTATAACCTCCACCAGTTTCAGCTATAATTCCGTATCCATTATCTGCACTTGTAGTACCAGCAAAGCCTAAAGCTGCCACATCGGAAATAAAGTTATTGTTTACATTTACATTAGCTGCAGTTAAAGTAGATGCTAATTGAATTCCATTACAGCCAAAACCGCCGGCATTTGTATTTTTAATATCAGTAATATTATTTTTTTGTATTTGTACCCCACCAGTTGAACCAAGCAAAAATATACCAGTTGTTGTTGGCGTAGCCGAAGTGGAAATTTGTCTTATAAGATTTCCAGTTATGTTTAAACCTGAGTTAGTATTACCTGATGAAATAACAATACCTCTAGGTGCTCCGGTTGTTCCACTAATACTATATATAGTATTTCCAGATACAGTTGTATTTACAGTACCAGTGGCTAACCAAACGCCTGTAATGTTGGATGCATCTAAAGTGTTTGCAAAATTTCCTATATCATTATTAGATATAGTTGCCCCATCTATACCCTGAGCATAAACCCCTACCAATCTAATTGAATTAGCACCGGTTGTACTTAAAGCATTACCTGTAACTAATAAACCACTACCGTTACCTGCTAATGGAATAGCTGTTGAAAAAATTCCAATATATGCTCTTTGTATACTATTATTTTGAATAGTTATATTATTAAAATAACCAGGGTTACCAGCTGTTGTACCAGCAGACACTATAACCGCCGATGCCGTATTTGCGCCATTAATAATAACAGTGTTTTTTACCGTAGTATTAATAACTGGTCTTACACCAGTTGAACCTATTAAAATTACCGAAGGCGTTGTTGTAGATCTATTGGTAATTGTTAAATCTCTGCTTGTAGTACCGTTGCTTGAGCCATCAATAATTACATTGCTACTATTAATCTTTATCAATGCACTTGTTAAAGATCCTGTAAGAACTGTACCTGGTGCATTTGGTTTAACGGTTAGGGTGTATGGTCCGCCACAATCTTGCCCCATTTGATTTAATACTACAGCTCCAGTTTCGGTAACACTTGCATCTATAATATTAGCTACTACATTTGCCCCAATACCTCTATTATTAATAAAGCTAAACAAGCCTCCAGCACCAGTTAACGAAGGGTAATCACCAGCAGCACCAATAGTAACATTGGTTGCCAACGGTGCTGTAATGGTATAATTATTAATTGTACCCGTAATTGGAAATGCTGCTGCTGTTAATGCAACACTACTTGGAGTTAGCGTAAATACACCACTATTAATAGCTACATTAGGAGTAGTAGCCAAATCTTGTGCAACAACAAAATATTGAATGTTGTCGCCTGTTGCTACTGCTGTTTGTAATAATGCATAATTTAATGTAAAACTAAACGGACTGCTGCTATTAGTAGCTTCTACATATTTCCAGCCATTATCAGCATTTGTATTACCAGCATAAGTATTAGCATCAACAGATTTTTTATAATACAATCTAGGTTTTGTTCCTGCTGTTACATTAATTCCAGAGGCATCCGTAATTGTTGCACTTAAACTTGGTGCAATACTGGCGCAAGGATTTACTTGATTTATAGGAGTATATGTTATTGTAGGTACAAATAAATCTAACGGAACTCCATCAAATTCATCTGCACCCATATCAGGTGCAGTAGCTCCACCATTTACCGAACCTGTTGGCCCTGGCCTTGTTTGATTATCATAATCATCTGTAATGCCTGCAATGGCTACCCCACCACTTTCAATTTGTGTTGGCGTTACCCCTAAATTTAAATGTAAATCGCCAGTTGTTGTATTTGCATAAGTTACAGTAACACCAGATATAGAAAGTGCGTCACTAGCAGAAGCTGTTCTCCATCCTGCAAATGTTTGTGCTGTAGTCCAAAATCCAATAGTCGAAGCGTTCGCATTTAATACGTTGTTGTTAGATGCACCAGCAGCCCAACCTGTTGCTGGCACTGTATTTACATTACCAATTGCATAATGAAAACTACCTGCCCCCCTGTACGTGAATTATCAAAAATATTATTTTTTATATCGACTGGTGTTACAATGGCTGATGGTACAGCATTTGAGCCTCTTAAAAAAGCAAATGTTGGTAAGGCCCCAGATGCTCCTGTTCCTTCAATTCTTACCGTATTGTAATAAATTCTAGCAGTTGCTGAAGTAGAAAACTATTCCATATACCTATAAATTCTGTATTGGTTGTTTGGGCATTACCTAACGAAATCATATTGTTACTAACCTCCATAAAATCTGGTGCAGCTCTAAGCATAATACCTGCTGCAACAGGTGGTGTTGTAGCGGTGGTCATAGTAGAGGCATTTCGAATATCATAAATTCTGTTCTTAAAATTCGTCCACTCGAAGGATTAGAATATCCAATTGCCAAAGCTGTTGTTGCTACCGCATTTGCATTTGTAGCCCTAATAGTATAAATTTCATTATTACTAACAGTAGCCCCTGCTGGAGATGTTCCTGTATAACAAATTCCTTGAACAGCAGTTGCTCCTCCTGCTAAAGTAGTATTAGCTGTTGCACCAGAAATATCACGTACAATATTATTAGAAATAGTTGCAAACCCTGTACCAGCATAAATAATTCCCCTACAAACTGCACCTGATGTTGTGCCATTTTGATTCAAGTTTGCTATTGTATTTCCAGTAATTGTAGTTGGTACTGTTACTCCGGCTGATATGTTAATACCATTAATTAATTGGTACCAGTTGTTGAGACTGTGGCAGAATTAATACTATTTGCAGTAGTTGTACTACCTATTACATTATTTGTAACTATTGGTGTTCCAGCCGTAATTTGTATTCCCGTAATACTTGCAGATACAGTTACAGCACTTCCATTTGCGGTTATAGAACCTATAGAATTATTAGATAAAGTAGTAGAACCTGTGCAGGTTACATTAATACCAACAGTTAATGCAGCAGTTGTAGATGCAGTAGTGGTGATAGAACCAACTCCAGAAGTTGCTCCAATTGTATTACCAGTAACATTACCTATATTAAATGTACCTGCACCATTTGCACTTATACCACAAAAAATACCATTACCTGTGCTTGCTCCACTAGTTGTTGATATACTCAAATTAGTAATAGTATTGTTTTGAATAGTTGTGGCAGCTCCTACTGCACTTGCTACATTTATACCAACAAAACGATTTGAAAATGCTCCATTAAAAGTCCAAGGTGTGCCACCACCAGATGTATTACTGCCACCAATAATATTATTGCTGATGGTGTAACCATTACCACTTGTTATAAAAATTACTGAAGGTATATTAGCTGTCGCAGTTGATGTTCTAGTAGCCGTTTGATAAAACACATTCGTAGTGATTAACCAACCAGAATTAAAAGAATTTATATTTACACCGGTAGAAGAATTTGAGGGATTAAAAAATCATTTATTAAACAAGCGAATATTGTGTTGTTACTATTATCAACTGCAGCACTTGTACCTAAAGAATAAATTGCATTTTGTGGTGTGCCTGTTACCGAAGCTGATAAAATACATTGTGAAATGGCATTATTATCATTTCCAGTAGTGGTACCTCCAGCAAAATAAATTGTACCTAATGCAGGACCTGCTGTAATACCACTTGCACCTAGTATATTACATCTTATTAAAGTATTGTTAGAAGCATCATTAATAAAACGTATAGTACTTGCACTAACTCCGTTTTGATTATCGATATTTAAAGCATTACCGCCGGTATTTAAACCATCAATTGTAACATTATCTGCTCCATTCAAGTCTATTAATGGCCCATTTACGTTACCCTGAACATTTCTAATAGCACCGCCACTAGGGCTAATGGTTAGCGTAGTCCAATCACTTGCGTTTAAAGGATTGGCTCCTGTTTCAGTCAATAAATCTGCAGTAATAGATACGGTAATATTATTACCAGCTTGTGTGCCTGCAGCATTAATGGCAGCAAATGCTCCTCCTGCTAAAGTTAGTGAGGGATAAGTGCCATTTGCACCAGTAGAACCTGCTACTGTTACTTGCGATTTTGATGTAAGAGAGATAAAAACACATAATACTCCCGTAAGGATTGAATAGTATATTTTCTTCATGCTTAAAATTTGTCTTTAAAAATAACAATTTTTTAATGAAAAAAATTATCCAAGTTTATATTTTGTACATATTATAAAACAATGAAATATTATTTGTATAAAAAAGGGTCGCCAGTTGGCGACCCTTTAGTTTTTCAATGTTGATTTTTATCTTTTTTGCTTATTGTTTTACAAATCGTACACTTGTTCTATTACCATCATCAGTAATAGCTGTAATGTTATACGTACCTGCAGCCAATTTTGCAACATTCATTGGTATTTGATTGCTACCTGCAATAATAGCCTGTGATTGCACTACAATTTGACGACCAGTTACATCGGTAACTACCAAACGTAACATGCCTTTTTGTGCACTTGCTACACTTAGCATGGCATTACCACCACTTGTAACAGGGTTTGGTGCTATACCTACAATAGTTACACCTGTTTTAGTATTAGCCATTGCAATAGTATTACTGTACGTTACTTTACCATTAGCATCTATTATTTTTAAACGATAATAGTTTAACCCTACTAATGGTGATGCATCTACATAATCAAATGGTTGAGCACAACGTACAGCATCTGCAGTAATGTTATTAATTGCTGTAAATATTCTGTTATCTCCACTACGCTCAAGTATCATAGTGGCTGTAGGAGATGATGTACAAGTTACTTTCCAATTTAAATTGTGTACTGAACCTTGTTTAACACCTTGCAGGTAGTTAACGCTAATTGGTAAAGGTCTAGAACCTGTATGCACATAGAAACCAGAGAACCCAGTAACAGTAAGAGTAACTTCCCAACGCAAATCAGTAGCATTGTAAATTACAGAAGTTGGTGTTAAGTATTCTGCTGCTCCAGTATAATTACCTGGTGCAGTACCTGTACCATGGTATTGTGTAACTTTTAAATTAGGTAAATTTGGATCTGCATTACCACCACCAGCAACTGTAGGCAAATCTAACCAACCAGGATTGTTGTTATTAAAGTTATCAAATTCAGCATCTGTAAAATATAATTTAACTGTTGCTGTTGCTGTTGCTGCATTACTTGCTGGTTCAATATCATAATGACGCTGAACATATGGCTCTGTGTTATATGTCTGAACTGTAGCGTCTATAGTAACTTTGGAGTTAACCAAACCTGCTATAGGACTACCTCCTGATGGCGTAATTGTATTAATTAATTCGCAATTTTTCAAGTAATCAGTAGCGCCATTTATTAAATATGTTCTATCTGTTGTAAGGTGTGGTTACATATAAAGCCGTAGTTGCACCACTTGGCTCATAAGCCTCATGAGCACCCATAAATGGTAATGTATTACGAGAATTACAATCAAAGTCTGTAGTAACACTTGGTAAATTAACTCCCTTGCCTATTGTTAAACAGCTTGCAGCAGGGTTTAAGTGTAAATCTGTTAAATCGCTAACAAAAGCTGGTAAAACTTCCACAGAATTAGCTTCATCTCCAACTGCTGTTGCAAATAATGCAACGGTTGAATAATCTGTACCTAATGCAGGGTCTAAAGAACCTGTACGGAAACCACCATCATTTGCTCCAGTACTCCAATAGTTGTTATAATTATTAGTAAGATTTACGAACGTTGTGCTTGTCATACCAATTGCATAACTTTTTGCATCTACTCCACCTCCCGAAGCTGTTTGCGTTGTGTAAACGATATTATTTTTTATATCTACCGTTGGGTCAGTACCTGTAATGGCAATACCGTAACTAGGGTACATTGCTGTTGATGGTGTAAGTAATAAACTTCTATCGCCTGTCATTGAAATAGAGTTATTGTAAACATTTGTAATCGATCCTATAACACCAGTAACAAAAATACCTGTAGAAAAATCACCACTATCACCATCGCTTATTACTCCTGTAATCATATTATTACTAATGGTATTTGTTTGCCCAGTAATACCTGCAACTATAATACCTGCTGCTGAAAAAGTTGCATCTTGACTAACTCCATTTATTTTATTGCCAGATATTACTGCATTTATAACACCACCACCTGTAGTTGTAGAGGTTGTTATGGATTGAATACCTGCGGCTATCCCAACGGCATCTGCACTTTCACCACTATTATTAATACCGCCAACACTATTTTTTTGTGATTTGTGTGCCATTTTCAAAGATCACATAAATACCAACTCTTTTTACTCTGTTAACGCCTGAGCCACTTAAATCATTTTGAGTAATAACCGTTCCTAAATTTAAAGTAGCGGAAGCTACACCTAAAGAGGCTATTCCAAAGAGAGTTCTTTGAATACTACAATTTTCTATCCTATTGTTATTGTTTGCAAATAAAGCAACTGTACCAGGAGTTGCAGCTCCAGTAGTTATACCAGAAAGTGTTTGAGGTTCACTACCTGTTACCGTACCAATTGCGATTACGTTTTTAACTACATTGTTAATACTACCCTCTGTGGCAGAACCAATATGAATTACACCAGAACTAGTAGATGTGCTTAAATTTTGAATAGTTAATTCTCTTAATGCTGCATTACCCCCAACTAAGCAAGTAGCTGCTGTAGCACCTGTTGTTGATCCATTAATTGTTACATTATCTGTACCATTAATCCGAATTACAGCCACTGGTGCAATACCAGAAATAGTTCTTGGTGCACCACTAGGTTGAATTAATACAGGTTGATTACCTGCAATAGGATTTAGGGCAACAGCACCTGTTTCGCCTGTTAAATCAGATATAATGTTAATCGTAACACTTCCAGATGCACCTGCCAAGTTAATTGCTTCAAATATCCCACCAGTATTTGTTAATGAAGGATAATTACCACCAGAACCAACGGTATAAACACCATTGAAAGGAGGAGCCACATCTCCAATTGTTAAAACAGCAGGGTTTGTACCCGTAATGGTTGTACCAACTACATTTGAAAGAGTTAAATTAACTGTTTCGCTAGGATCCGACACTGCATCAGTAGTGAGTGAAACAGTGAATGTTTTAGCTGCATTATCTCCATTAGCCCAGTTTAAAGTACCGCTTGTCGCAGTATAATCTGTTCCAGCAATTGCAGTTCCATCACTTGTAGCATAATCAACAGAAAGAGCTCCAGTTGAACCTCCAGCCCTAGAAACTGTAACAGTAACAGTTGTACCTTCATTGCCACCATAAGTAGCCGAACTAAATTGTAAAGTACCTGGCCCTGCTAAAGTTATTTCATCTGCACCCATATCTGGAGCACCACCACGGGCATCACCATCTATATCTAACGTTACTCCAACACCTGCTCCTTTCGACTCAACATTTGAAATTTCTCCACTACCTATATTCAAATGCAAATTAGTTGAACTTATATAAGGTGCTGCATTTACAGATGCATATGATGCATTATCATTTGTACCACCAGCGGATAACGTACTTGTGTAACTTCTTAAATTTGTTGCAGGTGTTATTACCCCTGCCGAAAAATTTACCGCTAAAAAAAGACCTGCTGTTGCAGTATTAGGGTTAGTGTATGTAACTCCAGCATGGCATATTCCATCGCTTGTTGTAGAGCTACCAGAGTAGTAAGCATTATTATTTAGTGTCAAATTCATTGCCGATGTACCCCCACTTGGCAAATACATACTTACGTTTGCAATACTTGTAGTACCACCAGTAATGGTGTTTGAAAAAATATTATTACGAACATCACAACCTGTTAAACCAGTACCTGTAATACCGAAAGCCGCTGTAAGCAAAGTTGCAGCTGCTGTACCTGTTCTTAATCCATAAAGATTTACAGAGTTATGATATATTTTGTGATTTAAACCTGCTGCTACTCTTATTCCAAAAATTCCAAAAGTAGTGGAAAAGGCAGATCCACCAGTCATATCGCCGGTAACATCGCTTACAAAATTATTTCTCACTGTAGCTCCATTACCTGCAGCTATATTTATACCGTATGCACCGAAAGTACCAGTGTTCGAAGCTACTTTATGCGTAATAATATTGTTTTCAATTACAGCGTTAGTACCTGCAGCAGAAATATCTCCAATAGACAATGCAGGTGAAGAGGTACCTACAAACCATTCAATATTACGAATAGTATTACCAGCTATTAAAGCTGCGGTAAAGCCTTGTGCAGTTATACCGGTACGATAAACAGTGGTTGTACTACCTGCTGTAGCATCTCCAACGGTATTGTTATTTATAGTAAGATTATCAATTACTGTAATTGCACTTGCTTGTACAGAAATGCCTCTTGCACATGCATTAACTAAATTATTACTTATTGTTAAGCTATTCATTGTGGCGCCAGAACCAGCAACTGTAGCTACGGAAGCAATTGCACTAGGTGCAGTAGTTGCCGAAACAGTAGAAGCTCCACCACCAGCATATATACCGTAAGATGCAGCTTCACTTCCTGTAGTTGATGTTGCAGCTGCTATATTTCTTCCTGTTGCATTTCCATTAGTAATACAATTCTTTATAGTATTACCATTAGCAGAGGTAACAATTGTTGTTGCCACTGCTATACGAATTGCCATACAATAGGCTACTGTATTGACAGCCGTATTTGTAATAGTTAAGTCTCTTGTAGTACCACCAACGGCAATTGCACCATCAATGGTTATATTGTCTGCACCATTTAATTCAATTAAGCCTCTACCAGTTGTAGTTGCACCTGAAATAGTAGCAGTAGCTGTCGGTTTAATTAATACGTCTGTGTAAATTGCTGCGCCAGCACCCGTTGAGTTTAATACACAAGGAGCAGTTTCGGCTGTATTAGCATTAATGTTAATTACAATAGAACCTTGGTGTGTACCTGCATTAATGGCATCAAATGCTCCTTTTAATGTGGTAAACGATCCAGCAGGTGTGCCAGCTGTAGCTGTAAGCGTCACCTGTGCAAAACTACTCACTACTAATGTCATCATTGCAATGAGCAATACGTAAATTTTCTTCATGCTTTTTGTTTGTGTTTGTTTGTGGATTAATGCTGTACCTGCTGTAGTTACAGCATTGTATATAGAAAAAGACTGAGTAAATAACCTTGTGTAATATTTTATCATGCTTTAAATATTGAATTATTTTGTTAAATAATTTACATACCACAACCACCGTTGCACTGCAAAGGTTGGTCAATTAATCGTAAAATAAGGCTGCTTTTCTACAAGGTTAAGGTAAAACGAATTGGAAAGATAATGGATAATTTTTGAATAAATAAAAAACTGTTAAATATTTTTAAACATGTGCAAAAAAAATAATGCTTTTTCCCCAGCACCTGTTTGGCATCAACTCCTCCTAAAAAAGTACAAATTAAAACTAATAAATCAGGCTCGTGAAGACACGGGCTCTGGCAACGAGATTAATATGTTGCAGATCACGGAAAACACAGCCTCGGTTTGTACTCTAAGATATAACCAAGACAAGGTTACTACCTTACTGCTATTAATAAGTTAACCCAGTGATAACCCAATGATAACCCAGTATTAACCCAGTGATAAACCTCCCCTATAAGAACTGGGTTATGTGTGGATTAAAGTTGTAAAATACCTACGTATAAGGTGATATTGGCTTGTGTTTTCCCCGGTGGCAAAGCTCCACTTAAGCTTATTTTCCGGCTATGACTATACATTTGACTTGGGAGAGAGGTTGCAAAAAGAAAAATCCCCACACGGTAAAGTGCAGGGATTTAAATATAGTGTAGTATAATTAACTACAATGAAATATTAGTGCTTAACAGCTTCTTCTACTTTTTAGCAGCGCCTTCAACCTTTTTTGCAGCACCTTCAACTTTAGCTTTTAAAGAATCAGTAGCAGCGTCAACTTTAGCTTTTAAGCTATCGGTAGCAGCAGCCACAGGAGCTGCAGCAGCAGCTTTAATAGAATCTTCAACTTGTACTTTCTTTAAAGAATCGGCAGTTGCTTGTTCAGCAGCTTTAGCAGCATCATCCGTAGGGTTACAAGCTGCGAAAACGCCAGCTACAGCAACAATTGCAAGTAATTTTTTCATTGTATTTTTTTTAAGTTTTTTTAATTGGGTGCAAAATTAAGGTGTTTTTTTGATATGTGCAAGTATTTTTTTTGATTTAGAGGTTTAGAGGTAACTTGTTACTCAGTATTTTTTTCAACTATTAACTACTAACTACTAACTACTAACTACCTACTACTTCTTTCTAAAAAATATACGAATAGGCACCCCTTTAAGGTTAAACTTTTCCCGTAACTGGTTTTCCAGATAATTTTTATAGGGTGTTTTAATATCGTCGGGATAGTTACAGAAAAATGCAAACGTTGGTGTATGCACCGGCAATTGCGTTATGTATTTTATTTTTACCACATTGCCTCTTACTACCGGCGGATTGTACGATTCAATTGCTTTTAGTAAAATATCGTTTAGTTTAGAAGTAGGTATTTTTTGCATCCTGTTTTCGTACACTTGCAATGCTGCTTCTATACTTTGAAAATACGTTGCTTTTCGGTTACCGAAATAAAAATAACGGGCACATCGTTAAAGGGCGCCAGCCGTTGTTTTAATTCTTTTTCGTAATCACGGGCTGTGTTTGTTTTTTTATCTTCTACCAAATCCCATTTGTTTACCAATACTACAAGACCTTTGCCTTTTTTTTCGGCAAGCGAATATATGGCCAAATCTTGTGCGGTAATACCTTTGCCGGCATCTATCAGTAACATACAAACATCTGCCTCATCCAACGCTTTTATAGCACGTATTACCGAGTAAAATTCTAAATCTTCGTTTACTTTATTTTTTCGGCGAATACCGGCAGTATCTATCAGTACAAAATCTTTATTAAATAAATTGTAATGGGTATGAATGGTATCTCTTGTTGTGCCGGCTATATCGCTTACAATGGTTCTTTCGGTACCGATCAATGCATTTAGTAAAGAGGATTTACCAACATTTCCGCTAATACTGGATACAAAAAAGATATGCTCAAACCCAAGGCTGTAAAATTCGCTGGCTTCTAACAACCTATCATGATTATCTACTTTATTTACTACTAAAAAAACAGGCTCTTTACTGCGGCGCAACATGTGGGCCATGTTTTCGTCTAACTCGGTAATGCCGGTTGCCGCATCTACCATAAAAATTACAGCATTGGCTTCTTCTACAGCAATCATTACCTGTTTGGCAATTTCTTTTTCAAAAACATCATCGCTTCCGCTTACAAAACCGCCTGTATCAATTACATTAAATTGCTTGCCTGCCCATTCGGCTACGCCGTATTGCCTGTCTCGGGTAACGCCGCTTATATCATCTACAATGGCTTTACGCTGCTCCAGCATACGATTAAAAAATGTGCTTTTGCCTACATTAGGCCTGCCTGTTATAGCTACTGTGAAACTCATAATTTTTAATTAGGAATTAAGAATTAAGAATTAGGAATTTTTTTGTATTTAACAACATTATTTACTCCCAATTACTAATTTCTAATTATTTAATACCCATACTCCCTTAACTGCATATCGTTATCTCTCCACTTTGGCCTTACTTTTACAAATAATTCCAAAAACACTTTACTGCCTAAAAATGCTTCTATATCTTTTCGGGCATTGGTGCCTATCTTTTTTATCATACTGCCGCCTTCTCCTAAGATAATACCTTTTTGGGTTTCTCTTTGTACAATTATTTCGGCCCGAATTTTTATAAGGGTTGTTTTTTCGGTAAACTCCTGCACAACAACGGTTGTATGGTAGGGTATTTCATCTCCAAACAATTCAAATATTTTTTCCCGTACCATTTCGCCAACAAAAAACTTGGTAGGCATATCGCTTAAATCATCTCCTTCGTAAAAAGGCTGCCCTTCGGGTAAAAATTTAAGTATGTTTTTTAGTAAGAAGTCCAGCCCTTTTTTCTTTAGGGCAGATAGTATGGTAATATCCTTGCAGTACGATTGTTTTCTGTAAAAATCAACAACCAGTTTTTGTTGGTCTTCGCTTACTTTATCTGCTTTATTTAAAACAACAATTGCCGGTACTTTTAGTTTTAATGCCGAAAATATTTGATGGCTTTCCTCCGGTGCTTCGTTAATATCGGTTATCAGTAAAGCTACATCTGCATCTTCTAAACTGCCTTTTACAGCCTGCATCATTTTTTCGTGCAATTTGTATTTGGGCTCAATAATACCGGGTGTATCACTAAAAATAATTTGATACTCTTTAGTTGATAAAATGCCTTTAATGCGATGCCTTGTGGTTTGCACTTTATGCGATACAATAGCCAGCTTCTCACCTATTAATGCATTTAACAGCGTGCTTTTGCCTGCGTTAGGCTTACCAAATATGTTTACAAAACCTGATTTCATTAATTGGCTTAGTTGATAGCCGGGAATGCAAAAAGCAGTAAGAATTGAAGTAGGTAATCAAATTCTTTAGCACTGAAACATTCGGCTAAGAATAAAAAAAGGCTCGTTTGGGAGCCAAATTAGTTGCGAAGCTTGGGATCGAACCAAGGACCTTCGGGTTATGAGCCCGACGAGCTACCGCTGCTCTACTTCGCAGTGCAAAAGTAATGCTTTACGAAGTAGTTGCCAAATAATAAGCTGTTTAAAATTAGCTTATTGCTCTAAAGCCATGGTGGCATTGGCTTACATCAACTCTTTTTTATTGAGCTGCCATCTTTAGCAGTTGTTTTTTTAATGGCGGGGCTACCTTCATATTGGATAGAGCTGCCATCGTGTGCCGTTGCAGTTAACTCTTTTGTTACATTTAATTTAACAGACGATCCATCGTTTGCATTGGCATCGCAAACTTCGGTTACAAACTCATCTCCATTAAAAGATGAGCCATCCTTTACCTCTACATTTAACTTAGTTGTTTTGCCCTTTAACAGCATGGTAGAGCCATCTTTTACCAGCGCAGATAAAGTGTTTGCATTAAAGTTTTTTAGCTTAACGGTAGAGCCGTCGTTGCATTGAATTTGAATATCGTCTGCATCAAATTGGTTTGTATTAATAGCTGTAGATCCGTCATTTATTACAAGTTTGGTAAGCTTTGGCAGGCTAACTTCTACTTTAAGCAATTTTCTGCCGCTGCCTTTTGCCCAGTTCTTATCATCGTAATAAATTTTAAGCACTCCATTTTCAACAACAGTTTTTAAATGCTCCAAGTATTTTTGTTGGGCAGCGCCTGCATGCACAGATACGGCATCTGCCTGCGTTAATACCAACTCTACCCCATCGCTTGCACTAATGCTGGTAAAATTTTCATTTACGGTTCTTACTTCATTTACTTTTTCCTGGGCAGATGCAGTTAAACCCAATACAATGCATATTGCAATCAGTATTTTTTTCATGTTAATTAGTTTTATACTTTATAAAGTAACAAATAGTTTACCTTTGTTGCATCAAGTTTTAAATAATCGCAAAATTTCCGGGGTGCTTCATTACAAAGCTGAGATTACACCCGATAAACCTGAACAGGATAATGCCTGCGGAGGGAGAAATGAACATATTTCTGGTATATTTTGGTTAGAGTACGCAACCGAAATTTTGCACAACGTTTAATGTAATGAAAAAATAATGACCCTTTGGGCATTGTGCACCTTTACTTTATGCACTACTGCACAAACAAAAATATTTAATGATACTACTTACCTGCAACCTGTAGAAGTTACCGCCATAAGAGCAGCCGATAAAAGCCCGTTTGCAAAAACAACTATTACCCAAAAAGAAATTCAAAAAAATAATTTAGGGCAAGACTTGCCTTTTCTTTTAAACCAAACTCCATCAATAGTTGTAAACTCAGATGCAGGCAATGCTGTAGGATATACCGGCATACGATTAAGAGGCACAGATGCCTCCAGAA
The DNA here is from genome assembly GCA_016721385.1 of Chitinophagaceae bacterium. Lineage (GTDB taxonomy): Bacteria > Bacteroidota > Bacteroidia > Chitinophagales > Chitinophagaceae > Ferruginibacter. The sequence continues at coordinate 127,280 of JADKIE010000008.1, read as the reverse complement.
TTAATGTTACACTTAACGGCATACCTTATAACGATGCCGAAAGTCAGGGAACTTTTTTTGTGGACTTGCCCGATTTTTCCTCATCTATAAATACCGTTCAAATACAACGGGGCGTAGGTACAAGCAGTAATGGTGCAGGTGCTTTTGGTGGCAGCATAAATTTAAGTACCAACGAATTAAATAAAGAAAAATATGCCGAGCTAAACAATAGTTTTGGCAGTTTTAAAACCCTGAAAAACACCATAAAATTTGGAACAGGCTTGCTTGGAAAATATTTTACTGTTGATGGAAGAATAAGCAGCATTGTTAGTGATGGCTATATTGACCGAGCCAGCAGCTATTTAAAATCGGGCTACATAAGTGCTGCATATACAACCGGAAAAAACTCTATACGCTTAAATATATTTTCGGGAAAAGAAAAAACGTATCAGGCATGGAACGGTGTTGCAGCGTATTTATTAGATACTGCCAGAACATACAACCCCAGCGGAACAGAGAAGCAAGGTACACCTTACGAAAACGAGGTAGATAACTATACACAAACGCACTACCAGCTTTTTTACAATCGTAAACTAAATAATTTTTGGAAAGGAAATATTGCACTGTTTTTTACAAAAGGAAAAGGATATTATGAACAATATAAAGCCGACGAAAAATTGGCCGAGTATAGGTTGGCAAATTTTACAGATGGCACAACTATCATAACAAAGACAGATTTAGTAAGAAGGCTTTGGCTTGATAATAATTTCTATGGCACCATCTTTTCTTTGCAATACAAAAAGAAAAACACAAATTACTTTTGGTGGTGGCTACAACAAATACGATGGCAAACACTTTGGTGAAATTATTTGGGCTGCTGTACAAGCTGCCGTACCCAAAAATTACAAATGGTATTATGTACCGGCTACAAAAAAAGATTTTAGTATTTATAGTAAATGGACTCAACAACTTAATAATTACTGGCAAGGTTTTGCAGATGTGCAATACAGAAATATACATTACACCATAAATGGCTTTAGAGATAACCCCATACTTAGCATCACTAAGGCCTATAATTTTATTAACCCAAAAATTGGTGTTACTTACAACAAAAATAGTTGGCAATGGTACATTAGTTATGCAAGAGCAGCCAAAGAACCTAACAGAGATGATTTTGAAGCAGCATTACACGAACAACCCAAAACAGAGCACTTAAATGATTTTGAAATGGGTATTGAAAGAAAAAAGCCTGCATACAATTATGGTGCTACTTTTTATTTTATGCACTACAAAAATCAACTGGTATTAACCGGCAAAATAAATGATGTAGGCGCTTACACCCGTACCAATATACCTAACAGTTACCGCATGGGCATTGAGTTACAGGCTACTTATACTTTTACAAGAGCAATAAGCATTGCAGGCAATATTGCTTTAAGCAATAATAAAGTAAAAAACTTTACCGAGTATATAGATGATTATGATAATGGCGGGCAACAAACAAAAATTTACAACAAAAGTACGCTTGCATTTTCGCCGGGTGTTGTAGCTGGTAATACTATAACCATTACCCCTTTTAAAAATGCAGCCATAAATTTATTAAGTAAATATGTTAGCAAACAATACATGGATAATACAGCCAACAATGCCCGAAGCCTAAACGCTTTTTTTGTACAAGATGCAAATTTTAGTTACAGTTTAAAGGGTAAAATTTTAAAAAGCACACAGATTATTTTACAACTAAATAATATTTTTAATAAAAAATACGAACCCAACGGATACACCTTTAGTTACATTTACGGAGGGCAATTAACTACTGAGAATTTTTACTTTCCTATGGCCGGGTTTAATTTGATGGTTGGGATGAATGTGAGGTTGTAAGAAAAAAAGAATTACTAAAAAAACACTAAGACGCAGAGATATAATTGATAAATATCAATTGCTGTTAACTTTATTTCAATTTGGTTGAAATAATATAGATGGTAATTTCTTTTAGCAAACGTATTTGCTTTGGCCTCCAGGCAAATCATTATCCTCCATACAACTGCTTCCAACCTAACATACCGCCTGCTAAATTTTTAACATCGGTAAAGCCAAATGTTTCCAGCATCATACAAGCGCTCATGCTGCGTTGGCCGCTGCGGCAATAGCAAATTACTTCTTCGTTTTTTAATTCCTCTATATCATCTATTTGCATGGTTTGTATTTTGCCCAGCGAATTAATGTGCCGCCAATATTAAATTCGGCATTTTCAAAGGGCTCTCTTACATCTATAAGATTTATTTTTTCGCCGTTTTCTAAACGAAGTTTTAATTCTTCGGGGTTACAAAAGTCATATTAATTTTCTTTTTTCTTTTAGCTTTTTTGGTATCAACAGAGTCTTTGGCAACTCTTCTTTCGGCAGCAATAAACAAATCCATCACCTGGCCGCTGCTTATATAGTTGGGCAAATTATCTTCGGTAAATCGCTTGGGGTTTTGTTCGTAAACATAGGCGTTAGCACTATCGACCAGTGGACCATCGCTAATAGTAGCCGCTAACGTAAGGCCATTATCGGCCAAATATTGTTTAGCTTCGGCATAGGTCATGCCAATTAAATCGGGCACAATCATTTGGCGTTGCTCAAGCCCTGCACCTACAATAAGTGTAATTTTGCTACCCCAGGGTAGTTTTGCTTTTTCGGGTATTTTTACACCATTGTATTGTTGCTCAATTATTGAGCCTCTCATAAAATCGGGCTTGTAAATGGTATCCTGCAATTTCAAATGATTACGTTGCAACATATCCAATGCAAAACCCAAACTTAATCCTTCTAACTTAGGCATATCAATTAACGGAGGTACTACCCTGTTTACGGTTAAAAAAACGGTACGGTTAACTTTTACAGTTGAATTTGCATCGGGTAATTGTTTTAATACTATACCGTTTGCTGCAGTATCGGTATAAACAGAGTCTTGTATTCGTACATCAAAGCCTTTGCTTTCTAAAAGTTTTATCGCTTCGTTTGTTTTTTTATTTAGTACAGATGGTACGGTTAAATATTGGCCATGCTTTGTCATCCAGCTTAGCGTTTGCAAAAAAGAAACACTAATAAAATAGCTAATGCTAAAGCCGCTAAAAAGGTTTACCCATAGTGGCCGATTGGTTATAAATTTAAACATCCGTTTAGTTATTCGTTTATTTGTTAAATCGTTTATTTGTAAAAATTAATTACTCAATGCTTCTTCAATTAAAGCAGAGTAAAATTCCTTCAACGTCCATCCCATTGCCACAACCTGCTGTGGTACTATACTTGCAGCACTTTGACCCGGTACGGTATTTATTTCCAGCATGTACGGATTTTTATCGGCTTCGTTGTAAATAAAATCTATGCGTACAATACCCTTGCAATTAAAAATGGCATATGCTTTTTTTGCTTCGGCTCTTATTTTTTCTGCAACAGCTTCTTCTACATTAGCTGGTGTTACTTCTTCACTGGCGCCTTCGTATTTTGCTTCGTAATCAAAAAATTCTTTTTTACTTATTATCTCTGTAATGGGCAATGCAATTATTTTTCCTTTAGATTTAAATACGCCTATTGTAAACTCTCTTCCTTTAATAAACTCTTCCACCAAAACCTGATCATCTTCTTTAAATGCTTTTTCAATAGCTGCATCTAACTCTTCGGCCTTATTTACCTTGCTCATGCCAATACTGCTTCCACCATTATTAGGTTTTACAAAAACAGGCAATTGCAATTGTGCTGTTATTTTAGCAGATGTTACGGCAATATCTTTAAACAGATGCATTGATTTTGCCACATGCATTCCGGCAAATGACGCTACCGCTACGGTATATCTTTTATTAAATGTAAGGGCAGATGTTGCTGCATCGCAAGATGTGTATGGTATATGCAAGCAATCGAAATAACCCTGCAGTTTTCCATCCTCTCCGGGTGTACCATGCAGGCCAACCAACACAACATCAAAATTTATTTTATTGCCGTTGATAAGGATTGAAAAATCATTTTTATCTACCATTATTTTTTCGCCACCGGCAGACAAATAAAACCAACCGTTGGGGTGAATATCTATTTTATAGCAATCCCATTTATCTTTATCGATATTAGATTCTATTTGCTCTGCACTTTTATAGGAAATAACGGCTTCGCCAGAGTAACCGCCTGTTATTAATGCAATTTTTTTCTTCATGTTTAAAAACTTCTTTTAAGAGGAGTTTTGATGGGTTAATGAGTAACCAACTATTTTTATTTGCAACACCGTAAAACTAAGAATAATGCTGCCATTTTCATAAAAGAGAAATGTTAATTCTGTTCTTGTGTAACTTCTTCTATATTTAAGCCTTCGTTTCCACTATCTAAAACAAAACGCCAGGTGCCATCTGCTTGTTTTTTCCAAATACTAACATAGGTGCCAAATATAGTAGTATCGGCAGTTTTAGGCTTCAACGAATAAATGCCATAGGTAAAACCCATCTCACCCGATTTTGCAATATCTCCTCCACGAGGCTCCCAAATTAATGTATAGTCCTTATCGTTTTGCTGGCTAAGATAATCAATGGCATTGGCTCCAATAATGGGCATTTCGTTTGGCCTGAGTAAAACCCGTTACTATCTATGTATTCCATAAAAGCCGTTTTCATTCCTTTTTCTTCACTCAATTGCGAAAAAGCTTTATCGGCATCCAGCATCTTTATTTTTTCATCCAGCAAATTATCTTTAGGCTTTTTAGCATAAAATTTACAAGAAGCAAAAATTGTAAGTAACAAGATGTAGCGTAAATTTTTAATCATTGCACTATTTGTATTGTAAAGATAATTGTATAAACAAAAAAGCGAAAGTATTTTTTAAATACCCTCGCCAGTTTTACAGGAAATATCACCTGCCTTTAGTATCCTGCTATTAACAGGATTATAAAAATTTATGCAATACTTATATCAATGCATTCAAATTTTGTACAAACTCAATACACTAATAAATGTTCGTTGTAAACTTACTCATGCACTAAGCATGCAATTTTTCTTTCTTTGCTAAAAGTTCATCTACTGTTTCGGTATACATTTCATCAGGCACACAGCAATCTACCGGGCAAACTGCCGCACATTGCGGCTCTTCGTGAAAGCCCTGACACTCTGTACATTTGTTTGGTGCTATGTAATATACATCGCTGCTTACAGGGCATTACGTACATCCGCATCCATACTGCTACCATCCATTAAAGTAAAAGATCCTTTTGCTGTAGTACCGTCGGTAATAGCCCACTCTACACCGCCTTCGTAAATAGCATTGTTAGGACACTCGGGCTCACATGCTCCGCAATTAATACATTCGTCGGTTATTTTAATAGCCATAAAATAATGATTTTAGTTTTACGATTTTGAATTTAATAATTTTGCTGTACAAAAGTAAACAATGAATGATGAAATTACAAAACAGGATTGAAGTTTTAATTAAATTAAAAGAATATTTACTTGAAAACGGGGAAGAATTACAGCATGTTAAATTAAGGGCTTCGGTAGAAAACGGTTGGTTTATTCCGGATTTTATTGATTTAGCCATTTTTACTATTATTGAAGAATTTTTAGATGCCGAAAAGCTACCAATTGGGCTCATCATTACCGCTTAGATGATAATATTGGTGGCAAAAACGTTGGGATAGTTATGGCGGGTAATATACCGCTGGTTGGTTTTCATGATTTTTTATGCGTATTTATAAGCGGTCATAAACAAACCATAAAACCCAGCAGTAAAGATGCTGTTTTGCTAAAGCATTTTGTAACAAAGATGTTTGAATGGGATACCAATTGCAAGCCGTATATTGAATTTGCCGAAATGCTGAAGGGTTGCGATGCTTACATTGCAACCGGCAGCAATAAAACAGGCAGATATTTTGAACAATATTTTGGCAAATACCCTAATATTATAAGGTGTAATAAAACGTCGGTAGCTGTTTTAAAAGGTGATGAAACCGAGGATGAATTAAGCAAACTTTCAGACGATATCCATCTTTATTTTGGGCTGGGTTGCCGCAATGTTACCAAATTGTATGTGCCCAACCAATACGATTTTGTGGCTTTAGTTAGATCTTTTGACAAATACAATTATTTTGGCGACCACAATAAATATAAAAACAACTACGATTATCAACTTTCATTGGCGCTGTTAAATAACATTTATTATATGACTAATGGTGCTACTTTGCTTATTGAAAATGAGCAAATATTTTCGGCTATTAGCCAGGTAAACTATAGCTTTTATGACAATATTGAATCGTTGAATTTTTTAGAAACCAATGTTGATGTACAGTGCATAGTGGGTAAGGGTTTTACTCCTTTTGGGCAAAAGCACAAAAGCCCGGTTTGTTTGATTATGCAGATGGTATAGATACGATGCAATTTTTGTTAACTTTATAGGAAAATCATTTTAATACAGACTGACATTTTAATACATGGAAAGCTTCATCTACGAAACTCTTCCTAATGTATTGTTAAAGATGACAGTGGGTAAATTACATTTTGTCAGTGCTTCGTTACTTTGTGGAGTGTTGGCAGGATATTTGAAATAGGAAGAGTAACAAAATGGCCTACAATAAAATGTAGGTAAAGTTGACTATTGAAATTTTTGTACAAGTGAGTGACACAACAAAAGCTGCGCTTTGTACAATGTTGGCAAAAAATATAAAAAACAGATAAATAAAACTTACAACAATGAAACTTAAGCAAGTATTATTTACAGTAGCAATCAGTGCTTTTACAGCACTATCTGTAATGTGGGGTTACAGCAAATGGGTAAAAAACAACAACACATATGCCGGGCAGGAAAAAGGTGCTTTGCCCAGCAATTACAAGTATGCCGGCTTGTTTGACGGCGATACTCCGCCGCCGGGTGGTGCATTAGATTTTACCGTTCCTGCCGCTGCTGCTACACCTGCCGTAGTGCATATTAAAACTAAAACAAATGCCAAGCAGGTATCTAATAGCTTACCTAAAAGGCAACCCAATAATCCATTCAGCGATTTTTTTGATGATGAAATGTTTCAGCAATTTTTTGGGCAAAGAAATAATGTAATACCAGAGCAACGTGCCAGTGGAAGTGGCGTAATAATTAGTGATGATGGCTACATTGTAACCAATAACCATGTAGTAGAAAATGCTGATGAAATTAATGTAACACTTAATAACAAAAAAACGTATAAAGCAAAAGTAATTGGCACAGACCCATCATACGATTTGGCGGTCATAAAAGTAGAAGCCGCCGGTTTGCCCTTTTTAGTTTATGGCAACAGCGATGATTTAAAAATTGGCCAATGGGTTTTGGCAATTGGTTATCCACTCAATTTAGAAACAACTGTTACTGCCGGTATTATTAGTGCCAAAAGCCGCAGCCTTGGTTTAAATAAAGATAAAACCGGTAATAAAGCCGGAGGAGTAGAATCTTTTTGCAAACAGATGCGGCCGTAAATATGGGTAATAGCGGTGGCGCTTTAATTACTACAGATGGTAAATTAGTTGGGGTAAACTCGGCTATTGCCTCTCCAACCGGATACTACAGCGGTTACTCATACGCTATACCTGTTAACATTGTAAAAAAGGTCGTAGATGATTTAATAAAATTTGGAACAGTACAACGTGGCTTTTTAGGTGTACAATTTGTAGATGCCAGCAATTATACCGAAGACGAAAAAAAGAAAATTGGTATCCCTACCAATGCCGAAGGTATTTATGCACAGGAAGTGCCAACCGATGGTGGTGCTTATGGCGGTGGTATTAGAAAAGGGGATGTATTAAAAAAGATAAACGATGTAACTGTAGAAACAGGTGCTGAGATGCAGGAACAAATTAGCCGCTTTAAACCGGGAGATAAAGTAAATGTAACCTATGTTCGTAATGGAAAAGAGAATGTAACAACGGTTACACTAAAAAATAAATCGGGCAATTTTGATGTAGTAAAAGCTGATGGTGCTTTGGATGCTTTAGGCGGAGAATTTGTAACCTTAGACAGTAAAAAAGCAAAAGAGTATGGTATTGCAGGCGGTGTAATTGTTAAAAAAATTAACCCCAATGGAGGCGCATTAAACGACCAAACCCGTATGAAGGATGGCTTTGTTATTTTAAAAGTAAATGATGTGGATGTAAAAATGTGGATGATTTAAAGAAAGAAATTGGTGCTAACAAAAACATCACTATAAGCGGTTTTTATCCGGGGTACGATGGTATTTATGAATATCCGTTAAGTTTAGATACAGAGTAATAATTATTCAGGTAATAAAAACCCCACAAGGCGCAAACTTTGTGGGGTTTTTACTTTACTTTTTTTCGTACACCAAATATTCCCAAGGCTGCATTTCAAAATATTTTTCGGTAGTAAAATCGTTAGCTGTTTTACCAAATATATTTTTATATACTCCGGTTACATGCTCGTCTTTTACTTCAAATCGAATCGTTTCTTTACTCATATTTAATAAAACTAAAATTTCGTTGCCACCGTTTTTACGTAAATAAGCAAAAATGTTTTTAGCAGCATCTGTATTTAATATATAAGTAGTTGATGCAGCATCGGCAACTCTTAAAGCTGCATTATTTTTTTTGGCAGATAAAAGTGTTTTATAAAAATCCTGTAACTCATATTTATCATTCCATTCAATTGCATCTTTCTCAAAAAATTTAAGGCGCTTTTTATTAGGAAGTTCTTGTCCGCTATAAATCATTGGCATTCCATTCCATGTAAAGCTAAACACAGCTAAGGCTTTAGCCATATCGCCATACTTTTCATATTCTGTACCGTTCCAGCTATTTTCATCGTGGTTGGTTGTAAACCATAATGGTATATTGCTGTTGCCGCAAACAGTATTGTATTTTTTAAGCACACTGTCTTTTAAAAAATCTAATCCTACTTTCTTTTCATAAAGTCTTTTGATTTGTGCATCCACGTCCAAGTGTAGCATGCGTCAAATGCCTTAAAATATTCAGGCTTGTCTAGCGGATCGCTTTCGGCTAGCCAAAAAAGTGTTTTTGTTTTTCAAGCTCTGCTCTTGCCTGCATCCAAAAATCAAGCTCAACCCAAAAGGCTAAGTCGCAACGGTAACCATCAATATCAAATTCGGTTATCCAATATTTCATAGCATCTATCATTGCATTACGCATATCATAATTGCTGTAATCCAATTCAATAATATCATCCATGCCACTGGCAATTTTAAAATCTTTAGTAGCGCTATCTTTTAAATAATATTCGGGATGAGATTTTGTCCAAACATGATCCCATCCTGTATGATTGGCCACCCAATCAATTATAACTTTAAAACCCATTTCGTGGGCATGTTGTACAAATTTTTTAAAATCTTCGGTTGTCCCAAATTCGCTGCTAATATCTGTATAACTACTGCAGGCATAGTAGCTACCTAAAGTGCCTTTTTGCCTTTTTGTGCAATGGGTGTTAAGGGCATAAACCAAAGTGTTTCTACACCCATATCCTTTAATCGTGGTAATTCTTTGTAAAACGCATTTATTGTGCCCTCTGTGGTGTATTGCCTTAAATTAACTTCGTACACATTTGTTGTATTTATCCAATCGGCTTTTTTAAACTTTTCAGGTATCATTATATTAGATGCGTTTGTTTTATTTGGTGCTGTAGGATTAACATCACTGCTGTTGCATGAAAAAAAAATGGCTATTAATCCCATTAGTAAAAATTGCTTTGCCATAGTAATTATTTTGAAGTACCAAAAGTAAGCATCAAAAAACAAAAAACGGTTATCTGCAAAACAATTTCAACAATGTACCTTTGTGTCAGTATATAGAAATATGAAACAGTTTGACATTCCCATAATTTACAGGAGTCCTTTAATTACCGCTATAAAAAACAAGCGTAAGCAGGAGGATAAAATGAAAAAGGATTTTACGCCTACCCTATTAGATTTTGGCCCCATACAAATTTATTTGGCTCGCCATTTTGGTTTTTGTTACGGTGTAGAAAATGCTATTGAGATTGCTTTTAAAACCATAGAAGAAAACCCGGGCAAACGTATTTACTTATTAAGTGAAATGATACATAACCCACAAGTAAACGCCGATTTAAAAAGCCGTGGAGTGATGTTTTTACAAGACACGTATGGTAACCCTTTGATTCCGTTTGAAGAAATTACAAAAGATGATGTAGTAATTATCCCGGCCTTTGGTACAACATTGGCCATTGAAGAAAAATTAAATTCAATTGGAATTGCTACAGAAAAATATAATACTACCTGCCCATTTGTAGAAAAAGTTTGGAATCGTAGTGAGCAAATTGCAAAAAAAGATTACACTGTTGTAGTACATGGTAAACCTACACACGAAGAAACAAGGGCTACTTTTTCGCATGCCGCAAAACATACACCAACTGTTGTGGTTAATGATATGCAGGATGCCATAGCATTAAGTAAATATATTGCAGGCAAAAAAAAACAAGCAGATTTTTATATTGAATTTAATGGAAAATACAGCGAGGGCTTTAATGTTGAAAATGATCTGCAAAGAATAGGTGTAGTTAATCAAACCACCATGCTGGCAAGTGATACACAAGCTATTGCTGATTTTTTAAAGGAAGTAATAAGGCTAAAATACTCATTGAATATTACTTCCATTGCAGAGCGTTTTGCAGACACTAAAGATACTTTATGTTATGCAACAAACGATAATCAATCTGCCGTATATGGCTTATTACAAACAGATGCCGATTTTGCCGTTGTGGTAGGTGGTTACAATAGCAGCAATACATCGCATTTGGTAGAATTGTGTGAGGAAAAATTATCTACCTACTTTATCAATTCTAAAGAAAACATAATTTCTGAAAAAGAAATTTTGCACTACAATTTTCATAATAAAACTGAAGTGGTTACCAGCGATTTTATTCCGGCTAAACGGCCGGTTAAGGTATTAATTACCAGTGGTGCCAGCTGCCCCGATGCTATGGTTGAAGATGTAATTGAAAAACTTATTTCATTTTTTAAGCTTGATGTTAGCACCAAGGATTTAATTCAATCCTCTTTCCAATAATTTTTTTATACACATACATAAAATAAAGAGCCCCCGTTAAGAATAACGAGGGCGTCTTTGTTTGTGCTTGGTTATCTAAACTCTTTAGTTCTTTATTATTTTACCAACGGTTATGTTACCTTTTTCGCTGATAACCTTTACACTGTACATACCGGAAGCAAAGTTTGCAATATTTACATAACCTTGATTTTGCGGTATAACCTGTGTTTTAACTATTTGACCATTTGCAGCAATTACAACTACGGTGTTTTTGCCATTTTCCATACCGGCAATTGAAAAACGATCAATTACAGGATTTGGAGCAATTGTAATTATTGATTTACCATCAGTACAACTAAGTATACGTACTTCGCTGTACTTATAAGAACCGTCCTTATCAATTAATTTCAATCTAAAGTAGTATTGTACACCTGTTTGCATTGGATAATTAAACTGGTACGTTTTACCGTTTACACCTGCCGCATTTACAGTGCCCACTTTAGAATAAACTGTACCATTGTTTGTACTTATTTCTGCTTCAAATTTATCTGAGTTTATTTCTGTAGCTGTTTTCCAAACTAAGTTGGCTGTACAGTTGTTTTTACCTGCTGTAAACTCTGATATAGTAATTGCTAATGGACCACCAGACCAAATTAATTTATATAATGCCGGTGTAGGGTCTGCTATTCCTGCTGCATCTACATAAGCATAATTAAATTGTGTAGAGGCTTGTGCAGGCCCGGTAAATGTTATAGTAAAGTTGTCTGGGTTAAAGTTTGAAATAATATCTCCTGCGTTAATAACCGTGCCATTGTATTTTAGAATAGCGTTATTAGGTAGCGTAGTAATTTGTACTGATTTGCCTGTTAAAACATTACTTGTCGGCATATCCTCCGGATCGCTGCCCGTTAAAACCGGCAAATTACTAATTGGGCTTAATGTCATTACTGTACCAACAATTGGAGGAGGAATAACTCTTAAGAAGTCAACAGATTCCGGCACTCTTTCAATACCAAAGTTTACTTCGGTTTTAATATCCGATGCATTAACCGTTACTGTTGCCGATGTACCATTTACTGAACCATCGTTACCTGCTGTGTTTCCAATAAACTCGCCAGTATTAACCCAACCTGCCGGTAGTACAGTTGCCGGAGAAGGCTGCTTAACTACACCTTGATTAGTTGATAACTGTACAGTATATGTACCTACAGCAACATTATCAAATAAATAACTACCATCAGGTGCTATTGGTGTGGTTGCTACCACTACACCACCTGATAATAAGTTAGCGTACAATGTTCCACCAACATTTGTTTTTGGATTAGCAACGCCAGCTGATTGATTAATGTTATTATCAGTTAAACCATCTTTATCATTAAATACATAGCCGGAAATTTGTTGAGTTGGTTTATCTAAACTTACTGCTAAATACCACAAATCACCATTAAAAGGATCTCTATTTGAAGCTGTAATATCAACCTGGCTTTTAGAGAAATTAAAATTTGATGCCGCAGCTCCTCTTACATATACTTTATAAACAAGTTCTTGCACCATTCCATTAATACGTACACTACCAGAAGCAGCGCCATAATTATTAAAACCATTTGTAGTAGACCCATCATCAATAGAGCCTGCATTTGGTGTTGTAGAAGAATTTAACACATTATTACCAGCAACATTAAAATATTCATTTCCGGCCATAAATGTACTGGTAACGCCAGTATTTACTAACTCTAATTCTGTTGTAAAATACGATATTTGAATTGGTCCGCCACCAATAGGTTGAAACGTATAGCTTCCACCCATACCACCAATGTGAACTACTGGGTTTTTTACAGGGCGATTGAAATTAATTACAAGCTCTCCGTATAAAAAACGTCCATCTTTTGGAGCATTAATATCAAATAGCGGCTCTACTGTGCTATATAAAGCTACTCCAAAGTTTGCATCTGGATCTCCATTAGTATTAGTAGCGTTAGTTAAGGCTTGCACATCTAATCCTGCACCTCTACCACCTGATTGATAATTGGTAACAGGGGTTGCTGTTGGGCTAGATGTATACATCCCATTTTGTACCCTACCTGCCGGTATTTCTGCACCAAAAACATCATAGATAGTACAAGAACCAACTGCTTGTTGGTTATTTGGACCTACTGAGGCTGTTGTTCTAGCACCAAACATTAAACCTGGTACAGTAGTACTAGTGTTTGACAATTGAGTACTATAAAGTTGATTTCTAAAACTCATAGTAGCCGTTAAAGTAGGACTATAAGTACTATAGATGGTGTTTGCAGGTGCATTTAATGCATCATTTAAAAATGTTACAGGAACTGGGGCAATTGAATACCCTTGATTACCCGTTTCATTTCCCTGTAATGTCATTTCTAATGTACCTTGCGCTATAGCACTACTGCCAAACGAAAGAAAGGCTAGTACTACAAAAAGTAATTTTTTAAAATTCTGTTTCATTTTTTTTTGTTTGTTTGTTAGATAACTGTTTTGCACTTGGTTTTATATTGAAAATTGAATTTCTATTTTTATATACTATTAATCGATTCCTATATCTGTGTTATTTAGTTTAATACCAAAGTTTGCATTACCTATACACTCGTAACCCATTGTTACATTTAATATACCATTTACTAGTAAGTCTCTACCTGGTCCTGTTCCTAATTTTTCACCAGTGTACGTCCAACCGTTAGGCAGTACTACTGGTGGAGGTAATTGACCTACAACACCTGCATTTCTACTTACTTGTATGTAATAGCTGCCGGCTGGTACATTTGAGAATTGGAATATACCTGTTCCGGATACTAAGCTATTTCTAACCACTAACCCAGTTGTTAGGCTAACTAAACTTACTCTTAAATTTGTTGGTATTGGAGTAACAGCTGTAGGATAAATACTATCCACAAAATTATCAGTCATACCATCGGCATCATGCCATACATTACCTCTTATAATGCTAGAACAAGTGTTATGGAAGCCTGCATCAATTGAATTATCCGTTTGACCAGCGGCTAAGGCAATACCTGATACTACGCCACCAATTGGGTCACTATCCGTTAAATCGTTACCTCCTAAGTTACTGCCCGTAGCCATCGTTCCTGCCGGTGTTTCAAACGTAACACTATATGTACCCGGAATTAAATTATTAAATGCGTATGCTCCATTGGCATCAGTTGTTGTACTTACTGTTGTACCATCAGGATAAGTTAAAGTAACCGTTGAATTTGGTATACCTGCCTCACCTGCATCCTGTACTCCATTACGGTTAAGATCGTACCATACAAAATTACCGATGGCGCCTAATCCTTTAACTCCAAAGTCTAACGTTAAGTTACCATTTGTACCATCACTATCTACTGCTACATCAGGCTCAGTATTTGCAGTTAATGTAATAAAATTACTGCGTACTTCTGTTCCTATTAGTGTAATAGCATTGTTATCGGTATTATTATCGTTATTTGGAACAACACTTGTTGCAGTAGTTAAAGATGGTGTATAACCATTTGGCAATTCAACTCCTACTATGTAATTACCCGGGTTTAAACTTCCAAAATTATATATACCACTTGCATTTGTAGTTGTAGTTGCAATAGCAGCTCCATCCGGAATATTATCCGCATCTACATCTTTATACAATCTTACTGCTAATGCATTTATACCTTGCTCTGTTGCATCTTGTGTTCCGTTATTGTTCTTATCATACCATACATAATTACCAAGGTTCAAAATATTTGTTCTTATACCTGCATCAACAGTTGGCAATGTTTCGCCAGCCACTATTGTAAAGCTTGCTGTTCTTCCTGTTACAAGATCTGCATCACTACCTAATGTAGCATCTGTTGGAGTTACATTACTTGTTTGTGTAGTAAAGATTGCGCCAGTTGGTAGATTGCTAAACCCAATTGTGTAACCTGTACCAGCCGGTACGTTAGTAATTAAGTAAGCACCATTACCATCAGTAATTGCAGAACCTATAGGTTGGTTAGCTGCAGTTGTACAATGTTACCAATACACCTGCAACTCCTGGTTCATTTGCATCTTGTATTCCATCGCCATTAACATCTTTCCAAACATAATTACCTACTGCACCCGGTAAATTTGGTTTAACTCCAGCATCAATGGTTAAATCTGTTTCGCCTGCACTTAATGCTATTAAAGTAGGTATAGTTGCAAAGTTTACTACATAATTACCTACAGCTAAATTTCCGAAGAAATAACCACCGTTTGCATCTGTAATTGCAGTAGCTACTGGTAAAGCATCATCAGCGTTACCTGCAGTACCATCTAATCCAAATCCAGGACGAGTTAACGTAACTGTTACACCGGCAATACCACTTTCGGTAGCATCTTGTGTACCATTTCTGTTTCCATCAAACCATACATAATTACCTAATGCTGCTCTTGTAGTTACTAAACCAGCATCTAGCTTGTATCGTTTCTGTTACCTGCTCCAAGTGTTACAGTAGTTGTTCTGCCAGTTGTTATATTAGCATCACTACCAGTTGCATCGTTAGTTGCAGATTGGTTAGTGAAATTATAACCAGCAGGTAAACTAGTAAAGCCTACGCTATATGAACCATCTGGTAATCCTACAAATAAGTATCTACCATTTTCATCAGTAACTGTTGTTGCAATTGGATTACCAGTTGCATTATACAATGTTACCATTACACCTTTACGGGTTGTTCTCCGGCGTTTGATTACCATCGTTGTTTGAATCTTTCCATACATCGCCACCAAGGCTGTTTGTATTTGCCGGAGGAACAATACCTAAGTCAACTGTTAGTTTATCTTCGCCTTGTGCAAGACTTACTAAACCAGTATAACTGGTACCTGTAGTTGCAGTATTACCTGCTACTGCAGAACCTAAAGGATTACCATCACTATCTTTTGCATCATTTGTACCTGCATCTTTAGTTGTTAATGTAAAGCCAGCAGGTAAGTTACTGAAGCCTACTTGATAGTTTCCAGCATCTAAACCGCCAAACAAATAATTACCTAATGCATTTGTAGTTGTTGTAGCTAATTGCAGTTAATTCAGCACCGCTAATTGTACCATCATTATTTGCATCTCTATATAATTTAACTGTTACGCCAGATACACCTTGTTCAGTTGCATCTTGTACACCTGTAGTTCCGCTTGGCATATCGTACCAAACTCTATCTCCCAAGCTACCTTTACCAGCAGCAACACCTTGCACTAAACCAGCATCTACCGTAAAGTTATTTGCAGTTAAATTAATGCTACCTGTACGACCAGTTACTGTGTTAGGGTCACTATCATTTGTATCGTTACCACCGCCAATTGTTTGGTCTTGTGTAGTAAAGCTATAACCATTTGGCAAGTTGCTAAATTGTACATTATAGTTAGTTGTAGCACCAGAAGACGCTGCTAAATATGTAAATGAGTAATTACCATTAACATCAGTAGAAGTTGATTTTAATTTCACATCATCAGCAGTACCTGGTAAACCATCTGTACCATTTTGATATAATGTAACAGTTATACCTGAAACTCCATCTTCTGTTGCACCTTGAATACCATCTCTATTTTCATCATTAAATGCCTTATCTCCCAATTGCAATAAACCCGGAGGCGTAGTAATATACATACCAGCATCAACTGTTGTATTTCTATCACCAGCAGCTAAAATTATTGCACCTGTTTTACCAGTTGTAACATCTGTATCGCTATCTTTTGCATCATCTGTACCTGCATCTTTAGGGCTGCTTGTAAAACCACTTGGTTTTACAAACTCAACCACATAAGTGCCAGCACCCAAATTGGTGAATATGTAATTACCAAAAGCATCAGTAGTTGTGGTAGCTAAAATAGTAGTACCGTTTGAAGCTTATAAGCCTTACGGTAACCGCTGCAATACCAGGCTCATTTGTATCTTGAATACCATCTTTATCTAAATCATTCCACACTTTATCACCTAAACTTGCCTTTGTAGATACCTGAGGACATATACCAGCATCAAAACTTAAATCAGTTCGCCAGCTACTACAGTGAAAAGGAGCCTGTTCTACCAGTTACTGGATCAGCATCACTATCATTAGCATCACCTGTTGCATCTTTTGGGCTAAATACTGTACCTGCTGGTGCTGTAAAGCCTATTGTATAACCAGTTCCTGGTGTTACATTGGTAAATAAGTAGTTACCATTTGCATCTGTAACAGTTGTAGCAACAATTGCGCCTGTGTTATCATACAAAGTAACTGTTACTCCTGCAACGCCTGGCTCACCAGCATCTTGAATACCATCTTTATCAATATCTAACCAAACTCTATCGCCAATATTAGCGGTAGGAGGAATGGTATTAAAGCTAATACCAGCATCAATATTTAATTGATTTTCGCCAGGGCTAAGTGTAATTATTGTTGTGTTTCCTGTTATTGCATTTACATCACTATTCGTAGCATTGGTTTCTGATGTACCTGTTGATGGAGAGAAAGTGTAATTAGCAGGTAACGTAAATCCTACTGTGTAATCGCCTGCAGGTAAATTACTGAATAAGTAGTTACCATACGCATCTGTTACTACAGAGCCTACTAATTTTCCTGTATTATCAAATAAGCTAACTGTTACGCCAGAAACACCCGGTTCGCCGGCATCTTGTACACCATCTTTATCATCATCTCTCCAAACTTTATCGCCAAGGCTTGCTATGCTTCTTAAACCAAAGTCTAACGTTTGATTTGCTAAATTACCATCACCATCATTTGTAGGCTCGCCTGCACTTGATAATGTAATGAAATTGCTGCGTACTTCACCACTTACGGTTGTTACGCCATTATTATCTGTAAGATTATCGTTGTTAGGACTTGCACTTGTAGCAGTTGTAGATGAAACTACATAGCCTGCAGGAATAACAACGCCAACAATATAGTTGCCCGGAACTAACGAACCAAAGCCGTATAAGCCACCACCGGAAGTTGTTGTTGTTCCAATTGCCGCACCATCAGGAATATTGTCGCCGTTTGTATCTTTATAAAGATTTACAGTAGCTCCATTTATTCCGGCCTCGCCAGCATCTTGTAAGCCATTGTTGTTTTTATCTTCCCATACATAATTTCCTAAACTTAATAATTGATAAAAACCTGCATCTATTGTAGTGTTTGCGTTACCGTTAACGGCAATGCCTGTTACTACTCCTCCAATCGGATCACTATCTTTTGTATCATCGCCACCTAAGTTACTTCCTGTTGGTGTAAAGCCTGCTGGTGTGCCAAAAGTTACATTGTAATTGCCCGGTGCTAAGTTGGTAAAGGAATATAAACCATTGGCATCCGTTGTTGTACTTGCTGTAGTTCCGTCTGGATAGGTTAATGTTACCGTTGCATTGGGAATGCCTGCTTCGCCGGCATCCTGTACTCCATTACCATTTAAATCAGTAAATACAAAATCGCCAATTGAACCTGTGCCAATAAAGCCAAAGTCAACCGTTAAGTTTCCATTGGTACCATCACCGTCTACGCCTGTTGCAGGTTCTCCTCCACTTGTTAGTGTTACTGCACTGCTTCTTACTTCCCCTGCTACACTTGTATTTGTACCATTGTTATCGTTATCTGTATTGGTATCAGGATCGCCGCCATTTATAGTTTGTACTGCATATCCTGTTGGAATGGTTACTCCTACTATGTAATTATTGGGTGCTAAATTATTAAAGGCATATAAACCGGTTGCATCGGTTGTTGTTGTAGCTAATGCTGCTCCGTCTGCAATATTATCATTGTTTGCATCTGCATATAATTTAACAGTTGCAGCATTGATTGCTGGCTCACCGGCATCTTTTATCCCATTATTATTTCTATCGTACCATACATGGCTTCCTACATTTACTAATTGATAGAAACCAGCATCTATTGAATTATCTGTTTGGCCTGCCGCTAATGCAATGCCTGTTACAATACCACCTACCGGATCACTATCTGTACCATCATTACCACCTAGGTTACTTCCTGTTGGTGTGTAACTAGCAGGTGTAGCAAATGTTACACTATATGTACCAGGTAGATAAGATTATTAAATGCATATACACCGTTTACATCTGTAGTTGTAGTTACAGTAGCCCCATCAGGATATGTTAGTGTTACCGTTGCATTTGGAATACCTGCTTCGCCGCCATCTTGTACACCATTTCCGTTTACATCATTCCAAACAAAGTTTCCTAATGCACCTGTTCCTTTAATACCAAAGTCTAACGTTAAGTTACCATTTGTACCATCACTATCTACTGCTACATCAGGCTCAGTATTTGCAGTTAATGTAATAAAATTACTGCGTACTTCTGTTCCTATTAGTGTAATAGCATTGTTATCGGTATTATTATCGTTATTTGGAACAACACTTGTTGCAGTAGTTAAAGATGGTGTATAACCATTTGGCAATTCAACTCCTACTATGTAATTACCCGGTTTAAACTTCCAAAATTATATATACCACTTGCATTTGTAGTTGTAGTTGCAATAGCAGCTCCATCCGGAATATTATCTGCATCTACATCTTTATACAATCTTACTGCTAATGCATTTATACCTTGCTCTGTTGCATCCTGTGTTCCGTTATTGTTCTTATCATACCATACATAATTACCAAGGTTCAAAATATTTGTTCTTATACCTGCATCAACAGTTGGCAATGTTTCGCCAGCCACTATTGTAAGTTTCTGCTGTTCTTCCTGTTACAAGATCTGCATCACTACCTAATGTAGCATCTGTTGGAGTTACATTACTTGTTTGTGTAGTAAAGATTGCGCCAGTTGGTAGATTGCTAAACCCAATTGTGTAACCTGTACCAGCTGGCACGTTAGTAATTAAGTAAGCACCATTACCATCAGTAATTGCAGAACCTACAGGTTGGTTAGCTGAGTTGTATAATGTTACTAGAACACCTGCAACTCCTACTCGTTGCATCTTGTATTCCATCGCCATCAACATCTTTCCAAACATAGTTACCTACTGCACCTGGCAAGTTTGGTTTAACTCCAGCATCAATGGTTAAATCTGTTTCGCCTGCACTTAATGCTATTGAAGCACTATTACCGGTTGTTGGATTAGCATCACTATTAGTATTGTTTTGATTATCTCCTGGAGTATTTTGTTGTGTAAATACTGTATTAGTAGGTATAGTTGCAAAGTTTACTACATAATTACCTACAGCTAAATTTCCGAAGAAATAACCACCGTTTGCATCTGTAATTGCAGTAGCTACTGGTAAAGCATCATCAGCGTTACCTGCAGTACCATCTAATCCAAATCCAGGACGAGTTAACGTAACTGTTACACCGGCAATACCACTTTCTGTAGCATCTTGTGTACCATTTCCGTTTGTATCAAACCATACATAATTACCTAACGCTGCTCTTGTAGTTACTAAACCAGCATCTAAGCTTGTATCGTTTCTGTTACCTGCTCCAAGTGTTACAGTAGTTGTTCTGCCAGTTGTTATATTAGCATCACTACCAGTTGCATCGTTAGTTGCAGATTGGTTAGTGAAATTATAACCAGCAGGTAAACTAGTAAAGCCTACGCTATATGAACCATCTGGTAATCCTACAAATAAGTATCTACCATTTTCATCAGTAACAGTTGTTGCAATTGGATTACCAGTTGCATTATACAACGTTACCATTACACCTTTTACGGGTTGTTCACCTGGCGTTTGATTACCATCGTTGTTTGAATCTTTCCAAACATCACCACCAAGGCTATTTGTATTAGCAGGAGGTACAATTCCTAAGTCAACTGTTAAGTTATCTTCTCCTTGTGCCAAGCTAATAAAGCCAGTGTATGCTGTACCTGCAGTAGCTGTATTACCCGATACCCCTAAGCCTAAGCCATTACCATCACTATCTTTTGCATCATCTGTACCTGCATCTTTAGTTGTTAATGTAAAGCCAGCAGGTAAGTTACTGAAGCCTACTTGATAGTTTCCAGCATCTAAACCGCCAAACAAATAATTACCTAATGCATTTGTAGTTGTTGTAGCTATTGCAGTTAATTCAGCACCGCTAATTGTACCATCGTTATTTGCATCTCTATATAATTTAACTGTTACGCCAGATACACCTTGTTCAGTTGCATCTTGTACACCTGTAGTACCGCCTGGCATATCGTACCATACTCTATCACCTAAGCTACCTTTACCAGCAGCAACACCTTGCACTAAACCAGCATCTACTGTAAAGTTATTTGCAGTTAAATTAATGCTACCTGTACGACCAGTAACGGTGTTAGGATCACTATCATTTGTATCGTTACCACCACCAGTTGTTTGGTCTTGTGTAGTAAAGCTATAACCATTTGGCAAGTTGCTAAATTGTACATTATAGTTAGTTGAGCACCAGAAGACGCTCAAATATGTAAATGAGTAATTACCATTAACATCAGTAGAAGTTGATTTTAATTTCACATCATCAGCAGTACCTGGTAAACCATCTGTACCATTTTGATATAATGTAACAGTTATACCTGAAACTCCATCTTCTGTTGCACCTTGAATACCATCTCTATTTTCATCATTAAATACCTTATCTCCTAATTGCAATAAACCCGGAGGCGTAGTAATATACATACCAGCATCAACTGTTGTATTTCTATCACCAGCAGCTAAAATTATTGCACCTGTTTTACCAGTTGTAACATCTGTATCGCTATCTTTTGCATCATCTGTACCAGCATCTTTAGGGCTGTTTGTAAAACCACTTGGTTTTACAAACTCAACCACATAAGTGCCAGCACCCAAATTGGTGAATATGTAATTACCAAAAGCATCAGTAGTTGTGGTAGCTAAAATAGTAGTACCGTTTGAAGCTAATAGCCTTACGGTTACTCCTGCAATACCGGGCTCATTTGTATCTTGAATACCATCTTTATCTAAATCATTCCACACTTTATCACCTAAGCTTGCCTTTGTAGATACTTGTGGAGATATACCAGCATCAAAACTTAAATCAGTTACGCCAGCTACTACAGTGAAAGGAGCTGTTCTACCAGTCACTGGATCAGCATCACTATCATTAGCATCACCTGTTGCATCTCTTGGGCTAAATACTGTACCTGCTGGTGCTGTAAAGCCTATTGTATAACCAGTTCCTATGTTACATTGGTAAAGAAGTAGTTACCATTTGCATCCGTAACTGTAGTAGCAACAATTGCACCTGTGTTATCAAACAAAGTAACCGTTACGCCTGCAATTCCAGGTTCGCCTGCATCCTGAATACCATCTTTATCCGTATCTAACCAAACTCTATCACCAATATTGGCTTTAGTTGGAGGGTTATTAAAGATGATACCTGCATCAATATTTAATTGATTTTCGCCAGGACTTAATGTTACTGTTGTAGTGTTACCTGTTATTGAATTAACATCACTATTGGTAGCATTTGTTTCTGATGTACCCGTAGAAGTAGTAAAAGTGTAGTTAGCAGGTAAAGTAACACTTACTGTATAATCACCAGCAGGTAAATTGTTAAATAAGTAATTACCATATGCATCGGTAACAGTTGTTCCTACTAATTTATTTGTATTATCAAATAGGCTTACTGTGATACCAGCAACACCTGGTTCACCTGTATCTTGTACACCATCTTTATCAGTATCCAACCAAACTTTGTCACCTAATGATCCTTAGAGGAAAAACCTGTCTGATCAAATGTATGATTCCATGTTCCAATGGGGACGGTAATGCCCGTAATCACCCCATTAACAGGGTCGCTGTCTTTTGCATCATTGTTTCCTTGATTTGCTGGCGACGGAGAGTAGCCAGTAGGTGTTGCAAATGTTAGTGAATATCCACCATTTGCTAAATCATATAAATCCGAAAAGAAGTAATAACCATTAGCATCAGTTACTCTAGTATATGTAGTACTCCCTTTAGAAAGCGTTACTAATACATTGGCAATTCCGTTTTCACCAACATCTTGTATACCATTTGCATTGGCATCTAAGAAAACATAATCACCCAAACCATTGGCTTTCCACAAACCAAAATCGTATGTTTGATTACCATTTGTATTATCCCCATCAATGCCTGTAGTTGGTTCCCCACCTGCTGTTAAAGTTACTGTAAGCCCTTTAATTGTTGTTGTACCAGTAACACCAGCATTATCATTATCAATATCGTTATCTGGGTCTCCGCCATTTACTGAACTTTTTTGCCAATCTATTGGGTATGGATTTGTAAGAGTTACAAAATAACTACCGGGATTCAGTCCTTCAAACTGATAAAAGCCATTTCCATCAGTATAAGTGGATAAAGTAACCCAGCCAGCATCAGTTATACCATCATTATTATTATCCAAATGAAGATTAACAATGATACCACCAAAAGGCCAGCCACTCTCTGTAGCATCCTTAATACCATTATCATTTAAATCGTAAAATATTTGATTGCCAAGTTTTAAAATATTTGTGGTAGAACAACTTATAATGCTAACATCATCTAAAACAAAATCATGGTTCCATTGATTAGCAGCAAGTACTACAGCAAATTCCACATTACCACTAGTTGTAGCAACAAATGTTCCTGTAATTTTTTTCCATCCATCTGCATAAGTAATAATACTTGAACTTCCTGAAAGTTGTACACCATTAGCAGTTAAGTAAAGTGTGGGATTAGCTCCATTATTTACAACATTTCTTACCCATGTAGTAAATGTGTATTCATTACCAGAGGTAACAGTGTAATTTTGATACCATTGTTTTCTGTTAGTTGCTGCATTATCATCACTAAACCACATCATATTACCAAAACCTGTAGTCCTATCTCCCAAACTTGTCCACACACTATAAACCTGAAATGGATTTGAAGTAAACCCATAAGAACCATTTGGAACATCAGTATTAAAACCTGAAACGGAGGCAGTAGTAAAACTACCATTTGTTACCATTTGTACGGCATTTGAGCAAGGATAAACAAATCCAAAGTCCAACGTAAGATTGCCATTGCTTCCATCACCATCTGTGGTGGGCTCACCTGCAACAGAGAGTGTAATTGCATTACTCCTTACTTCGCCATTTGATAGAACAATCCCATTATTATCATTATTGATATTATTATCTGGATCACCACCATTCGTAGCAACAACATTGGAGCCGACAGGTATGACAACACCAACAATATAGTTGGTTGCACTTAAGTTATTAAATTCATAGAAACCATTTATATTAGTAGTTGTTGAAAAAATAGCTGTACCATCTGCCATATTATCATTATTCGCATCCAGATACAATTTAACAGTAGCTCCATTAATCCCAGGTTCACCAGCTTCTTGAATACCATTGTTATTTTTATCATCCCATACAAAGTTTCCTAAGCTTAGGCTACTACCAATAGGTGTAACAGATATACACACTCCAGCAGGAACTACCGAATTTGGCCCTTGGCCGGATTGACCAGCCCCTAATGACCAATGCTCAATCACTACTTGATCAGCGCCAGTAGGTAAAGTTGCTCCATTTAAAGCTCCTCTCCAATATCCTTGCGTAACATTATCGGGAACATCATTTGTCCAATTTGAGATAAATACGTTTGCACCATTTTTTTTAAAAACTATTCTCCATCTTTCATTAGCTTGAACAACAGTATTTCTTCCAGCATAACCATCCCAAGAAACAACATCTGAAATATCAACACTTACAGGCGTACCAGCTGTTAATACGGTTGGATAAAAACTTGAGGGGATGATATAAGAAGTTGTGGCTCCATCCCATAATCTTACCACAGAAGGGGCACCAGTATTTAAATCAATTGCTTGAGACCAATTTATTGCATTAGTAGAGTTACAAGTAGGTGTTGGAACGCAAAATCCACTCGAAGCTGTGTTATCATTATAATTACACCCACTACCAGCTGTAGCAGTAATACACACATTATCAACATCAAAAATTCCCTGATCGGATTTAATTATAATTCGAGCAGTTGAGGTTCCAGCAGGAGCAAATGCAAAAAATGTATAGTGCTGCATCGTTGGTAACACTGCATCAATATGAAGTGGATTTATACTAGATAATAATGTAGCTCCATTATAAAATTCGAATTGAACCATGTGAGTAAAAGAAGAATTATTGGCACCTGCATATAAGGAAATATTTAAAATAGAGCCTCCTGCAACAGCAAAATCTTGGAAAAAACCACTCCAAGCAGAAGTTACTTGAAAATGACCACTATATGAGCCGCAAACTACATTAGATGTTTGTCGTGTGAATGTTCCACCCCAATAACTCCAGTTTGCAGGAACATTTCCACTAGATACGGTTTCAAAACTTGGATTCAATACCAAATTACCAGAACAAGTACATTGTGCTTGAATTTGATTAAATGAAATCGTTATTGTTAATAGAAACAATCCAATATACACTCTTGATTTTAAGAAAATTTTTGTAAGTCCACCTTTCATATAATTATTTTTTCTAATTAAAACTAGCTTTTCTAGTATTTTCTGATTTTTTATGAGATTATTAAACTTCAAATATTTGGTATTTCAAAAATGGACTAACCTTTAAAGTAGTTTTACTAGAATCAATAGTAAGACTACTAAAATAGCATTGCGGTTGCACATTATTTGAAAAATTTACAAATTTCCATAATTATATAATTTCAATGCATTTAGAAATAATTAATTCTTTAAAAAAGAGCCCTGTTATTGCTAACAAGGCGTCTTTTGTTTGTGCTTGGTTATCTACTTACTTCAAAAGCTTTTGAACTGCGACCTTACCGATTACACTATAAGTAAACCCATCAGTATTTCTTTCTACATCAAAATGGCTGCTATTACTTTCCTGTAAAGTTGCCCATGATAAATACGTGATATTATTTTTATAAAGGCCTTCCAGTGCAGTAAAATCAATTGGTGTTGGTCCTCCTATAAGGCTTAGTGCAAAATCGATAGTTGCATTTGCATTAGTATGGTCACCATCTGCAGCAGGTGCAGGTTCCATGTAGTAGTTTAAAATAAA
The DNA here is from genome assembly GCA_016721385.1 of Chitinophagaceae bacterium. GTDB lineage: Bacteria > Bacteroidota > Bacteroidia > Chitinophagales > Chitinophagaceae > Ferruginibacter. The sequence goes on along the minus strand of JADKIE010000008.1, from coordinate 101,318 downwards.
TCCATTGCTAAAAGCATCACCTCCTGAAATATTAACGCCATTATTATCATTATCAATATCATTATCCGCATTAGGTGAATTGATAGGAACAATTACATAGTTTGCAGGTATTGTAATACCTACTATATATCTACCTTCATCAACATTGGTAGCAAAGTTGTACACTCCTTGAGAATTAGTGGTAGTTGTAAGTATTGCTACTAGGTTTTCGGTATTGGTTTGTTGGTTGTCATTTCCCCTCCGCCAGTAAAGTCGGGAACATTATCGTTGTTTAAATCCCTATAAAGTTTTACAGTTACATTAGGCACTCCTGGTTCATTTGTATCTTTTAAGCCATTACCATTCAAATCTCTCCATATGAAATTTCCTTGGCTTAAATCTACTTTACCGCATGTTGTAGACGATCCAGAGCATGTGAATCCGAAATCATATGTATTATTTATGTTTGAACTTCCTGGCTCTTGATTAGCTGTCAGCGTAATTGCATTTCCTTTAGTTTCTGTACCTGTAATTACTGCTGTTGTAGTAATTCCATTATCATCATTATCAGTATTGTTATCTACATTACTGCTACTACCAATATTGGTAGAACTTACTAAACCAGACACAGCATTTTCTACTCCAACAATATAATTACCTGCACTTAAGTTAGTAAAAGTATATGTACCCCCATTTGCAGTTGTAGTTGTTTTTATTGCATTACCGTCTGCGATATTATCATCATTGGCATCTACATAAAGGTTTACAACAAATCCATCCATTCCATGTTCGGTTGCATCTAATAAGCCATTATTATTTTTATCAAAAAATACTTTATTTCCAAGAGTAAGATTATTGTATGACAAACAAGCGCCATCTACTTTAAGATAAATATCGCTGTTTTGAGATGAAGTTCTATTCATACTACCTTGCACCCTTATACGAGTAGCACCAGTAGGTACAGTTTGCGAAAGTGAATAATGTTTTAACCCTACAGTACTACTGATGTTATTTCTATCAACAGCTACAGTTATTGTAGAAGCAGTTATCTCATTATTTGAAGCATTATAAAAAATCAATTTTAACTGAGGTGAATTACCAGCAGCGTCTGTATATGTACCCGCCCACAAATTAAATGTAATTAAGCTTCCAATTGCTGCTGTAACAGTACTGCCTGTTAACTCTTGATAAAATATTGCAGTTTGTGTTCCAGAATTGGGTCTATTAGGTGTTAATAGTCCGTAGCGGCTACCACAAACTTGGAAGGCTGGTTGAGATGCACTCCCATTTCCACTAACAGATATGAAACTACCATTGTTAGAAGACCATCCAATAGGATTAGTGGTTTCAAAACTTGGGTTTGTAGTTAACAGATTTCCAGAAGAACCTGTGCATGAGCACTGGGCATTAACTTGTTGAAAATTAATAACTACAAAAAATAAAATACACAAGACTAATTTGTACAAAATAGGTTGTACTCCTTTAAAAAAGGTAAAGCTAGGTTTCATTTTGCTTAAGGTTTAATTTTTAAAAATGATTTATGAAACGGCTTTCGGTTGGAAAATAGCAGTACCCCAAGCACAATAAAGTAAACTTTATTTGAGATAAACTAAATAATGGACAAAGCTTGGCTTTAAATGGAAAGCTGGATAAAGTTTTTGGTTGACAGATGGATTATTGGGACGGCATTTTAGTCTTGGGGATGCGACTAAATACTACACAAAGTAAAATAATATATTTTATATTTCCAAATAAAATATGTTAATTTTTAATTACCACTATGATAGCTCTGGGTTAATTTTAGTGCTATATCAAATTGTTCTTCCATTGTAAGGTTTGTATTATCAAGTACAAAGGCATCTTCTGCCAAACGTAGAGTAATGATTTTTATACAGTTATCAAAGCAACATTAATTTAAAATTGGCTTGTTGGCAATCGTTATGAATTCTTTTGGGGCTTTATAAAAAAACCGCCCCATTTGTTTAGAGGCGGTTTTTTACTTAATTATTGATTACTTATTTTATTATTATCTTATAGCTATTTTTTAAATCTGTACCCTCTAACTTTAAATAGTAAACACCTGCCGCTAATCTTTTAACATCAATATCATTACTACCGTTAAAGATAGTTTTTGTAATCACTAATTGCCCTGTAGTTGATACAAGTTTTGCATTAATGCCACCTGTAACGTTTGCAAGGTTTACTTTTAATGAGCCATTTGTTATAGGATTGGCACCCAAAAATACTGTCGCAGTTTTACAATTAACTTTTAATACAACAACATTGCTGTAGCTTATTGAACCATCTTTATCAACCATTTTTAAGCGGTAATAAATAACCCCTTCATTAGATTGATGAGTTGTATTATAAGTACTATTATCGCCATTTGCCGGCACTGTATTTATTGGGTTAAAGTTTATGCCATTTGTACTATACTCTACTGTATATTTTTGTAAGCCTAATTCTGTAGCAGATTTCCAACTTATAACTGAATTACAATTATTTACACTAGCATTAAAGCTAATTAATTTAACTGGCAAAATTGAGGTATAGATTAAAGTTACACTACCTGGTGTTGGATCTTCTTTTCCTGCATTATCAATTGCCACAAATGGCATCACAACAATTACTTGTCCATCTATTGGATCAACAGAAATTGTTTGTGATGGTACTCCACCAGGTGCAGGTACAGTAACACCACCTACAGGCCATGCTAGGCAAGTAGCTGTAGGGCATGTACCTGGAATAGCACCAGCATTAGGATAATAAGTAGTAGTACCAATTGTAATACTTGTCGCATTTGAAGGGAATGCAGTAATTCGTATATTCTCTACCGTTCCGCCATTATAATCTTGTGTATTTGGATTAGCACCTACATTACTTGTAGCAAACCAGTTAGGATTTACTGTTGTATTTACTGTACCTCCGGGGTTTAGTCCAATTGTTTGGCTGTTTACTGCACTTTCTGGTACTTGTTGTATTCCAAAATTTTGTGTAGTAATATTGGTAGTAGCTGTTGTAACTGGTATTTCACCATTAGCTGTACCATCGGCTGTACCTGCTTGACCATTTTTATTTTCGCCAGTAGTTACCCAACCTGTTGGTAAAGTTGTTGCTGGTTTATTTTGTCCTACAACTCCTTGAGTAGTACTTAACTGAACTGTTAAGCCTGTTGCATTTTGTGGCACATTTGCAAAATTGTATGTACCATCACTAGCAATGGGTACAGTTGCAATTACCTTACCATTAGCATCTATTAAGTTAGCATACAATACAGCCCAGTGGTAAGTCCACCGCCTGCATTTGTACCGTTAATTACTGCTTCTCCACCTTCTGGTGTACCTGCGGTACCTGCATTACCATTTAAGTCGTTAAATACAGTGCCAGATAGGGATATTGTTCTAAAAGGAATAGTTACACTGCCAGGCGTTGGATCTTCTGCACCTGTATTATCAATAGATACAAAAGGTATTACTACATCTACATTGCCTTCAATTGGATCTACACTTATTGCTTGTGTAGGGCCAGTGCCATTTGTATAAGGTACAGTTACACCACCTACAGGCCAAGCTGTACAAGTAATAGCTGGAGGACAAGCACCTCCGTTAGTATAAACAACACCATTTATCGTAATGCTATTTGCATTACTTGGGAATGCCGTAATACGTATATTGTTTACAGTGCCACCATCATAATCTTGTGTATTTGGATTAGCTCCTACATTACTGGTTTGAAATGCACCAGCCGGTACAGTTGCACTGTTAAAACCACCAGGGTTACCTGTAGTTGGCTGTAAGTTTACTGCACTTTCTGGTATTCTTTGTAAACCAAAATTTTGTTGTGTTATTCCAGCTAAGGCTACATTTATTGTTAATGAACCGTCTGTACCACCAGTAGTAGCTCCTGAAGATTCGCCTGTATATACCCAGCCTGCTGGTGTATTAGCTGGGTTTTGTACATTATTAACTGATGTTGATGCAGTACCAAGTGCTAAACTATTTGTACCTATAACAACTGTAGCAGTTGCCATATTTTGTGCAACATTTGTAAAACTGTAAGTACCATCTGCCCGAACATGAGCAGAATCAACTATTACTCCATCTTTAACAATATACGCATACAATGTTAAAGTACCTATATTCACTTCACCTCCACCCAATATTGTATTAGCATTTACATCATTAAAAATATTACCGCTAACTGGTAGTGTTGGTATTTGATGATCTTCGGCTTCGCCATCAAACATAGGTATTGAGGCAGCCTGAGGTATTGCTAAACTAGTTAAAAGCGATTGATCGGTGGACAATCTTAAACGAATATTTACTGGCCCAGAGGTAACACCAGCTGGAATTGTCCATGTAAGTGTTGCAGTAGTTGCATTAATTGCTACATTAGCTTCTGCCGATTCATTAGTATCAAAAGTTCCGTTATGGTTAAAATCTATCCAGCCCCTTAACGTTGCGGCATTGGCTGTTGTATTTCTTACAGGTATATTAGCTATTGAGTATGAACCTGTTTGCCCGTTCCATAAACCAGGCAATGCGTTTTTCATTGCTGCAGACATGCCATCTTCATCGCTAGTTCTTGGAGTTTGAGATGCTCCATCGCCATTAAAATTAGATGATGCCATAAAAACAGTATCGCCATCTACGGTAGCACCAATTCTTATTCTGTCCTGAACATAATCCTGATTTACAAGGTGGTGTGGTGCTCCGCCATAGCTTGATGGGGCATCACCATAGTCATGTAAAGTAAATGCGTAACTATGAGGGTCGAGCCTGCCAAATACTACTTCGGTGCTTGTAGCTGGGTTTTGAGCCGGTTCTGTAACAACTAAAGTTGTTTTATCTAACAGTAAAGTTCGGGCTGGGTTTGTATAACTAATTGCATAAAGAGCCTGTTCATCGGGAGTTAGATTTACCCCTTTTATCAACGGGTCTGTAGTAGCAGAGAATTCGGGTGAAAAAGCAGCTTCATTATAATATAGATGCAGCTGACGAAGGTGAGTTTGCAACAGTTTGTCTGGTAAATCTAAGAGCTCTGTCTGTTTGTGCAACCATTGAGCCCGACCTGCCGGTATAAAAAGTAGTGCCGTCTCTTGAAACATAAATTCCGTGATATCCTAGTGCAGTAATACCGGCACTACCACCGTTTGCTGTATTGCTTACCCCATAAACAATGTTAGTAGCCACAGGTACAGCGCCTGCTACATTATAAACCAATATTTTTTTACTTCTTTCCGTAGTTAAGTACAACAAGCTATTTGTCTCATCCAAAGCACATTGGTGAGAGGGCCAAAGAACCAGAAGCTGCTGCACCAAAAAAGTCAGTTGAGTTATAAACTACATCGGTAAGTACAACTGCTGGTGATGCTGCCAACGGGTCAGTAATTTTAGCAAAAACGCCAGGGAATGTAGTTCCAGTTACGGCTACAGCGGCAGCTCTTTTAAGGTTGTCCATAACGGCATACATAGTTACACCTGCTGAGGTATAAGTAGTTTGTCTTAATACTAAACCTGTAACCCTGCCGGTAACTGAGGATGTACCGTTAAAAGCTAATAAGCTACCACCTGAACCTAGATTAATTGACTTTACAAAAGTAGGTGCAGTAACATCTGTTACATCAAAAATATATACATCTGCTGTAGGTGTAACGCTTGCTGTACCGCCAGCACCAGACACTACCAAGTAGTGCTTATTTGTAGCTGCAATATAAAAGGAATTAAATGAGTGTAAAAACCCTGTAGCAGGTGTAACGCTACTGTAGTCAATACTATTAACTACAGTATTAGTGGTTGGGTCAACTATTCGGATCAGTTTTGTTCCAGCCACTCCGGATCCGTTAGCATCGTAGTAAACATAACCACGGCGGTCGTTACCAATTGCAAAACTGTTACAATTGTCTGTAGTAAGGTCGCCAACCGTTTCTGCTAAATCATTATTACTAGCAGTAATAGCAAATGCACCGCCACGTACATCTGATGGTGTAGCATTAGTTACTTCTGGCAGCCAAACTTTCCAGTAGTTACCTGAGTTGTTTTGGGCTCTTATAGAAAAGAATATAAATAAAAAGAAAATTGAAAGTAAAAAGTTCTTCATAAAACTGATTTTTAGTTATAAAAGTTGCAAATATAATATATTTAATGCTTAACCATCAATATAGAGCATATTTTATGCAATGTATAATAAGTCAAATACATCTTTTTGTAGAATTTATACTACATAAAAATGAAAGAGCACTAAAATTTATTTTAAATAAAAGACGAGGTAAGACTATTTAGGGTTGCACCTGAAAAAAATTACAAAAGTACTTTAGCTACTCGTAAAAATACTATTTCGAATTGCTCACTCATGGTAAGATTTGTATTATCTAATACAAAGGCATCATCAGCTTTACGAAGGGGACTTATTTCTCTATGGCTATCAATATAATCTCTCAATTCCAAATTTGCTTTTACTTCTTCAATAGTAATGTTAGGATTTTTTTCGTACAGTTCTTTGAATCTTCTTTCTACTCTTATGGCGCTATCTGCCGTCATAAAAATTTTAAGTTCAGCATTAGGGAATACAGTAGTTCCGATGTCCCTTCCATCCATTACAATTCCTTTTTGTTCTCCCATTTTTTGTTGTTGAGCAACGGCAAATTCTCTCACTTCTTTTATAGCAGCTACATCACTTACTTTTTCCGCTACTACTAAATCTCTAATTACATATTCAACATTTTCATCGTTCAAAAATATTTCCGATTGCTGCGACTTGGGATTGAACTCAAAATGTAGAAGAATATTATTCAATGCTCCATTTACTTCTTTTACATCTGTCCAATCTATATGATTTCTTAGAAAATATAAGGTGATGGCCCTATACATGGCTCCACTATCAATGTACACATAGCCTAGTGATTTTGCTAATTGTTTTGCCAAAGTACTTTTTCCGCAAGATGACCATCCATCGATTGTAATAATTATTTTTTTCATTCTGTGCAAAAATGGCAACATTTAGCCAAAGAAAAAAATCGTATACATTTTAATTGCAATTAGGCATAGTTGTACTGTGATTAATACTGTATAAAAAAGACCATTAATAAATGGCCTTTTTTATAAGTTACTACATTAATTTCATCAATCTATTATTTCATTAACCTTAGTATTTGTTTTTGTGAATCATTTACATTGGTAATTTCCAGTAGATACAATCCCGGCGCAATGCTGGCAGGTATATCTGTAAAGCTTAAACTGTTTGTGCCTTTGCTTACAGTATACTGCCCGGTTTTTATTTGCTTACCGGATACATCTAATAAACGAACATTTAATGCAGACGTTTGTAATGCGGTATATGTAAACGAAACAGTACTAACAAAAGGATTAGGCCAAACAGTTATTTGTGTTTGCTGAGCTATTTTTACAGTTGCTGTTTTAGAATAAGTTGCACGCCCATTTTGATCAACCATTTTTATTCTGTAAAATAATGTATTACTTGTATTGGCAAATGTATTATCATTAAAATGGTACGTCCCGTTTCCACCATTTGCTACAAAAGTATATGCCCGATAAATAGTTTCAAACGAATTATTATTATAGCTTCTTTCAACTTCAAAATAACTTGTGTTATTTTCATTTATAGTTTGCCAGTTTACCGTTACAATATTATTATTTAAAACGGGTGCTATATTTATTTCCTGTGCTGCCAAAACCCCCAAACTTATATTTGCACTGAATTTTGCGATGTGCAATTCACCTGCCCATGGTTTTGTGTATGTACGTGCAATTACCTGACCTGTAATATTACCACTACCATTATTAGTAATATTTGCGTCTGGTGCAAGAATTGAGCCTATTAATAAATTTGAATTCAAAATGTTTAACGCAGAAATATTATTATAAAAATTCCAAATAATATAAGGCGCTCTGTTCACTTCAATAAAATTATCCGATTCGCCAGCTATAATAAATTTTAGATTACTCCAGTTATAAGTGCCTGTAGCATTTACATTTATTACTAATGGGTTTGTAGCACTTGGTAATATGCCTGTTAAATTTATTTGGTTATAGCTATTGAGTGTAGTGCCTGATATATTCCAAACATTATTAGTATTGTTGCCAAGGTTTAATGTAGCTTGGCCGCCTGAAACAGTTGGGGTTACATTGCCCACCTTTAACCCCATTGCATTGGATTTTGATCTGAAATCGGCAAAGGCTGCTGCGAAATTTATTAAAGATGCAGTGTTTTCAATTGTACTTGTAGCCTGCGATGTTGAATTGATACGTATATACCTGTTTAAATTGTTAGTTGCCGGGCTACCTATATCAATACCGCCACTATTTGTTATTGTTGTACTTCCAGACAAAGTGTTAAACCTAACAAAGTGGTCGTCAGTTGCTCCAGCCTTCCCATCAATTGTAAAAAGTTTTCCACCGTTAACACCAGATAAACCGCCACCAACCAATACGGCATATTTAATACCGCCAATGGTTACATAAGATTGCTTACCTGTTGCATTACTGGATGTTCTGTTACAATTACCCTGAATAACCAAATTACCACCAACTGCAATTGCCCCTTCAATATCGCCGGCATTTATGGTTAAATTTCCTTCTGTAAAAATATTAAAATCTTGGGCAGATGCTAATGGGTTTTGTGCCTTGCTAATGTTGAGCATTAATACTAAACATAAAAACAAGACGCAGGATAATGCATGGGGTTTACGTACACATAGTACACTTTTGGTAAAAAAATGTTTCATTTTTCTTTGAGGTTTGAGGTAATAACAATTAATTCAGGTTTACTTAAAAACCTGCTAAGGCAGATAGATGTGTGTGTAATTCTTTTTCTTGTGCAATTAACCAATCTATAAGGTAAAAGGTTAATTTGTTAAGCAGGGCAAATGTTGAACTTTATTTTGATATTTCCAAGCGTTTTTGCATTTTTTTTTCGGAAATTACTATGCAGTTTTATTCTGTATTTATCAAATTTGTTTGATTATCAATAACTTAAGGGCAATATTTTTGTAGTAAATATTTTGACCTATTTAGTAAAAAAAACTACAAAAGGTGAGTGTTTGCTAAATGAATTATGAGACTTAAAAGAAAATATTTGAAGAAAATAAAAAAAGGATTGCAATTGCAATCCTTTAAAAAGTTAAAATTTATGTATACTTCTAAGCTTGCGATTTTTCTTCTTCGGCCTTTTTTTCTTTAAGTGTAAACTTAATTTTTTCAGTTTCTTTATCTAATTCTGCAATTAATATATCTCCATTCTTAACATTCATATTAAGTATTTCTTCGGCTAAAGGATCTTCCAAATATTTTTGGATGGCTCTGTGCAATGGCCTTGCACCAAATTGAGCATCATAACCTTTATCAGCAATAAAATCCTTTGCTTCTGCAGATAATTCCATTGAAAACCCAAGGTTCACCAAACGCTTCATTACTCCTTTCATCAAAATATCTATAATGTCAAAAATATTTTCTTTTGTTAAAGAGTTAAATACAATTACATCATCAATCCTGTTTAAAAACTCGGGGCTAAATGTTCGCTTCAATGCTTTTTCAATAACGGCTTTGTTGTTTTCCTCAGCATTTTCCATACGGCTTGCCGTTGCAAAACCCACACCATCGCCAAAATCTTTTAATTGTCTTGCGCCAATATTAGATGTCATGATGATTAAAGTATTTTTAAAATCTACCTTACGGCCCATACCATCGGTAAGCTGGCCATCATCTAAAACCTGCAATAAAATATTATAAATATCCGGATGCGCTTTTTCAATTTCATCTAATAATATTACGCAATATGGCTTACGTCTAACCCTTTCCGTTAATTGCCCTCCTTCTTCGTACCCAACATAGCCCGGAGGAGCGCCAATTAAACGGCTTACCGTAAACTTCTCCATATACTCACTCATATCAATACGTATTAGCGCATCTTCGCTATCAAACATATTTTTAGCCAATGAACGAGCCAGCTCCGTTTTACCAACGCCTGCTGGGCCAAGGAAGATAAATGTGCCTATTGGTTTTTTGGGATCTTTTAATCCTACTCTATTCCGCTGTATTGCTTTTACCACTTTTGATATAGCATCTTGCTGGCCAATAACGGCTCCACGTAAATCATCTGCCATGCGGCGTAATTTATCTGTTTCGGCCTGTACCATACGTTTTACAGGTATGCCCGTCATCATACAAACTACTTCGGCAATATCTTCTTCTTCAATTGGAAAGCGTTTGTGTTTACTTTCTTCTTCCCAATCGTTTTTTGCTTTTTCCAATTCTTCCTGCAACCGTTTTTCGGTATCCCTTAAAGATGCAGCCTCTTCGAACCGCTGGCTTTTTACTACTTTATTTTTTCAAGCTTAATATCTTCTATCTTTTTTCGAGCTCTACAATTATTTCGGGTACATTAATGTTTTTAATGTGTTTTCTTGCCCCAACTTCGTCTAACACATCAATCGCTTTATCGGGCAATAACTTATCCGTCATGTATCGGTCGCTCAATTTTACACAAGCCTCAATGGCTTCGGGGCTATATATTACGTTGTGATAATCTTCGTACTTGCTTTTAATGTTGTTTAATATTTGTATGGTTTCTTCAATAGAAGGTTGCTCTACCAATACCTTTTGAAAACGCCTGTCTAATGCACCATCTTTTTCAATGTGCATGCGATATTCATCTAATGTAGATGCGCCAATGCATTGCAATTCTCCTCTGGCTAAAGCCGGTTTAAAAATATTTGACGCATCCAACGAACCACTTGCTCCTCCTGCACCAACAATGGTATGTATTTCATCTATAAATAAAATTACGTCTCTATTTTTTTCGAGTTCGTTCATTATGGCTTTCATCCGCTCTTCAAACTGACCACGGTATTTTGTACCTGCAACTAAGGCAGCCAAATCTAAACTAACTACTCTTTTATCAAATAAAACCCTTGATACTTTTCTTTGAACAATTCTCAACGCTAATCCTTCTACAATTGCGGTTTTACCCACACCTGGTTCACCAATTAAAATGGGATTATTCTTTTTTCTTCGAGATAAAATTTGTGATACTCTTTCTATTTCATTCTCTCTTCCTACAATTGGATCAAGCGAATTATTTTCGGCCAAACGGGTAATATCTCGTCCAAAATTATCTAACACAGGAGTTTTAGATTTTGGAAGATTTGCTCCTCCCGGTTTTTGACCTCGTGATTGTCCGTATTGCTTTTTTTCTTCGTCAAAATCATCCTCACCTTCATCGCTAAAATCGGCCTTTGGCGGGTTACTGATTACAAAGCCCAACTCATTTTTGAACACATCATAATCAACATCAAACTGGTTTAAAATTTGCGTAGCAATGTTTTCCTTATTTTTTAAAATAGATAGCATCAAATGCTCACTCTCTACCAGGGCACTTTTTGTAGCTTTAGCTTCAAGCACAGTTATGCGTATTACTTTTTCGGCTTGTTTTGTAAGGGGTAAAGAATTGATGTTGGCAATGTTTTTTCCGGTTTTATCCTTTACAGCTGTTTCAATCTCTTTCCGCAATTCAAACACATCAATATTTAATGATTTTAATATTCTTATGGCTGTGTTTTCTCCGTCTCTAATTAAACCCAGCACTAAATGCTCGGTGCCTATAAAGTCATTTCCAAGCCTTAACGCCTCTTCTCTGCTATAAGAAATAATTTCTTTTACCTGGGCTGAAAAATTGTTATCCATTTGCTTATATGATTTAGCTATACAATATTAACGATAATTTTAAAGCGATTATTTGAGTAATTTTAAAAATGTTGATATGTTGAAAATTAAAACTGATTAAAAAACAACATTTCTTTTACAACTTTAGTAGTTTTAATACTAAACATCTTTCTTACTTGTTATGAATATCAAAATAGATACCAAAGAAAAATTTACTACCATTACGCCGGAACAAGAGCATTTATCTGCTAATTTGACAGATGAATTAGTGCTAGAATTGGCTGCTTACCTCAATAAAGACATACCACATATTGTATTAAATTTAAATACAGTAAAAGAAATAGATGCTAAAAGCGCCGAAAAGCTTGCTCTTTTACAGCAACAGTTTTACGAAAAACACTACTCTTTTGTAATTTGCTGCCTGCAACCGCTGGTTGAAAAGCAATTTGATGAAAAAGAACTTTTAGAGTTTATGAATGTAACACCAACCGAAAGTGAGGCTTGGGATATTGTTCAAATGGAAGAAATTGAGAGAGAGTTGTTAGGAGATGACTAAAAGGTGGATGTTTTAGTAAATTCAATTATTCTTTTTAAGTAAAGCAGCTATCATAATTAAAATAGACTCTTATTAAAAAAACTATTCACTATCAATAATCCATTACTAATTATTAAATGTTAGCGCTTACCATACTCGGCAATAACTCTGCTATACCGGCATTTAACCGACACCCAACTGCTCAAATTTTACAAAACGAAGCCGAAAGTTTTTTAATCGATTGCGGCGAAGGAACACAATCGCAACTAACAAAGTACAAAATAAAACGAAGTAAAATAAATGCCATTTTTATATCGCACCTGCATGGCGATCATTATTTTGGATTGATAGGTTTGCTTACAAGCATGGGTTTATTAAATAGAATTCAGGAGCTTACAGTTTACGCTCCTGCTCCATTGGAAGCAATAATTAATTTACAATTATCTGTTGCCGATACAATACTACCTTATAAATTAATTTTTCGTCCGTTAAACAGCGAAGGAATAATTTTGACAATAACAGAATTAGTGTTGAGTGTTTTAAAGTACAACATCGTATTGAATGTTGGGGCTTTAAATTTACCGAAAAGAAAAACCCAAGAAAAATTGATGCCGACAGAGCTAAAAGTTATGAAATACCTGAAGCTTATTATGCTAAATTGCAACAAGGCCACGATTATGTTACCAAAAAAGGCACCATAATACCTAACGAAGAAGTTACCACTCCGGCAACCAAACCTAAAAGCTATGCTTACTGTGCCGATACTATTTATGATGAAAATTTAATACCTAAAATTTTGGGAGTTGATTTACTATACCACGAAACCACGTATTTAAAAGATTTACATGAAAGAGCTGAAAGCCGCTTTCATAGCACTACACATCAAGCTGCAGCCATTGCCAAATTGGGCAATGTAAAAAAATTATTGATTGGGCATTTCAGCAGTAAATACGAATTGCTGGATGATTTTTTGACAGAAACAAAAGAAGTTTTTGAAGATACCGAATTAGCAATTGAAGGTATGTGCTATAAAATTTAATCTTCTTCAATTTTTATCACATAATTATATCCATCTGCCATAATCCACTTGTAAAATTCGGCAAATTGATTGCGCCAGTTTTTTTCGTTATGGTTTTCATTTACGGCAACTTTCGAATAAATCATTGTGTTAGAATTTGAAGCTAATTTTTCAGCAATGTTTTCCATATCAAATACATATTGCTGGCCTTCATTACTACCAATTGTAAAGTAAAATTTTCCGTTGAGTTTTGATGAAAGCGAATCCGTTAATTCTGTTAATTGAGGAGCTATCCAAAATGCCGGAGAAAAAATTCCTGCTTTGCCAAAAACTTCCGGATGTGTTAATGCTGCATAGTATGATATTAAGCCTCCCATGCTGCTTCCGGCAATTATTGTGTTTTCTTTACCGGCGAGTGTTCTGTAATTTTTATCAATATATGGTTTTAGAGTTTTTACCAAAAAGGCCACGTAATCATCTCCCTCACCCTTTCCAAATTGGGTATTATCGAAAGGGTTGTATTCGTTTAAGCGTTTGCTGCCATTATCTATTGCAACAACAATACAAGGTGCTGTTCCGCTATTAATTAATGAATCCAGGCATTCATCTACACCCCATTCTCCAAAGCCGGAAGTGTATTCATCAAATACATTTTGCCCGTCGTGCATGTATAGTACCGGATATTTTTTTAATTTTTTGCGTAGTTTTCTGGTAAATAAATCCATACTCTTCTATTCCTGTTTAACTGTGGAATATAAAATGCTGTGTCAATAATTTTTACCTGAGATGATGCTGTGTGTTGTTTTACAACCGGGTTAAATTTGTCCTTCCAACCCTTTATATAATAAACTAAAAATTTTGCTGTATCAGTTTTTATTAAATGGTTTTCAATATCAGCCCCATTATTATTGCACTCCACTGTTTGCCAATTTCCCCGGGTAAATTTAAACTCAAGATTAGTGCCTTTGTCAAAATAACACATTAAAAATCTGGTTCCGTCCTCATCTTTTTTAAAATGGTAATTTTCATCTTTGGGGTTCCATCCATTAATATTACCGGCCAAATAATATTCATCTGTTTGATTAGTAAGTGTATCTACCAAAATAAACTCAACAGAATCTTTTTGAGCAATTAATTCAATTGAAAAAACAAATAAAAAGCAGTATAGTAAAATTAATTTCAACTAACTATCATCAGTTTTTTAATATTATCCATCATTACATTGCTTACTCCCACAACGGGCAACCTAAACTCGTTTTTACAAAGTCCCATTTGGTTCATGTAAGCCTTAACACCACTTGGGCTGCCCTCGGTAAACATAGAGTTAATGATATCTGTAAGCTTATAATGCAGCTCTCTTGCATTTTCAAAATCGCCTTTTAAGCAAAACCTAACCATGTCCGAAAAATTAACGGGTATGCATTGGCCACAACAGAAATTACACCACTTGCTCCACAAGCAATCATTGGTAAGGTAATGCCATCATCGCCACTTATTACATCAAACCCTTGTGGCTTGTATTTAATAATTTGCATTATTTGATCAAAATTTCCGCTGGCTTCTTTTGTGGCAATTATATTTTTACAGTTTTCTGCTATTTTCAAAGTAGTGTCTGCACTTACATTCATGCCTGTACGGCCCGGTACATTATACATTATTATGGGTAAAGGTGCGGCATCGTTTAATGCTTTGTAATGTTGATACAAACCATTTTGATTGGGCTTATTATAATACGGACTTACAGAAAGTATTGCACTGTAGCCATCCAAATTATAATTTTTATACCCTTCAATTACTTCTTGTGTATAGTTACCGCCAATGCCTGCTACAAGTGGTAGTTGAGCTGTATTATGCTCGGCAACAAAATTAAATATTTGCTGTTTTTCGTTATGTGTAAGTGTAGCACTTTCACCGGTAGTTCCCAGTACAACTATATATTCTATCTTACCATTTGTAAGATGTTGAATTGTTTTTTTTAAACTATCCCAATCAATGCTTCCATCAGTATTAAAAGGAGTTATCATGGCTACGCCGGTGCCGGTAAATTTTTGCATGCTTATTTTTTTGTGAAGTTATTAATTATAGGGCAAAAAATTAAAGCATAAAATTGTAACCTTTTCTTAACTATTGATTTCATTCAATAAATCATCCCAATCCAATTCATTTGTATCCATCATTAAACTTCCCTTTTCATCAATTGGCCATGCTTCTCTGGGTTTATCCCAGTAAAGTTCTACGCCATTTTCATCGGGATCGTTTAAATAAATGGCTAACGAAACGCCGTGATCGGCCGCTCCGGTTATTAAATACTTATTATCAATTAACCTTTGTGCAATGATTGCTAAATCTTTTTTTTCAGGATATAAAATGGCCGTGTGGTAAAGCCCAACCCCATTTACAGGAGCTGGTTTTGCATTTTTACTATGCCATGTATTTAATCCTATGTGATGATGATAACCGCCTGCACTCACAAACACAGCACCTGTACCATAATATTGTTGCACTTCAAATCCCAGTAAGTCTCTGTAAAACTGTAAACTACGCTCAATATCTGCAACTTTTAAATGCACATGCCCAATACGGGTTTGTGCAGGAATTGTATAACTCATAAATTTATTTTATCTTGCATCAAATTTACAACGATTAGTACGTTATATAACATATCGTCTTTTTTAAATAACAACCTCGATTTATTGAATCATCGAAGTAGTTAGTTATTTACACAAGGGTAACATACGCCCCTTCCAATCTTCTTTTCATAATTTTTCATTCTTTAATTAATAAAATATGCACTCAACAATTGCATTAACCAATAATACGCAGCGTTATATTTCTCTGGAAGAAAAATACGGAGCACACAATTATCATCCATTGCCTGTGGTTTTAGAAAAAGGCGAAGGCGTTTTTGTTTACGATGTAGATGGGAAACGATACTATGATTTTTTAAGTGGCTACAGTGCCGTAAATCAAGGGCATTGTCATCCAAAAATTATTGCCGCTTTGGTTGAGCAAGCGCAAAAACTTACACTTACATCAAGGGCTTTTCATAGCAACTTACTGGGTGAGTACGAAAAATATATAACCGAGTTTTTTGGTTATGATAAAGTGTTGCCCATGAATACAGGTGTAGAGGCTGTGGAAACGGCAATTAAATTAGCAAGGCGTTGGGGTACACAAGTAAAAGGAATTGAAAATGCTAAAGTAAGATTGTTGTTTGCTCAAAAAATTTTCATGGCCGCACAACAGGTGTAATTTCCTTTAGCACCGATCCGGATAGTAATTCTAATTTTGGTCCGCTAATTTCAGGCTTTGAGGTAATTGCTTTTAATGATTTAATGGCTTTAGAAAAAGCTTTTCAAGATAGCAATGTTTGCGGTTTTTTATTCGAACCTATACAAGGCGAAGCAGGTGTTATTGTGCCACAAGATGGTTATTATTCTGGCATCCGAAATTTATGTACTGAATATAACGTGTTGATGATGGCCGATGAAATACAAACAGGTTTAGCCAGAACAGGCACAATGCTTGCTTGTGATATTGAAAATGTAAAACCTGATATTTTAATATTAGGCAAAGCTTTAAGTGGAGGAGTTTTACCTGTAAGTGCAATATTAGCCAATGATGAAATTATGCTAACTATAAAACCCGGTGAGCATGGCAGTACATATGGTGGAAATCCATTGGCATGTGCAGTTGCTATTACAGCATTACAAGTTTTAAAAGAGGAGAAAATGGTTGAAAATGCTGAGGCAATGGGTAAATTATTGAGAGATGAATTACAAAAAATTAACTCCCCGTATATTAAACTAATCAGAGGCAGAGGGTTATTAAACGCCATTGTTATTAACCATACAAATAAAGATGCAGCCTGGGAATTATGCTTACAAATGAAAGAAAATGGCTTAATTGCTAAGCCAACACATGGCGATAAAATACGCTTTGCACCACCATTAATAATTAATAAAGAACAGATTTTAGAATGTGTGGAGATAATAAGGAAGAGTTTGCATATTCTGGAATAATACTAAAGTTTATTTGTATTTTCAATCATCGTACACTAAAAAAATAAATTATGAAAAAAACTTTTTTCTCACTGATAGTTTTATTTTTTTTTACAACTTCTGTTTTTGCACAAAAGGAAACTTTGTCACCTGAGGCAACTAAAGATTTATTAAATAAAATAAAATTTGATACAACAGTGTTTTTATCCAGCGCTGCAACAAGAGCTTGTAAGTGTATTGATTCAATTTCAATAAGCAATAAAAACAGGGAAGATGTTTCTAAAGATATTTCTGCTTGTATTGATAAAGTAACCAGTTACCAACTTTCACTTAAACTTATTCAAACACTTCAAAATTCTCAAAAAAACCATACAATTACTATTAACCCCGATAAAAATTCGAGAGAATATAAGCAATACTATTATGATATTGAAAGATGGCTAATGGACAGCTGCAAGGCATTGGAAACTGTTATTTCCGCCAATAATAAAGTTTCCGAAAAATCATCTTCCAGTGATTTACTTGCATTAAAAGAGTACAATAAAGGCATTGATATTATTAAAGAAGATGATTATAAAAAAGCATTGCCTTTTTTCAAAAAAGCAACCGAGCTAGACCCTGAGTTTGCTTTTGCGTGGGATAATTTAGGTTTATGTGAAAGAAAAATTGGAAATTTAGATGCCGCTTTAATAGCATACAAAAACTCTTTAAGGATTGACCCAAAAGGGAAAATGCCACTTCAAAATTTACCCATTGTTTACGAGTTTAAAAAAGAATATGATAGTGCTATAAAAGCTTATGAAGAATTATTAGCAATTTATCCGGACGATCCGGAAAGTTTTTATGGAGCAGGCAGAATTTATTTTGCGTATAAAAAAGATGACGAAAAAGCTTTGCAAAGCATGTGCAAAGCATACAATCTTTATATAGAAATGGGATCGCCATATAGAGTTGATGCCGAAAAGATGATTAATTATATTTATACCCAAATGAAAAAAAATGGCAAAGAGGATATATTTAATAAAATTTTGAAAGAAAATAAAATAAACCCTTCAACTAAATAATGGACACTCACTTACACCACGACAATCAACACATGGAAGAGCACCTGAAAAGCTCTGCAGCACTTACTGATATTGTAATTGGCATGAGTGATGGTTTAACGGTTCCTTTTGCATTGGCCGCAGGCTTAAGCGGTGCGGTGGATAATAGCAGTATTATTGTAATTGCAGGCATTGCCGAAATTGCCGCAGGTAGTATTGCCATGGGCTTAGGTGGTTATTTAAGCGGTAAAACGGAGCAAGATCATTATAACAACGAAGTAAAACGAGAGTATTACGAAATAGAAAATTTACGCCATAGAGAAATTGCCGAAACAAAAGAATTTTTTGCTCATCTTGGCTTAAGCGAAGAAATTCAAAATAAAGCAACGGAAGAGATAGCAAATGATAAAGATAAATGGGTTGAGTTTATGATGAAATACGAACTTGGTCTTGATAAACCCGACCCAAAAAGAGCAACGAAAAGCGCTCTAAATATCGGGCTATCGTATATTGCAGGAGGCGTTATTCCGCTAAGCCCCTACTTTTTTATAAGCAGCTCAACCGAGGCATTAAAATACTCTGTAATAGCTACACTAATTTGCTTGTTTATTTTTGGGTATTTTAAAAGTAAAATTACAGGCATTAACCCTTGGTTAGGCGCTTTAAGAGTTATGTTAATTGGTGCAATGGCCGCAGGCGCAGCATTTGGTGTGGCTAAAATGTTTGAGCGCTAAAGTTTGTGTTTATTATTGCTGGATATATTTTGCAAAGTCCACTCTATCTTTTTTTCAAAAGCATGCTTACGTACTTTGCAATCTTGTAACGTACAAATTTTACAGCTAAAATCAAGGCAACCATCATTATGAACAAAAAGCTCAACCGATTCGCCAAATTCTTTTTTTACCAATGAGGCTAATGCATCTATTTCATCATGTGCCTGATGTACATTTAAATACCATGGCACTGTTAAATGACAATCTAAATGCAAGGTTCCGCCATATTTTATAATACGCACATTATGTAAATCAATCCAGTTTATATGCCTGTTTTCATTGAAGGTTTTAACCAACTTATTTAACAGTTCTTCATCGGCTTCATCCATAATACCAGCAATAGAACTTCTTATTATTTTATAACCGGTATAAATAATTATAAACGAAAATATTAAAGCAACTAAACTATCTATCCAGTAAATTTTTGTTACTAATAAAAGTATCAGGCCTGCAATAATACCTAATGTACTCCATGTGTCCGATTGTAAATGTTTACCACTTGCAATTAATGCCAGCGAATTATTTTTTTTACCTGTTTTAATACAAAATAAACCAACTACATAATTTATTCAAGCAGTTACAGCAACTAAAATAATACCATAATCCAATTTTTTTATAGTGTGTGGATGCAGTAAATTATTAATAGCCTCGTAAATAATTACAAAACCTGCTACAGCAATTAAAGTACCTTCTATCGCTGCCGAAATAAACTCAGCTTTGCCGTGCCCGTAAGGATGGTCGTAATCTTTGGGTTTAGCAGAAATGTACAAACTATATACTCCAATTAAAGCAGCAATTACATTTACAATACTTTCCAAAGCATCTGTTAAAATGGCAACCGAATCGGTAATATACCATGCAGCTATTTTTATTAGAAATAGCAAAATTGCAACTGCTGCTATAATTTTTTGTAACCTTAAATTTTGTTTTGCTGTTTGCATTTTTACCCCTTAGTTTGGCAAAGGTATGCAGTAGGAGTGTTATTACATGTTCATTTTAACCGGAAATAAATATATAACTGAACAAGTTAGCAACGATGTTGAAAAAAGAATAAATGATGACTCTAAAAAATATCTTTCATAATCGTAAAAAACTACGTAATCTACCCTTAAATTTGCTTCACATTTAAAACGATTGTATATGAATTTTCAACTTACTGAAGAACAGGAGATGATACGCCAAGCCGCCAGAGATTTTGCTGTTAACGAATGCTTACCGGGTGTAATAGAAAGAGACGAGGCACAAAAATTTGCTAAAGAACAAATTGAAAAATTAGCCGATTTAGGTTTTTTAGGTATGATGGTAAAGCCTGAATACGGTGGTAGCGGAATGGATACGGTTAGTTATGTATTAGCCATGGAAGAAATTAGTAAGGTAGATGCAAGTGTAAGTGTTTGTATGAGTGTAAATAACAGTTTGGTTTGTTATGGCCTTCAGGAATTTGCAACCGAAGAACAAAAAC
The DNA here is from genome assembly GCA_016721385.1 of Chitinophagaceae bacterium. Taxonomy (GTDB): domain Bacteria; phylum Bacteroidota; class Bacteroidia; order Chitinophagales; family Chitinophagaceae; genus Ferruginibacter. The sequence continues at coordinate 80,829 of JADKIE010000008.1, read as the reverse complement.
AAAAATATTTAGTGCCATTAGCACAAGGAAAAAAAGATGGTGAACTGCATATAGGCGCTTTTTTATTAAGTGAGCCCGAAGCAGGCAGTGATGCTACCAGCCAACAAACCACAGCCGAAGATAAAGGTGATTATTATTTGCTAAATGGAACAAAAAACTGGATAACTAACGGTAACAGTGCAAGTACCTATTTAGTAATTGCCCAAACAGATGTAGCTAAAAAACATAAAGGCATAAATGCATTTATAGTAGAAAAAAACTGGCCCGGCGTAGTAGTAGGTGCTAAAGAAAACAAAATGGGTATCAGAAGCAGTGATACACATACTATTTTATTTAACGATGTAAAAGTGCCTAAAGAAAACCGCATTGGCGAAGATGGCTTTGGCTTTACTTTTGCCATGAAAACTTTGGCCGGCGGCCGCATTGGTATTGCATCGCAAGCATTAGGCATAGCCAGCGGCGCTTACGAAAGAGCTTTGGCATACAGCAAACAACGTAAAGCATTTGGTAAAGAAATTATGCACCACCAGGCAATACAATTTAAGTTGGCCGATATGGCTACAAAAATTGAAGCAGCTCGTTTATTATGCTTAAAAGCAGCTTGGGAAAAAGACAATAAATTAGATTATACTTTAAGCAGCAGTATGGCAAAAGTATTTGCCAGCGAAACTGCCATGTGGACTGCTACCGAAGCCGTACAAATACATGGTGGTTACGGTTTTGTAAAAGAATACCATGTAGAGCGTATGATGAGAGATGCAAAAATTACACAGATATATGAAGGCACCAGCGAAGTGCAAAGGATTGTAATAAGCAGAGCTATATTAAAATAATTTTCTCCCATTCAATTTTAAAAATGTGTAAATGATAAATTTGCACATTTTTTGTTTATGTAACTTTGTGTCTTAGCGCCTTAGCGGTTTAAAAAATATTATGCCCATCAATACAGAAAAATATACCCAAATACTTGCCGAGCGTCACGACAAAGCCACTTTAGTTGCCGTTAGTAAAACTAAACCGATTGAAGACATTAAAGCTTTATACGATTTAGGCCAAAGAGATTTTGGCGAAAATTATGTACAAGAGTTAGTGGACAAATACGAACAACTTCCCAAAGACATCCGCTGGCATTTTATTGGCCACCTGCAAAGCAATAAAATAAAATACATTGCCCCATTTGTACATTTAATACAAGGTGTAGATAGTTTAAATTTGTTGAAAGAAATAAATAAACAGGCTTTAAAAAATAACCGACTCATAAACTGCTTACTTCAAGTGCACATTGCACAAGAAGAAACAAAGTTTGGATTTGATAGCAACGAATTAAGACAATTACCCGAATTAGATCATTTTCCAAATGCTAATATTTGCGGCCTTATGGGTATGGCAAGTTTTACAAACAATGAAGATTTAATTAGAAAAGAATTTAAACATTTATTTCAACTCTTTTCTTCTCTCAAACAAAGTAATACTGTTTTTGCCAATTGCCAATTACCAATTGCTTCATTTGGTATGAGCAGCGATTACAAAATAGCAATACAAGAAGGAAGCAACATGGTTCGTATTGGCAGCCTACTTTTTGGCGAACGCAATTAAACAAGATAATCAACATGTTAATCTTCTCTTAAATCTACCCGTTCCCTCTCCTTTGGAGAGGGGTTGGGGTGAGGTTTTTTGTGAAATTTGGCACAGTATTGCATCATTACATATAAAGCAATAACTTTACCATGTATTACACTACAACTATGAGTGCAACTTTTGAACAAGAAAAAAACCGGAAAGCGTTTATTTATACTGCAATAATTATTGGAGCACTGTTGCTTTTAGCCATTTTTGTAACATGGCAGTTACCCGAAAGCCACAAACAAATTACCGAAGATTTTGTAGAAATAAACCTGGGTAATTTAGACGAAGGCTTTGGAGATGTGCAACCGCTTATTAAAGGCGATAAAGCTCCCGGATTTGAACAAGCAGAAGATAATAAAGCCGAAGCAACAGCACCCGAGCCTCAGCCAAAAGAAACACCCATAGACGAAAGTAAAGATGCAGATGCAATACCTGTTCCTAAACCGGTAAAAACAACCACTACGCCAAAAGTACCTAATACGCAACCTGTAGTTAAGCCAAGTACAAACACTAGAGCTGTAACACCTGCACCAAAACCACAAAACCAAAAATAGCCGGATACAATGGTCCAAAAGGTGGTACAGGTAATGGCACTACAGAAGATAACGGCTATAAATACGAAGGCAATAAACCAGGCGGTAAAGGCGATGCCGGAAGTCCCGATGGCAACCCCGATAGTTATGGAAAAGATAAAGGCGGAAAAGTTGCAGGTGGCGCTTTACGAGTTAGTAAAGGCGACAGAACAATTGTAAACAATTATATTTTTATGGGTGATTTACCCAAGGCAACCATAAACGCTGTAATTAAAGTTTCGGCCGATGGTAGAGGCACATTTGTAACATTTGATAAAGGATCTACAAGCAACGATCAACGCTATGCTACTGCAATAAGAAGCTACTTGCCTAACATTAAGTTTAATGTTTCAGACCATGAGAGTATTGTAACAGTTCCGTTTAATTTTAGAGTACAGTAATTTTTTGTTACAAACATTTAATCTCCCATTTAAGTTTAGTGGCGTCGCACTCTTGTACAAAATATCATTATTGAACTTTTATTGTAGCAAAGAACGAAGCAATATTTTTAATACAAATTAATCTGCAAAAAAATAGTGTGCTAATCTGTGGTTAATTTTAATAACTTATTTTTGCTAAGTACTTCAAACATTATATGCCTCACATTGCATGACATATCAACAAACCATTGATTATCTTTTTGCACAATTACCCATGTTTAGCAAAATTGGTGCGGCAGCATACAAAGCCAATTTAGATAACACCATTGCTTTATGCAATTTTTTACATCAACCACAACACAAATTTAAAAGCATACATATAGCAGGCACAAATGGCAAAGGCAGTACCAGCCACATGTTGGCAGCTATTTTGCAGCAAAATGGTTACAAAACAGGCTTATACACATCGCCGCACTTAAAAGATTTTAGAGAGCGTATAAAAATAAATGGTCACGAAATTTCGGAGGAATTTGTAATTGAATTTGTGCAAAGAACAAAACTGTTTTCTGAAAAAATTCAGCCTTCCTTTTTTGAACTAACGGTTGCAATGGCTTTTGATTACTTTGCACAACAACAAGTAGATGTTGCTATAATTGAAACAGGCTTGGGCGGCAGGTTAGACAGCACCAATGTCATCTCACCTATCCTATCTATTATTACCAATATTGGATACGATCATGTTAACATTTTAGGCGATAGCTTAGAAAAAATTGCAGCCGAAAAAGCAGGAATTATTAAACCAAATATACCTGTTGTAATTGGCGAATATTTGGCCGAAACAAAAAACATATTTGAGCAAAAAGCTGTATCAGAAAATGCCCCTATTTATTTTGTACAAGATGAATACAAAGCATCCAATGTAGCATACACAGTAGATTATCTTTCTTTAGATATAACCAATACTCAACACAACATAACCGAACAGTTTAAAATTAGATTTAAACTGCTTGTACCAAGCAAAAAATATATGCACCGTTTTATGTGCCGAAAGTATTTTAATGGAGCAAGGTTTTAAATTAACTGAGGCCATTGAAAAAATTGCCTTAGCCAATGTAAAAAACTAACAGGCTTACATGGTCGCTGGGAAGTAATTGCACAAAATCCAACTGTAATAATAGATGTAGCCCACAACGAAGATGGAATAAGGCAGGTGATTAATCAGTTGTCAATGGTGAATGATGATAGCTCAACGTATCATTTTGTATTGGGTATGGTTAAAGATAAGGATGTTGACAAAGTGCTTTCTATCTTGCCAAAAAATGCACATTACTATTTTAGCAATGCACATATACCAAGGGCATTACATCATAACGAGTTAAAAGAAAAAGCAACTTTACATGGTTTAAAAGGCAATAGTTTTAATGATGTAAATGAGGCTATTACTACTGCAAAAACAATTGCTAGGGTTGGTGATGTAATCGTAGTTTGTGGAAGTGTGTTTTTGGTGGGAGAGGTTAAATATTAAATAAATTGTTGGTAGGCAATCAGCAATGGCAAAAACTTTACAGGTATTGCAACCCATAATACAAACAACTCACATGCAATGCCTGTACAATTTTATTTTGTTGCAGCATTTGTTTTACTTGTTCCAGTGGCATTAGTTCAATTTCAATTTCTTCGTTAGCATCCAGCTTTTGGGTAGTAGTTTTTGTACCTCCTGATAATAAAAAAAGTTCGGTATAGTTATTTAGTACTCCCGGGTTTGCCGCAACTTTTCCCAAATGTTGTGCGTCTTTAAAAGTATAACCTGTTTCTTCCGGCAACTCTCTATGAATAGCATCTTCGGGTTTTTCGTTTTCATCAACAAAGCCGCCGGGTAGTTCATATATTACTTCTTCAATTGGATGGCGGTATTGCTTTACCATAATTACATTACCATCTTCTGTAAGCGCAACAGCACATACGGTTAAAGGTAATTCTACCACGTAATATGGATTTACAATTGTGCCGTTGGGCATTTCACACACATCTTCTCTTGCAGTAAAATATTGATGCCTGCTAATGTATTTTGAAGATATTTTTTTCCAGTTCATATTTTTTGTTTTGCCACAGGTTTCACAGATTAACACAAATAAAATACATTACCATAAACCCATAATTTGTTCATTAAAATTTTCACAAATCATCTGTGTTAATCTGTGAAATCTGTGGCTAACTAATCCCAACCCATATTTTCTTTTAACGTAGCTATATGTGCCAAATGATGGCGACTATGCCAGGCATACATACCTAACAAAAACCACAGTGTCATTTGCTTACCATGCTGCGGATGCACAACTGTTCTATGCCACTCTTCTTCTTTAATATTTTTTAAAACACTTACCCAGCGTTTATGCAAAGCATGTAAAATGGTTAGCGAAATATTTATGGGTTGCTCATACGTATCTGCCATGGTAGCCCATAATTGTTCCTCGTAAGGTTTTATGGTAGGGTTATCCTCGGTTAAGCCTAATTTAAACCGCATGTATGCATTCATGTGGCTATCGGCCACATGATGTATTAGTTGGCGTATCGTCCAGCCACCTTCTCTGTAAGGTGTGTCTAACTGTGCAGCATCTAAATTTTGCACAGCATATTCTATTCTTTGTGGAAGTATTTCAATCTCTAGCAGCCATTTTTTAAGTTGCTCAGCACTGTAAGGTTGTGGTTCGTATTTACCAATGGGATATTGATTTTCTTTCATACAAATTTGAGCATTAATGTTATAACCTCTATTGTTATATATTTTTTAATATGCTATTGCTTTGGTACAAATGGCTTCACGCCTTCCAAACTAATTTCAAATACCAACGTGCTGCCTTGAAATTTTCCATTTTTTCCTTCATCGCCATAAGCCAAATCACTTGAAATATATACATTCCATTTATCCCCTACATGCATTAGTTGTAAAATTTGTGTCCAGCCTTTAATTACATTTGTTATCTTAAACGTTGCTGCATTTCCCTTTTTGTACGAGTTGTCAAATTCAACTCCATCTATATATGTGCCAATATAATTTACCACTACTGAGTCTTCTGCCCCAACCGTTGCCTTAGGCATTGGCGCTGTAGCTTCGCCAGATTTTATTATTTGGTATTGTAACCCATTTGGTAATACTATTACATTTTTCCTTTTTTTATTTTCAGTTAAAAAAGCAGCGCCTTTTGCTTTTTCCTTCTCTAATTTTTCTTTCTTAAATGCCGCTAATTGAAATTGTAAGCTCATGCTTATTTGTTCTTGAGTAAGTAAAGGTTTTTTATTGTTAAATACATCTTCCATAGCTTGTTTATAAACCGCCATATTCATTTTGTCTATATCTTGCTGCTTCATATTAGTAGCAACATTGTATCCTGCAGCATAACTAAAACTATCCAATAAATTTTTTAACACAGGAGGCTTTGTAGTTTTTGCAGGTTTTTGTGCTATAGCATTTAAGTTTAATAAAAAAATTGCACTTAAAATAACAACTCTTTTCATAATTTTTAATCTCTACTTTTTTTTAATAATTATTATTTTATTCATCTCTCATTTCCTTACCTGTAAGATGGATAAATACATCTTCCAAATTGGCTAATTTTACCTGCTTAGGTCGTTCAAATCCTGTAGCAACCAACTCATCAATCATTTTATCGGGAGAGTTTAATGAGATGATCTTTCCTTCATCCATTATAGCAATTCTATCGCAAAGTTGCTCTGCTTCATCCATATAGTGTGTAGTAATAATTACTGTTGTTCCCTGGCTGCGTATGTTTCTTATCAGTTCCCAAAGATTTCGTCGGGCTTGTGGATCAAGGCCGGTTGTAGGTTCGTCTAAAAAAATAATTTTAGGTTTGTTAATTAATGTTGTTGCAATAGAAAATCGTTGTTTTTGACCACCACTTAACTCTTTAAACTTATTTTTTGCCTTATCTTCCAAATTAACCAATTTTAAAAAATACATAGGCTCAACTGGCTGATTATAAAGGCCCCCAAACAAATGCACCAGTTCCACTAAGTTTAATCCCGGATAAAAACCGGATGTTTGCAACTGAACGCCAATAATTTTTTTTATACCATCTTTATTAGAATCCAAATTTATTCCATCTACAATTATTTCGCCACTTGTTTTATCCCGGAGTGTTTCTATTATTTCTAATGTGGTGGATTTTCCGGCTCCATTTGGCCCAAGCAAGCCAAATATTTCACCTTCATATACGTCAAAGGATATATTTTTTACAGCTTGAAAATTGCCGTAATTTTTTGCTAAATTTTTTACCGAAATAATTACTTTATTCATCTGTTAAAATTTATTTTTTTGCAGAATAACTTTCTAATTCTTCCATCATTAATTTACTGCCTATAAACATTGGTGTACGTTGGTGCAATTCGGTTGGTACAATATCTAAAATATTTTCAACACCATTTGTGGCTAATCCACCAGCTTTTTCTACAATAAATGCCATTGGGTTACACTCATACAATAACCTTAATTTTCCTTTAGGCTTATCCGTTGTTCCGGGATACATAAATATACCTCCCTTTATTAAATTACGATGAACATCTGCCACCATACTGGCTACATACCTTTGCGTATAAGGCCCGCCATTTGTTTTATCCTTTTTTTGACAAGCAGTAATATATTGCTTTACAGGCTCATCGTACCTAAAAAAATGGCCATGGTTTACCGAATATATTTTACCCGACGGAGGGCAAACAATATTTGGATGGCTCATGGTAAACTCCCCAATGGAAGGATCGAGTGTAAAACCATTTACACCACGTCGGGTAGCATACACCAGCATGGTAGATGATCCGTAAATTATATATCCTGCAGCAATTTGTTGATTACCGGGTTGCAAAAAATCTTGCTGAGTTGCAGGTTTACCCAACTCACTTACCCTGCGGTACACACTAAAAATGGTACCTATCGAAACATTTACATCAATATTTGCACTTCCATCCAACGGGTCAAAAAGACAAACATATTTACTGTTGTTACTTACTTCATCATCAAATATTACAATATCATCTAATTCCTCACTACCTATTCCGGCACAACTTATTCCATGGCGCAAAACACCTACAAACTGATTATTGGCATATACATCCAATTTTTTTACCTCTTCGCCCTGTACATTAATGCTACCGGCATCGCCTAAAATATCTACCAAACCGGCTTTATTAACCTCAACATTCACTCTCTTTGCTGCTAATCCAATATCCCTTAACAGCCCTGCAAGTTCGCCTGTAGCCTGCGGAAAATCTCTCATTTGCTGAATGGTAAATTCATCCAGAGTTTGAACCCGTCTATTGATTTGCATAAAACAAGCTTTGTATTATTATGAACGATTAAATTTGCATTTCAAAAGTAACAAAAAAGCAACAATAACAACTAACAGATGAAAGTATTCAAGTTTGGCGGTGCCAGCATTAACAGTATTGATAGAATAGAGAATGTGGGTAAAATTATCAAAAGCCATTCCAACGAAGAAATACTCATCATTATTTCAGCAATGGGTAAAACCACCAATGCATTAGAAAAAGTGGTTGACGCATTTTTTGCAGGGCAAAATAAAGAAGCATTAGATTTATTTGAAGCCATAAAAAATGAGCATAATTATGTTTTAACACAATTAATACAAAAAGAGCATAATTGCCTTAAAGATTTTTATACTGAAATTGAATGGCTCTTGCATGATAATCCTGTAAGAGATTACGATTACTACTACGATCAAATTGTTTGTTGTGGCGAATTACTAAGCACTGCAATAATAAGTGCTTATTTAAACGAAGTTGATGTAGCAAACACCTGGGTAGATGTTAGAGATATTTTTAGAACAGACAATAATTTTAGAGATGCCGTTATTGACTGGGATATTACCAGTACAAAAACACACGAACAAATTACACCATTATTTAACAAAACTAATTTTGTAATTACGCAAGGTTTTATTGGCGCCACCGATGAAAATGAAAGTACCACATTAGGCAGAGAAGGGAGTGACTACAGTGCTGCCATTTTTGCTAATTTACTAAATGCCGAAAATCAAACTATTTGGAAAGATGTGGAAGGTGTAATGAATGCCGATCCCAAGCAATTTAAAGATGCAAAATTATAAGCTACTTAAGTTATGATGAAGTAATTGAAATGGCTTATTATGGAGCTCAGGTTATACATCCAAAAACAATAAAACCTTTGCAAAATAAAAATATACCACTGCATGTAAAATGCTTTATAAATCCGGCATTGCCCGGCACCGTTATTGGCGCCAAAGCAGCTGCCAACTTGCCTCCTATAATTGTATTAAAAGAAAATCAGGTTTTATTAAAATTAAGTAGTAAAGATTTTTCGTTTGTTGGCGAAGAATATGTAAGCAAATTTTATGAGCTGCTGGCTCAGATAAAAGTAAAGCCTAATCTTATACAAAACGGGGCAATCAGTATTTTATGCTGTTTAGATGACCATTCCGAAAAAATTGAAAAATTGGCTTTAGAAGCTGCTGTATTATTTGACGTGGTGGTAGAAAAAAGGTTAACATTATTAACCATTCGCCACTATACAAAAGATATTTTTGACGAACTTACAACCGGCAAAAATATTTTACTTACACAACGCACAACCGAAACCATACAAGCATTAATGCAATAAAAAATTACAATACCGGGAGTTTTAAAAATCGTTTAATAGCTACTTCGTTACTGGTAACAACCTTTATTACATAATGCCCACTCATGTAGTTTAGTAAAAACAAATTTGTTTTGTTAGCACCTATTACTAAGTTTATTTTTTGATTGTATAACAAAGCACCTTTACTATCGTAAATAAGAATATTGGCCGAGGTTTTTGTTGGCGAAAATATTTCGAGTGTACCATCAATAACTATAGGATTAGGGTATAGTTTCAGTACTATTTTATCACTGGTAGAATCTGTAAATTTTACGATGTTTGAATATACAACCTGACTGGTTGTTTTAATCAACTTAGCCCTGTAATAAACCGTTTTTCTCAACGTTACAGCATCAAGGTAATCATACTGAAATAAGTTGTTGTTATTACGTACATCAATATCTGTAAAAGAAATATTATCGTTTGATTTTTGTAAAATGCATTGTTGTACATTGGAGTTATCAATTAGCTGAGCCTTTAAAACATAATCGTTTATTTGCCTTGTACCAGATAAAGTAATAATAGTTGTACTGGGTAAAATAGATGAGCATTTTAATGTAGAATCCATTATAGGGGGTAAAACAAAATTGAATAGCGTATTGCCATTGGTGCCGCTTGTAGCACCATTTGCACTTCCGTTGCAAGCCAGCGCCGAAAAAGCTATTATGCCATTTGCTCCTGCTGTTGTTGTAGTAGTTACAGTTGCAGGTAAACTTGCATTTTTAAGCCAAATAGCGCCACCGCCACCACCACCGCCAGGGCCACTGCATTGTGCATTGCCCACTCCTTCGGAATTACAACCTTTACCCCCTTTTGCTTCAACTGCAATAATACTTCCTGTAAAGTTATTTACATTCAACAGCACAGTGCCGCCTGCACCTCCACCACCTGCACCATCGCTCCAACTGTAATCGTACCAATTACCAGCGGCTGTAATAAACCGATTACCTGTAACTCCGCTTGCCATTATTTTATTATCTGTGGCTAATGCAGCAGCTCCATTAATTTCATTGGCGGCTATGTAAACAATTCCGCCACCATTTCCGCCACTCATGCCATAGCCATCATTATCATGTCCACTACCTCCGCCGCCGCCCATAAACGCTTTATTTTGTGCTAACGTATAGCCGTAAGTGCTTAATGTTGCGCCGCCAATGCCCGGTGTATTAGATTTACAGCTTCCGTTTGTTTTTTCTCCCCCGTTTCCGCCAGCGCCATAATTACTTCCGCCACCACCGCCAGCATTATGATTATTACCACCGCCGCCGCCATTTGCCTGTTTACCTCTGGCTGCATCTTTTAAATTAATATAGTCTGCAACACCTTCGCCCTTTTTTCCGCCATTTGCAAATGCATTAGGATTTGCAGGATAATAATATCCAACATCGCCATTGGTGCTGGCACAGGGTATTAAATATTTTATACACTCACCTCCTGTAAAGCCAATACCTGTTGCGCTAATTGGTTTGTTGAGCGTTAATGTACCGGATAATTCCAATGCAATTACACCACCTGTACCCGTTGTTCTATCCCAAGGTTGAGCCTTTACTGTATCAACAACCGTGGCATTCGTAAGTTTGGGCATTATTACTATTTGTACATAGCCATTGGCATTGTAGGTTCTATTAAGCTTTCTTACCAAAACCATTGTATCCGATAAAAATCCACAAACCGTGTTAATCTCATAATTACCTGCATCATTTATTGCAGAAATATTTCCAAAAGATGATGTATTGGTTTCATCAATTGTAGCACCTTTCATTTGAATTATCATAACCCTGTTACCCACATATTGTCCAAAGCCAGATACATTAGCCAATTTAAGCAAACCTCCGTTAGCATCTACAGCCAATACTTTGCTGTACACATTTACCACACCCGAAATATTTTGGGCAAAAGAAGAAATGGTAAAAAGCTAAAGAAGAAAAAGAATAAAATAATTTCATATCTAAAAAAATATTACGTAAAGTACAACATTTTATAGATGAAACATAGAGGTATATAGTTGCCTCAATTAATTAAATACTCTCCTTTATTATTAACAAGTATGATAGGTAATGATTTTTTGTTTCAAAAAATCATACACTTGTTTCATGTTATTGGTAAAATTTTGTAAAGATGGATTTGCTTGTATCGTTTCTTGTAAATACTCAAACGATTTTTTTTGATTATACCTTACCGGGAAAATATGTACGGGAATAAACTCCTGCCCTGCTTCTTTCGCAAACGAAGTAAGTACATATAATTCTTCAATAGGCATGTCGCTAATAGGAATACAGCCTGTAGAAACGCAATTGCCATGTATATAAATTGCACTTCCGGGCCTTACAGAATCGCTTAAAATTTTATCCGAAGCATTAGGGTAATTTATTCCCAGCGATAAATGATAATTACTGTTTGGATTAAATTCATTGATATGATAAAAACCTTCGGGAACCTGAAAATCACCTTCAAAGCGCTTTGGCCCAAGAGAGCCGCTTTGCATGCAAATTTTATATGTTTTAAATAACTTGTAGGGTTCTTTTTTTTCGCCTTTAACCCATACCTCCAATTGCCTATCGTACTTAAACGAACGTATATAAACAGCTTTAGGAGGCCAGCTTAATTTTTTCTCTTCAAATTGTTTTTGCAAAGTATCTTCAAACCGGTTAAAGGCTATAGATGCTTTATTCATGCTCTTTTGCTCACCCACAAAAGAACCTTGTGCCTGCGTGGCACTAAAAGAAAATGATAGAAAAATAAAGTTCAGCAAAAGGCTTTTCATAAATTGCTTAAGTTATCTCTACAAAAATAAAAAAAATAATAATACTAATTTGTTAACCCAATTACAAATTTCCTCTGGCATCCTGCTCTCTTTCCAGTGCTTCAAACAAAGCTTTAAAATTACCTTTACCAAAGCTTTTTGCACCTTTACGTTGTATAATTTCAAAAAACAGTGTTGGCCTGTCTTCTAAAGGTTTGCTAAAAATCTGCAACAAATAACCTTCGTCATCTCTATCAATTAATATGCCTAAATTTTGCAATGGTTGCAAATCTTCATCAATTTTACCAACTCTGTCCAAAACAGTTTCGTAATAGCTGGCAGGTATTGTTAAAAACTCTACACCTCTGTTTTGCAATTCGGTTACAGTTTGTACAATATTGTTGGTAGCAATTGCAAAATGCTGCACACCTTCTCCATTATAAAAATCCAAATATTCCTCTACCTGACTTTTCTTTTTACCCTCGGCAGGTTCGTTTATAGGAAATTTAACATAACCATTTCCATTACTCATTACTTTACTCATTAACGCCGAGTATTCGGTAGAGATATCATTATCATCAAAGCTTAAAATATTTTTAAATCCCATTACTTCTTCATAAAACTTTACCCATGGGTTCATTTGGTTCCAACCTACATTTCCTACACAGTGGTCAACATAAAGCAAACCGGTAGAAGCAGGGTTGTAATTAGATTTCCATTCTCTAAAGCCGGGCATAAAAAAACCAGCATAGTTATTTCTTTCTACAAACAAATGCACTGTGTCTCCGTAGGTGTGAATGCCACTAATTATTACTTCGCCATTATCATCTTTTAAAGTTGTAGGTTGTAAATAACTTTTACCACCACGTTTTGTTGTTTCGTTCCAGGCACTTGTAGCGTCATTAACTTTTAGGGCCAATACCTTTACCCCATCGCCATGTTTATAAATATGGTCGGCAATTGGGTTATCAGTTTTTAAAGGCGTTGTAAGTACAAATGTTAATTTATTTTGGCGAATTACATAACTCACTTTGTCCTTCATTCCGGTTTCCGGTCCGGCGTAGGCATAGCTTTCAAACCCAAATGCAGTCTTATAAAAATGTGCTGCTTGCTTTGCATTGCCCACATAAAACTCTACATAATCTGTTCCTTGCAAAGGAAGAAAATCGGTTGTTGAACTTTCCGAAGTATTTGTTGCAACTAATGTTGACATCATATTTTATTTTTTTGAACTTAGCTTTTGAATAAAAATTTAGCTTTACCGGCGTCGCACTCTTTTATTGAATATCTATATTGAGCAGAAACCTCACCGTTGAGTTAACCATTCTTTTGCCAACACCTTTATAGGTAAATTATAATAACATCTCTTATAGCTAAATATTTTATGTGGATAATCTGGGATCATATCTGAATACAAATATAATAAAACTAATTACTCTTAAACTTGTACCTTTTATATTTGCCACATGAAAAAAGTAGGTATTTTAGGTGGTGGCCAATTGGGTCGCATGCTTTTACAAGCCGCAGCCAATTATCCTGTACAAACCTTTGTTATGGAAAATGATGAAAATTGTCCTGCTGCACATCTTTGTCATCATTTTACCAAAGGAGATATAAAAAATTATGATGATGTTTACAATTTTGGGAAAGATTTAAACGCAGTAACCATAGAAATAGAAAATGTAAATTTAGAAGCGCTGGAAAAATTAGAGAGCGAAGGAATAAAAATATTTCCTAAACCATCGGCCCTAAAAACCATAAAAAATAAAATCTTACAAAAACAATTTTATAAGGACAACGAAATACCTACCAGCGAATTTATAGTAACGCAAAGTTTAAACGATTTAAAGCAACATATTGATTTTTTACCTGCAGCACACAAACTTGGCGAAGGCGGCTACGATGGCAAAGGCGTACAACTATTAAAAACAAAGGATGACGTTGAAAAAGGTTTCAACGAGGCTTCGGTTTTAGAAAAATTAGTAACTGTAAAAAAAGAACTTGCTGTTATTGTTGCTGTAAATAATAAGGGCGAAAATGCTTTATATCCTTGTGTTGATATGGTTTTTGACCAACGTTTAAATTTATTGGATTATCAAATTAGCCCGGCAGATTTACCCGAAAAAACTTTATGGAAAGCAGAGGCAATTGCACTAAAAGTTGTAAAAGATTTAAAAAGCCCCGGCATTTTTGCTGTAGAATTATTTGTAGATGATAAGGATAACATGTTGGTAAACGAAACAGCCCCAAGGGTACACAATAGCGGCCATCATACCATAGAAGCAAATTACAGCAGCCAGTTTGATATGCTTTGGCGAATTATTTTAGATTATCCTTTAGGTAATCCCGAACACATTTTACCTGCGGCCATTGTTAATTTATTAGGCGCCGAAGGTTTTAGTGGCGAAGCGTATTACGAAGGATTAGAAGAGATTTTAAAAATAGATAACGTATTTGTACACCTTTACGGCAAAGCCCAAACCAAGCCCGGCCGAAAAATGGGACATATAACCATAATAAGTAAAGAAAAACAAGAACTTATACATCAGGCCAATAGAATAAAGCATACCCTTATAGTAAAAACCCGTTCATAATTTTTTCTTCGCTGCTAAGCCTTTTCGGCTTAATTTTAGAGTTCAAACCAGAACACTAATGAGGATAAATTTGAGTATAAAAGCCTGTCTCCTTTTTCTTTCGCTGTTTATATTTGGGTGTAACAATAAAGATAAAAAAACAGATATCCCAACTAAACCTGCTGCCCCACAAATTGCTAAAGCAAATGGATATATAGTAACGCCCCAATTACTTTCGCAAAATATTGAAGTGCCCGGAAGCCTTGCTGCTGCCGAAGAAGTAGAACTGCATCCCGAAGTTTCGGGCAGAGTAACCGGAGTGTATTTTAAAGAAGGAAGCTATGTAAGCCAGGGAAGTGTATTACTAAAAATTTTTGATGGCGATTTACAAGCTCAATTAAACAAACTGCAAATACAATTAAAAACAGCCCAACAAACGGCCAACAGATATGCTGCTTTGTTAAAAATTGGTGGTGTAAGTCAGCAAGAACATGATTTAAATATGCTAGCGGTTAATACTATTAAAGCAGACATAAATATTGTTCGTACCAACATGGCCCGTACATCTTTAAGAGCGCCGTTTAGCGGCAAAATTGGTATTACTACAATTACTAAAGGTGCTTACATATCACCACAATCGCTTATTGCAACCTTACGCAGGGTAAGTCAGTTAAAGTTAGATTTTACCGTTCCGGAATTATACGGAACTAAAATGAAAAATGGCACATTGGTAAAATTTAGTGTAGAAGGAAGCGATAAAAATTATGCTGCCATTATATCTGCAACCGAAAATATTATTGCAGAAGAAAATAGAAGCCTAAGAGTAATTGCAAAGTGGTTAATAATGATGCACAATTGATTGCCGGCGCTTTTGCTAAAGTAAAAGTATCACTTGGCGAAAACAATGCAGCATTAATGATACCTACACAAGCAGTAATCCCCGAAGCCAGAAACAAAAAAGTAATTGCTGTTAGAAATGGTATTGCATCTATGGAAGTTGTTACTCTTGGATCAAGAGATTCCTCCATGGTAGAAATAACCAGCGGTTTAAAGGCAGGCGATACAATTTTAGTTAGTGGTTTATTAACTACTAAGCCCGGCGGAAAAATACAAATCAATAAAATAACAAACAACTAAATACTAAAAAGTGAACATCTCCGAATTAAGTTTACGCCGACCGGTTTTAGCCATAGTGCTAAACTTAATTATTATTTTATTTGGCTTAATTGGTTATAAATTTTTAGGTGTAAGAGATTACCCTGCCATAGATCCTCCCAATATTAATGTTCGGGCTTCTTACCCCGGTGCCAATGCAGATATATTAGAGTCGCAAATTACTGAGCCACTCGAAAAAGCAATTAATGGTATTGCAGGTATTAAAAATATTTCGTCAAGCAGTAATCAGGGAAGCAGCAATATTAATGTAGAGTTTGAATTGGATGTAGATTTAGAAGCCGCTGCAAACGATGTAAGAGATAAGGTATCACAAGCCAGTCGTTCACTTCCTGCCGATTTAGATGCACCACCGGTAGTATCAAAAGCAGATGCCAGCAGCGACCCTATTGTAGTAATGATTATTCAAAGTGAAACCAAAAATCAATTACAATTATCCGAATTTGTACAAAATAATATTGTAGAACGTATACAAACTATTCCGGGTGTAAGTGGAGTAAATATTTGGGGCGAAAAAAAATATGCCATGCGTATTTGGATAAACCCCGATAAATTGGTGGCATTTTCACTCACCTCTCGTGATATCCAACTTGCATTAGCCAAAGAAAATATTGAATTGCCATCTGGGAAAATTTCTGGCAACGCAACAGAGCTTTCCATACGCACTTTTGGCCGTTTAAATACCGAAGAGCAATTTAATAATCTTATCATAAAAAATGTAAACGGCACAGATATTAAGCTTAAAGATGTAGCCGAAGTTGTACTTGGCCCCGAGAACGAAGAATCTGTTTTAAAAGAAAGTGGCGTACCAATGCTGGCTATTGCAACCATTCCGCAACCGGGTACCAATAACATAGCAATCGCCGATGAATTATTTAAACGCTTTGAGGCTATCAAAAAAGATATGCCGGAAGATATTAAACTGGAAATAAGTTTTGATCAAACCAAATTTATTCGCAAATCTATATCCGAAGTAAAAGAAACATTGATTGTGGCTTTTGTGCTGGTTGTGCTTATCATTTACTTATTTTTCAGAGATTGGATTATTGCCATTCGCCCATTAATTGATATCCCCGTATCCTTAATTGGAGCATTTTTTATAATGTATTTGGCAGGCTTTACAATTAACCTATTAACACTTTTAGCAATCGTATTGGCTACAGGCCTTGTAGTTGATGATGGAATTGTAGTTACCGAAAACATTTTTAAAAAGATGGAAAAAGGTATGAACAAATGGCAAGCTGCTAAAGAAGGCTCTAAAGAAATTTATTTTGCTGTAATTGCAACATCCATCACACTTGCCGTTGTGTTTCTTCCCATCATTTTTTTGCAGGGCTTTGTGGGCAGGCTTTTTCGTGAGTTTGGAATTGTTGTAGCAGGTGCTGTGCTTATATCGGCTTTTGTATCACTAACGCTTACGCCTGTACTTAATGTTTTTTTAGCCAGAAAGGATGTACATAAACACACATGGTTTTATACCAAAACCGAGCCTTTTTTCCGTTGGATGGAAAATGGTTATCAAAATGCTTTAACACGGTTTATGAAAATACGCTGGATAGCATTACCTATTATTGTTGCATGCTTTTTAGTTATTTGGTTTATTGGCCGAAACCTGCAATCAGAGTTAGCTCCTATGGAAGATCGCAGTGCGTTTCGCCTATCTGTAACTGCTCCCGAAGGAACATCTTACGATGCCATGGATAAATATATGGACAGATTAATAAAATTTATTAACGATTCTGTTTCCGAAAAAAAATATGCAGTAAGTATGACGGCCCCCGGCTTTACGGGCAACGGATCGGCCAATACAGGTTTTGTACGAGTAGTTTTAACTGAACCAAACGAAAGAAAAAGAAGCCAGCAGGATATTGTTACCATGGCAACAAAAAACTTATCTAAATACAACGAAGGAAGAGCTTTTGCCATACAAGAGCAAACTATATCGGTTAACCGTAGAGGTGGCCAACCTGTTCAATTTGTAATACAAAATAACGATTTTGATAAACTGTCAAAAGTGCTTCCACAGTTTTTAGAAGAAGCATCTAAAAGTCAGGTACTACAAGGCATTGATGCCGATTTGAAATTTAATAAACCTGAGTTGCGTTTAACGATTGATCGTTTAAAAGCAAGTCAATTAGGTGTAAGTGTGCAAGATGTTTCCGAAACCATGCAAATGGCATTTAGCAACCGCCGTATGGGTTATTTTATTAAAGAAGGAAAACAATATCAGGTAATGGGGCAGGTAGATAGGTTAAACCGTGACGACCCTACCGACTTAAAAAAATTATACGTTCGTACCAACAAAGGCAACTTAATTGGGTTAGACAATGTGGTTAGCATTAACGAAGATGCTACACCTCCAACTATTTATCATTTCAACAGGTATAAATCTGCTACCATTTCATCGGGCTTGGTACCCGGCAAAACCGTTGGCGATGGTATCAAAGAAATGGAACGCATAAAAGCAAAAATTTTAGATGAAAGTTTTAGCACTGCATTAAGCGGATCTTCCAGAGATTTTGCCGAAAGCAGCAGTAATACAAGTTTTGCCTTTATGTTAGCATTAGTACTTATTTTTTTAATACTGGCTGCACAGTTTGAAAGTTTTGTTGACCCATTTATCATTATGTTTACTGTACCGCTTGCTCTTGCAGGTGCAGTACTTTCTCTATGGATGTTTAATCAAACACTAAATATTTTTTCTCAAATTGGTATGATTATGCTGATTGGTCTTGTAACCAAAAACGGAATTTTAATTGTTGAATTTGCCAACCAAAACAGGTTAAAAGGGATGAAGAAAAGCGAAGCCGTTATTTACGCAGCAGCACAAAGGTTACGCCCAATTTTAATGACAAGCCTTGCCATGAGTTTGGGAGCATTGCCGCTGGCATTATCACTTGGAGATGCCGCCACCAGCCGTATACCGCTTGGTATTGTAATTGTAGGAGGTATCTTATTTTCGTTAATTCTTACGTTGTTTGTAATACCCGCCATGTACGTTTTTCTATCATCAAAAAAGAAAAAAAGCGAACTGGATAATTTAGAACCAACAACTGTATAATATTAAAGCATGAAGCAAAGGTTTAAAATACTGACTCTTTTATTTTTAGCAACAGGCCAAACTATTTTTGCACAAAAAACTTTGAGCGTAGAAGAAGCCATTGCCGCTGCCTTAAAAAATAATTACGATATCCAATTGCTTAAAAACGATTCTACGTCATTTGCATTAGACAACTCGTATGCTAAAGCTGCTTTTTTACCAAGAGTTAACGCTTCAACAGGATTGTTATTTAATAACAATAATCAAAAACAAAAATTGGCCGATGGAAGTATACGGCAAAGCAGTGGTATACGTTCTGATAATATTACAGCCTCTGTATCACTTAACTGGACAGTGTTTGACGGTTTTAAAATGTTTGCCACTAAAGATAAACTAGCCGAGTTTGTAAAACTCGGTGAGTTAAATATTAAAAACCAGGTAATAAATACCATTGCTGCCATCATAACCAATTATTACAATATTGTACGCCAGAAGCAGCAACAAAAAGCTATTGAAGAGCAAATGGGGCTTAACGAAGAAAGATTAAAACAAGCTCAAAACAGGTTTAGTGTAGGCCTTGGTGCAAAGCCTGATGTGTTGCAAGCCAAAACAGATTTAAATGCACAAAAAGCAGCATTATTGCAACAACAAACTTTAATAGAGCAATTAAAAGAACAACTTAATTTGTTAATGGCAGCGCCTATTAATACAACTTATAATGTTGCCGACTCTATCCCTATCAATAACGATTTAGTAATTACTGATATTTTGAGTACCGCCGAAACCAACAATGTTGCATTGCAAGTAGCCCAACAAAATATTACTATTGCAGGCATTACTCTCAAAGAAAAAAAAGCGGAACGTTTTCCTGTTGTAAGCGTAAATAGTGCTTACAATTTTGGAAGATTACACAATCAATCTGTGCTTAATACATTTACTCCAATATTAAACAGGAACCTTGGTTTTAATTATGGGTTATCTGCTACTATTCCAATTTTTAATGGCTACAATGCCAAGAGGCAGGCTATAAGCAATGCATTTAAGACATACGAACTACAGAAAAAAACATTGCTGTTGGAACAAGAAAATATTTTGCTGGCAAAAGAAAATGTTTTTATTGCTATGGAACGGTTTAAACTAGGCATTTCTACAACACTTGAATTAAGAGAAACACAAAAAACACTTGAAGATGCATTTAACCGATTAATAGCGGCAAGGTATAATACCAAAGTAGCCGAAACAGAATTGCTACGCTTAAAAGGCGATTTAGTTAAATAATTTTTTAGTTGTATTTCTAATAATTAATTTTACCAAAAACATACCAATGGCAAATCCTTTAGTAGGCATAATAATGGGCAGCGATAGCGACCTAACTATAATGAACAATGCAGCCCTCATCTTAGATGAGTTTAATATTGAGTATGAAATAACAATTGTTTCTGCACATCGTACACCGCATCGCATGTTCGATTATGCTGCTAATGCAAGAGATAGAGGAATACGTGTAATAATTGCTGGCGCCGGTGGTGCAGCACATTTGCCTGGTATGGTAGCAGCTATAAGTATTTTGCCTGTAATTGGTGTACCCATCAAATCTTCCAACTCTATTGATGGATGGGATAGCGTTTTATCTATATTGCAAATGCCTAACGGTGTGCCTGTTGCAACCGTAGCCTTAAATGGAGCCAAAAATGCAGGTATTTTAGCTGCTGAAATGCTAGCCATTGCCTACCCTGCCATCACCGAAAAACTAAAAGCACATAAACAATTTTTAAATGATGAGGTTATGATTAAGATTGAAAATTTAAAAGAGAGTGGAGAAATGTAATTATTAAATTATCAATTTTTTTATGCCATTAGCATAGTATAAAAAATATTTCGGATTAAAGTAGTTTTGCTAATCTTTATTAAATAATTCTCTAATAAACCTAAATTATTTTATTCTCTAAAATTTATTTTATTAAAAAGTGGATACATATATTTAATTCGTATTACTACACAATTACTTGATAAATAATAAACTAACTGCAGTATTTTTCCCAATTGCCTCACAAATATTACTCAACAATCTAATTTTTTGGATTTTGAGCCTTAGGAATTATTAAAGGATTATTTTAAGATTATTCACCAATTTTCCCTATTTTCGAAATTACTACTATGCACACACACAATTTTACGATATTTTTTTTGGTAGTACCAACTACATCAACAATTGTAACAACAATTACCACAACCCTTTAAGGGTTGCACATTTCCATATTATCCATTGGGTTTAACACTTTTCTCTATCTAAAAAATATTTTCCAATTTAATTATATCACATGCAGGTATTAAAATTTGGCGGCAGCTCAGTAGCCTCGTCAACCAACATAAATAAAGTTGTATCAATTGTAAAAAACAAAATTCAATCCGGAAAAACAATTGTTGTTGTATCTGCATTAGGGGGCATAACAGATTTGCTATTGCTATGTGCAAATCAAGCTTCAAATGGTAACGAATCTTATAAAAAACATTGCAGGAAATTGAACACCGGCATTTAATAACAGTAAAAGAACTTATTTCGGTTACACAGCAAAGCAGCATATTAAGTTTGGTGAAAAAACTATGCAACGAAATTGAAGATATATGCAATGGTATTTTTTATTAAACGAATTATCAGACCGCACAAAAGATAAAGTAGTTAGTTACGGCGAACTTCTTTCTTCCCAAATAATTACAGCTGCATTTAAGCCTGCTGAAAATACAGTGCACTGGAAAGACTCGAGAGAATTAATTTGTACCGATAGTAATTTTGGTATGGCTTTGGTAAATTTTTCTGAAACCAACAAAAAAACACAAAATTATTTTTCAACGGCAACAGCGTCATTATATATACTTCCCGGCTTTATTGCTTCGGATGCTACTGGCATTACTACAACGCTTGGCCGTGGAGGCTCGGATTATACTGCTGCTATTATAGCAGGCGCAATTAATGCTACTGTTTTAGAAATATGGACAGATGTTAGCGGCATGATGACGGCCGATCCAAGAATTGTAACAAACATAAAGCTCATTCCAAAAATTTCTTATCAAGAGGCAATGGAGCTTTCGCACTTTGGAGCTAAAGTTATTTATCCGCCAACCATACAACCGGTGATGAGTAAAAATATTCCTGTATGGATAAAAAACACATTTGCTCCACTAGATGAAGGAACAGTTATACAAAATGAAAGTTCAAAAAGTGAAAGTCCTATAAGAGGTATTTCAAGCATAAATAAAATTTCATTGTTAAGTTTAGAAGGTAGTGGAATGGTTGGTATTCCTGGTTTTAGCAAGCGTTTATTTGAAGCTTTAGCGCAAGTAAAAATAAATGTAATTCTTATTACGCAAAGCTCCAGCGAACACTCCATTTGCGTTGCTATTGATGCTGCAAATGCTGCAATTGCAAAACAAGCTGTGGACAATGCATTTGCTTACGAAATAGAAACAAAAAAAGTAGAGCCATTAATTATAGAAGATAATTTAGCCATAATTGCCTTAGTTGGCGATGAAATGAAAAATCATACAGGCATTGCCGGCAAAATGTTTAGTGCTTTAGGAAAAAATGGTATTAACATTCGGGCTATTGCACAAGGCTCTTCCGAAAGGAATATATCGGCTGTAATTACTTTTGATGATGTAAACAAAGCTGTAAACGTTTTACATGAATCTTTGTTTGAAACCACTTATAAGCAAGTGCACTTATTTATTGCAGGCGCCGGTAATGTAGGAAGCATATTAATAGCGCAGCTAAAGCAACAATTAGATTATTTAAAAACAAGCAGCAGGCTAAACATTAAAATAGTTGGCCTGGCAAACAGTAAGCAGGCTTTCTTTAACAACGATGGTATTGATTTAAACAACTGGGGAAATGAATTAGCACAGGCACCAAAAATAAGTTTAGATAATTATGTTGATGCCGTTATTTCCAAAAACCTACGTAACACCATTTTTGTGGATGTAACAGCAAGCGAAGATGTGGCAGCTTGCTATCAAAAATTATTGCAAAAAAGTGTATCGGTAGTAGCTTGCAATAAAATTGCCTGTTCATCCTCATATAACTTTTATTTACAACTAAAAGAAAATGCAAGAGAATACAATGCAAATTTTTTGTTTGAAACCAATGTTGGTGCAGGGTTGCCTATTTTGAGTACATTAAATGACTTAATAAAAAGCGGCGACAAAATAAATAAAATGCAGGCCGTTTTAAGCGGCACCTTAAATTTTGTTTTTAATAACTATAACGGAACTTCAAGCTTTGCTTCTGTGGTTCGTCAGGCACAGGAAGAAGGTTATACAGAGCCTGATCCTCGTTTAGATTTAAGCGGTAAAGATGTAATGCGAAAAATTATGATTTTGGCAAGAGAAAGCGGCGAAAAAATAGAGATGCAGGATATTGCCAATAACTCATTTATGCCTCAAAGTTGTATGCAAGGAAGTGTAGAAAATTTTTATGCCGAAATGGAAGCACAGGAAGCACATTTTAAAGCAATCTATGATGAAGCGAATGCAAATGGAAACAAATTGAAATTTGTAGCTACGTATCAAGATGGCAAAGCTTCTGTAGGTTTACAGCAAATTGATCCTACCCATGATTTTTATCATTTGTATGGCAAAGACAATATAGTTTTATTTTACACAAATCGCTATCCGCAACAACCTATGGTTATAAAAGGTGCCGGTGCCGGTGCCGATGTAACAGCAAGTGGTGTATTTGCAGACATTATTAGAGCTACAAATAGTTAAACGACGTAAACGATAGTTGTAATGAAAAGTATAAAAATTTTAGCCCCTGCAACAGTAGCCAACATTGTTTGTGGTTTCGATATTTTAGGCCTTGCCCTAAACCATCCGCAAGATGAAATGGAAATGAGATGTATTGATAAACCCATTATAACAATACATCATACCGACGATTTTAATTTACCACTTGTTCCGGAGCAAAATGTTGCAGGTGCAGCTCTGCTTGCATTGATAAATGAGTATCCCAACAAAAATATTGGCTTTGAATTAATCATTAACAAAATTATAAAACCGGGCAGCGGCTTAGGTTCCAGCGCTGCAAGCTCTGCAGGTGCTGTTGCAGGTGCAAATTATTTGCTCAATAATTATTTTGGCAAAACCGATTTAATACGTTTTGCTATGAATGGCGAAAAGGTAGCAAGCGGAGTTAAACATGCTGATAATATTGCACCGTGTATTTATGGTGGTGTAACATTGGTTCGATCAACATCGAACCTGGATATAATTCCGCTTACAGCTCCGCCTATGTATGTTACGGTAGTGCATCCGCAGATTGAAGTAAAAACTTCGGATGCAAGGCAAATTTTACGAAAAGAAGTTTTACTTAAAGATGCAATACAACAATGGGGAAATATAGCAGGTTTAGTTGCAGGATTTTTACAAAACGATTATGAGCTTATTAGCCGAAGTTTAGAAGACGTAATTATTGAGCCAATACGCAGCATATTAATACCGGGTTTTGATGAAATAAAAAAGCAATGCAAAGAAGTTGGAGTTATTGGCGGTGGTATAAGCGGAAGCGGCCCTTCGGTATTTATGTTTAGTAAAGATGAAACTACTGCCAACCTTGCAGAACAAATTATGAAAGCGATCTATAATAAAATTGGTATAAATTATTATACGTATGTTACCACAATTAATAAAGATGGTGTAAAAATTACTGATTGCTAAATTCGCAACAAGAAAAAATAATTTTAATGAATTACTACAGTTTAAATAAAAAATCGGCCAATGTAAATTTTAAGGAAGCAACTATACAAGGCCAAGCTCCCGATAAAGGTTTATACTTTCCGCAATTTATTCCACTAATTAATAAAGAACTGATAGAAAATATTGAGGCTTATAGTAATGAACAAATTGCCTTTGAAATAATTAAGCCTTACGTAGGCAATACTATTTCGGACAAAGATTTATTTTCTATTGTACAAGAAACCGTGAATTTTCCCATTCCATTAGTAAAAATTACTGATACTATTTTTTCATTAGAATTGTTTCATGGTCCAACATTAGCATTTAAAGATGTTGGTGCAAGGTTTATGAGCCGCTGTCTTGGACATTTTGTAAAAGATGGCAATAAAAAATTACCGTTTTAGTTGCTACAAGTGGCGATACAGGCGGCGCTGTAGCAAATGGCTTTTTTGATGTGGCAGGTGTAGATGTTGTAATTCTATACCCTAGTGGTAAAGTAAGTGCTGTGCAGGAAAAACAATTAACAACTCTTGGAAAAAATATTTCGGCACTAGAAGTAGAAGGAAATTTTGACGATTGCCAGCAAATGGTAAAAGCAGCGTTTTTAGACAATGAACTAAACACTAAATTATTTTTAACATCTGCAAACTCAATAAATGTTGCCAGGTGGTTACCGCAACAGTTCTATTATTTTTTTGCCTATAAGCAATGGTTAGAAAAAGATAATCCACCAATTGTTAGTGTGCCAAGCGGAAATTTTGGAAATATTTGTGCAGGACTTTTAGCAAATGCTTCGGGTTTGCCTGTTAAACATTTTATTGCGGCCTGCAATGCAAATGATGTTGTTCCCCAATATTTTTCAACAAAAAAATATGAGCCCAAAAAAGCAGTGGCAACCCTAAGTAACGCCATGGATGTTGGCGATCCAAGTAATTTTGTTAGAATAATGGAATTATTTCAGCAAGAGTTTAACGCCTTAGCCAATAAAGTAAGCAGCATTAGTATAACAGATGATGAAACCCAACAAATCATTTTATCTGTATTTAAAAAATATAATTACCTATGCGACCCACATGGCGCAGTTGCATATAAAGCACTGGAAAATTACTTGCAAAACAAAATTGGCAGCAAAGGAATATTTTTAGAAACTGCCCATCCTGTAAAGTTTTACGATGTGGTACAGCCTGTAATTCATCAATCAATACAAATACCGGAAAGTATTGCAGAGCAAATGAATGCACCCAAAATCAGCACTAAAATAAAGGCGGAATTTAGTATTTTAAAGGAGTATTTGTTGAGCAGATAAATTAACGCTTGCTTTTTTAACCGTTATTCCTATTGAGTTAGCAAACAAAACTCTTGCTTTAGTGGCAACGAATTTTCAAAAAGCGTTTCAATAAAGTTGTCGCCCCATTTAGCATAAAAAAGCATAAAATTCTCTTCTCTTTCCTGCAAGTTATTATTTGGAAAAAGTTGCGCTTTAAGTTTGCGTATTTGCCTTTGCTCGGCTTCAAATTTTCTTTTTTCTGCCCTAAGCATTTTCTTTTCCAAAGCATTTATTTTGTGCAACGCCTGCACTTTTAAAGCTATTGTATGCTTTTGCAAACTTACATCTACTGCATTTACCGTAGCTAAAAGATTATTGTAAAACTCCTCAATTTGTTTTCCTTCGGTATCTAAATTTAATTTATTTGCGCTGCTTATTTTTACAATTGAAGCTATCAATTCGGCTTCGGGTTTAAATAAATCTTGCGCTGTTAATTTTAGTTTCGATTGCATTTTTTTTTCAGATTGTGTTAGCACTAAAAACGAATTACGCAATACTAAAACAGGATAAGGCACATCTACAGCGTCAAACACCTTTTTCAATTCAAGCCAATAAGCAATTTCTCCCCCACCGCCTACAAAAGCTACATTGGGCAAAATCATTTCCTGAAAAACAGGTCGCAAAATTACATTTGGGCTAAACCGTTCTGGATGGTTGTTAAGTTCTTCTAAGATTTGTTGCTCAGTAAATTTTAGTGTAGTTCCATTAATAGTATAGTTTGAATCATGCTGTTCTATCCTATCTCTTCTTTCTTCTTTTAAATAAAATAAATTAAGCTCTCTGCCGCTTGCCTGCACTTTATATTCTTTAGGTAACGCAGCTACAGTTTGCAACACATTTTTGTAAGAGAATTTTTCTATTAACTCTTTTTTAATAACAGGGATAAAACTTCTTTTTAAATCTGCATCATCAGGTATAATTACAAGCAAGCCATAGTTTGCAAATAATTTATTTACCAGCGTAAAAGTTGCTTGTTGTATTGTAATACCTTGTACATAACTTTCTTTGATGGTATCTATTATTTTTTTACCATATGGCTCTGTTAATAATTGTCCGGCTATGGTATCTATCAAAGCTATCAATGCTTTATCTACTTCCATCCTGCCTACTGCACCGGTTTGATTGGTTTTCCATTCATATTTTTCGCCTTTAATATAAATATGATTCAGTTCTTCCAAATCTGCATCTTCGCTGCCCATATAAAAAACAGGCACAAAATTATTTTCGGGCATTTGGCCTTGTAAGTACTCTGCCAATTTTATGGCATGTAAAATTTTATAAATAAAATATAAATGCCCGGTAAAAATATTAGGTTGATGTGCAGTAGCAATAGTAAAGCAATTTGTATTGCTTAAGAGCTGTATATTTTGTTGTTGTTTTTTTGTAAAATCAGTATTCCCATATTGTTTTTGTAAAACATCAACCAATAATTTTCTGTTGGTTGGGAATTTCTGCCTTTGAGTTATTGCCTTCTTTATTCCTTCAATAGTTGGTGGATGAGCATAAAATTGTGTCAGCAAAACACTATCACTAACATAATCGTTCGTAATTTTTGAAAACGCATTTGTTGATGGATAAGATATGTACTCTGCCGAAAAGCTCATTTATAAAGTATTGGTTAAACTATTTTCATTTTATTAACTTACAACCTCCCCTTCTATATCGTAATCGTAAGCCTTGGTAATTTTTACTTTTACAAATTCGCCAATGACTAATTTTTTCTTTGTGGTTATTACCACTTCATTTTCTACTTCTACACTATCAAATTCGGTGCGTCCTAAGTATCTACCGGCTTCTTTTTTATCTATCATTACTTTAAACGTTTTACCTACTTTTTCCTGGTTTTTTTCTAAACTAATCTCTTGTTGCACTTCCATAATTTCTTGCGCTCTTTCTTCCTTTTCTTCATCAGGTATATTATCTTCCATATCGTATGCACTTGTTCCTTCTTCATGGCTGTATGTAAATATACCCACTCTGTCAAAGCGCATTTTTTGCAAAAAGGTTTTTAATTCTTCCACATCTTTTTTTGTTTCGCCAGGGAAACCCGTTATTAAAGTAGTGCGTAAACAAATATCTGGAATTTTATGGCGTATTGCACCTACAAGATCCTCCATTTCTTCTCTGGTAATTTGCCTTTTCATTGCTTTTAACATATTGTTGGCAGCATGTTGCAAAGGCATATCTAAATAGTTACATATATTTTCTCTCTCTTTTACTGCATCAATAATTTCCATTGGAAATTTGCTTGGATAAGCATAATGCATTCGTATCCATTCCAACCCTTTTACATCTGCCAATGCATGAAGCAATTTTGGCAATTCTCTTTTTTTATAAATATCCAAGCCATAGTAAGTAAGCTCTTGTGCAATTAGCATTACTTCTTTTACACCTCTATCTACTAATCTTTTTGCTTCATCAACCAAGCTTTCTATGGTACGGCTCACATGCTGCCCTCTCATTAATGGAATAGCACAAAATGAACAAGTACGATTACAGCCTTCACTAATTTTCATGTAAGCATAGTGCTGTGGTGTACTTAGCAATCGTTCGCCAACCAATTCATTTTTATAATCTGCATCAAACTGTTTTAATATAAGCGGCAATTCCATTGTTCCAAAGTAGGCATCTACTTCAGGTATTTCTTCTTCTAAATTATTTTTATAGCGTTCACTTAAGCAACCCGTTACATATACTTTATCAATTTTTCCTCTACGCTTTAGCTCTACCTGTTCTAAAATTGTATTTATACTTTCTTCTTTTGCTTTTTCAATAAAGCCACAGGTATTTACAACTACTATATTGTGATCTTTTTTTGCACTTTCATGCACCACATTAATTTCATTGGCTAATAGCTGGCCGCTAAGCACTTCGCTATCCACCTTGTTTTTACTGCAACCTAGTGTTATAATGTTTACTTTATCTTTTCGTAATGTTTTTGTCTTCATAAACTGGGCAAAGGTAATAAAACAGATTAGTATTGCTATGTATAAAACCATTCATCAGTTTATAGTAGCGTTCATGAATATTGCACGTTAATAAATGTAATTACCTTTTACATTTGCCCATCTTTTTAAAGTATATAACATGAAACAAACTCTACTGCTGATTGCAGCATTCGTATTTTTTTGCAACAGTGCATTATTAGCCCAAAGCACTACTAAAATTACAGGCCAAGTGTTGGATAATGCCGGTAAATCCTTAGCAAATGCTAACGTTTTGTTAAACAAAACAAAAGACTCTTCTTTAGTAAAAACTGCTGTAAGCAGCAGCGATGGCAAGTTTAATTTTGTTGGCATAAATGCCGGCGAATATTTTGTAGCTATTTCTTCCGTTGGCTATCAAAAAAACACTTCCCCATCATTTACCATTGCTGATGGAGAAACAAAAATTATACCTGCACTTACACTTAGTGTTAGTAGTAAAAATTTACAAAGTGTTGTTGTTGAAAGCAAAAAACCAATGGTAGAAGTTAAGGCAGATAAAACCATTATGAATGTAGAAGGCACTATTAATGCAGTAGGTAACGATGCATTGGAGCTTTTACGTAAAGCACCTGGTGTAATGATTGATAAAGATGATAACCTATCGCTTGCCGGAAAAAATGGAGTACAGGTTTATATTGATGGTAAGCCAAGCCCTTTATCAGGTGCCGATTTAGCAGCTTATCTTAAATCGCTTCAATCCAGCCAGATAGAAGCTATTGAACTAATTACCAACCCTTCGGCAAAATATGAAGCGGCAGGTAATGCAGGTATCATTAATATCAAATTAAAGAAGAACAAAAATTTTGGTACAAATGGTAATGTAAATGCAGGTTATAATATTGGTACTTATGCCAAATACAATGGTGGCTTATCGCTTAATAATCGCAATGCTAAAATGAATGTGTTTGGCAATTACAATTATAGTCAGGCGCTTAACGAAAATAATTTTGTATTAAGCCGTACGCAAGGTGATAGTACATTTAACCAGACTAACCATATGCTTAACCGCAATAAAGGCAGTCATAATTTTAAAGCCGGCGCCGATTTTTTTGTAAACAAAAAAAGCACCATTGGTTTAATTATCAATGGCAACATTTCCTCAAACCAAATGGAAACCGATGGCCCAATGCATATAAGCTACAAACCCACAAACACGTTAGTTAAAATATTAAAAGCATCGAGCAGTAGTAAAATGCAGAGAGATAATGTAAATTTTAACTTAAACTACAGATATGCCGTTACAGGAGGAAAGGAATTAAATATTGATGCCGATTACGGATTTTTTAATTTAGGCAACAATCAGTTTCAACCAAATAATTACTACGATGCAAGTGGTACTGTTAAATTAAGCAGTAATGTGTACAGAATGATATCGCCTGCTGATATTGATATTGCTTCTTTTAAAACAGACTATGAACAAAATTTTAAAAAAGGCAGATTAGGCCTTGGTGGTAAAATAGGTTTTGTAAATACAGATAATAATTTTAAACGTTATGATGTAATTGGTATTACGGATGTGTACGATAAAGACCGCAGCAATCGTTTTGTTTATAAAGAAAATATTAATGCGGTGTATGCAAATTATAATCGTCCCTTTAAAGGATTTATGTTACAGGCAGGTTTAAGAATAGAGAACACTAATTCCAAAGGCGTTTCATCGGGTTTAAAATACAATACACCAACCAGCACTTACGTAGTTTATGATTCTACCATAAAGAAAAACTACACCGACTTTTTTCCAAGTGTAGCCATTACACTTAATAAAAACCCAATGAAGCAATGGGGTTTTACATATAGCCGCAGAATAGACAGACCTGCTTATCAGGATTTAAATCCGTTTGAATTTAAGTTGAATGATTACACTTTTATGAAAGGAAATACAGAGCTTAAACCTCAATACACCAACAGTTTTGGTATTACAAACACCTATAAATACAGGTTAACTACCCAGCTTAATTATAGCCACGTAAAAAATATTTTTACGCAAATGCCAGATACAACTGAAAAATCAAAAAGCTTTTTAACTAAAAGAAACCTGGCAACGCAGGATATTATTAGTTTAAATGTGAGCTATCCTTATCAATATAAGTGGTACAGCTTTTTTGCTAATGTAAACAGTTACTATTCTATGTACAAAGCCGATTTTGGCGGCGGCGATAGAAAAGTAAATTTAGATGTATTAGCACTAACTTTTTATATGCAAAACAGTTTTAAATTAGGCAAAGGTTATACTGCTGAGTTAAGTGGTTTTTATGCATCGCCAACTATTTGGCAAGGCACATTTAAAAGTATTGGTATGTACAGTATAGATGGTGGTTTACAAAAAACAATCCTGAAAGGAAAAGGTAATTTAAAAGCAGCTGTAAGCGATATCTTTCAATTAATGAAGTTTAAAGGAACGGTTGATTTTAGCGGACAACAAAGTACTGCCAGCGGCAGATGGGAAAGCCGTCAGTTTAAATTAAACTTTAGTTATCGCTTTGGAAATAATCAGGTAAAGGCAAGCCGCCAGCGTAAAGTAGGTATAGAAGAAGAAAATAAAAGAACCGAAGGTGGTGGAACTGGTGGAATGGGCGGACAGTAAAATGTGTTGTTTATAACATTAGAACCTAACCATTACTTATAATATGAAAAAAGGAAGCTACTCAAAAAACGAGTAGCTTTTTTTATTAACGACGATTTAACGCATCTTAAATATTTCTTAACAATGCAAGGACGAAATTTGTATTATTAAAATAAGCAATTAAGATTTTCTCATAAGCAGTTAGTTTTGGTAATCGGTCCCGATGTCTATCGGGACTTCTTTATTTATCCAAGTTAAACAAACCATCTACAAATAAATGCTTATCAAAAACCAATAAATCTTCGGCTTTTTCGCCAACACCAATAAACTTTACAGGTATTTTAAACAGATGTGCAATTGCAAGCACTACACCGCCTTTTGCAGTTCCATCCAGCTTTGTAATGGTAAGTGCGGTTACATCGGTAGCAGCAGTAAAATGGCGAGCCTGTTCCAATGCATTTTGGCCTGTACTGCCGTCTAACACCAACATAACCTCATGCGGTGCATTAGGTATAACTTTTTGTATTACCCTTTTTATTTTTGTAAGCTCTTCCATTAAATGGGCCTTGTTATGTAAACGGCCTGCAGTATCAATAATAATTACATCTGCATTTTTTGCCAAGCCGCTGTTTACTGTATCAAAAGCTACCGATGCCGGATCGCTGCCCATTTCTTTTTTTACAATATCAACACCTGTTCGTTCACTCCAAATAGTTAATTGATCTACGGCTGCTGCTCTAAACGTATCGGCAGCGCCCAACACAACTTTTTTACCTGCTTTTGAAAAATTATGTGCAAGTTTTCCAATGGTTGTAGTTTTTCCTACACCATTTACACCAACTACTAAAATAATATGCGGATGATTTCCTTTTGGTAATTCATAATCAATGTAGCTTCCGTCTTCAGGAGCATCTACCAACATTGCTTTAACCTCTTCCCGTAAAATATTGTTTAATTCAGATGTATTAAGGTATTTATCTTTTGCTACTCTTTTTTCTATTTGCTCTATAATTTTTACGGTTGTTTCAATGCCCACATCGGCACCAACAAGCGCTTCTTCTAAATCATCCAAAACTTCGGTATCTACAGTGCTTTTGCCTGCAATGGCTTTGGTAATTTTAGAAAAAAAACCTTCTCTGGTTTTTTGTAAACCCTGCTCTATACTTTCCTGTTGTTGCTTTTTGCCAAATAATTTATCAAACAATCCCATAGTAATTATAGTTATTGGTTAACCTTTATTGATGTTTTTGCCAAAAGTAGCCTATTCTTTTATCATACAAACTTCTTATACCGACCATACTTATAAACAGCCCTAAGTAATTTTCTGTCGGCATAATCCCATCTAATATTTCAACGTAGTCCAAAGGACTACTTATGAAATAAAGATGGTATTAGTATGTCATTAAACAAATAAAGCCTCCCGATTAATCGGGAAGCTTTAATAATTAATTTTCTCATGCTTATAGAAATTATCCTAAAAACTCTTTTATCTTGTCTTTATGTACAATAGATTCTTTAAAAGTATAAGCGCCGGTCTTTTCGCTACGAACTGTACGAATAACTTTTGTCCAGTTTTTTGCGTCCGCTGCTGCTTTAGTATCCTTAATCTTTGCGTTTTTTGAAGCTGCTTTTGCCATTTTTCTTTAATTTGATAATGTGATAATATGCTAATGTGCTAATT
Source organism: Chitinophagaceae bacterium (assembly GCA_016721385.1). Classification (GTDB taxonomy): domain Bacteria; phylum Bacteroidota; class Bacteroidia; order Chitinophagales; family Chitinophagaceae; genus Ferruginibacter. The sequence goes on along the minus strand of JADKIE010000008.1, from coordinate 47,749 downwards.
TTTTTTGTTGTTAAACTAATTGATGTTTTCAATTAGTTCATTATCGAATTAGCTGATTAGCTGATTATTTAATTTCTTTGTGTGTTGTTACTTTCTTTAAAATTGGGTTGAATTTCTTCAACTCCATTCTTTCAGGAGTATTTTTTTTGTTTTTGGTAGTAATATAACGGCTGGTACCTGGTTTACCACTGGTTTTGTGCTCTGTGCACTCTAATATTACCTGTACTCTGTTTCCTTTCTTTGCCATTTTCTTTAATTTGATAATGTGATAATATGCTAATGTGCTAATTTTTTCTCGTTACTCTAATTGCTGCATTCAATTAGCACATTACCGAATTAGCTAATTAGCTAATTATTTATATTTTTTCGCCAGCGGCACGTAATTGCTTAACCACTGATAATAAGCCGTTTTTATTGATTGTTCTTATAGCTTCAGATGATACTTTAAGAGTAACCCATTTATCTTCTTCTGCTAAGAAATAACGCTTTGTTTGCAAATTTGGTAAAAACCTGCGTTTTGTTTTAATGTTTGAGTGAGAAACCTTGTTTCCTGTAATTGGTTTCTTACCTGTAACTTGACATACTCTGGCCATTGTAATAATTTTTGTCCCGATTTTTTCGGGAGGCAAAGGTAAGGATTTAAATGAAGATTTTACAACTCTATGGCAAGATTTTTTGTTTTTTAGCCAATTTCTACCCACAATTTCGCCAAACTTGTTGATAAACCTACCTTTACACCCTAATTTTTATAAAATGGCATCTCATAACACAAGCAGTCAATTTACAGGAGGCATGGCTTTTACCACTCTTTTAAATGGCCATTCCATTACTACCGATCTTGCCGCAACCGGCGGTGGTTTAGATAAAGGCCCAAGACCCAAAGCCTTGATGCTGTTGGCGCTTAGTGGTTGCACAGGCTTGGATGTAGTATCTATTTTAAATAAAATGAGGGTTAGTTTTACCGATTTTGTTATTGATATAAATGCAGATTTAACCGATGAAGAAGCCGCAACTTATAAAACCGTACAACTTATTTATAAAATAAAAGTGGCCGAAGAAGATAAACCCAAGGTAGAAAAAGCTGTGAATCTATCTTTAGAAAAATACTGTGGCGTAGCCGCAATGTTTAGAAAATTTGCTACTGTTACTAAAGAAATTGTGTATTTATAAACCCTGCCCTTTTCCTTTTATATAGCCCGTTATCCAACCAACCTGGCCGTTTTTTATAAGGCGAAATTTCTTACTGCTGTTAACTGCTTCAAACTGGCGCATAATTCGCAGAAGTAAGCCACTACCGGCCAAAAGCGATTTTGCATCAAAAACATTTAAAACTCTTTTTACTTCTTTTCTAATTTTTGTTACTTCAGCTTCCGGCATGCCTTTTATAGTAAGCTTGGATGTATCGGGTATTACATCGTAGTATTTTATCAGGTTTTCTCTAAAACGTTCTACCTCTTTATAAGTAACATCTAAGCTTTGATAATCTGTTTTTTCGGGCCTTAACAGGGTTGCTACAGCCCATGCAATACCGCCACTTACGGCCATTGTAGTACTTCCCGGATAAGCGCCACTTGCATTTACAGCATAAATAATATCTGCTTTTTCAATGCTATCGGTAACCTCATTTATGGTTTTAGAAAAAGAAATAAAATCGCAGGGTGTGCCACATTTTTTTTCAGTAATATTCGTTGTGCTTTTTGTTCCCTGCGGTATTTGAAACATTACAAAAGCATTGGTGGCTTTATTAAAATAACCGCCTTTGGTATTACCGCTTCCAATATCTATTAAAAAAGTATTGTACCTGTTATCATCGCTTACAATTCCGTAGTGCGATAGTACACATTCTTTTAAAACACTTACTACTTCTACTTCTCGTTTATCTTCATTAATATTTGCTTTAAAATCGGCAATGAGGCTTTGAATAAATGCTGTTTTCTTTAATTTATCGGCCTGCGCTTTTACACCACTGCTTATAACAGTTGCAATATCTTGCACAGCTACATTAAAATTTGCTTTTACATAATTATATAAACCTGTAAGTGCAGCAGTTGTAGCTACTTTGCTTTTTTCGTCAAAGCTTATAAAATCGGTGTTTACAGCTGTATCTTTTAAAACAGTAAACTCATTATTAGTTTTTTTAAGCACTGTTAGCTTAACACCTTTTGAGCCAACTTCTATCCCTGCAATATTCTTTGTATCAGCAATATTTGTTTGGGCAAAAACACTGTTTGCCATTAAAAACGCAACAATACACATCCAACTTTTTGTAACAATCATCATCAAAATTATTTTTGCAAAATTGCAGTTTTAATATTGGTTTTGGTTAGACAGGTTCTTTGCTGTTTACAACTTGTTTATAAAATCGTCTGTCCCTGTAAATTATAAACCATTTGAAAAACAACGGCAAGTGCAATTAAAAGCACACCAATATAAAACGATGGATTAAGTATTTGTTTTCTTTAAAAATAATAAAGGCTAATATTATTCCGTAAACAGGCTCTAAATTATAAGTAAGGTTAGCCGTAAACGCAGTTACTTTTTTTAATGCACTTAATTGCAATTGAAAACTTAAAACAGTGCACACTAAGGCTAAAACTAACAGCCAGCCCCAATCTTGCCATGTAGGCAAATAATAGCTTGCCGGAAATTTTAAAAGGTAAAATGGCACTAAAAAAGTTAATGCCATTAAGGCTCCGCCTATTTCATAAAGCGTTACAGTTGGTGCTGTATGGGTTTTTAAAAGCTCTTTATTAAATATGGGAAACAAGGCACTGCCCATGGCAGATAATACGCCAAAAATAATTCCTGTTTTATATTGCGGATGAAAATCGAATATGATATAAATGCCTGCAACTGCCATTAAGCCTAATAATAATTCTACATAATTCATTCGTTTTTTTAAAATAATTGGTTCAAACAAAGCTGTAAAAAAACTGGTAGCACTAAAACAAACCAATGCAACCGAGGCATTTGCGTATTTAATACTACCATAAAAAGTTAGCCAATGTAAGCCCACTATAACTCCCACACCTGCTATTTTTAAAGCATCTTTTAATGGTAACCGTTGCAGTTGTTTTGTAAAATATTGAAGAATAAGCAAAGCCAAAAGGGTTAAAAGCAACCTGTACCAAACCAATAAGCCTTCATTTAGCTTAATTAAAACACCCAAAATGGCGGTAAATCCGGCTAAAAAAACAGCGGCATGTAATTGCAAAAACGCTTTTTTCATTATTTAAAGATAGAACACTGATTGGACGGATTTGACAGATTTACTCAGAAAATCATTTAAAAATCAGTTTAATGTGCGTTATGAGTGTTCCTAAACAAAAAAAATACAAAAAATGCTCAACGGCAAACACTAAACCCCAAACATGATTATATTTGCCCCTTTATAACTAACTTATATATGAATTTCAAACGTATCAACAACATTGCCGGATGGCTGGTTTGCTTAATAGCCTCAGGAGTTTACATTAGTACTATGGAGGCTACAGGTAGCCTTTGGGATTGCGGCGAATTTGCCAGCAGTGCCTATAAACTGCAAATACCTCACTCACCCGGTGCACCATTTTTTGTGTTAATTGGCCGCCTTTTTATGGCTCCGTTTGATCCGCAACATGCTGCAACAGGCATTAACTTAATGAGTGCTTTAGCCAGCGGCTTTACCATATTATTTTTATTTTGGAGTATTACACATTTTGCTAAAAAAATAGTGGCAAAACAAGTGGCAGAGCCAAGCACACAACAAACCTTTAGTATTATTGCCGCAGGTGTTGTAGGTGCATTAGCTTATACATTTAGTGATACGTTTTGGTACAGTGCCGTTGAAGGTGAGGTTTATGCTTTATCGTCCTTTTTACTGCTGTACTTTTTTGGGCAATGCTTAAATGGGAACAAAGTGTTACCATTGAAGAAGCACAAGGCATTACAGGCCATTTTACCAAAGCCGACAGATGGATTATTTTAATCTTCTTTTTAATGGGCTTATCGGTTGGTGTGCATTTGTTAAACATATTGGTAATACCTGCCATTGTAATGATTTATTATTTTAAAAGATATAAGCCAAGCAAATGGGGTGGTGTTATTGCATTTTGGTAGGCTGTTTAATTACAGGTATTACTCAAAAAGCCATGATACAATGGACAATTAAGGGTAGCGGCTACTTTGATGTATTTTTTGTAAACACATTAGGCTTACCATTCTTCAGCGGTTTTGCTTTCTTCTTTTTATTGATTGCAGCACTTATTTATGTAGGATTAAAATTTGCAGAAAAAAACAACCACAACTTTTTAAAGCTGGGTTTGTGGAGTTTTGCTTTTATAATGTTTGGTACATTTTCATCTTACTTTACAACCCTTGCCCGTAGTAATGCAAACCCGGCATTGGATATGAGTAATGTTGATAATCCAATTAACTTAGTAAGCTACCTTGCCCGTGAGCAATATGGCGATTGGCCTATTTTGTACGGACAAGATTTTACTGCCGAAGTAGCAGATGTTAAAACAGAGGAAACGTATGTAAAAAGCAATGGCAAATACGAAAAAAACGGTCGAAAATCTAGTTATGTTTACGCTGCAGAAGATAAACATTTGTTTCCTCGTATGTGGGATGCCAGCAATGACCAAGGGCATGCAGATTATTACGCAGGTTGGGCAGGCATAGGTAAAGATAAAGATGGTAGTTGGGAAAGAAAACCAACCGTAGGCGAAAACATTGCCTTTGCATTTAGTTATCAAATGACATGGATGTATTGGCGCTATTTTATGTGGAATTTTGCCGGTAAACAAAACGATGTGCAAGGCATACACATGAGTAATGTACGTGATGGTAACTGGAAAACCGGTATAGGTTTTTGGGATACAGCACGTTTAGGCAATCAAGATACAATGCCCGACAGTGTTAAGTACAATAAAGCCAATAATAAACTTTTTGCTTTACCATTAATATTAGGTTTGTTAGGGTTGTTTTATCAATTTAAAAAAGACAGAAACGATGTTGTTGCAGTAGGCCTTTTATTTTTCTTTACAGGTTTAGCCATTGTGTTTTATTTGAATCAGGCAGGTAATCAGCCACGTGAAAGAGATTATGCCTTTGTAGGCTCGTTTTACGCCTTTGCTATTTGGATAGGTTTGGGTGTTTTATATGTAAAAGAATTATTGCAAAAACTAATTAAGAGCGATAGTGGAGCCAATATTGCGGCAGCAATTTTATGTACACTTGCAGTACCTGTTATTATGGCCACTCAAGAGTGGGATGACCACGACAGAAGCAAAAAAACACTTGCCAGAGATTTAGCAACCGATTATTTAGAAAGTTGTGCTCCTAACGCCATTGTAATTTCTTATGGCGATAATGATACTTACCCACTATGGTATGCTCAAGAGGTTGAAGGTATTCGTAAAGATATTAGAGTTATTAACTCCAGCTTATTAGGCACAGATTGGTACATTAACCAATTACGCTATAAAGTAAATCAAAGCGATCCAATTGACCCTATTTGGACGCCTGAGCAAATAGAAGGTGCTACCAGAGACATTCTATATAATGCCCCTAAACCCGGCGTAGATCCTAACCAATACATGGACTTATATACCATGATGAAAGATTGGGCCGGAAGCGATGATCCAAACAAAATGGAGCAAGGCAGAGATGGAAGTATGTTAAATATTTTCCCAAGCAAAAAAGTATCTATTCCTGTAGATATGAATGTAGTAAGGCAAAATGGAACCGTAAATGCAAATGACAGTGTATTATCTTCTATACAATTTGAATTATCTAAAAACTATATTTACAAAAATGACGCTGCCGTATTAAATATTATTGCAGCCAATAAATGGAAGCGCCCTATTTACTTTACATCTCCGGATGGAAGCGGACTTGGTTTACAACCTTACATAAGGCAAGATGGTTTAACCTATCGCCTTGTACCCGTAAAAAATGCAGATGTAAACAGAGATTGGGTTGTAGATAAAATGATGAATAAATTTGTATTTGGCAGTGCAGATAAAAAAGGTGTTTATTATGATGAAGAAAACAGAAGGCATTTAAACAGCATACGTTATGCATATGCACAAGCTGCAGGTAATTTGGCCGATAACGGCCGTAAAGAAGATGCCAGAAAACTTTTAGCAAAATGCGATAAAAGCATGTTGGAAGAAAATTTTCCTTACGGTATGGTAAGCCGCAATCAATTGCACAACCAATTTTCGTTACAAATGGCTATAGCTGCTTATAAAGCCGAAGACACCGTGTTGGCTGCTAAAATAGTAAAGAGTGTTAAAAAAGATTTAGAACAGCAAATGGCATATTACAGCAGTCTTAGCGATAGCAAACAAGAAGCTATGCAGAATGAAGCCGCCGATGCAGAAAGAATGTTGAAAGGATTGCAACAATTGGTAACACAATTTAGTACACCACAACAACCTGCACCAAATGCTGAAGCTCCCGGGCAAATAAAAAATCCGCCAGTGGTTAAAAAAGCTGCGGACACTCCAAAGCATTAAAACTTAGTATAAGCAATAAAAATCCCCTCAAAATATTTCGAGGGGATTTTTATTATGAGATATATTTTATTAAAATTTATATCCAAAGGAAACACCACCATAATAAGGCCAAAAGAACCCTTTACCTAAAACAGGATTAATAGCAGCTCTAAAGGTAAATCCGCTGTTTTTTGGTTGCAATCTGTAACCAAAATTTAAATGCCCAAATGTGCTGGTAAAATTATCTGATGTTCCATTATAAGAATCATTAATAAGCACAGGCGTAACTCCTCCACCCAATTCAAAATAATTTTTACCATCTTTTCCAATAAGATAATTTACACCTATGGGAATAAATATTGTAGATGTTCTTTCACCAGCAGTTCCAATGCTAAAACCGCCAATACCAATACGTCCTCCAATCCCACTTTCAGATTTAGTGAATCGCATATCATAATTTAATGATGCAACGCCAGGGCCACCCAATTCAAAAAATATTGACTTTGCAGGTGTTTGTGCATTGGCACTTAACGCAAAAATGCAGCCCAAGGCTACTAAAGTTTTCTTCATTTTATAATTTTTAAAGTTTTAGATTGATATTTGTCTTGTTGACAAAGTACTGTAATAAAATGCTGCTTTCCAATTTTGTTAAATTATGTTAACTTCTCGTTCTAATGTAACACCAAATTTTTCGTTTACGCTTTGTAAAATTTCACTACTCAAATCATATATTTCTTTACCTGTAGCATTACCATAGTTTACCAATACCAAAGCCTGCCTATTATGGCATCCTGCATCTCCTTTCCTATAACCTTTCCAGCCGCATTGTTCAATTAACCAACCTGCTGCCAACTTTACATTGCCGTTGGGCAAATTATAGCCCACTATATTTTCAGATACTTGTGTTAATTCGTGAAATCGTTGGCCGCTAATTTCAGGATTTTTAAAAAAACTTCCTGCATTTCCTATCTCTTTTGGGTTAGGTAATTTTGAAGTTCTAATCTGTATAACAGCATCCGAAACTGCTTTTATATTTAACGCTGTTATACCCATTTTCTCCAGCTCTTGCTCTATTGCGCCGTAAGATGTGATACCCCTGCATAATTATTTTTTATACAAAACAACACAAACTGATGCCAGTTTTCGCCAGCCCCGGCTTTTATATATACAAATTCGTCATCTTCATTTATAATTTCAATTCCTTTTATTTCGTTTTTAAAACAAGGCCATCAAAGTTTTTGGTGAATAATATGTTGCTGCCGCCGCCAAGGGTTAGCAGTTTGCCGTTTACAGTTTGCAGCACGTTAAATTCAAGTGCTTCCGTTAATTGAGCTATAGTATTAAACTCGGCAAAATATTTTGCCAGCACATCAATCCCAAATGTGTTGTAATTTTTCAGTGATATGTTTTGTTTAATTTGCATAATACTCTCCTACTAACTACTAACTTAAACCGGATCTACATCCACAGCAACAACCACACTTTTAAAATGTTGTTCACTCATCAATAAATTGATGTGATTACGTATAATTTTTTTGTACGTTATACTCATACCTGGTTCTTTCGGTAACTTTATTAATAGCTCCATTAAATATTGGCTCCTTATTCTGTTTACCACAGGCGCAGCAGGCCCAACTATATAATTTTTTAAATCTTGCTTTAACAAAGTTGCTAATTTTTCTGCAGCGGCAGTAACCTTTGCTGCATCTTTATGTTTGAGAGTTAGCAAAACTATACGGCTAAATGGGGGATAGAAAAACTGCTTGCGGCTTTCTATTTCCATTTGATACAATGCTTTGAAATTATGTTGCTGTACCAATTGCAAAACCGGGTGCTTCGTATTTGTTGCCTGTATAATTACTTTCCCTTGTTCGTTTTTTCGTCCTGCCCTGCCGCTTACCTGCTCCATTAATTGAAAGGCCCGTTCGTTTACTCTAAAATCGGCAAAGCTCAATAATCCATCTGCATCTAACACACCCACCAAACTTACATTATCAAAATCCAATCCTTTTACCACCATTTGTGTACCTACCAAAATATCCAGTCGCTGCTGCTCAAAAAGTTGAATTAAATTATCATGTGCTTTTTTTGCCTCTTATGCTATCCACATCCATCCGGGCAATTCTGCTTTTGGGAAATTCTTCTTCCAGTGTTTCTTCAATTTTTTCGGTACCAAAATTTTTTTCTAACCAATTAGTTGTACCGCAAGCCGGGCAAGTTATTAATTTAGGATATTGGCTTGCACAATAATGACAATGCAATTTATTGCTGTACTTATGCAACGTAAGCGAAACAAGACGTTGTTACACTGCGGTATAAAACCAAGGTACCGCAAATTAAATAAGGATTATACCCTCTTCGGTTTTGAAATAAAATAACTTGCTTTCCTTTATCCAACTCGGTATGCATAGCTTCTTTTAATTGCGGGCTAAGCATTACTTTTCCCTTTTGCGCTACTTGCCCTGTATCTATAATTTCTATTGCCGGCAACTTTATTCCACCAAAGCGTTCATTTAATTCAACCAACGCATATTTATTTTGTGCAGCATTAAAATAACTTTCTATAGAAGGTGTAGCGCTACCCAATATTACTTTTGCGCCAAATTGAGCGGCATAAAAAATGGCTGCATCACGGGCATTATATTTTGGCGAAGGCTCTTGTTGTTTGTACGATGCATCATGCTCTTCGTCAACAATAATTAATCCTAAATTTTTAAATGGAAGAAATAAAGAACTTCTTGCGCCTAAAACAATTTGTACTTCGCCGGTCCGTATTTTATTCCAAAGTTCTACTCTTTCGTTATTATTAAATTTAGAGTGATAAATAGTTATGTTGCCGCCAAAATGTTTTTGCAAACGACGAATTATTTGTGCCGTAAGTGCTATTTCGGGCAGCAAGTATAAAACTTGTTTCCCTTCTTTAAAATATTTTCTATCAACTTTACATACACTTGTGTTTTACCGCTTCCGGTAACGCCGTGTAATAAACAAACCGGCTTTTCTTCAAAAGCTATTGCTACTTCATTAGCCGTTTGTTGTTGTGCTTCGCTAAACTCAAAATCGATGGTTACATCTTTTGGCAAAGATTTTATCCTGTCTACACTCCTGCTTTCTACAAATAAAATATTTTTATCTGCCAGGCCTTTAAGTTGTGCAATAGTTGCACCCGATTTTTTCAGTAACGCCGTTTGCAAAACATCGCCTTCTGTTTTTTGAATGTGTAAATAAGCCAACAAAAGTTCCATTTGTTTGGGAGCTCCTTTCCAATCATTTAACCGTTGGCTTAGCTCATCTTCGTTATTATAAATTGGGTTAAGTATTACATAATTTTCTTTTTAAGTTTGTATTTTTCGTCCATTGCTTCCCAAACCATGCACACTTTTTTATCTATTAGTTTTTTTATTACGGGGTAAACATGCGTAATATCTAAAATTTGCTGTACTTCGGTAAGCTTTAATTCTTTTTTAATAAGTAACGCTTCGGCAACTAAAAATTCTTCATCGGTTAAGTGCGAAAAATCGTCGCCAATTTCTTCGTTATAAATTAAAATGGTTTCGCTGCTTAGTTTAAAGTGTGCCGGCAGTGCTGCGGCCATTACCTCACCTTCGGTACACATATAATATTGTGCAATCCACTGCCAAAGTTTAAGTTGATGTGGAAATAAAATTGGCTCATCATCTAACACACTAAGTAATTCTTTGGTATTGTAAGAAGGTTTTTGTTCATCAATTGATTTTACTATACCGGCGTATTTTTTGTTTTTTAACTCTACCTCTACCCTGCAACCAATTTGTATTTTATGAATAAGGTGTTGCGGAACAGCATAGGTGTATGTATTGGGTAAGGCTAATGGTAAAATAACATGAGCCCAATTTGTGTAGTTAGTTGCAAATAATATGTTGTGAGATGACTGCATTTTTTAGGAGATGAGCCAAAAAGGCGCTAAGGCACAAAGATGCACAAAGTTTACAAGCTATTTACCAGTTATTGATTTTTTATCCAACTTGCTTTATATCTTATCAAGCCTTCTTCCATAGCTTTATATACTTTATCTTTTAGCATTTTTACATCGGCAAATGTTAATCCTTCCACAGGTATATCTTCTAAATAAACAATTCGGGAAATTCCGGGAGTTAACGAAAAAACACTTTTATAACTCAACCTGTCATACACATCTAAAAAAAGCATGGGCTTTATAGGCGTTTGCGTTTCTATAGCAACTTTAAAAGCACCGTCGTAAAACTCTTTAAGTGGTTTATGTGTCATATTAAATGTTCCTTCGGGGCTAACTACAATAGATATACCTTTTTTTAAAATTGCTTTAAGCTGCATAACACTTTTAGCTCTGTTGGCAGCACTGCTTCTGTCTACCGTAACGGCAGCGCTTTTATAAACGAAACCAAAAATGGGAATTTTGGTAAGCTCGGCTTTACCTAAAACCCTAAAGTGCCGTTTACCCATGGCTTTCATAATTACCGGAATATCGATATATGAAATATGGTTAAATACAAAAACGTATTGCTTTTTTTGATCTATTGGGGCTTCATAAATGCGTTTTGTAGGTATTATGGCCATAAAAGTACAAAATCGGCCCAAATTTGGCATAGTTTGTAAATAAAATTGGCGCCTGTAATTCTGCCAAAAAAACTGGCTATTATTACAAAAGGAAATATTACTAACAGATAAGCTACAAATAGTATAAAAAAGTAGATAGTAAATAAAAAACTAAAAAATTGCTTCAAATATTGCATAGCAAGGGCGAATATAATTAGTTTATTGCTCTATAAAACAAGTATTTAGCTAAATTTTGCAGCATTATTGGCAGTAAATAACAATTTTAGTGCATCTTTTTAAAAAATGCCTTATCATTTTAAGATAAAAACCTTACCTTTGCCGTCCTAAATTCGGGAAAATTATGTTAGCAGTAGTAAAAATAGCCGGTATGCAATTTAAAGTAAAAGCCGGCGATAGTTTGTACGTACCACATATTGAGGGTAAAACAGGCGATACAGTAGAATTTGCTGAAGTATTAATGACAGATAACAACGGAACTGTTGTTATTGGAAGTGATGTAAAGGCAAAAGTTAGCGCTGAAATCATCAGCGACCTTGTAAAGGGCGAAAAAGTGATAGCTTTTAAAATGAAAAGAAGAAAAGGTTTTCGTAAGCTCACGGACATCGTACACAGTACACAAAAATTAAAGTAACAGCAATAGCGTAATCAAGTTGCAGGTTAATAGTTTCCGGTTTAGCTTTATTGCTATTTAATAATTCAACTTGAAACATGTAACCCGAAACTTTAAAACATAAAAACATGGCACATAAAAAAAGGTGAAGGCTCGGTAAAAAACGGAAGAGATTCACAAGCAAAAAGATTAGGTGTAAAAATATTTGGTGGTCAGCCTGCATTAGCCGGTAACATCATTATTCGCCAACGTGGTACCGTTTATCATCCCGGAAAAAATGTAGGTGTTGGAAGAGATTTTACCATATTTGCTTTAACAGATGGCTTGGTAGAATTTAAGAAAGGTAAAGGAGATAAAACATTTGTATCGATAAGTGCGGTTGAAGCAACTGCATAATTTTTGATATTTTTTTTGGTAGTTAAAAAAATATTTATATTTTTAAGTATTATTTACTAACCAATTAAATTAAAAAAAATGGCAACAAAGAAAAAAGCTGCAAAAAAAGCTGCTCCTAAAAAAGCTGCCGCTGCAAAGAAAGCTGCTCCTAAAAAAGCTGCTAAGAAAGCTGCTCCTAAGAAAGCTGCTAAAAGAAAGCTGCTCCTAAGAAAGCTGCTCCTAAGAAAGCTGCTCCTAAGAAGAAGTAAGCTCAACTTTGCTAATAGCAAAATGATAAAAAGCCCCGAATTCGTTCGGGGCTTTTCTTTTGCAATCCTTTACAGCAAAGCATTACACCCCACTGCCAATAATTTAAAATTATTTATTTGCATCTTTTTTAGAGTATTGTAGAAATTAATACTACTTCATTACCTTTTGAATTTTACAAGTCAATAAAATATTTTTCATTGTTCAATTTTCTCAACACTTTTAACTTCGTTGTTGCAAAAAATATCTTCAATAAAATAAAAATAACTCATTCGCTTTTATATTTTTTTATTGTTATTTACAGAATAAAATAAGAGAAAAATTATAAAAATAAACAACCTTACATTTTGCATTTTTAGACAAAAAATTGCTTTTTGGCCAAAAAAAATGAACTTTTCTAAAAAAATAAAAAAATATTTTCCTTCGCTTTTAAGACAACAAAGCAAAATTTATTTTTGATTTTAACTTTAATCAATCCTTAAATTTGAGCAATGGATAATTATACAATAGCCGATAATTTTTCATTACTATCTAAAGTAATGGATATACATGGCGAAAATAGTTTTAAAGCTAAATCATATGCAATAGCTGCGTACCATATCGAAAATTTACAAGTGCAATTAAGCACAATGGATCATCAACAAATTTTGCTGCAAAAGGTATTGGAGAAAGCACCGGAAAAAAAATTATTGAACTTTTAGAAACCGGAAAACTATCTGCTTTAGAAGAAATACTTTCTATAACTCCAAAAGGCGTTGTAGAAATGTTGAACATAAAAGGCATTGGGCCCAAAAATAAATACCATTTGGAAACAAATGGAAATTGAAATATTGGCGAACTTTATATGCCTGCAAGAAAACAGATTAAAATTATACAAAGGCTTTGGCGAAAAAACCCAGCAAAGCATTATTGAAACCATTGAATTTTACTTAAACAACAAGGGAAGTTTTTTATATGCCCAGATAGAGGTGGTAGAACCGCAGGTTACCACTTACTTAAAAAAGCTATTTGGAGAAGATAAAGTGCACATTACCGGCGGTTTTGTTAGGCAATTGGAGTATTTGGACGAATTGGAATACGTAATAGCGCTAAATAATGAAGAAATTAAGCCAAAATTTATTTCGGCCAGCCCTCCGGAGCTTTTAGAGGATACCACAGACAGTTTATTGTATAAATTACTTAACGGGTTAAGGTTAAGGCTTTACACAGGTACAAATAGTTGGCAAAAACGCCTGTTTACTTCCAAATGCAGTGCCGAGTTTGAAACAGCATTTGAGCAGGCTTACCCAAATGTTGATTATACGAATGCCGCTATCAACGAAAAAACTCTATTTACCAATGCCAACATAGCGTATATACCTCCATATGCCAGAGAAACTGCTGAAGTGATTACACTAGCCAAAAAAGGCAACTTACCTGCTGTAATTATACCTACAGACATTAGAGGCATAATACACAGCCACAGTAATTGGAGCGACGGCAGCAATACGATAGAAGAAATGGCAAATGCTGCACAAGAAAAAGGATTGGAATATCTTGTAATTAGCGACCATAGTAAAAGTGCATTTTATGCACAAGGCTTAAGCGAAGAAAAAATTAAAGCACAGCATCAATACATTGATGAGCTAAATGCTAAAAACCCCAACTTTAAAATATTTAAAAGTATTGAGTGCGATATTTTAAATGACGGTAGTTTGGATTATACCAACAGCATCTTATCTACTTTCGATTTAGTAATAACATCTGTACACAGTAATTTAAAAATGACCGAAGAAAAAGCAATGCTGCGTTTATTAAACGCCATTGAAAACCCTTACACCACCATTCTAGGCCACATGACAGGCAGGTTGCTTTTAAGTAGAAAAGGTTACCCCGTTAATCATACAAAAATTATTGATGCCTGTGCTGCTAATAAAGTTGTAATTGAATTAAATGCTCATCCAAGCCGCTTAGATATAGATTGGCGACATATTGCTTACGCCTTAGAAAAAAATGTACTCATTAGTATAAACCCCGATGCACATACCATTGAGGGGTTTGATGATACCAGATACGGCGTATTGGTTGCCCAAAAGCTTTAGTAACAAAAGAGCAGAATTTAAGTAGCTTTAGTTTACAACAGTTTGAAGAATATATAAAACAAGCAAAAAGTAAAAACAGTTGATTATACTAACCAACTGTTTCAAAATAATTTTGCTAATCTGAATACACTGTGCACAATTTATTACTACACACTCACATTAAAATCTCTCAACGCATCATTTAAACTTGTTTTTAAATCGGTACTGGGTTTACGCTGGCCAATAATTAAAGCACAGCCCACGCCAAACTCGCCTGCCGGAAATTTTTTGTTGTAGCTGCCCGGTATTACCACACTTCGTGCCGGTACTCTACCCTTCATTTCAATAGGTTCGTTACCGCTAACATCAATAATTTTAGTGCTTTGGGTAAGTACAACATTAGCGCCCAATACTGCTTCTTTTTCAACAATAACACCTTCTACAACAATACAACGGCTACCAATAAAACAGCCATCTTCTATAATTACCGGTGTGGCTTGCAAAGGCTCTAACACACCACCAATACCAACACCGCCGCTTAAATGCACACCTTTACCTATTTGAGCACAGCTACCAACCGTAGCCCAGGTATCTACCATTGTGCCTTCATCTACATAAGCACCAATATTTACATAGCTAGGCATTAGCACAACATTTTTGGCCAAGTAAGCACCATATCTTGCTACCGCATGCGGTACGGCCCGTACACCCAAGCTTTTATAATCGCTTTTTAATTTCATTTTATCGTAAAACTCAAATGGCGGCAAAGTGTAGGTTTCCATTTGTTGTATGCCAAAATATAAAAGTATAGCTTGCTTTACCCATTCGTTTACAACCCAACCGCTTGCCGAGGGTGATGCAGTTCTTAATCTCCCTTTATCAACTTCTTCTATAACGTCTCTTACTGCATCGCTGTATTTTGCATCCTTCAACAATTCTCTGTTGCCCCATGCTTCTAATATTAAATCCTTCATTATGTATAATTTTTTACGAAAATAAAATAATTATGCTACAAACATTGGTTCATTTTTCAGTGTTGTTGCATCGTATCCCGAAAGCTTTCGGGATACGGCATTTTGTTACTCGGCATTTTCCACCATATATTATTACAACTATTATCATTACTTATCTTTGCTACATGAATATTGGCTTCGATGCAAAACGGGCATATCATAACCAAACCGGGCTTGGGCATTACAGCCGTACGCTCATACAATCGTTGGCCAATGGTTTTACTCAGCATCAATATTATTTATTTAATCCCAAACCTTCATTGCTATTTCAATTTAACAATGCAAATATTCATGAAGTATTGCCCGGGCAATTTTTGCACAAAACATTTTCTTCGTTGTGGCGTAGCCAATTTGTAAAAAGCGATATAAAAAGGTTGAACATAGATTTGTACCACGGCTTGAGCCACGAAATTCCAAAAGGGATTGATAAACTTAACGTAAAATCGGTAGTAACCATACATGATTTAATTCATGAACGCTACCCTAACCAATATCCATTTGTAGATAGAAAAATATATACTGCAAAGTTTACGTATGCCTGCAAAACGGCCAATCATATTATTGCCATAAGTGAGCAAACCAAGCAAGATATTATTGATTACTATAAAATACCGAATCATAAAATAACCGTATGCTACCAAAGTTGCAACAGCGCTTTTATGCAAAAAGTAAGTGAACAACAACAACAAACAATAAAAGAGCGATACAATTTGCCCGATAAATATTATTTATCGGTTGGCTCAATAATAGAACGCAAAAATTTATTAATCATTTGTAAAGCAATTCAGTTGTTAAAAAATGAAATACCATTGGTAGTAATTGGCAATGGAGGCTCGTATATGCAAATGGTAAAAAAATATATTGCCGGTAATAACTTACAACATAAAATTATTTTTTTATCGGAGCATAAAAATGCTCAGTTAACGTCATTTAAATCGGCTGCTGATTTTCCGGCTATTTATCAATTAGCTACGGCAATGATATACCCAAGTAGTTTTGAAGGCTTTGGTATTCCTGTGCTGGAAGCCTTAAACAGTGGTTTACCTGTAATTACAAGCAATGCAAGTTGCCTGCCCGAAACCGGTGGAAACGCTGCATTATATGTAAACCCATTAAATGAAAATGAGTTAGCAGAAGCTATGATAGTTGTTGCCGAAAATCATAGTTTAAGAGCCGAAATGATTGAGAAAGGTTTTGCTCATGCACAAAATTTTACGCCTGAAAAATGCGCTGCTTCTGTAATGAGTGTTTATAAAAAATTATAATGAGCTACAAAATAGATATAGAAAATTGTTTGGCTGCCTTACAAACCGGAGGATTAATACTGTACCCAACCGATACCATTTGGGGCATAGGTTGCGATGCTACCAATGAAGCCGCCATTGCAAAAATTTATGCACTAAAAAAAGAGTTGATGAAAAAAGTATGATTATACTTTTAGCTAATGAAAACGATTTAGCAATGTATGTTGGCGAATTAGATGAAGATGTTTTTACACATTTAAAAAGTGTGACAAAACCCACAACCGTTATTTACCCTAATGCAAAAAATTTAGCTTCTAATATTATTAATACAGATGGCTCCATTGCCATACGTATTGTAAAAGATGATTTTTGTTTAGCATTACTTAAGGCCTTTGGCAAGCCAATTGTTTCAACATCGGCAAATATTTCCGGCATGCTGTCTCCTGCAAATTTTATGCAGATAAGTGACGAAATAAAAAACGGTGTTGACTATATAGTGCAACACCGCCAAAATGATTTATCCGCATCATCTCCATCATCAATAATAAAATTTAATGAAGATGGTTCTATAAAATCGATTCGTTAATATTTACAAAGTAAAGCCTACACCCAATTGTATAGATTGGCTTTTCCATTTTTCTTTATTATCAATATCATTTAAGTTACTAAGGCCAATAGCATAGCGACCATAAACCCTAAACGAAGATAATTTTAGCTGCACACCGGCAAGCATACTTAAGTCGCCACTTTTAAAAGCATCTTTACCGTTTTCTATAAATGTTTTACTCTTATTCATTATAATTCCAAATTGTGGACCTGCTTGTAAGCTAAGTATTTTATTAGCATTATAATTTAGCAATATTGGAATATATAACTGGTTAAGTTTAACACCTGTAATTTTATTAAAATGATATATATCGCTAAACTTGCTTGAAGTATCTATATTGGTTTGGTTAAACAAAACCTCGGGCTGTATTGCAAATTTTTTGCCCAAGCCTATAGTTGCAAAACCACCAGCATGATAACCAAATGAAAACTGATCTTTAAATGATTGCCCTGTAATTTTATTGATAGATGCTCCGCCTTTTACACCCACTTTAAAACCTTGCGCAAAGGAAGATGCTGATAATAAGACGATTGCCGACAGAAATAATAGTTTTACTTTCATAACATAATTTTTTAGTTACTTATTAAGATTCAACTAATATGCCAAACTTATTAATGCCCTTATGAATGTTTTCTATTAACAAAATTTTAAAAAGAGAAACCTGTAGTTATACTAAAAATGCTGCTAAATCTTTTTTCGGTTGTTTCAGGCAAATAATAATCAAAATAAATATTGGGCTACAAATAAAATTTACCAATTCCATAAGTTAAGTTAATAGACGAGGCAATAGATTGAAGTTGCATTTTATTGGCTGTAGTTTCATTTCGCTTTTTTTGCAGGTTAATTAGCTTAGGGAATTTTTTAATCAATCTTGCATACCTGCTGGTGTGAACAGTTGTAATTTTATCGCTTCCTGAGTTTAACATAAAAACTGAATTTATAGAAAAATCATCATTTTTATTAAACAAATTTTTAAAATAAAAAGTATGTTCTATCAATAGCGAAAGAGAAAAATAATTTGCTTTGTTATCCATCGAATCTCTTATTATAATTGGCTGCGGAATACTATCAAATTTATATGGATAAATATCCAGCTGTTTAAACTTCCCATTGGCAAAACCTAAACTAATTCCGGGCTCAATATATGGTTGTGTGTATTTAAAATATCCGTATGCTTCATTTTGGTAAATTGATTTATTGTTGTATTTATTCTTATCCGAAAAATAATGTGCATAAGAAACGCCGGTTGCAATTTTATCGCCCTTGTAATCATAACCTACCGAAGCTCCGGTTTGATACAACCCAAGTTTACCGTTATCGTTGGTTAAAAAACCTGTTACTCCTAAGTTAAAGCCACTTTTAAAGTAATAAAAAATAGCTGGCGTAATTACCAGTTGATTGGTATATCCGGTAGCATTTACTGCCTGGTTTTGCGTACTAAACGTTCCATTTCCCAACCCAACGCTAATATCTAAATAATTTTTAGCGCTATCATCCAACATATTTAAAAAAGCATCTGTAGCCATCATTGAATCCAGTAAAGCTTTATCTTTTTTGGAGAGGCTATCTAATTGAGCTGTAGCAACAAACGCACTTAACACAAAGGAAAAGAGTAAAAATATTTTTGCCATATAAAACAGTAGTTATCCGTTAGACTTTATGATTCAAATATAGTTTAACTATCACTAATTATTGCTGGAGATTACATTAAACATGGATATATGCTTAAAAAACCTTACCTTTGCGGCCAATTATTTATAACTGAGAATTACATGACCATGCTCAGTTGCTGTTGAAAGCGATTTACTACCGGGTTGAAAGACACCCAATGACACATCTACAACGGCCAAGAAGCATGAAATTTAGGAATTAAGAATTAAGAATTAGAAGTTTTCAACTTTCAATTCTCAACTCTCCACTTTCCTCCATGTGGCTATCGCAAATTAACTTTAATGAATGCATTTGAAGCCTTAGGCTTAAACGAACAATTGGTACAAGCTGTAACCGATTTAGGATTTGAAAAACCCAGCGAAATACAAGAAAAAGCTATACCGGTTTTATTAAGTGGCACAACCGATTTTATTGGTTTGGCACAAACAGGCACAGGTAAAACTGCTGCTTTTGGCTTACCGCTTATACAATTAATTGATGCGGCACAACGCCATCCACAAGCGCTAATTGTTTGCCCAACCCGTGAGTTGTGTTTACAAATAACAAATGATCTTGAAAAATTTACTAAACATACCAAAGGTGTTTACACCGAGGCTGTTTATGGTGGTGCATCAATAATGATGCAAATACGTAACCTTAAAAGAGGTGTGCATATTGTAATTGCTACGCCTGGCCGTTTAATTGACTTAATTGAACGTAAAGCCATTGACCTGCAAAAAGTAAAATACGTAGTGTTAGATGAAGCCGATGAAATGCTTAACATGGGCTTTAGAGACGATATTGATTTTGTATTAAAAAATACCATTAATAGAGAAAGTACCTGGTTGTTTAGTGCAACTATGCCTCCGGAAGTAAGAGCTATTAGCCGCAACTACATGGAAACCCCAAAGGAAGTAACTGTTGGTAAAAAAAATAGTGGCAATGCAAATATAGATCATCAATTTTTTGTGGTACAGGCACAACACCGATATGAAGCATTAAAGCGTTTGATAGATTTCAACCCGGGTATTTACGGCATTATTTTTACACGTACCAAAGCAGATGCACAAGAAGTATGTGAGCGTCTTGCAAAAGCCGGTTACGATATTGAAGCATTACATGGCGATTTAACGCAGCAACAAAGAGATAAAGTTATGGCCCGTTTTAGAGCCAAAAACTTGCAATTGTTAATAGCAACCGATGTTGCTGCAAGAGGTATTGATGTGGATGGCATTACACATGTTATCAACTTTGAATTACCCGATGATATGGAAGTATATACACATAGAAGCGGCCGTACCGGCAGAGCCGGCAAAACAGGTATTTGTTTATCTATTTGCCATAGCAGAGAAACGTTTAAAATAAAATCGCTGGAAAGAATGATTAACGCACAATTCCATAAAGTAGATATACCAAGTGGTAAGGATGTGTGCCGCAAACAGTTTTTCCATTTTATGGATAAGCTTATGCAAACTGATGTTAGCAATGGTGATTACGAAACATACTTACCCGATTTAATGGAAAAATTTGCCAACGTAAGTAAAGAAGAAGTTTTACAAAGAGTAGCTGCTTTAGAATTTAACCATTTTTTAAAGTACTACGAAAATGCCGAAGACCTAAACCGCAACGATTTTGGCAGAGACAGAAAAGACAGAAGAGATAATATACGTGGCGATTTTAAACCAACCGAAAGTGGCAACAGAGATAGAAGAGGCAGTAGCCGTAACAGCGGTTACACTCGTTTGTTTATAAACCTTGGCACTAAGGATGGTTTTTACAAAGCCAGCTTTTTACAATTTATATTAGATGAAAGCAGTTTAAATAAAGAGGTATTGGGTAAAATAGATATGAGAGAAATGAACACATGGGTTGAAATTGACAGTGCAGCAAGCAGTAAAATGATTAAAGCCATTGATGGAAAGCGCTACAACAACCGTGTAGTACGTATGAACGAGGCCGACGGTGGTTTTAAACGACCAACAGATGAAGGACGTGGCGAAGGCGGTGCAAGGAAAAGAACCTATGGCCCACCAAAGGAAAGAAGAAGTTTTAGATAAGATATTTCCCTTTGTAAAAATTAAAATCCCCAAGTTTAAAAGCTTGGGGATTTTTGGTTACACTAAAAATATATTAAAAATGGTATCCTAATTTTATAGAAAGATTGTAACCTAGTTTTGTATTTTTAAGGGTACTATAGCCATCAATAAAGTTGTTTGATGCATCATATCCAAATGCATACTTAGTACCTGTAATTGTACGTAAGCCAAGTCCCATATTATACTCTAACGATACCTTATCGTATAAAGTTTGATATCCGTATGTTACCAATAAATCAGAAATATTCTCTTTTTCAGCAAAACTACTATTTGTAAAAACTGGTTCAAAAGTAGTAGTGGGGCCGGTTTTAACTTTATTTGCGTTGGATTTATAATTTGCAATGCTATACGATAGCCCAATAAAAGATCCGTCTAACCCTTCGTTAGCAAAATAGACCCTTGGCTCAGCCGAAACATAAAAACCTATAGCTGGTTTAATATTTTTATAATTGCCGCTAGCTGCATAATCCTGATAGGTATTAACAGTTCCATCGCTCCAAGTAGTGCTTTCAATATCGTTATTGGTTTCACTGGCTTTTTGAACCCAGTCTTTTAAATAGTTTTTTGTAGTAAACCCTACACCAACTTGTATTGAAAATGTTGAATTTAATTCACGTTCGTAATACACAGGCACAAATCCGGCCAAAAAAGAAATAGGCGACAATTTAATAATATTAGCTTCTGAAGAGCCTCTTTTTTTCCCTTTTACAGTTTTTGATGGGTTGCGTTGAAAATATACTGTGTCTTGTGCATGTAAAGAAATGGTAAGAAATACTGCCAAAATAAGGGTAACTAAATATTTTATCATATATCAAATTTTAGGTGCAAAAGTATATATTTACACCCACTAAATATAAAATATAAAATGATAAAGAAAAAAATCTTGTACTTAATGGTGCTATTTTTTGCCGTATGTTTTTATTCAAACTTACATGCGCAAACGTTTGATGTAAAATGGGGCGAACAAAATAGTATTAAAAACGATTTTGATGATGCAATTCCAATCGACAATGGTAAAATGATTGTACATAAAACAATTTTTAAGGCTGGCTTTATGAGTGCAAAACCTCCAAAAAATTTTCTTACAATTGTAGATAAAGACATGGAACCCATTGTTGAGTATGAACTTGAGGTAGAAGAGAAAAATGCCTACATGAAAGGATTTGAAAAATATGGCAAAAATATTTATTTTCTTTATAACGCTTATGATAAAGAAACTAAAACTACCAGTTTTTACGCATTAAAAATTGATCCAAAAAATGCCCAACCGACTTCAAAAATAATTTTAGGTACTTACGAATCGGATAACAGAGACGATCAGGCAGAGGTTTCGTACAAGTTATCTTCCGACTCAAGTAAAGTATTAATATTTGTAGAAGGACCCGAGAGAAAAAAAGAAAATAAAAAATTTTATATAGGTGTATTTGATACAGATTTAAAGAAAATTTGGAACAAAGAAATAGAACTTCCTATTTTAGAAAAATTTGTTTCGCTGTACGACGAAGATATTACCAATGATGGAAAAGTATATGTGGCCATAAAACATTACGATAAAGAAGTTACAAGGCAAACTGTACGGGAAGATGGCAATAAAGTACCTTCATACGTTTATAAACTTTTGGCTTATTCATCCACAAACTCAACGGGCAAAGAAATAAATTTTAACCTTAATAATAACTTTATTCAGGGTACAAAATTAATTTACGATAAAAACAATACCATTACAGTTGCAGGCTTATATAAACGAAAACATAATGGTAATTTAAATGGCGTTTTTTATGCCACCATTGACCCAATTACAAACGAAGTTAAAAACCCAAAAATGGCAGATTTTGATGCCGAAATACTTCGTTTGGTTGATAAAGATAATTTTGGCACCGATAAAGATTCGGATCCGGGTTTATACTCAAACTTTAGAATAAATTTTATCCTTAACAGAAATAACGGTAGCGTTGATTTAGTTAGCGAATTTTATGAATTACGTATCGTTACTACCTACGATCAAAAATATGGCTCACGAACCACGTACTATTATAAGTATGGCGATATTGTTAATACTAATATCGACAAAACGGGCAAAGCCACTTTTACCCGAATTCCTAAAAACCAAAAATTTGTTAACAGTAATATATTTTTAGGTTACTATGCATTTGTGTATAACGATAAATTAATATTATTATACAATGATGATAAAGACAATGTAGACAGGGATTTAGAAAAAAAACCGGATGATGTAATGAAGTTTAAAAAATCGGTTTTTGTAGCTGCAACAATAAATACCAAAGGATCACTAAGCAGGCAAGCTATTTTTAGCAACGATGATGAAGACTATATAACAATACCCAGAAACACTACAAGAGTGAATGATAAAAAGTTTTTAATAACTTCCGACCTTCTTAAATTATTTAAAAAACGAACAAGATTTGGAACGCTGGAAATAAAATAAAATAAAAATCCCCAAGCTAAAAAACTTGGGGATTTTTTTTGCCTTATAAAATTAAGATTAACAACAAAATAATAATAATAATTGCACCAATAGAAAGATAAACTCTTTTATCAAGTCCATCTGCCTGCTGTTTCATAAGATTAACAACAAAATAATAATAATAATTGCACCAATAGAAAGATAAACTCTTTTATCAAGTCCATCTGCCTGCTGTTTCATTTGCCTTAATTCTTTTTTTAAATCACTCTTTTCGCTTGGCGTAAGTGTGGTTTTATCCATATTCTGAATTTGGGTTACCCTTTGAATTATTTGCAGGGCAATTTTGCTGTCCGTTGTGCTGTCCGAAGGTATCGTAGCCGCTTTAGAATAAGATGGTACAATAAAAACTGAAAACGCAACTACAGTAAGAATTTTTAAAAAATTTTTGATGTTCATTTTAGTAAGTTTAAAAGTTGAAAATATGAAACTGCTTAAATTATAAGCGGCTTCATTTATAGTTGTAAAAGAAGGTAAAGCAAAACAGTAATTTTGATTATTCTTTACAATACAACAAAGATGATTTTATTATGCCCGTTATTGTTACACAATTAGTGCAAAAAATTGCATCATTCACAGATTAGTATTAGTTGTTGTTTAAGAGGTTTGAGAAACTCAATCTGTTTTTTGCAACTACAGTAACTTAATTTTATTTGGGGAAAATTAGATAGAGATGATATCTTCTAAAAAGATGTCATCTCTATTGCTACTGTCCATAGTTGACCAACAAAATACACTACAACAAAAGTTTCCGCCAAGGTTTGTGTCATCACAAACCTATTTTTTCCATATTTCATCTTGTTCTAAAATATGTTTCTACAAAAAAGGAATTTATAATCAATTAATTTTTCAGGTTAGTAAAGGCAGGAGCTTTTGCAGTGCTTCAAAAAACTCACGTCTTTTTTAACAAATTACTACAACTCCAAAACCGTAATCTCCGGCAACACTCCTACTCTGCCCGGATAACCAATAAAACCAAAGCCGGGGTTTACATACAATTTTTGTTTCCCATCTTGGTAGAGGCCGTGCCATTGCTTATATACATATTGTACAGGGCTCCATTTAAAGCCGGGTATTTCTACACCAAATTGCATGCCGTGTGTGTGGCCGCTAAGCATTAAATCTATATCGGGGTATTGGGGTTTTACTTCTGCTTCCCAATGACTGGGATCGTGGCTTAGCAATATTTTAAACGGATATTTTTGAGCGCCTTCGTACGCTTTAGCCAAATTGCCATAGCTATGAAAACGCACTTTACCACTTATGTTTTGTACACCTACGATAGCAATTTCATCATTGCCTTTTTTAATGGTTACATACTCATCCATCAACAACTTCCAACCCATTGCGGCATGTACGTTTTTTAAGTCGTCTAAATTTTTTTGTTGTATAGGCGTTAGCAAATGTTTGCCGGCTGCTTTTTCTTTTGCTTTGTGTTCTTCGTTTCTATCGGGCCAT
Organism: Chitinophagaceae bacterium; assembly: GCA_016721385.1. GTDB lineage: Bacteria > Bacteroidota > Bacteroidia > Chitinophagales > Chitinophagaceae > Ferruginibacter. Next base: position 22,830 of record JADKIE010000008.1, on the reverse strand, counting down.
GGTACATAATCGCCATAGTCGTGGTTACCAAGGCAACTATACACACCAAGTGGCGCTTTTAGTTTTGCAAACACCTCAATGTATTCCTGCATTTCTGTCGCTCTGTCATTTACCAAATCGCCTGTAAAAAAATAATATCAGGTTTTTCATTTAATATTTTTTCTATCCCATGTTCTACTGCTTTTTTATTGGTAAAACTACCGCTGTGTACATCGCTTATTTGTACAATTTTTAAACCTTTAAATGTCGCAGGTAAATTATCAAATTAAGTTTTACTCTTTTTACTAAATAATTATATTTATTTCCGTAACCATAAAGTAGTGTGGTAAAAAGGCCCGAGCCTGTTGCAATACCTAACCAACTTAAAAATACAGAGCGACTAATACCGCCTTCGTTCATAATTTCCATTTCAGTATTATCCGAAAACAGCTTGCCGCCAACCCACTGTATTCCTCTTCTTAAATCATCTACCAAAAAGAAAACCGCTGCAGTTAGTTTTGCAATAAATAAACCTATTACTGTTGCAAATAAATATGTTCTGAATTTTTTATTAAGCAACTCATGATTAGCAAATGCAAACAGTAAAAAACTAATTACTGCAATGGCCGATAATGCCCAATAAATAATAAAGATTATTGACTTTGTTTTTGGACTTGCTGTTTGCGATACCATCTTTACAGCCTGAAAAACATACCAATCCAGCAACAACATTATTGAAATAAAAATAGCAGCACCTAAGGGAGAACGCATGATTAATTAAAAATTGAAAATTAAAAATGATGATTTTATTTAAAAACTAAAAGCATAAAACTACTTTCTACACTATACCCATTTTATAAATTCATCTAACTGTGTATTTATGGCTGCCAACGTATTTTCATCAACAAATTTTCCGTTTTCATCCATCAACTTGTTTATAACAGATATAGGTAATTTATTGGGATGAACAGTCATTTTCATATGGTTTAAAATTCCGGTTATCTGATCTAATCCTCTCAAATTACCTGCTCTGCCTGTGGAGTTGCCAACCAAAAGAGCCTTTTTGCCAAGCCATGCTTCATTGGGCTTTGTATTATCAATAAATAATTTAAAGAATCCCGGAAAACTACCATTATACTCCGGTAGCACAAAAATGAAAAATTTAGCCCGAAGTAGATATTTTTGTTCTATACTCTCAAAATTGGCATCTCTTTTTACAGAATGAACATCTTCTAAAGATAAAAAAGCGCTATTTAAGCCTTTTTCCTGTAAAATTCGTTCGTATTCCTTAGCTACTTTTCGGGTATAACTACCAAGTCTGTTTGTTCCTGCAATTATTGTAATCATTAAATTTTAATATTGTTTATAAAAATAACAAAGATGTTGCAGGTTTGTTGCCCAATATTATGCCGAATAGTTAAATTTGCCAACCTGTCAGCAAACAGCAAAACATATTATGAATTTTACATATTACGGCCATTCTTGTTTTAAGGTAGAAGTAAAAGGAAAACATCTTTTGTTTGATCCCTTTATTACGGGTAATGAGTTGGCTAAACATGTTGATATTGATGCAATTGAAGCAGATTATATCTTTTTAAGCCATGGCCATGCCGATCATGTTGCCGATGCAGAATCAATTGCTAAACGTACAGGTGCTACAATAATTGCTGCTTACGAAGTAGCTATGTGGTTTGCAGCAAAAGGAATTGAAAAATACCATCCAATGAACCACGGCGGCAAATGGGCTTTTGATTTTGGCAATGTAAAATGTGTAAATGCTGTACACTCCAGCGGATTACCCGATGGTAGTTATGGCGGCAACCCAATGGGTTTTGTTGTAACAACAGGCGAAGGCAATTTTTATTACAGTGGTGATACTGCATTAACTATGGATATGCAGTTTATACCGGCTTATGCATCTTTACAATTTTGTGTATTACCCATTGGCGATAATTTTACTATGGATGCTACAGATGCCATAACTGCTGCCAAAATGGTAAAATGCAATACAATTATTGGTGTACATTACGATACCTTTGGCTTTATTAAAATTGATAAACAAAAACGGTAGATTTATTTTCGAGTGCAGCATTGTTATTAAAGCTGCCGGCAATTGGAGAAACCATTGAATTATAAAATTTATTAAGGAGCAATATATTATGGCAAGAATTATTGGCGTAGCCAATCAAAAAGGTGGAGTGGGCAAAACAACAACAGCTATTAATTTAGCTGCAAGTTTTGCAGTTTTGGAGTTCAGAACTTTGTTGGTAGATGCCGATCCGCAAGCCAATAGTACCACAGGTACCGGGTTTGATTTGCACAATATTACCCAAAGCCTTTACGATTGTATGGTAAATGAGGCGCAGGCTAAAGATGTAATTTTAAAATCGGATATTCCGCATTTAGATATTATGCCATCGCATATTGATTTGGTTGGAGCCGAAATTGAAATGATTAATTATCCTAACAGAGAAAGTGTTTTACAAAAAATTTTGGAGCCTATTAGAGATGAATACGATTTTATTGTAATTGATTGCAGCCCATCGCTTGGTTTAATTACCGTTAATGCATTAACCGCTGCCGATAGTGTTGTAGTACCTGTACAAACAGAGTTTTTTGCATTGGAAGGTTTAGGTAAATTATTAAACACTGTAAAAATTGTACAAAGCCGCTTAAACCCCCAATTAAAAATTGAAGGCATTTTAATGACAATGTACGATGGCAGATTAAGACTGTGTAATCAGGTAGTAAGTGAAGTACGCCGTCATTTTGACGAGTTGGTTTTTAACAGCATCATACACCGTAATACCAGGCTAAGCGAAGCACCAAGTTTTGGCAAACCTGTAATTTTATACGATGCCGATAGCAAAGGTTCAATCAACTATTTAAACCTTGCAAAAGAAATTTTGCAAAAAAATAATCTAACAAAAATTAACGAAGAAGATAGAATTTTAGAATGATGAGTTATAAATGATGAATTATGAATTGATAACTTCAATTTTGAAATTCATAACTTATAATTCATAATTTATAATCAATTATGAGCATCCCACAAAAAAAAGACGCACTCGGAAAAGGTATACGCAGTTTACTGCAAAATATTGATGCCGATTTAAAAAATACTGCCGGTAATTTAAAGCAAGATGTTGTACAGCAAACTACAAGCAGCTTACGCATTGCATTAGATCAAATAGAAGTAAACCCAAAACAACCAAGGCATGATTTTGATGAAGCTGCATTGAGCGAATTAGCTGCTTCTTTAAAATTGCATGATATTATTCAACCGCTTACAGTAAGTAAATTACCAACCGGCAAATACAGGTTAATTGCCGGTGAAAGAAGGTTTAGAGCAGCAAAAATTGCAGGTTTAAAAGATGTACCTGTTTATATACGCCAAGCTAATGATGTACAATTATTAGAGCTGTCGCTATTAGAAAATTTACAAAGAGAAAATTTAAACGCCATAGAAATTGGATTAAGCTATAAGCGATTGATGGATGAGTTGGATTATACGCAAGAGCAGGTAGCCGAAAGAATGGGTAAAGACAGAAGTACTGTTACCAATTACATCCGTTTATTAAAACTTCCGCCCGATATTCAAATTGCGGTACGCAGTAATCAAATATCGATGGGCCATGCCAGAGCTTTAATTAATGTAGATGTGATAGATAAGCAATTGTATATTTTTAATGAAATAAAAAGCAAGGATTATCGGTACGTCAAACAGAAGAGTTAGTACGTAAAATATATACATCTGCCGCAAGTGTTAAATCTGCTGTAAAATCATCGTTACCACCTGCATTTAAAAAAATTGAAGATAATTTAGCATCTAACTATGGTACAAAAGTAAAAATGACGCATACCAAAAAAGGTAATGGCAGCATTCTTTTTGAGTACTATTCTTTAGAAGAATTAAATGCTTTACTAAATAAATTAAATATTAAAGTAAGCTAGTGTTTTGTAGAAATAGTTAACTAATGAATTATCTGAAATTTACACTTTTTTTGTTTCTTCTTGTAAATGCAACTCTAATATTTGCTCAAAAAGATTCTGCTGCAAAAAAAATAAAAGTAAAAACTTATCCGTTTGCAAAAATAGATACTACCAAAGGCTACAATCCTCGAATTGCAGTAATACGCTCTGCAATTGCACCGGGCTGGGGGCAAATTACCAATAAAAAGTACTGGAAACTACCCATTGTATACGGTGCATTAGGCACAACTACCTACATTTTTTTTAGAAATGTAAAGCAATTTAAAGATGCCAATGCAGCATTTAAAAATGCAAGCGATAACGACCCAACTAACGACTATCAAATTCCGGAGCCATATTATAGTGTACGCAATCAACCAGATCGTATTAAAAGTTTTAGAAACGAGGTAAGGCAAAATGTTGATTACTCAGTTTTATTTTTTATATTTTTTTGGGGCCTAAATGTTGCGGATGCAGCTGTAGATGCACACCTAAAAACATTTGATGTAAGCGATGATTTAAGTTTGCATATTAAGCCGGGTTATAGTGAACTTGCAAAAACCAACGGTGTAAGCCTCGTACTAAAAATTGGAAAGTAAGAGTTAAATAATAATTTTAAGGTACATATTTAGTTTAATAAAAATCTCGTTTTAAAATACACCCACATTCGAGTTCTCCTGATTAAATTGGGAGATTGGGGTGAGGTTATGAATATTGCACTTATTGGATATGGCAAAATGGGTAAAGCAATTGAACAAATTGCTATTGAAAGAGGTCATACTATCGTTTTAAAAATCACTTCGCAAAACAGTAATGATTTTACTGCTGCAAATTTATCTGCCGCAGATGTAGCGATTGAATTTACAAACCCTGAAAGTGCTGTACAAAATTTATACAAGTGCTTTGCATATTATTCCCGTGGTATGCGGAAGTACAGGCTGGCTAACTCAATTACCCGAAGTTGAACATGTTTGCACTCAAAATAATGGCTCTCTCTTATATGCAAGTAATTTTAGCGTTGGCGTAAATATTTTTTTTGAACTAAATAAAAAGTTAGCCCAATTAATGAGCAATCAAACTAGTTATACCGTAAGTTTAGAAGAAATACATCATACTCAAAAAAAAGATGCACCAAGTGGTACAGCCATTAGCTTGGCAGAACAAATTCTTGCCCAAAATACAACTAAAACAAAATGGGTAAATACCGAAACAAGCAATGTAAACGAATTGCAAATTATTAGCAAAAGAATTGATCCTGCACCAGGCACACACAAGATAAAATACAGCTCTGCAATTGATGATATTGAAATTACCCATACTGCTCATAACAGGCAAGGCTTTGCTGCAGGCGCTGTATTGGCTGCCGAGTTTATTAAAGGCAAATCAGGTATTTTTACCATGAAAGATGTTTTAAATTTATAGCATGAAATTTTTGGGGATATTTTTTTTGTTGCTTATTTACCAACTAAATGGTTTTAGTCAAACTACAAGTGTGCCCGATTTAATAAAAAATTATCAGTCACAACACAAAAAAACGAAAAGGTAAATCTCCTTAATCAATTATCTGCCGAAATACGTGTAACTAATGCCGACTCTGCAATTCTTTTAGCAAAGCAAGCTTTAGAAATTGCCCAAAGCAACGATTATTTATTTAGTATTGGTACTGCTAATTTATGTTTATCCTTTGCCTACTCAACCAAGGGAAATTATGGAAACCTCTTTAGATTATTCCAACAGGGCATCAGAAATAGCCAACCATATAAGTAACGACTCTATAAAAGCATATAGCCTGTTACTTTATACCAGTTACCATTACAACAAAAGTAATTACGACAAAGCCATAGAGTACGCATTGCAAGCATTAAAAATATTTGAACAAAAGCAACTTTTTATTGGCATTGTGAAAACAAATACGTTGTTAAGCCAAATTTATCAATTAAGGAATGATTTGCCCAAAGCCGAAAAAATACTTACGGAGAGTATACAGTTATTTCCAAAAGTAAATGACAGTAAACTAAAATCTATTATTCTTCATACATTGGCAAATGTTTATGGAATGCAGGAAAAATATACACAAGCGTTAGAATTAGATAAACAAGGATTAGATTTATGCACCAAAGAAAATTTAGTTTTTTTTAAGTCGCAGTTTTACGATAACATGGCCAATTGCTATATGTACAGTGGCAAATTTGATGATGCCAAAAAATATTTTTTACAATCACTATTGATAGACTCCTCGTTTGAAAATAAGAAGCAAATGTCGGACACTTATTTAAACCTTGGTAATTTATCGATGATGCAAAAGGATTATACACAAGCTAAAAATCATTTCCTACATTCCATTTCTTTATCTGAAAAATCGGGCTATAAGCAGGGAAAGTACCAGGCTTTAGCATTGCTTAGCGAAACCTATACACATTTAAGCGACCATAATAATGCAATGGCAGCACTCAAAAATGCGTATAAGATAAAGGATAGTATAATCAATGAACAGTCGGTAAGTAAAATTGCCGAGTACGAGGCTTTGTATCAAACCGAAAAAAAAGAGCAGCAACTTAAACTGCAAAGTGCACAGCTAAGTAAAAAAAATTACCTGATTGGTGGAATAGCATCTGCAATGGCATTATTGATTTTGTTTGGATTTACATTTTACAAAAAAAGGCAAGCACAAAATAAATTACAACTTCAGCAAGAAGTAATTAAACAGCAGGAAATAGCAACCAAAGCCATTTTGGAAGCAGAGGAAACTGAGCGGCAGCGAATAGCCAGAGATTTACATGACGGTGTTGGCCAAGTAATGAGTGCTGCCAAAATGAATTTATCGGCTTTTGAAAATGAACTTATTTTTAAAGATGAACAACAAAAACTGTCATTTGAAAAAGTAATTAATTTGGTTGATGAAGGCTGTAAAGAAGTACGCAATGTTAGCCATCAAATGATGCCCAATGCTTTGCTTAAGGCAGGTTTGGCATCGGCAGTTAAAGAGTTTATTGACAAAATTGATAGTCGTGTTTTAAAAGTAAATTTTTATGCAGAAGGATTAAATGAAAGAATTGATAATAATATAGAGATTGTGTTGTACCGTGTTATACAAGAATGTGTAAATAATGTAATAAAACACTCCGGAGCAAATCAGTTGCACATATCCTTAATTAAAGATAAAGATGGTATTAGTGCTACAATTGAGGATAACGGCAAAGGATTTAATGCAAATGATAAAGAAAATTTTGAGGGTATTGGACTAAAAAATATTAAACTAAGAGTTGAATTTTTAAAAGGCACTGTTGATTTTGATAGCTATGTTGGAAACGGAACTTTAGTAGCCATACATGTTCCCCTTGTTTAATTAATAGTTTTGTTTATCTTAACAGCATATTTACCTTATTGGCAAAATGAAAAACGGAAAAATTTTCTTAGCCATTGTTGATGATCACCAAATTGTAATAGACGGTTTAAAATCTCTGTTACAAGGACATGATAATTTCAAGATAGCCATAGAATGTACAGATTCTACTAAAATGCTTTCTTTGCTTGAAACAAAGAAGGTAGATATTTTACTTACTGATATTATGATGCCGGGCATGAATGGTGCTGAGTTGTCTAAGGCTGTGCATCAAAAATTTCCTGAAATAAAAATATTGGCTTTATCTATGAGTGGACAAGGCGATTTGGTTAACCAAATGATTGACGAAGCCAATATTGCCGGTTATGTATTAAAAAACATTGGCAAGCAAGAGTTAATTAGGGCATTAGAGAAAATTAGTAAAGGAGGTATTTATTTTGGTGAGGAAGTGCTGGCAGAAATGCAAAAAGCCAGCGAAGTAAAAAAAGAAAATACAGATGCTCACTTAACTCAACGAGAAATTGAAATAGTGAGGTTAATTGAAAAAGAACTTAACAATAAGCAAATTGCCGATACACTTTTTCTTAGCGAACGTACAGTAGAAACGCACCGTAAAAATATTTTTAGAAAAACAAATACAGCCAGCGTAATAGGTTTAGTAAAATATGCCTACGAGCATAAATTGGTTTAACCTTTTATTGCACACAGATTATGCAGATTACCCCCGATATATTACAAGCCAAACAGCACTTTATTTAAACTTTGCAATGCAGCTTCTTTATAACTACGGGGTATCAATAAGGAAATATTATGATTACTGCCTCCGTAACTTACCATACGTACAGGTATAGACGAAACAGATTCAAATAATTTAAGCATTACATCTTTTGTTTCGGCAATTTCGTTACCCACAATAGAAACGATGGTTTGGTTCGTATCTACTTCTACGGTACCAAAGGTTTCCAGTTCTTTTAAAATTTCGGCTAAATAAATATCATTATCCACCGTAACAGACACTGCAACTTCCGATGTTGTAATCATATCAATAGATGTACGGTATTTTTCAAAAACCTCAAATACTTTACGCAAAAAACCATAAGCCAATAGCATACGGCTGCTTTTTATTTTAATGGCGGTAATTCCATCTTTTGCTGCAACGGCTTTTACGCCTACACTACCTGCTTCTTCGGCTATTAAAGTACCTTTGGCTGTTGGCTGCATTGTATTTAACAATCGAACAGGTACATTGTAAAACTGTGCAGGCCATATACTTGCAGGATGTAAAATTTTTGCGCCAAAATAAGCCAACTCTGCAGCTTCTTCAAAACTTAATTGCTCAATAGGTACAGTTTTATCAACTACTCTTGGGTCGTTGTTGTGCATACCATCAATATCTGTCCATATTTCGCAAACACTTGCATTAACTGCTGCTGCAATAAGCGAAGCACTGTAATCGCTTCCACCCCTTTTTAAATTATCTACCTCTCCTTTTGCATTGCGGCTAATATAACCTTGTGTTACAAAGATTGCTTTGTCTTTATTACGTTGTATAAGTTGTGATAGTTTTACTTTAATGGTGCCAATTTGCGGTTCGTCGTAGCTATCAATGGTCATAAAATCTAACGCAGCTAATAACACATGATCAATATTTTGTTCTTCTAAATAAAGGCAAAATAGTTTTGTGCTAAGTAATTCGCCTTGCGCCAAAATATCTTTGTTTAAGGCTTCGCTAAACGATATTTTTAAAATGATGGTTAAAAACTCAAAATGCTCTGCAAGTACCAATTTTGCTTTAGCAATTGCTGCATCTGTAGATAATAATTCCTGAACAAAATTTTGATAGTGCTGCTCTAATGCATCTATTTGTTGCTTAGCAGCATTTCTATCACCGGCAGCAAGCGAATTACTAATTTCTATCAATGCATTGGTTGTACCGCTAAGGGCAGATAATACTACAATTTTACTTTCGGCATCGGCCGTAATTAATTTTGCCACTTCCTTCATACGTTGTGGCTTGCCTACGCTGGTGCCACCAAATTTCATCACCTTCATTTGTTCTTTGTTTTAATATCCAAAAATATACCGGAACCAATCGTTGTAATGCAAATGTATTAATACCAATTCAACTTGAAAACAATATCTTTCGATATGTTTGAGAGTTAGAATTGGTAATACCGAACAAAATAAAGAGATACTTTTTTAAGATTAAACGGTATAATACAATGTTGGTTTTAAAAATACTTTTAAAACAACTTGATTAATCGGATTTGACGTGCAGAGTTTCTGTAGAGTTTAGTTAGATCTGTTTGTTTTAAATCGAAAGGATGCTCCAATTGAAAAAAAGTTATCCGGTGCTTTTTTATTAATTCCAAAGCCTGCAGATGCATCAAGCTTAAAATTGTCATTAATAAAATAAGCAAATCCTGCATCAATACTATTTTCAGGCTTTTCTTTCTTCCATATATATCCAAACAACTCTATGTATGCCAACCATTTTTCGTTAATTGTAAATTTTGGCGATAAGGTGTAGGTATAAGCAGTTTTAAAGTATCGAAAATATTCCCACTCCATACCAATATTGTAGCCCACCTCCACTTTTTCTGATAACGTATGTTGCATAGCCAACCTAAAATTTCCTCCATCTAGTGTATCTTTACCAGCGTATATTGTACGTAAACGATGAAAATCATAGTGTGCAATTAAAGAAACTTCCGGCCGTATTCCTTTTTCTTTTAAAAAATTTAATTTACCCCCTAACTGTACAGTTTTAATACCGGTACGAATATATGGCGGATCAAATGTGTATTTTACTTTTAAAGTTGCCAATTCAGTTATCAGCCTTAACTCTAATCTTTTACCTAATCCAAATTTTGTTAGTAATGATGGATGACGAAAGTATATATCAGTAATCCCAATCTCTTTTAGTTTATCCTTTTGTTTCGATAATTCCGATTCAAATTGTATCCATTTTTTGGGTACGGTAATTGGGCTGAGAGTTTTCCCAGGTCTGTCGGTAATAACTTTTTCTGTTTGGGCAAATGTAACCAACGACACAAATATTAAACATGAAATTAAAGTATATTTTTTCATGAAGTATGATTTAAAAATCCCTTCTCATACTATAATTTTATGAGAAGGGATTATAAAGTTAAATATATTAATATTTCTATTTTTAATTTTAACGTATTAATAAGACATTACCATTAGGCACATTTATTTGAGAGCCCCCTGCCCCATTCCAAATATTATTAGGGCATCCTGGAATTAGCACACGCCAAGCATAATTACCCGGATCGGCAGGTTGCCCATTGCCGTAATTACCATTCCATGAATAGTCTATAAGTGTTGGTCCTTGAGAATAAAAACTTGATTTCCCAACGATTCCAAATCCAAAATTCTCCACCGGGGTAATCTTGTAAATTTAGTGACCTAAACAAATCATTTATCCCATCCCCATCTGGTGTAAATGCAGTAGGTACAACTACTTTCCTGGGATTATAATGTAATACCGTTTGTGTATTAGAAGCGACACATCCAACAAAATTTGTATTTTGTACTGTTAGCCCATAGGTATAATTAGTAGGAGGTGGGGGTGCTGGCGAATTTATAGTAGGAGGTGTTAGTGCTGGCAATGTTATAACTGGCGCTTCTAAATTTGGATTATTAAGATAGGTAGCAGGTGTCCAGTTAAATGTATATGTTAATGTAGGTCCATTTGGATCGGCATATTGCATATAATAACTAGGCTCCAATTGAACGGGAGTAGGGTTACAACTATATACACTATAAGACTTTGTGTTTACTACCATTTTTTGTACATAATAAGTTAAAACATTTGAAATAATATATTGCAATGGATCTGATGTTTCATAAGCAAAAATCCTATATTGATATATCCCTGCCAATGATTCTGTTTGGGTATAATTTGATGTGGTAGCCCCAACAATATCTGTCCAAGTTACCCCATTATTAACACTTTTTGCCATTTAAAACTAGGGACTGCAAATGGATAGTAGCAGTTGGCCATTAGAGTATAAGTTTACTGTACCATTGTTACAAATAAAGCTTTGTTAACAATTGAGCTATTTGAAAATGATGCTACAATTGGCGTATAGCATGGTGCAAAAGATAAATCATCTACAACAAAATCATTTCCATCACGGTCATTGTTTTCATTAACTAAAACTATATATAGTGAGGTAGTCCCATTAGGTATATCAAACATTACAGATACTCTTTTCCATGGATTAGCCGCATCATAATTAACTTCTATATGACTACTTTGACGAATTAAATTAAATGAGTTATCTCGTAATTCAAAATGAATTTTTGGATTCTCCCCTCCTCCATATAAACTAGCAATCCATGCCGAAAATTCATATCTAAATGCAGTAGTAAGCCCACTTGTAATTTGCGTACGAAATATTTCGCCTCTATGTGTATCGCCATCTATCATTAGCATATAACCATTTACATCACCAGGTGTATGATCTTGCGGCAAACCCAACCATAAACTTCTACATCCTAAAGTTGAATTTATACGAGTATATTGTCCTGGTACAAGAGCACAATAATCTTTATTCATAGGTGGTTCCAGAAAAAAACTGGTCCATGGTTAGTACCGGTACCAAAATTTTCAAAATAGCAGGGGTTCCAAGTACTCCACTACAAGTTTCCGAAGTGCCCAATACAAAATTTACAATATTTACAGCTAATGTCCCACCCCCACCACCTAAATCTTCAGATACCTCAATAGAGCCTTCTTCATTTAGCCAAGTTAATGTTTCTTTCCATTGAATTGTTACTGTATGTTTATCTGAGCTTAATACTGTACCATTAACTACATTCCAAGTAACGTTGGCAAAGTTTTCATATTCATTATTCCAATCAACCCAATCAACTGTATATGTTGCTGTTTCACCAGCAGATAACAGATGCTTTACCAGTAATTGGGCTAGCGTCAGCATAGGTAAAAAAAGGAATACATGTAAATAAGCAATAATAAAAAAATTTAAGTTTCATAATTTAACGGTTTTAATTAAAAAAAGAGGTGTAGAATCAATTATAATAAAAAGGTTACTTCGTTTAGAATTTTATAAACTTATTTTCCAAAAATTTTTCTCTCGTTTTAGCATGTGTATAAATAAGTGAAATTTCGCTGGCACCTTTATTACTTGAATTTTTTGACGATATATTTATTTCGTATGAAGTTGTTAGTATAATAGACTTAAAGTCTAATCCAAGTTTGGGTATTATTGCACTCCCTATAAGATCATTTTTTCTCCCCACACACCAAAACTGAATTGATTGGTTTTACTGATTTTAAACTGATAGGTAATGCCAGAAATCACATCGTTTACTTCCTGTTTAGAAAAGCCGATTAGAAAAGCAGTGTAAATTTGTTTATCATTTTCTATATTTTTCTCCAAAGCAATATGACTCCATAACTGCCTTTCTAAATTAAATTCACCACCTAAAAAAAATCGACTAGGCTTATTAATATGATACATAGAAGCCCCAACTGAAATAAAATTTTTTGTATTCAACATTGCTTGATAAATTAAGCCGGCATTAATATCTGTGTATGAAAAATCAGCACTTCCAAATTGATAAATATCAATATTAGAGAACCCTGAATTTATCCAAGACTCTAATTGATTTTCAAAAAGCAACTTTGGTTTTTCTAATTTCCTATGTGCAAATGTTGTTTGAAATCCGATACCAAGTTGCTGTTTCCCTTCAACATCCAAGCCTTTTTGATAGGCCATTGAAATGGATAGAAAGGTATTCTTGATTCCCTCGCTAATTCCATTCTCAGAAACACCGACAAGCCCAATAGCTAAACAATCATTTTCCGGTATTGTAGTATTTAAAATTTTAGAATCAAAAAAATACTAGCCTGATTATACATTAAAAAAAATACTAGTAAAAGGGCAACGTGTTTCATTGAGTTTGTATTGGTATAGATATAATGTATTTGAAAACTATTGCAATATACAAATTAGGTCATATATGACCTAATTTATTTAAAATTTTATGTGATTGTTGTCTAGTGTTAGAACTAAACGACAAAGAATACTTAAAAGCCTTTGGAAATAACCTTAGGAGAATAAGAAAACGGCTTGGTTTTTCACAAGAACGATTGGCTTATGAAGCAGAAATTGAACTTAGACAAATAGGGCGTATAGAAAGGGGAGAAATTAATACAGGGATACTATCAGTAAAAATTATAGCAGAAATTTTGCAAATTGATAAAAAGAATTATTTGATTTTTAAGTAATCGTCACTCCAAACACTTGTCCAACCATTTCCAAATCCTTAGCCACTACATCCAATAAAGGAATGCCTTCTTTCATTCGTATTATTTCCATTTCCCTTTCAGGGTCTCCGGGAATAAGCACATTCGTTTCGCCCTCTATTGTTTTTGCACTTCTAAACCGCTGTATCCAATTATCCATATGTTGTTTAAATTCATCAGCCGTTCTAAATGCATCAATCCGCATGGCGCCAAAAAAATGGCCTATCCCTTCGCCGGCATATTCTCCGGCATTGGTACATAAGCCGGAAATGGAGGCACCCAAGGCCCATAATTTGCTCCGCTTAAAACAGCACTAAAAATATCTACAACTGCACCAAGGCAATAACCTTTGTGACTACCATGTTCTTTATCGCTGCCAAGCGGCAGTAAAGCGCCGCCTTCTTTTAAAGCATGTGCATTATTTGTAACAGCTCCTTCTTTCGTTTGCACCCAACCGTTAGGTGTTTCTAAATTCTTTCGTTGCAAAATTTCCAACTTACCATTTGCAGCAGTAGTTGTGGCAAAATCAGCCACAAATGCAGGTTCTTTACCTGCCGGGATAGCAACCGCAATAGGATTGGTGCCTACCAATTTTTCAACAGAAAAGTTGGTGCTACTAATGCACTTGCATTGGTCATGGCAATACCTATCATATCATGCGGCAAAGCCATCATAGCATGGTAACCTGCTATACCAAAGTGGTTACTGTTTTTTACACTTACCCAACCTGTGCCAACATTTTTGGCCTTATCAATAGCTACTTGCATGGCGTATGGAGCTACCCACAAGCCTAAACTGCATCGCCATCTACTACTGCAGTACTTGGTGTTTGGTGTACAATTTTACATTGTGCATTTGCATTTACTCTTTTGGCTTCCCATAATCTTACATATCCACTTAGCCGGGCCACACCATGGCTATCTATACCTCGTAAATCGGCAGAGAGCAAGGCTTTAGTTGCTGTTTCTGCATCCGCATTGGAGCAGCCAATTTTTGTAAAAATATTTTTTGTAAAAGTGTGAAGTTGTTGGTAAGTGAATGTCTTTTGCATGCACAAATTTATTGAATTGTATTTGAAGTTTTACTTCAAACACGTAAAGACGAGAGATAAAAAAAGAACATGCCCTAAGGCATGTTCCTGCATTGCTCAATTTTACTGCTTATATGAACATAGTTAATTATCCGTTGGGGCTTCCATCATATTTTCTCCAATATTTTCCTTGCGCTGTTCTTTTTTAGTTTTTGTAATTGCTCCGGTGTAAGAATTTGACGCAATTTTTGCAACTGTTCTTTTTTAATATTTCTTAATTGTTGCTTTTTTTCTTCGGCAGAAAGTTTGCTATTATTTTCAATTTCATCTTTTTTAACTTGATTATTTTTTTTCATTTCTTTCAATTGTTGAAGTTGACTTTTGGACAGGTTTAATTCTTTTATCATTTTTCTTTTTCCGGTTTTTCTTGAGGTTTAGGTGTACTTAAAACAGAAGAACCGGCTGAATCGATTGCAGCAACTATTACGGGCTTTCTTTGTATTTCAGCAGTAGCACCCTAATACAACAAAACTTACCGTCAGGAAAAGCACTATTTTTCATTTCTTATCCAATTTATTGATAGACTACTATTTAAATAAAAGGTTTAATACGTAGAATTTTTTATCCGCCAAATTGCTTTTTAGCTTCGTTACACGAAAAAGTTAATGTAAACAAGATAAAGTCTTGTAGTATGGAGAGAGCGGTTTCATTTAAAGACCTAATATCTTTTCAAAACAAACGCTGTTGTAAACGTCTTTATATTGCCCATAATTGGGTATAATGGTATAATTATTTTTTTTATACAATGCAATGGCTTCGGGTTGGTTTTGACCAGTTTCTAAAATACATCTAGTACAACCTAATTCTTTTGCCCAAACTTCCAACTCTTTTAATACAAACGAAGCGATGCCTTTACCTCGTTGTGAGTATGGCACATACATTCGTTTAACTTCCATAGTTTCGGCTTCATAATTTCTGATTGCTCCACAGCCAATAGCAATATTATCCATGTAAGCAAGTACTACGCAGTTAAGATTAACTGTTTTATTAAACTGTGCATAAAAGGTATGATCATCTCCATCCCGTACAGCTAATTCTTTATCCAACTCATTTACCAATAATTGAAAATCGGGGTTAGCAGTATTTGTTCTTACAATCTTAAACATTAGCAAAAAAAGAAGCTGCATTTTTGCAGCTTCCTATTTAAATATCTTAAAAATAATATTTCTCTATACTTTGCAGCAACCAATAAGCATCATCAACTAACAACTCCAACTTATCCACATGATATCTTATAATATCAAAAATATTGCCTTTACTTTATCGCAATATGCAATGGCCTATCTCTGCTATTGGTTAATCTGCTTTCTTTTTTCTTTCCTCAATCATTTTTTCAACACTATCACTCATAACCGAAATATGCTCACTCACTTTTCTAAAACTTGTAATTGATTAAAGCGAGGGCGCTTTTAACCCGGCTTTTAACCCTTTTTACATTAGTTAGTAACACATTTTGATATTTTATGGCAGATGGCAATATAACCGTAGCAGTTAATTCGCCCATTATTCTGGCTTCAATTTGTACTTTTAACGTACTCTTCAAGCATTATTTCGTGCCTTGCCTAACTCGGGATGAGTATAAATTTGGTTATGCTCAAAAGATTTTTCTTTTTGGACATAAGCATCCAATGCTAACGGAGTTGTCTTAACATTTGGCAACCTCTTTTGCTGCTTCTTTTCCCACTCTGCACTATAGCTATCTCCTTCAAATAAAGTTGCTTTACTGGCAACAATATATTTTTTAATAATTTGCATAATGGCCACTTCTTTCTTCTCTCCCTTTTTCAATTAAAGCATCTACATCTTTTTAAATTGCTGTTAACGTTTCGGCCATAATGGTATTTACAACCGTCATTGCATTTGCACAATTGGCAGATGAACCTACGCCTTAAACTCAAACTTGTTGCCTGTAAATGCAAATGGAGATGTTCTGTTTCTGTCCGTAATATCTAGCAATAATTCGGGTATGCTTTTATGAATATCCAATTTAAGCATTGCCTCGTCCTGCTCATCAAACTTACTGGCTCACCCTGGTTTCAATTTGGTGTAACACATTGGTTAAATACTCACCAATAAAATTGAAATAATGGCTGGCGGAGCTTCGTTTGCTCCCAACCGATGGTGTTACTGGCACTGGCAATACTTGCTCTTAAAAGCTCTGCATAATCATGTACTCCGCTTTAATGATATTAACAAAAAGTTAAAAACATTAAGTTAGTCTTTTTGGTGTTTTACCTGGTGCTAATAAATTTACACCGGTGTCGGTACTAAACTCCAGTTATTGTGCTTACCACTACCGTTTACACCAGCAAATGGTTTTTTCGTGTAATAATACTTTTAAGCTGGCGTTTTGCAACCCTTTCCATCACATCCATCAACAACGTGTTGTGGTCTACGGCTAAATTTGCTTCTTCAAAAATTGGTGCACACTCAAATTGAGCAGGCGCCACCTCATTATGACGTGTACGTAAAGGAATACCTAACTTATAACTCTCGGCCTCAAAATCTCTCATAAAAGCATACACTCTTTCAGGTATTGCCCCAAAATAATGGTCTTCTAATTGTTGCCCTTTTGCAGGAGCATGGCCAAAAACTGTACGGCCTGTCATGGTTAAATCGGGCCTTGCATTAGCTAAACCCACATCAACCACAAAATACTCTTGCTCCCAACCTAAGGTAGAAGTTACTTAGTTACATTTTTATCAAAATATTGGCACACATCAACGGGCTTTCTACAGCAACCAATGCTTTTAATAAAGGTGTTTTAGCATCCAAACTTTCGCCTGTGTACGAAATAAAAATTGTAGGTATGCACAATGTTTTGCCATTTCCATTCCCACAATAAATGCCGGAGAAGACGGATCCCATGCGGTATAACCTCTTGCCTCAAACGTTGCTCTTAACCCACCATTTGGAAAACTGGATGCATCCGGTTCTTGTTGAATTAAGCACCGCCTTCAAACTCTTCAATAGGAGTACCATCGCCTTGAAGGTAAAGAACGAGTCATGTTTTTCGGCACTTAAACCTGTAAGTGGTTGAAACCAATGTGTAAAATGTGTTACACCTTTACTCTCGGCCCAAGCTCTTAAACCATTGGCAATTTGATTGCCCATGTTGCGGTCAATTTTTTTGCCGCCTTTTGTGCTGGCCAGCAAACTTTTATATGCTTCGTCACTTAAAAACTCTCTGGCGGTTTTAAGCGTAAACACATTTTCATTAAAAATTCCGGTAACTTTTGTAGAGCCTTCTACCTTAATTTCAGTAGGGTTACTTGTAAGTTTTTCAAGTGCCTTAAATCGTAAAGATTGCATAATTTTTATTTTAACAATATGACCAATAAACAGATAGCTTAAAAAGCAAGAAAAACTATAACAGGAAATAAGTAGGATGCCGGAACAGGAAATTTATTTTGCTTACTTTAAATAAAAACGGTAAACACAAATAATAAAATACCCATTCCATTTCGAAAGGGATTAAAGAGAAAGGTTTTTCACTAAAGGTCTAACAAAAACATTAGCCAGTGCTTGTGGAGTATTACTTACAAAGCTAGTTGCTGTTGGCTCCAATTTTGGTAAAGAAATTTGTGTATTGCCGGCAGCCAATTTTAAATAATCTGCTTGCTTTTCCGTAATAAAATCTAATGGATTAATGCTGCTAAATTTATCTGCAAACAAAATAATAAAAGGAACAACACTACAGTTGCTGCCGAAACAAGTACCGCCTTTAAATTAAACTGCTTGCGCACCACCATGCAAATAATGCTAGTATATAGGGTTATGGCTACCACACTTCGTAATAGCATTAATAAACCAATAGAGAGAATTATAGCAATAAAAAAAATTTCTTGTTAGTTTTCCTTTCTTCCAAAATGCTATAACAACTATATAAGCACATAGTAATTAAAGTAAATATTAATCCATCTCTGTGTATACCGCTACTGAAATACAAAAAAGAAGGCAATAAAAAACATCCAATTATTACCCCATAATTAAACCCCGGAAACATCTTCTTAAACAACCGGTACAAACCAATATGACCTATAAAAACAATAAAATTAAAAAAGATAGAGTTGATGTAATAATTACCGCCACTCAATAAATTAAAAATGCCATAAACTTTATAAGGCAATTATTTTAAATCATTCCAAAACGAATTGGCATGACCCCAAAATCGGCGTAACTGCCGTTGTAGTTGAAAATATTAATTCCGAGAAAAATATTTAGGATTAGTTTTAAGCACTTCCAGCTCAGCAATGCTACCACTGTTGTTAGTCCAATAATCATTGCCACTACCATAAAAATGTAAAGAAGCAAATCCAATGGCAATGTGCTAATGAGTTTAAACATTGCTGTCAGATAGAATAAATACTCAATAAATCTCCATGGTGAGTTATCTGCTCTTTAAATTTTAAGCCAAGCTTTTCAAGCAAATTTATAGACGAAATGTTTTCCGGAAGTGTACATGCATCAATATGCTTATGGCCTGCACTTTAAAAGATATTGCAACAATTTATTTGCAGCCTCGTAAGCATACCCTTTACTGGTATATTGCGGTAAAAATGCAAACCCAATCTCATGATGTTCTAAATAGTCTCTCTAATTAAAGTAACCAGTCCAATAGCTAAATTTTCATAAATACAATTTACTACCCAATATCTTATAGCTTCATTATTGTTTATTTTTTCAATATACTCTATTGCATTTTCGGTGGTATAAACGTTTCTGTCTCCAATATATTTAATCCATCCGGATGTATTTACCAATTCAAAAATAAATGCAGCATGTTTATGTGTCAAAGGTTCTAATTGTAGCCTTTCTGTTGTAAAATTCGTTTGCATAAGGCAATTTATAATTATTTAATTGCTTAAATAACATAAATAATTGTACCAGCTATAATAACTCTTTTCCCACAACTTATTTCCACATTCAATCCCTCAATTAGTTTAAAGTAAATTTGCAACATCTTACAAAATAATTTATGGAAATAACAGCTAAAACCAAAAAACTACGTATTACTGCCGAAGAATTTGAATTGAAAAACAAAAGGTGGGGCGTACACCCAATTTAATGAGTTATGCTTTAGTGGCATGTGAGTGAGCATTGCAGCTACAAAAACTCAATTAAATGGCTTAAAACATTACCAAGAGATGGTAAGAAAATGCTGGTAAAAGTGGTGAAGAAAATGCAGGTTTAATGGATATAGGAGATGGCTACAGTGTAGTTTTTAAAATAGAAAGCCATAATCCTCCAAGTGCTTTGGGAGGTTTCAGGGGCAGCAACCGGCGTAGGTGGTATTAACAGAGATATTTTTTACAATGGGTGCAAGGCCAATTGCCTCTTTAAACAGCCTTCGTTTTGGAAATTTAAAAGAAGCTAAAACGCAGCATTTGTTAGCTGGAGTTGTACACGGCATTGGGCATTACGGTAATGTTTTGGTGTACCAACAGTTGGTGGCGAAATTTATTTTGAAGATTGTTATCACACCAATCCTTTGGTTAATGCCATGAGTGTGGGCATTTTAAAAAAATGGAGAAACAATTTCGGCAACGAGTGGTACCGTTGCGGAGGTAATCCGGTTTTTTTGTAGGAAGTGCAAACCGGTAAAGATGGAATTGGCAGCTTAGTTTTGCCAGTGCAGATATTACAGAAGAAAGTGTATAAGAGTTACCTGCTGTGCAGGTAGGCGATCCTTTCAGAAAAAAAAATTATTAGCTTGCCTTGAAGTGATGACAACAGGTGCAGTTGTAGGCATGCAGGATATGGGTGCGGCAGGAATAATTTGTTCAACATCCGAAATGAGTGCCAAAGGCGAAATGGGTATGCGTATTGATTTAGATAGCGCCTCCCCGCTAAAAATATATGAAAGTCTGGAATTGCTTTTGAGTGAAAGCCGTAAAGAATGTTACTGGTTGCCGAAAAAGGAAAAGAAACATTTAATACAAGCCGTTTTTGATAAATGGATTTACCTGCAGCCAAATTGGTGAAGTAACCAACGATGGAATTTTAAATTTTTATATGCATGGAAATTTAGAAGCCAGTTTACCAGCTTATGAGTTAGTTTTAGGCGGCGGCCACCGCAAAACGACAGGCCTTACGAAGTGCCTTCTTACTTGAAAAATAAAGGCATTTGATATAAATACAATTGCTGAGCCAACTCAATTTAAAAGCAATAGCAGAACAAATTATTACCAGGCCCAATATTGCCAGTAAACGTTGGATATATACACAATACGATAGCATGGTAGGTACCGGCAATGCAAGTACAAATGCCCCAAGCGATGCTGCAATTGTTTTGGCAAAACCAACTAACAAAGCCTTAGTATTAATTACAGATTGTAACAGTCGTTATGTATTTGCAGATCCTTACAAAGGTGCAATGATTGCGGTGGCCGAAGCGGCACGCAGTTTTGTGTGTAGTGGCGGTGAGCCTTTTAGGTGTTACCAATTGTTTAAACTTTGGCAACCCGTTCGACCCACAGGTATATTACTAATTTGTACATGCCATTAAAGGCATGGGCGAGTTTGCCGCAAATTTGATACGCCGGTAACTGGTGGCAATGTTAGCTTTACAACCAGAGGCCAGATGGTGCAGTGTACCCAACTCCTATGATTGGAATGGTTATTTATTAAACAATGCCAAACGATAAAATGACGATGGATTTTAAACAAGAGGGCGATGAAATATATTTAATAGGTACACACTTACAATGATATTAACAGCAGCGAGTACTACACAAAATTTGCGGAATAGAATTTTCACCTGCACCTTATTTGATATAGATGAAGAATTGCACATTCAAAAATCAATTAAAAAATGATTGATCATAAGTTGATAGTAAGTGCACATGATGTAAGTGAAGGCGGTTTATTTGTAACACTAATGGAGAGTTGTTTTAATAAAAACCTAGGCATTAATGTTTCCATGATGCAGCTAAAGAAAGTATTCGAAAAGATGCTTATTGTTTGGCGAAGCCCAAAGCCGTGTAGTAGTTAGTGTTCGTAAAGAAAACAGAAACGATTTTGTGCAATTGCTCGAAAAAGTAGAACCATTAGAGTGCACTTATTTAGAACTGTTACCAATGGTAATATAAATATGAATATGGAAGACTGAAATATGAGTGAATGGAAGGGGAAATATGCTGAGGCTATTGAGAATATGATGAAATAAAATTTATATATTTAATCCAAAACGTATAATTATGAGAAAATTAATTCTTGCCACTATTATTTTATTTTCAAGTTTATTGGTTTATTCGCAAAATAATAAATTAGTTACTGCGCTTTTTTGAACATTGAGGTGTTACAAGTAATAAATACAGGTAACCCTGTGAATACAAGTTCCAATAGATATGGAAATCAGAAATACAATGGTACAGTTAATTTTCTATCATTTAGACAACTTTAAAATATGAAAAACCACAAAAAAAGATGTATCAAAATCATCTTTATGTCATTTAGGTGGCGGCACTAAAGTAAATTTTAAACTTAAAAACAATTTGTTTGTTACTCGGGAATTGGACTATCTGTTTTAAAAGTGTTGTAAATATTGCTATAATAGCGGGGGTTCAAGATTTAATGTAGTTGATACCAGTAATGGTATAATTGTACCAGAAGGTGGTATATTTTACCCACATCTTTAGCAATACTGGCACTATTTTTGGCTCAGTAACCTATAAATTAGGAGTTAACGAAAGCTTGCCTCTTTTTCGAAACACAGCATATATTCTCTTTTGTAACATTAGACATACCACTAGGTTACAATATCTTGTATAAAAATTTGGGCTTGAGCAAGGAGAAATACGAATTATTTTAAATACAAAAGTATAGGCAACATTCCTATGAAGATCCTTACTGGGCCTATTCCTCAA
Source organism: Chitinophagaceae bacterium (assembly GCA_016721385.1). Taxonomy (GTDB): domain Bacteria; phylum Bacteroidota; class Bacteroidia; order Chitinophagales; family Chitinophagaceae; genus Ferruginibacter. The sequence goes on along the minus strand of JADKIE010000008.1, from coordinate 280 downwards.
TTTGAAAATAGAGTTAAAAGTTATTTTAATTACCCTGGAGGAATAGATTATCTGGTTTCAAAAGTAACAGTAGGGGCAATGCATAAAATAGGTCTTAGTAATGCCCTTACAAGCAGATGGATTTCGAGTTCACCAGATTGAATCTATTTGGGTTACAAGTATCATATAATCTAAAAATTGATGAGTGTTCTATGAAAAGGATTTTAGTAATTATTATAAGTTTCACTTTATTTAATGCCAAAGCACAAAGAAGATTAGTCAGGAAGCATTTTGCAGAATT
>JADKIE010000007.1 GCA_016721385.1 Chitinophagaceae bacterium | reverse complement strand
AGTATGCCCACCTCCTATTTGGTCGTTGTACTTAGCCATATCTAATCCATCAATAAAAATCTTACTAAATGGTACGGCAAACTTAGAAGGCAAATGGTTTACCCTGAAGTGAAAACATATTGCTCATAAAGTGATAATCTCCCAACGGTACAAACATTTTATTAAACAAAAAGCCTGCATTTAATATTATAAAATTTATAGCACCAAAAATCAACAACCCTTTAGTTAAGGATGTATAATTAGGTTTACTTTTTTTGTAAAAAGCATAACCAATTACCAGCATTGCACACAATGGGTATAGGTGAAAAAGTGATTGCTTGGCTAACTGAGATAATGCAATAAAAATGCTAAAATAAACTAAGTTTTTAACGGTGCTACTTTTACACCATTTATATAAGCAATATAAAGTTGCTGTAAAGAAAAATGTAGCGTAAGCATCTGTTGTTGTTAAGGTAGCAGCAGCTAAATTATTAGGGCACCAACTAAATAAAAATGCCGCAAAAACTCCTGCATTTTTACCATATAAATCACTTGCCCAAACAAAAATCAGTAAGATGGATAAAACAGAAAAAAATAAGGTTACATATCTACCATTTAAAACATCCCCGTCTCCTCCATCTGCTTTGTGCAGATTTTTATTACTCAATTGCTCAAATACCCGTGGAATGGTATTTAAAACATTAATGGGCATTTTACTGTTATCTTTTTCCGCTAAATACCGGTTAGGGTCTCCTTGTATAAAACGCAAGCCGTAATCTAAATGGCTGCCTTCGTCGGATGTAATAGAAAGTTTGGGTATGATAACAATGCCGTTTATTAAATAAACAAGTATGATAGCTATAAGTAAAATAGTGTGCTTTTGCATTAAATGGTTTTGGAAAAAAATTAATCGTCCAATTTAACACGGCCAAAATGCTTCTTGCGGCACTCTCTACTTACCAATTTGCTTCATTCGCTTTACCCTCTTTTGTTTTTCTAAAAGCTTCGTTTTACGGCTAATATCGCCACCATAACATTTAGCGGTAACATCTTTACGCATGGCGCTAATATTTTCTCTGGAAATTACTTTAGCCCCAATGGCAGCTTGTATGGCAATTTGAAATTGCTGACGAGGTAAAAGCTCTTTAAGCTTTTCGCAGAGTTTACTGCCAAAATGCTGAGCCCTGCTGCGGTGTATTAATGCACTCAATGCATCTACCCTTTCGCCATTCAATAAAATATCCATTTTTACAATATCGCTTGGGCGTTTATCTATCGGATGATAATCAAACGAAGCGTAGCCTCTTGTTTGCGATTTTAATTTATCGTAAAAATCAATAACAATTTCGGTTAGCGGCATTTCAAAACTAAGCTCTACCCTTGTTGGTGATAGATAGCCCTGGTGTGTAAGCATACCACGTTTGCCAATACACAAGTTCATTATATTGCCTATATACTCTGGTTTGGTAATGATCTGTGCTTTAATAAATGGCTCATCAATATGATCGATCCTTGTAGGGTCGGGCATTTCGGTAGGATTGTTTACTACAATTTTCGCCTTTTACCGTTGTCGCTAAAAAACTTACATTGGGTACAGTAGTAATTACGGTTTGGTTAAATTCTCTTTCTAACCGTTCTTGTATAATTTCCATGTGTAATAACCCAAGAAAGCCGCAACGGAAACCAAAACCAAGTGCTTGCGATGTTTCTAACTCAAACGTAAGCGATGCATCGTTTAACTGCAACTTTTCCATACAATCTCTCAACTCTTCAAATGCATCAGTTTCTACCGGAAAAATACCGGCAAATACCATTGGTTTTACATCTTCAAAGCCATCAATACGGGTTGTGCATGGGTTAATAACATTCGTAAGCGTATCGCCTACTTTTACTTCTTTGGCATTTTTTATGCCTGTAATAATATAGCCCACATCGCCACAATGAACAGAGTTTTTAGCTTCCATGCCAAATTTTAAAATACCTACTTCATCGGCATAATATTCCTGATCGGTACTAAAAAACTTAACCTTATCGCCTTTTTTAAGGCTGCCATTAAAAATTCTGTAATAAACAATAATGCCTCTAAACGAGTTAAATACACTATCAAAAATTAGGGCTTGGAGTGGAGCATTTTCATCTCCGCTTGGTGATGGAATTTTAGTTACAATGGCCTCCAAAATCTCATCAATACCAATTCCGCTTTTTCCGCTGGCTAATAAAATATCTTCTTCTTTGCAACCTACCAGTTCAATAATCTGATCTTTTACCTCGGGTATCATTGCCCCATCCATATCAATTTTATTGATAACGGGTATTATTTCCAAATCGTTTTCAATAGCCAAATAAAGGTTAGATATAGTTTGAGCTTGTATTCCCTGTGTAGCATCTACCAATAACAATGCACCTTCGCATGCCGCTAAAGCACGGCTTACCTCGTAACTAAAATCTACATGGCCGGGTGTATCTATCAGGTTTAAAATATATTCCTCGCCCTTAAACGGATAGTTTATTTGTATGGCATGGCTTTTAATGGTAATTCCTTTTTCTCTTTCCAAATCCATATCATCCAAAACCTGTGCCTGCATATCACGTACACCAATGGTTTTAGTATGCTCTAAAAGCCTGTCGGCCAGTGTGCTTTTCCCATGGTCTATATGGGCAATAATGCAAAAATTTCTAATATTCTTTATGTATTCTTTCCTCGTTTTAAAGAGATGCAAAGGTAGTTGATTTTGGGGATTTTTGGGAGAGACATTTAGTGCGGATTATGCTGAATCGCAACTTTATATGTAAAATTTTGTTTTCCGTTATTTAATAACCAATTACAAATTTAGGAATATGATTATGTTATGTGGTCTTCGCTTTCCCCATAGCATTCCTGAAATAAATCATAAAACACCTTCCCTACAAAATCATAATCATATCTGTGTATTGAATCGGAAATAATCTGTTCATCAAACTGTATTTTTTTATTGATAAATTTCTTAAGTGCATTTGCTAATGCTGCACTATTATTTTGCTTAACAAGTAAACCATTTACGCCATCCTGCACCAACTCTTTAAAAACCTCAATATCGCTTACAATTACTGGTATTCCACAGGCATTTGCTTCAATAATTACGCATCCAAAAGTTTCGTACCTGGAGTAAAGTATTAGGGCCGTAGATTGCTGCATAGCTTTAGCCAACTCAACTTGTGCCACTTCTCCTTTAAATAAAACCACATCATCTACCTTTGCTATTTTAACCTTTTTTATAACATCTGCCTTTAACGGGCCGTATAAATTAATAACAAATTGAACCCCTTCCGTCTTTAATATTTGTGTTGCTCCAATAATTGCATCCATATTTTTTGATGAGTAAAATTGGATACATGAATGAAATTATTACACGTGCGATTTTCTGCAGGCAAAAATGGCAGTATCAACTACGTTAGGGATAGTAATATAATTTACAAATGGATAGTGCTTTTGTATTGCTTTTCCAAGGTAAGTAGAAACTACAGTTAGCCGGCTGGCATTTTTTAATACCCTGCTTGTTGTTTTCCTAAAAAAAATGCTTGTATCAATTAGGCTGTTATCAGACTCTTCCAAATATATTGTTGAATGCTCTGAAATAATATAAGGGGTTTTCCATCTTTTTTTTGTCCACAAGGCCAAAATACCGGCTTTAAACGCTACATGTACATGTGCCAGCTTTGGCAAACCCTTTTCTTTAATAAAGTTTACTATTGCCTTTGTATAAGCGTATATATTTAAAATGCGCTAAAATTTATCAATAACAGATATGCCTGTACGTAACGGTTTGTAGTAAATAATAACTTCCGTAATGTTATCATCCTTGTAAATCTCCGTTTTAGTATCCTTTGTAATTTTACCCTCTTCATCCTTCACTACATATATAACATATTGCTTGCAATAAAGAGCTATTGCCTTTACATGCCTCTGTATAAAATCGCCATCGTAAGGAGATGTTTTATTTGGATACCACGATGGTAAAACTAAAACAGTGTTATTTATTATTTTTGGCATATACTATTCGGCAAATATTAACAGTGAATATCCACCCCAAAGTTTTACACTCCATTTTTTTGAAATACTGTAAGATAAATTTCGGAGTATTTTTTTTATCCGATTTTTAGTGGATGCAGGCTTTACAAAATCAATTTTGGGCTTGGTATAATGCCAATCTTTTATGGTATAGCCACAATCTTGTAAGGTCCACCAAACGTTTTCCTCGGTAAAATAATGAATATGGCCAACAGTATTACGTTGTTGTAAATTAATATGAGGTTTTTAAAACGGTACGACAACTAACATCTAACGGAATATGAAACACAAAAGATTTGCTTTTCTCTTTTAAGCCTATTTAAAAAGTATAAAAAATCGGGTACATGTTCAATTACATCAATAACCAATAAAATATCTGTAGTGATGGTACGTTCATTTATATAATCCTGATTATAAAATGAAAGCTTATCATTGGCACACCTTTTAGCTATGGCAATACCTTGTGGAGATATGTCAAAACCACTAAAATTAACATCAGTAAAAGTTTTTTGTAAATGAGCTAAAATTGCTCCCGAGCCGCAGCCTACCTCTACTATGCTTTCTATAGAAGATGTATTTTTTTTGATAATTTTTTTTACCATCTCGGCTTTCCAAACGGCATCTTCAGCATCCCAAGTTGGGTTCTTATTTAAATATTCGCCATTTGTGTATATTTCTTCAAAATTCATCAACTGCGGTTATTTAAACATTGTTTTAATAAAATTAAAATCCTCCTTTTTAAGCAACGGTAAGGCGCTTTTTAAATTTACATTTTGCTTTTTAAAGGTAAACATAAAATAAATGTAATAAGTGATATAGCCTATGCTACTTGCCATTGCAGATCCGTTAATCCCAAATAAAGGGATTAAAATTAAATTAAACAACACAATAATTATTAAAGCAACAAATGCCCCGTATATATTTATGTGCATTTTATTTATGCCGGAATAATATGCAGTGTATGGAAATAAACAAGCCAAGGTAACAACTCCCGGCACTAAAAATAACAAGGGTTTATACATGTCTGTAAAAGATGGCCCAAACAAAAAAGGAAAAAGCCATTTACCACCAATAATTAATGGTATACAAAGCAGTAACACCATTACAAAAATAATTTTGCTTAATTGCACCACTTTTTGAGGCATTGCTTCTTTTTTACCCTCGGCTGTTACCGAAAATACTGTTGTTGCAATTATGCCGGGCACAATTAAAAACATTTGTCCCACTTTAGATACTTGTATATAATTGCCCAGTTGGCCTTTATCCGCAATAAAATAATTTACAAACCAATAATCTACCCTGTACACTAAAAAGAAAATGATATTACCTGCAAAAGCCATTGCGGAGTATTTTAAAATTGGCATAAACTCTGCCCTACTCAAAAAAGTTAGTTTAAACAATTTTGAAAACATGATTAAATAACAAATACCAATAACAAAGCCTTGTACCAGCACAGCCGTAAAAAAATAAAAAGTGAATTTTTCGAAATTTGTTTTTAGCACAAAAACCAGAACACATAAAATACCATTAATGATAGTTACCGTAATATTTGGTACTATATAATGATGTTTTGCCGAAAAAAGTGCTGTAAAAAAAGTTAACAACAACATTCCTGCTATATACATAAAGCAATACACTAAATAGTTATTGCCTGCTGTTATATTTATTTGCTGCTTAAACATTGCAAAAAATAACATAGCTATTAATGCAGCTATAATTGCCCAAAAAAAAGCCAATGTTACGGCCCCTGAAGAATTAAGTTGATTTTTAGCAGTAAAGAATGCTAAGCCGGAATCTAAACTAAAACCTACCCCCAACAAAACAAATGCCAAGGCATTAATAAAAAAGAATAAATGGCCATATAGGTTGGCACCAAAAAGTTGTGCAATAAACATGTTTAAAATAAATACAC
>JADKIE010000006.1 GCA_016721385.1 Chitinophagaceae bacterium | reverse complement strand
TTTCAATTTCAGTACATACTTCGTTTATAAAAATTTCAATTGGTTTACTTCCCAAATCGCCTTTTCCCTGTCTTCTTACTGCAGCAGTTCCTTCGTTCATCTCTTTTTCGCCAACTACTAGCATATAAGGCACTCTGGCTAATTCGGTATCTCTTATTTTCTTTCCAATTTTTTCCTGCCTGTCATCAATCTCTACACGAATATCTGCTTTTTTTAGCTTTTGCAAAATAGAATTTGCATAATCCATAAATTTATCGCTAATTGGCAGTATTTTAACCTGTAATGGAGCCAACCAGGTTGGGAACTTTCCGGCATAATGTTCCAGCAAAAATCCAATTAAACGTTCGTGTGTACTTAACGGCGCTCTATGTATAATTAATGGAATTTCGGGACTGTTATCTTTATTAGTATAGCTTAGGTTAAAACTTTTGCCTTGTGCAAAATCTACTTAGTTTGTTGCTAAAGTAAACTCTCTGCCAATAGCACTCCAAATTTGTACATCTATTTTAGGGCCGTAAAATGCGCCTTCGCCCTTTACTTCTACGTAAGGAAAATTATTTTCTATTAAAACCTGCCTTTACCAAATCTTCCGTTTCCAGCCATAGTGCAGGTTCGTTTACATATTTTGCCCTAATTTTTCAGGATCGTGTAACGACAACCGAATTACATATTTCTCAATGCCAAATATTTTAAAATACTTAAAGTACATATCAATAACCGCCTTAAACTCCTCTGCAAATTGTTCTCTTGTACAATAAATATGTGCATCGTTCATGTGCAGGCAGCGCACTCTCATTAATCCAAAAAGTTCGCCGCTTTGTTCGTATCGGTAGCAAGTACCGTCTCTGCAATGCGGTAAGGTGAATCCTTATAACTTTTTGGCTCTGCATCAAATATTTTATGATGATGAGGGCAGTTCATTGGTTTAAATAATATTTTCGCCATCCATTTCCATTGGCGGAAACATACTATCGGCATAATATGGTAAATGCCCACTGGTTAAATACATGGCTTCTTTTGCCAAATGTGGTGTAACTACTCTTTTATATCCTGCTTCTTGTTCGGTTTTTTTAGCTAAATTTTCAAGCTCTTCAATAATAATTGTTCCATTTGGCAACCATAGCGGTAAGCCCGGTCCTACATTATCATCAAAAGTAAATATGCCTAACTCTTTACCTAATTTTCTATGATCTCTTTTCTTGGCTTCTTCCACCATTGTTAAATACTCATCCAACTCTTTTTGATTTGGAAAAGTAATGCCATAAATACGTGTAAGTTGCCTGTTTTTTTCATCGCCTTTCCAATAAGCACCTGCAATGCTGGTAAGCTTTATGGCTTTTATTGCACCTGTAGATGGTATGTGTGGGCCACGGCACAAATCGGTAAAACCACCTTGTGTGTAAAAAGTTATATTACCATCCTCCAAATTATGCAGTAAATCTAATTTGTACTCATCATTCTTATCATAAAAGTAGCTTACGGCATCTTTTTTACTAATTTCTTTGCGGATATAAGGATTATTTTGTTTAGCAAGCTCAAGCATTTTCTTTTCCAGCTTAACTAAATCTTCCTCCGTAATTTTGTTATCGCCCAAATCAATATCGTAGTAAAAGCCATTATCTAACGCAGGGCCAACCCAAAACTTTACTCCGCTAAAAGTTGCCTCAACTGCCTCAGCCATTAAGTGAGCAGACGAATGCCAGTAAGTAGACTTACCGTCTTTATCATCCCATGTTAATAATTTTAATGAGCTATCGGTGGTTATTTCTCTGGTGGCGTCCCACACTTCGTTGTTAATACTGGCAGCCAGTACTTTTCTTGCCAAACCTTCGCTTATGGATTTAGCTACGTCTAACGCAGTAATACCTTGTTCGTATTCCTTTACTGCTCCATCTGGTAATGTAATCTTTATCATATCTTTATTCCTGCTTTCTACTATTGGGTAGAACTGCAAATTTAACGAAGTATTAGCTAAGGAAAAAGTAAACTAAAATATCTTTGTAAAAATGAAGAAAGTTTTTGGACTTGTAATTGTTATACATTGTTTTTTGGGTGCCTATAGCCAGAATTTGGAGGGTGAATGGGTTGGTAAATTTATTGATACAGGTTCGGTTAATAAAGGCCAATACGAATGTAAATTGATTTTTGTAAAACAGTCCAATAGTGGCTTTCAGGGCTACTCTATTACATATTTTAAAGTTAATAATGAAATAGATTCGATAATTTGTAAATTGGAATACATCAATAATATAGGTAAGACAAGTTGGTTTTTTGACGAAAGGGAGATTTTAAGAGACCCCAACAACAGGCAAATTGTGCATTGTTTTCAATTTATTCATTTTGGGATATTTAAGAAAAAGAAAAAATATTTTTTGCACAGCCGATTTGACTCAGACTACACAAATTGCGCTTACGGAGTTATTAATTTAACAAGAGTTAATTAACACAATATAGAGTTTACAAGTTTTTAAAATGAAACAAATATTACTTAGCTTATTTTTTTTAAATGTGTTTGCAGTTACTTATGCCCAAAATTTTACCGGCCAATGGAAAGGCAAATTTTTGGAAAAAAGTACATCTTTTATGGGTTGGGGCGGCGATGAATGTGATTATGTACTGGAATTAGAAGTAAAGGGCAAAACGGTTACAGGGTACTCGTACACTTACTTTAATGATGGTGGTAAAAGATATTACACCATTTGTAAACTAACCGGTTTTACTAATAAAGCCAGCAAATATATTGAGGTAAGAGAAATTGAACGCACAAAAACAAATGTACCCAGGCATATAAGTAATTGTTTTCAAATACATAAGCTTACTTTTTTTAAACAAGGCAACGAAGAAACATTGGAAGGTAGCTGGATACCTGCACCTAACCAGGATGGTGATTGCGGCAGCGGAACTACCACTCTTACCAGAAGAGTATTACAAACCAAAACACCGGCATTTAATAATGCAACAACCAGAGTAACTAAACCTAAACAACCACCTAATATTGTTGTTAATGAATTGATTATGTACGCCGAAAATTTAGGCTCTATTCCTCCTAATACTGCTATTATGGTAGTTACAGATGGTGGTAACCGCTACGAAGTACGTATTGCCAGCGATCTTAAAAAAAAGCGGTACTATTCGGTTTATCCACAAACCACATATAGAGCAATAATCCACATTTTATTACGTTATTAGAGAAATCTAATATTGGTTTAAAATGAAAAATTTTACTTCTTTAGCATTATTGTGTGCAGTAGTATGCACATCAACCCTTTTAATTTCTTGCGATAAAGCAGACCCGACTACAAGACCAAAAGAGCAACTTATTGTAGGAAATTGGGAAATTGGCAGAATACAATTGAAAGTTTTTTACGGTGGCGTATTTGTAAAAGATACAATACTTAAACAAGCCCCAAGGCCCAAAAACTATGCAAACTTTGATGCTAATGGCGGTTTTGCTTATAAATGGAATTTAAATGCCGCTGATATAGGCACTTACCAATTTAAAGGAACCGATTCGGTTATTACCAATGCAATACCCAATGCTTACCGTTGGAAAATGCTAACACTTACCGAAGATATTTTTACTGTTATGAATACCACAACCAACGAGCCGCTTTATCCAGGCGCCACGGTTGAGCGGTACCATACTTTTATACGATAGTTTTAATCCGTAGTTTATGAATTTGCACTTTCTATGAGAGTGCTTTTTTATGCCTAAAATTTAAAATTCCAGGTTACGGCAGGTATAATTGGAAACAACGAAACCTGCTTGCCTTGTATTTGCAGTGTGCCGTTGTAAGGGCTACCCGTTTGATCGAAGTAAATAAAATAAGGATTTTTGCGGCTATATACGTTGTAAACACTAAATACCCATTCGCTTTTCCACTTACGGCCTTCGTTTCGTTTTGGTGTTAAAACGGCAGATACATCTAGCCTGTGGTAAGCTGGCAAACGATATTCGTTAATTCGGCTATACTCCTGTGTAAGCACACCTCCAACAATATAAAAACGCTGTGGCAAGGTAGCTGCATTGCCGGAGCCATATACAAAACTGGCAGATAGTTTCCATTTTTTATTTAACTCATACATGGCTACAATACTCATATCGTTACGCCTATCGTATTTAGCAGGGTATTTATCACCAAAATTCAGGTTAGCAAATTTTCTCCATGTCCAACTTAAAGTATATCCTACCCAACCTGTTAATTTGCCTTTGCTTTATTTACATAAAACTCTGCACCATAGCTCCACCCCTTTCCAAAAGTGAAAAAATTCTCGGTGTCTTCCAAAGTATTGGGTGTATATCCTTCCTGATATTCTATTTGATTTTGCATATCCTTATAATATACTTCTACCGAGGTTTCGTATTCGTTATCCTTAAAATTTTTAAATAACCCTGCTGCATACAGCCAACTTATTTGTGGCTTTACTTTATAAGTACTTGGCACCCAAATATCGGTTGGCAAAGTAGTGCCTGCATTACTTACTAAATGTATGTATTGCAAATTTCGGGTTACGGATGCTTTTACCGATGTTTCGTCGTTAAATGCGTAACGCAATGTAAGCCTGGGTTCCAGGCCTCCGTATGTTTTAACGGCTTCGCCTTTTTTAAATACTGTACTATCTAAGCGGTTGCCATCAACATCGGTTTTATAAATTTTAAATGCCCCAATTTGCTGAAACCAACTGTAGCGTAAGCCGGCGTTAACTTTAAACTTTTCACTTATCTCCCAATCGTCCTGAAAATAAACTGCAGCTTCATGAGCATATTTTACTTGTGCATTATTGGGTTTAAATACAACTGAATCTTGCTGGCCGCTTACTACAGAAGGTGTAAATTTATGGTACGTGTAAAGCGCCCCAAATTTTACTTTATGGCCTGTAAAAGGGTACAAATCAAAATCTTGCTTAAGGCTAATATCTTTTATACCTGAGGCTAATTTTACAGTAAAATTATTTTGGGCTGCATTAAAAGCAAAGTTATAATCGTTGTAAACGGCTGTAGTGTTACCAAATAAGCGTTTGTTAAAAACATGATTCCACCGTAGTGTGCCTGTGGCGTTGCCCCACGGAATATTTACATCTAAACTTTGGCGGCCATTTTTAAAGTCAAAAACATCTCTTCCAAAATATCCGCTGAGGTACACCCTGTCTTTTTCGGATATTTTATAATTTACCTTGGCATTTAAATCGTAAAAATAATAGCCAGAGCCATAAAACTGACTTGTTTTTTTACAAAAGGTTTAGTAAGGGCATCTATGTAAGTACGCCTGGCGCTAATTATAAACGAAGATTTATCTTTTTAATTGGTCCTTGCAGCGAAAGCCTGCTGGCAATTAAGCCAATACCACCATCTACCTGAAATTTTTGATTATTTCCCTCTTTCATGGAAACATCCAACCCACTTGATAATCTGCCGCTGTACTTTTCTGGCATTCCACCTTTTATAAGCGATACATTTTTTATTGCATCCGAATTAAAGATGGAAAAAAAACCAAATAAATGCCCTGTATTGTAAACAGGTGCATCATCCAGTAAAATTAAATTTTGATCTGGCCCGCCACCACGTACGTATATCCCTGCACTCCCTTCGCCTGCATTACGCACCCCCGGCAAAAGTTGTACAACTTTTAATAAATCTACCTCACCCAAAAAAGCAGGAATGCTTTTAATTTGTTCAATAGGTAATGTAAACTTCCCCATTTGGGCATTTTTTACATTGGCATCTCTTTTTTTGGAAGTAACAACAACAGTTTCGGAAACAGTAGATTTTGGCAGTAACCCAAAATTAAAAATCTTATCGCCATTTAAATTAATTTGAAAAACTTTTGTTTGATAGCCAATGTACGAACATATAAAAACGTACGTTCCCTCGGTTAACGAAATTGAATAAAAGCCATACTGGTTGCTATTTATACCCTTTGATTTACCTTGTACGGTTACGGTAGAATTTATAAGTGTTTCGCCACTTAAACTATCTTTTACATAGCCGCTTAATGTGTATCTGTTTTGTGCAGACGCCATTGTAGCAAAGCCTATAAGTACTATTACCAATAAATATCTCTTCATCAGGTGCTTAATCTCCTTATTTTGTTTTGATGGTGTCTTTAATTTCGCCGCAATGCAACATTTTATCTTTATGTACCGGATGATTTTTACCTAAGTACGGGTTAATAACTTCCTGTGTACTGCTTATCCAATTAGCCCCTTTATCTTCTCCAAAAGCCATTGGGCAGTTTTGCCAATACATATTTGCACCTTCGTAATTTATGGATTGAAAGAAGGACGGGTAAAGAATTTCAGAAACCGTACTAAAATCATGACGCATTTCGGTAATATCTGTTTGTGTTAACAGTGATTGAGCATTTGCTTTTGCATCTACTATATTAGATTGTGCAATTTCTAAGATAGTGGCTGTATCTGCCTTTAACTCATCTACAGGAATACTGTCTAATAGTTGAATAAATTTTTGACAACTTGCTTTTACCTTAGCTGTATCTGCATCTACAAAAGCATTTTTCATTTCAAAGTAAGCCAACATTACAGTAGCAACACTTTCATTAAATTTTAATGAGTGCTTTTTAACTGTAAGAGCAGCCTGTTTCGGGCCTCTGTCTCCACCCGATTTTGACCTAAAGAAAAACCAATATGCTGCAAATGCTGCAATGGCAACTAACAACAACAAAAAAAGCTTCTTCATATAAAAAATTTGTGCAAAAATACAACATAACAGTATTTACTTTAAAAAGTTTAACGATTACGTTACTTTTGCCGCAAAAACAGTTACAAGTTTCAAACAGATAAGTTTCAAGTTAGTTTTTACCTACGCAAAGAAAAACCTGAAATTAATAACTCAATTGACTTGAAACTATAAAACTAGAAACTTAAACATGCTACTTGGTTTACAAAATGCCACTTTTGAATTTGGGGCTCGTACAATTTTTGAAAATGCTACATGGCATATACAACCCAACGAACGTATTGGCTTAATTGGATATAATGGTACCGGAAAATCTACCTTATTAAAAGTATTAACCGGGCAATATAGTCTTAGCGCCGGCACTGTAGAAAAAGGCCGGGAAACGACCATTGGTTTTTTTGCATCAGGATTTATTGAGTTTTGATACCGAAGATTCTATTTTGCAAGTAGCTATGGGTGCGTTTGAAAGAGTGTTGCAAATTGAAAAGAGCCTGGAAGATGTTGCTAAGGAAATTGAAACAAATCCAACAGATGATTTAGGAATAAAATACGCAGATTTATTGCATGAAATGGATGTATTGGATGGCTACAGTGTACACCATAAAACCGAAGAAATTTTACAAGGCCTTGGCTTTAGCAATGCAGATGTAAGCCGCCCCTACAAAGAGTTTAGCGGAGGTTGGCGTATGAGAGTGTTGCTGGCAAAGATGATATTAATGGCTCCGGATGTGCTACTTTTGGATGAGCCTACCAACCATTTGGATTTACCAAGTATTGAATGGCTTGAAAAATATTTGATACACTACAAAGGATCTGTTGTAATTGTGAGCCATGACAGATTTTTTTTAGACAGAATGGTAAATAAAATTGTAGAAATTTATCAACAAGAGTTACACATTTACAGCGGCAACTATACGTACTATCAAACCGAAAAGGCTGTACGAATTGAAATGCAAAAACGTGCCTTTGAAAACCAGCAAGATTATATACGCCAGCAAGAACGTGTGGTAGAAAGATTTAAAGCTAAAGCCAGCAAAGCTGCCATGGCACAAAGTATTATTAAAAAGCTGGATAAAATTGAACGAATAGAAGACACCAATTTAGAACGCCCCAACATAAAAATTAATTTTTCGATAGATAAACAACCAGGTAAAGTATTATGCACAGTAAAAAATGTTAGCAAAAGTTTTGGCAATACTAAAATTGTTGAAAATACCGGCGCCGAAATTAACCGTGGCGATAAAATTGCCTTAATAGGCGCAAACGGTAAAGGAAAAAGTACGTTACTTAGAATTGTGGCTGGTGTTGAGCCGTTTACAGGTGGCGAACGTATTTGGGGACATAATGTGGTAGATGCCTTTTATGCCCAGCACCAATTGGAAGCATTAAATATAGAAAACCCCATTTTAGAAGAAATGGAAAGAGCCGGAAGCGGCAAAACTACGTTGGAGTTACGTACATTAATGGGTTGCTTTTTATTTGGAGGAGACGATGTAGATAAAAAAATTAAAGTACTTAGTGGTGGCGAAAAAGCCAGAGTTGCCCTTGCAAAAACAATTGTAAGTAAAGCCAATTTTTTATTGCTGGATGAACCTACCAATCACTTGGATATGCACTCTGTTGAGCTATTAATTGAGGCGTTAAACAAATACGAAGGTAGTTTTATTTTAGTAAGTCACGATCGTTATTTTGTAAGCAAAACTGCCAACAAAATTTGGGAAATAGATAACTATGAAATAAAAGAATTTAACGGCGGCGACGATGAGTGGATGGAATGGAAAGAAAGGCAAGCAGCCAATTTAGCCGATACCGGAAAGTTGAAAGTGGAAAATGCTGCTAAAGTAGTAGAAACTGTAAAGCCTGAAGCTGCACCAACTGTAAACACAAAACCGCAAACAGCAAACCCCATTGATAAAGAGCTAAAAAAAGAATTACAGAAATACAAAAACCGCTTTACGCAATTAGAGGATAAAATTGCAGCAGTTACTAAAACTAAAGCCGATTTGGAAACCCAATTAGGCCAGCCCGAAATTTTGGCCGACAGAACCAAATTTGTTGTTGCGGAAAAAGCCTACCAAGATACATTACTTGAGTTGGATATTTTAAACGGCGAATACGAAACTGTGTTTGAAAAGGTGATGGAATTGGAGGAAAAATGGGGTGATAATATAACCCAAACAGCAACAAATACTATATTATTTACATGGCACTATAGCAATTGCTTTATCTGGCGGTGTTGCAGGATAAACTGCCAAACAAGTAATACAATCCATAATTACGCCTCCGTAGTAATCAGCTACTTTTACATTTACTGTACTATCTGCATTTAAATTAAACCCTTGGCAATAATTGGTTTGTACAAAAACGTGGTTGTATATTTTTCCATCGAATGGGTTTGCCCAATTATCTGCACCTAAATTATAAAATGCTGCATCTTGTATTTGGTAAATTTTAGTAGCACAAACGCCATTAATATATTTAACTTTAAAACAAGTTTCGGCGGTTTGCTTTTTACAAGAAAACAAAACAATTAGTAGCGAAATACAAATTAGCTTTTTCATATACGCAGAGGACAAAAAAAAGTTTAGAAACGATGCACTAAAAAAATTAATACCCAAACCAGATTTCGGTAGCACCATAGCCATATAAATGATGGTATTGGTTTACAAACGATTTTACTTCTTTTTTGTTTTTAAAATTTCGTGTATTTCATCTCTAAGTTTACCCTCACCTACTCCGTGTATTATTATTAAATTGGGCTGGTGATGCGCTACTGCTAAATCGTAAAATTTTTCGAAGGTTTTTAACTGTAACGATATTATTTCAAAATTGCTGAGGTGCTTATAATTATCTGTTAGCTTTTCAATATGCAAATCCACTACACTCCTTGCAGGCTCTAAGTGTTGGCGTATTTTGCCGGCATCATAAACTCTAAATCCAGCATTACCCAACCGGCCTAAATCTACCTTTTCTTCCTCCACTCTATCAGGATATGTATCAAATAATAAATATCCAAAAGTTGGTTCGTTTTTAAGTTGTATCTCTTCTATTTTTTTAAACAGTTGTTTGGCTTTTATTTTTAACGATGTTTCGTAAAAAGGCGCTTTCTTTTTATCTTCTTCCTTTAACGAAAACTCAAAATCAAAACGAGGGCTATCGCTTAAGTCTTCAAAAGCCACATTATGCAAGTAAAAATCGGCAAAGGGTTCAATGGTGTTTTTAATTGAAAATTACTGTTGCCCCCAATCATACAATTATAATTAAAATTATACGCTGTTTTGGTTTGGTTTATCAAATGAATTTTTAATTTTTCTACTACATCATCGTCAAAAACATCTTTATCAAAAAGGGGCAAAAAATTAAGGATTATTCCTTCTTCTTTTTTGGGTTGTGTTACCGTTTTTTCTTTTCGAACCTGATCTACATAAAGCTTCTTTTTTTCAACAGGCTTTTTTTCGCTGAACATTTTAAAGTATGGAAAATCAATTTGTTCCATATATGCCGGAAATTTTACTCCTTTAACTTCAATCATCACCATTTTTTCGTTAATGATGTCAACAACTTTGCCTTCTTCCTGTGTAAGCAGTACTAAAATTTTATCGCCTATCTCGTATTTCATTTTCTTGTTTGCCTCTCTTTTTAAATTAATTTATTCGTCCATTCCGGCATCCCCATCTGCCGTTTTACTACTGCCAACAAGCATCTTGTTTATGGTATCCAATTCGGTAGCGTTAAAGTCGCGCCATTTTCCGGGTTGCAAACCTGCAAGCGTAATACTCATTATACGTACACGTTTTAAAGCCGTAACATTATATCCAAGTGTTTCACACATTCTTCTTATTTGGCGGTTAAGGCCCTGTACTAATATTATTTTAAAGCGGTTATCGCCTTCTTGTTTTACAAAACATTTTTTAGTTGTTGTTCCTAAAATTTTTACACCGTTACGCATTTTGTTAATAAAATCAATGGTAATGGGTTTATCTACTGTTACTACATATTCTTTTTCGTGGTT
This sequence comes from Chitinophagaceae bacterium, assembly GCA_016721385.1. Lineage (GTDB taxonomy): Bacteria > Bacteroidota > Bacteroidia > Chitinophagales > Chitinophagaceae > Ferruginibacter. The sequence continues at coordinate 24,447 of JADKIE010000006.1, read as the reverse complement.
ATTGCCGGCACGTAAAATTTTATTTACAATATCACCATCGTTGGTTAAAAATATGAGGCCTTCGCTGCGTTTGTCCAACCTGCCAATTGGAAAAATCCTGCTTTTAAAATTTACAAAATCTACGATATTGGTTTTATCCTTAATATCAGTAGTGCATGTAATCCCTTTTGGCTTATTCAGCAAGATATAAACCGTTTGTTTTTTTTTCTTAATCGGTTCACCATCAACTCTTACTTCATCATTTTCGCCAACACGGTTTCCCTTATGTGCATCGTTACCATTTATGGTAACTCGGCATTGCTCTATATATTTGTCCGCCTCACGGCGGCTGCAAAAGCCACTATCACTTATGTATTTATTTAAACTAACATCCATATAATAACGCAAATTTACAGTTTGCAGCCCTTTTTAGCTAAATAATAAATTACACAAAGTGGTATTGTAAATGGCAGAAAATAAAGTAATTTTAGTTCATTAAAATTAACATATGAAAAAAATACTTTTCTTCACTCTTTTGATGGCAAGCAGTTCGGTTATGTATGCTCAATTTGGCATTTTAGACAGAGCTAAACAAAGTGCAAAAAACAAAGTAAATAATAAAATAGACGAAAAAATTAATAAGGGAATTGATAAAACGGTAGATGGCGTAGATGATGCCGCCAGTGGAAAAACTAAAAAGCCAAAAAGCAACGAAAGCCAGCCCGAAAATAATGAGCAAGGTAATGGCAATTCAAAATCATCGGGTAAGGCCTCATCGGGAAGTTTTAAAAGTTACAGTAAATTTGATTTTGTACCAGGCGAAAAATTAGTTGCCGCCGAAGATTTTAGCCAGGACGCTGTTGGCGATTTTCCGGACAAATGGAATACAAATGGCAGTGGTGAAATTGTAACCACCAATAATGCTGCAGGTAAATTTTTAATGACAAGAAAAGAAGTTGTTTTTTACCCGGAATGGATAAAAAATTTACCGGATAATTTTACATTGGAGTTTGATTTAATGTGTACCGAAAAATTTAGTTTTTACAGTGGAGGAATTTTGGTAGGTTTTACAACTGTATCCAATATTGGCAAAAATTTTAGAAATTTTGGGCGCTTTGGAGATGGTCGTATTGAAAATGGCGGCGGTTTTGAGATAGGCTTTCATCCCCAAAATGCAGGCGGGCAGCAAGGTACAACATCCTTTTACTCAAGCAACAATAACCAAGAGGTTTTAAAAAACGAAGCAGACCAAGATTTGTTTAGCGAACCAAATAAAATTTTGGTACACATTTCACTTTGGCGTCAAAAAGGCCGTGTAAGAGCATACATGAACGATAAAAAAGTTTGGGATTTACCTAAAGGTGTTGCAGATGGTTTAAAATTAAATTCGCTTTATTTTAGAAACGATGGCGCCACCGATGATAATGATGCTTATTATGTTGGCAACATTCGTTTGGCAGTGGGTGCACCCGATACCAGAAATAAATTAATTACCGAAGGTAAATTTGTTACTCACGGAATTTTATTTGATGTAAACAGCGATAAAATAAAGCCCGAAAGCTATGGTGCTTTAAAAGATATTGCCAATGTATTAAACGAAAATGCAGATGTGAAAGTTAAAATAATTGGGCATACGGATGCCGATGGAGATGATAAATCGAATTTAGATTTATCTAAACGCAGAGCAGAAGCTGTAAAAAATATGCTTAGCAAAGAATTTTCTATTGATGCCAGCCGAATGGAAACCGATGGGAAAGGCGAAGCATCGCCTATTGATGTAAATACAACTTTAGTTGGTAAAGCTAATAATAGAAGGGTTGAGTTTATTAAACTTTAATGAATTATTTTCGGGTTGGCAACTCTTAAAGATTGGCAACCCGAAATAATTAGTTTAATAGATTAATACTTCGTCTTTTAATTTAATCTCTAATTCTTTTTTATCACTTTCTTCTACCCTTCCAATAATTTGGGCATCAATATTAAATGATTTTGCAGCGTCAATCATGGTTTGTGCATCTGCAGCATTGCAATAAACCTCCAGCCTGCAGCCCATATTAAATACTTCGTACATTTCTTTATTGTTGCTGCCGCTGTTTTGTTGTATAATATTGAATATTTCAGGTGACGCAAAAGATTGTCTTTTACAATTTTAAAATTACCGGGTAAGTATTTCATACACTTGGTTTGTCCGCCGCCACTGCAATGAATTAAACCGTGTATTTTATCAAAATGATTTTGCAATAATTGTTTTAAAACAGGTGCATACGTACGGGTTGGGCTTAATAATAACTTGCCAATTGTTAACTGCTCATCACCTACAATTACAAAGTCGGTAAGTTTTTGTTTTCCAATATAAACCACATCATCGCTTAAAGCAGTATCGTAGCTTTCTTTAAAATTTTGGGCGTAAAATTTGCTTAGCACATCATGCCTTGCGCTGGTTAGGCCATTGCTGCCTAGGCCGCTATTATACTCAGTTTCGTAGGTTGCCTGCCCGTAACTGGCAAAACCAACAATTACATCACCGGCTTGTATTTTATCGTTGCTAATAATTTTATTTTTAGGCCAGCGGCATGTCATTGTACCATTTACAGCCACAGTACGCACTACATCGCCAACATCGGCCGTTTCGCCGCCCAGGTAATGAATATTTACACCAAATGTTTTTAGTTCATCAAACAAATATTGTGTCCCATTTATTATTTTCTCTAATACTTCGCCAGGTATTAATTTTTTATTTCTATCAATGGTACTGTTAAAAACAATATTATCATAAATACCTACACAAAGTAAATCGTCTAAATTCATTACAATGGCATCTTGTGCTATACCTTTCCATACAGAGATATTGCCGGTTTCTTTCCAGTATAAATAAGCTAAAATGCTTTTGGTGCCGGCACCATCGGCATAGTACGTTTACAAAATTTTCATCACCACCCAAATAGTCGGGATAAATTTTGCAAAATGCATTAGGATACAAACCCTGATCTAAATTTTTTACAGCAGCATGTACTTCTTCTTTTTGAGCAGATACACCTCTTTTATGGTAGAGTGACATTAAATTAATTTAGATGCAAAAATAAATGTTCAATATTCATTATTGCATATTCAATATTCATAGTTTTGCACCAGTTTTACATGCAAGTACATTATACCATAGAAGATTTACCTGTTTTTACAAAAGCAGTCATCACAATTGGCACTTTTGATGGTGTTCATTTAGGTCATCAGCAAATAATTAATACACTTAAGCAAACGACTGCAGAAGTTGGCGGCGAGTCGGTAATTATAACCTTTCACCCACATCCACGTAAAATTGTGTCATCGGTTGTAACAGGAATTCGCCTGATTAATACATTGGATGAGCGTATTGAGTTATTGCGAAAAACAGGCATTAATCATTTAGTTGTAGTGCCCTTTACCGATTATTTTGCCAATCAAACGGCTGTAGAGTATATCAAAGACTTTTTGGTGGAAAAATTTCATCCGCATACCATTATTATTGGATACGACCACAGGTTTGGAAAAGACCGTAGCGGCAATTTTAATTTGCTAAAAGAAAAGCAGTTTTATATAATTACCAGCTAAAAGAAATTAGTGAGCATTTACTGGATGCTGTAAAAGTTAGCAGTACCAACATACGTAATGCAATTATTCAAGGCAATATTGATGAGGCAAACAGATTATTAGGCTATACTTTCTTTTTTGAAGGAGAAGTAGTACATGGCAACAAAATTGGCCGTACACTTGGCTATCCTACAGCTAATTTAAAATGTACCAACGAAGAAAAAATTGTTTTGGGCGATGGAATTTATGCAGTTTATACTACCATTGAAAATATACAATACAAAGGCATGATGAGCATTGGCTTTAGGCCAACCATCAACGGCAAACAACGGGTTGTAGAAGTTAACGTTTTTGAATTTGATAAAGAAATTTATGGCGAAAAAATACAGGTTTTTGTAAAAAAATATTTACGCCCCGAGGTTAAATTTAATGGTTTGGAAGAATTGAAAATGCAGTTGCATTTAGATAAAGTAGAATCGCTAAAATATCTTTAAATATTCCCTTTGCTGGTCGCTGATTAGTAATTTTCGTTAAGATATCAGTTCAATAAAGATATATTGTACAAGTGAGTGACACCACTGAAGTTGATAAAAGAAAGATTGCTGGTTACAACATCAATCTACGCAATCATTTTTACCACCATTTCTTTTTAGCAACGAAGCATCTGGTGTGCCTGTATCGCCTACACCAATGCCTTTTAAGTTGTAATGATGCAGTAGTAAAAGTATGCGTTCTATTCCTTCGTATTGATAAGCCTTTATGGTATCTAAGGCGTTACGCACAGCAGTTTGATTAAAATAAAAATGTGGTTTTAAGGCAGCTTCGCTTTTATCGGCCATGCCAAACACAGTATATATTTTGCTAAAACTTGCATACAATGCCGGTAATACCATTTGTATAGGTGCCGCTTTGGGATTACTTTCAAAATACTGAATAATGGTTAAGGCTTTAGGCAAATCTTTTTTTGCTATAGCCGACTGCAATTCAAAAACATTATACTCCTTGCTGATGCCAACATAGGTTTCAATATCATCTTCGGTAATTGTTTTTTTGCCTTTCAGGTTTAACGATAGCTTTTCCAGTTCATTAACAATGCGGCTTAAATCGTTGCCAATATGTTCTTCCAGCAATTTGGCAGCTTTATCTGCAATTGTAAATCCTTGTGATTGTGTGTATTCTTTTATCCATTCATTTACTTTATACTCTTTTATTTTTTCGGAGTTTAAAACCTCGGCCGATTGTTTTAAAAGTTTGTACAGTTTAGTACGCTTATCAAGCGTTTTGCCCTTATACCCTACTACAAAAATGGTTGAGGCTAAAGGGTTTTCAACATACTGCTCCAACTTATCTATATCCTTCATGTGTTGTGCTTCTTTTAGCAGCACTACTTGCCTTTCGGCAAACATAGGATACCTGCGACAGGCATTTACAACCGTTGTCCATTCTGTATCACGGCCGTATAATACAGTAAGGTTAAAGCCGGCTTCATCGGGTGTAAGAATATGATTTTCGGCATAATCAATTACCATATCTATATAATAATCTTCTTCCCCCTCTAACCAATAAAGGGGTTTAAAATTTTTCTTTTTAAAGTCGGCTATAATTTTTTCGGCACTCATTTACTCAAAGATATACGTTTAACAAATGTTAAATTTAAGCCTGGATATTTTTTTGGTATATAATACAAATGAAGCACACTTCAGTTTTACACATTTAAATACCTTTATGTATAATTATTAAGTTTGGCATAGTTTTGGAAACATGAGTGGTAAATAAGTAAACCCTGATAATTTCCATTTCGGCAAAAACCTGGTAACTTATTTATAAAGAAAATTTTTTATTATGACATTCGAGAACTTTCCAACAACAGAAAAAACAAACGAATCTACTATCCAACCACCTAAATCATCCAATAATATGAGAAATATTATAACCGGAGGTTTGGTAGCTGCTTTATTAGGTACATGGGGCTACATTATTTATGACAAAAACAACACTAAGGAAACTATTCAAACAAAAGATACTTTAATTGCTGCAACCAGCACCGAAAAAGATCAATTGCGTAAAGAATTGGACGATGCCACCATGCGGTACGATATGATTAAAACCAGCAGTGCCAATATGGAGCATAGCAAGGATAGTGTAATTACAAAACGAGACAGGGAGATTGCTGAAAAGAAAACACGTATTAGCCAGCTTTTAGGTAAAGTAAATGCCAGTAAAGAAGAGTTGGCTGAGGCTAAAAGCCTGATAGCATCTTTAAATGATGATATTAGTACCTACAAAACCACCGTTGAAAGATTGGAAGGTGAAAAAATAGTTTTAATTCAGGAAAAAGAAGCCGTTACTAAAGAAAGAGATGTGGTAAGAAGAAACTACGACTCGGCAACTACAGTAATCAAGCAAAAGGGAAGATGTTATTGATGTTGCATCTACCTTGCATGCATCTAACTTTTCAATAATTGGTATTAACGAAAAAAACAACGGTAAAGAAAAAACTACTACTACTGCAAAACGTGTAGATAAACTTAGAATATCTTTTGATTTGGATGAAAACAGGGTTTCTCCAAGTGGCGAAAAGAAAATTTATGTATGTATTACCGACCCTGGCGGCAAGCCAATTACTTCGGAAATATTAGGCAGTGGTAATTTTAATACAAGAGATGGTGAGCAAAAAGCTTTTACTCAAAAAATGGATATTAACTATACGCAAGGGCAACGCCAAACATTAAGTATTGATTGGAAAAATGATGGAAAATATGAAACCGGAAATTATAAAATTGAGGTTTTTCATAACGGATTTAAAATTGGCGAAGGTGTTAAAAGCCTAAAAAAAGGCGGTTTGTTTAGTTAGAAATTAAATAAAAATTAATAGAAAGGAGTCATTTATTGGCTCCTTTTTTTATTTGAGGTAAATATTAAAGTATTGCTCTAACGCTTGCGCTGCCTACATGAACCATTTTTGTTTCGCCGGGTTTACGACCTTCGTATTGAATGCTAAGCTCAATATTACCAGCTAACCTTTTAGTATATTCAATATTCCATAAATAATTTTTACCGGGCAAAAGGCCATCTAATAAAAGATATCCTACCGTAGTATTGGCAGCACCTGTGTAACCTTTAAAACTAATTTGATTAAAGGTAAATTTCATGTTAATAGAACTGTTGGATAAAATATTATACTTTACATCTGCCGATAAAGCATGATTGGTTGATTTTTCTAAAGAGTCGATTGTATTTTTTTTGTTTGAATACGAATAAGTGAACCCCAACCTAAAATTAGATTTATAAGTGTATGCCATTGAAGGCTCAATTATATTTTGAAGAATATCGTAATTGCGGTTATTAAATTTTGCTCCACTGGTGTTTAATATATTTTTTAATTGCTTTGCAGCAATTGAAGTACTAATGTATTTATTAATATTCCACCTGAATTTTCCGGTTAGGTTTCGCAGCTTTCTGCTTTCAAAACCATAAGCCAGTAATGCTTTAGTGTTAGCAAGACTATGCGTAAAATCAAATCCCCATTTTATATTACTACGATTAAAATAATACGTGTTGCTTAAAAAAGAGTTTAATGTGATTAAAGTGGTATCTACCAATTTTTTGTAAACGGATTAAACTGAAATTTGCCGGTAGAAATATCTTTTTTACTTATTTGCAAAGCAGAACTGGTGCTTGACTTATGCAAAATATTTTTTAGTAACGAAGGTTTTGCAGTTAACTTAATTATTGCTTTTGGCAAAAGATTAAAGCTGTAGTTAAATTGTACATAATTAGCCTTTACATATTGATTGCTGGGTGTAAAAACCCGTACATATTTTTTTTGATCTTGAAATACGGCTACTTCAAATTCGTTTAACTCCGGAATTAAATTATTGTTATAATCAATCCAGGTATATTCGCCTTGCCCGGCAGGCACTTCCACATAAGTAAATTCTCTTTTTTGCTCTTGCCCTGCTCCTAACTCGTACAAAACATCGCCATTTATAAAGCCTTTCCAAACATTAATTAAATACTGTGCTCTGCCCAATAGGCTTTCATCGGCTTTTTGTTTTGTAATTTGTGTATTTACAATGCTTAATTTGCGATAAGTAATATCTAATTTTATCTGGTGCTTTTCGTTTTTCATTAACTCCGTAAAAAAATTATAATTATCGCTTTTGTCTGCAATTTTTAAAGCATTTTTTACGGGATACAAATCATTTCGTTTAAAATAAGATAGCCCCCATTTATTTAACTTTTCTTGATTTGATTTTACATAAATTTTTACGTTATTAAAAGCAAAGCTTAATGGCGTAAGTGTATCGGCTAATTTAAATGTTTGCTTATTATACTCACTTGAATAGCCTGCCCCAATTTGTATTTTTTTGTATTTAATCAACTCTTTACTTATATCTATTGCAGGCCGCAGAAATATACCTTTTTGAAAAATATTATTTGTATTGGTAAAGCTTATGTTGCTTAAAAGTTTCCATCCATTTAAAGTTGCGTATTGGTTAAGTTGATGCCTGAATCCTTTGTAATCATCGCTTCTGTTATAATTAGCAAATGCATAACTTATAAAATCGCCTTTTACATTAGCAATTTTTGTTGAAAACGTTATAATATGTTCATCGGCAACTGCAATTTCGTAGGGTAAACTCCAATCTCTTAAAAATTCTACATTTCGCAATCTTTCAAAGCGCTTAAACCTTGCCTGTACATATTCGTACCCAATTTTGGTTTGTAATTGCAGCGTACTCTTAAATAATTTTATCCTTTTTTCATCGTCGCTAAACTCTGTTTTTAAAGCTATTCCATCGTCGTTTCCTTTGTCTTTTTTTGAAAATAAATTAATGTCGTATTTACTTATTGCTACTTCAGTTTTTAGTTTTGTTTTAGGCTTAAACAAATACTCGGTTGAAACTGTAAACACTTGTGTTTTTTTAGGAGTTACCAGTAAACTTACCGGCTCCCAATCACCTTGCTTTACATTATTAGCATCAGGTTTAACCCATGTAAACGATTTACCGTTGGTTGCATTGGCAAGTGAAATATAGTTGCCTTTGCCTGGTCCCATGTAAGTAAATGCTACATTAAACAACGCATCATTTCTGTTGGCAGATAATACAAAAATAGAATCATGCCTTGTTCCATTATAAAGTGTATCTATTTTTTTATATAAAATTTTACCAAGGGAAAAAGTGTCTCTGCTTGCATTTACAAAAAATGCAGTATCAATACCATCACCCACATTAGCTAAAAATTGTTTTTGTACATTATCCAACGTTTGGTTTATCGATGTGTTTTTAGCATCGGTATTGGAATATACTCCAACATTTACATAAAGTTTATTCTTGAAATTTACTTCATCGCTTACATATATTTGCGAATTCAAAAATTTCTGTCGGCATATTCAAACTCTACCTGAATACGTTTATCTTTTGTAATCATCCGCATTGGTGTAAATGTAATTTCAGCAGTGTTATAGTTTATAACATAATCCCTGTCTTCGCCTCGTTGCAAAAAGTTCACCATCCATAAAAACCCTTTCGGTACCTGCTAATACTATAAAATACAATTCAAAATTGGCTGTATGAAGCTTATATGGCCCTGATTACCTTCAATTGGCGTTAATACATTGGTATTAAATTTCCCTTTTGCAATTGCGCCGCTTATTAAAAAAGAATTGTTTACATTTTTACCAATTTTGTTATCGGTAATAAACGAAATACCCTGCAGGCGTTTATAAAAATTAAGGAAGTAGTTTTTGCTTTGCCTTATATCAATATCCCCTAAATTAACTTGCCATCCTTTCTTTTTTACCTGTAAATAAATTTTATCAAATTCATTTAGGTTTTGTGTATTGCCTTCCAGGTTGTATGGGAATATTGTTGTCTGTAATAGCGGCAGTTAACTCTAAGCTATCGCCAATAAACCCATTTAATTGCAAATTAAGACTACTGTTTACCACAGCATCCTGATTGTTTCCAAAAGAAATACCTCTGCCAAAGCTTCCTTCCGACTTGATGGTACCAAAATCAAACAAAGGATTTCCTTGTTTTGCATTAGTGGTTAATCTAAAATTATTATTCGCATAAAAATTGTTTTTTATACTGTCGTAATTTAATCCTTTAACAGTAGCATTTAGCTTAAAAGGAAATACTCTGAATGTTACCAGCACAGTATCAACTGCAGGTTTTGTAAGCCAGGTTAATGTTGCATTAACTTCGTCTATCTTGTAAGTAGATGAACTAATATTTGCGATACTTATTGATTGCGGAATAATACTATTTAAGGAATCTAGCTTTACAGTATTCTTATCTGTACTAATTTTTATTTTTCGAAGATTGGATAAAGCGGATGGGGTTTCTTGTGCAATAGCAGATTGCAGTAAAAAAAAAGTAATAGCAGTAATATATGTACGTATATACTTCAAAAGCAATTATAGGTTTGTTCTGCCTAAAATTAAGCATTATTATATAAGTAACTCTAAACCTGTTGTTAATAAAAAACCCCTTGCAAGCAAGAGGTTTAATTTTGTATAAAACAACATTTTAATCTTCGGTACTTAATGAAGCCACAAGATATTCTCTGTTAAGCCTAGCAATATTTGCAATAGAAATACCTTTAGGACATTCGGCTTCACAAGCATACGTATTGGTGCAATTACCAAATCCTTCTTTATCCATTTGTGCCACCATATTTAACACTCTACTTTCTCTTTCGGGCTGGCCTTGTGGTAATAAAGCTAATTGTGATACTTTGGCACTCACAAACAACATAGCGCTTCCATTTTTACAGGTTGCAACACATGCTCCGCAGCCGATACATGCTGCAGCCATAAACGAATCATCCGCATTTTTTTTATCTATGGGCAATGCATTCGCATCTTGTGCATTACCTGTATTTACAGATATATAACCACCTGCCTGAATTATTCTGTCAAAGGCCGTTCTATCTACAACCAAATCTTTTATTACCGGAAAAGCCTGGCTACGCCAAGGTTCTACAACGATGGTATCGCCATCTTTAAATGCCCTCATATGTAATTGACAAGTCGTATTTTTTTCCCAAGGGCCATGTGCCCGGCCATTAATAAACATACTGCAGGTTCCGCAAATCCCTTCCCGGCAATCGTGGTCAAAAGCGATGGGTTCTTTTCCTTCGGCAATTAATTGCTCGTTAAGTACATCAAACATTTCCAGGAAAGACATTTCTGAAGAAATATTTTTTACCTGATACGTTTCTAAACTTCCTTGCGCTTTAGCGTTTTTTTGTTTCCACACTTTAAGTGTGAGGTTCATGTTGTAATGTTCCATGGTATATTGCTTAATTACTTATTTATATTTTTATATAATTTCTGTACTCAAATGGTCGCCATCCAAAACGCTTCCAAAAAAAATACATCAGGTGATGCTTTAAATTTTTAAACTTCTTTTTTTCTAAATCTATCCCACTATTCCAATCTTCTTCATTTATCATTTTTTTCATTACCTGAGGATGAGTTCCTTCAAAAACCGTTACCGAATCAATGTTTGAGTAATCAAATTTAGCTTCCGAAATCTTCTTATTTTTTCCAGATTCGCCATCCCAAAGTGTATAAAAATTTTCAGTTTTACGATGCATGATTAAAGGATTTCGTACCCACCCATAATGATAAATGTAAGCATCAATTAGTTTAACTTTCAGCTTTCTTTCGTCATTCCATCTAAAACCTTGTGCATCTTTATAACTTTTAATACCCTTTTTGTTTCTTATTATCCTTATTTCTTTACTGTACCATTTTCTTCCATCGCCAATGTATTTATAACTGCCGTAAAAATGATGGTAGTTAAACAATAACCCATCTACACGTTTATCTTCTTTATACTTCTGCATTGCGTTTACAATTGCAGTATAATATTGTTCATGCAACACTTCATCTGCCTGTATGTAAAAGAGCCAATCGCTATCTGTCGCTGTTGCAGCTATTGCTTTATTAGTTTCTGCTGCAAGCACCTTTCCTCCTTCCCTTAAATTATTATCCCATACAGAATGAATAATTTTTATTTTATCAGAACTTATGGACGTAATCAATTCATTTGTTTCATCCTCCGAATCGCCAAGGCAAATAATCATTTCATCCACTATTGGCAAAATAGATGTTATTGATTCCACCACAGGATAGCCATATTTTACAGCATTTTTTACAAAGGTGAAACCGCTAACTTTCATGCTGTTGCTTTATTTTCTTACTCTCGCCATAATATTTTGCAATAAGTATTTGATTCGTTTACCGTTATCTCTTTTTCTAAATCCAAATCATTTTTACTTTTAGTTCCCCACGAAAATATTTTTTTCGAAAAAAGGCAACAGTTTATTGTTTTTTATTTTCCCGTAAAAATAAACTTCATGTTCTTTTTCTTTTATGCTCATTTCAATAAATATTATCATAAGCATGTATCCCTTCAGCATTAAAAAGCCTCTTCATTCTTATGTATTCGCAAACATTCCGCTTTCTAAATTGCCTGCAAAATAATACGGCATAAACCATCCTATGATATAACAACTAATGCTTATTGTTTTGCCTATAATGTAACTTTTAACTTCGTACCATTTTGAAACAGGTATGTTATAAAAATTCATCATTTTAAGCACCTCTCGTCTGTGATTCCACTCATCTATTTCAATTTGCCTTATCGCTTTTTTTCATCTGCACTTTTCACTGAGCCTGCATGCCCCTGATAAGCAAACGCTGCCGCTTTTTCAGCAGAGTATGCTTTTTGGAGTAAATCTATTAAAACAACATTTTCAATCAACTTTTTGCTATTCAACAAAATGAATAATTATTTATAACTTCTTTGACTAGGCTTAACAATTTCAAAATTTAATTCTTCTTTTGTTAATTCCCAATTGCTTTCGCCTGCAAATTTCCATGCAGCAACATAGCTAAAGTTTGCATCATCTCTTTTTGCTTCTCCGTCTTCAGTTTGGCTTTCTTCTCTAAAATGTCCACCACAGCTTTCCTTTCTGTTTAAGGCATCTTTACACATTAACTCACCAAGTTCAATAAAATCGGCTACTCTGCCGGCTTTATCCAGCTCAGGATTCATTTCATCAATGTCACCCGGTATTCTTACATCGCTCCAAAATTCTTTTTTTAATTGTTGTATTTCTACAATAGCTTCTTGTAAACCTTTTTCATTACGAGCCATTCCGCATTTGTCCCACATTATTTTTCCTAAACGCTTATGAAAACTTTCAACAGTTTTAGTTCCTTTAATATTCATTAAAGTAGTTATTCTATCGCTAACAGCTTTTTCTGTTTCTTCAAATGCCGGATGATTGGTAGGTATTGATTTGTTAGCAATATCGTCGGCTAAATAATTTCCATTGTGTAAGGAATTACAAAATATCCGTCGGCCAAGCCTTGCATTAATGCACTTGCACCAAGCCTGTTTGCGCCATGATCGCTAAAGTTAGCTTCGCCAAGTGCATATAAACCGGGTACAGTTGTTTGTAACTCATAATCTACCCACAAGCCACCCATAGTGTAATGCACAGCAGGGTAAATACGCATAGGCATTTCGTAGGGGTTTTCGCCGGTAATTTTTTCGTACATTTCAAAAAGATTACCATATTTTTCCTCAACAACTTTTTTTCCTAAAACAATTATTTCGGCTTCGCTTGCATTTGCATTGCCTTGTTTACCTGCCTCAATTTTGCCATACCTTTTTATTGCATCTGCAAAATCTAAATATACTGCCATTCGGGTAGTGCCCACACCATAGCCTTCATCACATCTTTCTTTTGCTGCTCTGCTGGCTACATCACGTGGTACAAGGTTTCCAAAAGCAGGATACCTTCTTTCTAAATAGTAATCTCTTTCTTCTTCGGGAATATCGGTTGCTTTTCTGGTTTCATCTTTCTTTTTAGGCACCCAAATTCTGCCATCGTTTCTCAACGATTCACTCATCAATGTTAATTTACTTTGATGATCGCCACTTACCGGAATACATGTTGGATGAATTTGTGTAAAGCAAGGATTACCAAATTGTGCTCCTTTTTTATGTGCTTTCCAAATGGCAGTAACATTACTACCCATTGCATTGGTGCTCAAATAAAATACATTTCCATATCCGCCTGTACATAACAGTACAGCATGACCGAAGTGACGTTCTAACTTTCCGGTAACTAAATCTCTTGCAATAATACCTCTTGCCTTTCCATCAATCATTACTACATCCAGCATTTCGTGGCGGCTGTATTGCGTAACTGTACCAAGGGCAATTTGTCTTTCCATAGCACTGTAAGCCCCCAATAATAATTGCTGGCCGGTTTGGCCTGCAGCATAAAAAGTACGCTGTACCTGCGTTCCACCAAAACTGCGGTTACTTAATAAACCTCCATATTCTCTGGCAAAGGAACACCTTGTGCAACGCATTGGTCAATAATATTATTACTTACTTCTGCCAGGCGATGCACATTCGCTTCTCTGGCTCGGTAATCGCCGCCTTTAACTGTATCGTAAAATAAACGGAAAACACTATCCCCATCGTTCTGATAATTTTTTGCAGCATTGATACCACCTTGCGCTGCAATGCTGTGTGCCCTGCGTGGGCTATCCTGAAAACAAAATGCTTTTACTTTGTAACCTAACTCTCCTAAAGCCGCAGCTGCACTGGCACCTGCCAAACCTGTTCCTACAACAATTACTTCTAATTTTCTTTTATTAGCCGGGTTTACCAGCTTTACATGGCCTTTATAATCAGTCCATTTTTCATTCATTGCTCCGGCTGGTATTTTAGAATTTAAAGACATACTTTATAATTGAAAATTGATAATTAAAATTTAAAAATATTTTTTTGTTATTGTATCCATCCAAAATAAAAAGCCAAAGGCATTAATAAAAACAATAAACAAATTACAACGGTATAAGCCACACCAATTGTTTTAATAATAGGTGTATAACGTTTGTGATTAATGCCTAATGATTGAAAAGCACTTTGAAAGCCGTGTAATAAGTGCCAGAAAAGTGATACAACGCCAACAACATAAATTACCACAACCCACCATTTGCTAAACTCTTCTCTCATGCTGGCATATAAATCATGCTCTGCATCGCCGTGTGCATATCAAGCCACTTTAGTATCCCAAAAAAACTTTGATACATGTATAACCAAAAGAAAAGTAAAAGTGTACCCAGCAGGCCCATAGAACGGCTGTACCATTTGCTGTTTTCGCCAGCGGCAGTTACTGCATATTTTTGCGGACGGGCATCTCTGTTTTGTTTCCATAACATAAGACCCTGAAAAATATGTGCAAGCAAACCGGCAAACAAACCAATTTCTACAATACGCATTATCCAGTTATGGCTCATAAAATGAGCAGCCGTATTAAACGTTTGACCGTTATCGTTAACAAAAATGCAGGCATTTATGCCTGCATGTACTACTAACAATGTAACTAAAAAAAGGCCTGTAAGCCCCATTGTTAATTTTTTACCTATGGAAGATGTAAATAATTGTTTAAAGGTCATGTTGCAAAGCGTTAGATGATTATGCAAATTTACGGCATCGCAATTGTATTAACAATTATAGAAAACAAAAGATTAAAATAATCTTTTTAAAAGCAAATTATCTACCTGTCCAAAAACAAGCTCTGGCCTAAGCGTACGCCACTGCGGAAAATCCATCAGCTCTGCATAGTTTGTTAATCGGGCTTTTTTAAAATCGTATTGGCTTTGGGGTGGCATATTTAAAATGGCTACCCAACCGCCTTCGTCTTCAATTTGCTCTCGCCATTCTTCGTAATAATCGGCATCGCTACTATGAAAGTTGAGTACGTTTTCGGCAATTAAAATAAACTTTACAATCCCTTTTCGGTATAGTTTATCGGTAATATCTCTACGCAATGTCATTATATCGTTTTCAATGGCATCATTCCATTCGCCAAGTAATTCAATGATGGCGTAGCCTTGCTCATAATCTACAAAAAGCATTTTTAAATAAAGGGTTCTGCTGCCAAAAAAGTCCCATTGCGGATGAATATAATAGTTATAGACAGTTTGCGAAAACTCAAACTCACTATAAGTTCTGCCGTAAAATGGCGATTTTGGATCTTCTTCGGCAGCGTATAAATGGCGCCAATTATAGTATGGTTCTATATCTTGCAAACACAAAAATTTAACGCAAAATAAATGAATAAACCGAAATGATAAAAGACCTTAACAATTAACCTCACACCACTTCCTCTCAAAAGGAGATGGAATAGGAATTGTTTTTACTTTTATCATATACAAGGCAAAAAAAAGCCTGCAACTTTCGCTACAGGCCTTAGGTACTTAACCCTAAAATTTATTGAACTACGATTCTTTCTGTGAAAATTTGTTTTTTATCGGCATTGGTAACCTTAACTAAATACATACCTTTTGCAAGAGTTGATTTTAATTGCACTGTTTCGGTTTGCATTTTAGCGCCAATATTTGTTGCTTTTGTTAAAATGATTCTGCCCGAAAGATCTGTAACCGTAATGGTATAATTACCCAAATCCTGTCCATCAAATAACACTTTAAATTCGCCGGTTGTTACTGGATTAGGGAACACTTTAGAGCTGCCGGAAATTACATCCGTATATAATGGCGGTGCAGTAATTGAAAACTTGTTTTTAGCATTGTATTCTTTTTGAGAAAGAAAATTAGCATTAGCCAAATCAGAAGCATTAAAAGGAGTTTCGTTACTTTCAACCTTTGTTGCTACCAAAGTTTTTACATCTACCTTATACAAAGCTTCAAAAACTACTGCACTTGATACTATTATATTACCATCAGCATCAACAGCAGCGCCATTTGTTGTGTATGTGCCTGGTAAGCCGGTTATAGCTCCATCGTAAGTAGTTACACGGCTGTTTACATCCACACTAAATACGTGATGGTTGGCAGAAATAATTACCAATTTACCAAAAGCATCGGCAACCATATCGCCACCCCAGCTTGTACACTTGTTATGTATAGATATTGATTTATTGGATTCAGCATCCACTAATGCACCTAAATCTTCTACCACTGGAGTTTTGCCCGTTGTAAAACGTATTAAATGATTGGCATCGTTGGTAATGGCATATCCATAACCATCGGCAGCAATTACCATTCTGGTAAGGTGATTTTCTTCACTTTGATATACCGCAGGCGCTGCAATAATATTTTGCTTAACTACTGTAAACTCGGCATTGTTGTTATCCAAATCTAAATAACGAATTTCGGATAAATGCATTGGGGCAAAATACAAACGGTTATGCCTTGTATCCAAAGCTGCAGCAGCTACACCATATACCGTAGGTTTTGCATCTTGCGGATTGGCAGCTTGCTTGCCATTGGCATAATTCATTTTAAAAGCAGATGCATCTGCATCATAAAGCGATTTAACCACTTTACCTGTTGTTAAATCTACTTGTTTAATGTTTGCCCAAAAAAATTTGTTAGCAGAGCTGCCGGTAATTGCATAGTTTTTTCGGCATTTGCGCTGTAGCTAAAAAAGAACTTGCAATGAATGTTGTAGTAAGTAAAAATTTAAAATTCATAAGAGGAGTGTTTTAGTTAATGAATTAGATTCCTAAATTACGAAATTTGCACAACCATTTCCAAAAAAAAATTACGAATGGTGGTTTAATAATGTTTTTTTAACACTTCCTTGTTGTAAAAGGAGTTTTTTGGCTTCCTCGTAATCAGTCATATTTCGCTTTTCCATCACCATTTTTACACCTCTGTCTACCAGTTTTTCGTTGGATAGCTGCATGTTTACCATTCGGTTACCTTCTACCCTGCCTAATTGTATCATTACAGAAGTAGATATCATATTAAGCACCAATTTTTGAGCTGTTCCACTTTTCATTCGGGTGCTACCGGTAACAAACTCGGGCCCCACAACTACTTCAATAGGGAAATTAGCAGCTGCACTTAAAGGAGAGTTTGGGTTACAACTTATACTTCCGGTAAGTATATTGTTTTCTTTACATTTTTCTAAAGCACTAATTACATAAGGTGTAGTTCCGCTGGCGGCTATACCAATTACAACATCGTTTGCTGATATTTTATGCGCTTGCAAATCTTTCCAGCCTTGCTCCATATCGTCTTCTGCAAATTCTACCGCTTCGGTTATAGCCTTTTGGCCGCCGGCAATAATAGCTACCACTAAGCCGTAAGGCACACCGTATGTTGGTGGGCACTCACTTGCATCTACCACACCCAGCCTGCCGCTTGTACCTGCTCCAATGTAAAACAAACGTCCTCCCACTAGCATTTTATCTACAATTACATGCACCAAAGCTTATTTGAGGAATAACCTTGCTAATTGCTGCCGGCACTGTGGCATCTTCTTTTATTAATATTAGTGAGTAGCTCACTAACCGTCATTTTTTCAAGATGATTATAAATCGACTCTGATTCCGTTATTCTTTTAAACTCCATATTTTTTAGCTATGATACTTTATTAATCCGTCCATTGGTTTTTTAATTACGGCACCTAATTGTAGTTCGTATGTATTACACATTTCCTTTAATACATCTTTAAAGCCATAAGCAACACTGCCTACAAAATTTATAGGCATCAACCAACTTTCTCGATACTTATATACATGATTAAAGAAAAAATCATTAAAACTATCCTCTATAATATTTTCAATCATGTAATGGCCACGGTTTTCTACCAAAAAAATGGCGAAAGATGCCAGGTAACGATTAGGCAAAGGCTGCTTGTAAACAGCATTTAATATTTCAATACTATTTGTATTAAATTTCGCATTAAATCTGTCCATTAAATCCTCATCAAAGGTATTGTACAAAAAATGCTGAATTACTTTTTTGCCCAAATGTGCACCACTACCTTCATCTCCCAAAACATAACCTAAACCGGGACTATTTTTTACTATTTTTTTTCCGTTATAATAACAACTGTTACTACCGGTACCTAAAATACATGCTACGCCTTTATTGTGGCCGCAAAGTGCTTTGGCTGCACCCATTAAATCATGATCTACATATATTTTAGTTTTTGCAAAAACCTTTGATATTGCAGTTTTAACCGATTTTACATTGGCAGGGTTACTGCATCCTGTGCCGTAAAAAAACACTTCGTCTATTTTATAATTTTTAAGTTTGGGCAATAGCTCGTGCTCTAAAATAAAGTGTATTTGCTCCGATGTTAAAAAATATGGACTTAAACCTTGTGTAGTAATTAGTTTTTTACGTTTGCCATCCAAAACACACCATTCTGCTTTGGTAGAACCACTATCGGCAATTAGTTTTATGGACATGGTATTTTTTAATTAAAGTTAGCCATTTTTTGAATAGATAATTATGGTTTAAGCGGTTAGCAGTTAAAAAAATTATCTTTGCAGCATGAATAACAAAAAGTACAAGTTTGGTTGCCTTTTATTTAGCCTTACAATGGCTGTTGGCATGTATTTAGGTTATAAATGAGGGATAATATGCTCCGGAAGAAACTTTTTTAGCACCGAAAAAAGAAGGCCCATACAGGAAATAATGGATTTAATAGAAACCAAATATGTAGATGATGTAAAATAGATTCTATTACCGATACCGGCATTCAGGCTATGTTAAATAAACTTGATCCGCATTCTGTTTTATACCGGCACCGGATTTACAAGATATTAATGAAGATATAGAAGGCAAATTTTTTGGCATTGGTATTGAGTTTAATATGATGAATGATACACTAAATGTTGTGCATGTATTAAAAGATGGCCCTAGTTTAAAAGCAGGCATTGAGGTAGGCGATAAATTTATAAAAGTTGGCGATAGTATAATTGCAGGCAAAAAAGTTGATACTGACAAAATAAGAACCCTTTTAAGAGGCAACAGAAACACAAAAGTTACCGTTTCGTTTTTACGTAACAATCAAACCAAAATTGCAACAATTACAAGAGATGTTATCCCTTTAAAAAGTATTGATGCTGCCTATATGATGGATAACACTATAGGCTATATACGTTTAAATAAGTTTTCGCAAACAACTTACAAAGAGTTTATGACTGCCTTAACGGAGCTAAATAATAAAGGCATGCAAAACTTATTTTTGACTTACGAGGCAATGGCGGCGGCGTTTTAGAAGAAGCTATTGAAATTGCCGATGAATTTTTAGAAGGCGATAAATTAATTACTTATACCGAAGGAAAGCATATTGCTAAAAAAGAGTACCGCTGCCGCAGGCAAGGCCAATTTGAAAAAGGCAATTTGGTTGTTTTGGCAGATGAACATAGTGCAAGTGCCAGTGAAGTTTTACTTGGCGCATTACAAGATTGGGATAGAGCAACCATTGTTGGCAGACGAACATTTGGCAAAGGCCTTGTACAAGATCAGTTTGACCTTAGTGATGGCAGTGCATTACGCCTAACCATTGCCCGGTATTATACGCCCATTGGGCGTAGTATACAACGATCGTACAAAAATGGCGAAACCGCTTATTACGACGAATTAAATGATCGCTTTAAAAATGGTGAAACCCAATTTGCCGATAGCATAAAACACGATAAAAACAAAGCCTTTAAAACCAAAAATGGTAAAACGGTTTATGATGGCGGCGGCATTACCCCCGATTACTTTGTTGCATTAGATACCAGTGGCTTTGGCAAAACATCGGCTCAGGTAATGGATAAAGGCTTAATTGCCGATTACGCCTATTTGTATGCTTTGCAAAATAAAACGGCTTTAAGTGCCTATAAATCATCGAAAGATTTGGCAATAATTTTACATTAACCGATAACGATTGGAAACAGTTTGTGTCAAGTGCTGCAAAAGATTCTGTATCCTTGACCAATATTTCTGCAAAAGAAAAAAACAGGCTTACTGCCAGCATAAAATCTACCATTGCAAGGCAGCTTTGGCGCAACGATGGCTATTTTGAAGTGCATAATATGAACGATGCCGAAATAAAGAAAGCCATAGAGGTAATTAAACAATAAGGCCAATTATATTCAATTAATTACCTTTGCCGCCTAAATAACGATTTACCATGTGGCTTAACAGCATATTAGAAACTATTGGCAATACGCCACTTATTAAACTAAATAAAATAACTAAAAATTTACCTTGTACTGTACTGGCCAAGGTAGAGTATTTTAATCCCGGCAACAGCATTAAAGACCGTATGGCGCTTAAAATGCTTGAAGTAGCCGAACAAGAAGGGAAAATTAAACCCGGCGGCACTATTATAGAAGGCACAAGTGGCAATACCGGTATGGGTTTAGCGTTGGCAGCTTGTGTAAAAGGCTACAAATGTATTTTTACCACAACCGATAAACAAAGTAAAGAAAAAGCCGATATTTTAAAAGCAGTTGGTGCCGAGGTTATTGTGTGCCCTACCAATGTTGAGCCAGAAGACCCAAGAAGTTACTACTCTGTTTCTAAACGATTAGCAACAGAGGTTCCAAATAGCTGGTACGTAAACCAATACGATAATTTGGCCAACCGTTTAGCTCATTACGAACAAACTGGTCCCGAAATTTGGGAGCAAACTGAAGGTAAAGTAACACATCTTGTTGTAGCAACAGGTACAGGAGGTACAATTATAGGTACAGGTAAATATTTAAAAGAAAAAAATTCAAATATAAAAGTATGGGCTATAGATAGTTATGGCTCATTACTTAAAAAATATTTTGAAACGGGTGAGTTGGATCAAAAAGAGGTTTACCCGTATATAAGCGAAGGTTTTGGCGAAGATTTTGTACCCCAAAACTAGGATATGCAGTATATTGATAAGTTTGAAAAAGTTACCGATAAAGACGGCGCTGTAATGGCAAGGCGTATTGCAAAAGAAGAAGGCATGTTTTGCGGTTACAGTGCAGGAAGTGTATTGCAGGGCTTAATACAAATGAGCAGTGAGTTAACCAAAGATGATGTGGTAGTACTTATTTTTCATGATCATGGCAGCCGCTATGTAGGTAAAGTATATAACGATGAATGGATGATGGAAAGAGGATTTTTAGATGTAAAAACCTTTAAAGATGTAATAAATGGCCGAGGCTCTAAACACTTGATAACAGTATCTCCTACCCAAACCGTAATGGAAGCCATTACGTTAATGAAGAAATACGATATAGAAAATATACCTGTAATTGAAAACGGAAATAACATTGGCGCAATATCAGAAAGTGGCTTATTTGGCAAGATATTAAACGACTCCGATGTTAAAAATCAACCCATACAAAATGTAATGGAAAAGGCTTATCCCGAGGTTTCTTTTGAAACTCCGGTAGAAAGATTAAGCACTTTTATCAATAAAGAAAACAGTGCCGTACTTAGTAAGGACGAAAGTGGTACTTATCATATAGTTACAAAGTATGATATTATACAAAGCCTAAGTAAGTAAATAAAATTCATAAAAATCAATACCACACTGCATTCTATTAAAGAGTGCAGTTTTTGTTTGTAGTTATTTACATAATATCATACGTATTTTTACGATAATCAGTCTCGTATCTTTCCTTTATATAGTTTAGTCAATCTACTAACATAACTGTATTTCCTCTGCCAGCAAAAAAGAGAAGTATTGCTCTTGCACACTGTCCTTACATGTTGCATCTTTGTGTTGAAGGATTGATAGAGTTAAATATCAGTCATTATCCAAAAAATCCTGAAAAAGCCAAAAAGCTTAAATCCAATGTTTGTGAAGAACCAACAAACAATCCAATATCAGTCAACTTCATTTTTAGTTCTTTAAATATTGTATAAAAAAACTAATTCCTAAAGCCGGCATTGCTAAAACAATAATGGCGGAAAAACCGAAAAAACCAATATCTAGCCTATGCCCTAAAAAGCGATAATGGCAAACCAAAAACCAATTCCTAAAGCCTATGCCTTAAAAAGCGATAATGGCCGAAAGACCAAAAAAACCAATATCTGGCCTATGCCCTAAAAAGCGATGATGGCCAAAACCAAAAAACCACTGAAATCAGGATAAAGTGATTTTAACCTGTTTGATGTGACAACTAGTTTTCCAAAAGAAAACTAACCACAATCCTGAAAGAACCGACTGTGCTTGGTTGGTTAAAAAATTCTAAACTTCTTAGTTAATTCCTTAGAAGTTTTTTTATTTATACATGCCCCCTACTTTACTTTTAATAATGCCCCCACTTTCTTACTTTTGTAAAAACAACTAATTTATGAGTAAATACAGTTCCGGCGTTTTATTTGGTGCCGAGTTAGAAGCTTTATATAACGATGCAAAGGATAATCAGTTTGCACTACCTGCAGTAAATACTATTGGCACAAATACCATTAATGCACATTAGAAGCAGCTGCAAAAGTAAATTCTCCGGTAATTATACAATTTTCGAATGGTGGTGCTCAATTTATAGCAGGAAAAGGTATGCCAAATGATAATTGACAGGCCAATATTTCCGGCGGTGTTTCGGGTGCATTACACATTCATAACGTGGCTAAATATTACGGAGTGCCGGTTGTTTTGCATACCGACCATGCTGCTAAAAAATGGTTGCCCTGGGTTAGCGGTTTAATTGATGCCGGCGAACAATTTTTTAAAGAAAAAGGTCGCCCTTTATATAGCTCTCATATGTTAGATTTATCGGAAGAGCCAATTGAAGAGAACATTGCAACTTCTGTTGAATTTTACAAACGTATGGCGCCTTTGGGTATGAGCATTGAAATAGAATTAGGTGTAACAGGTGGCGAAGAAGATGGTGTAGATAACAGTGATGTAGATAACGAAAATTATATACGCAACCGGCGCATGTAGCCTACTCTTATACCGGAGTTAAGCAAGGTAGGGAAAATTGTTTACAATTGCTGCTGCTTTTGGCAATGTGCATGGTGTTTATAAATCGGGTAATGTACAATTAACTCCGGTAATTTTAAAAAACAGTCAGGATTATATTGAACGTGAATTAAAAACCGGTTCAAAGCCTGTTTACTTTGTATTCCACGGTGGTAGCGGCTCTCCACAACATCAAATACGTGAAGCCATAAGCTATGGTGCTATAAAAATGAATATTGATACTGATTTACAATGGGCATTTTGGGAAGGTGTAATGGAAAATTACAAAAAGAATGAAGCCTATTTACAGGGCCAATTGGGTAATCCGGAAGGTGCAGATAAGCCAAACAAAAAACATTACGACCCAAGAGTATGGTTACGCAAAGGAGAAGAAAGTTTTATTAAGCGCTTAGAAGTTGCTTTTGAAGATTTAAATTGCATAAATAGAAACTCTTAATTTAGACGTTTAGTAGTATGAAAAAAGATGAAGATTTTGATGCCAGCCTTGCAGGTGATGATACAACTGAAGGACTGCATAAATCAAATTGGTTTAAACGCATAAGTAAAGGCATACTTACCTCTACAAAAGATAAAAAGATGCACCCGGAAGGCTTATGGAAAAATGCCCTTCTTGTAAATACATACCTGTACAGTAACAGAGTTACATGAGCATCAGTTTGTATGCCCAAAGTGTGAGCATCATCATCGCATTGGCAGTGCAGAGTATTTTGAAATTATTTTTGACGATAATCAATATACCGAGTTGTTTGCCAACATTAAATCTAAAGATTATTTACATTTTATAGATTTAAAACCTTACCAGCAACGCTTAGAAGAAACTTACGCCAAAACAGACATACACGACTCTATTACCGTAGCACATGGTAAAGTAAATACCTACGACTTAGTAGTTGCCTGTATGGATTTTGAGTTTATTGGTGGTAGCCTTGGCAGTGTAATGGGCGAAAAAATTAGCCGGGCCTGCGATTATTGCATACAGCATCGCATTCCATTTATGATCATAAATAAAAGTGGTGGAGCCCGTATGATGGAAAGCGCATTTTCGCTCATGCAACTGGCAAAAACATCGGGCAAACTATCGCAACTGGCCGATGCAAAAGTCCCTTATATTTCACTTTGCACCGATCCA
>JADKIE010000005.1 GCA_016721385.1 Chitinophagaceae bacterium | reverse complement strand
ACAAACTTAACGTAATGAACCAAACACTCCACCCTGTGTATAATGTTCTCTGTATAGCCCCTTCATATTGTTGTTGCATTGTTGGAATAAATCGTAAAACAAAAAGCAACATAAGTAATGCACTTATACCACTCCATAATTTAATGCTAAAATTTTGCTCACTGTTTTTCCAAAGAAAAATTAATAATAAAGTTCCTAAAATAATAAAAGCAGGCAAAGGCCCCAAAGTGCCATGCAATTGATGCCCTGCTGGAAAAATAGCCGCCCACAAAAAAGAAATAGCCATAGCAAAACTTAAAATAGCTGGTAGTACACTTAGTTTTTTATGTTTACTAATTTTGTAAAAACCAACAGAAAAAATCATTGAACATATAGCAATTATAAAAGTAAAAATCGCCATTACAATTTCGGAAGATGAACCTATTTCGCCTAAATCACTCACCGCATTTTTAGAGTGATTATAACTACCGTGTATAAACCCTGCAATAAAGGTAAATATCCGAAATAATGCTGGTATTATTATACCAAAATAAATAATTTTTTATAGGAGATTGGCAGATTTTATAAAATAAATACCAAAACAAATAATACAATAAAAAAATTGCGAAGCCACCATACCTGTTTAATAAAATAGGGTTGTTTAATGCAACAATACGAGTATAACAATTTTGATTATTGTATTGAATTATAAAGTCATATTTTTTCCCTGCTTGTACATCAAAATAAATTGAATCAACATCAGTTATAAACCAAGTTTTTTTTGCTTGCAATGTGCTTCCAATATAAAATACATCAAGCTTTTTTTCAGGCTCCAATCGCCACACAATTGTATCGTCATTAAACTTTAAAAAATATCTTGTTTAGTAGATTGAATTTTGTAGATTTTGCTGAGCATATGTGAATTATGGAAATAACAAAAAAAATGTGATATATTTTACTACTTGTCTCATTACTTAGGTCAATTGTTTTTATAAAAGTAAAAGCCGAAAATTACTTTGGCTTTTACTTCAATTCAATTTAATTTCCTCCCTTTATTCTGTTTTGCTCATCACCAGCACCTCCTGTTTTTCTTTTTGAATGCCTTTTAATTGGTTTACCAAAACGATACGATAAACTAATGGTTATAGTTCTGTTATCTCTTTGCTGGCTAAAGCTGGCATCGGTATTTGTTATTTTAAGATACCCACTTGGTTGCATGGTATTAAGTATATCTCTAATATTAAGTTTGGCCGTTAGTTTGTTTTTTAAAAGCTGCTTTTGCAAACCTGCATTTAATTGCCCTAAAGGGTTTACCACAATTTGTCCTTCTATTCCTTTTGTACGGTAAAAGCCTGACAACTCTGCACTCCAGCCCTTTTTAAAAGTAAATTGATTAGTAATATTTGCTAAAAAAGTTGTAGCATTTATATCAATTTTTTGTGCAGGAAAGTTTCCGGTATAATGACCGTAATCTAATTCTAAATATGGAATAGCCATCCACCATTTAGCCAGTTTTAATTGAGCATTTGCCGAAAAAGTTAATTGATTAGATCTGCCATAATTATCTTGTGATACAACAATTGCTTGTCCTTTTGGTGTAAATACAGCCGTAAATAAATTTTCGGTATGCGTATAGTTTAAACTGGTTGATACTACTTGTTTATAAGTGTGCGACAGCTCAAAACATTTGCAATTGATGGTTTTAAAAACGGATTCCCATGGTCGTATGTGTAATTATCAATATAATACAAAAAGGGGTTCATATCCTCATAATCCGGACGTTTAATTCTGCGTCCATACGAAAATGAAAATTGATTTTTTTCGCTGGCATTAAAATTAAAAAATGCATTTGGAAACAACCCAAGATAACTATTTTTAAAACTTGAATCTTTGCTTATGGGATTGCCAAATTGAAAACCGTTATTATTGGTTTTTTCCATACGTACACCAGCTTGTAAGCTCCATTTTTTTATTTCTTTAGATAGATTTATATATGCAGCATTTATATTTTCTTTATAATTAAAATTATTTGTCTTATTAACATCTACCTCTTCTTTATTGGAGATAATATTATAATATGCAGCTGTATTTTTAGGATTTACAAAACTGGATTTTAGGCCCGTTTCTACTTTTATCCCTTTTTTTAAGGGTAATGTAAAATCTACTTTAGCCGAATATACATTAATATCTGTTGGAAGATTGCCAATTAAATAATCACTACCTTTTAGCTGCCAATTGCTGTTATAGTAAATATTATCTAATTGTGATTTTTTATTTGCCCTATAGTTTAAATAATCGAAATCAAAAGTTATCTCTTTTCCGGTACTATCAAATTGATGACGAAAGTTAAAATTAACTGATCCGTTTTTCCATTTGTTGGGTACATCACTGTTAGAAACTGCAATAGAATCCAAAGCAATCATATTGTTTTCGAAATAAGTAGTGTTAATACTTGGTTGAATATCTTTTGAAGTAATACCTGTTATTACAATGCCTAAAGTAGTTTTAGCAGTTGCATAAAAAATCTACGCCAATTTTAGCATTAAAACTCTTATTGGTATTGGTTTTGTACGCATTTTGTTCTAAAATAGATTTTATTGAACCGTTGGCATTTTTAAACTTTCGTAAAATGTATAAATCGTTATAGCTTTTACGATAGTTTGAACCAAAGTTGCTAAACACATTGTATTTCCCGTTTTTATAATTTAGTGATACACTATTATTATTTTTTGAATAAAACCCTTGTCCGTAGGCCTCCGTAATGCTTCCATTAAATCCTTTTTGCTTATTTTTTTTTGTTTTTATATTAATTAATCCGGCCGTGCCGCTTGCATCATATTTTGCCGAAGGGTTGGTCATTATTTCAATTTGATCTAATTGGTTACTGCTCATATTACGCAGCATATTAGATACTTCCGGTGCAGATAAATAAGTAGGCTTACCATCAATCATTATCATTACTCCTTGCTTTCCTTTAAGGCTAATATTGCCGTCTTTATCTACCGTAACACCAGGCGATTTTTCCAGCACATCCAATGCTGTGCTACCTGTGTTGCTTATCATAGCATCTACATTAATAATGGTTTTATCGGCTTTACGCTCTATAAATTGCTTTTTACCGGTAACAAGCACTTCTTTTAAATTTTTACCTGCTTGCACCAATTGTAATGTTCCAATTTGCTGGTTTCGAGCAGATGAATTAATGGTTACAGATTGACTGTATGTTTTAGCATGCCCAACCGATGTAGCTAAAACTAAATAATCACCATCTTTTAAGTTTTCAAATAAAAAATTACCTTCCTTATCAGTTACTGCAATTTTAATAAGACTCGAATCCTGTGCTTTTAAAAGGGAAACACTGGCGGCATCTATTATTTTTTGAATTCCTCCATCTTTAATACTACCTAAAATTTTGCCGCCTGTAGCGGTTTGGGCCTGGCTTGCAAAAGCAAAACCGGCAAAAGCCAAAAGGCTTAATAATTGTTTTTTCATGACTATACTTTTTTGTTTTGGTGCTCCATGGCTGTAGAGCTGCTATACTTTAATAAAATTAATAATCAATATTGATTACTACTTAACAAAAGTAAGTACTTTGTTTTACATAGTACATGGCAACATAATGAACGGTAATATTTTGGGAAGAGTGGTAAAATGATGAATAGTAAACTATGTTACTTTTCTCTGGCAGCTACTATTAGTTTTTCGGCATTGGAGCTAGTGAGTTGCCAAGTTAAGCACCGAATACTGCCACCCATTGGGCAAACAGCCCCGGCATTAATTTTTATTACATTTTTAGTAGTGTTCGCTTTTAATATGTTAAAAATTCATTTTCATGTGGCATATTAAAAGTAGGTACGTAAATATTATTAAATGTAACCGTTGAGTTTACATTTACACCGCAGGCTGATTCAAAACCCTCCCACTCGCCGGGTTTATTAACTTTATAACCAACCGGCATTTCAAGAATTTTAGTATTGGGGAAAGATTTTTTTAGTTCTGCAAAAATTTCTTTTCTAAAATCAGGTTTATCTGCATAATTATTTACCAATAAAGTATTTTCTTCTACCCAACTTACCATTCCATCGGAGTGAGCTAACACTGGCTCATCAGGTTCAAGTATAGCAACTTCAGTAGCCTTAAACAATTCTTTAAGTTGCAACTTAGCTTGCTCATACGAAAGATGGTTATCTTCCATAAACCTTGATGTTGTAATTATTTTACCCTTATAATTATCTACAATATTACCACCATCAATCAGCAAGTTGGTTTTTTCTCGTTCTATCTTATAGTTATTTGCAAAAGCATTAAAGCTTGCTTGTACATCTTTGCTTTGTTTTTTTGACATTGATGCCCATGTGTACATAAATTGTACAGGTTGTATTGGATTTACAGTTGTAAAATCTCTCATCCAAATATCATATACATCTGCAATTAATATTACATCATCAGGCAATTTGTTTTCATAGTATTTTTTTGTGTCGGCATCAACCAGCACAATAACATTATCGTTTCCTATTATAGCTTTTGCATACGCTATTTGAAAATCTACAATTTGCGAAAATGCTTTTCTATAATAGTCATCATGCACCGAAGGTGCAGACAAGACAAGCAACATTCTATCTTTCGATATGCTATTTGTAGTATTTTTTCCATTTGAGTTTGTGTGATTACAGGTACTCATAATAAAAGTTAGTGCTATAAGTATTGCCAGAAAAACTTTCATGCCATTCAGCTAAAAATTGTTTGAAAAATAGATATTAGCACTCCGGCAAATGCAGCGCATAAGCCGCAAATAAAAAAACGTAATGTAGTTTGATAGTATTTTCCGGCTTTATCCCTTGGAAAATTATTATTTAAAATACGATATAAAGCAATTATTTGTAACACCACACTAATTAATAAACCTAATCCAATTACGTAATCTGACCAATCGGTTTGTGCTACCGGCTGAGTAGCCCATGTAGCTGCAAAACCAAGTACAAACCCTAAAATAATACCTATTGCAGTAACTAGAGAACTGCGGTAATTCTTTATTTCTTCATCCATACCTAAACTTTATTTTAAAATCACTTTTTCTACAACCTTTTTTTCAATAAAACGCTTGGCAGATTGCTTAGAACCTAATGTTAAGTCCATTGCTGAAGATAGATTGATATTAGTTTTCCAGACTGGACTTATCATACCGAGTGTAAATAAATTAATTAAAAAAACGGCTTGGGTTTGAGAATTTACAGACCAAGCATTTCCTAGTTGTATAGTAGATTCTGTTTGATCAATATTCATAACAACATCTGAATAATAATTATTTGTCATTTTTAAGACTTCTCCTTCTGTTTACACTGCAAGCGGTTCATAATAATAAAGTTAATCAAGATTAGCTATTTTCTTTTGATATAAACTCCAACTGGCTAATACCGCACCGCAAATTATCAATGAAATTGCTATTATTTGCGCCTGTGATAAGCTATATCCTGCAGTACTATAGTGATCGTTAACCCGTATTTTTTCAACTAAAAACCGTTCTGTTCCATTTAAGATGAGGTAAATACTAAACATTACACCGGCAATTTTTATTTTTTTTCGTATAGCCCAAAGTAATAAAAAGAAAATGGTACAAAGTACAGTTTCGTAAAAAGGTGTAGGAAAAACGGGCAGCGGTAACATACGATTGTGCTCATCTGTATCTCCGGCTATTTTTATACCATCTGCATTTACATTTTTGGGATAAGTATAAGCAACCATCCATTTTGGCAAAAAAGATGGAGCTTTAAAATTTATATTGCCTACAGTTTCTAAACTACTGGCTGTTCTGCCATTATACCTGTTGGTATCAGGCAGTTTTCCTTCTAAAAAATAAGTTGAATATTTTTCAAGCGTTTGCCTGTACTCATTAGGCTGTGCAAGGCGTACATTACCTACACTATCGCTTACATAGGCACTGTTGTAAACGCCCCAATCATATCACCTGCTACCTTAGCAACCAATACGGCCTATGGCATAAGCAATCATTAATGCCGGAGCAGCACTATCTACCAAATGAATTAATTTAATACCCTTTTATACGCATACCACAAAATAGCGGCTGCTGCTAAAATTAAACCTCCATAAAATGTAAGGCCTGCAGGCGAAAAAATAGTTCCAATCGGATCTGTAATAAGGCTATCCCAGTTTTCAAATGCATCAAAAGTTTAGCTCCTAAAATACCAAATATTAACCCAAGTACAATTATATCTCCTACTCTGTCATGAGGCCAAATACGTACACTTCTTCTTTCGGGTTCTTTTAATTTATGCTTATCAGCATCCCAATATTTTAAACCGGCTAATAATACTGCAAGTACTAATCCACCTAAAATATTGCCCTGCTTACTAAAAATATATTCCTGTGCAGTTATATCTGCCGTTTTACTAAAAATTACTCCAAATAATTTGTATCCAAATATAAAACCAACCAAACCGTTTATTACTAAATCCCATACAGATGCTGGTTTTCCCACAGTAATCATTTCTTCTCTTGGCGATAATAAGCCCAATTCTTTACGTTGCAATTCCTTACTAATAACAATTGCAGCTGCAATAAAAGCAACGGCCACCATTAAACCAAACATATTGAAAATTTGGAGCCATTGCCATTTTACACCAAACAACTCTTTAAAAACATAATATAAATTGGGATACATTTTTGTAATTAATAATTAAAAAATAAAAACGAATATGCTGCAAGATAATTAATAAAAAATGAGGAAATAAAAAATCCCCTTACATAAGCAAGGGGATTATACTTACTAACCCATTAAA
Organism: Chitinophagaceae bacterium; assembly: GCA_016721385.1. GTDB lineage: Bacteria > Bacteroidota > Bacteroidia > Chitinophagales > Chitinophagaceae > Ferruginibacter. The sequence goes on along the minus strand of JADKIE010000005.1, from coordinate 218,869 downwards.
GGTTACTTATCGGTAACCAGCCGATAATATTTTTAATTACAATATTGCTCAAAAGCACCCATTAAATTTTCGGCAATCATTTGTGCACTGCGTCCTTCAATATTATGCCTTTCAATAAAATGCACTAATTCGCCATTTTTAAATAAAGCTATGGATGGAGATGATGGCGGGTATGGTAATAAATGCTCTCTTAATTTTTTTACAGCATCTACATCAAAACCGGCAAAGCTGGTAGCCAATTGTGTTGGTTTAACAGCACTTGTATTTACAGCCATTAAAACACCCGGTCTTGCAGTACCTGCGCTGCAACCGCAAACTGAATTTATAACCACTAAAGTTGTGCCTTCTTTACCTAATTTTTCTTCTACATCTTCGGGAGTTAACATTTCTGTAAAACCGTTTTCGGTTAACTCTTCTTTCATTGGAATTACTATTTCTTCTGGATACATTTTTCCGTTTTTTATTTATGAATGAATTGCAAAATTACAAAGTTTAGCTTAATAACACATTCAAATATTTCGATTAATTGTTTATAGCACTTCTTAAAGTAGATTAAATTGTCATTTTGACGTTAAATAGTAAATAATTTTGTCACAATGGCATTATTTTATTGAAATAAATGTAAAAAAGACTTAAAACTTTGGTTGGAATATCATTTGCAATACCTAATTAAACAATTATTAGTAAACTTAAAATTTATAAACAATGACACTCGTAAAAACAACCAATCCATTTGCAAAATCATTTGATGGCTTAATGAACGAATTATTTAACGAATTTCCGGCCACACTGGGCAAAACAATGAGAGAAGATGTTTTTCATTTTCCTCCGGTAAATATTGTAGATAAAGCAAATGCTTTTGCTATCCAACTTTCGGTACCGGGTTTTGATAAAACCGATTTTAATGTAAAATTAGATGCTAATATTTTAACTATTAGTGCCGAAAAGAAAGATGAGCAAGTAAGCGAAACAGACAAAACTATTAGAAAAGAGTTTTCGTTAAAATCATTTAAACGCAGCTTTACCGTTGATGAAAAAATTGATGCTGCAAATATTGCAGCTAAATACGAAAACGGTATACTTTTAGTGGAGCTTCCTAAAAAGAAGAAGCAAAAATTGCTGCAAAAAAATAACTATTCAATAAAGTTTTAGTTTGATACATACAGTTGGTTTTAAAAAACCCCTTTAGTCTTAAAGGGGTTTAATTTTTTAATCGCAATTTTTTGTACGCCTTGTGTCAATTATATATTGAATTTTCCACTCTCCACTAAGTTTAACCAATTGAAAAGAGTTTACACCACAACTATAAAATTTTTCGTTAAAATATAATTTAAAAGGCGTCCACACAGCAGCCATTGGTCCATCAATTTTAATTGCTCCAAATGTAATTTGCTCATCGGCTGCTCCTTTTGGTATGCCGGCTACAGCCCTGCAAAAATCGCTTACCGTTTCTTTGGTTAAGCCTGTTTTTCCATCTTTCTGGCGCATAAATGTTTGCAAAATGGCGCCTTCAGTAAAGCATTCTTTTATCATATTGGTATCGCCATCTTTCATACCAACAAACATTTTATTAATAACTGCTTTTATAGAATCTTCGGCGGTTTGAGCATTTGCATGAGCAACACAAACAATCGTTAAAAGAAATAAAAAAATAGATTTGTTAAACGTCTTTAGCATTTTTTGGTCTTTTTATTGAAGTTTAAAAGTATTAATTGATTGGTATGTTAAAAACTAAATTACATAAGCGGTTTTATACTGTATTTTTTGCAGCTGTTTTAGTTGCAGGATGCAGCAGTAAAAATGTTGCAACAAAATTGGTTACACGGCAAGATGAGGTTGAGATACCGGAAGGCTACAATCCGCCACAAGTAATAAACGTACCTTCTGAAAAAGCTAAGACAAATAGTGAAGGAGAGCTATATTACGATAACGAATACGGCTATCGCTATTGGAAAAACGGCAACGGCCAATATTATTTAGATGCCAAATACGAAACCCAAGGCATTAAACCCAAACTAAAGCAAGTAAAAAATTAGTAGCCCAAAATTTTAAGCATGCTTTGTGCCGATTGTTCCTTAGCATAAACCCAATCTACCAACTTGCCATTTTTATCGTGGCCTACAATTACATGCTTTGGCGAAGGAATAAGGCAATGCTTAATACCTCCGTAACCACTAATTTGATCTTGATAAGCGCCTGTATGAAAAAAACCAACATATAAAGGTTCGCCTTCGCCTACTTTGGGTAAAAACACCTCGTTAATATGTTCTTCGCTGTCGTAATAGTCATGACTATCGCAAGTAATACCTCCAAGAACAACACGTTGGTATTCGTTTTGCCATTTATTAATGGGTAGCATTAAAAATTTTTCGCCAATGCCCCAGGTATCAGGCAATGTAGTAATAAACGAAGAGTCTATCATATACCAGGTTTCCTTATCATTCTGCATTTTTTGCCCAATTACACTATAAATATGTGCCATGCTCTCTCCTACGGTGTAGCTTCCAAACTCTGTAAAAATATTAGGCATGGGAACTTTGCTTTTTTTGCAAGCAACTTTTATATTACGCACAATTTCGTTTATCATAAACTGATAATCGTACTCAAACCCTAACGAATGTTTTATAGGAAAGCCGCCGCCGATATTAATAGAATCCAACTCGGGGCAAATCTTTTTTAACTGGCAATACAAGTTTATTACCTTGTTTAATTCACTCCAGTAATAAATATCATCCTTAATACCTTTATTTAAAAAGATGTGCAGCATTTTTAATTGAAACTTATCTTCATAACCTTCAATTTGATCAACATAAAACTCCAAAATATCTTTTGAACGAATACCTAAACGAGATGTATAAAACGGAAAGTTAGGTTCTTCATCTGCCGCTACTCTTATACCTAAATTAAACGGAACCTTTACCGATTTTTTATAGGCTGCTAATTCATCAACATTATCTAAAACCGGAATTACATTTTTAAAACCACTGTTAAGTAACCCTGCAATACGGTTTGTGTAAGGTTTTTGCTTATAGCCATTGCATACAATAAAAATATCTTTGGTAATTTTTTTACGTTCGTACAATTTTTTTATTATATCAATATCGTAGGCGTAAGATGTTTCTAAATTTATGTTGTGCTTTAAAGCCTCCTCTACCACAAACGAAAAGTGAGAACTCTTGGTACAATAACAATAATTGTATTTACCTTCATATTTATGCTTTTTAAAAGCATTGGCAAACATTTGCTTTGCCTTATTTATTTGATTGCCAATTTTGGGCAAATACGTTAATTTAAGGGGTGTACCATATTTATCTATCAATGCTTTTAAATCCAAATTATTATACTGCAAGTAATTTTCTTTAACCTTAAAGTCTTCCTGAGGAAAGTTAAATGTTTGCTGCACAAGGGCATTGTAGGTATTATTCATTTACACGTTTAATTAAAGGATAAAAAATATTTGTGCAAATGTAACTTAATGTTTAATACGTAGAGTTTTATCTATGGATAACTGAATAAAAAAAGACCACTCATTTGAGCAGTCTTTCTGTAATTTATTTCTGTAAAACTATTTTACCGAATCTACCAATTTCTTGAACGTTTCCGGTTCGTTCATGGCTAAATCGGCTAAAACCTTACGGTTTAAGTCAATGTTTTTGCTGGCTAATTTATGAATAAATTCGCTGTATGTAATACCTTCTGCTCTTACAGTGCATTAATACGTGCAATCCATAAAGTGCGGTAATCTCTCTTTTTAATTTTACGGCCAACGTAGCTGTACGTTAAACCTTTTTCCATTACGTTTTTAGCAACGGTATATACATTTTTACGCTTACCATAAAAACCTTTGGCAGCTTTTAATACTCTTTTTCTTCTTGCTCTTGACGCTACTGCGTTTTTTGAACGTGGCATATCTTAATTAATTGAATTGTTATTAGTTATTGTTTCAAATTTTTGGTAATTATTTCATACCTAATAGTCTTTTTACAAAGTGCATGTTTGCATCGGCAACTACACCATCTTTACGCATATTACGCTTGCGCTTGGTAGATTTTTTTGTAAGAATGTGACGTTTGAAAGCTTTTTGGAAAGTAATTTTACCGCTACCGGTAACTTTAAAGCGCTTTTTAAGCACTACTGTTGGTTTTAACCTTTGGCATTGTATAACTTGTTTTTAGTTACTCCCTACTGGCGGTACTGCAATGGCAATACACTTTTTGAGCCTTGTGGGAAATGTTTAATCCCGATTATTTCGGGAGGGCGGCAAAGATATGGATTTTTAAGATATTTTAATACAAAATCAACCTAAATTCTTCTTTTTTTCCGTCTTTTGCTCTTCCTTTTCATCAACCTCATCCCTTAAACCCTCTTTTGGCACATCTAACTTGCCTCTTTTATGAATAATTAGGCCGTTTAAAAAATGACGTAATATTTGGTTGCCGGCTTCCTCGTAGCCGGGATGATCGGGGTGACGAAAAAGATCGCCTAAAGCACCTTTTGTAATTTTAAAACCGGTAAGTGCCAGTATTTCAATAATATCATCGTTTTTTAATGATAAGGCTACCCGTAATTTTTTTAAAATATCGTTATTGCTAAGCATATTTTATAACAAGTTTAGTTTTCTTCAGATTCCTGTAAATAAAGAAAAAGCCCTGTATTATCAGGGCTTTCTTTTATATCTTACGCTTCTTCTCCTCCATCAGCCTTTGGTGCTGGTTTTGGTTGAGCTTCCGGCTTTGGTATTAATGCTTTGCGGCTTAGTTTAAATTTGCCTGTTTTTTGATCAATATCAAGTAATTTAACCTTTACTTTATCGCCTTCTTTAAATATACCCTCCATGGTATCTAAACGTTTCCAGCTTATTTCGCTAATATGTAACAAACCTTCTTTTTTAGGTAAAAACTCTACAAAAGCGCCAAATTCCTTAATGCTTTTTACCGTTCCTTCGTAAGTGTCGCCTACAACTGGTACTGCTACTAAGCCTTTAATCCAAGATACTGCCTTATCAAGGCTTTCTTTAGATGCTGAGAATACGCTTACCTCTCCTTGATTATTTACTTCTTCAATATTAATGGTAGCGCCTGTTTCTCTGCATTTCTTGTATTACTTTACCACCCGGCCCAATTACTGCACCAATATATTCTTTGTCGATTATTAATTTAACCATACGTGGAGCATGTTCCTTAACATCGGCTCTGTGTGCAGGTATGCAAGCATACATGGCATCTAAAATGTGTAAACGTCCGTTACGGGCTTGTGCCAATGCCTGACGCATAATATCCATACTTAAACCATCTACTTTAATATCCATTTGCACACCACAAATTCCATCTTTTGTACCCGTTACTTTAAAATCCATGTCGCCTAAATGGTCTTCGTCTCCCAAAATATCGGTTAATACGGCAAACTTATCGTCTTTTTTAATTAACCCCATTGCCACACCGCTTACATGCTTAGGTAAAGGAACACCAGCATCCATTAATGCTAATGAACCTGCACAAACTGTAGCCATGGATGATGAACCGTTGCTTTCTAAAATATCACTTACTACTCTTACGGTATAAGGATATTCGCTACCCGGCATCATTTTCTTTAAAGAACGCATAGCTAAATTACCATGCCCAACTTCTCTGCGGCCAACACCTCTCATCATTTTTACCTCTCCAGTACTAAAGGGAGGAAAATTATAATGTAAGATAAACTTAGTGTAATCCGATTTATGTGCACTTTCTACCAACAATTCGTCTAAAGGAGTACCAAAGGTAACCGTTGTAAGTGATTGAGTTTCACCCCTTGTAAATAAAGCAGAGCCATGTGGTGTTGGTAAGATATTGGTTTCCATATCTAACGGACGAATATCTTCCGTCCCTCTTCCATCTAAACGTTTGCGATCGTTTAAAATCATATCTCTTACCACATAATATTGCAAATCGCCAAAATAATGACCAATTAATGCCTTATCAGCATCCGGTAATTCTTCACCTAAAAATTCCTTAACTTCTGCCTTTAAAGCATCAAATGCATCGCTTCTTTCGTGTTTTGCACTTGCCGAAGCAGAAATTGCATACATTTTATCCTTAGCAAAGGCGCTAATTTTTTCGTACAATTCTTCGTTTCTGTAAGGTTTGGTGTATTCTCTTTTGGTTGTAATGCCTAATTGTGCTCTTAAGTCGGCCTGCGCCTTAATTTGAACACGTATGGCATCATGGGCAATTTCCAAAGCTTTTACCAAATCTTCTTCCTGGCACTCTTTAGCCTCGCCTTCTACCATCATAATATTTTTTTCGGTAGCAGCAATTATAAATTCTAAGTCGCATTCGGGTAATTCGGTACGACTTGGGTTAATAATAAACTGGCCATTTTTACGTGCAATACGTACTTCACTAATAATTTCCTGAATAGGAATATCCGAAACGGCTAATGCTGCAGATGCCGCCAAACAAGCTAATGCATCCGGCAAAACCTCGGCATCGCTTGAAATAAGGCTTATTAAAACCTGTACATCGCATAAATAATCTTCCGGAAAAAGCGGACGTAAAGCTCTGTCTATCAATCTTGATGTAAGAATTTCGTAGTCGTTTAATCTGGCTTCTCTTTTAAAGAATGAGCCCGGCACACGGCCTGCAGAAGCAAATTTTTCCTGATAATCTACAGATAATGGAAAGAAATTTTGTCCTTCTTTTGGTTCTTTATTAGCAACAACGGTAGCTAAAAGCATACAATTGCCTTGGCGTACAACAACGGCTCCATCTGCCTGACGAGCCATTTTACCTGTTTCGATAGAAACCATTCTACCGCCGCCTATATCAAATGTTATTGATTTTGGTTGCAACATATTAATTTGTTTGTTATGTTATTGGAAAGTGTAATTGTAATAAATTATCCTCCAAAAACAGGGTGAGAAAAGTTTATGTAAAACGAATAATTCCCAACCAGATTAATTTAGTTGGGAATTATTTATTAAAACATAATTGGAATAATTTATTTACGAAGACCTAATTTTTCGATTAAACTTCTGTAACCAGATAGGTCGTGTTTGCTTAGATAAGTTAATAAACGCTTACGTTGACCAACCATCATCATTAAACCACGTTGAGAAGAAAAATCTTTCTTATTGGTTTTTAAATGATTAGAAATGTGGTTGATACGTTCTGTTAATAATGCAACTTGACCTTCAATAGATCCGGTGTTGGTGGCTTTACCGCCATAAGTGGCAAAAATGCCGGCTTTTTTTTCGATTGTTAAATGAGACATTTACTTGTTTTTTGTTTAAGTATCCGAATTGATACTGTTATTTTTCTTTTATTTCGGCTGCAAAAGTACATAAAAATTTGTGTTTTACGTGGCTATTTGCCTTTTTTTTTTGAATATTGTTGAAAATATGAATAATTCCTTTGTAATAATAGGTTGTGGTAAGATAGCTGAACGCCATGCACAACAAATAATAAAGCTTGGAAAACTGGTAGCAGTATGCGATACGGACGTTTCAAGAGCCGATCATCTTGCCCAAAAATATAGTGCAAAAGCCTACTATACAATAGAATCGCTTTTGCAAAACGAAAACGAGATTACAGTAGCTGCAATTTGCACACCCAATGGTTTACATGCCCAACACTCAATTTTATGCCTGCAAGATGGCATAAATGTGCTTTGCGAAAAGCCAATTTGCATTAACACCAATGATGGACTTGCAATGATTGAAGCAGCCAAAATAGCCAATAAAAAGCTGTTTATTGTAAAATCGTCGAGATATACACCTTGTATTACAGCTTTAAAAAAGGTTGTTGAACATAACGGCTTGGGCAAAATTTTTAGCTTTCAGTTAAATTGTGTTTGGAACAGGCCGGATAGTTACTACGCTAATTCCTGGAAAGGTACTTTAGTCTTAGATGGTGGTACTTTATACACCCAATTTAGCCATTATATAGATGTTTTACTTTGGCTTTTGGGAGATGTTGAGGCTGTTAACGGCTTTAGAACAAATGCATGGGCAAAACAAATAGAATTTGAAGATACCGGTGCAGTTGCAGTAAAAATGCTGAGTGGCGCAATTGGTACATTACATTATTCGGTAAATGCATTTCAAAAAAATCATGAGGTTTCGTTAACCATTGTTGCCGAAAAAGGTACCATTAAGTTGGGCGGAGAATATATGAACGAAGTGATTTACCAAAATCCGCAGCTTATTGATGTGCAAAATCTTGCAGCAGGTAATTTACCAAACGATTACGGGCAATATAAAGGCTCCATGAGCAACCACGATAAGGTTTACGAAAATATTGTAAAAGCCCTTAACGGAGATGAAAGTGCTGTAACGGATGGTGCATCGGCATTAAAAAGTGTAGCTTTCATTGAAAAAATATACCAACAAATACCTCTTTAACATTGAAGCATATTGTTTTTACAGTTACCAATAATCTTAATTACGATCAACGAATGATACGTATTTGCACAAGCCTTGTACAAAATGGTTATGCCGTAACATTGCTTGGTGTAAAAAACAATAACACACCTGCGTTGGTTCAAAAACCTTTTAGCCAAAAAAGATTACACTGTTTTTTTACAAAAGGTTTTGGCTTTTATGCCGAATATACTATTCGCTTATTTTTTTACTTACTCTTTGTAAAGGCAGATGTTTTTTGCTGTATTGATTTGGATACGATGCTACCCGTTTACTTTGCAGGAAAACTACGCAGTAAAAAATTAGTGTACGATGCTCATGAGTATTTTAGCCAGCAAAAAGAAATTATAACACGACCAAAAGTGTATAAAATTTGGCATTGGATAGAGCAATTTTTTGTACCAAAATTTAAACATGGTTACACCGTTAGTTACAGTATAGCAAAGGTTTTTAAAGAAATTTATAAGGTAGAATATGAGGTGGTGATGAATGCCACATTTTTAAAACCCTTACCCGTAACACAAGATAAAATGGGTAAAATAATTTTATACTCTAAGGTGCAGTTAACGAAGCCCGTGGGTTAGAGTTATTAATACCGGCCATGCAAAAAATTGATGCACAATTGCATATTTACGGCGATGGAAACTTTGTGCAACAAACACAACAATTAATTGAGAAAAATAATTTGCAACATAAAGTATTACTCAAAGGAAAAGTATTACCTGCCGAGTTGGATGCAATTACTAAGCAAGCCTATATTGGCGTAAATTTAGTAGAAAACAATGGCTTAAATCAATACTATTCTTTAGCCAATAAATTTTTTGATTACATGCATGCACTTTTGCCGCAGGTAACCATGAATTTTCCGGAATATAAACGCATAAATGAATATAGCGAAGTTGCTATTTTGTTAGATGATTTACAGATTGATACTATTGTAAATGCTATAAATTTATTATTAACAAGCACAGAAAAATATAGCCTGTTACAAGCAAACTGTGCAAAAGCAAGAGAACAGTTTAACTGGCAGGTTGAAGAAAAGAAATTGATTGAATTTTATAAAAACCCACTTGGATAATCATTTACATATTCTAACATTAGATACACCATGGCCGGTAAACTATGGCGGTGTGGTACATTTGTTTTATAAACTGCAAGCACTTTATAAACAAGGCATAAAAATACATTTGCATTGTTTTAGTAAAGATGCTGTAGCACAACCAGAGCTTAATAAATATTGTGTTGAAGTAACCTATTACAAACGCAATACAGGGTTAAAAGGTTTTTCTTTAGCTATTCCCTACATTGTAAACTCCCGAAAAGCAAAAACTTTATTACAAAATTTAAACAACGACAACTACCCTATTTTGCTGGAAGGAATACATTGCACCTACCATCTTTTTAAAAACATTTTGCAGGCAGGCAAGTTTTTGTACGCTTGCACAATACAGAGTTTGCTTATTACAATTATTTGGCTAAATACGAAACCAATATTTTAAAAAAATGGTATTTTTTACATGAAAGCAAGTTGCTTAAAAAATATGAAAGTATAATTGCCAACAAAGCCAACCTTATTGCGGTAAGTGAGCAAGATGTTGTGGTTTATAAAAAGAATTTAACGCAAAAAATATAATTTTTTTGCCTGTATTTGTGGAGCATAATTTTATTACCATAAAAGATGGCGTTGGCTCCTATTGTTTATATCAGGGCAATTTAAGTGTAAATGAAAACGAAAAAGCTGTTAGCTGGCTATTGCAAAATGTATTTAGCAAAACAACTGTGCCTTTTATAATTGCAGGCAAAAATCCATCCAAAAAATTAGTGCGCTAGACTCAATTATTTACTAATGTAAAACTTATTGCCAACCCTACCGATGCAGCGTTGAATGATTTAATTAGCAATGCACAAATAAATATTTTACCATCCTTTAATAACACCGGTGTAAAATTAAAATTAATTAATGCACTATTTATCGGAAGGCATTGTTTAACCAATACTGCCGGAGTAGTAGGAAGCGGATTGGAAGAGCTTTGCTACACTTGTAACACGGGTGATGAGTTTTTAAAAAGAATTGAAGAGTTGATTTCTGTACCTATTATTAAAAATGATATTGAATGCCGTACGCAAATATTGCAGCAATTGTATAATAATGAGGCTAATGCTTTAAAACTACTTGAGATTATTAGTAGTATTTAGAACCAGTTCCAAACAACGTCTCCTGTAAGGGAGTTGCCTAAGTTATGACAGATTTTGTATGTAACACAACGTCCTTAGCTTGCTGACATGGCATGTGAGAATAAGGCTAATGCAGCAATAATCTTACTGATTTTTTATAGATTAACAATAATCTTATTACCTAAATGTGTCCTGATTATCTGAGAAGAAAAAGCGATACCCAAGAGTATTTCCACCATCTAATGTAAGCACTAAATGAAAATATTTTTTTGTTATATTAGGCGGAAATTTTGCATGCGCTGTAAGAGCTTGAGTTACTGGATAAAAAAATTGATCTCCCCAACCAGATAGTCGTGCAAATTTTTCTGGAATTCCTTTATCATTAACACTAAAACTTATTATCAATCTATTTTCACCAACTAAATATTCCCTTGAATTGCCATTTCTCCCATCGCTCTCAATGGTACGTTTAATAGCATCATTTGCAAAAGATTTAAAATTATCTAGATTATATTGCTTTGTATCAAATGAATTATTTATCCCTCTTGATGAAGCATTCTTATAGCAATTACTTAAAGCAAAAATCTCCAATTTATTTATGTATGTAAATAGCATAAAATTATTTAACAAAGAATATTTATCATATTTTTTATTGGAAGGTATTGAGGAATTTGGGAAGCCTCCTTCAATAAATTTTCCGTTTTCAAATACTTCGTTAGTATAAATTTGATTGTAATATTGAGACGACCATTTACCATGAGGTTTCCCATTTACAATACTACCGTAAGCTGTAATTTCATCCTGCAAATTGTCGTTAGCATTTACAAAGCCATTAAAAATTCCATTGCCATTTGCTACAACAAGTTCTCCTTTCTTGTCATAAAAATCTATAAGAAAAGTATCTACTGATGTAAATAATAATGTTCTTTCCGGTTTTCCATCATTATAAAAAAAAATCCATTTACCAATAGGCAAATCATTTTGGTAACTTCCGGTGCATCTTAAATTTCCGTTATTATAATACCATTCAAAAACACCATTTTTTAAACCTTCATAATAAAATCCTCTACCAAATATTGTATTTGTTCCTACTGCACTGTCAACATAGCCCTGATAAAAATCGCCCAAGCTATCTACTCTGGTATATCTTACATATTGGGAACACTCAAACTCTGTAAATCTATACCGATCATTAAAAAACATACTTACACTGTCATCTTTAATAATATTGTAGAATTTTACTGTATTTTCTGTTTGTGCAGTAATTTGATTAAATATACTTGTACATATAAAGAGTAGTAACGGAATCTTTATTTTAAACATATAGGGCAATTTATTTATGACAAATTTACTAAAAAGTATCTTTCACATCTACTCCCAACCCTGCTAAATTATTAAACAAAATTTTACCATTATCAAAGCTAACACCCGTTGCAATATCTTCATTTAGCAACAACGGGCCATCCATATCTACATAATCTAAAAGTGGCGCCAATTGGGCAATTGCGGCTGTGCCAATGCTACTTTCATTCATGCAACCAATCATTACTTTTAACCCTAATTCTTTAGCCTTTGCAATCATACGCCTTGCCGGTGTAATGCCGCTGCATTTGGTAAGTTTTATATTTATGCCATGAAAATGATTGAAACACTTTTCAACATCTTCTTCAAAAACACAGGCTTCATCGGCTATTAAAGGCAATGGTGATTTTGCGTATAATTCCTTCATGCCTTCCCAATCGTCTTTTGCTAAAGGTTGCTCTACAAACTCAACTCCCAATGCCTTTAAAACAGGTATTTTTTGTAAGGCTTGTTCCAACGTCCATCCTGCATTTGCATCAACTCTAAAAACTGCGTTTGTGTGTTGCCGCAGGGCCTGTATCATTTCAATATCCCCATCTACACCTACTTTAATTTTATATATTGGCCAGGGTTGTTCTTTCATTTTTGCAACCATATTTTCTATTGTATCAATTCCAATTGTAAAATCAGTTAGTGGCGCTTTTGTAATATCTAAATTCCATAATTGATGCAGTTGTTTTTTCTTTAGTTTGCCATACAAATCCCAACCAGCCATATCCAACGCACAAACCAAAAAACTATTTTTTGGAAAAAGATGATGCAAATAATGCCAATATCTTTCCGGATCGGAGAAAGAAAATTTTTCTACAAATATTCTTTTGCTCTCTAAGTCTTCTATCATTTTTTCAACGGGAATATTGTAGTAACTAATAGCAGGAGCTTCGCCATAACCTTTTACGCCAAAGTACTCTAACTCTACAACAAATGTTGGTTGATGTGTTTTAGTACCCTTGGAAATGGTGAAAGGATGCTTAAATGGCAGGTTGTATGTTTTGTAAGAAACGTTCATAGCATAAAATTATGCTATTGAAAGTTACCTGCCAGCTTCAATAACAGCTTTTTTAAAATCGGTATTAAATGCTTTTTCTTTAATTAAATCTTCTAAAGCAATGTGCATTCTGTATCGCCAATAATGGTTAGGTTTTGCAGGTACATTAATTTGTTCTTCGTTAGCATTCTCTCTTCTTAAACTTTCACTTGTGCCTAAAATATCCTGTAGTTGAAAAATACTCCACATAGCCGGCGAGTATAAATGTTGCATTACCACTTCGTTGTTTACCCATGTGGCGCAGGTTTCAGGAGCTTGGCCCTCATGATTTAATATGGTATTGTAAAAACGTTGTGTTTTTGATTTGTCTTCTGTCCACCAACCTCTTATTGTACTCATGTCATGTGTAGATGGTGTAACCACACTTAAATATGGTGCCTCTTTAGGATTAAAAAATTCTGTTTTAGGATTTTTAGGCATCCGTTGAATTTCTAAGCTCAAAATGTTTAGCTCCTGCATAACTTCCGGTACGCAATGCGGTACCATCCCTAAATCTTCTCCGCAAATTAACATATTAGTGCTATGCTTTATTGCCGGCAATTTATACATGGCTTCTTTTTTCCAAAACTCATCTTGCTTATGATAAAAATAATTGGTGTATAAAACTTCCAATTGTTTTTGTGTGTTCCAATCAAGGTTTTGGTAAGATGATGTGTTTGCAACGGCAATACGGAAATGATATTTTTGTCTGTCTGAACCTTCTTCTTCTATTAAAATAATATTGCTGATAATATCGAATAATCCAATCTTAATTTTTACGTTTTCAATATTGTTTGCTTTAAAGTACTTATCAACCTTACGTTGTGTATTAAATTCATCTTTAAGTTGAAGGCCATTGAAGAATGTATTTTTTACATACTCTACATCTTCCCCAAAAGTTTGATGCAAAATGGCATCGGTTATAAATGGCTTACAAAAACGTTCATAATTAAACTGTATGCCTTTTTCTTCAAACTCGTTAATATAAATGGGTAAAGCTGGTACAAATTTGCCCAAAATACCTTCAACAGCATTTAATGGTATGCTCCAAATTCTAAAAAAGCCAAGTATATGGTCAATTCTAAAGGCATCAAAATAATTACTCATTTGCTGAAAACGTTGCCTCCACCAATTGTAATTATCTTCCTGCATTTTGCTCCAATTGTATGTGGGGAACCCCCAATTTTGACCTTTAACAGCAAAATCATCCGGTGGTGCACCAGCTTGTGCATCCATGTTATAAAGCTCCGGTGCTACCTGGCATCTACGCTATTTCTGTAAATACCAATAGGTAAATCGCCTTTTACTACTATATCATTTTTATGTGCATACGCCGTTGCTTCTTTTAATTGCAAATGCAAATAATATTGTGTAAAATAATGTACAGCTATTTCGTTATAATGTTTTTGTGTTGGGCTTACCAAGCGATGTATTGCTGCTTGAGTATACTTACTGTTACTTTTCCAAGTTGCAAAATTGCTGGTATTATTTTTATCTCTTAAATAGCAAAATGCGGCATAAGGTATAAGCCAGTGGCGGTTTTCATTAAAAAATTTATTATATTCTTTATCTTCTTTAAGCAGCTCTTTTTGCAACAGATAAAGTTCTTTAATGGCCAATAATTTAAATTTTATTGCTTGCTCATAATCAACCTCTGTCAAAGCATTTAATTGCTTTTGCTTTTTTTGTAATGGATTAATAACAGACAAGTTGTTTTTGCCTGCAACCTGTTGCAAGTTTAAATATAGCGGGTGCAAAGCAAATGCCGATATGGCTGCATACGGATAAGAGTCTGCCCAGGTATTTGTTGCAATGGTATCGTTAATAGGCAGTAATTGTATAAGTTTTAACCCGGTTTGTTTTGCCCAATCAACCAATAACTTAATATCTGTAAACTCCCCTGTTCCAAAGCTATTTTTACTTCGCAAACTAAATACAGGTATGGCTACACCTGCACCTCTAAAAACACCATTATCAAAGTTGGCATAACCATCATGTAAAATATTTTTTTGTGCAGGTTGTTGCGGAGCTGCTAATACCCTATTATCGCCATCTTCGTATTTTACAAATTGTTTGGTTTTTGTATTATAAATACCATATTTATATTGAACAGGAAAATGGCTTTTTTCTAAATTTAATTTTACCTGCCACCAATTATTATTTTTTGTAAGTAAAGTTGGGTTCATAGTACTCCAACCGGTTAGCTCTGCAGCCGAGCCTATAATACAAGGCACTTCTCCCTCATTTAAGATTGGTGCTTTTATCTTAAACTCATGTGTGTATTGTTTTGCTTTTTTTGCGATGGGCTTTGCTTTTGTACCATGCTGCAGTAATACATTTTGAAATGGCTGAGTATAAAAATTATTTCTGTAATCAGATGTACTTTGCCATGTATCTATACAATCAATATTTAAACCTTTGTACGCCTGTATATCAATAAGTCTATCGTCTCCAAACTCTATAATGTCTTCTTTCCCGCTCTCTTTTAATATATATTTATATTGCAGCGATTCCAGTTTTTTTTCCTCAATATTTATTTCTCCATCCCAAAAATTATTATTTAAATAATTTAGCGGCACAGCTTTATCCGTGTCATTATTGCCCAATTCGGGCACATTTCCGCACACATAAATCGTTTGGCCAAATTTGGTTGAAAATCGTATATAAAAATGAACAAGCATTCGTTAAGTAATTATTAACGTGCAATATACCACCTTTTGCTAAAATGTAGGATATACACATTAAGTTATCTAACTTATTTGTTATAATTTGATGATTTTTAGCTTGTAAGTAGTTTAAAAATTGTGATTATCCCTATATTTGCAAAAAAAATAATGGAAACAACTAAAAAGAAAACGGGCCTTTATTGGATATTATTTTTGCTTTCGGTAGTAGCTTTTTTGCCGTTTATGCCTCGCCTATCGGAGCATATTGTTCGATGGTATTACCGTTTAATACTACTTTTTTAGCAAAAGCTTAGACTTACTATAACATTTTAATATTACTAAAAAAACACCCGATTGGGTGTTTTTTTATGTACATACTTTTTTTAAAACAGATTCCATATTTTTATAAAAACAAATAAACGTTAAAAAAAAATAGCTGGCTTTTTTATTGGCCTTTGTCTTTCTTCTACTGGCAAGTCTATATTTTTTTGTATTTAAAAAAGAAGAAAAGAAGCCATTGAAAGTGGCCGCAATTAATCCTACCAATACCTATAATGCAGCGTCTGTTGTGGCAAGAGAAAAAAGTTTTGCAAACAAACTAAATCTTATATCATATCAAAAAAATTCAATCCTAAATATTGTATTTTGATAGATATGAGTCAACCGAGTAATCAAAACAGGCTTTTTTTATACGATTTGGCAAAAGACAGTATTATAAAAACAGGCCTTGTATCGCATGGCACCGGCAGCGAAAAAAGGGATAAAAATGGCAACTTAGTTTTTAGTAATGTAGATGGCAGTTTATGTACATCTTTAGGAAGATATAAAATTGGGGCAGCTTATAAAGGTATGTGGGGCTATTCTTATAGATTGTATGGTTTAGACAGCAGTAACAGTAACGCCTTTAAAAGGGCTGTTGTTATGCATTCGCATGCTTGTGTACCCGATAGCCCTCAAACTAACAACTACCCTATTTGTTTTAGTTATGGCTGCCCAATGTTAAGCCCATCTACCTTAACTTTTTTAAGAAAATATTTAGATAAACCCGATAAACCTGTTTTATTATGGATTTATAATTGATGTTTACAAAGCATTAATTTTTACCAATAATTTATCGGCAAGTTTTGAATCTAGTATTTTTAATGCATCATACATTTTTTGTGCATTTGTTTTATCTTTTTGATTTACATAAACCAATCCTTTATAGTAATGGCATAACGAATTTTTACTGTCAACACTAATTCCATTGTTAAAAGTAGCAAGTGCATCTGCATTGTATCCTTTCATATATTGTGCATAGCCTAATTCGGTGTAAGCCGCAGTCATTTTTGGATCTATTTCAAGCGCCTTTTTTAATTGTGTAATACCGTCTTCATACTTTGCTTGTTCATTATAGCACCAGCCTAAACCATAATAAGAACCTCCACTTTTTGGATTATACTCTATGGCTTTTTTATAGTACTCTATAGCATCGGTAATTTTTGCCGGTGTATAATTTCTACGATAAACATCTCCAATTCCTTTATAGGATGTACCATTATCGTTCTTTATTTCAATAGCTTTTTTATAGGCTGCAATAGCTGCATCATTTTGCTTTAATTTATAATTAGCAAAGCCAATTTCGTTATAACTGGTATATTTAGGTGTTACCTCTATAGCCTTATTAAGCCAAGTTATAGCTTCATTATATTGCTCTAACCCATTGTAATTATATCCAATGCCATATAAAGCATTTTCATTTTTAGGGTCGTTTTCTATACATTTTTTATAAGTTTCAATTGCTTTTAATTTTTCAACTTTTAAATCATATACATCCCCCAATTGCTTGTATGCCATTGCGTAAGTTGGTTTTATGGCTATAGCTTTATTTAGTGCATCAATAGCTTCGGAGTATTTTTTTAGTTTTTTGTACGCATAACCAATCTCTTGATATGCCAAATGATTTTTAGGGTTTATAGCAACAGCTCTATTTAAAAATGATATTGCTTTTTCATATTTTTCTAAATCGTTGTAACACCAACCCAGTTCATATAAAGCTTCGGTATATTTTGGATTAAGCGCTATTGCTTTTTCGTAAGCAACCGTTGCTTCATTGTATTTTGCTGCATCACTGGCTGTTTTACCGGCTTTATACCACTCTACTGCTGTAGTTTGTGCATTACTTGAAAAGGCTAAGCCTACCAAAACTACAGCCAGTAATATGCAAATTTTTATACCTTTCATATAAATAAGTTTTTGTAAAGCTAATACGCTAAAAGTAAAAAAAAAATACCCACTGGAAGGTATTTTAATCCATTTTATTTATAAATGGAAATAATAAAAAGGCTTGCCAATTGGCAAGCCTTTTTATTATGGATTCTTCATCAAACTAAAACAAAAATTTGAACCCAAATGATAATGGTGAGGTAAGACTAGGATTACTGCCACCCAATGCAGCATTATACTCAGGATTTACACTTGCAACATGTGCAATTGAAAAATCGGTAATAGTTGTTTTATCGCCAACTTTTGGAGTTAATGTTGTAGAAGATGCGTTAATTAAGTTGTAAGAAAACTCAACTGTAAAGTGCTTAGTTAAAACATAATCAAAACCGCCAGACATTGCTACGCCAAACTGGCTAACTTTTAGCTCACTTTGCTTTTCTTTACCGGTAATTATTGGCGCTGCCAATTGACCAAAGAAAATAAGCCCCCACTAACATTCCAATATTTACGTACCAATGGTTCTACAACTACTAAACCTGTATTAGCATCTGTTGTTGAGCCAGTTTCTGCTTTAATATTTACATATCCTACACCAGCACCCACAGCTACTGTTGGAGCTACAAACGTTCCCACTATTGGTAAAATGGTAAAATTGGTTGCCTTAGATGTGCCGCTTTTTGTTTGCTGATAGCCAAATTGAGATGTTGCAAACCATGTTCCTTTTAATCCTTTGTTTTGAGCGTTTGTTGAAATTCCGAATGCTGTAATTACAGCCAATAAAATTACTTTCTTCATGTTGATATTTTTTTTGTTTGGGCAAAATTAAAAACACGAAAAAGTGTATTGCATGATTTTTATCAGTAAAAAAATGAGTTTAATTACACATTTTAAAAATGTAGAATACAAATTTTTCTATTTACTAAAAATAAAAAAGCTGCAATATGATATTGCAGCTCAACAAATGAAAATAAATATTTTTAAAGCCCTCCGGGCAAGCTTTGTTTTGTACGCATTCTACTCAATGAAGGATCCATATCAATGGCTACATCACACATTTTTTGGCCTCTATCCTTTTCTCCCTTTTTTTGAAAGCAAAGCCCAGCCTGATAGAGTGCTTTACCATCCTTTGCGTCCATTTCCATTAATTGCTGGCAATATTTTAATGAATTATCGTACTGTTTGCTGGCATAATAAGCTTCGGCAATATCTCTTAAAATTTCTTTGTTACCCGCTTTCCTATTTACTAAATCTCGTAAAATTGGCTCGGCATTTTGACTATCGCCTGCATATATATATGCAAAGGCATAATTTTCTCTAAAATCGTTGGATTGCGTTAGGCCATTTTTAACTGCATTCGTAAAACATTCAGCCGCTTTTTTATATTGGTTGATGTTGTAATAAATTAAACCTAATTCGCTATACCAACTTGCTTTGGTTGGATCGGCTTTTAAAGCTGCTTCATAATATTCTATTGCCTTTTTTTCATTTTCCAATTCCAAATAAGTTCGTGCCAGTGCCAATGTAACTTCGGCATCGGCTGTTTTATCTTGTATATATGCACGCAATGCTTTCTCTGCAAGACCGTAATTTTCGTCATTGTAGTAGCTTAAAGCAATGATACGCTGGCTATTGCCACAGGTTTTGCATTTGTTAGCAAATTCAATAGCTTTTTGGTATTTTTTAAAGGAAAAGTACAAGGAGGCTAGTTCTCCAATGGCTACTGTATTTGCAGGCTCCAGTTCATACACTTTCTCAAAATCGGTTAAAGCCATATTCATTTTTCGCATTTCTAAATTGGTAAACGCCCTATCTATATACGCTTGAACATAGCTATTATTAAGACTAATGGCTTTATCAAAATGCTTTTGAGCTACTAAAAATCGTTTAGCTGTTTTTTCTTCAATGCCTTTTTGGTAGTAGAATGCAGCACTGTCGGTAGTTTGGGCAAATAAAGAGATAGAAGCCAAACATAAAATAGATGTTATTAGGTTTTTCATATATGAGATATTAACAAAAACTGTTCCAATTATTGCAATAATACACCACCTAACGCCGGAATATGAACGTTTATTTCATAAACCCCTTTCTTTTTATCTACCAATTTAGCACTAATTTTTGGGTTAAAGACATCTCCGGTGCCAAAATATTTTTTATAGTTACTATTAAAAAATTTCTTTCCAAACGGCTTTTCCTTTTATGCGTATTTTCCAATTTTTTCTTATTACAGGTGTCATATTTAGTATAACTAACACACTGTCTTTCTTGTATTTACATTTTCTTAAATACGCTATTACAGATTCGTCTCTGTGGTTTAAATCAACCCACTCAAAGCCTTTTTGGTTAAATTGCAGTTGATGCAAAGCCGGTAAGGTTTTGTATAATATATTCAAATCTTTTACACATTGTTGTAATTGAGCATGACAATCAAATTTTAATAACTCCCAACTTAGTTCTGTTTTATAATTCCATTCGTTGGTTTGTCCAAACTCGTTTCCCATAAATAACAGCTTTGCGCCGGGATGTGTAAACATGTAGGTGTAAAGTAGCCGGAGGTTGGCAAATTTTTGCCATTCATCGCCGGGCATTTTATAAATCATAGGGCTTTTGCCATGTACTACTTCATCGTGGCTAAGCGGAAGCATAAAGTTTTCGTCGTAATAATACATCATACTAAAACTAAATTTGTTTTGATGATGTTTACGCAATAGTGGATCAAATTTAAAGTAGTCCAGTGTGTCATGCATCCAACCCATCATCCATTTCATTCCAAAGCCAAGGCCACCTTCGGTAGTGGGTTTTGATATTTTTGGCCAATCGGTGGCTTCTTCGGCAATGGTTTGTACATCCGGAAAATCTCTGTAAATGGTTTCATTAAAATCTTTAATAAATGCTATAGCTTCTATGTTTCCGTTACTACCAAATTCATTAGGTTCCCACTGGCCTTCGGTTCTGGAATAATCCAATCGCAAAATTGAACTTACAGCATCTACCCTTATTCCATCTATATGAAATTTATCGAACCAATACCTTGCGCTGCTTATTAAAAAAGATTTTACTTCTCCTCTTTTATAATTAAAAATATAGCTATTCCAATCGGGATGGTAGCCTTTACGCATATCGGCATACTCGTATGTGTGTGTTCCATCAAACATATACAGCCCATGAGCATCATTGGGGAAATGAGATGGAACCCAATCTAAAACAACGCCTATATCTGCAGCATGAAACGCATCTATGAGCTCTTTAAATTCTTCGGGTGTTCCAAACCGTGATGTTGGTGCAAAATAGCCGGTGCCTTGATAACCCCAACTTCCATCAAACGGAAACTCCATCACCGGCATTAGCTCTACATGTGTAAAGCCCATTTCTTTAACATATGGTACTAATCTTTCTTTTAGTTGTAAATAAGTATTAAAACTTTCTTCATCAGTTGGTATTGGCCTTTGCCAACTGCCCAAATGCACTTCGTACACACTCCAGGGTGCTGTTAAAGCATTTGCTTTTTTTCTTTTCTTCATCCAACCTGCATCTTGCCACTTATAATTTTCGTGCCATGCTATAGAGGCTGTTGCAGGTCGTAACTCTGCATAATTAGCGTATGGATCTGCCTTAAATATTTCAACCCCTTTAAATCCTTTAATATAAAATTTATATGTATCGCCTTTTTTAAAATTGGGGATAAAGCCTTCCCAAATACCCGATTTATCTAATCGTACAAATAAAGGATATTGCTTCTTATTCCATTTATTAAACTCGCCAACAACACTTACCTGTGTTGCATTTGGTGCCCACACAGCAAAATAAAAGCCCGTAGAATTTAAAACAGTAAGTTGATGACTCCCAAAAAAATGGTATGCATTATAAAGCGTTCCGTTTTTAAAATTTTCAATATTCTCATCATTTAGTAAAGAATAATTCCATACTGATTTTGTTGAATCAACAAAATGTTCTTCTTCATATAACTTCATTTTAGTCATACCAAAAAATGTTTATCACCGCTTATGGAATATCTTATTAATAGCATTATAGAATATTGTACCATTGCTTTAACGTAAATTTAAGACAGTTAGCTAAAGTAAATTGAATTATTTATTAGAGATTTAAGTTTTATTAAAATACACCTGCATTAACCAACTACTCTGTTTATGAAAAAAATCATATTCTTGTTTATTTTAAATTTTTTCATCTACACTGTTGGTTATTCTCAATCTATAAAGGGAGTAATTAAAGATAATACCTCAAATACACCCATAAAAAACACCGTAGTAATGTTGGTTAAAAGTAAAGACTCTGTTCTTTATAAATTTGCCAGAACGGATGCCAATGGAGTTTTTCAAATAAAAAAGGTTGATAGTGGAACTTACCTGTTAATTACTACACATCCCATTTTTGCCGATTATACCGATTCGTTAGCAACAAATACTGATATAGATTTAGGAACACTTGGCATAACACCAAAAGCAAAATTATTGCAGGAAGTTATTGTAAAAAGCGGCAGCCCAATTAAAATTAAAGGCGATACAACTGTTTATACTGCAGATAGTTTTAAGGTAAAAGACGGCGCCAATGTAGAAGATTTGTTACGCAAATTACCCGGTATACAGGTTGGTAAAAATGGAGAGATTAAGGCCATGGGTGAAACGGTAAAAAATGTATTGGTTGATGGTGAAGAATTTTTTGGCAACGACCCCGGTATGGTTGTAAAAAACCTACAAGCCAATGCTGTACAAGAAGTACAGGTGTACGATAAAAAAAGCGATCAAGCTGCTTTTACAGGAATTGATGATGGGGTAAGCGAAAAAACTATTAACCTTAAATTAAAAGCCAATCGAAAATCGGGGTATTTTGGTAAAGTTGAGGCCGGTGGCGGTACACCCGACAATTATACGAACAGTGTAATGCTGAATGCTTTTCAGGGTAAAAGAAAAATAAGCGCCTTTGGCTATATGAGTAATACCGGAAAAACAGAATTAGGATGGGATGAAGCAGATAAATTTGGCGGAGGCGAAAGAGAAGGCATGACAAGCGGTATAGATGAATTATCTGGTGGAATGTGGATGAGTTGGTCAGACGGTGACTCATACTCCGGCGGAGCAAACGGCATCCCTAAAAACTGGAATGGTGGTTTACATTACAGCAACAAATACAAAGGAGATAGCCTAAATATTAATGGAAGTTACAGATATGGTAAAATAAATGCTCCAGGCGGTTCATCTACCTTTAGTAAAATCTATTATCCGGATAGTAGTTGGAATAACAATAGCAGCAACCAAATGTTTTCGTCTAAAGAAAAACATACTGTAAGTTTTACAATAGAAAACAAACTTGATAGCAATAATACTATCAAGTTTGTAAACCGTGGTACATACAATCAAGGAATAAGTAATAATACATATTATGAGGAAAATATTACTACACAAGGTGATTTTATAAACAATAGTACCAGAAAAGTTAATGGCAATACAACCTCTAAAGGATACAATGGGGTTTTAACATGGAATCATAAGTTTAAAAAAAGCAAGGCGTACCTTATCTTTATCTGCAATTGGAGATTTTAAGGAAAGCAATGGAATATCTAACCAGTTATCGTATAATAATTACTATAAAGGAGGCATATCAAACACAAAAGACACCGTTGATCAGCAAAACAAATCTATCAATGCTTCAACAACAATTACAACCTCAGTTGCATTTACTGAGCCAATAAATAAATACTTATCGCTGGGTATAAACCTATCCGTAAATGTTGCAAACACAGGCAATGACAGAAATGTATTTACACCCGATGGTTCAGGGAAGTACACCGTAAAATACGATTCGTTAAGCAATGAGTTTGATTTTAAAACCAGCACTTATAAACCCGGATTTGTATTACGCCTTGTTAAAAAGAAAATAACAGCCATGTTAGGTACAAGCGTGGGCTACAATAGATTTGAACAAGTAAATAATACAAAAAATATTACACAACATTATAATTTCACTAATTTTTTCCCAACAGCCGGCATACGTTTTACTTTAAAAGGTAATAAGCGAATAAATATTAATTACCGAGGCAGTGCCGCAGCTCCATCATTACAACAACTGCAACCTGTACCCGATAATAGTAACCCATTAAGTATTTATACAGGGAACCCCAATTTAAAACAATCCTTTACGCATAATTTCAGCGGAGGATTTAATTGGAGTAAGCCTTTATCGGATAACTCCATTTGGAGTTATTTTAATTACTCAACAACTAATAATGCGTTTACTGAATACACCACAAGAGATACAATTGGCAGACTTTTTTACAAAACAATAAATACCAATGGTAATTATTATATTAATTTAAATCTGGATTATAATTTTTCTGTTGGTAAAGGCAAAAACAAAGTAGGATTAGGTATAAATCCGTACATCCAATTAAATAAAACAAACGAATTTGTTGATAGTATTTTAAATACAAATTATAGCAATACCTATAGTGTGCGACTAAATGTAAATAAATATAAAGAAGATAAATTTGAGTTTTATTTTGGGCCTTCTATATCATATACACAATCTAAATCCAATATAAATAACACATCAAATACTAATTTATGGAGTATGAGTGGATGGGCAGATATGACTATATACATAAAAAAGAAAACACAAATTAGTGCTAACGGAAACTTTAACTTCCGCCAAAAAGATCCCCGTTATACAAAAAATAATAACTACACCACTTTAAATGCAAGTGTAAAGCAATATTTATATAAAAAAGAAGTGAGTGTAAAACTGGGCGTATATGATATTTTTAATCAAAACAGAGGGTACAGCAGCGATTTTTCTTCTTACAAATTCACCGAATCTTACTTTAATACTTTAAAACGTTACTGGCTACTTACATTAAGTTGGGAGTTTAATCATCAAAAACAAAAAGCAGCGCCTGCAAGCGTTACAAAATAATTTATTATGAAAAAAGCTATAACATTTATATCGCTGATGATTGCTGCTAAAATAACTTTTGCACAGCAATTATTTATTGATAAAGCTTATATAGAATTTGAGGTAAAAACAAATAATTATAAAACCATTGATAGTTGGAATGATAACGATGGACAAGAATCAAGCTGGCAAGAAAACTTTAAGAGCAATTCCAATAAGTACACCATAAGTTATTACGATTTTAATTTTGCCGATAATAAAAGTAGTTACGTTTTTAAAAAATTAGATGAAAAGAACAGAAGCCGTTGGGATAACGATGCTGCGTATGAAGGTAATAACTGGTATCATGACTATAATACAAACAGCAGCGCCTTTAAACGTTTTTTTTGGGGAACAGAGTTTGTATTTACAGATAGTATTAAAGATTTAAAATGGAAAATGGCACCTAATGAAAGCCGCATTATTGCCGGCTTTAACTGCCGCAAGGCTTATACCGTATTATTTGACAGCGTTTACGTATTTGCTTTTTATACCGATGAAATTACAATTAGCGGCGGACCGGTTGGGCTAAATGGTTTACCCGGAATGATTTTGGGAGTAACTGTACCTCGTATGTTTAGCAGTTGGATAGCTACCAAAATTAGCCTTACCAACGTTGATGAAAAAAACATTGTTTCGCCGGCAGGTAAAAAAAGTAAAACCCGTACTGAAATTCTTGAAAAATTTATGAAAAAAGCTGAAGAGGATGGTAAATGGATGCAACGAAATATTTGGAATTTATTTTTGTAAAAGCAAATAAAAAAGATGACACACTTTTATGTCATCTTTTTTAGAACTATTCATTGATACTAATTATTTTACTAATTCCAACACAACTGTTTTGTAACTACCTACGGTAAAATCTTTTAAGTCTCCTTCTTTTTTACTAAGCACATCTTTACATTTAGTAAACCCATTCGTTCTTTCTGCAAACTTATTTATTACAACAGTTTTATCTGTTTTGGCAGTGTTCATAGCAATCATAACTGTTTGTTCATTATCGTATCTGAAATAAACATACAAACCATCATCCGGTAAAAATTGCATAAACTTACCGGTAGTTAAAGCAGAAGAGCTTTTTCGGAAATTGGCTAACGTTGCAAAATGTTGGTATATTTCCTGATCTTTTTGATTGCGGCCGGCAATGGTAAATTTATTGTCTTTATCTTCCTTCCAGCCTCCCGGAAAATCTAAACGTACATATCCGTCATTAGGGCTGGTTAAGCCGGGTGTTGCAATTTCATCTCCATAATAAATTTGTGGTACACCACGGCATGTTAGCAACCACGATAAAGAAGATTTATATTTATTCACATCCTCCCCAACGGTAGAATAAAAACGATTTATATCATGGTTATCCAAAAAGATAACATTCCGATTGGGATTTTTGTAAACAAAATCTTGTGCCAATGTTGTATATAATTTATTAACACCTTCGTTCCAACCAAAATCTTTCGTCATGGTTTCCTGCATAGCCCAAAGTGCCTGAAAATCTGTTACAGCCTGTAAATTGCTTTTGTATGGAATGTTGTAATTATTTTGGCAAAAATAACTTTGGTTGGGCACTCCGGTTACCCAGGTTTCACCAAACATGGTTAGTTGCGGATATTCATCCATTAGGGCTTTATTGCAACGATTCATAAATTCCAAATCATTATAAGCATACGTATCAATTCGCCAACCATCTATACCAAATTGCTCTACTGTCCACAAAGCATGTTGTATTAAATAATTTGCAACAAAAGGATTGCTATGATTTAAATCGGGCATTTGTTCTGTAAACCATCCATCGGCCATTTGTTTTACATCTTTTTTACTTGCGTAAGGGTCAAAAAGTGTTTGATCTTTATAAGTTGTATTAGTGTATTTATCCCATTGATGTACCCAATCTTTCATTGGCATGTCTTGTATGGTATGATGATACAAACCAACGTGGTTATATACTGCATCCTGCACAATTTTCATTCCTTTTGCATGCGCTGCATCAATTAAATTTTGATACGCTGTTTCGCCGCCCAATCTTTTATCAATATTGTAATGATTGGTAAATGCATAGCCATGCTCTGTTCGGGTGGGCATATCATTTTCTATCACCGGATTTAGCCAAATGGCAGTTACACCCAAACTATACAAATAATCCAGTTTGCTTTGTACACCCTGTAAATCGCCGCCATGGCGGTTATACACCGTATCTCTTCTAAGCGATTGATCTTTCATCCCTTCTACTCTATCGTTGCTTTCATCTCCATTACAAAACCTGTCGGGTAATATTAAATACATTAAATCGCTTGAGGTAACACCTTGTGCAAAATTTCTACCCTTACCACTACGCCTTGGTTTTATTTCAAAATCAATATCAAAGGGATTGTTTTGCCTGTTAACGGTAATTTTTACTACCCCAGGCTTTGTTTGTGGAGATATGTTTAAATCTAAAAAAACATAATTGCTGTTTTCTACTTTATTTACTTTAAGCAATTTTACACCCGGATATTTAATGGTAAAGCCTCCGGCTGCATTCGCAATTGCGTCGCCATAAATCATTACCTGTACGTTATTCCACTTCATACCGGTAAACCAATTAGTAGGGTAACACCTGTAACCGCTTTGTGCAAAGACAAGCTAACAATTAGCAAAAGATAATTAAGAGTGATAATTTTTTTCATAGCAATTTTTATTAAAAACTAATACAATTCATTTGATGGTTGTTAAGCTGCCGGCTCAGGTATATTGCTCCTTTCTTCTTTTACAATTAAGTAGCAGACTAAGCTTGCGGTACATAATAAAACGCCACCAATAAGCACTGCTAATAATCTTTCGTTACCTAACCAATGGCTCATAATATATCCAAAAGTTAATGAGGCTATTATTTCGGGCAATACAATAAAGAAATTAAAAACGCCCATGTATAAACCCATTTTTTCTTTAGGTAAAATACCTGCCAACATTGCGTATGGCATTGATAATATGGATGCCCAGGCAATACCCACCATACCTTTACAAACAAAAAGTAAAAATGGCTCATGTACAAAACGAATGGATATTAAACCAATTCCTCCAATTAATAAGCAAATACTGTGCAAATTTTTCTTACCCAATTTTATAACAGCATAAGGTATAAGTATTGAGAATAAAAAAGTAATTAAATTTAAAATAGCATCTGTTTGTCCGGCATATTCAATCCCTTTTGTAAATGCTTCTTTATTGGTTTGAGCATCGCCGCCAAAAATTTCAACAGCTACACCATTACTATAAAAAAACCACATTAAAAAAAGGCCCGGCCATGTCAAAAAATTAACCAACGCAATTTTTCGCATTTGTAAAGGCATGTTTTTAATAGCCGATATTATTTCACTCACTCCGTTGGAAAAACTTTGTTTAGTATTTTGTTGTTCCCCATTATTTGTAGTACTAACACTTGGCGGATATTCTTTACTTTTTAAAATAGTATATAAAACAGCTCCCAAAAACATTGCCCCGCCAATATAAAAAGAGTATTTAATTGTATCGGGTATTGCTCCGGTTGTGCTTTCTCGTTTTACGCCCAGCCAATGCAAAATAGAGGGTAAAAAACCTGCAATAAACGAAGCTGCACCAATAAACATACTTTGCATGGAGTAGCCTTTGGCTTGCTGCTTTTCGTTTAAATTATCGGCAACGTAAGCCCTAAAGGGTTCCATGCTTACATTAATACATGAACCTAAAATCCATAACGAACCGGCCGCCATCCATACAACCGGCGAGTTGGGCATTACAAAAAGCATCAATGAACTTAGGATTGCGCCAATCAAAAAATAAGGTTTTCTTCTACCTAATTTAGGATGCCATGTTCTATCACTTAAATATCCAATAATTGGCTGTACTAATAAACCTGTAAGTGGTGCTGCAAGCCAAAGGCCGGGAATTTTATCGGGAGATGCGCCAAGGTATTCGTAAATGGCACTCATGTTATTCATTTGCAAACTCCAGCCAAACTGAATACCAAAAAAACCAAAACACATGTTCCAAATTTGCCAAAAACTTAAGTTAGGTTTTGGCCCTGTATAGGTTGTTAATGCCATAGCAATCGTTTAAATAAATTATCGATATAGTGTACAAAGTACACTCTTTATTTTATGTTCTAAAAAAAACATCGAAAGGATGAATTTTTTAATTTTTTATTGAATAGTAAATCCGTCGGGCACTATAGCACCTTTTTTAATAACAATAACATTGTCTTTTACAGTGTAAAGTGCATGGTCGGCATCTTCCAAATTTGCACCACCGATAATGGTTACATTGTTTCCAATTCTGCAATCTTTATCTACAATTGCATTTTTTATCGTACAGTTTTCGCCAATACCAACTTTTGGTGTTCCTCTTTCTAAAGCATGCGCCATTTCAGGTATGGTTTCGTAAAAATCGGACCCCATAATATAGCTGCTGGTTATTACAGTACCTTTGCCTACTCTGGTTCTTATACCAATTACACTGTTCTCAATTTTTTCGCAATGAATAATGCAGCCTTCGGCCAGTATGCTTCCTTTTACATGTGTATCGCCAATTTTTACCGGCGGCAACATACGTGCCCTGCTATAAATTGTTTTTGTATTATCAAATAAATTGAAAGGTGGAATTTCTAATGTTAAAGCCAAATTTGCTTCGTAAAAAGAATATATGTTTCCAATATCTGTCCAGTAACCTTCGTATTGATAGCTTATTACTTTATGGGTGTGTATAGATGTTGGAATAATTTCTTTACCAAAATCGGTAGCATCCTTTTTCTCATTTAATAAAAAATCAAAAAGCGTTTTTCTGTTAAAAATGTAAATACCCATTGAGGCCAAATAATTACGGCCTTGCTCCTGCATTGCTTCACCTGTATCGCTTATCCAATCCGATAATAATTCCTTTGCAGGTTTTTCCACAAATGCAGTAATGGCATGCTGTTCATTCGTTTTCAAAATACCAAATTCAGGTGCTTCTCTATCTCCAACAGGTATTGTAGCAATCGTAATATCTGCTTCCTGGGCTATATGATTATCTATCATGGCTGCAAAATCCATTTGATACAATTGATCGCCACTAAGGATAAGCACATACTCAAAATCGTTGTTACCAATATGTTTTAACGATTGTCTAACGGCATCGGCTGTACCCTGAAACCATCCAAGGCTATCGGGAGTTTGCTCCGCTGCTAAAATATCTACAAAGCCACTGCTAAATGCACTAAATTGATACGTATTTTTTATGTGTTTGTTTAACGAAGCAGAGTTGTACTGAGTAAGTACAAACATTCTGTTTATGCTGGAGTTTATACAATTTGAAATGGGTATATCTACCAGCCTGTATTTGCCTGCTATGGGTACAGCCGGTTTACTACGGGTAGATGTTAATGGATAAAGGCGGCTGCCTGCACCACCACCTAATATTACTGCTACTACTGATTTGCTGTTCATAATTAATTAAAAATGAAAAGTGAAAAATGAAAAATTATTTTACTTACTACGTTTAACGGTTTTTTATACTTGTTACTAATAATTTAATGAGTTCTTCACAGTCTTTATTTAAGGAATCAAACATTTTTAAACTTATAAAATCTCCTGCATTTAATAGTTTAAGCCAATATCTTGTTTCATTCGCTTTCTTTTAAAGATACTGTTAATTTGTTAATAAAATCTTTGTTTGATGCCGCAAATTCAGACTCAGTAACTGAGGCTCCAACTGATGTGCCATTTCTTAAAATTTGATTAGATATAATATTACTACACTTATCATTATTTAAGTAAGTAACTAATTTTAAAATTCTTACTGAAAAAGCAAAACTCTTAATAGCTAAAATATTTTTCTTCATATTATTTAGGGTTTAGGGAGTTTTTCATTTTTCACTTTTCATTTTTCATTTAGTGTACTTCATTGTACAGTTGGATATAGCTTTCTGCGCTTTTATCCCAACTATTATCAATGGCCATTATTTGTTTTTGAATTGCCTGCATTTTTTTAGGAGCATTATATAATTCCAACGCTCTTGTTACAGAATAAACAATATCGTTTACAGTTGGTTCATTAAAATTAATGCCATATCCATTGGGTTCTCCAATATCTTTTACGGTATCCTTTAAGCCGCCTGTATTACGCACAATAGGTATTGTTCCGTAACGTAAGGCGTACATTTGATTTAATCCGCAGGGTTCTACCCTGCTGGGCATTAGCAAAAAATCGGCTCCGGCATACATTTGGTGTGCCAGCTTTTCGTTGTAACCAATTTGTGAATTATAATAGCCCATAAAATGGCTACGCATTCTCTCCAATTGCCTTTCTACAGAAGGATCGCCGCTTCCCAATATTAAAAAATTTATTTTAGAATCTACCTTCTCATAACAATCTATAATTGCCTGTGGTAAAAGCTCTGCGGCTTTTTCACCAACTAATCTACCTATATAAATAAACAAAGGTTTATCTATATCTAAATCAAAATCATCACAAAGTTTCTTTTTGTTAAGCTTTTTTCCGGCCACAACATCTTTGGCACTAAAATTATCTAAAATATATGTGTCGGTTTGTGTGTTCCACACAAGTGTGTCAATTCCATTTAATATACCTGTACATTTCCCTTTTTCATACTCAAATAATTTTTCCAACCCATTTGCACTATATCTTAATTCTTCCATATAGCTTGGGCTTACGGTAGTAACCTTATCAGCACATTTAACGGCACAAGCCAATGGATTAATAGTATTATCCCACTCAAGCAATCCTCTGTGCCAGCTATCCCAATTGGGTAAATAGTTTGCTTTATCCCAGCCCATCCAACCTTGGTATTGGGCATTGTGTATGGTTAATACCGCAGGTATGCCTGCCAAATGATTATACACATAACAGTGTCGCATCATAAAAGGAATTAGGCCTGCATGATAATCATGTACATGTACTACATCGGGCCTGTGTTGCCAGTTGCTTAACCAATCTACTACTGCAATTTGAAAAGCAACAAACCTTTCTGTATCATCATCATATCCATAAACTTTTTGCCTGTCTAGCAATCCAAAAATATCTACACAGTAAAAATCGAAGCCAAGTTTGTTTGTTTTTTCTTTTATAATTGTATACTCCAAAAAGGTAGATGCCAGCATTATTGCCCCCTTGTGTACTGTATCCCATTCATTGTCGTACAAAAATTTAGTTCGATGCATGGGCACTACAACCTTTACCACATGCCCAAGTTGTTGTTGGTATTTTGGCAACGCACCTACAACATCTGCAAGGCCACCGGCTTTAGCATAAGGATAAGATTCGGCACTTACATGAAGTATTTCCATATTTAAAATTATAGCTTCAAATTAAGAAGGATTTGGTAAACAGCAAATTAAGTTCGTAAAATATTTTTACAGTTGGGTAATTTATTCTATTTTCAACACCTAAACTAACGAATATGTCAAATGAACACAACAAACCTGCCCAAGAAACGAATTATGGTGCATTAAGTACTTTAGTTACCGTATTCTTTTTTTGGGGCTTTATTGCAGCCGGCAATGGAGTTTTTATTCCCTTTTGCAAAAATTATTTTCATCTGGATCAGTTTCAAAGCCAGTTGGTTGACTATGCTTTTTACGTAGCTTATTACATTGGAGCCTTGCTGCTTTATATATTTGGCACAATGCAGGGAAGAGATTTAGTTGGTAGTTGGGGTTACAAAAAGAGTATTGTGTATGGTTTGCTCTTTAGTGCTATAGGTGCTGTTGCAATGATTATTGCGGTAAACGCAAACACATTTGCAGGCATGTTGGTTGGATTATTTGTAGTTGCTTTAGGCTTTAGCCTTCAGCAAACGGCTGCACAGCCCTTTGCTATTAGTCTTGGAGATCCTAAAACTGCTACCACCAGAGTAAACCTTGGTGGAGGTATCAATAGTTTTGGTACAATGATAGGTCCAATAATAGTTTCGTTATTGCTATTTGGTACAGCTGCAGCAACAGAAGAACAAAAGAAAAGTTTAGGATTAGATAATGTTAGCTTTTTGTATGCCGGTGTTGGCGCTTTGTTTATAGGTGCTGCTGTGTTATTTGGATTAAGTAAAAAAGTACCGGCAGGTGTAAATGTAGAACCTGTAGAGAAATCGCCAAAAGCATTAAGTACCTTACTGGTTATTACCGGATTATTAATAGTAATGTTTGTACCTGTATTTAAAAGTTATATTGGCATTCCCGAAAATATGAGTGCAGCCGAAACACATTCTTTAGAGGTATATAGAATGAAATGGTTGTTTGGTGCATTAGCTGTTATAGTTTTAGGGTTACTTTTCTCTTATGGTAGTGCTAAGAAGAATAGCGATGGTTGGGGAGCTATGAAATACCCTCAATTGGTGCTTGGGATGCTGGCTATATTTACTTATGTAGGTGTAGAAGTTACCATTCAAAGTAACCTGGGTGCATTGTTGGAAAAAGATTATATGGGAGGATTAGATGCCTCCAAAATTGGACCATACATCAGTGTTTATTGGGGTAGTTTAATGATTGGCAGATGGGCAGGAAGTGTGGGTATTTTTAATTTAGCAGAAGGAACAAAAAAGATACTTATGATGGTTGTTCCCTTTATTGCTTTTGGTATTATTGTTTTAGTAAATTCTATTGCAAAGTCCGACATGACGCCATTATACGCTTATGTTGTTTGTGTTGCAATACAAGTAGTTGCCTTTTATTTAAGCAAAAATAAACCTGCAAAAACTTTATTAATTTTTAGTTTATTGGGTGTTGTTGCTATGATAGTGGGTTTATTTACAGAAGGAAAAATTGCAACGTATGCATTCCTAAGCGGAGGTTTATGGTGCAGCATTATGTGGCCTTGTATTTTTACTTTATCTATAGCCGGGCTGGGCAAATACACTACACAAGGCTCTGCCTTTTTAATTATGATGATTTTGGGGGGAGGCATTATTCCTCCAATTCAGGGAAAATTAGCGGATGTTATTGGAATACATGAATCATATTGGGTAGCAGTTATATGTTTTGCATATTTAGCATTCTTTGCTTTTGCTGTTAGAGGTATTTTAAGCAAGCAAGGTGTTAATTATGATGCAGAATCAACAGGTGGAGGACATTAATAATAAAACCTTAAAACAAACATGAAAGAATTTGCTATAGGCATTGATGTTGGAGGAACGACAACAAAATTTGGTATTGTTAACAGAAACGGAGAAATTTTAGTACAAGACAGAATACCTACAAACGAACATGAAGTGGTAGAAGAATTTATAGACGACCTCTATGAAAAACTAAAACCAATGATTGATAATGTTGGCGGCAATGATAATATTTATGGTATTGGTATGGGAGCTCCTAACGGGAATTTTTACAGCGGCACCATTGAATATGCGCCTAACTTAAAATGGAAAGGTATTATTCCGATTGCTGATTTAATGTATAAAAAATTTGGATTGCATACCAAGCTAACTAATGATGCCAACGCAGCAGCAATGGGAGAATACATGTTTGGATGCACTAAAGGTGTAAAACATTTTATTACTATTACGTTGGGCACAGGTGTTGGCAGCGGAATTGTTATAGATGGAAAAATTCTTTTAGGGCACGATGGTTTTGCAGGTGAACTTGGGCATACTATCATACGCCCAGGCGGAAGGTTGCACAAAGGCACAGGATCGCATGGTTGCTTAGAAGCATACGCCTCCGCAACAGGAGTTAGGGAAACCGCTATTGAATTACTTACCAATTATCCTGAACAAGAGAGTTTGCTTCGCAATTATACCATTAATGAACTAACCAGCGAAACAGTGTACGACTGTGCCATGCAGGGCGATAATATTGCTAATGAAATTTTTGAATTTACCGGCGAAATACTGGGCGAATCTTTAGCAAATTTTGTTATGTTTTCATCACCGGAAGCTATTGTGCTTTTTGGTGGTTTAACCAAATCAGGCAATCTGTTACTTAACCCTACACGTAAGGCAATGGAAGCTAATTTGCTGCCCATTTTTCAAAATAAAGTTAAGTTATTGTTTAGCGAATTAAAAGAGGCGGATGCTGCTATATTAGGTGCTAGTAGTTTGGTGTGGGAGTAGTAATTTATGTATTAGTTTATAAATAAAAAAGCCACTTTACAGTGGCTTTTTTATTTACATGTCTCTATAAGGTTAAAGTAAATCTTTTCTCCGTTCTCATAAACAACAATACTATTCATTACCAGTAACTCTCCCTCAAACTCCACTTCTACCCTATAATAGTTACCATAATACAAACAACTTTTTACAATGCCTGTAATTTTACCATTTGGCAAAATGGCAAAATTATTAGGGCGTAAATAATTTAAATTTTCAATTTTAAATATTGTTTTTAATAAAGTTGTTACATTAACATAATCCCCTAAAAGCCCTGCTACGTAATCATTTTCTGGATTTGTATACACTTCATTTGCGGTGCCGGTTTGTATAATTTGTCCTTGCTCCATCACTACTATTTCATCCGCCCACGGCAGTACATCACCAGCATCATGTGAGCAAAGTAAACATGTAATATTATATGCTTTAGTTACAGCTTCAATTACTTGTTTAAGTATATTTTTGTGCAGCAAATCTAAATTACTGTATGGTTCATCTAAAATTAACAGCTGTGGTTTGGTTAGTAGCAACCTAACTAAAGCTACTCTTTGTTTTTCGCCGCCGCTAAGTTCTGTGGATTTTCTTTGGCCAAGATGATCAACTTTACACAATTCAAATAAATGCTTAGCCTCTTCTTTCGTAAAATGTTCATTTGCATATGCAAATAATTCTTCCATCCTGTAATGATGCCTTAACTCGAAATGCTGCGATAAATAAGCAATGCCCTTTACACCAGGTATTAATTGATAATTTGGTCCTTCAATTTTTTGCTCATTAAAATAAATTGAACCGCTTTTATGTTGTACAAAGCCTGCAATGGTTTTTAATAAAGTTGATTTTCCACTGCCTGTTTGCCCAATTAAAGCCACTTTTTTAAATGCCGGAATTGAAAAACTAATATCAGTTAAGGCAAAGCCGCCAAGCAAATCATCCGAGTTTAAGTTTTTTACTTCAAGTAAATTCATTATTTTTTTTGTTGTACCAAAAACACTGCCGGCACAGCTCTTTGTCCTGTTTTATCACTGGGTTTAATGGTTTCTTTGCCGTTAATAAGCATACAACTACTTCCACCGCCGTCTAAATTTAAAGCTTCTACACAACCCAAATCTTTTAAAAACTGTGCCTCCTGTACAAGAGTTGCGCCGGCTGCATCGGCAGAGCGGCCTTGAATAACCATAATAATTAATTTTCCATCATTGGTATAACCCATTGCAGTTCGTGGATGCTTATCTGTTAAACCTGTTTTACCACTAAATTTTAATTCTTCGTTATTGGTAATTTTTATTTCCCCATTTTGTAATAAAGCTGGGCCACCGCCAATAGCCGTTTTTATCTTCCATTTTTTTATGATTTTTTTTGAACCGGAATGTGACACTACCTCATTGTGGTTTACAACATTTTTATAAGAAACATAATTTACGGAGTCTTTAAAAAGGTTATCCTCAAAAGGCAATACAAATGCAGATTGTTTTGCCGAATCTGAATAAATCCAAGCTACATCTGCTCTTCTTTTTTTATCAATACCTATTGCGCTGCCAAATGGGTGCTTGTACGTAAGGGTATCTTTTCCTTTACCTGCAATGGTGTGTACATTATAACTTACAATTTTTCCATTTTTAATAACTATGTTTAAATTTTGATTGGTTTCAAAACTAAAAAATGTACCATTTACCACTACTAAAGGTTGATTGTTTTTATTAAAAAATTGCTGTGGAGTTAATCTTCTTTTAAACGTAGTATCTGTGGTAAATTTCAAATGTTTGTCTTTTAATTTAGCTTCGGCATAATATGCTAAAAATGGTTTGCCATCTACGCTATCGGTAGTTTTATATACATGAAAATTTATTGGAAGTGGTTGAAATAGCGAATCAATATTTTGCCATTTTACCTGAGCAAATACATTACTGCTTTGTAGTAAAAGGAATAAAAAATAAATTTTCTGTAATGATGCCATTTTTACTATTGATGAATGTATTGCGATGCAGATAACAATCAGGCAAGCTTAAACGATGATGCTATGAAAAACAATAGCTGGTATCAAAAAAATTAATGTGCATTTTTTTCAGCTAACCACTTGTCCCTTCCATAACCCGGTATCACATGCTTTTCGCTGTGATAACTACTGCGTACCAATGGGCCACTTTCTACATAATCAAAACCAAGGTTATATCCGATCTCACGATATTCTGCAAATTCATCGGGATGAACAAAACGATCAACCGGCAAATGTTTTTTGGTGGGTTGCAGGTATTGGCCAATGGTTATTACATCTACATTGCTTGCTTTTAAATCTTTAAGTGTTTGTATTACCTCATCTTTTTCTTCGCCCAAACCTAGCATAATGCCACTTTTGGTACGCATGCCGCCTTCTTTTAAAATTTGCAAGGTTTGCATACTTTGCCAATACTTAGCTTGTATGCGTACTTGTTTTGTAAGGCGTTCAGTTGTTTCAATATTATGACTTACCACTTCGGGTGCAGCATCAATAATGCGTTGAATGTTTTCTTTTTCCGCTTTAAAATCGGGTATTAATGTTTCTAAAGTTGTGTTTGGATTTAAGGTTTTTATAGCCTTTATTGTATTGTACCAAATAATACTGCCGCCGTCTTGCAATTCATCTCTATCTACCGATGTAACAACAGCATGTTTCACTTTCATTAAATGAATGGCTTCGGCTACACGTTGGGGTTCGTTCCAATCTACCTCCAAAGGCCTGCCGGTTGCAACATTACAAAAACCACAACTACGGGTACAAATATTACCTAAAATCATAAAAGTTGCTGTTCCTTCTCCCCAACATTCGCCCATGTTAGGGCAATTACCACTTTCGCAAATGGTGTGCAATTTATGTGTATCAACAAGGCCTCTTACATGCCTGTACTCTTCACCAATGGGTAACTTAACCCTAAGCCAATTGGGCTTTTTGGGCTTTTGTTCTACAGTTCCATCCATTATGGGTAATTCTGTCATGAATTATTACATTAAAATGATACACAAAGGTAAGTGTTAAATTTGTGCAGGAGGTTTGTTCATTGTACTATTTTCGCTTACCAAAAATGATGGTAACATAAGCAGATAAAAAGAATTGCTTTTGCTTATTATACAGCATTTGTGGAATTTTTTTTGCATAAAATTCGCCTATTAAACCAACTTCTAAACCGCTTATTGTTTCGTTGTATCTGCCATAATCAAAACGCAAAGCAGGTTTAACATAAATGCCCGGTGTGATTTTTAAATGATTCCATCCTTTGCTAAAACCCGGCCCTTGAGCAGTTGGTTCATCCATCGCTGCTAAATACCATAAACTATCCGGCGAATCGTATCTGAAATAAGTTGTTTTTCCGGATCCCGTATCAACACCAAGTTCGTAAGGACGCAAAAGACCTAAAGTTAAACCTCCTCCCAGATTACCGGTTATGTTTACCCCGTTGCGGCTTCCTTTATTACCTAATAGCAATTGCATTTGCACTCCAAGTTTTACAGGATAAAAGAAATTTAGTTTGCCATATATTTTGGGTGCAAGATTCAATGCCGTTTGGCCAGATTTTTCTTCCTTTTGGTGTTTCTTTTCAGTAATGTCCAATTGAAATAGCAGGGCTTTTTTTACCGATTTAGATATCCCTTTTTCAATAAATCCACCATAACCATCACTGGTAAGTTTAGCCCCTACCACAATATGTTTTTTATAAGCAATTACACCCTCTTCTTCCTGCTTAATTAATGCATCTATTCTCTTTCTTTTTTCTTCCCGTTTTGTTTTTTTTGCAGATTTTGATTCCTGAGCCATAAGCGTTATGGAGAAAAATAATGCTGCTATTATTAATGTAACTTGCCTCATGTTTTTGATTTACTACGTAAATTTATGTAAAAATAATTTGTATTGTAGAAAGATGCTTTTTTTAACAAAATTTCACACCATAAATAAAAGTAAAATTAATATATGACTGCAAGTATTGTTTATAAAGGAGATTTAAGATGCGAATGCACTCATTTACAAAGCGGCACAGTTATAGAAACCGATGCACCAACTGATAACAGAGGAAAAGGGGAACGCTTTAGCCCTACCGATACCGTTTGTGTTGCTTTAGCCACCTGTGTTATAACCACAATGGGCATTAAAGCCAATGATATGGAAATTAATTTAGCAGGCACTAAAATAGATGTTACTAAACACATGCTTAGCGACCCAAGGCGCATTGGAAAAATTGAAGTTATACTTCATTTTGAGCAAAGCCTAAACTTAAGTGAAAAGGATAGGGTTATTTTAGAAAGAATAGGCGACAATTGTCCTGTTGCAAAAAGCCTTCACCCCGATTTAGAAGTTGTAATTAAATACAAGTGGTAAAATATTATTTATAAACCCTTTTTTTACTTTTCTCAAATTTTTCGTGCAAAATTTGGCTAATTGTTTTTTTGTACACCTTAGCTTCTAACCATGAAATAATATCTAAATATGCAAAAGAACGGGTTTCAAATCTATTTTTTCCAACCCTTTTATCTTATGCAAAAACTTTCTAATTCTGTTTGCAATTTGTAACGGCTAATATGGAAAGATTTTCGAAGAAATTTAAACATCTCCTCTTCAACTACAGTCAAATTTTCTTTTTGCCATAAACCTGTAAACCGATTTAGTTAAGTATTCTACCAAATCATAATTGCCCATTTCGTAATGCGCCAGCAAGTGTAATAACCGGGCATAACATTGCAAATCGCTGCGTACATCGGCATTTTCATTAATAATTTTTGTAAATAATCTATAGATGTAGAAAAATCTTCGTTTCAAATACATCGATGCTATTTTATAATTTATAACCATATTGCGATGGTCATCTATAAAAAGCGTATCATTTTCAAGCGTTTTTAAAATATCAGGTACAAGCAATAATCCTTGCCTAAAAGTACCCAGCATATTGTGTTGATTAATTTTTGCACTGGCTAAATAAACAAATGCCTGTATTCTAAAATTATCATGCGCTTGTACTCTTTCGGTTTGTGCAAATTTTTCGAATTTTTGCAGCGTTTCATTAAATTTTTGATAGTTACGCAAATAAAAATGTACGTTTAGTAAAGTATGTAAGCCTTTTATATAGTTACCCGTTTCTACCCTGATCATTACAGGTTGATCATCAAAAATATCAACCCATTTTTGGGCATATTTATAGTAACCCAAAAAATCTTGCCGTATAAATGCATACCAGCTATAGCTTTGGTACAGGTATAATTTTTCGTAAAAACCGGTTTGCTGCCAGGCATTTTTAGGTAAATGCTTTTTTAAATATGCAGCAATTTTTTCTTCGTCGTTTGCATTTCGGGCATGGCCATTTTTTATAAACCAACTGTGCAAAAGCATGGCCAAATTGCTTAGCCTTGCCAAAATATCTATTCTGCTGTTAATTTCATTTATTTCATCGCTCAACTGCTCGGCTTTGGTTTGCATTTCATGGGTAATATTGAGGGTTTCAATCCTTTTTTCCAAAGCAATAGCCTGTACCAGGTAATTTATTTTATGATTAACTTTTGCAGTCTCCTTGGCTTTGTCCAGTATTTTTAAACTTTGAGCAAATAGCCCTTTTTTATATAAAATATGTGCATAATCTAACTGCTCGTTTAGTTGCAGGTCAATGCTATCCGTACTTTTTAGTAATCGAAGACTGGCTAAAAGCTGTTTGTACAAATGAACCTTTATATTGGATAACTGCGGCTTTTTGATAGATGTAAGCT
The DNA here is from genome assembly GCA_016721385.1 of Chitinophagaceae bacterium. GTDB lineage: Bacteria > Bacteroidota > Bacteroidia > Chitinophagales > Chitinophagaceae > Ferruginibacter. Next base: position 178,283 of record JADKIE010000005.1, on the reverse strand, counting down.
TTTTTAAAAGTAGCGATTCATCGTACTCCGTCAATTTATCCAAAGCATCAAAAGTTCTACTACTTTTAAATCTTCATTGCCCGAGCTGCGTTTGATATACAATTTAAAATGCCTCTTTTCGGCCTTTTCAAAGATCGGATTAACTGAAAAAGTGTATCCGAAAAACGGTTGGGCATCATTAAATAATTTTACTTAACCTCAATACCACAAAGGGTTTTAAACAATTACATGCCTTTTAAAGATAATAAAATCAACTTTAAGTTGGCATAAAAACTAAAAAAACTCATCCTACTTTTGTTAAAGAGGATGAGTTATAGAATAACAAAGAATCGTTAAAGGAAAAACTCAACCACGTGGATTGAATAGTGAGGGACAAATATAATAGATTTTTTTAAGAATTTTCATATGGCAAGCAATCGTTAAAGTCCTTCCGTTTCTACAGTGAGGACATTTTTTTTGTGCGATATCCTGAAATTTTGCAACATTATTTAATACCTAACACGATACCGTAAACCCAATCTCTTCTTTTTAAAGTAAAATATTGGTACCAAACAGTTTTGATATTGGCTTTTGTACAGGTGTCCACTTGTTACTAAAGATTAATGATTTCCACCACCCATAAAGTGTTGCTAAAATTGAAATGCCCAATAACCTGCGGCTGCTATGCATTACAAAGGGAGTGATATCTTTAAAATTGGCGGTGGTAAAGCCTGCATCTTTCATAAAACCGATAAAATCTTCGGGAGTATCTAAGTAGTTTATTTGCCATCCGTCCAGCATTTTACGTACTGCTGGCAAATCATTATTTTGTTTTTTGCTAACAAAACCTTCTCCCAAAATTAAGCGACCACCAGGTTTTAATAAACGGTAGGCCTCTTTTACAAATTCGTTTTTATCATCGGCATAGCAAATGCTTTCGTTGCCCCAAACAATATCGAAACTTTCGTTTTCGAAATTTGTTTTACTGTAATTCATTTCTTTAAAATTAACCAAATGGCTTACTGCTGCAGCATTTGCAAACTTATTGGCATGTGGTATTTGTGTTGGAGATAATGTAATGCCCATACATTTGCAGCCCACTGTTTTGGCTAAAAAAATACTGCTGCCTCCTACTCCACAGCCGGCATCCAATACTAAATCATCTTTTGTAATGGATGCCATTTGCATCATTACTTCATTCATGCGTAAAAGCGATTGCGGAAATGTTTTTACTTTATCATCCCAATAACCATAATGCAACGCATGCACCTGATTCATGTGCCAGCTATCAATGTACGAGTTTTCGGTACTGGCGTAGTACTCTTTTATTTTATTATGGTATGATGAATGCTTTGTATTAGCCTCCCATTTATTTTTTTTACTTTAAATGTAAAGTGTTTTTGGCTTATATAACTTAGCAACACTACTATGCAAGTAGTAATAAACTGGCTTATAATAGCATCCCAATGCAGTATCTCCACAAATAATTTTAATAAAAATAGTTTAAGAAAAGGTTAATGGTAAAGATAACAAGTAACGGAAAAGTTGAATTCTGCCCTTTAAATTAGAATCAACAAAAACTACAAATTTCATTAAAGCAAAACCTACAATAAAATTTAGGATAAAGGCACCAAACAAGGCAGCATTATGTGGTTTAAAGGCGTAAAAGCCAAAATCTAAATTTTGTTCTTTTAAAATGTATTTATAGCAAACAAAGTAAAAAGCTAAGCCCAATACAGTATTAAAGCCACCGCAAGCCAAATAACGGAAAGTTTGCTCCGGCATTAATCGCTTAAATGGCGGATAAAAAAAATCTATGAATGATATTATACTATTTTTTATCACTATTGGTTATGAATTATGAATTATGGGTTATGGAAAAATTTATCATTCATAACTCATAATTTATAACTACGAATATAATTCTTCCCTACTTGCCTTTACCCTTTCATCTTCCAAATATTCATCGTACGTCATTAGCTTATCTATAATTCCTTTAGGTGTTAATTCTATAATACGGTTACATACGGTTTGCATAAACTGATGATCATGTGTTGTCATTAAAATAATGCCGGTATATGCCACCATATTATCATTGAACGAAATAATGCTCTCCAAATCCAGGTGATTGGTTGGTTCATCCAGTATTAAAACGTTAGGGTTTTGCAACATCATTTTACTAACCATACAGCGTACTTTTTCGCCACCGCTTAGCACATTGGTTTTCTTCATAATTTCATCGCCTGTAAAAAGCATCTTTCCCAGAAAACCACGTAAAAAATCTTCATCTACATCTTTTGTGGTTGGTGGTACGTATTGCCTTAACCAATCCATTAAGTTGTACTGGCTACCTTCAAAATATTCGGTATTATCATTGGGTAAATATGCTGTGGTAACGGTAGTTTCCCCATTCGTACGTTCCGCTATCTGCTTTAATTTACCATTAATTATTTCAAAGAAAGATGTAAGTGCAAGCGGATCTCGGCTAATAAAAGCTATTTTATCACCCTTTTGAACATCAAATCGTACTCTGTCAAAAAGTTTTTTGCCATCAACAGTATAGGCTAAGTTTTCTACCTTTAAAATTTCGTTACCAACCTCTCTCTCTTGCTTAAAAATAATGCCGGGATATTTTCTGCTACTGGGTACAATATCTTCAAACACTAATTTATCCAAAGCTTTTTTACGGCTTGTGGCTTGTTTACTTTTACTTGCATTGGCGCTAAATCGGGCAATAAATTCTAATAAATCTTTCTTTTTATCTTCTGCCTTTTTGTTTTTATCGCTTGCCTGTCTGGCAGCCAATTGAGAACTTTCGTACCAGAAGGTGTAGTTACCGGTGTAGGTTTTAATTTTGTTTTTATCTACATCACTTACATGCGTACATACAGCATCTAAAAAGTGACGATCATGACTTACAACCAATACAATGTTTTCGTAATCGGCCAAAAAGTTTTCTAACCAACTAATGGTTTCCACATCTAAGTTATTGGTAGGCTCATCCAGCAATAAAATATCGGGGTTACCAAAAAGCGCCTGCGCCAATAAAACCCTTACTTTAATATTTGCAGCTACATCTTTCATTAGTGTATTGTGCAATTCGTCTTTTACACCTAATTCGCTCAGCAAAGTTGCAGCATCACTTTCGGCAGTATAGCCACCCATTTCGCCAAATTTCTCTTCTAATTCGCCTGCTTTTATACCATCAGCTTCAGTAAAATCTTCTTTTGCATAAAGGGCATCTTTTTCATGCATTATTGTCCACATTTCGGCATAACCCATCATTACAGTATGCAGCACTGTATATTCATCAAACGCAAACTGGTTTTGATTTAGCACCGCCATACGTTCGCCGGGAGTAATGGTAACGGTACCTTTATTGGGTTCAATATCTCCACTAATAATTTTCATAAAAGTAGATTTACCGGCACCATTGGCACCAATAATACCATAGCAATTACCTTTGATAAAATTGATATTTACTTCGTCGAATAAAACCCTTTTGCCATAAGCCAGGGTTACGTTATTTACACTAATCATAATTTTAAAAAGTGTGCAAAGATAACGGTTTTCAGTTTCGTGTTTACAGTTAATTCTAAGTTGAATTGGCAAGTGTTATTAAACCCTGATATTCTAAACTGAAAACCGTAAACGGTAAACCGTTTATCTTTGCATTATGTGGATAGTAAAACATATACAACAAACTGCTATAGAAAGCCTTAATCAAATTTTTGGGCAAACTTTTACCGAAAAAGATTTTCAAATTAATCAAACCAAGCCGGAGTTTGATGGAGATTACACCATTGTACTCTTTTCGTTGGTAAAAGCTCTAAAACTTTCGCCCGACGATATTGGTAATAAGTTGGGTGACCATCTTACCCAAAACAATCCAACTCTTTTTACTGATTACAACATAATAAAAGGGTTTTTAAATTTAACGGTGGCCGATAGTTATTGGCTTGATTTACTTGCAAAAAATTACAATGATGTTTGCTATGGCAAAGCCAAATTAAATGGCCAAAAAGTTATGGTTGAATACTCGAGCCCAAACACTAACAAACCTTTGCATTTAGGCCATTTACGTAATAATTTTTTGGGTTGGAGTGTTGCCGAAATTTTAAAAGCTAGCGGTTATGATGTTATTAAAACCTGCATTGTAAACGACAGAGGCATACATATTTGTAAAAGTATGATTGCATGGCAATTGTTTGGTAATGGTGCTACTCCACAAAGTGAAAATAAAAAAGGCGATCATTTTGTGGGAGAATATTATGTAAAATTTAATGATGAATTAAAAAAACAAATCCATGAATTAAAAGATAAAGGAATTAATGAAAAAGAGGCCGAAAAAGAGGCGCCCATAATGAAAGCAACACAGCAAATGCTTTTAGATTGGGAAGCCGGAAAGCCGGAAGTAATGCAGCTTTGGAAAACAATGAACAGTTGGGTTTACGAAGGCTTTGATACAACTTACAAAAAAATTGGCAGCGATTTTAATAAAACTTATTACGAAAGCAACACCTATTTACTTGGAAAAAAAATTGTTGAAGAAGGCTTGGCAAAGGGTGTATTTTTTAAGGAAGATGATAACAGCGTTTGGATAGATTTAACCACCGACGGATTAGATAAAAAAATTGTACAACGTAAAGACGGTACCAGTGTTTACATTACACAAGATATTGGCCTTGCACAACAAAAATATGAGGAGTATGGTATAGATCAAAGCATTTATGTAATTGGCGATGAGCAAAATTATCACATGAAAGTACTTAAGCTTATTGCCGAAAAATTGCAATTGCCCAATGCTCAAAATATTTATCATTTAAGTTATGGTATGGTAGAGTTACCAACAGGCAAAATGAAAAGCCGTGAAGGTACTGTGGTAGATGCCGATGACATTGTACAAGAAATGGAAAATGTGGCCAAAAACAAAACCGAAGAGTTGGGCAAGGTTAAAGATTTTACGGCAGAGGAATTAGAAACACTTTATACTACCATTGGTTTGGGTGCGTTAAAATTCTTTTTGCTTAGGGTAGACCCAAAAAAGAAAATGATTTTTAACCCTGAAGAAAGTATAGATTTTCATGGATTTACAGGGCCCTTTGTACAATACACACATGCAAGGATTAAGAGTATTTTACGGAAAGAGGAAGTTACAAGTACAAAGTTTCAAGTACAAAGTTTGCTGCCACTTGAAAAAAAACTTATGATAATTTTAGAGCAATACGCTACTGTAATTGATAAAGCTGCTAACGAACATAACCCAAGCGAAATTGCTATTTATGTATTTGAAGTAGCCAAAATTTTTAATTCGTTTTATGCCGAGCATAGCATTACAAATGCCGAAACACCCGATAAAAAACAATTGCGTTTGCAACTGGCATCCTTAACAGCTACTGTTTTAAAAAGCGGAATGCAATTATTGGGTATTGGAGTGCCGGAGAGGATGTAATTACTCCAAAGTCCTCTTCAACCCTTCTGCAAAACTAATTGGCTTAAAACCTAAATCAACTTTTGCTTTGCTAATAACAAAGCCGGTTTTAGCAGGCCGTTTTGCAGGCTGTGAAAAATCTTTTTCTGTAACTTTTTTTATAAGTGATTTGTCTAAATGTAAATACTCGGCGGTTGCAACTGCCATTTGGTATGGTGTAAGTACATCATTGCCACTAATATGATAAATACCTTTTGCATTTTTTTGTATAACCAATACAATTGCATTGGCTAAATCCTCTACATACGTACATGTACGAATTTGATCATCAAAAACACTGTACTCCTCTCCTTTTTCAAGCATTTCTTTTACCAGCGTAACCATATTATTTCTACCGCTGAATGGTTTGCCGTAAACTAACGCTGTACGTACAATACACCATTCATTATTGTTTTGCATTACTAAATCTTCGGCTGCAATTTTTGTTTGCCCGTAATAATTTACTGCACTTCTTTCATCTTCTTCTTTATACATTCCTTTTATTCCATCAACAACAAAATCGGTGCTAATAAAAATAAATTTTGCAATTGTTCTTTTGTGCCGCATCAAGTAATATATTAGTCCCTTCAATATTAATTTTATCGGCAAGTGATTTATTTTCTTCGCACACATCAGGTTTGCTTATAGCTCCTGCATGTACAATATGCGTAGGTTTAAATTCATTCAGTACAGCATTAACTTCGTTAGCATTTGTAAAGTCCATTTGCATGTATGTAAACAACGGATTATCTATTTTACCTCTGTATGCATTTATTGCTGTGGCTATTACCGTATATTGCTTTTGCAATAACTGTTCAATTAAATAGTACGGTAAAAAGCCATTTGCGCCGGTAATTAATATTTTCATCCAGTAAAATTAATCCTTAATTACCCTTGGTGTTTCACTAACCATCCAGGTTGCAAAAGTTTCGAAATTTTCCATGTGTGGCCTGCATATTTACTTGGCCTGACAATTACATAATCAATAAAATCTTTAACATTATCCGCCGTAATTACCTGCATTGTTTCAAATAGTTGTTTACCGTCAAAAATTCCGCCCTTAATGGTTTGTTCGTCCATTTGCGCTTTCATTGCTTTTCCTGTAAATTTAATATCGGCAACTAACGAATCTATTATACTTTGTTCATTCGTTTCAGTTAAGCTCAAGGGTGTTTCAAAATCGTAAAATTTCCCTTCTGTTACTCTTTCAAAATAAACTGCTTTTTTTACCAAATTATATAATCTTCCTTTATACTTTGCCGGGTAATTAAACTTTGTATATAACAAATCGCTTGCTACTGGCTTTATACTCTTATTGTAAAGACGAATGCCAAAATAATAGTAATTGCCTTTTATTAACTGGCATCTACCCCAGCCAATATTTGCCGTATCAGTTTTATTATTCGAAAAATTATGCTTTACTAAACCCATCTGCTTTTCTTCTAAAACAAATGTACTGTTTGGCATTTCTACTTGTACAACCGTAATACTATCGTTTGCCGCAGTTATGTAATTGGTAATAGGAAATATAAAAACATCTGCATTATTAGTTTGAGCATTTGCATTTACTAAACATAAAAAGGCTATTAATGTAACTATTAGTTTATTCATTTATAAAATTTTAATTAAAATTATAATTTACACAATCCATTTAACTACCCATTATTGGGTATTTTAATAGAGAAATAGTATTTTAATTAATCATTAACTTTTAGACCTTCTCAAGTACTATATAATTAATGTGTATATTTAACACATTCTTATTTCTATATATTAATTATCTTTACCGCTATGGAAAGGAAAGTAACAAAAATTGGTGTTTTAAGTTCGGGTGGTGATAGTCCCGGAATGAATGCTTGTATTAGAGCGGTGGTACGTACCGGATTATACCATGGTATTGAAATGTACGGTATTATGAGAGGTTACACCGGTATGGTGGAAAACGATATAGTAAGAATGGAAAGCCGCAGTGTGGCTAATATTATTCAAAGAGGCGGTACAATCTTAAAAACATCTCGTTGTCAGGAGTTTTTTACACCCGAAGGCAGAAAAATTGCTTATCAGAATTTAAAAAAACACGGCATTAACGGTCTTATAATTATTGGTGGTGATGGTAGCTTTAGAGGAGCCCAAATTTTTAGCAACGAATTTGATATTCCATGTATTGGTTTGCCCGGTACAATTGATAAAGACATTGCCGGTACAGATTTTACCATTGGCTTTGATACAGCCGTTAATACGGCTGAGAAGCGATAGATAAAATTAGAGATACAGCAGATGCACACGACAGGCTTTTGTAATTGAAGTGATGGGTCGTGATGCTGGTTATATTGCACTGCATAGTGGCATAAGTACTGGTGCCGAAAACATTTTAATACCTGAACGCAAAACAATAATAGAAGATATAATTAAGCAGTTAGATGAAAAAGAACGCAGGCATAAACTGGTAAATTTAATTGTAGTGGCCGAAGGAGATGAGTTTGGTGGCGCTAATGAAGTAGCTAAAGTAATTAAGGAAAGATTACCGCATCAGGAAGTTAGAGTTTGCATTTTAGGCCATATTCAAAGAGGTGGAAGCCCATCTTGCATGGATAGAGTAATAGCCAGCAGAATGGGTTACCATGCTGTAGAGTGCTTACTAGAAGGCAAATACAATGTTTTTGTAGGTATTGTAAATAACTGAATGAATTACACTCCATTGGACGAAGCAGTAAAAAGAAACAACGCATTAGCGAAGAATGGATGAAAATTGTAAAAATATTATCCACTTAAATCAGTTTATAGTTTTCTGTATTCAGTTTTTTTAGAAATAAAAAAAATATATATGGCTACCATAAAAAGGTTTGAAGATTTAGAAATTTGGATAATAGCAAGAAGATTGACAAAAGATATTTATGAACTAACTGTTCAAGAGAATTTTAAAACAGAATATAAATTAAAAGAACAAATAAAATCTAGCAGTGGTTCGGTAATGGACAATATTGCAGAAGGGTTTGGACGGGGAAGCAGGTTGGAGTTTGTTCAGTTTTTATCTATTGCAAAAGGCTCTTTGGATGAAGTTAAATCACAACTATATAGGATTTTAGATTATGCCTTAATTTCAAATGAAATTTTTGATGCCCTTTATCAAATAGCCGACAACTTAGGTGGTAAAATTTTTAAGTTTATAGAATACTTGAATTCCGCAGATCAAAAAGGATTAAAATTTAAAAATAGAAAATAGCATTTATTAATTTTTACTACTAACAACTGCAAACCCAAAACAGAAAACTGAATATTATATGAGCAAACACATAAGCAAGTACTTGCATACCAATATGGATAAGCAAGCAGGTATTGCACACTCTCAAAAACGAACAAAAATTGTAGCAACGGTAGGCCCTGCTTGCGATACATACGAAAAACTTTTAGCGCTTGTTAAAGCCGGGGTTAATGTTTTCAGGTTAAATTTTTCGCATGGTGCACACGAAGACAAATTAGCCATTGTTAATTACATTAGAGAAATAAACAAAAAAGAACCTTATAATATTGCCATACTTGGCGATTTGCAAGGCCCAAAACTAAGAGTAGGTGATATTGAAGGTGGCTCATTGGAGTTGGTTGATGGCGAAGACATTATTTTTAGTACCGAAAAAGTACTTGGCACTAAAGAAAAAGTGTATGTATCTTACCCAAACCTAACAACCGATGTACAAGTAGGTGAACGTATTTTTTTGGATGATGGCAAACTGGAAGTTTGTGTAAAAGAAATAATGAATGATAAAGAAGTAAAAGTAAGCGTAACCCTTGGAGGTACTTTGCTGCCAAAAAAAGGTGTAAACCTGCCCGATTCTGCCCTTACAATGCCTTCGCTAACCGAAAAAGATTTAACCGATTTAGACTTTATTATTACCCATAATTTAGATTGGGTTGCTTTATCTTTTGTACGTAACCCCAAAGATATTATTGAGCTAAAAAAAATTATTAAAGACAGAGATAGTAAGATAAAAGTAATTGCCAAAATAGAAATGCCCGAAGCCATTAAAAACCTACGGGATATTTTTGTTGAAAGCGATGGCGTAATGGTTGCCCGAGGCGATTTAGGTGTAGAGGTTCCGGTAGAGCAAGTACCCCTTATACAAAAAGATATTATACGAAAATGTATGCGAAGAGCTAAACCTGTTATTGTGGCTACACAAATGATGGAAAGCATGATAGACAGAACAAAACCCAACCGTAGTGAAGTTACCGATGTTGCCAATGCTGTTTTAGAAGGAGCAGATGCGGTAATGCTTAGCGGCGAAACAGCCATGGGCAATTACCCAACACTTGTGGTAGAAACTATGAGCAAAATTATTTTAGAAGTAGAAAACAATGTGTACGATTTTAACAGAGATGATATTTTAACACCACAACCCCACTCACCTTCTTTTTTAAGCGATGCCATTTGCTATAGTGCCTGTAAACTGGCACACGACACACATGCAAAAGCGTTAATAGGAATGACACAAAGTGGCTATACCGGTTTTATGCTAAGCAGCTACCGCCCAAAAGCACCTTTGTATATTTTTAGTAAAGAAAGAACATTGATAAATCAACTTAGTTTAAGTTGGGGTGTACGTGCCTTTTATTATGGCGAGGAAGAAAGTTTAGATGATATTATTTACGATCAAATTGATATTTTAAAGAAAGAGGTTTCTTGAAAAAAGGCGATGTGGTAATTAATACAGGCAGCACTCCTATTGAGTTACACTTTTACCTACCAATGTTGTAAAATTACAACGGTAGAGTGTTTAGGTATAAAATAAATAAAAGGGCACAAAGAAAATCTCAATTTTCTTTGTGCCCTTTTCCTTAATTGTTTATTGCCAGCTGCAAATAATAATACCTGCAATAATACTCCCCACTAACTGGTATCCACCATTTATAAGTAACAAGCCCAGTGGCTTTTTTTCGTATAAATAATTTATGGCCGTAGACGTTATGCAAAAACAAACGGCAATAAAAGCACCGAGTTTTAATCCGCTCATCCAGCCACTCAAATCAAGCCGACCGGCTAAAATAGCAATGGCAAGGCTTATAATAAACATCATTAAAAAAGATCCTCCAAACATCATTCCCATTCCTTTTTTAGCTTCTGGGTCGTTTACATCAATTTTTAAATACGCAATCCACTTGGGTGCAAATAATATTTTGGAATACCATAACGCACCCAAAGCAAAATAAGCTAAGGCTGCAACTAAAACAGCAATCCAGTTAATGTAATCAAATAAATTTCCCATGATAATAGGTTTTGGTTATTAATAGATAGAAATGTACAAATTGTTTTTTGTTTTTGCAAATGGAGGAAAAACTGATTTAACGGATTTTATAAGTGATCGCCGATTTAAAATCTTACAATCAGTCAAACCCGTATCACTATAAACTATCCTCTTTCATAAATTTCAATAAATTCTTTCTTGCCCCATTTTGTATTTTTCGCTGAAACAGGCGGTTCCAGCCCAATAACCATCCGCTAAAACCCAACGCCTGTGCACTCCATTTATGCAGGCTAAAAGCATCACTATGTTCTATTATTTTGCCGTCGGTAAATTTCATATTGGCTCTAATTTTATTTATAACTTGTCTGCCTGTTTTGCTAAAAGTATAAGTTGCTACCCAGTCGCATGTACTGTATTCATTATCCAAATGAATAATATTGCCATAGGTTAACGAAAAATTTTTGGCATTTTTACAAAGCATTTCCCACATACTTTTTACTTCATCCCCTCTTAATAAACCAAAAGCCGGATCATTAAAAATAATATCATCGCTGTAGCAACTATTCATAGTTACGGCATCCAGATTATTAAAGGCTGTATAAAATTTATTTATAAGCTGTTCATTATTTGACATGGTTTACAATTTAGATTCGCTAAATTTAACACTCAATTATGTATAAAATGAAAAAATATTTACTGTTAAATCTCTTTTTGTCTTTCTCGATTTTTAATCTCTTTGCTCAAAATGCAGATTCAGCATGGTTACGGGATAATTATTATAAAGTAGAGCGTATGATTCCTATGAGAGATGGAGTTAAATTATTTACAGCCCTGTATATTCCTAAGGATTCATCTCAAAACATCCTATACTTTTTAACCGTACACCATATAGTTGCAATCCTTACGGAGAAGATAAAATTAACCCACGGTTGTATGCAACCTACTGGATTAATTATTTAAAAGAAGGATACATTATTGCTATACAGGATGTAAGAGGGCGATGGATGAGTGAAGGCGATTTTGTAGATGTACGCCCATTCAATCCAAATAAAAAAAATAAAGAGTTTGATGAAGCCAGTGATACATACGATGCTATTGACTGGATGATTAATAATGTGCCGGGCAATAACAAACGTGTAGGTGTATTTGGTATTTCGTATCCTGGTTTTTACAGTACTATGGCGGCTTTAAGTAACCATCCGGCTTTAAAAGCAGTTAGTCCGCAAGCGCCGGTAACCGATTGGTTCCAGGGAGACGATTTTCATCATAATGGTGCATTTGCATTAATGGATGGTTTTAATTTTTACAGCGGATTTGGCAAACCTCGTCCAAAACCTACAACGATTGGAAGTGGAGGTTATGATTTTAAAGGCGATGATAATTACGAAGCTTTTTTAAAAAAAGGAGCCATAAAAAATTTTACACAACTAATGGGTGATAGTATTGCTTTTTGGAAAGATATGATGAATCATCCTAATTATGATGCATGGTGGAAAGCCAGAAACCCAAGAAATTTTGTAAGCAACTTAAAACCTGCAATGCTTACTGTTGGGGGCTTATACGATGCAGAAGATTGTTTTGGAGCATGGAATTTATATAAAGCCATTGAGCAAAAAAATACCAACATCGACAGTAAAATTGTTATGGGGCCTTGGTTTCATGGTGGTTGGGCACGGGGTGATGGTAGTTTTTTAGGCAATGTACGTTTTGGAAGTAAAACCAGTGAGTACTATCAACAAAATATAGAAATACCTTTTTTAAATTTCTATTTACAATTAAAAGGTACAATAAGAGATATTCCGGAAGCCAGCATTTTCTTCTCCGGTAAAAACGAGTGGAAAAGTTTTGAGCAATGGCCTCCTAATAATATTGAATACAAAAATGCCGTTTTAAAAAACAATGGAAAAATTGATATTTTAACAGCTACAGAAAATCTATCACAACAAATTAATGACGTTACAAAAAAGATTGAGATAAAAATAAAAGAAGCTGCCAAAAAAGTTATCAATAAAACTAATCCGGTTACAAAGCCCGAAATTTCAATATTTACTGAGTATATAAGCGACCCTGCACATCCTGTACCATACACCGAAGATGTACATATCGACAGAACAAGAGAATACATGACCGACGATCAACGTTTTGCCAGCCGCAGGCCGGATGTATTAACTTTTAGCACAGATGTTTTAAAAGATGATATTACTCTTGCCGGCCCATTGGTAGCCGACTTAATGGTAACCATAAGCACTACCGATGCCGATTTTGTTGTAAAATTAATTGATGTTTTTCCGGATGATTTTAAATACGATGAAAATGTATTTGGGAAAGGTAATGGAAGCAATTATCCTATGGCCGGCTATCAAATGCTGGTACGTGGCGAAATTATGAGAGGCAAATTTAGAAACAGTTTTTCCGCAGGGCCCGTTGAGGAAAAGCCTGAAGCCTTTGTGCCCAATAAAATTACCAATGTAAAATATACATTGCCAGATGTAGCACACACTTTTAAAAAAGGGCATAAAATAATGGTACAAATACAAAGCAGTTGGTTCCCTCTTTTTGACAGAAACCCACAAACTTTTACAGATATTTATAATTGTACAGATGCCGATTTTCAAAAAAGTACTATCCGCATTTATCATGATGGGCCTAATCAATCAAAAATTATTTTACCGGTTTTAAATAAATAATATGAAAAAAATTATTGCCATTCTTTTATTGATAAACAGCCTGGTTGTTGTGGGGCAAAATAAATTAAATTTAGTACCAATGCCTGTTTCCGCAAATATTCAGGTAAATGTTGCAACCAAATTTATTGTTTCTAATGCTACGGTTGTATCGTATAATTCTTTGCTGCTCAAAAAAGATGTACTCTATTTTATTAAAGAAATAAAAAAGAATTACGGAGTAACCTTAACATCAAAATTTGAGCCCTTAAATTTTAAACTAGTTCAAAAAGTAAAAGCAAATACCATTACTATTACACTTTTAAATTCTATCTATAAAAATAATAATGGCGATGAATTTTATAATATTTTAAGCACTTCTAACAGTATGCAAATTATTGTGAACCATCCTAAAGGCCTGTTTTATTCTATTCAAACTTTAAACCAGGTATTAGAGTATTCTGCAGATAAAAAAGCAGAAATGCCGTTAGTTAATATAAATGACTACCCTCGTTTTGCTTATCGTGGTATGCATCTCGATGTTGCCCGTCACTTCTACCCTGTTTCGTTTGTAAAAAAATATATTGATTATTTAGCGGCCTATAAATTCAATACATTTCATTGGCACTTAACCGATGATCAAGGTTGGCGAATAGAAATAAAAAAATATCCAAAACTTACACAAGCAGGCGGTTTTAGAAACGGAACTATTATTGGCCGATATCCCGGAAAAGGCAATGACAGCATCCATTACGGCGGTTTTTATACTCAAGCTCAAATAAAAGAAGTTGTACAGTATGCAGCTGATAAATACATTACCGTAATCCCCGAAATTGAAATGCCCGGCCATGCATCGGCAGCAATTGCTGCCTATCCGCAGCTAAGTTGTTTTCCAAATGAAGATACACAAGTGCCTAAAGGCTGCACATGGAGCGGTATTACAAAAGGCAAGCAAGTGCAACAAACATGGGGCGTTTTTGAAGATGTATTTGCGCCAACAGATTATACCTTTAATTTTTTACAAGATGTGTTGGATGAAGTGATGACACTGTTCCCCAGTAAATACATACATATTGGCGGTGATGAATGCCCTAAGGAAGCATGGAAACGTTCTGATTTTTGTCAGCAATTATTAAAAGAAAAAACTTAAAAGACGAACATGAATTACAGAGTTATTTTATTAACAGAATAGAAAAATATTTAAACAGCAAAGGCCGAAATATAATTGGTTGGGATGAAATTTTGGAAGGCGGACTTGCCCCCAACGCAACTGTAATGAGTTGGCGTGGCGAAGCTGGTGGAATTGAAGCGGCTAAGCAACAGCACAATGTAATTATGACGCCGGGCAAACCCGTTTATTTTGATCATAGCCAAAGTAAAAACGAAGACAGTGTAACCATTGGCGGCTACAATGGTTTAGAAGCCGTGTACAATTACGATCCAATTCCCAAGGAATTAAATGAAGAACAAGCAAAATATATATTAGGTGCACAAGCAAATATGTGGACAGAGTATATAGGTAATACTAACAAGCTGGAGTACATGCTTTTTCCCAGAATAGCAGCACTAAGTGAAGTACTTTGGACATCAAAAGAAAAACGCAGTTGGACAGATTTTGAAAGGCGCATTCCAATCCTTTTTGAACGATTAGATAAACAAAAGATTAATTACAGTAAGGCTTATTATGACTTGAAGGCAACTGTATTACCAACTGAACGTTTACATTAGTTAATGGTGTGCAAAACGAAAAAGGCTTAGCTAAAAGTAGTGAATTTTTAGGTTTTTTAGGTAAAGATGTAGAGGCTACAATTGATTTTGGAAAAGATGTAGAGATATCAAAAATTACTTTACATACACTCAACCAAAATGGCAGTTGGATTTATTTGCCTAGTCAAATTCAGGTAGCATTCATCACTTATATTGATACCGGAGCTTTTACCCGACTTCCTCCAATAGAAATTATTACCCAACAGGTAACAAATGAAAGTAATGTACAAATTATAAAATTAGATAAGCCAAAAACCTGCCGTTCGATAAAACTATTTGCAAAAAATTATGGCACCATACCAAGTGGTAAACCCGGTGCCGGTAATCCTGCATGGTTGTTTATTGATGAAATTGAAGTAGAATAAAAGAGTTATAAATAATTAATGATGAATTATGAGTTATCTTTATTATTCAATAAGTTAACTCACTCATAATTCATAGCTCATAATTTATAATTATGAATAAAATAGACCTTACAGACTCGTTAGAAAAAATTCCGGTAAAAATATTTTCAACTTCAACCGATGGCTCTGAATATGTTGCACAACAAATAGCCCAGTTAATAAAGCAAAAAGATGCCGAAGGAAAAAAATGTGTTATAGGCTTAGCAACAGGATCGTCACCAAAAACATTGTATGCTCATTTGGTGCG
This sequence comes from Chitinophagaceae bacterium, assembly GCA_016721385.1. Lineage (GTDB taxonomy): Bacteria > Bacteroidota > Bacteroidia > Chitinophagales > Chitinophagaceae > Ferruginibacter. The sequence continues at coordinate 162,513 of JADKIE010000005.1, read as the reverse complement.
TATGCATAAAGAAGAAGGTTTAAGTTTTAAAAATGTTATCACTTTTAATTTAGATCAGTACTACCCCATGCATAAAGACGCTTTGCAAAGCTAGATATATACAAAAACACGGTTAACAACACTCGATAACAGCACACGGCTTGCCAATAGTTACGAGTTTGGTAATATGAGCGAAGTGCCTCGTATGGCAATAACCATGGGCATTAGTACAATTTTAAAAAGTAAAAAAATTATTTTAATGGCCTGGGGGCAAAACAAAGCCTCGGTTATTAAAAAAGCTGTTGAAGAAGATGATACAGAAGATGTACCTGCATCTCTTTTGCAAAACCATGATGATTGCAATTTTATTATAGATGAAAATGCCGCCAGCGAATTAACCCGTTTTAAAAGCCCCTGGCTTACCGGTGAATGTGAATGGACAGAAAAGATTATTAAAAAAGCAGTGGCTAATCTTGCCCTGCAATTAAAAAAACCGGTATTAAGCCTTACAAATAACGATTATAACGATAACGGCCTGAGTGATTTATTGGTAGAAAAAGGCGATGCATACGAAATAAATTTACAAGTATTTTATTTACTAAGAGATAGTATAACAGGATGGCCTGGTGGTAAGCCAAGTGAACAAAGAACAAGCCATCCTGAAAGGCATGAGCCATTTCCTAAAAAAGTATTGCTTTTCTCCCCTCACCCCGATGATGATATAATAAGCATGGGCGGTACTTTTATGCGTTTGCAAGATCAGGGTCATCAGGTACATGTAGCTTATCAAACCAGCGGAAATATTGCAGTAACGGATGAGTTTGTTACTCGTTTTATTGATTTTACAGTTGGGTTTGAAAACATGTTTGATATTGATGAAACCAAAAGCAAAAAAATATTAGACGATGCCATTGCATTTTTAAAAACAAAAAAATCTTCTGAAAAAGATACATCTGCAATACGCTCTATTAAAGGATTGATACGACGCTGTGAGGCTAAAGCCACTTGCAAATATGTAGGCATAAATGATGAGCAAATTCATTTTATGAATTTACCTTTTTACGAAACAGGTACCATTGAAAAAAATCCAATGAACGAAGATGATGTGCAGATAACTATTGACTTACTCAATAAAATACAACCCCACCAAATATATTGTGCCGGCGATTTTGCCGATCCGCATGGCACACACAAAGTTTGTTTTGATGTAGTTTTAGAAGCCTTAACAAGAATAAATGGCACTAACAGAAAACAAAAAACAGAAAACTGGATAAACGATTGCTGGCTATGGCTTTATAAAGGCGCCTGGCAAGAGTGGGATATTACGGAAATTGAAATGGCAGTGCCCATGAGCCCCGATCAGGTAGTAAAAAAGCGGCACGGCATATTTATTCATCAATCGCAAAAAGATAGTGTACCCTTTTTGGGCAGCGATGACAGAGAATTTTGGCAACGAGCCGAAGAACGAAATGCCAATACAGCCCTACTTTATGCCCAATTGGGCCTTACACAATACGCTGCCATGGAAGCCTTTGTTCGGTGGAAGTTTTAGTTTTTACAGATTGCAAACCTAAAGGTTCGTGTCTTCACGAACCTAATTTGTTATTAAAAATGAAAAACGGAATATTTAATCAAAAGCGAAAATCATACATAGAGATTGGTGAAATGTTTTTTTGGACAGCAACTATAAATAACTGGCAAAATTTATTATTTCAAAATCAATACAAGGACATAATAATAAACTCATTGCAGTATTTATCTAACAACAATAAAATAGATGTTTTTGCATTTGTAATTATGCCCAATCACATTCATTTAATATGGCAAACTAAAGAAATGAATGGTAAAGAAACACCACAAGGCTCTTTTCTTAAATATACTGCACATGAATTTAAAAAACTACTTATAGCAAACAATGATAATAGTTTAAAAAACTATGCTGTAACTGCTACAAACAAAAACTTTGAATTTTGGCAAAGAGATTCATTGGCAATTCATTTAAAGAGCAAAGAAGTTGCATATCAAAAGTTAGATTATATACATGCAAACCCACTTTCAGGAAAATGGCAACTAGTTAAAGATATGTGTGATTATAAATACTCTTCAGCTCAATACTACGAACAAGGCGTAAAAACCTTTCCTTTTTTAAAAGATTTAAGAAAAGAGTTTTAGCGAATTCTTATAATAGGTTCGTGAAGACACGAACCTTTGAAGTAGAGGAACGCAATGCCAATACAGCCCAACTTTATGCCCAATTAGGCCTTACACAATACGCTGCTATGGAAGCCTTTGTGCGGTGGAAGTTTTAGTTTTTACAGATTAAAATAAATTAATTATCTTCAAAGCTATTTTTAAACTCAAATTAGCAATGAGAAGATATTTACTTGTTTTTACTATCCTGCTATTTTCAACTTATACAAAGGCACAAAGTGTTTTTTCGTTTCACTGCTCCAGAGACACAACTGTACCTTGTAACATAAATACATTAACATTAAATGCTAAAACACTTGAAATTAAAGAGTTTGGCCCTGGTGCTACATACACCATAAATCCAATGACAGGTAGCAGCCCGGGGCAATGTTTTGCACCTTATGTTAACCCTGGAGCACCGGGTAATCCTACAAATTTGACTATTGATGATAGATATTCTTCGGTTATAAATCTTGGATTTGCTTTTCCATTTTTGGTACAACGTTCAATTCGTTAGTTGCAAGTACCAACGGTTATCTTTCTTTTGATGCAAGCCTTGCAGGGGCCTTTAGCCATTGGAGTATGACCGCCGGAAATATTCCAACCACTTCTTACGACAGAGCTTTAGTAATGGGTGTTTTTCATGATTTAGACCCAAGTGAACCCACATCTCCTACTCAACGAATTAAGTATGATATTATTGGTACTGCCCCACACAGGCAATTTATTTTAAGTTTTTACAAAGTCCCTCTATTTAGTGCTGCTTGTAGTAATTCTATCGAAAATACACATCAGATAGTATTGTATGAAAGCACTGGCATAATAGAAGTTTTGTTAATAGTGTACAGCCCTGTTCTGGTTGGAATAGTGGCAGAAAAATGATAGGCTTACAAGATTTTACCAGAACACAAGCTGTAATGCCTCCCGGAAGAGCTGCTTTAGACCCGGCCTGGGGTTCTGTAAATATGAATGAAGCCTGGCGTTTTGTTCCTACAGGCGGCGCCGGTCGTAATCTTTTTAAAGAGCTGAACTAATAAACTTTGCTGGTACTGTTATTACGGCTGGTGTAGTAACTCCGCAAGGTGGTGGAATATTAAATGTAGATTTTCCCGGTGTTCCGCTTGTTGGCAATCCCGATAATTTTATAGTAAAATCCGTTTACGAAAAATTTGATGACCCAGCAGTTGAGGTTTTTGCATATGATACTTTAAGAGTTTTAAGGGCTTTGCCTCCGTTTACTATATCTGCAACAAAAACAGATGTTCTGTGTAATGGTGGAAATACAGGTTCAATAACATTTACTAACCCGATTGGCGCACTTTACGAATATAGTATAGATGCCGGTGTTACATGGCAGGCATCTCCAACTTTCCTTAACCTTCCAGCTGGTACATATAATTTAAGAGCCAGAGAAACCGGTAATTTATGTGCAGCAGTTGCTACCATTACAATTGGCGAACCAACTGCTTTAACCCTTTCAACAACATCTACCCCAACCAACTGTGCCAATAATACAGGTACTATTACCTTAACAGCCGGTGGCGGTGTACCTGCTTATCAATATTCTATTGATGGTGGTGTTACTTATCAACCCGGTAATGTATTTAGTAGCCTGTCCGTAGGCAGTTATGGACCAATACAAATTAAAGATGCTAATAACTGTGTAACAACTGCCGTTGCTCCTGTTGCCATTACTTTGTTAGATACTATGCACTTAGACCTTGGCCCCGACAGTACCATTTGCTTTGGACAAAAAGTAGCCATGTTCCCTGTAACCAATGCTTTAACCGATACGTTTAAATGGACTCCCGGAAGGCCGTTGTTAGATTATGATACGGCCAAAAATGCCATACTTAACCCTAATGATACTACTAAATATTATTTAGTAGCTAAATGGGGTCTTTGCAGCAGGTTAGATAGCATTATTATTAATGTAAAACACAAGCCTGTACCCGATGCAGGTAAGGATACCACCATTTGTTATAAAACTTTTGCTTACTTAAATGGCAATGCTACCAATTTAAGTGGTACGGTAAACTATTTGTGGACAGATAGCACAATGGTTGTGCCGCATCGTTCGCCAAATGCTATTGTAAGGCCAGATACTACCCGATATTTTTACTTAACTGTTACGGATAACTATGGTTGTAACTTTACCGTTGTAGATAGTGTTTTAATTACCATGAGAGATCCTGTTCCCGCTTTTGCAGGCAACGATACCATTGCCATGTACAACAAACCACATCAGTTAGAATCTACAGGTGGCGTTGGTTTTGTTTGGAGTCCTTCGGCTCCGCTAAACAACCCATTTGCCCGTAAACCGCTGGCTGTTCTTAGCCACGATCAATACTTTGAAGTAAAAGTTACCGATAATATTGGTTGTTTTGCATACGATGGCGTATTTGTAAAAGTGTACGAAGGCCCAATGTATCATGTACCTAATGCATTTTCTCCAAATGGCGATGGATTAAATGAAACTTTTAAAGTTATCCCATCTGGAATACAAAGCACTGAATATTTCAGGGTTTTTGACCGTTATGGTGCTCTTATGTTTGAAACAAGAGAATGGCTTAAAGGTTGGGATGGAAATTTTAAAGGTAAAAAAGCACTTGCCGGCACCTATGTTTGGATGGTTAAAGGTATTGATGTTAACGGTGCAGATGTGGAACAAACCGGTACGGTTATTTTAATTAGATAATTGAAATTTAAGCTATACAAAAAATCCCTCTCAGTAAACTGAGAGGGATTTTTAATTGAATATCTTCACTAATTTACAATGGCTTAAACTCCTTAAATAAACTTACTTTATTGCTCTCTACCAAGCTTGATAACCTTTCCATTTATCTGAAAAGAAATTATTTATTTTGCTAATTGCTTCGGCAATTTTAGTTTCGGCTTTTACCACTAATGTTTCTTCCTGCTTGCCCGGAGCTACATTTTTACTACGTATGTATTGCATAGCTTCTTGCAAAGCAGTCATTACTGTTTCTACAGGTAATTGCCCATAGCCTTGTCTTTCTATTTTTTTACCACTTACAAAATCCCTTACATCTTTAATGGCATCTTGCATTTTTTTACTTTGTTTTCTAACACTATCTGCCTCTTTTCCTTCCACATCTTTTAACTGTGCCTCGTATTTTTTTGCAATTTCCTCAGCATCTGTTAACTGATCTAACCCAAGCGTTAGCTTATCGCTACTAGTACGAAGCCTGCTTTGTAAGGCTCTCTGGGCTATTAGTACGGCATTATTATTTTCTTTACGTGGATCTGCCTTAATGGTAACAAAACTACTATCTGCATCTTTACCATTGCTTATTACTACTTTGTATGTTCCGGGTAAAACCTGATTGCCGCCCGGCTCGGGGCTATTGGGTTTTGGTTTTGGAGAACCCGGAAAACGATACCCTTTTTCTTCCATTCCCCAGTATTTTCGGTTAAAACCGGTATCTGCTTCCCATTTTAAATTTCGTAATAGTGTGTTTTGGGCATCGTATATTTTACAAAAACAGAATCCGTTTTTACACCATCTTTTTACCTGCAACTACTGAAGAATCTTTTGCAGGCTTACTAACTGCACTATCTTTTACGCCGGTATTTATTGGTTTTACAAAAAAGTTAATGGCTGCACCTCTCTTTTTATTATCTGCATCCCAAATTCCCCAGGTACTCCACTCGTACCCCGGCGCATTTTTATAACTTACCTGATAGGTATCGTTATTTTTAAATGCCACTATGTTTTTAGCAAGATTACCTTTTTGTGCTGCCAATTGCCTAAGCGGCCTTATATCATCTAAAATATAAATAGCTCTGCCAAAAGTTGCAATACACAAATCGGCTTCCCGTTCTTGTATGGTTAAATCGTACGTGCTAACACCTGGATAATTGTTTTTAAATTGCTGAAAACTGTTTGCATTATCCAAACTTACCCAAAGGCCCTGCTCTGTACCCACAAAAATTAAATTAGGTTCTGCAGGGTCTTGTAGCACTGTTAATGCATAGCCTTTTGTATTTTTATTTTGTAAGATGTTAACCCAGGTAGTACCAAAATCGGTTGTTCTAAAAATCATGGCTTCGTTATTTCCTCGCCGGTAATCGTTTGCTACAACAAAGGCCTCTGCTGCATTATAGCGGCTTGCCCTTACCTGAGGCAACCAGCTTCCTTTAGGCATTCCTGCTATTTTTGTGCTAACATTTATCCATGTTTTACCACCATCTTTAGTTAACTGTACATTTCCATCGTCGGTAGTTACCCAAATAATATCTTTATTTAATTTACTTGGCTCAATGGCCAAAATGGTGCAATGATTTTCGGCTCCGGTAATGTCTATGCTTATGCCGCCGTTTTTGCTTTGGTCTATTTTTGCAGAATCGTTGGTAGTTAAATCGGGACTAATGGTCGTCCAGCTTGCGCCTTTATCGGTACTTTTATGCACAAACTGGCTTCCGTAATAAATCGTTTTTTTCTCAAAGGCATCTTGTGCTATTGCTGCATTCCAATTAAAGCGTAATCTATCTTTATTAACAGTATTAACAATACTTGGCGGACGAATATACCAGCTTTCGCCGGTAACAACATTATATCTGCCTACGCTTCCACCCTGGCTCATGGCATAAACCCAATTGGCATCTTCGGCATCGGGCATAACATCAAAACCATCGCCGCCCCAAAGGCTTTCCCAATAATAATTTTTGAGGCCGCCGCTTGTCCATGTATATGCAGGCCCACGCCAGCTTCCGTTATCTTGCATGCCACCCATTACATTATACGGCAACTCGTTATCTACATTAATATGATAAAACTGCCCTACAGGTATTTTTTCGTCAAACAGCCAGGTTTTCCCTTTATCTCTTGTAATACCTATTCCTCCATCATTTCCATCAATGATATAATTAGGATCTAAAGGATTAATCCAAAATGCATGATGATCGGGATGTATGCCGTTGTAAGGTATTACAGTTTTAAATGTTTTACCGCCATCTTCACTCATACTTACAATTTGATTAATAAGCCATAATCTGTTTTCGTTTTTTGGATCACAAATAATATCCTGAAAGTAAAAACTACGATTAGCGGTATATTCAGGATTTTCGTTTACTTTTTCCCAGTTTGTTCCTCCATCGTCGCTTTTATACAAAGCACTTTTAGTGCTTTCTATTAATGCATAAACTCTGTTGGGCATATCGTAACAAATGGCCAAACCTATACGTCCGTAAGGCATTGCAGGCAGGCCGTTTTTGCCGGCAAGGTTATCCCATGTTTTACCACCATCCAATGTCATGTACAAACCACTGCCTTTGCCACCGCTGTTTAGGCTCCATGGACTGCGGCTGTGTTGCCACATAGCAGCAAATATTTTATTAGGGTTTTTAGGATCCATAATCATATCGGCTATGCCGCTGGTATCATTCGTATATAAAACTTTAGCCCAGGTATCGCCGCCATCGGTAGTTTTATAAACCCCTCTCTCGCTGTGCATTCCAAACGGATTACCAATTACACCTGCATAAACTATATTCGGATTTGTAGGATCAATTATTACTCGATGAATGTTTTTTGTTTTTTGCAAGCCCATGCATTTCCACGTTTTACCGGCATCTAAGCTTTTAAATATACCCTCGCCAAGGCTTACCGAGTTACGTGGGTTACCTTCACCGGTGCCAACCCATATTATACTCGGATTAGCCTGACAAATAGCAATACTGCCAATATTTTGAATAGGCTGTTCGTCAAAAACAGGTTTCCAGCTATTGCCGGCATTATCGGTTTTCCACACACCCCACTTGCAGCGCCAATGTAAATGGTATTGGGCTCATTATGCAAAGCATCAATGGCTGTAATACGGCCACTCATTCCGCTTGGGCCAATTGACCTGGCTTTTAAGTTTTTAAATTGTTTATTAATATCTATTTGCTGTGCAGATAAAATATTAACCAAAAAAAGATACGCAGGTTGAAAAAAGTTTCATGCTTATTGAGTTAAGTAATGAAGGTAAATAAACTAATAAATAATTGATTAATAAATTGATAAAAGGTAGGTGGTTTATACATTTATATAATCATATTTATCATTAAAGGTAAGAATCACTTACTGTATTAACTTTGCTTTTATACTTTTGTAAAGCATACAATATAAACCATGAAAGATTTTAAAAAATACTACATTATACCTGCACAGCCCGAAGAAATATATTTAGCCCTAACAAACCCTGCCACTATACAATTATGGACGGGTGAGCCTGCCGAAATGAGCACAGAAACTAACAGTGAGTTTTCGCTTTGGGATGGCAGCATTGTAGGCCGTAATATTGCTTTTGAAACCAATAAAAAAATACAGCAAGAATGGTATTTTGGAGATCAGGAAGATCAATCAATCGTTACTATAAAACTGCACCCACACAAACAAGGATGCTCTGTAGAGTTGCTGCACACTAATATACCTGATGAAGCCTATAATGATATTGCCGATGGTTGGAATGAAAATTATTTTGGTGCATTGGAGGAATTTTACGGGTAAAGATATTTAGTGCAAAATTTTGCATAAATATCCTTGTTGTGATAGAATTGTAAATGAAATTATTTCAATGCAAAAATCATACTAACCTCGTATCTTAATTTAAATTTTTTAAAATCTACCCCAAACCCTCCACTTTCATATTTTTGCTCTCTGATTACATTAGAATTAACGTTACCTAATCTACCCGAAACTATATCTGAAAAATTTGTTTCGCTGGGTTCTGTTATCGTTATAGCTTCGCCCAATTTTTCATTGATAGCCTCGGTTAAATAAATACCTTTTTCTTTTGCAGCCCTAATAGCCTGTATTTTTAACTGTTTACGATACTCTAAAATTTTACTATGCGATACTTTTATAACTTGAAAATTACTGGTAACATCATCATCTAAAACGTCAATTAAGGCATCCATTTTTTTACTGTCTTTAAATTTTATTTGATAAGATATATTTGAATATAATTCGGGGTCTTTTTTTGTTTTGCGCCAAGCCCAGTGACTATAATTGCTTCCTTCGTATGATGCTATGCTAACCAAAGTATCTGCTATACCAACACTTTGACATTTTTGCAAAAAATCGGCTTTAATTTTTCCAACTCAAGTTTAGGTTCTCCTTTCTTTTACTTCCCTTAACTCTACATTTACGTATATTTCATCAGGTACAATTTCCATTTCGGCAGTACCCGTTACAGTAATTGTTTTTGGATATAGATTGTTTGATACGGATGTTTGGGCTTTTGCATTTAGCAGCAAAAAGCAATTGATAAGAATCAATAATTTTTTCATTTGTTATATTTTAATATTCAATAATAAAAAAATATTCATCAACTACTTACTTAACTGTGTGAAATATGCTTTTGAATTGGTAAAGCACTAAATAAAAAAATCCCTCTAACATTTATGTCAGAGGGATTTTTTCATTATTAATTTTTAACTATTCCTTTTTATTAGTATCCGCCCATTCCACCCATATCCCGTGCTCCGTGGCTGTGTGGTGCTTCTTCTTTAGGCTTATCGGCAATTACGCACTCGGTAGTTAATAACATACCTGCAATACTTGCTGCATTTTCTAAAGCTACACGGCTTACTTTAGTTGGATCTATAACTCCGGCTTTAAATAAGTTTTCGTACACCTCTGTTCTTGCATTAAAACCAAAATCGCCTTTGCCTTCTTTAATTTTTTGTACTACTATACTACCATCAATTCCGGCATTAGATGTTAAGCAACGAATTGGCTCTTCTAAAGCACGGCGTACAATAGCCATACCGGTTTGCTCATCGGCAATTTGCCCTTTTACTTTAGGATCAAGGCTTGCAATGGCACGTATGTAAGCAACACCACCACCTGGCACAATACCTTCTTCTACTGCGGCTCTTGTAGCATGCAATGCATCATCCACTCTATCTTTCTTTTCCTTCATTTCTATTTCGGTAGCTGCACCACCGGCTAATTTTGCCAAACGTTCCTGTAATTTTTCTTTATCGTAATCGCTTGTGGTTGTTTCTACCTGAGCTTTAATTTGATTTACTCTTGCAGTAATATCCTTTTTGCTTCCTTTACCACCAACAATGGTTGTGTTATCTTTATCAATGGTTACGCTTTCGGCAGTACCAAGGTACGTAAGATCAGCATTCTCTAATTTAAATCCTTGCTCTTCGCTAACAACAATACCCGATGTTAGTATAGCAATATCCTGCAGCATTTCTTTTCTTCTGTCACCAAAGCCCGGTGCTTTTACAGCAGCTACTTTTATGGTACCACGTAATTTATTTACCACCAATGTTGCTAATGCTTCGCCTTCCAAATCCTCGGCAATAATTACCAACGGACGGCCAGTTTGAGCAACCTTTTCTAAAATATGTAAGATGTCTTTCATGGTAGAAATTTTCTTATCATAAATTAAAATATACGGATTGCTAAGCTCTGCCTGCATTTTTTCGCTGTTGGTTACAAAGTAAGGACTGATATAACCACGGTCGAACTGCATACCTTCAACAACGTCAACATAAGTTTCGGTTCCTTTGGCTGCTTCTACAGTAATTACACCTTCTTTACCCACTTTTACAAAAGCCTCGGCAATTAATTTACCAATGGTTTCGTCGTTGTTGGCAGATATGGTAGCCACTTGTTGAATTTTTTTTGTGTCGTTACCAACCGTTTGGCTTTGGCCACGTAAGTTTTCTACTACTAAAGAAACAGCTTTATCAATACCACGTTTTAAATCCATTGGATTTGCACCAGCAGCAACCATCTTTAAGCCTTCGCTAATGATTGATTGAGCCAAAACTGTAGCAGTTGTAGTACCGTCACCGGCTTGGTCGGCAGTTTTGCTGGCAACTTCTTTCACCATTTGAGCTCCCATGTTTTCAATTGCATCTTCCAATTCAATTTCTTTTGCAACCGTAACACCATCTTTAGTAACAGATGGTGCACCAAATTTGCGTTCTATTACTACATTACGCCCTTTTGGGCCAAGGGTTACTTTTACTGCGTTGGCCAATGTGTCAACGCCTTTTTTCATTTTATTTCTTGCTTCTATATCGAAGAATATCATTTTTGCCATTTTCTATTAGTATTTAGTCGTTTGTAGACAGTAGTTAGTCTGTCTTGTTAATTTGTTGAAACCTATTTAACCCAGTAATTTCTAACTACTAACTACTGGATACTTTGTACTTAAACTATTGCCAAAATATCACTCTCTCTCATAATCAAATACTCTTTGCCTTCAATGGTAATTTCGGTTCCAGCGTATTTACCATATAAAACTACATCGCCGGCTTTAACCATAGTTGGTTCATCTTTTTTGCCCGGGCCGGCAGCTAATACAGTACCACGTTGTGGTTTTTCTTTAGCAGTATCCGGAATAATGATTCCGCCGGCAGTTTTTTCTTCTGCAGCGGCAGCCTGTACAATAACTCTGTCGTGTAATGGAGTTATACTTAACTTAGAAGCATTAGATGCTTTTGCCATAATTGTATTGTTTGTTAGTTTGTAAAATTTAAGTGTGCAAAGGTATGTGCTAATATTGTACCAATCCTTTTTTATGTCAGATATGGCAGTTTTGAACAAAAAATAGTCAGTTTTTAATAATTTCTATAGGAAAAAAAGGCAGTTCAACCACTTAATTGCAGTGGTTTGGGTTAAGAGAAATACCAATTGATATTACCCTGCTAACTATTACCTGTTAACTATGAACAAATTTGTACCTTTGCCGCCGCAAACTAAATTGAATGTTAAGTAGAAGAAATATACGAGTAAAAGTAATGCAAAACACTTTATGCCATAGATAGCATGAGTGGAGAATTTAAAAGTGGTGAACCTACTGCCATCTTAAACAAAAAAATAGATCAAAGCAGACAACTACTTGCCTATTTAGCCTATTTTACTACCGAAGTAGCCCGTTTTGCCGAAAAGATGCTTTACAAAAGCATCTAAACATTTACCCACTGCATCCGACTTAAACATTAATACCAAAATTGCCGGCAACGAATTGTTGTGGAAAATGCTGGAAGCACAAGGATTTAGTGCTACCGTTAGTGAGTATAAATTAGCAAGCGTTATTGATAATGAATTGCTTAAAAAAACCTATCAGGCCTTGGCTGAATCTGCAGAATATAAAGAATATATTAGTGAGCAAAACAGAGAAAAAAATGCCGAAAAAGAGATTATTAAATTTATTTTTTGTGCTTTAATGCTTCCGAACGAAGATTTTATTAACCACGTAGAAGAAAAATTTATTAATTGGGACGATGATGCTGAAATGATGGACCAGTTAATGATGAACTTTTTGCAAAAGCCTTCTAATGTTAATTTCAACCAATTTTTAAGTAAAGAAAAAGCTGATTTTGCTAAAGATTTAATGCTGACCGTTTTAGAGAAAGAAGAAGTTTGCAAAGATTTGATTAAGCCCAAATTAAAAAACTGGGATGCCGATAGAATTGCTGCCTTGGATATGATAATTTTACAAATGGGTGTTAGCGAATTTTTGTTTTTTGAAACCATTCCTACTAAAGTTACCATTAATGAGTACGTTGATTTAGCCAAGGAATACAGCACGCCGCAAAGCGGTCAGTTTGTAAATGGCTTATTAGATAATATTCATAAAGAATTGATGGCCGGTAATAAAATTGTAAAGAAAGCTTTACCAAAAAATAGCACAACAATTACCTAATCATTATTTTTGTTTTATAATAAATCAACAAATGAATAAATTTTTTTTAGCAGTTTGCTCGGTAGTATTATTTACCTCTTGCGATATAAAAAGAAAAGATAAAATTGCCGATGACAAAAGCAAGATGCTGGAGTAGACAGCTAAAGACAGCACCACAGTACAAGTTATAGATACCGCTTACAATTTTGGCAAAGTAACCGATGGTGAATTGGTAGAATATAGCTACCGTTTTAAAAACAGTGGTTCAAAGCCTTTAGTAGTTTCCGAAGCAACAGCAAGCTGTGGTTGTACTGTACCCGAAAAGCGCGAAAGACCTATACTTCCCGGCGAAATGGGTTTTATAAAAATAGTATTTAACAGCAAGGGCAGAAGCGGTGTGCAGGAAAAAAATATAACAGTAACATCTAACGCTAACCCGGCTTTTCCTATTTTAAAATTAACAGGCGAAGTAACAGCTAAACAATAAACACATTAACCAAACACAATAACACATGCAACTTTTAAGTATTTTTTTGATGATGGACCCACAAGGTAAAGGTGGAGCACAGGCACTTTAATTATGATGGGTGGAATGATTTTAGTTTTCTGGCTTTTTATGATTAGGCCGCAAGCTAAAAAAGCAAAGCAACAAAAACAATTTATAAATAACTTACAAAAAGGCGATAAAGTAGTAACTATTGCAGGCATACACGGCACGGTAAATAAAGTAAACGACGATGGCACTTTAATGATTGAAGTAAGCCCGGGCAGTTACATTAAAATTGAACGCAGTGCAATAAGTATGGAGTGGACGGCAAATATTAATAAGCCAGTTGCAGACGCTAAATAAAACTATACAATGAAGGAATGAAAGAATTAAAAAGTAGAATTGCTTTTTAATTCTTTCATTTTTTAATTCCTTCATTCTTTAATTGTTACATTAATGCTTAAAATTGGTCTTACAGGAGGCATTGGCAGTGGCAAAACTACTGTTGCAAAAGTGTTTGAAACGCTTGGTATTCCGGTATATTACGCCGATGATGCGGCAAAAGAATTGATGCATACAGATGAAGATCTTAAGCAACAGATTATACGGCATTTTGGCAGCGAAACTTACGAAAATGGTACACTAAACCGCCAATATCTTTCCCAAAAAGTATTTAATAATGCTGAACAATTACAGCTGTTAAACAGCCTAGTACATCCGGCAACCATTAAAGATGCCCAAAACTGGATGCTAAAACAAACAACTCCCTACTCCATTAAAGAAGCAGCACTTATTTTTGAAAGCGGCAGCGAAAAAAATTTAGACTATGTAATTGGTGTGCATGCTCCTGCTACTCTACGCATACAACGTGTAATGCAACGAGATGGCATTACAAAAGAAGAAGTACTCCAACGCATTGGCAAGCAAATGAACGAAGAAGACAAAATGGAATTATGCAATTTTGTTATTGAAAACGATGAGCAGCATTTACTAATACCGCAAGTAATGGCCCTGCATGAGCAACTTCTGTTATTAGCCCAATAATCGTCATTTTATTACAACACAATCTTTTGTACTTTAACGGCATGAAAATATTTTCTGCCAAACAAATAAAACAATGGGATGCTTTTACCATTGCAAACGAGCCTGTATCATCAATAGATTTGATGGAAAGAGCCGCAGGTAAATGTGTGGAGTGGCTAATTTGTCAAAACTATTTTCAAAAACATTATCATATTTTTTGTGGCAAGGCAACAATGGTGGCGATGGTTTAGCCATTGCCCGTATGCTTTTATTAACAAAGGTTATCCGGCAACAATTTATATACTGGAATTTGGGAAGATGGGTTCACCCGATTTTCAAACAAATTTAGCCAGACTGCATGAGTGTACAACCGATATACATTTTATACAATCGGCAGAATTTTTCCCTGCATTAAACAAAAACGATATTATAATTGATGCCTTATTTGGCATTGGTTTAAATAAACCTTTGGAAGGCATAAGTGCAGCTTTAGTTCATCACATAAATAATTGTAGCAGCACAGTTGTATCCATTGATTTGCCCAGTGGGTTATTTGCAGATTCATCTTCAAAAAACAATGCAGTAATAAAAGCAACCCATACCCTATCTTTTCAAAATTATAAATTGGCTTTTTTATTACCCGAGAATGAAATATGCTGTGGAGATATACATATTTTAGATATTGGCCTTAGTAAAACATTTGCCGAAAATGAAGATGCTGATTTTGTTTTAAGCAGCTTCCATCTTGCTAAATCTATTTATAAACCCAGATCAAAATTTTGCCATAAAGGAAATTTTGGCCATGCTGCGTTGCTGTGCGGCAGTTATGGAATGATGGGTGCATCTGTTTTAAGCGCCAAAGCATGTTTAAGAAGTGGCGCAGGTAAACTAACCTGTTATATTCCAAAATGTGGTTACACGGTTTTACAAACCGCTGTGCCCGAGGCCATGTGTGTTGTTGCCGGAGAAGAGTATCTTTTGTGTGCCAACAAAACAGAAAATTTTGATGCAATTGGTATTGGCTGTGGTATTGGGTTACATTCAACACATACAGGTTTATTAAAAGAAATTTTTACAGCCACAAAAAAAGCAATAGTAATAGATGCAGATGCATTAAACACTATTGCACTTAACAAAGAGCTGTTAAATTTAATTCCGGCAAATGCAATACTTACGCCGCATCCTAAAGAATTTGAACACCTGTTTGGTACAACCGCCAACAATTTTGAACGGTTACAACTGGCTTTGCAAAAAGCCAAAGCACATAATATTTTTATTATTTTAAAAGGCCACTATAGTTTTATAGCTACGCCTGAGGGTAAAGGCTATTTTAATAACACAGGTAATGCAGGTATGGCTACTGCAGGTAGCGGCGATGTACTTACCGGAATTATTACTGCATTACTAACACAAGGCTATCACCCAATGCAGGCTTGCATTTTGGGCAGTTATTTGCATGGTAAAGCCGGCGATTTTGCCGCTGCTTATTTTTCGGAAGAAGCAATGATTGCTGGAGATATAGTTAATTATTTAGGCAAAGCCTATAAAACCTTTGCATAAAAAAGCCCAACAAAAAATTGTTGGGCTTTGTATAAACAATTAAAGAAATTAGTTCACTAAATTTTTTCGTTGTGTAGTATATAAAATAATAAAAACTATTGCAACCAAAAATCCTAAAACCATAGTTGCACCACCTAATAAACTACCAAAACCAACAAATATGGCTAATGATAAAATAGGCAACAACTCTCCCTACATAAATTAAATAACCTTGCTTTTATAAATTACGCATTTGCATTGCTGCATAAAAACATAGTGCAGCACCTGCCAAAGCAAAAATCATAATCAGCAATCGATTGTCGTATTGCTTCTTAACCATCTCCATAGATTGAGACATTAATGATTGTACCGCTTTACCCTCTGAGCCTGCTCTCTCTACGACTGTGGTATTCATTCCTTCAAGCAATTTATAAGATGCACTTATTGTAAAATAACTGTACAGTGCTCCAATAGCAGCCAACGCACAACCAATATAAGTTAAAATGGTAAGCACATTAAGCATTTGAGGAAGTTTTTGCATGTCCTTTTGTTCAAGGTTAAGCATGTCTTTTGCTTCGTTAACGTTTTGATTAAAATCTGTCATAAGTTTTTAGTTTTAGGACAACAAAATAAGTAAAATATTAAATCTTTACAAATGTTTGATATGTTTATCCACACGTAATGTGTAAATAATACCATTTATCTTGTTTTTTATAGTCATTTTTGCCCCTTTTACCCTATTTTTGCACTCCAAATTTTTAGACAACTAACAACTTATGGACAAATTGATTTATGTTATTCCGGCAATGGGCATTGTAGGCTTATTGTACACGTTTATAAAGTTTGCATGGGTATCTAAGCAAGATGCCGGCAACGAACGTATGAAAGAAATAAGCACTTACATAGCCGAAGGTGCAATGGCATTTTTAAAAGCAGAGTATAAAATACTTGCCTATTTTGTAGTTATTGGTGCTTTATTATTAGGCATAATGGGCTATAGTAATGCCAATAGCCACTGGAGCATTGCCTTAGCATTTGTATTAGGTGCGTTTTTTAGCGCCTTAGCAGGTTTTATTGGTATGAAGATAGCTACCAAAGCCAATGTACGTACTGCCCAGGCTGCCCGTACAAGTTTAAGCAAAGCATTATCGGTTTCTTTTACAGGTGGTTCTGTAATGGGCTTGGGTGTTGCAGGCTTAGCTGTATTAGGTCTTGGTGGATTGTTTATTGTATTAAAAATGATTTTTGCTCCGGATGCCGCTGTAGATAGCGTGGAAATGGAGAGAACAATAGAAATATTAACCGGTTTTTCGTTAGGTGCAGAGAGTATTGCACTTTTTGCAAGAGTTGGTGGCGGTATTTATACTAAAGCTGCCGATGTAGGCGCCGATTTAGTGGGTAAAGTAGAAGCCGGTATTCCCGAAGATGATCCTCGTAACCCTGCAACCATTGCAGATAACGTAGGAGATAATGTAGGTGATGTGGCCGGTATGGGTGCCGATTTATTTGGCTCGTATGTTGCCACCGTATTAGCTACAATGGTTTTGGGTAGAGAAACAAATGCAATGACCGATGCTTTTGCCGGCATGAGCCCTATCCTATTGCCAATGCTTATTGCGGCAATGGGTATATTATTTTCAATTATCGGAACCTTCTTTGTTCGTATAAGCGAAAACGCCGGTTTAAGTACACAAAAAGTACAAAACGCTTTAAATATGGGTAACTGGGGAAGTATAGTATTAACTGCTATCGCTTCTTTCTTTTTAGTAAACTGGTTATTGCCCGAAACAATGACTTTACGTGGCCACGAATTTACCAAAATGGGTGTATTTGGCGCTATTATGGTTGGTTTAGCCGTTGGTACGTTAATGAGTATTATTACCGAGTACTATACTGCAATGGGCAAAGGTCCTGTAAAAAGTATTGTACGTCAAAGTGCTACCGGCCATGCTACTAATATTATTGGTGGTTTAGCTGTAGGTATGGAAAGTACTTTATTGCCAATTATTGTATTAGCCGGCGGTATTTACGGCTCTTATGCATGTGCTGGTTTGTACGGTGTGGCTATTGCTGCTGCCGGTATGATGGCTACTACGGCTATGCAATTAGCGGTGGATGCTTTCGGCCCAATTGCAGATAATGCAGGTGGTATTGCCGAAATGAGCGAATTACCAAGCGATGTACGTGAAAAAACAGATATTTTAGATGCTGTAGGTAATACTACTGCTGCTACAGGTAAAGGTTTTGCCATTGCGTCTGCTGCTTTAACGGCCTTAGCTTTATTTGCTGCTTTTGTGGGTATTGCAAAAATTGATGGTATAGATATTTATCATGCCGATGTGTTGGCAGGTTTATTTGTTGGTGGTATGATTCCTTTCATATTTTCTTCATTGGCTATTAGAGCCGTGGGTGAGGCTGCAATGGCAATGGTGGAAGAAGTTCGTCGTCAGTTTCACAGCATTCCTGGTATTATGGAAGGTACCGGCAAGCCGGAGTACGATAAATGTGTAGCTATTTCAACACAAGCTTCGCTTAAAAAAATGATGTTGCCGGGTGCAATTGCTATTTTATCTCCTATTATTATTGGCTTTATTTTTGGGCCAGAGGTTTTGGGTGGCTTTTTAGCAGGTGCTACAGTAAGTGGTGTATTAATGGGAATGTTTCAAAATAATGCTGGGGGTGCTTGGGATAATGCAAAAAAATCGTTTGAAAAAGGTGCCGAAATTAATGGCGAAACATACTACAAAAAATCTGAGCCGCATAAGGCATCTGTTACCGGAGATACCGTTGGAGATCCGTTTAAAGATACTTCCGGCCCATCTATGAACATCTTAATTAAATTAATGAGTATTGTATCATTGGTTATTGCTCCTACGCTGGCAAAATTACATCACACTAAAATTGAAGCCAACAGAAAAGCACAAATTGAAACAATGATGAAAATGAGTGCTGGTGGTGCTCATAGTATGGTAGAAGAGAAAATGGTTACTACTACTGTAGATAGTGCAGGAAACATTACCAATACAGTTACTAATGTAAAAGGTAGTGTAAATAATGATGGAGATTTTGTATATGATTTAGGTGCGATGGGTGATTTAAAATTAGCCAACGGAACCCAAATTAATGTTGGGGCAAACTCTGCCGAAAAGCGTTTGGTTGATTTTATCAATGATGCCAATAAACCAGCAGATAAAACTACCTGGTTTACTTTAGACAGATTGTATTTTGAAACAGGTAAATCTGTATTAAAAGCCAGCTCACAGGAACAATTAAAAAACATTGCAACCATTTTGGCGGCTTATCCATCTTTAGAATTGAAATTGGGTGGATACACCGATAATTCAGGCGATTCTTTAGCTAATATCAAGTTATCGAACGAAAGAGCCACAATAGCTAAAGCCGAATTAGTAAAATTAGGTGCAGATGCTAAAAGAATTGAGGCAGAAGGATATGGCTCACAATACCCTGTTTGTGCAGCTAATGATACCAAAGAATGTAAAGCACAAAACAGAAGAATTGACGTAAGAGTGAGCAAAAAATAAATTTATTTTGTTGAATATCTATACTACTATATATTCGCAAAATATTAAACAAGTCTAATCAGAACCATTATACCAAAAAAGCCCGGATGTTTCCACATCGGGGCTTTTTTATTGCCTTAAATCCCTATCTCACCCTGTTAATAAATCCTAAAAAAATATATAGCAGTTTGCTATTTACGATAAAAATCGTATTTTAGCTACGAAACACATCGTATCATGAATTTACTTAAGCAGAGCAAACCCACCGAAAGTGAGTTGGAGATATTACAAGTACTTTGGGATAAAAAGGCAGCCACTGTACGTACAGTGCATGAACTACTGGCTGCTACGAAAGATTGTGGCTACACCACTACCCTTAAATTAATGCAAATTATGTTTGAAAAAGGTTTGGTTAGCCGTGATGATAGTAAGAAAACGCATATTTATAAAGCAGCCATTAGTCAGGAAAAAACACAATCGCAATTTTTAAATAAAATGATTGATACCTTATTTGCAGGCTCCAGCGCCAATTTGGTGTTGCAGGCATTAGGTGGCCATACAACCAGCAACGAGGAATTAGAAAAAATTCAGCTTTTAATAAACCAATTAAAAAAAGAAAAATAAACTTACCACATGGCTCAGTTTGCTTACATTTTTAGTATAAGTATGCTGCATAGCTTATGGCAAAGCGCCTTGCTGCTTGCCTTCTATTTTCTTTTTACAAAATTATTTTCGCAAACATCTCCACTTACAAAACGTAATTTTTTATTTGCATCCTTACTAATACAAATCCTTTTATTTTTTGCCGGTTTTTGTTTTCACTTTTTTTCTTTTGGGGCAAATGTGCAATTGCCGGAATTATTTAATTCCATTACCCCGTATTTACCTGCCAAACAATCTTTATTAAGCACAACTTTTTTGCTTTTTGTTACTTACTGTGTTTTTGTTACTTTAAAATGTGTTCATTCTATTTACACCTGGTATTTATTTAAGCAACAATTAAAAACAACACTTCAAAAGCCGTTGGTACAGCTTAAATTGTTTACTACACTTCATGCACATCATTTAGGCATAAAACGAACAGTAAGTTTATGGTTTAGCCAGCGTGTTACCACACCCATTACATTTGGATTTTTAAAGCCAATAATTTTATTACCTGTAAGTTTGGCAAATAACATAAGTACGCAACAAGCCGAAACCCTTATCCTGCATGAGTTAGCACACATTAAGGCCAACGATTATTTATTAAATTTTGTGTTAATTGGTTTAGAAACAATCTTCTTTTTTAATCCTTTTGTATTAACCCTGTGTAAAAAAATAAGGCTGCAAAGAGAGTTGCATTGCGATGGGATGGTAATACAATATAACTACTCTCCTATACTATACGCCGAAACACTTTTGCAGGCTGCTCAATTCAAATTATCGCCGGTATTTTCTTTAGCGGCAACTTCAAACAAAAAACAATTGCTTAAGCGTATTCAGTATTTTACCAATAAACAGAATTACACAACTAAAAAATATCAATCTGCTTTATTACCACTTTTTATACTGGTATATGTTGCAATATTTCTTGTTTCAATGTTTAGCATAGCACCGGTTAATTCAAAATTTACAACACTGCAAGAAACAATTTTTATACCATCGGTAAATACCGAGTTAGCATTACCGTTTACAACACAAGCAAAGCCGGTAACTAAAACAAAACAAACTACCAAGCAAAAAATAAGTACTGCAAAGGCAAAACTTACCACCCCTTATACAACCCTGTTTGACGTAGTGCTTACTCCCCAAGACATGGTTGAAAATGTTTTTCCGGTAGCGCAAATAGAAACGGATAATATAAAGCAAATTATCATCCGGGAAGAGCAATCGGGCAGCAAAAAATCATCAATAAGTGTTTATAACCTTATTTATAAAAATGGTAAATGGGTTATACAGCCACAATGGATGGCTAGTAAACACAACATTGATAGTGCCGCTACAAACTACGATAGTTCAGAATTGTATCCTTTAATGGAAAATGAGCAATAAACTACAGCCCCTAAAGAGTTACTTTAATTACCGGAAAATTATTGATACAAGAATAGTAGCTTACCAAATATTCCTAGGGCAGGTATCGCCATATTTATTTCCTAATATAAAGCCAATAACTACTTCGTGAGTGCCTTTAGTATAGGTACGTAACCTTGATGTGGTGGCATTTTCGTAAGCATAACTGATATTAAAAGTATTGGAAACATTTAAGCCTACCATTCCACTGTAACCACCAACTAAATCGGCGTAGCGATAGCTGCCACCTATCCAAAATTTATCTAAATACTGCAGTTTAACATTTCCATGTATGGCTAAAAACTCGGGTTTCCAGTATTGCATCATTACCGATGGTAAACAAGCTATTTCATCGCTTAAGAAAAAGCGATAACCTGCTGTAGCAAAATAATTGGGTGTAAAATAAGTACCGTATTTATCGCTTTTTACAAACTTACTTTTACCGGGTATAATGTTTAACACAGATAAGCCTGCAAAATAATGTTTGGAGTAAAGCCATAAACCTGCACCCAACTCAGGTTTTAGTTTTTTAAGCTCCCCATTATTATAACCAATAGCAGGATCATTAGGATCTAAGCCTCCCCACACAATTTTATCTCTTTCTAAATTAACGCTGCTAACACCTGCTAAAAAACCTGCCGATAATGCGGTATTTACCGTTAATGGTTTATGATATGCGTAAGTGCCATAAACACTCCATCTGTTAATATAACCTGCTTTATCATTTACAGCAGTTAAGCCAATGCCATGGTGTGCCGGCGATACTTCGTACTGGTTCCAATAGCCTTTACCTCTGGGGTTTTCGCCGGGAATTTCAAACGAGTTTACGCTTGTACGCAAATCGCCTTTATTAATTGGTGCATGTATTGTAATATAACTGGTTACCGGATGCCCTTCTATACCAACCCACTGATTACGGTAGCTAGCCTTAATATCGGTATAGTTTTCAATGCCGGATACAGCCGGATTTAAAATATAATTGTTTAAAATATATTGCGTATAAAAAGGTTTTGCCTGTGCCATAGCCGCCAAACTGCAAATGCTTAATACTGCAACACTAAAAAATTTCTTCATGGTTTCTGCTGTTAGTTGAAAGTTGAAAATTGGAAATGATAGTACAAACTATCACTGCCAACTTTCAACTCTCCATTTTTCAACTTTCAATTATTTAACAATTGTTACATATCCTGTAATAGGGTCTCTTCCATTACCGGGCTCTATTATATAATAATAGGTATCAAAAGGTAATTCTTTTCCTTGCTTGGTACCATTCCATGGTGTACCATACCCTTTACTTTCAAATACCTGCTGGCCTGTACGGGTAAATACCTGTACCCTGCAATTAGGATAAGTATCTAAATACTCAATTCGCCAAACATCATTTATACCATCTCCATTAGGTGTAAAGGTATTAGGTATTTGAGGGAATTTAAGCACTTTAACAAACACTTTATCACTGGCAGCACAGCCACCTCTTGCAGTAACCGTTAGTGTGTAGGTAATATCATCTTTTACTAAGGATGCCGTAGGTTGTTTTACCCGGTTGTTATTGCTAAAATATAAGGTAGGTGTCCATAAATACTCTAAATCATTACCTGTAATGGTTGGATCTAATTTTACAGAACCAAACTCTAATATGGTTCTGTCTACACCGGCATTTACTACCGGATACGGATGTACGGTAAATGGTTTTGCTAATGTATCGCTATGGCAACCAAAACTATTTACAATATATAGCGAAGGTGCAAAGTCGCCGGTAGCCGTATAAGTATAATTTACCGGATTGGTAGTTCTTATTGCACTTCCATCTCCCATCATATCCCAATGCCAGCTTATTGTTGTACCATCTTTAGGATCGCTGGCATCTGTAAACACAACATCATCTGCAATACAAACCGAAGGCTTGTTTGTGTTATATGCCGCTTTTGGTTGAGGGTGAATGGTAGTTAATGGAATAGTAATATCTTTTGAACAACCTATTACACCTCCATTTAGCACTGCAGTACTTGTTGCTGTAAGATTTACATTGTATGTACCCATTGATGCGTAAAAATGTGTTGGGCTAAACGCTGTAGCACTGTTTAATGTACCACTTGCTGGATCATCAAAATTCCATAAATAAGTCATTCCTGTACCATCCGGCATGGTAGAACCATTGTTGAATTTAACATAAGCAACCGGTATACAATAAGCTGCTTTATCGGGCGCAAATGTTGGTACAGGATAAGGATTTACCTTAATAGAACCCAATGCATTTGCTACCAGGCAGGTATTACCTGTAGTATTTATAGAAAAATTAAATGGCGACCCTGTTGTTGAAGTTGGTGTACCACTAATAGTTAATGTACTACCTGCAACACTATAAGTAACACCCGGAGGCAGACCTGTAATAGTTGCCCCTGCAGCACCACCACCAAGCGTATACGTAATATCATTAATAGCTGTATTTACACAAACCGATTGATTGGCATTGGCCGAACTAAGAGTAATAGTATGATCGGGATTAACCGTGATACTACCACTTGCATTGGCTACAATACAATCATTTCCGGTGGTTGTTATTGTAAAGCCAAACGGAGAACCAACAGTTGTTGTAGGCGAACCTTGTATAGTTAAAGTAGTACCTGTTACCGAAGCAGTAACACCTGCAGGCAAACCTGTTACGGTTGCATTATTAGCGCCTCCACTTAAGGTATAACTAATATTTGCTATTGGCCTGTTAATACATACCGTTTGAACATTGTTAGTGCCTACCAATGTAATTACATGATTAGGTTTAATGGTTATTACAGCACTGGTATCTTTACTTAAACAACCTACCGCACTTACATTGTGCATGGTAACTGTGTAGCTTGTAACACCCGGGAATAAATGTGTAAAGGTGCTACCCGGAGCATGACTTTCTAAAGGAGATGCATCTCCAAAATCCCAAACGGTATTAGCTAATACAACACCTGTTGGCGAAGTAGATAAATCGGTAAACGAAACCGGTACACCCTGGCAAGTAGGCGTTACATAACTAAAGGTAGCATGTGCCGTATCCAACACTGTAATGGTTTTGCTTAATGTATCTATACAAGCTCCTGCATTGGATGCTGTAAAAGTATATTTAATTATATGTGTACCCACACCGGCAATTTGAGGATCAAATGTACCGTTAGGATTGGTAATACCTGTGCCACTATAAGTACCCACACCCGGCACGCCGCCTATTTCGCTTCCTTGCGTAATTTGGAAAGGCGGTACCAACAAACAGGTATTTGGAATATTGTTGAACTGTACTTTAGGTGTAGCCAACACAGTAATGGTTCTGTTAAAAACAGTAAAGCAAATATTACCACTATGTGCCGCCATACGTATTGTATAGTTTTGGTTTGTGGTAGATGTTGGATATTTATGCTTATAAATACCATTAAATACAGGCGTACCAATTGAATCGTAAATGGTAGGATTATTTACAAAATCCCAATAAATTTTTATCCAGGTTACGTTACCAAAACCTACGGTAGATAAGTTAACAATACCAACCGAATCGCTGCTGCACAAACCGCCGGAGTTATTTACAGTAAAGTTAGAAACCGGATCGGCACTATTGATGGTTATATCCTGATAAAGAGTATCTCTGCAACCTGTATTACTGGTTACTATTTGGCGTACTGTATATACACCCGGTGCAGGATATAAGTGTGAACCATTTATACCAATTGAATTATTTAACGGACCACTTGGAGGATCACCATAATTCCATTCGTTTAAAGGACGGTTAACTGTACTTGGTGCATTAATACTACTTGTATCGGTAAATACTGTAGCCACATCATTAATACAAACCTCTGGCACAATAAAGCCTGCTCTGGGTGTATCGTTTATTATTACATTTTGTATAGCATCGGGGTTACTAACACATCCATTACTATTTATGGCATTTAATTTTACAGTATAACTACCGGGCAATACAAAAGTATGTGTAGGGCTAAATGCATTTGAAGAATTTGCACCACCACTACCGGGGTCGCCAAAATCCCAAGCCCAGGTGCTAACACCTGCCGCATTGGGAGTAGTAGTGTTGGTAAATGTTATGGTATTATTTGCACAAGACGGTATAGTGTAGGTGAAAGCTGCCGCCGGAAGTTGGTTTATTGTAATTACTGTACTGCCGTTTTGTAATTGGCTGCACAAAGTAGAGCTGGCATCTGTTACACTTGTTAACTGATATGTAAATGTACCAGCCACGTTTGTAGGTGCCAATATAGTAGCTACACCTGCTGCATTACTTACAAGGGGCGTTTGTGCAACACCGTTAATTGTATAATTAAATGTATAAGGGGCAGTAGCATCTGCACCTGTAAATGTAACTGTAGGTTGTGGTCCATCTTTACAAACCGCTGTAGCCCCTGCAATAGTAGCTGTAGGCAAAGGATTAACCACCACTACGCTGGTTTGCCCGGTTATTACTCTTGCACAAGTTTGAGCACTGGCCTCCGTAACACCGGTTAATTCGTACGTATAGGTTGTGGCAACGTTAGTAGGTACAGTTATGGTAGCCACACCTGCCGCATTACTTACAACCGGAGTTTGTGCTACAGTATTAATGGTATAATTAAATGTATAAGGTGCAGTACCTGTATTACCTGTAAAAGTAATTGTAGGTAATGGTGTAGAGTTTAAACAAACAGCTGTAGTGCTGCTTGCAATAACCGCATTGGGCAAATCTTGAACATTTATGGTGGTAGATACTCCGGAAATGGCTCTACTACATGTAGTGCTGCTTGCATCTGTAACTTGTGTAATAGCATAAACAAATGTACCCACTACATTCGTTGGTGCATTAATAGTTGCTACTCCGGTAATATCACTAACAATTGGAGTTTGAGGAACACCGTTTATTGTATAAGCAAATGTATATGGTGCTGTTGCATTTGAACCCGTAAATGTTACAACAGGTTGTGCAGCATTTAAACAAACCGAAACAGCTCCTGCAATGGCAGCATTGGGTAAAGGATTTACCGTTACCGTTACTGTTTGTCCTGTTATGGCTCTTAAACAAGTTTGAGTACTACCCTCTTGTACTTGTGTAATTTCATAAATAAATGTACCGGCAGTTGTTGTTGGTACATTTAGTGTAGCCACACCTGCGGCATTACTTACAACCGGTGTTTGTACTACACCATTTATAGTATAATTAAAAGTGTATGGTGCTGTGCCTACCGATCCGGTAAACGTCACCGTTGGTTGTGCAGCATTTAAACAAACAGCGGTTGTACTACCGGCAATAACTGCATTAGGTAAATCTTGTACAACAACTGTTGTGGTAGTAGCCGTAATATTTCTGCTACAAGTATTGCTACTGGCATCGGTAACTTGTGTAATTTCATAAATAAAAGTACCAACAGTATTTGTTGGTGCATTTACTGTAGCCACACCTGCTGCATTACTTACAATAGGCGTTTGTGCAACTCCATTAATAGTGTAAGCAAAAGTGTATGGCGCTGTAGCATTTGAACCTGTAAATGTTACAACCGGATCCGGTGCACTATTTAAACAAACGGTTGTTGCCCCGGCAATAGCTGCATTGGGCAATGGCCTAACAATTACAGTTGCCGTTTGCCCGGTAATTGGCCTTACACAGACTGTAGAACCATCGTTCCGGACCTCTGTAAGTTCATAAACATATGTACCCGGAGTACCCGTTGGTACAGATAAATTATATGTAGCTGTTGGACTTACAATTTGCGGTTGCGCTACACCGTTAATGGTATATGTAAACCTGTAAGGTGCTCTACCATCTATCATGGTAACTGTAACATTTGGATTAGCTGCATTAGTACAAACAGATGTTGTACCTGCAATACTTCCATCGGGCACTTTTGGCAAATCTACCGTATGCACAATAGTATCGCTTAAACAACCCGGTGTGGTTATACTTGCATGGCGTATTGTTTTTACACCCGGCGTGGTAAACGTATGAGTAACGTTTCTGGTAGTATATATTGTAGTAGATGGTACTACAGGGTCAATAAACTCCCAATACCATTTGTAAGTGGCTTTGGGTACTTGTGGTGTGGTTTCTGTTGTTACTACAGGCTCTAAATAACAGCCCGGTGCCGGGGCGGTAAAGCTGGCGGTTGGTGGGTCGCTTACTGTTAAATCAAATTCAAAATCTACTGCATTTCACATCCTTCCGTGCTTGTTCTGTACAAAGTAATTCTAACTCGGTAAACACCAGGTGCAGTTACATAATACATACTTGGTAATGAATACCAAGCAACAGGTTTTCCATTTCGTATATTAGTCGAATCTGGCTGTACATACAGGTCTGGTGGTGTAGGCCTGATCATAACCGGAAAGTTGTTAGGAACAAAGTTGGTAACATTATTTAGTACATCCCACTTTATACTATCGTATCGTAATGCTGTCAAACTATTTGTACTATCGGCAAAATATACTTTAAATTGAAAAGGAGAATTTGTACATGCTGTAGGTGTAGTTTCTGTAGGGCTTGTGTTTGGGTTATTAATTTCTAATTTAGTATTTAAGTCTCTCACATTAGTTCCTGCAGAGTAAACATATGATTCAACATTACCCCAACCATAAGCTATGGCATTAAATCCGCTATCGGCCGTTAATCTATAAGAAGTTTGTGCGGTTGGCGTAAACTGATGCCTCAAATACGAATAACCAGGCATTGCAGTAAAGGGTTGCCAAGCTGTTGCAGGAGTTACCCCCTCTATTTTAAAAGTAGAAGTTGCAGAGGTTTTCATCAACACATTAAGGTATTGCTTACTAATAGCCTGCCTGGTTGAAGTGAATACTTTAATATCGCTAATATTTTGTTCAATAGGATTTAATACCACCATATCGGGATCTCCTACTCTGGGATTGCTAATTTGTCCTGTACATGCATCAGCTTGTGCGTATTGTGTTACACAAATAGGCTTATCGGCAGTTATACTTGTAGGATTTAAAAAAACTGTAGGATTTGATGTAAATGCACCCGGATAAATTTGGCCTTTATTTAATGTTACAGCAAATACTCCATCGATATAAACACTTGTATTGTCTTCTGATGCCATAACTCTATAGGGGTTTCCTCTTGGGTAATCAAGAAATGGAATAAACCCAAAACTTTTACCCCATGTACTAATTGGATATAATTGCTGCCACAAAGGATCATAAGATCCGCCATTGCAACTTGGACTTGCTGTACCAAAAGTAATATTAGAACTTCCGGAGAATACAGCAATAGGCAAACATCCGGATGAGCCGTAGCTATTGATTC
Source organism: Chitinophagaceae bacterium (assembly GCA_016721385.1). Classification (GTDB taxonomy): domain Bacteria; phylum Bacteroidota; class Bacteroidia; order Chitinophagales; family Chitinophagaceae; genus Ferruginibacter. Next base: position 133,785 of record JADKIE010000005.1, on the reverse strand, counting down.
AATTAATGTACCAGTTAAATCTTGTGTAGAAGCCGTTGCATCAGGCGATTGGTATTGAATCATGTTACCAGCCAAAGGAAGATTAATAGTAAACGGTGTACCTACCACTCCGTTTTTAACAGGAGTTATTCTAATATCTGTATTATCATTAATGGCAATAACTTGAAATTGAGATCTTGCATTAACTCCGCCCCCATTTGAGCCATTTTGTGTAAAGCTAATAGCATGATATTTTTTCCCTAACACATTAACGGGAAGTAATAAAGTTGCCGTACTTCTTGCTCCTGCCCATTGCTGTGCATATGCAACCACAGCAGGTTGTCCCGGATCGGTTTTTATATGAATTGATTTATTTAGAATTTGTGTAACGGACTCATTAGAGGATTCTCCATTACTAATATGAATGGAAGCACTCCATGGTATTTGAATTTCCTGAATTCCATTTGCAGTAATATTAAAAGTTCCGGAAAAAGCGCTGTTTGGCATTGTAATGGTACCACTACTTGCTAAATCAGATGTAATAAAGATACTTAAAGTTGCATTATTTGAACTTGGAACATGGTTGGGAAAACACAGCCAAAAATCTTTTCCTTTATTACTAAAATCTTGCGAAAATGCTGTAAACGAAAGTATTACAGTTATGGAGAGAAGTATAAGTTTTCTCATGCTAATATGTATAAATTGTGCTACGCAATATACAAAAAAGGTATTAAAAATTAAGTAAATGTGGAAACTTTTGCCTCTTGGTGTAAAAAGAGGTTGCCAACCTCTGAATGATTGGTATTGTGCAGTAAAATGACATAAAAAAGAGATGATATCTTTTTGAAATATGTCATCTTTGAGATTAAATGTGCTGTATTTTTTGCATCGAAAGTACTTTACTATACCTCCTGCTTTAATACGGCAATGGCCAATAGTACTGTAATATAAACTGCTGCCTTGGTAAGTACTACCCACAAACCTAAGTAATGATTAACCTAATTTGGCTTTTACCTTTTACTACCTTACTTGTTACATGCTATTAACCCAATGATAACCCAGTTCTTTTAGGAGTGTATTATCACTGGGTTATCACTGGGTTATCATTGGGTTAATACTGGCTAAATCCTTTAGTCATATACAACAAATTAAATAGAAAGTAAATTGAAGGAAAATAGGATATAAAGAGTATAGTTATGTAAACAAAAAAGCCACATGGAAATGCGGCTTTTGTTAAGAATCTTTCGATTCTGTAACCCCCAAAGAAAACATCGTAATAAACCAAGCACTACTAATGATACCTGAGGGCAGGTATATAAACGCCGGTTAAGTAACTTTATTATGTTTTTGTTAAAATTTTATTAAGACAAGCCTATAAAAGAAAGGTAAAAAAGAGACTGCAGGGTAAAAGGCAGCCTCCTCTTAGTTGTTTATTGCTTGGTTATTGTTTTAGTATTTTTTGGCTGCCAATTATTTTGTTGTTTACCAACACCTGCACTACGTAAATGCCCGATGGTATATTGGCTAAATCGTTAATTGATAGTGTATTAACACCTTCTTTTACGGCCGCTTGTTTAGATAGAACAATTGTTCCCTCATTATTTACAAGGCGAACATTTGCTACTTCCGCAGCATTGGCCTTAAAGCTTATTTTTACCACTTGATTACTGGGGTTTGGTGTAGCTTGTAAATCTTCGGCCTCTTTAAGTATATAACCTACCGTTAATACGCCACTATAATGTGTAGTGCCATCTTTATCAATTAGCTTTAAACGGTAATACACAATGGCTTTATCTTTTAAAGCCGCAGCATTATCTTTAAAACGGAAGTTTTTGTTATTATCTGTAGCCGACTCTGCATCTAAAACTAAACCGGCAGTTGTAAAATTGCTTTTGTCAAAAGAGCGCTCTACTTCAAAATAACTATCGGCTGCTTCAACAATAGCACTCCAACTTAAAATAATGCCTCTTTCGTAAAAAGTACCGGTAAAAGAAGTGCATTGTACTTTACTGCCATCGGCTAATACAGTAGCAGGAGTAGTATCAAAATTTGTAGAAGGACTTTTACCTGCATATGTATATAATGCAGTAAACATTGTAATTGCTAAAACTAAACTGTGTTTAGTTAATGTAATAAATAATTTCATTTCTCTGTGGTTTGAGGTTTCAAATAAGCTCCTCAAAGGACTACAACGTAGGGAGGTAAAACCCGGGTTGCTAAAATTGGATGGCTTTTTACAGAAAAATGGAGATTAAAGGATTTGAAAAACGGGATAACCGAGGTATCGTCATTTCCGATTTCGATACAAACATAATACCTTTTCGGAAAACGCAAATTTTTTGACAGTAATTTTACGGGTATTAAGTAAAATGTTCTTTTACACATTTTTTAATGTGTTTTTTGTGCAGTCTTATTTAGAGAGATATTATTTAAAAGTGCATACTCAATTTTTAAATTGCATAAAATTACTTCACCCTCTTTTACAAATTAAGGCACAAAAGAGGTCTTAAAATTAATTTTTCTTTTTACGTCATTCTGGCATATATTTACATTATAAAATTTTAGCTCCTGAATCTACGCAACTTCAACCAAAACCGGTTAGCTGCGTTTTGCTCTTTTAAATAAATATTTTGCAAAATTTAACAACGTTTATATTTATATATTTTAATATATTTCACATTATATAAAATATAATTTCAGTAAATAACTATAATTTATTGATTACCTGTAATTTAACAAATATATTTTCATTTAAACGCATTGCAGTTTGTACATTTGACCTTTTACAGAATTTGAGTTTTAAAAATTTATTTTTATCGATTATTATATTTTAAATAAATTTTACAATTTATTATTTATCATTATTTTACATTTATTTTTAAATACCATAAATTATAGTATGCTTTTTTAGTGCTTTTAGATTGCTTATTCAGCTAAAATACTAATTAGCTTAGCTATAAAAAATGCTTTAATCGCAACTACTTTTCTAATTGCATATTTTTATTTACTTTACAGCATGAATAATTTAGTAAGAAAAGCCAGCCTCCTACCCTTTATTGCATGGGTGTTTTTTTCCGGAATTTTAATGACAGGTTGTCGTACTCCTCAAGAGTTGGTGTATAAAGATTTTAAGAACTTTTCGGTACAGAGGTTGGGCTTTGCCGATAGCGAAATAAAAATGGACCTCATTTATTACAATCCCAATAATTTTGGTTTGCAGCTAAAACGTACCGATTTGGATATTTTTATAGATGGCACATACTTGGGCAAAACATCGCAGGAATTTCAGATAAATATTCCTAAAAGAGGCGATTTTACCATTCCGCTTGTGGTAGCTGTAGACTCAAAAAATATTTTTAAAAACGCCGTTTCTACCCTTTTTAATAAAGAAGTAACTGTAAAAGTTACCGGAAAAGTAAAGGTTGGCAAGGCAAATGTGTTTAAATCTTTCCCTGTAAATTATGAGGGAAAACACAATATTTCTTTCTAAAAACTAAAATAGCCGCTTAAAACTAAGCGGCTATTTTCATTTGTATTTAAGTAAATTATCCTTTTTTGGGAGCTACCACTGCATCAGGAATTTTGCAGCATTTAGGTAATTTTTTATAGGCTGTTTCCTCTGCCTCTATATCATCGGCTACATAACCCAAGTTGGCAATAGCTACTTTTATATTCTCTTTTGTGGTTCTGTCTGTAAGCCAGGTTACAGTAATTGTTTTCTTTTTTGCATCAATTTTAAGGCCTACAACGCCTTCTTCTCTCGATAAAAGTAATTGCAATTTTTCTATACATTCGTCGCATTGTTGCAAAGTGGGTGTTTTTATTACAGCTTTGTCCGATGCTTTTATTTGTGCAGTTGCCGATAAAACGGTACCAAAAATGGCTAAAAGAGTAAGTTTAAATACTTTCATGCTGGTTTACTTATTTACTTGTACATGAAATTATCAATTTCCGTTCCAATTTGCAGGATTTGCTTGCCAATTTTTTTAACACATCGCAAACTTGTAAGCTGCTTTTTCCGGTAGATATTAAGTCTTCCACCACTAATACCTTTTGCCCGGGCTCATAAAAACCTTCAATTTGGTTGCCTAAACCATGCTCTTTTGGTTTTGGTCGCACATATATGTATGGCATTTTTAACTGATCGGCAGCCATAGCTCCCCAGGCAATACCTGCTGTGGCAACACCGGCAAGCATGGTTGCTTGCGGAAATTGCTCAAACACCACGTTGCACATTTCGCTTTTAATAAAATCTCTTATGTATGGGAAAGATAAAACTCTGCGATTATCGCAATAAATCGGGCTTTTCCATCCGCTGGCCCAGGTAAAAGGTTGTTGTGGGCTTAATTTTATTGCATTACTTTGTAATAGCTTTTCGGCAACTGCTTTTTCGTTTGTCATGCCGCAAATTTGATATTAGAAATTTGATAATAGAAATTTTATTATGCACATTAAAATTTACTTTGAGGACAAGCCTGTTTTTCTTTGTGATGAACTTACAACGGAATTAAACGAACTATTGCGTCATCCGGACGCTGTTTTTATAGATGAACTATCGGCCAATGCCCTAAAATCGTTGTTACACGAAATTGTAAAACCCGAGTTTCATGCCGGTGTAGTTATCCATAAAGATTTAAGCAAATTAAAAAAGGCATTTTTTAAAAACTTTACTTTAATTGAAGCTGCCGGCGGAATAGTACAAAATGAAAGCAAAGAAATTTTATTTATTGAACGATTAGGGAAATGGGATTTGCCAAAAGGCAAAATGGAGAAAGGCGAAACAGAAGAAGAAGCCGCCGTACGTGAAGTAGAAGAAGAAACTGGCGTTAAAGGCTTAAAGCTAAAACGAAAAGAAGGCAAAACGTATCACACCTATAATGCCTTTGGAAAGCATTTTTTAAAAACAACACATTGGTATTATATGCAGTGTAAAAATGAGCAGCATTTAAAGCCACAAAGCGAAGAAAGTATAACAGATATTAAATGGGTATCTACAAAAAATATTAAAGAACCAATGGCAAATACTTATCCATCTATTAAAGATATTTTACGAATATTTTTTGATGAACCGTAGATTATGTTACTACTAAATGCTTCCTTTCTTTTTTAAAATGGATACAGTAAGGCGGCTTACACAAATTAGTTTATCGTTATCATCGCAAATTTTAATATCCCAAACATGTGTACTTGAGCCTAGATGCAAAGGCTTGCAGGTGGCTGTAACAAAGCCTTGTGTGGCACTGCGTATATGGTTGGCGTTTATCTCTAATCCTACACAAATATATTTTCTGTATCTATTACATAATAAGATGCAACGCTGCCAACTGTTTCGGCCAATGCACAACTGGCACCACCATGTAATAGCCCATAGGGTTGCTTAGTTCTATCGTCAACGGGCATACGAATTTGCATAAAATCATTTCCAACAGCCATCCATTCCATTCCTAAATGATGGCCAAGTGTATTTTTACCTAACGATTGTATATTTTCTATGCTTAAATCTTTATTAAACCAAATACACATTACTCAGGTTTTAATTGATTAATGGTATTAATAACTACCTGAGGCAAAAATGGAGATGCATCTCCGCCATTGCGGATAATATCTCGTACAATGGTAGATGCTACCGAAGTGTATTTGGGTTCGCCGGTTAAAAAGATAGTTTCTATAGAAGGGTCCATTGTTCTGTTAGCATCGGCAATTGTTTTTTCGTATTCAAAATCGCTAACATAACGTATGCCTCTTAATATAAAATGAGCCCCAATGCTTTTGCAATAATCAATGGTTAATCCATCGTAAATAGCCGCAACAACTTTGGGTTCATCTTTATACATTTCGGTAATCCATTGCATACGTTGCTCTGCACTAAACATAGGCGCTTTGCTGGAGTTTTTACCTATGCCTACAACAATTTTATCAAACAAGTTAATAGAACGGTTTATGATGTCTATATGTCCCAATGTAACGGGGTCAAATGTTCCGGGGAAAAGGCAAATTCGTTGCATGGCTCCAATTTAATATGTAATATGGAATATTTACGTTGAAGTAAAAAATTTAATACGGGTTTAATTTCCTCTGCCCGATAACAGATAAAGAGCAGCCATACGTACTGCTACCCCATTTTCTACCTGATTTAATATTAAAGATTGGTTTCCATCTGCCACATCGCTATCTATCTCTACACCTCTGTTAATTGGCCCGGGATGCATTATCACAATTTCTTTATTAAGACTGTCCAAACGTTTCTTACTTACGCCGTATGCTAAATTATATTCTCTTAAAGATGAAAATAAAACCTGATTTTGACGCTCCAACTGAATACGTAATACATTGGCTACATCGCACCACTGTAATGCTTTTTGCAGATTATATTCAACCTTTACTTTTAATGCCTCGGCAATGTATTTGGGTATTAAGGTTGGTGGCCCAGCAACCATTACCTCTGCTCCCATTTTTTTAAGTAGGTATATGTTGCTTAGTGCAACCCGGCTGTGCATAATGTCGCCTATCAGTACAACTTTTTTTCCTTTTAATTCTCCCAATTTTTCTTGTATAGAAAATGCATCCAGCAAGGCTTGTGTAGGATGTTCATTTATTCCATCGCCTGCATTAATAATTGAAGCAGGTATATGCTTTGCTAAAAAATGCGGAGCACCGCTGGCGCTATGGCGCATTACAACCATATCTACCTTCATGCTCAAAATATTATTTACAGTATCTAAAAGTGTTTCGCCTTTTGATACAGATGAGCCGGAGGATGAAAAGTTGATAGTATCGGCACTAAGGCGTTTTTCGGCCAGCTCAAACGAGATACGTGTACGTGTGCTGTTTTCGTAAAATAAATTTACAATAGTTACATCTCGTAAGCTGGGTACCTTTTAATTGGCCTTTGCAAAACTTCTTTAAATTGATGAACTGTTTGCAGAATTAACGCAATATCCGATGGGAGTAAATCTTTAATGCCGAGTAAATGTTTTGTACTTAGTTGCATTAAGAAACAAAGCTAAAGGAAATTATTAAGAATTAAAAATTAAGCATCAGGAATTAATACAAAACCACTTCTTCCTTATCCCAATTTACTTTTACTTTTTGAGAAATTATACTATCAATGGCTTTACCACAATAATCAGGCTGTATAGGCAACTCCTGTTAAAGCGCCTGTCTACCAATACACAAAGCTCAATTTTGCCTGGGCGGCCAAAAGTCTTGCAAAGCATCTAAAGCAGCTCTAATTGTACGGCCTGTGTATAATACATCATCTATCAAAATCACTTTTTTATCTTCAATCGAAAAAGGGATATCGGTATTGTTGGCAATATGCAGTTCATCTCTTACATCATCTCTGTAAAAAGTAATATCTAAAATACCGTATTGTATTTTTTGTTTTGGAGATAATTCCTTAATGATTTCAACTATTTTTTTACTTACGTGAATACCACGAGGTTGTAAGCCAATGAATACTACATTGTTTAAATCATCTAAATTTTCGATTAGCTGATGCGCTAATCTATTTAACGTAAGTTGCAGTTGTTGAGATGTAAGGAGTGTTTGCATTTGTTAATTTGTCAAATGTATTTATCTTGTTTTAATCCAATCTTGATGATAGTATATTTTTTTATCGAAGGGAAAATATAGTTTTTGATCAATCTTCTCGATTTTTGTTGCTATTAAATGTCTATTGCTTACCTGAGAAATTGATTCAAGCACTAAACCTGGCAAGCCGTTAAACTCCTGAAAACCATACCCAAACTGTACATCCGGAGAATACCATGCTATCAAAGTATCGTTCTTTGATGTTACATGATACGCCAATTTACATATATAATTTATAATTTTTTTACTTGTATCCACAAAATTCCAGCTATATCTTTTTGAGTATCTAGCAATAAAAAGAATTCTTTTGGATAACGAAATACCTACATATAAACTCTTTGATTTATTGAGAAAATAGCTAGAGTGTGAAGTTATTTTTTTGCCTAAAAAATTCTCTGCATTTTTATAATGTTTAATTGAACCTCCAAAAAATGAAATAGCCATTGTATCATTAAAAGCTAGTAAATAATCTACTTTATCCATTTGAAATGTAATATTGCCAACTTTAGCATAACTAATCTCATCATTCCTTCCAAAATCTTTATAAGTAACGCAATAAGTATTCTGCGAAAAAGAAGAGTATCCTATTGCAAGGCTTAAAACAATACAAATAAATGCTTTCATATTATTTATTATTTCTCTAACATAAACGGATACCTGTAATCTGTTGGTGGAGTAAACGTTTCTTTAATTGTACGGGCACTTAACCATCGGTATAGGTTTAATGCACTACCGGCTTTATCGTTTGTACCGCTTGCTCTGGCGCCACCAAAAGGTTGCTGCCCAACTACAGCGCCTGTTGGCTTATCGTTAATATAAAAATTACCGGCACTATTGCGAAGCTTATTGGTAGCCAGTTCTACAGCATACCTGTCTTGTGCTAAAATTGCACCTGTTAATGCGTAAGGAGATGTGCTATCTACTAATTTTAGCGCCTCTTCAAATTTATTTTCATCGTAAATATAAACGGTAAGTATTGGGCCAAACAATTCCTCACACATGGTTACATAATGCGGATCGGTAGCTTCAATAATGGTAGGTTCAATAAAATAGCCTTCGGTTTTATCGCATTTACCTCCTACCCAAATTTTTGCTCCGCTATCTCTTTTTCGGGCATTTTTTATGTAGCCTTCCAATTTATCAAAACTTTTTTCATCAATAACAGCATTTACAAAATTGGTAAAATCTTCTACCGTACCCATCTTCATTGTTTTCACTTGCTCCACTAATTTCTTTTTTACTTCGGCAGCCATATTGCTTGGAATGTATACCCTGCTTGCAGCACTGCATTTTTGCCCCTGATATTCAAATGCACCTCTTGCTAATGCAGTAACCACTGCATCTACATTGGCAGATTTATGTGCAATTACAAAATCCTTACCGCCGGTTTCGCCAACAATACGTGGGTACGATTTGTACATGCCCATATTTTTCCCAATGGTTTCCCACATCTTATTAAATACACCTGTACTGCCCGTAAAGTGTATGCCTGCAAAATCGGGGTGGTTAAATACCACTTCGCCGATGGTTGGTCCATCAATAAACACTAAGTTTATTACACCATCGGGCAAGCCGGCTTCTTTTAAAATACGCATAAACATTTGTGCCGAGTACACTTGAGTGTTAGCACATTTCCAAATAACCACATTGCCGCACATAGCAGCGCTGGTAGGCAAATTGCCGCCAATAGCAGTAAAATTAAATGGCGTAAGGGCAAAAACAAATCCTTCCAGCGGACGATACTCTAAACGGTTATACATACCTGCTCCGCTTATTGGCTGCTGGCGATAAATTTCGCTTAAGAAGTGTACATTAAAACGAAGAAAATCTATTAGCTCGCAAGCAGCATCAATCTCGGCCTGAAAAGCATTTTTGCTTTGCCCAAGCATAGTTGAAGCATTGATATAAGGGCGATATTTTGTTGCCAGTAAATCGGCAGCTTTTAAAAATATATTAGCTCTGTTTTCCCAACTTAAATTGGCCCATTTATCTTTTGCTTTTAATGCAGCGGCAATCGCTTTTTTTACATGTGAGGCATCGCCTGTATGAAACTTACCCAGTAAATGCTTGCGTTCATGTGGAGGATGCATATCCACCGTTTTTCCTGTGCGTATTTCATCAGCGCCAATGTACATGGGCACATCAATCTTTGTGGCTTTAAGTTCTTTTAAAGCATCTTTTAAACGCTTTTTTTCGGCAGAACCCGGTGCATAATTAAGTACAGGTTCGTTAACAGGCATTGGGTAATAAAAATCTCCGTATTGCATAATGTTGATTTTTAAATGATCATTTATTTTAATTATTTTCTAAACTGTTTTTTAAACTATCTAATTGCTTTTCTTCTTCTTTTGTTACTTCTTGTTCATAGTCGAATACAGGTCCGTTGGTTTGGGCATGTATAAAATTCATCACATCTTGTGTAACGTCTTTACCGCCGCCGATATTTGAGCCTAATGCGCCAAGTGTATAAATAAATTTCACTCATCAAATAAGCTTTAATAAAACCATCCAATTCACCATCCATTACCGGCCCAACATTACCTACTTCGTAATCAGTTCTATGGTCTTTAATCATTTTATAAGGATGAAAAACATAACTACGTATTTGACTTCCCCATTCTATTTTTTTCTTTTTGCTGTTGGCTGCGTCTTTAAGTTCGTTACGTTTTTGAAGTTCTACTTCGTACAAACGGCTTTTAAGCATTTTCATGGCTAAATCTCTATTTCCTAACTGGCTTCTATCTTGCTGGCAAACAACCACTATGCCGGTAGGGATATGGGTAAGTTGTACCTTGGTTTCTACCTTATTTACATTTTGCCCACCAGCTCCGCCACTACGACTGGTTTCCATTTTTACATCGGCCGGATTTATTTCAATTTTAATGGTGTCATCTACCAAAGGATATACATTTATTGATGCAAAAGAGGTATGCCGTCGGGCATTACTATCAAATGGAGAAATTCGAACTAAACGATGTACCCCATTTTCTGATTTTAAAAAGCCATAGGCAAAATCACCTTCTATTTCGTAGGTGCAGCTTTTAATACCTGCGCCATCGCCCCATTGCCAGTCTAATTCTTTAACTGCCCAGCCTTGTTTTTCGGCATACATACGATACATTCTGGCAAGCATTTCGGCCCAATCCTGGCTCTCAGTTCCCCCTGCGCCACTATTAATTTGTATAACAGCGGTTAATTCATCTTCAGGCTCGTTTAAGGTGCTTTTAAATTCAGCATCTTCAATAGCAGTAACAGCTTTTGTGTAAGCATCTTTTACTTCATCTTCTGTAGTATCGCCTGCTTTCCAAAATTCAAAAAGTACGGCAAAATCTTCCACGGCAGTATTTACTGCATGGTACATGTTTACCCAATATTCGTTAACCTTCGTTTCTTTTAAAATGGAAGTTGCTCTGGTATTATCATCCCAAAAACCAGGGGAAAGGGAAAGTTGTTTGTCATTTTCAATTTTAGCTTCTCTGTTAGCCACGTCAAAGAAACCTCCTCAAAACCAACACACGGTCTCTTATATCCTTAAGTTGTTCTATAGTCATAGGTGTAAAGGTAGTTTTTTATCTGTAAATTATAAAAGGCCTAGCAAACAAAGAACCCTTCAAAATTTGAAGGGTTCTTTGTTAATATTTGTTTATGAAACTTTATTATTTGTAATTTCTAGCAGTCATTTCCACTCTTCTGTTTAAAGCTCTACCGGCAGCTGTTTTGTTATCTGCAGCTGGTTTATCTTGGCCATAACCTGCGTTAGATAATCTGTCTTCTGTAACACCTTTACTTACCAAGTATGCTTGCACTGCAGCAGCTCTTGCTTCTGATAAAGCTTGATTTTTTGCAGCATCGCCAGTATTATCAGTATGACCTTCGATAGTTAAATTATAACTAGGATTGTCGCTTAAAATTTTAACCACGTCATTTAATGGCTTAAATGATTTAGCTAATAATTTAGAACTACCTGTAGCAAAGAAAATATTTTTGCAGCAGCATTAATACGCTTAACTACCGCCTCGTTAATAACAGGGCAACCAAAGTTTGATGCAGGACCAGCTTCGTTTACGCATTTATCTTCTTCATCATTAACACCATCGTTATCTGTATCTGGTATTGGGCAACCTTGGTAACGGGCAACACCTCTTACAGTTGGGCATTTATCTTCTTCGTCATTAATACCATCGCCATCGCCATCTGGTATAGGACAACCTTGATAACGGGCAACACCAGCTACAGAAGGACATTTGTCGTCTGCATCAGCAATTCCATCTCCATCGCTATCGGGGCAACCTTGTAATGAAGCAACACCGGCAACATCAGGGCATTTATCATCTGCGTCTAAAACACCATCACCATCTCTGTCTTTTGGAGCTTCTATGGCAGGTGGTGGTGGAGGAGCAATTGCCATTGGTTTTTCACGACCAATGTTTTGAGCTAAACCAATAGAATAAAATAGATTATCAGGATAAACATCTTTTGTTAATGTAAAACGATATTGACCCTGAAGAATTAAATAAGTAATACTGTTAAAATTTAGTTGAACGCCTAAACCAGCGGGAGCATAAGCTCCAAATTTATCATTATACATACCAGCACCAACTCCTGCACTAAGGAAAGGGGCAATAAGGTGATTATCGCCGTAAGGTCTTAAATGTAAAGAGGGTTCCAACTCTAACCCAATTTCTTGTTTCCCTGTAATGTTAGAATATAGTGCACTATAGTCATGAAACATAATATTACCTTTTAACGAAAGGTCAACTTTGTTTGATAGTCCTCTCCAATATGCAAGAGAAAGACCTTTGCTCATATCTCTAATGCTACTATAAACTTTACCTGTAATAGGATCTTTAATACCGTTAGGTGCTTTAAAATCCATCAGATTAAAGTGTAAACCGAATAACGGACCTTTTTTAGGGCCTGCAAAATTTTGTGCAAAAGCACTGGTGGCTAACATACTTATCGCCAAAACCAACATTAGTTTTTGTTTCATAAACTTTAGTTTGATTAATATTTTTCGTTCTTAATAAGCAAATATAATGTTAAATTATTAAAAAATTTCAGAAACCAAAATTTTTGGCACTAATTTTTACACTTTTACAAACTTCCACTTTCCTTGCCGAAAAATAACAATACTAATTAAAGCCAAAATACTTTCGGAAAGGCCAATGGCAACATATACCCCAATAGTTCCCATTTTTAAATATGTAGCCATAAAATATGCAATAGGAATTTGTAGTAACCAAAAAACTACAATATTAATATAGGTAGGAGTTTTAGTATCCCCGGCTCCGTTAAAAGCCTGTGTTAATACCATTCCGTAAGCAAAAAACATATATCCTATAGAAAGTATATTAAGACATAGTTTACCTTCTTTTACAGATATTTCATTTGTTGTAAAAAAACGCATTAAATTCTCACCAAAAAAGAAGAAAACCAGTGCCACGAATGCAAAAAATATTAAGGCTAAAAAAGCGCTACGCCAAACCGATTTTTCTGCCCTATCGGGCTGTTTTGCACCTAAATTTTGTCCTACCAGAGTAGCAGCTGCATTTGCTATTCCCCAGGCTGGCAAAATGGTAAAAATGCAAATACGTATTGCAGTAAAATAACCATCTGCTTTTTCTACACCCGATTTGGCAACAATGGCTGCTAAAAACATCCAACTACAACTACCAATAATAAATTGAAACATGGCCCCAAAAGATGTATTGAGTATATTTTTAATCATATTCATTTTTGCTACAAATAACTTGAGCGTAAGTTTTATAAGCCCTTTTTTATTAAACAAATGCCAAAACTGATAAAGTACTCCAATACTTCTACCAATGGTTGTAGCCACTGCTGCCCCCATCAACCCCATTTTAGGAAAAGGGCCATAACCCATAATTAACAATGGATCTAAAATAATATTAATGATATTGGCCACAATTAATGCTTTCATTGCAATGGATGCATCGCCAACACCTCTGAAAATGCCATTGTTTACAAACAATAACATAATTACAATGTTACTTACCAACATTAATTGAGTAAAGCGATAATGCTCGGCAGCAACTGCTTTATCTGCACCTAGCATTAATAATATTTCTTTTGAAAAAAATATGCCTACAATGCTGATAACAACGGAAAATACAACTGCAATTAAAATTGCCTGAGCGGCCATATGAGAAGCTGCTTTAAAATCTTTTTCTCCTGCCCTTCGGGCTATTAATGCAGTTGCCCCCATAGCAATACCCCATGCAAGTGAATATAAAATTGACAAAGAGGCCTCTGTTAGTCCAACTATGGACACAGCACCAGTTTTTACTTTATTTACAAAATAAATATCAACCAGTGCAAAACTTGATTCAAATACCATTTCAAAAACCATTGGCACTGCTAGCAAAAAAATAGCTCTGTTTATGCTTCCTGTTGTAAAATCTTTAATATCGCCCCTAAAGGCTTGCATAAAGAGTTTAAATATAGAAGTCTTATTATTATATGTTAGTTCTGTCATTATAATTGATTGAGATAAATAAAAAATACCGCATTGCGGCGAACAATAAAAGCAGATAACTTAAGGATTTGTAGGTATGAAACCAACACTACAAATATTTCCTTAAGTAAATTAGAATCTCATATTTCGTAAAATTGTAGGAATTAAAAGTAAATAAAATTGGTTTAAGTAGAAAAAAGTTTTTGAATTACACTATATTTGCACCCCAGTTTTGAGGTCCGGTAGCTCAGCTGGATAGAGCATCCCGATTTTTTAATCGGGAGGTGCATTGGTTAAAATCCATTGCGATGAGTAAAAAGATTTTGAAATTAGTAAAATAGCTGGTCTGGTAGCTCAGCTGGATAGAGCATCCCGATTTTTTAATCGGGAGGTGCATTGGTTAAAATCCATTGCGATGAGTAAAAAAGATTTTTTGAAATTAGTAAAATAGCTGGTCTGGTAGCTCAGCTGGATAGAGCATCAGCCTTCTAAGCTGAGGGCCATTGGTTCGAATCCAATCCAGATCACAGTTTAACAGGTTGTCTTTAATTAGACAACCTTTTTTTATGCCATCTTATTTATACATATTATTTAGTCAAAAATTAAACAAATACTATATTGGCTCTACGCCAGATTTAGATAGAAGGTTAATTGAGCACAACAGAGGTAAAGAGAAATTTACAAGCACAGGAATACCATGGATTTTAGTTTATAAAGAGGTGTTTACCGAACTAAAGGAAGCCCGTAAAAGAGAGCTTTTTGTAAAAAAACAAAAAAGCCGAAAGTTTATTGAAAAAATGATTAGCTCTGCCGGATAGTGCATCCCGATTTTTAATCGGGAGGGCCATTGGTTCGAATCCAATCCAGATTACAGTTGAACGGGTTGTCTTTAATTAGGCAACATTTTTTATTTTTTGTAAATTTGACGATGGATGTAAAAATTGAACAATCTTGGAAAGATGCTTTAAAGCATGAATTTACCAAGCCTTATTTTTTACAAATTGCTACTTTTTTAAAAACAGAAAAAGCATCGGGCAAAATAATTTATCCCCCCGGCCCATTAATCTTTAATGCTTTTAATCAAACCCCATTTAGTAAAGTAAAAGTTGTTATTATTGGGCAAGATCCGTATCATGGTGCAGGGCAAGCACATGGTCTTAGTTTTTCGGTTCAAAATGGCATTAAACCTCCCCCCTCTTTAGTAAATATTTTTAAAGAAATACATAGCGATATTGGTATTGCTATGCCCAAAGAATATGGCAACCTTACTAGTTGGGCACAACAAGGCATTTTATTATTAAATGCAGCTTTAACCGTAAGAGCCAATGAACCCTTTAGCCATGCCAAATTTGGCTGGGCCGATTTTACAGATGCGGTAATAAAAAAGATATCGGACGAAAAAAAAGGGATTGTATTTTTATTATGGGGCAAATTTGCACAAGACAAACAGGTATTGATAGACGAAACAAAACACTTTGTTTTAAAGGCTGCTCACCCATCTCCTTTTTCGGCAGATAAAGGTTTTTTTGGCTGCAAACATTTTTCTAAAACAAACGATCTTTTAGTTAAACAAGGATTGCAGCCAATAGATTGGAAATTATTAACACCATAAAATAATACATGAAAATATTTAAAGAAATTTTTGCAAGAATATGGGCTTTGTGGGGCTTAATAACTTTTGTTACTACGTTCCTTATTTTCTTTTTACCATCTCTGTGTTCTCACCTTTTTGCGGATGAGAAAAAAGGTCAGGCGTTTTTTATTGGTGTATCAAAACTGTGGATGAATATTTGGTTAGCGCTGGTTGGATGTACTGTAAAAGTTAGCGGAGCAAATAATTTTAAAGCAGGCCAAACGTATGTGGTGGTTTTTAATCATAATGCTTTATTAGATGTACCACTATCTGCTCCATTTGTGCCGGGAGCCAATAAAACCATTGCTAAAGCATCGTTTGCCAAAGTGCCTATATTTGGTTGGTTTTATAAAAGGGGATCTATTTTGGTAGATAGAAAAAAAGAAAGCAGCCGCATTAAAAGTTATGAGGAAATGAAAAGTGTGTTAACGCAAGGCATACACATGAGCATTTATCCGGAAGGAACTCGAAACAGAACATTGGAGCCACTTAAACCCTTTTATGATGGTGCATTTAAACTTGCAACCGAAACTCAAAAAGACATTATGCCTGCTGTAATATTTGGCACAAAAAAAGCAATGCCGGTGCATAAATCATTTTACCTTTTGCCAACAAGGTTAAAAATGGATTTTTTACCTCCTGTTGCATCTGCAAATGTGAATGCAAAAGAATTAAAAGAAAAAGTTTTTAATTTAATGTACGAGTATTATACAAAAAATAGTTAGTTTTTGAAAAGCAACCTCTCTTTTACCTTGCATGAGTTTACAACTCATAAGAGTATCTGGTACGATTAATTTTTAGATCTCTTAATATGCCCGATTTAGGGCTAATACTTATATTAAAATAGTTATTTCCCTGGCTGTTAGATAAGTTGATGGACATTTGCCAGCAGTGCATTTCCCGAGTTAAATACATGGTAATTAATCCCAGTTCTTTATTGGTAATATCAAAAGAAGTGTTCATACCCATTTGCCACTTGGCAGTAAGATTTAAAGATCCTCCCCCGGTAATATTTTGTGTAGCACCTACAATGTAGTTGGTATTATTGCTGTTACGCATCCTGGTAAATTGTAACGAGTATGCAAAATTTACACTCCATGGTATATTAAAATTGGCATACTGCCCGGGATTATTTGTAATATATGCAGCCTCTTGTTGGTATTCATCTAAAGGCATACCCGAAATAGGATTTGTTAATAACTGCTGTTGCCCGGGAATAACATTTTTTTCTTTTTTATCTCCTCCGTGAAAAGAGCTACTAACCGTAATTTGTCCGCCCAACAAAGCTCCAAACGAAAGTGGCTTTTTAGTCCAAATTAATTTATCAACAAAATCGCCATTTGAATTAGTTGCATATGGCATTGTAACTGCAGAGGCCCCAATATCTATCTTATCAAACAAATTAGTTCTAAAATTAAAATTAAATGTCTTCAACTTAAAAGAATCAGCTAAAAGATCATAACTACCACTAAGGCTAAGCCCGTCTATCAACGATATTTTTTAACCCCTCCTTCGGCGGTATCTTTTTATTTCGCACTTTCATTTGTACAATATTGTCCAGATTGAACCCAATATTGCCTTGTTTACCTTCACCAAATGGCGAATAAATATTTTGCCCTCCGGCATAATAAGACGTTCGTGTAAAATGCTTGCCTGTTGTATCGTATTGATACCAATAGTAATTTTTTGCATTAAAATTAGGATGGTAATTTAAGCCTATTGAAGGTCTGATTTCGTGGCGGATAGCTTGCACTTTACTACCTTTTTTAAATGTCATCATACCAAAAATTCGGGTGTTTACCGAAAACCCAAACGACATATCTCTGGATGTATAAAAACCTTTATTTTGAAGTGTATCTAATTTTTTATTAGCGCTGTTCCATTTATACTGTACTTTATTTTGAAACCAGTTTTCGGCATAACTAACAGTTGGTGCAATTTGTAAAGGCCCTACAGGAGGCAACGATAAATTGATGGGCACATTATGACTTGCGCCCCATTGCAACTTATCTATAAATTGTTTACCAATATTACCGGCCGTATCGTAAAAAAACGACTGGCTTTTTACATTGTTATTGTAAGCAATCCCAATATTTTCGTACCACTTACTTTCGCCAATACTTACTTTTTTTCTAAACGGATAAAGCGTATTTACATTAAAAATAACATCCGGGAAATTTACTTGTATGTATTTTGTATTAATATTTTGGTTGTGATTAGCACTTATCGCAATGTTGTAAGGGTTATCATTATTTTTCCCTTTCCAAACTTTTGTATATGCAATGGATGAGCCAAAAGTATTATCAAATCTGCGTTGTGGACTATTAGGCACATTTTGGTTAAACCTGCTGCTACCGGCATTTACATGTGCCCTAAAGCTTACACCCGGCCGGGATTTTGTATCGGCATTATGATCCCACTGTACATTAAATCCTCTTGAACCTGCATTATCTAAATCTTTTATGTGCTGCAAATTTACCATCAAATTACCTTGATAACGGTAACGCTTATAGTATCTTGGGTTAATGTTAGCCGTCCAGCCACCATAAGAATAAATTGTGCCTCTTGTTACCACATCCCAATTATCACTTAATATTTTATAGTAACCAATACCTTCTAATGCCAAACCCAATTGTGCATTGGCTGTAAACGTTGGCGCAATTAAGCCCGAGTGTCTGCCTTTACTTAAAGGATAAATACCAAAAGGCAATACAATAGGTACAGGCACACCTTCAAACTCGGGATGAACCGGACCTGTAAAAGCCATTTTTTTATTAATGAATTTTACTTTTTTACTTACAAAAGCAAAATGGGGCGTATCTAAATTACAGGTAGTAAAGCGGCTACCTTGTGCGTAAAAAACATTGGCATCTACCTTTTTAATTTTACCGCCATACACATACATTTCGCCTTGAGTTGTATAAGTGCCTTTGGTAATACCCTTACCCGTTTTCATATTAAATTTAATAGAGTCGCTCACAGATTTAAAATCGGCCTGATTAAATATTGGCATCGATATAACTTTGCCGGTACTGTCTTTTACAAGGTATGCACTTACAATTCCGGTTTGCTGGTCAAAATCTATATGAGGTGCCATTAGTTCATTATCTATATAGTTTACTTTAGCTTCTTTACCATATAAAATAATTTTTTTGGTTGGCATATCCAATACCATCGAGTCATCGGCATGATATGTAACCGGAGCATCCAACGAATCTTTAGAAGATTTAAATTGTAATGTATCTATTTTAGGAACAATAACGGTATCCTTACTGCTTTTTGAAATTAATCTATCCTCGTTATTTTTTACAGTTGCATTTTTTACCTCCACTTTTGGAACAGTATCTATCGTTAAATATGTGCTAAATTTTTTATTTGTATATACAACAGTATTGGCATACAACGTTATAGCCGTAAACAGTAACAGCATTGCTCCTGCTAAAATATATTTTGCCTTACCTTTGTACAGTTGGTTCATATGTTGTGGTGGCAAAAATAGCCATAATAACAGAATGAATTTGTGAATAATTATATAAATACTAACCCCCGATAAACCTTTTTAATATGTTTAAAAACAAAGTGCCTGCTTTACTTATTTTTGCTGCATCGCATTTGTTACTGTTTTTAACCGCTTTTGGCCAGGCACCCAAAAAAATTAAAACAATTATTGTAGATGCCGGCCATGGTGGAACCCGTGACCCCGGTGCTACAGGCCAATACGAAAACTCATTACGCTCAAAAGAAAAAGATATTACACTTGCCATTGCACTAAAATTGGTTGCCGAGCTGAAAAAACAATTTCCGGATATAAATGTAGTGCCTACTCGTACTACAGACATATATCAATCGCCACCGGAAAAAGCAAATATTGCCAACGAAAATAAAGGCGATTTGTTTTTGTGCATACATGCCGATAGCGGTCCACTTAAAACCGGTAAACGCCAAATTGGTACAAGAGAAGAAACCCGTTATAAAATAACCTACAAAAAAGTAAAAAAGAAAAAAGTAAAAATATCTACCCCCTATACTGTAACTGTGCCTGTTTATGAATATTTTAAAATGCCTTTAACCAGAAATGGTACCAGTGTATGGATATTTGCGCCACATAAAACAAGTGATAAATTAAAAGCTATAATGAATGAAATGGGCGATTTTGATATAGAAACGAATGATGTTGCTGACTCTACATTAAAACCATTTGACATTAATACACCCGAAGGAAAAACATTAGCAAACATTTATGCAAAACGATATCAGGAAAGAAGTGATAAGTTAGCAACACTTGTAAATGATGAAGTAACAAAAACAGGCAGAGAAGCATTAGGTGTAAACCAACGCCAGGTAGGCATTTGGGTACTGCAAGCCACAAATATGCCGGCTATTTTAGTAGAAACAGGTTTTATTAACAACCCCGAAGATGAACGCTATTTAAACAGCCCCGAAGGCCAGCAAGAATTGGCAGTTGCCATTACAAAAGCAGTAAAAGTTTACAGAGATCAGGTAGAACATATAGCACCGGGAGTAAATAGTAATGCTGTGGTTAAAGACGATACTCCAACACCTGTAGCCATCAGTAGCCGTCCGGTAAAGGATACCAAGTCAATACAAGTAAAAAACAATAAACTTAAAATAGATATTTTAGATGATGCAGAAATAGATAATGATATTGTAAGTGTTTATTTTAATAAAGCTTTGGTGGTAGATAGAAAAGCACTTACGGCAAAAGCCTATAGCTTTACAGTTGATTTGGTTGAAAATAAAGTAAACGAGATAATTTTATATGCCGATAATTTAGGCTCCATTGCCCCAAATACAGCATTAATGGTTATTACCGATGGTACAACCAGACATGAAATTAAACTATCGGCCGATTTTAAAAATAATGCTTCGGTAAAATTTGAATTAAAAAAATAATATTTAGTACTTTAAGCCCCCATCTTGCAAAATTTTGCCATCTTGCAAACAAAAATAATTTAGAATAGCTGCTATGAAGATTTCGAACGAAACAAAAATTGGTGTACTTACTGTTATAGCCCTTACTATTTTAGTATTGGGTTTTAACTTTTTAAAAGGCAAAACCTTTTTTAGCAATAAACATCAGTTGTTTGCAAAATATACGAATGTACAGGGCTTATTAAAATCTAATCCGGTATTTATTAACGGTATGCAGGTTGGTAGTGTCTATGATATACAAAGCGATAAAAACATGAAAGAAATTTTGGTAACTATTAATCTTACCAAAGAAGTAAACATACCAACCAATTCGGCGGCTTTAATAAAACCTAATCCCTTAAGTACAACAAGCATAGATATTAAATTAGGAGATGCAAACACTTATTTAAAAAAGGTAGATACTATTTTAACTCAACCCAGCGATGGCATTTTTGATGCTGCATTAGGCAGAATTGACCCGGTTTTATCGCAGGTAAAGGGCGCTGTAAAATCATTAGATTCTGTTTTAATGAATGTAAATAGTGTGATAGACGCCAACGCAAAAAATAATATTCAGGCTATGTTAACTAATTTAAACAAAACAACGGCCAGCTTAACTGTTTCATCAGCATCGTTACAAACATTATTGAATACTCAAACCGGAGCGTTAGCTAAATCGCTGAACAACGTAAGTTCTTTTACCGGTAATTTAGCTAACAACAACGATAAGCTAACTGCAGTAATGACCAATCTGGATAAAACAACTGAAAATTTTTCGAAACTGGATATTGAAAAAACACTTACTAATTTAAACAATACCATCAACGAATTAAAAGGTACCATAGGAAAATTAAACACTAATACCGGAACGGCAGGCTTGCTTTTAAACGATACCAAGCTTTATAATAATCTTACAGCTACCTCTAATAAATTAAATTTATTGTTAGATGATGTAAAAACAAATCCTAAACGCTACATTTCGTTCTCGGTTTTTGGTAAAAAAAATAAAGGAACCCCATTAATGGTTCCATTGCCCGATACTATTAATGCGCCATATATAAAGCAATAGTCAATAGTGAGTGGTGAGTATTTAGTAGTTAGTAGTTAGTAAATAGTAGTTAGTAAATAGTGTACTTTGTATTAAATACTCCTTTAAAACTTTACCATTCTTTTATAAAATTATTTTTGCAACTTGCAGGGCATAAATAAAAGAGCATATCGCATTGAAGATTACAACTTATTTTTTATTCATTTGTTTTGTACTTGCATTTGCAAATAAACCTGCAGCTCAACAAGTAATTCCTCCATCTGCTCCTAACGATACCACAAGAGTAATATTAATAAAACAAGCCCGAAGCCTTAGGGAAAAGCAAATAGACTCGGCCACCACCATTAAAACCGCTGCCGGTGAGGTCATAATTACCGAAGGTAAAACTACCACCAATTGCGA
The DNA here is from genome assembly GCA_016721385.1 of Chitinophagaceae bacterium. Classification (GTDB taxonomy): domain Bacteria; phylum Bacteroidota; class Bacteroidia; order Chitinophagales; family Chitinophagaceae; genus Ferruginibacter. Next base: position 111,723 of record JADKIE010000005.1, on the reverse strand, counting down.
TAGCGCCGCTTACAACCAACGCACCAATATTTTAGAAGCCTTTGGCAATATACATATAAACGATAACGACAGCATACACACCTATGCACAATATCTGCGCTACATTGGTTTGGAAAGAATAGCATATTTAAAAAAGAACGTACGCCTTACCGATAAAAAAGGCACACTATACACCGAGGATTTAGAATATAATTTGCGTACAGGCATTGCCACATACAAAAACGGCGGACGTATTGTAAATGGCAGTACTCTTTTAACCAGTAAAGAAGGGGTTTATTATGCAGATACTAAAGATGTATATTTTAAAAATAATGTACACCTTAAAGACCCTAAATATAATATTACTACAGATAGTTTACGCTATAACATTAAAACAGGTATTGCCAACTTTATAACCTATACAAAAATCATTAACAAAGATGGCAGTATAATTGAAACCAGAAGTGGTACGTACGATTTAAATACGGGCAATGCTGTTTTCTTTGACAGAACTGCCTATAAAGACAGTAACTATTTTTTAATAGCCGATAAAATGGCTTACGAAGAAAAAACAGGCATTTTACAAATGGAAGGAAATGCAAAATTAGTTGATAGCGCTAATCAAGTAACGGTATTAGGTGGTTTGGTTTTTGCCGATAAGAAGAAAAATACTTTTTTAGCAACTAATAAATCTGTAATGATTTTATATAAAGAAAACGATAGCACTTATATAACAGCCGATACGTTGTATTCCGGCCTGCGTAAATACGATTCGTTGGAAAGAAAATTAACAACACAACAGGATACATTAAATAAAGTAACAACTTTAAATACTCAATCAAAAGATACATCAATCCGTTATTTTATTGCCTTTCATCATGTACGTATTTTTAATGATAGCTTACAAGCTGTAAGCGATAGCCTGCACTACTCTACCAGCGATAGTACGTTTAAGTTATTTGGTACGCCCATTGTTTGGAACAATGATACACAAGTTACCGGCGATACCATACACATGTACACTCAAAACCAAAAGCCAAAGCGATTATACGTTTTTAACAATGGCATAATAATTAATGAAGCCAACAAAGTAATGTATAATCAAGTTGCCGGACGTACGTTAAACGGATATTTTAAAGATGGGCAAATAGATTATGTACGAGTGAAGGGCTCACCGGCTGAAAGTATTTTTTACCCACAAGATAACGACAGTGCTTACATTGGCATGAACAGAAGCAGTGGCGATGTAATTGATATTTATTTTGTAAAAAAAGAATTAAACAAAGTGAAATTTGTAAATAATGTAGATGGAGTTATGTATCCTTTACGCCAAATACCTGCTGATAAAAAAGAATTGAAAAATTTTAAATGGTGGGATTATCGCCGTCCAAAAAACAAGTTGGAGCTTTTTGAATAACATTTTTTTTGCAAAGCCTTAACACATCAAATTTATTTTTTTCCGTTACTGTTTAAGCCTGGCATAATATTGGTTAACATCTGTTTAAAATATTTTATGACGAAGTACTTATTATCCCTAACAATTACACTATTAGTTACTATAGTTGTTTTTGGGCAAGATGGCTCTTACAAAAACGCTATTGGAGTACGTCTTAGCTCCAGCATACCTACAGTAAAAAATGGTATAACATATAAACACTTTTTGGCAACAATGCAGTAGAAGGTATTTTAAGTTTTGGAGATGGCACAGCCATTTGCGGCTTATATGAAATACATAAACCTATTGCAGTAGATAACTTACAATGGTTTATAGGCGCAGGTGGTTATGTTGGTTTTAGCAACGGAACAAGTAATTTAGGTGCAGCAGGTATTGTTGGTTTAGATTATAAATTTGCTAACATTCCCTTAAACCTAAGCCTGGATTGGAAACCGGAGTTAAATATTATCTCTAAAATTGGTTTTGCAGCAGAAGGTGTTGGTTTTTCTGCTAGGTTTACTTTTTAATTATTTTAGGTTATAATGCAACTATTTAATGCATTGTTAGGTCTATATATTTATTCTTATAATTTTGCTTTGAAATCCAATGCCTGTAAATACCAAAATGAGAAGACCTTAACTTATTTTGTATGAAACATTTTATAACCTTACTTGTATTTATTTTTTCGTTTGTTTTTTGGGGAAATAATTTAAAAGCACAATGTGTTATTACCTCTGCAAGTTGTGGCTATACTGTGAGAGTTAATATTACGCCAATTGCAATTATTCCAAGTGCAACACCTTGCCCTTTTGGCTACAATTATAATGTTCGGTTTAATTATACTTTAATTGTAACAGGTGTAAATACTTGCTTTAATGGCACAATTGGAGTACAACCTCAAATAATTTGCAGTGGTCAAAACAACGGATATTTTACAATTACTGTTCCTGCACCTACAGTTGGCGCTGCTTCAACCTCTACAACCTATACCGGTACATTAACAACTTCAACCAATCCTTTCAGAAGCATTACAGATTGTGCTACGGCAACTCCAACGTCTTTAGGATGTAACAGTTTACAAATTACCGTATTTGGTCCGGGTATTCCCACTACAACAATTACTTGTGCTGCAGGTCCATTAGCAATTGGATTAACAAATTTTTCTGCAGCTGCTCAAGAAAATATTTCTTTATTAAAATGGAATACATCCTACGAAACAAATAATAAAACTTTTGTTATAGAACATAGCAAAGACGGCATAAATTTTTCTACTGTTGGAGAAGTGAAAGGCAAAGGAAATTCATCCTACACCTCTACTTATTCTTTTACACATTACAACCCGATAAATGGTAAAAATTACTACAGATTGAAAAGTATTGATGTTGATGGCAAATTTTCTTACAGCGTTGTAGTGGTTACATTAAATGAGTTTAGTGCTACCGGCTTAAGTGTTTACCCACGTGTAACAAAAAACAATTTTATTATCCAAACAGCAACGAATGAGCCTATCCAATTGTTTAATATTTGTGGGCAGCTAATTAAGTTTTTAAAAATGGGCGAAAATAATATAATGGATTTACCTGCCGGTTTGTATATTGTAAAACAAGGAATTAAAACTGTAAAACTAATTAAAGAATAGAATCAGGTAACAAGAAATATTGGATCAATAGCATTATTGGCTATTCAAAAAATTAATTTCAAAAGATGGTATAATTAGTTGTGTCGAAAACTTATTTCAATTTTTCCAAAGCTCCTTTAATTTTAGCAAAACCTTTTTCAATATTTTCCATACTATTTGCAAACGAAATACGAATGCAGTTTGGCTCACCAAACGCTTTGCCCGTTACGGTACTTACATGTGCTTTGTTTAAAAAATACATACATAAATCATCGGCATTATCTATTACCTCTTCGCCATCGGTTTTGCCAAAATAATGGCTTATCATAGGAAAAATATAAAATGCGCCATGTGGCTCACTGCATTTTACAAAAGGCAACTCTCCTACTAATTCCATTACTCTTTTACGTCTAAGCTCAAACTCTTTAAGCATACCGTACGTAGGCTTCATATCGCCGGTTAAAGCGGCAATAGCTGCTCTTTGTGTAATGGCTGTGGCTGCACTTGTAAATTGTCCTTGTATTTTTTCGCATGCTTTTGCAACAGTTGGATGTGCAGCCATGTAACCAAGGCGCCAGCCTGTCATTGCATATCCTTTGCTAAGGCCATTTATAATAACTACCCTATCCTTTAAAAAATCAAACTGAGCAATGCTTTCGTGCTTTCCTTCAAAATTGATGTACTCATAAATTTCGTCGCTCATTATAAATACATTGGGATATTTTTTAAACACTTCTGCCAATGCCTTTAATTCGGCTTTGCTGTAAACAGCTCCGGTTGGGTTGCAAGGCGATGAAAACATAAACAACCTTGTTCTGTCTGTAATGGCTTCTTCTAACTCTTGCGGAGTAATTTTATAACCGTTTTGGATAGACGTATTTACAAACTTTACTTCGCCTTGGCCTAATCGTACAATTTCGGAATACGTAACCCAGTACGGTGTAGGAATTATTACTTCATCGCCAATATCCATAATGCTTAACACAGCATTAGCAATACTTTGCTTGGCGCCTGTGCTAACAATTATTTGATCGGGTGTATAATCTAAATTATTATCTCTCTTTAATTTTTGGCAAACTGCTTCCCTTACATCTAAATAACCTGCTACAGGTGTATAATGGCTGTAATTATCATCTATAGCTTTTTTAGCAGCATCTTTAATATGTTGCGGTGTATCAAAATCGGGTTCGCCTAAGCTTAAATCGGTAATATCTATTCCCTGTGCTCTAAGCTCTCTGCCAAGCTTAGCCATTTTTAAAGTTTCGGGTTCGTTAAAGCGTAATAGTCTGGATGATAGTTGCATATTCTGTTTCTGTTTGATGTTTACTGTTTAGAGCTTACCATTTAAAAAAGTGTTTGCATTACAACACACCCAATAGAAAACTCAAAACCGAAAACCGATTATTTATCGTACACAAATTTAAGCCCGGATAAGTCCGGAACAATTTTTCTTTTTCTGTTTACTTCCTCGTCATAAATTATTTTACCCAAGTTTCTAAAAAAAGGGTAACCTACAGTATTGTAATCATATTTATCGTCGTTTAAAATTCCATCGCTGTTACAGTAAATTACAGCCGATAAAAAAAATTCAATATTTTTATCAAAATCCACCACGTAAGCCACATCTAATAACTGACCATAAGCACCGCCGGTTTTATTAAACACCCTTATATTATTTAAATCAATTGGTTGGGGAGCCGAAAAAAAGTAAGGCTTTGAAAATGGATACAGAGAATCGCTGGCGGTAACCGGGCTAGGCGGAAACGTTGTTTCCATTGGCAACTGGCTCATATACTTTAGCAAAAATTGTCTGTCATCTTCAGTAATATTAAACCTTTTTTTTGCTGCGGCACTTTCCGGAAAAATAATGCTTTGCATAATGCTGTGTAAATCTTCTAAACTAATTCGGTTTTTTTTAGAAAAATCCATTGGTTTAGGAACTAAGCCGTTTCCTTGCATGTAGGCATATCCTAAACTATCGTTTCTGCTTGCATAACTTAGTTTACTTGTTTGCAAAGGTTGTTGGTATAAAATATTATTAGCTGCATCTAAAAACTTAAACGGGTTTGTTTTTCTGTTTTCTTCTTCGGGTAAAGAAACACTGAGCCTGTGCACAATTTGTGCATCTGCATAACCTCTTTTATGCAATTCAGCATTAATATACTCTTGCCCTAAAAATTCGTACAAGCGATTAAAAGCATCGTTATCGCTATATAGTAATATCTTTTTAATGTAATGTGCAATGGTTGGTCTTCCATCTGCCGATGTAGGATCGTTGTACACAGCGGTTTGCATGGCTGTGCCTGCTTCGGTAAGCAGGGTGGTATTTTTATCTATGCCATGTAGCTTTAACTCGTTTAACCGCTGCAAAGCCAAAATAATTATGGGAAATTTTACTGTTGATGCCGGATAAAAATAATGAGCCTCGTTTACATTGTAATAATAGTTTTTTAAATTAGCTAACCCGTTTTTTCCTCTGTCGATAGTGGTATAAATAATTTGTACATTATTGCTGTCCTTATGCTGTAAAATGCTTTGCATTTGAGCCGGATATTTGTTTAACAAATCTTGTAAAAACTTACTTGTTTTAGTTAAATCTTCTTTTTGAACAACCGGCATATCTGCAGTTTGAGTTGTAGTATTTTGTACTTTTTTAGGTGCCGAACAAGCACTTATAACAAATAAATAAATTACAGTATATATAAATTGATGTATTTTAAGCTTCATAAAACTAATTTGTACTGCAAAATGCGTAAAATTCTAAAATTAACCAGCATAAATTCTCAATCGGTTTTTCCCCTATCTTTGCACACTTCTAAAATTGAACAAAATACTACTAAAAGTAACGTATTATGAAATTGAAAGGTTTGGTATGGTTTTTTACCATTGCATTGATTGTGATATCGCTTTGGGAACTTTCGTACACATGGGCTGTACGTAACCACGAAAGTAAAGTTAAAGCTCAGGCAGAAAAATTAATTAAAAAATCTAACCCCGATTTAAAAGGCGAAGATTTTAATGCTGCTGTAAACTTTAGAAAGCAACGCATTTTGGATAGCACCAGAGATAAGAGTATGTATCTTGGTTCGTCTTATCAAAAATGTAAAGAAAACGAACTTAACCTTGGCTTGGATTTGCAAGGTGGTATTAGCGTTACTATGGATGTTGCTTTAGATGGCTTGTTAAAATCGTTAAGTAACAATGCCAAAGACCCTCAATTAATAGCTGCCTTAAATGCGGCCAATGCCAGTAAAGTAAATAGCGACGCAGATTACATTACCTTATTTACCGATGCATACATTAAACAAAATGGTGCAGGTAAATTAGCCGGTTTATTTGCAGGTGCAGGTAAAGAAGTAAAAGTAAACGCTACGGATGCCCAAGCCACTGCTAAACTTAAAGAAATTGCAGATGGCGCCATTAAAGAAACTTACAAAATTTTAACCAAGCGTATTGATAAGTTTGGTGTGGCCCAACCAAGCATTAACCTTGATGAAAACAGAGGTATTATAAATGTTGAACTTGCTGGTGTAGATAATGTAGAAAGAGTTGAAAAACTTTTACAAGCTAGTGCACATTTACAATTTTGGGAAGTGTACCGTATAGATGAATTAGGAAATGCTTTAAAAGCTGCGGATGCCAGTTTACAAAATTATTTAAATGGTGTTTCGGATACTGTAAAATTAAAGGATAGCAATCTTGCTAAACAAAATGTAAACCCTTTCTTTCAGGTTATAAACCCTATTAATCCACAGCAAGATCAAAAAACGGGTAAACTGGTTTATTCATCTGCTATTGGTAGTGTTGGCTTAAGCGATACAGGTAAGTTTAATGATTACTTAAATAACGATGCTGTTAAATTAGCTTTACCATCAGATTGTAAATTTTTATTGGGTGTAGAAGAAAAAAGCGATAAAGGCATTAGATATTTCCCATTATATGCTGTAAAATTACAACCGGGTACAGATAGAGCTCCATTAGAAGGTGAAGCAGTTGAAGAAGCCAGACAAGATTTTGATGAAATGAGCCGCCCTTCTATTAAGATGAATATGACACCACTTGGTGCTAAAACTTGGGGTAGGTTAACTACAAAAAATGTTGGCCGCCCAATTGCCATTGCATTAGATGATATGATATACTCGGCTCCAAATATTAACGAGCCAATTATGGGTGGTAGCTCCGAAATTGCAGGTAGTTTTACCGTAGAGCAAGCTCAGGATTTAGCCAACACTTTAAAAAGCGGTAAAGTAAACGCACCTGCTAAAATTGTTGCCAAACAAGTGGTAGGGCCTACTTTGGGTAAAGAAGCCGTAAAAGGCGGTACACTGGCGTTTTTAATATCCTTTATAGTAATTTTGCCTTAATGTTATTGTACTACAATACGGGTGGTATGGTAGCTAATATAGCATTAGTTTTAAACTTATTATTTACTATTGGCGTACTTACTGCTATGGGCTTTACACTTACCGCAGCAGGTATTGCCGGTTTGGTATTAACCATTGGTATGGCGGTAGATACGAACGTAATTATTTTTGAACGTATTAAAGAAGAATTAACCAAAGGCAAATCATATCAGCAGGCAGTAAATGATGGTTATAAGCGTTCGTTACCACCTGTAATTGATGCACACGTTACAACATTACTAACTGCTATTATTTTGGCTTATTTTGGATTAGGTCCGGTACTGGGTTTTGCTACTACACAAATCATCGGTATTTTATTATCATTGTTCTGTGGTATTTTAGTATCAAGGTTAATTACAGAGGCTTGGATGAACAAGCAACGCCATTTTAACTACTTTACAGGTTTATCTAAGCGTATATTTAAGCATGCCAGCTATAAGTTTATTGAATACAGAAAATATGCTTATATGATTTCCGGCCTTGTATTATTAGCCGGTATAGGTGCATTCTTTAATGGCTTTGATGAGGGCGTTGAATTTAAAGGCGGCCGTAGCTATGAAGTTAGGTTTGACAAGCCTGTTAAAAATGATGATGTAAGAGATGATTTAAAAGCGGCTTTCGGCGATTTTCCAATCATTAAAACAGTAGGCGACAGCAGGCACTTAAACATTACAACTTCTTACTTAAAAGGAGTTGATAATGCAGACAGTGCTGTACAAACTAAACTTTACGAAGGTTTAAAAAAGTATTACCTACCGGTATAACTTATGCCGATTTTATTAAAAATAAATACATTCAAGCACAAACAACAGTACAACCAAGTATTTCGGATGACTTAAAGAGAGGTGCTGTAAAAGCTACCATCTTTGCCATCTTAATTATTTTCGTTTACATTTTTATTCGCTTTAGAGATTGGAGATACAGCGCCGGTACTATTGTGGCGTTACTGCATGACGTATTGGTAACTTTAGCAGTGTTCTCATTCTTTAGAAAGATTGTACCATTCCCGTTAGAGATTGATCAGCACTTTATTGCAGCTGTATTAACTGTAATTGGTTTTAGTATGAACGATACCGTTATTGTATTTGACAGAGTAAGGGAATATGCAAAACAAATGAAAGGTGCCGATAAAGGAACCATCATTAATAAGGCTATTAACGATACACTTAGCCGTACAATTATGACGTCGTTAACGGTATTCTTAACCATATTAATTTTATTTATTTTTGGTGGTGAAGTTACCAGAGGTTTTGCGTTTGCAATGTTAATTGGTGTTGTTACAGGTACTTATTCATCCATATTTGTGGCAGCTCCAATTTTGGTTGACCTTGCTAAAGATAAAGCATTGGGCGAAGCTGAGATAATTCATATTGAGCCTTCGAAACCTGCTGTAAAAACTGCAAAAAAATAATAATTTATATTACAATAGTAAACCCCATTCTTTTAAAGGAATGGGGTTTTTGTTTGCTTAAAAATTCTATCAGTCAATAAGCCGGATTCTGTTTCCCGATAAAATCGGGAGACTATCATTTATCTGGCAGTGTTATTACTAACACCATCTTGCTGCCTACCCTTCAACATTGAACGAGCCGCTCTTTACCAAATTAATGGAGCGCTGATATACGTGGCATTGCAGCACACAAGGTTTACCCGATTGTTGTATTACTACAACTACCTGTGAGCTCTTACCTCACATTTTCACCTTAACCCATTTTACTGGGCAGTAATTTTCTGTGGCACTTTCTTTCCGATTGTATCGGAACCGGCTATTAACCGGTGTGTTGCTCTGTGCTGTCCGGACTTTCCTCTCCGATTAAATCGAAGCGATAGTCTGACTGATAGAATTGCAAAGGTATAACAAATAAAAAAAAGCTTATTTTAGTAATATGCTACAATTAAATTTTAACCCCTTTCCTGTACTGGAAACCAGCAGGCTTATTTTGCGCCGCATGGAAGATAGCGATGCTCCTGCACTTTTTGAGCTTAGAAGCAACGCCCAAGTAATGCAATATGTAAACCGGCCAATTGCCCAAAATATAGATGATGCAAAAAAACTAATAGCCACTATTGGCAATTTAATTGACAATAACGATGCTGTTAACTGGGGAATGGCCTTAAAAGAAAATCCATCTTACCTAATAGGTAATATTGGCATTTTTAATATTAAGAAAGAAGATTACAGAGCAGAGTTTGGTTATTTGCTACAACCCGATTACTGGCGTAAAGGGCTTATGCAGGAAGCAATTGAAGCAACAATAAATTTTGCATTTAACACAATACATTTACATAGTTTAGAAGCAAAAATAAATCCGTTAAACGCAGCGTCGGCAGGCATTTTAGAGAAAAATAATTTTGTAAAAGAAGCCCATTTTAAAGAAGATCATTTTTGGGAAGGGCAATTTTTGGATACAATAATTTACAGCCTGTTAAATAAGAAATAATTTTTGTGGAAATTAACTTAATAAGAATCTCATAAACAATTTATTATTTATGAGGTGTATTATTATTTTGTTGCTTCTATCCGCTACAAGCTGCAAACAAGCCACAAAGAAACCCACAAAATCAACTGTGCAAACTGTTGCGCCATTAGCAAACCAACCAATTAATTACGATAGTTGTAAAAAAGCAGTTATGCTTACTAAACAAAAACATGCAGGCAGTTGGAAAAATTTAGCGGCAGAAAAAAAAGAAAAAATATTTACCGAAACAGTTACTAAAACTATTATCCCAAACTGGATAGGCACAGCCTGGAGTTTTTATGGTACAAGCCAAAAACCACAGCAAGGAAGCATAGCCTGCGGCTATTTTGTAACAACTATTTTGCAAGATGGCGGCGTTGCTTTGGCAAGGATAAAACTGGCTCAATGTGCATCGGAGCAAATGATTACTACACTTGTGCAACCCAAGCTTGTTAAACGTTTCAGCAATTTACCCATAAGTAATTTTATTGCATCTGTTAAGCAAACAGGTTATGGTTTGTATATTGTTGGGCTAGATAACCATACAGGGTTTATTTACAACGATGGCACTAAAATTCATTTCATACATTCTACTTATGTTGGCACAAGAAATGTGCAATGGGAAGATGCTGAAAAAAGTTGGGTGCTGGCATCCAGCAAATACAAAGTTTTAGGCAAAATAAGCGAAGATGAAAAAATATTGGAAAGATGGATAAAATTTAATTAGGTATTTTTAACCATCAACACTTCATAAACACCGCTAAACAAATACAACTTACCTGTTTTTATTTCCATGCATTTATAGCGCTTACGAATTTTTTCTCCCCGTTTAAAAATTCGTTGCCCTTTTATAGCAAATAACTGCCCTTCGGCAATATGCTCTACCAAACAAACACCTTCTTTTTTTATATCGTATTTATGCAAAACCCTCATCAGGCCTTCATCGCCGCAACTACTGGCTGCAGGGCCTTGTAAGGTTTTAAGCAAAGCTTTTTCAATATCGGCAGGAAATATTTTTTTAAGTAAGAACTGAGCTAATATTTTACTAAACTCATTTTGCCACTCTTTACCATGTGCCTGTACCCTATTTTTGTACATTTCAAAAGTAAAAAGATGCGCCAGTTCATGCAAAAGCGTAATTAAAAAAGCGTAGCTATTTAAGTTGCCATTTACACTTATACGATGTGCATTATGAGCATGTGCATGACGATAGTCGCCCAAAATGCTTTGCCGCTTTTTGGTTATCGTTAAATGTACTTTATGATGTTGGAGATAGTAAGCCACTTCTTCAAAACTTCCATCGGGCAAATACTCTTTTAAGCCAACTAACGGGCTCTCTACCTTAGCCATTTTTTTGTTTATTCAACTTTAAAATAGCAGCAATTTCAATAGCCATGTACAGTATATATAATGCCATGGAAATAATAACAGCAGGTTTATTTACTTCTTTTGCACTCATTACATAAATAAATACAGCAAAAATACACACAAGCATTTTTAACATTACGCCGCCCATAACCGCCCTTACAAAAGCATTAGGATTAGCATTTTGCAAACTTTTACTTTGTAATAAAAAGGCTAACAGGTTTATAACAAAGCAAATAATATTAGCAACAATAAGCACATCTTTATCTGCACCCCATTTTGTTATAAAACTACTGCTTGTTAATAAAAAAGCATTTACAAAAACAAATAATAATACAATGGGGAGAATAACTTTTTTCTGCGAATTCATTTAATAAAATTATTGGTTAACTACATTAGCTCTTTCGCTGTGAAGTTCTACAATATTGGCTCCCATATGGCATTGTCCGTTAAAGGTAGCCGAGGGTTCTATTTGCAATTGACCTGCATAAATATCTCCATCAATAATGCCTTTTCCACGTAAATGCAACAAATCGTTTACTTTAATAATGCCATTTACTTTACCCAACACATCGGCATGCTGGCCAAAAATATCCCCTTCTACAACACCCTCTGGCCCTACTAACACTTTTGCTTTAGCCGAAATATTGCCAATAATTTTTCCATCTACCCTAACATCACCATTGCTTTCAATATTACCGCTAATTACTGTGCCTGCACCAATTATTGTGGCTGCTCCGGCAGAAGATTCATTGAACGAATTTTTAGATTTTGAATTAAACATAGAAATTGGTTTTTAATTTATTGATTATCTACATCGGTTTTAGGCAATTCAAGTTTATTGGTATCTAACCTTACTACTGTACCTTTTAATACTTTTTGCAAATCATCTAAATATTTTTGCTTAAACAACAATTCCTTTTCTACAGAGTCGGTTCTTAATTTAAGTGTTCGGTATTCTTTTATTTGTTTTGCATTGCCATAACCAACCCCCGGCAAATAATATTTAAGCGGAGTAAATACAATTAATGCCACCGTTAAACCTATTAATAACACAAATAAAGTGCTTAAAGCAATATATACGCTCATGCGGCTAAGCTTAAACTTTACCACCTCTTCATACGTATCCTCATTCATTACCACTAAGCGATAACGATTTCTGAGACGTTTTAATGTGCTGGTGGCGTCTAATTTTGCCATAATTGTAAAATAAAGACTTAAAATTACGTATTACAGCCCAAAAATCCTGTAAAGCTTACAAGTTATTCCTAATCAACCCAATGTATAAATCTATAAAAAAAGCATAAAGTATGTGGAAACCTTGTGGCTTTGCATCTTTTTTAGCAAAAAATAACCGATATTTAGCCCCTTAATCAACCTACTTTTTCATGTTACTAAGACTAATAGCTTTTGTACTTGTTTTTTTTAGTGTAAGTACTTTTTTTAATACTGCCACAGCTCAGCCTACATGGACATTTGACCCATTTGGGAAAGAGAAAAAACCTGAACAATATGAAAACAGAAAATTAGGCTCTGAAAAAACAGCTGATAAAAAATTTACAACGCCACGTAGGTTTATACAAAACAACGTAACCCATTTCAATTATTTTTATAATTCCAATAACCGTATTAGTTTGGTTATTGAAAGAGCTAAAGCATCGTACAAAGATGATTATGCACAGCTATTGGCTTTTTATCCTTTTACCTTAGAAAGTACATCTGCTCAAAAAATAGAATTGGATTCTGTCATTCTTTCATCTACTGCAGGTATTTTATTACATGATTTAAGAAATGATTGGGTTGATAATATGTATTTGCTTATTGGCAAAGCCTATTTTTTACGAAAAGATTTTGACTCGGCTAACCTCACATTTAGTTTTATAAACTATAATCTTTTTCCCCGTAAAAAGAAAAATGATGACGATGATAAAGTAATTGGTACCACATCATCTGCCAGCGGCGGAAGCATTTCAATTGCAGATAAAGAAAAAAGAAATTTTTTACAAAAAGTTACAGCCTTACCACCCAGCCGTAACGATGCATTAATTTGGCTTGCCCGTACCTTAATTGAACAAGGCGATTATGCCGAAGCCGCCGGCTTGGTTAATACATTGCAAAACGACCCAAACTTACCTAAACGTTTACAGAACGATTTGGCAGAAGTAACATCTTACCTTAATTACAAACAAAATAATTACGATAGTGCTGCTGTTTATTTAGAGAAAGCATTAACTGCTGCCGATACAAAACAAGATAAATCGAGATGGGAATATTTGCTTGGCCAACTGTACGAAATGAGTGGCCAATATAGTAAAGCATCTGAATATTATGGCAAAGCATCTAAACACACTGTAGATCCTTTATTAGACATTTACGCTCAATTAAATGAAGCTAAAATGTTTAAAGGCAGTGGCGATATTAAGGAGCTAAACAGAAGTATTGACAATCTTTTAAAAATGGCAAAAAAAGATAAGTTTGAAGCCTATCGTGATATTGTGTACTACTCTGCGGGGCAATTGGCTTTACAAAACCTGATACCACCAATGCCATAGCTTATTTTACTAAAAGTTTAAAATATAACGAAAGCAATATTCATTATAAAAATTTAGCCTTTTTACAATTAGGCGATATTGCTTACAAGCAAAAGCAATATCGTACTGCTTACGCCATGTACGATAGTTTACAGTTAAGCGATACTACTTTGGCAAAACAAATTGCCGATATTAAATTACGTAAAGAAACGCTTGGCCAAATTGTCGAAAAAATTACAATTATTGAAAGAGAAGATAGTTTGCAACGCATTGCAGCCTTATCGCCTGCAGACAGAGATGCATTTATTAAAAAATTATTGAAACAATTGCGTAAGCAAGAGGGTCTGAAAGATGTAGATAATAATGGTGGTAGTGGAATAAACTCGCCGTTTGATAAAAATACTCCGGCCGATTTATTTTCGAGTCCATCAAAAGGCGATTGGTATTTTTATAATGCCTCTTTAAAATCCAAAGGGTTTAACGAGTTTAAAACCAAATGGGGCAACAGAATTAATGTAGATAACTGGCGGCGAAAATCGGCTATTGATATTGCAACAGGTAATAACGGCGGCAATAATAAAGATAAAGGAACAAAAGATCCAACCACCGAAAAAAATGCCGCAAATGCTGCCGCACAAGAGTTAAATTATGATGCACTTGTTGCAAATATTCCTGCTACCCAGGAAAGATTAGATAGCAGCAACAGCCTTATTGCAACCAATATGTTAGAGTTGGCAAAACTTTATCAAAGCAATTTAGAAGATTATGAGCAAGCCATTATTACATACGAAGAATATTTAAAACGTTTCCCCAATAAATTAGCCGATGGCGAAGTGTATATGGGTTTATATTTTTGTTACACTAAATTGGGTAATACAGCCAAAGCCGATTATTATAAAAACTTATTAAACACAAAATTTGGAGGAACAAAATTTGCCCAAATGGTAAATAATCCGGCTGCATTAAATCCAAAAACAAAAAGCCCCGAGGCTACAAAGTTGTACGAAAATATTTACGATTTATTTATTGAAGGAAATTTTAGCAAGGCAATTGAAGAAAAGAAAAAAGCCGATAGTTTGTATGGAGATAATTACTGGACACCTCAGCTTCTTTACATTGAGGCCTTGTATAATGTTAGAGAAAAAAATGATAGCCTTGCTATAAAAGGTTTACAAAATATTGTACAAACTTATCCTTCATCTAAATTAAAAGATAAAGCACAAAATATGATTGATGTGCTTTCCAGAAGAAAAGAGATTGAAGAATATCTTACAAAATTGCAGGTAACCAGAGAAACAGAGGAAATTGTGCTTAATATTCCAGACAGTAAACCCGTTGCCCCCAAAGCCCCTGCTGCAACAACACAACCAACAACCATTCCAAAGGCAAATGTACCCGTTGTTATAAAAGATACATTATCTAAAATAAAAGTAATAAGCAGTGCATCGTTTAGCCTTTCGCCTACATCGCCACATTATGTATTAATGCTTTTAGAAAAAGTAGATGGCGTATATGTTAACGAAGCAAAAAATGCTTTAATCCGCTATAGTAAAGAAAAGTTTTATGGCCAAAAAATTGATATCACTAAAGATACTTTAGATGCAGATAAGAGTTTGCTGGTAGTATCTATGTTTAGCGATGCAGAGGCCGCACTTACTTATTATGATAAAATTAAGAAAGACGCTAAAAGCGAAATCTCTTGGTTGCCTGCCACAAAATATTCTTTTGTAATCATTACCGAAGAAAATTTAAAAGTGCTGAAATCAAATAAAAATGTGATAGAGTATAAAAAATTGTTAAACACTCAATACACTAACAGATTTTAACTACCCATATTTTATACAAAAAATATTAATTGCTAATCTTTGCAAAGCAAAATATAAAAACTTATTTATACTAAAATGAAACGTTCGGTTAAAATATTATGGCGCTTATTTATAGGAGGATTATTGGCAGTTGTGTTGCTTTTTACCTCTGCTAATTTTGGCCTTTTTGGTAAAATGCCATCGGTAGAGGAATTACAAAACCCTGAAGCCGATTTAGCAACGGAAATTTACACAAGCGATGGAGTATTGATGGGTAAATATTATGCCGAAAACCGCAGCGAAGTTAAATACAATGAAATATCGCCAAACATAATTCATGCATTGGTTGCTACAGAAGACGAGCGCTTTTACGACCATGCCGGCATTGATGCACAAGCTGTAGCCAGAGCAGTTGTTTCATTGGGATCTGATGGAGGTGGTAGTACACTTACCCAGCAGGTAGCCAAAATGATGTTGGGGCAAGGTTTGGGTAATAAATTGCAAAGATCCATGCAAAAAATTAAAGAATGGATTGTGGCTGTAAAATTGGAAAGAAATTTTACAAAAGAAGAAATTATAACTCTTTATTTAAACAGAGCACCCTGGGGGAATATTTATGGAATACGGAATGCAGCAAGATCATTTTTTCAGAAAGAACCAAAAGATTTAAAACTGGAAGAAGCTGCTGTGCTTGTAGGTATGTTAAAAGCTCCTTCCAACTATAACCCTATAACTAAACCTAAAGAATCTAAGGATAGAAGAAATACAGTAATAGGCCAAATGGTTGTTTGTAAAGAACATTATTTAACGGAGGCTGAAGCTGCAAAATATAAGGCCAAAGAATTAGTTACAAACTTCAAAAAATTAGATGAAAACGTTGGTATTGCACCTTATTTCCGTACTGTTTTGGCCGATTGGTTAAAAGATTGGTGTACTACACACAAAAACCCTAAAACAGGCGAAGGATATAACTTGTTCAGAGATGGTTTAAAAATTTATACAACCATAAATTCCAGAATGCAACAGTATGCCGAAGAATCGGTAGTACAACATCAACCGGTTATACAAAAAAAAATAAACTGGTTTTTTAAATCCAGTGCTGCAAGAATGTGGAAAGGCCATGAAAATGTAATTGAAGCTGCCATGAAATATACCGAACGCTGGAAGAATATGAAAGAGGATGGCGTGACGGAAGAAGAAATAAAAAAGTCGTTTTACAAACCGGTTAAGATGAAAGTGTTTGCATGGAATGCAAAAAGAGAAATTGATACAACCATGACTCCTTTTGACTCTATCCGCTATCATAAGCAGTTAATGCAAACTTCATTTGTAGCAATGGATCCACATAGTGGCGAAGTAAAATGCTGGGCTGGTGGTATAGATTTTAAGTGGTTTAAATACGACCATGTTACCGCTGCAAGGCAAGTTGGCTCTACATTTAAGCCGTTAGTGTATTCGTTGGCTGTAATGGAAGCAGGGTATACTCCCGAAACAAATATTCCCGGTGGTTCGTTAACGTTAGGTGGCAAAACTATAACCGGTGGTGGAGGTGCAATGGCTTATTGTCTTGCTCAATCTAAAAACAAAGCTGCATGGACACTTATTGGGCAAGTTGGTGTAAAAAGAACATTGGAGTTTGCAAAAGATTGTGGTATAAAAGCTAAACTCCCGCCCTACTATTCTATAGCATTGGGCTCTGCCGAAATACCTATGCTGGAAATGTTGCAGAGTTATACCATGTTTCCAAATAAAGGTTTAAATGTTGCTCCTATACTAGTAAACAGAATAGAAGATAAAAATGGTAATTTATTACAAGAGTTTACATCTCCGCCTAAGCAAGTAATGGCCGAAGGGGATGCATTTACCATGGTATCCATGATGCAGGGTGTAATAAAAAGTGGTACGGCAAAAAACTTAAATGCCTATAATATTCCTGTACAAAAAGCCGGTAAAACCGGTACTACAAATGGCAATGCCGATGGTTGGTTTATTGGATATACTCCTGAATTAATTGCAGGTACCTGGGTTGGTTGCGATGATCCTTTTTTAAGAATCTATAGCGGTACCAGTGGTGGTAACGAAATGGCTGCTCCAAAGTGGGGAATATTTATGAGTAAAGTATATGCCGATAAAAAATTGGGCTATGGCAAAATAAAAGAATTTGAAAAGCCTGCAACAATGAGTAACGAAGAAATTTTAGCGGACGCTAATATGAATTTACTTTTTAATAAAAGTGATGGAACTACTACCGTTGATGAAGGTAATGGCGATGCCGAAGATTTCTTTAGTGAAGATCAAATGCCACAAGATAATGCACCTGCAGAAAACATAGGCATTGAAAGCGAAATACCTCAAAAAGTTACAGCTGATACAGGTAAAAAAACGAATGCTCCGGATAAAACTCCCGGCGATAAAACAGCTACTAAGAATGAAGTAACGCCGCTAAAACCTGCAGAGGATAAAACAAAAAAAACTGTGACAAAGCCGGCAGAAAAACCTAAATCTGATAACGACTATTAAAAAACAGCAAATAGTTAGCTGGTTTAACTTTATGTAATATTATATTAAAGTTGTTGGCAAAAACAAAACCTACTTAAATGGGTTTTATTCTGCATTAAATGCCTGCTCCATTTTTGCTATATCCAATTTTTTCATTTGCAAAATGGCTTGCATTACGCTCTGCCCTTTTGCAGGGTCACTCATTAGTTTGCCAATTACGTTGGGTATAACTTGCCACGACACACCAAATTTATCTTTTAACCAACCACACATACTTTCCCTGCCACCATCGGCAATTAAAGTATCCCAGTAATAATCTATTTCTTGCTGGTCTTTACACTCTATTACAAACGAAATAGCTTCGTTAAATGCAAACTGATGAGGCCCAAAACCATCCATTGCCATAAACACTTTTCCATCTAAAATATATTGAGCATGTTTTACTTTACCGGCTTGTGGCCCTTCTTCTTTGGTGTATAACAAAATACTGTCAATAGAAGCAGAAGAGAAAACTTTAGTATAAAATTTTACGGAAGCTTCTGCCCTACCATAGTTATCGCCAATAAATAAAAAAGTTGGTGTAATTTTTTGGTTTACATAACTATAATTGCCTTTATAAATTTGCCACGACAGGCCAAATTTATCTTGCAAAAATCCATAACGCTCACTCCAGTCGTATTTATTTAAAGGCATCATTACAAAACCTCCATCACTAAGCTTATTCCAAAGTTCATCAATCTCAGCATCATGCTCACAGGTAACCATAAATGAAACAGATGGATTAAATGTAAATTGTGGCCCACCATTTAATCCCATAAATTTTTGTCCGTATAATTCAAAATTAACAACCATGGCGCTATCAACCGTAATTTTTGAATCAGGAAAAACGGTGCAATAAAATTCGGCTGCAGCCTTTGCATTGCCATTATACCAAAAGCATGGATGAATATTGTTTGACATTATTTAATTGTTAGAGTAATAAATATTTACTTAGCAGTATCATCCGCTAATGCTTTCGCAATATTTTTTAAAGTTATCTAAAATAGCTTGCCAGCCAGCCTGTTGCATTTCTACAGGGTTTACATCTTCTGCATCAAACGTTTCAGTTACTTCAGTAACGTCGCCAATGCTTGCAAATGAAACTTTCACTTTTCGGTTATCACCAAGCGTAATCATTATTAATTCGTTACCTAATACCTCATCATATACACCCCAAAAATCAAAACGCATGCTTCCGTCTTTTGCGGCCATTGTATAGGAAAACTTGCCACCCACTTGCAAATCATTTGTTGCTGCAGGGCAATGCCAGTCGGGTGAGGCGTTATTCCATTGCATAACATGTTGTGGCAATGTCCAGTATGCCCAAACTTTTTCTATTGGGGCATTTACAGAGGTTTGTACTGTTAATGATGTTGGCATAGTTTATATATTATTATCTGGTTAGGTAAAATTTAAAACGAAAATTTACTCTACCTTTAACCCCCAATCTTTTCCTTTATCCGTAGCTGGTAGCCCATCTTTTATCCATTTGGCAGGTTTGGCATCTTTTAAATAATAATCAAAAAACTGGCCAAGCCTTACAGATAAGTCCTTACGATTTTTGCGTTCTACAAGGTTATGATCTTCGCCATTGTATTGCAACATCCATACTTTTTTACCCAGGCGACGCAGGGCTGTAAAGTACTCAATACCCTGATACCATGGCACAGCACCATCTGCATCGTTGTGCATTATCAGCAAAGGCGTATTTACCTTATCCGCAGCAAACAGGGGTGAGTTTTTAATATATAAATCGGGGCGCTGCCAAAGTGTAGCGCCTATCCTGCTTTGGCTTTTTTCGTATTGAAACTGTCGGTTTATACCTGCACCCCAGCGTATGCCGCCGTAGGCACTCGTCATGTTACTTACTGGTGCTCCTGCACCGGCAGCTTTAAAAATATTTGTACGGGTAACTAAGTAAGCGGTTTGGTATCCACCCCAGCTTTGTCCTTGTAAGGCCATTCGGGTGCTATCTACCCACGGCATTTTGGCTAAATATTTTGCAGCACTTACAATACTATTATAAGCACTTTGACCAGGCTCGCCGGTTTTATAATAAATATTAGGATCAAATACAAGATATTCATTACTTACAAAATATGGAATATTTACAGTAGACGCACTGGGTGCAGGGCTCATATAACGGTAAAGGTTATCTGCATCTTTTTCGTAAAAATAAAAAATGATCGGATATTTCTTTTTGGGGTCAAAGTTTTCGGGTTTGTATAAAAGCCCTTCACTCATTTTTCCATCAAACATTTTCCATTTTACCAATTCGGATGTAAGCCAATTGTAATCCTTTTGCTGGCTGGCAACATCCGTTAATTGCACAGCATCTCTTAAATTAGTGCTGCTAAACAATTCGTTGGAAGCTACTGTAGAGCGCTGATAAATAAAGGCATTGGCGTTTTTTGCTTTCATTACTGTACTGTAGGCATGTGGGCTAACCACTATTGTTAACGGATTGGCAACTTCATTTATTATTTTACTGCTGTAGCCGCTTTGCTTATTTACATTATTAAAAGCCCTGAGAAAAATTGTATCATTTGTTTTAAAAAACCGTTTTTCAAAATCGGTTCTAACGTAGTTAAATACAATCTTATTTTTCCGCCCAAAGCCATTGGTAATGTTTTTTGGCAAATCGTTTGCATTAGGCTCTACCTGCCAAATATCATATTCGTCGTTCAGTAAAAAATATTTATCATTTTCTGTCCATCCTGTTGTGCCTGCTGCAGAAGGATAATCGGGCACAT
Organism: Chitinophagaceae bacterium; assembly: GCA_016721385.1. Taxonomy (GTDB): domain Bacteria; phylum Bacteroidota; class Bacteroidia; order Chitinophagales; family Chitinophagaceae; genus Ferruginibacter. The sequence continues at coordinate 90,837 of JADKIE010000005.1, read as the reverse complement.
CATTTTCGGTATCGTAAAGAGGTACTGTTATTTTTGAGGTTATATTTTTTGTAGCAGACGTTTCTACATTATAAACAAAATAATGTTTTACTGCCGGGTTGTACCAATATACATATTTGCCTTGCGGCGATGCCTGAAAAAATGTTTCTACATTTTTAGCAACTTCTTTTTTAGTTCCGTCATTTGTATTTATGATATAAGCAGATTGCATGCTTCTGCCAGTCCATTGAGCCTGTACCCTATTACCTTTGCTTGTAGAGGCTAATACATAATTGGCATTTCCTTCGTTTACCAATTGGGCATTTTCAACGCTTTCATCTGCCAATTGCACCACTTTGTTTTCGCCAATATTTATTACAGACAGATAGCTGCGTTTTAATTCATTATCTAATTGTTTTAATTGCTGTGGTTGCAAATAATCATCGTTGTAATGCCATACATCTAAACGGGCCAATTCAAAGTCAACCAAGGTTGTATCTTTTGCCGGCTTAATGGTACTAACACCAAAAAAAAGTTTTTTGCCATCTTTACTAAATTGTACATTTCCGTTTTCGCTAATAGTGTTCCCCAGCTTCATGCCAACAGTATTTTTTTCGGCCAAAAGCGTTGCTGTATCTTGTAAAGAGGTAAAATACCAAAGCTTATAAAATTTTTGCAAAGCCTTGTTACTGCTATCTCTTTCGGCAACAAATGCCAGTTGTTTCCCCTCCTCGTCAAATACATAATTTTTAGCATCATTCACTCCTTTTGCAATTGTATCTGTTCTTAATGATGCTAAATTATAAATAAGCACCAAAGCTTTACTATTACTATCCTTATTGTTTTTGGTTGTTTCTATTAAAATCTTGGTAGCCTTTTTATCAAAATAATATTCGCTAACCAGTTTAAAAGTTTTTTCTTTCCCGTCTTTTAAATTACGCACAATTAAATCTGTGCCTTCTGTGGTTGATGAACCTCCGAAATCATCCCCTTCGGCATCTTTAGCATCTGTACCAAACTCGTCTTTGGCATTTTTTAAAATTTCTTTTGCGGCTTTTTGTGCTGCGGCAATTACTTCGGCCTTATCAATTTTACCTTTTACAGAGTCAATAGATTTTTTTATAACAGAGTCGGCCAACTTTACCAACAAATCCATTTTTACTTTATTACTATCCGGTGTAGCAGTTTTTTTCTTTGTGGAATCGGGCAAGGGCTTTTCCATATGATAAGCAAGCCAGCCTGCAGCTTTTTCGGGTGTTTTAAACGTTTTTAGCCGTGCTATTTTTATAACCGAATCTTTGCCTAACTCAACAATAGCCAATGTATCTTTAGCCATTTCATCTGCCTTCTTCTTTTTTATTTTTGCTTGCCGGGTTTCCTGAAAAACGGGCTTTATTTTAAACACCGCATAGCGGCTATCTTCTGTGATTATAGCATTATATCCTCTGGCAATTATTTTTTTATATTTTGCATCGGGGCTTTGTATAACCAGCTCTCCATCACCTTCCTGCGGATTAATGGCATACACAATATAGTTACCATCGTTGCTTATCGTACGTTCGCCAATACTTCGCCAACCGTCATACACATCGTGTGTTAATGGTTTTTTATTTTGTGCAAATGCGTTTATTGCAAGCAGGCAAAGTAGTAATAAAAAAATATTCCTCATAATATAAGATTGTTTGTTAAAGTTAATGCAAAGCAATATAATTACTTAGCCGCTTATCCTTCTTCTAAAAAACCCCACTCGTTACGCAGGTTATCTAATGTTGCACCTTGCAATTTTATAGTATCATAATGCCCTGCATTATTTTTTTGCCGGTACGCTTCGTACAAAGTAACCGCACAAGCTACAGATATGTTCAACGATTTTATAATACCAACCTGTGGTATAATAAAATTTCCATCTGCCATGCCAATAATTTCTTCGCTTACACCGCTATGTTCGTTGCCAAAAACAAGGGCAACAGGTTCGGTTAAATTTAATTCATGTAAGCCTACTGCATCTGTACTCAAATGCGTAGTGTAAATTTTTTTGTAGCGTTTTCGTAATTCGGCAAAGCACTCATCGGCATTGGTATACTGGTGTATGGTAAGCCATTTGGCAGCACTCGACGAACTTTTTGCTCCCCATTTACGATGTGGCGGAATTTTAGTATTTAATATAAAAATATCCTGTACACCCACAGCATCTGCCGTACGCATTACCGCCGATATGTTGTGAGGGTCAAACACATTTTCCAGCACAATGGTTAAATCTGGCTGTCGCTTATTTAAAACGGAAGTTAGGCGGTTGTAACGTTCTGGGGTCATACTATTTAAAAACATAAAATTAAGTAATAAGGTAGTAGTATATCCACTTATCAAAAAAATTATTGCACCATAAAATCATTTGGTATATTTAACTATACAAATCACTGCTAATTACTCACCAAAAATAAAACGATGAAAAAAGTTTTTGCCTTATTACTTACATGCGCCTTTTTTATGCCTGCAACGATAAAGCAGGTAAAACAAATGCAGATTTACTATCCACTAACTTAGATACTTCCGCAAAACCCGGAGATGATTTTTTTATGTATGCCGTTGGAGGTTGGATTAAAAAAACACCCATACCGGAATCTGAGAGTGGTTGGGGCATTGGCAATATGGTGCAAGATGAAATTTACAATCGTTTAAAAAAAATAAATGAAGATGCTGCAGGTGCTAACAATACCGAAGGCACGGTAAATCAAAAAATTGGTGACTTTTGGAAAACAGCGATGGACACAGTAGCGCTGGATAAAGCCGGGTTAACACCTCTACAAACTGACTTTGATAAAATTACTGCTATCAAAAACATTGCTGATTTATTAACTGTTGGTGCCGATTTAAAAACCAAAGGAGTAAGTTGTTTTTTTGGCGACTATGTGTCGCAAGATGATAAAAACAGTGAAGTAATGGCCTATCGTTTAGACCAAGGCGGATTAGGTATGCCAAACCGGGATTATTATTTTAATACGGATGAAAGAACTGTAAAAGTTAGAGCTGCCTACAAAGAATATGTAAACAAAACCTTTAAGCAACTAGGCAATGATGATGCCACTGCACAAAAAAATACGGATGCTATTTATACTTTAGAAACTAAGTTGGCAAAGAGCAGCCGTAAACTGGAAGACTTAAGAGATCCTTATAAAAATTACAATAAAATGAATTGGGCAGGTTTAACAAAAATTGCACCCAATGTTAATTGGAACGACTTTGCCAAAAACACCGGAGTAGTAAAAGTAGATTCGGTAATTGTTGGCCAGCCCGAATTTTATACAGCCCTAAGCAACGAAATAGAAGCAACGGATATAGAAGTGTGGAAAAATTATTTACGTTTTAATTTAATACGCAGCTACAATGGCTATTTAGATAAAACAAGTTTTACCAATGCCTTTGAATTCAGAAAAAGCCTTACAGGCGCTAAAGAACCAAGGCCAAGATGGAAAAGGGTATTGGATGCCGAAGAAGGCGCTATTGGTGAGGCGTTAGGCCAATTATTTGTAAAAGAATATTTTAACGAAACTGCCAAAAAACGCTATACCGATATGGTAGAAGCCATACGTGATGCCTATAAAGAAAGAATTACAAAACTTAGCTGGATGAGCGACAGCACCAAACAAAAAGCCTATGATAAATTAGCAAAGATCACAAAAAAAGTAGGCTACCCCGATAAATGGAAAGATTTTAGTGCATTAAAAATTGATAAAAGTTCGTTTGTTGGTAATATGCAAAGAGCAAATTTATGGTGGCATAATTACGAAATAAATAAATTAGGAAAACCGGTTGACAGAACTGAATGGGGAATGACACCACAAACCTACAATGCCTATTACAACCCAAGTAATAACGAAATAGTATTACCTGCCGGCATTTTTGCTGTACCCGGTTTTAGAGATGAAGAATTGGACGATGCCCTAGTATTTGGTTATGAGTGCCAGCACCATTGGCCACGAAATTACACATGGCTTTGACGATCAGGGACGCCAGTACGATGCTGCAGGCAATTTAACCAATTGGTGGACTAAAAAAGATGAAGTAGAGTTTGCCAAAAGAGCTCAATCAATCATAAGGCAATTTAATGAGTACAACCCTGTTGACACTTTGCATATAAACGGCAATGCCACACAAGGCGAAAACATCGCCGACCTTGGTGGTATGCTTTTAGGATTAGATGCATTTAAAAAAACAGAAGCTTATAAAAAGAATGCAACAATTGGTGGCCTTACACAAATGCAGCGTTACTTTTTGGGCTATGCATTGGGTTGGATGTATCAGGAAAGAAAAGAACGTTTAGCCAATCAGGTTATGACGGATGTACACTCCCCTGCAAAAGAAAGAGTAAACGGGCCTGTAGTAAACATTCCCGAATTTTATGAAGCCTTTGGTATAAAACCCGGCGATAAAATGTTCAGGGCTGATAGTTTAAGAGTAAATATTTGGTAATTCCTGCTTTAAAAAAAGCAACAAAAAGTAATGAGAACAGTATTAAAAAAAGATGAAAAAGTGCTGGTGGTAATTCACCAGCACTGGCTTAAGTTAGCCACACCCATTGCGGCCTGGCTTTTAGTAAGCGTATTGCTAATATGGTTTTTACATAATACGGGTTTGCTTATTGCACTTGTTGCAGCCTTATTTCCATTGTATGAATACATAAACTGGAAACATAATCTTTGGGCTGTAACTAATTTACGGGTTATAGACGAGAGTGGATTTTTTAGTCGCTACTCAAAAGAAAGCCCCTTAGATAAAATTAATAATGTAGAGTACAATCAATCACTCACCGGAAGGTTGTTGGGCTATGGAACGGTTGATATACAAACCGCTGCCGAAATGGGAGAAACTACGTACGAACTAATTAATAACCCCAAATTATTAAAAGACACCATTACACATGCACAAGAGGAATATAAAAAATCGGCTATTACCAATCAGGCACAATTATTAGCACAAGCCATTGCAAAAAACAATTCTTCTCCATCGCAACAAATGATTGCTGATGAGTTACATAAATTATTTGAACTATTGCAAAAAGGAGCAATTACACAACAAGAGTATGATACTCAAAAAAATAAATTGATGAACAGCTAAAATTTAAGTGTATGAAAGGCTTAAAATTTACCACAATTGATGAGTACATTCAATTACAATCGCCGGCCGTAAAACCTTTATTAGAAAAGCTGAGAGCTACCATACAAAAAGCAGCACCAAAAGCTATAGAAGTTATTAGTTATAATATGCCGGCCTTTAAGCAATATGGCGTATTGGTATATTTTGCGGCTGCAAATAAACATATTGGTTTTTATCCAACATCAAAACCTATTGAAGTTTTTAAAGATAAACTAGCAGCGTACAAACACAGCAAGGGTGCAATACAACTTCCTTTAGATAAACCATTGCCTGTAAAGCTTATTACCGATATAGTAAAATTTAGAGTAAAGCAAGATGCGGAAAAAGCCACTGCTAAATAGTTACCGATGCATTATCCCACACTTTACCCATTTCTGTTTTAATTGTACGGGCTTTAAATTTATTAATTACCACATAATCATGTGTGGCCATAATTACGGTAGTATTGTAATCGTGGCAAATATGAAACAGCAGTTGCATAATTTCATCGCTGGTTTCGGGATCAAGGTTTCCGGTGGGCTCATCGGCTAAAATTAATTTAGGAGAGTTTAATAAAGCCCGGGCAATATCTACCCTTTGCTGCTCTCCGCCACTTAACTCAAAAGGCATTTTAAAACCTTTTGTTTTTAAGCCCACTTTATCCAACACATCGGCAATTTTTTCATTCATTAATTTATCATCCTTCCAGCCTGTTGCCTTAAGTACAAACTTTAAATTTTCGTTTACGTTTCTATCCGTCATCAATTGAAAATCCTGAAACACCACACCCAAATTTCTGCGTAAAAAGGGCACGGTTTTCCAGTTAATATCTTTTAAGTTATGGCCTGCAACCCAACCCTCCCCTTCTTTAAGCTCCAAATCGCCATACATGGTTTTAAGCAAACTACTTTTACCGGTGCCTGTTTTACCAACTAAATAAACAAACTCTCCTTTATCAATACTAATATTTACATCGCTTAAAATAAGGCTGCTGCTTTGATAAATATTTACGTTTTTAAGTTCTACTATAGATTGAGACATTGCTGTTATAATTAAGAATTAGGAATTAAGAATTGCTTATTGCACTCACACAATTCATTTAGTAGCAAATTTAACTTATCGCTGCTAAGTTTTAGAAAAAATATTTTAAGGGTAAATGTTAAAATTAATGCATAACTAAAAATATAGTTGTATAACTAAATAATTAGTTATAGGTTTACACCAATAAATAAACTGATGAAAATATTAACTAAAGCCGAAGAACAAATAATGCACATTATTTGGAAACTAAACAAAGCATTTTTACGTGAAATAATTGATGAATTACCTAACCCAAAGCCACACAGCAACACCGTTGCCACCATAATAAAAATACTGGTGGAAAAAGAGTTTGTAGGCATTACAGTGTACGGCAGAACACATCAATACCATCCGCTTATTAGTAAAGATGCATATAGTAAAACAACAATAAAGAGCTTTGTAAAAGGTTATTTTGAAGGAAGCTTTAGTAACGCCGTATCCTTTATGGTCAAAGAGAATAATATAAGTTTAGATGAATTAGAAATCTTACTAAAACAACTTAAAAAGAAATAATATGCTACCTATAGCCTGGTATTTTTTAAAAGTAACGGTATGCTCCGGCATTTTATTGGGCTACTATTGGTTAGCCTTGCGTAACAAAGTTTTTCACCACTACAACAGGTTTTATTTATTAAGCACCATACTTCTATCTACCCTATTACCATTTGTACAATTAACTTTTCAGGCATCCTCAACGCAAAGGGTAAGTACAATAAAAGTACTGGAAGCTGTATCGTACGGTAATACCTTCTTTAACAAAGCTACAAGCAACGGCATTAGTGCAAGCCACTATAATTGGCAATGGTTGTACCCAACAGCATACTTACTTATTTCTTTACTATTACTTTTTGTGTTTATAAAAATGCTTTTACAAATTCGTGCTTTATTATTAAAATACCCTGTTGCAAAAATAGAAAGCATTTCATTTATTAATACCAATAATGAAAAAGGCACTCCGTTTTCTTTTTTAAGGTATATTTTTTGGAACAGTCAAATTGATATTACAACGAAGCAAGGCAACCAAATTTTTAAACATGAATTGGCGCATATAAATGAAAAGCATACGTACGATAAACTATTCATTAACGGATTGCTTATCCTATTTTGGAGCAACCCTTTTTTTTGGCTTATTCGTAAAGAGTTAAACTTGATACACGAATTTATTGCCGATAAAAAAGCTGTGGAAGATGGTGATACCGGTGCATTTGCGGCCATGATATTGCAATCTATTTACCCCAACCATCAACTTGCAATTGTAAACAATTTTTTTTACTCACCTATAAAACGCAGATTACTTATGTTAACAAAAATTAAAAACCCTACAGCTAATTACTTTGGCAGAATATTAGTTTTACCCTTGGCTGTAATTATGTTTGCTGCTTTTACGCTTAAAGTAAATAAAAGCAAAAGTTTGTATCATGGTAAAAAGTAACTGTGGTTATAGATGCCGGGCATGGTGGCGAAAAAGACCCGGGTGCAACAAGTAACACAGGTATACAAGAAAAAGATTTAGTACTAGCTTTTGCAAAAGAAATAAAAGCACTAAATACCAATGATGCAATAGATATTGTATTAGCCAGGGAAAATGATATCTATTTGAGCCCCAAAGAAAAAGCTGAGTTAGCCATCCGCAATAATGCCGACTTATTAATTTCTTTACATGTAGATAAAAATCCAACTTCGGCAACAGAAACCGGCATTAGTTTTTTTGTAGCCAAAAACCAATATCCAAATGCACCACAAAGTAAGATTTTAGCAACTGCATTAATAAATGCATTCACAACAAATTATCCGTTACCTGTAGCTACTTTACCCAAGCAACGGAATGTAGGTATTTGGATATTGCAGGCCGTGAACGTACCATCTGTATTAATAGAAGCCGGTTTTATTAGCAACGAAAATGATGTAAAATATTTACAATCAAAAGTCGGCAAAGAAACCATTGCACAAAATATTTTAAAAGCCATAAATACTTATTTAAAGGAAAAAACAACTATTCACACAATAACTAATACGGATACAATACCGGAAAAATCAAAATTACCAACCGAAGAACAATGGAAAAAAGCTATGCCATCTAAAGATGATACTACTCTATTCAAATCATCCCAAATAAAGGATTATACCTATTCTCCCCAACTAATTATAAACGACAATAATTCAAAAGCTTTATACATTATAAATGGAAAAGAAGTTGTAAAAAATGAACTTGACGAAATAGATCCTGAACGAATTACAGATGTTAGAGTTTTGAAAGGCGCAACTGCCACACAGATATATGGAGATAAGGGAAAAAATGGTGTGGTTATAGTAAATATAAAACCCCGAACTGGTGGGCCTTTTGCTGATAAATTGATTGCTAATGATGATGATTTAAAAAAGTTAGGTAAAAACCCATACATTGAAGTAGATGGGAAAATTTATGAAGGAAATTCTTTAGAAAAATTTATGCTTGCAACAGGCATAAATCGTTTTAGTTCAATTACAATTTATGGCCCGGATGAAGCTATTAAAAAGTTTGGCAACAAAGCTGTTGATGGAGCAGTAATTGCTATCACAAAAAAAGATCAGTTAAAAGCAGATTTTCGCAATCCCCAATTTTATGTTGGAAATTTAACCGGCGGACGAAAAGAATTAACTCTTTTAAAAAGCAAAAAGAAATAAATATATCTGACGGCTACTCTTTTGAAAGTGCAACTGTTTACTTTAGTGGCAAGGGTTTTGAAAAAGTTGAAACAACCAATTTGTGGAATTCTGATTTATCTGTACTTAAAAATTTAATAGATAAATGTGTAGATGGGAGCAACATAACTTTTGATAACATTAGAGTAAAAAAGGAAGGCATTGGGATAATTGTAATAGATGGTACAACATTTTCGATGAATGATAATGCTTATACTGATGCCGATGATAAGTTTTTTACCAAAGTTGAAACGGAGGCAGAATTTACCGGAGGTGCTTCTGAATGGAAAAAGTATTTAATGAAAAACTTAAATGCAGCCATACCGGTTGACGAGGGTTGGAAACCGGGTGTTTATAAGGTAATAGTAAAATTTATTGTAAGCAAAGAAGGTTATGTTAGTGATGTTGTAACCGAAAACTATATAGGAAGTAAAACAGCAAAGCATTGTATTGAGTTAATAAAAAACACTCCTAAATGGGTACCGGCCACACAAAATGGAGTTGTAGTAAATGCATACAGAAGGCAACCTATAACATTTGTTATTGAAGAGGTAAATGGTATAAAAAATTAATATCCGAAGATGGCATTTTTTAAAAGTAGCTATCTCCTATTAAACGGAGTTGCCAAGTTTTAAAAGCTTTCGGTTTCAACGGGGCCTTCACCACCAGACCAGGTGTGTTGGCTGAGACCCCGGCGTAGTATAAATTATAATAACGAATAAGCCCCCGTTAAATATCTTTATAATGTTTAGGTTCAGTTTCGACGGGGTCTTCACCACCAGACCAAGTGTGTTGGCTGAGACCCCGGCGTAGTATAAAATATAATAACGGAATAAGCCCTCGTTAAATATCTCTCGGTTTCGACGGGGTCTTCACCACCAGGCCAGGTGTGTTGGCTGAGACCCCGGCGTTGCATAAATTATAATAACGAATGAGCCCCCCGTTAAATATCTTTATAATGTTTAGGTTCGGTTTCGACGGGGTCTTCACCACCAGACCAAGTGTGTTGGCTGAGACCCCGGCGTTGTATAAATTATAATAACGAATGAGCCCCCCGTTAAATATCTTTATAATGTTTAGGTTCGGTTTCGACGGGGGTCTTCACCACCAAGCCAAGTGTGTTGGCTGAGACCCCGGCGTAGTATAAATGATAATTTCGAATGCGCCTCAGTTTCGACGGGGTCTTCACCACCAAGCCAAGTGTGTTGGCTGAGACCCCAGGCGTTGTATAAATTATAATAACGAATAAGCCTTTCGGTTCCGACGGGGTCTTCACCACCAAGCCATGTGTGTTGGCTGAGACCCCGGCGTTGCATAAATTATAATAACGAATAAGCCCCCGTTAAATATCTTTATAATGTTTCGGTTCAAAATAGGCTGGTTTACCTAATTCATAAAAAGAAGCAGTACTGTGTACATATTTAGTAAAGTCCTCCGCTAAATTCCATTTACCACTTACAGGATTACTATGTATGTAATTTATTTTTTGATGCAAGAAGGGTTCACTGAAAATTGCTTTTGCATCAAATGATTCTTCAAAAACTTTGTGTAATTGGCCTTTCTTTTTTTCTCTGTCACTTACAGCCGCTGATAATACGTTAAGTATTTCAGTTTGGTTAGTTTGCTGTAATCTTTTTATTATTTCATATGCCATAAAGCGTTTTCCGTTTGAAATAATACTATTTAAATTAAAGCCTGCATCTTTAAAATAAAGAATACAATGTACATGGTTGGGCATAATTACATAGGCTATTACCTCTGCATTATATTTTTGTTTTATTACATTAAACCAATTGTATATTAAATCGTAACTATTTGTTTTTTCAAATAAGCTTATCCATTTATAGCAGGTAAATGTGCAAAAATACATAGAGTAAGTATCGGAGTGCTTGAATCGTATAGCCATTTTATTTTTAAGAATTGGGTATGTACAAATTTAAAGCATATTACAACGTCGGGGTCTCATAGCTAACACACATGGCAAGGCATGAAGACCACCGGCGAGACAGAAAGCATATTACAACGCCGGGGTCTCATAAGCTAACTCACATGGCAAGGCATGAAGACTCCCGGCGAGACAGACAACGTCGGGGTCTCATAGCTAACACACATGGCAAGCATGGAATATCCCCGGCAAGACAGCAATTAAAAGAGTTATACAAAAATAAGCGACCCCAAAAGGAGTCGCTTAAAGTATTGAAACTAAATTCTGTTAAAGCATAACATTATCTGGCAACTGTAATTCTTACAGAAACCGCTGTATTATTTTCGTCTTTAATATTTAATAAATAATTACCGCCGGTATATTGTTGCAAATTAAGTTTGTTACTGCCATTTGCTAATTTTACCACTCGTAGTTGTTTACCTGCTGCATCATATAAAATACCTTCTACCTTGTTGCCAAAGTTTTGCAGTACTACATTGGCATCTTGCATGGCAGCTACCGGATTAGGATATACAAATGCTTTTACTTCCTTACAAATATTAGTAAGCTTAACTACATTAGAATAATTAATGTTGCCATTTTTATCTACCATTTTAAGCCTGTAAAAACCTTTTATGGTTTGCTGCGGATAGTTAAATTTGTAATTACCGGAAGCTCCTGTATTTTGGCCTTTAACAGTTCCCACATTTTGGTAAGTTCCTCCGTCAGTACTATACTCTATTTCAAACCTGTCAAAGTTTTCTTCGTTTGCTGATCTCCAAGTAAGCTCAGAGTTACAATCTTTAATGGTTGCATTAAAATCTAAAAGTTTAAGAGCCAAAGGAGTTGTAATAAGCAAAGATGGTTGTAATGAGTTATTAGGCGCTAAATCGGTTGCGGCAACTCCTGCAGTTAATGGAGCAACTTCTACAACCGAAACTACAGGCGTTGCTGTAATAATTAAGCCTTTTACTGTAAGTTGTAACTTACTAATTACCCCCACTCCTTGCGGTGCAGCTAAATCAGCAGTAAAAACATTAACTCCATCATACGTTATATTATCAAAAAGTGGTCCGCTCACATGAACTAAAGCACTTGCATTTAGCGGCTCTGCTCTATAAACTAACGACGCAGGTAATGAAATACTCACTTGGTAGCCGCCAGACGGAATTGTAAGAAAATTTACAAAATCTGAATTTGTAACATCAATATTTAAAACAGTTGTTTGGTTAACTGCAATACTTCCTGATGCAAAGCCAGTAGAACTTACTGCAGGATCTCCTTGAGCCATACTAAAAAAGTAGAAAGATAATGCAGTAACAACGGTTAATAGTTTTTTCATAATATGATTGCTTTTATTTTAATTAATTTTTAATGTTCTAAGCGTTGTGTTATTAGTTGTAGGTGTCTCTCCTCCGCCTGTTCCTGCAGGTGCAATTACCTGTTGGTTAGCTGTATTTCCTGCTGATCCAGTCGCAGTTACTCCAATTTGGAATCTACGTACTCCCGTTATTGCAGGAATATAAGGTGTAGCTCCTCCAAAATTAGATGTAAAGCTAAGGAAACCGCCTAAATCAGTCATATTCCATTCGTTATTATTAATAGTTGCGTTACTGAATGTTGGGTTATACGTAAAGTTAAATCCGGTAATTTTAGGTATAATAATCACAACCGGTGCTGTTGTATTACCACTACCACTATTAAATACATTTATATTTGAAACGGATGAACCACCAGATACAAATGTAGCTGAACCGCCAAGTATTACCACTGAAATATCAGGTACTCCACCTACCACAGTTATCGTATCCTTAACATCTGCAGGTAATGTACCACTACAACCATTAGCATCCGTTACACTTAACAAAGTATAAATGTATTGGCCTACAACAGCATTAGACTGCGGTACAGTTACAATACTACTACTTCCTGTAGTAGATACTGTTTGCGTACCACCTCCATTTACATTAAACGTAAATGTATAAGGTTTAGTACCTCCGCTGCCACTAAATGTAATATTTGATGTAGTACTTATATTTTGAGCTACTGTTGCTGTTCCTGAAATACCACTTCCCAAGTTATTAACCACATTTACAGTGTAAATACAAGTTTGTGTATTGCCTGCTGCATCAGTAGCTGTATACGTAACCGTTGATAAACCGGAGTTAAAGGTAAACGTTCCAATATTGCCTGTACCGCTGCCCGAAGTTGCTCCACTAATAACCCATGTAATTGCAGGGTTAGTTGTGCAATTATCTGTTGCTGCAGGATCTACAGTAGCAATCGTTGCTGTACAACCAGCTCCATTAGGATTGGTGCTTATGATGGATGGGCAGAAAGTAAACTCTGGCTTAGTATCATCATTAACTGTTACGTTAAATGTACAAGTTGATGTGTTTCCTACTGCATCTATAAATAAATAGCTTACCAACGTTGTTCCGGTTGGGAAATAATCGCCGGGGTTATAGTTGCTTGATACAGATACACTACCACCGCAATTATCCGTTGCTGTTGGTGGTGTCCATGATACTGTTTTACCACATGATGTATTTCCTACACCAGTTGTGGTTACAATATTTGCAGGACAACCTGTTACTACCGGTGCAGTATTATCTACCACTGTTACTGTAAAGCTGCAAGTTGTGCTGGTATTACCGGCTGCATCTGTTGCTACATACGTTACCGTTGTTGGTCCTACTGGGAATACATCGCCTGTAAGTGACTCTTCGTCCAGGTAATTGTTCCGCCACAGTTATCTGTTGCAGTTGGCTCGGTCCATGTGGCTGTTTGGCTACATGCTGTATTACCTACTCCGGTATTTACTGTTACGTTAGATGGGCAATCTGCAATTACAGGTACAGTGTTATCTACTACTGTTACTGTAAAGCTGCAAGTTGTGCTGGTATTACCGGCTGCATCTGTTGCTACATACGTTACCGTTGTTGGTCCTACTGGGAATACATCGCCTGGTAAGTGACTCTTCGTCCAGGTAATTGTTCCGCCACAGTTATCTGTTGCAGTTGGCTCGGTCCATGTGGCTGTTTGGCTACATGCTGTATTACCTACTCCGGTATTTACTGTTACGTTAGATGGGCAATCTGCAATTACAGGTACAGTGTTATCTACTACTGTTACTGTAAAGCTGCAAGTTGTGCTGGTATTACCGGCTGCATCTGTTGCTACATACGTTACCGTTGTTGGTCCTACTGGGAATACATCGCCTGTAGTGACTCTTCGTCCAGGTAATTGTTCCGCCACAGTTATCTGTTGCAGTTGGCTCGGTCCATGTGGCTGTTTGGCTACATGCTGTATTACCTGCTCCGGTATTTACTGTTACGTTAGATGGGCAATCTGCAATTACAGGTACAGTGTTATCTACTACTGTTACTGTAAAGCTGCAAGTGCTTGTATTGCCATGTATATCCAGTGCAGTATAGGTAACAGTTGTTACACCTGCAGGGAATACATCGCCTGAGTTATGTGTACTAGTTAATGATTGTACACCACAATTATCCGTTGCTGTTGGTGCAGTCCATGTAGCTGTTTGGCTGCATGCTGTATTGCCTGCCCCTGTATTTACTGTTATGTTAGCCGGACAGTTTGCAATTATAGGTACAGTGTTATCTACCACCGTTACTGTAAAGCTGCAAGTAGAAGAATTACCCGAAGCATCAGATACTGTATAAGTAACTGTTGTTGTGCCCACAGGGAATGTTGCACCCGGTAAATGGCTCTTCGTCCAGGTTATTGCACCTAACGGAGTTGGGCATTGATCCATAGCTGTTGGCTCTGTCCATGTTGCTGTTTGGCTACATGCTGTATTACCTGCTCCGGTATTTACTGTTATGTTTGAAGGGCAACCGGAAATAACCGGTGGTGTTTGGTCTGTAAAGAATACTGTAAACGAACAAGTAGACGTATTTCCGTTTACATCCGTTACAGTTAATGTAATAGGCACACTTGCTTGTGAAGCTCCTATAATAGTACCTGCAGGAATGCTTTGTGTTACACTTGCAACTCCGCAAGCATCGGTTGCTGTTACTCTGTATGTTAAATCAGGCAAAGTATTGGTACATAATGTTGGGCTCTTAGCAAAAGTAGTATCGCCAAAGCAGCTAACTACCGGTGCTGTTACATCATGTATGGTTACTGTAGAAGTGCAAGTACTTGTATTGCCAACAGCATCGCTTACTGTTAATGTAACCGTATTTGCACCTACATTGGCACAAGTAAATGTGCTTGGTACAACACTTACCAGTGTTACAGGTGAACAATTATCATGACTTCCATTATTTACCATTGCAGGTGTAATGGTTGCATTGCCTGTTGCATCTAGGTTAACTGTTATTGATTGGCAAATTGATACCGGCGGAGTATCGTCGGCTACAGTTACCGTAAAGCTACATGTTGCACTATTTCCTGCTGCATCTGTAGTTACAAATGTATTGGTTGTTGTACCAACCGGGAATAATGAACCGCTTGCCAAACCTGCCGTTTGTGCGGTTGTTGCCCACTGCAATTATCGGTGCCGGTTGGTGCGGTGTATGTTACTATTTTGCCACACTGCGTATTGCCTGCACCGGTTGTTGTTGTTATAGATGCAGGGCAAGTTAACAATGGAGGCGTATCGTCTGTTACTGTTACGGTAAAGCTGCATGTTGCTGTATTGCCCGATGCATCTGTTGTTACAAATGTGTTGGTTGTTACACCCACAGGGAATAATGAACCACTTGCCAAACCTGTTGTTTGTGCGGTTGCAGCTCCACTACAGTTATCCGTACCTGTTGGAGCAGTAAATGTTACAACTGCACCACATTGTGTATTACCTGCACCGGTTGTAGTTGTAATATTAGCATTACAAACTATCACTGGTGCTATTGTATCTAATACTGTTACAGTAGAAGTACAAGTTGATGTATTGCCCGAAACATCGCTTACAGTTAATGTAACTGAATTGGCGCCTGCATTAGCACAAGTAAATGTACTTGGAACTACACTTACCAATGTTACCGGATCGCAATTATCGTGACTGCCATCATTAACCATTGCAGGTGTAATGGACGCAGTACCTGCTGCATTCAAATAAACGGTAACTGGTTTACAAACAGCTACCGGCGGAGTTTGATCCACCAATGTTAATGTAAACTGTGTTGTACTTGAATTTCCGCATGCATCTGTTACAACCAATACGATGGTTCTTGTACCACCATACCCAATTACTGTAGAGCCAGGTGCATTAGGCGCTAATTGTTGTATCGTTACCGCACTGCAATCTGTAATGCCTACTCTATTTCTGTAATCCGGCATTGGCACTGAGCAACCTGCACCTGCACCTACATTTAATATAGTATCTGCAGGTGTTACTAATATGGGTGCTGTATGATCTGTTATTGTTATTACTTGAGTAAATACTGCAGATGTGTTGCCACAATCATCTGTTACAGTCCAGGTATTGGTGTATGTACCTGCTACAACACATGCTCCACCTCCCGTTACAAATGAACCACTTGTTTTTACAAGATTGGTTACATCTGCATCACAACCGTCAAATGCAACAGGGAAAGCTGCTTGTGCAGCTGCTAAACCTGCTGTATTAGCACAATCTAAAGTTACGTTTAAGGCTGTTGGAGCTGTTGTCCAGGTTGGTGCCTGTGTATCGGCTATGGTAAACGTTGCACTTGTTGTGCTGCTGTTACCACAATCGTCTGTTGCTGTAAAGATGACCGTTGCTGAACCGGTTGCACCACATAAATCACTTAACGCTGTAAAGTTATTTGTCCACGTTACTCCGCTACATGCATCCGTTGCTGCTGCGCCACCATTGCTGGATAACCATGCGGCTAACGCTGATGTATTGCCATTACCATCACACTCTACCGTGCTGTTGGATGCCTGTGTTCCTATCGTTGGTGCCTGTGTATCGGCTATGGTAAACGTTGCACTTGTTGTACTGCTGTTACCACAATCGTCTGTTGCTGTAAAGATGACCGTTGCTGAACCGGTTGCACCACATAAATCATTAACGCTGTAAAGTTATTTGTCCACGTTACTCCGCTACGCATCCGTTGCTGCTGCGCCACCATTGCTGGATAACCATGGGCTAACGCTGATGTATTGCCATTACCATCACACTCTACCGTGCTGTTGGATGCCTGTGTTCCTATCGTTGGTGCCTGTGTATCGGCTATGGTAAACGTTGCACTTGTTGTACTGCTGTTACCACAATCGTCTGTTGCTGTAAAGATGACCGTTGCTGAACCGGTTGCACCACATAAATCACTTAACGCTGTAAAGTTATTTGTCCACGTTACTCCGCCACATGCATCCGTTGCTGCTGCGCCACCATTGCTGGATAACCATGCGGCTAACGCTGATGTATTGCCATTACCATCACACTCTACCGTGCTGTTGGATGCCTGTGTTCCTATCGTTGGTGCCTGTGTATCGGCTATGGTAAACGTTGCACTTGTTGTACTGCTGTTACCACAATCGTCTGTTGCTGTAAAGATGACCGTTGCTGAACCGGTTGCACCACATAAATCACTTAACGCTGTAAAGTTATTTGTCCACGTTACTCCGCTACATGCATCCGTTGCTGCTGCGCCACCATTGCTGGATAACCATGCGGCTAACGCTGATGTATTGCCATTACCATCACACTCTACCGTGCTGTTGGATGCCTGTGTTCCTATCGTTGGTGCCTGTGTATCGGCTATGGTAAACGTTGCACTTGTTGTACTGCTGTTACCACAATCGTCTGTTGCTGTAAAGATGACCGTTGCTGAACCGGTTGCACCACATAAATCACTTAACGCTGTAAAGTTATTTGTCCACGTTACTCCGCCATGCATCCGTTGCTGCTGCGCCACCATTGCTGGATAACCATGCGGCTAACGCTGATGTATTGCCATTACCATCACACTCTACCGTGCTGTTGGATGCCTGTGTTCCTATCGTTGGTGCCTGTATCGGCTATGGTAAACGTTGCACTTGTTGTACTGCTGTTACCACAATCGTCTGTTGCTGTAAAGATGACCGTTGCTGAACCGGTTGCACCACATAAATCACTTAACGCTGTAAAGTTATTTGTCCACGTTACTCCGCTCATGCATCCGTTGCTGCTGCGCCACCATTGCTGGATAACCATGCGGCTAACGCTGATGTATTGCCATTACCATCACACTCTACCGTGCTGTTGGATGCCTGTGTTCCTATCGTTGGTGCCACCACATCCCTAATATTCACCTCCCTTGTTACCGCCAATCCATTACAGAATAATGTACCGGGGCCTACAGGTGTAAATGTGAACGTAATAGGGTTAACATGCGAAGTTGGGCAAGTTAAATTTAAATTAGTGTTAACTGCATTTGTACCAAATGTAACATTGCTTGCTGAACCTAATAGAACATTGTTAGCATCTCTTGCCTCCCACTTAAAGTTACTACCCACAATACTATTTGTTTCAGTTACGGTAAATGTAACATTTGTGCCAGGGCATACATCTGCTGTAGGCGCTGCAGTAACACTTATTATTGGTAACGGGTTTACTGTTATATCTACAAAACCTGAAAGTGGAAATGCATTACACGTGTTACCATCTGTTAGTGAATTCCAATCTACTCTATATGTTTTAGCTACTGAACTTGCATTTGGTAGTAAACTACCGGGTATAGTTTGAGCTTGACTACCTGTAATAGCCGAAGTAAAACTATACAACGTTGTTGCCCCAAAAACAGGGCCTGTAGGATTTAAAATTTCTCTTACTCTAAATTGACCTGCAAAAGTTGGTGTGCCATTTAAAGTGAAGTTAATGCTTGCTCCCCGACCTGCACAACTATTTTGCTTTGAAGAACCTGTAATAGTTCCATTAGATGCCGGCAGCACACTTATTAAAACTGAACCGAGCACCATCACACGTTACACTATTGAAAGTATAATGGTATAACCGTTATTATTGCTGTTAATGGATTAACCGTACTATTATTATTTACATTAAATGATGCAATATCACCTGTGCCACTTGCTGCTAAGCCTATACCCGGTGTATTATTTACCCAAGTATATGTAACTGTACCTGCGCCTGTAGTTGGTGTTGTAAATGTTATTGCCGCAGTAGCTGCGTTATGACATAAAGGCCCTTGATTACCCGGGTTGTTAACTACCGGAGTTGGGTTTACAGTTACAGTAAATGAGCAAGAAGCTGTATTCCCTGCAACATCGGTCGCTAAGAAAGTATTTGTTGTAACACCTACAGGGAAAGAAGAACCACTTGGCAGTCCTGCGATTTGTGTAGTTACTACTCCAGAACAATTATCTGTACCTACAGGAGTAGAATAAGTAACCGTTGGTGTACATGTTGTAATATTTGGTGGGCATGTTATTGTTGGATTTATATTATCCGTTACCGTTACCGTTTGAGTACAGGTAGCTGTGTTACCACTGCCATCTGTTACCGTCCAGGTTACAGTTGTTGCTCTAACGGGAACGCTGTTGGTGCATCATTGCTTACTCCGGCTACTGTACAATTATCTCCTGTTGTTGGTGTACCTAATGATACTCCTGTTGCAGTACATCCTGTATTCGTTGTCGCTGATACCGCTGGTGGGCATGTTATTGTTGGATTTATATTATCCGTTACCGTTACCGTTTGAGTACAGGTAGCTGTGTTACCACTGCCATCTGTTACCGTCCAGGTTACAGTTGTTGCTCTAACGGGAACGCTGTTGTCATCATTGCTTACTCCGGCTACTGTACAATTATCTCCTGTTGTTGGTGTACCTAATGATACTCCTGTTGCAGTACATCCTGTATTCGTTGTCGCTGATACCGCTGGTGGGCATGTTATTGTTGGATTTATATTATCCGTTACCGTTACCGTTTGAGTACAGGTAGCTGTGTTACCACTGCCATCTGTTACCGTCCAGGTTACAGTTGTTGCTCCTAACGGGAACGCTGTTGGTGCATCATTGCTTACTCCGGCTACTGTACAATTATCTCCTGTTGTTGGTGTACCTAATGATACTCCTGTTGCAGTACATCCTGTATTCGTTGTCGCTGATACCGCTGGTGGGCATGTTATTGTTGGATTTATATTATCCGTTACCGTTACCGTAAACGAACAACTTGTATTACCACAACTATTTGTTGCAGTTAAAATAACTGTTGTTACGCCTTTATTAAATGTAGAGCCACTACCATCTCTGAACCGGTTCCTATAGTAGCACCGGTAAATTCATACGTTATAGCTGGTGCAGGCGACCCAGTTGCCGAACTACTATATGTTACTACTTGGATACATGTACTACTAGAAGTAGTGGCAGTTTGATTTGCAGGGCATGTGATTGTAGGTGCAGTATTTACCGTAACAACTGCACTACCTGTCATATCTGCAGCAATTGCAGTGCAATTAGCATCTGATAAGGTTGCAATTGTATATGTAGTAGATGTTGTTGGTGATACACTAACAGTTATTGGACTGGTAGAACCACTAAAAGATGAACCATTAGATAATGTGCCGCTCCATGGCCCTGTACCTGTTAAAGCTATACTTAAGGAAGCTGAACTTCCATTACAAATTGTTGTAGTACCACTTATAACGCCTGTTGGACGTGGCCTTACAATAATTTGTGCTGTGGCATCTCCAAAAGCAGTTGTAGTTACGCTGCCGCAACCATTTGTTATTGACACTAAATTATAAGTTGTAGTAACTGACGGGTTTACAGCAACATTAAATGTTGTAGGAGATGCAGCACTAATTACCTGACTCCAATTTGTTACGCCATCAGTATAAACTATAGTATAATATAAGTAGATGAAAAAGTAGCATCAATTGCATCAAAAGTTAATTGGCCTGTAGCTCCATTACAAATTGTACTGCCTGTAAAACTTGCGTCATTTGGTGCAACACAAGTTGAAATTATTACCCTGCCTGTAGCTCCAGCAGCACTATTTGCACTTCCACTATTACCACCTGCGCCACCACCACCACCTGGTGCAGTGCCTACAGTACCATTACCTGTGGTACCACTTCCTCCGGCACCACCATTTCCACCACCTGTTCCTGCTGTACCCCCAGTACCTCCTGTATTTCCAGAACCTCCCCCGCCATTTCCACCATTTCCATTTGAACCTGCTGCGCCACCGCCACCGCCGCCGGAATTACCTCCATTAGCTCCTCCGTTCCCTCCATTACTTGTAATACCGGTTCCACCAGCACCTGTAGCACCTCCACCTGTTCCTCCATTTGCAATGTTAGATGCAGTTGTTACTGAGGCTCCGGTAACACTTGAGTTACCCCCATTTCCACCAGGTACAGTCCCTCCAGCTCCAACTATAACAGTATAGTTACTTTGCGCACTAGGTACCGTATAAGTTACTTTGGAATAGCCACCGCCACCGCCACCAAATTGCCCATTCGCTCTTTGCCCGCCACCTCCGCCTCCCCAACACTCAATAGTGATTGAGGTTACCCCAGAAGGTTTGGCATATGTTCCACTTGCATTAAAAGTTGTTTGCCCCCATCCATTCATAAAAAAACCCACACTTAACAGCAGGGTACAAAATAAAACGGGTAAGCGTTTGGTAAAAATAGTTAGCATGGTTTTGGTATTAGTGGTAAATATAGTACTCATAAAAAACAGTTTGGTATTAAGGTAAAAACAGTTTTGGTTATTGGTTATTTTGGTTAATTCGTATTTATTGTTTCAAAAATAATTTGCAACTATCTCTTTTGCATTCGTTTGTTAACCCAAAAAAATTGGGTAAACAACCTATAAAAACATAGTTGTTTTTATATACAAAAAAATAGTTACAACGCTTGTTAAAGCTTGTTTTGGCTTAGCATTACAATTGGAAAAAAGGATAAGTTTTTTAGAAGATATGGATGGATTAAAAATTACATAGTAAAATTACTACTCATTTCATAACGCAATAATATACACTTATTTAATATAAAGCAAATAAAAAGTGTTTTTTTTAGATTATTTTTTTTAAGCTATTACACTTATTATCAATATTTAGCAGGTGAAAAAGCAGGGTAAAAGTGCATAAACAACTCATAGATGAATAGCCTATCCCATTTTTAATAACTTAGCACAACCTGCATATTTTACAGGCTGCACCAATGTATCGCTTACCGGTACTCCAAACTCAATACCTGCCCATAGCATTAATGCTGCCAAGCTGTTGGCCTCCCAATTGGCAATAGTTAACGCTAGGGTTTGGGCAGTACTGCCCTGTTTCCAAATATGCCAATTGCCGGCCGTACTTACGGCCGCATAATTATGCGTATGTGCCGGTTGGTAACTGTTTTGGGGGCATTATACACCATATCCATTGCAGCGCCCAATACAAATACAAACCGGTAAAGCGGTAGTTGTTTGGGGTAAAAAAATTGATATTGGGCATCAGTTGTGGCAATAGTATGGTAGCCGTTGCCGTATCTCTGTTAAGCGTACAACTAAGCGGATGCTGCAACAGGTTATCAAAATTATTTTGTTTGTTAAGCTGAAAGCCCTGTAAGGCATAACCAGCCTGCGATAACAAAACAGAACGGAAACCAAACGCATTCATTTTATCGGCTGCCTGTATTCGTTTACACAAACCATTGAGTGTGGCAGAAAAATTATAGTCGGCCAAATGCCGCACCGGATGCATTATTTGCCGAATACCGGCTACAGCTTTAATACATGCTTTCCATTCTTCATTATTTCTTCGTACTATTTCAAAACTGGGGTGTTTTTGTATTCTTTCTTTGGTTGCACCACCCTTTCTTCTTAAAATAATCTTATTTGTACCCCTCATCTTATAAGCGCTTAAACCTTGCAACGATCCGGTAAAGGAAAGCGCTCCCGTTAGTATAGCCATTATTCATTTATTTTATGCAGCTAAGGTACACTTATTTTTTAAATTACTAAATATTTTAGCAATTTATTTTAACAGCTTTTTCTGCAACAAGTTAATGATAACCCAGTTCTATTAATACTGGGTTATCATTGGCTTATCACTGGGTTATCATTGGGTTATTAGTGGCTTATTGCCTTATATGTTTTAATTGTGTTGCCTAATAAAAAAGGTTGTTAACCTTAAAAAGGTTGACAATCATAAACCCCGAAAGAGGTAAGAAAAAAATGTAATTGATACGACTACTTTATACGCCGGTGTTTTGCGAAAGTTACCGATGCTGTTTGCTTTTTCATTAATCTGTTATATTTGTTTTTACAAAACGGCATTATGAGCAAAAAAACAAAAGGGCAAAAAATAAATGTACCCCACACAGCAACTGTTGTGGCTAAAGGAAATTTAAAAGCTGCAACAATGCCGGCTAAAGAAGCCAATGGCATGGGCTTTATGGCGTATGGTTTATTGGCGGTAGTTTGCATTTTACCTTTTTTATTTAGTAAAGTTACTGCCGACCCGGTGGTGTGTGTACGTTTTACAGCTTTAAGCATATTTGTATTTGCAGCAGGATTATTTTTTTATTGCAAAAAAATAAAGCAGTTTATGCCTTACCGTTATTAGCTAAATTATTACTACTTGTTTGCGGCGCCTTTTTGGTATGGAGCAGTATGGGTGTTAGCGGCAGTATAAATGCCTCGTTAGGTATATACGAAATTGCTAAATATGCTTTGCTATTTACTTTTGTGCTGATATGTGTTGGTATTATTTTGCAAAATGCACAACTTATTGCATCGTTGTGCAAGGCCATTAGCATAGTAATGCTGTTGCAGGCAATGGCAGGTATTTTTCAATACCATGGCGTAGCTTTTACCGAATTGCCCGGCGCTAATGCCCTACCCTACGGGCTTATGGCTAACCGTAATTTATTTGGCTCGGCATTGGCATTTATGTTACCTTTTAGTGTATATGCCGTGTATAACAGCAAAGGGTTTTGGCGTATTTTTTCAATAAGCAGTTTGGCAGTGTGTGCGTATGCGTTAGTACTATCGCAAACCAGATCGGCCTGGCTGGGTGCTGTAGCCGTTATGCTGGTATCTTTACTGCTTTCTGTTTTATTTATTAAACCCTTTAATAAAAAATGGTTATTGTGGTACGGCATTGCGGCAGTAAGCATTTTAGCTATAGGTTATATAGCCGTAGCTACCGATACACAAGGCGGTTTGGCCAAAGAAGTAACAGAAAGGGTAAATAGTTTAGCAGGTGGTAATGCGGCCGACTCTGCCAGCGGCGCTGCAGCCAACTCCAATGAGCGTATAAAAATTTGGAAGAAAACTTTACAGGTAATAAAAGATAACCCGGTAACAGGTGTTGGTTTTGGTAACTGGAAAGTAGTAGTGCCCAAATATGGAACCAGCGGAACTGTATGGGAAACCGGAAAAACAGTACCCGACAGAGTACATAATGTGTACCTGCAGGTAATTGCCGAAACAGGATGGCTTGGCGGTATTTTATTTATTTTAATTTGGTTGCTTGTAGCCGGGTGTGGGTTGGTTGCTTTAAAAAAATCTGCAAGTAATGCACAAAAATTTTTAATAGCCGTATTACTGGGAGGGTTAGCCGCTTTTGGTATAGATTGTATGTTTAGCTTTGGTATAGAGCGAATAGAACATACTGTTTTATTGGGTTTAATGGCTGCTATATTAATTGCCCAATATTTGCAGGTAACCACTAAAGAAAAAACCGAAACCACTACTGCAAAAAAAATGCCCTGGTTGTTACCGGTATGCTATATGGGCCTTGCAGCATTTTGCATTTTTTTAGGAAAAGAAAAATACCATTTCGAAAAACAATTACCTATAGCCAATGCCTACCAAAAGCAGGGAAAAATACCGAAGCTATTGAAGCGGTGGAAGAAGGAAGCAGCCGCTGGGTTACCCTGAATGAAGAAGGAAAATCGCTGGAACTATATAGCAGCCTTGCTTATTTAAACTTAAAAAAATACCCCGAGGCTATTGAAGAAGGCAACAAGGCGTTAAAACTTAACCCCAATAGCGCCATGGTGTACAATAACCTGGGCGCCATTTACGCCAGTTTGTTTAAGTATGATACGGCTGCACAGTATTATACAAAAGCTTTGGTAATAAAACCAAAATTTGCAGAGCCTATTAAAAACTTAGCCGGTTGTTATTATAATTTAAAAAAATATAGCGATTGTATTACCACTTTACAAAAGTTAGATATTGCAACGGATAAAGACAGCGTTTACCTATCTACGTTATTAAGGGATGCAAAATTGCTGGAGGCACAGGCAGCTAAAAAATAACGTTTAAATTAAAGCATTTTACTAACCAACACTGCCAATACAGCGCCTGCAATAGGTGCTATTACAGGAACCAACTATATGCCCAATCGCTGTCTCTTTTATTTTTAATGGGTAAAATAAAATGCATGATACGTGGGCCCAAATCTCGGGCAGGATTAATGGCGTAACCCGTAGGGCCGCCAAGCGATAAACCAATACCCAATACCAACAAAGCAACAGGCAATGCACTTATAGGGCCAAGCTCCACAGAGGCTTTGCTATTGTTAAGCATTAAAACACCAAACATTAAAACAAATGCACCAATGGTTTCTGTAATAAAATTATGTGTATAGCTCCTTATGGCAGGTGCTGTACAAAATACAGCCAATTGCAAATCGGCATTGGTCGTTTCATCAAAATGTTGTTTATATGCAAGCCAGGTAAGACCAGAACCGAACATTGCACCTAAAATTTGAGCAGGTATGTAGGTAGCTACTTTGCTCCAATTACCACTACTAACGGCATCGGCTATGGTAATAGCAGGGTTTAAATGAGCGCCACTTGCAGCAGCTGTATAAACAGCAACAAATACAGCAATAGCCCACCCAAACGCTATTACAATCCATCCGCCATTATGGCCTTTGCTTTTATCTAAAACTACATTTGCCACAACGCCACTGCCTAACAATAATAATGTTGCGGTGCCTGCAAATTCTGCTACAAAAGGTGTCATAGTATTTATTTTTTTGTTAAGATAATAAATATTGTTTTGCCAAAGCATTAAATGCAGCAATTTGTTGCTGAATCCAATCTTCCTTTTTATTTAATTCGGCAGCCATTAATTTGGCAACAAGTGGCGCTGCATCCATGGCGGCTTGTGCATCTAAAAATAACAACCGTATTCTCCGGGCTAAAACATCTTCTACATTACAAGCCATTTCGTTGCGTACTGCAAATATTACTTGTGCTTGTGTATATGCAAATTGAGGATGTATTTTTTGTTGCCAGTTGGCATTTTCGGCATACAATGCTTCAATTAACGGAGCATCGCTTCCATAATAGCCCAATGCCTCGTTATTATTTTTTGGGCAGTTGTTACCATGTATAGAAAAGTGTTTGGTAATACTTTCTTTTTTAGGCAAGCCGGCAATAAAAGCAGCGTTGTTAATTACTTCCTCCGCCATTTTTCGGTACGTTGTCCATTTACCGCCGGTAATACTAATCATATTACTTTGTGCTACAATAATGGTATGATCTCTGGCCAGCAAAGAAGTATTGTTTTTCCTTTTTGTTTTACCAATGGCCGCAGCCCTACAAATACCGTTTTTACATCTGCTTCACTTATGCCTGACTGTAAGTAAGTGTTTACATTTTGCAAAATAAATGCCACTTCTTCTTTTATGGGCTTGGGTTCAATTTCAATATAATTTACAGGTGTATCTGTAGTGCCTACTACTACATAATTATGCCAGGGCACAGCAAACAATACTCTTCCATCGCTGGTTTTAGGTATCATTAAAGCATGTTTGCCTGTAAAATATTTTTTATCTAAAACAATATGCACTCCCTGCGACGGCTTTACAATATTTTGGCCATCGTTGTTATCCATATTCATTATATCATCTACAAAAACACCGGTAGCATTAATTACCACTTTAGCATGGAGTGTATATGTTTGCAGCGATAAAACATCTTTACAAATAACGCCGCACACTTTATTATTATCTTTCAGCAGTTGAGTAACTTCCAAATAATTTATAACGGTTGCTCCGTTTTCGATAGCCGTTTGTGCAAGGTTAATGGCAAGCCTTGCGTCGTCAAACTGCCCATCGGTGTACATTACACCACCTTTTAAGCCTGCTGCTTTTACTTGTGGCAAGTATTCAATAACCTTTTTTTAGAAAGTATTTTTGTGCTTCCCAGCCCAAGTTTTCCGCTGAGGGCATCATACATTTTTAACCCTATGCCGTAAAATATTTTTGAAAACCAACTGTAACATGGAATAACAAATGGCATAGTATGGCAAATATGTGCAGCATTTTTTAACAGCAACCCTCTTTCTCTTAACGCCTCTTTTACCAATTTAATATTGCCCTGTGCCAAATAACGTACACCGCCATGCACCAACTTTGTAGCTTTGCTGCTGGTGCCTTTTGCAAAGTCGTATTTTTCTACAAGCAAAGTTTTGTAGCCTCTTGTGGCACTATCTACAGCAGCTCCTAAACCGGTAGCACCGCCACCAATAATTATTACATCCCACGCTGCATTATTTTGTAATTGCTTTACTTGCTCTTCTCTATTCATTAAACTACCGTAGCTTTTATAGCATGTTGCCATCCTTCCATTAATTGTAATCTCTCTTCTTCCGTCATGGTTGATTCAAATTTTTTATCTATTTGCCATTGTTGTTGTAAAGCATCCATACTGCTCCAATACCCAACCGCCAAGCCTGCTAAATACGCAGCGCCTAAAGCCGTGGTTTCGGTTATTACCGGCCTTACTACTGCCGTGTTTAATATATTGCTTTGAAATTGCATCAGTAAATTATTAGCCGTAGCGCCTCCATCTACCCTCAACTCCTTTATGCTGATATTACTATCGGCTTCCATTGCTTTTAACACATCGGATGTTTGATAGGCAATACTTTCCAAAGCAGCCCGGGCAATATGTGCAGCAGTGCTGCCTCTTGTAAGCCCTGTAATTGTACCTCGGGCATCCTGATTCCAATAAGGAGCGCCCAACCCAACAAATGCAGGCACCATGTACACGCCGCCGTTAGTTTGTGCTTTTTTTGCCAACTCCTCCACGTCGGCCGATGATTTTATTATACCCAATCCATCCCTTAGCCATTGCACTACCGCACCCGCAATAAACACACTGCCCTCTAAAGCGTACTGTGTAATGCCATTCACCTTCCATGCACCGGTGGTTAACAAATTATTTTTTGAGAGTACCATTTCTTCTCCGGTATTCATCAGCATAAAACAACCGGTGCCATACGTGTTTTTTACCATGCCCGGCTGTGTGCACAGTTGACCAAACAAAGCGGCTTGCTGATCGCCGGCTATACCTGCAATGGCAATGCCGTTCAAAGGCTCCAGGCCCTCCACATGGCCGTACACTTCACTGCTACTGCGTATTTGCGGCAACATATTACCCGGAACATTTAATAATTTTTCCAACTCTCCATCCCACTGCAATGTTTTAATATTACACAACATGGTACGGCTTGCATTGCTAACATCTGTTGCATGAATTTTTCCATTGGTTAATTTAAAAAGTAACCAACTATCTATTGTACCAAAACATAGTTCGCCTTTATCAGCTTTTTCTCTGGCACCGGCTACATTATCCAATATCCATTTTACTTTTGTGCCACTGAAATAAGCATCTACTACCAGCCCTGTTTTTTGTTTAATCATTTCTTCAGTGCCTTGTGCTTTTAATGCATCACAAAAGGAAGCCGTTCTTCTGTCTTGCCAAACAATAGCATTATAAATTGGTTTGCCGGTTGCTCTTTCCCATACTACGGTTGTTTCTCTTTGATTGGTTATACCTATTGCTGCAATATCGGCAGCTTTTAAATTGGCTGTATGCAACGCTTCTACAGCAACAATGTATTGTGTGTCCCAAATTTCGGTAGCATTGTGTTCTACCCAACCCGGCTGCGGAAATAATTGTG
Organism: Chitinophagaceae bacterium; assembly: GCA_016721385.1. Lineage (GTDB taxonomy): Bacteria > Bacteroidota > Bacteroidia > Chitinophagales > Chitinophagaceae > Ferruginibacter. The sequence goes on along the minus strand of JADKIE010000005.1, from coordinate 62,157 downwards.
TAAATTCTTTTTGTGCCACCGATACTATGTCGCCTTTGGCATTAAAAACAATTGCACGGCTACTGGTAGTGCCTTGGTCTAAAGCAAGGATATATTTACTCATACTATTATGTTTTGAATATTTTAAAGATAAGTTTTATTTATAGGATTAGGTGGTTTTGGAAAAAAGTCAATACTAAACTATCAAATTCTCAATTTACTTTTTTGTCTTGATACAAAAAAGTAACACTTAATCAACACTTGTGGAAAATTAAAGCTTTGTGTTCATCAGCAATTATCCGAATTTTAAACAAAACACTTAAGTTGGTTGAAAACAAAGAAATAGCTGCACTATTAAATTTAATTGACGATCCGGATGAGGATGTGTACAGTTCTGTGTCGGATAAAATAATTTCGTTTGGCAAAGCTATTATACCCAATTTAGAAAACCTTTGGGAAAATACACCCGACAATGAGCTGCAGGAGCGGATTGAACTTTTAATACATCGGGTTCATTTAAGAGATTTAACAGATGATTTTATAAGATGGAAAAATGGCAATGCCGATTTATTGCAGGGCGCTTTACTGGTTGCAAAATACCATTACCCCGATTTAAATATAAATACGGTAGTGCAGGAACTTGAAAAAATAAGACGTAATATTTGGCTGGAGCTAAACAATTACCTTACTCCTATGGAGCAAATAAATGTTGTAACCAGCATACTCTATAATTATTATAAGCAAAAGGGTGTTGAGTTTGCATATGATACTCCTGATGACTATTTAGTAAACAAAGTAATTGAATCTAAAAAAGGCAATGCCGTTAGTAATGGAATAATTTATTTAACCCTGTGTGAGTTGGTAGATATTCCGGTAAAAGCTATAAACATTCCACGCCAGTTTATTTTAGCCTACTTTGATACTCAGTACGAATTTATTAACCCGGTTGGGCATGCATCCGAAAAAATTAATTTTTACATAGATCCTTTAAACGGGCAAATGTACAGCCAGAAAGATGTGGAGAATTATTTTAAACGGATTAATGTGTCACCTGCTGCATCTTACTTCAGGCCATTACAGAATAAACAAATTATTCAATTTTTAATTACGGAATTAAGTAAATGTTTTGATAACGAACTTAACCGATACAAAATGGATGAACTTTTAACCATTGCAAAATTATTAAACGAATGATTTATCATGTAATAAAGCAACAAGATTGGCAAACTGCCTTGCAGCAAGGGTTTTACGAAGCCGCATCGCTGGCAACCGAAGGTTTTATACACGCCAGCAAGCAAGAGCAAGTGCAAGGCGTATTAGAAAGATATTATAAAGACGCAACCGATTTATTACTTTTACACATAGATGAAACTAAACTTACCGCACCGCTTAAATACGAAATGGCCCCTTCGGTTAATGAAATGTTTCCACACATTTTTGGCAGATTAAATTTAGACGCTGTTTTAAAAGCTACGCATATTATTTAGCATGATTACATGGCAGGATTTTGAAAAATTGATATAAGAGCCGGAACTATACTAGCTGCTGAAGCATTCCCAAATGCCAAAAAACCTGCGTACCGGCTTACCATTGATTTTGGAGAATTGGGTATAAAAAATCATCGGCACAAATATGATAGCAATGAGGTGGTACTGCTGCAACCGGATATAAAAGTTAGCAACGGAAATAAAATAGGTTAAGCACTGGTTAGTTGCTCAAAAAAAATGCCTATTTTTTTAAAATTGGGTTTATTAAGCGTAAAAATATTATGCCTTCCTTCTTTTCTGCTTTCAATTAAATTACTATCGGCCAATAGTTTAATATGATGGGAGCAGGTAGGTTGCGAAAGGCCTGTTAAATCCACCACATCGCAACATCGTATAAATCCATTTTCGGCTATTGCATTTAAGATGGATAAACGGTAAGGATCTCCTACAGCAGACAGCGCCTTTTCTATAAATTTTGTTTCTGCGTTTTGCATAATTCTTTATAATCCAAACAAACTGATTTTCTTTACTTAACAAAAGTACTACCAAATAAGCTTGAAAACAAAATCTGTAAATTTTGTTGAACGTTGGAACCTGCCTGATGGCAGCCAGGTTGGTAATACTAACCAGAAAAAAAATAATGCGTTCTTGCTATGTAAACACTAAAATTGTATAAATTTAAAAAATGATGGATAGTGAAACTATTTTTTACAAATCGCCACTTGGTATATTAGAAATAAGAGGTGAAGGCGACTATATTAGTGCGGTACTGTTTACCAATTCGTGGAAAGGAAATAAGTTAGATGAAGAAGCAATACATTTTACAACACCTGAGTTACCCTGTATTAAAAATTGTGTACAGCAGTTAAATGAATATTTTGATGGTAGCCGTAGAAACTTTGAACTAAAACTAAAGCAATCCGGCACTGCATTTCAACAACAGGTTTGGGCTGCATTAATTGATATCCCTTACGGGCAAACCATTAGTTATTTAACTTTAAGCAAACGCATTGGCAATGTAAAAGCCATTAGGGCTGTGGGTACTGCCAACGGAAACAATGCCATAAGCATACTTGTACCCTGCCACAGAGTAATAGGCAGCAATGGCGATTTAATTGGCTATGGTGGCGATTTATGGCGTAAAAAATGGCTGCTGGAGCATGAGGCTAAACATGCCAATGGTGTACAAACTTTATTTTAATTTGAATTAGCCTATCCTTTACCAATTAATTTATTACCAACTGCACAGTCTAAACAACGCTTTTTATTGCAATACTCATTTTTTAATTGAATAAGCGCCTGTGTATCAAAAGCTGTTTTGGCCTCTATATTAATTTCTGCAAACTTATTTATGATGGTGTTGTTTTCGGCATACAATTCTTCCAGCCATCGCAGTGCCTTCTCTTTCATTAAGCTGTCCTTGTGGTAATGGCCGTATGCAAATATTGCAGGCACAACCGTATTAATAATAATATTATTTATCATTTGGCTCCCCAGTTTTTTTTCCTGATACGCACTACTTACTTCAAATGTGTAATGATAGTGCCAGTAATCATTTGCAGTTACATTTAGCAATTTTCTAACTTCTTTAATGTTGGTTATTTCTTTCATTTTAGAAAACAAATGCACACTCTCTACAATTAACGCCGCCAATTGTGCTAACCTTACCGTAGGGAAATTTGCCGGTCGCATTCGCAGAAAAAAAAGAGGCACATTTATATCGGGGAGGCTGTATTTACCGTTATAAAACTGATACTCTTTTTTTAGCATTTTTGGATATTCATCTGCAAAATCTTTTTGCAATAAACCTGCCTGCCCAAACAACAGGGCCTCTATTTGATGAATTTGATTTTTATGTTTTGCTAAAATTGTAAGCGGAATTGATTGTGCTATTTTTTCAAAAGCCTGGGCATTAACTTTGCACCAAAATTTTTTGCAATCATCCACCAAAAAGGTTTCTTCCCAGTGGTTATTATTTTGCTTCAGGTATTCAAATACTATGGCCGACTTTTGTTCTAATCGTTCTACAAGTAATCTGTGTTTCCAGCTTATCCAGGTAATTTCCGGTATGTCTTTTAACATGCTTTCGCATGGGATAAACACAGCGGTTTGCAGCAACTGTTCGTACTTACCCAACAAAAGTTTAGACACCCTGTCGTTTAATATAATGGTGGGCAAATTATTATGCAACGCTATATCGTTTTCCCATACAACATGGGCAATAACATTGTTATAGTTTTTATCGGCAGTGTGGTTATGGCTGTTCCATTCCGATGTTTTGCAATGCAGTTCAATACTTCCGGCCCAAACGGTTTCGCCAATTTTTATTTTGGCATCCAAAAAATCGGGGCCTTGGTTTATATTATAAATGCCGGGATGAACAATTTGTACATCCTCCCCATCTACCGTTTTTAATTGAGTGCTATTAAAATATTGAAACTGCCAAATATATTGAAGTAAGCGTTCTGTCATTTACGGATTATTAAACAGGTTCATTTTATAAGGCTAAAGATTAACTAAACTAAAAAATATTTTTGAAAAAGACGAACAATTTATTACAAAATATTTATTGCCTGTACTACCCTGCTTACCGGTAATCCCATTACATTATAAAAATCGCCATTAATACTTTTAATACCTACCACACCAACCCACTCTTGTATTGCGTAGGCACCAGCTTTGTCGTACGGTTTATATTTATCTACATAAAATTCAACCTGCTCCTTAGTAAGCACATGAAATTCTACATCGGTAATATCTGCAAAACTAATTTCCTTATCGCCTTGCATAATAACTACCCCTGTAATTACCTGATGCTTTTGGCCGGATAATTTAGATAATATTTCTACAGCATCTTCCCTGCTTTTGGGCTTGCCTATCATTTCATTTTGCAAAACAACAATAGTATCTGCCGCTAAAATTGGGTTTGTAGTATTGCCCAATTGCTTTATTGCAATAGCTTTATTTTTTGCAATATGTATTGCTGCTTCTGCCGGAGACAAATGTTGAGGAAACGACTCGTCGGTTTCTTTAACAATTATTTCAAAAGGCACTTCGGCCCACTCTAATAATTGCTTACGCCTTGGGGATTGTGATGCTAAAATTATTTTTTGCATGGTTATGTATATACTCTAAAAAAAATCATGGATAAAATACCTGTTAACATTACAAACTTAACCATATTGCTTAGCTTATGATAATCGGCAGCAACTTGTGCTTTGCCTAATTTTTGTAAATGATGATGAGTGGTGTAATAATAAAAACCACACAATAAGCAATACTCAACCACCAATTAAATTGCATTACATAAAATTGAAGAATGGTTAATGCAGCAATCAACACTACAAGCCAAACACCTGCAAAAACCTTTGTAGCAGGTATTCCCAACACAATAGGCATTGTTTTGCAACCATACTTTGCATCACCTTCCATATCTTCCATATCTTTTACTACTTCTCGTATTAAAGAAATGATAAAAGAGAATGCTGCATACAGGATAGATATTTTTACAAATTTTCTGAGCAAGGCTTCCATTTGTGTATTATCGCATGCACTGCAATAAAACGAATTATAGTACCATAAAAATGCAATAATAATTACCCAGGCCGTTAAAGCAGATATTAAAATATTCCCTATTAATAATTTTTTCTTTAACGAAACCGAATAACCAAATAATAATAAAACGCACATTAAATTTGATACGCCAAGCCAGTAGGTTTTGGTAGTAAAATCAATGTAAAAACCAATTATAATTCCCAGCACCGAAAAAATAACATGCAAAGCAATTGCCCAGCGCCTTTTAATACTCTTATCTACAATTAATTTATCGGGCTTGTTTATTACATCAATATTTACATCAAAATAATCGTTAATAATATAACCTGCCGCCGCTATAAGTAAGGAAGATGCCATTATTAAGCAAAGGTATTTTAAACCGCCCTCAACATTAATTCCCCTGGCAAATAAAACCTGAACAAAACAATAATAAAACAGTACCTGTGTAAGCGCAATAAAAACTAAATTGGGCCACCGAATTAATTTAAAAAATGCTGCTATTGTTTTCATGCAATTGTTTGGGGCATGAAGATACCACTTGCAGTTTAAAATATAAAATTGGTTATTATTTTGCAGAAAGGTTAGTATCTAAATCCCAATGGTTATTTAGTTTTAGTACTTTTTCAATTACATCTCTTGCACAACCATTGCCGCCATTAAGTGGCGAAATGTATTTACTGATTTGCTTTATTTCTGCAACGGCATCGGCAGGGCAACAGGCAAGGCCAACCATTTGCATGGGCATATAATCGGGTATATCATCTCCCATAAAAAGCACTTCATCCCATTGCAAATTATTGCTTGCTATATATTGAGTGAGTTTGTCTTTTTTGTTTTCTACTTTTAAGTAAACTTCTGTAACCCCTAATTTTTCCAGCCTTTCTTTAACCGCATTGGATGTACCGCCGGAAATAATTACAACCCGGTATCTTTTTTTAATGGCCAACTGTAAGGCATAGCCGTCTTTAATATTCATTTGCCTTGCCAATTGCCCGTCATTTAATACAAGCAACGTTCCGTTGGTAAGTACACCATCTATATCAAACACAAATGTGGTAATAGTTTTAAATTGCTGTAATATATTCATGGTTTATTGTTCATGCTCTTGGTTTGGAATATGTATGTATAATCTATAAGCACAAACCTATTTTTGATTATCTCTCCACTCATATACCCAACTGCTTTGTATCATTTCTAAATGCCCTTCGTTGCTTTCATCTGCCTTGCCTTCAAATCGGGGAATTTCAAAACCCATTTATGTAAGTCGGTAAACCGAATACGATAAATTTTACTTTCGGTAAAATCGTCGCCAAAGCGTTCATATAATTTCATGGCAATATCCTCGTAATCGTTCCAGTGTATGGGTGGTTCAAAAGTCATATTTTTAATAATGTGCAAATTTGCTGGTATGCTAATTTGTTATTTTTTTAGATTTAAAAGTCTTTTATTCAACAGGCTAATGTATTGATGCCATCAACACAATAGCTAATTATCAAATTAGCTAATGGTTCTATTCTCCCAGAAATTGTGTTTGATCGGGTAAAGTTACTACAATATTACCGCTCCCTTTTTTTAAAACACATTGGCATCCCAGCCTTGAGTTTAATCTGGGGTTTACGGCTCTGTCAATAAAATCTTCTTCCTTGTCCGATAGTTCATCCACAAAACTTTCCCCTTCTTCCAAATATAAGTGACAAGTACTGCAGGCACATACACCGCCGCAATTGTGGTGTAATTCAATATTATTTTTTAAAGCTATTTCCAGCAGCGATTGATCATAATCTACATCCTGTATGGTTACAGGCTCCAAACCTTTTTCTTCAAACTTAAACGTGATATTGTACATTTTGCAAATTTCGGGGTTGCAAACGTAGTTTAAATTACTAATTATGGAAAATTTAAGATAAAAATGGAGCTAAGGCGTTTTTTGCCAATTCATTATGCTATCGGTAAGTTTAAGGTACAGGTATTTTATTTTAGGATGATTGTTTAATATTCGCAAATGCTTTTCCAGTGTAAACACATCGTTTCGGTAAGCCGGGCCGGTTTGCACATCCAGCGGCGAGTGGGTAGCAATACGTTCGGTCGTTTCTTTTATCAGGGGATACAAAAGCGAAAAATCCAGGTTTTCTTTTTTGCAATAATCTTCGGCAAGTGCATATAAATGATTGGTAAAATTGCTTACCACAACGCCGGCTACATGCGTTTTAAGGCGTTCATCATCGGTGGTACGCTTTACTATTGGCGATAAAGTTTGGGCAAATTGTTCAATACGGCTGGTTGCTTCCTCACAATTTCCATCTACCAAAAAAGGAATTTCGGGAATAGTTGCCATTTCTTTTCTAAGACTTTGAAATGGATATAAAACCCCGTAGTTAGATGAAATATCCTGCAACACATCTTTAGAAACGGAGCCTGCAGTATGCACAATTAATTTATTATCCAGCGAAAACGATTTATTTAAATCAAACAAAATACCGTCTGATATGGCAACCAAATATAAATCGGCATCCATATTGGTTTTACCATTATAATTATCGTAACTGCACCCAAGTTCTGTTGCCAACGTTTTGGCATTTTCGGTATGCCTGCTCATAACCTGCAGTATAGTATGGCCGCTTTGTTTACATAAACGACCCAATATGGTAGCTACATTTCCCGATCCAATAATTACAATTTGCATAGGAGTATCTTTGCGTATGAAATTAAGGCAAAGATTAGCAATTACTTACATACAAACAAAATTTAAAGTGATTGCCATATTCTCTAAAAGAAAGGCTGCCGAAAAAGCTTTTGAGCTCTTTTGCACTCCTTTTGCAAAAGCTGTTACTAATAAAGAGCTTAAATGCACAACCCATATCCTTACATGTTGGTAATAAAACAATAAAGGGATATGTGTGGAATGGTAACGAAACTAAAACTTTATTACTGTTACATGGCTTTAGCTCTGCAGCTTATAAGTTTGAGCGATATGCCGGCGCTGCAGTAAAAAAAGGTTATAGGGTAATTGCTTTTGATGCACCTGCACACGGCCTTAGCGATGGAAAAACCACCCATGCTGTTGAATACAGCCAAGCCATTGCAGCAATAATACAACAAATGGGCACCGTACATGCTTTTATTGCACACTCTTTTGGTGGCATAGCACTTAGCTTAGCCATGGAAAATTTGCCACATACCCATCAAACCAAAATTGTATTTATTGCACCTGCCACTGAAACCAGCACAGCTATAAACAAGGCCTTTGAGCTACTTAAAATAAAAAATGCTGCCGTACAAAAAGAAATGAACAACATTATTTTTGAAATGAGCGGTAACCCTACCGAATGGTTTTCTATACGCAGGGCTGTAAAAAATATACAGGCACAAATATTATGGATACATGATGAAGATGATGATATTACTCCGCTAAGTGATGCTTTAAAAGTAAAGGAAGACAACCATACCAACATAAATTTCGTTATAACAAAAGGACTTGGGCACCAACGAATTTACCACGATGCAGAAGTAAAAAAAACGATCCTTAATTTTTTGTAAAGTGTTTGGGTTACACACTGCCTATTCAATAAAAAATTTTGATTTTTCAATTTTAAAGTAATATTGCATACAAAATCGGTTTTGAGCAGATGAACGATTCATATTTGTAAAAACACATAAAAACCGCTGCAGGGTTGATTAATACGATGCGGCACAAGTGAGTGACACAACAATGATGACCAAAGCTGTACATGCCGGAAAAACAAAAAAAAGCGTAAATGGCAAAAAATTTATTGATAGTAGAGAGTCCGGCAAAGGCAAAAACAATTGAAGGAATTTTGGGTAAAGATTTTGAGGTAAAAAGTTGTTTTGGTCATATAAGAGATTTGGCCAAAAATGATATGGGCATAGACATCCAAAATAAATTTATGCCACAGTATATTGTAAGTCCCGAAAAAACAAAAGTGGTAAATGAACTTAAAGCACTTGCAAAAAAAGCAGATGAAGTTTGGTTAGCATCGGATGAGGATAGAGAGGGAGAAAGTATTAGTTGGCATTTAGCCGAGGTATTAAAACTGGATCCTAAAACCACCAAGCGTATTGTTTTTCATGAAATTACTAAACCTGCCATACAAAAAGCTGTAGCCAACCCACGTACCATAAATATGGATTTGGTAAATGCACAGCAAGCCCGTAGAGTGTTGGACAGAATTGTAGGTTTTGAACTTAGCCCGGTGTTATGGCGTAAAATTGGTATGAAAGGCGGCTTAAGTGCAGGCCGGGTACAAAGTGTAGCCGTAAAATTAATTGTAGAAAAAGAAAGAGAAATCAATCAGTTTACTGCAGTAAGTAGTTTTAAGGTAGAAGCCTTGTTAGCCGCTACCGATATAAATAACAAAACAGTTGCCTTTAAAGCCGAAGGCAATAAATACAACGAGGCTGCCGATGCCGAAAAATTTTTACAAACCTGTATTGGCGCAAAATATACAGTAAAAGACATACAGGTAAAACCCGGCAAACGTACACCGGCGGCGCCTTTTACAACAAGTACTTTACAGCAGGAAGCCAGCCGTAAATTAGGTTATGGTGTAAGCAAAACCATGTTGCTTGCCCAAAAATTGTACGAAAGCGGTAAGATTACGTACATGCGTACAGATAGCGTAAGCCTAAGTGATACTGCCATGGATGGCATTAAAGCAGAAATTGGTAAAAGCTTTGGCGATAACTATATACAAGTACGCCGCTATAAAAATAAAAACGAAAGTGCACAGGAAGCACATGAGGCTATACGACCTACGTACATGGAAAACTCTACCGTAAACGATCCGGAGTTGGCACGGTTGTATGAGTTAATTTGGAAACGCACTATTGCATCGCAAATGAGTGATGCCGTTTTGGAAAAAACAATAGCAAAAATTGATATTAGTACCAAGAGAGAAGAACTTACTGCAAGCGGCGAAGTAATAAAATTTGATGGTTTTTTAAAAGTGTATTTAGAGGGTACCGATGATGATGAAAATGAAGAAGGTAATGAAAGCCGCTTACCAAATTTATCGGTTGGGCAAGTGCTTGATTTTAACCAAATGACGGCCACCGAACGTTTTACAAAACACAGTGCCCGATACACAGAAGCCAGTTTAGTAAAGAAGTTGGAAGAACTGGGCATTGGCCGACCAAGTACTTACGCTCCTACCATTAGCACTATTATTAAACGTACCTATGTAGAAAAGAAAGATAAGGAAGGTGTAAAAAGAGATTTTAGAATATTGAAGTTGAAAGATGACACCATTAAAAAAATAACAGAGCAGGAAAATACCGGTGCCGAAAAAAGTAAACTTTTTCCTACCGATTTAGGATTAGTGGTTACCGATTTTTAAGCCTGCACTTTAAAGATGTAATGGATTACAGCTTTACCGCCAATATAGAAAAAGAGTTTGACGAAATTGCCGATGGTAAAATTGTTTGGAATAAAATGGTAGGTGATTTTTACACGCCCTTTCATACTGGTGTTGAGCATACGTTAGAAAATGCCGAACGTGCCGTTGGCGAACGAATGTTGGGTGTAAGCGAAGATGGCAAACCCATAACGGCACGAATGGGCCGCTATGGCCCAATGGTGCAAGTTGGTGCACAAACCGATGAAGAAAAACCAAAATTTGCCAAACTTAAAGCTACGCAAAGTATTGAAACCATTACTTTGGAAGAAGCACTTGAGTTATTTAAACTGGGTGCCTCATTAGGCGAATATGAAGGGCAGGATATTTCGGTAAATATTGGCCGCTTTGGGCCTTATGTAAAATTTGGCGATCAGTTTGTAAGCATACCCAAAGGCGAAGATGCCGCTGCCGTTGATTTAGAAAGAGCCATAGAAATTATAAATGCCAAAAAAGTAGAAGATGCACCGTTTGCCTTTTATGATGAAAAACCGATTACAAAAGGCAAAGGCGATTTGGGCCTTTATAAAATGGAAACGATTTATTCATTAATATACCCTGGCTTATAATTTTGATACCCTTAACCAGCAAGACTGTGACGAACTGATAGCCAAGAAATGAAAAGAAGCCAACCGTTTTATACAGCAACACTGATGAAAAATTGCTATTGAAAAGGCCGCTGGGGCCCATTTATCCGCTTTCAAAAATGTTGAAGCTGGTTGGCAAAGGTGCCAATGGCAAATACACTGCCGAGGAATTAGCCGTAATTTCGTTAGATGAAATAAAGAAAATGATTGTAACGCAAGAGCCAACTGCTTTTACAAAGAAAGCACCTGCTAAGAAGAAGGCGGCGGTGAAAAAGGCGGCGAAGAAGAAGTAGCATATTTACTACTTTTTTAATGCCATAAAACTACATTCATTAAAGTGTTGTTTATATGCATTTTATAAATCTTGATTATTTATAAAATTCGTATAATATTGTGTTGTACGTCACCCTAAACGACATCCTACAAACATTTAAGCATCCATGACTTTTGCCGACACGACCCAACGCACCAAGTCAGGCACATTTGCAAGGCACACAAAGCCGACACACAAAAGCCAACCTTGCAAAAGAGCCTTGCCTTGTGCCAACGCACAGCCCACCCGCCCCAGCGGACGGAATTCTTATCGGCTTCAACAAAATACATCGGCAAATACCAATATTCAACACCAAAGCCCACTCACCACCCAAATGCAAACTCATACTCGACAAATTAAACAATTCAACTTTTAAAAACCATTATACACAGTATGTGGATTAAGGTCAAAATACCTCTATTTCAAAAATTTAATTGATTAAATTTGCCAAAAGCAAATTTTTACTATAGGATGGCAAATACATATAATTACATTGATTTGTTTGCAGGTTGTGAGGTCTTTCTCTTGGACTTCATAATGCTGGATGGAAAGGGTTATTTGCTATTGAGAAAAGCCCTGATGCTTTCAAGACTTTGAAGCATAATCTTATTGACGACAAAAAGCATTTCAGTTGGTGTGACTGGTTACCACAGACAAACCTTGAAATAAACGCCGTAATCAAAAACTACAAAACACAGCTTACAGCACTAAGAGGAACAGTTGACATGGTTGCAGGAGGACCACCATGTCAGGGATTTTCAATGGCAGGACGAAGGAACGAAAGTGACGATAGAAACAAACTTGTAAAATCTTACATAAGCTTTTATCAAACTGGTTCAACCCAAAATAATCTTCTTTGAAAACGTAAAGGGCTTCACACAAGAGTTTAAACAGAACACAGAAAAAGGAAAGCAATATTCAAACTATGTTGAGAATGCTTTGAAAAGAGCAGGTTATAAAGTAAAGGGCGAATTAGTAAACTTTGGCGACTTTGGAATTCCCCAAAAGCGAACCAGATTTATATTGGTTGGAGTTAGAAACGATATAGCGAAGAGTAACAAGCAAATTGCGAAATCATTTTTTGAAAAAATTGAGGCAGACAAAAAGCAATTTTTGATTAACAAAAATCTTACAGTAAATACAAAACTAAAAGATGCAATTTCCGATTTGCTAAAGCAAAACGGAACTGTTCAATCACCCGACACCGCAAGTTTTCAAGCGGGAATTTATTCCGAGACAAAAAACCCTTATCAAGTTTTATTGAGAGTTGGAATCGAAAATAAAATTGCAGACAGCCATCGTTTCCCAAAACATAGACCCGACATTATTGAAAAATTTCAAGTAATTCTAAATACTTGTCAAAAAAACAAAGACATTGATGCAAAGACAAGGGAACGCTTCAACATTAAGAAGCACACAATTATTCCTCTTGACAAAAACGCTAAAAGCCCAACAATTACAACTTTGCCTGACGATTATATTCATTACAGCGAGCCGAGAATTTTGACAGTTCGTGAATATGCAAGAATTCAAAGTTTCCCCGACTGGTATGAGTTCCAAGGCAAATACACAACAGGCGGCAAACGCAGAACACAAGAAGTTCCAAGATATTCTCAAATCGGTAACGCCATACCACCTCTTTTCGAGAACAAAGGAGGTTGGTTTAAAACAACTAATCAGCTAATGAGTGATAAATATTTTAAGATAAGTTCGGCTTTAAAGAATCTAATAGGTAGTGATTTAATTACCGACAACTTCGTTGCGGTTTTTGAATTAGTGAAAAATTCATTTGATGCCAGAGCAACAGAAGTTAAAATCACTTTTGAAGATATTTATTCTAAAAATGCTAAAATCATTATTCAAGATAATGGTAAGGGAATGGACTATGAGGACTTAACTGAAAAATGGTTATTCCTTGGCTATTCAGCAAAACGTGACGGAACAGAAGATTACAGAGATAAAATAAAATCAGGTAGGGTTTATGCTGGGGCAAAAGGTGTAGGAAGATTTTCATGTGACCGACTTGGAAAATATTTAAACCTTATCACTCTAAGTGAACATCCTAAAAGTAAAATTGAAAGCATATTTGTTGACTGGGCAAAGTTTGAGCAAAACCAAAAAGTTGAGTTTAAAGAAATTCCTGTTACTCATACTGTTCTAACAAAAACCAAATACGATTTAAAAAAAGGAACAGTATTAGAAATTACAGGTGTTCCAGCAGATTTTTGGAACAGGGAAAACTTCAAACGATTAAAAGAAAAATTATCAAAACTCATAAGACCAGACCTTAACACTTCCGATGAAGTTCAAAAGTTCAAAATAATACTTTCCGTTCCTGATGAAAGTGATAAAGACAGAGAAGTTCTGAAAAAATATCAACAGGATAAGAATGCAGACATAGAACAATACTACAACACCGTAAATGGAGAAATAAAAAATTTCGTATTCAACGAGCTTGATATTAAGACAACAAGAATAGAATCATCCATTGATGATAAAGGGATAATTACAACAAGATTAACAGACAGAGAAAATTTTGTTTACGAAATAAAAGAGAAGAACGAATTCAACTTACTTTCAAATGTTGGAATTACATTGTATTTCCTAAACCGTTCTGCAAAAGTTACTTTTAAAAAGCGAACAGGTGTTGAGCATGTTGACTTTGGCAGTTTATTCATTTACAAAAACGGCTTTAGAATTTATCCTTACGGTGAAAGAGGTGATGATAGTTTAGGAATTGATAACCGAGCATTGCAGGGTTACGCCAGATACATTGGTTTAAGAAGTTTGATTGGTGAAATTTCTATTCAGGGCGTAAACTTTGAATTAAGAGAAACCACAAGCCGTGGAGATGGATTACTGAAAACAAAAACCTACAATGAATTAATAAATAAAGAAGATGGCTACTTAATTAAAACTTTAAGGAGATTAGAGAAATATGTAATTGATGTAACGCAATGGGAGTAAATGAAGATGATGATACTGAGAATCTTTCAAGTGAAGCAGTAAAAGAAAATCTCGTAAAACTTATTGCGAATATTTCTGATGACAAGGCAATTCAAAGTTTGACATACAACAAAGATATTGTCAACCTAATTTCAAATAAAGAAGAGAAAAGTGCAAAGAAGTTAGTAAAGAATTTTAAACGTATTGCCGCAGAGTCAAACAACAAGCAACTTTACAAAGAAGCAGAACGAATTGAGAAAGCAATTACCACTTCTATTAAAAGAGCAGATTCTGCAGAGAAAGAAAGAGATGTTAAAATTCAAGAGAAGAAAATTGTTGAGCTGGAGTTAGAAAAAAAGTTAGAACAATTAGCAGTCCGTGATTCAATTGAAGCACAGGATATAGAAAATGTAACAAATCTACACCACCAAGTTTTTGTTATTGCCGACACGATAAGCACTACCTTAAAGGAAATGTATAATCAAATCACACTTGATGAAGGCGAAATTTCAAAAAAGCAACTGATTCAGTTTATGGACGAATTGATTTCCGAAAACAAAAAAATTGAATCACTTTCAAGATTTGGAATGAGAGCAATATTTGAGGATTTTAATTCTAAAAAGGAGAATGACATTTCAGATTTTCTTAGTGACTATGTGAGCAAGATTTCAAACTACTTTAAGACAAGCAAAATAAAAGTTTCATATAAACCGCTTTCTTCCAAAGCCATTCAAAACAGCATTCCGCCCTTTAGATATTTCAATCATCATTGACAATATGATTAATAATTCTAAAAAACATAAAGCAAGTGAACTAACCATTACAACAGAATCATTCCCAAACAGATTTGAAATAATTTTCAGAGATAATGGTATTGGGTTTAATAAAGATATTGCTGACATAAATGATGTTTTCAAGCAAGGATATTCCACTACAAAAAGCACAGGACTTGGACTTTACCATATAAACAACATTATTAAAGGATACAAATGGAGCATCACTGCGAATACTACATATAAAAAAGGTGCCGAGTTTGTAATAACAATCAAGAAATGAAATTAGAATACAAAATACTATGGTTTGAAGACATTGAAGCATCCTTTAATGCCAAAAAGAGATTGGTAAAAAGAGTTGTTGAAGGATTAGGTTTTGTTTTCCCTGAACCAAGAAACGAAGTCAATGCTGAAAATCTTGATACCATAGATTTTCCTTCTTATGATTTGATTATTGCGGATTTTAATTTGGCAAATGGAGAGAAGGGCTCAGACATTTTGAATACTATTAGAGAGAAAGGAATTTACACGGAAGTAGTTTTTTACTCTTCTCAAGGTGAAGATTATGTAAGAAATGAATTACGAAACTTTCATATTGATGGAGTGTATTGTGCTGATAGAGCAAATGAGGACTTCATTGATAAAGTAGAAAAGGTAATTCACACAACAGTTAAGAAAGTTCAAGACCTTAACAACATGAGAGGTTTGATAATGGCGGAGACAAGCGACATTGACAATTCAATGTTTGCAATAATTGCTACTGTTCTTGAACAAGATTCATTTGGTATAAAAGAAAGCCTTACTGCTGCAATTTTTGCAAATGTTCAGAGCAAGGTAAATAGCAAAAAGGATGATTTTGATAAATACCAAAAGAATGGCAGAATTGATAAAGTGATTAAAGACAATTTAATGTTTGACACATCGCAAAAAATTCTTGCAATACAATTTATCATTGATTCCATAGACCATGAAATTACAAAGCCACATAAGGGAAACAAATTCAGTGAGAGTTATACCGAGTTAAAACAGAAAAGGGATTTGTTGGCTCATGTGATTGAAGTTTATGAAGAAGGCAAAATGAAATTGAAAAGTGGAAATCGTGAATTAGAATTTACTGATGAATTCTGTATAGATATCAGAATACGAGTTAAACAGCACGGAAATAGCTTAACTGAGATTTTAAATCTAATTACAGCCAAATAGCCTACGCACCAAGTCAGGCACATTTACAAGGCTCACAAAGCCGACACACAAAAGCCAACCTTGCAAAAGAGCCTGCCTTTCGCCGCCGTTGGTGTTCTCCGCTAAGTTCTTTTAGCCTCCGTTGGTGTTCTTCGCCGCCGCCTTGTCTCCGACAAGCGGAGAAAATATGCATACAAAAGGAAAGATACACCATAGTTAGCTATCCATGTAATGTGTAAGTAAATTAAAATCATCTAATCCAATATTATAAAATTTAGCAGATGAATAGTAATATTCTTCAGGTAGTTTACACAACTCCGCTTTAACAGGGTTGTAATGTATGTAGTCTAACTTTTGGTTAAATACTGCAGAGGTTCTTAATCAACACTTAAAGCATCTCTTTTTCATACTTGATAAACTCGGTCACCTTTATTTACCTTTAGTGTTTCCATTTTTATGTCTGCTTTTTGTAAGTGCTTTATTATTTGCTGTGCTGTATACTTCATAAATGATGATTGAATGCTTGAAGGGGTGTTGCCTGCAAGCGGTTGCCATATTAAGTGTATATGATTGCTCATAATTACAAATGCATACACTCGTATTTTCTTTTCATTTACTAAAAACTTTAAGCTGTCGATAATAATATCTTTACATTCATGACTACTCAACAAGTGTTTCCATTTGTTGATAGTAGCTGTGTAAAACTGCGGCCAATACGCTGGGTAAGATGTTGTGTTCACTAGTGAAAATTACATAATTTTGAGTAAACCTATTTTAGGACAAGACAGTGGCTGTATTGTTCCCGTTTGTTGGAGACAAGACGGGGGCATTTGGAACAACAACGCCGGCGAAAGTTTTATTCAACCCTTTCGGACACACTCAAGTAATATGAACAAAATTTTGACAACAAAATTTAGTATAACAGACAAAAGAGTTGCTTTGTCTTGACAATACTTGTATTGGCTTTTGTAATACTAACTTTAACACAAGATTTTTTTACGGGCAGAATTGAAAAATTCGTCATTCTATATTCTGAATCATTTATTTTCAGTTCGTTTTGGTGGCTTTTTGCACCGTTGCTATTTACACAATATTTAGTAGTCAAGTATAAAATCAAAAAAATTAGAATTTCTTGTAGCTGTAATTGTTTTGCCAATTTTTAGTCATCTGTTTGCGTTTCCGTTTTTGGTTTGGTCAATATCCAAAATATTTTATTATCACACTTTTGCATTTCAACAAACATTAAAATATACTTTATCCGAACATTTTTATCTTTTGATATTGCTTTACTCAATTCCTGTGTTAGCTTTTCAGTTTTTTGCAAAAAAAACCAAATCCGAAGAAACAATTCCTGAATCCAAAAAAGAGGATAACACAGCTCAATTTATTAGCACGTTCTTAGTAACTGACAGGAATAGAAAAACCAGTATTGCTATTTCGGAAATCTTATATTTTTCTGCAAACCCGCCTTACATAAATATTCACCTTAAAGACAATAAATATCTGTATAATGAAACACTGAAATCTATTTCCATTAAATTAGACCCTGAACAATTTGTAAGGGTGCATAAATCAACCATTATAAATATTAAAATGGTTGTTTCTTACACAACAAGGCTTAATGGCGATTACGACTTAACGATGAAAAATAATATACAACTTCGGGTTAGCAGAAATTTTGCTACTGATTTCAAAAACCTGTTTAACAAAACTCATCACCTGACAACAAAATAACCTCATCTTACAACATATAAGTTGACTTTTAGTACTCTACTATTGAAATTTGCAAAATAAATTATTGACAATGTATAAAAAAGCATATTTTCTTTTCTTAGTAGCGGTTACTTCTTTTTTACTAAGCTGTAAAGGGCAAACAACATCAAACTCTCAAAATCGGACAGAAAAAATGGCGTAGTGGGTGGGCCGTTTGAAAATGGAGAGTTTTTTGTATATTGGTATGCCTGAAAATATCAAGTCAATTGATACCAGTGCAGGTTGGTTACAAAATGGACAAAAGCTATTAATTACAGGTACAATTTACAAATTAGACGGCAAAACACCTGCTCCTAATGTCATCCTATATTATTATCATACAGATGTAAATGGTGTGTATGCCGGCAAACAAGGATTAGACCCTAGAGTGGTAAGACACGGATACATTCGGGGTTGGGTAAAATCGGATGCAAATGGCAAATACGCCATATACACAGTTAGACCTGCACCCTATCCAAACAGAAATTTTGAAGCACATATACATCCTGCTATAAAAGAACCAAATATTGACAAGGAATATTATATTGACGAATTTGTGTTTGACGATGACAAATTGCTTACAGGCCAAAAAAGAAAGAGGCTGGAAAACCGTGGTGGCAGCGGTATTTTAAGATTGTTTAAAAAAGGCGACCTGCAAATTGCAGAGCATAATATTATTTTGGGGCTTAACATTCCTAACTATCCCGAAACAATTAAAGCAGAAAATCAATCAGGGCTTCAAATTGGTGAAGACCAACCATCATTTGGGCCTTTTCAGGCCTTTGGGCCAGACAAAGGTTTCAGGGCATGCCCGGTTTGTAAATATGGGCGCTACCACGGCATAGTTTATTTTGTTGGCAACAAACCAAATTGGGTAGATATCAAAAAATGGCTGACATTTTTAGAACAACAAAGTGTTGAAAGGAGTAAATACTTGAAAGCCTATTTTGTGTATGGCAACAATAATGATTATAGTAAAGACTCAAGGCAAAAAGAACTAGAAAAAATTGGCATTGAATTAAATTTAAAGAATATTGCCCTTACATTCGTTCCCTCATTTTCTGACACCGATAGCGAAGTACACCTCAGTAAGATTAACCCAGATGCAGAAAATACTTTTATTATTTATCGAAACAGAACAATCATTAGCAAGTTTATTAACCTTAAAGCTACTGAAGAAAATTTCAGATTGTTAGTAACGGAATTAGACACAAATAAAGGTGGCTATTTTGACTTAGACTAACTGCATTTTCGCCGCCGTTGGTGTTCTCCGCTAAGTTCTTCGCCGCCGCCTGTGTCTCCGACCAGCGGCTGTATTGTTCCCGTTTGTCGGAGACAAGACGGGGGCATTTGGAACAACAACGCCGGTGAAAAACTAATTTCAGCTAACTGCATCGCCGGTCTTCAGTTCTGGCTGAACGTTCAATTTTGGGCTTTAGTTCTTAACTTCATCTAAACAAAATAATTAGCAGCGGTACCGAGGGGACGGAATACTAATTACAAAACTTCTGTAAGCTCTACACATTAGCTGCTACTATAAGAACTTTTAATTTGTAAAAGAACAATTATGAAACAAAAAATAGTGTTCGTACTTATTACCATTACAATTAGTACCTTTTGTTATAGCCAGTGTGATAAAAAAATTGTATTAGCAGCTACCGGAGTAGAAATATTAGATGACAATAACGATGTTAAAATCAAAGATACAGAGCGGATAACCACTATTAATTACGATTCAAAAATTATCGAAGTTACTACCGAATATAATACACGGTATGGAGCCATCGATTCAATTTACTGTAACTGGAAAACTCCATTCAAAGAAGGTAAAACATATATCAGAGGAAAACTTAGCTTTGAAAACGGAGACCAATGGGTAATAAAACTAACTATTACCGGCAAAGACGGGAAACTCACTTTGCTGGCTGATATGGAACATCCAGATGCTAATAAAATGCGTTTTGTAATTAATAAATTCGAGGAAAGTAAATAACTTATTCCAATAGCCCCGTTTCGTGGCTCACAAACCGAAATACAAATTGCGATTTATAAAATAGCATTCAACACAGGTGGTTTCAAACCTCTAACAACGCAAATAAAATTTGCAGATAGTATTACAAAAATTAACTTTTCACTTTATTATTTTACTCAAAGTTGCTATCTGTAAAATCAATATATTTATAAAAACATTGTATAAATAATTAAAATCATTGATGATAACATGGCAACAAAAAAAGAGTTATCTGCTAAACAAAAAGAAAGTTTACTTAAAACACTAAGTGCCCGTTTTGAAAAAAACATAAAACGCCATAAGAGTTTAGAATGGGCTAAAGTACAGGCAAAGCTGGAAGCCAGTAGTGAAAAAATGTGGTCGCTTAACGAAATGGAAAATACCGGCGGAGAGCCGGATGTGGTTGATTACGATTCAAAAACAAACGAATATTTATTTTATGATTGCTCGGCCGAAAGCCCCGAAGGCCGCAGGAGTTTTTGTTACGACCGCCAGGCATTAGAATCAAGAAAAGAACACAAGCCCGAAAACAACGCAATTGATATGGCTGCATCTATGTGTATCGAACTTTTAACAGAAGAGCAATACAGATATTTGCAAAAACTGGGAAACTTTGATTTGAAAACATCAAGCTGGATAAAAACCCCAAAAGAAATAAGGCAATTGGGTGGCGCATTGTTTTGCGACAGACGCTACAACACTGTTTTTGTTTATCATAATGGTGTACAATCTTACTATGCAGCCAGAGGGTTTCGGGGTTTGCTAAGGGTATAAGTTTGTAGTGCAGTTAAATTAGTTGCAGGCTGCTCAATACTATGAACAGGCAGTGTTATAAAAAATAACTTGCTATATTAATTATGTTTGTAATAAAGCCAACTTTAAGAAATGAATAGTACAAGCAGACTAATATTAAGTAGACCAATGGAAGAGGATTTTCGCCGATTTTTTGAAATAAACGCTGACCCCGATACCAATTTATTTAACCCAAATGGTGCAATGCGTTTTGAAACTGCTGAAAAAGCCTTTGCCGAAATATTAGAACATTGGTCAGCAAAAGGGTTTGGCACATGGAGTATTATAGAAAAAGAAAACCCAACACATGTTATTGGCTTTGGGGGATTGTGCGACAGGCTTTATGGTAATGAAATTAAAATGAATGTAGGATACAGGTTTGATAAAAAATATTGGGGTAAAGGATATGCAACTGAGCTTACAAAATATGCAATACAATTTGGACTTAACGAATTGAAGATAGGTGAAATATTTGCAATAGTGAGGCCTAAACACCTTGTTTCCATAAAAGTGCTTGAAAAATGCAGCATGAAATTATTTGGCGAACTAAATGATGTTGAAAACGATGAGAATAGTTTGGTTTATAAAATAACAAAAAACGAAAATGCCGAAGTGAATTAACACCCCGGCATTACTTTTCATATTAGCAAATTATTTTCTTGGAAATTCAACAGCCGCTTGCGCTGCAGCCAATCGGGCTATTGGCACACGGAAAGGAGAACAACTTACATAGTTCATTCCAATTTTGTGACAGAATTTTACACTCTCAGCATCGCCGCCGTGCTCTCCGCAAATACCTACTTTTAATTTAGGTTTTGTGATACGTCCTCTTTCGGTACCAATTTTTATCAGCTCGCCAACACCATCCTGATCAATGGTTTGAAAAGGATCATCCTTTAATATTTTTTGATCAAGATAATTTGGTAAAAATCCACCAATATCATCTCTGCTAAATCCAAAACTCATTTGTGTAAGGTCGTTGGTACCAAAGCTAAAGAAATCGGCAACAGTAGCTATTTGGGCAGCTTTTATGGCTGCTCTTGGAATTTCTCTCATCGTACCATACAAGTGAGGTATCTTTTTTAATTTAGTTTTTTCGCAAACTTCGGCATATACCCTATCTACAATTTTTTTCTTATGTATTAGTTCGTTTACAGTACAAGTTACCGGCACCATAATTTCGGGGAAAGCTTTTTTACCTGCTTTCAGTAATTCGGCGGTGGCTTCAAATATAGCTCTAACCTGCATTTCGGTAATTTCGGGGTAACTAACGCCTAAGCGTACTCCACGATGCCCAAGCATAGGATTGTTTTCGTGTAAGGCAAGTACTCTACGGCGTAAAATGCTCATGCTAATACCCAGTTCTTTGCCTAATTTATGTAGTTTATCTGCATCATGCGGTACAAACTCATGCAATGGTGGATCCAGCAATCGAATGGTAACCGGGTACCCTTTCATTACATTCAATGTATCCTTAACATCTTTTTTTACATAAACAAAAAGTTCATCTAACGCCTTCTTCCTTTCTGCCACCGTTTTGCTTACAATCATTTTACGCAAAAGAAATAAAGGTTGCTCACTTCCTTCACCATAAAACATGTGTTCTGTTCTAAACAACCCAATACCTTCGGCACCAAACTTAAATCCTTGTGTTGCATCGCCTGGAGTTTCGGCATTGGTACGTACACCCATTTGCTTGGTTTTATCTACCAGCTTCATCAGGTTTTTAAATGCAATGTTTTTATCCAAATCAATGGCTACTAACGGTAAGCCACCTTCGTAAACTAACCCTCTGGTGCCATTTAATGTAATAATATCGCCTTCTTTAATAACCACCCCATTTTTAGCATGAAAGGTTTTGGTATCGCTATGTATTTCAATATCACTGCAACCAACAATACAGCATTTACCCCAACCTCTGGCCACAAGTGCAGCATGCGATGTCATTCCTCCTTTTGTTGTTAGCACCGCTTCGGATTTATGCATACCGTCTACATCTTCGGGAGATGTTTCTTCTCTTACCAAAATAACTTTTTCGCCTTTTTGTGCCCATTCCACCGCATCGTTAGATGAAAATACCACACGGCCTTTTGCACCACCGGGTCCGGCCGGCAAACCTTTTGCAATAACTGTGCTTGCTAACTCGGCTTTAGGATCCAGCATTGGTAACAATAATTCTACCAATTGATTTGGCCCTACCCTCATTATTGCTGTTTTGGAATCAATTAATTTTTCGGCAAACATTTCAGTAGCCATTCTTACAGCAGCAATACCATTCCGTTTTCCTACACGGCATTGTAACATATAAAGCTTGCCTTGTTCAATGGTAAACTCTATATCCTGCATATCTTTATAATGCTGCTCTAATCTTTTTTGATAGCCATATAATTCCTTATATAACTTAGGCTCCAATTTTTCTAATGTGGTAAATTGCTTGCTTTGTTCGTTTTTAGAGTATTCGTTAACAGGTGCAGGGGTTCTGGTTCCGGCTACCACATCTTCACCTTGTGCATTAACCAAGTATTCGCCATAAAATTTATTTTCGCCTGTGCCCGGATTTCTGGTAAATGCTACACCTGTACAACTACCGGTGCCCATGTTACCAAATACCATTGCTTGTATGTTTACGGCAGTTCCCCATTCATCGGGGATTCTTTCTATCCTGCGATATTCAATTGCTCTTTTGCCATTCCAACTGCCAAACACAGCGCCAATACCGCCCCAAAGTTGCTCCCATGGATCATCGGGGAAATCGGTTCCCAGTACTTTCTTTACAGTTTTTTTATAATCTTTTACCAAGTCTTTTAATTCTGCAACGGTAAGTTCTGTATCGCTGGTATAATTTTGTTTGTGTTTAATATGCTCTAATTTTTCATCCAACATTTTTCTTATTCCTTTTTTTCCACTCTTTACCTCAATGCCTGCTCCTTTTTCCATCACCACATCGGCATACATCATTATTAACCGGCGATAAGCATCGTAAGCAAAGCGTTCATCGCCGCTTTGAGCAATAATTCCTTTAATGGTATTTTCGTTTAAACCCATTCAGTACGGTTTCCATCATACCGCATACTTCTTCTTGCTCCCGAACGTACAGATAACAATAAAGGGTTTTTAGCATCCCCAAATTTTTTGCCCGTAATTTTTTCCATTTTAGCAAGTGCCTCTTCTGCTTGTTTTTTTAAAGCCTGCGGATATTTCTTTTTATTTTTATAATAATAGGTACATACTTCTGTGGTAACCGTAAACCCGGGAGGAACGGGTAATTTTAACTTGGGATGACCTGCCATTTCTGCAAGATTAGCTCCTTTTCCGCCTAGTAAATTTTTCATTGATTCGTTACCGTCGGCTTTGCCGCCACCAAAAAAGTAAACATACTTTTCATTTTTTGTAGTTGTTGCCATATTATTAATTTTTATTGCACAGAGTTATTGCTTAATTCAACGGTATTTTAAAACATAAGTCAGAAAAAAAAATGATTTTTATCATTAAAATTCAATTATGAATGTGATGGCCCTACATAAGCAGAAGAAAAGATTGCATTTCCTGCTTGATTAAAAGCTACTGTCTCACAACTAAAATGGTATTATTATAGGTGCAGTAAATATGATTGATAACATATTTTGATTACTTATTTAAACCGAATATTGCCTTATGAATCTTACTTTACTAATACAGATATGCTTAATTCAACGGATTCTTTAGTATTAAAAACATAACGATTATGAATATAAAACAACTGCATCTTACAGATAAAGCAGTTTCTGCCATTCCATTTTTTAAAACAGAGAATAGCAATGTAGTTGCATTACAGATATTAAAAGGAGAAAAGCTAAAAGAGCATGTAACACCCATTCATGCGATATTAATTTGTATTACAGGTGTGGTTTATTTTGAAAATGAAAAAGGAGAAAAAGTTATTTTAAACCATGGCGATTATATCAATATTGAACCATTGGTAAAACACTGGGTAACAGGAATAGAAGAAAGCCAGCTTTTGCTTTTAAAATAATTTAACACAACGATTTTGGAAACAAAAAAATGGTATTGTGATAAAAGAAAAGTTAATAAAAAATTATAAAGACAAACATTACCCCTTCAAAACCAACTGTGCTAATTTAGTCTTGCCACTAGCTTTCAATGTAGCTATTAAACCATGTTTTGCAAATTGCCATGCTTGAGCCAGCGTTACTTTTTCATTTGCTCCAATAAATATCTTAGCAACAATTTTATCAACAACAAAAGTAAAAGTATATTGCTTTTGCTTTATTCCCATAGCTTCCATCATACTTTGCATTTCGTCATTTGCTTCATAAACATTCCAAGCATCTACGCCAACGGGAGGATTCAATTTCCCAGAAATATCTTTTGCCCCTTCGTTCAATAATGCCGCATTATTTTTATACCACTCAATAGCTTTGGTTTTTGCAGTGGCTTGCCAACGAATATCATTTACTCTTTGAATAGTTGCTGTTTCTGCGGTATTGTTATATACTTTCATCCAAGCATCGCTATTGCCAGCAATTAATTTGTACTTTATGCAAGTAGCATTTGGAATGAAAAACGTTTGAGCATTTTGTGTTGTAATGGCCGGCAATTCTGCATTTTGTGAAAAAATATTTGTGCAAAACAAGAATGCTGCTAATAATAAACTTACTGTTTTTTTCATATTGCAAATTTTAATAAAAATAACAAATGGCTTAAAACAACAAATACCCACAAAAGGGTATTTGTTAAAAATTGATTTATTAAAATTTTAGCGCTGCGATAGCTCTTTAACAAAATCGCTAACTAAATAGCTGATTAATTTTCCGGTGGTTTCATTTTTTCTACCATCGGCTAAATGTGTGGCACCTTCACAAATATGCAGATAAGCAGCTTTGCTATCTTGCGCTGTAAAAGTGATATATTGCCTTGCATGCAGTACACTTATACCCGAAGGCGTTACAGCATTACTCAAAATATTTTCTACACAATCCAAATCTAACTCAATACCGGTATATGTATCTTCGGTAAAGCCGGTTGCATGTGCAACAGCTTGTGTAAAATTTTTGCGTTCGTGTATAAATATCTCTTCATAGGTAATGTAATCTATAAACGGATTATTGTGTATTTCCATTAACACATTTTGCGGCACATAATTTTCGTGTACGCCTACAATACAATATTTACCTAAATAGCCGGCTTCCTCGGCATATCTAAAGCCATTGCCACTGTGCCTTCCTTCGGCAGTTCTATAATCGGTATGTGCATCTAAATTGATACAATTAATTTGAGATAATGGCAATACACCGGCTTTGTATAAACCCTTGGCAACGCCTTTTATTATAGGGTAACTATTGTTATGGCCGCCGCCAATTACAATAGGTATTTTTTGACAAGAGGAAATTACTTTAATAATATCTTCTACCTGTGCATCAATAATATCTACAGCATGCCGATAAGCATTAATTAATTCTTCCTGATTATATGCATTAGAATCTATTAAATATTTTATATCCCCAAAATCAAAACGACCCAATATCATCACTTCTTCGCCAATAAAAAAATCGTTGCTTTGCATGTTAAGGAAAGAAGATAAAAAAGGTAACCAAGCGGTATCGGCACCGCCAATACCATAATTGGCCAATACACCAATATCTTCGGGTATACCTACAAGTATATATTTGGCTTTTGCATTTGCAAGCTCCTGTTGCCAATCTTCTTGTTTACTTATAGTACAAACCCTTTCGCCAAGCTTTGTTTCAAAGCGGCGCATTTTTATAAGTGATAAAATATCTTCTTTGGAATAAAACTTAAAATGCTTCATTATAGAAAGTTAGTAAAAAACAATTAAGAATTAACTATTACAAATCATTAAATCCCAATTTTTTCATTTACAATCCTCAATACTGCTGTTTCTTCTGCAATTACAGCATCTTCAATGGTTTTGCCTTTTGTAAGTATATCGCTTATGAAATCTTTATCGGTACAACCACTTGCATTAATACGTACATTCATAAAAGCGCCCATTACTGCACTGCGTATACACAAAGCGCCCACACCTGCATCACTAACACTGTTTGGATTGCCAATGGTTGCCATAGCCTTTGCAATACCCATTGCACCTGCTGCTGTTTGCATTACTTTAAATGGAATTTCAATAGCAAATTTTGTGGCAGATTGTATTGCCTCAGTACGCTTTGCCTTTTCTTCTGCAGTAGCTTTTGGCAATGCAAAAGCTTCCATAATTTTATTAAAAGCTGCTGTATCGGCATCTACTAATTTTAATAACGCATCTTTTATTTGTTGGCCTTGTGCAGCCCAGTTGCTAAACTCTTCCCATCCTTCATCCCACCCTTTTTTGTGAGATGAAAGATTAGCAACCATTGTTGCCAATGAAGCTCCCAATACTCCCACATATGCTGCAATAGATCCACCACCCGGAGCAGGGCTTTCGCTGGCTGTTTCATCTGCAAATTCATTCAACTTCATGTTAATTAATTTGCTTTCGTTATTATTTGCCAGCATATACTCTATAATTCTTTCTTCGGGATTAAAAGGAGTTAGCTCATCTAACCCTAACGATTTAATTGCAATTTTTATTAGCTCTTTTTCACTAACCCCAATGCTTCGTTTTTGCTTTTGTAAAAAATATTTGCCGGCATCCAGCATAGCTTTTAAAGGAATCAGGCCAACCAATTCACTTCCCGTAACTCGTATGCCTCTTGCTGAAGCTTTGATGCAACATTCGTCAAACGCAATATGAACAGGTGTTTTAGCTATATTGGTAAGATTGATTGAAATTTGAGCAATGCCATATTCCTCTATATACCAACCAATAGCTTTACAAATTTTAAAAACTCGGGTTGATTAATTTTTTGTCCATTTATTTCAATGTTTCTTCCGGCTTCTCTTACATCAAAAGCAATGGCATTGGCACGGCGAGTGCTTGTAGTATTAAGATTAACATTATATGCAACCAAAAAATCTCTGGCGCCAATAACAGTGCCTCCTCTTTTTGCATCAAATTCCTGTGGACCAAAATCAGGCTTCCATTCGGGCAATTTTATTTTTTTAAAAAAACCTTCGTACTCACCGGCACGTATTACCGATAAATTATTTCTTTGTGTATCGGGCTGTGCAGCTTCATATAAATAAACGGGTATGTTTAATTCATTCCCCACTCTTTTTGCCAATTGTTGTGCATACGCTGCTGTTTCTTCCATTGAAATATTTGCAATGGGTATAAGTGGGCAAACGTCTGTTGCACCCATCCGTGGATGCTCACCTTTGTGCTTGCTCATATCTATTAATTCGCCGGCTTTTTTTATAGCTTGATAAGCAGCCTCAATTACCAGTGCAGGTTCGCCAACAAATGTTACCACAGTTCTGTTGGTAGCCTTACCCGGGTCTACATTTAACAAACGTACGCCTTCTATTTTTTCAATTTCGTCGGTTATTTGCCTGATAACGCTTAAATCATTTCCTTCTGAAAAATTAGGGACACATTCTATTAGTTGCATATTATTCAATTAAGAATTAAAAATTAGGAATTAAGGATTTATACTAGTAAAGTTTATAAAATTCATTTTTGGATATTTTTTTTACGTATGCTTCCGGCTTCTCATTATTGCCAAGGTATAGTGGGACAAGCGCATTTGTAATAAAATCCATTTTCGCCATCCGTTTTAGAAATGACAACTTTAGTAATGGAATTCTTAAATTTTCGCTGGGCTTTACTATTTGTAATTGCTTGGGTAATTGTATATTCACAATCACTGATCCATTTAATACGATATTGGGTCGTAATCTTTTTTTCTCGATCGTATTGATATTGATACTTTTTTTTGCGATGCATTAAAATGACTTTCCCGGCAGAATCGGTAAAAGTAAAATAACCCTTGTGGTAAATAGTACAATCTTGAGCAAAAGCATTTGTACTTGAAAACAAAAACGTCAGAAAAACTAAGATAGATATTTTCATACAACTTTATATTATTTCCCCGTTAATCATTACACTGTCAATTAAATTATTTCCAAATGCATAAGGCAAATATGCTAACGAAGGAATTGGTTTTGTAAAAATAAGGTTTGCCTTTTTACCAATAGCAATACTTCCCACTTTCTCTTGCAGTTCCATTGCAAAGGCCCCGTTTAAGGTTGCGGCATTTATAGCTTCCGGTGGCAACATTTTCATTTGTATGCAACTAAGCGCTACTACAAAATTCATATTACCACTTGGTGATGAACCGGGATTATAATCGGAGGCTAATGCAATTGCACAATTTGCATCAATCAATTGCCTTGCAGGCTGGTACTGCATTCGCAGAAAGAAGGCAGCTGTAGGCAAAAGTGTACCAATAGTATTAGATGAACTTAAAGCAACAAACATCCTGGGAAGTCATTGTTTCTAAATGATCAACGGAAACGGCATTGAGCTTTATTGCTGATTCAATCCCTCCAATTGAATTTAACTGATTTATATGGAGTTTTGGTTTTAAGCCGTATTGTTTCCCTGCATTGCAAATTATTTCCATTTCCTGCGGTGAGAAAAATCCCGTTTCACAAAACACATCAATATAATCGGCCAATTTTTCGTTTCCAATTACAGGTAACATTTCATTTACAATTAAATCAATATATCCCTGATGATTTTCTTTGTATGCCAACGGATATGTGTGAGCACCCAAAAAAGTTGCTTTAATATTTAAGTTAGATTTTTGTTTAAGTTTTTTAATTACCCTTAACATTTTAAGCTCTGCATTTACCGATAAGCCATAACCGCTTTTTATTTCAATAGCACCTGTTCCTAATTTTGAAACGTCTGTTATTCTTTGCCATGCTGCGTTAAACAACTCATCTTCACTTGCCTCACTTAGCTTATTGGCAGAATTTAATATACCACCTCCTTTTGCAGCAATTTCGGCATAACTCATACCATTTATTTTGTCTACAAACTCATCTTCCCTGCTTTTTGCAAAAACAATATGTGTATGACTATCGCACCAACAAGGCAATATGGTTTTATCTTGTGCATCAATAATATGTTTAGGCAATTGAGGCACTTTAATTTCCAATTCGTACATAGCGCCAAACTCTGCAATAATTCCATCCTCTATTAACAGAAAGGCATTTTCAATTGCAGGTAAATTGGCCAACGCTTTTCCTTTTAGCAAGGTATTAGTTGAGTGTGTACCAACCAATGTTGCAATATTTATGATAAGGATAGCTGACATACTTACTGGCGGTTTAATTCAATTTTTTTTCGGGCAAAAAACATTTCTGTTTGAAAATACTTTACTTCTTGATTGATAAAAAATATTTTTTCACCAATGGTAAATGTTGTTCTTATTTCGGCATATTCATCATCTATCATTGCTTTTTCGTTGGGGTCAAGTGTTTTAATGATAATTTTTACAGGGCTTCTAATTATTTGCTTTATATCATTTAATCTGTTTTCAAATGTTAATTCTGTTACTTCATCATCTATGAACATCCCGTATTTTTCAATATGGTTTTTGCCATCAACTGTTGTGGTGGTAGTAATTATTAAAGAATCGGTTGCATCCGTAATATCAACAGTAATGGGCATTTTAACTGCAAAAGAATCATTGATTTTTTAGCCAGGTAACTGTGCCTGCCCATTTTCCGACAAGCTTTTTAAATCATCCTTAGCAAATTGTTTATGCTTTTGGGCAGATAAAAAAGCAGGAATAAATACTGCAACAACTAAAATTTTAAAATATTTCATACTACTCCTATTATAAATTTTCAAAAACAGATTTGCTAAATGTTTCTAAGCCCGGATCTCTTGCACCCATTAAAAGCAAAACACAATCATTGCTTAAATGAGATTTAACTTCTTGTACAAAGTTATTTCTATCTTCCACAAAAAAGGCATTTTTACCCAATGCTTTAATATCGTTTATTAAGTCGTTTGCCGAAATATCTTTTACCGCAGTGCCTCCGGCATAAAAAATTTCACTCATCCAAATTTCATCTGTAGCCCTTAGCACAGCGCTTATTTCTTTTACAAAATCATTACGTAAAAATCTTGTTGGGCCGTAGCCATGCGGCTGAAACCATGCAATTACTTTTTGTGCCACTGGCTGACAACTTGCAATAGCTGCAGCACATTTAACGGGCTTATGTGCATAATCATCTATAACCCACACTCCATTTTTATTCCCTAAAATTTGATTGCGCCTGTAAATGCCTTCGTAATTTTTTAATGCGCCGGCACAAGTTTGTAAATCAACGCCTATAACATTTGCAACAGCTGTAGCGGCTAGGGCATTTTCCATATTGTGAACACCCATTACATTTAACGAGAATTGAATATTGAATATTGAATATTGAATATTGAAGCCGTTTTGCTTAAAATTAGTGGCTATGTATTTAGCAGAACTAGTTTCACTGGTTGAAAAATCATTTTCTTCATTAGCAGAAAGTTGTGCAGCTAATTTATTATTTTGATTAACAACAAATGTTTTACTATTATTTTTAAACGTAGAAAAAATTTGCATTAGCTCATCAATTTCTTGATGGTCTTTATCAATATTTAGTAGCAGTCCAATTTCGGGTTTATACTGTACAATGCTTCCATCACTTTCATCTGCTTCTATCACCAACCAATCTCCTGCTCCAACTTTTGCATTACCAATTTTGCCTTCTTTAATAATACTTGTTAAGCCGGCTCCGCTTATAATACTAGGCTGCAAGCCGGCAAATTGTAAAATATCAAACAACATTGCACAAGTAGTACTTTTACCACTTGTACCTCCAACTGCAATTGTTTTTTTGCTTAGTGCAATCATGGCTAAAAGCTCACTTCTTTTTACAATTGGAATATTTAGCTGCTTTGCTTTTTGAACTTCTAAAACTGTATCCTCAATGGCAGTTGATACTACAACCAATGCTGTTTTTTCAGTTATCCCTTCGCCATTTTGCAAAAAACATTTTATACCTTCTGCTTCCAGTTTTTCTTTGGTTTCGTTATGTTGTCCTTCTTTAAAATACCTGTCACTTCCTGCAACTTCTTTGCCTATACCTTGTAAATATTGTGCAATAGCACTCATCCCCACGCCTGCAATGCCAATAAAAAAAACAGTTTTAAACTCGTTAATATTTTTTATCATTTTTTATTTCGTTCAATTTTAAAAGGGTGTGCCTCTGTATTAAAAACAATTTTACTTAAGTCTATTGTTGTTTCGGGTGCAAAAATTAAGTACGCATACTTTAAGGTTTCGGCAAAGAAAAAACTTTCCATAGCGTTTGCTTTTTCAAATGTTGTTATATTTTTTAAAGAAGCAAATCCTACATCATTTTTACAATGGTTAACAATATCATCAACCATTACTTTACCCTGCCATAAATATTTTAATTCATTTGTTTTGCGATACAAATAAAAGCAACTTTCCAAATTCTCTGGCCGCAAAATATAATAAGCGCTTATAACCGAATCTGTTTTGTAATTAAATTCTTCGGGTTCAATATTAAATTTCGTCCACATATAATAGTTAGCCTCTTGTATTTGCCTGCCAGTTTCCACATCCCCTGCAAATGCACACAAGCCGGCATAAAATGCATCTAAGGCGCCATAAACCGTTTGTGTTTCTTTGCCGGTATTCATATCTACATAACGCATAAACCAACCGTTTGGCGTTTTATCAATTAAATATTTTTTAATGGCGGTATTATGTTTATCAAAAGCTTTTTTAAAATCTTTATCACCAAATAATAACCAACATTTATATAAATATTCGTAGTACGAATCTATATAAGCGCCAATATGGCTTTCGGTTTTTACCCACCTACCCGTTTCTACATCTATTTGCTCTCCCACCAAATTTATTTTACTACGCTTATTATATACATACATAATAGCCTTTTTGGCAGTATTGTAGTACTTTTTATTACCTGTAAGTTTAGATAGTTTCCCGAACTCCATCATCAAAGTGCCAATTTCGGCAGGGTTATTTATTCCGTCTCTTTTTTTGCCCGTTTGCAAATGAATGTAGCGATACGGCATTCCTGTTTTGCTATTAAATGCAGGCAACATTCTATCGGCTAAATCTTGTGCAAGGGTTAAAAATTTTTTATCGCCATCTTGTTCATAAGCGCTTATTAAACCGCCTAATAAACGAATAGTAATTTCAAAAACTTGTACTTCGTTATCTACGTCAAAACTTAATTTAGAAAGTATTAAATCTTTTGCTTCTTTCGCTTCCTTTGTAAGGCCAAGTAAAATAAAGGTGTCATAAGCATCTACGGGAGTCATTAACATACTTGTTTTACTCCAGAGTTTGGGTGTTTTAGATAAAGGTTTTAAATCATCTGCACCCCATGCATATTCTTTATACCCTTGCCAGCCATGCTGAGCCGCTGCTTTTACTTTTACACACATTTCTGCTTTCATTTCTTCCGAAAATTTTGCATCTTTTCTTTGTGCAAAAGTTTCTGATGCAATGCATACAAATAGTACAATAGAGAGCAAAAATTTCATTTTATGATTTTAATTTAACGCTAATTTAAAGTTAATAATTCAATCTATAGTTTGTTTATTTCCTTTTGAAAATCGTATTGCAAATCTTCATGCAAAGTTGCTAAAGCTTTATTTATCTTTTTAAGTTGAAACTGATAAATATTAACAATAACCGGATTGGTTTTAAAACTACTCTTTAATTCATTCACTTTTCCGCAGAAATAAATTAGTAATTCAATCTCTACATTAGCCAAGCCACTGTAGCGGCAATACTTATTAACCATTCGCAAAATTTTTCGTAAACTTTTTTTAACAAAGTAAACGTTTGAAGTATTGATGGTTTCAAATTCTGCATCTATTTCCATCTTACTATTTTCAATAAACTCAGGAATATTGTGTGATTCAAAAAGCAGATAAGTCAATAACTCTTTATTTTCTTTTTTAAATCTGCCAAGGCGTAAACATAGCTCTAGTACATTGTTTGCTGGTTGATGAGTTAATTCTTGCTTTATTTCGTTGATGGTGGCTGCCTTCATAATGCAATTTATATTTTTTAAACCACAGATTTACACGGATTGTTTTCACAGATTAAAAGATTATTTATTAAATACTCTGAAAAAATCATACTCAATCTTAACAACCATAACAACCTGCCTGCCGGCAGGCAGGTCTGCGTTCCATAAAAATTATTTACTTTTAAAGATGAAGAAAGTTAAAAGCGTTCCATCTCCCATAACTATATTAATGGCCATTATTGTTTTGGCTGCTATTGCTACATGGCTTATCCCTGCTGGAAAATATAATACCATTACAAAGTCCGAAGGTGAATCCTTTACATTAAGTACACCAAAAGGCGATACCAGTCTGGCTTTTACTCAACACTTACTGGATAGTTTACAAATAAAAATACCATTAGAAAAATTTGCAAGCGGTGCAATACGTAAGCCTGTTTCAATTCCGGGCAGCTACCAACAGTTAGAAAGAAATAAACAAGGTTTTTTGCAAATTTTAAATGCCCCAATTAAGGGAATATATGATACCATTGATATTATTTTATTCATTTTAGTTATTGGTGGCTTTATGCATGTGTTTAACGAAAGTGGTGCAATGGTTAAGGGCTTAACTTCCTTAACACATACCATGAAGGGTAAAGAAAGCTGGTTAATTATTATACTCACTTTTTTATTTTCATTTGGTGGAGCATCTTACGGAATGGCAGAAGAAGGTTTGGTTTTTTATCCTATAATGGTTCCTTTATTTTTAGCTGCCGGTTACGATTTAATTGTACCTGTTGCAGTAATTTTTGCCGGCACTCAATTGGGAACACTCTCATCATTCTCTAATCCGTTTAGTGTAATTGTGGCCAGTAATGCTGCCGGCATTAGTTGGCAAAATGGTATTTGGGAACGAATAATTATGTTTGTTTTATCTACCGCCCTTACAATTGGCTATATAATTAGATACGGCAATAAAATTAAAAAAGATCCAACAGCTTCGTTTGTGTATAAGGTAGATGGTAATGTTGCATCACCCTATCCGGGTTTAGCTACAACCGAAAATGTACATCAATCCTTAGATGTAAAAACAAAACTTTTATTAGTACTGTTTATTTCTACTTTTTTAATAATGATTTTTGGTGTGGTAAAATTAGAATGGTGGTTGCCTGAAATGACTGCTTTATTTTTAGGCGCTTCAATTTTACTCGCTGTTATTTTACGCTTGAATGAAAAGGATTTTATTAACCAATTTATTAAAGGCGCCGAAAGTTTATTGAGTGTAGCTTTTATTGTAGGTGTAGCCAGAGGCGTTACCATTATTTTAAACGAAGGTAAAATTAGCGACTCCATTTTGTATTATTCTGCCAAAATGGTTGGCGGCTTTCCGCCGGTACTTTTCATCATAATTTTGCTGGCTTTATATATGGTATTTACGTTATTCATCTCTTCTTCAAGTGGTATGGCAGTACTTACGATGCCTATAATTGGAGCATTAGCTATTTTGGTAAATGTACCCGGTAAGGAAGTGGTAAATGCGTATTTATTTGGTATGGGCATTATGGGCTTTATTACGCCAACTGGTTTAATTCTTCCTTCTTTGGCATTGGTAAATGTTAGCTTTAAAGCATGGATGAAATTTGTTTTTCCGTTGCTGTTAATGTTATTTATTTTATGTGCCGTTTTTTTGGTAGGTGGATTATATTGGTAACCCTTTAATAAAAATGGATTAGGAATTCCTTTTAGATAAACACCTGTATAAATAAACGTTAAGAAGGTATTAACATTTAATTGAAACTATTTGGATACTTTTGTCGTCTTAAATAAAAAAATAAAAAATGAAATCAATCGTTACCTCTTTTTTAGCCTTGGTGTTAACCATTGGAGCTACTGCTCAAAGCTATATTCCTGCTGTTAAATTAACTGCCGGAAAAAAATATGAAGTAGTTACACTTGTTGATGGAAAAATGACGCAGGATGCAATGGGGCAAACCATGGAAATTCCAATGAACATTTCTACCACCTCTGCATTAAGTATTATTGGAGCTTCCGATAAAGGTTATTCTACAGAGTATGTAGCCAATAAAGTTGTACTTTCTATGAGTGCAATGGGTCAGGATATAAACTATGATTCTGATAAAAAAGAAGACCGTGAAGGACAGTTAGGAAGTTCTATCAACAAAATGATTGGAGCAACTACAAAATTTACTGTAGATGCAAAAGGAAACATTATTAAAGAAAGTGTTGTAAAACCTGTTGAAGATAAAAAAGAAGATGATAATAGTGATATGATGGGCATGATGATGAAAAACTTAGGTTTGGGTAATGCAGGCGCTTGCCCGGTTTTTGATTTATTTACCAATGTAACTGAAATAAAAGTTGGCGATAGTTTTGTAGATAGTACATCTACCAAAACACCCGATGATAAAACTAAAACCTCTACAACGTATACTTTAAAAGAAATAAAAGATGGCATTGCCTTTTTTACTTTTACAGGCACTATAGACATTGAAAAGAAAGTTGAACAAATGGGAATGGAAATGAATGTAACCTCTAATGCAAAAGTAAATGGAGATATGCAGATAGATGTGGCAACTGGTTTATTGGTGAAAAAGGTTTCGGTCTCAGAATCAACCGGAAGCGTTGATGTACAGGGTATGAGTATTCCTACAACCGGTAAAGTAACAAGTACAATAAGTGTAAAATAAATAGTTGAATTTATATTCAACAAAGCCATCTGTTTTAGCAGATGGCTTTTTAATTTCCTTTATTTACTTTTTTAGAGGTAATTTTTGGCTTGCTTACACTATCTGTTTTATAAATACCTATTTTATGTGTTCGTAATAAGTAAAATGATAATTGGGTATTGCCCTGTTGGTAAAAGCTTATTGCCTCCGAAGGTTTTTTGGGCATGTGGCAATCAATGCAATTATCTTTAATTGAAACACCTGCTGCCGGTTTTACAATGCAGAAATTTTTATTTGCTTCGGTATGGCAACCCATACATTTTTGCGAATATGTTGCCAAATTACTGCCAGCATTGGTATGTGGATTATGGCAAGATGAACAATTTAGTGTGCCCGACTGTAAAAAACATTTACTCTCGGCAAGTAATCTTTGTTGATTGCCATGTACATCAAAATTGGTTTTGTACTTATCGCCGGGCATGTACAAATAAAAATTAGATAGAGTATCACCTGGCTTAAAGTAAAATCTAGACTTAAGTTTTTCCTGATCATTACCTGAGTGGCAAACCGCACACATATCTAATTTTTGCTGTGCATTAAGCGAACTATTGGTTACAATGTATTTAGCTTTTTTTTCTTCTGGATATATTGTGTGATAGTTAACATGGTTTGCTGCAGGCCCATGGCATCGCTGGCAATCTATGCCATAAATTAATGTGGTTTTATCCATCGCTTCTATTCTTTCAGCTGCCGCAAAATACTCTTTGCTATTTGATGTTTCATCACTATGTTTTGAATCTATAAAAGAGCTGTGGCATTCAAAACAAACTTTGCCAACTATTCTTTTAAAATAAGGCTGGGCAATTGGAAAACCAGGGCTTGTACCCCATGCATTTGCAGATGTGTAATAGGAAACAGGAAGCTCATACGTATTATTACCTTTCCAATAAAGCCAGGTTTGAGCATTACGTACGCCAAAAGTTATATCAAACCTATGTGCCTCCATTTCTTTACCATTAAGATAAAGCGCCTGATATAAACCGCTATCTCTTTTTTGCATTACCACTTTTGTACTGCTATCATACACATACGAATTTTGACCTTCATTAAAATTGCCATGTACTGTATTTTGTGATGTTGGCGTGGTAGCATTGTAATGTGCAGTTAGCATTACTGAATCGTAAATAGCCTGATGGCATTTACGGCAACTTGCAGGATTTGCAAAAACAATCCCTCTTGCATCGGTTGACACTTCGTTTGCATTAAAACACTGCGACAGAAAAAAAATAAGCCCAAACAAAATACTTGTAATAAGTAGCAAACGCATATTTTTTTTCATCCTGTAATTTATTGCTTTTTTTATTCACATGAATCCCTCAAACAAAAATCCCTTTACAAAAATTGTAAAGGGATTTTTTATGTAATTTATTTCTATCCTATTTGTAATTTCTTGCTATCATTTCTACTCTTCTGTTCAAGGCTCTGCCTGCTGCTGTTTTGTTGTCGGCAGCTGGTTTATCCTGGCCAAAACCTGCGTTAGATAATCTCTCTTCAGTAATGCCTTTGCTTACCAAGTATGCTTGTACTGCAGCAGCTCTTGCTTCTGATAACGCTTGATTTTTATCTGCATTACCTGTATTATCTGTATGCCCTTCAATGCTTAAGTTGTAGCTAGGGTTGTCATTCAATATTTTAACAACATCATTCAAAGGCTTAAATGATTTAGCTAGTAATTTAGAACTACCTGTAGCAAAGAAAATATTTTTTGCTGCAGCATTAATGCGTTTAACTACGGCTTCATTTATTACCGGGCAACCAAAGTTTGATGCAGGACCAGCTTCGTTTACACATTTATCTTCCTCATCATTTACGCCATCATTATCAGTATCAGGTATTGGGCAACCCTGGTAACGGGCAAATCCTGGTACGCTTACACATTTATCTTCTTCATCATTAATACCATCATTATCTGTATCTGGTATTGGGCAACCTTGGTAACGGGCTAAACCAGCAACTGTTGGACATTTATCATCTGCATCTGTAATACCATCACCATCACTATCGGGGCAACCTTGTAAAGCTGCAACGCCGGCAACATCCGGGCACTTGTCATCTGCATCTACAACACCATCGCCATCTCTGTCTTTTGGGGCTTCAACCACAGGTGGTGCAATCATTACCGAGCAGCAACTTGTTTTTTGCCAATTGGAGCAACTACGCCTAAGCTATGGTAAAAGTGATAAGCTGCATTTTCTGTAACCGATATGCGATATTGATGATTAAGCATGATAAAAGCATCATTAAATAATTTTACCTGTAAACCAACTCCTGCAGGTATAAATGCGCCGTAATAGCCTTTATATTTAGAACCGCCTATACCCAAAGTAAGAAACGGGCTTACACAATACTTGTCTGATAATAATTTTAAGTTACCGGTTGCAACACCTTCTAACAAAAATTAGTTGAGCTTGATGCTGGTTTACCCGGCACAGGATAAGACAAAAATGAACCAGATAAAGTACCTGCAAAATCTACATGATTACTTAACCCTTGTAAATAGCTAAGTGCCAATCCTGCACTCATGCGGCTGGTATTGTGCCATAATTTAGATTTTATAACATTTGCCAAACCAATTGTTCTTACATCTGAGGCAGTTTTAAAATCGTTTAATAGAAAGTGAACGCCTAAAGACGGACGCTTTTTGTACTCATTTTGGCTAAACGCTGATATAAATAAGCCTAAAGCAATAAATGATAATAAGATTTTCTTCATAATATTTGTTTTCGTAAATCGCAACAAAAATAGCTGCTTACAACCAAAAGATAAAATATTTTACCAACATAATTATACCATTGTTGTTGATAGTTAATAAGTAATGATGTTTTTAACCGAAATATCTAATTATTTGGGTTGTTTTTTGCCTAAGACTTCTACTTTAACCCTAGTTAAACCAGATGAGATGTAATCCAGTTTAGAAGCAGCTAATCGGGTTAAATCAACAATTCTTTTCATTTTAGGGTGTAGCCGATCGTTTGTTTTAACAATGACCGATTTGCCGTTGCGTAGATTGGTGACTTTTATCCATGTTCCCAATGGCAATACATTACAAGCAGCAGTTAGTTTATTTTGGCTAAAAATTTCGCCATTGGCCGTTTTTCTGCCATTAAATTTATTTGAGTAAAAACTGGCAGTACCATATAATATTTTTGAACCTTTTTTTGTAGTTGTCTCCTTAACTGGTTTTGTATTTTGCGCTTTTATTGTAAAAGGAGAAATAAATAACAACAAACACAAAATTCCCGTAAAAAGGAATCTACATGCATTATAATTATTTTTCATGCCAAAACAATTTGGTAATTATTGGAAAGATAATATAAATTATTTATTACCGAAGTATTTCTCTCTCAGCAATTTATCCTCACCGTACATGTCATCATAAAATTTTATTTTACCATCTTTTCCTTCGCAGCTTAAGTAACGTATATAAAGTGGAATTTGATGTTTTACATCCAGCCTGTGATTTTCCTTTTGTGCTATCCAGTTTTTGATAGAATCTGTATTGTATTTAAGTGTATCGGTTGGTTTGGTATTCATGCTATCGTTTCTTGCAATATAAAACGCCAATTTTTCCCACTCCTGCACCCGTACGCAACCGTGGCTTAACGCTCTTGATGAATTTTTAAACAAATAACGTTGATTTGTATCATGCAAATAAACCGAGTAAGGATTATTAAAATTAAATTTAAATACACCCAAGGCATTATTATCACCACTTCCCTGCATTATTCTGTAAGGTATTCCTTTTGAGTACTTTGCCCAATTAACATCGCTGCCACTAATTGTTTGGCCTTTGCCATT
Organism: Chitinophagaceae bacterium; assembly: GCA_016721385.1. Classification (GTDB taxonomy): domain Bacteria; phylum Bacteroidota; class Bacteroidia; order Chitinophagales; family Chitinophagaceae; genus Ferruginibacter. Next base: position 21,864 of record JADKIE010000005.1, on the reverse strand, counting down.
TACCAATCGCAAACCCAACCTGCTTAAATAATTAGGATTGTTTTTAAGTTTGGGTAAATACTGTTTTACTATAATACTTGTAGGCACTGTCCAGGTTGGGTAAGTAACCATATCCGTTATCTTACTTGTTAATAAAGGTGTACGGGTTTCGGGCTTACCGCAAATTACCTTTGATTCTAATGCCAATGTATCCTTATCCCACACTTGCAAATAATAGCCCGGCAGGTTTACCCAAATATATTTTTCGGGCATTTTTTCGGGCATTTGTTTATACTTATCTAATGTTATAGCAATACGTTTAAATCGCTCTGCATCGCTAATATTTAGTGTTTTAATTAATGCTGTTGAAACTTTTCCATCCGTTTTTAACCCCTTGTTTTTTTGATATTTTTTTACTGCGTTAGATAATTGTGAAGAGTCTGGCATTTTGTTTACAAAATCTATACAATTACTTTCTGCTAATCTTTTTTGCAAATTTTTTATAAAGAATGTGGAGTCTTTAACATCGCCTTTTTTGTATGGATAAGTTACATACGTGTATGTCCTTCTATCCATGCTATCCAAAAATCGTTTAATGCCATTTTTTAAATCCCAATAACCTTTATGTTTGGGTTGAAGCGTATTAAGCGTAGATGTAAATTCCTTTTTTTCTAACACTGTTTTTAAAGTAGCTGCAAAAAAGTTTTCGGCAAGTACAGAATCTTTATTAAGCGATAAGCTATCTGGTTGTAACCGTCCATGTTTTAAATGATAAATGGCGTACATAAAACCATCGGTAAGCATCAAATCGGCTTTTGTCCAAAGTACGGCATCCATTCGTTTAAGCGAATCGGTATCTAATGTATGTTTAAGTGATTGTAAGTTTTTATCGTGATATTCTTTCGGAAAAAGACCTTGTAATTCGGCATTTTTTATAAACGAAAACAACGTATCGGCCAATGGTTCCCATTTTTCCTTTTTGCTCCAAACAGGTTTGTATTTGCTTGATTTATAAAAGGCCTCAACCGCTTTAACCATTTGAAGTTTAATGGTGTCGTCAACTTTACCGGCATTTGCAACTGCAAAACTGAGTGCAGCCTCAATATTATCGGTGGTTACTTCGTCCATGTCATTGGGATTGGTAACTATTTGCTTTTCTTTTGTTGTGGAATTATGCTCACTATTATTGCAGGCTAAAAGAAAAAGACATAAAACTATAACCGTAAAATAGGCATAGTGAGAGTTTCGATGATACATATATTAGGTTAAAAATGGTATCTTGTTGTGTTCAATTTTTATGCAAAATGTTTTACACAAAAATATTTTTAAACAAGATAATAATTCGTTTTGAAAAGCTGCTTATTGTAGTAATTGTTTTTTTATGCACACAATGTACAGCTTATGGGCAGGATACTGTGTTAAATAAATATGGCCTATGGGTAATTAATAACCGGGATGATTTACAAAAAACAGTACTACACAATCCTAAAAAGCAAATGATAGATCTAAAAAAGCACATACCCAACCTTGTTTTAGATTTAAAGTATGCCAGTAAAGCTAATTTTATGAAAACGCAGCTTTATTCACCTTTAAAAACTACTTATTTAAGAAAAGAAGCGGCTGATGCTTTAAAAAAAGTGCAACAAGAATTAAACAAGCAAGGTTTAGGGTTAAAAATTTTTGATGCCTACCGCCCCTACAGTGTTACTGAAAAAATGTGGGAGCCTGTGCAAGATGACCGCTATGCTGCCAACCCCAAAAAAGGTAGTGGCCATAACAGAGGTGTTGCGGTTGATTTAACCATCATTAATTTGAAAACTAAGAAAGAATTGAATATGGGTACAGGCTTTGATAATTTTAGCGATACTGCCCATACTGATTTTATAAATTTACCACAAGTTATTTTACAAAACAGAGCCCTGTTAAAAACCACTATGGAAAAATATAGTTTTAAAGTTTTAGATACTGAATGGTGGCATTTTTATTTACCTCATGCTAAAGAGTATGAATTGCTGGATGTTCCTTTTGCAGAATTTGAAAAACAAAAAAGGAAGAAAAAGAAAAAATAATCTTTATTCCACTCCTAATTTTTTTAACTTATTTTTTGCCTCCATATAACTTCCATTTAATTCTACCGTTTTTTTGTAAAATTTGATGGCTTCTTCTTTTTTACCTAACGCCAAATAAATATTACCTGTTACATAATGCACAAAATCTCTATCTGGAAACTCCTTTACATTATTATCGGCAATAATTTTTGCTTCGTCATAGCGTTTTAAATCGTATAGTTGCTCTGCTATAAAATTCATCGAAATCCAATCTACATAATAATTAGCCGTGTCAAACTTTAGTTTTTGGTATGCGTCCACTGCTTTAACTGCTCCTTGTTCGGTAATTAATTTTTCAATTTTCTTTTGAATGGGCTGTTTTAATTGCACAGGTTTATTGTATAACACTTTTAATAAAGCTTTTGTAATGCCAAAAAAATCGTTAGGCTTACTATTACTAAGAATAATTACACAACTATTAGTTTGTGGTATTCGTAAAAAGAAACCTATAAAACCTTCCATCATGCCCAAATGAAAATTAACGGCTACACTGTCGTTTTCTGTATACTTAAAATTTTGATTATACAAACCACAGCCGTATTTTGCAGGTGCTAAGCCTGGTGTAAGCATGTGTTTAGTAAACTCTTCATTAAGCAATGTATTATTTTGTATGCTTAAATGAAACTTAAAAACATCTTCTACTGTAGAATACAAATCCCCTGCTCCCATGGTATTAGATTGATCTCTAAAGTCGCCGCTGGTAAAGCCTCCAAATGCATAATCATATCCTTGAGCTCTTTTGGGCACTATTTGTGTATGATGATAACTGGCTGTGTTATTCATACCCAATTTAGAAAAGATATCATCCTTCAATAATTGAGCAAATGATTTACCAGAAACTCTTTCTAAAATATGCCCCAATGTAAAAAAGCCCCAACTACTATAAAAATATTTTTCACCAGGCGTAAATAATAATGGAGAATCTATATAGATTTTCAAGTAATCTTCTCTCTTAAAATCCAATCTACTGTATTTAGGAAAAAAATCTTTTATAATATCATAATTAGGCATGCCGGATGTATTACTCATTATTTGCTTAAGGGTAATTTTTGCAGCTGGTTTGTTTTTAAATTCTGGCAAATAGTCTTCAATGGTTTTATTAATATCGAGTAAGCCTTTTTGTGCTTGTAGTAATGTAGCATAACAGGTAATAGGTTTGGATATTGACCCAATCATAAACTTTGTATCAATAGTATTGTCTACGTTCCATTCTCTATTGGCTTTACCAAATGCACCTTTATAAACTATCTTACCATTTTCTGCTACCAATACAGCCCCATCAAACATATTATAGTTGTGATAGGTTTGCATTATGTTTTCAATTTTACTTTTTTTACTTTGGGCAAAAGTGAAAACACTTATTAATAGTAAACTATGTAAAAAGAAGAAAAATTTAGACCACATAAGCTTATATTTTAAAGATAAATTATACTACTCTTTTTATCCGTTGCTCCATCATCATTAAATCAGCTAAAACAATTGCGGTAACAGCCTCTAAAACTACAGGCACTCTTAATGCTATACATAAATCGTGGCGCCCTTTTACAGAAAAATTTTCAACTTTATTTGTTTCCCAATTTAATGATTGTTGTTCTATTGGTGTAGATGATGTTGGTTTTATGGCCACTCTAAACGCCAACTCATTACCATTTGTAATACCACCAACCACACCGCCTGCATGGTTAGTTATTGTTTTACCTGTTGCATCTGCTATTGCATCGTTGTGCTTACTGCCAAACATTTTTGCAGCAGCAAAGCCTGTTCCAAATTCAACGCCTCTTACCGCTGGTATAGCAAATACTGCATGGCTAATTAACGACTCTACCGAATTAAAAAAGGGTTCGCCTAACCCAACAGGCAATCCGTTTACTTTACATTCAATAACACCGCCTACACTATCCTTTGCATCAATGGCCTTTTGCAAACCTTTGTCAATATCAGTTTCTCCACCAATTTCTTTTATGGTTGCTTCAATTTTTATTTCTTTTAAAAGTAATTTGGCTACTACGCCTGCAGCAACCAAACAAACGGTAAGTCTGCCGCTAAAATGCCCACTGCCTCTGTAATCCTCGTAACCAGCAAATTTTTTATTGGCAACAAAGTCGGCATGTCCAGGTCTTGGTATAGCTATTTGTTTTTCATAATCTGTACTTCTGATATTATTATTTTCAAATAAAATAGTTAATGGTGCTCCGGTTGTTTTACCATTAAATACACCTGTTTTTATTAGTGGAATATCATCTTCTTTACGTGGTGTTGTTCCTTTAATTCCTCCTTTTCTTCTTTCAATATCGTTTACAAAATCATTAACAGATAAGGGCAAGCCAGCCGGGCAACCATCTATTGTTATGCCCACATTCGCCATGCGATTCGCCAAAAATTTGTACGCCAAATAATTTTCCAAAACTGTTCACATTTTATATTTTATGGTAAAGATACATTTGCTCCCAGCATTTTCAAATGCTTATAAAAATCGGGGTACGATTTGTTGATAGCTTCTGCTTCTTCAATCACAGTTGCCGCTTCTGCTTTTAATGCAGAAATGGCACAAGCCATTGCAATTCTATGATCTTGTTGTGAGTGTACAACAGCGCCTTTTACACCTACTCCACCATTTATCATCATCAAATCGTCTTGCAAAATAATTTCAACTCCCATTTTTGCAAACTCTGTTTGTAAAGTTAATGCCCTGTTACTTTCTTTATATGCTAATCTGCTTACACCCTCAATTACAGATGTGCCGTTACAATATGCTGCTAAAGCTACTAATGGTGGAAATAAATCGGGGCAATCGGTTGCGTTAAAATGAAAAGGTTTTAAGCTACTACTACCCAATGCAGGAATACCACATTCTATTATTTTTTCTTGAACAGATAAACTGCAGCCACTATCTCTCAAAGCATTTAAAATAACTTTATCTGCTTGTGTGCTAAATACATCTAATCCGGTTACAACAATATTACCTGCAATAGCACCAGCTACTAATAAAAAGATGCACTGCTCCAATCGCCTTCAACCATATACTCTTGATAAGTGAATGGATAGAAATGATTTGTATTCTCAAAGTAAAAATCAGTGTAACCCTTATTTACAGGCATTTTCATGCCAAATGATTGCATTACAGATAAAGTCAAATCAATATAAGGCTTGCTTTTTAAATCCTTAACTTTTATAGTTACATCTTTTGCATCAGCAGCGGAGTAAGCCATTAACAATCCTGTTAAATACTGTGAACTTAATGAGCCATCAATTTCAATGTTCTTAGGTAATAGTGGCCCTTTAATTGTAATTGGGATTTTTCCATTATTACTTTTTATTTTTACATCAAGCTTTGGGAAAACCTCATCAAAAAAAATCATTGGTCTTTTTACCAAACTACCACTTCCATTTATAGTAACTTCATTTTTGTCTAATGCAATAAGGGGCATAAACATTCTTATACTCAATCCACTTTCCCCACAATTAAGTGTATCTGTTTTTATAGAAATACCATCACTAATAATAACAATACTTCCATCATCTAAGTAATCAACTGCAAATGCTCCTAAATCTTTTACTAATTCTAAGGCCGCTTTATCATCGTTGGATATTCCGGCATTTTTAATTAATGTATGCCCCTCTTTTGCAATAGCTGCTGCACAAGCCCTTTGCATGCTACTTTTGCTGGCAGGTGCATCTATTGTTCCGTTTATTTTTGATGGCTGTATAGTAACGTTCATTTATAAAATTTGATTCACTAAATCTTCTACTTGCGTTAATGAAATAGGCATAATAACAGCTTCGCCAATATTATTTAGTAAGATGAAATCTATTTCTTCTTTCACTCTTTTTTTATCCATTTTTAAAATGGATAAAACTTTTTCTTTATCAAAATTTAGTTGTATTGGTAAACCATATTTTTGCAAAAGTTGAGTTAGCCTTTCTTTTTCATCGGAATAAAGATTATTTATTTCTTCAGATATTTTTGCTGCAATCACCATCCCAATACTTATAGCATGGCCATGTGGTAATTGGTATAAATTTTCAATAGCATGCCCAAATGTGTGGCCAAAATTCAGCAGTTTTCGTTCACTTGTCTCATACTCATCCTTTACAACTACATCTGTTTTAAGGGTTGCATTTTTTTTAATTAAGTCTACCAGCACATCTTTGTTAGTCTTATACACATCTAACGTATTGTTTTCCAACTCTTGAAAAAGTAACGCATCTTTTATACAAGCATGTTTAATAATTTCGGCAAAGCCATTTATCCATTGCTCGTTGGGTAAGGTTTCTAAAAAAGAAAAATCGTACAACAAATATTTTGGCTGATTAATTGTGCCCACCATATTTTTATACACCCCAACATCAATACCATTTTTACCACCTATGGCAGCATCTACCATTGCTAAAATTGTTGTAGGAACAAAGGCAAAATCTATTCCTCTCATGTAAACGCTGGCTACATAACCGGTAATATCGGTAACAACGCCACCGCCAATACCAACTAAAGTTGTTTTTCTATCTGCACCTAACTCAATTAATTGTTGAATAATAGTATCAACAGTATATTGTTGCTTAAAAGCTTCACCAGCCTCAATTACAATTGTTTTATACGAGCTGAATTTTGACTGATATAACTCAGCTATATTTTTATCGGTAAGCAAAATACAATTATGCTTATCAGCTAAGGTATCAATAAACGAAAAAGAAGCATCAAAATAATACGCCACCATTCTATTCGAAAATTTATTTTCTACTTTAATCATATAGTATTATTTAAGAGAACACCTTTGGAACTAATTTCCCAGATAAACGCAGATATAAAAATCAGTTTACTCTGCGGCATCAGCGTTGCATCTATGAGTTCATCACATTATTTTGATGGTTTATGCTTTCTAAATGTATGGCATCAAAATACTTAGTAATAAATTCTTTACTTAACCCCAGTTTATCGCCTTTAGCAAATGCCTTCTCCAAAATTTCGTTCCATCTGTTGGTTTGTAAAATAGTAATATTATTATTCTTTTTATATTCTCCAATTTTATCGGCAATTTTCATACGTTGCCCCAAAATTGTCATCAACTCATCGTCTAGCTGGTTAATTTGTTCTCTAAGCGAAGCTAAGGCAGTTACAAATTCTTTTTCATCCGTATTTTCGCTACGCCATATTAAAGCATCTAATATTTCCACTAAAACTTCCGGTGCTACCTGTTGTTTTGCATCGCTCCATGCGTTATCAGGATCAATACGGCTTTCTATCATTATACCATCAAAATCCAAATCAATACTTTTTTGTGCAACAGATTGTAACATTTGCCTGTTGCCGCAAATATGTGATGGATCGCAAATTAAAGGCATACCTGCAAACCTGCGTTTCATTTCAATAGGCAAGTGCCACATAGGTGCGTTGCGATATTCGGTATTTCCATAAGATGAAAAACCACGATGAATCATCCCTACGTCTTTAACTCCAACTTGTTGCAACCGTTCTATTCCTCCTGTCCATAATTCCAAATCGGGATTAATCGGATTTTTTATTAACACAGGAACATTGGCTCCCCGTAAAGCATCTGCAACTTCCTGTACACTAAACGGATTTACGGTAGTTCTTGCACCAATCCAAAGCATGTCTACATCAAACTGTAATGCATCTTCTACATGCTTTGCCGTTGCCACTTCGACAGTAATGGGTAAGCCTGTTATTTTTTTTGCATTGGCCAACCAAGCCAGTCCTTTTGTACCAATACCTTCAAACAAACCCGGTTTAGTTCGAGGCTTCCAAATACCTGCACGTAAAACATCTACCTTGCCTGTTTTGGCCAGTCTGGCAGCAGTTTCCAGCACTTGCTCTTCTGTTTCAGCGCTGCAAGGGCCGCTAATAATTAATGGTCGTTTATTCCACTTTTGAGAGATTAATTCGTTCATTCGCTTTTAATTTTTTATACTTTATTCAACGCTTCGTCTATAAATAATTTTACTCTAATTCTCGTGGTAAGACTACACATGAACCCATAAAAAGAAATTATATTATGATTCATTTTATTCTATTTGCATTTTCCATCAATTCTATTAAGTATTCCATATTCTCTTTTTCCAAACTTGCTTTAAATTTTCGTAGCTGAGATATATGCTCATTCAAAACATCTAAAACATTTTCTTTGTTTTGCATAAAAATGGGTGCCCACATGGCACTATTGCTCTTTGCCAAACGTACTGTACTTTCAAAACCGCCGCCGGCCATTTCAAAAATAGCATCTTCTTCTTTCTCCTTTTCTAATACTGTATTAGCCAATGCAAACGATGTAATGTGTGATATATGGCTTACATACGCAGCATGTACATCATGGTTTAATGCATCCATATAAATAATATGCATACCTATGGCATTATACATGTTTTCTACAACTTCAAGCACCTCAATACTTGATTCTTCTTTATTGCAAATAACACAAGCCCTGCCTGCAAAAGCGTTTTTAACAGCGGCTCCCGGACCGCTGTATTCTGTTCCCCACATAGGATGCGTAGCAACAAATTGTTTACGCATTAGATGATTTTTTATTTCATTGCACAACGCAAATTTAGTAGAGCCTGTATCAATAACAATTTGTTTATCTGTAATTAAACTCAATACTTTTTTTACACTATCAATGGTAGCATCAACAGGGATGCATACAAAAATAATTTCACTTTTTTGTATTGCATCTTCTAATGGCATGGCTTCATCAATAATACTTAAGTCCAATGCTTTTGAAAGATTAGCTGCGGAATTATCTACTCCGATTATCTTTTTTGCAATGCCTTTTTCTTTCAATGCCAGTGCCATCGATCCGCCAATTAATCCTACTCCAATTATTGCAACATTCATATTATTCCTTTTATTCTGTTAATTGATTCTGTAATTTTTTCTTCTTTACTGCACAAACTTATCCGCACAAAATTATTTCCATTACTGCCAAAAATACCTCCGGGAGTAATAAACACATTACTATTTTGCAAAATTTTATCGCTCAGTTCATATCCATCTTTATACATTGCTGGTACAGATGCCCAAACAAACAACCCTGCCTGACTTTTGTTGTACGTACAATTAAGCAAATCAAGCAAATCAAAAACTTTTTGTTTGCGTTGCAGATACACTTCATTTACAGAACTATACCAATGTTCATCTAACTCCAAAGCTTTTGCCGCAGCTAATTGCACTGGCAAAAACATACCACTATCCATATTACTTTTAAAACGTAAAATATCGTCTATACGTTGCTGTGCACCGCATAACATACCTATTCGCCAGCCTGCCATATTATGGCTTTTGCTTAACGAGTTAAGTTCAATTACACAATCTTTTGCGCCATCAATACTTAAAATACTTTGAGGATTATTGTTTAAAATAAAACTGTACGGATTATCATGTATTATAAGAATATTATATTTTTTAGCAAATTTAATTAACTGCGAAAACATTTCTGCCGTAGGCAATTGACCGGTTGGCATGTTTGGGTAGTTAACAAACATTAGTTTTACCCTGTTTACATACAGGTTATTTTCTATCTCTTTAAAATCAGGCAGCCAGTTGTTTTCTTCGATTAAATTATATTCCATACATTTTGCGCCGGCAATTGTTGCAGCGCTTTTGTATGTAGGATAACCCGGATTAGGAATTAAAACAAAATCGCCTTCATTCAAGTACGTCATGCAAATATGCATTATACCTTCTTTACTACCAAGCAATGGCAATATTTCGGTATCGGCATTTAGCTCAACATTGTACCATTTTTTATACCATGTTTTAATTGCATTCCTAAAAACCGGGCTTCCTTTATACGATTGATAAGAATGTGTATTCGCTTTTGCACTTTCCTCCTGTAACACTTTTATAACAGCATGATGCGGCGGCATATCCGGGCTACCGATACCTAAATTAATTACATCTTTCCCTGCCCTATTCATGGCATCAATTTCTCTCAACTTTTGAGAAAAATAATACTCTCCTACTCCTTCTAACCTGTTTGCTGTTATCATTTTTTACCGTTTTTATATATCCCAAATACTGTTATATTTTGTGTTAGTTTTTTAAGCAATATAATTACATTATCAAATTGCCGTTTATTATCAAATTCTAAATCGGCATGAAAAGAATATTGAAAATTGCTGCCCGGTATAGGCATGCTTTGCAGTTTGCTTAAATTAATGCCGGCTTCGGCAATTATACCCAATACTTTTGCAAGGCTTCCTTTTTTATGATTCGTAACAAAATTTATAGAAGCTTTATCTGCATCTTCAATTTTAACAGCATAATTTTCCCTCTTCAAAACCAAAAATCGGGTATAATTATTTTTTTGTGTATGAATATTAGGAGCAATTATTTGCAGATTGTATAACCGGGCAGCAAGTTTGCTTGCCACTGCAGCAATATGCTTGCTTTTATGTTGATGCACATGTTTTGCACTTAATGCAGTGTCGTCTGTTTCTATCAACTTCCAGGTTTGCTTATCCAAATACTCTGCACATTGCAAAAGTGCCATTGGATGAGAGTGTACTTCTTTTATATCCTCCATTTTAACCCCAGCATTTACCAGTAAATGTTGTTTAATTTGCAAATAAACTTCTCCCGCTATTTTTAAATTACTTTTTTGCAGCAAAGTATAGTTGGGCAAAATGCTTCCGGCAATTGAGTTTTCTATAGCCATTACACCTGCAATGTTTTCATTTTTTGAAGAAGCTAATTTTACCACTTCTTTAAAAGTAGTGCAGCAGATGGTGGAAATATTTTTGCCAAAATACCTTTGGGCAGCTTCCTGATGAAAACTTCCTTCAAATCCTTGTATAGCAATTTTTATATCCATATTTCAAAACAAAAATCCCAGCTATTAGCCGGGATTTTTTATGTTAGTCTGTTTAGGTTCAGTTTTAACAAAAGCATCCCTTTATACTTTTAAAATAGTAATAAAAATAAAAATTGGTGTTGTAGCTTTTGATTGTCATCTTCACAAATATAAACAAGTGTGGTTATTGTACAAAAAAATATCCCCTTTATGAATAAAGAGGATATTAACGATTGCTTGCCATATGAAATTCTTATATCAATTCGGCTAATTATAAAACAAGCAACCCGATAGCCGACTAGAATTACTTCTTAACTGCAGGAGAATCTGCTTTTGGAGCAGCAACTACCGGAGAATCTGCTTTTGGAGCAGCAACTACTGGAGAATCAACCTTTGGAGTTTCTACCTTAGGAGAATCAGTCTTTACTTCTTCTGCCTTCTTTTCGCCTTCGTTGTTACATGCTACTAAAGCTACAGTTACTACTGCTAATGCTAAAAATACTTTTTTCATTTTTTGTTTTGTTTAAATTTTAAAATTATAATTTCATATAAATACCGCAACTAAAAAAAGGTAACCCATTTTTTTAAAAAATATTTTTTTCGTTGCTTTGGGTTACAAATCACTAATTAAAGTATTAATACAACAACCGGGTGAATACATTAGAACAAGAAAATTTACTGATTAACGGACTGGCTAACAACAATAAGCAGGCTATAGAAACGATTTATAAAGATAACTACTCTGTAATTCAAGGCTTTATACTTAACAATAATGGTTCGGTTGATGAGGCAAGAGATATTTTTCAGGAGGCAATGATTGTTTTATACGAAAAAGCCATTTCGGGTAATTTTGAGCTAACCTGCCAGTTACGGACGTATATTTTTTCGGTTTGCAGGCGGCTTTGGCTAAAAAGATTACAACAATTAAACCGTTTTAGCCATCATACCGACTCTGTTGCTGAAACAGTAGCTGTTGAAGAAGAACTGGAAGCACACGAAAAACATAATAACGATTTTACTTTAATGGAAACAGCTATGGGTAAAATTGGAGAACCTTGTAAAAGTTTGTTGGATGCATATTATATTCAAAAGAAGCATATGCAAGAAATTGCTGCCCAATTTGGGTATACCAATGCAGACAATGCAAAAACACAGAAATACAAGTGTTTAATGCGATTAAAAAAATTATTTTTTGCACAATATAAAAACGGCAATTAAAACATGGATGACATTTTAATATTAGATGCGATAGAACGATACAGAAACGGAGAAATGTCTGCCGATGAGGTAACTTTTTTTGAGGAGCTACGTAAAAACAATCCCGAAATTGATCAATTAGCAGTTGAGCATAATTTTTTTATTGCAGAAATTGAAAAATACGGAGCAGAAAAAAGTTACAGACATTCGTTACAAGAAGTGGAAGCCAAAATGATTGATGAAGGCGTAATTAGCAAACCTGTTTTAACAGGAAAAGCAAAAGTGGCCTATATGTGGAGCAAATACAAACGTGTAGCCACATTGGCGGCGGGTATTGCAGGAATAGTATCGGTACTTACTGTAGGGTTAACTTCTATTTTTAATAAAAACACCAATAGCCCCGAAAAATTAAGCAGAGAGATTGAAGCCTTAAAAACAAATACCGAAAAAGAGTTTAAAAAAGTAAAAGGCGAAATAGCAAGAATAGATAAAGTAGACCCAAAAGCAACACCAAAATCCGGTGGCACAGGTTTTTTAATTGATGGTAAAGGTTATTTAATAACGAATGCACATGTATTAAAAGGCAAAACTATTATTGCAACAAATGCCAATGGCGAAAATTTTATTGCTAAAATTTGTACAAAAGACATTGAAAGAGATATTGCTGTTTTAAAAATAGAAGATAAAGATTTTAAGCCTTACGGCACTTTACCTTATGGCATAAATAAAACGGTTAACCTTGCTGCGCCCATTTTTACCATGGGGTATCCTAAAGATGAAATTGTATATGGAGAAGGTTATTTAAGCAGCGAAACCGGTTATAAAAGTGATACACTATCTTATCAAATTGCTATTGCTGCCGATCATGGCAATAGCGGCGGCCCGGTGTTAAACAAAAATGGCGATATTATTGGTATATTAACTGATAAATCAAATGGCGGGGCTGTATTTGCGATAAAATCATTGTACATCTACAATGCTATTGATAATCTTAAAAAAGATAGTGCCTATTCCAATATTAAATTAACTACAGTAAACTCAATTAAAAATTTAAACAGAGAAGAGCAGGTTAAAAAAGTTAACAGCTGTGTTTTCTTAATTAAGAGCTACGAATAAATTATTATTAAGCAGAAGCAATAAAATAAAAAGCGGCAACTAAATATTGTCGCTTTTTTTAATATAAAAATCTTGATAAAATTAACTCCACAAATTAATTGGATATTTGTTAGCCTCAATTAATGCATCAATACTGGCTTTTACACCAGGTGCATCTTCTTTATAGGTAACACCAAACCATTGTGATGATGTAGGAATTACAGAAATGTTTCCACACTTATTTTCCATAAAATCTTCGGCAATTATTGGTATAAAAAATTCGGCTTTAGGATTATTAACATTTGCTTCAATAAATTGATAAAATAACTCCTCGGTTGCCCCAAAAATAGATGGATGAAAACACCAAAAATTCATAGACACATTGGAGTTATATGGCACTTCAACTTTTTCATCATTTTCTTCATACACAATTCTATCTTTCTTTTATACAACTTTGTTCTTTCTTTAATACTTAACAGTTTATTATTTGCATCTACTTCACAAACTCCCTGCTTACCGTGCCGTGCTCACTTAGTGTTTTGGCTAATTGATACCCAATGATTGCATAGTTTTTTTCGGTACAACCTTCCTCTAAAAATTTGGCCGCTTTACTAAATCCATCCGTACCATAAAAATCATCGGCATTTATTACAGCAAATGGCTCCTTTACTGCATCTTTTGCACATAAAATAGCATGGCCAGTTCCCCAAGGTTTTTGCCTGCTTGCGGCAATAGCTGCATCTGCAACAAACGAATCCATTTCCTGATAAACATATTCGGTAGCAATTTTACCTTTTAATTTTGGCTCAAACGTGTTTTTAAACCCCTCTGCAAAATCTTTACGAATAATAAAAACAACCTTGCCAAAGCCTGCTTTTATGGCATCGTAAATACTGTAATCCATAATGGTTTCGCCGCTTGGGCCAAAACCCTGTGTTTGTTTCATACTGCCATATCTGCTGGCCATACCTGCAGCTAAAATTAAAAGTGTTGGTTGCATTAAACTGTTTTTATTAAAAATTTAAACTCATTTTTGCACAGCAAATGTACTTTATAAAGTAATTAAATGAATATAGATTATACAAATATTACAACCGATGTTTTACAAGATGATTTGTTTGTAGAAAAACAAATTACTGTTTCTGTATTGCGGTTAGATAAAATTCATCCCATCATATCGGGTAACAAATTATTTAAACTATATTATTTTTTAGAAGAAGCAAAGAAAAATAACAAAACAACTTTAGTAACTTTTGGGGGTGCTTACTCTAATCATTTAGCAGCTACTTCATACGCTTGTAAATTAAGTAATATTAAAAGTGTTGGTATTGTTAGAGGTGAAAAACCACCAAAACTTTCGCATACGCTGCAACAATGTATTGAAAATGGTATGCAACTAAAATTTGTTAGCAGATATATATATGCAGCAAAAGAAGATGTTGCATTTTTAACACAATTAAAAAAATGAATTTGAAAATGCTATAATAATACCAGAAGGTGGTTACCATCCTGCAGGTTGCAATGGAGCCTCTCTTATTTTAGATACGTTAAATAACAGCAGTACTTATACACATATTTGTGCTGCAATTGGTACAGCTACAACAATCTGCGGTGTTTTACAAACGACCAGTCCGTCACAACAAGTAATTGGTATACCAGTGTTAAAAGGCTTAACAGATATCAAAGAGCGGACTTTACATCTTACTCAAAAAACATTTAACACAAACCAATTACATATTTGGGATATTTATCATTTTGGTGGTTACGCAAAAAAAACGGATGAATTAATTGAGTTTATTAATAACAGCTGGAGGCAATACCAGCTGCCGCTTGATTTTGTTTATACCGGAAAGGCATTTTATGCACTTATAGATAATATTAAAAAAGATTATTTTATGAAAGGCAGTAATATTTTATTTATACATACAGGTGGCTTACAAGGAAATCTATCATTACCGGAGCACACATTATTATTTTAAGTTTTAACAACCCATTATATTTGCTTTTCAAATTAAATTAGTCTTTCATCGTTTTGGCAATATGATTAATCGCTTCGTTTTTTTGTTTATACTAAATACAGCAGTAATAAATACTGGTTATGCACAAACAGCTTTACCCAGTATTACTGTAAAAAATATTGGTGGAAAGATTATTGTAAGCTGGATAAATGGTTACAAAGAACCTGTTGCCAACATTAGCATTCAACGCTCTTTTGACAGCCTTAAAAACTATACTACTATTGGCTCGGTATTAAATCCGCAAAATGCCGAAAACGGCTTTGCAGATAATAAACCACCCTACAATAAAATGTATTACAGGGTTTTTATTGCATTTGAAGGAGGGAAATATTTATTTAGTAATATAGTGCGGCCAACAAAAGAAAAAACAAATACCAATAATGATTCGTTTATTTATGACCAATTCGATTTTCCATTATATAAAGACAGTGCAGGCATTAAAGTGCTTATAAACAGGCCAAAAAACAATGTGGGCAATACTTTACCCAACGGCGATAACTCTAAAATTATTACTTACCCAAGTAAACGAATTTTTACATCAAAAAACAATACAGTAGTTATTAATTTGCCCGATGCCGAATCAAAAAAATACTCCGTTAAATTTTTTACAGAAACCGAAGAACCTGTTTTTGAGCTAAATAAAATTGTGAATGATTATTTAATTGTAGAAAAAGTAAATTTTGAACACTCCGGCTGGTATAATTTCGAAGTATATGAAAATGGTAAACTTATAGAACGAAATAAATTTTTTGTACCAAAAGATGGCAAAAATGTACAAATACCTAAAGAAAAAGGGAACAGATAATGTTTAGTATATTTGAAATATGCTGTAATTAGTTATTGCGCCTTATTTAGTTGTGTTACTAAAAAGTAAGGTTAAAATTCGGGGAATATTTGCCCTATTATTGTCGTCAAAAAACTCCAACACTTCAATTATTTCAAAACCATATTTTTTTGCAGTAGTTGTAAAGTCGGAAATGTTATGATTAAAACACGTTACAATTTGTATTCCATTTTCGGTTTCAAATCTTGCCTTTGTCCCATTGTATTGCTTATATGGATGTAACTCTCCTATATAAACATATCCACCTTGTTTTACAACATTTTTCAATTTTGCAAATACATTGTCTAAATTTTGCAAATGCTCCAGCACTAAACTAAAAATTACTAAACCAAATTGTTTTTTATTTATAAAATTCCATTCATTATTTATATCTGCCTGTATAAACTCAACTTTATTTGACTGTATTTTAGAATTTGCTTTTGCTAACATCTCATCCGAAAAATCAACAGCCAAAATTTTGTTAGCTTTAGTAAGTATCCATTCGGTATTTTTTCCGGTTCCACAGCCTAATTCCAAACAACTATCAAAATGTAAATTGTCTAAAACAGTCCTTAGAGCACTTGCCTCCAAATCTCTGGTTTTATTTTCGTTTGTATCGTATTGCTCTGCCCAAATATTGTAAGCTTGATTTACATTCATTATTATAATAAATTAGATTGTTTAAAATTTATCATACTGCCTATTATACCATTGCTACATCAAAAACCTTTTCAAAATTTTTGTATATTTTAAGTTTTACTTCATTGTAATTTATCTTTGCACCCAACTCCTTTTCAATGGAAGTAACTTGCTTATTTACAATGCCACATGGAATAATATTATTAAAATAACTTAAATCGGTGTTTACGTTTAATGCAAATCCATGCATGGTAATCCATCGGCTGCAGCGTACACCAATGGCGCAAATTTTACGCTCTTTCCCCGGCAAATCCGGTTCTATCCATACGCCGGTTTCGCCTTTGCTTCTTTCCCCTTTAATACCATATTCCGCAATGGTTTGTATTATTACTTCTTCTAAATTTCTTAAATATTTGCCTATGTCTGTATAAAAATTTTCTAAATCCAAAATAGGATAACCAACAATTTGCTGCAAGCCATGAAAAGTAATATCGCCGCCCCGGTTGGTATTAAAAAAAGCAATACCGTTTTGCTCCAGTTCTTCGTCACTCATTAATACATGCTCTTTTTTACCGCTTTTCCCCAAGGTGTAAACGGATGGATGCTCACAAAGTAGAAAATAGTTTTGAGTTTCAAGTTTCGGGCTTGTAAAAAATTCATCATTTTGTCTCGGCAAATCAGTAGCTCTCAATTTTTCTTTACTTCCAAATTCTGTTGCAACAACTCTTCCTGATAATCCCAGGCAGCTTTGTATTCAATAATACCCAAATCTTTAAATATAACTTGCTGTTTATCCAACTCAATTGATTTATTTTGCAAAGATAGTGACAACATACAACTGACCTTATTATGACCAACGAAGAAACAGAAAATATAGAAAGCGAAGAACTTTACGAAAAACTTGCCATTACCATTGATAAGGGGCAAGAACCGTTACGTATTGACAAGTTTTTAATGCAACGAATAGAAGGCGCTACACGTAATAAAATACAGCAAGGTATAGACGATGAAATGGTATTGGTAAACGATAAGCCCATTAAAAGCAATTACAAAGTAAAACCATACGATAAAATTATTGTATATACTGATAACTCACCGGAGACCTCCGACATACTTCCCGAAAATATTCCACTACAAATTGAGTATGAGGATGATGATATTTTAATTATAAACAAACCTTGTGCATCGTATAGATAAAAACACCAGCGGCCTTTTGGTAATGGCTAAAAATAAAACTGCCATGAGTGATTTAGCCAAGCAATTTTTTAACCATACTGTACACCGCCGCTATATTGCGTTGGTTTGGAGAGATTTTGAACAAGACGAAGGCACTGTAATAGCACATGTAGGCCGCCATCAGCGCTTTAGAAAATTATTTACTGCCTATCCCGATGGTGATTATGGTAAAGATGCAATAACCCATTACAAAGTTTTGGAACGTTTTAATTATGTAACGCTTATAGAATGCAGGCTGGAAACCGGTCGCACACATCAGATACGTGTACATATGCAATTGATCGGGCATCCTTTATTTAACGACGATTTTTATGGTGGCGATAAAGTTGTAAGCGGCACTGTTTTTACAAAGTATAAACAATTTGTTGATAATTGTTTTGCGCTTTGTCCACGCCAGGCATTACATGCAAAAGAGTTAGGCTTTATACATCCAACCACAAAAAAGCAAATGCTGTTTAAAAGCGAATTACCTGATGACTTAAGTGCTGTTATTGAAAAATGGCGAAAGTATGTTGCAGTAAAATAAATAATTTTATACCCCGGTACAATTATTTACATTATAACTCATCTAATTTCTTAGCATGGAAAACTTGTATTTTGTTGATGAAAAATATGAGCAGCAAGATTATACTATAAAAGCCTTACCCAAAGGCGATTACGATAACTGCACGTTTATCAATTGCAATTTTTCGGGCACTCATTTATCCAATATCAATTTTTATGAGTGCATTTTTATAGGATGTAATTTAAGTATGGCTAATACAAGCAATACTGTGTTCAGAGATATTGAGTTTAAAGATTGTAAACTTTTGGGCTTGCATTTTGAAAACTGTAATGAGTTTGTATTTTCGGCATCTTTCCAAAACAGTATTCTTAATCTCTCCTCCTTTTACAAACGAAAAATAAAAAATATGCATTTTGAAAATTCTATTTTGCATGAAGTAGATTTTACAGAAGCCGATTTAACAGCCGCTGTTTTCACCAATTGCGATTTGTTAAACGCTGTTTTTGATAATACCAATTTAGAAAAGACAGATTTTAAAACATCCTTTAACTTTACCATCAATCCACAAATTAATAAAATAAAAAGCTAAATTTTCGGCAAATAATATTGCCGGTTTATTAAAGCAATACGATATTGAAATAGATTAAGCAATTTATGATTACGTTTGAAACCACTTTACTAAAATTTGGCCAAATGGGTGAAAAAACAGGCTGACCTACATTTCCATTAATGCCAAGCTGGCTAATAAATTAAACCCGGGAGTAAAAAAATCGTACAGGGGTAAAAGCAAGTTAGATAACTAGGTATTAATAGTGTTGCATTAGTGCCAATGGGCAATGGTGATTTTATCATGGCCATAAATGCTGCCATGCGTAAAGAAATAAAAAAAATACAAGGCGCAAAAGTAACTGTACAAATTGAGGTAGATAATCAACCCTTAAAAATAAACAGCGATTTACTCGATTGCTTGCAAGATGAACCACAAGCACTCGATTTCTTTAAATCGCTTGCACAAAGTCACCAAAAATATTTTAACAATTGGATAGACAGTGCTAAAACAGAAACCACAAAAGCTAAACGAATTGCAGCCAGTGTAAATGCCTTAGCCAAAAAATGGGATTATGGCTTAATGATTAGAACATTAACCCAGAAAAGAAAAAGGATGTTATAAACTAAGCGCCTAAATAACTTTTTAATAATTGGCAACGAGATGCAGTACGTAGTTTGGTTATGGCTTTATCTTTATCTGGCGTACTCTTTCTCTGGTAAGATTAAACCTTTCGCCAATATCTTCCAAGCTCAAAGCATGATCTACCCCAATACCAAAGAAAAACCGGATAACTTCTTTTTGCCGATCGGTGAGTGTGCTAAGAGAACGATCTATTTCAGTTTTAAGTGATGCCTTAGCTAATTCATTATCGGTGCTAACAGCATTAGGGTTTATCATTACATCCATCAATGTACTGTCTTCTCCATCCGATAGTGGTGAGTCCATACTTATGTGTCTTGCAGTCATACTAAGTGATGCAGAAACTTCTTCAATATCTATTTCAAGCAAATTTGCCAGCTCTTCGGGTGTGGGTTCCCGTTCAAATTCTTGCTCCAATTGTGAGTAGGCTTTACTTATTCTATTAGTTAAGCCAACTTTATTTAAAGGCAATCGTACAATCCTGGATTGCTCTGCAAGTGCTTGTAAAATACTCTGGCGAATCCACCATACGGCATACGAAATAAATTTAAATCCACGCGTTTCATCAAAACGTTGTGCAGCTTTAATTAATCCTAAATTTCCTTCGTTAATTAAATCAGGAAGTGTAAGTCCTTGATTTTGATATTGTTTTGCTACTGAAACTACGAAACGTAAATTAGCTTTTGTTAATTTTTCTAAAGCAATTTCATCTCCTTGTCTGATTCGTATTGCAAGTTTTACTTCTTCTTCGGGAGTAATTAATCTCACCCTTGCAATTTCTTGTAAATATTTTTCTAAACTGACTTTCCCTTATTGGTAATTGACTTCATTTATTTTAAGCTGACGCATACCATAAGCCGAGAAGTTTTAAGGTTTTAAAAGAAATTTGAAAGCGGTTAACAATATGTTAAAAAGCTTTTTATTAACGTAATTTAAGGCATTTTTAATATGTTTTCAAAAAAAATAATATAATTTACTGGTTTTCAGCCTGTTTTTTAGGCCCTTTTGGCCTTTTGGAGGTTTTAACCATCTATCATATAGTTTTAAAAATAATTGCCTAAATATTTTGTGGAGTAAGATATTTTGTTATTATTGCAACATCGCAAAGAAAATTTAAAAAAGAAGAATGAGTAAGAAAGTTTTATATACGTTAGAATACCCGGTAAGATGTTCTCCAGGCATATTATATGAGTTTTTAAGAAACCCATCGGCATTACAGGAATGGTTTGCCGATAAAGTTGATGAAAGAGATGGGGTTTTTAGTTTTTCGTGGAATGGCACCGAAGACAAAGCAGATTTATTAGAAAGTGAAGAAGATAAGTTTGTACGTTTTAGATGGCACTATATGGCTAAAGACGAATACTTTGAATGGCGAATTCAGAAGTCGGAAGTTACCAATCAAACTATTTTAGTAATAAAAGATTTTGCCGATAAAAGATATTAAAGACCAAAGTCAACTTTGGGATTATCAGGTAAAGGATTTGTTTCTATCGCTTTTAGGTAGTTAGTTTTTATTTTTAGATTGAATTAAATATTTTTATTCGTTTAAGAGTAATCGCTAACGTTATTTGCAACAAGTAATTAGCAAAGTTCCTTCTTATTAAATGTTAGTTTTGTAATAACATTTTACCCTTTACTTCATGTTAAAAAGTTAGATAAACTTATACTAAAACTTTATCGGGCCTTTTATTGTTACGTTTTTCATTGCTTTGTTTGTATTGTTAATGCAAACCGTATGGAAATATGTGGATGATTTAGTAGGCAAGGGATTAGACTTTGGCACTATAGGTTTGTTCTTATTTTACATGAGTGCCACATTATTAATATTAGCAATGCCCATTGCAATATTAATTTCTTCGATAATGACATTTGGCAACCTTGGCGAAAGTTTTGAGTTGGTTGCTATAAAATCATCCGGTATTTCGTTGTTGCGGTTTATGCGTCCACTTATGTTTGTAGCTATTTTATTAAGTGGTATTACATTTTTGTTTGCTAATTATGTAATCCCTTACGCAAACCTAAAATCAATTACACTTTACAACGATATTATGTATAAAAACCTGCCTTTGATTTACAGGAAGGTATTTTTACTCAATACCCACTTATGCCATTAAAGTAGGCAAAAAGATGCAGATGGAAAAACAATACGAAATGTAACTATTTACGAACAAAAGCAACTCATTATAAGATAATTGCATTACTGCCGAGAGTGGTGTTATGAAAATATCCGACGATAAAAAGTTCTTAGAATTTAATTTAACCAACGGTTTC
>JADKIE010000004.1 GCA_016721385.1 Chitinophagaceae bacterium | reverse complement strand
CTTCACCATCTGCTGTTCTTACTTTCCACCAGCTATCATCCGTTTTTTCAACCAATGTAACTACTTCGTCGTGTGCAGCTTTACCTACAATTTCACCTTCAGTACTTGGCGTACTTCTTATGTTAAGGTTGGTAGCATCGGTAGTTACTTTTAATTGAGCACCGGCATCAGCTTTAATATCAAGGTTTAAAACTACATCACCGCTGTTCATACCCGGGTCAACTTTATCGTAAACTGCCCAAAGTGTATCGTAATCTGCAGTTGATTTTGTTGTACCTGCAATATGTAAAACTCCGTCTTGCTCTGCAATTGAAAGCCCGTCAACACCTAAGGTGTTAGCAGTTTGAATTAATTCAGCATATTTATCTTGTAATGCCATTTTTGTTTGTATTTAAATTGTGATTATTAAAAATTATTTTACGGTTAATTTAGATGCAGCATCAAAAACAACTTTAGCAGCAGCAAGTATTTGCTTAATTTTCATGTTATCTGCTTTTGAAACTTCACCTACAAGTACTGCGCCTTTATCAGAAAAAGTAATGCTTGTAATACCTTTAATGTCTTTTAAACCATCTTTTACTTTTTGTTGTACATCGGCAGCTAAAGAGCTAACAGTTGTAGAAGCAGGAGAAGGAACAACTTCTACTGGTTTTACAGAGCAATTGTTTACTACAGATTTTACACCTTTAATACCTGCAACAGCTTTTTCGCAAGATGCTTTGCAAGCATCATCTTTACACTCGCCGGTGATAGTAGCAACACCGTCTTTTACCTCTACAGTTGTACCAGCCATCATTGGGTCAGCTTTTAGTGCTGCTTCAATTTTTGCTTTAATGTCTGCGTCTTTTGGCTTACAGCTTACAAAGCTAATAGTAGCAATAACTGCTATCGCCATCAATACTTTTGTTAATTTCATGTTGTTAGAATTTTTTTTGTTTTTAAATTTAGATACCAAAGAAAGTGAATTTTTGTTGATTTTGTTATTTTATTTCAACAAATTTTCGTTATTAATACAGATTGTTTTTATAAGTAACCCGGTTGTATTGTTAATAAACTTATAAACAAGATAATCGTCCACCATCCACAGGCAAATTTACACCATTTATATATGCTGCTGCAGGGCTGCACAAAAAAGCAACAGCAGCACCAAACTCTTCGGGCTGTCCAATTCTGCCAACAGGTATCTCGGCTACAAGTTCTTTTAAAATTTCCTCCTCGGTTTTGCCTGTTTTTTGAGCTTTGTTTTTAATAACATAATCGGCCCTTGCAGTTTGAGTAAAACCTGGCAATACATTGTTTACAGTAATACCATACTGTCCAAGCTCTGTAGCTAAGGTTTTTGCCCAATTTGCCACTGCAGCCCTAATTGTATTGCTTACACCAGGCCTTGTAAAGGGGCTTTTACAGAGGTAGAAATGATATTAATTATTCTGCCAAAACCTGCAATTTTCATTTTGGGTACAATTGCCTGTACTAAATTGTGGTTGTTAATTAGATGAATATTAAATGCTGCTAAAAACTCTTCTTCCTTTGCAGCTAAAGCTGTTCCTCCGGCCGGGCCACCTGTATTATTTACTAAAATGTGCACATCATTGTTTTCAACAAAACTTTCAATTATCTTTTTTACTTGAGCGGTATTACTAAAATCTGCTACAAGATAGGAATGATGCTGGCCTTTACTTGAATCTAACTTGGCTACAGCAAGTTTTAAAGCATCTTCATTACGTGCAAACAAAACCACCCTACAGCCTAATAAAGCCAATTCTATCGCACTTGCCAATCCTAAACCCTGTGTACTACCACAAACAATGGCTGTCTTGCCGGTTAAATCTAAATTCATTCAATTTTATTTTTACAAATTTAAAATTTTTAGTAGGTAAACCCTGTTTCTTTTTTTAATTCCTCTATTACATTAAAAATAATAGGGCATCTGCCGTAATGCATCATTGTGGTAAAAAAGCCTTTTTAGTAAACTGTGTTTATTAAGGGTTTGGAAATTCTCTGCAACCCTCAAACTGTTTTCGTAAATACTGCACCTGATTTCATGCAAAAAGAGCATGCTTTTCATAATAAAATGAGCATTTAAGCCTTCCTCTAAATATTGCTCTTTTACTTGCGTTGCCGGTAAATTTAGGTGCAGGGCCAAATTTTGAGCTTCTTCCTCGGTAACATTTACCATAAGTGTTTTACAACAATTACCGCATGTGGTACAATCTATTTGGGGTTCTATTTTAGCATTTAATTTTACAACCGCTTCATCTACTTCTGTTGAATTGCACAATTGCAAAAAATCAATAAACAGCTCATTTTCATTTTCCTTTTCTTTTCCAATCAAAGCAATGTTTTTTAAATCAGTTACCATTTTGTAAAAGTAGGTGCTTTTATTTTTTCTCACATTTTATTCAAAGTGTGGATAAATCTACTTGCTAAAATTTGTAGTCAATCAGCTATATTGCAGCACCGAAAAAATGTGTTAATGGCAGAAAAAGAACTATTTAATTACGACGAAGATTCCATTAGAAGCCTCGATTGGAAAGAACATATACGCCTGCGTCCGGGTATGTACATAGGTAAATTAGGTGATGGCAGCAGTGCCGATGATGGAATTTATGTATTAGTAAAGGAAGTTATTGATAACTGTATTGATGAATACACAATGGGGCATGGCAAGTATGTAGATGTTACCATAAAAGATAAAGTGATAACGGTAAGAGATTATGGAAGGGGAATTCCTTTGGGAAAAGTAGTAGATGTGGTGAGCAAAATAAATACCGGAGCAAAGTACGATAGGCATTTTCAAAAAAGTGTAGGTTTAAATGGCGTGGGTACAAAAGCAGTAAATGCACTTGCAATTATTTTAAAGTAACAGCTTTACAGAGAGGGCAAAAGAAAAAACGGCTGAATTTGAAAAAGGCGTTTTACTTAAAGAGCATAAAGAAACTTCTACAAAAGAAGAAAATGGTACGTATGTAGAGTTTATTCCGGATGAATCTATTTTTAAAAATTTTCATTTTGTACAAGAGTATTTAGATAACCAGTTTTGGAATTACTGCTATTTAAATGCAGGCCTCGTAATGAACCTTAACGGAAAACGTTATGTAAGTAAAAATGGCTTGCTGGATTTATTGCAACGCAAAACCAATGAAGATGAAATTCGTTATCCAATCATTCATTTAAAAGGCGATGATATTGAAGTTGCCATAACGCATGAAAATGCTTATGGCGAAGAGTATTACAGTTTTGTAAATGGTCAATTTACTACACAAGGCGGTACACATTTAGCCGCATTTAGAGAAGCATTTATAAAAACTATCAGAGATTTTTATAAGAAAGATTACGATGCATCCGATATAAGAGGAAGCATTTGCAGTGCAATTAGTGTACGGGTACAGGAGCCTGTTTTTGAAAGTCAAACAAAAACAAAATTGGGCTCTCAAAATGTGTACGAAGGCGGTCCAAGCATGCGTAATTTTATTGGCGATTTTTTAAATAAAGAATTAGATAATTACCTGCATAAAAACCCGGCAACCGCCGAAGCATTAAAAAAACGAATTGAACAAAACGAAAGGGAGCGTAAAGAATTAAGTGGTATACGAAAACTGGCAAATGAAAGAGCCAAAAAAGCCAATCTACACAACAAAAAGTTAAGGGATTGCAAGTTTCATTACAACGATGAAGCCACAGGAAAAAGACAAAGACAAAATTTTAGAAAAGCAAAAGAAAGTACCATTTTTATTGCCGAAGGCGATAGTGCAAGCGGTAGCATTACGAAAGCCCGAAATGTAGATACACAGGCTGTTTTTGCTTACGGGGCAAACCTTTAAATTGCTTTGGCTTAACAAAAAAGTAGTGTATGAAAACGAAGAGTTTAATCTTTTGCAACATGCACTAAATATTGAAGAAGGCTACGAAACCTTGCGCTATAATAATATTGTATTTGCTACCGATGCCGATGTGGATGGCATGCACATAAGATTATTATTAATGACATTCTTCCTGCAATTTTTTCCCGACTTGGTAAAAAATGGACATGTGTACATTTTAGAAACGCCTTTGTTTAGAGTAAGAGATAAAAAAGAAACCATTTACTGCTACGACGAAAAGGAAAAACAAGCAGCCATAAAAAAATTAACAGGCAAACCAGAGATTACAAGGTTTAAAGGCTTGGGAGAAATAAGCCCGGATGAATTTGCCCGTTTTATTGGCGACCAAATGAAACTGCAACCTGTAATGATGTTACCGGATACACATATTCAACAATTGCTTGAATATTATATGGGAAAAAATACACCCAGCAGGCAAGACTTTATTATAGATAACCTAAAAGTGGAGGTTGATTTAGTAGAAGAATTGGTTAATTAGTGTAATCCGTAAAAATTGTGTAATAAAAATAAAAAAGAAAAATGATTCACATAGTATTTAATGAAGCAGATGTAACTGTTTTAAAACAAGCCATAGAATTAGATGAAACATTGCAAGGAGAAATTGTACAAATACATGACGACTTTGCTGTTGGCCCAATACAAGATATCTATATTGGCGAAGGAATAGAGGCCAGGAGAAACTGGTGGACTACCGTATTAGGAAATAGTGATTTGCAAGGCGAACATCTAAAAGAAGAAAAAAACGATTTGTCTATAATTGCCCATGTTGTAGGCACTTTACGCAGAAACGAAGACGAAGTGCTGTGGATATGGGCTGCACAAAATAAGCATGATGTATGTGGTTACTATTGGTTGCTTTATTACCTCAAAGAATTTCAGGGCAAAGTACAAATTTGTACTTAAATAATTTGCCTTTTTAAATGATAGGGGTCAAGTTTTTACCCCAATTGGTTAAGCGAAATACCTGCAAAGAATTTTTAAAGGCAAAAAAATTAGCCAGAGAAATTACATTAAGTGAATTTGAAGTTGACCCGGATGAATGGGCAAAATTGTGTACAGAAAATGGAGGCGTTCGTATTTTAGAAGGGGTAAAAAATTAGTGAGTGAAGATGAAAACTTTTACGATAGCGAACTTAAAAAATATGTAACAGCCGATTGGCAAAAAGCATCTAAAATTATACATCAGTTTTTAAGCAAAGCAAAGCACACTACCGGCGATATGTACTTGCTTTGGAGATTAAAAAAAATGATAGAACAAGATTTATTTGATATACAAGGCAAAGTAGGGAATATGAAAGATTTTGAGATAAAATGGAAAGCTTCCAATAATTCGTAATTCCTAATTTATAATTTCTAATTGAGAATGGCAAAAGCAAATAAAGAAGAATACACACACTGATAGTGGCATTGGCGGCCAATACAAAACCTGGTTTTTAGATTATGCCAGCTATGTTATTTTAGAAAGAGCCGTACCGGCAATTGAAGATGGTTTAAAACCGGTGCAACGACGCATTCTTCATGCAATGAAAGAAATGGATGATGGCCGCTTTAATAAAGTGGCGAATATCATTGGACAAAGTATGCAATACCATCCGCATGGCGATGCAAGTATTGGCGATGCTTTGGTAAATATGGGGCAAAAAGACTTATTGATAGAAACGCAAGGTAACTGGGGCGATGTACGTACCGGAGATGAAGCCGCTGCTGCAAGATATATTGAAGCCAGGCTAAGCAAATTTGCATTGGAAGTTGCTTTTAATGCTAAAACAACCGAGTGGGCTTTAAGTTACGATGGTCGTAAAAATGAACCCGTAACATTGCCCATGAAATTTCCTTTATTATTAGCACAAGGCGCAGAAGGAATAGCCGTAGGTTTAGCTACTAAAATTTTGCCCCATAATTTTTGCGAATTAATTGAAGCCAGTATAAAATATTTACGGGGCAAAAAATTTGAAATACTACCCGATTTTTTAACCGGCGGCACAATGGATGCCAGTAGTTATAACGATGGTAAACGGGTGGTAAATACGGGTAAGAGCCATTATTGAAGAGCAGGATAAAAAAAACCTGATAATTAAAAGTGTACCCTTTGGCGTTACTACAACCCAGCTAATGGAAAGTATTGTAAAAGCCAATGATCAGGGTAAAATAAAAATAAAGAAAGTAACCGACCATACAGCTGCCAACGTTGAGATTATGGTAGAGCTGGCTGCAGGCATATCGCCGGATATTACTATAGATGCATTATACGCTTTTACAGATTGTGAGGTAAGCATATCGCCAAACTGCTGCGTAATTGCAAAAGATAAACCGTTGTTTTTGGGTGTAACAGAATTGCTTAAAATTTCGGCAGATAATACAAAAGAACTGTTAAAGAAAGAATTAGAAATTAAACTGAGCGAATTACAGGAAAAATGGCATTACACATCGTTAGAAAAAATATTTTTTGAAGAAAAAATATATAAAGAGCTGGAGAAAAAGCACGAAACCTGGGATAAAGTGTTAGATGCTATTGACAAAGCGTTTACGCCATTTAAAAAACAACTAAAAAGAGATATTACCAGAGAAGATATTATAAAACTAACCGAAAAGCCTGTTCGTAGAATTTATAAATTAGATATTGATGAATTGAATGACCAAATAAAAGGCTTGGAGGCAGATATTAAACAAGTAAAACATGATCTTGCCAATTTAACCGACTACACCGTTGCCTATTATGAAAACTTGTTAAAAAAATATGGCAAAGGCAGAGAACGCAAAACCGAAATAAAACAATTTGATACAATACAGGCAAAGTCTGTAGCCATTGCGAATACTAAACTGTACGCCAATTTTGCCGATGGATTTATAGGCACAGGTTTAAAGAAAGATGAACTGGTTGCCGAGGTTAGCGATTTTGATGATATAATTGCTTTTACCAAAGGAGGAATAATGAAAGTGGTAAAGTTAGCGACAAAGTATTTATTGGTAAAGATATTTTGCATGTAGCTGTTTTCAAAAAATGATGAACGTACTACCTACAATATGATTTACGTAGATGGCAAAACTGGCGTTAGTTATGGTAAACGTTTTAACGTAACCGGCGTTACCAGAGATAAAGAATACGATTTAACCAAAGGCAGCGAAAAAGTCGTGTGCATTATTTTACGGCCAATGCCAATGGTGAAGCCGAGGTAGTAAAAATAATTTTAAGCCCAAATTGCAGTGCCCGAAACAAAGAGCTGGAATTTTATTTTGAAGAAATGGAAATAAAAGGCAGAGGCAGCATTGGAAACCAAGTAACAAAATACCCGATAAAATCCGTTAAATTTAAAGAAGCAGGCAAAAGCACATTGGATGCTAAAAAACTTTGGTTCGACGATAAATTTGGCCGCTTAAATACAGATGAAAAAGGTTTGTACTTGGGCAAGTTTGATGCCGAAGACAGAATACTGGTAATAACCAATGACGGTAACTACGAAATTACCGATCAGGAACTTACCCAACGGTTTGATGTAGAAAAAGTAATATTGATTGAAAAGTTTAAGCCCGAAAAAATTATTACTGCCGTTTATTTAGACAACGAAAAATTACAGTTTAACATTAAACGCTTTAAAATAGAAACCACTACACTGCACAATAAATTTTTCTTTATAAAGGAAGGAAAAGATAACCGTTTAGAAATGGTAAGTACAGATGCCGAGCCAATACTAATGGTAAAAAGCGGTCGTGGCCAGCAAATACGCAGCGCCAAATTTAAAGTAGTAAAGTTGGTAGAAGTAATGGGCTGGAAGGCAGTAGGAGCAAAGCTTACGGAGTTTAGCAAAAGTGTAGAAATGGAGTGGGAGCTTAAGAAAGATGGGGATGACTTACAGGGAGAGTTGTTTGGGTAGAGCACTCACTCAATAGTTTTGAGTTACCCTGTTATTACTTTTCATATATTAAATTATACAATATTCAGAAATAAATATATATTTATAGTTGGTTTAAATTATATAATATGAAATTTGGTAACGCTAATTTTATTTTAGTTATTATTTGTTTTACGCTATTCTCCTCTTGTACAAAGGATGATACAGTAGATAATCCTACTACTATCGATTTTACCAAACCAGTGAAAATTGGAGTTGGCGGTTCACAAAGTAATATTTACAACTTATTTTATAACCAATCTAATTTAGTAAATAAAATTGTAAAAACGCCCGGTGTAATTGGAGCCAGTAATACTTATACAATTTTAGATGTTGATTCTATTTTTATGTATTACAATCCTAATAACACTATATCCAGAATTGTACATAAAAGTGAATACAGAGGTGCTTACAACGGAAACTCAATTTAAGAACAGCTTATTTTATGAATATGCCGGAAATAAATTAGTTAAAATTTATAAGAAAAATTCCAAACATACTGATCCTGTGGATGTTTACGACCCTGTTTACGAACAACAATTAGGCCCAATTGCATATGGTAACGTAAACGACATTGATTCAATTGCATACAATAGTAGGGGTATGATTTCGGAAATTTACAAGTGGTATCTGAATTTCTCATTGGGAGTAGTAACAAGAATGCCGTATGTAAATCATTACACTAAGTTTACCTACATGCCTTCTAATGATAGTTTAATTAGCAAAATAGAAGTCATGCCATTTGTAAATGCGCCAATAACTGATCCTAATTACAATGTTGTTAATTTAGCCGAGTATGATCTTTCAATAAAAAATCCACTTTACACATCTATCTACAATTTTTCATTCCCTTTTTATTACATAGATATGTTACCTGTTAATACTTCAACAGGTTATGTAGATATTTACATGTCCTTAAGCCCATATTTATTAAAACAATTTTCAGCTAAATCTCTTGGAGCTTATGGGCCTCAAGTAATAACTTATACTACTACCAATCAAAAAGATATTGCAAATAGATTAATAACTTGCTCTTCCGGGTTTAGTACATGGGGTACAGCTGGTGGTTTTTCGTTTGTGTTTTAAAAAATATTGATTTTAAAGTAAAAGAATTTCCTCGGCCAAGTTCCGTTTCTTCACCAAACTTTTACGCTTCAATAAAAGTTCAATGTAGATTTATAGCAAAAGAGTGCGACGCCAATGAAGTTGGGCTTTGTACTTATGTTGGTTATAAAAAATAAATTCTACGCCTTTGTTGGTCGCTGACCAACAAAAATCTATATTCATTCCATGAAAAAAATTGCAAAACCAACCGATATAGAATATGCCGTTTACTACGAACCTTTTTTGCAAAAATTACCCGACAATACAAATATTTTAAAGCAACTAAAAGATAATGCATCTGTTCTTAAAACATTATTAGTATCCTTAACCCAAGAGCAACTTACAACACCTTACGCAACCGATAAATGGACTATAAAAGATATTGTGCAACACCTTACAGATTTTGAACGAGTATTGGTGTATAGGGCTATAAGTTTTGCCCGAAACGATAAACGCCCAATCCCTTTTTTTGATGAAAACGAATATGTAAAACAAGCCAACGCTTCTAAACAATCTATAAAAAAACTTTTAAAAGATTATAAAGCCGTTAGGCAAAGCACACTTGCTTTTTTTGATAATCAAACCGCAGCTACCCTAAAACGTAGCGGTATTGCCAGCAATTATACCATGAGTGTACGGGCTTGTGCCTGGATAATTTGCGGCCACGAAAACCATCATATAAACATCATTAAAGAGCGGTATATAAATAATGTTTAAAAAATTTCAACATTTTTTTGCTACCATAAATTCATTCTTACATCTGCGTTATTAGCGATATCAGCGGGAGAATAAATTTTGTAATTGTTAAAGAAACCCAAACAAGGATAAGCGGTTTTTTGCATTAAAATATAATATGGTACTTTTGGCAATATTAAAATAAAGAATATGAGTACTGGTTTACTAATTTTTATTGTAGCTACAATAGGCTGGCATATAGGTTTGTATGGCATGTTTAAAAAAGCAGGCATTGAAGGATGGAAGGCATTTATTCCTTTTTATAATACATGGTGCATGGTGCAAAAAATGCCCTTAAAAAAATACTGGTTCTTTTTGCAATTAATACCCATTGCAGGTCAGTTTATTACTATATGGATTTGCATAAAATTTGTAGAACATTTTGGCCGTTTTGAATTCTTGCATCATGCCGCTACGGTTTTAGTGCCTTTTATATATTTTCCGTATTTAGGCTTTAGTAAAAACGAACGTTATGCCGGTAATGCAGTTGTAAACAATTACAAAAAAATCTACTGCCCGTGAGTGGATAGACGCCGCAGCCTTTGCCGTAGTAGCGGCCACTTTAATACGCACTTTTGTGTTTGAAGCATATGTTATTCCTACACCATCGATGGAAAAAACTTTGCTGGTAAACGATTATTTATTTGTTAGCAAATCGGCTTACGGCCCACGTATTCCTAATACACCCATAGCAATGCCTTTTGTACATGCCAAGTTGCCTTTTGTAAATGCAAAATCGTATGTAGAGTGGATAAAAATACCTTATACAAGATGGTTTGCATCGCCGGTAAAACGAAACGATGCAATGGTATTTAATTTTCCCACAAACGACACTTTAATTAACGACGAAGAAAATTTTGGCAGTAAGGTTACTTATTACGAAGCGGTAAGGCAAATGGGCAGAGACAGGGTTTGGCAAGATTACGGCTCCATAATTACAACCCGGCCGGTTGATAAAAGAGAGAACTTTATTAAACGCTGTGTTGGTATAGCAGGCGATAGTATTCAGGTAATAAATGGCAAACTACACATTAATGGTAAGCCCGAAGATTATTTCCCACAATCACAGCGTTATTATCAATTAGATGTATCTCCTGAAATTATGTTAGATGCCGAAAAATTAGACAACTTAGGCATTAAAGTTAGAGAAGAACAAGGCGATTTTAATCAATTAAAAAATGGTTCTTATCTGGTAAATATTACCAATGAAGAAAAAGCTAATTTAAAGCTTCCGCAAGGCTATAAATTAGCTGATTTTATGATGCAGCCTACCGCCCAATTATTTCCTTACTATGATACGGCACACCATTGGAGTGGCGATAATTACGGCCCACTTTGGATTCCTAAAAAAGGAGCTACTATACAATTAACAGCCGATAATTTTATACGCTACGAAAGATGTATTAGAGTGTATGAAAATAATGAAGTAGAAAACAAAGGAGGCAAAATTTTTATTAACGGAAAAGAAACCGATAAATACACGTTTAAAATGGATTATTATTGGTTGATGGGAGATAACAGGCACAATTCGTTAGATAGCCGTTATTGGGGCTTTGTACCCGAGGATCATGTGGTAGGTAAAGCATCGCTTATTTGGTTTAGCTGGGAAGGTGGCCCACGTTGGAAACGCCTTTTCCGTTGGATAAAATAGCTTTTGTAGTATAATTACAGTAACTTTAGTAAATAAATGAGTCCTCTTAGCAGTAATGCCCGGAGGATTTTTTATCTCACTTAAAAAATATGAATGCAAAAAAAAGAATACCAGTTTAGTTTTGATGTGTACGAATCTATACAGGATTTAACCGAAGCAGATGCCAAACTTTTATCAAAGGCAAGAGAAGTAACCGAAATGGCGTATGCACCATATTCTCACTTTAAAGTAAGCGCTGTGGCATTAATGAATAATGATGAAATGGTAAATGGTACTAATCAGGAAAACGCATCTTACCCTGTAACCATTTGTGCCGAAAGGGTTTTACTTTCCGCCGTTTCAAGCATCTTCCCCAACGAAGCTATAGATACCATTGCCATAAGTTACAACAGCAAAAACAGCGCCGTGCCTATATCGCCATGCGGTGTGTGCAGGCAAGCCTTAGCCGAGTACGAAGAGCGTACCCATCAACCCATAAGGCTTATTTTAAGCGGTATGCAAGGCGAAGTTTTCATTATTAAAAACGCAACCGATTTACTGCCGCTAAGTTTTAAAAGCAGCAGTTTAAAGAACAGTACAAAATAAAAGAGGGCTATTTCTTATTAAATAAAATAAATGCTCTTACAATCATCAATAAACCTACTACAATTATACCCCAAAAAAGATAAAAATATCCTGAGCCATTTTGTACAGCAAAAGAATAAGAGGAATAATTAATAAATAAACCCGAAACCACAGTAAAAGTCCCCATAAGTATCAATTTCCAAAAATCTTTTCTATCTCTTTTATCTGCCAGTACATTATCTATAATTGTTTGTACATAGTATTCTTCTAAACCTTCTTGTTTAAGAAGTTCAATAATTTCATTTTCGGTTTTACCACTTTGCAAAAATTGCTTAACGTTATTATGTAATCGTTCAACTTCGGCAGTTGCTATTTTAGTCATATATTAAAATTAGCAAATTTTTATTCTTCCATCAATTTCGCCAATACTTCAGTATGAAATAGCGTAATTGGCGATATCAGCAAGACAAATCCTGCCATTTTTGCACCCTAAACTCCACTGGCACAATCATTGACAATCTTAATTGAACAAATAAAACAAAATATCATGGGAAAGATTATAGGCATTGACTTAGGTACCACAAACAGTTGCGTATCTGTAATGGAAGGAAATGAGCCCGTAGTAATTGCAAACGAAGAAGGAAGACGTACAACCCCGTCGGTAGTGGCTTTCCTTAAAAATGGCGAACGTAAAGTTGGCGATCCTGCTAAGCGTCAGGCTATTACCAACGCTCAAAACACCATAAGCAGCGTTAAGCGTTTTATGGGCCGCAGGTTTGATGAAGTAACCGAAGAGAGCACTCACTGGAGCTATAAAGTAGTAAAAGGCGACAATAATACAGTTCGTATTGACATAGATGGCAGACAATATACGCCACAGGAAATATCGGCAATGGTGCTTCAAAAAATGAAGAAAACCGCCGAAGATTATCTTGGCCAAGAAGTTACCGAAGCAGTTATTACCGTACCTGCTTACTTTAACGATGCACAGCGCCAGGCAACCAAAGAAGCCGGCGAAATTGCCGGATTAACCGTTAAGCGTATTGTAAATGAGCCTACGGCTGCGGCTTTAGCTTATGGCTTGGATAAAGGCGGAAAAGACCAAAAAATTGCAGTATTCGACCTTGGTGGCGGTACGTTCGATATAAGTGTGTTGGAGCTTGGCGATGGCGTTTTTGAAGTAAAAAGCACCAACGGCGATACCCACTTAGGTGGCGATGATTTTGATAAAGTAATCATGGATTGGTTGGCAGATGAGTTTAAAACCGATGAAGCTATTGACTTACGTAAAGATCCTATGGCTTTGCAACGCTTAAAAGAAGCGGCTGAAAAAGCTAAGGTAGAGTTAAGTAGCGGCACCGAAACCGAAATTAACCTGCCATACATTACCGCTGTGGATGGAGTGCCAAAGCATTTGGTAAAAAAATTAAGCCGTGCAAAATTTGAAAGCCTTGCCGACAAATTATTTGACCGTTGCTTAAAACCATGTGAGCAGGCATTGAAAGATGCAGGCATGAGCACAAGCGAAATTGACGAAGTGATAATGGTAGGCGGTAGCAGCCGTATTCCTAAAGTGTTGGAAATTGTAGAAAAATTCTTTGGTAAAAAACCAAATAGAGGGGTAAACCCAGATGAGGTAGTAGCTGTAGGCGCTGCCATACAAGGCGGTGTTATGACCGGCGAAATTAAAGATGTGTTGTTGTTAGACGTTACACCTTTAAGCCTTGGTATTGAAACCATGGGTGGCGTAATGACAAGATTAATTGAAAGCAACACAACCATACCAACCAAAAAAAGCGAAGTGTTTAGCACAGCAAGCGATAACCAACCCGGCGTACAAATACATGTATTGCAGGGAGAGCGCCCAATGAGTAATCAAAATAAAAGCTTGGGTATGTTTAACCTAGATGGCATACCGCCAGCACCACGTGGTGTACCACAGGTAGAGGTGATTTTTGATATAGATGCCAACGGTATTTTGCATGTAACGGCAAAAGATAAGGGTACTGGTAAAGAGCAAAAAATTACCATACAAGGCGGTAGCGGTTTAAGTAAAGAAGAAGTTGAAAAAATGAAGGCAGAAGCCAAGGCTAACGAAGCGGCAGATGCTATAGAAAAAGAAAAAGTAGAAAAAATTAACCAAGCCGATAGACATATTTTCCAAAGCGAAAAACAATTGAAAGAATATGCTGATAAAATACCTGCTGAAAAGAAAGGTGCTATTGAAGCTGGACTTGAAAAACTAAAAACTGCCCATAAAGCACAAGACCTTGCCGGTATTGATACCGCCATGGCCGAAATGAATGCTGCTTGGACAGCCGCTAGCGAAGATATGTACAAGCAAACGCAAGGAGATGCTGGTGCTGCACAGCCAGATGGTGGAGAACAAGCACAGCAGGGTAGTACAGCTGATAGTAAAGTGGAGGATGTACCGTTTGAGGAGGTGAAGTAAGAGTGATGAGTTATAAGTTATGAATGATGTGTTGTGGAGACTTGTCATGCAGACGAAGGAAGCATCTAAACAAACGAAAAAATAAAATACCAATTTTAAATGAGACCAAACTTACCGAAAGGTGGGTTTGGTTTTTTAATTTAATGCTTATGAGTAATGAATTAACATATATACTTGGGGCTGGGGCAAGTTATCAATCGATTCCTATAGTAAAAACATTTCCTGAAAGGTTCAAATATTTTTTGAATCATTTAAAAGCTATTTGGGAGGATTTACGATTTCCTGAAGATAAAAGGTTTTTTTTCGAGGGAATATATAATAAGGCAAACAGTCTACTCAATTCATTTGAATCACATCAATCATTTGATACTTACTTTAAGAAATTATTTCATACAAATCAGAAATCAGAAGTTATAGAATCAAAGAAAATTTTGAATTTATACTTTACTTGGGAGCACCTAGCCAAAGATATCTATTCCACACGAGTTATGATGGTACTATTTTCTTGAAACAAGCAAATATTGATAAACGATATGATGCTTTAATTGCAGGGCTGCTACAACCAACTGAAGGCAAGGCAAAGACCTATTGTAAAGTAAATTTTATTACATGGAATTATGACTTAAACCTTTTTTGTAGTTTAAAAAATTATTTTAACCCATCTAATTATTTTGAAGAATTTAAAAGAGATATAACGGTAGGTGAAAATCATTGGAATATAGACGACCAAATAAATGTCATTAATATGAACGGTTTTTTTTATTCCACTTTTTTTGATAAAATAAAAAATCTGCTAGATAATGAATATTTATTTCATGACATATTTGATAAAACTCATTTAAAAAATAAATATCAAATTGACTCTGAAAAAATAAAATTTGCTTGGGAAAATAAATTTATTGGGCAAACAAATTCAGTAATATCAGCGGCAATAGATGTAATAAGAAAATCAAAAACTATAGTTGTAATTGGTTATACATTTCCGCTTTATAATCGGTTAGTAGATTTAGATTATTTTAATGAGTCAACACTTTATGGTAAAACCCTTGTAATTCAAGACCCAAGATGAAAATATTCAAAACGATGTAGTAGACGGTTTTTTTAGAGAGAATAAATTTAACGGAGCAAATATTAAGGCTAAAACAAATTGTGATTCTTTTTTATACCAAATAATATCTTTCCTTCGGATCTTCGCAGGTAACATGCTTTCGCCGCCGTTGGTAAGCCGCTTCGCCGCTGTTTTCACCGCCGTTGGTGTTTTCGCAAAGTTCTTCGCCGCCGCCTTGTCTCCCTACAAGCGGCGAATTAAAGTAATAAGCATTTACAACAATCAATTAGGTAGTAAGCAAATTAGTTGGTAGAGGCTACTGGTTTTGCTTCTATATTTTACTCAAAAATACCCCTCGAAGGGTATTTTTTAGCTAGTTACATCTTATACCTTTACTATATATACCTTTTCGCCGCCGTTGGTGTTTCCGCTAAGTTCTTCGCCACCGCCTTGTCTCCGGACAAGCGGCGAATTAAAGTAATAAGGGTTTACAACAATCAATTAGGTAGTAAGCAAATTAGTTGGTAGGTCAGGCTACTGGATTGCTTTCATATTTCCCTCAAAAAATACCCCTCAAAGGGTATTTTTTAGCTAGTTACATCCTATACCTTTACTATCTATACCTTTCTTTAAAAGGTACAAAAGCAACAACATAAAATAGTATAATGAAATATTTTACAACTTTATTACTTGCAGTAACAATGGCACTTACTGCAAATGCACAAACAGAAATATAAAAAGAGTATTATAAAAATGGGATGCACTTGGGTCAAGTAAGCCAAACAACGTTTCTACTAATGGTTTAAGAACTGTATAAAACGAGATTGTTACTATTTATTGACCGTCACGAAATGTACCTTGTTATTTTTGTAGATAATTCAATAAATACGAGATTCATCTTATTCAGTTTCATATAAAAATGTTATAATTATTGATACTAATTAAAATTAAAAAAATGAAATCACTTTTTTTTTCCCTACTATTATTTTTCAACACTATAGTATTGGCTCAAAAAAAAACAAATCAGGAAGTCGAAAAAAATAGAATTATAGCTAATGTTTATGCCATTGTATTGGACGGCAAAAATGATTTTGAAAATTTCAAAGGAGATTTAATAAGCACAAACAATAATGTAACTATTTATAAAGCGAAAAATCAAACCGATGCAGCTAAAAACTTTTTACTTCAACAATCAAATTAGACAAAGCAGTTTACAATATGCTAAAATTTGAATCAGATGACGAAAAGGGCGAATTCTTTTTTCGTACAGTTGAGCAAGCGTTTGAAACATTAGTGACAGAAAATAGAATTACCAAAAAAGAATTGCGATTTCCGGCAGGTACAGAGACAAGAGCCACTACTTATTATAGCATAGATGGCATAAGTCCAGTGGCTTATATTTGGCCCAAATCTACCGACCCAGTTCTTCGCTATTCTATTTGGATTTGTGCCAATAAAAAGTAGTTGATTGGGTGCAAAACTATGAGAAGCCAATAAAATTAGTATTCCAAAAACAACCATAAAACCTATAAAAAAAGAATCAAAAATTGCCCATCAAGATTTAAAAATAAAGTTTTAGAACCTACAAATATTGAAAATGTTAAAACTCCAGAAACCAAACCACAATTTGCAACATCTCAATTAAAACCTAACTATATTAAAGATCAAATTGACACTTCATCTCTTGAAGGTAAAGATGCTGTTCGAAGCCAAAATGGTTATCAAGCCTATGTAGATTTGCGATTTGAAGCAATGACTTTAACTTTGGGGTTAAGCAAAACTAAAGAAGTAAATCCTGAAAAAGCATTAGCATTATGCAACGAAGCTATTAGGATTTTTCCAAATTTACACCGTGCTTATGTTGACAGAGGGCAAGCAAATTATAAATTAGGCAATAAAATTGCATCGCAAAATGATTTTGAAAAAGCCAGACAATTAGCTCCATTTGAATCAAAATGGATAGACAAAGCAATTGCTCAAGTAGAAGGCAGAAATTGGGTTGACCCAGACCGTGTAACGACAACTTATGAATATAGTGCTCCAGTAAATTTATACAACAGTACCAATTCCGAAAATCAACAAAATTCACAAAGTGAAAATAATGCTAAAAGCAATTGCGTTTGCCCAAAATGTAACGGTACTGGTGAGATATGGGCTAAACAATTAGCATCTTGGGAAATTGATAATGGTACAGATAAATACGGCAATAAAAAAACCATAAAACAAACAGGATATACCAGACAATTTTTTTCAATTTGTACGAAATGTTTAGGGGATGGGAAATGTCATTAATTCAATTAAAAAGTAATAAAGATTTACAACAATCAATTAGGTAGTAAGCAAATTAGTTGGTAGGTAGGGCTATGGCTTTGCTTCCATATTTCCCATAAAAAATACCCCTCAAAGGGTATTTTTAG
Source organism: Chitinophagaceae bacterium (assembly GCA_016721385.1). Classification (GTDB taxonomy): domain Bacteria; phylum Bacteroidota; class Bacteroidia; order Chitinophagales; family Chitinophagaceae; genus Ferruginibacter. Next base: position 364,868 of record JADKIE010000004.1, on the reverse strand, counting down.
CTAGTTACATCCTATACCTTTACTATCTATACCTTTCTTTAAAAGGTACAAAAGCAACAACATAAAATAGTATAATGAAATATTTTACAACTTTATTGCTTGCAGTAACAATAGCACTTACTGCAAATGCACAAACCGAAATAAAAAAAGAGTATTATAAAAACGGAAAGATAAAATCCGAAACTCCGTATGTTGACGGCAAGATAACTGGTATAAAAAAAGAATATTATAAAAATGGGATATTAGAATCAGAAAAACCAGTGATAAACGGAGAAGCTAATGGTACGCTCAAATGGTATTTTGAGAGTGGAGTGTTGAGACTGGTGGCGGATTATGTTAACAATAAACGAAATGGAGTGCAAAAATGGTATTATGAAAGCGGCAATATCCAATCTGAAGCCATTTTTAAAGATGGAGAAATGATATCGATAAATACTTTTGCAGATGTTAAAACTGGTGCTAAAACCAATAATTCCAATGATAATATAGCCGTGTCTGCACCCATTGCTCAACCTAAAACTGAGGAGGTTGTTACACCAGTTCATAATGATAATAAACCTGTTACTAAAACTGTATCTACACCTATTATTAATAAGAATAATGGATGCGTTTCTGGTGATTGTGAAAACGGTTTTGGTACATACAAGTGGCCAAATGGAGAAACCTATACAGGTGATTTTAAAAATGCAAAAAGAGATGGTATTGGTACTTATACAAATTCAAAAGGAGAAGTATTTGCGGGTGCTTGGAAAAACAACGAATGGTTTGAAAGTGGCTGCTTAACTGGTGATTGTGAAAATGGATTTGGCACTTATGTTTTTAAATATTATTCTTCTTTCCAGGAACTACCTATATAGGGCAATTTAAAAATGGTAGAGAAAATGGCGAAGGTACATCTATAGAAAAAAACGGGACTACATATAAAGGGAATTGGAAAAACGGGCTAAGACATGGAGAAGGCACCGAAACTAGCCCAGACGGAATAACACTTAACGGAAATTGGGATCATACATATTTAGAAGGAAAAGGAGTAGAAGTACTACCTAATGGCTATTATAAAACAGGGAAATTCAAGTATTCTAATCGTTCTGGTAAAAACGAAAAATACTTTACTAAAGATAATGTTGAAATATCCTACAGCGAATACAATACATTGAAAAATGATTTTAGTATAAAAGAAAATGCAGAAAAAGCCCTAGCGGCTCTACCAAAATGTATTTCGGGCAATTGCCAAAATGGTTATGGTGTTATAAAATATAGCGATGGCACTAAATATTTTGGAATGTGCAAAAATGGAACCTACGAAGGACTTGGATATTTTGTTGCACCCGACGTTACTACATACAAGTATGATGATAAAGATGGTCGTGATCCTTATGGTGGTGTGTATTCCTTAAAACAAGTTCCAGTTGTTACACCTGGAAAAGTATCTTTTGGCGAATGGAAAAACGGTGTCAATACAAGAACTTTTAGTGAAAATGAGTTCGCAATTGTAGTAGCAAGAGAGTTGCCTGGTGAAATACAATTTCATGATTATTTGTTCAATAAGAATATGGCTGCTATGGAAGCCGAACGAAAAAGAATAGATAAAGAAAATGAAGCAGCGTATGGACGAGAATTAAATAAAAAAATGGAAAATGTTAGTATGACGCCAAGCTCATCTTCTAATGAAAAAACAATAAAAACGACAACAATTACCAAATCTGGAAATGAAATAATAGATTTTAAAACTGTTCCAAAAAAAAATAATTGATAAAATTCTTGGACAATATTTTCATTCCGCCTCGGCTAGTTTTTCCCAGCCTAGGTTTTCGCCGCCGTTGGTAAGCCGCCACTCAGCACTGCCGAGGCCTGGTCTGTAACCAGCTGATAAAGCAAATACACAAAACTAAACACAAAAGACAATGCTTCATTTGGTGTTTACAATTATTTCACCTGCTTATCAATTGCTTTATAGGTATATTTGATTTTCAATCATTAAATAACAAAAAATGCCTGCAACAAAAGCATACGGTGCCCAATCAGCCACATCTCCAATAGCTCCATTAACCATAGAAAGAAGAGAACCTAAGACACATGATGTACAAATAGAAATAAAGTATTGTGGTGTATGTCATAGCGATTTGCATACTGCTCGTAATGAATGGGGCATGACGATGTACCCTGTAGTGCCGGGACATGAAATTGTGGGTGTAGTAACTGCAGTTGGTAGCCATGTAAAAAAATTCAAAGTAGGAGATTTAGCCGGAATTGGTTGCTTGGTAGATAGTTGCCGGGAATGTGATAATTGCAAAGATGGTCTCGAACAATATTGTGTAAATGGTATGGTAGGTACTTATGGCGGCATGGAAAAGATGGCAGTAGTGCCACACACGGAGGATACAGTAAATCTATACTGGCCCACGAAGATTTTGTGTTAACCATTTCGGATAAATTACCACTTGAAGGGGTAGCTCCTTTGCTTTGTGCTGGTATTACCACTTATTCTCCACTCCGCCACTGGAAGGTGGGTAAGGGAACTAAAGTAGGAGTTTTAGGTCTAGGTGGATTAGGGCATATGGGAGTTAAACTTGCAGTAGCTATGGGTGCAGAATTAACTATGCTTAGTCATTCACTATCCAAAGAGCAGGATGCAAAAAGACTAGGTGCACATAAATTTGTACTTACCAGCGATGAAGCACAAGTAAAAACCTTAACGGGTTATTTTGATTTTATATTGGATACGGTTTCTGCAGAGCATGATTATAATTTTTACCTAGGCTTGTTACGCACAAATGGTGTAATGGTTTGTGTGGGTGCTCCTTCTGTACCGGCAACAGTACCTGCTTTTAATTTAATTTTTGGCCGTAAAAGTATTGCTGGTTCATTGATTGGTGGGTTGCCCGAAACTCAGGAAATGTTGGATTTTTGTGCAGAACACAATATTGTAAGTGATATTGAACTTATTCGTATGGATGAAATAAACGAAGCTTATGAAAGAATGTTAAAGAGTGATGTTAAATACAGGTTTGTAATTGACATGTCAACTCTTTAAAAAAGCTACTCTACATCGCCGTTAGTAAGCCGTCGTTACAGGTATTGAAGCAAGGCAAAACTGCGTTGGCGTACCTGCAACATAGCAAAAGGAGTGAGGTAATAAGTTAAAAATACTTTGCAGCTGTTGTTTATTCACCTTAGGTAATTTGGACGCTGGTGTACCAACAACATTTTGGAACATAAAAAAATACGATTACTTATTTTTTCATAGCTTTCTACAAAACTCTTACCCAACCGGTTCCGCTTGATTGAATCACAATGGAATTATTACCGGGTATAGAAGTGGAAGCAGCACCTGTAAAATCTGTGTAACTAGTTACAGTTTTTGTTGCGGCATTCTGGTTTACTATCCTGTATTCACGCCGGGTTACTGACGGAGCCGAAGGTAAGGTTATGGTTACAGCACTTGCAGTAGTTCCTATAACAATAGTGTGATCGGTTACTGCAGCAGTTGTACTGCCGGTTACAGTGCGTATGCCAGAACCAATTGATCCATTTACATCCATTCGGCTAAGCGGTTTAGTGGTGCCTACCGATACATTGGTACCGGCAACATTGCCCAACACAATACTATTACTTGTATCGCAACGGGCAGATGCACCAATAGCTGTGGCAAAACTCAGGTTATCAGTTCCCACATCGGCACTGGCGCCAATGGCTGTATTATTGTTACCAGTGCCTGTAAAGCCAAGGGCATTGGGGCCTACGGCCACATTATTGCTTCCCTGGTGCCCATAATGAGCCTGATAACCAACAGCCACATTACGTGTACCTACCGTATCAAAATACAGGCTTAGCGAACCAATTGCGGTATTAAAATCGCTTCGCAAATGCCTGCCCATCGACCAGTAACCCAATGCCGTGTTATAATTACCTGTAGTATCACGACTTAAAGACGAAGCACCTATAGCAGTATTTTGAGCACCATCTCTATTGAGTTCCAATGAACCGTATCCAACAGCAGCATTATTGCTTCCATTGCTATTACGTAACGACTGCTGGCCAAGGCCTACATTACTACTACCTGAGTTATTTTCGCCGCTATAACTTCCCATAAAAATATTGCCAAAACCGCCAGAAGAAGTATAGCCGGAACGGAACCCTATAAAGACACTACCTGATACCCCCAGATTATAGGCTGCCGCATGGGCACCAATGGCAATATTGGCATTGTGATTAGGCCGGTATTACTAAACAAAGCCGAATCGCCAATGGCTACCTGCCAACCACTACTTGTATTGGCATAGCCTGCCACATGCCCAAATGCCGTATTTTCAAATCCACTTGAATTTAAATAAAGGCTGCGGTAACCTGCGGCTGTATTATAACTGCCCGAAATATTATTTACAGAAGATCCGTAACCTAAAGCCGTATTCCTAATGCCGGTAACGTTTTTATAAAGCGCTGAATCTCCAACAGCCGTAACTGAATTACCGGTAAGGTTATTGAAAAGCGCTTTGTTGCCAATGGCTATTAAATTACTTAACGAACCAAATGTGCTACTGGTGCTGTATAAACTACTATCACCGATGCTGATATTGCTACTGCCAAAATTATTATTCAACAAGGCTGCATTACCAATGGCAATATTAGCTCGACTGCTGCTGGCTGTATTTTTTCCTGCCCCCAATCCCAGCAAAACCGTTCGTTTTGTACTGTCTAATTCTCCAGCCCAAAGATTGTTTATCCGAAACCGCAAAGGTCTGTTATCAGTAGTACCAAGAAAATGAGAAACTGCCACTGTATTAGCATTACCACTTCTTTTCCATACCAGTGTATCTGTGTTATCTGCATTGGTAAGCCAAAACCATTTGGCACCTCCATAAAAATAAAAGCCAATACTATCGGGTGCATCTTGAAATACCAGCAAGCCAGTGGCAGGAGTGGTAATAGCATTTCTTTCAGTTTTAGACATACGGGGAATCAGCACTCCCTTGGTTGTGCTTTTTACATCTAACATTGCACTGGTTGCAGCAATGCTTCCATCTGTATTAACAGCTAAACTTTGTGCGGTGGATGTCAAAACAAACCCAAAAGCAAACATCAATATTAAAATGTACTTTCTCATATACAAGTGTTTAATGGACGATTTTTATTAACAGAACAATTTCTCGCCTACGTTGGTGTTTCCGCTAAGTTTTTCGCCGCCGCCTTGTCTCCACACAAGCGGCATACAGCAGCAGAAAATATTCTGTCTTGTCCTGAAAAAGGTTTACACCTGCAAATACAAAGTCATTTTAAATCAAATTTTCACAATCCCATTTCCTTTAATTCAACAGCAATATTCTTTGGTAAAGTGTTTCGTAAAAAAAGTTCAATACCATTGCCGGTATCTTTTTTTGTTTCAATTACTTTATTATGCATACGGTGAGCATGCCCATTGTAAATAATCCATTTATACAAATTATCCCAAACCACAAAACCCTGATAGCCTAAGTTGGATGGCAAATTAATTTTTTGTTCTTCAACTTTAGCTGCAATCCATAATTTAACAAAAGCCTTTTTTTGTTGTTCGGTTAATTCCCACTGAGGGTTTCGTCTTCCGGAAAAAACTTGTAGTTGCACTATTGTTTTAGTATGCACTTAAGTAATTTTAAAATGCCCATGTATTACTTGCATAAAAGTACAAAAATCATTGTATCGTCCTCGGTCTGCCGTTCTGGGGTCGGTAATGGGTAAACCGGAACTATCTAAAATTGTAGCTTGCCCGCCACCTGGTTTATGCGACCATTTTCCGCTACTGCCTTTTCTATACCAATGGTAATCCTGGCTAGGTGTAGTATCCAAAACCAACGCCACTAAATGGCCACTACCGGGGCATTTATTATCGTTAGTAGGCAACTCCTATTAACCCGTCGGAAATTGCTCCTGCTTTTACACTTTTAGCAGCGCCACCGGGGTTGCAACTGTTCATATCGTTATACTTGTTGCCTGTGGCTTCGCCGGGTTGGGCATATGTATCGGTTCGGTAATTGGTGCCATAGTTGTAGCAATTATTACCACCTTGTACAGCAAGGGTGTTCCAATTATCTAAATCGGGTACGGGTGAGCAATAGCAGGCTTTATACTTTAAAGGTCTGTAAAACTCTAATAATGTTTTATCAAAATAAATAGCATAATTGCGATTATACAGTTCTCTTTTATTTATAAATTCTTCTATACTTTGCTCCAGCTTTTTTCTAAAAATACGAGGGTTATCCATTCCTCTTATTTTTTCTAAATTATCAAAAATAAGTGGATTAAAATCAAGTGTAGCATCGGCAACCAAACCGTTAGCAAAAGCTGCATCATGGGTTAAATGTGTAGTAACAACATCTTCGGCTTTATTTCTACTGCCTTGTTGCTCAATGGTAATTCCTCTAAAACCTAACACAGCTGGGTAAGGCTTTGATTGTTTAGTAGGCTTTTTAAATTTTCCAATTTCAAACTGTTGCAAATACTTTTCGTATGCAGCATCACTTAATATAAAACTGGGATTTTTTACACCACTAAAAAGGTTAATCGTAATTTTTACAGACATAAATTTAAATTTACAAGTAAGCTATAAAAGTAATTTGCAAAACAGTAGTTTGCAATACTACTTTGTGGTAATATACTATCTTAAATCTGCTTTAAATATTTTACAAATTCTTATTTGTAAGGTATAGTAGCAAAAAATACCTCTTAGAGGGTATATTGCCGGTTAATTTACAACCCTATCTTCACTTCGTAGAAAAAAGACTGTTTAATTAAAATTTTTATTATGAAAGTTATTAGTACAATAATATTAAGCTTGTTCTGTATGAGTGTTTTTGGGCAAATGAAACCCAAACATCGGCTTTTAAATTATATACCGATAAAACAAACGGGTTTAGCATTAAATACCCGGATAATTGGACAATTAGAGTACCCGACAGTACCGAAAAAGCAAAATTATTTATTAAAACACCCAGCGAAGGTGATGACGATGAATTTATAGAAAACATAAATGTTATGGTAACAAAATTATCAAGTACAATTATTGATATTGCTAATATACAAACCACTCTTAAAAAAACGCTTGCCGAAAAACTAAAAAATTACCAATTGGTAAAAGATGAAATTTTTGAAATTAACGATAACGATGCATATCAAATGGAATATACATGCACTAAAGAAATGGATGGAAAAGAAAAGAATTTATTTACCTGCCAACGACTAATATTTATAGATAATAAGTTAATTACACTAACATATATAAGTGTTGCTAATAGCTCTAAACAATTTTATAAAGATGCTTTATCTATTTTTGAAACGATGGAAGTTTTTTAGCTTCATGTTAGTCTGTAAACCAATAACGCCAAACCATTATGTTATTGCGAAAAACATTTGCCCAGCAAAATTTCATATTCCTCAAAACGATGCTCTCTTATGGGCTTAATAAATGGCGCTGTGTTAAAGTAAAGCAATAGGCAAGGAGCAATGTTTTTGTATTTATCTACATACTCATATCGTACCAATTCGTTATTGGCAATGCGTTGCTTTATTTTATTGTGATAGGGATACACTGTTATACTTTTATTAAAATGAAAATTATTTTACAAAATACTGTAGCAAAAAATATGGATACTTTGTGCTTATGTACCTGCTGCAAATCGTACTACCTAATAATAACAACTAAAACAGTATTATTGTTTAATTACTTTTAAAACCTGCGTACGGTTATCTTGCAAGATATAAATAAAGTAAAATCCTTTACTAAGTTGTACAGTTTTTAAATCAATAAAGCCATCCAATGGTTTTGCAAAAAATTGTTTGTGTACAACAATCCCTTTTGTATCGGTAATTTTTATACTTACAGGAGTATTCTTTTGAGTAAATCCATTTATTTTTATTACATCCAAAAAAGGATTTGGGCTGGCCGTTAACTCAATATTATTTTTTTGTAAAAGAGCTATGGTGTTACTGTAAACAATTTCGCCATCTTGTAATTGTGCTTGTATTCTAAATTGATAATATCCGTTAGCTATATTTTTTAAGGTAAAATACCTTTGGTTGAAACCGTCTTTTTGAGTATATACAATTTTATTATTGGCATAAAGAGCAAGACTCACAATTTTTTTAGTGGTTTTGTATTCCCAGTTTAAAAAGATGTTATCATTTACCACATTTCCTTTTAAAACTATTTCATCCAACAGGCTCAAAACTGCATTTGGGTATTTTACAGCAACTTTTAACTCTACAGGAACATGGTCACTCATATTTATTAGCCTGTTTAAAACTGAAAAAGGCACTCCACTTGAATTGGTTGGGTCGTTTACCGATTTATTAAACAAATTGCCACTATTGCCAAAAGGTTTGTACGAATTAGGTATATACTTCATGTGCTTGGCATCATTCATAATATCGTCAGTTGCTAATAAAAAATCTAACCTGCTATCTAAGCCACCGGTAGCGCCACATTCCAGACTTTGTAAACTGCCACTTCGGGCAGCCTGTGTATGTGTATACGCAAATGCAGCATTACTTTCCCATGCTCCGGGAGCATTTATTGGGTCATTAAATTTATATAGCCCTGTGGTTAAATTTTGAAAAGCGCCTTCGTTACTTGAGTACAAATTTAAGTCACCACCCAAAATTGCATTTCTATTGGTTGTTTGCCGCAACCGTATTGTGTCCATTACTTTTTGGCAGTCGGCAGCTCTTTGTATGCTATCTAAAGTAGCCTGAGCAGCCCCAAGTCCTTTTGCTTTTGTATGCATACAATACATATCAATAAATGTAGTATCGTGGTGGGCATTTAGTTGCGGATCTTTGCAATACAAAGTATAAACACAACAGTCTCTGATAGACGTGCCAATGGTAGTGGTATTATAAAGTGTTAATTTATCGGTATTATAAAATAATTCATTATTGTATTTTGTGTTGGCTGTACTGCGGTTGGGTATGTAAGGGGCACGGGCATAATGTGTAACACCATTTACATTTAGGGCATTGCTCAAAACCATATCGGCTCCTAGTTCTGTTTGCAATTCTTGTACTATTAAAATATCCGGCTGCATGTATTCCATAATATATTTCAAAGTGTCCCATCTGTTAGGGCCTGGCTCCTGTAGCGTACAAGCACCGCCTAATGCATAAACACCTCCTAAAGGAAAATTTAAAAGATTGTAAGTAACAACTTTTAGTGTATCTACATTGGGACAGGTAGTTTGAATATTTAAGCCTGTTAAAGGCACAGGGGATGTAAAGGAACCTGACTGTGCAGTTATGCTTAATGGTGATACGCCGGAGTAAGTAACATTATTAAATGTAGCACAACCTGCAACAGCATTTACACTTAACGTGCCTCCCAAAGTACCGGGACTACTTGTACTTAATGTAATGGTGTTGGTAAAAGTAGTATCGGTAAAACCGTTATTATCTGTAGCACACACCTGTGCCGAAAAAGGGATACCGGATGGTACACAGTTACTGGTGTATTGCGTAAATCTTAGTTGTGTTGCTACCGCATGGCAAACACCTTGCAGCATACACACATCATCTAAATAAAAAGTACCACTTACTCTGGATGTCATATTCCAGCGAATGTAAACCCCAAACGGTGGAGTTAATATGTTGTTTGGAAAAGCAATGGTTTTAAGTTGATATGTAATTGGACTACCACTTCCTGTTGTGGTAATATTGTCAATTGTTGTCCAGTTTGCTAAATCTGTACTGTATTGAATTTGTACCACCCAACTGCTGCTGGCACCCGAGGCACGCCAATAAAAATTAATTTGATTAGGGCAGCTAACTAACGGCGTAATAATTGAATCATTTACATCATTCATGCCTAATCGTTTAGTACCACTATAAGCAAGAAAAGTACTAAATGCATCGTAATCAACATTTTTAGTAATCCATCCCGGTGGAGGATTGGATACGCTATAACCTTCAAAATCTTGAAACAATAAAGCGTTTGTGCTATTGCATTGGGCAGTAGAATTTTGCTGTGTACTTAAAAAAAAGATTATCAGTAATGGTAAAAATAGCTTCATTGTACGAAGATATAAATAGCCTTTAAAATTATTAAGTAAAAAAATAAATTGTATATTTAATTTACTAAAACTAATTATGTATGAAAGATAAAATTTTAATGGTGCTATGCGTACTTTTGGATTGGGGATGATAGTGTTTGGAGCTAATAAACTAGTTCCATTTATGCCAATGCCGGAGTTAACAGAGCAACAAAAACGTTGTTTGGGGCATTTGGTACTATTAAATGGCTAATGCCTTTAATTGGTATTGTGGAAATAATTGGTGGCTTGTTAATTGCTATTCCAAAGACCAGGGCATTGGGTGCTATTGTAATTTTACCGGTAATGGTAGGTATAATTGTACATCACTTAACGTTTGACCCTGCAGGCCTGGCTGTCCCTGCAGTATTTGCCATCATAAATCTTTGGGCAATTATTGATAATAAAGACAGGTATTTGCACATGATAAAAGCATAAATTATGTGTATGTACAACAGTAATTAAATGCTTAAAATTGTTAAGGGTTGAACAAAGTCAACCCTTAACAATTTCTTTAAAACAAAATATCAACTCTGGTTTAATTCTTGCATATTGGAAATTAAATGCCCGGCTATATTTTAATTATAAAAATGCTGCGATAAAGAGTTTGAAATTACTTTAAAACCTTCGCCTTCCTTACTGGCTACAATAATGTAACTGTTGTTTATTGCTCTAATGTTTGGATTACTCATATGCTTTTCGTTATAGGGTTTAAGCATATCTTCTTCACTAATAACGTTTCCTTCCGCATCTTCTACTTTTCTAAATACACGGTATCCAAAATGCCAAGATTTTAGCTCAACATTATCATCTTTAATACTTGCATGATAATCATCATTAAATCCTTCGAATATCAGTTCGTTTGATTGATTTGGATGTTCTTTTAGCGGTAATGTTATGTCTATAAAATGATTCATTTCAGGATCGTCGTGTACAATGCCACTATCCCAAAGCGTTTCGCCGTTTAAATATATAACCAGCCTGTTATCTACATTAGTAACGTTTATCCAGTAAGTTCTTTTCATAATCTAAAAAATTTATTTAAAAATAATAATAAAAAAGATTATCGAAAATAAATACTTTGATATGTAAAATATATGACTAATGTTATGTTTTAAACTGATATTTCCCATCAGCATTTATGAGAAATATTATATAAGCCAATCATTTAACAGCATGCTGTATTACATTTTCATGCAGCAAACAAATGCTTAAGTAGTAAATGGTGTAACTAATTGTGGAGGAGAAGTAGTGGTGATATTAAATTCGGCAGGTATTTTTTAAAATTCGGGTTTTTCAATGATAGTAATTTAAATGCCGGGTTTATAATGCATAAACCCGGCATTATTTCTATTTTTTAATGCTATTCTGTAAAATACTCCACTCCGTCAGCATTTACATAGCCTGCTTTACCCGTTACTGTTTTAACTAATAAAAAATTTCCGCCTCTTACTAACCTTACTTCCAAATATTTTGGCTTAATAATTTTTTTGTCCAAAAAATAATACCCTTTGTAATTATCACTTGAGGTTAATATAAAACCACCGTTTTCATCGTAAGCAATGTCGGAGTAATCGGCATTAATTAAGTCTTGATTATTTACATCTCTTAATCTTGCAATTCCATTTTGCGATTCAATAAAATATACCGTTTCTTTTGTTGGAGTAGCATATGAAAGTCTGGTTTTGTTTGCCTGCAAAAAAATATCTCCTGTGCCGGTATACAAACCTGTCATACCATTTTTTTGCACCTGTAGATAAACGGTTTCATTAAGATTTACCCTTTTTATAGAGTCGTATTCGAAGGGAACAATAATGTCAAAAGTATTGTTTATAACTCCGTATTTATTGTTTTTTAAACCAATATAATAAGTATTGTTGTTGTTAGGCAGATGATAGTCGTCTACCAATTTGTCAAAAATATTTGCATCACTTTTTAAACTGTAAACAATTTGATTGGTTACCGTTAAAATGGGTTGATTATTATCTGGTCTGTTTTCATTTATAGCCGGGCATTTAGTCATTACACGACCTTTTGTATCAATGCATCTTTCAATGCCATTTAATTTTATTACTGCACCGGCAAATAATACCGAATCTTCATTTTGCATAACTTTTCCACCGGCACTGTGCTTTTCATCGCTATCAAAATAACCTTTTACAAATGCTTTTGCATCGTAAAATTTATATGGTATTACCAAAAAACCTTGTTTGTTTATGTAACCATATCTATTACCTTTTTCAACGGCAGCATAGCCGTAAGAAAACCATTTTGCATTTTGAAAAATGGGGGCTATAGCAATACTTTTATCTGCATAGGCGTATCCCCATAAATTACCTTGCCGGTAAGGTATTAAGGATAAATCGAGTTGTTGTGCAAATGTTGAGCTACTAAATAAAAGTAGAAATATTGAAATTGTTTTTATCCGTTTCATACTGTTTAATTTAAATTTTAATTTGTTCTCTTAAGCTGTTAAATAATTTGTTAATCATTACCGGAGTAACTACTATAAACGTGGTACAAAGTTTAACCAGTATAGATTGTAAAGTGTTATACAATTGACATACATTATTACATTATTCACAGCTTTACGAAAATGTGTGAATGATGTAACTTTTAACAACTACGGTATAACATTTTATGCGGTAATTAACACCACCTTTATGAAAGGGAAAAACATATAGTTTATTTACCAGTCATAATTATCAAAACAAATAAGAAAATGAAAAAAAAAGAAATACTAATCGCAGCAACGGTAATAGCTTTTGCTTTATCTGCCTGCAACAGTTCAACAAATGAAACTGCTAAACTTGATGCATCCAATTTAAATAACTATGTTGACTCTGTAAAAGCTGCAGATCCGGTTTATACAATCGCAAATTGGTCAACCGTTAATGACGGATATCAGGCAAGGGTAATAAAAGTAGAAAATTCAATGGGATTGCTTGAAACTGCCGATAAAACAAAAGTTGCAGAAAGTAAACTTAAATACGCTCAATTAAAAGAAGCCTATGAGACAAAATTAAAAGAAAAAGAAGCAGAACCAAAGATTACAATGAATACTACAACTCCTGCAACTCCTGTAGCACCGGATTACAGGCAAGCGTTGCGTAACAGGCTTTTTGGCGAAGGTAAAATAGGTGCAGATATTAAATTTGACTATGTTACTGCAAAAAACATATTAAGTGTTTATAAAAATTTTGTAAATACTGTTGCCGATAATAAGAATAGTTATACCAGAGAAGATTGGGACGAAATTAAAGTACTTTACGAAGCACTAGATACCAGGAAAAATAGTGTAGAAAAAGATTTAGCCAGTGCCGACAATATGAAAATTGCAGGATTAAAAATAAGATTTGCAACCATTAAGGCTACTAACAGAGGTGGTACAAAAGGTGCCGAAAATGAGGCTGCAAAGCAATAGGCGTACAACTACAATTATTAATAATTAAAATTAAAACAAATGGGAAATCTACTTTATGCAGTTGCAGTTATATTGGTTATTTTATGGGTAATAGGATTCTTAGGTTACCATGCCGGCGGTATAATACACATACTTTTGGTTATTGCAGCCATTGCAATTATTCTTAGAGTTATACAAGGTAAAAAACCAATTTAAGTATTCAAAAATAGACTGTTGCAAAAAGCTGTGCATGAAATTACCATGCACAGCTTTTTTATAAAATTGCTTTACATTATTTTCGTATGGCAATCGCTCATTAGAAATATATTATTTTTATATTACTTGCAACACAAGCTTATATGCTATAAAAAAACAATGCTATTCTGCCATTATTGCGTTTTCAAACTGCCTGGAATCGCCAATGCACAGTTTATTTTTATATTGCCATATTTTTAATTTTAAGCCATCTTTTAGTTTAATAAGCCATTCATCACCATTGTTTTTTGGGCCATATTTTTTTAGCATCATCGCTTTTAAATTAAAGCCGGGTTTATATTCAATTATAAATTCGTAGATCGCTTTTTCGCCTGAGAATGTTACCTGACAGGTAAGGTCTTGTACATTGCCTTTTGCAAATGTTTTTTCGTAATTAATTTCATCTGTTTGTTGAATACCGGCAATTTTTTGAACGCTGGCTTCAGGAGCGCCAATGTACAATCCGGCAACTTCAGGTACAAGATATTTTGCATGCAATTTGGGATTAATCTTTAAAGAATCCTGGGCAAAAACAACATTGCACAAATTGTAAATAAAAAAAGGATAAAAAATTTCATAAAATAATTTTTTAATAAATAGTTACTTCGTCATCAAATTTAACACCTGCAAAATAGACGAACCTTACTAAAAGTTAAATACCCACTGTAAGGTATATTTATGAGTGCTTAAAGTATACTATTTCTTAAAATTGCTTTAGGTGTACCCTAAACTACATCTCTAAAGCACCGGCCACGGCATTAACGTTTCAAAATTGCGTTATATTAATTGCTTATCTTGCTAAACTATTTTAAAATTTATATATTCTTCATAAAACCCATAATATTTAGTCATGACGAGGAGAACTCTTTTTTTTTCTGTATCGATATGTACGTTCTTCATCATTAGCTTTTGTACTTCCAATGCACAATCATTAGCAGTTAATACCGACGGGAGTAATGCACACACAAGTGCTATTTTGGATGTAAAAAGTGATAATAAGGGAATGCTTGTTCCCAGAATGAGTAAGGCTAACAAAAATGCAATTGTTTCACCTGCCGAAGGGTTATTAATATATCAGGATGCTCCTGATAGTGCAGGCTTTTATTATTACACAAACGGCTACTGGCAGTTAATTGAAAAATCATCTGTAAATAATAATTGGTTACAGGCCGGAAATGCCGGCACATCTCAAAACACCCATTTTATTGGTACTACCGATTTGGAAGATTTGGTTTTTAAAACCAATAATACCGAAGCAATGCGGATTGACTCTATAGGGAAAATAGGTATTGGCACAGCTACACCCACCGACAAATTACATGTACAGGGAAGCATTCGTTTTCAGGGCGATTTTGTAAATCAAGATGCTATAGGCACCCATTCTTCCTTGTTACAGAGCATTCCTTTTACCAATGGGGTTATAAATCCCTTAAATGGTACAGTAAATAGTATAACCATTTCTGACGGGAGTGGTATAGCCAATTCAGCAGTTTTTATTAGTGGCTTTGTACGTGTTTATGGAGGCAATTTAGATGGATCTTCCAGCTCAATGGGTGTATATTATTTAACATTACAAAGAGATAATACGGCTGCTTTTTTAGCACCCACCAATCTAACTTATACCAGTGGCTCTTGTTACTTAGAAACACCAAATGGTGCAGGTAGTGCTGTGCTTGGGTATAGTAACGGATCGCATATTAGCTATTTAGATAGTAATCTTCCTGCCGGAACATATTATTATCGCTTTATTATTAACCCCAATGGTGTAGGTATAACTTCGGGTACATATGATGTATATGAAAGAGACCTAACTTTGCTGCAAATAAAAAGATAATTTTTTAGATACAACTTTATTATTCAGCATCTTAACTTTAAAAATAATTTTATGGAAATAGAAATCTTTACCCTTTGCGATTTTGCACAGGATAACCAATCTAAGCTTACCATTGTGGGCACTTTCGACAGTATAAATGCTAAACAATTCCCTGCACAACATCCGGCTTGTACTGTTGCTTGCCGCTTACGTTTTTCGGCAAAAGAAGCAGGAGAGCACACTATTAAATTACGGCTTATAGATACTGACGGCAAAGAAGTAATTAAACCAATTGAAGGCAATATTAACATACAAGCTCCGCCAACCGGGCAATTAATTACTATAAACTTTGTGGTTAATTTTAATCAGCTTCAATTTACAAAACCCGGCAGGTATTCTTTTGAAATTTATATTGATGGCGATTGGAAAAGCGGATTGCCTTTATTCCTAAATCAAGTTGCGTAAAAATATTATTTAATGGTATGAACTATATTCAAATTTGTTTCCAAAAAACGTCTGCCGAGCAAAACGAACTTTTAACGGCTTTGCTTGCCAATGCCGGTTTTGAGGGTTTTGAAGAAGAAGACGAACAACTAAAAGCATTTATAAAAGAAGAAGAGTTTGTACAAGCTGATTTAGATGAAATAATTAACACCATTCCTTTACAATACCAACAAAAGCTTATTGCACAACAAAACTGGAATGCACAATGGGAGAGTAGTTTTGAACCGGTTATAGTAGATGATTTTGCAGCTGTAAGAGCATCTTTTCATCAACCAATTACGAATGTAAAACACGAAATTATTATTACACCCAAAATGAGTTTTGGCACCGGCCACCATGCCACCACATTTTTGGTAATGCAACAAATGAGTAAGTTGGATTTTAACGAAAAATCTGTTTTTGATTTTGGCACAGGTACAGGTTTGCTGGCTATTCTTTCCTATAAAATGGGCGCTACAATTATTGATGCAATTGATAACGACGAATGGAGTATTGATAACGCTAAAGAGAATATACAGGCCAATAATTGTACTGATATTTCAATTGCATTAGCCAATAGTATTGACACGGCAAAGCAGTACGATATAGTTTTGGCTAATATTAACTTAAACGTTTTAACAGCCTCGGCAGGCAGTATAGCAAAGATTTGCAAGCCGAATGCAACTATAATTTTAAGTGGCTTTTTTGGTACAGATGTTCCGCAAATGCAGGCTGCACTTACAATGCATAACATTAGCATTATCAATCAGCTACAAAAAGGCGATTGGGTATGTTTACGGTGCATATATAGTGCATAATCTACATGTGTTTGTTTATTAAATTAACGTTATTTTTTTAATAAAGTAGTATCTTTGTGTTTCAACTCAACTAAGGAAAACGGATGAAAGAAGTAGCGCTTATCATACTGGCATACCTGATTGGCTCAATTCCTACAGCATTAATTATCAGCAAAAAATACTTTGGTATAGATATTCGTGACTACGGCAGTGGTAACATGGGAGCCACCAATACGTTTAGGGTATTAGGCAAAAAGTATGGTACCATTGTAATGATTTTTGATATTTTAAAAGGGATGGCTGCTGTTGCCTTGTATAATTTTCTTCCATTTTATTTAAGTAACGAATTAGAAAGAACCAATTTTATGATTGGGTTGGGCTTATCAGCAGTTATTGGGCACATATTTCCCATTTTTGCCAATTTTAAAGGAGGCAAAGGCGTTGCTACTTTATTTGGGATGATATTGGCTGTGCAACCGGTAGTTGCCATAACTTGTGTAGGAGTGTTTTTACTGGTTCTTTATCTTACCAGATATGTTTCATTAAGCTCCATATTAGGTGCGGTAATGTTGCCAATAAGTGTACTTTGGATTTGGAATGAGCATGAATTAATGTACAGGATATTTGCCTTGCTGGTAGCCATTTTAGTAATTGTAACACATCAAAAAAATATAAGCCGCATTTTACGTGGTATCGAAACAAGAGTACCTATCTTAAAATACAGAGATAGAAGAAGAGAACGCCGTAAGCATGATTAACTTTTTGTTGTACAACCTTATCAATTAAAAATACGACTTAACAATAATTTATATTTTGTAACTTAACAAAATATAATTTGGTATGCCAATTGATTATACTAATATTAAAACCCAAAAAAATGAAAAAGTTATTTTATTGTTTGCAACAATAGGTTTGCTTGCATCTTGCAGTAAAAATGCTGTTACAGGTCGTAAGCAATTAACATTATTTCCCGAAAGTGTATTGCAAGAGCAGGCACTTACCGAATATCGCAGTTTTTTATCTACCAACAAAGTACTTAGCGAAACAGTTAATAAAGATGCCGAAATGGTACAAAGGGTAGGTTTGCGTATTTCAAAAGCTATTACTGATTATTATACCACCAAAGGGTTGGCTAAAGAATTGGAAAACTACAAATGGGAGTTTAACCTTGTAGATGCTAAAGATGTAAATGCATGGTGTATGCCGGGTGGTAAAGTGGTTGTATATACAGGTTTATTGCCTATAACCCAAAACGAGCCTGCATTGGCGGTAGTAATGGGGCATGAGATTGCTCATGCAGTAACACACCATGGCAACGAAAGAATTAGCCAGGTTGCTATAGCCCAAGGTTTTGAAATTGCCGGTAATATTTTTACATCGGGCAATCAAAAAGCAAACTCAATTTTTAATAACGTATTTGCACCTGCGGCACAGGTAGGTGTACTATTACCTAACTCACGTAAGCAAGAGCTGGAGGCCGATCATTACGGATTAAATTTTGCTGCAATGGCAGGCTATAACCCTAACGAAGCTATTCCTTTTTGGCAACGTATGAGTACTGCCGGCGGCGGGCAAAAGCCACCTGAGTTTTTAGCTACGCACCCATCTGATGAAAGAAGGATAGGAGAGCTTCAAAACTAATGCCTGAAGCATTGAGTTATTATAAGCCGGTTGGGCCTGTTAGATAGTATTTTTATGTATAAACTTTTAAAAAACTCCACTTGTTGTGGAGTTTTTTGTGCTCATTTATTTGAATTATTAAAATAAATATGTAATTTGTACATATAACAAACCCCATCTACTGAATAAACATGTTGTGCTATTTTTAATAGCGTAATAATTTATTAACTTTGTATACTCTTTTATAAACCAACTGCTTGTAGGCTTATGTCTTCTCAAACGTTATTGGAAAAACTTCAGCTAAAGGACGAAAAAAATCTTCTCATTCAGGGATTACCATCCTCTATAGAAAAACAATTTGTAAAACTTTCGTTTGCCAAAAATGTAACACCGCTTTTAAAAAGCCGTAAAATAGATTTTGCCTTAGTGTTTGCTGTAAGCCAAAAACAATTAAAAGATATTTTAGCAGATGTTATTCCGGCATTGAATACCGACGCTAAATTTTGGATTGCCTACCCAAAACTAACCTCAAAAATTGCCAGCGATTTAAGCAGAGATGCTAATTGGGATTGTGTTTCAAAACACGGCTTTGAAACCGTACGCTCTATAGCTATGGATAGTGTATGGACGGCAATTAGAGTAAAAAGGCCCGAAAGTATTGATACTAAAAAGAGAATTTTTCAAGTGCCAATCCTGCACCCGGCGTAGATTATACCAACAGAACCATTGAAACGCCTGCAGAATTGCAAGCTTTGTTAAACAAAAATAAAGTTGCTTTGGCTAATTACAATACTTTGTCATTTAGCCATAAAAGAGAGTATGTTGAGTGGATTTTAAGCGCCAAAAAAGAAGAAACCAAGCAAAAGCGCCTGTTAAATACTATAGAAAAATTAGCAGAAGGTAAAAAAACGCATAACCAAAAGTAACAGATTATCGCACAATTACAGTACCCAATTGTTTGGTTAATTCCATTTCCATTTGTTTTAAATGTTGATGCGTTTGCAAAAGAATGAGCTGCTCATCGGAAGATGTGCTTTTTTCCATGTCTCGTTGGTTTTCATCAATCAGTCTTTTTATTTTACGCAGTTTTAAATAGTTGAGCGTACTAAAAACTTCTTCTTTGTATAATTCTTCCCGGGTTGGTATATGCCCTTCAAAATGTGCCGACCAATTTGGGCTTATTTCGTACGAAAAATCCATAATACTCACCGCCAGTGAACTTATTTCAGCATCATCGTGATACAAAAAATTCTTACTGGTAGGTTCTATTCCTGCATTGTACCAAGCTTTGTACGTTTTAACTATTTGCACCAGCATTTTGTTATCAATAAGTTCGTTCAACTGGTTTTCGTCTATTTCATTAAAAACATATTCGGCCACTTTTTCATTTTCATTCCAATCTCTTAATCCAAACTCTAAAAGGCTTCGTACCATTGCTCTTTCATGCATTTCGTCTTTACTAAATAAAAGCGAAGCATCATCGTTATCAGTAAATGCTGCATCACCTTCATTAGCAGTAAATTCTGTTGGCCTGTTAGTTTTATTTTCTTCTTTATAAACTTTTTCCCGTATAAATTTATTAACCAAAGCATGCAGCCCACTTTCTTCAATCTTTAAAATTTCGGCACATTTTTTTATATAATCCTGCTGCTTGGTAAAATCTTCTGTTTTATTAATTTTAGAAATAGTTTCGGCAATATGGTTTACAATCGCCGATTTTTTATTTGTATCGTTACCTGCATCTTTTAATGCAATATCTAACTGAAAAAGAATTACATCTTTTTTATTTTGAGCAACAAAACCGGTGAAGGCTGCAGTGCCTACTTTGTTTACATAACTATCCGGATCATCTCCATCGGGTATTAGTACCAGATTTACATTTAGGCTTTCTTCCAAAGCTAAATCTAGCCCACGTATGGCGGCTTTTATACCTGCACTATCGCCATCATAAACAATGGTAAGATTGTTGGTGTATTTCTTTATTAACCTTAACTGATCTGGTGTAAGCGATGTGCCGCCGCTGGCTACAACGTTTTCTATACCTGCCTGATGCAGGCTTATAACATCTGTATATCCTTCAACCAATAAACATTCGTCGGCCTTATCAATGGCCATACGGGCAAAATATGAGCCGTAAAGAACTTTACTTTTTACATAAATTTCGTTTTCGGGGGTATTAATATATTTAGGCGCTCTATCGTTGCTTTTAATAATACGAGCCCCAAAGCCCAGTACTTTGCCACTTTGGTTATGTATCGGAAAAATGATACGTCCCCGGTAATTATCGTACAAATTTCCATCCCGGTTGTTTACTAATCCGCTTTTTACTAAAAACTCCTGATTGTACTGTGCAGCCAAAGCTGCTTTTGTAAAACCATCCCGGGCTTCAGGGTTAAAACCAAGCTGAAATTTTTAATAGTATCTTCCCTAAAACCTCTTTCTTTTAAATAACTAAGGCCAATATCTTTACCTTCATCGCTTTCAAGTAAATAGGATGAAAAGAATTTTTGAGCAAAATTATTAATGATGTAAAGACTATCGGCAACTTGTTGTTGTTGTTTGTATTCAGGACTGGTTTCGGTTTCCTCAATTTCTACATTATATTTATTTGCAAGCCAACGTAAAGCCTCCGTGTAGCTGTACTTTTCGGCCTCCATTAAAAAGCTTACGCTATTGCCACTTCTGCCGCAGCCAAAGCATTTGTAAATTTCTTTAGAGGGAGATACGGTAAAGGAAGGCGACTTTTCGTTGTGAAAAGGGCATAAGCCAAGGTAGTTTGTGCCTCTTTTTTTAAGTTTTACAAACGAGCCTACAATTTCCACAATATCTATTCGGCTAAGAATTTGTTGCATGGTATTTTGTGTAATCAACTAAATAAATTAGGATGTAAATTAAGCATCTTTTTTAACTGATAAATTACTGTTAAAGCTAATACCAACTTTTTTACAAAAGTATGGCATGGTTTATGAAAAAGAGGATGAATTTCATCTGGATATTTAAGATAACTAATATCTTTAACTATTAAAAAAAATGATAAATGAAAAAGTTTTATTTTTTATTGCATTTGCAATAAGTGGCAATATGTTATTTGCACAAAGTTTGGATGATGTTAAGAAATTTATTGATAAAAACGATTATGCCGGTGCTAAAACAGCCATTGATAAATATATGGCCGATTCTAAAAATGCTGCAAAAGCAGATGGATGGTTTTACAAAGGGGTAATTTATAATGAGGTGTCAAAAAAAGACGAAACTAAAAATTTATGTACTAACTGTAAATGGGAAGCATTTGAAGCATTAAAGAAATATCAACAGTTAGATGCAAAAAATGTTTATATGGTTTTAGAAAACAACGTAAGATTATTTGATTTGTATAATGGTTTTTTTGATCAGGCTGCAAAATTGTATAATGCGAAGGATTATATGGCTGCCTATGAAAGCTTTAAAAGTGCCAGCTCTATTGAAGATTATATCAAACAAAAAGGGTATGAGTATAATGGGTTTAAATTTAGTGCAGTAGATACTTCTCTAATACAAAATACAGCTTTGGCAGCAAGGTTGGCAGAAAGGCATGACTTAGCACTGCCTTACTATCAAAAATTAGCAGATATAAATTTGCAAGGACCAGATCATTTAGAAATGTATCAATATTTGGCAGAAAAATATTTGGCAGCAAAAAATAAAACGGCTTATGATGCAATTATATCAAAGGCAAAATCTTTTTATCCTGCCGATCCGTATTGGATTGATTTGGAAATTGATCAAATTGATAAAAAAGATAAGGTTGCTTTGTTTGCTAAATATGAAGAGTTATTACCTAAAAACCCTAATAACTATGCGTTGGCTTATAACTACGCAGTAGAGCTGTTTAACTACAATTATGTTGGAGACCCAAGACCAGCAGATTATGAAGCAAATAAACCTAAAATTGCTACTGCAATAAAAAATGCTATAGCAATTAAAGGTAGTGCCGATGCTAATTTGCTAATGGCTCGTAGCCTTTATAACAATGTTTACGACATGCAAGAGACGATTGCAAAAATTAAAGGCACTAAACCAGCTGATATTAAAGCCAAAGCCGATCAAAAAGCTTTAATTACAAAAGGAGCAGATGAATGTATTAAATACGCAGATGCCGCTGCTTCAGAATTTGCCAAGCTTACTACGTACAAAGCAAGGGAAAAGGCTGATTACAAAAATGCATTAAGCATTATGGAAGATATGTATAATTTTAAAGGGAATGCTGCTAAAGCGTTAGAATATAAAAAGAGGGCAGAGTTTTTAAAATAAGATATGAAATGAATTGATAATGGATAATTGTATATTACAGTTATCCATTTTTATTAGTTTCACTCTTGTTGATGCTATGGATTTTCTTGGAAATTATCCGTTCCTATTTGTACTTAAATGCTTCAAAAGCAAATTATATCCAATTTAAGTATCAGCACATCATCATTCCATAATCAACTTCCCAATTCTTCCATTACCACCACTAAAAAAACAGCTTGCCCTTTTTAGCTTCCGGCAGGCATGAAAACTTTCTTTGCTAATCCATTGCCATATATTGCCATTATCCGTACTAATATCTACACCATTTAAGCCACAACTAATCCATTTATCGTTTTTAATATGCTCTACACAACTTCTATAACCGTGTGGAGGAATGGCCGGCGTAGCAAATGTTTTACCGCCATCTGTAGTAATTATACAATTTTTAGTGCTGCTATCTTTTGTATTAAAATCACCACCAACAACAATCATTGTTTTACTGTTTTTTACAGCAAGCGAATTAGCGCCTGTTGTTTCAGTTCCTTGAATTATAGGCATTTCAATTTTGTTATCTCGTATAAACATTCTCGATTTTTTTCCTCCTGTAATAAACACTGCTTCTTTTTTATTTAGTTTCCGTATGTTGGTGCCGCTGCTGGCAAAGCAGGCTTCGCCCTCGGCAACTTCGGGTAACTTAGTTGAGGGCAGATGTTGCCATGTGTTACCACCATCAAATGTACGGGCAACAAACATTTTGCCCTTTAATGGGTCGCCAATTACAATGCCGCTTTGTTCGTTCCAAAACTCCATAGCATCTAAAAACATGGTAGTGTCTTTATTTTCGTACACTACTTTCCATGTTTCGCCACCGTCTTTTGTTTTTAAAATATATGCAGGAGACGCAATGCCCATTATTACAGCTGTTTTTTTATCAAATGCTTCTATGTCTCTAAAGTCAGTTTTTTCAAAACCTTGTACAGTCATCCATTTCCAGGTATTACCACTATCTAATGATTGTCCTACTGTTCCACTACTTCCGCTAACCCAAATTGTTTTATCATCTACTACACTTAAACCACGTAAGCTAATTTTATTGCCACTGTGCAATAATTTTACTGTTTGTGCCAATGAGGCAAAAGGTAATAAGCAATAAGCAATAAGTAAAATAATTTTATTTTTTTTACGCATAAAGATGTTTAAGTTTAATTGCAAAAAATATTTTGTTAGGCATTCAATATAATAAAAGTACAGTATAGAGTTTAGTTTTTTAGAATTTTTACATCATTAGTGATAAATTTGCTCACAATTCCTGATTCCTAATTTTTAATTCTTAATTAGCATGATTCCATACTGGATGAGTCGTACACAACTAATGTTGGATGACGAAAGCATTTATCGCCTGATGGGCAAAAATGTTTTAGTGGTAGGGCTTGGAGGAGTAGGTGGTATTTGCGCCGAGATGATTGCCAGAGCAGGTATTGGTAAAATGACTATTGTAGATGGGGATGTGGTGGACTTAAGCAATACCAATAGGCAAATAGTTGCATTGCATTCTACCGAAAAGATGTCTAAAGCAGATATTATGGCTGTCAGGATAAAAGATATTAATCCTGAAATAGAATTGACGGTTTTAAATGAATTTATAAAGGAAGAAAGAACCAATGAAATATTAGATAAAGGAGGGTTTGATTATGCAGTAGATTGTATTGATACGTTAAGCCCAAAAGTGTGGTTTATTAAAGCATGTGTAGAAAGAAATATTCCTGTAGTAAGTGCATTAGGTGCAGGAGGCAAAGTTGATCCATCTCAAATAAAAGTAGCCGACATTTCCGAAAGTTATCAATGCAATTTAGCCAGATATGTACGAAAGTATTTGCACAAAATTGGTGTAGAAAAAGGCGTAAAAGTTGTATTTAGTCCGGAAAGAGTAGAGCAGGAAAAAATTATTGTAACCGAAAAGCCTATCCCAAAAAATCTATAATTGGAACTATTTCATATATGCCTGCAATTGTAGGTTGTACCACTGCCAGTGTAGTTATCAGAGATTTGCTGGAAATACATAAATCAGATTCTGCAACTTAGCTAAAGAGGCACTTTTAACAGTATAATAATTTAACGTAAATTCGTTTTTTAACTTCAAATATTTCTCCTTTTAAGGAATTAAGGTGTATGAGTTACAACTACTTGCCATTAGATAAACAACATACTAATTTTCAGCAAATAAAAAATCTGTTGCAGTTTAATCAACAGGTATCCATAACATTTGATGCACATTATCGCATTACAGCATGCAGAGATTATCTCGATAAAAAAATGGACGCTGGCGATGAGTTGTTTTATGGCATTAACACAGGCTTTGGGTTTTTGCAAAATGTAAAAATTGATAAATCACAATTACAACAGTTACAAAGTAATTTAATACAATCGCATGCCTGCGGAATGGGAGAAGAAGTGCCAAAAGACATAGTTAAGCTAATGTTGATGCTTAAAATAAAATCGCTTAGTTATGGCCATAGTGGCGTACAAATAAATACTGTAAAGCGATTGATGGATATGTACAATGCCGATGTATTACCCGTAATATATACGCAAGGCTCATTAGGTGCCAGTGGCGATTTAGCGCCACTTAGCCATTTAAGTTTGCCACTGTTAGGCTTAGGTGAAGTATGGCATGAAGGAAAAAAATACCATCAAAAGAAGTACTCAAAAAGTTTAGCTGGCAACCCATCGAACTAAAAAGTAAAGAAGGACTTGCGTTAATAAATGGCACACAGTTTATGAGTGCTTACGGATTGTATAATTTAGTACAGGCTGATAGGTTGTTAAATGGGCCGATATAATTGCATGCATTTCGTTAGATGCATTTGATTGCACAACGGAACCCTTCAACGAAAAAATACACGCCATACGCAGCCACAAAGGTCAGGTGGATACAGCTGCAACAATACGTGAGTTGTTGAACGGTAGTAATATTGCTTCACAAAAACAACAAGTGCAGGATGCTTACAGCTTCCGTTGCATTCCGCAGGTACATGGCGCTACAAAAGACACAGTTAATTATGTGCAGGATGTTTTATAAAAGAAATCAATTCTGTTACCGATAATCCAAACATTTTTCCCGAAGATGATTTAATTGTAAGCGGTGGAAATTTTCACGGACAACCTTTGGCGCTAACCTTAGATTTTTGTGCATTGCCATGAGTGAGTTGGCAAGTATTAGTGAAAGAAGAACCTATCAATTAATTAGCGGCCAAAGAGGCTTGCCTCCATTTTTAGTAAAAATTCGGGGTTAAACAGTGGTTTTATGATACCACAATACACAGCAGCAGGCATTGTAAGTGAAAATAAACAATTATGTACACCTGCCAGTGTAGATAGTATCCCAAGTAGCAATAATCAGGAAGATCATGTTAGCATGGGAGCCAATGCAGCTACAAAATGCAAACGAGTAATTGATAATGTAGAAAAAGTATTGGCAATAGAATTATTAACAGCAGTACAGGCATTAGAGTTTCGTCGACCCTTACAATCATCTCCACAAATTGAAGAAATTGTAAGTGCATTTAGAAAAGAAGTAAGCTTTAATGAGCAAGATAGAATTTTGCACACCGATTTGATGAAAGCAGTAGAATTTTTAAGAAAATAAATTGCCACCGATTACCCTAATTACGCAGAATTTAAATCAGCGATATCAGCGTAATCGGCAGGACACAAAAATATAATATGAGTTACAATCCCATAAAATACAAAACTCCCACAGGTACTACACTTAATTGCAAAGGCTGGTACAAGAAGCAGCTTTACGTATGCTATTAAATAACCTTGACCCCCAAGTAGCAGAACGTCCCAATGATTTAATTGTATATGGCGGCAGAGGAAAAGCAGCCCGAAATTTTGAAGCACTAGATAATATTATAGCCGCTTTAAAAATATTAGAGAACGACGAAAGCCTTTTAATACAAAGTGGAAAGCCTGTAGGTATTTTAAAAACACATAAAGACGCTCCAAGGGTTTTATTAAGCAACTCTCAATTAGTGCCCAACTGGGCTAACTGGAAACACTTTGACGAGTTAGAAAAAAAAGGCCTGATGATGTATGGTCAAATGACAGCCGGAAGTTGGATATACATAGGCAGTCAGGGTATTGTACAAGGCACGTACGAAACGTATGCAGCCATTGCAAATAAACATTTTGGCGGTACACTTAAAGGTACCTTAAATGTAACCGCTGGTCTTGGAGGTATGGGTGGTGCACAACCTTTAGCCATTACAATGAACGAAGGAGTGGGTTTAATTGCCGAAGTAGAGGAGTGGCGAATTGATAAGCGTATTGAAACAAAATATCTTGATGAAAAATATACAGATATTGATGCAGCCATAAATGCAGCATTAAAATATAAGGCCGAGGGCAAAGCTATAAGTATTGGTGTTTTGTGTAATGCCGTACACTTGCTGAAACGCCTGATGGAAAGAAATGTAACACCCGATACACTTACCGACCAAACCAGTGCACATGACCCATTGATTGGTTATATACCACATACCTTAACTAACGGGGAGGCAAATATTTTACGAGAAACAGATAAGGAAAAATACCTTAATCTAAGCTATGAAAGCATGTATCTACATGTGCAACTAATGCTTCAGTTGATGGATACGGGTGCAATCACTTTCGATTATGGAAATAATATAAGAGCAAGGGCAAAAGAGTTTGAAGACAGAGTTGTACAAATAAAAGGTGACCTTAAAGATTGCCGATTAACTGCACATGATCCCTTTGCTTTTCCGGGCTTTGTACCTGCCTATATACGCCCATTATTTTGTGAGGGCAAAGGCCCGTTTCGCTGGGCTGCACTTAGTGGTAACCCCGAAGATATTGCCGTTACAGATGAAGTGATTTTAAATCTTTCCCTAACGATATTGGCTTAAAACGCTGGATGAAAATGGCGAAGGAAAAAATTGCTTTTCAGGGATTACCTGCAAGAATATGCTGGATAGGACAGGGAGACAGAGAAAAAGCAGGACAAGCATTTAATGAATTAGTACGTACAGGTAAAGTAAAAGCACCCATTGTAATAGGCCGGGATCATTTAGAGACAGGAAGCGTAGCGTCTCCCAACCGGGAAACCGAAGCAATGTTAGAGGGTAGCGATGCTGTAGCCGATTGGCCTATTTTAAATGCATTGGTGAATACCGCCGGCGGAGCAAGTTGGGTAAGTTTGCACCATGGTGGCGGTGTTGGTATGGGCTATAGCATACACAGTGGTATGGTAATAGTGGCAGATGGTACTGCCGATGCAGCGGCCAGGCTTAGCCGTGTGTTACGCAACGACCCAGGTATGGGAGTTATCCGTCATGCAGATGCAGGTTATGAAATTGCGAAGGAAACGTTGAAGAAAAATAATTTAGATTTTAAGGATAGATTGTAATGTTTTAATAAGAAACCAAAATTCTAAAACGAATTATACCGAAATGGAAAGTAATTCAGACTAGTATGTAAGAGCCTTAAAATTCTTGCATTATACTGTTTTAGAATAACTTTATTATGTTAGTAAAATTATGCATAAGTTTATGGCTGATTTTAAAATAGCTATGCGACTAATATTTTTTATACTTCTATTTAGTAGTCAATTCTCAGTAGCGCAATTTGTTGGTGGTGCCGGTGCCGGGTCAATAATCAACCATGCAACATCTATCTCCTTATCAAATTCAAATACTGGTTTTGTTGGCGGAATGAACGATGGTACACAAATGGCAACTTCTGCATCCGTATCTCTCAATAATAGTAATTCGCAATATGCCGGAGGCTCAGGAGACGGTGAGCAAATGCTTACTTCAATTGCCTTATCATTAAATAACAGTAATACAAACTTTGCAGGAGGTAACGGTGACGGGCAACAGATGCTTAGTAGTATTTCTATCTCTTTAAACACAGGCAACACTAGTTTTGCTGGTGGTAGTAGTGATGGTTTTCAAATGACAAATTCAAATGCTGTGTTATTTAATTATAATAACTCTAATTATGCAGGAGGTAGTGGAGATGGAGAGCAAATGAATACATCATTGGCTCAGTCACTTAATTTTAGTAATACGCAATATGCAGGGGGTAGTGGAGACGGAGAACAAATGGTTACGGCTACTGCCATTTCTTTAGCTAATGGAAATACCATGTATGTGGGCGGGCAAGGGCAAGGGTTTAGTTTGAAGTTGGCTACACAATTGCCACTAAATTTTGCAAATACAAGGTTTGCAGGTGGGCAGGGCGATGGTTTTGGACAAAATAGCCTCCAATATGTTTATGTTTTTACAGGGTCGGGTAATTGGGATATTCCGGGTAATTGGAAAGACAATATTATTCCTCCTATAAACTTACCCTCATATGCTACAATTTACATTGATCCAATAGGAACAAGTACTTGTATTTTAAATGTACCACAAACACTTTTGCCGGGAGCAAAATTAATAGTTATGGCAGGTAAAAAATTATCTATTTCGGCATTATACTAAATATAAAAATTGATATTAAAACACTAAACAAATAAAATAACCAATATGAAATTTATCAAAGCAATTTTAGTGGTGGCATTTTTCTTTTTAACAACCTTTACAACGTATGCCAATAATATAAACATTAGCAATGTTGTTTCGGGCACCAATGCTACCGGCGTGTATTTAACTTTTGACCT
This sequence comes from Chitinophagaceae bacterium, assembly GCA_016721385.1. GTDB lineage: Bacteria > Bacteroidota > Bacteroidia > Chitinophagales > Chitinophagaceae > Ferruginibacter. Next base: position 335,491 of record JADKIE010000004.1, on the reverse strand, counting down.
GTCTTGGGAAAACTCTTGGCGTAACGCAACCAATTATGACGCAGCATGGGTGTTTTTTAAATTCAAAGATTTAGACGGGGCATGGCACCATTTAAATTTATCTGGGAATAACAATGTTATTTCTGCTGGTTTTGCTATCAATGCTGCCGACTCTACAGGAGCTATGATTTATCGCTCTACAACCGGATATGGTAATGTAAGTATTACAGGCGTACAAGTAGGTGTTGTAAACTTACCCGGCAGTTTTGATATTCGCTCTTTTGCAATAGAAATGGTACAGATACCTCAAAATGTTGCATATTATTTAGGAGATGGAAATGGTAGTACTTTTTCCTATTTTTCAGGCAATACTCCAAGTGTGCCCTATTTTTTAAATACTGTTGCTAGCGGCATAACATTTGGAACAGCAGTAGGTAATTTAAACGATAATGCACTCACTACACCTTTGGCAACTGGCTTTCCAATTGGCTATGCAACAACAGTAGGCAATAATTATATGATGAAACATGAGTTATCGCAAGGTGCATACAAGGATTTTTTAAACTGCTTAACTTACACACAACAAATTAGCAGAACTGTAGTTGCGCCTAATAGTACTGCAGGCACCTATGCACTTGCAGCATTTCTTAGAAATTCAATAACAATAACCACTCCCGGGGTTGCGTCTACAACACCTGCAGTATATGGCTGTTTTGCAGAATGGTTAGCTTGCGGATCTGTAACAGGTATGGATTTATTGGCATTTTTAGACTGGGCGGCACTTAGACCGATGACGGATTTTGAATACGAGAAAGCTTGCAGAGGGCCACTTACTCCCAAAAAAAATGAATATGCCTGGGGCGATACTGCTATATCAAGAGTATCTTATTCAATTAATAATGCTGGTACAGCTACGGAAGGCGTTACTTATACAGGATCTGTATTAAATGGAAATGCCACACATGGAGGGTATTATTCCCCATCTGGAGGTGCAAGAGTTGGCATGCATGCTACAGCTTATGCCACCCGAATTTCGGCAGGTGCTACCTATTATGGAGTTTTAGACATGACAGGTAATGTGAATGAATATATGGTAGCCAGTGGAGGTTTGGCTGGTAGAAGTTTTACTGGTATTAATGGCAATGGCGAACTAAATGCAAATGGTGAGGCCGATGAAGATTATTGGCCCGGTATAAACGGCAACGCAACTGTAACTACACCTAATACTGTTTATGGCGGTGTAACTGGCGTTACGGCCTATGCAGGATTAACCCAAAAAGGGGGCTCATATAGTGGTGCCCAAATAGTGAGCTATCGCATTGGTAGTGGTAGTGGTAGTACTGTCAGGAGTCCAACAAATGGAGGAAGAGGTGTTAAATCGTGGTAAAAAATATTAAATATAAATTGGTTTAATAAGCCATTTATTATAGATAGTTTGTTTAAAATCAAACTTGTAAATTGAGCTAAAAATGTTGGCCGCTACTTTAAAAAGTGGCGGCTTTTTATATTCCTGTCTTATTTTACTTACCTGAAAAATGTGTTTAAAATTAAAAACCTATAATGTTGCAACATGCTTAGTTTAAGTCACAAATTTTCGCAATAACAAAAAAAGTTTTATCTTATGCTTTGCTAATGAGATAAACTATGTTAAGAAATTTACTGCTCACTGTTTTAGTTTTGGTTACTAATTTACTTAATGCTCAATCTCCCGGTGGAATATCGGCTAATAATAAAATGTGGTTACGTGGCGATAATGGAGTAACCACAATGGGCACAGTTGTTACACAGTGGCAAGAAACTTCCGGTGCAAATGTTACAGGCAATTTTACAATACAACCGCTTGCAGGTACTGCAAATGTGCAAACCGGGCCAACACTAATACCTGCTGGTGTAAACTTTAATCCCTATTTAAGTTTTGATGGTCTAACTAATTCCTTATCTAGCGCAAATAATTTTTTAGGCACAGCATTGGTAAGTAACAGTAATGTTACCGTTTTCAGGTGCTTAATTTAAAATCGGGTGTTGTATGGCTTAAATGGGAAACCGATTTTAATGGATCTACTGCACGGCTTGGTTTTGAGAATGCTGCAGGTAAACTAAGGTTCGATTTTCCAAAGGCAAATCCGGCCACAGCCGGTCAAAATGTTGGTGTAACAAATATTCTAAATAAACATACGCTTTCTACTGCCTATGCCAATGCCACAACATCTGTAAACCGATTAAATGGCGCAGATGATCATACAATTGCTATACCCGGCCCGGGAAATTTTGCAGCAGCAACAACCAAAATAGTTGTGGGTAACGAAAATCTTTTAAACCTTGCTTGTAAAGTAGATATTGCCGAATTGATTATTTATTCAAACACATTAACCGCTGCTGAAAGAAACAAAATCGAATCTTATTTAGCGGTAAAATATGGCTTTACTTTAGATCAGGCTGCCATAAATAATAACGATTACGTAGCATCAAACGCATCCATAATTTGGAACAGAGCACTTTTCTCCGGCTATGCAAATAATATTACCGGCATTGGAAGGGATGATGCAACCGCTTTATCACAAAAACAATCTAAGTCAATTAATACATCTGCCTTAGTAACATTATACAATGGTACATATGCAAGCGGTATTTTTCCATTAGAAAACGCTGCTAATACCAACACTTTTACCAACGATTATTCGTTTTTATTAACAGGCGATAATGGCGCTTCCACAACTATTGATCAATGTGCTTTAAGTGGAAATTTGCATCGTATGCAACGGGTATGGAGAGCAAGTAAAACCGGAACAGTATCAAATGTTACCATTGCCGTAGATCAGGCATCTGTACCTGCTACAACTACAAAAATATTAGTTTCAGATATTCCCTCTTTTCCAAGTGGTGCAACTACAGTATATACTTTAACGGCTTCCGGCGGAAAACTATATAGTGCAGTAAATCTTAACCATGCCGATTATTTCACTTTTGCCAGCGACTCTACACCTATACCGCAATTACAAACTACAGATATATGTGTAAACACCAGTGGTACTGCAACCATTACAAACCCAGTTGCAGGAATTACTTATAACTGGTATAACCAAGCAACAGGCGGTATTTTAGTAGGTACAGGTACAAGCATTACCATACCTAATTTACTAAATGATACAACTCTTTATGTGGAAACTATATCTGCATTGAATTGTACTTTGCCCAACCGTGTACCGGTTACCATCCATGTTCAAACTGTTGCTGCTGCATTAATTACTGCTATTCAACCTACCTGTACAGTTGCTACAGGATCTATAACTATCACCGCACCTACGGGTACAGGTTATCAATATTGTATTAATGGAGCTAATTGTCAAAGTGGTTTAACTTTTTCAAATCTTACACCTAATACATATAATATTACGGCAGTAAATGCTTTGGGATGTATTTCGCCGATAACTGCTGTAACCATTAATGCTCAACCACCAACGCCTGCTGCACCGTTGGTAACTTCTCCTGTTTTAATTTGTGCAAATCAATCTGCTACGTTAGCTATTAGCAATCCAATAGCCGGGTATACATATAATTGGTACAATACTTTAGCAGGAGGAACGCCAGTTTTTACCGGCACAACATTTATAACACCAATTTTGCCGGGAGCTACTACTTTTTATGCCGAGGCTGTTAATACATTCGGTTGCATTTCTGCAAAGACAAATGCAGATGTACAAATACATAACAAACTTTTTTCTCCAATAATAACAGTATCTACCGTTACAGACAGCTCAATATTATTTACTTGGTCGACGGTTACAGGAGCCGATGGATATTTAGTATCAACCGATGGTGTTAATTATATTACGCCAAGCTCAGGTATAAATGGTACATATCATTTGTTAAAAGGATTATTGGCGAATACTAATTACACACTTTATGTAAAAGCTACTAACAGTATAATTGCTTGCATAACAAGTAATGCATCAACTGCTACAGGTAAAACATTACCAAGGTACTTTGATATTTACGTTCCATCTGCATTTACGCCCAATGGAGATATTAAAAATAATACGTTGAAAGTTTTTGGCGATATTAAGTCTTACCAATTCAAGGTATTTAATCGTTACGGCCAAATTGTTTTTTCTACCGGCACTCTCGATAAAGGGTGGGATGGTACTTTTAAAGGGGCAAAGCAAAGTACCGGGACCTATGTTTGGCATGTAGTAGCCATATTAAATAATGGACGAAGTGTAAATGAAACATGCACATCTATTTTAATAAGATAATGAACTGATTATTAAAACAATGCAAGAAATTAAGCCAATCAATATTCTGCACCGTTTGAAAAACAATGGGCACCACATATAATGGAGGCTTAACGGGCTTTGTATCAAGCACAGTAAAATCATATTTTCTTTCGTAGAATTCCCAAATAATTTACTAAAAAGTAGCTGAGTACCCCACAAATTGCAACGAACATGCTATTTATACTTCACTATCAATCTTTATAAATAAATGATAATCAGCTTATTCATTATTTATTTTCAGAAAATACGGTCTTTTTTGTAAAAACACCTGTCAAAAACTTGCATATTAAAATAATCCATATTACATTTGTACTCTGAATCGAACGAATCCTAAAGAAAGCAGCGAACCTGACAAGAAAATATACACACCGTTTTGGGAAATTCTTACCCCTTTTTTCAGTGATTATATATGAGTTAGTTTCAATGTGTTCTTAGGTTAAGTTCAAAAACAAATTATTGGTTTTTTCTTAAACTAAACATTGAAAACAATGAAAGCGATTACATTTTGTATTGCAACCCTGTTCTTATTTTTTCTAAATCGGCAATTTCCCAAACAGTAGGCTTAGGCAATTTTGTTTGGTGGGATTTAAACGATAATGGCAGCAGAGATAGTGGCGAACCTGTAGCAAGTGGTTATACCGTTTACCTTTATCAGGATAACGATGATAATGGCATTGCAGATGCAGGCTTTACTACAAAAACAACTACCACAAATTATAATGGAGAGTTTTCATTTACCGGCTTAGCTGCAGGTAAGTATTTTGTAAAACTATATGCCGGTTACTCTCATTACAAAACAACAGTTTATGGCGGCGACCCGGATAATAATATCATGGGCGATAATAATGGCCATACACAAGACCTTGCAACAACTGAAATTTTTACCCAAACGATTACTTTAGCAACAGGCACCGAACCCGATGGTACAGGGGCAACTAACACAAATACAAACAACACTATTGGTATTGGCATGTGGAAAGCTAATGGCTTAGGCGATATGGTTTGGATAGATAATAATGGTAATGGCATTTACGAAACTGGCGAACCGGGCTTGCCTAATGTAACTGTTAAATTAAAAAACTCGACAGGAGGCTTGTTGGCTACAACGACAACTGATGCAGAGGGCAAATATTACTTTTATGATCCAATGGGGTATTACGGTACTAATGATTATCAGGTAGAGTTTGTAACACCTGATGGGTATTCGCCCACTACTTGCAATGTAGGAGGAGATGATGAATTAGATAGCGATCCTGTTAACGGTACAATATCAAGCATAAATGTGCCAATGGGTAACTGGAATCATTCATTTGATGCCGGATTTAAGCCCAATACAATACTTCCTGTTAAGCTTTATAAACTTTACTGCACTATTAAATAATAATAAAGTAGATGTAAAATGGATAACAACGAATGAATTAAATGTAAGCCATTTTATAGTAGAAAAAAGTTTAGATGGTATACATTTTACCAATGCTGCAATAGTATTTTCGCAAATAAGTGCAAACAATTATGCAAACTATAGTTATACCGATCATATTAATCAAAGTCAGGCCGAGTATATATATTATCGGTTACTAACGATAGATAATAATGGAAAAAGCCAGACTTCGGAGGTAAGAAAAGTACAGATAGATAAAGCAGCAGTAGATGCATTATTAATTACTACATATCCCAATCCGGTTAGTAATGAAATACATATAGCAATACCCAATGGCTGGCAAAACAAAAAAATTATTTACGAAATAATTAATCAGGCTGGTATACCAGTAAAAAAAGTAGAAATTGCCAATAGTACTAAAAAGCAAATTTTTAATATTAGCCAACTAAGTGCCGGAATGTATATAATTAAAGTAAGTTGCGAAGGAGTTGCTGTGCTGCAAAAAATTATTAAAATATAAGTACAAGTTTATATTTACAAAGGCCATTTGTTTACATCAAATGGCTTTTTTGTTTCAGTAATTCCCAAATGCTTTAATTTGTATGGTATAAATATAAAATGACATTTAAAGAAAAAATACACCGGCATTATCTGCAAATAATTAATGAAAAAATAGGGCTGCTTAACAATGTGATGGCCGACTTAAAAGAAAGTAGTACCAACGAAACAAAAAGTACGGCTGGCGATAAGCATGAAACAGCCTTAGCCATGTTGCAAATTGAGCAGGCAAATACACGAACTCAACTTGCAGAAATGCTGGAACAAAAAGCAGTTTTAGAAAAACTAAACCCTGCAATTACAACGCCTGTTATTTTAAATGGAAGTCTTGTTAAAACAAACAAGGGCTATTTTTATTTAAGTACGGCATTAGGGAAAGCCGTAGTAGATGGAATTCCGGTAATGGCAATTTCTGCACAATCACCATTAGGAAAAAAAATCATGAGTTTAAAGGCAGGTGTATTGGTAGAAATTAACTCTTTAATTTATGTAGTGGAAAGTATAGAATGATTTTTTTTATTTACCGTTGCTATAATTCCTTAATTATTAAATCCTTCACTTAACCCTAATATTCTTTCAGGAGCTTTTGCTTCAATATTATGAAATGCAGTAGGGGAGAGGCTTGTAAAGTCTTTGTATTCTTTTGATAGATGCTGGTAGTCATGATAATTACATTCCATAGCAATTCGTAACCAATCCATTTGTGATTGTGTGTTTTTTAAACGAAATGCATTATCAAAACGAATGAGCCGTTCAAATAGTTTAGGGTTTACACCGGTTCTTTCTTTAAACTTTCGTTCCAATTGTTTTGAACTAAGGCAGGCCTCCTTTGCAATTTGTGGTAACGTTAAGTTTTGTTTATTGGTTAATAATAGTTTGCAAACCTGATCAATCAATTGAGTTTCTTTTTTTTGTTTTTTTATAAGAGTTCGAATAAATATATTGGCAACATCAATCATTTCAGCGTAATCTTTTGCAAAATAAAATTGCTCATTTATTTGTTTAATTTGATTAGAAAAAAATAGTGCTGCATCCAAATATTGATTGTTAATTTCATAAGAAGGCATACCCGTTAATCGGAATAAACTTCCCGGATTAAAAATAATTTGAAAAACAAGAAAGTTATTTCCAATAATGCGTTTGGTTACTTGCGTAAATTGTCCATACAATACAACAGGAATATCCTTTATAAGTGCACCCGAACTATTATATTCAATTGTTTCTGTATCAAAAGGATAAAATGCCAAACATTGCTCTGGCCTTGGTGGATAGGCTTTAAAGGGCACTTGTTCGCCATGTTCAAATTTAAGATGAACAATGCGATACAGTTGAACAAACTCCTGTACATCCTGTGCAGGTATAAAATCTTTAGTAACAAATAATTGTAGTATTTTTTTTAAATAGTAAGGTACAAAAAATTTATAGAGTTAAGGGTGGACCTACAACTTTCATTCCATGTTCTGCATGAATTTGATCCATTTGCTCTTGGGATGGTTTCGCTTTTAAATTATTCATATACGAAAAAAACTCTTCCATTTTCCCTGCAGGCTGCAAAAAGTAAATTAACTTACCTCTATCCGTAAGTTGAATCCAAGTATGTGCTACATTTCGTGGTAAAAATATTGTCTGCCCCTTTGTTAAAACATGCATTTCATTGCCTACTACAAATCGATACTGACCTTCAATTACAGTAAATATCTCATCTTGATCAAAATGAATATGTAACATTGGACCTACTTTCCCTAGTCCTGTATATTCAAAAACCGATAGTTGTCCATTAGTGTCTTTAGATGAAATTTTTAAATCATTGGGGTGAACACCTAAAAATTTAACCACTTCCCCAAAACGTGATTTGCCTGCGTCGACAATAAAAGGTTCTGTATCAGTGGCAAGTTTTGTTTTCGCTAATGCATTTTTTGCCCAAAGTAATGTTGGCATAGCTAGAAGCGTAGCAGTAATGAATTTTTTACGTTGCATAATTTTTAATTTTATGCAGTAAAGATGAAATTATTATGAGGTTGTTAAGTGGTAAAAAATAGACATTTTTAAATTTAAAGTAGCGAGGGAAAATTTCGTTAAAACAACCCCTTAACAAAATCGCCTAAAAATGTAAATGCAAAACAGCGGGCAATAACAGTTATTACACAAAGAGGTACAAGTTTTTTCATATCGGCATTAAATCAACACCAACACCTATTGCAGCCGGTGCCCCCAAAAAGAATGTACCAATTGTACCCAAACCTATTAATCCATATTTAGTCCATATTTTATGAATAAGCCCGGTTTTAGGCTTTACAGTTGTGCTTTTTCTGAATTTTTTATTAATAAAATCTTCAATTTTTTTGCCTAAAAAAGCAGCAATAAAAACACCGGCTATACCACCTGTTAACAGGCAAAATAAAATAACCCATGTATCCATTCCAAAAGCATGAGCCGTGCCTAATGCAGCATAAATTTCAAAAGTAGCCATTGCAATTACTGTAATTATCTTTATAATCATAACTCGGTATAAGTATTACTCAAAATAAATTTTATATCGTTGAAATTAAAATTTTTAACATCTATGCAATCACATTAGCCAGCATATAATTTGCCGGTTAAAAAAAACGATAATACTATTTCTTTTTTATACTAACATGCTTTGTAAATATAGGAACTAAAAATACAAATTACTTATGAAGCGGAAACGGTGTTGTAATTACATAAAAAAAGTGTTCCACTTTTGGTGAAACACTTTGGGCCTATACTTTTTGCTCAATTTATAAGCGCCCTCAATTAATATCTGTGATGCCTGGCAGGCTTTGACCACCTTCCTTGTATCCATCTGTTGCCACGTCGAGTTTTTTGCCAATGCCCGGGTTTTCTATAATATCCTGAACGTGGTGGAACTACGCAACGTCCGCCGGAATACCTATAAGTTCCATCATTTTGCTCCCAATCTTCATCAATCCATACATGCGAAGGACTAGGTTGTGCAGGTCTGGGTGTAATTTGAATGGTTGGGCGAATTTTTACATATATCTGTGCTGTAGCAGAAAACGATACTGTAAAAAAAATGGCGAATAATAATACCATTGGAATCAATTTTTTTTTCATGATTTTTAATATTTTACTTTAAATAAATTATAGTTTTACCAAAATTTTATACTAGGTGTTAAACTCTTTATTACATTTTAAATACTTAGTTTTAAACTGATAGTTAAACTCAACAAGGTAAAGGTCAAGCATTATCAAACGTTTAGTATTACACAATAACCAGTTTTAATTGTATAATTCATTTACTAAGTAATATGGTTATTATAAAAATAGTTAGTGAAGAAAAACAGGAATAAAAATTTGAAGTGATTGCATCCTATGCCATATACAATTAAGAAATAATTTAGTAGACCGATGGGAGTATAGGCCGGGAACCGAATTATTTTTGTTATGGGTCAGGGAAATATACAAAATGCTTTCGACGATTTATCTAAAAGCTTGTAGATAACGCATTTGCAGAGCAAGCCGGAAATATATTTTTAGTAAAATGGACATATCGGTTTTTTAAATAAATATAGGTAGAGATTTAAGTAGGTTATTAAATTGTAAATATTATATAAGCGGTAATTTATAATTAGCTTTTTAAAATTCATTTTTCTATTTTAGTATCTAAAATTATTAATTATGATTGTACAAGCATTGTTGGGCGAATTTTTGCATGAAGCAGAAAATACCCGTAAATTATTAAACGCAATACCGGATAGTGCTTTGGATTATAAACCAAGTGAAAAAAACTGGACAACCGGCCAATTAGCATCGCACATTGCAGAAGTTTACAATTGGTTTGACCCAACATTTAACCAAGATGTGATGGAAATGACGGAGTACAAGTATGATAAAGGAGATATTACAAAAGCTGCAAACATTGTTGCCAAATTTGAAGAAAATGTAAAAAAAGCACAAGCCGTTTTAGAAAATGCAAAAGACGATACTATGATGAATATGTGGGCAATGCACTTTAACGGACAGATTGGTGGTTTTCCTCCAATGCCACGTATAACTGTTGTTAGAGGCTTTTTATTTAATCATTTGTACCATCACAGAGGCGAATTAGTAGTTTATTTAAGAGCAACAGGCAATAAAGTACCAGGTTTGTATGGCCCAACTGCCGATGATGTAAATATGGGATAAAAATAGCATTATACCTTTTAATCGATGACTTCTTTAAATAAGAAGTCATCGATTTTTTAATACGACAAAAATTAAAATAAATCTAACTGTACAGGTTTTGCTAATACCTTATTTTTATTAGTGTCATCATTTCCCAAACAAATTTTATAAACCTCCGTTGGTTGATAACGAGATGCAATAATTACAGATGTGCCATTTGCATGTTTATTAAACAACTCCTGAACTAACTCTATTTTATTATTTTCTTTTGATAAGTGTGATAGTATTAAATGTGATAAGCCGGAGCTTTTTTGCGTTGTAAACAATTCCAATGCTTGTTTGTTAGATAATGCCCCTGATCTCCACGTATCCTGTTTTTTAAATGCAATGGGTATTTTCCTGTTTCAAGCATTTCATCATCATAATTGGCCTCTAAAAATGCTGCATGGCATTTGGCAAAATGTGTTTTAAGGTTGTTGCATGCCACGCCAATATCAGTAAATACACCTACAGTTGTTTCATTATGGCTTATAATAAAACTATGTGGGTCTATGGCATCATGCTGTTTTTCAAATGCCGTTATTGTTATGTTTCCAATAACAATAGATTGATTTGAAGTAAAGTATTTTGCCAAATGCCCTATTAATCTTGGGCCATTACTTGCTGTTTTCTTAGTAATGTAAACAGGTAAGTTGTATTTATTTGCTAATACAGATACTCTTTAATATGATCGCCATGTTCATGCGATACAAAAATGGCTTTTACAGTTTGCATAGCGAGGCCCACCTGTTTCATACGCTTTTCGGTCTCCCTGCAACTAAGGCCAACATCTACCAACACAGCATCTGTACTGCTTCCTACATAATAGCAATTGCCATTGCTACCCGAGTTTAACGAAGAAATAAATAAAGCCATAATTGCTGCAAAGAAAACTAATTTAACCGGTAAAATTATTTACAGTTAGATTTATGTTTTAAAATAATTAAATGCAGCAAAGCCAACAAGTAATTGATGAAACAAAAAAATGGATAAATGAAGTTGTTATTGGTTGCAATTTTTGCCCTTTTGCTGCTAAAGTAGTTAAGCAGCAAAAAGTACATTATCAGGTAGAAAAAAGCTTGAAGGAACAAGTATGTTTGGAAGTATTTTTAAAAGCACTTGTTTATTTAGATGATAACGAAAACATTGAAACAAGTTTTTTAATATTTTCACATGCGTTCAGCCACTTTGCCGATTATTTACATTTAGTGGATGACGCCGAAATGCTGTTGCAAGAAAGCGGATACGAAGGAATTTATCAGGTTGCAAGCTTTCATCCCAATTATTTATTTGCAGGGGCAAAGGAAAATGATGCTGCCAATTATACTAACCGATCTATATACCCAATGCTGCATTTAATACGGGAAACAAGTATAGACGAGGCTTTAGTGGCCTTTAAAAATCCTGATGCGATACCGCAAAACAATATAAATTTTGCTCAACAAAAAGGATTGGTTTATATGCAAATGCTAAGAGATTCTTGCAAAAACCAATAACTTAATTCACTTAAATTTGCTTTTAAATTTTTATTGTTGAACACAACCGTTTTATTAATTACTCCGCCATTTACGCAGCTAAATACACCGTATCCGGCAACGGCATATTTAAAAGGTTTCTTAAATACAAAAAACATCAACGCCTTTCAGGCAGATTTTGGAATTGAAGTAATAATTAAACTCTTTAGTAAAAAAGGGCTGCAAAATTTATTTTCATCTATACATACTAAGAACGAAATATCCCAAAACGCAAAACGTATTATTGCTTTGCAAGAAGAATATATACATACAATTGATACTGTAATACATTTTTTGCAGGGGAATAATCCGGAATTTGCACCTTTAATTTGTAAACGTAATTTTTTGCCTGAGGCTAGCCGTTTTTTGCAAACAGATGATTTGACGTGGGCTTTTGGAACAATGGGTAATCAAGATAAGGCTAAGCATCTTGCAACGTTGTATCTGGAAGATTTATCTGATTTAATTAAAGAATGTGCGGATGAGCATTTTGGATTTAGTCGTTATGCGGAGAAACTGGCAAGAAGCGCCAATAGCTTTGATGAATTATATAATGAATTGCAAAAGGAGCATACGTACATTGATAACATATTACTAAATATTTTAAAAGAGAAAGTTGAAACAGTGCAACCCAAAATGGTTTGCCTGTCTGTACCTTTCCCAGGCAATTTATACAGCTCCTTGCGCTGTGGGCAATGGATTAAAAAACAATATCCATCTATAAAAGTGTGTATGGGCGGCGGTTTTGCCAATACAGAACTTCGTTCGCTAACCGATAAAAGAGTTTTTGAGTTTTACGATTTTATAACCTTAGATGATGGTGAAGCCCCTTTAGAAAACCTTGTTGCTTTTATTGAAGGCAATAAAGCAATAACTGAATTAAAAGGACATTTACTTTAATTGATGGCGCAGTACAATATATAAATAATACCAGTTGCACAGATTATAAACAAGGACAAATTGGTACACCCGATTATAGCGATTTGTTGCTGGATAAATATATTTCGGCAATTGAAGTTGCCAACCCAATGCATAGTTTATGGAGCAATGGCCGCTGGAACAAACTAACGATGGCGCATGGTTGTTATTGGGCAAAATGCACCTTTTGTGATATCAGTTTAGATTACATAAAAAACTACGAACCTATTGCAGCAGAGCTATTGTGCAATAGAATGGAAGAAATGATTGCACAAACAGGGCAAACCGGTTTTCACTTTGTAGACGAGGCTGCACCGCCTTCTATAATGAGGGCTTTATCTTTAGAAATTATTAAGCGTAAATTGGTTGTAAGCTGGTGGGCAAACATTCGGTTTCGAAAAAAGTTTTACCAGAGATTTATGTTTATTGTTGAAAGAAGCAGGATGTATAGCTGTGTCGGGTGGATTAGAGGTTGCAAGTGACAGATTGTTAACATTAATTGATAAAGGAATTTCGGTAGCACAGGTAGCAAAAGTTAACAAGCATTTTACCGAGGCAGGCATAATGGTGCATGCTTATTTAATGTATGGTTTTCCTACACAAACAACGCAGGAAACCATTGATTCGCTGGAGATGGTAAGGCAAATGTTTGAAACCGGAATTTTACAATCGGGCTTTTGGCATTTGTTTACCATGACAGCTCATAGCCCAATAGGATTGAATCCGGAAAAATATGGAGTACAAAAACTAAATAATGAAATGGGAAGTTTTGCCAACAATGATATTATTCATGTTGACCCTACCGGAGCCAATCATGAGAGTTTTGGGTTTGGGTTAAAAAAATCATTACTTAATTACATGTATGGTGCTTGTTTTGATGTGCCACTAAATAAATGGTTCGATTTTAAAGTGCCTAAAACAACCATTGCACCAAATTATATTTCTCAAATTTTAAATGAGGAAGAATATATAGAAGCCAAGCCTAATACCAAAATTATTTGGCTTGGCACTAAACCTGCGATAGAAATAAGTGTAAAAGCAAAAAAAGGTAATCAATGGGAGATATGCTCTATAACTTTTGAAACAAAAAAAGAAACCCTAAACATTAAAGTAGATAAAGAGCAAGGGCTTTGGTTTTGTGCAATGTTGAATGATTTGCATATTACTAATGCAAAAACCTATACGTTGCAAGAAGTAAAAGAAAATTACGAAAAAGCAGGATTAACAGATTTTGAATTATTTTGGGATAACAAGCCTGTAAATACATTATATAAAGCAGGATTATTGCAACTTTAACTATTTTGCCCAAGCAATCGAAGGCTCCATATTTTCAAACGTATTTTGGTAGTGTAATTTTTTTGCCAAATGCAATAAATTTTTGCCAAAATATCTGATTTTATGATTTTTGAAGGAGCAAATTTTTCTATTAACGGATAAAATGGAAATGCTAACTTGTAAGCAAAGGGGCATTTTTATGTTTGTTTTGGCCAAATTGCATCAGGCCTTGCAAGCATAAGGTGTTTAAATCCAATTTGCAATAATGCATTTTCGGTTTTGCCTTTTAGCCGTGCAAAGGGTATTTTACTTTTCTCGGTTTTATCGGCACCATTGCCACTTAAAAACACAAATTGGATAGCTGGGTTAGCAACAAACATTGCTTTTGCCGCTGCAACGGCATAGTCGTACGTTATTACCGCCAGTTGCGTAGGGCTAACTTGTAATTGAGATATGCCAAGGCACCAAATACATGCATCGCATTCTGTAAAAATGTTGCTTAAACCTTCGTAATTCAAAAAATTGGTATGAAATACCGTTGTAATTTTTGGATGAGAAATTTCTAATGGCTTTCTAGCCAAAGCTATAATTTGAGTAATAGAATCATCTAATAATGCCTGCCGAATAACTTCTGACCCTGCCATGCCGGTAGCTCCGGTAATTAATAACTTCATATTTAAAGATAATTATTTTGTATAAGTTTTAATTAGGAAAAGAAAAAACAAATTATTTCGGAGCTTATATTTACAAGTATATTTTATTTATTTTAGCAAAAAACTTTTCTATGGCAGACGGTACATCATCAACAAAACATACTATTAAAAATGCTACTATTGGTGTTATTACAACAGTAATAGGAGCCATTATAATTTACTTTTAATTGGAAATCCTAAAAAAGCAGAATTTGCAAAGAAGAAAGATGCTACTCAAAAAGCCTGGACATCTTTTAAAGAAAATAAAACGGTTTTTAGTACTGTAATGAAACAAATAGATTCTGCATTGGATATGGAAGCCGGCAGAAAAACATTGAATCATCAAATTGATATAGCTATTAATAATTTGGAAAACATAAAGAAAGAATCTGATGCTGATCAAAGAGTTTTTTCTACGGTTGATATTACCATTGAGCAAATAAAAGAAATGAAACCTATCTTCAATACTTATTTTGATAATAGAATTGCATACATTGAAAAAAATCCGGATGCTACGGAAGATGCTCCATACTTAGTAGAAATTCAGCAAAAGCTTATAAATGAAATGCGTAATTTGGGAACAAGAGATACCCTTCGGCTAAGTACTTTTTATAGAGGTTTAGTTAAAGATTATGATATTCAGTAAAAATTATAGTTCTGTTTTTCTTAACCCATTAGTGTGGTTTTTCAAAAGTTTTTTCGCCTGCTTCAATTGCCACAGTTAACCTGTTTTCTTTTGGTGGTACAGGGCAATTGTATCCTGTACTGTAAGCACAGTAAGGATTGTAGGCTTTGTTAAAATCTAAAAAGAAAAAACTTCCATTTATTTCTTTAATACTTAAATCTATATAACGGCCACTGCCATAGGTTTGTACACCTGTAGTGGCATCTGTAAATGGAATAAATAAATAATCTTTGTATAAAGAGTCGCTCATTAAATCTTTCGATTGAAAAATGGTTAACACTTGCCGTATGCCATTGATTGTAAAACTTATTTTTCCATAGCGCCTAAAATATTTTACCGGCGTTTTTTTTCCGGTAGTTTTTATGGCAACAGTAGCAGTGTCATTAATTTTTGTAAAAATTGCAACTGTACTAAACGTAGCATTGGGCTTATAAAATTTAAAATACTTTCTATCGTTACCCTTTACAACTTCATGTGTGGCAATGTATTTTTTTTGATACGCAACTAACGAATCAATATATGCCTGGGGTGGCTTTTGTGCAAAACTATATAGCACTAAAAAAACGAAAATTACCGAACTAAAAAATTTGTACATAGCTGCTAATTCATCATTAAAACATTTACACTACGTTGCAATACATTAAAGGCAATTTCAGCCATCAGGTTTTCTTTATCCAACGTAGGGTTTACTTCGGTTATTTCAAAACAACATACTTTTCTGTTTTGCATAAATTTGCTTATCAAATCTTCTACTTCTCTTTCTCTTAACCCATTACTAACGGGTGTTCCTGTTCCTTTAGAAATGGATGAATCTAAACTATCTACATCAAAACTTACATATATATCTGTACAATCACTTAAATAGCGTAAAACTTTCCTGCAAACATTCTCGGCGCCGTTGCGCCTTACTTCGGCAGTTGAAATTACTTTAATACCATGTTTTTCAATTACAGATTTTTCTTCCTTTTCAAAATCTCTTAGCGATATAAAAACTACATCTTCCGGCAAAACCTTTTGGTTAATTTTTCCAATAGATTTTAATTGATCCCAAAGTCTTATTGTTTTTTCATCCAACTCATGCACTGCATTTTCTTTATTATCCTCGGCAATTGAAGCTGCCAATGGCATACCATGTAAATTACCCGATGGAGTAGTGTAGGGTGTATGCAAATCGGCATGAGCATCTATCCAAATTACACCTAATTTGCTTTTTGGTTTAGCCATTTTTATTCCGGCAATAGTACCACCGGCATGCTATGATCACCACTTAATACAACGGGAAAAAAATGCCCTTTTATAGAATCGCAAACAGCTTTACTAATTCGTTCGTACATGGTTAGTACGCCATGAATTCGCTTTGCATAAGGCGATTGTATGGGTTCAAAAAGTAAATTATTTTCAACTTCAATTTTTTCCGAAGGAAAATGAACAAAGAAATTGCTCATAAAATCAAGTGCAGCAATTTTAACGGCATCAATTCCCATGCTTGCGCCCCTGGTTCCGGCACCAATTTCAGAAGGTACTTCAATTAATTTAATATTCTTCATATAGCAAATTCCTGAAAGGAATATTTGGTTAAAATAAAATTACAACTTTAAATCTAAGGCTTTATTACCGTTTATACAACCTTCGCAAAGCAAAATTTTAAATCGTACATACATATCTTGGCTATACCAATTTTGTTGTCTCGTTTTTTTTATTATTTCTGCATGATTGTGCATTTTATAAGCAAAATTTTTCATGGCTTCTGCATTTTCCCAAATGCTAAATGTTGCTTGCTTTATCCAAGGTATTTCGCCAATACCATACGATAAAATAAAACCAGGAGCAGTTTTCATTTCTTGGGCAGCACCAGTTACGTGTTTCCAAAAAGCAGATAGTTTACTAACCCGTATAGTTGCTCTGGTTAATACGGCAATTTTTCCTTCAAAATTTTGCTTAACGGGGGAATCGCTAAACAATTTTTTTCCATCCCATAAGCCATGGCCCTGAATTGGCTCAAGTATATACGTTATAGATTCAGTTTTAAAGAACGAAAGCCATTTTGCTATAAAATTGCCATACAAAAACTCTTTTTCACTGGTTATCAATAATCTGTCGTCAATTGTAAAAATAGCCCATTGCTGCAAATCGGGTGTTTTATCAAAACTGCCGCTTTTACCACTACCCATTAATTTCCAAAAAGATATGTTCTTATTAAAAAACAGCGGAATGCGAAAAAATGCCATTGCTAAAAAAGCAAAGGGTACAAAGCGTTTTTTATATTTTATTATAGTTAGGCTTACCATACTTTTTTAAAACAACACAATATAATACAAACACAGCCGTTTATATGTTGTTAGATTTATAAAAAAAGGTTTTAGATAACGTAGTTTGTTTGTGCTTGAATATTAAAAAAGAACCCCTGAGCAATCAGGGGTTCAACTATTTAAGTATTTAACAAATTAAAATTTTTCTAACTGACTAAAGAAGAAATTACCTTCAATTGCTGCGTTTTCATCGCTATCGCTGCCATGTACAGCATTTTCGCCAACAGATGTAGCGTATTTTTTACGAATTGTACCTTCCTCCGCATTAGCAGGATTTGTAGCGCCAATTAATTTTCTAAAATCTTCTACTGCATTTTCTTTTTCTAATATTGCAGCTGTAATTGGGCCACGGCTCATAAATTCAACTAATTCGCCGTAAAAAGGCCTTTCCTTATGTACTGCATAAAATTCACCGGCTTTTTCTTTGCTTAAGTGGGTCATTTTCATAGCTACAATTCTAAAACCTGCAGCATTTATCATTTGTAAAATACCGCCGGTATGCCCATTTTGAGTAGCATCGGGCTTAATCATTGTAAAAGTTCTATTGCTCATATTCTGTTTTTTTGAGCCGCAAAGATAAACAGTTTACCATTTACGGTTTTCAGTTATTGCAAAATATATAATACAATTTATCAAAAAAGCACCTAGGATTAAGTGCAAACTACAAACTGCCAACTGAAAACTGTAAACTTTCCCTTACTTTTGCGCCGCTTTATGCAATCAATTCAAAATTTATATAGTTTACTTGCTCAATCTAAAAAGGTAGTTATTACAACGCATCAAAAACCCGATGGCGATGCAATGGGCTCATCTTTAGCTTTATATCATTTTTTAATACAATTTGGGCATGACGTTACTGTAATTTCTCCAACCAATTGGGCAAGTTTTTTACATTGGATGCCGGGCTGCAAAAAAGTAATTGATTACGAAGGACAAACAGAAAAAAGCAATAAGCTTATTGCCGATGCCGATTGGATTTTTTGCTTAGATTTTAATACACTTAGCCGCACTAAAAACATGGCCGATAAGTTGTTGACTTCAAATGCACAACGCATACTTATTGACCATCACAGGGAGCCGCAAGAAGAAGTGTTTACCTATGGAATAAGTGATACCAGCAAGAGCTCTACCTGCGAAATGGTTTATGATTTTATTTGCGAAGCTGGTTTTGAAGACAAAATTACTGAGGATGTAGCTACCTGCTTATACGCTGGAGTAATGACAGATACAGGATCATTCCGCTTTCCATCTACTACGGCAAGTGTACACAAAATGGTGGCACATTTAAAAGAGAAAGGCTTACAACACAGCCTTGTTCATGAAGAATTATTTGATAATTTTTTAGAAAACAGGTTTAGGTTTATCGGGCATGTGTTAAGTAACAGAATGGAAATATTTTACGAGTACAATACAGCGCTTATAGCCATACCACAAAGCGATTTGATAAAGTTTGATGTTAGAACAGGCGATACCGAAGGTTTGGTAAACTATCCATTAAGCATAAAGGGAATAAAACTGGCTGTAATTATTATAGATAGAGGAGAGGAACGAAAAAGTTCGTTTAGAAGTAAAGGTAATTTTGATGTTAATACCTTTGCCCGAAAATATTTTAACGGCGGTGGCCATTTTAATGCTGCCGGCGGTTTTAACAAAGAGCCTTTGGAAGAAGTTGTTTTAAAACTTAAAGCTGCAATAAAAGAAAATGCAGCAGAATTATGTAGTTATCAATTTTAAAAATAAAAGCAGAATGAAAAATTTAATCACAATTGTTGTTATTTGTACAATTACGCTTACAGCTTGTACAGAAGCGTTTAAGAAAGGCGGGGATGGCATTGAATATAAAATCATCTCTAAAGGGAATGGTAAAAAACTAAACTATGGCAATTTTATGCAAATGCATATTGTGCAAATGTATAAGGGAGCAAAAGATACCGTTTTATCGGATAGCAGAGATATGATGCCACGTATTGAAGTGTTTGACTCTGTGCAAACACCTCCGGTGTATTTTAAAATTTTACGCCAGTTAAAAAGTGGAGATAGCCTTGTTTTACGTACGCTTACCGATAGTGTATTTAAAAAACAACCCGATCAAATGCCACCTTATATGAAAAAGGGAAAGTATTTATACACTACCATCAAGTTGGTAAATATTTTTGAAACTAAAGACCAGGCAGATAGTGCAAATAAAGCAGAGTGGGCGTTGGCTAAGGCAAAATGTACAACAAGCAAATTGCTACTATTGAAAAAGATATCGCTACAAAAAAGCCTCAATTGGATAAAGATATTAAGGCATTGGAAGACTATTTTGCTAAAAAATAATATTAAAGCACAAAAAACCAAATGGGGTACATTTGTTGTAATCAATACACCCGGCACAGGTGCAAATGCATCTCCTAATGATGTAGTTACAGTGAATTATACAGGTAAAACATTTGACAGTAGCAAAGTATTCGACTCAAATATTGATCCTAAATTTAAGCACACCCAACCTTACCAGGTTAGTATGGGGCAATTAGGTAGTGTTATTCCTGGCTGGACAGATGGTTTTGCATTGTTAAATAAAGGTTGTAAAGCTACCATGTACATTCCATCTCCACTGGGATATGGCACACAAGGTAACGGTACCATTAAGCCAAATGATATTTTAGTATTTGATATTGATATGGTAAATATTGAAGATGAAGAAGCTTTAATAAAAGCCAATCAGGAAAAAGAAGCAGCTGCACAAAAGCAAATGCAAGAAGCAGAAATGAAAAGAGCTGATAGCTTATCAAAAGCAACTCCCAAAAAATGTTTTAAGTGGTTTATAAATCATGCTTTTACGAGATAAGCCTGCCAATATTGGCTTATCTAACATAGAAAAAACAGGAAGGTTTTTTAATAAAGAATAATTATGTTCAATTGTTTTACCAAAACCAAATCCGGGGTCAATTATTACATCTTTAACTCCTGCATTTTTGCATTCTTCCAGCTTGCTTATAAAAAATTCAAGTATTTCTTTACTAACATTTTGATAAGTTGGATTTACTTGCATACTTGCAGGTGTTCCCTGCATGTGCATACACACATAGGGAACATTAAGACGGGCAACAGTTGAGAGCATTTTAGAATCCATATTACCGGCACTAATATCATTTACAATAGATGCTCCGGCGTTTACAGCCTCTATGGCTACCTCACTATAAAATGTATCTATCGAAATTATTGTTTGCGGAAATGCAGCGGCAATTTTTTTAATAAAAGGCATTACTCTTGCCAGTTCTTCTTTAGCAGAAAGTGTTATGCTTTTTGGCTTTGTGCTTTGTCCACCAATATCTAAAATTGTAGCTCCATCCTCAATCATTTTAGCAGCAATGCCTAAAATATCATCATCTAGGTTGCCTTTATAGAACGAATCTGGCGTAGCATTAATTATTCCCATTATTATTGGTGTATCAAGTACCAATAATTTACCCTTACAGTTTAATGTGAACATTGGCGTATTTCTGTTATTTTTGAGGTTTGTAACATTTATACGCAAACTTCAAAAAATAAAATGAAAAAAGCATTCTTTTTTTTAGCCATGTTATCCATAGGCAGCATTGCACATGCACAAACCGATTCTTCTTTTACAAAAGGCGAAAATAATCTTGAATATAAAATTTATTCATCCAATCAGGGCGAATTAATAAAATATGGCAGTTTTGTTAAAATGCATTTTACACAAATGTACCGTGGAGCAAAAGATACTGTATTGTACGATAGTAAAGATTATACATCTCCAATACAACCAATAGATACAGCTAATTTGCCCGGATATTATTATGCTATTTTAAAGCAGCTAAGGCCAAATGATAGCGTGGATATTCGTATTATTATTGATTCGGCATACAAAAATTCGCAAGTTCCAATGCCGCCAATGTTTGAAAAGGGCAATTACTTATATACTTGTATTAAAATAGAAGATGTTTTTAGCACAAAAGAAAAAGCCGATAGTGCAATTAATTCCGAGCAACAGATTGCTGCAATGCTGCAGGCTCAAAAAAATATAGCCATTTTTGCAAAGGAAACAGATGTAATAAATCAATACATGGCATCCAATAAAATTACTGGTGCTATAAAAACTCCAAAAGGCTCGTTTATTAAAAAACTAAAAAGGGGTTGGTAAAAATGCAACCGACAATGATAAAGTAAAAGTAAATTACACCGGCCAAACCCTTGCAGGCAAAGTATTTGATAGCAATACTGATCCAAATTTTGGTCATGTGCAACCATATGAAGTTAATCTTTTTCAAAAACCGGTACAGGTTATTGCCGGTTGGGAAGAAGGTTTAAAATATTTAAACAAAGGCAGTAAAGCTATTTTCTTTATTCCATCTCCTTTGGGTTACGGAAGTGCCGGAAATGGCCCTGCCATTGGCCCCAATGAAATATTGATTTTTGATATTGAAATTGTAGCAATAACACCTGCAAATGCACCTGCGCCAAAAGTAATTGCACCAACAAAAAGCCTGTAGCAAAACCAAAAGTAAAAATTACGCCAAAAGCAAAGAAGAAGTAATGAGCAATACAAATGAACAATATGATGCTGCGGTAACATCCTGCAAAAATATTTTTAAGCAAAACAAAAGATTATGGCACATCCTGGAGGGTGTATCGTACCATATCGGTTGCCGATCAAATATATATTAAAGCAAAACGCATAAGAACTATACAGGAAAAGGGCTTGCAAAAAATTGGCGATGATATTATCAGTGAATTTAAAGGCATTTTAAACTACGGAATAATTGGTTTAATACAGTTAGATATTAACGATGATGAAGTAGAAGATTTGCCAGTGGAACAAGTGCAAAAGCTGTACGAAGAAAAAATAGCGTTTGCCAAAAAATTAATGCAGGATAAAAACCACGATTATGGAGAAGCATGGAGAGAGATGAGCCAGGAAAGTTTTGTAGATTTAACTTTAGCAAAAATTTTACGCATAAAGCAAATACTTAAAAACGACGGACAAACTATTATTAGCGAAGGGATAGATGCTAATTTTTATGACATTATTAATTATGCCATTTTTGCATTAATATTAATTGAAGAAAAAATACATAGAGGATAATATGAAATTAGTAGTAAACATATCAAGAGTATTAGTAGGCTGCCTTTTTATTTTTTCGGGCCTGGTTAAAGCCATTGACCCTAAAGGATTATCCTATAAAATGCAGGAGTTTTTTGAAGTTTGGGCAAAAGATGGGTTTTTACCCAAACTAATGGATTGGTTTAACGAACATGCACTTTGGTTTTCTTTACTTATAATAACATTGGAAGTAGTATTAGGAGTAGCATTGTTAATTGGATGGCAAAAAAAACTTACTACCTATTTACTTTTATTACTTACCATTTTCTTTACTTTTTTAACCGCCTTTGTATTATTTACCGGCAAAATTAGAGCCTGTGGCTGTTTTGGCGATTGTATACCTCTAACGCCGATACAAACCTTTACAAAAGACTTGGTTTTACTGGCTCTCATCCTGTTATTGCTTTTGGCAATAAACACATAAAGCCATTATTTAAAAATACTTTAGGTATAGCAATCATTTTAATTTCAATTATAGTTGTTTCGCTTTTACAATGGTATGTACAAAGGCATTTGCCTTTAAGAGATTGCTTACCTTATAAAGTTGGCAACAATATTTTGGATTTAAGAAAAATGCCTAAAGATGCTGTACCCGATAAGTACGATTATACTTTTGTATATCAAAAAAATGGAGAGAAAAAGGAATTTACCACAAGCGCTTTACCCGACAGTACATGGCAGTTTGTAGATAGAAAACAAGTGTTGATACAAAAAGGTAAAAACAATGTGCCTTTAATAAATGATTTTTCGTTTACAACCCAAAGCGGAAATGATACAACTGAAGCCGTTTTAACACAGCAAGGCGAATACTATTTGTTGTTTGTAAAAGACTTTGTCAACTATCCTTCAAATTGGAATAGGGATTTATCCTTAGTTAATGAATTGGCACTTAAAAAACCACTTTATATAATCACGTCAAACTACGATTTAACCAACAAGCGTTTTAATTTTCAAGAAGGAAGTGGTTTAAAAAAGAATTTGATTCCGATTTTCACATGCGATGCCACTGCAATAAAAACAGCAGCACGTAGTAATCCTACATTGTATTTAATGAATGGCGCTGTTGTAAAACATAAATGGGGTTGGGCCGATTTTGATAATGTTTTAAAATGATTACATTCGTAATGCATTTATCAAACAACTTAGCTTGAATTTCTTCTTAAAAAAAATACTATATGCATTTTCTATACTTTTAGGTGTAGTAGCGCTTGTATTTGTTATGTTTCAGGGCTTTGGCGACCCGGCACGTATGATTGTTGGCCAAACCGGCGACAAAAAAACAATGGATAATATCCGTAAAGACTTATATCTGGACCAACCCAAATGGAAACAATTTGTATTGTATTTAAATGATGTTTCACCAGTATGTTTTCATAGTAAAGCCGATATAGAAAAGAAAAAATTAAATGGCTTTTTTATGGGTGGCGATACAAAATTTGGCATTAAATTCCCTTATCTGCGAAAAAGTTATCAAACTAAAAAAGATGTTGGTACTATGTTAATGGAAGCTTTGCCCGGCACGCTATTGTTAGCATTTGCGGCAATGTTATTTGCTACTTTTTTTGGTATATTGTTAGGTGTTATCGCCGCCATAAAAAAAGGTACCTGGATGGATACATCGGCAGTATTTAGCAGTATTATTGGAATATCTGCCCCTTCTTTTTTTATGGCAATTTTAATTGCATATTTTTTTCGTGTAGTGCTGCATCAATACACAGGATTAAATTTAACGGGAAGTTGGTTTGATATAGATGAGGTTACCGGCGAAAAATACATTACCATAAAAAACCTTATTCTTCCTGCATTTACGTTAGGCATACGACCATTGGCCATTATTACACAACTTACCCGTAGTGCCATGTTAGATGTACTTAATCAGGATTATATACGAACCGCCTATGCTAAAGGCTTAAGCAAAAAGCAAGTAATATTTAAACATGCCTTACGTAATGCACTTAATCCGGTTATTACAGCCATAACGGGTTGGTTTGCCGAGTTACTTGCCGGCGCTTTTTTTATTGAATACATTTTTGGTTGGAAGGGTATAGGCAAACTTACTGTTGATGCCCTTGAAAAATTAGATTATCCTGTAGTTATGGGTGCGGTGCTTTTTTCGGCCAGTATTTTTATTGTAATAAATATGTTGGCAGATGTGTTGTACAGAGTGGTGGATCCAAGAATAAAATAAACTTCAATATCACACTAAAATTTTCCTTAACCTGCCTAAATAGTAGGTTTAACTTCATTGCCTTATGTAACTAAAATCATATTTTTTAATGTAAATATTATAAATCTTTGATAAAAATAAGGTTTATGGCTAATCATAACTTTGCTCCGGAAACACAGATGATGGGCTATGGTTACAAGCCGGCGCTTAGTGAAGGCTCTGTAAAATGCCCCATATTTCAAACCTCCACATTTGCATTTAAAACGGCCGAAGAAGGTAAGGCCTTTTTTGAAATGGCTTATGGTAAACCCGGCCATGAAGGCGAAGAAATGGGCTTAATATACAGTCGCATAAATAATCCCGATATGGAAATATTGGAGGAACGTTTAAAACTTTGGGATAGCGGGGAAGCTGCTGCTGCTTTCTCTAGTGGAATGAGTGCCATATCAACCACTATGATGGGTTTTTTAAAACCCGGCGATGTGTTACTTTTTAGTAACCCAATTTACGGCGGTACACACAAGTTTATTCATTTTGTGTTGCATAATTGGGGTGTAATTGCCATAGGTTTTAATGCCGGCGATTGTAAAGAAGATATTATAAAACGTATTGAAGATAATAACGCCGGTGATAAATTAAGAATGATTTATGCCGAAACGCCGGCTAATCCAACCAACGATTTAATTGATATTGAAATGTGCAGCCAAATTGCATCGGCCTATTCAACAGCCGATAAAAAAGTATTGGTAGCAATTGACAATACTTACATGGGGCCATTGTGGCAACATCCGCTTAAGCATGGCGCCGATATTGTTTTATACGCTGCAACCAAATATATTGGCGGCCACAGCGATTTAATTGCCGGCGCTGCTGTTGGCAGTAAAGAAATTATTAAAACTATAAAAAAGCATCGTACTGTTTTTGGTACAATGATAGATCCACATACCAGTTGGTTGCTAATGCGTAGTCTGGAAACTTTAAAAATAAGAATGGAAGCCGCTGCTACTAATGCCGAAAAAGTTGCAAACTATTTGATACATCATCCTAAGGTTGAAAAAGTTTATTATTTGGGTTTTACGCCAAAAAATAATCCTAAACAACTTCCTGTTTTAGTAAGGCAGTTTTTAAGTAATGGCGCTATGTTAAGTTTTGACTTAATTGGGGGAGAAAAAGAAGCATTTGTATTTTTAAATAATTTAAAACACATTAAATTGGCTGTAAGTTTAGGCGGTACCGAAAGCCTTGCAGAGCATCCGTTTACAATGACACATGCCGATGTGCCAACAGATGAAAAAAACAGATTGGGCTTAACCGACAAAATGGTTAGATTAAGCGTAGGTATTGAAAATTGGTATGATATTGTTTATGATATTGAACAGGCTTTAAATGAAGTGTAAAATGGAAAACCATTTCATTTTATTTTTCTAAAATAATATACCCCCATGCAGGCAAATCAACCAGATCATCGCCTTTTAAGGCATAACTATTACCAGTAAATGCTTCTTTATAATTGCCTGTATGATTTTTACCTTGCAGTTTAACTTTGATAGCTTTAGCGCTAAAGTTTATCAGCGATATAACTTTGTTACCATTTTTTTCTCTGGAAAAAGATACTACGGATGTAGGTTTATCATTTACAATTCTCACCATTTCGCCCCCTGCTGCGCCATTCCATAAGGCTTGGTTTCTGTGCTTTAATTCAAACAGCTTTTTATACATTTCATAAAAAGGGTGTGATATCCAGCTTATGGTATCTTTGTCAAAAAATTTAAGTGAATGATCTAAACCGGCTTCCTGACCACTGTAAACCAATGGCATACCATTTACCGTACAAGCCATAACCATACTGGATTTAAGCCCTTCGCCAAAATTTGAAAACTGTGTTCCTTCCCAGGAATTTTTATCATGGTTTTCCGTAAACGTCATACGATATGCATCGGCGGGTACAGTGCTTACATCATGTGCCATGTACTCAACAAGGCCGCCAACTCCTTTATTTTCGGTTGTAGCAGCTTTTAGTTTATCCCATAACGACCATGAATAGGTCATATCAAATGCTTTTTTATATAAATCTCTCGATTCCCATTCTGCCAACATAAAAACCGGTTTTATGGCATCTAACTCTTTACGCACATTATCCCAAAAATCAACCGGAATAAAACCTGCTACATCACATCTGTAACCATCAATATCTGCTTCTCTTACCCAAAAATTAAGTGCTTCTGTCATATACTTACGCATTGCCGGCACATTGTAATCAAAATCAATTACATCATCCCAGTCGTACCAAGGCGTAGGCTGAAAATTTCCATCAACTGTTTTGGTATACCAATCCGGATGATCTTGTGCAGCTTGTTGTCCCAGGCAGAGTGGTTAGCAACCCAATCTAAAATAACATGCATGCCCATGCTGTGAATTTTCTTAACCAAATTTTTTAAATCGTCCATAGTGCCATACTCCGGATTTACAGCGTAATAATCTTTTACCGAATATTCGCTACCCAATGTGCCTTTTCTGTTTTTTTCGCCAATAGGGTTAATAGGCATTAACCAAATAATATCTATACCCATTTCTTTTAAACGAGGCAAGTGTGCTTCAAATGCTTTAAATGTTCCTTCAGGTGTGTACTGACGAACATTAACCTCGTAAATGGTTGCATTTTTGCTCCACTCAGGATGCTTTAGTTCCACGTATGGTTTTGGTGTATAGGCAGAAAGGTCATCTGCCTTATTTTGTATTCCATTTTTACAGCTAACAAAAATGGTAACGAATAGCGTTAAGTAACTGAGGGGAAGTAAGTTTTTCACAACAAAAATTTAATTGAAATATGAATTTACAAATCAGTTTGCAATACAAAAAACATTCACTAAGATAAAAGCACAAAAAATCCCACTCAAAAAATGAGTAGGATATATTTCATCCAAATGAATAATCGGAATTTACGCTACCGCCTTATTTACTAATGCCGCAGCTTCGCTTAATAAAATGGCGCTTTGTACTTTAAGGCCACTTTCGTCAATTAGTTTTTTAGCTACATCGGCATTGGTACCTTGCAGGCGCACAATAATTGGAATATTAATATTGCCAATACTTTGGTATGCATCAATAACACCTTGTGCAACTCTATCGCACCGTACAATACCACCAAATATGTTAATTAGTATTGCTTTTACTTTAGGATCTTTTAAAATAATACGGAAACCAGCTTCTACCGTTTGTGCATTGGCAGTACCACCTACATCCAAAAAGTTGGCAGGCTCGCCACCACTTAATTTAATCATATCCATAGTTGCCATAGCAAGGCCAGCACCATTTACCATACAACCCACATTGCCATCAAGTTTTACAAAATTCAAATTAAATTTACCGGCTTCTACTTCAGTAGGGTCTTCTTCACTTATATCTCTTAACGCAGCTACATCTAAGTGGCGCATTAAGGCATTGTCGTCAATATTCATTTTACAATCAACTGCAATAATTTTATCGTCGCTGGTTTTAAAAAGCGGATTAATTTCCAACATTCCACAATCTAATCCTACATAAGCGCTGTATAAATTGGTTACAAATTTTACGCAATTTTTAAAAGCCTCGCCGCTTAAGCCAAGGTTAAAAGCAATTTTACGAGCCTGAAATCCTTGCAAACCGCCACTTGGGTGAACCCACTCTTTAAATATTTTTTCGGGAGTATCATGCGCCACATCTTCAATGTTCATACCACCTTCGGTGCTGTACATTATTACATTTTGGCCTTTTGTTCTATCCAATAAAATAGATAAATAAAATTCTTTTACAGGGTTTGGCCCATCATAATACACATCTTGTGCCACCAATACTTTGTTTACCACTTTGCCAGCTTCACCGGTTTGTATGGTAACTAAGGTACCGCCTAATATATTTTGTGCTATTTGTTTTACGTCTTCGGCATTTTTACCAACAGCCACTCCACGTTGCTCTGTACCGGCAATTTTTCCTTTACCACGGCCACCTGCATGTATTTGAGCCTTTACTACAGCAAATCTGCTGCTGTATTGTGTGTGATTTGGCGGTAAGCATCCTCGGCCTCGGTGGGTGTATTACAGGCAATACCTTCCTGTACAGGAACATTAAATTTTTTAATAATTGTTTGGCTTGATATTCGTGAAGATTCATAGTTAAAAAATTTTGGCGAAGATAAGAAACAGTTGGCAGTTTATAGTTTGCAGTTGCTAAAATTATCATGTTCTTTTGGCGGAATAAGTGCCAATACGCTGAGATACTATTTAATTAACTTAATTCATTTAACCTCAAACTAATTTAACAATCCTAAAATGTTTAAAACCCTTACCTGTAAACCTAATTCAGTATCTTTGACGGTAAAATAACAGACTAATATGCTAACAAAAATTAACGAAGCAGTATCATTTATTCAAAATTTATATAACCATAAGCCAACGGTAGGGATAGTGTTAGGTAGTGGTTTAAGTAGCTTTGCCAGCGAAATAACAGTAGAAAAAGAAATTGCATATAGCGATATTCCACATTTTCCGGTAAGTACCGTAGAGGGCCACAGTGGGAAATTAGTTTTTGGTGAGTTAAGTGGTAAAAAAGTAATAGCCATGGCTGGGCGTTTTCATTATTACGAAGGATATAATACACAAGAAGTGGTTTTTCCAATACGAGTGATGAAATATTTAGGTATAGAAACCTTGTTAGTAACGAACGCTGCAGGAGGTACCCATAAAGAATGGAATGTTGGCGATTTAATGATTATTAAAGACCATATAAGCCAACTAACACCCAACCCGTTAATTGGTAAAAATTATAAAGAATTTGGCCCTCGTTTTCCGGATATGAGTGAGCCGTATAAAAAAGATTTAATCAATAAAGTAAAAACAATAGCAGCAGCAAAAGATATTAAATTAAGAGAAGGTGTTTATTTTGGTGTAACCGGCCCTACGTTTGAAACAAGAGCAGAGTACAACATGATACATATACTTGGCGGCGATGCCGTTGGCATGAGCACCGTACAAGAAGTAATTGTAGCTGTACACATGGGTTTGGCAGTATTTGGCATGAGTGTAATTACCGATATTGGTATTAGAGATGAAGAAAATAAAATTACACACGATGAGGTTTTACAAGCCGCTAAAGATGCGGAACCAAAACTGTCGTACATTTTTAAAGAATTAATTGCCCAACTGTAATTGTACATGAAGATCATCTACAGCGTATTATTCTTTTTATTTGTGCATCAATTAACCAATGCACAAATTGCTGATGATATTATGCGTAGGATTCCCGGACAAGGTGGATTTTCTAATAAAGGTTCGGTATCGCAAAGCCAACGTAAAGATTCGGCGGCATTGGGTTTTGAACACAGAGATGATAGTAAAGATTCTATAGGTATTACATTTAAAGTTTTAGATTCTGTTCGTAATGGAAGATTAGATTCTGTTATTAATGATTTTGACAGATACTTTTCCGTTCCATCAACCTTTGCAAACCTAGGTAATAATGGTGCAGCCGCAAATGCTTTAATTTTTACACCTAATACCAAAGCCGGATGGGATGCAGGTTTTCATGCATATGATATTTATAAATTTAAAATAGAAGAAACCCGTTTTTTTAAAACAAACAGACCGTACACTCAACTTGGTTATCAACTGGCAAGTGGTAAAGAGCAGATGATTAAAGTTTTTCATACACAAAATCCACGCCCAAACTGGAACTTTGGTTTAGATTATAAATTGATAAGTGCTCCCGGTTTTTTTAACAATCAAAATGCCAATCATAAAAGCTACAGGTTGTTTAGTAATTATCAGGGAAAAAGAAAACGCTATGCCATGTATATTGTTTTTCAGGGAAACAAAATACGCAGTGCCGAAAACGGGGGAATTGTAAATGACTCTTTATTAAGTGACCCCAATAAAAAAGAACGTTTTAGTATTGATGTAAATTTAGGCAATGGCAATAAAGGAAATTTTAATCCCTTTAACACTACGGTAAATACAGGTAATATTTATAAAGATTTTACTTTTTTTCTTCGCCAAACCTACGATTTAGGTAAAAAAGATTCGGTAGCAATTAATGACTCAACAACCGATTATTTATTTTATCCCAAACTAAGGTTGCAACATACTTTTAGTTATAAAACCGACAGCTATTTATTTACAGATTATAAAACAAATCTGGCTAATTATACTGTTGCAGATTTTAAGGCAGATTCACTGCTTTATAAGAATTGGTATAATATTAATTTTTCGAAACCCTCAGATACGATAATATTAAAAGATAAATGGACAATTGTAAGCAACGATTTTTCTTTAATCCAATTTCCGGATACAAAAAATCAGGCACAATTCTTTTTAGCAGGTGCTAAGTTGGAAAATATTAAAGGAGAATTTGCAACCGCTACAAAAAATTATTACAACATTTTAGTACATGGGGAGTATCGTAATAAAACCCGTAACCGGCTTTGGGATGTGTTGCTAAAAGGAGAATTTTATGTAAACGGGTTAAATGCCGGTGATTATGCGGCACAAGCATATATAAATCGCTTTTTAAATAAAAAATGGGGCGATGTAAAATTGTTTTTTATAAACACCAATCGTACACCATCATTTATTTTCAATGGTTTATCTTCTTTCAATTTAGGCAATTCCTCCATCACTAAAAAAGAAAATATTATTTCCTTTGGAGCTATTGCTGCCAATCAGTTTATTACACTTTCATTTAAAAATCATTTGCTAACCAACTATACTTATTTTACCAATTATTACCATACAGCACAGAGTAGTAAGGTTATTAATTTGGTGCAGATGTCTGCGTCCAAAAAGTTTAGGTTGTTTAAAAAATGGAATTGGTATGCAGATATTACGGCTCAACAAACCGATGGAGCTTCTCCTATAAAAGTGCCGTTTATATTTACCCGTAACCGCATAGCTTTTGAAGGCGTATTTTATAAAAATTTAAATCTTAGTACAGGCTTGGAGGTAAGATATTATACCCCTTACAAAGCTTATAACTATTCGCCTGTAATGGGGCAGTTTATGCCACAAGATACCGTTACCATTAAAAATTTGCCCGATGTGGCTGCATTTATGCATTTTCGTATAAAATCATTTACTGCCTTTATCCGAACAGAAAACTTGAATGCAATAAGCTTTAAAAATGGCTTTGGTTTTATTAACAACAATTTTGCCGCACCACATTACCCTACACAAGGCTTTATGTTTAGGTTAGGCATACAGTGGGGCTTTGTAAATTGATGGAACACAGCATCCCCAACTTATTTTTTATAAAAGAAACAGTTTAAATCTGTACTATCTGTTAAATCTGTATTCAAATCTGTTCTATTATCAAAAATGAATATACCTTTGTAAGGTGAAGAAATTACTTCTTACCATAACAGCAATAATTTACATGGCAGCATCTACTGGTATTGCTATGGATGTGCATTATTGTATGGGTAAACTGGCAGGAGTAGAGTATTTTAGTAAAGTAGATGATAAGTGCGGCAGATGTGGCATGAAGGAAGTTGGTAAAAATGGTTGCTGTCATGATGAACATAAATTTGTCAAGTTAGAAGACTCTCACAAAATGTTTTTAACACAATTGATTTTACAGTAAGCAAAGTTGCTGTTGTAACCGAATTTCCTGTATTTAACTGGCAAGTACCAACTCCGGTTTCTCTTGCTGTAATTAATAATCATTCTCCTCCAAAATATACAAGCATTTCTCCTTGTATATTAAACTGTGTTTTCAGGCTATAAAACTTGGTTGTGTTATTTCCGTCAATAACAATAGTTATTGATGTGTTGTGCTATATGCACATTTTATTATTTACAATTAAAATTTTATGAAATGAAATCATTATCAATATTTGCTGCAATAGTAATCAGCATTTTTACTACTACATTATCTTTTGCACAAACAACAACAACAACCGAAATCATTAAGGTTTGGGGCAATTGTGGTATGTGTAAAACCACCATTGAAAAAGCAGCCAAAAAAGCCGGAGCAAAAACAGCTAAGTGGAACGAAGACACAAAGGAATTAAAGGTAACTTACGCAACTGTTAAATCATCTGGCACCAAAATACAACAGGCAATTGCTAACGCCGGATACGATACACAAGATTTTACCGCCGATAATAATGCATACAATAACCTACATAAATGTTGTCAGTACGATAGAAAAGATGCCGGCGCTGCATCAAATGCTCCTGATAAAACAAATGCAAAAGTTACCTACAGTTGCCCGATGCATGCTGATGTAAAAAGCGATAAGGCAGGTAGTAAATGTACTAAATGTGGTATGGATTTAATAAAAGATAATAAGTAAACACACCTTCGTAATTATCTTATTCACTACTTAATTCAGCATCTACAAACTGGTATAGTTTTGTAGCTGCTATTTCTTCATTCTGTATTAATAAGATTTTTGCGTTTGATATTTATTAAGGGATAATATTATGAAAAAGCTAAAATATTTGTTTATTTTTTGCCTGATGTTTTTTAGTAAAACAAATTGGGCACAGGTAAACATACCAACAGATACTGCAGTTACTATAAAAGTATTTGGCGCTTGCGAAATGTGTAAAGACAGAATAGAAAATGCTGCAAAAGGGAAGGGTGTTAAAAGTGCCGTTTGGGATATAGATTCGAAACTGTTAAGTATCGTATACAATCCGCTAAAAACGTCTTTACAAAAAATTGAAAACAGAATAGTTGCAGTTGGCCATGATGTAGAGAATAAAAAAGCAAAAGATGTAATATACAATGCATTACCTAAATGTTGTTTATACAGAAACCTAGATCCTGCTTTTATTGAACTACACAAAAAAGAAGATTCTGTTAAGCAAAAAATAGCAGAGATGCATTTATCAGCTTCTTTAATAAAAGGAGTAGTTTTAGAAGACGACTATAAGGGGAATTTTAAACCATTGGTAAAGGCAAGCATAGTATGGTTGGGTACCAACCAAGGAACTTTTACTGACAGTATCGGCTTTTTTTCAATCAAGATGAATGGTTTGAATAATAAACTGCTTGTAAGTTACACAGGTTATCAACCCGATACATTAAATGTAACAGAACCAAGTGAACTTAAAATTGTATTAGCATCTAACAAGCAATTAAAAGAGATTACGATTGTTTCTAAACAGAGGAGCACATATGTAAATACTATAAGTACAATACGTACCCAAACACTTACCGGAAACGAATTGGTAAAAGCTGCCTGTTGCAACCTTAGCGAAAGTTTTGAAACAAATCCATCGGTAGATGTTTCATATAATGATGCAGTAACCGGCTCCAAACAAATTCAGTTGTTGGGTTTAAGCGGCAATTATACACAACTTACCGTAGAAAATTTACCCGGCCCAAGAGGTATTGCAACCCCCTTGGGATTAAATTCCATTGCAGGACCATGGATTGAATCGATTCAGCTAACTAAAGGAATAGGCTCTGTTGCCAATGGTTACGAAAGTATTGCCGGGCAAATTAATGTAGAATTAAAGAAGCCTGAAAACAGTGAAAAAATATTAGCTAATTTGTATATAAATGATTTCGGAAAAACAGATATAAACCTAAATTTAGCATCAAAACTAAGCAAGAAATGGTGGGCTGCATTACTGTTACACGATGATTTTTTTACTAATAAAAAATTAGATTTTAATAAAGATGGCTTTAGAGATTTACCTACAGGCAATACATTGAGCTTAATAAACCGCTATAAATTCGATAATGGTAAAGGTGTAATGATGCAATTTGGATTTAAGTTTTTAGATGAGAAACGAACCGGCGGAGAAGTTGATTTTAATGCAGCTACAGATAAAAATACAACGAATAACTATGGTTTGGGAATAAACACTAAAAGGTACGAAGGCTTTGCAAAGATTGGCTATGTTTTTCAACAAAAAAAATACAAAAGTATCGGGCTTCAATTAGCAGGCATAAATCATAATCAAAACTCTTTTTTTGGATTAACAACATATAATGCAAAACAACAAACCATTTACGCCAATTTAATTTATCAATCTATTATAAGTACAACCATTCATAAATTTAGAGTTGGCGTAAGCTTTGTGTACGATAAATATGATGAAGCTTTTAACGCTTATAATTTTAAACGTACAGAGATTGTGCCCGGTGTTTTTGGCGAATACACTTTTACGCCCAATGAAAAAATTAGTGCAATAGCAGGTTTAAGAGTAGATAACAATAATTTATCCGGTGCATTTGTTACACCCAGATTAAATGTACGTTACCAACCGTTTAATAATACTACAATACGGTTAAGTGCCGGAAGAGGGCAACGTACAGCTAATATTTTTGCAGAAAATATCAGCTCATTTATTAGTGCCAGGCAGTTTTATATTTTGCCATCCAATAATAAGAATGCATACGGACTAAGTCCGGAAATAGCATGGAATAAAGGAATAAGTATTGATCAAAAATTTAAGCTATTTAACAATGATGCATTGCTTAGCATGGATTATTTCAGAAACGATTTTGTTAATCAGGTTGTAGTTGATATTGAAAATGCAAGAGCTGTAAAATTTTATAATTTACAGGGCAAATCTTTTTCCAATAGTTTTCAGGCAGAGTTTACATTTGAGCCAATTAAAAAATTTGAAATACGGCTTGCTTATAGGTACTTTGATGTAAAGAATACGTACGGAGAGAAACTATTGCAACGCCCTTTAATTTCAAAAAACAGAGCATTTGCAAATTTGGCTTATGCTGTAAATGGTTTTAAATTTGATTATACCATTACATACAACGGTAAAAAAAGATTGCCGGATACACAAGAAAATATACCCATTTATCAATTAGCTCAATATTCGCCCAATGTGGTGCTGATGAATGCACAAGTATCAAAAAACTTTGGTAAAAAACATCTGGTGGATTTTTATATAGGAGCAGAGAATATCACTAATTATTTTCAAAAGGATGTAATTTTGGCTTCTACTCAACCATTTGGCCAGTATTTTGATGCCTCCATGGTGTGGGGACCAATAAGCGGCAGAATGCTTTATACAGGCTTAAGGTTTAAAATTAAATAATTATTAGAGTATGAAAATTTTTAGAAAATCAGTTTTAATAGCAATAGTTTTATTTGCTTTTATAGAGGGAAATGCACAAGTTACTTTAGAGCAAATGGCTCCCGAAATTAGTTTGCCTAATGCTAATGGAAATATAGTTTCATTGTCGTCGTTTAAAGGTAAAATTGTATTGGTTGATTTTTGGGCAATCTGGTGTAATCCATGTCGTGCTGCAAATCCTAAAATTGTTAAGCTCTATAATAAATATAAAGCAAATGGCTTGGAAATTTTTGGGGTTGCACTTGATAAAACTAAAAGTAAATGGTTAGCTGCGGTAAAAAAAGATAAAATAACATATACTCAGGTAATAGATACCGAAGGTTGGGAATCGGATGCTGCCATTGCTTATGGCGTGGAAGCAATACCTACTTCTTTTTTACTTGACAAAACAGGTAAAATAGTTGCAATCGATTTAGAAGGGGATGAACTGGAGAATAAAATTAAAGAGTTATTAGCATTATAGTATTTTAAAAAATAAAAAAGGGAAGAGGCAAGTTAGTTTTACTTGCCTCTATTTTTTTCTGCAATAGTTGCAGTACTAAATACCAAATGTTCTAAATTATTCTCGGTTACAAATGTTTTAGTAATTTTTTCTGCATCATTTAAAATGCTTTCCATTTTGCGTTGTTTTTTACCAAGTAATATATATGTTTTTTTATAGGCATCGGCGTCATTAACGGAAGTAGCTTGCTGTATGGCTTCCTTAAGGCCAGCAATAATTAAACCTTCGTCTTTTAAATTGCCTAACTCGGCTATAAGCCAACTTAGTGCTAAAAAATAGTTTTTATTTAGCAATAAAAAAGAGGTGTTATCAGCAGCAGCCGGAAAACTATTAAAAGGGGAAGTTGTTATTGCTTTTGTAAGATATTTTTTTAAATGAGGCAGCATCTTTTTCTCTTTTGTAAGTTGTATGCAACCTTGCAATGCATGAGGGTAAATACTTAGCCAGCGTAGCTTACGCCTTAGCTCATGTACATCTTCCTCTACATTATCAAAATGAAAGGAGGTTTCATCCAAAAATTCAATAATGGCATAAATAGCTTCGCCGTAAAATTGCTGTATGGATTCAACTTCTTGTTGTGGTTTCATCCAATCGGCCTCTGAAATTTTTTGTGCAATTTTCTTTACTCTTTTATTGTCTTTTTTAATCCAATCTTTATCAATTAATATTTCATTTAATTGGGCTATTTTGTTTAAAAACTGTTGTTTTACATATTGCCTTGCATAAGGTGGTATTTGCTTGTTTTCGGCAAAAGCTGTTTGCAAAAAATCGTAATAATCTATTTGCCCTAATGAATCTTCTATTAGTTTACATTGCTCTTTTATTTTAGTGAATCTTTTTTCATTATGCAATTCTTTATACAGTTTGGCTAAACCTTCCAGCATAAAAAAAGTTGTTCGGGCATTGTTTTTATACAACCATAAAGCTGCATTTTTTGCTTTTCGGCGTTGCTCATCAAATCTTCTGCCTGCTTTAAAAAGAAAGCAAATCTGTTTAAACCATTACTCATGTTTTACTATTTATTGTTCAAAAAAGGCAACACTGCCGCCAACCCATTCTTTATCTTTATTATATCTTGTGCCAATCATTTTACCCTTACTTAATCGGGCTAAATTATGTACTGCTATTGGCCTTGCCCAACCTTCTTTCCAAAAATAAAATAACCGTATTTCTGCTTTGGCAGGTATATCTAATGTTTCAATAACATCGGCATAGTTTACCTTTTTTTGTAAAATCCAGTTTTCGGGATCGGGTACAGCATCAATATCTTCTTTAGTAACATCAATAAGTACACCCATACCTGCAAACGAAAACAAGGGTTTAAGTACATAATTTTCTAAATCGGCCGGCATTTGCGTTAGTTCACTTAAAAAATAAGTTTGTGGTACATTTGGATGCTGTATAAAGGGCAGTGTAAATTTGCTTATGCGGTAAAACCAATTAGGATGCGGCACCCATTCAACATCGTAAGGTTTGGTTAAATCAATTATTTCGCCAAGATTTTCCTGTTTTTCTAAATCATCAAAAATTAAGCGATTATAAATTCGGTTAATGGCAATTTTGTGTCCATCTTTTTTATAAAATAATTTATCGCCTTCGGCTATAAGTTTAGTTAGGCAAACGGTTGTTATGCCTAGTTCTTTTTCGGTACAATAAAAGTCAATACGTGTTTTTTGTTGCTCCGGAAAAATTTCTAGCAAGATTACATTCTCCGCATTATGATTTCCTACAATGATATCTTTTAAAGCCTGTAAATAAGTTTCTTTATTGTAACCATTTAGATAGGATGAGAAATTTGCAGGCACATTTGCGTACTTAGCAGTATGCTCACTATGCATAGCTTGGAAAGCAAATAGGGTAGGGAATCCCTGCATTTCTATTAATTGAGGCTCTAACTGGCCGTTAGCGTTTTTACAAATGCCAAAATCGAAAACTACAAACTCGGCATGTTTATTTTCGCCGGGTATATTAATGTTTTTAGGTATGCCTCTGTTAGTTAACGCTATAAAATTATCGGCTGTAATTACATCAATAATACTTTCGCATGCATTTAGCATTTGAGCAGTAAAATCTTTTGGAATAAAAACGGGTGTTTCTGCATTTCTAAAATCTAATGCTCCGGGATACAAATTTTCAATTTGCTGCATATAAGCAGCATACTTTTCGGGAGTAAAAGCTTGGTTAAATTTATCTCTTAATTCCTTTATCATTGTTTATTAATTGATTTGTATAGATACGTATAAAAATAATCAATTAATAATAAATAAAAGCAGGCAACTTAAGCAGGTTGAAAATTTTCGATGGATTCGTTTAAAAAGTTGGGAAGAATATGGCTGTATGTCCACATTATTTTATCGGGGTCGTTTAAATGGTCAATCATAGATTCCCATTTTGCAAAACCGTAATTGTCTATTACTGTTTTCTTTTTTTCTTCGGTTTGTAAATACATGGTCATACCTACAGCATCTGCTTCGGGATGAAATTGTGTGCCAATCATATTTTCGTTAAAACGTATGGCCATAACAGCTCTTTCTAAAGGTACATGTGGCCGTTCTTTTTCTATTGCTAAAATGGTGCCGCCCATTTTTTGTATTAATGCATGGTTGGGCTCCACAACCTGATAATCTCTGCTATCAACCGAATAAAATGGATTGTTCATACCACCAAATACAGGTTCGTCTTGGGCATTATGCATCAGGTGTACCGGAAAAATTCCAAAGGCTGTACTTTTTCTTTTGCAAACTTTGGCAATCTCAAAATAACTGCAGGCTAATTGAAAAGAGTGGCAAATAAAAAATACTTTTTTCTTAACAGAATTATTGTTACTGGTGTTGTACGTTTCTACATCTTTTATCCAGTTAAAAAATTTATTTTCCCAACTGCTTCCTTTGCTTTCTAATGGGCTTCCGGGGCCACCGCTTGAAATATAAATATCGTAAGTTAAATCCGGTAGCTGTTCTTCTCTTCTTACCTCAAATTCATCCCATTCCAAATTTAAATTAGCAGCATCGGCATATTGGTTTAGTATTTCCCTTAAGCATCGCATACCTTGGTTAGCAACACCTTCATACAAATCCAATATAGCAACTCTTACTAATGTATTGTCGGTTTGGTTCATTACACAAAAATACTATTTTTCAAAAACACTTCCATAAACAGAGTATTGTTTTAGCTTCATATTTGCCTGTAAATGTTGATAAGTTAATAATTTTTTTAGTTTATTTTTTACCACCATTTTATAAACGTAATGCTATTTTGTTTTCCATTTGCCGCTTCTTAAATAAATAAACGACATGAAAAAAATGGTACTCCAATATACAACTTCATTGCTCCAAGCCATGGCAAGGCTGGTAAAATGCACCCTTGTAACATACCAGGTGTAAATAAGGTAAACACTTATGGCAAAAATTTCAATTATCAAATTGGTTTTGTTTTACCTGTGCCTGTAACGCCATTTAGCCAAATATTGGCTATACTCATACATAACAATCCTAACGAAACAGTACGTATTACAGGTATACCTGCTTGCACAAATTCATCACCTTGTCCAAATAATTTAAAAAAAGCATGTGGAAAAATATTAACCAACAAACACATTACAACAGCAAACAATACACTTAAAAAAGTTACTTTATTAATGGCTTCTAAAATTTTGCTTTCTTTTTGTTGTCCCATTAAATTACTAACCATAACATTGCTGGTAGAAGCAAAAGCCCACACAAATACACCTACAATTCCAAAGGCATTACGCATTGTATTGCTGATGGCCTTTGCATTAGCATCATGCAAGCCTTCTATTAAAATAAAAAACACTAACCAGGTTGTTACGCTTATTACATATTGCAATACTAACGGAGTAGATATTTTTAAAATTTCCCTGCTTATTAATTTGTTGTATTTAAAGCTGGACAAAAGGTTGTAGCGCTTTTTTAACCCGGTTTTATATAGCACCAATAATACTATTAACATTCCTGTAAACTCTGCAATTACAGATGCAAGAGCTGCTCCGTTAAAACCCATTGCAGGGAAGCCTAGTTTGCCAAAAATCAATACATAATCCAACCCAATATTTACTAAAGCTTCTATAAAAAAACCCATCATTAGTAAACGGCTGTTTAGCGACGCTACTAAAAATGCATTGCCCATTTGAAAAAGATACAAAAAAGGCAAACCCCAGATACGTATTTTCAAAAAGCTCATTTCTTGTGGAAAAGCTTTTTCATCGGCAACAGCGTGTAAAATATAGGGCGCAATTAGCCATGTAATTAAAATGCCTGCTACAGCAAATTGCAGGCTAACTCTTATACCTTGCGATAAAATGGTTTTAAAGGTTTCCGGACTATCACTTCCGGCATAGCGGCTAAAAATAGATTGCATACCATTATTTAAACCATGACCGGCTACAGCAAAAATTAAATAAAAAACAGCTGTAACCCCGGCATTACCTAAAGCTTCTGTACTATAGTTCCCCAAAAAAATACTATTGGTAAGCATATTTATTTGCGGAATTAGTATAGCCAGCGTAATGGGCATGGCAATAGAAAGTATCTGTTTATAAGAAACTTTTACTTTTAAATCTTTTATTCCGCTTTTGCTATCCATAAGTAGGCAAAAATATCTTATTTTGCCTGCCAAAACACATTTAGTGACTCCAACATTTTATATAAATAATTTTAATACTAACCAACCGGCACAATTAATTGCCGAAATTGATGCAAAGCATTTATATGTTTGCACTTTTCAAAATAATTCCATTACAACGTTAGCTGCTTATGTCTTTGACGATGAAAATGCTCAAACGCAATTAAACACAGTATTGAACGAAGAAAACATATTGCAACAAGCTTTTAGTAAAGTAAATATTATTTGTGCAGGCAAACAAAGCATGTTAATTCCACCGGCTTTTTTCACTACAGATGCTGCAAAGCAATCGCTGGAGCTTATTTACGGAAATATTAATGCAGATGAATTAAAAACAGATTTTTTATACAGGCATAATATACATAATGCTTATAAGGTAACCGAAACTATACAAAAAGCAATATCACAAAAATTTCCGTTTGCAAATTATACGCATCAATATTCATTATTGCCTGATGTGATTGAGTTAAAAGGCACTAAGCTATTTATTGTTTTTTATGCAAAGCATTTTACAGTGTTACTTTGTAAAGAAAATAATTTACAGCTAATACAACAGTTTGATTTTAGTAATGGCGAAGATGTTGCGTATTATTTGTTAGCAATGCTGCAACAAGCTAATATCGATTTAGCCAATATAGAGTTGATTGTTTGTGGAATGATAGAAAAATGGTCGAATTTGCATAATGAACTATACAAATATTTTGACAATATTAATTTTGCATCATTGCCCGGTAACTTTGAATATGCCGATGAAATAAAGGCTTTGCCCGAACACTATTTTTCTCACTTGTTTGCTTATATATCATGCGTATAATTAGTGGCATACATGGTGGAAGGCGAATTTCGCCACCATCCAACATGCCTTATACAAGGCCTACTACCGATATTGCCAAGGAAGGGCTTTTTAATGTATTACAAAATAATTTAGAAATTGAATCACTTAAAACACTTGATTTATTTGGTGGCACCGGATGCATTAGTTATGAACTGGCAAGCAGGGGAGTAACAGATGTTACCATTGTAGAAAAAGATACCGCAATGTATGAGTTTATAAAAAAACATCCAAACAATTGGCGTTTGAAAATTTTAAAGTTGTAAAGTCGGATGTTTTTAAATTTATGGACACAACTACTGAGCAGTACAATTTTATTTTTGCAGGCCCTCCATACGCACTTACCACTATAGATGATTTGCCTAAAAAAGTTTTTGAAAATAAATTACTATTACCAAAAGGCTGGTTTGTTTTAGAACATACACCTCGTAATAATTATAAAAAATTTGCAGGCTATAAAACCGAACGCAACTATGGTACAACTATTTTCTCCATTTTTATACAAGATTAATGTATGCAAAAGCTGCTATCAGAAAATTATATATAGAAAAGCGTATTGGAATAACATCGCAGCAAAAAAACAAATTAGATGATTTAATGCTGATACAATTTCAGCAGTTGGATATTGAGATCCCGGCATTGATAATGACTTATGCGCCATTTGAAAAATTTAACGAATTTAACCCACAGTTAATTACCGATTACTGCTATTTTAAAAACCCAAATCAAACCCTTTTTTACCCTGTTGTAAATGAAGAGGACGATACAATGATTAGTGTTGTAGTGGATGATGATACTGTATTTAAACCAAACAGGTTTGGGATAGATGAACCCGAAGATGGATTAGATATGTTTCCTGAAGAAATTGATTTAATACTGGTGCCACTGTTAGCTTTTGACAAACATGGCTACCGTGTAGGATATGGCAAAGGCTATTACGATAAATTTTTTAAAGAATGCAGGGAAGATGTGGTAAAAGTTGGATTTAGTTATTTTGATCCAATTGATAGTATAGACGATATAAATGCATTTGATGTAAAATTAGATTACTGTATTACTCCCGATAGTATCTTTACTTTTTAAAAATATGCTTAAAAGCTTTCGATATTTATTGCTTCCTTTTTCGTTAGTGTATGGCGGAGCCATATGGCTGCGTAACTGGATGTTTGATAAAAATATTTTAAAATCTGTTACGTTTAATTTTCCTTTGATATGTGTGGGTAATTTGGCGGTAGGCGGCACAGGTAAAACACCTATGACGGAGTATCTTATTCGACTGCTTAAAGACAATTACAAAGTTGCAGCTTTAAGCAGAGGCTACAAACGCAAAACCAAAGGCTACGCATTGGCCAGTAAAGAAACTACAGCATTGGAAATTGGCGACGAACCTATGCAGTTTCATCAAAAATTTAAAGATGTTTCCATTGCCGTTGGTGAAGAAAGGGTAGAGGCTATACCGCAATTGCTGCACGACAGGCCAGATACCGATGTGATAATTTTAGATGATGCCTTTCAGCACAGATATGTACATGCCGGGCTAAATATTTTACTTACTGAGTATAAAAACTTATTGACCAGAGATTTGATGCTGCCGGCCGGCGATTTACGAGATGTTAAAGTTAGCAAGAACCGAGCCGACATCATTGTTGTTACAAAGTGTAAAACTGATTTAAGTGAGCAAGAAAAAACTAAACTGATTGCAGAAATTAAGCCTGCCAATAAACAGACTGTTTTTTTTACACAGATTGTGTACACAAGGCCTTTTCATTTGTTTAATAAAACGGCATTGGAAGCTACTGCTGAAACAAACATTTTATTAGTTTGTGGTATAGCAAACCCAAAGGCTTTGAAGGAATATCTTACTAAAATGATGCACACATACGATATGCTTAAATTTCCGGATCATCATATTTTTGATATGGATGATTTAGCCGAAATAAAAAAACAGTTTAATCGTATAAAAAGCGAATCTAAAATTATATTAACCACAGAAAAAAGACGCTGTACGGCTTCAAAAATTTGAAAAAGAATTGGCAAATTTTCCCATATATGTAATGCCTATTGAACATTCGTTTTTATTTAACGAAGGGCAATTATTTAATAAACAAATAATTGAATACATAACTTCTTTTAAAAATAACAACTAACCGATGGGTTTTTGAATATTAAGCGTCTAACCCCAAAACACTCATTATTTGAAAGAACAAGAACTAATTATTGGTCTCCAAAATGGAGAAGAACCTGCATTTACAGAATTAGTTACCTTATTTCAAGATAGAGTGTATAATACTGCACTGGGTTTTTTGCAGAATTCAGCAGATGCCGAAGATGCTGCACAGGAAGTGTTTATACAAGTTTACCGCTCCATACATGCATTTAAAAGTAATTCAACCTTATCTACCTGGATATACAGGATTACTGTTACAAAATGCCTCGATCATCTTCGAAGTAAAAGAGGAAAAAGCGATTTGGGTTTTAACAGCTTTGTTTAATGCAGATAATACGCCCATTTACGAATCCGAAGATTTTAACCATCCCGGTGTACAATTAGATAGCAAAGAGGCTGCGGCTGTTTTATTTAAGTTGATGAACGAATTACCCGAAAACCAGCGTAGCGCATTTATTTTAAATAAAGTAGAAGAACTAAGCTATAAAGAAATTTCGGCCATTTTGAATACAACCGAAGCA
The DNA here is from genome assembly GCA_016721385.1 of Chitinophagaceae bacterium. GTDB lineage: Bacteria > Bacteroidota > Bacteroidia > Chitinophagales > Chitinophagaceae > Ferruginibacter. The sequence goes on along the minus strand of JADKIE010000004.1, from coordinate 290,701 downwards.
GCAGTGGACGCTTTGTTGCAAAGGGCAAAACAAAATCTTCGAAAAAAAATTAAAAAATTACCGGTGTAGCGAAGATTTTATTAAATAAAGGCTTCTAACTTAATAATACACATATAATGACAAATAAAATTAGCGAAAAAGAGATACTGGAAAGCCTGAACGGCCTGCAAAAGGCAGAAGCCCCTGCATTTTTTTATACACGGCTAAAAGGGAGGATGCAACAGCAATTACTTACCTCTTCAGCCAAAAAAACATTTGCATTTAAGCCTCTATTTGTTGTTGCATTGCTGTGTGTGGTTTTAACAGTAAATATTTTTTCTTTGGTTGAGTTTAAACATTTGCCTAAATCAGAAGAAATTATGCAAACAAATAAATCAATAACAATTGAAACCTTTGCTAATGCGTATAATTTAGATGTTGCATCTGTTTATCAGTAATACTTTATTTATGGAAAATTTTAAAAATAACCGCTGGCTCACCATACTTACAATATTACTACTTACAGCAAATATTGTAACATTGGTATTGCTTTGGAAGCAAAGAAATATTGCACATAGTCCGGCTTTTGCCGAACAAATGCCGGCATTTGAATTTATAATACGGGAACTTAAATTAAACAGCAGCCAACAGGCAACCTACATGCAATTGGTTAAGGAACATAGAGAAGGACAAAAAAGCTTTCAGGATAATATCCGATTGGCAAAAGATTCATTCTTCAGCTTATTGCAAAACAACACAGCAGACGCATTATTGAAAACAGAAAGTAACAAAGTTGCCAATGCCATAGGAGAGTTGGAGCTTTATAATTACAAGCATTTTCAAAAGCTTAGAGCAATTTGCAATGCCGAACAACAAAAGAAATTTGATAGTATAATTAAAGATATTTTGCATCGTATGGCTCAACCCAGAAGGTCGCAGGAACTTCCTCCGCCGCCCGATGGCTTTAACATGCAACCACCTCATCCTCCGGGAGAGAGGATATGCCGCCGCCAAGATAAATTTATTTAGTAGCCCTTAAACGAATCATTTTATAGTAAGTCAAATCAAAATCTTATTTTCTATTTACAACCAAACCTATTTTAACTTTAAATATTTACTATGACCAAAACACAAATTTCTATTGCAGGTGTTTTTCTTGCACTAATTGCAGCAGTTAGCTGCTCAAAAACAGATAATACAACACCTACACCGGTTGATACGTATGCTTCAATTAAAGCTGCATTTGGTACAAATATTGACCCTAACAGTTTAGCCAATTACGCTAATCAAGGCAAGCCTGCTTATTTGGTACCCAATAAGGATAATACAGGTGCTAATGCAATTAGTAATGCTAAAGCCACCTTGGGTAGAGTATTATTTTACGATAAAAATTTAAGCATAGATAACACCGTTTCTTGTGGAAGTTGCCATAAGCAAGAGTTTGCTTTTAGCGATACAGCAATTGCCAGTGCAGGGGTTGCAGGCGGTGTAACTGGGCGGCACTCAATGCGTTTAATAAATGCCCGTTTTGCTGTAGAGCAAAAATTCTTTTGGGATGAAAGGGCTGCAAGTTTGGAACAACAAACTACCAAACCAATACAAGACCATGCCGAAATGGGCTTTAGCGGACAAAGTGGTAGACCAAGTTTAGCTAATTTGTTAACCAAGCTGCAAGGTATTGGTTACTATACCGAACTATTTAAATTTGTTTATGGCGATGCAAGTATAACCGAAGCCCGTATGCAGGAATGTATGGCTCAATTTGTACGCAGTATTCAGTCTTTCGATTCTAAATATGATGCAGGAAGGGCTCAGGTAGCAAATGATGGGCAACCTTTTCCAAATTTTACAGCACAAGAAAATACAGGAAAGCAACTGTTTATTACACCACCTGTTTTTGATGCTACCGGAAACAGAACCGGCGGTGGAGTAGGTTGTAATGGCTGCCATAATGCACCTGAATTTGATATTGACCCTAACACAAAAAACAATGGAATTATTGGCAAAATATCGGGTACAGGTATAGATATTACAGTAACCCGGGCACCTAGTTTAAGAGATTTGGTGAATACTGCAGGCAGAGAAAACGGCCCGATGATGCATACAGGAAATATTCCAAATCTTCAAACGGCAATAGGCCATTACGGAATAATAAACATTGCACCCGGAAATACCAATTTAGATCCTCGGCTTACGCCAAACGGCCAGGGACAAAGATTAAATTATGCAGCACAAGAAGTAAATGCGTTGATTGCGTTTTTAAGGACATTATCAGGAACAAATGTGTATACAGATAAGAAATGGGGTAATCCGTTTTTATAGATAAATATTTCCAAATTATTTTTAAGTGAAGATTGATATTACTTAGCAATATCAATCTTCACTTTTTTGTTCTTAATTTTTTCGTCTTTTATTAAGCGTAAAGTTTCGCTAACTTTTATCTTTTTAATTGCAACAAACGAAAAAAAGTCTTTTACTTCAATAAGGCCAATATCTTCTTTTTTAAGTTCGCCCTTTTTGCTTAAAAAGCCTACAATATCAATCTTATTTACTTTGTCTTTTTTACCGGCAGCAATAAACAGGGTGCTCCATTTTGGTTTTTCAGGTAAGTCGTATTCGCTTAAAAGTGTTTGTGTTGTTGCTTTTTCAGTAATGTAATCAGGCAATTTTTCTTCGGCACTATATATAACAAAAGTTGTTCCGCTGCTATCCATACGGGCAGTGCGGCCGTTACGATGCGTAAAATAGGCTTCATCATTTGGCAAATGGTAATGAATAATGTTTCTGATATTTGGTATATCTAAGCCACGGGAAGCTAAATCTGTTGTAACCAGTATAGAGCTTGTACCGTTTCTAAACTTGCAAAGTGCAGCATCTCGTTCCTGTTGCTCCATACCGCCGTGGTAAAATACATTTAAAACACCTTTTTCATTTAGTAAGGCACTTGTTCGTTCCACAGCTTCTCTATGATTACAAAAAACGATAGATGACCTGTTTCCTAAAAAACAAAGCAGTGTAAATAAGGTTTCAATTTTATCTTTTTCGGGTGATAGTACAGTTTTAATTTCCAGACCTAAGCCTTCAGTTAATTTTTCGGATAAATAATTAAGTTTAATAGGATCATTTATGCCAACAAAATCCGGAACTTCTACAGCTTCTGTAGCAGATGTAAGTATCCTTTTAGAAATATTTTTTAACGAATTGACTATAAATGACATTTCATCTAAAAATCCCATTTCCAAAGACTTATCAAACTCATCTAAAATTAAAGTTGATATTTCTGCTGTGTTAAAATTCCCTCTGCGTATATGATCGGCCAAGCGGCCGGCAGTGCCAATAATAACGGCAGGAGCTTGTATTAAATTCGTTTCTTCAATTTCTCGTTTGTGTCCGCCATAACACAGCGTTACTTTAAAGCCGGTTTGCATTTTCCTAAATACATCATCAATTTGGATAGCAAGTTCACGGCTTGGTACAATTATTAAGGCCTGCGGATGTTTGTTATCGGTCTTTAACGATTCAACTAAAGGCAACAAAAATGCCAGGGTTTTGCCAGAACCGGTAGCAGATAAGAGTATTATGTCTTTATTTTCTTCATTAGCTTTAATGGCAGCCAATTGCATTTCATTTAATTGATCTATACCTAAGTTGACCAACGTTTTGTCTATTTGTACTTGATTTATGTTCATTTACGCAAATTTACGAGTTAGCAATCAGTATACAGATTAAACTATAATTAATTCCTATAATTAATATTATGTTAAATAGATATTTTTAAAATACACTCACTTACCCTTGTTTAGCTTTAACAACATTAAAGCTTCAGTATAAAGATCCTGCTCTTTCTTGGCTAAACGATTCTCTACTATCCTTTTAAGAAAGCTGTTTGATTTATGAATAGCCGAGATAATTTTTTGCTTATTTGCTTTCTTATTTTCAAGTTGCAATTCTACTCCCGTATTTCTATAATATTTTCCTGCAAGTAAAATGGTTTTAAAATCGGTAGAATTTGTGCTTATATATGTCGTTATTTCCTTTTCAAATAATTTTTTGTAAAAGTTTCGATTTATGCTTGAATCTTGCATACTAAAAAAGACATCGGTAAAATAAGCCTGCTTATATTTACGGTGATTAAAGCCTTTAGAAAACAATAATTTATAGGTTGCTACTAGTTGGCTGTAATTATTCGCCTCTCTGAGCCAATCTATATAATTTAAGGTAAAATATGCCGATTTTGGAAAACGTAATGTACCTACATCTGTATATCGTTGTAACAAGGCTTCGTTTTTTGCTGCTCTGTAATAATATACCAGCCATTCATATAAAGGCTGAAAATCCTTACAGGTTTGTGTTTCCAATATTTGATTATCGGCTATTTTTTTTGCGTAAAGCAATGCTTCTTCTTCCTTACCTGCATAAATTGCAGACTTTGCAGCATAGTACCAATTATTGCTATCTAATACCGGTAAACCCCAATTTTTTTGGTGTATATATGCGGAAAAAGACAGTGCTTTTTTAAATTTACCCAGTGCCTGAGCAAATAATTCTTTATCCTTACGCTCTGCAGCACTGTTAAAATAAACTATTCCCTCGTTGGTTATGTCTTTGTGTAAATTTAACGGCAATGCAAAATTTTCGGCTTTTAAAATAGAATAAACCATGGCATTGTTGTAATTGCCGGCAGTTTTTAAAGCCTCTACTGCTATGCTTTTACCATCGGCAATAGTTTCGCTATACTGTTTATTTGCACTTATAGCGTAATAAATTTTACTTTTTAATATCAGTGCATTAACATTTGTTTCATTATTAATTATGTATTCATCTATTTGTTGCTTAGCTTCAGTAAGTTTTCCGGCATCAAAATATATCAAAGCATCGGTGTATGACTGACAAAAAATTTGGGTGCTAAAAAGCACCCAAACAAAAGTTATTAAACTATATTTTTTATATAAAAATGCCCGTTTCATTTATTCTTCGGTAGCATTTTCATCTGCAACATTTTCTGTAGTATTAGTGGTGGGTTCATCCGTATTGGCATCAGTTTGCTCATCTGTTGCAACAGCCGTTTCGTCTAAAATAATATCTTCTTCCACCTCTTGCTCAGCTAATTGTGTTACTGCAGCTATTTCATCACCTTCATCTACTTTAATTAATTTTACGCCTTGAGTGGCTCTACCCTGTGGTCGAATACTTGCCACACTCATACGAATGGTAATGCCGCTTACATTGGTAATCATTAAATCTTCGGTTTCACTAACAGCTAATAAACCAACTAACCTACCTGTTTTTTCGGTTACGTTTAATGTACGAACACCTTTACCTCCACGGTTGGTAATGCGGTAAACATCTTCCCCATCTTCATCTACCAACGGCGTACGTTTTCCAAAACCTTTTTCGCTTACTACCATTATGGTTTTGGATTTGTCATCTCTGTTTACACAAACCATACCTACCACTTCATCTGTTTTATCATCTACCTCAATACCGTAAACGCCTATACCGCCACGGCCGGTGCTGCGTACTTTTTCCTCCGGAAAACGAATGGCACGGCCACTTTTAACAGCCATCATAATTTCGCAATTACCATCGGTTAGTCTGGCTTCTATCAACTGATCGCCTTCTAAAATATTAATGGCATTAATACCATTTTGACGAGGGCGGCTAAAATCTTCTAAATCTGTTTTTTTAATTATACCATGTTTGGTACATAAAACGATGTAATGACTTTTTATGTATTCTTCATCTTTAAAATCTTTTACATCAATAATAGCTCTTACCTTATCATCCGGCGGAATTTGGATAAGATTTTGCATGGCTCTACCCTTGCTGGTTTTATCACCTTCGGGTACTTCGTAAACTTTAAGCCAAAAACATCTACCTTTTTCGGTAAAGAAAAGTAATGTATGATGTGTGCTTGCCACAAATAAATGTTCAATATAATCTTCATCTCTGGTGCTGCTTCCCTTTGAGCCTCTGCCACCTCGCCTTTGCTGGCGATATTCGGATGCCGATGTACGTTTAACATACCCTAAATGCGATATGGTAACTACAACATCTTCTTCTTCAATTAAATCAAGCATATTCATTTCATCGCCAACATACACTATTTCACTTCTACGGGCATCGCCAAATTTGTCTTTTACTTCGGCCAATTCATCTTTAATAATTTGAAAACGCATGCCTTCATTGGCCAAAATTTCAATTAGGCGTTCAATTTCTTTCATTAAAGCTGCATGTTCTTCTCTTATCTTATCTATTTCCATACCGGTAAGACGTTGTAAACGCAGTTCCAGTACGGCTTTTGCCTGAATTTCGGTCATTCCAAAATTGCTCATTAATCCTTCTTGTGCAATATTGGGTGTTGCACTTTCTCTAATCAATTTTATTACCGCATCTAAATTGTCCAATGCAATAATGTAACCTTCTAAAATATGTGCTCTTTCTTTTGCTTTCTTTAATTCGTACTCTGTTCTACGTGTTACAACATCCAACCTAAACTCAACAAACTCTTTAATTAAATCTTTAAGGTTTAATGTTTGCGGACGACCTCTTACAATTGCAACGTTATTTATACCATACGATGTTTGTAAATCGGTATGCTTGTACAATTGGTTAATTACAACTTGTGCTACTGCATCCCTTTTTAAATCAACAACAATACGAGTACCTTCTTTATTATTACTTTCGTTATTTACATTGCTAATACCTTCTACAATTTTTTCGTTGATGATATCACCAATCTTTTGTGTTAAAGTATCTCTGTTAACCTGATATGGAACTTCGGTAATAACAATTTTTTCTCTGCCCTTACTATCTGTTTCAATAGTTGTTTTGCCACGTAGTACTACCCTTCCTCGTCCGGTGTGCATGGCTGCTTTAATACCTTCGTAGCCGTAAATAATACCGCCAGTTGGAAAATCAGGCGCTTTTACATATTTCATTAAATCGTCTATCGAAATTTCTTTATCGTCGATATATGCAATACAACCATCAATTACTTCATCTAAATTATGCGGCATCATATTGGTAGCCATACCTACAGCAATACCGCTACTGCCATTTACTAAAAGCTGCGGTATTTTGGTTGGTAAAACAGTTGGTTCTTTTAAACTATCATCAAAATTTAATTGATGATCCACTGTTTCTTTGTCCAAATCATCCATCATTGCCTCGGCAATACGTTTCATACGCACCTCGGTATAACGCATAGCAGCCGGTGGGTCACCATCCTGGCTACCAAAATTACCTTGTCCGTCAATTAAGGGTTCTCTCATGCTCCACTCTTGCGCCATACGTACCATGGTATCGTAAATAGCTGTATCGCCATGCGGATGGTATTTACCCATAACTTCACCCACAATACGAGCACTTTTTTTATAGGGTTTGTTTGAGTTGTTGCCCAACTCGTACATACCATAAAGTACCCTGCGATGCACCGGTTTTAAACCATCTCTAACATCCGGCAAAGCCCTTCCAACTATCACACTCATCGAATAATCGATGTAGGATGTTTTCATTTGCTCCTCAATGTTTACAGGAATAATTTTACCCCTGTTGCTAATAAATTCTCCGTTGTTTTGTTCGTTATTTTCCATAATAATTTCTAGTGGGCGAAAGTACCAAAAAATACTCGTTTTTCCTTGTTAAAAGGTGGCAATTTTAGGCCTATTTGTACACATTTTCAGGTGTTTTGTGGAGAATATTTTTATATAAACTTTTTGATCCCCAATTTTACTTCACTGGCATGGCATTTCGTTCATTTATATTGCTACATATGTAGCTTTTATACAAGCGTATTTATTCATTCAATTTGTTACTTCACACTAATCAAATAACTTGCAGTTAAAACAGATATAGTGAAAACAGTTTTGCTTTTTGGAGCCGGAAAATCGGCCACAGTTTTAATTGATTATTTAATTGAAAATGCTGCGGATAACAATTGGAAAGTTGTTATAGCAGACGCAGACAAAAATTTAATTTTAGCTAAAACAAATAACAACCCAATTGCTACAGCCATTCAAGTTGATATTACCAATAATGAACAAAGAAGTTTATTAATACAGCAAGCCGATATTGTTATTTCGATGATGCCACCATCCTTACACATTTTAATTGCAGACGATTGTATCCTATTCTCTAAAAACTTACTTACAGCATCATATATTAGTGAAGATATTTTAAATAGAAAATCAAAAATAGAAAATGAAAAGTTGTTGTTTTTATGTGAGATGGGATTAGATCCGGGAATAGACCATATGAGTGCAATGAAAATAATTGATGACATACATAAACAAGGTGGTACGGTTACTTCTTTTAAAAGCCATTGCGGCGGCTTGGTTGCACCCGAAAGCGATGATAACCCCTGGCATTACAAAATAAGCTGGAACCCAAAAAATATTATAATGGCCGGTAAGGCCGGAGCTATTTATAAAATCAATGGCGCTATTGTAAAGGAAAATTACGAAGAATTGTTTGAGGTAGAACGAGGTGTAAACTTTGATGATGAAATTGGCTTTTTAAGTTATTACCCTAACAGAGATTCATTAGGTTATATTGATATCTATGGTTTGCAAAGTGCTGCAACTTTTGTTAGAACTACTTTGCGCTACCCCGATTTTATGTACGGCTGGAACAATATTATTGAACTAAACTTAACCGACGAAGATACAAGCTACGATACAACCGGAATGAGTATTGCCCGGTTTTTTAAGACCCATTTTGAAAATGTACATTTTAGTAGTTGGTTAACTAAAAAAATGGAAGAAAGATTGGCTTTTACTAAAAACCTGGCCCAAAATTTAGAAAAGCTACTGGAAGCCGAAGAAAAACGGGAAGATGCAAAAAACTTACATCCTGCTGCTGAAGATGTTGAGCAATTTAGTTTTGTTGATGAAGCCGGGAATTTACAGGTTGTAAATATCGATGAGATGAAAAACAGGGCGGCTACTGCAATGGCTACTAAAATGCATGAAGCTAATTTAACCTTAAAGCAATTGTTTTATTTAGGTATGGATGATGATGAAACCCTTATAAATAAAGGAACATGTACTGTTGCCGAAATTTTACAGTTTATTGCCGAAAAAAAATTAAGCCTTTTGCCAGGAGATAAAGACATGATTGCCATGCTGCATGAAATTGAGTACGAATTAAATGGCAAAAAACATACAATAAACAGTTCGTTAAAAGTAATGGGTGCCGATAGTTTACGTACAGCTATGGCTAAAACGGTGGGCTTACCGTTAGGTATTGCTGCCAAGTTAATTTTAAATGGCACCATACAAACAAAGGGATTACATATACCTACAAACAAAGAAATTTATTTACCTGTTTTAGCTGAGTTAGAAAAAAACGGGATTTGTTTTAATGAAACCAAAAGCAATTTGTAATTAGCCGTCAGATGGCTAAAAGTAACTTCCTCAACTCCTCTACTCCTTCTGTTGCAGGCATTTCTATTTTAGTAAGATTGCTATAACTACCTACTTCGGGTATTTTTCTATCAATAATAAACTTAGGCAAAAATGCAGGTGCATAGTGTAATAAACTTGCGGCCGGGTATACTTGCAACGATGTACCAATTACTACAAAATAATCGCAATTATGTAACAGTGCTGCAGCTTTTTCCATCATAGGTACAGGCTCTTCAAACCATACAATATGTGGCCTAAGTTGTGAGCCATCTTTAGCCAAATCGCCTACATTTATATCGCTTTTGCATTCGTAAAATGTGTTTTCATCTGCAACGCTTCGCATTTTAAAAATTTCGCCGTGTAGGTGTAAAATTTTTGTGCTACCACCACGTTCGTGTAAGTCATCAATATTTTGTGTAATAATAGTTACATCAAAATCTTTCTCTAATGCTGCTAACCCAATATGGGCAGCGTTGGGCTTAGCTGCAGCCACATCTTTTCTTCGTTGGTTATAAAAATCTAAAACTAATTGCGGATTTCTTTTGAATGCTCTTGGCGTGGCTACATCTTCAATATTATAGCCATTCCAAAGCCCATCACTATCTCTAAATGTTTTTAAACCGCTTTCGGCACTTATACCTGCGCCGGAGAGTATTACGATATGTTTTTTAAGGTTTGGCACAGTTACACTGGTTTTACAAATAAAGTATTATTTTTCTCCAGCCAACTCCATCACAATCTCCCACTCTTCATCCTTTACGGTTTGCACACTTAACCTTCCTAAGCGTACCAAATCCATATTGGCAAGGCGTTTATCTTTTTTAATTATATCCAAGGAAACTGTTTTTTTTAACTTTCGAACCGGCTTAATTTCCACTGAAACCCAGCGATCATCATCGGTTGTTGTATCTTGAAAAAATGTTTTACTAACCTTGGCAATGCCTACAATTTCAACACCTTCGTTGCTGTGGTAAAACAACACTTCATCGCCTTTTTGCATGGCTTTTAAGTTAATTCGGGCAGCATAATTACGTACACCACTCCACTCCGTTTGTTTATCTTTTACAAACTGATCCCAACTATATACCGAAGGTTCTGATTTTACTAGCCAACGCATTGTTATGGATAATTTATTAAATTAATAATGGATAATTTGTTTATATAAGAGGCAAAATCAAATAAATATTTGCTATAAAATTAAGGAAATATCCATTATATAATTATTGATTAATATTACTCCCAGCCGCTGGCAAGTACATCTGCAATATGCATAGTTTTAAGGTTAAGGCCTTTGCCTTTTATATATCCATCTAAATGCATTAAACAACTTAAATCGGTTGATATTATAACTTCTGCGCCTGTATCTGCAGCATTTTTTACTTTTTGATCGGCCATTGCAACTGAAATATCGCCATATTTTACTGCAAAACTTCCGCCAAAACCACAGCAGGTTTCCACATCCTTCATTTCTGATAATTCTAGCCCTTTAACCTGTGCCAACAATTTACGTGGAGCATCTTTTATTTTACATTCTCTTAATGCAGCACAACTATCGTGGTAAGTTGCTTTTGCATTAAGCACAGCTCCGTAATTTTCTATTTTAAGTACATCCGTTAAAAACTCGGTAAACTCGTATATACGACTACTTAAATCTTTTACCTGATTATGTAGCGATGAATTTTCGAACAGTTTACTATAATAATTTCGTACAAAACCAACACAACTTGCACTTGGAGCAACAATATAATCGGCGCCTTCAAAATCTTTTAAAAATTTACTGCATACTGTTCTTGCCTCATCCCAAAAACCAGCGTTAAAAGCTGGTTGCCCACAACAGGTTTGGTTACTGTTGTACTGCACATCGCAACAAGCTTTTTCTAATACTTTAACCATATTAAAAGCCGTTTGCGGATATAGCTGATCTACAAAACAAGGTATAAATAGTTGTACTTTCATTTGTTAATTTAAACTTATCATTTTCAATGCTGCGATGGCAGCTTCTTCTCCTTTGTGCCCGTGTTTACCGCCTAAACGTTCATCAATTTGTAAATGAGTATTTACTGTAAGCACACCAAAAATGGTTGGTACTGGTAATAACAAATTTAACTGCAATACACCATCGGTTACGGCTTTACAAACATACTCAAAATGCGGTGTATCGCCACGTAACACACATCCAAAAGCTATAAAGGCATGTGGTTTTTGGGTGTGTTTTTCCCAGTAATTTTTATAGCAAATGGTATTTCAAATGCACCTAAGGCACAGTTACAATTTTATAACTTACACTATGTTGCGTAAAGATTTTTGAGCACCTGCAACAAGTTTTTCAATTGTTTCGGCATTCCACTCGGTGCATACTAATACAACAAAGGCATCCTTTGGTAGTTGGATGCCTGTTGTGTTATATAAGTTGTTTGTCGGTACCGACATAATATTCTTATTGTGTTACACCTAATTTAGCCAAATATTTATCTACATCGCCGCCGGTAACTCTGCCATTTGCCTGATATTTTTCTTTTAACTGTGTAAATAGCTCAATAGCATCTTTGGTTTTTCCAATTTCATCGGCGTATCTACCGGCAATAAATAGTGCTTCGGCTGCCATACTTTCGTCGTTTGCTGCAACAGATGCTGCTTTTTTAAAATAGCTTAACGCATCGTCTGTTTTCTTTTGTTCGCAGTAAGCATAACCCAACATGGTATTTGCTTTGCTGGCAATTTGATTAGCTCCGTTTGCATCAAATTCTTTTAAATACTTAATTGCATTTGTAAAATCTTTTTGCTGCAAATAGCAAGCACCAACAATGTAATTTGCCCGGTTGCCGGATGCTGTGCTACCATACTTTTTAATTACATCCAATAATCCTGTAATTCCCTGAGCTTTATCGCCTTTAAGCACTAAATTTAAAGAATCTGCAGTAAAGCTAGATGTAGCAGCCATTTTGCCATACACTTTTTCAGCGGCAAAAATTGCGTCGTTTGCTTTTTCTTCATTGGGAAGTTTATATAAATACTTGTAAGCAAAATATGCTCCAACCAACAATATTGCAGCGCTACCAATATAAATAATAGGTTTGCTAAATTTTGCCCAAAAACCTTTTGCTTTTTCTAAAGCAACATTTGTTTCCACAGCTTCTACAGTTTCAAATTTTATTTTCTTGTCTGCCATTTTTGTTTTTTATTGTGTTTTAATTTTTATACTATTTTAATGCAAAATTTAATCCATTATAAACGGATAATCTTGTTGTACATATACATCTTTTAATAACTCATCATCACTTGGCCAGGGGCTTTCTTCGGCAAATTTTACGCTTTCTTCTACTTCTACCTTTACTCGTTCGTTAATTACTTCAATAGCAGCATCATCAAGGCTGTATTGTGTTTTAAGCACATTTAATACGTGATCAATCGGATCTCTTTGCTTGTATTCTTCTACTTCTTCTTTATCCCTGTATTTTTGAGGGTCGCTCATACTATGCCCTTTATATCGATAGGTTTTTATTTCCAACAAAGTTGGGCCGCCTTTTTCTCTGGCTCTGTTTACGGCTCTAAGTACACCGTTGTGAACCTCTTCGGGGCTCATTCCATCCACACTATCCCCGGGCATATCATAAGCATCTGCCAGTTTATAAATATCCAGCACCTTACTGGTCCTTGCAACAGAAGTACCCATTGCATAATTATTGTTCTCACAAATAAAAACAACAGGCAGATCCCAGAGCATGGCCATATTAAATGTTTCATGTAACATACCTTGCCTTGCAGCACCATCACCAAAGAAGCATAGCACTACATTATTGGTTCCTTTATATTTTTCGGCAAAAGCCAAACCTGCACCTGTACCTATCTGAGCACCTACAATGCCATGTCCGCCAAAAAAATTCTCTTGTAAGCCAAAAAAATGCATGCTTCCACCCTTTCCTTTGCTGCATCCGGTAGCTTTTCCATACATTTCGGCCATACAGCTTTTGGCAGAAACACCTTTCGCAATAGCCAATGCATGATCTCTGTAAGCGGTAATAAACTTATCATCCGGGTTGGTTGCCGTCATGCATCCGGCAGCTACAGCCTCTTGCCCTATATATAAATGACAAAAACCTCTAATTTTTTGCATACCATACAATTGCCCCGTTTTTTCTTCAAAACGACGCAAAAGCAGCATTAACTCGTACCAATACAGGTATGTTTCTTTTGAAAACTTGGTAGCCAATGGGTTTAATTTTAGGCGGCAAAGATAAGGGATTTAGGTTTTAGGAGTGCAGATTAGCTACCAACAAATTTTGCCCAACTATTGCCCTATCTTGCACCCTTAAATGGCTCATTTTTCTACTATAAAAATTACGCAATACAAAAACTATTTGCTTAATGAGTTTGGTTTTAACCAACGCATTATCAGCATTTGCGGCCAAAATGGCAAAGGCAAAACCAATTTGCTGGATGCTATTTACTATTTATGCTTTACCAAAGGCTATTTTACAAAGGCAGATGCCCAAAATGTGCTGTTTGGTACAGATGGATTTAGAATTGAAGGAAACATGGACGAAACACAAATTGTAATGGTTTATAAAGGCACCGGCAAAAAAGACGTTCTTGTAAATAATGTGCCTTACGAAAAACTATCGCAGCATATTGGCAAATTTCCGGCAGTAATGATAGCGCCGGATGATACGATACTAATTGTTGGCGGCAGCGAAGAAAGACGAAAATATATAGATACTATTATTAGCCAAATAGATGCTGAATATTTGCAAAACTTAATTACTTACAATAAAGTATTGCAACAACGCAACAGTTTGCTTAAACAATTTGCCGAAAAAGGCAAAACAGATTGGGCTTTACTGGAAGTAATTGACGATCAGTTAATACTGCCGGGCAATTATATTTTTGAAAAAAGAAAGCAAATTGCTGCCGAATTGCTGCCTATGGTGCAGCAATTTTATAAAAAAATTGCCTCAGATATGGAGGAAGTGCATTTAGAATACAACAGCCAACTGCTGAATGGTACATTTGAAAGTATTTTAAATCAGTTTAGAGAAAAAGATTTTTTATTGCAGCGTACAAATGGTGGTATTCATAAAGATGATGTAGAAATTTTGCTGAATGGCAGTATCTTTAAAAACATAGCATCGCAAGGGCAGCGAAAAAAAGCCTTTTGTTTGCATTAAAATTAGCGGAATTTGAGCTTTTAAAAAGAACAAAGGATTTGCGCCAATACTTTTGCTGGATGATGTGTTTGAAAAATTAGATGCTTCCAGAATGCATAATTTACTGGAATGGGTTTGTACACAAAATGACGGGCAGGTTTTTATTACAGATACACATAAGGAAAGATTAGAGCAGGCATTTGGTAATCTTAACATACAACATCAAATTATAGAATTAAATTAAAGTATACGTGGCCGAAATATCTTTACAGGAAGCAATACAGCAATTTTAAAAAAAGCCGCCTTAAAAGTGGTATACAGGCTTTACGTATTGAAGAAGTTTGGGAAGAGATAATGGGTAAAACAGTGGCTAAATACACCGATAAAATTCAAATAATAAGCGGTACACTTTTTATACATACTTCTGTTGCACCTTTAAAAAATGAATTGCTTTACCAAAAAGAAAAAATAATAGAACGCATTAACGAGGCTATGGGAGAAGTAACAATAAAGGATGTGGTTATAAAATAAATAATTGATTTAACCCCGAATTAGTAAATGTATAAAGCTTTAAATACCCTTTTTTTATTTATATTTTGTACCAATACCCTGTTTGCCCAACAAACATTACCTGCTTTTGGAAAAATAGACAAAGCCGATTTGCTTTTGACCAACTGCCCATTTGATAAAGAGGCTGATGCAATGAAGTTGATTGATTATTGCAGTATGCACTACGATAGAGGAGGTTCTGTTGACCACCCGTTTAAAACAGTTTATCAATACAGAGTCCGCTTAAAAATTTTGAAAACAGACGGCCTTGAATATGCTAACATTACTTTACCCTTTTACAGTTACAACAACGAAGAGAAAATTACAAAAATTGAAGGCTATTCTTATAGTTTAAATGACGAGGGAAAAATAATAAGAGAAGCCGTTAACAAAAAAGCCATTTATACCCAAAAAATAAACAGCAGTCATTCAAAAAAAATAATGGTGTTTCCCAACGTAAAAGTTGGTAGTGTTATTGAGTATAGATATGTTTTGGAAAGTGATGACATGAGCAGCATAAAAGATTGGATTTTTCAAGATCATATTCCTGCACAATACAGCGCTTACGAGATAAATGTTCCGCAAATTTTCAGGTATTCTATTTTGCCAACAGTTGTAGATAGCATGTATACTACAGAAAATGTTAAAGCAGAAATAATTGCAACAAACAAAGGTGTTGTTAATACAACAATTTTGCAAAAAACATTTAGTATGCAAAATGTTAAGGCATTAAAACTTGAGCCGTTTATGTGTTCTGTAAAGGATTATGAGCAACGGTTACAATTTCAACTTACACAAATAGATTATGGTGATGGCGTTATAAGTAATTTACTCTTGTCTTGGAAAGAGATAGCTCAAAATTTACAAGAAGATAAAGGTTTTGGAATGCAATTGAAAACCGATTTGCCCAATAGTGGTATTTTACTGGGGCAAATAAAACCTACACTATCGGAAAGCGAAAAAATTAGTTTTTTGTTAACCTATTTTCAAAAAAATTTTAGTTGGAACGGAGAAGAATCCATCTTTACATTAAACGGTATTAGAAAAACGTTTGAAACCAAATATGGAAACAGCAGTGATATTAATTTGCTTTTTATAAAACTGCTTAATATAGCAGGTATAAAAGCCGTTCCAATAATCGTTAATCCCAAAATAAATGGGCGGATAAATAAACAACTTCCTTACTTAAAGCAGTTTAGTATGGCTATGGCTTATGTTACGCTTAATAAAATAAATTACATTATTGATGCCACCGATAAATTTCAGGAGTATAAAATAATTCCACTAAAAATAACCAACACTACCGGATTTATTGTAAAAGAAGATGATATAGAATGGATAGAAATTGAGGATAAAATAAACAAGTATAAAATACTTTTAACAGTAAACGGCAGGATTGATAGTGCCGGTATTTTGGAAGGAGAAAATTTAACATCGAATATTGGCTATGCCCGTCAAAAATTTTTAAACGATGAATTAAATAATTCAATTAGTGAAGGTGCCTTTTTAAATGATTTTAAAATAGCAGCTACAACTTTATATAACCGAGATAAAAATGAATTGCCAATTGAAGTAAAAACTACTTTTTCATATAAACTGAATTCATCGGACAGGTTTAAATATTTTACGCTAAACCTTTTTCACGACTTTAATAAAAATCTCTTTACCCAATTAGAAAGACAAACAGATATTGATTTTAATTATTTACAAGAATATGTTTTGTTTGGGAATATTACATTGCCGCCTGAATTTAATTTTGAATATTTGCCCGATAATGTATCTTTATCTATGCCCGACAATAGTATTGTATTTAACCGATTTGTACAGGCTGAGGATAACATACTTAACATTAGAATTATTGTTGACTTTAAAAAAACTTTGTACCCTGTTGCAGACTATCCGGAATTTAAAGAGTTTTACAAAAAACTTTTTGAAAAACTGAATGAACAAATTGTAATTAAAAAGAGATGAAATAAGCCATAACAAAGTTGCCAGCACCCGAAATGCTCACAACCGAACTTGTCTGGCGGCAGACAGGTTCCATCTGGCTAAAATCAATAAAAATGAATACATGAATAAATTAATTCGACCTACCCTTTTTACTTTTTTAGCTTTAGTTATTTGCACTGCCGTAAATGCACAAACACCTAACTACGCTACTGTTTTAATACCGGAAGCATTAAAGAAAAATGCACATGTAGTAAAACGAAACGAAACCATTGAGTTTGAAGTAAAAAATATTAATAAAGCCTATTATAAAGTAAGTAGCGTTGTTACAGTTTTGGATGAAACTGCAAAGAATGAACTATTTTTTTACGAGTTTTCCGATAAATTCCATTCACTTGAAAGTGTTAAAATAGAAGTATTTGATGCGTTAGGCATTTCGCAAAAAAAATATAATAAATCTGATTTAACTAAGCAAGCAACTGGAGAAGGTTTAGTGCCTGATGGAAATGTGTATTTTTTGAATATACCTGTTACATACTTTCCGGTTACGGTAAAGTTTGAGTACGAAATAAAATATAACGGAATTTTAAATTACCCCGGTTTTAATATACAGTCGCCCGATGAATCGGTTGAAAAAACTACTTTTATTGCTACTGTGCCCATTGAATTGGATTTAAGATTTAAACCTAAAAATATTAACATAAACCCAAGTGTTACCAACGATAATAAAGTAAAAACCTATACTTGGACTGCAGAAAAGCTCCCTGCATTTACTTACGAAGCAGGAAGTGCAATTAGCGGCAGCAACTATCCGCAAGTACTAATAGCACCGAATAAATTTGAGCTGGACGGTTATGAAGGCGATATGAGCAGTTGGCAAAATTTTGGTAAATGGTATGCAAGCCTTGCAAAGGAATCACTTAATTTATCGGATGAGAGTAAGCAATATCTTAAAAATTTGGTTAAAGATGCTAACACCGAAAAAGAAAAAATAAAAATCATCTATCAATATTTACAAAACAATTTTCGATATGTAAGTATTCAATTAGGCATTGGAGGCTTTAAACCTTTTGAAGCAAATTTTGTAGATAAGAAAAAGTATGGTGATTGTAAAGCGCTAAGCAACTATACACAAGCTTGTTTAGCCGCAATTGGCATCAAAAGCTATCAGGCATTAATTAATGCATCCTATAATCAGGAGCCTGTTGACCCTAATTTTTCTATCAACAGGTTTAATCATGTAATAGTTTGTGTACCGCAACCTAAAGATTCTATTTGGCTTGAATGTACCAGCCCAACGAATGACTTTGCTGTGTTAGGCAGTTTTACCGAAAACAGAAATGCATTACTTATTACAGAAAATGGAGGCCAATTAGTTGCTACTCCTAAAAGTAAAGCCGAAGAAAACACCTATACAAGCAACACCATTATTGAATTAAATGCGGATGGCTCTGGCAAGGCAACAACAAAATTATTTACTACAGGCGAATACAAACAAAAAGTTATTAATTATTTAAATAATCAAAAAAAAGATGATCAAAAAAGATACTTGGTAGAACGTTTAGGATTTATAACCCCGGATGATTTTAGTATAGTTACAAATAAACAAGGCGATGTAACTATTGTTAGCGAAAATGAAAAATTTTATGAATTTTCTGCAGGCAAAAAATTATTCTTTAATCCAAGATTATATAAAATTTGGAGTAACGCATTGCCAAAAGCAGAAAACAGAACACAGGATTTTTACTTTGAGCATCCTTTTATAAAAACAGATACAACGGTGTATAAACTTGCACCACAATTAACTATTGAAACCTTACCCAAAAATAAAGTTTTAAATTTTGAGTTTGGCAGCTATACTCTTACCTATCAATATCTGGAAAAAGAGAATAAAGTAATTACAATAGCCAAATTAAAGCTAAGCCAACATAAAATTGATGCCGCAAAATTTGCTGGTACAAAGAGTTTCTTTGATGAGGTGTTGGCAGAATACAATGAAAAAATTGTGCTTAAAAAATTATAATACTCCGTAAAGGCTTCCACCCTTTTCAAAAAATTTATTAATCTTATTTTCTGTTTCTTCGTCCTTTTCTAAAGCGGGTGCATGATGTGGTTTTATCCTTGCATCAAAAATTAAATTATCGCAGCTCCAATGTTTGTTTTCGGTATTGCTATTTATGCCATACATATCATGCGATGGATTACACCGGGTAAACGTAACCCATAAAAAATTATTTAAAGTTTGACTTAGGAAATTGGTATCATCACACACAATTATAAATGGCAAACTAGTTAGTTCCGACAGTTGATTGGTGAGTTGTACATGTAAACTTTCTAATTCGTTAGCAGCATTTTGATATGTTGTAAACTTTTTTGCTTGTAAGGCTACAATACCCGGCATTACTGGTTTTGCATTGTTGAATTCATGTAAATGCATTAAACAATCAGGTACCTCTGTTGCCAATTCTCTTTTTACATCGCCATAAGCAGCTAGTACAACTTTGCTGCCTGTATTTAAACCTTCGCCACTGTAGTCTAATGTATCTATAGATGTTTTGGTATAAAAATGAATATCTCTTTTTAAATCAACCCTCTCCAAAAAATACTTAAAATAATTTTGGATATTTTTGGCCGATAATTGATTGCTATCATCGGCAGTTATAAATAAAAATTTAGCTAAACTTAGTTGGCCTGTACCTAAAATATGATTGGCAATGGTTAATATTTCGGCAGATTGTTTTGTAGCAGCATAAGGTGTATATCTTTCGCTGCCAATAGCTAATAATAATGGATGTACGCCTGCAGCATCCACCGCATGCACTTCTTTTAAGCCCGGAATTTCTTGCCTTAGAGCGCTACCCGAAATTTCATGGATAAGTTTTCCAAAACTGGTATCTTCCTGTGGCGGCCTGCCCACAACTGTAAACGGCCAAATAGCATTTTGTTTTGCATAAACTTTATGCACCTTCATTACCGGAAAATCGTGTTGTAAACTATAATATCCCAAATGATCGCCAAACGGACCTTCGGGTTTATTTTCGTTTGGATACACTTCGCCGGTTATTACAAAATCGGCATCGGTACTTAAACAATAGCCATCTTTATATAAATATCTAAACCTGCGATTACCCAGCACACCTGCAAAGGTCATTTCGCTAACTCCTTCGGGTAAAGGCATTACAGCAGCAACGCTATGTGCCGGCGGGCCGCCAATAAACACACTAATTTTTAAAGGCAATCCTTTTTTATTTGCTTTGGTTTGATGCACTCCTATTCCTCTATGCAATTGATAATGCAAACCAATTTCTTCATTTTGTATATACTTATTTCCTGATAGTTGAATACGATACATGCCTAAATTTGCGCTCATTATTCCCGGCTTATCTGCATCTTCGGTATAAACCTGCGGTAATGTTACAAAAGCGCCGCCATCCTTTTTCCAGTGGTGAATTTGCGGTATATCACTCATTTTTATTTCCTGAAAAAGAATTGGTTTTTTGGCTGGATTTTTTAAAGGCAATGCTTTAAGTGCAGCTATTGCAGTAGTAAAATTATTAATAGGATGCTTTATAGCTTCAAGTGGATTATTTTTTAACTCAATGAGTTGCTGAACATTTTTTAGTGTGTCTCTAAAAATAAATTTACTCCTTTCTAATGTCCCAAAAATATTAGATGCAGTTCTAAATTTACTTCCTTTAACATTTTCAAATAACAACGCCGGGCCACCGGCTTCATGCACACGTAAATGAATGGCAGCCATTTCTAAATATGGATCTACTTCTTCTTTAATGCGAATTAGCTGGCCATTTTTCTCTAAGTCTATTAAACATTCTTCTAACGAATTATATGCCATTGGTAATAATTGTGCGTAAAGGTAAAACAGATTGGCTGGAAAATTGTTGCAATAAAAAAGAGAACCGTTGGTTCTCTTTTTTATGTATGTAGTTATTTTTCATATACATCACTTCCTTAATCAATTTAACTGTTCTTGGTACATCGGGTAAATAAGCTGCTACCAAATTTGGCGCATAATGCATGGGTGCATCGGCACTGGTAATGCGGCGTATAGGTGCATCTAAATAATCAAAGCCTTCTTTTTGTATGCGATAGGCAATTTCGGAAGATACAGACGCAAACGGCCATTGCTCTTCCACAATTACTAAACGGTTTGTTTTTTTAACACTTTCTAAAATGGTAAACCAATCAAGCGGACGAATAGTTGCAACATCTATCACTTCTGCCTCTATTCCTTCTTTGGATAATTCTTCAGCGGCAGCTAACGCTATTTTCATCATTTTGTTAAATGAAACTATGGTAACGTCTTTACCTTCTCTTTTTACAAAACATTTGCCAATGGGTAGTAAGTATTCTTCTTCGGGAACTTCGCCTTTATCGCCATACATCACTTCGCTTTCCATAAAAACAACAGGATCATCGTCTCTGATAGCGCTTTTTAATAACCCCTTTGCATCGTATGGATTACTTACCGATATTACTTTTATACCCGGAATATTGGCATACATACTTTCAAATGCTGTGCTGTGTTGTGCTCCCAATTGGCCTGCACTTCCATTTGCACCTCTGAAAACAATAGGGCATCCAACTTGGCCACCACTCATAGCCAACATTTTGCTGGCTGTATTTAAAATTTGATCTAATGGTAATACTGCAAAATTCCATGTCATAAACTCCACAATTGGCCGTAAACCATTTTGTGCCGCACCTACTGCAATTGCCGCAAAACCAAGTTCTGCAATGGGTGTATCAATTATACGTTTTTCGCCAAATTCTTCCAACATACCCTGACTCACCTTATAAGCTCCATTATATTCGGCAACCTCCTCCCCCAATAACAATACCCTTTCATCTCTACGCATTTCTTCCTGCATGGCTTCTCTAAGGGCTTCTCTAAACGCTATTTGACGCATATTGCTGATTTATTTTGAAGGGCAAATTTATTGCATTGAGGGCAGATAAGCAAATCGGATTAAATCAAAAAAGCCATGCAATTGCATAGCTTTTAATAGTAAGTTGGATATTTTTTAATTAAATAACTCGGCCAATTTTGCGTACAATTTTTTGCCCATTAAGTTTTTGGCAATAATTTTTCCTTCTTTATCAATTAATACATTGCTTGGTATTGCTTTAATGTAATACGATTCTGATGTTGCATTTTTCCATCCTTGTAAATCGCTAACATGTATCCACGTTAATTTATCGTCAACAATGGCTTTTTTCCATTTTGCTTCTTTATTATCGTAGCTAACGCCAAATATTTCGAACCCGTTATTTTTATATTGATTATACGCTTTTACAACATTGGGATTTTCTTTCCGGCATGGGCCACACCAGCTTGCCCAAAAATCTACCAACACATATTTTCCTTTTAATGCCGCTAAGCTATGCTCTACGCCTGCTGTATCTTTTTGAGTAATATCCGGCGCAAACTGCCCTACTGCAATTTTTTGGTACACATCTAACATCTTTTTTACATTAACACCAGCAGGATTTAACTTTACGCTTTCGGATAACGCATTATACAAAGGTTCTACTTCATTTGCTTCGGCATAATATCCAAAATTTTCTTCAATAGCCATTGCACTTCGTAAAGATGCCGGATGTGCTTTTACAAACTCTCCAACATATTTTCTTTTTTCCATTGTTAAACCAGCTTCTACCTCATCTAAACTATCTACCGCTGCTGTGTTTTTATCAGCCTCTGCTGCATCATAAGCTTTATAAAAAGCTTCATACTTTTCGTTTATTGGTTTTAACTGAGCTTTTAACAGTTTATCATCATCGTTAAGCAAAGAACCGGTAATTGCTAATAGTTTAAGGCTATCACCTGTGCCGCTTAGTTTTATTTTGGCAGCATCTGTAAAAAACTGAAAATTGTCTTTTTTCTTACCTTTTAATGTAAGTACGGCATATTCAGGTCTTTCCGTAAGTCCTTTAAAAGAAAATTTCCCTTTTACTATTTTGCATGAATCCTTTATAACATCATCTGCACCATAAATGGTTAAATAAACCTGCCCTGTTTTTACTTTTGTAAAATTTCCGGTTACGGTAAAAGGCTTCCCGGCTTTTTGAGCAACTAGTTGTAGGGATGTAATGCAAAATAATGCTATCAGTAATTTTTTCATGCTATTGTTTTATTGTATTATTTAGATGAAGAAGGTTTTATACATTTTCAATTACCATAGCACTTGCACCGCCGCCGCCATTGCAAATACCGGCAGCGCCATACTTTGCATTATTTTGTTTTAATACGTTTATCAAGGTTACAATAATACGGGCACCACTGCAACCCAAAGGATGGCCAAGTGAAACAGCGCCACCATTTACATTTACTTTAGTTGGGTCTAATTTCATTCTGCGGCTGTTTTCAATTCCAACAACGCTAAAGGCTTCGTTTAATTCCCAATAAGAAATATCTTCCATTTTTAATCCTGCTTTTGCAACAGCTTTGGGCACTGCAATAGCAGGTGTAGTGGTAAACCACTCAGGAGCCTGCTCGGCATCGGCATAACCAATAATTTTTGCAATTGGTTTCAGGCCTAATTCATTTGCTTTAGCGGCACTCATTAAAACTAAGGCGGCTGCACCATCATTCATTGTACTGGCATTAGCGGCAGTTACAGTACCATCTTTTATAAATGCGCCTTTTAGTTCGGGTATTTTATCAAATTTTACATTAAAAGGCTCTTCGTCTTTTGCAAATAAAATGGGATCGCCTTTTCGTTGTGGAATTTCTACAGGTACAATTTCGTTTTCAAATTTGCCTGCATTAATTGCAGCCTGGCTTCTTTTATAGCTTTCAATTGCAAATGCATCCTGCTCTTCTCTGGTAACTCCACAAGTACTTGCACATAATTCGGCAGCGTTGCCCATGGCTTTACCATCATACACATCGGTTAAGCCGTCTTTACCAATCCATCAATTAAATTAACATTACCGTATTTATTGCCCCAACGCATGGTATCGCTGTAAAAGGGTACATTACTCATACTTTCCATTCCGCCGGCAACAACAATATCGGCATCGCCAAGCATAATACTTTGTGCTGCCTGAGCCAAAGCTTTCATTCCGCTGGCACATACTTTATTAATGGTGGTACAATTAGTTTCGTTTGGTAAACCTGCAAATTTTGCTGCTTGCCTTGCAGGAGCTTGCCCCAGATTAGCTTGTATAACACTACCCATCAAAACATCATTCACTTGCTCTGGCTTAATGCCTGCTTTTGCAACAGCACCTTTTATTGCCACAGCACCTAACTGAGTGGCTGTAAATCCTTTTAAAGAGCCTCCAAAACTACCCATTGGAGTACGTACGGCGGAGATAATATATACTTCGTTCATATTGCAATTTTAATGTACCAAAGGTAAGGATAAAGCACTTGTCATTTTTTAGAAAACAACATTTAAAAACAATTTTTACACAAGCTGTGCATAAGTACTAAAACACCTTTTTATTAGTAGTAATTTTACTGAAGATAATTACCATAAATGGACAAGAAAATAACGATACGGTTAGTAGCTCTCTTTATTGCACAGTTTTTTGTATACTGCTTATTGGCTCAAAGCAATACTAAACCTAAATATACTCAAAACAAAGCCTACGCAGGAATTGAGGTTGGCTCTAAAGGTGTAAAATTGAGCATATTGGAAATAGGAAAAAACGCTAAAAAAACAGGCAATTTCAGTATTTTAAAAGACACTTCTGTTAATACCGATTTTATCAGTTTTTCTTCCAATTCTTTTCGGCTACATTAAACGGTTTGTGTAATTTATATTACACTGCTTCTAAGGAATATAACATTTCTCCGGAAAATATTTTTACGGTAATAAGTAGTGGAGTAAAGATACAAGCCGATAAAGTAGATAAAAAAAATTGGTTACTTAACCTAGCCGATTCATTTAAACTTAAAATAAAAGATCCTGCAAGAGTTGTTGATGTTGTGGATGTGGCAGATGAAGCCAGATTATCGCACATAGGCATTGTTCCTGAATCCAGACGATATACAACTTTTTTAATTGACATTGGTAGTGGAAACACCAAAGGAGGCTATTTCCCTAACGGGAACACCAAAACGCTAAAATTATTTCAGTTGTCCTGGGGTACAAAAAGCATTACTAACGAAGCTGAAAAGAGATGTGACGACGATAACAGCATAAGTAATTACAATACACAGCTTTCCAGAGTTATTGCAGGCCCTGCAAATTCAGAAATTGCATATGCTGTAAATGAGAGCGGAGCTTATAATATGAGCGACTATGTTGCATTTAGCGGCGGTATTGCCTGGTCGGTAGCTACATTACTTTTTCCGGAGTTAAATGATAACTCCGTAGTACCTGTTACCTACGATGATGTATTTAAGTTTAATGAATTAATTTACCGTAATCCTGACTTATTTTCTGCTCAAATGCAGGCCAAATTAATTTCTGATAACAACCCGGATAAAGCGTCCATACTAAGTGAAATAAGCAGGGTGAACAAAGTTTTTGATCAAAAAGCATTGATGGCAGGCACCAGTTTGTTATTAAAAATAATGCGGCAATTTGCAGGTGTTTACGAAAAAAGCAATTTTATTTGGTAAAAAACGGGCAAGTAGGCTGGATATCTGCTTATGTAGACCAGCATACTCAAAATTAGTTTTACTTATCGGTTATTATGAAAGATAATAAATCATCTGTTTTAGTTTTTTTGTCATCGGTACTACTACTGTTGCTTTTAGTTTTAATGGGCTTTTGGGGATACGATTATTTTGAACGCCGTAAAGCAAGTAATGTTGTACTTGCAACCCCAACAAAGGAAAATACAAAAAAGCAAGCAGCCGACGAAAGCACAAGAGATACGCTTCCAAAAAGGTAAGCAGCTACCGTAGCATCGCTTGATAATACTTTAGATTCTACCTGGACAAATGCCGACTCTTTAAAAGGGAATTTGGATATCAGGCTTAGTGAATTTTATAAATTGCGTACCGAAATAAATACCATTTTAAAAAGCAATCCCAATGCTGTGGATTTAGGAGTTGCAAGACAAAAAATTGGCGAGTTACAACAAAAGGTTGAGGATTTGCGAAATAGAAATAACGATGTAGAAGCTGAAAATAAAAGGCTTTATGCTCTTTTGCAACAACTAAATACCAATACAAAAAAAAGCGAACAGCCTTTAAGAGTGAGCAGTAAAACAGCTATTACAGAAACTCCGCAAATTTTTCAAACAGCAGTGGCCTCTTTATTTACTGCATCGCAATTAAAATTGGCGGCTATTTCTTCAGAAAATAATGCCGAAACAACTAATGCAGATAATGTTGATAAACTTGTAGGATCGTTTGTGGTAAAAAATAACGGGCAACTTTCAGGCGCCGAAATTATTATTGTGGTAACCCAACCCAACGGGAAGGTTTTAAAAAACTCTGCTTGGGAAACCGGGCTTTTTGAAACAAAGGAAGATGGTAGAAAAATGTACTCTCAAAAACTTCGTTTCGATTATACAAAAGGCGAAATAAAGCGCTGCAATTTTTCGTTAAGTGCAGATAAATATCCTAAAGGAAACTATACCCTTCAAATTTATCATAACGGCGTACTAATTGCCAATACAGTTAAAACACTCTCCTAGTTCCGTTAAAGAAAGTATAATTTTTTTGATGAGTTTTTTCATTACGAATTAATTCGTATTTTTATAAAAAAACTACCATGAAAAGATTTGTACTTTCTCTTTTATGTATTAGTGTAATTTTTGCTAATGCTCAAGTTAAAACCGTTGCACAAGCCACGATTATTACAAAAACTACTATTCTATCGCCTGATGGAGATGATGGTATGCCACCCCCACCACCTGCACCGGATGGAGCAGAAGTTAGAATAGTACGATTTGGTGGAGATGGTGAAACAAAATCTACCACATATTTAAAAAATAATTTGGTTAAAACAGTTGTAACTAATGAAATGAGTATTAACACGACTCTAAGAGATAATGATAAAAAAATTACAACCACATTAATTGAAATGAATGGTACTAAAACCGGTTTTTATGCAACGGATGAAGAAACCGAACAAAGGCGTAAACAAATGGATAGCTTAATGCAAAGCAGAATGCCCGGTAACGAAACAGCGCAAAATACTACTCCACCATTAACTGAAATTATTTATATAGATGAAAGTAAAAAAATTGCCGGAGTAGCATGCAAAAAAGCATTGTTGGTAACTACCAGAAAAAACAGAATTGATAGTAATGTGGTTTGGTATTGTCCCGATTTTAAATTACAGGGTATAACTACAACCGGTGGTAGTGCAGGGTTTGGTGGCAGAGTTTCTACTTTAAATGGATTAGAAAAGCTTAACGGCTTTCCAATGCAATACGAAATGACAATGAACCGTGGCCGCAAAATGACGGTAGAGGTTACAAAAATTGATATTGAAAAAGAAGTAAAGGATAAGGAGTTTGAAATTTCAAAAGAGTTTGATGTAAAGCCAATTAAAGAAATGCAAAACAACGGTGGAGGAATGATGCAGATACGAATTGGGAATTAATTTTTTCTAAGTATAAAAAAACTCCTGAAATATAAATCAGGAGTTTTTTTTGAAAACTATTTTGGTTTTAGCTATTACCTTAGTTAAGGCTTCTAAAATCTACGGGAACCAACTTACTTACACCCGGTTCTTGCATGGTAACACCATAAATTACATCCACTGCACTCATCGTCATTTTATTGTGGGTTACAATAATGAATTGACTGTTTTCGCTAAACTGCTTAATCATATTGGTAAACTTACCTACGTTGGCATCATCTAGCGGAGCATCTACCTCATCTAAAATACAGAACGGTGCCGGTTTAATTAGGTAAATGGCAAACAATAAAGCTGTTGCTGTTAATGTTTTTTCTCCACCGCTTAATTGCCCTATAGATGATGGACGTTTTCCTTTGGGTTTAGCTACAATATCAATTCCGGTATCGGCTAAATTTTCGGGATCAACTAAAACCATATCGGCTGTATCATCTTCTGTAAACAATGCTTTAAATACTTTTGGGAAGTTTTCTCTTACCGCATTAAATGTATCTAAGAACTGTTGATTGGCTGTAGCTTCTACTTCTTGTATGGTTTGCATCAATGAGTCTTTAGCTGTTACCAAATCATTCTTTTGTTCTAAAATAAATTCGTAACGCTTCTTCATTTCTGTATAAGCTTCAATGGCAGTAGGATTTACTTCACCGATATTTTCTAAACGCTTACGCATACGTTCACTACGTTCTT
This sequence comes from Chitinophagaceae bacterium, assembly GCA_016721385.1. Lineage (GTDB taxonomy): Bacteria > Bacteroidota > Bacteroidia > Chitinophagales > Chitinophagaceae > Ferruginibacter. The sequence goes on along the minus strand of JADKIE010000004.1, from coordinate 262,417 downwards.
GCAAACTATCTAAAGGTTCTTCACCAGTACGAGGCTCATCAATAATTACATCCAAATCAATTTTAAACTCTACATTTAAACGCTCCTTCATTCCTGCTAACTGCAACTTTAATTCAGTTAGTTTATCCTTAATTTCATTTAGCAACGTATCAATACCTTCCTTACTTTTTTGCTTGTGACGTAGCTCACTTTCTTTAGCCGCTAATTCGTTTCTATGATTGTAATAGGCCTGGTCGGCTTCGTTCAATTTCTTTTCCTCTACATCTTTATTTTGCAACATTGTAACCAACAAAGTTTCAATTTCTTGTAAAGTAGTAGCAGTATCTGTAATGCTAGTTGCAGCCTCCTGTAGTTGTGCATTGCTGCTTTCAATTTCTACTTTTAGGTTGTTTAATTGATTGCTCTTAAATTTAAACTCTCGCTTTAAGCTAGCTACTTTACATTGCTGCTTAGTAAATTGTAAATTGCCATCGTTAAAAGTATTAGTAGCATTGCTGTACTCTTGCTCTGCCGCCGCATAATCCTGCTCAACCAATGTAATTTTTCAGTTAACTCATCTAATTGGGTATTAAATTTTTCTAACTCGGTTCTTGTACTTTCAATAGCATCATGATTGTCTTGCAATTGACCTTGTAAATCCTCTACCCTTGTTGTACTGGTTTCTTCTAAATGAACTAAATTTTCTAATTTGTTTTGTAACGAAAAAACATGATTGGTAAGGTTATTAATATCTTGCTGGGTTTGCTTTATAGCATTTTCTTTTAGTTGCTCATTAAAGGCAATTACTTCGTTATGCTTAGCACTAATATTTGTTTTTAAACCCGTTACTAAAGCATCTTGTGTATTAATTTCTTCAATTAATTTTTCTAAATTTTTTGCTCTTCCAATTTTCTTTCCTTCAAATAAACCAACGCTACCACCTGTTAAACTGTACTTACCTTTTACGTACTTACCTGTTTTTTCTAATACTACAGCCCCGTTACTATTTTCTAAAGCATCCTCATTTTCAGCAATAAAAACATTGCCTAGTAAGTGCTTAGCTAAGTTTGAATACTTGCTGTCAATTTCTACCACACTCAGTGCTGGAATAGTTCCTGCTGGTTGATGTTGTTCTTCAAAACCTGTAAACTTATCTTGTAAAAAGAAATTGGCTTTACCTTTTTTTTATCATCCAACAAATGAATAGCTTGTAAACCTTCTTGTAAATTGTTTACAATGTAGTAGTTTAAGTAAGGCTCCAGCACATTTTCTACAGCAGCCCTGTACTCTTCCTTAACATAAATAATATCACTCAATAAAGGAGCTTCATGATTCCAATTTTCATTTTTATGTAAGAATTTTACACTCTCTGGATAGCCTTCCATTGAGTCGATCAAACTCTTTAATAAATCATGTTCGTTTTTCTTACTATCAAGTTTTCTGTTTTCTTCAGCCAATTCGCTACGTAAACCTTCAAGCATATTTTGCGTTTGCAAAATTTGCTCTTTGGTAAACTCATGATGGTCTTGCAGTTGTTGCAAATCCACTTTTCGTTGCTCCAGCTCCTGCTCTTTTACCTTTTTATCGCCTTCAAGCTGTTGTATTTGAGCTTTACGTTGATTTTTTTCTTCTTGTATTTGATGAATGGTGCGTTGTAAATTTTGAATAGATGTATCTGCAACCGCTACTTTCTTTTCGGCCTCAAATTGATTGCGTTGTATAGCTTGGTTATCTCTACGCAACTCATCAATATGGCTACGTTTTTCATCAAATACCTTACGTTTTTGCTCCACCGCATCTTTTAAAGCCGTTAAAGAAACTTCAAAATCAACTAATTTTACTTCATCTTCTTTAATTTGATTGCCTGTAAAAGTTATGCTTTCATCTAATCCTTTTAACTGACCACCTGCTTTATTTAAAAAATCATTTAGCCCTGCTTCTCTCTCTTTTAAGTATTGTAAACGTTGGCTGGTAAGGCTTTTATCACTTTCTTTATTACGAACGGTGCTTAGCATTTCATTGTAAGCCTGTTGCAATTCTTGCAACGCTTTTTCTTGTTCTACAAAAGCTAACTTTTCTTTTTCCAAAGCTGCTTCTTCTACTGCAATGGTAGTTTCAATTTCAATTCTTTTATCAACCTCTGCTTGTTGTTGTTCGTTTAGGTTTTTGTAAGTAATATTAAACCCTTCCAAAGAAGCTTTGGCTAATTCAATACTTACTTCTTTATAATCTTTTTTTATTTCAAAATACTTCTCAGCCTTTTTGCCTGACTTTCTAAACTTTTTAATTGATTATTAATTTCAAATAATAAATCTTCAATCCTTGCCAAATCTTTCTCAGTAGCATCTAATTTTAGTTTGGCTTCTTTTTTACGGGTTTTATAAATTTTAATACCAGCCGCTTGCTCCAGCATTTTACGGCGACTGTTTTCTTTATCCTTAATAATATCATCTACCATGCCCAACTCAATAATGGCATAGCTATCTGTGCTTACACCGGTATCCATAAACAGATTATGAATATCTTTTAAGCGACATTGTACATCATTTAAACGATACTCACTCTCCCCGTTTTTATAATATTTACGAGTAACAGTTACGGTGTTAAATTCTGTTGGTAAAAGGTTTTTTGTATTTTCAAATGTAAGGCTCACTTCTGCCAAGCCACTTGCACTTCGACTTTTGCTACCGTTAAATACCAAACTTTCTAAGTTTTCACTACGCAGATTGCTTATTTTATGCTCTCCTATTACCCAGCGAATGCTATCAATAATATTACTTTTACCACAGCCATTTGGCCCAATTACACCTGTAATTCCTTCATCAAAATGTAGTACGGTTTTATCGGCAAAACTCTTAAATCCTTTGATTTCTAAACTCTTTAAACGCACTTTTCTATATTTTTTAAGTAAGAGAGCAAATATAAAGGAATGGGGTAAAATTTGGGGTTGATTTTAAGTATAGTTATTCAGAGTTATCCACAGGAAATTAACGGTTTAGCGTTAATTGTTTTCTGTTGGGAGTTGAAAGTTTAGCGTTTAGAAAATTTAGGGTTTAGAAAGTTTAGGCTTTAGGGCTAGTCATTAGCAAATTAGCAATATTATCACATTAGCACATTATCTATCTTTGCATTATGGAATTGAGTAACAGAAAGGCTTATCACGAGTTTTACTTTGAGGCTACTTATGTGGCTGGCATTGTATTACAAGGTACAGAAATTAAGAGTTTGCGAAGTGGAAAAGCAAGCTTTAACGATAGTTTATATGCATTTGGTACATATACCAACCATGAGCCAATGCAAGAACGTAAATTGCTTATGACAAAAAGAGAATTAAAGAAATTAGAAACAAAAATTAAAGAAAAAGGCTACAGCATTATCCCCTTAAAAATATTTATTAGCGAAAAAGGCTTAGCCAAAATGGAAATTGGCTTAGGTAAGGGTAAAAAATTATACGATAAAAGAGAAACCATTAAGGAAAGAGATAATGATAGGGATATAAAGAGGAAGTATGGGATTTAACACTCACTCAATCCCAGCGGTACATTCACAGCCAATCCCCCATCGGCTGTTTCTTTGTATTTACTGTTCATATCAATTGCTGTATCCCACATGGTTTTGATCACACTGTCTAAACTTACTTTGGCAAAATCGGGAGTACTTTGCAAGGCTAATTGAGAAGCTGTAATGGCTTTTATAGCTCCCATGGTATTACGTTCAATACAGGGTATTTGTACCAAACCGCCAATTGGGTCGCAGGTAAGCCCAAGGTGGTGCTCCATGGCAATTTCGGCAGCCATAAGGGTTTGGCGCTGTGTACCACCCAAGCATTCGGTAAGTGCCGCCGCCGCCATAGCGCTGCTTACACCAATTTCTGCCTGGCAACCACCCATTGCTGCAGATATAGTAGCACCTTTTTTAAAAATGCTGCCTACTTCGGATGCCGTTAGCAAAAACTGTATAATCTGTTCGGAGGATTTTCCATTGCAAAAAATAATATAATACATTAAAACGGCAGGTATAACGCCTGCAGCACCATTTGTTGGAGCTGTTACAACCCTACCAAAACTGGCATTTTCTTCATTTACGGCAAGTGCAAAGCAGCTTACCCAATCTAATGTATATTGAAAATTATTTCCGCCCAATTTTATTGTTTCTATCCAACTGTTGTAATCGGTATAGGTTTTTCCGGATAAATATTTTTTATTAAGTGCATCAGCCCTTCGTTTTACGTTTAAACCACCGGGCAACATGCCGGGGGCATGGCAACCTCTGTAAATACACTCTCCCATTACCTTCCAAATATTTAATAGTCCATCTTTTGTTTCTTTTTCGGTACGCCAGCTATGCTCATTTTCCAACACAATTTCGCTAATACCCATACCGGTTTTCATACACCAATGCAACAGTTCATCGGCCGTATTTACCGGAAAAGGCAAATCAATTTCATCTTTTAAATCAAGAGCTTCACCTTCTTTTATAACAAAACCGCCACCAATTGAATAATATGTTTCGGCAAAAGTATCATCCTTATTAAGTTTAACTAAAAGGTTAATGCATTGGGGTGAAATGGTAAAGATTCTCCAAATAAAAACTCAATATCTTCTTTGGGGTCAAATTCAATTTCATGCTTACCAGCCAATACCATTTTTTTCATTGTGGCTATATCGGCAATTTTTGCATGTATATTGTTTACATCAAAGGTAACCGGATCATCTCCGCACAAACCTAATTGCACAGCAATATCGGTACCATGCCCAATACCTGTTTTTGCCAATGATCCGTACAATAAAACCTCAATACCTGTAACCGATTGAAGAAGATTTCTTTTTTGAAGTGAAGATGTAAATTGCTGTGCAGCCCTCCAAGGCCCAAGCGTATGGCTGCTGCTAGGTCCAACGCCTATTTTAAACATATCAAAAACGGAGATTGCTTCGTGACTCACAAAAAAATATTATATATAAATTTAAGGCTTTGATTTTTCAAAGCCTTAAATATTTTTATTGAACATCTACCAACTGAATTGTAAATTTCAAATATGAGTTTGCCGGAATAATAATTATACCTGCGTTATTTCTAACATCTGTATTACCATAAGCTAAACTTGGAGGAACATATAGTGTGATGGAGCCGCCTTTTTTAATTAAAGGAATGCCCTTTTGCCAACCCAAAATTAATTGAGCAAGTTGAAACGATACAGGCGAAGTACTATAATCAAAACGGGCTCCTCCATTTGTTAAAAAACCTTCGTAATTAACAGTTACGTTTGAACAAATAGTTGCAGATGAACCTGCTCCCGGATTTGTAATTTCGTAATATAAACCACTTGAATGTGCAACTGCCGCAGGAGCATTTATTGCACAATATGCTTGCAACGCTGCAGTTTCAGAAGCAGGCGCAACAAAAGAAGATTCTGTAGCACTGCAGCCAGTATCTTTTTTGCAAGAATTTAAAAACACAACAACAAACAACAAAACCAACATTCTTTTAATCATAACTTATTTTATTTGGCTGCAAAAGTACAACTTTACAAGGTTTATAATTCAGTAGCGGTTTTCTTTAATTTATGCTTTAGTTCTTTATACAGTTGCTCATTCATTTCCCATTTATAATGCATTCGGAAATATGCAAAAAACAGCATAGAGATTAAAACTGCAATGATTACTGTTATAAACACCGTTTTTGGAATATTGGAAACCTTAGTGTACCATTCGGGAAAAAATAAATAAACAACAGCCACACTCAACAAAATTGGCAGGGAAAATAAAGTTGCCATAGGCAATCCGCTAAGTAACTTATTACCAAATTGGGCTCTTTGTGCCCTTACTTTTTCCCAATAAATTATAAATTGCTTTTCTTTTTCGGTAATCATATGGCAAATTTACTTTAAAAACAGGTAGCTCTTTGTAATGTTGCCAATATCTTGTAGGTTTGTCATCCTCAAAGCAATAGCATGAAAATAGAACAATTATTAGCACAACATTTATATCAGGCAAAAGAACTAACACTACAAGGTGTAGGTAAATTTACATTAACAGACGATTTTGTATTACCTGCCGAAAACGATAAAGATTTTGTAATGCCTGCCAATGCCATTTCGTTTGAGTATAATAATAAAGCCACCGAAGATGATGCCCTAATAAAATATATTGTTGAGCATACAAGAAAAATAAAACCCTTGGCATCGGCTGATTTGGATTCGTATTTAACATTATGCAAGCAATTTTTAAATATTGGTAAACCTTTTGTAATTGAAGGCATAGGCACACTGGAAAAAAGTCAGCCCGGCGAATTTCATTTTACAGCAGGACAATTTGTACATACTAAAGCAGATAATGGCAGCAACACTGCAGTAAAGGAAAAAGTAGAAATGAAATTTCTTTTGCCAGTAAACCTAAAGAAAAAAATCGCCCAATAAAGCAATTATGCTTTTAGGGTTAGCTGTGTTATTGGGCTTAATAAGTTGGGGAGTTTGGTATTTTATTACCAAACAAAACCCGGTTACATCACCTACTGTAACAGTGCCTGAAACGACCGGCAATACTGCAATGCAAAAAGATACTGCAAAAAAGGATACCGTAAGCTTAAACCCTGTAGCATTAGCGCCAAAGGATAGCTTTACTTTTAAAGTTGTAATTAAAAATTATAATGATTTTGCAACTGCAAACAAATCGTACACAAAACTTACCAGTTACGGCCATAAATTAGTACTTTATACAAAAGATTCTGTTACATACAAAGTTGCCATGCCTTTTATGAAACCACTTTCTGATACCGGCATTGTAAGGGATTCACTTAAGAAAAAATTATTTGGCGGTAACCCTTACATAGAAGTAAACTAAATAAAATGCTTTTAAAAAAACATCAAGTTGCTTCAATTACTTTTGTTGCATTTTGTGTTTTAGACATTATCGCTGTTTTCTTAAAAATAGAATGGCTGCATTACATTGCAAAGCCATTGTTGATGCCTGCTTTAATAGTACTTTTTCTAACTACTGAAAATAAGAACAAAGCAAAATTATACTTAATTATTAGTGCATTAATTTTTAGTTGGTTGGGAGATGTTTTTTTGCTTGCCCAAGATAACAAACCACTGTTTTTCATTTTGGGGTTGACTAGTTTTTTAACTACACATATTCTTTACATTGTATATTTTTATAAAATAGCTGCAGGTAATTTTTCAACTTTAAAAAAGAATCGCTTTATTGTTTTGCTTGTTGCCGCCTATGGAATTGGGCTTCTTTGGATATTATGTCCACATCTTGCCCAAATGAAAATACCTGTAGTAATTTATGCAACAGTTATATGTACGATGTTGCTATGTAGTATTAATATCAGGGCTTCAGTAAATAATATAGCTTTTAATTATTTTTTAGCAGGTGCTTTATTTTTATTTTATCCGACTCACTATTAGCTATCAATAAATTTTATCACTCCTTTGCTTTTGCCGGCGTACAAATTATGGCTACTTACTGTATTGCCCAATATTGCATTGTACGGGGCTTTATCAGCCATCATTAATTCTACTTATACTTCTTTTTAAAATAAAAATAAAACGGAATGCCTATTGCAGTTAATGCAATTCCAAAAACAGAGTTTATTAAATTGGTTTTACCTGATGTGTAAGCATTAATATCATTATACAAAGTAATTACCAAATACAATGTAGTGCACAGCAAAGCAATTATAGGTACTACCGGATAACCCCACACTTTATATGGCCGTTTGGCATCAGGCATTTTTTTTCGCAAAATAAAAACACCTGCAACCAGCATTAAGTTAAATAACCATGTTACAAAAATGTACATATCGGCAAGTATATAAAATGAGCCGCTAAATACCATTACAATCATCCACACTAAATGCAACAGCATAGCATTGCCCGGTGTATTATACTTTGGATGCACTTTACCGGCAAATGCAAAAAACTTGCCTTCTTGCGCCATAGCAAACGTCATACGAGGTGGAGCTAAAATACTGGCATTGGTTACACCTAAAACCGATAAGCAAATTAAAAAGCAATAACGCCGCCGCCAATGGTTCCAAATACTTTTGCTGCTGCATCAGATGCCACCAATGCAGAGCCTGCCATTTCATTCACCGGTAATACATACAGCATTGCTACAGTTACCAATATGTATATTGCAATGCAACTAAGCAATCCAATAAACAAACTTTTAGGGATATTTTTTGCGGATTTTTAATTTCACCTGCTACATTTACCATTGTTCCCCACCCGTCATATGCCTGCAAAGCTCCATTTGTAGCAGCTATTATTGCTGCAAATAAAGCAAACCCAAGCGGTTTTATTGCAGTTGAGTTTGTTGTAAAATTTTTTATTAATCCGTCTTTATAAAAAAATAATCCGCCAATCAATAATACAATTGCCAAAACCTTTGCTGCAGTAAATAACACTTGAATGAAACCTCCTGTTTTTGTACTTCTGTAACTAATGGCAGTAAGTACAATCAATAACAAAATGGTAAGCAGTTTTACACCAATATTTTCTAAGGGAAGTATATCTCCAATAAATGGCAAATGTAATTTTACAGCATGCTCTGTAACTGTTGTAAATCGTGGCAATTTAAAAAAGTACTCAACATATTGTGAGCATATAAACGCAATGCCGGCAGTGCCTGCAGTATTGATAACCGAAAAATTTGCCCATCCATACAAGTAGGCCCAAAACTCGCCATACATTTTACGCATAAAAAAATATTGCCCTCCTGTTTCGGGTAACATAGCTCCTACCTCGGCCAGTACCATGGCTACAAACAAACTTAATACACCTCCAATTATCCACACTAATAAAATAAGCATTGGCGAACCAAGTAAAGAAGCCATCTCTGCCGGACGCATAAAAATACCTGAACCAATTACTGTACCAATCACTAATGATATAGCGGTGTACAAGCCAAGTGTTCTGCCAAAATTTTTATTAGATTGCATAAAATGAATTTACAATTAATTACTTAATCAACTTAATTATAAGTATTTATTTTCGTATAAATTATTTAAGATGAGCAAAGCCGAATTACTGAATGAATTAAGCAACAATACTTTTGTAATGCTAAAACCATCGCCTCTTGAAGGTGTTGGTGTATTTGCAATCAGGGATATTGCAAAGGGATGCAGAGATATGTTTAGTAAACCAGATACAGATGAAGAATGGCTTACAGTTTCTAAAAAAGAAATTGAGCAATTACCGCAACATGCTCAGTTTGTTGTGGGCAATTATTGCCTTTATGATGATGAAAATTATTTTATACCGGCTAAGGGATTTAAAAAAATAGATATCTCCTTATTTCTAAATCATAGCGATATGCCTAATATTGTTTCAATAAATGACGGCGATTATTTTGAAGCCATAAGAGATATAAAAGCAGGCGAAGAGTTAGTGATAGACTATGGTGAAATTGTAACCGACAGTGAATAATCTTTTATTTATGCCAACATGGCTGCTCTTTGTTCTTTTTTAATTTTTTGATGAATTAAAAACAATGCTATAAACCCAGCAATTGTTGTAAAGATGTAAAGTATAAAAAATTCTCCCTGTACTTTAAAAACAATATAACTTACCAGTAAGTATAATAAATTTATCCCCAAAATTAGCAATGAATAAACCCGAAAGTACTTTATCGTTAATGGTGATTTTTTAAGATAGAAATAATGAAATAATAACATGATTACTAAAGACGGTAAAGATATTCCCAAACCGTACAAAAATACAAGCAGTAACATTCCATAATCGCCATTATGTACACCAGCACTTATATTAGAAACCAGCAATGCTATTAAAGAACCTGCTCCCAAAATAATATCGGCCAATAACCAAACAAAAAAAACATGTTTGTATTTCATTCTTTCAATTTAGCACTCCATTACTTAAACCAAACAATTTTATCTTGCAGCTTTCCACACATTATTTAACCTGTTCATATCCGGAAAAAATTTAGCGGCATCAATTTCTATTATTTTTAATTCCTCGGCAATTGGCAATTTTACTTTCCACACCGCAGTGTTATTCCATACTTCTACAGGTAGTTTTAATGTACCTTTTATACCCGATTTAGTTTCGTACGAAATATTTACCGGCATGGCCATTTCATCTAAATTAGCTATAGTAACCTCAGCTCCGTTTGTAGCTTTTCCATTTGTGTATTCTACTTTTTCTATTGCCTGATCAAGTTTATAATTTTCTAAAAACCAGCCTTTCCAAAACCAGCTTAAATCTTCTCCGGCAGCGTTATCCATCGTTCTAAAAAATCCCACGGTGTTGGATGTTTAAAAGCCCAGCGTTTTATGTATTCTTTAAAAGCATAGTCAAACCTGTCAGGCCCTAAAATTTCATTACGCAATAACTCTAACCCGTAACCCGGTTTAAAATACAACGCATTACCAATATTATATTCCTTCATAGCATCGGGAGTATTCATAATAGCCTCTGAGTTTTCGCCAAATAAAAATGCACTCATCAGTGTCATATCCATTTGCTGACTTTTATATTCGCCACCATTAAAATCATCATCTGCCAATGAATTTATAAAAGTATTAAACCCTTCGTCCATCCAACCGTATTTACGTTCGTTACTACCAACAATCATCGGAAACCATGTATGCCCAAACTCGTGATCGGTTACACCAAACAAACCATCTGTTTGTGCAGTGGAGCCGCAAAAAACAATTCCTGGATACTCCATGCCTCCAACATTACTGGCAACATTTACAGCACATGGGTAAGGGTACTCAAACCAACGTTTGCTATAGTTTTCAATACTTCCTTTTGTGTACTCCGTAGCTCTGCCCCAGCCTTTTGTACCGTTGCTTTCAGCAGGATAAGCACTCATGGCCAGACAGCTTTTACCGCTTGGTAAATTTATTTTTGCGGCATCCCAAATAAATGATTTGGAGCTTGCCCAAGCTACATCTCTTGCATTGGCAATTTTAAAATTCCATGTAAGCATATTGCCTTTTGGCCTTGAGTTGGGATCAAGTACTTCTTTATCGCTGCGTATAATAACGGCTTTATCACTTTTTTTAGCCTCTGCCAATCTGCTTATTTGGGTAGATGTAAGTACCTCTTTTTCATTTTGTAGTTCACCACTACAAACAACTATATGACTGGCAGGGGCTGTAATTTTTACATCAAAATCGCCATACTCCAAATAAAATTCGCTTGGCCCAAGATATGGCGCTGTATTCCATCCCTGCACATCGTCGTACACACATAACCGTGGATACCATTGAGCTACAGTAAAAATGTTTCCGTTTTTAGATTTTAAAATCCCACACCTATCGGCTCCGTATTCGGGTAAAGTAAACGAATAATCAATTTGAATTTGTGCAACATCGCCATTGGGCGCTAACGCTTTAGGCAAACGAATTTGCATTCGGGTATCATCTACAATATAATCGGCTTTACTTTTAGCAGATAAATTTTGTACACTATTTATTTTATAACCACCGTTAAAATTGCTTGATGCATCGCCATAGCGGCTTCTGCTGCCCACCGGCATACGAGCCTGACCCCGACTACCTTTGGCAAATAAATTTTGATCTAACTGCAGCCATAAAAACGGTAAAGCATAAGGGCTGTTATTTTTGTAAGTAATAATTACACTGGCCGTTATTTCGTTTGTAACATCATTTAATGTAGCATTAATTTTATAATCGGCTTTATTTTGCCAGTAACCAATATTGGGTTCACCATTTGCAGCTCTGGTTATGGTGCTTCCTGCAGGATAAAATAAAGGAGAAAACAATGTATGTGGGTTATATTTAGATGCCTCATTATTTTGAGCCTCTAAGCTAAGGGTTACAAAAAGGCCAACAATTGTTAAAAATTGCTTTATCATAAGTGCTTTTAATTTTTAGTGAAGTTAAATAAAACTATTGCAAAACAAGTACCCTGCAATGGGTATAAAAAATTATTGCAACTCTTTTAACAGCTTTTTGGCGTCGGCTTTAATATTGGTATCGTCTTCGGTTTTATCGGGCAGGCTTATAGCAATATTTATCATTTGAATAGCCTTAAGTTTTTCATCATTACGTTTGTAAGCTCGGGCTAATTCTAAATAATTTAAAACAAAAGTTGGATCTATCAGCTTTGCTCTTTCGTATGCTTGAATGCTTTCTTTTAAAGTGGCCGGTGGTAATCCTCCAAAAAACACTTTGGCAGCTGCTCTTTCTATACCACTTAAATTACTTACTTCGTAATGCCATTTACCAATAATATGCCATGCAACAACATTATTGGGGTTGTATTTAACGGCTAAATCGCAGTATTTTTTTATATCTTTTACAGCTGCAATTTTTTCTTTACCACTTTTTTCCAATGCCGCCCTTCCCATTGCAATAGCCATTACGGCATTAGCATCAGAGCTGGTAGCATCAACCGCCAAAGCTTTTATAGCATAATTTTTGGCAAAATCGTAATAAACCTCTCGTACTATTTTAGACTTTTCTCTTTTACTTATTCTACTGCAAAGTTCGCTGCATTTTGTTAATGCCTGCCTGTGATGAGGTTGATAAATAAGAACCTCTTTAAACTGATTGTAAGCTGCTTTTTCGTTTAGCGATGCCTCTAAACGTTGGGCTTCTTTTATAATGCCGGCAATATCCTGTGCATTTACACCGGAAATAGAAAAAATCGATAACCATATTAATAATAAGATTCTCATAACGCAAAATCCTTTTTTAAACTAACGCCAACGCTCCCAACAAAATTTTCTATTGGTGGGTTTATTTTTTTAATGGATACAAATATGGATTTTATTAAAGGAGATATTATATGTATTTGACTAATTAAATCACTTGCAATTGTTTCCAGTAAGGGAGTTGCAATGGCCATCCGCTGTTTTACAACTTCATAAACAGTAACATAGTTTACAGTTTGATGAATGTTATCAATTCTTTCGGGCTGATAAATTTCAACATCTACATTTACTTCAAAATCTGTACCCAATAGTTTTTCCTCCTCATGACAGCCATGAAAAGAAAAAAATTTAAGGTTATGAAGATGGATATTCACAATGAGTAATTATAAGTTAATGACTATCTGCCCTTTTGTTCAAGTGAGTTTTTGATTGTAAATTTTATCTGAATAGTTTATTTGACCTCATCCCAACCCTTCTCCAAAGGAGAAGGAACCAGAAGATTGAAGCGAAATGTAATATTTTAGTACTTAATTATTTTTCCCCAATACTGTAAAGTTATCTAACGTTTAAATTAATGTAATCCCTTTTCGCTCATTATAACCTGCTTCATCCATATCTATCCACTCTTTAAAAATATCGCTGTTGGGTTTGTGGCCAATAGCTACAAAAAATGCACTAACAGCAACTTCTTGTTTTTGACCTGATTGATTGTTTTTTATCCGTACCGCTTCTACTTTTTTATCGCCCAAAACCTCATCGGTTTCACTGTGCCAGTACACTTTAATATTTGCAGTAGCCAACACTCTTTCCTGCATCACTTTACTGGCTCTCATTTCGCCCTTTCGAACAATCATGTGTACCACACTACATATTTTAGACAAATAAAGTGCCTCTTCTGCTGCAGTATCACCTGCACCAACTATGGCTACTTCCTTCCCTTTAAAGAAAAATCCATCGCAAACGGCACATGCACTTACGCCATAACCATTTAATCGTTGCTCACTTTCAAGCCCAAGCCATTTTGCACTTGCACCTGTGCTAATGATAACAGCATTGGCTTCTATCCAGGTTTCTTCATCTATTTGAACTTTAAAGGGTTGTGTACTAAAATCAACTTTTGTTGCAAGGCCATAACGAATATCAGCTCCCATGCGTTTTGCCTGATTTTCAAAATGAACCATCATTTCCGGACCTTGTATTCCATCCGGATAACCGGGATAATTTTCTACTTCGGTAGTAATGGTTAACTGGCCGCCGGGCTGTATACCCTGATACAATACCGGGTTTAACCCTGCCCTGCTGGCATAAATAGCAGCAGTGTACCCTGCCGGACCAGAACCTATTATTAAGCAATTAACTTTTTCCATTCTATTTTTTTTTGTGATGCAAATTTATGCAATCTATTGTGCAATTAATGTTTTGTACCAGGCTGCATATCCGCAAAATGCCCCTAACGCTCCATTGCTAATATTACCCAGCACTTTATTAGGCTGACTAAAAGGATTGCCTATACTTTGTTGAGCAAACTCCCATGTACTCCAAAATGTGTAGGTTGATTTGCTAATATTGCAAAGCTTTACTGTAACTGTATCGCCTCTTTTAAAATAATTGCTATCTCTGGAAATAATATTATTTCTATCAATTCCCGGATCAACCTGAATTTCGTAAGTAGTACCGTATATAATAGCATCATCAAAAACAGAATTGGGGCCGGGTAAAAAGGTTCGCTATTTTTTTTGGTAAAGTAGCGAATATAATTACCTAACCCGGGAGGATCAGTGGTTTTACTCATCAAAACCCTTTTACTGGTATCCGGGTTTTGGGGTGCTTGTTTAAACCATAATGTATCCGGCTTTTTTGCTAAAATTGGTATTGAACTGGCAGGATCGTTGGAATAATAGTAAGCTGTATACCCACCATTTAATGGTACTGCATATTCTTTTAAAGTATGTGTTAGTGTTCCGTTAGATATAGTAACTACTGCATTTCGTACAAAAGAATTAGCTAATATTTGTGGACTAATCTGGCTAAAATAATCTAAGCTTTTACTTAAAATTACTATAGGTGCCTGATTGTTTTCAATTTGAGCATCAACAACCAACACATCATCGGCATTTTTTAAATTAAAATTGATGTCTTTTTCACAGGAAATTAATCCGATAATAACACATATAAATAACCATTTCTTCATAGCACAAATTTAACTTGTTTTGCTTTTATAAAATGTTGTAATTAACAAAAAATGCTTGTTAAATTGATAAAACAAAAATTAAGCCCTTAATGTTCTGTAAAATATTGGAGAATAAAAAACCCTGCAAAAGCAGGGTTTAAAATATGTTGATAAAAATTATCCTAAATAAGCTTTTAAAGCACCGCTGTATCTGGCTTTTTGCAAGCGTTTAATAGCTCTTTCTTTAATTTGGCGAATACGTTCTTTCGTTAAATCGTATTTGTAGCCAATTTGCTCAATGGTAGTGCCATTTTCGCCATCTAAACCAAAATAAGCATTTACAATTTCGGCTTCTCTTGGGCTTAACGATTTTAATACACGGCGGATCTCATTTCTTAATGAATCATGCATTACATCTTCATCTGTATCAGCTCCGCCTTGCAGTAAATCACCCATTGCCACATCTTCGGCTTCATGCACAGGTGCATCCACCGAAGTATCACCGGTATTACTTTGAAAAATATTGTTTATTTCGGTTTCACTCATCTCCAATAATTCTGCTAATTCCTCGGTAGAAGGCTCTCTTTCATGCTCTTGCTCAAAAGCCATATAAGCTTTGTTGGCTTTATTGTATGTGCCAATTTTATTTTGTGGTAAACGTACCAATCTGCCCTGCTCGGCCAAAGCCTGTAAAATAGACTGACGAATCCACCAAACGGCATAAGAAATGAACTTAAAACCTTTGGTTTCATCAAAACGCTGGGCTGCTTTTATTAAACCAAGGTTTCCTTCGTTAATTAAATCACTTAAAGAAAGACCCTGATGCTGGTATTGCTTTGCAACAGACACCACAAAACGCAAGTTGGCTTGTACCAGTTTATCCAAAGCTCTTTGATCGCCCATTTTGATTTTTTGTGCCAAAACGGTTTCCTCTTCGGGAGTAATCATTGATATTTTGGAAATTTCCTGTAAATACTTCTCAACTGCCTGAGAATCTCTGTTGGTAATCTGGGTAGCTATCTTTAATTGCCTCATCGTAATGTATTAAAATTCAATATTGTAACTCCTAATAGACCATATTTGTAATGAAAATGTTGCAAGAGAGAGAAAAAACAACCATTTTATTCCAAAATAGTTTGCAAAGGTACAATTAGATTTTTGTATTTCATAGTCCAAAATGGATAGATGGGTGGATAAGTGGATAAAAAGTATAATAACTACGCCATTTTGTAGAATTATACTACAAAACATTCCCAAACTAAAAGTTTTTGAGCCAACTTGTATTGTATAAATTTGTAAAATATGATAATTGACCTACGTTCAGATACCTTTACCAGCCATCTGCCCCAATGCTGGAAGCTATAAGCAAAGCCGCAGTTGGCGATGATGTTTTTGGTGAAGATCCAACTGTAAACAAGTTGGAAGCGATAATAAGCGAAATGTTTGGAATGGAAGCTGCAGTTTTTTGTCCCAGCGGCACCATGACTAATCAAATAGCCATAAAATGCCATACTCAGCCCGGTGATGAAGTTATATGTGATGAACTTAGCCATATTTATCAATACGAGGGAGGTGGAATTGCGTTTAACTCCGGCTGCTCGGTAAGGCTTTTACAAGGCAACAGAGGCCGAATTACAGCACAACAAGTTGAAGAATCTATTAATAACCGAAACGACCCACACAAAGCAAATAGCAGTTTGGTAAGTTTGGAAAATACAGCAAATAGAGGCGGCGGAAGTTGCTATGAATTTACTGATATACAACAAATTGCAAATATTTGCTCAAATAATAATTTAAAATTTCATTTAGATGGTGCAAGGCTTTTAATGCACTGGTAGCTAAAGGCGAAACACCAAAACAGTATGGTGAGATATTTGACAGTATATCGGTTTGCCTTAGTAAAGGATTAGGAGCACCGGTTGGTAGCGTTTTGTTAGGTAAACATGATTTTATTAAAAAAGCCCGTAGAATACGAAAGGTATTTGGTGGTGGTATGCGGCAGGCCGGCTTTTTAGCAGCAGCAGGTATTTATGCCTTACAAAACAATATTAACCGCCTGGCAGATGATCATTTAGCCGCAAAAGAAATTGCCAAGGCATTAATGGAAAAAGATTTTATAGGCAAAATAACTCCTGTTGAAACCAATATTATAATTTTTGAGGTAAAAGACAGCTATAGCCCAAAAGAGTTTTGCGATAAGCTTAAACTGTACAATGTTTTATGCTTGCCTATTTCTGCTACGCAGGTACGTATGGTTACACACCTGGATGTTACTAAAGAAATGGTAAAAAAATTGGTTGAAATCATTGAAAGTATGTAAGATGTATTTTTGATTGGTCTAATTAATAATAAATCATAGCCAGTATTCCCACCATAATAATCCTGAGAGAACGGCAATTTTGTTACGTGTACTAAAACTATATGTAGTTGTTAATGATAAAAACATTTATGAGTTAAAAGAACAGCAGCCAGTTGTAATAGACGATCAACCACTTCCGGTAAAACTAATGGCAAAAAACGGGTATCATTTTTCAAAACCATTAATAATTACATCAACTACAGCACCTCACATACTTATTGGTGTTGGTTGTGAGGCGGATAATGGCCGCTTTTGGGGTGGAATTGTATTAAGTACATGGTTGTTTGTAATCTTCTTTCTTACAAAACTATATGTTGTACTTTTTTTTGGCTAATTTACCTTTGTTGTATTTGATTTTTAAATTTTTTTGGCTGCCAAAAAGGTTTATTACTATTGAGCAAATAAAAAAGTAATAATTGAGGATTGTTTCATTTTTCGGAGCCTTTGTGGCTCTATGGTTATTACTTAACTTCGCCTTAAAATCAACACAGTGAGTTTCCCTAAAATTAACCCCACATCTACTATATCATGGCAATTATTGCAACAGCATTTTACCGAAATGCAATCGGTGCAAATGAGAGATTTATTTGCAAGCGATGCAGATAGATTTGTGAAATTTTCTTTATGCGTAAAAGATATTGTTTTTGATTATTCAAAAAATATCATCACCCAAAAAACTATTGATACACTTTTACAATTAGCTAAGGAATGTAAGTTAGAGGATGCCATAAAAGCAATGTACAATGGCGAAAAAATAAACGAAACCGAAGGCAGAGCCGTATTACACACCGCTTTACGCAATTTTAGCGGTAACCCTGTTTTTACCGATGGTAAAGATGTAATGCCGGATGTAAAAGCCGTTTTAAAACAAATGGAACAGTTTTGCCAACGCATTCATGCCGGCGAGGCTAAAGGCTATACAGGTAAAAAAATAAAATATATTGTAAATATTGGCATCGGCGGCAGCGATTTAGGGCCTGTAATGGTTACTGAAGCACTAAAGCCTTATTGGGTTGAAGATATACAAACCTATTTTGTAAGTAATGTAGATGGAACGCATATTGTAGAAACGCTTAAAAAAGTAAATGCGGAAGAAACTCTCTTTTTAATTGCCAGTAAAACCTTTACCACACAAGAAACCATGACCAATGCACATACTGCACGTCAATGGTTTTTGCAACTGGCAAAAGATGAAAAAAATATTGCCAAACATTTTGTAGCACTAAGCACCAACAAGGCCGAAGTGGAAAAATTTGGTATAGATGCCCAAAATATGTTTCCTTTTTGGGATTGGGTTGGCGGCCGCTACAGCCTTTGGAGTGCAATAGGTTTAAGCATTGCGTTAACTATTGGGTACAATAATTTTGAAGAATTGCTAAAAGGAGCTCATGATGTAGATAATCATTTTGCCAATGAGCCTTTTAATAAAAACATACCTGTTTTAATGGCAATGATTGGCATTTGGTACAGCAACTTTTTTGGCACAACAACCGAGGCTATTTTGCCGTACGACCAATACATGCACCGCTTTGCAGCCTACTTTCAGCAAGGTAATATGGAAAGTAACGGCAAATATGTGGATAGAAACGGACAAAGGGTAACCTACTCTACCGGCCCTGTTATTTGGGGTGAGCCCGGCACAAATGGCCAACATGCTTTTTACCAATTAATTCATCAGGGAACACAAATAATACCGGCCGATTTTATTGCACCTGCCATTAGCCACAACTCAATTGGGGATCATCATTTAAAACTAATGAGCAATTTTTTTGCACAAACAGAAGCATTGATGAATGGTACTGAAAATAGCGACCCTTACAGAGTATTTACCGGAAATAGGCCTACCAATTCGTTTTTAATAAAACAAATTACACCATTTACTTTAGGCGAACTTATTGCCCTGTACGAACATAAAATTTTTGTACAAGGTGTAATATGGAATATTTACAGCTTTGATCAATTTGGGGTTGAATTAGGCAAGGTTTTGGCTAATAAAATTTTGCCGGAATTGGCGTTGGATAATGCAGTAGAAAGCCATGATTCATCTACAAATAACTTAATAAACAATTATATGGCAATGAAGAAGTAAATTAGTATAGCCAAACTCATTTGTATGAAAAAAATAGCTGCTATATTTTGTTTGATATTTGCATCAATGCATCATACCTCTGCTCAAATACAAAATAATAAAAATTGGCTAAAGCCTAAGCCCAATGCCTTTTTGTTAGATACGAGCTTTGCCAAGTTTTATAAACTTACACTTAACAATACGCCTAATTTTACCAAGCCCTCAAGTATAATTTTGTTGCCCCTTGATGGTATGCCTTGCTTAGTTGCCCATACAGCCACCATAAGCCAAATACCAAATGCTTTAGAAAATTATACGCCTACTTATATCCCCAATGCCTTACCTAAAAAAGATTTAGATATTAAATAAAAAACCTCCCAATTATTGAGAGGTTTTTATACAGTTGGTTTGGGTAAAAAAGTTTACCATTTATCCACTTCTTCGGTGCTGCCATTATCTGCAGGTGCAGATGGGGTTTGGGGTTGTGCAGGTGCTTCCTCAGCTTTAATTTCAACCTCGGCAGAGGTTGCAGCTTCGGCAACAGGTGCAATTCCTTCTTCACCTTCGTATGGTGTATCGTGGTTAAATGCATCAAAATCAAAATCGGGCATTAATTCTGTTTTAACATAATCAACAGCCTCACTTAATCCTTTTACAAACTTGTTAAAATCTTCTTTGTATAAAAAAATTTTGTGGCGATCGTACCCATCAGAGTCAAAGCGTTTACGGCTTTCGGTAATAGTTAAATAGTAATCATTGCCACGGGTTTCTCTTACATCAAAAAAGTAAGTTCTGCGTTTCCCTGCTTTAATGCGTTTGCTGTAAACGCTTTCCATTTTTTTGTCGTTGTTTTCGTACGCCACTTTTATGTTTTTTTAAGTATTAACGATCTTGCCGATGTGATATCTGTAATAGACCAATCTGCGTTGCACTTGATTGTTCTAAACAGCTATCCAATCGGCATTTACCACTGTAGGATTTTCAAAACATACCATGTTTTAAAAATCACATTGGTAAACCCTTTTGGGAGTGGCAAAGATATAGTTGTTTTTTAAATCACAAAATATTCTGCCCTTTTTTAGTTTCTAATTTTCGGTGGTATGTAGTTGCTGTCTGTTATACATATCGGCATAAATACCTTTTTTAGCCATTAAGTCATCATGCTTACCTTCTTCTGCAATTCTTCCTTCTTCTAAAACTACTATTTTATCAAATTCAAATAGCGAAAAAATACGGTGTGTTATAATTATAGCTGTTTTATCTAGTAAATAGCTATACAAATTGCCAATCACTTCTTTTTCTGTTTTAGCATCTACGGCACTAAGGCAATCGTCGAAAATTACAATTTGAGGCTTTTTAATAAGCGCTCTGGCAATAGAAATACGTTGTTTTTGCCCACCGCTTAGGGTTACGCCTCTTTCGCCAATTAGTGTATGGTAGCCTTTTTCAAATTTTTCTATCTCAGTATGTACACTTGCCTGTGCAGCAGCTCTTTTTACGTCATCCAAGGTTGCGTTTTCTATCCCAAATTTTATGTTATTCTCTACTGTTTCGCTAAACAAAAAAACATCTTGTGGTACATAGCTTATTTGTGTTCGTATATCATTGGTATTAATTTTATCTAATGGTATTCCATCATAACAAATAATACCTTTTTGGGCCTGATACATATTTAACAGCAGTTGTGCAATGGTTGATTTGCCCGAGCCTGTTTTGCCAACTATGGCAATTTTATCTCCTTTGTTAATTTGTAAGGAAAAATCTTTAATGGCCTTAATACCAGTGTGTGGATAGGTAAAATCAACATGTTCAAACAAAATATTGCCTTGTAAAACAACTGCCTTGTTAACCAATGTATTTGGGTTAGAAGGTTCAATTTCTAAAAAATCGTTTACCCTTTTTTGCGATACGGCAGCTCTTTGCGTCATACTAGCCGTCCATCCAATAGCACTTACCGGAAAAGTTAGCATTTGAATGTACAATACAAACTCGGCTATTTTACCAACACTTGCACCATCTGCATTATTTACTACATCTAAACTGCCCACCATAATAGTAATTAATGTACTTAGCCCAATCATAAGCGCCATACTGGGAAAATAAATAGCCTCGGTTTTAGCCAAACTCAATGCATTATTTTTATAGGCTTCGCTGTTGGTTTTAAAAAGCTAAGCATTGCTTTTTCCTGTACAAACGATTTTATTACCCGTATACCGGCGTACGACTCCTGAGCATTTGTAGTTAAACTGCTTAGTAAAGATTGTATGCGTTCGCTTTTTTATTAATTATACTATTTACCAGGTAAATAGTAATTGCTAAAACGGGCAAAGGGCTTAGAGCCACAATAGTTAATTTAGGGCTTGCTTTAAGCATAAAAAACACATTAAACCCAATAACGGCTGCTAAGTTTATAAAATACATTAATGCCGGGCCGGTGTACATTCGTACCCTGCTTACATCTTCGCTGATACGGTTCATTAAATCGCCGGTAGAGTGTGTTTTGTAAAAAGCTGTATCAAGGTTTTGATAATGTTTACAAATTTCATTTTTTTGATCGTACTCAATATGCCTGCTCATTACTATAATGGTTTGGCGCATTAAAAACATAAAAAACCGCTTATAATTGCTAATATCAAAAGTGTAATACCTGTAAGCAATACCTTATTTGTGGCCGATTGATTGTACCAAGTAATGAGTAGCTGTACTAAATAATCGTAGTTTTTTTCCTGTGTATGCGCTGCATTGGTACCTTTAATGGATGCCACTACGTCGTTTACAATAAAACCGGTAAGTTGTGGAGCTAAAATTCTAAAATAGTTGGTAAGTACTACAAACAAAATACCAAGGCCAAAATGCCATTTATATTTCCAAAAGTATTTGTTTAATGCTGCAAGATGTTTCATTAATGCTACGAAGGTAACCAAAAATGCTGCTTATTTAAATAGGAACAACCGGCAGGGTTTATGAATGAATATAGCTTTGTAAATGCTCAATCGTTTCTTTTTGAGTAAGAATCGTTTCTTTTATAACATCATTAATAGATATAATACCACAAAGTATATCGTTTTCAAAAACAGGTAAATAACGAACATTATTTTCACTCATTATTTGCATGCAGGTATCTACCGAATTATCCGGTGTTATACGAGGTAAGCCTGTTGTCATTATTTCGCTAACCAAGGTAGTGGTAGATGATTTTCCTTTTAATACAATTTTACGGGCATAGTCTCTTTCGGTTAAAAGGCCAATGTATTTATCATTCTCCATTACTACAATTGATCCAATGTTTTTTTCTGCCATTTGCTTCAGGGCATCTAATACAATAACATGGGGTGCAACTGTAATTACATTACTTCCTTTACGGCTTAGTATATGCAATACATTTTTCATGATTAGTGTTTTACTTAAAAATACTCCGGAATAAGCTCCTTGTAAGTTATTCATTTTAATTTACTTTTTATAAAAATTATTGTGATATTTCAAATATGACTTTTGTCTTTTACACTTATGATTTTCATCACATTAAGCAAAAACAGCAGGTATCAAATTTTTATAAGCAATTTTACCGTTACCTTTATGCATCTTAAAAAACTAACTGAATTATGGGTGCATCTTCCATGATTATTTTAATATTGGCGGCTTTGGCATTTTCAATTTTTGCTATTTTAATTGCAAAAGTTGTTACTAAAACAACTACCAATAAAGCAAAAGAAGAACCTTACGAATGCGGTATAGTAACTACCGGAAAAACATGGGTTCAATTAAACGTTGGCTATTATTTATTTGCCTTAATATTCCTGATTTTTGATGTTGAGTTAGTTTTTTTATACCCATGGGCAGTTGTGGCAAAAAAAGTTGGATGGATGGCTTTTGGGGAAATTGTTGTTTTCTTTTTTATTTTATTTGTTGATTTTTGTATGCACATAAAAAAGGTGCTTTAAAATGGATTTAACGTTTTTGAGTATTGAATATTTAATATAAATGAGTAAAGAACAAATTATTAAGAGTGACTTTCCCGGCCAGGTGCATGAATTGCCCGGCGGAGGTATTGTTCTTAGTAAATTAGATGATGTTATTAACTGGGCAAGGTCAAATTCGTTGTGGCCGCTAACATTTGCTACAAGTTGCTGTGGTATTGAGTATATGGCCGTTGCCGGCGCCAAATACGATTTCTCTCGTTTTGGATTTGAGGTGGCAAGAGCCTCTCCCCGACAGGCAGATGTTATAATTATTGCAGGTACAATTGTAAATAAAATGGCACCGGTTTTAAAAAGGCTGTACGACCAAATGGGCGACCCAAAGTATGTAATTGCAATGGGTGCTTGTGCAATAAGTGGTGGTCCGTTTTTTTACAACACTTACTCGGTAGTTAAAGGTGCAGATCATGTAATACCGGTAGATGTTTATGTTGCGGTTGCCCACCAAGGCCAGAGGCGCTTTTGCATGCATTAATAAGTTTACAACAAAAATTAAAAGCGGTTTAACCCGGGAGCAAATTAAAACGGGTAAATAAAACTTATGCAAATAGAAGAATTAAAAATAAAGATTACAGCATTATTTCCAACAGTTGTTTTTGCAGAAGGCACACAATGGCTTACATTAAATATTGAGCCAACCGAATGGTTGCCTTTAGCAAAACAACTTAGAAATGAGGATGCATTATATTTTGATTTTCTTTCTTGCCTTACATGTGTAGATTGGAAAACGCATTTAACAATGGTGTATCATCTTGACTCAACAAAATACAGGCACACTATTGTTGTAAAAGTGAAATTAGATGCAGCCAAACCCGAAATAGAAACGGTAAGTACTATTTGGAAAACAGCCGAGTCTCACGAAAGAGAAGTGTATGAAATGTTTGGGGTAAATTTTTTAAACCATCCCGATTTAAGATTAATGATTTTACCGGATGGATGGGAAGGGAAAAATCCGTTAAGAAAAGATTTTGAAGACCCCATTAATATGATAAGACTTTAAAATGGTAGAAGAATTAGGAATAACAACCGAAGGCGATTTGCAAATTAATGTAGGCCCACAACATCCTGCAACACATGGTGTATTGCACCTTATACTTACATTAAATGGCGAAACCATTAAAAAGGTTGAACCACATTTGGGTTATATTCATCGTTCTATCGAAAAAATGTGCGAAAGCTTAACCTACAGGCAGTTTAGTTATGTAACCAGCCGTATGGATTATTTATCCTCTCACATAAATAATAATGCCTGTGCTTTGGTTGTTGAAAAAGCCATGCAAATTGAAGTGCCCGAAAGAGCAAAAGTAATCAGAGTTTTGGTAGACGAGTTGACCAGAATTGCATCGCATGAACTTTGGTGGGGCGCTATGGCAATGGATTTAGGTGCCTTCACTCCTTTCTTTCATGCTTTTAGAGAAAGAGAAAGCATTAACGATATTATGGAAGAAACTTGCGGAGCAAGATTAACCATGAACTATATTGTACCCGGCGGCTTAATGCAAGATATTCATCCGGATTTTCAGAAAAGAGTTAAGCATTTTATTCAATTATACAAGTCAAAAATTGATGAGTATAATGAAATGGTAACAGGCAATATTATTTTTCAAAACAGAATGAAAGGTGTTGGTATTTTAAGTGCCGAAGATGCAATTTCATACGGCGTTACAGGCCCTGCTGCAAGAGGAAGTGGTGTAAGTTGCGATGTAAGAAAAATGTACCCTTACGAAATATATGACAAGCTTGATTTTAATGAAGTTTTAGAAACAGGTTGCGATTCTTTTGCAAGATATATGGTACGGATAAGAGAAATGAATGAATCGGTAAAAATTATTGAGCAGTTAATTGATAATATTCCCGAAGGCGATTATCAGGCAAAAACAAAAGCTGTTTTAAAATTACCAAAGGGAGAATTTTACCAAAGAGTAGAAACCGCCAGAGGCGAATTGGGTGTGTACATTGTTAGCGAAGGCGGCACAACACCCTATCGTATTAAATTCCGTTCTCCGGGGTTTTCAAATCTTTCTGCTTTAGATCATATGGCAAGAGGCAGTAAATTGGGAGATTTGGTAGCCATGATGGGAACACTGGATTTGGTAATACCGGATATTGACAGATAGGTACAAAACATAATAAGAGTTGAATAAAGAAATATTATAAGAGAGTGATTAATTTCATGCTTTTACCAAAAGAATAAAATTAACAAACAGCTGTTACCAATGAAATGGCAATGTGCTGATAAAAAAAAAATAAAAACTGTGTGGAATTTTAGTTTGTCTAAAATAGCTGGCGATGTTGATCAATGGTTGCATCAAACATTTAACCCAACTTGGGCTTTGGTTGCCGAAATGGTAATTGTAGGCGTTGGTGTTATTGGTTTGTTTGCAGCATTGGGCTTGGTGTTGGTATTAATGGAACGCCGTGTTGCTGCATGGATTCAAATACGCCTTGGACCAAATCGTGTTGGGCCAAAAGGGTTGTTGCAATCGCTGGCAGATACTGTAAAACTTTTGGTTAAAGAAGGAATGACTCCCGGCGGAGCCGATAAATTTTTATTTAACCTTGCTCCTTTCATTGCCATGATTGTAGCCATGTTATTAATGGCGCCCATTGTTTTTGCAAAAGATTTTGTTATTTGGGATATGAATATTGGTGTACTGTATGTATCTGCCATTTCATCTCTTTCTGTTATTGGTATTTTAATGGCAGGTTGGGCAAGTAATAATAAATATTCGTTAATGGGCGCTATGCGTAGTGGTGCACAAATTGTAAGCTACGAATTATCTGCAGGGCTTTCGGTACTTACCATTGTAATATTAACAGGAAGTTTAAATTTAACCGATATCATCAATTCGCAGCAAAATGGCTGGTGGATTTTTAAAGGCCATATCCCTGTAATAATTGCTTTTGTAATTTTTATTATTGCAGTAACTGCCGAAACAAACAGGGCTCCTTTTGATTTAGCCGAAGCCGAAAGTGAATTAACCGCAGGATTTCATACAGAGTACAGTGGTATGAAATTCGCTTTGTTTTTTTTGGCAGAATATATAAATGTATTTATTGTTTGTGCCATTGGCGCAACAATATTTTTAGGTGGCTGGATGCCTTTTCATATTGGCAATTGGAATAGCTTTAATCATGTTATGGATTATATTCCTTCCAGTATTTGGTTTTTTGGGAAAACCTTCTTTTTAATTTTTGTTATTATGTGGTTTAGATGGACTTTTCCCAGATTACGAATTGATCAATTATTAAATTTAGAGTGGAAATATTTATTGCCTATTAGCATGTTTAATATTTTATTAGCAACAGCTATGGCAATATTGGGTTGGCATTTTTAGAATAAGAAAACAGTTGACACTGATTTAAAATTATGTTTTTAATAGATTATATAAAAGATGTTTACGGTGCTGTAAAATCATTGTTGATTGGCATGAAGCGTACAGGCTATTATTTTACGCATCATAAAGAAATTATTACAGAGCAGTATCCTGATAACAGGCTACGCTTGTAATGGCCGATAGGTTTAAAGGCGAAGTAGTAATGCCGCATGATGAAAAAATGAACACCGCTGTACAGGTTGCACAGCATGTGAGCTAGCCTGCCCTAACGGCACTATTAAAGTGATAACAAAATTTGATATTACACCCGAAGGAAAAAAGAAAAAAGCAATTGACAAATTAGTATATCATTTGGATTTGTGTACCATGTGCAATTTATGTGTGGTAGCTTGCCCAAGTGATGCTATAAAAATGGCACAAACATTTGAACATAGTGTTTACGACAGAAGTTTACTAACTAAAGTATTAAATAACCCCGGATCTAAAATAATGGAAGGAGTAGAATAATGAACGGATCAACAATTATATTTTATTTACTTGCTGCACTAACTTTAGTGAGTGGCTTGCTGGCGGTTACAAGCAGACAAATATTTAGATCTGCTATTTATTTATTGTTTTCTTTAATTGGAATTGCCGGTCTTTATTTTTGGCTGCAGTACGAGTTTATAGCAGCGGTACAAATAGTAGTTTATGTTGGCGGTATTGTTGTGCTGATTATCTTCTCTATCTTTTTAACACAGCAAAGCGGCGAAAAACTTCCTCAGCAAAAACTGGGAAGACAATTATTTGCAGCATTGGCGGCATTTTGCGGATTAGCGCTTATAATAGTGCAATTATTTCAATACCAATTTATTGGCACTTCTCAAACCGCTGTTGAGCCAACCGTTGTTAATATAGGCAACCAAATGTTAGGCACGGATGTTGGCGGTTATGCCTTGCCGTTTGAAGTAGTTAGTATTTTATTACTGGCTGCTTTAGTAGGCTGTATTGTAATTGCTTTACGAATTAAACCCGAAACGAATTAATGGAACCCGGATTAAATCATATATTATTTATTAGTGCAGCACTCTTCTTTATTGGTGTATATGGCTTTTTTACAAGAAGAAATTTAATTACCATTTTAATGAGTGTAGAGCTTATTTTAAATAGTGTTAATCTTAATTTTATTGCATTCAACAAATATTTGTGGCCGCATAAATTGGATGGTTTATTTTTTACCATTTTCATCATAGCAATTGCTGCTGCCGAAGCTGCGGTTGCCATTGCTATTATTATAAATTTATACCGAAGCCATCAATCTATTGATGTAGAGAGTACAGAAGAACTAAAGTATTAAAAATAAATGCCAAACACATTTTACATATCACTCATTCCCTTGCTGCCATTTGTTGGCTTTTTAATGCTGGGTTTATTCGGACGAAAATACTTTAAAACCACATCAGGTATTATTGCCACTACCCTATTGCTCATCTCTGCAGTTTTAGCAATGTATGTGGCCTATGGCTATTTCTTTGAATACGGAAAGGTTGATGGCGTTTATCAAAGCTTTATACCGCTATCCGTAAAATGGTTGGAGTTTTCTCCCGGTCTTTCAATAGATATGGGAATAATTCTTGACCCTATTTCTGTTATGATGTTGGTTGTGGTAACCTTTATTTCATTAATGGTACATGTTTATAGCCTTGCTTACATGAAAGGCGATGAACGCTTCCCCACTTATTATGCATTTCTTGGTTTATTTACATTTTCAATGCTGGGATTGGTAATTTCTTCCAACATTTTTCAAATGTATATTTTTGGGAGTTAGTGGTGTTTCATCCTTTTTATTAATTGGTTATTATTACGATAAGCCATCTGCTGTAGCCGCTTGTAAAAAAGCTTTATTGTAACTCGGTTTGCCGATTTAGGTTTTTTAATCGGCATATTAATTTTATCTTTTATGCAGGCACTTTAGATTTTAAAACCTTAATTGCAACATTAACTTCGCCTGAATCATCTGAATTAAAAAATATAGTTAGTGCTTCATTTTTGGGTGTATCTGCCTTAACATGGGGTTTGGTTTTAGTGTTTATTGGTGGTGCAGGCAAAGTGGCTATGTTTCCATTACATATTTGGTTGCCCGACGCAATGGAAGGCCCAACACCTGTTTCGGCATTAATACATGCGGCTACCATGGTGGTTGCCGGTGTATTTTTAGTGGCAAGATTATTTCCGGTATTTGCACTTTCTGCTCCAGATGCATTATATCTTGTAACTTATATTGGTGCATTATCTGCTTTGTTTGCAGCTATCATTGCATGTACACAAACCGATATTAAAAGAGTATTAGCCTACTCTACCATGAGCCAGATAGGTTATATGATGTTTGCATTGGGTGTTTCAAAATATGGTGGCGAAGATGGATTAGGATACACGGCCTCTATGTTCCATTTATTTACACATGCTATGTTTAAAGCATTATTATTTTTAGGCGCAGGTGCAGTAATACACTATGTTCATAGTAATGAAATGAAAGATATGGGTGGTTTAAGAAAATATTTACCCATTACGCATATTACTTTTTTAATTGCATGTTTGGCCATTGCAGGTGTGCCACCTTTTGCAGGTTTTTTTAGTAAAGAAGAAATTTTACAAGCTGCATATCATAACAACCGGGGTGTTTACTTTATTGCCTTATTAACATCAGGCTTAACTGCATTTTACATGTTCCGCCTGTATTTTAATATTTTCTGGAATAAAGAAGCACATGTTCAAGGTGAGCATAAAGGCGAAGGTGGCTTCGCCATGATGATGCCATTAGTACTTTTAGCAATTGGTGCAGCAGTTGCCGGTTTTATACCATTCGGTCATTTTGTTAGTTCGGATGGAAAAGTATTAGAGTCTGAATTTCATTTAACATTTTCCATTGCACCTGTTGCATTAGGATTGATTGGTATTTTCACGGCTTTGTGGTTATATAAAAAACAAAATGATACATCCGATAAAATGGCTGCTTCATTAAATGGGATCTATAAAACAGTATATCATAAATTTTATATTGATGAAGTTTATATGTTTATTACAAAAAAAATAATTTTCAATTTAATAGGTCGTCCGGCAGCTTGGTTTGATAAGAATATAGTTGATGGAATGATAAATGCTACCGGAAATACGACAGAATTAATATCAGAAAAAATTAAAGGATTGCAATCCGGTAAAGTACAACAATATGGTATTTACTTTTTGGCTGGTGTAATTGGTTTGGCAGTATTGTTTATTTATTTGTGGAAATAAAATGATTTAAGAAAACAAGATGAATTTATTGTTATTAATAGCGGCTCCATTTATTACTGCAGTAGTTGTTCTATTGCTTAAAACAAGTCGCAAATAAGATGGGCTGCTTTTATTGGATCAGTGGTTCAACTGGCTTTATCTTTTGAATTATTTTTTGCCTACAATGGGGCAAAACGCAACGGGCAAAATGCAAATTTTTTATTTGAACAACAATACAATTGGTTTCCCGACTGGAATATAAGTTTTCATTTGGGTGTTGATGGTATTTCAATTGCCATGATATTATTAACGGCATTTGTAGTTGTTGCTGGCGTATTAGTTTCGTGGAATATTGAGAAGATGACTAAAGAGTTTTACTTTCTTTTGATTTTATTGAGTTTTGGTGCTTATGGCTTTTTCATTTCTTTAGATTTATTTATACTTTTCTTCTTTTTAGAAATTGCTGTAATTCCCAAATATTTACTCATAGGCATTTGGGGAAGTGGTAAAAAAGAATACAGTGCAAATAAACTAGCCGTTATGTTAATGGGAGGTTCTGCATTAGTATTAGTTGGTTTGCTTGGATTGTATTTCAGCAGTTCTGTAAAAACCTTCGATTTAGTGCAAATAGCACAACTACAAATTCCGCCAGCAACGCAAAAAATAATTTTTCCTTTACTGTTTGTTGGCTTTGGTGTATTTACCGCATTATTTCCATTTCATACCTGGGTGCCTGATGGTCACTCATCTGCTCCTACTGCAGGATCAATGTTTTTAGCAGGCATTTCTATGAAGCTTGGTGCTTATGGCTGCTTACGTGTTGCAACATATTTATTGCCGGATGGTGCAAAAGAATATGCTAACATTATTATAATACTTTCTTCTATTGCTATTTTATACGGTGCTTTTGCTACCATGATGCAGAAGGATTTAAAATACATTAATGCTTACTCATCTGTAAGCCATACAGGTTTTGTTTTGCTGGGTATTGGTATGCTAACCAAAACCGCTTTTGATGGTGCTGTAATGCAAATGGTTAGTCATGGATTAATGACGGCACTTTTCTTCGCTGCCATTGGTATGATATACGAAAGAACACATACAAGGCAGGTAAATGAAATGGGTGGCTTATTAAAAGTAACCCCATTTATATCGTCGGTTTTGTTTATTGTGGGTTTATGTTCTTTAGGATTGCCCGGCTTAAGTGGCTTTGTTGCCGAAATGACGGTATTTATAGGTTCATGGAAAATGCCGACAGCTTTCATCGTATTGCTACTGTAGCTGCCTGTATGAGCATTGTGGTAACGGCGGTGTATATTTTAAGGGCAATTGGCTTAACAGTTATGGGGCCGTTAAAAGCAGGTTATGAAACCATTACTGATGCTACATGGAATGAAAAACTTGCGGCCGGTATATTAATTATTGGAATACTTGCAATTGGCATTGCTCCGTTTTGGTTAAAAGATTTAATTAATCCCGGAACAGAAATTATTATACAAAAAATACAGGCTATAAAATAAAACTGGTCATACTCCTTCGTCTGACCAATAAAATAAAATTGAATGAGTGAATTTTTTATGATAATGAAAAGTGAGTTACTGGTAACAGCTATCATCTTTATCCTGCTTTTTATAAAATTGAGTAAGGGAATAAAGAATGATACTTTGTTACCCGTAATACAGATTTTATTGCTTTTAAATTTTATTGCCGGATTTATTATGAATGCAGAAGGCAGTTTGTTTGATGATATGTATCAAACTACTCCAATGATTGCTTTTCAAAAGAATATCTTAAACCTGGGCATTTATCTTATTTCATTATTATTTGCAGATTGGTTTAAGAAAACAGAACATTTATCAGAGTTTTTTATTTTATTGCTTTCGGCTGTACTTGGAATGTTCTTGCTTATCTCCAGCGGAAATTTTTTAATGTTTTATTTGGCATTAGAATTGGCAACCATACCTGTTGCGGCTATGGCTAATTTTGATTTAACAAAAAGGACTTCTTCCGAAGCTGCTATGAAGATGATTTTGTCATCTGCATTTTCCTCAGGCATTTTATTATTTGGCATTTCTATTATGTACGGTGCCACCGGCACAATTAGTTTTGCCGAACTGCCTTCATTACTCAATGGCAGCCCTTTACAAATAGTGGCATTTGTGTTTTTGTTTAGTGCTTTTGCTTTTAAATTATCCATTGTGCCATTTCATTTATGGATGGCAGATGTTTATGAGGGCTCTCCATTTGCAGTAACTTCTTTTTTGTCGGTAATATCTAAAGGTGCTATTTCATTTGTATTTATATCTATATTATATAAAGTGTTTCAACCAATGAATGCAATTTGGTATAATATGGTAATGGTCTTATCTGTAATTACCATGATTGTTGGTAACCTGTTTGCCTTACGCCAGCAAAATATTAAACGTTTTTTAGCATTTTCATCTATTGCACAGGTTGGTTTTATTTTAGTTGGTATTAGTAGCAATGCAATACAGGGAACATCATCGGTTGTTTATTTTATTTTAATTTATGTTTTTTCCAATTTAGCTGCTTTTGGTGTTGCAGCAACAATTGCTTCGCATACCAGCAAAGAGCGAATTGAAGATTATAAAGGCTTTTATCAAAATAATAAATTTTTGAGTTGGGTTTTGGCATTGGCGTTATTTTCATTAGCTGGTATTCCGCCTACAGCCGGTTTTTTTGGTAAATTATTTTTAATTACCGCAGGAGCATCTAAAGCAAATTATGCCTTTATTATTATTGCAGCTTTAAATATGATTGTTTCGTTGTATTATTATTTAAGGGTAATACGCTCTGTGTTTATGGATAAAACTGAAAGTCCAATTGCAAATATTAATGTTAATCCTACACAAAACTAGGGTTGCTAATTTGTGAGCAGGTATCATTTTAGTTGGCTTATTAAGTTGGATATACGATTATATATTGAATTTGGTTTAGGAGTTTACTTGAGTAATCTTACAAGCTCTAAGCTTGAACCCTAAACTACTAAACGCATAACATGGCAATAAATAAAAATCACGAGTTTGAAGAATTAGACGGCGTAAAATGTGGCATCGTAGAAAAAAATGTTACTCCTCAACGAGTTGAGTTTTTGAAAATATTATTGGTGAGTAATGGCTTTTCAGTTATTGTTGTCCCTTCTCCTGCACCTAAAACAACACTGGTTGCAAAACCTGCAGAAGGCGATGCCGCTCCTGTACCAGAACCAATTGTTATAGCCCCCGAAACTTTTACCGTTGGCGTTACCGATTATACTTTTAACCCTACAAATGCCATTTTTGGCCGATCACTAAAAACCAAAGACGGTCATATAGTTACACTAGCTTATTGGCAACAAAAGGAAAGTATATCACATGATGAAGTGCCGTATTATGAAGCAAATCCTACTAAAGGGTTGCTGGCTTCATGCTATTTATTTCATTGATTAGATAAGGATTGATTAATTTCTGCCAAATAGCATATCCCTTTGCATTCATGTGTAATTTATCTTCCACAAAAATATCGGGCATTGGCGTTCCATCCTCTCCCAACATCATTTTCCAAACATTTATAAACGTTGTTTTCTTTTTCTTCTTTAAGAATTTTTTTATTCTGCTGTTCCCATCAATCATTCTATCCTTCATTTGCCAGCGTAGTATGCTTGGCTTCATGGAAATATACCCTATAGGCACATTGGGAAAATGGCTACGGATAGAAACAAATAATTGCTTAAACCGTTCTGCAACAATTTTTCCGGAAACAGTATCGGAGGCTGCAATATCATTTTCGCCACAATAAATTATTATTTGTTTTGGCAAATATGGGTAAATAATATCATTTTGATAACGAATTAAATCGGGTAAAGAAGAACCACCAAATCCTCTGTTAACAATAGTAAAGTTTGGAAAATAACTTTGTACATCTGTCCATTTTGTAAAAGAAGAACTACCCACAAAAAGTATTGCATTTTTAGCAGGAAATGAAATAGAGTCTTGCTTTTTAAAAGCTGCTATTTCCTTAGCATAAGGCTGTGCTTTACTTACTATACAGTTAACTAAAATGGCACTTAAAATTAACGCCGACTTTAGGTAGTTTTAACTTTGTGATTTATTGATATCATTATTCCAATTAATTATTTAATCATCTTAAAACTAACTGCGGCACCTCCACCGGCAAGTAACTAAATTTAAATCCAATTTGCTTTTAGCATCTACAACTACTTTTGTTATTTTGTAAGCCATTGGGTTTGTTTCCCAGTGAGCATCTGCGGCATCTGCATAAATAGTAGCTTCATACTTTTTGCCTGCATCTAAAAAACTTAAGTCAATAGTTGTGCTTCTCTTATTTTCATCTGTGATTGCACCTAAAAACCAATCATTTTTATTTTTTGCTTTGCGTACAATTGTTAAATAATCACCAGGCTCTGCTTCTAAAATTTTACTATCATCCCAATCTACCGCTACGTCTTTTATAAATTGAAAAGCATCTAAATGTTTTTCATAATTCTGAGGCAAATCGGCAGCCATTTGCAAAGGGCTATACATCGTTACATATAATGCCAATTGTTTTGCTAAAGTAGTATGTACTTGCTCTTTTTTATTTGGATTATACACATTCATTTTAATTTGGAAAATTCCCGGAGTATAATCCATTGGGCCACCCAACAATCGGGTAAAAGGCAAAATAGTTTCATGAAAAGGCGGATTACCGTTGCTCCATGCATTAAATTCATTTCCTCTGGCAGCTTCTGCAGCAATATAGTTTGGATATGTTCTGTTTACACCGGTAAGACGTGATGATTCATGTGAGTTAACCATTATTTGATAATCGGCAGCTCTTTGCGCCACATAATTAAAATGGTTCACCATTGTTTGTCCATCGTGGAACTCTCCTCGTGGAATTATTCTTCCAACATAACCAGATTTCACAGCATCGTATCCATTCTTTTTCATAAAATCAAAAGCTCTGTCTAATCTTCTTTCATAATTGGCAACAGAGCCCGATGTTTCGTGATGCATAATCATTTTTACACCCTTCTTTTTTGCGTAAGCTGCAATTTCTTTTACATTAAAATCCGGGTAAGGGGTTACAAAGTCAAACACATCTTCTTTCCAATTACCAAACCAATCTTCCCAACCGGTATTCCAGCCTTCCACTAAAACTCCATCAAATTTATGTTTAGAGGCAAAATCAATGTAACGTTTTACATTAGCAGTATTTGCGCCATGAAATACCTTATTGGGGTTTTGAGAACCGGCTTGACCGCCGCTATAATCCCAGCTTGCAATGCCCACATGCATCTCCCACCAAATCCCAACATATTTTACCGGTTTTATCCAACTTGTATTTTTAATTTTACATGGCTCATTTAGGTTAAAAATTAGTTTAGACCCTACAATATCTCTTGCATCATCACTTACCATTATTGTACGCCACGGTGTGTTAAAAGGAGCTTGTAAATAAGCCTTGTCTCCTATAGCGTTAGGAACTAAGTAAGAAGTCAGGCTGTTATTTTTTGTATTAACATCCAAATGCATTACAGGATAGTTTACAACAGCCGCTTCAAAAATATTAATGTACAAATTATCATCCGACTTCATCATCAATGGCGCTTGTACCATTGTGTTTGATTTGATAGACTTTAAAAAAACGCCGTTATCAATATTTATTTTGCTCAAATCAATTTCAGAAAGTTTAGTTTCATTATATACATATTCCTGACTGTCAAAATCTCCCGGTATCCAAAATGCCTTATGATTTCCTGCCAAATTAAATTGTGTAAACTCATCGCTTACAATAAAATAGTTTAAATTTTTTTGCTTAGGAAATTCATATCTAAATCCTAATCCTTCGTTGTACAATTTAAAATGAATGCTTAATTCAATCGGATTTTCTGCTTTTTGTTTCAACAATACTGTAAGCTCATTGTATTGGTTAAGGATATTTTTTTGTTCGCCTAAAACAGGCTGCCACGTTTCATTTACGCTACCAGCTGTGTTTCCTGATATAGTAAAATTGGAAGTTAGGTCAGTGCCATTTTTTAATTTAAATCCAAGTGTTGAGTTTTTAATAACTTCTTTGCCTTTATACGTTAGTGCATATTGCGGTTGTCCGTTTTGCGACAATGAAAATGTTAATTGCAAATTTTTATTAGGAGACAATAAACTTTGTGCAATTATAAATTGACAAAAAAAAGTAAGGATTAAACTAATACTTAATTTTAATTGAGCTGTTTTTATAAAATGGTTAAGCATGATTGAATTTTTATATGATTATATTATTTTTTAATTTTTAATGTTGCTAAAATAGGAAAATGATCGGATGGGTATTTTTTATCGTAGGAATCTGTGATGGTTGCAAATTTTGAAACCTCCATTTTATTATTTACAAATATATAATCAATACAACCATCTGGTTTTTTATCAAATTGAAATCCATTCCAGGTATCTTCCGAACCATAGGGTTGAGTTGTGCAAATATTTCTTGCATTTAAAAATACAGTGCTCATGTACTGTGCCGGCTCTTCATTTGGTTTAGAATTAAAATCGCCGGTTATTATTACAGGCAGATTGTTTTGTAATAATACTTTACTCACTTTTTTTGTGATGAGTTTTACCGATTCCAGCCTGGCTTGCTTTCCTATATGATCTAAATGTGCATTAAATACCCAAAATTTCTTCTTTGTCTTTTTATCTTTAAATAAACCATAACTACATACTCTGTTATAAGCGGCATCCCAGCCCTTACCAACACTATCCGGGCTTGGTGATAACCAAAAGGTAGATTGCTTAAGCACTTTGTATTTATCTTTCCTATAAAAAATACAAGAATACTCTCCTGCTTCCTTACCATCGTCTCTACCAACACCTACAAAAGAATATGTTGTTAATTTGCTCAGCAAATATTGCAATTGATGATGCTGAACTTCTTGACCGCCAATAAAATCGGCTTCATAGTAATTCATTAACGCTGCTACTCTATCCTTACGTACTTCCCACCAATTTTCTCCGTCATTTTTTACATCCAGGCGTATGTTGTACGACATCACTTTTATTTCTTGCTGTGCAAGCAAAAAATGTGGGAATGTTTGAAAGAAAAAAAGCAGCAAACTACTTGCTGCAATATTTAATATTTTTTTTCTTATCATAATAACTTAAAATAGTAATGTAGAAATTGAATGAGGCAACGCAGTAGCTTCTGCAGCCTTACCATCTATCCATAAGTTGTATGTAGTTTTTGTATTGCTTTGGTTCATTACAATTACAGCAACAGTGCCATCAGGGTTTTTGAAAGCAGTTGTTAATAGCTGGCTGCGGCTTGCACTGCTAATAATTCTTTTTGCTCCTGGTTTAATAAATTTAGAAAAATGACCTATATAATAATACTCGTTGGTAAAAATTAACTCTCCGGTTTTTGTATTACCATGTATTGGTGCAAAGCAAAATTCTGTACATGGTTTGGGCCGCCTGTTTCGTCTAACAAAATATTCCAATCTGTAAAACCTACCATACCATTATTAAAATCATTAATCATATTGTAAGCATACTTTTCGCCTAATTTCCAATCGCCAACATTTTCTAATTTAAAGGCTTCTTTGCAACCTTCTGTAAAAAATAAGTTCTTATCGGGGTAAGTTTCATTTACCAATTTTACATTGTTAAACATTGGCTCACCACCACTCCATGGCTCATACCAATGAAACCCAATCCCCCAAATGTATTTTGCAGCTTCCGGATCATCCATATAGGTTTTAGCTCTTTGATAAATTAAATCTCTGTTATGATCCCACACAATAATCTTCTTTTCTTTTAATCCTTCTTTTTCCATTGTAGGGCCAAGATGTTTCTTTAAAAATCTCTTTCTTCTTCGGCGGTATAAATACAACTTTCCCAACGTTGTTTTGCCATTGGTCCGTTTTGCACACTAATACCCCAAACAGGTACCCCTTCTTTTTCGTACTCCTTAATAAACTTTGTAAAATACAATGCCCAACTATCATAAAATTCGGGCTTTAGTTTTCCACCTTGCAATACATCATTATTATCTTTCATCCAGGCTGGTGGACTCCATGGGCTGCCAAACAAATTCAATTTTCCGCCGGCAGTTTTCATTACGGCCTTTATTAGCGGAATTTTATATTTTTTATCATGTGTAATGTCAAATGATTTTAATTCCTTATCTCCATCTTTTACATACGTGTACATATCGCTGCTAAAATCGCAGCTATTAATATTTGTACGGGCTACGTTGTAACCTATACCTTTTTCAGCATCAAAATAGGCTGTTAAAAATGCTTGTTGTTTATCTGCCGGAAGTTTGTAAAATGTTTCGGCTGCCGCATCTGTAATAGCACCGCCTATTCCAAAATATGTTTGAAACGTTTTTGTAGGATCTACAAATACCGTTACTTCATTTTCAATGGCTGGCCTTTATCTTTAAAAGATAAAGTATCGGTTGAGGACAAACGAAAACTAGTACTGTCTGCCGTTGTAAAAACAGTTACTTTTTTACCCTCGGTAGAAAAAGAAGTTGAGTTTTGTTTGCTTTTATTTTCCGTGTTATTTGAGCAAGAAAATAAAGCGATGACTGAAAAAACAAATACAATTTTATGCATAGCCAATTTGATTTTAATAATTACCAAATAAATGTGCCTGCTGTACCGGCAGGTAATGAAACTATTGCCTTCTTCCCTTTATAGCTAATATTAACTATTTCTGAGGCAGTTCCTTCATTTAATACCAATAGTACTTTTTTGCCTTGCGGTGTTAAAAAGCTACATTAGATAAGTTACCAGTTACGGTACTTGCAATTTAACAGAGCCTGCAGATATAAACTTTGAGGCTTGAGCAACTATATAATAACCTACATTCTTAGTGCGGATATTGCCATTGATGGTAACTGCACCTTTACATTGTGTACAGCCTCCGGGTGTATGCGGCCCAAAGGATGGATCATTTGCCAAGTTCCACTCTAAAGCAGTTTTGCTCCAATTACGCATACTGCCAATAATTACATTTTTAGTATGCCATTTAAAATCGCCGTCAAAACTTCCTGTAGAGCCTGTCCATTGTTCGGTAAAATATAAATTTTTATCGGGATGTGCAGCTTTAACGGTTGATAAAGCGCTAATATCACCATTATACAAATGAAAAGCCGATCCATCAATATATTGCTTAGCACCTGCATCATTTAAAATTGAAATTGATAATTTGATTATCGCAATTATGATCCCAAATAATAATTTTAGTAGTAATCCCTGCAGTTTGAAATGCCGGACCCAAATGGTTTTTTACAAAATCGGCCTGTTGTGCGGCACTCATAACCATACTTGGATTATTGCCTCCATGCTGAGGTTCATTTTGTACAGTAACAGCATCTAACGTAATGCCCTGAGCTTTCATAGCTTGTATGTACTTAACAAAATATTTTGCATAAACATTATAGTATTGTGTTTGCAAACTACCACCAACAGAACTTCCATTATCCTTCATCCAAACCGGAGCACTCCATGGGGAGCCTAATAATTTTATAGCAGGATTAATGGCTAATATTTTCTTTAATACCGGAATTAAATCAACTGTATCTTTTGATAAACTAAAATTAATTAAGTTAATATCTGTTTGGCCAACCGGCATATCATCATAACTAAAAACAGTTGCGTCTAAATCAGAGGCACCAATACTGATGCGTAAATAATTAACGCCAATTGCATCTGCCCCATTGCCAAATAATTCAGTTATCAAATTTGCTTTAGAGAAAGCATCCATTGCATTAATAAGATTAGCACTTCCCCCCGTTAATGTATACCCAAAACCATCTATCGTTTGGTACGTAGTAGTAGAATCTACATCAATAGTAGAATAACTGTTTGCAGTATTTGTAAATGAAAGTACTGTAGTTTGTTTTTGCAAAAGCGATGACTGATCGGCACTTGTAAACCATGCATCTACTTCATTAACAGGTGTTGGAACCGGTGTAGGCGTTGGTGTTGGACTTGGAGAACTATTTTTTTTAGAACAACTGCAACTGATACAGCCTGCTAATGTTATAATGCAAAACCAATTATTAAACTTCATATAATTATTTTTATTACAAAACCAACCAAGAATGAAAATTGAATTCCTAAACTTTTACTGAAAAACCCTCACATAATCTACAAACATTCTTTGTGGAAAGTTGGTACTTGCATCTGGAGGCCCGGGCCAATCGCCACCAACAGCTACATTAAATATAAAAAACTGATCAGCATTAAATGGGTTAAATGCCGGGCTAATATCGCTTGCTGCTACTGTTACATACAATTGGTCATCTACATAAATTTTAACTAAATCCTGTACCCATATCATGCTAAATACATGAAACTGCTGGCTAAAATCGCCACTGGGCAAAAAATAATTAGCGCCTTTACTGGCATGCACATTTGCTGTATTTTTCCAATGTAGTGTACCAACACTTCTATTTGGATTTGAACCCACTAATTCCATAATATCCATTTCGCCACATTGTGGCTAACCAACACTGCTAATGTTAGAACCTAACATCCACAATGCAGGCCACATTCCTTTTGTTACGGGCAGTTTGGCTCTAATATCTATCCGTCCAAATTTGAATGTCTTTTATTTTGTGTGGTCATTCTTCCGCTGGAATAGTTAAAGCCTCCAATACTTTCTTTTCTTGCCTCTATTATTAAATTACCGTTAGATACAAATGTATTTTTTGTACTATTGGTATAATATTCCAACTCATTATTTCCCCAGCCTCCTGTACCGTTTCCTATTTCCTGATTCCAATCACTTAAGTTTAAAGTACTGCCAGAAAATTCATCACTCCATGTTAATGTATAACCGGGGTAAGATGTTGGAGTTGTATAACCTGTATTATCCGTTGATAAAAAAGTACCATCTTCAGTTACAATTGTTCCTTTTGCCGAAGTTGCACTTAATGTGCAATTTTTTGGATTGCTTAATGCTATAGTAAACTCTAAATTGGGTTGACGAACACTAGTAGGATCTCCGCTAATTATCACCTCTACACTTGTGGATGTTTGATTGGCTGGAATTGAAATTGTGCCTGATGCTGCGGTATAATCTCTTGGTGAAATAGCAGTCCCGTCTTGCAAAGTATAATCTACTGTAACAATGCTGCTTGAAGCTTTATTTAAAGAAACATAAAAGCGCATAGACGTTGCTGTTGCCACTCTTGCCGTAGAAGCATCCGTAACAGACAAAACAGGTAAAACCGTTGGTGTAGGCGGAGGAGTACTATCACCCTTACCGCAAGATGCTATGATAAGTACACTGAAAAAAATAATGAAAAAAGAGGCTAAAATTTTATTATGTTTCATAGTGTAAGTTACTTTTTATTATCCATAAAATAAAACCAATTAAATAAAAAAGGAGAAGCTTTTACACTTCTCCTTTTACTATTTAAAACGAAAATAATTAATAGGCTTTTAATATTAAGTTCCAAGAGTTTCCGGTTTCGGTACCTCGTGCTCTTAATCTAAGTTCGGTTGGAGTAATTTTTAAAATTTCGTACTCTTTTAATAAAGAACCATAGCCAATAAATGTGTTGGTCCCTGCTAAATTAATTGCAGTACTTGTAGTAGGATTAGCAGTAGTACCAACTAAACCAGAGGTAGATGGGCCAAAAGAGAAACTGGATGTTCCTCCTGCGTAAGGATAACAACCCTCTCCACCAGATGCAGGAATACCAGGTAAACCACCAGCCAAGGTGCCTGTTTTAGTAAATACACCATCAGGTGTAGCTACTGTTAAAGTATATGATGTAGCAGATACTTTTGTAAATGTAAAACGTGCAGTATAAAAACAGTTACAGCAACTTACTTTTTCATTAATAGCTGCCGACCACCAGCAACCTGTGTAACATCCCGGATCCCAAGGACCTACACCAAAATGGCCTGCCACATCTTTATTAACGCCCCATGTTTTTGAGGCATTATTTGTTAAGTCTGTTACAATTTGAGCCGCCGGCACAAAATTACTTTTTACAGTAATATCTTTTGTTATTGTAGATGATGTACCCCCTTTACCGTAAGCTACAGCTGTAACACGGTACGTATTTACACCAAGTGTGGTGTACTTTTTTGTTGTTTTACCATTTGGTAAAAAAACAAGATCTACAGCATTGCTTGCATCATAATCTATTTTATAAGACAATGCATTATCGGCAGTAATGGTAAAGTTAACATCTCCGCTACCATCACCATTTGGTAAGGCTGCAGTTGCTCCAACAAGATCTGCGGTAATTACAATGTTTGAAGGTGCCGTTAAATCACCCAAACTGTAATCCTTTTTTTTGCAACTACTAAATGCCAAAACAAGCAGTGTTGCGCCTAAAAGAAATTTCATATTCTTCTTCATGTTATAAAGTTTTATTAATTAGTTAATCTGATATTATCAATGTAAAGAACTGTTCCTTGACCACCTTGTCCGGGTGTATTACCAGAGTAAGAGTCATTAAATCTAAAAACAAGTTGACCAAATTTTGCATTAGCGGTTAAAGCAGTTGTGCTAAAATCAAAGACTAATTCTTCCCAAGCACCCGAAGTAGTAAGTGCAACCTTTTTAACGCCAACTCCATTGCCGGGTATACCACCTAAAGCATCTTCTAATTCGCAATTAAGTGTTTTACCTACTAAAGTAGGATCAGTATTATAAACTAACACTTTTATTTTTTTGGTAGTTGCAAAATCAGTATAAAAACTTAACGGACTGTATGTACCACTCCAGTTTTCCCAACCTCTTGTCCATCTACCAACAGATGCAGTTGTATTAATTCCAGTCATACTAGGGTTTGCAACAGTTGCATAAGCCTGTCCACCACCAAAGGTTCCAAAGAAATAACTTACAGCAGCATCATCAAAAGTAATTGGTACAAAGAATGGAGCTGCAGGGAAAGCAGCAATGGTTCTTGGTACAATTACTTCACTTTTAGCAGCACCTGCATAAGTAGCATTACCACTTATGGCAACAACTTTTACATTGTATGTGCCAGCAGCAGCATAAAGGTGATTGACCATACCACCAACAGCACATGGAGTACCAACCTCGTTAACTACATCGCCAAAGTAAACTAAGAAAGAAGATGCGCCTGTTGCAGTTGGCTTAGCAGCTACACCATTTTTACCGCCGGAAAGATTTGCTGCAACATTTAACGGAGCAGTATAAGTAATTGTAAGCGGATAAGTATTTGTGGTTTGCTTGCCTGCAATATCGGTAGAAATAATTGTTACAGTATATGCTCCTTCGGGATAAGCATGTGTTGCACTACCTGCCGGTGTGATAGTTGCCGTACCGGCAGCACCTGTACCATGGCCAAAATTGATAGTAGCAGATGTAAAGCCATTGCCTATTGGAGTAACTTTTACATTACCGGAATTATCTGTGCTAATATCAAATATTTTAGCCAAATTACCAGAGGCCGCTGTGCTTACAAAAGATGTATCGCCATCAATACCATCCATCTTGCTACAGCTTGATGCAACAAACATTAATGCTGCAAAGCCAAATATGATTTTTATTTTTTTCATTATTATTGATTTAAATATAATTAATTGTAACCAGGATTTTGCACTAATTTAGTTCCCTGTAATTCTCTAAATGGAATTGGGAAAATTTCATTTTTACCAGCAACAAAACCTTTACTACTAAGTTTGGAAGCAGCTTCACCCCATCTTACCAAATCAAAGAAACGATGTCCTTCACCGCCCAACTCTAATCTTCTTTCTGCTTTAATAGCCGCTAATGAAACTGGTACAGATGGCAATCCCACTCTTGCTCTTACTGCATCTAACAATGCTTGAGCTCTAGTACCAACACCACCCAATGCTTCTGCTTCCATTAAGTAGGTATCTGCTAGTCTTATGATATAACTATTTTGAGTATAGTTTAATTCTTGAGCACCACCTAGTGTTGTATTATTTTCTGGACGTGGCATAAACTTATTTAAGTAATACCCTAAATCATCATCACCATGTGTGTAAGATATTTCCCCTGCTGTTTCAAATGCTTTTAAATCTAAAACTGTTGCTCCAAAACGAGGGTCAGTTTTTATAGCATCATAAAAACTTTGAGTAAAGGTGCTAAAACTCCACCCGCCTGGCATAGCTGCTGGTGCTGCTGTACCTGATCTTCTGGTGTATCCTCTAATACCTACCATTACATTAAATGTATTGCCTTCGTCTGCACCACTACCCCAAAAGCCCCAATCATTTTTTGATTGATTGCTATGTGTACATTCTATAACAGATTCGGTATTAAATTTATTAGTGAACGACCATAAATCGCTATAGTTACTTAAAAGTCTGTAACCATAAATGCTTGTACTGCCTGGCGTACCGTTTACTTCCAAAAATTGTGCAGCCGCAAGTGAATTTTTATTTTGATACAAATAAACTTTTCCCAACAAAGCTTGTGCACTTCCCTTAGACCATCTACCTAATTCTGAAGTAGGAACCGTGATAGGCAATGCTGCAACAGCATCAGTTAAATCCTTTTCAATTCGTGTGTAAACATCAGTTGGGTTTGCCTGTGTAACCTCATACATAGTAGATGGAGTTAACACTTCTAAAATCAAAGGAATGTTTTTAAACATTCTTACCAAATTAAAATAATAGTGAGCTCTTAAAGCTTTTGTTTCTCCAATAAATCTTGCTTTTTCGGCAGCATCCATTGGTATAGCATCTATTTTTGATAATAAAATATTAGCTCTAAAAATACCTTGGTAGTAATCGTTCCAATAACTACCTGGCATTAC
Organism: Chitinophagaceae bacterium; assembly: GCA_016721385.1. Taxonomy (GTDB): domain Bacteria; phylum Bacteroidota; class Bacteroidia; order Chitinophagales; family Chitinophagaceae; genus Ferruginibacter. Next base: position 217,843 of record JADKIE010000004.1, on the reverse strand, counting down.
TGTTGGTGTTAATGTAAAATTATCAAATGCATGTATGCCTGCACCATCTGTAGGCGATGCACCGCCAGCTACGTTATCATCAGAACCAGCATTCATCATTGATACCATATTTTCAAAACCTCCAGTATTTTTTCTAACTACATCGTAAGTAGCTACTAATGCAGCATAAGCATCATTACGGGTTTTGTAAAAATTTTCTGTTAAAGTTGTACCCTTTGGCGGCACATCTAAAAAATCTTTTTTGCAAGAAATTAATGTAAACGTCATTAATATTACAAAAAGCAAAACAATTTTTTTATTTACTTTTTTCATGTTATTAATTTTTATTTAATTAGTTAGGTTTAAAATTGTAATTGTGCTCCCACCATGAATGAACGGGCTTGTGGATATTGACCTTTGTCAACTCCAAAAACGCTTCCACCTACTTCAGGATCGTATCCAGTATATTTAGTTAAGGTTAATAAATTTTCTGCAGAAACATATACTCTTAATCTATTAGCACCTATTTTATTTAATACTTTGTTAGGAGCTACTGTATAGCCAAGTTGTAATACTTTTAAACGTAAATAATCTCCTTTTTCTAAATAGAAATCAGACATTTTACCAAAATTGCCATTAGGATCTGTACTTGTTAAACGAGGGTATGTATTAGAAGTACCTTCGCCTGTCCAGCGGCTCATAGCCACAGTTTGATAATTGGCATTAGCAATATCTAATCGACGTAAACCTTGGAAAATTTTATTGCCAGCAGCGCCTTGTGCAAATGCCATCAAGTCAAAACCTTTATAATCAAAATTTAAAGTAAGACCAAAAGTTATTTTTGGAAGGCTAGTACCTAAAAATACTTTATCCTTATCATCGTTACTTATAGTGCCATCACCATTTGCATCTACCCATTTAAAATCACCAGGTCTTGCATTGGGTTGTATTAAACCACCTGTTGAATTTTTGTAAGCATCAATTTCTGCTTGATTTTGGAAAATGCCAGCTGTTTGATATCCAAAGAATGAGTTAAAGGATTGGCCTTTTTGAATTCTAGTAACAGTACCCATTGATTGAAAACCTGCATAACCTGCAATAAAATCTGCATCGCTAGCTACATGGGTAACTTTGTTTTTCAACGTTGCAAAGTTGCCACTTGCAGAAAAATTAACAGGGCCTAATTTGTGGCGGTAGCTCATTGCTACCTCAATACGACTGTTTTCCATATCGGCTACATTACCCAAAGGAAGACCAGTTACACCAACATAACCAGGGATATTTACTGGACGTAAAATGCCATCTGTTTTTTTCTTGTAGTAATCAACAGTAATATTTAATTTATTGCCAAGTAAAGCAGCTTCAAAACCTGCATTTATTTGGTTGGTAGATTCCCAATGTAAATCTGGGTTATCAATAGATCTTGGGGCATTACCAGCAACAATTGCATTGGCATTACCAAAGGAATAATTATAACCAGCACCTACTAAAGATAAATAACCATATTCGCCAATAGCATCGTTACCTACTTTACCAAAACCACCTCTAATTTTTAAATTATTTATATACTTATTAGATTTCCAAAAATCTTCTTTAGATACAATCCATCCTACAGAAGCTCCTGGGAAATTACCATACTTATTATTTGTACCAAATCTGTTACTACCATCTCTACGGATAATACCAGTAAATAAATACTTTTCTTTATAAGTATAATTTAAACGACCAAATAATGAAGATAAAATGTGCCAGTTGTTGCTAGCGTTACCTTCAGTTGAGTATGCACTAGCAGAATAAACCATAGTAGCAGCATTAAAGAAACCAAATGAAGCTTCTTTATAGTTATTTACAGGTAAGCCTTGGAATGAAAAGCCATTTCCACCACCTACATTTTCTTTATATGCAGCTTGCCCAAGTAATACTGTAAAATTGTGGTCACGCCAGTTTTTAGTATAATTTAAAGTGTTTTCTAAATTTAAATAATTACGGTGGTGTTGCTCTTTAAACATACTATTAGTGGCCACTGATAAACCTCCACCAGAACCCATATAAAAGCTTGGTGTAAAGCCTTGTGCACCCCAAAATGCCATCTTACCCGAAACGGTAGATTTTACTTTTATATCTTTTGTAATAGCTGCTTCTAAAGAAAGATTACCCACTAAATCATTACCATAACCATACTGGCCTAATCTTGTTCTAATATAAGCTAATGGATTCTACATTTCTTGCACACCTGCTTGTGAAATGCCATACACATTACCATTATCATCTCTTATTGCTGGGCCTACAGATGTGTTACCTGTTGGATATAATCCAGGGTTAGCTAATTTAATAGGATCTGTTTCAAATACAGGAGTGGTAGGGTCTAAGTTTATAGCAGAGCTTAAAGGCCCTCCAAATTCACTATTGGTATTACCCAGCCCTCTTTGTTTACTATATGTATAACCCAATGTTTGGTTTATAGTAAAAATTTTGCCTATTTTATGTGTAGAATTTAATCTAGCACTATATTTTTCAAAATTTGAAATATCTGAAGCTACAATACCTTCAGTATTTTGATAGCCAAATGACATGTAAAAGGTTGATTTATCAGAACCACCGCTAAGGCTTATTTCATGATTAGAGCGTTTAGCGTTATTGTTAAATATTTCTTTTTGCCAATCTGTTCCTTTTCCTAATACACTTAAGTCAGTATATTTAACTGTTCCACCACCAGCTACATTACGTTCATTAATTAAAGCACCATATTGAGTAGCATTTAATAGGCTAAGTACCTTTGCAGGAGCAGATGTTCCAACATATCCATTATAGCTTACGCTTAATTTACCAGCTCTACCTTTTTTAGTAGTTACCATTATTACACCAGTAGCAGCTCTTGTACCAAATATAGCTGCAGAAGTAGCATCTTTCAATACCTCAATAGATTCTATATCTGCTTGGTTAATGTAGCCAATACCTCCTGCATCTACAACTACACCATCAACCACCCAAAGAGGATTGTTACCGCCATCACCAAAAGTGGTAACACCACGTACCCTTATTGTAGAAGCTGAACCAGGTTGGCCAGAGTTTTGCATAATAGTAACACCAGCCACTCTACCTTGTAAAGTTTGCTCAATCCGTCCGCTAGGTACTTTTTCTAAATCTCTAGCCGTTACTTTTGAAATTGCACCAGTTACCACACTTTTTTTGTGTGCCATAACCAACAACAACAACCTCGTCAATTTTCCTATTAGACAATGTTAGTTTTACATCTATTACAGATCGTCCGCTAACTTTTACTTCTACATCCTCGTAACCAACACTGCTAAATACTAATGTTCCGGTACTTTCGGCCATAATGGTATAGTTACCGTTATTATCGGTAGTTGTACCGCCTCTTGCGCCTTTTTCAACAACTGTAACGCCAGATAATGGCTCGCCGTTTTCGCCGGTAACCTTACCTGTAATTTTTCTTTTAAAAGAGAAGTTTTATCAGTTTCTTTTAAAGCAGATTTATCTGTTAGTGGAACAGCTAAAACTGGCAAACTAATAATAAGTGTAATGGCAAAACTAACTTCTTTACATCCATTTTTTGTAGAAGTGCTTTAAGCCAAGGTTTACGACACAAAAGAACCCTTTGTTGCATAATATTGGTTTTGGTTATTAATAAAAAAGTAATCGCAATCGTTTGCATAACAAGCGCAAAAAAAATGCAATTTTGAGAAAATTAACATTAATTTAAAATAATACGCTGCCAAGATAAACTACTTATTGTGTAAAAAATACATTTCGGTTATTTTTTTTTCAACATTTTAAGTTTATAAGAACCCCTCCATGTTTTAGAAATACTTTATCGTTTATCCTAAGCAGATGTTTACAGCTATTGGCACATAACAAAGGCTATCTTTCAAGCAGTTTTGCTGCATCCTTAAACAAATAATTATTTTTAGATTATTAAAATATAATTAGCCCACTGTTAACCCACTTCTTTATAAAGTGGCTTAATACTGGGTTATCATTGGGTTAACAGTGGGTTAAAAGTGGCTCAACCCCCACTTGTATAGGTGGTGTGTAGCAATTTACAGCAGTGTAAAAGTGATAGTGTTATAAAAGGAGGAATAGCTATTAAAAATAAGAAAGCCTTAACTGCATTTTGCAATTAAGGCTTCAAGCGGAGAGAGAGGGATTCGAACCCCCGGACCTGTGACAGTCAACGGTTTTTCCAAAGGATCCTTCGGGCAAGACCGCCGCATTCGACCGCTCTGCAATCCTTAAATAATTTGCCGTTGTCTTAAATAATTTTTCCCTTCAGCCGATTTAAAAAACATTTCTTGCAAGTATGCCTCGGATTTAGTTTCAAATTCCTCTACATAATGTAGTACAAAGGGTTTACGTGATTTAGTGCTTCGCACTTTTCCACTGTTATGCTTTTGTAACCTATTATTTGTGTCTTTTGTGTGGCCGTAATAATAACCACCATCTATACAGCTTTTTAATATATAAGTGTAATATGCCATAAAAAAACCTGCTCTTTAATAAAGCGGGCTAATGTTTCAGCGGAGAGAGAGGGATTCGAACCCCCGGACCTGTGACAGTCAACGGTTTTCAAGACCGCCGCATTCGACCGCTCTGCCATTTCTCCGCTGCAAAAATACGTTTTGAAATAGTTCAACCCAAAAAATTGAGCAAACTAATTTATTGTAGCTCTTTGTCTTTCACAACAATAAGTTGCTTTAAATCAACAGTAATAGGCATTACACCAACTTGTAGCACAGCTTTTTTCCCTTTAATTTCTTTTACAATTCCTATTTGCCGGTTCTGTTTCATCTTCACTTTATCGCCAATCTTAATATCACCACCAATTTCTACAAACTTTTCGTTTAGCTTTTTCTGATGCTTTTCGGTAACCATTTTCTCTTTTTGGTTAAACAATAAAGCATGTATCATTTTTACCACTTTATCCTTATCCTCGGCTTTACGCCATTCTATTATCATTGCCTTAAGGCGTCGTTCCATGTCTTTAAGGTACTGTAGTTTATCTTCCGATATTTTGTTTTGATGCTTTAATCGTTCTACTTCCTGCAAATGCTTTTCTTTGTTTAAAACCTGCTGCATTTCTTTTTTAAGGCGTTCGTTTTCTTTTAATAATTTTTGCAGTTCATTTTTTTCTTTGTCAATATGTTGTAAATCTTGTTCGGTTCGGTTTAAAAGTTTATCCAACGTAAAATGATCTTCATCTACCAACGCTTTTGCTTTTTGAATTAATTTTTTATCCAAGCCAATTCTTTCAGCAATCGAAAAAGTATAAGAGCTGCCGGGTTTGCCTGTTATTAACTTATACATGGGCAGCAAATTCTTTTCATCAAACTGCATAGCTCCGTTAATAATTCCGGCTACTTTATTTGCCATTACTTTTAAATTGAGGTAATGTGTGGTTACAATACCAAAGGAGTGTTTAAATGCCAATTCTTCCATAATAACTTCGGCAAATGCTCCGCCTAAATTGGGATCGCTTCCACTACCCAGTTCATCAATAAAAAACAATGTTTTACCATTGGCATTTTCCATAAAATGCTTCATATTTTTTAGGTGCGATGAATAAGTACTTAACTCAAACTCCAGACTTTGAGTATCGCCAATATGAATCATTATTTGCTTAAAAATGCCCATTTCACTATCTGCATGAACAGGTACCAGCAAACCACTTTGCACCATTAATTGCAGCAACCCAACTGTTTTAAGTGTAACTGTTTTACCACCTGCATTAGGGCCACTAATTACCAATATGCGTTGCTTTTCGTTTAGGGTAAGGTTAACCGGTATAGTTGGTTTATTATTAGCCTTGTTGTACAAAAAAAGTAAGGGGTGATAAGCCTGAATTAGATGCACATGTGCTTTATCAAATACCTGCGGATGATTGGCATTCATATCTATTGCCAATTTGGCCTTTGCATTAATAAAATCGTACTCGCCGGCAATATCAAAATATGTTTTTAACAGTGAGGCATAAACGCCAACGTTTTTTGTAAGCGTACGCAAAATTTTATACACTTCCCTGCTCTCTTCATGCTCAAGGGAAAATATTTCGTTATTTAGTTCGGTGGTTTCTTCAGGCTCAATCAAGGTGGTACGCCGGCTATCGCTTTCGCCGTGCAGTACTCCTTTTATCATTCGTTTTTGCTCGGCAAAAACAGCCAGTACCCTGCGGCCATTCATAAAACTCTCTTCAATATCGGTTAAGTAACCTTGCTTATTTAACTTACTTACAATTTTATCAAACAAGCGTCGCAATTCGTTTCGTTTGCGATAAAGGTTCATACGTATTTTAGCAAGGTCTTCGCTGGCCGTATCTTTTACATTGCCGGTTTCGTCTAATATTTCATCAATTAGCTGAGGTATGGCTTTTTCGTAATACGTATCGGCAATAACTTTTGCCAAGGCTGCATAAGCTTGCCTGCGTTCATTATCGAACCAGCGAAAATATTATTCGTATTTTCTGTTAACCGTTTTATGAGTAAAACTGATCGCCGCTTAATACAGCACCCTGTATACCTAAAGCTTTAATTCTTTCGCAATATTTATAGAAAAGTCATTTGGAAAATGCTGTCCGCTTTGAGTTATAAGTTTGTACTCGTTGGTTTGCAGCAGTTCTAAATCAATAAATGATTTTTTGGTATGAATGCGTAAAGATGCTGCTTTGGCTTTGCCAAATTCTGTTTTGCAATAATTAGATAGTAATAGTTTAACCTTTTCGTATTCTAATTGTGTTAAAGCCGATTCGGGAAAAATTTCATAATTGCCCTTTCAAAAATTTTGTTACGAGCAAAAGTACGAGGATGATTTTATATCAATTTTGATTCTTCTCTTCTACCGTTAATTCCTCCCAAGGTGTTGAACCATCTTTTTCTCTTTTAAAATTAAAATTACTGCTGCTTTGCACTACTATTTCGGCAGTAGTATAAATTTTGCAACCCTCTAATAAATGTCCGCCAATAGTTTTACCGGTGCTGTCACTTACGCTTATGTGTATATGTGAGCCGTTTACAGAAATGGTGCCCACCAAACTTACTATTTCAAAATGACCGCTATCGCTGCTTCCGTTAGGTTGATTGGCAAAGCGAATATTGTAATGCGTTAAGCTACCTACGCAAGTAGATATCCAGCCTGCAGCAATTTGCCTTTCACTTACAAATTTTTGAATTTCCTCTTTAAGATCTTGCCCCGGTTTTAAGCGAAAGGCATAGGTTTTGGTAGATTCTATTGGCAATTCATTTTTATGCATACACGAAGGTAACACACACATTAACAAACCGAAAGCCAAAAGATGAATAATGTTATTTTGCACAAGAGTGCGACGCCAATACAGTTGGGCTTTGCAATATGGTGATACCATAAAATATAATTGTGATTTGTTAAACTTACCCAAACAAAAAATAGCATTGCAATCTAACTAAAATTACTTTGGTAAATTGCTTAAAATTAAAACATGGTAAAGGTTTTTCTTTATTCGCTCATTAGTTTTATTGCATTTTCTTCCTGTGCACAAAAGCAAACTATAACTACAAAAAATAACATAATGGACTCTACTGCAACTACTCAAAGTTTAGATACTGCTACTTTTTGCACAGGATGCTTTTGGTGCACAGAGGCTATTTTTCAACAACTGCAAGGTGTACAAAAAGTTACCAGTGGTTACAGTGGCGGCCATATACAAAACCCTACCTACGAGCAGGTTTGCAGTAAAACAACCGGCCATGCCGAGTGTTTAAATATTGAATATGATAAAACAAAAATTAGTTTTGATGAATTGCTAGAAGTGTTTTGGCAAGTACACGACCCTACCACACTAAACCGTCAAGGGGCAGATGTGGGCACACAATACCGTAGTGTAATTTTTTACCACAATGATGAGCAAAAAAACAAAGCAGAAAAATATAAAGCCGAATTAAATAATAGTGGTGCTTTTACTAATCCAATAGTAACAACAATAGAAAAAATGGATGTATTTTATCCGGCAGAAAATTATCATCAAAATTATTACAATAACAATAGCAGCCAGGATATTGCCAAATGGTGATACAACCTAAATTAGAGAAATTTGAAAAAGTGTTTAAATCGAAATTGAAAAAAACTAGCAACTTACACTTTACATTATTGACAACAATTCCCCTTTGCTTTGACCATCGTCATTGGTACAAAATGCTTTACATAATATTTTGCATACGTAATTCTAAACTTATGCATTATGAAACCGCTAAAATTTATCCCAGCAAATAAGTTAACTCTTTTAATTATCTCAATACTCTTTTTAAACACATTTTTAGCTCAGGTAATTAAGCCTTACTCTTTAATTTATACAGATAACATAAAAGGCTCCAGTACAATTTTTGGCAATACAAGTTTACATATTGTTGATGCCGGTGTGCCCAACTTAACAAAAATGAACGAAACCGGGGATGCAGGCAATGGACAAGGTGGATTAGGGTTTAGCCAATATGGTAATGACAATGAAAACATGCAGTTGATAGATATAGATGGTATATCATCCACAGCAAATTCATCTTCTTCCAATTTTACATTACCAGTTGGTACTAACACTATAAAATTTGCCCGTTTGTATTGGGGTGGCCGTATTGCAAAATCTGTAGTTACAGCAGCTCCTGATACACTTAGGAAAGTAAAAATTCGTAGAGGAACGGGTGCATACTCTACTGTGTTTACTGCAGCCGCCAATGTAGATCAATACTCCATTAATACTACAGACTGGGTTTATCAAGCGTACATAGACATTACTACGTTTATGGCTAACACCGGAACTCAAACATATACTGTGGCGGATATTCCTCTTACTACCGGTTCTATTAGCGGTGGCGGACGTTATGGAGGTTGGGCTATAGTTGTTGTTTATGAAAATCCGGCATTATCGTACAATAGTGTGAGAATTTACGATGGTTATTTACAAGTTTATAACGGAGGATCTACAACATCTCAATCTATTACACTCAATGGTTTAAATGTACCTAACAACCCGTTAGTATCTGCAGATGCAATTATGAGTGAAATGACATGGGAAGGTGATGCAAATTTAAGTTCATCACCAGGTAACCCTGCAGGAGATTACTTAAAAATTAATGGTAACACTTACAGTAATGCTATGAACCCGGCTACTAATATGTGGAATGGTAGTATTACAAAAAATGGCGTTAATGTTAGTACAAAAAATCCAAACTACACTAATCAAATGGGTATTGATATTGATGAAATTGAAGTTGGTGTAGGTTATGGTATATTACCCAACGCTACTGATGTAGCAATTTTATTTGGCACAGAAGCAGATCAATACTTCCCAAGCCTTATAAATTTTGTAATTAAAATGAAAGACCCTACCATTGAACTTAACAAAAGTGCAATGGCGGCAAGTGGTAGCATTATTATTGTTCTGCCAAACGAAAAACTAACATATACAATTTCCGGCGGTAATACCGGTTTAGGCACTGCATACAATACTGTAGTTACAGATACAATACCAGCCAATGTAACTTATGTTCCGGGCAGTATGGAAGTTATTAGCTGCCCCGGAGTAACTCCCGGAATAAAAACAGACGCTTTAGATGCAGATGTGGCTTACAAAGGTGTAAATGGAACAAAACATTATGTACAATTTAATTTAGGTAATGGGGCTACAGGTACAGTTGGTGGAGTAATTGCCCCTGCCGAAACATATGTTTTAAAATTTAAAGTAACTGCAGGCACTTTACCCGGTACCATTGTGAATACAGCACGTATTAATGCAACCTCACAAGCTGGCGATCCTTTTGTAGATGATGGCACAGCAACTATTAATGCCGGAAGCCCTACTCCGGTTAAACTAATATCCTTTACAGGCACAATACAAAATAACAATGCTGCTTTATTAAGATGGGAAACCGATAATGAACTAAATAGCAACCGGTTTGAGATTGAACGCAGCGATGATGGAATCTATTACAGCAAACGTGGTATTGTAAACGCTGCCGGAACTTCAACCCAACGCCAGATGTATCAGTTTACAGATCCACTAAATACTCTTTCTAAAATTGTTTACTACCGATTACGAATAATTGATATTAATGGAAAATTTGAAAACAGCAAAGTAATTGCTTTGCGATTAAGTGGCAGCAACTTTGACAACTATGTTGTGTACCCTAATCCGTTTGTTAATGATATCAAATTGGTGATTGCTGCTGATAAAGACGAAGATGTAACTATTCACATTATTTCTATGGATGGCAGAGTTGCCATTACCAGAAAAATAACCATACAAAATGGCGAAAATATTGTTGTATTGAAAGACTTAGGGCAACTGCAAAAAGGCAGTTATATTTTAGAAATGCTTACACCTACAGGTAAAATAGCTAGGAAAGTAGTGAAAGAATAAGTGGATAACCAAGCACAAAAAAGGCTGCCGTAACTGGCAGTCTTTTTTTATTTTTTATTTATGGTTAAAGAATGCTAAAATCTTGCATCAAAAATAAAATCTTCTGTTCCTGTTAATTTTATCTTTTTAAAATCGGGGTGTTGAGGATTCAAAATATAATTAACCTCGTTTTTAATAATAACAGACGGAACTTTTAAAATGCAACTTTTACCTGTCGAAAGCCAATCTGTTCCAATAGCTTGTGTGTAGAAGACGTTTTCTATTTTTTGCCAACCTTTTTTTAATCTACTTTCTTCAATACTGTCCATTTTTAATGTATCCGGGATTTTTATCAGCATTACCTTATACAAAGCATTATTACCTTCTCCGCTTCTGTGAACCAAACTTTCTAAGCAAGCCAATGATCGGCTCTCGGCAGTATAAATTACATAAGCACCTTTGCTATTCCATCTGGCAGCGTATCCGCTGGCTTTTAGTGCTTTGCTGTACTCTTCCTTTGCTATACGATAAACAATCATAATTACATTAAGCTAAATCTCCGTGTGCAATACGGTTTAGTTCGTCAATAATATGATTAATGCCGGTAACAGTAGTAATTAGTTTATTGGGAATTTTATTACCTAGGCCAAATGCAGGTTTATTAAGCCAGTTGGTGAAACTTTCGGCAGAGCCAAATACTTTTTCGCCTTTGTTGTAAAGTGCAATTGTTTTTAACACATATTCGCTTTGCAAAGGACTAAGCTTCTTTTTTTCTTTTTGATAACGGGTAATGGTTTTGTAAGAAATATCAAGCAAATCGGCGGCAAAATCTTTATCGTAATTAGATACTGTAATCATATCGTTAAAAGAAGTGGCATACACAGCAGCTGGTTCATTTACTACACTAAAGCCATCATCTTCGTTAAGGGCATATTCTTTATAAATTTTTTCTTTGGGTGTTTTTGCTTTCATTTTATTACCATATATATAACACAAAGATAGACATTTTTCCAAAACATAAAGAATTTTGTCCTAATCTTTTTTTACCCTTCGCAACTCCAATAAATTTAAACTATTGGGTGGAAAACTGTGAATATTATTATGTACCAAATGAATAGCCATATCGTACCAAAGCGGCACTACCGGAGCATCTTCAATAATCAGTTTATCCATTTGCTGATACAAACTATAACGTAGTGTGTCATTTTTTCTGCCAATGCCCTTTCATACAATCCATCGTAAACCATATTCTTGTATCTGGTATAATTAGGTGGTGCAGGGTTTTTGCTGTAAAAAACACTCAGGTAATTTTCTGCATCAGGGTAATCTGCTATCCAACTTCCTCTAAAAAACGTAGCCGAGCCTTTTGCCATTTGTTCCATTAATAAACTTTTTTGAATTACTTCTACTTGAACATTTATACCTACTTGTTGCAACTCATTGGCAATATAACTACCTAAATCGCCGTAAATAGGAATCGTTAGCAATTTTATGGTTGGCAAACTTTTGCCATTGGTAAATCCAGCCTCAGCCAATAATTGTTTTGCCTTTTCGGGGTTAAATGAATATCCTTTTACTTTAACAGAATCAAAGCTGGCAAACCGCATGGCACAAAGCCACTTTGGGCAGCAATTCCTATGCTGTTACGTAAGTATAACATCATTTTTTCTGTCAAATCCATAGTTAATTGCCTGGCGTATTTTCTTTAATTTTAGGGAGAATTTTTAACCAGTTCATTTTGTTCATCTACCAAAATACCTAGGTACTCAATATTTAAATACGGTTGTTTTTGCAATTCAATTTTACCTTTCCATTTATCTTTTAAATTGCCGGTTTTAGTTAACACTTCATCCTTAAAGCTGGCATCAATATCATCAATAAAATCTAATCTGTTTTGTTGAAACTCTAAAAACTCTGTGGCCTTGCTATCGTAAAAACTTACTTTAATTCCGTCTAAATACGGAAGTTGTTTTCCATCAGTATCTTTCTCAAAATAATTTTCGTTCTTTTTCAAAACCAAGGCTTGTCCTTCTTCCCAGGCAACAAAACTAAATGGGCCGGTACCAACCGGATGACGGCGAAAATCGTTACCATAAAACGCTACTGCTTCTTTAGCAATAATGCTGCAATATTGCATACTTAAAATTCCTAAAATAGACTGAAAAGGTCGTTGTAATTTTAACTGAAACGTAGTGTCGTTAATTGCTTTAAACGGTTCAATACTATCAACTCTGTTGTTAAAAATCCATGCTCCTGGGCTGGCGGTTGCTTTATCAATTATTCTGTAAAAACTATATTCCACATCGCTTGCAGTTAATTTTCGGGGAATGTTTTTAAAACAATCATCATTGGCAAAAAACACATTGTCTCGTAAATAAAATGTAAAAGTTTTATTATCGGCACTAATATCCCAATGCTTTGCCAATGAAGGAGCCATGTGCATATTGCTGTCTATTTCAATTAATGTATTGTACACCTGATGTACAGCCCACATTACCTGTTTATTTTTTGCAAATGCAGGATCGAGGCTGGTTAAGCCGCTGCTTTCGTTATAGTGGAATATTTTTTTATTGGAGTGTTGATGGTTAGTGCATGAAGACATTAACCGCAAAGACGCAAAGACGCAGAGAAAAAATATAATTGTCTGATATTTATTTGTTGAACGGTTCATTTTTGATAAAAAACTAAACTAAATTAGCACTTATAAACAAACAAATATGAGGTTATTAGTAAAAATTGTTTTAATTCTTAATTCTTCATTCCTAATTCTTAATTACATTGAGGCACAGCCTTTAAAACAAGTACAAAAATTTACCCATGCCGATACATTACGAGGTACGTATGGCCCAAGCAGAGATTGGTGGGATGTGCAACGATATGATTTGGATGTGCAATTTAATATTGTGGATAGTACGATTAGTGGGAATAACGTTATACTAATTAAATCTATAAAAAAAGGAGGTTTGTTACAAATTGATTTACAAGAACCATTGATATTGGATGTGTGTATTACTACTTTTGATGACCCAAGAATTGAAAAAAGAAGCAACCCATGGCCAATTAAAGCAGAGGTTATAAAAAAAGAAGGCAATGCATATTTTCTCAAAATCCATCCAGCATTTATTGATTTAAAAACAAATAAACCTTTTTACCTAAATATCTACTACCACGGCAAACCCACCATTGCCCGTCGTCCACCGTGGGATGGCGGTTTAATTTGGAAAAAGAGTAAAGATGGCAGCCCGTTTGTAAGCGTTGCCTGTCAAGGCTTAGGTGCAAGTGTATGGTATCCGTGTAAAGATCATCAAAGCGACGAACCCGATAATGGTGCAAGTATTACAATGACTTATCCCGATACACTTACAGGCGTAGCTAATGGAAGGTTGGTTAAAGAAGAAAAAAGCAATGGTTTAAAAACAACAACCTGGGAGGTAATTTCTCCTATCAACAATTACAATCTGGTGCCCTACATTGGTAAATATGTACATTTTAGCGAAGTATATAAAGGCGAAAAAGGCAATTTAGATATGGATTATTGGGTGCTTGAAGAAAACCTGGAAAAAGCAAAAAAACAATTTGCCGATGCTGCAAAAATGATGAAAGCGTTTGAGTATTGGTTTGGCCCATACCCATTTTATAAAGATGGTTATAAACTGGTAGAAGCACCGCATTTGGGTATGGAACACCAAAGTGCTGTAGCATACGGCAATAAATTTCAAAACGGTTATTTAGGCAGAGATTTAAGTGGTACAGGCTGGGGAATGAAATGGGATTTTATAATTGTACATGAAAGCGGCCATGAGTGGTTTGCCAATAATATTACCAGTAAAGATATTGCCGATATGTGGGTACACGAAGGCTTTACCAACTACAGCGAAACCTTGTTTACCGATTATTGGTTTGGCAAAAAAGCCGGCAACGAATATTGTATAGGAACCAGAAAAGGCATACAAAACGACATCCCTATTATTGGGCCATACAATGTAAACCAGGAAGGCAGTGGCGATATGTACCCAAAGTCGGGTAATATGCTGCACACCATACGACAGGTTATTAATGATGATGAAAAATTCAGGCAAATATTACGTGGCTTAAATAAAGATTTTGGTTTGCAAACCGTAACAACCGAGCAAATTGAAAAATATATTAATAAAAAAAAGCAAAATTAATTTTAGTAAGATATTTGACCAATATTTAAGAACCATCCAAATACCTGTTTTAGAATATAAACAAGACGATTTTAGTTTGCAATACAGATATACTAATTGTGTTAATAGTTTTAATCTTCCGCTTAAAATTAGTTTTAAATGCGAACGCTGGATAAAACCAACCGAGAAATGGCAAACCCTAAACCTTTATCCCGAAGGAGATAATACATTTAGTGTAGATGAAAATTTCTACATCAAAATAAATAAGGTTGCAAATTAGATTTATAAAAAATAATTCATGAAAGATAATTTTTCGGACAACTCGGATAATTATGCAAAGTACAGGCCAGCCTACCCTACCGACTTTTATGAATACCTGCACACTTTACCCATTCAATTTACAAATGCCTGGGATTGCGGCACCGGCAATGGCCAGGTGGCAATTGAATTGGCTAAAGCATTTAAACATGTTTATGCAACTGATATTAGTCAATCACAATTAAATAATGCAGTTAATGCTGCAAATATTACTTATGCACTACAGCCTGCCGAAGCAACCAATTTCAAAAACAATTTTTTTGATTTAATTATTACAGCACAAGCGGTTCACTGGTTTGATTTTGACAAATTTTACGCTGAAGTAAACCGTACCGGCAAAAATAATTCGTACCTGATAATTTTAGGCTACGGAAAAATTGAAATTGAGCCAAAGGTTGATGAAATTATCAATCATTTGTACAAAGACACTTTGGGAAGCTATTGGGACAAAGAAAGAAAATACATTGACGAAAATTATCAAACCATCCCTTTTCCTTTTGATGAAATAGAAACACCACAATTTAGCAGCATTTATTTATGGACACTTGAGCAATTGCAAGGTTATTTAAACACATGGTCGGCAGTAAAGCACTTCATTAAAGTAAATAAGTACAATCCTGTTGATGAAATAATGCCTGCATTAAAAATGGCTTGGGGAAAACAAAATCAAAAGCTAGTAAAATTCCCATTATTGTTACGGATTGGGCAAATTAGGAAATGAACATGTGTGTATTTAAAATCGGGTAACAAATTAGTAAATACAGTCTAAAACAATTGATCATCTTTGCATCAAAAAATTAGTATAATTTAGCGGCAAATAAACAAATGGAGTCAACTTCGCAGGCAAAGTATTATTTCATCCGTTATTGTATATATAGGCTTTGCTATTGGCTTATTAAATACCTACTTATTTACCAAAGAAGGCGGCTTTACGCCGGAACAATACGGGTTAACCAATATTTTTATAGCCATTGCTACCATAATGCAATCCTTTGCCAACTTGGGCATGAGTAGCTATATCTACAAATTTTATCCGTATTATAAAGACAATCTCGAAAACAAAAAGAACGATTTATTTACATGGGCGTTATTGGTTTCGCTGTTAGGATTTTGTTGTGTAGTTATTGCCGGCATCTTTTTTAAGGATTTAGTTATCCGAAAATTTAGTGCAAATTCTTCTTCATTGGTTACCTATTACAACTGGGTTTTTCCATTTGGTTTGGGCTTTAGTTTATACTCTATTTTAGAAGCGTATGCCTGGCAATTAAAAAAATCGGTGCTTACAAATTTTTTAAAAGAAGTACAGTTCAGGCTATTTACAACTATTTTAATTGTACTGGTGTTTACGGGTATTATTGCCAAATTTGATTTATTTATTAAAATTTACTCATTTTTATTTTTAGCTATTGCCGCAATACTTCTAATAAACCTTATTGCATCTAAGCAATTGCATTTTACATTTAAAGTCAGTATTGTTTCTAAAAAATTCTTAAAAAAAATTTTAACCTTAGCAGGTTTTGTTTATGGCGGCTCGTTGGTTTATGCAATTGCCGGTGTATTCGATTCTTTTGTAATAGCATCTGTATTACCGAATGGCCTTGCATTGGCAGGCGTTTACTCATTAGCACAAAATATGGCAAGCTTAATACAAGCACCGCAACGTGGTATCGTCTCATCATCTGTTGCGGTACTTTCCCGTGCCTATGAAAGATAAACAGTTGGATAAAATTAATACCATTTATCATCGTTCATCTATAAACATGCTGATTTTTGCAGTTGGTATTTTTTCGTTAATATGGTTAAATTTTACCGATGGTGTATTTACATTTAAACTTCAAAATCAATACTTGGATGCCCGTTGGGTTTTCTTTTTTATTGGCTTAATGAAAATTATAGATATGGGTACAGGTGTAAATGCTCAAATCATTGGTACATCTACCCTTTGGCGGTTTGAGTTTTTTACCGGAATCATTTTGATACTGATTACTTTACCCATGAATTATATCCTTACCAAACAAATGGGAATCGTTGGGCCTGCCATTGCCAATCTTATTTCGTTTACCATTTTCAATGCAGTAAGATATATCTTTTTAATAAAAAAGTTTAAGCTACAACCTTTTACTAAAGAAACCCTGTATACTGTAATACTTGGGCTATCATCTTTTTACATAACTTATTTGCTGTTCAATAATTATCAGGGATTTGCCTGGTTAGTAGTACGCAGTTTATTTTTTATAGTTCTATATGGCAGTGGCACATTGCTTTTAAAACTATCTCCCGATATTATGCCTGTATGGAACACCCTGCTTAAAAAAACAGGCATAAAAAAAGGAGCATAGTATATGCTCCCAATTTAATATTAAGAATTACATTTTACTCTTCGGTAACCGGCGTTTCTTGTTGCAAATTTGGCCTGCCACCACCAATATATTTTTTACTGTAATAGCTTTCATCTAAACTACTTATTACAACGCCACTGTGTACACTACTATGTACAAAATAACCATTAGTTAAATATATACCTACATGGCTTACACCACCTCTTGTATTAAAAAAAACAAAATCGCCTTCGGCCAATTCTTCTCTTTTTAATTTAGTAGATATCCTGTATTGCTCCCGGGCAGTACGTGGTACTGTTACACCATACACATCTCTTAATAATGTTCCGGTTAATGAGCTGCAATCAATTCCTTTTTTTGTAGTGCCGCCATAACGGTAACGAGTAGCCCACCACTCGTCAATAAAATTTAAAAGCTTGGTATTGGTTAACGATTCTACATCCACATCCATTAACTGAGCATACTTAAATTGCATGGCTGTACATGCTTCAATTGTATTAGCATAGCGGTACTGGTAACAGGTGTTTTAGTTGTTGTTACTACAGATTTATTTTCGGTTACAGGCAGATTTACATTAAAATCTCTCGAAATTTCAATGCCTTCAATAAATTTTACCGATTTTAGGCCAGATGAACCATCGGCACTCCGTAAAGAATTTACAGATGTTTGTGCTTTAGTAGATATTGGTGTTCCCGAAAAAATACCTATGGCAACAGCAACAATAAATAAGTTTTTCATACGTAAACTTGGGGTTTAGGCGTATGTACGACTTAATCTTGTATTCTCTCCATCTTCTTACTTTCGTTACTTGTATTATTTATCTTGAATCTGCGTTTGGTCTTGTCCTACAAACTATTAATTAATATATTTTTCAAATGCGATGCAAAGGTAATGCCGAAAACCTAAAAATGCAACCCTAAATTGTAAATAGCTGGTTATTAACACTTAATAAATTTACAATGCTGTGGAGAAACGAATTAGTTAGCATACTTATTGTGAACGATATTTGTAAATATACGCAGAGGATTATGCTGTTTATGATTATTAAGATTTTTTTAAGCTTTAAATCGTATCTGCGTCTATCTCACTATTCGTAAAAATCAGCACTTAAAAAGGATGAAATTCTCACATTTACACGTTCACACCCAATTTTCTTTATTAGATGGCGCAGCATCTATAAAAAACCTGTACAAAAAAGCAATTGCAGATGGTATGCCGGCTTTAGCCATAAGCGACCATGGTAATATGTTTGGTGCTTTTGAGTTTGTAAAAGAAGCGTATAATCATAAAAATGCAGATGGTACATTAAAAGTAAAACCTGTTGTTGGATGTGAGTTTTATATTACAACCGACAGACATCGCAAAACATTTAGTAAAGAAGAAAAAGATCCACGCCATCATCAAATATTATTAGCTAAAAATGATGCAGGCTATAAAAATTTAGTAAAACTTACATCACTTGGATATATAGAAGGAATGTACAGCAAATATCCACGTATAGATAAAGAATTAATTCATAAATATCACGAAGGATTAATTGCTACAACATGCTGCTTGGGTGCTTTGGTACCACAAACCATTTTAAAAAAAGGCGAAGCCGAAGGCGAAAACGAATTTAAATGGTGGTTAAATATTTTTCAGGAAGATTATTATGTAGAATTGCAACGACATGGCATTCCGGAGCAGGAAAAAGTAAACGAAGTACTTTTAAAATTTGCTAAAAAATATAATGTAAAAGTTATTGCCAGCAACGATAGCCATTATGTAGATCAAAAAGATTTTAATGCACACGATATTTTGCTTTGCATAAATACCGGCGAAAAACAAGCTACTCCTGCCCTACGTGAGTTTACCGATGATGATGTATTTGCTAAAAACAAACGCTTTGCTTTTCCTAACGATCAGTTTTATTTAAAAACTACCAAGGAAATGAGTAAGGTATTTGAGGATATTCCCCAGGCAATTGACAATACAAATGAAATTATAGATAAAATAGATTTACTTGATTTAAAGAAAGAAATACTCTTACCTTTTTTTGAAGTGCCTTCTAATTTTAAAACACAAGATGAATATTTAGAACACTTAACATGGAGTGGCGCAAAGGAAAGATACAAAATACTAACACCCGAAGCCGAAGAACGTTTGCAATTTGAACTTAGCATTATTAAAAAATGGGGTTTGCAGGTTATTTTTTAATTGTAAGCGATTTTATAAAACATGGCAGAGATATCGGGGTATTTATTGGCCCCGGCCGTGGCTCGGCAGCTGGTAGTGCGGTAGCTTACTGCATTGGCATTACAAATATAGACCCAATAAAATACAATTTGCTTTTTGAAAGATTCTTAAACCCGGAGCGTAAGAGCATGCCCGATATAGACACGGATTTTGATGATGATGGCAGGCAGAAAGTAATTGATTATGTAGTGCAGAAATACGGCAAAAACCAGGTGGCACAAATTATTACTTATGGCACCATGGCAGCCAAAAGCAGTATTGCCGATGTAGCCCGGGTTATGGATTTACCCATTGCCGAAAGCAGAGCCTTATCTAAATTAGTACCGGAAAGGCCCGGAATAAATTTAAAAAGATTATTACATGCACCCTACACCATTAAAGAAGCAAAAAACGGAGAAAAATCTTTAGAAGAAAAAGAAGCCTTACAGGCCGATGATGTAGAAAATGTAAAGCAACTTAGAGCTATTTATGAAGGCAACGATTTAAGAAGCACCATTTTACTGAAGCCGAAATATTAGAAGGATCGGTACGTAACACCGGCATACATGCATCTGCCATAATTATTGCGCCAAAAGATTTAACAGAGCTCCTACCCGTTGCCACCAGCAAGGAAAGTGAATTATGGCTAACACAAATTGAAGGAAATTCGATTGAAGAAGCCGGCGTAATTAAAATGGACTTTTTGGGTTTAAAAACGCTTAGTATTTTAAAAACTGCTCTTCATCTTATAAAACAAAACCATGGTGTGGTTATCGATATTGATTCCATTCCTTTAGATGATGAGCAAACTTATAAGCTTTATCAGCATGGTGATACAAATGGTACTTTCAGTTTGAAAGCCCCGGAATGCAAAAATATTTACGGGAACTAAAGCCCGATAAATTTGATGATTTAATTGCCATGAATGCCCTGTACCGACCCGGTCCAATGAGTTATATTCCGGAATACATTGATCGTAAACATGGCAAAAAGCAAGTAGAGTACGATTTGGCTGATATGGAGGAACACTTGAAAGAAACGTATGGCATTACAGTATATCAGGAGCAAGTAATGTTGCTATCGCAAAAGCTGGCAGGCTTTAGTAAAGGCGATGCAGATATTTTGCGTAAGGCAATGGGTAAAAAACAAAAAGCTGTGTTGGACAAAATGAAAACACAGTTTGTAGAAGGTGCTACTGCAAAAAATCATCCTGCAGAAAAATTAGAGAAAATTTGGACAGATTGGGAAGCATTTGCCCAATACGCATTCAACAAAAGTCATAGCACCTGTTATGCCTTTGTGGCCTACCAAACAGCTTATTTAAAAGCCCATTACCCAAGTGAATATATGGCAGTACTTAATCACTCCGGCAGTATAGAAAAAATTACATTTTTTATGGAAGAATGTAAACGAATGGGAATTAAAGTACTTGGGCCTGATATTAACGAAAGCCAAAATGGCTTTGCCGTTAACAAAAAAGGCGAAATACGCTTTGGTTTTAGCGGCTTAAAAGGTGTTGGAGAAAAAGCCATTGAAGATGTTATTATTGAAAGAGATAAGCACGGGTATTTTAAAAATATTTTTGATTTAGTAAAACGTGTTAATCAGCGTACCGTAAATAAAAAATCGTTGGAGAGTTTAGTATATGCAGGCGCATTTGATTGTTTTACAGATTTGCATAGAGCACAATATTTTTATCAGGCACCCGGAGATGTTGTTGGGCTGGAAAAAATTATCAAATTTGGGAGTGTATATCAAATGAATTCGGCAAGTACAACCAATACTTTATTTGGCGATATGGCTATGCCCGAAATTGTACCACCCAAACTTTTGCCCTGTGAGCCATGGCAATTAATTGAACAGTTGGATAATGAAAAAGAAGTTACGGGAATGTACATGAGTGGCCATCCGCTGGATAACTATACGTTTGAAATGAAACATTACAACATTACTTCATTAGCCGAGTTTAATGAGTATGTTGCTGCGGTAAGCACTTTAGCTAATCCGTTTATGCAGTTTAGGTTAGCCGGTTTAGTAATAAACGTTCAACATCGACTAACTAAAACAGGGAAAAATTTTGGAATACTAACCATCGAAGATTATAGTGGCAAGGCCGATTTTTATCTTTGGAGTGAGGATTATGTAAAATATACCAACTACTTAGAAAAAGGATTAATTGTACTGCTTGAAGGTGGTTTTAAGCAACGCTATAACAGCGATCAATTTGAATTTAAATTAAACAAGTTGCATTTATTAGAAACCATAAAATCTACCTTAACCAAGCAAGTAGTTATTGATGTACAGCCACAATTTATAACACATGATTTTGTAAATTTTATTGACAAAAACATTAAAGAAAATCCATAAAACATCGGTTAAGTTTAATATAAAAGATACCCGAGCCAATTTTAAAATTGGTTTATACACACTCGAAAAAGGCTTTGTTATGAATGATGAAATGGCTGTATTTTTAAATGAAAATAAAGATATAGAGGTTAGTGTTGTAACGGTGTAATTTGGCCATTAAGGTTAATTTATCGTACTATTTATTGTGCCGCTGTGGCATTTTGTGGTTGCATTTGACAGATTAACACTCTGTGGATATGTCATTACAGCACATTAATAATATTGGCTGTAAATTTGCCCTCTACTTTAAAATAAAATAATATAACTATGGCTTTAGAATTTACAGACGCAAACTTTAAAACAGAAGTTTTAGACAGTGATAAATTAACCGTAATTGATTTTTGGGCAGAATGGTGTGGTCCTTGCCGAGCTATTGGCCCGGTAATTGAAGAATTGGCAAAAGATTATACAGGCAAGGTAAATGTAGGCAAGGTAAATGTTGATAACAATCCACAAATATCTATGAACTATGGTATTACCAGTATCCCTGCAATTCTTTTTGTAAAAGGCGGACAAGTAGTTGATAAATTAGTGGGAGCACAACCCAAATCTAATTTTGTAAAAAAGATAGAATTACACAAGTAATAGTTACTATTTATCGCAAAATACTTAAAAAGGTTTCTGAAATTCAGAAACCTTTTTGTTTAATTTACTCTTTGTAAATTGTATAGCGTACGGAAAATAGGATAAAGTCTGAATTGAAAATGTTATTTTACTTAAATATTAATCTGCTTGTTTTATTGCAAGTATGTGAGATAAAAACACAAGTGGCACTACTAACGCAGGTAAATAAATAAAAGGAAATTGTAAGACAGCTACATTAGGTTGTTCAAACGCAAACTGCTGAATGGGTGTTGGTGATGAAAGAGTTGCCAGAATTACAATTATTGCTAAAAAGATAAGCCCGACACTATTCCAAAGCCATAAAAAATATTTATGCAATTTCTTTTTAGTTAATAGTAAGTAAACTAAAATAAAAATAGCAGATACTCCAATAAGAATATCAAAATTCCATCCCTTAAAAGTCATTAAAACGGGGACTTGTTTTTGTAGAAATAATTTGTACAGCACAAGTTCGATTGGTAAACGCAAAATATGAATTGCAACTAAAAAAGTAGTGCTAATTTTATTTTTATTAATTATTTTATAAAAATATATCGCCAGGCTTATGGCAGCAATAGGTACAAATAAAAATCTTGGAGGTGTTATTGACGTATTTTCAAAATATCCAACATAGGCAACTCTGCCAATTATTATCAGCCATAAAATACTTATTATCAAAATCTTATTTTGCTTTCCGGTTCCGTAGTAAAAAAGTACTAAAGAAAAAAGAGTTATTGCCAGAAAAATTACTTTAAGCATTATAGAGACGATTTATTAAACCCTTTAAATGATGGTTAACTTTATTAAATATCGAATTTATAGCTTGTTATTTAAGGCTGCATTGGTAAAATGGCTCTCACTTCTACCGATCCTCCCATCGCCAACACAGGGCACTCTTTTGCCATTTCGGTTGCCTCAATTAAGGAAGATGCTTTTATAACCATATTTCCGCTTAAAGTTTCATTATTAGTAATATTGCTACCATTGCTTATGCTTAGGTCTTTATTAATAATATTACCCTCAAAGCTCAATCGGTTAGTGCTAACAAGCCTGGCTTGTGAAGCAATTGCACCTATAAATTTGCTCCATTGTTCATGTATTGCTGTAAGTTGTTGAGGTTTTGGCTGTGGGGTGCCAGGTTGTAAACGAAATAGCAACATGTAATCCAAAAGATTTTCCATCAGTAAAGTTTTACTTTGTGAATAATTAATGAGGCAAAGCTAATTGCAACTCAAAATATAAAACTTGCCTTATGACAAGAAAAAATAATCGTTTGAAATTTCTTTTCGTATTCGACTAAGTGAAGTATCTGTAATGCCTAAGTAAGTAGCAATATGCTTGAGTGAGATGTTTTGAATTATATGCGGTTTTTCATTTAGCAGATGAATGTATCTTTCTTTTGCCGCATCAGCTATCATGGATACACTCTTTTTCTTTAAAGAAAAATAACTATTTACAAGTGTTGTTCGTCCTTGCTCCCTAAAACTTTGTATACTGTGAAACAGTTGCTGGAATGTATCAAAATGCAGTTGCCAGCAAGTGCAGTCTGTTAAAGCCTGAATATTTTCCCGAGTGGGATTTCTAAGAAAGAAAGATGTCCAATCAATTACAATGTCGCCTATTCCATAAAAGTTTGTAGTAATATCGTTACCCTCTGTATCAATAACAAACGACCTGACAAAACCGCTTTCCATAAACCAATAATGATTTTCCGTTTGGCCTTCTTTTAAAAGATAGTCGTTTTTACAAAATGTAATTTGCTTAAATTTTGGAATAATAGTATGTAGCTCTTCCTCTGAAAAATCTTTTGTTTTGAAAATGTTGTTCAAAAAGTGTTGCTCCATCATAGTATAACTTGTAAGTTAAATGTGATTATATCAATTATAATTTTACAAACTGTACCACATCACAGTCTTAGTATCATATCACTGTACGATTCTGCCAAAATATCTTTGTCTGAAATGCCCAAAAATGTTTTATAATAATCACACTGCTCTTGCAGCTTTTGTACGCCAATTTTTCCATCATTATCAATAGCTTCTACCTCTATAAAAGTTCCCAGGCCTTCTACACTGTCGAAATGAAATTTTACATTTTCAATAAAATATATTTTACGGTTTTTATCAACAATTGCTTTAATGCCATTTGTTTTTATAAGTATGTTTTTTAGAGAAATATTTGGATTGTGCTGATATAGTAAAACATTGGATTGCTTAGCAGCATCCCTATTTTCTCTTTCATAATAAATAAGGGCATTTTCAATATTCCCTTCCCTTAATTTTAATCTACCGTTAGGTACATTAAAATAAGTGTCAATTTGGTGATCTAAGCCTTAAAAAATGGGTTTAATGAAAGTAATTTCTCTTCGAGTTCGTCAATGTTTTTTGCAATAGCTTTAAACTCGTAATTGGTTATTTTCATTTATTGCTAATGGTTTATATTTTGTACATCATTTGGGTTGTGGTTGTATTTAAACACTAATGCAAACAAAATAGCTATTACTAAGGCATATCCAGCAAAAACGAACCATGCACTGCTCCAATCCGTAACCCCATTATTTGAATAATGGCTAACTACCCTTCCTGCCAACTCGCCACCTAAAATTGACCCTAAGCCATTACTCATCAACATAAATAAACCTTGTGCGCTGCTTCGAATTTTAGAGTCTGTTTCTTTTTCAACAAATAAAGAACCCGATATGTTAAA
Source organism: Chitinophagaceae bacterium (assembly GCA_016721385.1). Taxonomy (GTDB): domain Bacteria; phylum Bacteroidota; class Bacteroidia; order Chitinophagales; family Chitinophagaceae; genus Ferruginibacter. Next base: position 192,752 of record JADKIE010000004.1, on the reverse strand, counting down.
GAAATCAAATGCCATACCATATACTATCATAGAAAGTATTAAGAAAATAACACCAGTGCCTGGATTTCCAATTCCAAATAAACCAAAACGCAGTACCCAGGCAATCATACTAAATAACATTACTTGCTTAATACCAAATCGTTTTAAAAAGAAAGGGATTGTTAAAATAAAAAGCGTTTCTGAAATCTGAGAAAGCGAAATAATAAAAACAGAATGCTCTACACCAAATGTATTTTTATACTCAGGTATTTTTCCAAAGTCTTGTATAAAGCTATTACCAAACATATTGGTAATTTGTAATGCTGCACCTAATAGCATTGCAAACACAAAAAATATAGCCATTCTATTTTGTTTGAATAGTACTAAGGCATCTAAACCTAACTTACTTGTCCAACTATTATTTTGCTGTTTATTTTCTGGTGTTACATTTGGTAAAGTAAAACTGTATATACCTGTAACTATCATGGCAATTGATGCAAATAAAAATTGACTGGTATTATTTCCCCATCCCATATAGTCTATTATCCACATAGCTGCAATAAAACCAATTGTGCCCCACACCCTTATTGGAGTAAAGGTCTTTTGTACGTCAAAATTATTTTTTGTTAAGATGGCATAGCTCACACTGTTATTTAATGCAATTGTGGGCATGTAAAAACAGCAAGTAACAAAAATTGTCCAATACATTTCGGTACTATTTGCTGCTTTTGTAGCATAAAAATAATGGCACCGGCTAATATGTGGCAAATGCCTAATACTTTTTGAGCAGGCAAATATTTATCGGCCACAATACCCATTAAAGCAGGCATAAATAAACTTGCCCATCCCATGCTTCCATACGTTCTCCCTATAGATAAACCAATACTATCACCTTCTGTAGGGCCAAATGTTTGCCCCATATAACCACCTAAAGAAATTAACCATGCTCCCAAACAAAAATTCTAAAAAATTAAGAATCGTTAATCGTAGTTTAATATTCATATAGCTTGCTTATTTAGGTTTTGAAGATATACAATTATTATGAAATGAGATGCTATTACTACGTTGAATTTAGGCGATGCTCAATAATGACATTGATGTACAAGAGTGCGACGCCACAACAGCTAAACAGCAGTGCAAAAGTTTGGCTCAAAAAATAAACAAAACCTTTAACAACGTACCTTTGTAAAAACTATACCAATGAGTGCCTCAATAGATATTTTAATTGATGCTGTTAAAGATGCCGACTTAAAACAAATAGCCCAAAAAGTAAAGTTGCAACAGCGTATCAGCGACGAAGAAGGTATTATACTTTTTGAAAAAGCCGACTTGCCTTTTGTGGGTGCTTTAGCCAATTTTATAAGAGAAAGGTTACATGGCGACACTACATATTTTAACAGAAACTTTCATATAGAGCCTACCAATGTTTGTGTATTTAGTTGCAAATTTTGCAGCTACAGCCGTTTATATGCACACAAGGAAGAGGGCTGGGAATTAAGCATAGAGCAAATGTTGGATATTGTAAAAACATACGATGGTAAACCCATTACTGAAGTGCATATTGTTGGTGGGGTGCATCCTAAATGGATATGGCTTATTTTATTGAATTAATGCAAAAATAAAAGCACACCGACCCGATTTGCATGTAAAAGCTTTACAGCTGTAGAGTTAGATTATATGTTTAGAAAAGCTAAATTAACAACGGAAGAAGGCATGAAACAATTGCATGATGCAGGTTTGGATAGTTTGCCCGGCGGTGGAGCCGAGATTTTTCATCCGCAAATAAGAGAGCAAATTTGTGCCGATAAGGTTGATGCCAACGGCTGGTTACGCATACACGAAGTAGCACATGAATTGGGTATGCACAGCAATGCAACAATGCTTTATGGGCATATTGAAAAATACGAACATCGTATAGACCATATGAAAAGATTGAGGGATTTGCAAGACAAAACCAACGGTTTTAATACGTTTATTCCGCTAAAGTTTAGAAATATGGATAACGATATGAGTAATGTGCCCGAAACCAGTATTAATGAAGACATGCGTTTATATGCCATTGCCCGAATTTATTTAGATAATTTTCCTCACCTTAAAGCTTACTGGCCAATGTTGGGCAGGCAAAATGCACAACTTAGCCTAAGTTTTGGTGTAAATGATATTGATGGTACCATTGATGACAGTACAAAAATTTACAGCATGGCCGGCAGCGAAGAGCTTAACCCAAAAATGAGTACTGAGGAGTTGGTGCAATTAATTAAACAGGTAAAACGTAAGCCTGTGGAAAGAGATACGCTGTATAATGTGGTTAAAGATTATAGTGTGGCCGAGTTTGAAACAGCAGTACTAAATTAACCCAAATGGCTTTTTATTAGTTCACTTATTTCATCGGCCTTGCTCATTATCATTAAATGTTTGCCATGAGGTACAATGGCATTGGCAGTAATTGTTTTTACAGTAAACATTTTATCGGCATTGCCGTGTATATGAAAAATGTTGGCAGGCACTGTTTCGTTTTTCCAGTTTAAAATTTCATTAACTGCCCATTTTACGTAAGTTGTATTGGCATTTTTTCGGTAATTATTGCTCATGGCCTTTTCTTCGGCAGTTACAGCACCTAAAAATAAATTTTGGAAAGGTTGCGTAATTTTATACGATTTCATTGAATAAATTTTGTGCAATTTTGAGCTTGCAACCAGTTTCATCCAGCGTGGTAATTCGTATTTTGTTTTAATACTGCTTATAATAATTATTTGTTTAACCGGAATTTGTTTGGCAATTTCTATACACATCATTCCTCCAAAAGACAAGCCCATTAATATCGGATTTTCTTCGTCAATAAACTTTGCCATTCTTGCTGCATATTGTTCAATGGTTTCTTTATTATGCGGATGCAGCCAATTAATTACTTTTAAATTATAACCATCAATCTTAAGTTTAGAAAAAGCTTTTTCATCTGCACCCAAACCACTTATACAAAAAATTGTTTTCATTAATAGCAAGTAAGATTATGGTAGAACATACGTATTTACATCATCTACCGTAATTGATTTTCCGGAGAGGATGATTAATCTTTCTACCACATTACGCAACTCTCTTATATTACCTGTCCAGTTATAATTTTTAAGATATTCTATAGCTTTTTTATCAATCTCTTTTTTTGGTTGACCATACTCTGTGGCTATAATATCTAAAAAGTAATCTACTAAAAGCGGTATATCATCTCTCCGGTCATTAAGCGATGGAACATGAATAATAATTACACCTAACCTGTGGTACAAATCCAGTCTAAAATTTTTCTGTTCAACCTCTTTAAGTAAATCTTTATTGGTAGCGGCAATTACCCGTACATCTACATTTATATCTTTCTCTGCTCCAACTCTGGTAATTTTTCCTTCTTGTAAAGCCCTTAAAACTTTAGCTTGTGCGGCAAGGCTCATGTCGCCAATTTCATCTAAAAAAAGTGTACCGCCATTAGCTGTTTCAAACTTACCAATGCGTTGTTTTATGGCAGAGGTAAAAGAACCTTTTTCGTGGCCAAATAATTCGCTTTCTATTAATTCGCTTGGTATGGCCGCACAGTTAACTTCTACAATAGGGTTACTGTTTCGGTTACTTTTTTCGTGTATCCATCTTGCTACTAATTCTTTACCGGCGCCATTTTCGCCTGTTATTAAAACTCTTGCATCTGTAGGCGCCACTTTATCAATGGTGGCTTTAATTTTTACAATTGGTGCACTATCCCCAACAATCTCTTGTACCTTACTAGCTTTGCGTTTAAGCACTTTTGTTTCAGTTACAAGGCTTTGTTTATCTAACGCATTACGAAGTGTAATTAACAATCTGTTCAAATCCGGAGGCTTACTAATATAATCAAATGCGCCCTTTTTTACTGCATCCACAGCGGTATCTATATTGCCATGGCCACTAATCATAATAACGGGTACATCGCTGTTTATTTCTCTGGCCTTTTCTAAAAATTCAATGCCATCTACTTTAGGCATTTTAATATCGCAAAGCACTACATCGTATGTTTTTTTTAACTTTTTATTTATATGGAAAAGATGCTTTACAGCATTATAAATCTACCACTCAAAAATAACCAATTATGACAACTAAATCATTTAGAATTTTATTTGTAGCCTTATGCTTTTCGTGTAATAATAATGCTTCCTCGGCAAAATATGGTAAAATTACGCCCTCACAACTGTCAACCTCAGATGAAAATCCTTATAAGAAGATTAGCGAAATTCCTTTGCCAGACGGCTTTTCCAGAGTTTTAATTGAAAACAACTCATTTGGTAGTTATTTAAGAAATGTGGCATTAAAAACAGATAAAACAGTTTATAAATTCAATGGCATGCCAAAAGGAAATCAATTGGCGCAATTTGCTGTTTTAAATATATCTGTAGGAGATAAAGATTTACAACAATGTGCCGATGCTGTTATGCGATTACGAGCCGAATATCTTTTTGAACAACACCGCTTTAATGAAATTAACTTTAAAGACAATGATGGTAAAACTATTTTTACACCACCTTATAACAGGCAACATTTTACAACTTTTTTAGAGCAGGTTTTTGGCATGTGTGGCTCAGCTTCTTTAGCCAAGCAATTAAATACCGTAGCCGATTTTAACTCTATACATATAGGAGATGTAATTATACGTGGCGGCTTCCCGGGCCATGCCGTGCAAGTAATGGATATAGCGGCTAACAAGGATGGCGAAAAAATTTACCTGCTTGCACAAGGCTTTATGCCGGCACAGGATATACATGTTTTGGTTAATGATTTGAATAGTGATTTATCGCCCTGGTATAAAGTAGATAACCGCCCAATTATAAAAACACCCGAATATACTTTTAGCAGTAAAGAATTGAAAAGATGGTAAGGTTTTTTGAAACTTGCTTTTTAGCATTTACATTTGCAAACTTGCAATAAGATAATTGAGTAGGGTTATTACATACCTAAAATTATTCATATTTCGGGACGTAGCGCAGCCGGTAGCGCACACGTCTGGGGGGCGTGTGGTCGCTGGTTCGAATCCAGTCGTCCCGACTAAACAGAAAAAGGAGAATTAAAAAATCTCCTTTTTCTGTTTTTTCTATTTCAAAATCATCGAAATACAATACTCTATCTTTGTCAACAAAATATTAATGTCAACAATTTTAATTATATCTGTTTTTATACTGGGGTATATCGCCATTGCATTTGAGCATCCACTAAAGCTAAATAAAGCTGCTTCTGCTTTAATTACAGGTGTGCTATGTTGGACAATTTATATACTGCAAGCTAAATCTCCTCATATAGTAACCGAAGAGCTTTTGCATCATTTAGGTGAAATAGCTTCTATCCTGTTTTTTTTATTAGGCGCAATGACAATAGTTGAGCTAATAGACTCACATAATGGGTTTGAAATTATTACACAAAAAATAAACACAACCAGTAAAAAAAATTGCTGCTGATTATTACCCTTATTACATTTTTTCTATCTTCTTTATTAGACAATTTAACAACAGCAATAGTTATGACCTCGTTATGTTCTAAACTATTATCTGAAAAAGAAGACAGGCTTTGGTTTGCCGGCATGATCGTTATTGCAGCTAATGCAGGCGGAGCTTGGTCGCCATTAGGTGATGTAACCACCACAATGCTTTGGATTGGTGGCCAAATAACGGCACTCAACATTATAAAGCAGTTAATTTTACCAAGTGTGGCTGTTTGCATATTACCTGCCTTAATTATTACTAATCGTTATAAAGGGAAAAAATTTGCAGCCGCCCCAAAACATGAAAGCACATTAAAAGAAAAAAAAGATGGCCAAATTGTGCTTTTTGCAGGTATAGGTTTTTTAATTTTTGTGCCTGTTTTTAAAACACTTACTCATTTACCACCATTTATGGGAATGATGCTTGCCCTTGGTTTAATGTGGGTTATTACAATATTAATTCACAAACGCAAAGAACCCGAAATTGCAGAAAAATATACAGTAGCCTCGGCATTGCAAAAAGTAGATAGCCCAAGTATTTTATTTTTTTTAGGAATACTTTTAGCTGTAGCTGCTTTACAATCTGTAGGTATTTTAAAGGAACTGGCAACTTTTTTGAGTGTAACATTAAAAAACGATTATTTAATTGAATTGTATAGTTTGTTATCGGTATTGGTAGATAACGTTCCGTTAGTAGCTGCAACGCAGGGCATGTACGATTTATCCTCCTATCCAACCGACCATTCTTTTTGGGAGTTTATTGCCCTTTCTACAGGTACCGGTGGAAGTGCTATCATTATTGGCTCGGCAGCCGGTGTAGCCGTTATGGGTATAGAAAACATTGATTTTATGTGGTATTTAAAAAAGATTAGTTTATTGGCTTTATTGGGATTTGCAACTGGCATAGCAGTATTCCTTTTGCAAATGCAATTTTAAAAGCAGTTTTTTTCTTACATTTGCTTCTTAATGAAACTACTCATTAAAAAAGCCAAAATAATTTCTCCCTCGTCTCCTTTAAACGGAAAAGTTAAAGACATTTTTATTGTTGATGGAATTATAGCCAAAATTGGCAATTCTATTACCGAAAAAACCAACAAAACCATTGAGCAAAAAGGCCTTTGTGTTAGTATTGGTTGGGTAGATATTTTTGCACATTTTTGTGATCCTGGGTTGGAATACAGGGAAACTATAGAAACTGGTGCAGCAGCGGCAGCAGCTGGCGGCTTTACAGATGTTTTTGTGTTGCCCAACAACCAACCGGTTACGCATACAAAATCGCAGGTAGAATATATTGCTCAAAAAGCAACTTATTTGGCTGTAAATGTGTATCCCTTGGGAGCTGTTACCAAAAATGCTGAAGGCAAAGAGCTTGCTGAAATGTACGACATGAAACAATCGGGTGCGGTGGCTTTTACAGACGGTATCAACAGTATTCAATCGTCGGGGATAATGCTTAAAGCATTACAATATGTATTAAGTTTTGATGGAGTTTTAATACAAGTGCCGGATGATAAGAGTATTGGCGCCAATGGGTTGATGAACGAAGGTATTAAAAGCACTCAATTAGGCTTGCCGGGCAAACCGGCCATAGCCGAAGAAATAATGATTGCCCGTGATATTGAACTGGTAAAATACACCAATTCAAAAATTCACTTTACAGGCGTATCTACAAAAAAAGGAATTGAGTTAATTGCACAGGCAAAAAAGATGAGTTAAATGTAAGTTGCTCCGTTACACCTTATCATTTATTTTTTTGTGATGAAGATCTGGCGACTTATGATACCAACCTTAAAGTAAATCCGGTTTTACGCACAAAAGAAGATAAGATTGCCTTGCAAAAAGCCTTGAAGAAAGGCTTTATAGATTGCATAGCATCACATCACATACCCCAAAATTGGGATGGTAAAACCTGTGAATTTGAATATGCAAAAAACGGAATGATTGGGTTGGAAACTTTATTTGGAGTGTTAGGCGTTTTAGATACAGATATTGAGCAATTTATACAAATGCAAACAGAGCAAACCAGAAAAATTTTTAGTCTGGCAATTCCACAAATTAAAGAAGGCGAAAAAGCAGTATTAACGTTATTTAACACGGATACTGAGTACGATTTTTCAACGGTGATGATTAAATCAAAATCTAAAAACTCGGCCTTTATTGGCAAAAAATTAAAAGGAAAAGTTATTGGCATTATTAATGGAGATAAAATTGAATTGAATTGAAAAATTTAACGGCTGCAAAAAAAGGGTTGCTTATTGGTGTAATTATGATTGTTGCATCTTTTCTTATTTTTTACATAAAAGGAAATTTTGAAAACAATTTACAATACATTGTTTATTTTCTTTATGTTGGTGGCATAGTGTGGACACTTTTTGAGTACAAAAAAAATACCGATGCACTTCCTCGTTTAAAGTACTATTTACACAAGGTTTTAAGTATTTTATTGTAGTTACTTTATTGATGGTGTTGTTTACCATTGTATTTATTTTGCTTCACCCCGAGTTAAAAGATGGAATGGTTGCCTTAATGCAAAAAGATTTGGCCTCATCAAAAGATTTAGTACAAAGTGATATTGACACAAGGATTGCAGCTGCAAAAAAAATGTTTTTACCTGCTTACATCATGGGAGCTGTTTTTAGTTACCTTGTAATAGGTGCATTGGTTAGTGTTATTGGAGCAGGTTTTTTAAGTTCGAAAAATAATACCTAATTTGAGTAAGTAAAAGAGCATTGTATTATATTGCCGAATACAAATTTAGCGTACAAGAGTGCGACGCAACAATGCTAAATAGTTATTCGAGGGCCGAATACAAAAAATAAAAACAGTTTACATTTAATGGATTTATCAATAGTAATACCACTTTACAACGAAGACGAATCTTTGCCGGAATTAACTGCATGGATTGAAAAAGTAATGCTTGCCAACAACTATACGTACGAAGTACTGTATATTGACGACGGCAGTACCGATAATTCGTGGAATGTAATTGAGCAATTAAGAGCAAAAATGAACATATAAAAGGCATAAAATTTCAACGCAATTATGGTAAAAGTGCCGCACTTAATGAAGGTTTTAAGGCTGCACAGGGAGATGTTGTAATTACGATGGATGCCGATATGCAGGACAGCCCGGATGAAATTCCGCAGCTTAGGAAAATGGTTATTGAAGATGATTTTGATTTGGTTAGCGGCTGGAAAAAAAAGCGATACGATAATACGTTTACAAAAAATATTCCCAGTAAATTATTTAACGCTGCAGCCCGTAGCATGAGTGGCATAAAACTGCACGATTTTAATTGCGGCCTTAAAGCATATAAAAAGAAAGTGGTAAAAAGCATTGAGGTATACGGTGAAATGCATCGCTATGTACCTGTACTTAGTAAGTGGGCAGGCTTACGCAACATTGGCGAAAAAATTGTTGAGCACAGAGCCAGAAAATACGGGGTTACAAAATTTGGCTGGAGCCGTTTTATTAATGGTTTTTTAGATTTAATGACCATATTTTTTATGGGGAAATTTGGTAAAAGGCCAATGCATTTTTTTGGCTTATGGGGCAGCATTTTTTTCTTTTTAGGGTTTGTTACTTTTGCGTATTTAACTGTTTCAAAGTTTGTGTTTGATAATTCGGGCTTAACCCAAAGGCCATTATTCTTTTTTGCGTTAACAATAATGATAATTGGTACACAATTATTTTTAGCAGGTTTTATTGGCGAGTTAATTAGTAGAAATAGTGCTGATAGAAATAGGTTATTTAGTTGAGGAAAAACTGGGGTTATGAAAATAATTATTATTGGCTCTGCTTATCCCTTACGTGGTGGTGGAATTGCTACATTTAATGAAAGATTAGCACGGCAATTTCAACAAGAAGATAATAATGTAACTATTTATACTTTCTCTCTTCAATACCCTAGCTTTTTATTTCCAGGCAAATCGCAATATAGTAATGAACGTAAGCCAACTGATTTAAATATTAAGGTTTGCATCAACTCTATTAATCCCTTTAATTGGATAAAAGTAGGAAATGAGATAAAAAGACAAAAGCCAGATTTAGTAATAGTAAGATATTGGCTGCCTTTTATGGGACCATGCCTAGGCTATATTTTACGATGCGTAAAAAAAATAAACACTCGAAAGTGGTTTGCATTGCAGATAATATTATACCACACGAAAAACGTTTTGGCGATAAGCCATTTACAAAATACTTTATAAAACCGGTTGATGCTTTTATTATCATGAGCGAAAAAGTGATGACTGATTTAAAAGTGTTTGCTCCAACCAAACCGGCAAAATTAGTACCACACCCACTTTACGATAATTTTGGAGAAAAAATTACCAAAGAAGCTGCCAGGAAGAGATTGGCAATTGACAATAACCAAAAAGTACTTTTATTTTTTGGCTTTATCAGAAAATACAAAGGACTTGATTTACTGTTAGATGCCATGAAAATTTTAAAAGACTCAAACTTGCCAATAGCAAATTGCAAATTACTAATTGCAGGAGAGTTTTATGAAGACAGAAAGCAGTATGATGAGCAAATTGAAAAATCAGGCATAAAAAATAATTTAATTCTTCATACAGATTTTATTGCAGACAGTGAAGTAAAGTATTTTTTATGTGCTGCCGATGTGGTAGTACAGCCATACCGCAATGCAACGCAAAGTGGTGTAACGCCTTTAGCCTACCATTTTGAAAAACCCATGATTGTTACCAATGTAGGTGGTTTACCGGCATTAGTCCCCGATAATAAAGTAGGCTTAATTGCCGAGCCCAACGCACAGTCAATTGCAGATAAAATAATAGAATATTTTACCAAAGGCGAAAATTATTTTTTACCACATCTTATACAAGAAAAGAAAAAATTTAGCTGGGCAAAAATGACAGAAAGTATTACACAAATAGCCCAATTGTAAGTAAATTGCCGCTTTAATAAAACCAATCAATGATTTATAGAAGTAAAGCACCTTTAAGAATTGGCCTTGCCGGTGGTGGCACAGATGTAAGCCCATATAGCGACCAGTTTGGTGGAGCAATCCTTAATGCCACAGTTTCTTTATCGGCATATGCCACATTAGAGCCATTGGAGGAAAATAAAATTATTTTACAGGCTTTAGACAGAGAAGAAGAACAGGTTTTTAATATAACAGAAGAGCTGCCTGTAAACGGTACGTTAGATTTATTGAAAGGGGTTTATAACAGAGTACAAAAAGATTATTCTTTTCCGTTAGGAGGCTTCAAACTTTCAACTTTTGTAGATGCTCCTGCCGGCAGCGGTTTAGGAACCTCCTCTACCCTTGTGGTAGCCATTTTAGGTGCCTTTGTGGAAAGATATAAATTACCATTAGGCGATTATGATATTGCTCATTATGCTTATGAAATTGAGCGAAACGATTTAAAATTAGCAGGCGGCAAACAAGATCAATACGCTGCTACATTTGGCGGAGTAAATTTTATGGAATTTTATGAAGGTGATAAGGTAATTGTAAACCCGTTACGCATTAAACCACAATATTTACATGAGCTGGAAAATAATTTGGTTTTATATTTTACAGCCACCAGTAGGGAAAGTGCAACAATAATTAAAGAGCAGGTAAAAAACGTAACCAGCAATAACGAAAAAAGTATTGAAGCCATGCACCAATTAAAAGAGCAAGCCAAAATGATGAAAGAGGCTCTTTTAAAAGGCAAACTAAATGACATTGGTGAAATATTGGATTTTGGTTTTCGGCAAAAAAAATTAATGGCTACAAATATCAGCAACACTTCCATCGAAGCAATTTATGATGCCGCCAAAGCGGCAGGTGCTACAGGCGGCAAAATTAGTGGTGCTGGTGGTGGTGGTTTTATGATTTTTTATTGCCCCAACAATACAAGATATGCAGTAATAAATGCATTAAACAGTTTTGGAGGCGATGTTAAAAAATATCAGTTTACAAAGTACGGTTTAACTACATGGACGGTATAATTATTTGTTACCAGCAAATGAATACTAAAACAACATCGTTGGCTTGTCCCGATTTTCTTCGGGAGTCACTCACTTTTACTGTATACCCATATTGAACTTTGCCCGCCATTTATTATTAACTTTGCAACGTAAAATTAATTTTCAATGCAACAAAAAATAAAAGATATTGTTCAGGCATCTATACAAGTAAAACAACAACTTGCACAAAATGATGAATTAATAAAAACAATAAACCAATGCGTTGATATTATTGTAACAGCTTTTAAAAACGGCAACAAAGTTTTGTTTTGCGGCAATGGCGGCAGTGCAGCCGATGCACAGCATTTAGCCGCAGAGTTTAGTGGCCGCTTTTATACCGATAGAGATGCTTTGCCTGCCGAGGCATTACATTGCAACACATCTTACATAACAGCCGTTGCAAATGATTATAGCTACGATGTTATTTACTCCCGTATGATAAAAGGCATAGGCAATAAAGGAGATGTATTAATTGGTTTATCTACTTCGGGCAATAGTAAAAACATATTAAATGCATTTGATGTTGCTAAGGAAAAAGGCATGATTACAATTGGTTTTACCGGCGAAAGTGGTGGTAAAATGAAAAGTAATAGCCATTATCTTATTAATGTACCCTCTGCCGATACGCCACGGATTCAGGAAAGCCACATTACTGTAGGTCACATAATTTGCCAATTGGTAGAAGAACAATATTTCGGATGATTAAAGAAGCAATAATTTTAGCAGGCGGGTTAGGAACAAGGTTACGTAGTGTTGTTAGCGATGCTCCAAAGTGCATGGCTATGGTTGCTGAAAAGCCTTTTTTGCATTATGTAATTACTTATTTGCAAAAACAAGGTGTATCTAAATTTATTTTTTCATTGGGTTATATGAGTGAGGTTATTGAAGATTATTTGCTCAAGGAATTCCCTTTTTTAAACTACCAATTATCAGTAGAAAATAAACCTTTAGGCACCGGAGGTGCTATTAAATTAGCATGTACAAAAGCTTCAGAAAAAAATGTATTAATCGTAAATGGTGATACTTTATTTGATGTAGATATTAAAAAACTGGAGGATATACATCGGTTTATGTCGGCAGAATGTACATTGGCATTAAAACCAATGGAAAAATTTGATAGATATGGTGCTGTAGAAATAAACAGCAACTCTATCATCACGTCTTTTAAAGAAAAAAAGTATTACAAAGAAGGTTTAATAAATGGCGGATGTTACATTTTAAATGTTTCGCAATTCTGCACAAAAACATTTCCCAAAATATTTTCGTTTGAAAAAGATTACTTAGAGAAGTATGTAACCCAACATAAAATTTACGGCCAAATCCATAACGCTTATTTTATTGATATTGGTATTCCCGAAGATTATGAAAAAGCACAAACCGAATTAATTCCATATAAATAATGCCAATAAATCTTAAAAATATAAATAAAGACTGGACATTGTTTTTAGACAGAGACGGTGTAATCAATCACGAAAAACATAAAGATTACATTCACACGTGGGATGAATTTATTTTTATGAAGGTGTAAAAGAAGCTATAAGCATTTTTAGTAAAAAGTTTAAACACATTATTATAGTTACCAATCAAAAAGGTGTAGGTAAGGGTGTAACTAAATTACATAATCTGCATACCATTCATACCAACATGCAAAAAGAAATGGAGGAAAGCGGAGGCAAAATTGATGCTGTTTATTTTTGCCCCGATTTGGATGAAGCTAGCCCAAACCGAAAACCTAACCCCGGCATGGGTTTACAAGCTGTACAAGATTTTCCTACAATCGATTTATCCAAAGCCATAATGATTGGTAATACCTTAAGCGATATGGAGTTTGGGCGTAATCTTGGCATTTATACTATTTTTTTACCTACAACAAGGCCTGAGGTTGATGTAAAGGATAATAGGATTGATGCAGTTTATAATTCTTTAATTGAATTTGCAAAAGCCCTGTAGTATGCCCAACAGCTAATGTTTAGCTTTAGTTAAAATTTAGTACACTAATGAGTTTTGCACTTAATTTGCAATGGATTTAACTAAATTTACGATATGAAGAAATTGGTAATTGTTTGTTGCTTTTACACCTGTATTTGTGCAGGCACAACGTATAGGCAAAGATGATTTAGCAGCATTACAAAAACAAGAAGAAGTGATGAAGCCTACAGCACTAAAAATCATTCAGGGCATTTCATCTAAAAACAGGTTTGAGGCAGATAGTTTATTTACAAGGCAATTTGTGAAAGCGCTTACTACTAAAAATTCTTTTTACTATACTTTTGATTCTTTAGAAACAATATCAAGGCTTTACGCACCCGATAGTAGTTTTAAAATATTTACCTGGCAAATGATGATAAGCGACAATGTTATTCGCCAGCATGGCGCCATACAAATGCGTACGTATGATGGAAGTTTAAAATTGTATCCACTAATAGACAAATCAGATGTTACACAAAAAATAGCCGATACAATTGGCAATAATAAAGGTTGGATTGGAGCCATATATTATCGTATAATCCAAAAGAAAAGCAGCAATAAAAATTATTACACTCTTATTGGTTACGATGAAAACAATATACGAAGCAATAAAAAAATAATTGAAGTGCTTTCTTTTGATAATGATGAACCGGTTTTTGGTGGCAGGTATTTTAGTTTTGAAAGCGACAAGACATTTAAATCATCGCAGAGCAGATATATAATGGAATATAAAAAAAATGCCTCTCCCCGATTGAATTATGATGAAGAATTGGATATGATTATTATGGAGCATTTAATATCCGAATCGGGCAAACCTAACAGCAAATGGACTTTAGTAGGCGACGGCGATTACGAAGGTTTTGTTTGGAGAAACGGCAAATGGATACATGTAGATAAAGTATTTAATCAAACAACGCCAATGGGAAAAGAGCCTGTACCCAACCCGGTTAGAGGTGATGATGGTACTATTGATGAAAAAAAATTAAAGGGTGCAGAGAATGATGATGTAAAACCTAAAACAACTATCCCTAAGAAGAAAGGGAATTAATTACATACCATCACAGATTTAACATCTGTGATAGTATATATTCATTTTTTAATTAATTAGCTTTTAAAATTCGAGCAATTACAACTTCTTTACTTGTTTGCACTTTAACAATGTAAGTTCCTGTTGGTATTATTTTATCAAAGAAAATTTTGTTTCCCACAACGTTGGTAGTACTATATACAAGTTTACCAGATATATCAAAAATATTTACAAGTAATATTGCATCACTACTATAAACAGAAATATAGTCCACAAATGGGTTAGGTCCAATAATCACATCTGTACTAGTTTTACCTAATGAAATTTTTGCTACTTCGGTATATTTATATCGACCTGCCTTATCACTTATTTTTAATCTATAATACAAAGCATTTCTACCTGACAAATTAGTTATTAAAATACTTTTATCTACTATATTATAAAAGTTTTGAGAAGTATTCTTAGCTGGTATAGTGCTAATTGGCATAAAGGTTTTACCATCATCACTTCTTTCTACTACATAATTTTCGATACTAATTTCATTTTGTGTTCGCCAATTTATGGATACATCATCATAATTTTTATAGCGGTAAAATTTGTAAGTGTAACAGCCAATGCTATATTAAACGGCCCAAGTATTTCAAAATTATCAATGGCTACTCCAGCTGCGGTAACGACACATCCGATTTAAACCTAAACCTAAATGCAACACTTGGGTTTCCTTGTAAAAGTAAGTTCAGTTGTGTTAGAGAATTGAGTATAAGTTGCAACCGAACCATCAAAGAAAGCCTCATTTACAGGAAAAGATGCATCACCAATTGTGTTGGCAAAATTATACCAATTTGCCGCCGTTATTGTACCTAAAGGCAACCAATTTCTACACGAATCTAAAGTATATTCAACTCTAAAACCATCATATCCTGACTCAGTATTCCGCTTAGATTGAAAACGCATTAAATATGCACCAATGGCAGTAAAATTATAGTTTGGTGTCATCAAACTTGCATCTGTGTTATCTGCATAATTACCTGTTAATCCGGTTACCCATGCATTAGAGCCACTAACAACACCATTTTTTCCGGCAACTGCCGAGTTCCCTTTTTCCCATGGAGTGCCTGCTAAATTATCTACCCCAAAATCAAGTGGGTTAACTTCAAAATTACCGCCATCGGTTAGTGCATATGGAGTTCCTCTGTTGGGTAAAATATGTATGTATAAATTTTTAACTAATGTAGATGCTCCACTATTTATAGTAAGTGTTACATTATATTTACCCGGCACAGTATAGGTGTGGCTTGGGTTTGCAGCCGTAGAAGTACCTGCATCACCAAAATTCCAACTCCATGATGTAGCATTAAAAGATGTACTTGTAAAATTTATTGGTACACCTTTATAGGTAGTTAATTTATCGGCAGTAAACAAAGCTGTAGGTGGCGCAAAAATATCGGTTAAAAACAAGCCTCTTCCATGTGTTGCGGCAATAACAATTTTATCCGATTGTCTTACTTGTAACATATCTACCCTAACATTTGCTAAACCGGAATTACTGGCTCCCCAATTGGTACTACTGCCATTCAAATTATCGGTACTCCATACGCCCAACTCTGTTGCAATTAAACCTTGGTCGTTGTTGTTAGGATTAAATAAAGCCCATCGTATAGGCATATCCGGCAAATTTCCTTCTACACTCGTCCAACTTACACCGCCATCTAAACTTTCCCAAATGCTATTAAGGCCGTAATTTGAATAAGTTGCTAAAAGGTGATTATCATTTCCTGTTTGTACTTCTATACATGTTACAAATCCTGCAGGCAAGCCTGTGCTAATGTTGGTTACAGTTGGTGTTGCTGTGTGTGCATTATCTACTCTAAATACATCTCCATTATCTATTCCAAAAAATACTCTGTTCGCTGTATTGGGAGACACCTTTAATGCTGTTACAAAGCCGCCGAAAGAAGGTACAGATACTACTGCAAATGTTGAACCGGTTTGAGGATTATCCCATCTCTGATAAGTGTTTAAATTATCGCACATATACATTTTGTCGTTTACATTATCGTAATCTGTTGGGCTAATAAAATCACCTCCGGTTGTAGCAAACTCTGTCCATGTTCCCCCACCATCTGCAGATCTATAAAAATCGTTATATACATAAGATGTAAACTGGTATTGAGGTTCATCTTGGTCGATATGGCAAAAGGCGCCATCACCACCTGTAACTTCGGTTGTATTTTGTACATTCCCCTGTGTAAATTGGTGAGAGCCGTTATCTTGTGCACCCGCCAAAAAATAGTTTGTTAAAGCTGTAGGATGAATTGCACAAGAATAAAACTGAGTAGTAATATAATTCGTTCCTTTATCAGTTAATGTAGGTGCAGCAACATTTGCATTGGTTGATTGAAATATGCCGCCATCATTTACGAAATAAACAATGGATGAACTTCCGGGTTTAAAGAAAATATAATGTTGATCGGCGTGTGCATATTGAAATCCAAACCCACCGTACCAATGGCTTAATTGCGTCCATGTGCCAGCACCATCAGTTGACTTAAATAAATCCACACCGCCTACAAAAACACCATTTCTGTCATTTGGATCAACTGCAATTGTTAAATCGTACCAAGCCTGTGTTCTGGAAAAATCTGATGCAGGAATACCCGGATCAGCATCATCAGGCTCGGTTCTTGCAACCCAGGTAGTGCCTCCATTTATTGAACGCAAAATTCCATTAACTACATCGCCATTTTCAATTAAAGCATAAACATAATTTACATCACTCATAGCGCATGCTAATTCTATTCTGGTTGCCGAAATAGGTAAAGTTTGTGCAGCTCCAAATGTAACACCCGCATTTGTTGATTTATGAATGGAGCCTGCTAAAGTAGAATATATTACCACCGGTATCAACATCTACATCATAACAAAAATTATTACCGGCACCCGTAATGCCTAAACCGGCACCTAAAACTTTAGTCCAATTAGCGCCGCCATCTGCTGATCTTTGCAAACCTGCAGTAGCAGTTGCAACAAAAACAATACCTGTACTATTAATAGCCATTCTTTGACATCGATTAAAATTAGCACCGGTTGTAGACGTCAGTTGAGACCAAGTAGCTCCACTATTGGTAGTTTTCCATACACCAAGCCCTCTAATAGCATCACTATTGCCATAACCCGACTCTCCGGTACTGAAATACATTATAGCTGCATTTGAAGGATCCTGAATTATGGATGTTACGGCCAAATTATCGAACAGATCATTTACGGGTACCCATACAGGTTCTGCGGCAGATATATTTGTTGTTTTCCAAAGACCCCCTCCTACACTACCCACCCAAACTGTGTTTCCTGTTATATCATTGGCATCTACCAAAACAGCTCTGGACCTACCGCCTTGATTTTTAGGGCCAAGTTGACGCCAGTTAATTCCAGTTATTGCCGCATTTGTTTGAGACTGCAACAATTCGTCCTTATAGCGTTTCGCTTCAATCAATCTCTCTGTTGGTACATACCCTAAAGCAGGATCCTTCATCATCTTAATATCTCTTTCCATTGTTTCCCTTGGCCCATCTTTTTCTTTAACAGAATTTGTTTTGATATTAGTGCATGAAAAAAGTAGGTGTACTAAAGAATAAAAAGAATCGTTGCTTTTACAAAAGCATTTAATTGCAAGCACTTTTTAGGCATAGGTTTTCTTTGCAAGATAAATACTTTTAATTATTGGTTGAACTTTGAGGGCGGGTTTAATCTAAGCCAAACAAATAAAAACATAAAAGCCTTATAACGTTTATTATCAGGCTTTTGAAGATATAAAGTTGCTTATTTATTATGAGGCCAACTTACTTTTTTTATTCCCATATAAAAAATAAATTACCAAACCAATTGCTAACCAAGAGCCAAACCAAAGCCAATTTGCCAAGGTCATTCCAGTTAACAAATACAAACATGTAATTAAACCCATTAAAGGAATTAATGACCAGTTTCTTTTAAAGGCAAAAATGGATAAGAGAATACACGTTATCCAGAATATAATCATAGATACATTCTGCGTTTTTTTAACCAGTAATTTATTAGCCGCTGTATTTCTTAGAGTACCTACTTTCAAAGAAGCAAACTCCCAATTTATAGAATTGACCAAATTTGAATCATTTGAACTTAAAGTGTCTTTTCCTAAAAGTTTATACGCAGCTATTTGGTTATTAAATTTGGCTGTCAATACTGAATCTTCTTTTAAGTCAAAAATATTTTGCACCACACTTATTTCATCGTTTGTAATAGTTTTTGAAGCAGGATAGTTATTAGTGCTTACTTGAACAGCCTCTGCAATTTGGCTCTTATCCCCCTGTATTATAAGGTTTTCATCCACTGAAGAATTTGAGAAGTTGGCATAATTTTCTTTATATGCTGCGGTAGTTAAGATTCTTGAAGAAGCGATACTATCAATAATTTTGTTTAATAGTTCATTATTAGCATCCATTTTCTCAACTACTTCAACTTGAGATTTTTTAGAAGTGGAAAATAAATTTTACTGCTAATAAAAGGCATGTTAAATCTGCCTTCTGTTTTTTCTCTCCTTGGTATTAATAAAACACCACCGCAAACCAGTACAAATGCAAACAATGTGGCGATGCTTGTAAAATCAAGTACAAATGTTTTATCTGTAAACAATATAGGTACCCCAACTACAAGGCCGGTAATAATTGTTGCAAAAGATGGTGTTTTGTATTTAGGATGAATTTTTTGGAATACTGGTGGCAATAAGCCATCACGGCTCATACTCATCCAAATACGGGGTTGCCCCATTTGAAAAACAAGCAACACACTCGTCATAGCCACTACGGCCACAATGGCAACTAAAAATTGCATCCATCCAATGTTTAAATTATCTTTTTCAAAAATAAATGCTAATGGATCGCCTACACCTTCAAAATTTCGGTAATTAACAGCACCGGTAAGTACAAGTGTTAGCAAGATATAAACCACTGTACAAATTACTAAGGAATAAATCATTCCTCTTGGTAAATCTTTTTGGGGATTTTACTTTCCTCAGCCAATACGCTAACCGCATCAAACCCAATATACGCAAAAAACACACCTGCTACCGCCGCCATTACACCACTAAAACCATTAGGCATAAACGATTTTACACCTGCATCGTTTGGTGGCATCCAATTGGCAGTATGCCCTTGCGAAAAAACTAAATAACCACCTACAATAATTACTAATGCAACCACTGCCATCTTAAGTATCACCATCACATTACTAAAATTGCGGCTCTCCTTTACTCCACGGTAAACCAAATACGTAATTAGTACATTAATAACTAAAGCAGGTAAATCTAAAATTATTTTTAAGCTGCCCAACATCGGTGCTGTACTCCAGGCATTAACATCATCGGCATTGCCATTATTTGCAAAAGCATTTTTAGCTTCGGTATAGCTTGTACTTAACCAGTGAGGAATATGCATACCGCACTTATCCATAAAGGAAGTAAAATAATCGCTCCAGCTAAAAGCAACGTAAATATTGCCGATGCTGTATTCCATTATTAAAGCCCATCCAATAATCCAGGCAAATAATTCACCAAAACTTGCATACGCATACGTATAAGCACTTCCAGCTACAGGAATACGGCTGGCAAATTCGCTATAACAAAACGCAGTAAACGCACAGGCAATAGCTGTAATAATAAACAAAACAACTACACCAGGGCCGCCATTAAAAACGGCTCCGCCCAAGCTACTGAAACTACCGGCACCTAATATTGCAGCTATTCCAAAAAAGTAAGATCTCTAACAGTTAATACTCTTTTTAAGCCGCTTCCGCCATGAGCATCATCACCACCTTCGGATAAAATTGCAGATATTTTTTTTGTTCTAAATAATGAATTAGGCATGTTGGTTTTGGTTTGAAGAAGTAAAATACTAAAAATATTTTAGAATTATTGTTTCTCAACTTTCCCTCTCCATTAAATACACGGCCAAATCATGCAAAGGCTTTTTTCGGGCAGATAATACAGCTACATCTTCTAAATTATTAAGGGCTGCTTTGTAATATTTTTCTTTAAGTTCTTTAGCCCATTCATCTACTTTGCAAGCTTTATAAATACTTAGCATTTTTTGTACTTTATCAGCTGCATTCAATTCCAGCAAAGTATCTATTTCTTTTTTTTGTGCATCATTTGCAACCTCTTTTGCATGCAGCAATAAAAATGTTTTTTTATTGGCTAATATATCTCCACCAATTTGCTTTCCAAATTTATCTGGATCTCCAAAAGCATCTAAATAATCATCTTGTATTTGAAAAGCTATACCCAAGTTTTTGCCAAAGGCATATAATTGCTGTTGATTACGTTCGCCTGCGCCTCCCAAAATTGCCCCTAATTGCAAACTGGCAGCAAGCAACACCGATGTCTTTAAGGTTATCATGTGTATATACTCATCACTACTAACATTTTGCATTTGTTCAAAATCCATATCAATTTGCTGTCCTTCGCAAACTTCTTTAGATGTTGTATTGAATAACTTTATAATTTTTTGAACATAGCTTAAGTCAATATGCGTAAGATAATCGTACGCTTGTGCAAACATTACATCGCCTGCTAATAAAGCTGTAGCCTCTCCAAATTTTGTATGTACTGTTGGCACACCACGGCGTAACGGAGCTTTATCCATTATATCATCGTGTATTAAACTAAAATTGTGAAACAATTCAATGGCAGTAGCTACTTGCCAGGCATCTTTATTAATTTCCCCAAACAACTCGTTGCCCATTAAAACACATACAGGCCTTACTCTTTTACCACCAATAGCTAAAATGTATTGTGCGGCATCGTATAAAGATGCAGGTTGCTTTGGAAAATGACGAACATCAAATTTTGTTTCAAACTGTTGTGCTAATTCTAAAAACGAATACATGCTTATTTTTTCTTTGCTTTACTTGCTTTAATAACCTTTTCTGTTTTTTTATGTTTGGGTTTATCATCTATCCACTCATAATCTAACTGGCGTTTACCTAAATTAGCCGCAACTACTTTTATACGTACTGCATCACCCATTCTAAATTTCTTTTTAGTGCGTAACCCTACTAAGGCATAATCTGCTTCGTCTAATCTAAAGTCATCATGCTCACTTAAATCTCTTACAGTTACCATGCCTTCGCATTTATGCAAAACCGTTTCTACAAAAAAACCAAAAGATGCAACACCACTTATTACTCCATCAAATTCATCGCCCAAAAATTGTTGCATAAACTCTACCTGCTTGTATTTATTGCTTGCCCGTTCTGCTTCCATAGCTTTACGTTCCCTATCGCTGCAATGCTTGCATTTTTCATCCATTTTTTTATCCAGCTTCAGGTTTTTATCCAAACACGCTTGCAAAATTCTATGCACCATTACATCCGGATATCTGCGTATTGGTGATGTAAAATGACAATAATGTTCGAAGCCTAAGCCATAATGCCCAATGTTTTCCGATGTGTAAAGCGCCTTTGCCATTGTGCGTATGCCCAATTGCTCCAATACATGCTGCTCCGGTTTGCCTTGTACTTCTTTTAATAATTTATTGAAAGATGTGGCAACTTCCATTTCATCCTTCATATCAAATGTATAACCAAACTTTTTTGCAAATGCTGCAAATGGTTTTAGTTTTTCTTCATCGGGAGTAGCATGTATGCGGTAAGGAAAAGGAATAGGTTGCTTATTAATTTTTATTTTAGAAATATATTCAGCTACCGTTCTGTTGGCCAAAAGCATAAACTCTTCAATAAGCTTGTGAGCTTCTTTACTTTCTTTTATTACTATGCCCAAAGGTTTCCCGTTATCATCTAACTTAAACCTAACCTCTTGCGATGAAAAATTAATTGCTCCGTTATTAAATCGTTCTTTTCTAAATCGCTGGGCCAAATCATTTAATAATAAAATAGGTTTATAATGCAACCCGTCTTTCTTTTCAATAATCTCCTGCACTTCCTCGTAAGTAAATCTGTGATTACTGTGTATAATCGTTCTTCCAATCCATTTATGTTTAACTTCTGCTTTGTTGGTTATTTGAAAAATGCAACTGAAAGTATATTTATCTTCATGTGGACGTAAACTACACAGTTCATTACTGATTTTTTCGGGCAGCATTGGGTTAACCCTATCCGGCAAATACACACTTGTTGCTCTTTCGTAAGCACTTTTATCTAAAACCGAATTAGGTTGTACAAAATGGCTAACATCTGCAATATGCACACCAATTTCGTAGCATCCATTATCCATATTTCTTATAGAAATGGCATCATCAAAATCTTTTGCATCCACAGGGTCTATTGTAAACGTTAGTATATCTCTGCAATCTTTACGTTTCTTTATTTCTTCTCTCGTAATTTTTTCCGATAAAGCATTCGCCTCATTCATAACTTCATCATCAAAACTCAGTGGAAAGCCTGCCTCAATCAAAATTTCTTTCATAGCAAAGTCATTAATATTCTCTGCAGTAATTACACTTAACACTTCGCCTTCGGGTTTTTTTTCTGCTTTTTCCCACTTTGTCATTTTTACCAAAACCCTATCGCCATCTTTAGCGCTGTTAATTTTTTCGATAGGAATAAAAAAATCAGGCATTAGTTTTTCGCTATCAGGCGTAAAAAAGGCAAAAGCTTTACTTACACTAATATTACCAATAAACTCTTTTTGTTTTCGTTCAACTACCTCCACTACTTTTCCTTCTTGTCGCATATTTCCAACACTATGTTTATCTACTTGCACCCTTACCGTATCGCCATGAAAAGCTCGGTTAAAATCGTTAGGCTTAATTTTAATATCTTTCTCTTGCCCTTCTACCATTACAAAGCCCATTCCGCTACGGCTAATATCCAATACACCTTTTAGCAATTGAGTATGCGTTGTTTTTTTTACTGATCGTTTATTTTTAGTCATAATTTTTTATTTTGTACCCTCCAAGTATCTTTGTGCAACTTAATTGGTAACAATTTTCTGTTAATCTTATCTTCCGTTTAAAAAGGATAAAATTAATTACTCTTGTACTCCATCCATAAATTCCGCATTAACCTTAGTTCAAATTAATCCAAAAAAAATATTTTGTGTTAATCTGCCTAATCTAAGGTTAAAACTCCTGCAATTTACCAACTTATTACTACATTCGATAAACGCCTTACAATTGCAACAACTAACAACTTCCCCACAAAAGATAATTACCAAAAACATTTGGATGCTTTCGCTGGTGAGTTTGTTTACCGATATGGCCAGCGAAATGCTATATCCTATCATGCCCATTTTTTTAAAACATATTGGCTTTGGTGTATTGTTAATAGGTGTTTTAGAAGGTATTGCCGAAGCGGTTGCAGGCCTAACCAAACCGTATTTTGGTAAAAAAAGTGATGCAATTGGAAAACGGTTGCCATTTGTACAATTAGGTTATACACTTAGTGCAATAAGTAAACCAATGATGGCAGTTTGGTTTTACCCATTATGGATTTTTTTGGCCCGAACAATGGATAGATTAGGCAAAGGCATACGTAGTGGCGCAAGAGATGCTTTACTAAGCGATGAATGCACAAAAGAAAATAAAGGAACCGTTTTTGGATTTCATAGAAGCATGGATACTTTAGGTGCAGTACTTGGGCCTGCAATTGCTTTAATTTATTTATACTTTAGGCCATACGATTACAAAACACTTTTTTTAATTGCCTTTGCGCCGGGCTTAGTGGCCATAATTTTTACCGCACTTATAAAAGAAAAAAAAAATACTGCTTCGTCTACTGCACAGGTATCCAACATAAGTCTTTTCTCATTCACTTCATATTGGAAGCAAGCTCCATCTCAATACAAAAAATTAGTTGCAGGTTTAATTTTATTTGCTCTTTTTAATAGCAGCGATGTTTTTTTGCTTTTAAAAATGAAAGAAAGTGGCTTAACAGATACTGCTGTAATAGCAGTCTATATTTTTTACAATTTAGTATTTGCACTATTGGCTTACCCCATTGGCATGTTGGCAGATAGATTAGGATTTAAAAAGACAATGTTAACAGGTTTGCTCCTTTTTGCGATTGTTTATGTTGGTTTTGCCTTTACCAATAATTTAATGGTATTTATACTACTTTTTTTGCTGTACGGAATTTATGCTGCCGCAACAGATGGTATAGGTAAAGCATGGATAAGTAACATTGTAAAAAGAGAGGAAACGGCTACGGCTATTGGTACTTTTACCGGCTTTCAAAGTTTAGCAGCGCTGGTAGCCAGTAGCTTATGTGGATTACTTTGGTATAATTTTGGCGCCATCGCTACTTTTATTGTAACAGCTATTGTAACTTTAGCTGCAATTTTTATTTAATGAAACAACCAACCGTAAATAATGAACAATCTCTTTAACCGAAGAAATTTTATTAAAACATCTGCTCTAACAGGTGCTGCAGTATCACTCTCCAATCAAATAAAAGCATTTTCGTCTGTCCAAAAAGAAAAAGTACGAATAGGCATGATTGGTGTTGGCTTTAGAAGCCACGAACACTTGGGCAATTTTTTACAAAGGCCCGATGTAGAAATTATTGCATTTGCCGACCCTCAACAACGCAGCATAGACGAAGCATTAAAAGAATATAAAAAATACAGAACAAATGAACCCGTTATTTATAAAAACGGCGATTACGATTATCGTAATTTATTAAAAAGAGATGATATTGATGCTGTAGTAATTTGCAGCCCTGGGAGTGGCATAGCATACAAGCTATTGATGCTATGAATGCAGGAAAAATTGTTGGCGCAGAAGTATGTGGCGCTATGAAGCTGCAAGACTGCTGGGATGTTGTAAACACTTCCGAAAAACAAAAATGCCTTTGATGATGATGGAAAATGTGTGTTACCGAAGAGATGTGATGGCAATAATGCATATGGTAAAGCAAGGCATGTTTGGAGAGCTTATACATGCACAAGGAGGCTACGAACATGATTTACGTGGTGTGCTTTTTAACGATGGCAAAACTGCCTATAACAGCGGTGTTGAGTTTGGAAAAAATGCCTATAGCGAAGCCCAATGGCGCACTCAGCATTATGTAAACCGAAATGGTGAGTTATATCCAACACATGGCCTTGGGCCTGTGGCAGTGATGATGGATGTAAACAGAGGAAACCGCATGACAAAACTTTCATCCATTTCAAGTAAATCAAGGGGCTTAACTAAATACATTAAAGAACATGTAAAAGGTGGTGAAAATCATCCAAACGCAAAAGTAAAATTTAAGTGTGGCGATATTGTAAATACTCAAATACAATGTGCCAATGGCGAAACTATTTTATTAACACACGATACATCTTTACAACGCCCTTACAATTTAGGATTTAGAGTGCAGGGCACAGAAGGTATTTGGCAAGATTATGGTTGGGGCGATGCCAACCAGGGTTTTATTTATTTTGAAAAGCAAATGAAACACAGCCACCGTTGGGATAGCACAGAAAAATGGATTGCTGATAATGATCACCCCCTGTGGAAAAAATTTGGTACAACTGCCGAAGGCGCCGGACACGGCGGCATGGATTTTTTGTAGATCATGCCTTTATTGAATGCATAAAAAGAGGTGCCGATTTTCCGATGGATGTGTATGATTATGCCAGCTGGTACGCTATTACACCACTTAGCGAAAAAGTATTGCCGAAGGTGGGCAAGTACAAAATATACCCGATTTTACCAAGGGTAAATGGAAAACCAAAAAACCAATTTTTGCTTTAACAGATGAATATTAACTGATATGAACAGACGAAAATTTTTAGGCTTATCCGCATTAACTACGCCTTTATTAATATCCAAAAAATCACTTGCCAACACATTTCAAGCTCAAAATAAGCCAATAGTAATAAGCACCTGGGATAGTGGCATGGCTGTAAATGCAGAGGCATGGAAGGTGTTAAGTAATAAAGGATCATCGCTTGATGCAGTTGAGGCCGGGGCAATTCATATTGAAAATGAAATTAATTGTTGCGTAGGCTTGGGTGGATATCCAGATAGAGATGGAATTGTAACCTTAGATGCATGCATTATGGATCATACTGCAAATTGTGGTGCTGTAGCAGGACTGGAAAGGATTAAACACCCCATTTCGGTTGCCCGAAAAGTAATGGAAAAAACGCCGCATGTAATTTTAGTTGGCAACGGAGCTCAACAATTTGCAGTAGAAAATGGCTTTATGTTAGAAAGTGGAGAACTCTCCAACGATGCAAAAAACGCTTATACTGAATGGCTTAAAAAAAATGAATACAAACCTGTTATTAATATAGAAAGAAAACAAAATGGCCCATTTGCTCCAACCTTTTTTGATGATGGCACTCCAAACCACGATACTATGGGCTTAGTTGCAATGGACAACAATGGCGACTTAAGCGGCGCTGTAACTACCAGTGGCATGGCATTTAAAGTGCATGGACGTGTTGGCGATTCTCCCATTATTGGTGCCGGTTTGTTTGTAGATAATGAAATTGGTGCTGCTACAAGCAGTGGTGTGGGCGAAGAGGTAATACGCATTTGCGGTACACATTTAGTAGTAGAGTTTATGCGACAAGGTTATAGTCCCGAAATGGCTTGCAAAAAGGCAATAGAGCGAATTGTAAAAAGAGATAAAGCAAAAGCTAAAACAGTACAAGTTGGTTTTTTAGCAATGAATAAAAAAGGGCAATATGGTGCTTATGCTATTCAAAAAGGATTTGTGTTTAGCGTAAAAAGTAATAGAGAAAATCAAATTCATGATTCAAAATACATGTTAAGCTAAGGGTTATGAAATTTAAATTAGAGGTGATTGGTTTTGATATAAATGGTTGTATTGCGGCACAAAATGCCGGAGCAGATAGAATTGAATTATGTGCAAGCCCGTCAGAAGGTGGCACAACTCCATCCTATGGTTTAATAAAAATGGCCCGAGACATATTAACCATTGATTTATTTCCGATAATACGACCAAGAGGTGGCGATTTTATGTACAATGATGAAGAGTTTGATGTAATAAAATCGGAAATAAAAGTTTGTAAGGTTTTTGGTTGTAATGGCATTGTAATAGGAATGCTAAACAGCGATGGCGGTATTGATAAAGAAAGATGTAAACGTTTAGTTGAATTGGCTTATCCGCTGCAAGTAACCTTTCACAGAGCATTTGATAGAGTTGCAAATGCTGAACAAGCATTGGAAGATGTTATTGAAATTGGTTGCACTCGGATATTAACATCTGGCCTTAAACCTACAGCAACCGAAGGGGCAGATATTATTGCTGCGTTAGTAAAACAAGCCAACAGAAGAATAATAATCATGCCGGGCAGTGGTGTAAGGAGCGATAATATGTTGGAACTAGCCAAAAGAACAGGCGCAACAGAGTTTCATACTTCTGCCAGAGTTTTAGCAAAAAGCAAAATGAATTTTGTAAGCGAAAGCATGAATGAAAGTTTAAAATCTGTTGCTGTAGATGAAAATGAAGTAGCTAAAATAAAAAGCATTTTAGCATCTATAAATAATTGAACCAAATATTAAATGAAAAAATTACTGCTACTAATTTTAATTCTATTTAATGCTTTACAATTCTTTGCACAAAATACTTCTCTCTCCTTAAACAAAAACTGGCAATTCTCACAACATGGAAAAAATAAATGGTATAAAGCTATTGTGCCGGGCACAATCCATACCGATTTATTGGCAAACAAATTAATACCCGATCCGTTTTACAGAGATAATGAAAACAAACTACAATGGATTGACTCTTTAAATTGGGAATACAAAACCATATTTAATGTTGATGAAAAAATATTTGTAAAACCTACTATTGATTTAATTTTTGACGGCTTAGATACCTATGCAAATGTTTACCTGAATGGAAACCTGATTTTACAAGCCAATAACATGTTTAGAGGTTGGACAATAAGTGTAAAACCGTATTTAAAAAAAACAAAGAATGAACTAAAAATAGTTTTTACTTCGGCTCAAAAAATGGTGGATAGTATTGCAAAAAGCAATCTACCATTGATTTTGCCAGATAACAACAGAGTTTATGCCCGTAAAGCACAATTTCAATTTGGTTGGGATTGGGGACCAAAATTTGTGGGTTGCGGAATTTGGAAAGATGTAAAACTAATTGCGGCTGATATTAAAAGATCGTATTCAAAAAACTACGATCCAATTAATGAAGTAAAACTCATCCAACTCCCCGACTCCATTGGTACTTCCTTTTACTTTGAACAAAACGGCAAACCTGTTTATGTAAAAGGTGCAAATTGGATTCCTGCAAATATTTTTCTTCCTTCCGTAAAAAAAGAGGACTATCGTAAGCTTTTACAAAAAGCAAAAGATGCGAATATGAATATGTTAAGGGTTTGGGGCGGCGGAATTTACGAGGCAGATGAATTTTACAATTTGTGCGATGAAATGGGCATTATGGTTTGGCAAGATTTTATGTTTGCAGGCGGAATGTATCCTGCCGATGATGCGTTTATGCAAAATGTAAAAGAGGAGGTAAAATATCAAATAGAACGGTTACGCCATCACCCTTGTATTGTACTTTGGTGTGGCAATAACGAAATTGACGAAGCATGGAAAAACTGGGGATGGCAAAATCAATTTAATTTACATGGTACTGATAGTAGCAAGATTTGGAACAATTACAAAAAATTATTTGCAGATAGCTTACAGGCATGGGTAAATAAATTGGATGGCACACGCCCTTACATTTCAACATCGCCAAAAATGGTTGGGGCCATAAAGAAAGTTTAACCGAAGGCGATAGCCACTATTGGGGCGTTTGGTGGGGATTACAAGATTGGGAAATATTTGAAAACAAAACAGGCCGGTTTGTTAGTGAATATGGCATGCAGGCAATGCCTAATTGGAATACAATAAAAAGTTATACGAACGAAACAGACAGACACAACTTCTCTCCTGTTATTAATGCACACCAAAAAGCGAATGAAGGATTTAAAAAACTAAACTATTATTTGCATCGCTATTTTATTGATACAAATAAACTATCTATGCTTTCTTTAGAAGATTATGCTTACTTAACTCAATGTTTGCAATATTATATTTTAAAAAACAGCATTGCAATGCACCGGAGTAAATACCCCACTAATATGGGCACATTACTTTGGCAATTAAACGATTGCTGGCCTGTAACCAGTTGGAGTGTTACAGATTTTAGCCGAGAGCCCAAAGCTGCCTGGTATGCTGTTAAAGAAGGATATAGAGACGACATTCATGATGTTAAAGATTCTATTTATCCAAAAAATATCAATCTTAAAAACCTACATTCACCATAAAATACCTTGGAAAACATTCTTTCAGTATTAAAAGTGATGTAGATGCAAAATTTGTTTATTTATATAAAGAGAATACTAAAACAAATGCCTTTGAACTAAATGCGAATTATTTTGATTTAAAAGCAAATGAGGAAAAAGTAATAGGCAAAATCAGCAAATATTTGAATGCAAACGAAATGCCGCTTATTAAAATAAAATCGCTTTACGATGTATTGCATTGATAAATAAAATTAAAATGAGAAAAACAATTTTACTTATAGCAGCCTTATTTATTTGCCAGTTTGCAACCGCACAAAACATCAATTTGCTTTATCACCCACCGATTTTTTATTAGATGGTAAACCGTTTCAAATTATAAGTGGCGAAATGCACCCGGCTCGTATTCCTAAAGAATATTGGCGCCACAGAATACAATTGGCAAAAGCCATGGGATGCAATACCATAGCAGCTTATGTATTTTGGAATTATCATGAAACTCAAGAAGGCATATTTGATTTTAAAACAGAGAACAGAAATATTGCCGAGTTTATAAACCTTTGTAAAGAAGAAGAAATGTGGGTGCTTTTACGCCCAGGGCCATACGTTTGTGCCGAGTGGGATTTTGGAGGAATACCCAGCTATCTTTTAAAATATCCTGATATAAAAATACGATGCATGGATGAACGCTATATAAAAGCTGTTAGAAAATATGTACAACATTTAGCAAAAGAAATAGTAAATCAGCAGTGTATAAATGGCGGCCCCATTTTAATGGTGCAAATAGAAAATGAGTATGGTAGTTATGGCAATGATAAAATTTATTTAGAGGAGTTAAGGAAACTGTGGTTACAAAACGGAATTAAAGTACCTTTTTATACTGCAGATGGTGCTACGCCTTACATGCTGGAAGCCGGACATATTAAAGGGACTGCCATAGGATTAGATAGTGGTGGTAGTGATGCCGATTTTACTGAGGCTAAAAATGCAGATACGAATGCACCCTCTTTTAGTAGCGAAACCTATCCCGGATGGCTTACCCATTGGGGAGAAAAATGGCAACGCCCCGATACAAATGATTTAAAGAGAGAAGTTGAATATATTCTTCAAAATAAAAAATCTGTAAATTTTTATGTTATACACGGCGGCACCAATTTTGGGTTTACAGCAGGTGCAAATTCATTTTCTCCAACGCAATACCAACCCGATATTACAAGTTATGACTACGATGCTCCCATAAATGAACAGGGCCAGCCAACAGTTAAATTTTTTATGCTTAAAAAATTGATTGCAAAGTATGTAAATTATAAAATCCTGATGTTCCCAAATCAGTTCCCTCCATTGAAATACCTCCAATTGAGATGATTCTTTTAACATCTATCTGGAATAATTTACCTAAACCTATTGCAACAGTACAACCAAAGCCTATGGAGGCTTACAATCAAAATCAAGGATTCATTTTATATCGTACAAATTTAATTGGCCATAAAAGCGGTAAACTTAAAATATGGGAGCCACATGATTATGCGTTAATATTTTTGGATGGGAAATTTATTGATACAGTTTACAGAGATGGAGGAAACTGGACAGTTGATTTACCAAAAACAGAAAGCAAAAACCCCAAACTGGATATTTTAGTAGAAGGCATGGGGCACATAAATTTTGCCCAATTTATAATTGACCGAAAAGGCATAACTGATAGGGTTACCCTAAATGGGATGACGTTGATGAATTGGCAAACCTTTTTACTCCCCATGACAAACATTTCCAACCTTTCTACAAAAAACAACAACTTTAATACAACAAATGCATTATTTTTTAAGGGTACTTTTAACTTAAAGGAAACAGGTGACACTTATTTTGATTTAAGTAATTACAGCAAAGGAATAGTATATATAAATGGACACAACTTAGGTCGACATTGGAATATAGGCCCACAGCAACGCTTATACTGCCCTTCAAGTTGGTTAAAAATAGGGAATAATGAAATAATAGTATTTGATTTACATCAAACAAAAGCAACAACTATTTTAGCTTACAAAACTATGGAGTAAACTCTTGCAGTCTTTTTAGCAATTCAGCCTGATTACCTGCTCTAACCAAATTATGTTTTGGGTATTTGCAACCATAATACACATCATTCATAATATAGTCGGTTAAAAAGCGTAGTGCCTGCATGTAAATCATATACTTGCCTGCAAATAAAAAGGATTGCATTTCCGCTTCTGTCAATTCCTCCCCCATTTCGCTTTTATAACCCTCCACGATGGCTTTATAAAAAGCCAGCCTAATTTCAATCTTTGTAAAATCGCTTTCCTCCTCACTTACAGGACATAAATACGTTCTCATCATATCTCCCACATCGCTAATAAAATAGCCGGGCATTATTGTGTCTAAATCAATTACACAAAGCCCTTTATCTTCTTTATAGAATAGCACATTGCTGATTTTTGTATCGTGATGTGCAACTCTTACCCTAAAATCATTTTTAAGTTTTTTAAACTCATCAACAATATTTTTTTGCTCTAAAAGGTATTTACTTAATTTTTTCACATCTTCAATCCTTTCTTTATTTCCAGTAATTAATGCCAACTCAAACTGTTTAAACCGCAACGACAAATTATGAAAATCCGGCAATGTAATTTTTAGGCTTGATGCATCAAAACCAATTAGTTCTTTTGTAAATTTTGCAAACTGTTTTGAAGCTTCATAAGCTTGTTCCGGCGTAGTAGCAACATCTATTGTATAAGATTCTTTTACAAAAGGAAAAAGCCTGTAATACCCATCAATTGTATTTACCATTTGCTTTCCGTCAATAGTTTTAATGGGTGCTGCAAAAAAATAGTTGGGATTATTTTTTTGCAAAAAAGTACTAATCAGCTCAATATTACAGGCAATGTTTTCCGGCACTTTAAACACATTGGTATTAATTTTTTGCAACACATAACTTTTATCTTCATTGCACATTTTTACAATCCGGGTATTGTTTATTAGCCCATTACCTAAAGGCGCTATTGTAAATTCATCCGGCTTTATTCCATAAAATTTTAAAAAATCTTGCATAAACAGTAAATTTGCATATCTAAATTAATCAATAAAATTGTGTTGTTAAGGGAAGAAATATTAAAAGAACACTCTAAAGCACAATGCAATAAAATTGTTGCATGGGTTGGCGATAATCAGGCAAGGTTTGATCAATTATTTAAGTTGTTTACCGGCAACGAATACAGAGTAGTACAAAGAGCTGCCTGGCCAATTAGTTACTGTGTAATTGCTCATCCAAATTTTATAAAAAAACATTGGAAACAATTAATAAATAATTTAAACAAACCCAATGTACACAATGCTGTAAAAAGAAACACGTTGCGTTTTTTAGAAGAGGTTGAAATACCAGAAAAATATCACGGTCAGCTAATGGACTATTGCTTTACTTATGTAAATACACCAACAGAACCTATTGCCGTAAAATGTTTTGCTATGACGGTGCTAAGCAATCTTGCAAAAATTTACCCCGATATTTTACCAGAACTTAAAATAACTATTGAAAATTTAAAGCCATATGCATCCGCAGGTCTAATGAGCCGGGCAAGTAAAATATTAAAGCAAATAAAATAATTTAATAAAGCATTCTTACTTTAATGCTATGCTTTACTTTACGTAGCAGCTCCAACGCATGTTTGCTAATGCTTTTATCTACATCCAAAACCACATAACCAATGCTATCGTTTGTTTTAAGGTACTGTGCTAAAATATTAATTTTGTTTTTACTAAGTGTAGTATTAATATCGGATAATACACCCGGCACATTTTCGTGTATATGCAAAATTCTGTGAGTGCCCTCTTGCGGTGGCAAAGCTAATGCAGGCACTGTATGTGAGCCGGTACTAATCCCCTTTTCTAAATAACTATATAGTTTGCTGCTAACGTCGTTACCAATGTTTTGCTGTGCCTCTTGTGTACTGCCGCCCACATGTGGCGTAAGCAATACATTACTCATACCTTGCAAAGGGGTAGCAAATTTATCGCCATTTTTTTCGGGCTCAAAAGGAAATACATCGATGGCAGCGCCGCCAATTTGCCCGTCTAATATTGCTTTACGCAATGCATCCAAATCAACCACTTCGCCCCTTGCATAATTTATTAAAATGGCACCTCTTTTAAAATATTTAAGATTGTTTTTATTAATCAAATTTTTTGTGGCGGTTAATTCCGGCACATGTAAGGATATTACATCAGCCTTACTAACTACTTCTTTCAACGTTTTTTTATCTTCAGCATTTCCAAGCGGCAATTTAGTTTCCACATCATAAAAAATAACCTTCATACCAAGGCCTTCGGCTAATACA
Source organism: Chitinophagaceae bacterium (assembly GCA_016721385.1). Lineage (GTDB taxonomy): Bacteria > Bacteroidota > Bacteroidia > Chitinophagales > Chitinophagaceae > Ferruginibacter. The sequence goes on along the minus strand of JADKIE010000004.1, from coordinate 158,703 downwards.
CTAAGCTGGCTACCAATATTTCCATAGCCAATAATACCTAAAGTTTTCCCTCTAAGTTCGTAACTGCCTGTTGCTTCCTTAGCCAAGTGCCCTCATGTGCTGCTTTATTTTTATCTACAATTCTTCGTATAAGCATTATAGATGCACCAATTACCAACTCGGCCACACTCCTTGTGTTGCTGTACGGCGCATTAAAAACAACAACGCCGTTTTTTGTGGCTGCTTTTAAATCAACCTGATTTACACCAATACAAAAACAACCAATGGCTTGCAGTTTAGAAGCAGCCTCCAACACTTTTTTGGTAACCTGTGTTTTACTTCTTATGCCTAAAATATGTATATCTTTTATAGCAGTAATTAATTCGGCTTCGCTTAAAGCTCCATTTATTTTTTTTACATTGGCATAGCCGGCAGTTGTAAATTGCTTTACAGCCACATCGCTAATGTTCTCTAAAAACAAAATATTTATTTTTTCTTTAGGGTAACTGGTAATTTTTTTTCTGCCATAATATTTACACCGTATTTTGCACAAATATATAATTTATACGTAGTAATTTTTATGACACCAACTTTCAAAGCAATATTCAACACCGTTGTGTCACTCACTTGTACCGCATACCTATTAGCATCAAGCACTCTGCTAAGTTGTAATTCCTCTCCTGATGCCAAACAGCTGCAAATCCATCAACACAAAAAGTACGTTTAATAAATTTACATGATCCTACTCCATTGCCAAAAGCCGAAGCCAATAAAATTAAAGCAGCATGCCAAGTTTGGTACGATACCGTTTTAGCGCTCAAAGATTTTCAAGGAGGCATAATAGTTGCTAAAAACGGCAATATTGTTTTTGAAAATATAACGGCACAGCGCATTTTGGCGGTGCTGATGTTATTACCGATACAACCAGTATGCACATAGCATCTGTATCAAAAACCTTTACAGCAATGGCTGTATTAAAACTTTGGCAAGATGGCAAACTAAATATAGATGAAGAGTTTAGTAAATACTTTCCGCAATTTAATTATGCCGACGTTACCATACGTACCCTGCTTAATCACCGGAGTGGTTTACCTAATTATACTCACTTTTTAGAAAACCTTGGATGGGATAAAACAAAATTTGCAACCAATGAAGATGTGCTCAATTTTTTAATCGCCAATAAAGCTTCATTGCAAATGGAGCATTTACCCAACACTCATTTTTCGTATTGTAACACCAATTACGCTTTACTGGCTTTGCTGGTGCAAAAAATATCGGGTACATCTTATAGTAATTATTTACAAACCACTTTTTTTGCTCCGCTGCAAATGAAACACAGTTTTGTATTTAATGTAGCTGATAGTCTTAAAGTGCCGCCCAGCTATGATTGGAAAGGGCGATTAATACCTTTAAATTTTTTAGATGCCGTGTACGGCGATAAAAACATTTACACAACGCCACAAGATTTATTGATTTGGGACAGAGTTTTATCAAGCAACGAAATTTTCACTAACCAAATTTTAGACCAAGCTTATAAACCCTACAGCAACGAAAAGCCCGGTGTAAAAAATTATGGTCTCGGTTGGCGTATGAACATTTATGATAATACAAAAAAATGATTTTTCATAATGGATGGTGGCATGGCAGCAATGCCGTTTTTATACGCTTAATTCCTGAAAAAGCTACCATAATTGTAATAGGAAATAAGTTTACCCGGGCTATTTATCATGCAAGAGTATTAGCCAATATTTTTGGCGATTATTATACTGCGGAGGAAGAGGAAGAGGCTGCAGATACTTCTAAACCTACAGACAGTTTAACTGTAAATGCCGGTAATACAATTTTACACAAACCAAAAATCTCTCGTAAAGACTCCTTGCTTTTAGAAAAATTTAAAGATAAAAATGCAGCCCCAAATACCAGAAAAAAAGGGAATTAATTGATTACCAATAAAAGCTGCATGTAACTTTTAACAAATGTGGATTAAAGATTAACATTAATTTGTCATGGTTAGGTAAAAAGTGCTATTTTATTCTATCAAAACATGCTAAATATGAGAAAATTTTTATCCAGAATGGCTTTGGTGCTATTCGTATTATTTCCATTATTTGCTGCAGCTCAATCTACCATTACCGGAAGAGTCTTAAATGAAAAAGACGGAACCCCTGTAGACGGTGCATCTGTAGTAATAAAAGGAAAAACAGGTGGCGCAAAAACAGATGCCAATGGAAACTTTACAATCGCTGCTAACAAAGGCGATGTGCTAATTATTACCTCTGTAGGTTATACAGCCGAAAGCATTAAAGTAAAAGACGCTTCCAATTATGTTGTATCGTTGCAAAAAACCGATGGTACATTGGAAGAAGTAATTGTTACTGCCATGGACATCCGAAAAAAGCCCAGAGAAGTAAGTTTTGCTACTCAAACAGTAAAAGGTTCGGATATTCAGGAGTCGCAAAGAGATAACTTTATTAATGGCCTTGATGGAAGGGTTGCCGGTTTAACCATAAACTCTACAAGCGGTATGGCAGGAGCCTCATCCAGTATAGTTTTAAGAGGTTTTAACTCTATGGCTTTAGATAATCAACCCCTATTTGTAATTGATGGTGTTGTAATGGATAACTCTTCTATTAACGAAACAAGTAATACTGGAACAGGTTTGGGTTTAGTTGAAAACTCTACACGTAATGTTAACCAAACGGCCAATCGTAGTACAGATTATACCAACAGAATGGCCGATATCAATCCTAATGACATTGAAAGTGTAACAGTACTTAAAGGTCCAGAAGCTACAGCGCTTTATGGTAGTCAGGCAAGTTCCGGTGCCATTATTGTAACTACACGTAGGGGTAGAAAGGATGGCAAAATTGGTATCACTTATGATAACTCTTTTAGAATATCTGCTTTAACAAGGTTCCCCGAAATTTCAGACAAATGGTCTCCAGGCACAAATACAGTTCCGGGGAATTTATTCTCTTATTTTGGCCCAGAGCAAAGTGCTTCAACTCCAAAATATGATAACATGAAAAACTTTTTTCAGACGGGTTTTTCACAAACACATAATTTGGCGGTTGAAACAGGTAACGATAAATCTTCTATCAGAGGATCTGCTTCTTTCTTAGATCAAACGGGTATTGTGCCAAATAATAACTTCAGAAGGGTATCATTAAAAGTTGCTTATAAAACTACCATTAAAGATATTATAACCATTTCGCCTAACGTTACTCTTACTTATAGTACAAACGACAAACCAAAAAGAGGCGCAGGCGGTTATATGCTTAACTTATTAATATGGCCACGTACCAATGACGCAAGTAATTTTTTAAGCCCGGAGGGCAAAAAATTAACATTATATAGCTCCGATCCTAATGGAGAGTTAGATAATCCTTATTTTAATGTTGAATTTAATAAAGGACAGGATGTTACTTTAAGAAAATCTGCAAGTACTAATGTAACTATTAAGCCTACCAAATGGTTTACACTAACTGGTATTTTTGGTATAGATAATTATAGCACTAATGGCTGGTCTTTTTATCATCCATTATCTGCCATATTATCAAAAGGTACCGGGGCTCATTAGATAATTATTATGTAAATTATAAGGGTTATAACCATACAATTACTGCCAGCGCAACAAAAAACATTAAGGAAATTTACTGGCAGAGTAATGGTAGGTACTATGTGGCAACAAAGAAAAACCAGTATGTACTCTGTTTACGGAACCAACTTGGTTGACTCCGTTACCAATGCCGGACTTATGAGTAAAAACAATCTGATTGTTAGTCAGGATGAATTACAATCCTGGATTGGGGACAGTAGTATGACTAGAGTAAGTTCCAGACAAAGATTAAACAGAGCCTTAAAATACGGCGATGCCAATTATGTAGAAGCCAAACAATTAGCATATTTTGGAGAGTTTAGTCTTAACTGGGATAAAAAAATATATTTAACCTACTCTCACAGGTTCGAAAATTCATCTATTTTTCCGAAAGATTACAGGAACTATAACTATCCTGCAGGAAGTATGAGTTTTATAATGAGTGATATTTTGCCTTTCATAAAAAAGGGGAATATCATTAACTTTTGGAAACTTAGAGGTTCTTTAGCTAGTACAGCTCGTTCTCCTCTTCCTTATTCGAACCAATCTGTATTTGCAAATGTTACATCTAGTGGAGGTGGCTATGCTTATGGTTTTACAAATAACAATCTCTACATGGAGCCAGAAATACAGAAGACTTATGAAATAGGCACTGAATTTAAATTGTTAAAAACAGAGTTGGAATTGATGTCTCTTATTACAATACTTTGAACGAAAAACAAATTGCAGAAAACTTTAGAGCTAGCTATGCTACAGGATATGTTTTAAATACCTTGAATGTGGGTACTACCCGTAATCAAGGTGTTGAGGTTTCGTTAGACTTTACACCTGTAAAGAGCAAAAAGTTAACCTGGACAAGCCAAATTAACTTTAACCACATGTGGAATGAAGTAATATCACTCCCCGGTAATGTTCCTGAGTTTTATATTTCCGACTCTTGGGTATATGCAAATGCAAGAGGAGGTTTAGTAACTGGTGGCCCAACAACCAGTATTACCAGTTTTGGGTATTCTCGAAATAATAAGGGCGATTTGCTAATTAATCCAACTACTGGCCTACCAATAAGTGATGGTGCGTTTAAAGTGCATGGAGATAGAAATCCGGATTTTACGTTGGGTTGGACAAACAGTTTAAAGTTTAAAAATTTTACTTTAAGTTTCTTATTAGATAGTAAAGTAGGTGGCGATATATTTAATGCAACCGAAATGTACTTAACCATTGCAGGCTTAAGCAAAAGAACAGATGACAGATATACGCCAAGAGTTATTAAAGGCGTATTAAATGATGGTTTGCAAAATTCTGCAACACCTACAGTTAATAATATTGCTATTGTTCCTGCATATAATCAGGCATTCTATACAACAGCAATGCCCGAAGAAGAGTTTATACAAAAAGATGTTAACTGGGTAAGATTAAGAGAATTAACATTTAAATATACTTTCCCTGCTAATGTTTACAGAAGACTAAGAAGTGTAACTTCATTAAGTGCTTTTGTAACTGGTAACGATTTATTTATGTTTTCTAACTACTTAGGTGCCGATCCTGCAGTTAACGCAAATACCGCAGGTACAAGAGGTGTGGGAGCATGGGGTTTTGATTATGGAAATACACCAACCCCTATTAGTATAAACCTTGGTTTTAAAGTAGGTTTTTAATTTTAATTATTATGTTCAAAATATTATTTAATATGAAAAAAATTATAAGCACACTCTCCATTACAGCAATTTTATTAGCTGTTTTTGTTACGAGTTGTAATAAAAAAATAGATGATGCCTATGCTAATCCAAATGCGGATGTAAGGGTTCCTGTAGAGACCATACTTCCCGGATTAATATCTTGTATGGCAGGTAATGGTGCCGGCCACGGCCCATTAAATGACTACCGTTTTATAGGCAAATATGTACAAAATTTTGCATTTTGTAATACTGGTGGCCAATACGACCAAATGGGTGGAACTACTGGGTCTAGCGACAACGCAGCATCATTATGGAGAATTCATTATTTTGATATCGGTCAAAACTGTATGAATATGATTAAATGGGGGCAAGAAGAAGAAAAGTGGAACTATGCCGGAGTTGGAAAGGCCATTTTTGCATACAGTTGGCTGGCTTTAACCGATTACCATGGTGAAGTTATTTTGAAAGAATCCTTTAATACAGGTCAATTAACTTTTAAGTATGATACACAAGAAGATGTTTACAATTATGTACGTCAATTATGCAGAGAATCTATTGATTTATTAAACAGAACGGATGGAAAAAGTACTGCAACAAACTTGGCTGTTGGCGATCAATATTTTTATGGTGGAGATGTTGCCAAGTGGAAAAAATTTGTGTATAGTATTATGGCTCGTAGCTTTCATCATTTAACGAACAAAGCCACCTATAGTGCAGATTCGGTTGTAAAATACTGCGACTTAGCTATCAACGACAATTTGGACAATGCAATGGTAAAATTTGCCGGTACAAGTGTAAGTGGTACCAATAATTTTTGGGGACCACTTAGAGGTAATTTGGGTAGCACATCTATAGGTACAGAGACTGCTATGCGCCAATCAACTTTTATTGCCAACTTAATGAACGGAGCAGGTACATTTTTTACAGGTGTGCAAGACCCAAGAGCTTGGTATATTTTAAGAGGTAATACTAATGGCACCATTAAGGGTGTAGACATGAATAAAGGGCAGACTGTAATTGCTGCTGCAGATAGATGCGAAAGTTTTTGGGGTATAAGCCAAAATCCTTCCGTAAGCAATACTACTCCATCTAACGACGCCAACTGCCGCTTTATTTTTAGAAATGCAGCTCCCTTTCCTGTTGTAACAGCTACCGAAATTGCTTTTATTAAAGCAGAAGCATTATACAGAAAAGGTGATAAACCCGGCGCTTTAGCGGCTTATACTGATGGCATTAGTAAACATTTTGATATGTTAACAACACAATTCGCTACAAATGTACCTGCTGCTAAAGTAATAACGCCTGCAATGAAAGCAGCATATATGGCAGATCCTAAGGTAATGCCTGCTACTGCGGCTGCTTTATCTTTATCGCATATAATGTTGCAAAAATATATTGCACTTTGGGGTTATGATGTTTTGGAAACCTGGACGGACATGAGAAGATACCATTACTCAGATCAGGAAACAGGTACAGGTCGTCAGGTATATGTTGATTTTGTAAAACCAAGCGGTGGAGACTTATTCATAAACAATAACGGTAAAATGGTTTACAGAGTAAGGCCAAGATTTAATTCGGAATATGTTTGGAACATTGAAGAATTAGGTAGAATTGGCGCTACTGCGTTAGATTACCATACAAAAGAAATGTGGTTCTCTCAGCCTTAATTTTTACAACTTAAAACAACAAAAATGAAAAAAATATCATTAAACATATTAACGCTGGCATTAATTTTTGCCCTTGGCAGCTGCGATAAAAAGGCCGAGCCTATTGCCATTTTGGATTATGGAGATGCCAACGCAACTTTTTTAAAAATCAACTATTTAAGCGCCTACCCTGCTAATCCTAATGTGCAATTATCTATAAATGGTACAAGGGTTAGCGGATTAATTACAGGAAGAACTCCTTTCCCTGGTGGTGGTTATAATACGAATGGATCAAATTTTCCGGATTATTTGAAATTAACGCCCGGTGCAACTGCGTTGTCTGTAGCAATTCCAAAGCTTAACACAAATACCGATTCTATTGTGTTGTTTACAACAAGTCTTTCATTAGCAAGTGGTAAACATTACACTGCTCATGTAACAGATACAGGTGTAAATACCAAGGCTGTTTTAATTGAAGATAATCTTAGTTTTAATGACACTACATCTAGATACAGATTTGCCAATATGATGCCAAATGTGCCAAGTATCGATCTTTATTATGGTACTACTTTAGTATCAAGTGGTATTCCTTATTTAGGTTATAGCAATTATTTTGATATACCTGTACCGGCAACGGCACAAACCTGGGCTATAAGAGAAACAGGAACTTTACCAACCAGTACAGCATTAGCAACTTATTCAAGTACAAACACATCATTAAGAAACAGAGTATACACGGTATTTGCATTAGGCTATAAAGGCCAAACTGCAACCGCAACAAAACCCTATGTTTCGTTTTTATTGAATAAATAAAAAATATTATTACACTAAAATGCCGCATCCAAGAAATGCGGCATTTTTATTATAGTTAAACTCCTATCCAAAAACAAATAACACAAACCAATGCTTGTAATAATACCCACCAAATCGGCCAGCAACATTGCGCCTATGGTGTAACGAGTATTTTTTACCGCTACTGCTCCAAAATAAACAGCTACAACATAAAAAGTGGTATCACTGCTCCCCTGCAAAATACAAGCTAATCTACCTGCAAAGCTATCCGGGCCAAATGTTCTCATGGTATCTACCATCATACCTCTTGCTCCGCTCCCACTCATTGGTTTTATGAGTGCGGTTGGCAAGCCATCTACAAATTTAGTGTCGGCACCAATGGCTGCAAACAAATATTTTATGCCATCAATAATTACATCAAATGTGCCACTGGTTCTTAACAACGATATGGCCACTAACATGCCAACCAAATAAGGAATAATTTTAATAGCTGTTTCAAACCCTCCTTTTGCACCTTCAATAAATGCATCAAACACATTGATCTTTTATATAACCCTCCTATAACAATTAAAAAGAAAATTAGTAAAATAATTCCTGTACTTAATTGCTCACTAAAAATATTAAGTCCTACAGTGCTTAATGAACTTACAAACCAAACCAATAAAGCAATAATAGCCGAAATACCAACTATCCATGCAATAATAACCGGCTGAAAAATTTTAATTTTTTGCTTAAAAGAAACAATTAATAACGCTGCCAATGTTGCTACAAATGTGGCCACCAAACATGGCAGAAAAATGTCGGTAGGATTAGCAGCTTTTGCACCATTTATACCAACAGTAGCTGCTCTTACAGCAATTACCGATGTTGGTATTAACGCTAAGCCTGCGGCATGCAAACACAAAAACATTATTTGTGCGTTGCTGGCTTTAGCCTTATCCGGGTTAAGCTCTTGCAGGCTTTCCATAGCTTTTATTCCAAAAGGTGTTGCAGCATTATCTAGGCCAAGCATATTGGCACTAAAGTTCATCATTATATGGCCGTGTGCGGATGTCCTTTAGGTATTTCTGGAAATAGTTTAGAGAAAAATGGCCCTACAATTTTCGATAAAAAACTTATCCCTCCTGCTTTTTCGGCTATGCTCATAAAACCCATAAATAGTGCCATAATACCAATTAAACCAATACAAATATTAACTGCCGTGGTGCAAGTGGCAATTACTCCATCCATCATTTTTTGTTTTCGGCCTTGCAAATAACTAAACGTAACTGCTCTTGCAGTTGTAAAGTTTGTCTGCAATCGCAAAACCGTATCAGACACAATGTTTGTACTTACAATATATTTTGTTTCCTTATCAGCATTTTTTTGTAATGTGTAGCCATATTCTTTCATTTCTTTATCTATAGCAGCTACTGTGGCGCTATCACCAATTGCAACATACTTATACTCATCTTTACTTGTGCCTGTAACCATTCTGCCAAAAACATCATCCCTGTTACTGTTAAAAAGAAAATGATAACTGGCTACCAATAAGGCAACTATAATAAATGCACTCCAAATTCTGCTTAACGCCATAATAAAGTAATTAAGAATTGAAAATTAATAATTAATAATTGAAAAACATAAATTATATCGATCGGGCAATTTAATAAAAAGGTTACCAACCTTTTGTAAAGCTCTTTTTACACACACATAAATTAATTATTAATTATCCGCTACCTTTGCCAACATTTTTAATTTTTCGTTCATACTTTTTAATTATCACTAATGGCTCTTCAAGCAGGTATAGTAGGACTTCCAAACGTTGGCAAATCAACCCTTTTTAACGCAGTTAGCAATAGTGCTAAAGCGCAGGCAAGTAATTATCGTTTTTGTACAATAGAGCCAAATGTAGGCCTTGTAAATGTGCCGGATGAACGCTTAAATGTGTTGGAAGCTTTAGCTAAACCAAACAGAGTTGTGCCTACACAAATTGAAATTGTAGATATTGCCGGTTTAGTACGTGGCGCCAGCAAAGGCGAAGGTTTGGGCAATAAATTTTTAGCGAATATCAGGGAGGTTGATGCTATTATTCATGTAATCCGTTGTTTTGAAGATGATAATATTTTAAGAGATGAAGGACCGATAAATCCGGTAAGCGATAAGGAAATTATTGAAACCGAATTGCAGCTTAAAGATTTGGAAAGTGTAGAGAAGAAAATGCAACGTACCGAAAAGTTAGCTAAGACCGATGCAAAATTAAAAGCGGAATTAGAGATACTGGTTAGATGTAAAAATCATTTAGACCAAGGAAAAAATATTATTACACTCGGATTATCTAAAGAAGAAAAATTAGCCATTGCCGATTTGTGCCTGCTTACCGACAAACATATTTTATACGTTGCCAATGTAGATGAAGCCAGCATGCACACCGGTAACAAATATTCTGATGCTTTAATTGAAGCTGTAAAAACGAAGGCAATGAAGTTATAATAATGACCAACGCTATTGAGGCCCAAATTGCCGAGTTTGAAAATCCGGAAGATAAAGCCATGTTTATGGAAGAATACAAAATGACCGAACCTGCTTTAGACAGGCTTATTCATTCTACTTACAAACTACTTAATTTATCTACCTATTTTACCGTAGGTGTGCAAGAAGTAAGAGCCTGGACGATACATAAAGGCTGGAAAGCGCCACAAGCAGCCAGCGTTATACATACCGATTTTGAAAAAGGGTTTATTAAAGCAGAAGTTATTGCTTACAACGATTTTGTAGAACTAAAAAGCGAAGCTGCTTGCAGAGAAAGCGGCAAATTACGTATTGAAGGAAAAGAATATTTAGTGCAAGATGGAGATATAATGCACTTTAGGTTTAATGTTTAATTAAGTCTGGATATTGTAGAAATATGTATTTTGTTAAACTGCAAAACTGGTTCCACAACCACAGGTTTTGCTTGCATTAGGGTTACTAAAAGTAAACCCACGGCTGTTTAAACCGCCTTGCCAATCTACCTCCATTCCTGTTAAATATATACCATGCGATTTTTCCATTACACATGGAATACCGTCAATCTCAAACTTTTCATCCTTTTCAGTTGCTGCATCAAAACCCAAAACATACGTCATACCACTACAGCCGCCTCCCTTAACTCCTACACGTAGGTATTGCGTATTATCAAATCCATCTTCCTGCATTAATCGCTTAATTTCTGTAATGGCGCCAGTGGTTAATGTTACTGGTATTTTTGTGCTTGTTTCCATGTTATAAAATCTTTATACAAAATTAGATAATATTACATCACTCTATTTTCGAAATTGGAATTTTATTATTATCCTTTTTCATATTGTCTAATAGATTATCAAAAAAATATCAGTTAACATTCAGTATCCTGTATCCGGCATCCACTATCCACCATAATCCACTAATTTTGTATCAAACATTTTCTTTATTATGAATTTATCTGAGCAAGCAGTACAAAACATACTTTTTGGTGCCTTATTCCTATTCTTTATTGCCATTGCCTGGCTTTTAGCCGAATTTAAAGGGATGAAGGATGAAATAAAGGAAAGATTAGGCATAAACAACGAAACTATTAAACTAAAACTACAAGCTTACGAAAGGCTTACTTTGTTTGCCGAAAGAGCATCTTTAAAAAACTTAGTTTCCCGTACGCCAACGAATGGCTTAAATGTGGTTGATTTGCAATTAGCTTTACAGCATGAAATAAAATCGGAGTACGAGTATAATGTAAGCCAGCAAATATATATGAGTGGTGATATGTGGAAAGCCATCACCAATTTAAAAGATCAAAACATTTATATAATTAATCAATTGGCTGCCGCATTACCATCGCAGGCAAACGGTATTGAATTAAGTAAACGCCTGCTGGAATATACAGCAACCAGCAATGCAGAGTTGAGCACAATTGTTTTAGATGCTTTACGATTTGAAGCAAAGAAAATTCTTTAACCTACTACATCTTTACAAATGGGAAACAAAAAAAAGATTTTTACCGATTCCGGAATTGAAGTAAAAGAATTATATACTGAGCCTGTGCCATGCACCGAAAAACCAGGCGAATTCCTTTTACCAGAGGCGTACAATCCGATATGTACCGAGGTAAAATGTGGACCATGCGTCAGTATGCAGGTTTTTCAACAGCCGAGGAAAGTAATAAACGATACCATTATTTATTATCGCAAGGTGTAAGCGGCTTAAGTGTTGCGTTTGATTTGCCTACACAAATAGGCTACGACAGCAACCATCCGCTTGCCGATGGCGAAGTAGGTAAAGTGGGCGTTGCCATTGATAGCCTGGAAGATATTGAAACACTTTTTGCAGGCATTAAGTTAGAAGATGTTTCTACCTCCATGACAATAAATGCAAGTGGTTTTATTTTGCTAGCCTTTTATGTAGCGCTGGCAAAAAAGCAAGGTGCCGATTTAAAAAAGATTAGCGGCACAATACAAAACGATATTTTAAAAGAATACGCTGCCAGAGGCACTTATATTTATCCGCCAAAAGCAAGCATGCGTATTATTACCGATATTTTTGAGTGGTGCAGCAAAGAGGTTCCAAAATGGAATACCATTTCCATATCGGGTTACCATATAAGAGAAGCAGGTAGCACAGCTGTACAGGAAATTGCTTTTACATTAAGTAACGGGAAAGCATACGTGAAAGCGGCTTTGGAAAAAGGGTTGATATTAATGTTTTTGGCAAACGCCTCTCCTTCTTCTTTAATTCGCACAACAATTTGTTTGAAGAAGTAGCTAAGTTTAGAGCTGCCCGAAAAATGTGGGCAACTATTATGAAAAAGATTTAGGGGCAACCGACCCTAAGGCCATGATGCTACGCTTTCATACACAAACCGGCGGCAGTACACTTACCGCACAGCAACCTCAAAATAATATTAGCCGTGTAACCTTACAAACGTTGGCCGCAGTTTTAGGCGGCACACAAAGCTTACATACCAATGGATTTGATGAAGCACTTAGTTTACCAACGCAAGATGCTGCCAGAATTGCCTTACGCACACAACAAATTGTTGCTTTTGAAAGCGGTGTAACAGATACGGTTGATCCGCTGGCAGGCAGCTATTTTGTAGAAGCGTTAACAAATGAAGTAGAAGCCGAAGCATGGAAACTTATAGAAAAAATTGACATAATGGGCGGTAGCGTTGCAGCCATTGAAGCTGGTTTTATGCAAGATGAAATTGCCCGTAGTGCTTATGATTACCAACGAAAAATTGAAACAGGCGAAAAAATAATTGTTGGCGTTAATAAATTTGAGGTAGATGAAAAAAACACAACACCTGTTTTTAAAATTGATGACAGCATACAACAAATACAAATTGAAAAAATAAATACATTAAAAGCAAAACGAGATAATGCAAAAGCAATGGCATGTTTAAGTAACATAAATAAAATAGCCTTATCTACCCAAAACCTTATGCCCGCCGTAGTTGAAGCGGTTGAAAACTTTTGCACTTTAGGCGAAATTGCGGATGAGTTGAGGAAGGTTTTTGGGGAGTACAGATAGTAAAACATCAATCATTTTAGTTATAAACTACCACAACCGAATTAGCTAAATAATCATGAACGGCTCTACGTTTTTGATTTGTGAGCATCGTTATCAATTCAACAATTACCCATATTATATATGAATATTCAATAAAATCTGAGCTATTCATCCCTAAGTTGAAATTAAAATTTCCTTCTCCATCTGTTGCTGCTCAAAAAAGTAATAAGCTAATAAAAATACCTGTACTATAATTGACATTAAATCTCTTTTGAATGATTCAAACAATGTCAATCTTCTTGATTCAGTAACATCCAAAACTTTTTAAGCCAACTAATGCTTTACCTACTGTTCGCCCATAATAGTAATGAAAGAATATTGAATAAATAATACCTGTAAATCCAAAAAGTAAATCCCACAAATCATATGAGACTATATCAATATGAAATACACCTTTCCTAAATAAATCACCAGTTAATCCTAAGGGAAGAAGTACAAGCCCATCGATAATAGCAGCAATAATTCTTCTTGCTGCTGTATGATATTTAATTTCAGGCGCCATAGATGTACGATTATATTTTAAAAGTACTTTTAATTTTGTAAACTAATGTGCAAAATCTTCCTCAAAATTTCCTTTTATTCTTTCCATACTTGGGTTAAAATAACCAAATTTTAAATTGGGAAATTCTTCTTTAATTAAAGATAGCATTTGTTTTACACCAATAAAATCGCCTGTTTCGGTTACGCCAATTTTACCCAAATACCAATCGGGGTCTATATTAAAATTACGCCATTGTATCATGCACAAATCAGTTTCTCTAATTAAGCTGCGTAAGGCTTCGTATTCTTCCACGCTATCCGTCATTCCTGGAAAAACAAAATAGTTAAGGCTTGTCCAACCGCCGTAACTGCGTACTATTTTAAGGCTTTCAATTAAATCGGCAAATACATAATTATTGGGCCGATAATACGGAGTGTATATACTTTCTCTTGCGCTGTTAATGCTTACTCTCATGCTATTTAAACCAGCTTCGCATAAGCTTTTACGGCATCGGGCTTACTGCCATTGGTATTAATATTTATGCTTCCTTTATTGGTATGCTTACGTATTTCTACAATGGCATCTCTAATGGTTTCCCACATTAATAGTGGCTCGCCTTCGCATCCTTGTCCAAAGCTAATTAATGGAAATGGTGCAGTTTCTAAATGTGGTACGGTAAATTCTACAATTTCTTCGGCAGTTGGTTTAAAAGTTAGTCTGTCTTGTGTACTTACAATGGTTTCTTCCTGTGGCTGAAAACTTATGCAGCCAATACAATTGGCATTACATGCAGGCGATGATGGCACAGGGCACTCCCATCTGCCCAAAGCAAAATTTCGGGCTGCAGGACAAGTATACGTCATGCAACAATTTTCCATCAGGTGCTTTACCAAACGGTTGTTTGGGTAATTTTTCAAAAGTTTACTTGCGCCTTGTTCTATTAGTTCATCATTGTAGCCAACACATTCTTGCCTAATGTCTTGCTCAATACGTACGGCCGGTACATAAAATTTATCATTCAGCCATCCGGCTGCAGTATAGCAAAATAAAGGAAGAGTTGGTGCATCGTCGGCAGTTTCGTATGCTGCCATATATAAAACCGGTATGTGCAGGTGGTATAAATGCAGCAACTGCCCAACCTTTTTCACACAAACGCATTTGGCCAGTTTGTACATCTATGCCAATGCCTCTGCGTCCGGGCAATTCGTAAAGGTTTCCGCCATCGGGCAATTCAATCCAATCTTCGGTTGCTACCGGTACTGCATCCCAACCGCTGCGGCCGGTTACGTACAAGGATGTATCTTCAAAAATATTACCATCGCCGTCGGAGTATAAAATATAAGGACTTTGCATTATTGATAATTGATAATGTTTTTTATGGATACAGAGCTATGGAAATTATCAATTATCCATTTACCAACTATCCATTTATCAAATGTTTGCTGCAAAAATCGTTAATCTGCTGCAATTCATCAATTTTTAAATTCCGCCGTAAATCAAACTCAATTCGTTTGTTTTTGAGTGTTTCAATTATTACACTGTGATATTTTGGAATGATGGTTTTAATATCAGCCCAACTTATTTCTACATCTTTTACTAAATTAGGTATTACTATACCTGTGGCTTTAATTTCTACATCTTCATTCTTTAATACTCTGGCTTCTCTGTGCAAAAGAATGAAATAACCAAAAGCAGCGACTAAATGAAGCAAGCCTAAACCAATATGGCCATTAAAAAATAACGAGATAGAAATACCAAATAAAACAAGCGTTTCTATAAACCTAAAAATCAGGTTAAGCTTTGGGCTTTCGAGTAGTAAATTGCCGGTAAAAAAAATCAGCAGTAAAATATCTACACCCAAAATAGCTTGCGTAATACAAACCACAAGGCTTTCGTTATGCAATTGCCACTCATGCCACGCATTTAATAAAATAGCGGCGGCGGCTATAAAATGAAGAACTTTTGCCGAACGTTTTAGTAGTTCAAAAGCCGGATGAACTACGTGGAGGGAATATTTGGTATTCATAACAGTAGTTTTTTGGTAAGATGCTACTGCATTGAAATTCCATAAATAATTTTAAGAAAAAACTAAATTACTGCAAAACGAATTAAAAGCCGGTTCATTGATATCAGCATCTTCAATTATTTCTTCCTGAATTAGTTTATCAGATTTAAAGTCAAGAGTAAGGATATTATCTTTTACAACTACATTGTTCAATTGGCTCCATTCTATCTTTCGTGTTGAAAATCCATTTGTGATTGTTATGAAGGTTTGCGAAAAATTTATAAAAGTAGGTTTGGCAGAAAACCAATATATAAAACAAAAAACAACACAAAACTAATGGCAAAATAAATTCCCAAAACTTGAAAAATGGTAAGTACCGAAACGAGGAGTACGCCTAAGTAAAAAAAAATAAACTTGCTTTCATCCTTTCTTTTAGCAAAAAAAATAATGCCGAAAAAAAACAATGTTATTGGTCGTATAAAATAATTGTTAGCTACACCTGCCGTGCCTATACCTATTGAAAATAAAAAAAGTATAATTAAAAGCAGTAAATACCAAATCCATACAATTCTATGCAATAATACCTTTTTATTGCTCTTTAAAACAAAAGTATAATCTGCATCCATGCTTAACTATTACTTGCCACCAATAAATTACACAACTTAAATAAACATCTGGCACCTACGTTTTCATCCCATTCATAGTGACAAATACCAACTTCATTTAAATCGAACCCAATTATTTTACGGCCGCTTTGCAATACTTTTTTAAACAAATAAAAAACCTGCTCTGTTTCAAAACCACCTTGTACCGGTGTACCGGTATGTGGGCAAAGCTTAGGATCTAATCCATCAATATCAAAACTAATAAATACGTTTTGGGGCAAATGATTTACAATTTCATCGGCAATGGTGCGCCAGGTTTGGCCTTCGTATTGTCGCTCTTTTATTTCTTTATCAAAATAGGTGATAACTCTAAAATCGCTATTGGCAATATATTCTACTTCACCTTCGCTGTAATCTCTTATTCCAACCTGCACCAATTTTTTTAGTGATTCAATTTCGGTTAGCGCATTATACATTACCGAAGCATGTGAGTATTTAAATCCTTCGTACGCTACACGTAAATCGCAATGTGCATCAATTTGCAAAATGCCAAAATCGCCATGCTTTTCGGCAATGGCTTTAAAAAAACCTAACGGGGTGCTGTGGTCGCCGCCAAGTAGTGCTACTAATTTACCCTGCTTTAATAAAGCACTTGTTTGCTCATAAACCCAATTATTTAAATAAACACTTCCTTCATTAATTTCCTTAAGCGTTTTGCACATAAACTTGTTGTCCTCTACTCTATCGCCTTCGGCAATATAACCAATGTATAGCTCGGCTTCCTTACGTAAATAATCGCTTTTAAATTGAATTTTTTTATCGCAATCTCTCATGTAAAACCCTTTCTTCCAACCGTCAATTACATCAGGGTCGTATAAATCTACCTGAAGGCTTGCTTTAAAAATATGTTCAGGCGCTCTTGCGGTACCTGCAGTATAGCTAACTGTTACTTCCCAAGGTACAGGAAGAATTACCAATTGGGCGTCGGCTTCTTCAAAGGGTAAGCCAAAAATATTATTGTTAGGGTTTCCAACCGAGTTTGGGTCGAATGTTGAGAGATCTGCCATTATTTTTTATTGTAGTGAGCGTAAAAGCATTTTTATAAAATAAAAACCTTGCAAAGATAGGTAACTCTTAAACGTACATGCGACAGAAATTAAAATATATTTCCCCATTTTGTAACAAAATATTTAATACAACAAATAACCAAATGCTTAAGTTTTTTGGCAAGATTTTAGCATATTAACATAATTGTAAAGTTTATAAACAAATACAAACATAAAGCATGTTTTGTAGTACTTTTGCACAGATTTTTTAACCCACAGAATACAGTCCTTTAAATTGTGGCTAAAATCAATAAAATAAATACATGAAAAAAACACACATTATAATGCTTGTAGCCATTGCGGTTACAATTGTTGCGCTTATTATTTTTTCGGCAGGCGATTTTTCTACCTACGACACCATTTCATCTGCACAAAAAAAACAAGGTAAGTTTGTACATTTAATAGCCAAGTTAGATAAAACAAAACCTATTGAATACGATCCGATTAACAACCCAAACTATTTGGCTTTTTATGCCGTTGACAGTCTTGGCGGACAAACCAAAGTGATTTATCATAACAGCAAACCTACCGATATTGAAAAAAGCGAACGTATTGTTTTAAAAGGTAAAATGCAAGCCGATCATTTTGAATGCAAGGATATTTTGTTGAAATGCCCAAGCAAGTATAAAGACGATAAAAAGCAATTGGAAAAAACAGTTTCGGGTGGTGAAGGTTCAAATGTAAGCACTCCATCAACTGTAGGTAATGAATATTCAGACTCTTTGAAAACAAAATAGTCATCTCACATAGCAAACATTATTTATGCAATTTGAAGGCGAACACTTATTTATAGGCCAGCTTGGTCATTTTTTAACTATTTTGGCATTTGTTGCTTCCCTCCTCTCTACTATAGGGTATTTTACATCGGCTTATAAAACCGATTTAACAGAAAAAAGCAGTTGGTTACGGTTTAGCCGCATTGCTTTTATTACACAAATAATTGCAGTACTTGCCATATTTGTTATCATTTATAATATTTGCTCTCATCACTATTTTGAGTACATGTATGCATACAAACATGCAAGTAAAGAGTTGGAGGCAAAATATTTGCTTGCATGTATTTGGGAAGGACAAGAAGGTAGTTTTTTACTTTGGGCTTTATCGCACAGTATTTTAGGCCTTTTTATTATGCGTAAAGCAAAAGAATGGGAAGCGCCTGTAATGACGGTGGTAAGTTTTGCACAGTTTTTTTTATTATTAATGATGCTGGGCATTTATGTTGGCCAGGTAAGAATTGGTAGCAGCTTATTTACATTAACCCGTAACGAAATAAACGGACCCATATTTAGCCAGCCTAATTATTTAACTTTTATAAAAGATGGTGTTGGATTAAATGTATTACTGCGTAATTATTGGATGGTAATACATCCGCCTATTTTATTTTTGGGTTTTGCAAGTACCATTATACCTTTTGGATATGCTTATGCAGGCTTACAAACTAAACGCTTTGGCAATTGGGTAAAACCTGCACTTCCATGGGCTTTATTTAGTGCTTGTGTTTTAGGCGTAGGTATAATGATGGGTGGAAAATGGGCGTACGAATCATTATCTTTCGGGGGCTACTGGGCTTGGGATCCGGTTGAAAATGCATCCTTAGTTCCATGGATGATTTTAGTAGCCGGCATACATACTATGGTAATTTATAATGCCACAGGCCATTCTCTAAAAGCAAGTTACTTGTTTGCATTTTTAACATTGGCTTTTGTTCTTTACTCTACCTTTTTAACTAAAACAGGTATTTTAGGCGATTCGTCTGTACACTCTTTTACCGATCCTGGCAAAGCCACCAATATATTAATAGGCTTATTTGTTGCAGTATTTACATTTCCGCCGCTTATCCTTTTATTGATAAATGGTAAAAAAATTCCGCAGGAAATCAAGGAAGAAAAAACAGATACCAGAGAATTTTGGATGTTTATTGGCGCATTGGTAATGTTTATAGCAGCAATGTTTATAATTGGCAAAACATCTATCCCGGTTTATAACAAGATATTTGGATCTAAACTGGCGCAGCCGGAAGATGTTGAGTTTTCGTACAACAAAGTAATAATAATGGTTACTATTATTATTGGCTTTCTTACAGCTATAACACAATACTTTAAGTATAAACAAACACCATCTGGCCTATTACTTAAAAAAATTGCATTGCCTACTTTAGTGGCGGCAGGTATTACATTATTATTGGCAATATTTTATCCGTTTACTTACACTAAGCAAGGCACCGGTTTTTTAATAGCTATTTATGTTGCTGCTTTTGCAAGCATTTATGCGGTAGTTGCAAATGCTGCTTATATTTTTAGTGGGTTAAAAGGCAATTTAAAAGCTGCCGGCGGCTCTGTTGCACATTTTGGGTTTGCTTTAATGATTGTGGGTATTTTAATTTCATCGGCCAATAAAGAAGTTATTAGCAATAGTAATGTAAATGGTATTATGTTTCCTGCCGGTACCGATCCAATGACAAGGCAAAAAGATAATCCGCAAGATAACTTAACCGTAATTAGGCAAGTACCTGTAAAAATGGGCAACTACGAGGTTACTTATTTAAAGATTCGTTAGGTCACGAAAAGGGCGGCGTTTTTATCAACTTTTATTTGTAAAAAAGATGCTAAAACTAACCAAATAACCGAAAGCTTTACACTGCAACCCGATGTGTATTTAATGAAGGACAATAACATGAGCAGTAATCCCGATACCAAGGCTTATTTTGGTAAAGATGTGTTTACATACATTTCATTTACACTTAATAAAGATAACCAAACCGATACTGCAAAATTTAATGTTACCGAAGTGGGCGAAGGCGACACAGCTTTTTACAGCAAGGGTTACATGGTTTTAAATAAAGTAGTAACTAACCCCAATAACGAAAAATATCATTTTACACAAAACGATTTAGCCCTAATGGCTGATGTTACGGTGTACAGTAAAGATAGTATGCGCTACAAAGCAACGCCATTGCTGCAAGTACAAGGCAACGAAGCTATCCCTAAAGATGATACTATATACGCACAAAATTTATTTGTTCGTTTTGTTGGTGTTGGAAGCGGCAAGGATAAAAAATTAAGTTAGGCGTACGAGAATCCGATAATCCTATAGATTTTGTAACACTTAAAGCCTATGTATTTCCTTACATTAATTTAGTTTGGATAGGCTTGGTATTTATGGCATTAGGTTTTATTTTAAGTGCAGTACACAGGGCTAAACTATCGCCCCTTTATGCCGGCCTTGCACTTCTTTTGTAGCAATAAGTATGTTTTACATGTTTTTGTTTGCTAACTAAACTGTTAAAAGCTTTTTACAAATTAGGCGTAAGTATTACCTAAATATGTAATTTTACTTTAATGAAAAAGTCTTTAGCATATAAAATTGTTTTCATCTTACTTACACTTATAGTAGTTGGGCACATTTCTTTTTCACAAACCACAGGTGTTACAGATACTATTATTACAGGTGCAGTAATATACAATGGCGATACATTAGAAGCTAAAACCTTAGATGATGTTGTTGTTAACGGCAAACTTACACCCGAACAATTAGCCCGGCTTGCCAGTTGGACAAGATTACGCAATGCTATTTATGTTACCTATCCTTACGCAAAAAGAGCAGGAGCATTAATGAACGAAATGAATGCGAAACTTGCTACCATTGCCGAAAAAGACGATAAAAAGGAATACATAAAATCCAGAGAGAAAGAACTTAAAAAAGAATTTACAACACCACTAACCAACTTATCCGTTTATCAGGGCCGTGTGCTTATGAAGCTTATAAACAGAGAAACAGGCAATAATTGCTACGAAATAATAAAAGAATATAAAGGGGGTGTAATGGCCAGGTTTTATCAAACCATTGCTTTTTTCTTTAACAGCAGCCTTAAACAACCCTACGACCCAACCGGCGAAGATGCTGAAATAGAAAAGATTGTACAAGAAGTGCAACGTATGTATGGCTATCAAAGCAGCTAATCCATCTATTTTACTTTAACAAACCAAGTGGCTTAAATGTCGTAAATTGCATTAAATTTTTCTTTTTAATGAAATTAGATATTCTGGCTATTGGAGTACACCCCGATGATGTTGAGCTAAGTTGTGCAGGTGTATTGTTGGTTGAAAAAAATAATGGAAAAAAAACGGGCATAATAGATTTAACACAAGGCGAATTAGGTACAAGAGGAACCATAGAAACGAGGTATACAGAAGCCGCCAATGCTGCCAAAATTTTAAAGGTAGATGTTAGAGATAACCTTAAAATGGCTGATGGTTTTTTTGAAAATAATGAACCCAATCAACGCAAAATAATTGCGGCATTAAGACTATATCAACCAGAAGTTGTTTTGTGTAACGCACCAACCGACAGGCATCCCGACCATGGCCGCTCGGCAAAAATGGTTTCGGATGCTGCATTTTATCCGGCTTGCAAAAAATTGAAACTCAACACAATGGGGAAAACAATTGGCGTGGCGTCCTAAATATGTATTAAATTACATTCAGGATAGATTTATAAAGCCCGATTTTGTGGTAGATATTTCGGATGTTTTTGAAGAAAAGTTAGAAGCTATAAAAGCATACACAACTCAATTTCATGCGCCGGATATTGATGGGCCGCAAACATATATTTCTACTCCCGATTTTTTAGACAGTGTAATATACAGGCATAAATGGTTTGGTAAAATGATTGGAGTAAAATATGCTGAAGGCTTTTTAAGCGAAAAAACAATTGGCTTCAAAAATTTTGATGCCTTAATAAAACAAAGTACTTAAATAAAAAATATTTATATGACAACCCCTAAATTTTTAAATGTAAATGGATCTCACTTTCATCAGGAGCTTAAAAAAAGAGTAAACCAATACTTCGTAGAAGCAAAAAAAACTACCAACAGGTAATTTTGGGCTTTATTTTAAAGCTATTCTTTTTTGGAGCGTTTACATTGCTCTTTTTGTACACCTTGTATTTTTTACACCGCCAAATTGGTTGGCTGTTTTAGAATGCATTGTAATGGGCGGATTAACCGCCGGCATTGGCTTTAACGTAATGCATGATGGCGGGCATGGCAGCTTTAGCACAAAAAAAATCTGGAATAAAATTGCTGCATTTTCTGTAAATGCTTTAGGTGCAAGTGCAATTATGTGGAATACCAAACATAATATTATTCATCATACTTATACCAACATTGATGGTATCGATGATGATATTGAAATCAGGCCAATGTTACGCATGTGCAGCACTCAAAAAAAATATTGGATACATAAGTATCAGCATATTTATGTTTGGTTTTTATATACACAACTTTTAATTATTTGGGTTTTTGCTACCGATTATACAAAATATTTTAAACAAAAAGTTGGTAGTGTTCCTCTTAAAAAAATGAGCACTTTTGATCATTTTGCATTTTGGATTGCTAAAATTGCTTATTACGGCGCTATGATAGTTTTGCCAATATTTATGGTAGGTTTTGTAAAGTGGTTGATAGGCTTTTTAATAATTGCAATGGTTGCCGGCCTTGTTTTAAGTGTAGTATTTCAATTAGCGCATACGGTAGAGGAAACAGCTTTTCCAATGCCAACCGGCGATGCAAACAAAATTGAAAACGAGTGGGCAATACATCAAATACAAACTACTGCTAATTTTGCCCCAAAAAACAAATTAATCAGTTGGTTGGTTGGTGGCCTTAATTTTCAAATAGAACATCATTTATTTCCAAAAATATCTCACATACACTACCCTGCTATTAGCAAAATAGTTAAGCAAACCTGTGAGGAGTTTGGTGTAAAATATATTGAGTATCGTCGTATGCGCCATGCTATTGTTTCTCATGCCATGCATCTTAAAAAAATGGGCAGGGCTTAATAATGAATTTCTTTTGGTAAATTTGCCGCTCAAATTGTACTAATGAGCGAAGAAAAGAGTTTAAATTTTTTAGAAGATATTATTGAATCCGATTTAAAATCGGGTAAATACAAAAGTATTGTTACAAGGTTTCCTCCCGAACCCAATGGTTATTTACATATGGGCCATGCAACGGCCATTTGCCTCAACTTTGGCTTAACAAAAAAATATCCCGGTTATACTAATCTTCGTTTTGATGATACTAACCCGGTAACAGAAGATACAGAGTATGTAGACAGTATAAAAGAAGATATTAAATGGCTTGGTTTTGAATGGAAAAATGAATTATACGCCTCAGATTATTTCGACAACCTTTACCAGTTTGCTATAACACTTATAAAGAAAGGATTGGCGTATGTAGATGCTTCCACCTCTGAAGAAATAGCTAGGCTGAAAGCTACACCTACCGAAGCCGGAAAAGCAAGCCCTTACAGAAACCGAAGCATTGACGAAAATTTAGATTTATTTGCCCGGATGAAAAATGGTGAATTTGCCGATGGCACCAGAACACTACGGGCAAAAATTGATATGAGCAGTAATAATATGCTGATGAGAGATCCTTTGCTCTATCGTATTAAGCATGCTCACCATCACCGCACAGGCGATAAATGGTGCATATATCCCATGTACGATTTTGCCCATGGCCAAAGTGATTCTATCGAAAATATTACACACTCCATTTGTACACTGGAGTTTGTGCCACACAGAGAATTGTACGATTGGCTTATCGAAAAATTAGAAATTTACCCTTCTCATCAATACGAATTTGCCCGCCGAAATTTAAGTTATACTGTAATGAGTAAACGTAAATTATTACAATTAGTAAACGAAAAACATGTAAGTGGCTGGGACGACCCCCGTATGCCTACCATAAGCGGCATGCGGCGCAGAGGCTTTACACCGGAAAGCATTCGTACATTTTGCGATAAAGTGGGCATTGCCAAAAGAGAAAACGTAATTGATTTTAGTTTGCTTGAATTTTGTTTAAGAGAAGATTTAAACCATACTGCTCTTCGTGTAATGGCTGTGCTTGATCCAATAAAATTGGTAATTAGTAATTATGAAGATGATAAAACTGAAGAATTAACCAGCGAAAACGGTCCCGATGAAAGTTTGGGCAACCGCACCCTACCATTTAGTAAAGAGCTTTGGATAGAAAGAGAGGATTTTATGGAAGAACCAGCCAAAAAATGGTTTAGGCTGGCACCCGGAGCAATGGTTCGTTTAAAAAGTGCCTACATTGTTAAGTGCGATAGTTTTACAAAAGATATCGAAGGAAATGTGACCCAAATTAATTGCACCTATTTCTCCGAAAGTAAAAGTGGTAACGATACAAGTGGCCTTGCAACAAAAGGTGTAATACATTGGGTAAGTGTTGCACATGCCGCATCTGCCCAAATTCGTTTGTACGACAGATTGTTTAAAGTAGAAAACCCCAGTAGCGAAGAAGGTGATTTTAAAGATTATATAAACCCCAATTCTTTACAAATAATAAGCAAGCATACATTGAGCCTTCTTTAAAAATGCTACCGCCTCAATGCGTTATCAATTTATACGTAAAGGCTATTTTTGTTTAGATAAGGATTCTACAGCACAAAATTTGGTATTTAACCGTACCGTAACACTGAAAGATGCTTGGGTTAAAGAAAGTAATAAAAGTTAATCTTTTTTTGGCCCTAAGGTTAAATTAGGAAACACTGTAGAAATTAACAATACTGCTGATGCAATTAGCATTACGTAAATACCTGTAAGTTTTTGTGGGCAATAAGCATTATAACAACTGGTAAATAATACATACGTTTTAATTGCGTAACCCAAACCTAGTGCTGCTAAAAAAAGGTTTACTCTTTTTGCCCAAACTTTTGGTAACAGAGTAAACACCAAGCCCGATATGGCAATAGCCATCAAAAATTTGCCTGGCTTTCCATAATTATTTTTGTAACTGTAAAACCCTGTAAAGGTTTCATTAATATCGGCATAATAAGCCCATGGCAAAAAGCAAGAAACTAGTAAAGTAATTGCCGCCAATACACCTAGCCAATGTAAAATTTTTGTACCCATAAACCGTTTTATTTAAAATGCCCCGATATGGTATCGAGGCATTTTTTGAGGTCCCTAGCGGATTCGAACCGCTGTAGAAGCTTTTGCAGAGCTTTGCCTAGCCACTCGGCCAAAGGACCATTTTAACGTTTGCAAAAATAAGGTATTTTTTATTCTATTTTGTAAATACTAATGGCGAAATTTGAAAATCAAAATATACAACTATGAACCGCATTGCCGAATCAGAATTAATTATTAACAGCCGTGGTGCTATTTACCACTTGGATTGCAGGCCAGAAGAAATTGCAACAACCGTTATAACCGTTGGAGATCCCGACAGAGTTGCAGAAGTAAGCAAATATTTCGACAAGATAGAATACAAAAATAAACACCGGGAGTTTGTTACCCACACAGGTTACCTTGGTAAAAAAAGAATTACTTGCGTAGGCACAGGTATTGGTACAGATAATATTGATATTACCATAAATGAATTGGATGCTTTGGCCAATATAGATTTTACAACCAGACAAATAAAAGAGCAGCTTACATCACTAAACATTATACGCATTGGCACTTCCGGCTCTTTACAAAAAGATATTCCGGTAGATAGTTTTGTTGCCAGCTCTCATGGTTTAGGTATAGATAACTTACTCAATTTTTATCAATACCCTGCCAATAGTGAAGAGGAACAATTGGTACAACAATTTATTACGCAAACCCAATTGAACAGCAAGTTTGCACAACCACATGTTTGCAGTGCAAGTGGTGCATTATTAAAACATTTTGTTAACGGCTATCATCAGGGTATTACTGTAACTTGCCCCGGATTTTACGGACCACAAGGCAGGGTATTACGAATGGGATTGGCAAATCCATCGTTAATAGATAACCTTACAAAATTTAGTTTTGGTAATCATCGAATAAGTAATTTTGAAATGGAGACATCGGCAATTTATGGAATGGGAAAAATTTTAGGACACCATTGCCTATCCCTAAATGCCATTGTTGCCAACCGTATTACAAAAGAGTTTAGCAAAGATAGTGGCGCAGCAGTTGAATCCTTAATTAAAAAAACACTTCAAATCATATCCGATCATATTTAATGGGTTTAACTTTTTATAAATATCAGGGCACCGGCAACGATTTTATTATTGCAGATAACAGGGCAGGTCAAGTTGGCCAATTATCTACTCAACAAATTAATCGTTTATGCAACAGAAAATACGGCATTGGTGCAGATGGATTAATGCTTTTGCAAAATAAAGAAGGTTACGATTTTGAAATGATTTATTTTAATGCCGACGGGAATGAAAGCAGCATGTGTGGCAATGGGGGCAGGTGTTTGGTTAAATTTGCCTACGCATCCGGTATACACAAATCTGTTTACAAATTTATTGCAATTGATGGGGAACATGTAGCAGAGATAGATGAAAAAGGCCATGTTCGTCTTAAAATGGCAGATGTAAACAATGTAGATGAACATGCTACTTATGCAATATTAAATACCGGATCGCCGCATTATGTAAAATTTTCTGCAAATGTAAAAGAGATAAATGTTGCCCTTGAAGGCCGTGAAATTCGTTACAGTAAACCCTTTGCAGAAAAAGGTATTAATGTAAACTTTGTTGAACGTACTGATGAAAACGATATATATGTTCGTACGTACGAACGTGGCGTAGAAGATGAAACACTTAGCTGCGGAACGGGTGTAACAGCTGCAGCGTTGGTAAGTGCACACAATCAAAAAGGGTTTAACCGAATTGAAGTAAAAACTATTGGCGGAAATTTAAGTGTAGAGTTTGAAAAAATGGATGACGAAAATTTTGAAAATATTTGGCTTTGTGGCCCTGCACAATTTGTATTTAAAGGAGAAATAGATTTATGAGAAAAGAAGCCATCTTAAGCGAAACAACAAAAGTAATAACAAATTTTTCCACAATTTGCAGCAATGTTAATGATGCTGTTTTTTTTGAAAGCGTTGATGGCAAATGGTCTGTTGCAGATAATTTAAAGCATTTATTAATATCTACCAACATTTCGGCATTGGCATTTTGGCTGCCAAAATTTTTAATTCGCTGGATTGGCGGAAAGCCAAACAGAACTTCAAAAACCTATGAGGAGTTGGTACAGAAATATAAACTAAAATTACAGCAAGGCGCTGTTGCAAGTGCAAGGTTTGTACCAAAGCCCACAAAAGATTTTACAAAAAAAGAAAATCTTTTACACCAGTGGGATAAAGTAACCCAACATTATGTAAAATCTTTAACTAAAAACAGAACCGAAGAAGATTTGGATAATTATTTAATTAAACACCCATTGTTAGGTAAAATAACATTAAGAGAGCTTTGTTATTTTACCATATATCACACACAACATCACACAAACACTATTAATAATATTACAGCAAGCAGCAAATGATTCAATATTTTAAAATAATAGAACATCAAACGATTGCTATTGATAAGCCCGAAATTGGCAGTTGGGTAAATGTGCTGCCTCCTTTAAAACAGGAAGAGTTTACCGAACTAAGCGAAAGCCTTGATATACCGATAGATTTTTTAAAAGACTCGTTAGATATTGATGAAAGAAGCCGTTACGAAATAGATGATAATGTAAAACTTATTGTGATAAAAACTGCTACCGAAAACAATTCGTTTAACGATAGCGATGCTTTTTATATTACCATTCCCATTTGTATTATTTTAACACATAATCAAATTGTAACAGTAAATTCTTTTGAAAATGAAGCAATAAAAAAATTCCTGAATAGTTTTCAAAACCGCCATCCCGATAAAAAAAACATGATGGTGCTTAAAATTTTCGAAAAGGTAACCACCAATTTTCATGAATATCTTAAAGAAATTAACCACCGCCGCAATCAGTTAGAGCAAAAATTGTACGATGCTAACAGAAACGAAGAATTATTGCATTTAATGCGTATTCAAAAAAGCTTAGTTTACATTATTACTGCATTACGCAGTAACGAACTATTAATGATGAAACTTGCCCGTACAAATATTTTACAATTAACCGAAGATGAAAAGGATTTTTTAGATGATTTAGTGGTAGAAACATCGCAGGCCTTGGAAACGGCTAATACGTATACCAATATTTTAAGCAGTACGTTAGATGCATTTGCCAGTATAATAAGTAACAATCAAAACGAAGGATTAAAAAGATTAACCACCCTTACTATATTTTTAAGTATTCCGGTATTAATAGCCAGCATTTATGGTATGAATGTACCTATCCCCTACAAAGACACTCATTATGCATTTTGGGTACCGGTAATATTAGCCTTTGCCATATTAGCCTTTGTAGTATGGAATTACTGGAAACGCCTTAAAAAATAGAAATAATGCTTAATATAAGAGTTTACGGTATTTTGGTAACAGAAGCCAATCAAATATTAGTTAGTGATGAGTATATACGAGGCTCTTATATCACCAAATTTCCGGGTGGTGGTTTAGAGTTTGGTGAAGGCACAAGAGACTGCCTTAAAAGAGAATTTTTAGAAGAAATGAATTTACGAGTTGAAGTTGGAAATCATATTTATACAACCGATTATTTTCAGGTAAGTGCATTTAATCCGTCTCATCAAATAATTTCTATTTATTATTACGTTACTGCCTTAGAAGAAATAACAGTTCCATTAAGAGAAAATCCATTTGAGTTTGATACCTATCAAATGGCAAAGTACCAAGAAACAAAAGAAATAGAAACCTTTAGGCTTATTGATTTAAACCATTTTTCTGATAAAGATGTACTGTTGCCGATAGATAAAATTGTTGCAAAAATTATTTTGCAAAATCATTCATAAAACAAAAATCCTCATGCAAACACATGAGGATTTTTAATATCAGAAATAAAATATACTAATTACTGTGGCAATAATACTCTGTCAATAACATGTAACACACCGTTTAAAGCCATTTTATCCCAAGAAGTTGCATTAGCTGCAGTGCCACTAAATGGCGCTCCTCCAGGAGGAAACGTACCCATACCTGTAAATTTAAAACCAGTAACTACAGGGCCGGTAAAAGTAGCTTGCGCCATTATGCCAGGGTGTGCAGCAACCGAACCATTAACGAGTGTTTTAGCAAAAGAATTTACTGTAGGTGAAAAATTAACAGAAAACGCTCTGATATCGGGCTTATACGAACCAGTATTATTTGAAGCTAAAATATGATAAGCTACAACACCTCTCATTAAAGCTGTTGAAACATTATTTGTATTTAAAAAAGCCGGGCCTGCAGCAACTGCAGCATTTGCTTGTGTAGTTGCTATACTAGTACTACCTGTAGCAGCTAAAACCTGAGAGTATACTAAACCAAAAATTAACGTTTGAAATGCTGTATTGTTAGGCGCTAAAACCGTCATATTAGTAACAGGATAATTCATTAATGAATCAAACTGCAAACCAAAAGGGCCAACACCACTAATACCAACTTGGCCGCTATCTGCACGGGCAATGGCAGCTTTAAAGTAGGTTAAGCTAGCATCTGCATTTATTAATGTACGTAAAGTAACTAAAGGTTTTGCCGGCAATGGGGCTACAACTGAAAAGGTAGTATGTATAACACCATTAGCTGCAACAATTTCAGGAGTAGTTAATGGCATTGTATTAACATAAGAATACGTAGTTCCTTTTACTGGAAAAATAGGCATTCTTACAAATGGTTGGGCTGGGTCAAGTATTATTTGACTTGTTAACGGATAGTTTGGAAATGCAGAACCAAATGAACTTGCTGTGAATTTTTGTCCAACCATGTGATATTGAACAATCCCAGCAGCACTTGCAACAGGTACATTGGCACCAATAAAGCCTAAGAAAGTTGCATCAGGTGCTGTTAATGGTACAAGACCACCAGATTGAGAATTAACAAAAAGTTTCATTCCTGCATTATCCGTAGTAAATAAAGTAAATGTTTTTGTAAGATCATTTAGTGTTGCCCTAAGCCCTGTACCTGCAGCTGCTCCACTATCTGCTCTTGTTATAAGTGCATTATAAAAACTGTAGTTTGAGTTTGCTGCAAGTGTAGCAGCAATACCACTACCTGTAGGATATGTAGGCGTTGGAATAGGCGCAAATTGCTCTAAATCTTTATTACAAGATGTTAGAAAGAAAATGCCTGACAAAATCACTAACAAAGAAAAATTTAGTGTTTTAAATATTTTTTTCATTTTTATTTTTTTAAAATTTTAAAATTGGCTTGGTTAAGTATTAATAAACGTTGTAACCAAAGCTTACATAATATAAACCACCTATTTGTGAGTTACCAATTGCATTATAATAATATTGGTTTAGCAAATTGTTTGCTCCAAATTTTAAAATAGATTTTGTTTTAGGCAATTTAAAACTTACTTGTGCATCTAAAGTATGTACATCGGGTATGTTTCCGTTACCAAAATCTGCCTGATATAAAAACCCTTGCTGCCATCTGTAAGCTAAACTTGCACTTAAGCGTTTTTTAGCCCCAAAACCCGAATTACCAATTGTTAAATTGGTTTTATATTTTGGCGCATTAAAATTAGCTGCAAAATTAACAGGCACATCCTTTAATTCATCCGATGAAAGGTTGGCTCCTATCACAAAATTTAAAGGCAGTCTGTAATCTGCACTTATACCAAAACCAAAAGTTTTAACTTTATCTGGTGCATTTACTACCACCGAAATATCTCTTCTCTTATTAGGATTTGTAGTATCTGCTGCTACGCCAGAAGTTGTTTGTACTGTATTCGTTCTGCTTAAAAAATCTTGGTATTGACCAAAATATGCATATAAGTCTATCAATAACTTACTGTTTAACATTAAACCTTTGTAACCAACTTCAAATGAGCTAACCGATTCTGGCTTAACTGCCGGAGGTGTAAATGTTTTGAAATTTTTTCTGGTTGAAGTATTCGGTACAATATCATAAGTGTACAAAGGATTAGTATTATAACCAATGTACTGAGCAAAAGAAGCATTACTACCTATTAAACGTGTACTACCTACTTGTAAATTAATCCATTGTTGCTGATTACTTGGGAAACGATAAGCCGATTGATAAGATAAACGTATATTATTTCCTTCTTTAACCTTAATTAAAGCTGTAACTCTTGGAGTAAAGCGGCCATTAAAGTTTTGGTTTTTATCGTACCTGCCCGATGCGGTTAGGTTTAACATTTTACCAATTTTTTTAGAAGCTTGAATATAGGCACCATATTCAGAAGTTTTTATAGCTCCGGTTGAATCGGCAAATAATGTTCCTTCTGAGTTTAGTACAAATGTTTTAAAATTAGCACCCACTAATACATCGGCATATTTACCTGTAATTGAAGATAGATTATAGTTACCCTCTATTGCATATAAATCAGATCTGTCTAATAATAAACCGCCATTTTTTGAAATTGGTTTTTTACGAATAGCATCGTAAGCAGTTTTAAATGCTGCACTACCGGCAACAGGTCTTCCTACATCTGCCAAAGCTCTTGAAGCTTGATGAGCATCGTAATCTGTCATCCCGTTCATTCTATTACTTAAATAAGAGAATGCATATTGTATATACCAATCTGTAGATAATGGTGTAGGATTACCTGCAGCATCTGTTGTAACCGATTTTTTCCAACTCTCGTTAAACAACCTTGTTGTAGCGGTTACATTATAAGATTCGCCGGCATTTTCCTGTGTAGTATAAGCTCTTAAATTCCAGTTTTTATTTACCAATTCGGCCTTATACTGACCCATTTTAAAGTCTTTTAAAGAATATCTGTCGCTACCGGTGTAAATGGTATTACCGGTACCCCAATATCCTGCTAAAATAGCTTCCGTATTTTCGGACAATTTGTAATGTAAAGAGCCGGCAAGTTTAAAGTTGATAGTGTTTGGATTTACTAACTCTCTTTCGGTATATCCGGTACGGGAAACACTTTGTGCAGTATTCATTAAACCATTGGCATTAATAAAATTAGCTGCTCCCTGGTAAATTATTAGCAATACTTCCAAAAAATGCACGAATATCAACAGTTGTTTCATCTCCATAAACATTAATTCCATCATAATTAGGATCTGTTTGCCTGTTGCCAGCTTTTACACTTCCTAAAGAGCCTATTCTGTTATAGTTTCTTGTATCTGTACCCATCCAATCTTTTGCAGAAATTAGTTCAGCATTAATTTTAAAGGCAAATTTTTCAGATACTTTATTAGCCCAACGCATGTTCCAATTATGGTAAGGAGATGCCGGCCTCTGACGATGATCGGTATTCATTATCCCTTCTTTAACTAAAAACGATAAACCTTGATATTTAAATGGATTTTTACTGGTCATAAGTAAAGTACCATTCATACCACCCGGACCGTATAGGGCTGATGACGCACCTGATAATAACTCAATATTATCAACATCTAACTCACTTAAACCAATAATTGCACCAACCGAAAAGTTTAAGCCCGGTGCTAAATTATCCATTCCATCCACCAATTGATTAAAACGAGTGTTTCCGCTTCCGTTAAAACCTCTGGTAGTAGGTGTTTTAAAAGTTAAGGAAGATGTAGTTACATCTACACCTTTTAAAGCAAGTACTACATCGTAAAAGTTTGCAGCTGGCGCTGTACGCAAGTTAGCGGCACTAACTCTTTCAATGGATACCGGCGATTCCATAATTCTTTGCGGAACCCTGCTTGCCGAAACTACTACTTCTGTACCTAATGCATTCGTAGGCTTTAATTCTACCTGCATAAAGGAGGCAGTAGTAAAAGTAACTTCTTGCAATTCATAGCCGATAGACGATATTAATAACGTAACAGGCAGGCTTTTTACAACTAATTTAAAATTACCTTTATCATCGGTATAATTACCACCTGTACCATCTTTTACAGTAACCGAAACAGCACCTGCACCTTCTTTTGTGCTACTGTTTCTAACATTACCGCTTATGGTTACATTTTGTGCAAAGGCATTAATGTATAAAACATTAGCCAACAACAACGTAACCAAGTAGCTTGTAATTTTCTTCATATTGCTTTTTTTTGGTTTTAAATATACGGCAAAATACGTATTGTTATTTTTACATTAAAATTTTATTTCTAAACATTTGTTGAAATCTAAATATAATCAAATTTAGGCTGGTAGTTATATCCATATTAATTTAGCAAAATGGCACAGTTTAACTTCCCCAATCAGATAAATTTTTATAGTGGTAAAGTACGAGATGTTTACTACCTAAATAACGATATTTTAGTAATGGTTGCAAGCAATCGTATTTCGGCTTTTGATGTTATTTTACCTCGTCCTATACCCTTTAAAGGACAGGTTTTAAACCAAATAGCTGCATATATGCTTAACGCCACTAAGGATATATGCCCAAATTGGCTAATATCTACTCCGGCTCCAAATGTGGCAATTGGCAAAAAATGTGACCCATTTAAAATAGAAATGGTGGTAAGAGGAAACCTTACAGGCCATGCCTGGCGTACCTACAAAGAAGGTAAAAGAACGTTATGTGGTGCTGCAATGCCAGATGGAATGAAAGAGAACGACTATTTTCCTGCTCCTATTATTACACCAAGCACAAAAGCTGCCCAAGGCCATGACGAAGATATTACACCCGAAGAAATAGTAAAACAAGGATTAGCTACGCTAAAGGAGTGGAATACACTTTGTACATATGCCTTGGCTTTATTTACAAGAGGGAAACAAATTGCCGCCAAACAAGGGCTTATTTTGGTAGATACCAAGTATGAATTTGGTAAAATTGGCGATGAAATTGTTTTGATGGATGAAATACACACACCCGATAGCTCCAGATATTTTTATGCAGATGAATTTGAAGAACGCCAACAAAAAGGCGAAAAACAAAAACAGCTCAGCAAGGAGTTTGTACGGGAATGGCTGATTGAAAATGATTTTATGGGCAAAACAGGGCAAACGGTGCCCGAAATGACCAATGAATGGATAACAACCATAAGTAACAGGTATATAGAACTTTATGAAAAAGTGATTGGAGAAAAATTTGTGTCAAAAAATCTCTCCGATGAAGAAACCTACACTAAAATAATTGCTGCATTATAAAAAAATCCCACAAAAAACTGTGGGATTGAGGATAAGGCAAATGGTTTGAATATCAATTAAGCCTTCTCTTTATGTTTAATGAACGTAAAGTATTTTTTTACAATTTAAAAATTTAGGGACCAGAATAGAAATTCAGTCCCGTTTTAATCCAATATCCTATGAAAAACCAGTGTAAACCTACAATTCAAACTTACATATTTACATACAAGTTGATGAAATGTTACTTTAAGTAGGTGAGCAGATTTTTAAAGTAGATGAACATTTATAAAGGATAATAACTAATTTTATTTTAATTATGCCTTATTCACTTAGTTACATCCTTGCAGATGATGATTCTCTGTACAGAGAACTGACCATTCAGCAATTAAATAGTATTCCTAATTTAAGATGCCTGTGTGTTTTACGAAAATGCATTTGAAACCAGAGAACAACTGGAAACCTTATCTCCGATTTAGTAATTTTAGATGTTGAAATGCCCGGCTTAACCGGAATACAACTTGCCAAGAGTTTAAATAAACTTCCCTTTATTATATTTATTTCATCGCATATGAATTATGCTGCCGAGGCGTATGATGTAGATGCGGTTGATTATTTGGTAAAACCTGTTGCCACCGAAAGATTATTGAGAGCTATAGATAAAGTAAAAATGTTGAAAAGCTTAAAAAGAGAAATTTCTGCCGAAGAAGGTTTTCAAAGAAAAGATGATGAATCTTTTTTTATAAAAGATAAAAGTGCCTTTTTACGCATTGCATTTAGCGATGTGCTTTATGCCGAATCGCTTGGCGATTTTGTAAACATTTATTTACAAACCGGCGAAAAGAAAATTGCGTTGGTAAGCATGAAAAATTTTGAGCAGCAGTTACCAGCTACTACTTTTTTGCGAATAAGCCGAACACATTTGGTAAATAAACAAAAGGTTACTGCAATTGACAACAATGCGGTACAATTAGGCAAAATACAACTTACAATAGGCTCAACATACGCCGATAATGTAATGCAAAACATTATTGGCAATCAGGCTATTAAACGTTTTTTATAAACCTTATTTTAAATAATGAAAATACGTAGCACCATTTTTTTTCTTATATGCTATTGCCAGTTATTTAGCCAACAATCTAAAGAAATAGATAGTTTGCTAAATGCCTTAACGTTGAAACAGTAGATACTAACAAAGTAAAAACCATTATGAACATTGGAAATATTTATATGGCTACAAACCCGGCAAAAGCAAACGAGTATTTTGAAAAAGCTATACCTATTGCATTAAACAATAACGACAACATCAGGCTGGGCAGATTATATGTATTAAATGGATTTTGTTATAGAATTAAAGACAATTTTGACAACTCTTTAGATAATTACCTGAAAGCTGTAAAACTGTACGAAAAAAATAATGTAGTTACTAAAATTGGTCCGGCTTATATTAACGTTGCAGATGTATACAGCGACCTGAAAAAATTTGACAAGGCGCTGGAGTATTATAACAAAGCCGAAACAATTATTTTAAACCAAAAAGACAGTTTTGAGTTAAGCCATTTATATTTTGCAAAAGGCATTGTGTTTGATAAACAGGGGAAATTTGATACATCTATCCAATATTTTACAAAAGCATACAACATTGGTAAAATATTAAAAAACGACATGGTAATAACCAATAGCTTATCTACCATTGGTATTGCACACAAAAATCAAGGGCATATTAAAACAGCGTTAAATTGTTACGATACCATTTTATCCATTTACCAAAAAAGAAATACAAATCCGGATTTGTGGGCTTCGTTATACATTAATTACGGTGAGGCTTATGCCAAGGGAAATGATTTTACAAATGCAAAAGCTGCGTTTGAAAAAAGTTTGGATTACGCCAAACAAGCAGGTACAATAGATATTGAAATGAGCAATTACAAAAGTTTATCTGCACTATACGAAACAAAAAGCGATTACAAAAATGAGGTGTATTTTTTAAAAAAATACCACGATTTAAAAGACAGCCTTTATAATAATGATACTAAAAATAAAGTAACCCAATTAGAAGCAGACTATCAAATAGAAAAAAAGAATGCCCAAATTGCCAAAAGCGAAGCAGCAACAAACAAGCAAAAAAATCAACGCAATTTTTTTATACTATTAGCAGGTGGAGCTGCATTACTTTTGATGGGACTAAGCTTTTTTTATAAAAAAATTAAAACCCAAAATACTTTACTTACCGATAAAAATGTATTAATTAATAAACAAAAAGATGAATTACAAACCTTAAATCATGTAAAGGACAGGCTCTTTAGTATTATCAGCCATGATTTAAGAAATCCATTGGTAACGCTACGCTCCTATCTTACACTTAGTGATAATGTTGCTTTGCAACCAGAGCAAAAAGAAAAATTTAAGAAACAAACATTACAAGCTGTTAGCCAAACCGGCGACATGTTGGATAATTTATTAACCTGGGCTAACATGCAAATAAAAAACACAGCACCACAAATTGTTTCCGTAGATATTGAAGATTGTGTTGATGACGCCATACTTACAGCCAAAGCACAGGCAGAACAAAAGGGGATTCAATTTAATAAAAGTATAACAACTGCTAATGCATTTGGCGATACCAACATTTTACAAATAGCTTTACGAAACTTAATTACCAACGCTGTAAAATACAGTAATGAAAACAGTACAATAACTATCAGCTCTTACACAAACAAAGCCAATAAATTTATTTCGGTAAAAGATGAAGGCATAGGCATGAGCAAAGAAAAAACAGAAGAATTACTGCATAATAATGCAGAAAGCACTCTAGGAACACAAGGCGAAAAAGGAAGTGGCTTAGGTCTTTTTTTAGTACAGGAATTACTAAATAAAATAAACGGGAAATTATTTATTGAAAGTGCACCGGGTAAAGGAAGCAATTTTATAATTGAGTTGCCGGCCTAGTTATTTTTCATTTAACCTTGGCCGTAACCTTTGTTTACTTTTATTAAAAATTTGATTGCCTTTATCTATTCCTTTACGTAATTCTTTTTGTTCTTCTTGCGGTAAATGATAAATGTTTGTACATTCTTCTGTGCAGCATCCGTCAAATTGCTTTGCACAATCTTCGCATTGGATAAACAATAAATGGCAACCATCATTTTTACAATTAGTATGTGTATCGGCAGGTTTGCCGCATTGATGGCATTTGGAAATCACATCTTCGGTAATCCGCTCTCCCAGCCTGTCATCAAACACAAAATTTTTACCTATAAACTTGCTGGGTATATTATTTTCTTTGGCTTGCCTGGCATAATTAATTACGCCCCCTTCTAAATGAAATACATTATTAAAACCGTTATGCAGCATGTATGCACTGGCTTTTTCGCAGCGAATGCCGCCGGTGCAATACATAATAATGTTTTTATCTTTTTTACCTTTCATCATATCAACTGCCATAGGTAATTGTTCTCTAAAAGTATCACTGGGTATTTCAATAGCTCTGTCAAAATGCCCAACCTCATACTCGTAATGATTACGCATATCTATCACCACAGTATTTTCATCTTTTAGCAACTCATTCATTTGTATTGCGTTCACATATTTCCCTTTGTTTTGCATGCTAAAATTTGCATCTGTTATACCATCGGCTACAATTTTATTACGCACTTTAATTTTAAGCATCCAAAAACTTTTGCCATCATCATCTACTGCAATGTTTAATCGCAGTCCGTTTAAGGCGTCTATTGAATACAAATATGTTTTAAAGGCTTCAAAGTTGGAGGATGGAACACTTATTTGTGCATTTATTCCTTCGGTAGCAATATATATACGGCCAAAAATTTTTAACGCATCAAAATTTTTGTATAATATATCCCTAAATTCCTGAGGGTTTTCAATTACAAAGTATTGGTAAAAGAAATAGTTGTACGAGGTTCTGTTTCATAAGACAATAATTTTTACATTCGGCCTGACTAAGGCGATTGTGTAATACCGGCATAATTTTTAATTTGATTCCAATATAATCGGAAAATCATAAAGTGATTGGATGCTTGCAGGGCAAACCAAATTTAACTTCCCAAAGATACAAAATTTTAAAAACTTATACTTATAGATTGGTTACGGGAAGATGTGGAAGTATTGGTTTTAATGCTGCCGCCAAGTAACCCTCCGGTTCCTATTCTAAAGCCGGTAAGGCCTTTTGCACCATTGGCATAAGCCGCAACAAAATCTACCCTGAATATTTTTAAAATATTTTCAATTCCAACAAATGCCTCTATATAGTTATTGCTTTTATTTACATAAAATGCATTACTACCGGTAACCAAATACCAGTTTAATTTTTTAAACAAAGGAATTTTATTGGTGAGTAATCCATTAAAGTGATGCTCAACATGCCCAGTGGAATAAAAACTTGCATCGGTACTATTAGCATAGTATTTTGCTAATTGAAAACTATTTACATACTCACTTGCAACTATTGAGCGGTTGCCGTTAAAATGTTGATAATCCTGTATAAATACATTTTTCTTCTTTAAAAAACCGCCAATACCAAATTTATATTTAAGCGTTCCGGCTAACTTAAAGTTTTTATCATCGTTAATGGTTAGGCGCCATTTATCGAAATTGGCATCACTCCCAAACACATTAGCAATGGCTTTTGTGTAATTAAAACTAAATGTTGGATATTTAGATCCAATACTTATTTTATTATTTGGAAATTGAATGTAGCGCTGTCCGGGTTTTATACTAACATCAAACGATAGTACAAATGCCTGATGAGGCGTAAATTGCACACCTGTTTTTTCGTATGGATAGTTGGGTGTTATGTTTGTACTATCTTTTTTAAACACGGTAAATTTGGTTGTATTATTTAACGGAATTCTGTCTTCATACAAAGCATTTAAAGCAAAGCGTAAGCCGCTTTCGTATCGTTTTGAAAAGCCTAAACTGCCAAAATAGTTTTCGTATGTTTTCATAAAATTATCGCCCCAAAACAATGTGTTTATGCTGTTTGTTAAAGGCAACATGGTACTTTCTTTGTTAAACTGGCTTACTCTTTTTCCTCCTGATAAAAACCAACTTTGTCGTTTTATTTTTTTATCGGTACTCCAATCTCTTGTACGTAAATAAATATTTACCCAGGCATTTAAATGTGTATTACTAAACCCATAGCGCAAGTTGGGTTCTATAGTAAGATGTGTTTTAGATTTTGCAAGATTTTTTTCGAAATAAGTAATAACATTTGTCACCAAACCTTCGGCAGGATTATATTCCAGGTTTTTAATCAACGGCTCTACACCCCATTTATAACCTTTTGTTTTGCTGTAATGATTTCGGTTAATGCCATTCCAAAAAACTTTGTACAACTTAAGTTTGCCTTGTTTTTTCCTCAATGAATCAACTGTTTGTTTACTCCAAACAGAATCTTTTTGCAATTGAAAAATACTATCCTTAACAATATAATCTTTCTTCTCCTCCTGCTCTAATGGCACAGGCCTTATGGTATCCCAATATTCTTTCGTTTTTTTATTTACAGCCGTATCGTATTTAATAACAATGCGATCGAAGAATTTTTTGGGGAAAACAGGATTAA
This sequence comes from Chitinophagaceae bacterium, assembly GCA_016721385.1. Classification (GTDB taxonomy): domain Bacteria; phylum Bacteroidota; class Bacteroidia; order Chitinophagales; family Chitinophagaceae; genus Ferruginibacter. The sequence goes on along the minus strand of JADKIE010000004.1, from coordinate 118,723 downwards.
TATCGTAACCAGAATACACATTTAAAAAATTTCCAACAGCATCTATACCAAATTGATTAAAATTAAAATGCAGTAATTGGTTTTTTACTCTCCAAATATCGTTGCCAACAGGTACATGAATTTGAGTAATTTGAAGCGTATCTAAAATTTCCAGCTGAGATGTTTTGGTAAGATTTAAATCAAAACTGTGAATACGCCATGAGCCATCACAAATATTTATTATACCCGAAAAAAGTGGCTCATATTTACGTTTAGGAATAACCTGAATGCTGTGCACATCTTTACCATCTTCATAAAATGTACCTAAGTACTTGTATTTATACATGCTTAAAGCAGCATCGGCAATTGGCGATACAAAACCTCTGGGGTTTAATTTTTCGGTAAATACTTTAACGTTGTTATTATACAAACTAATAAACGAAGGAAAGGTAAACCCAAAACCATTGCTGCCACTAACTCTGCTGCTTTGCACTTCCATTTTAAACTTATCGGGCTGTTGTGTAAATACTTTAGCAATAGATTCGGATAAATAAATTATTCCTTGCCCGGTTGTATCTAAGCCCATTCCTTTTCTATCGGCGTCTTCTAATCTTTTGTGTACAAATTGCAGGAAAAACCATTTACTTCGTTATTATGAAAGGATCTTTTTTTAATGGCATTTCTAATAATGGCATATGCAGGGTTTTCGCCGCCCGATTTTACAACTACTTCATTCATATTTAGCTTTTGTTCTGCTAAAATAAAGGTAAGTTCAATATCATTTTTTTGTACTTGTATTTGCTTTTCCTGTTTGGCATAGCCAACATGCTGGCAAACTAGTGTATATGTACCCGGCGTTAAGTTAAACGAATATTTAGCTCTATTGTTGGCACTTGCACCAATGGATGTTCCTTTAATGGTTATGGATGAATAAGGCAATAAATCGCCTTTATCGGTAAAAACAGTACCGTAAAGTTTTTGGGCAAAAGATGATGTTATTGAAAATAAAAATGTAAGTGCTGTAAAAAATAGTTTCATGCAGTGGCTTTATAAGCCACTAAATTATGAATGAATATGTTAGTGAAAAACTAAAGTTGCTATTAAATTACTATCCTATAAATCCTGCTCACTTACTCTTCCTCAAATAACTACCACTTAATGCTGCACATCCGGCAACCAATGCGCCAATTATTGCAGTAGCTAACATTAACACATAAGGGCTATCCATTTTAAGTATTACTAAAGATACCTTATGTGCCAATAGGTGATTGTTATTATTACTAATCCAAAAACTTAAAATACCCCACAATAAAAATAAGGCTATAAATGCAGCTACAAACGCTTTGCCGGGCTTTTGTGGTATTAAAGCCGCAACAGCAAATGCAGTAACAGCAATGCTCCACCAAGGCAAATATAAACAAGCTGCAAAACTTAATAATGCAGTTAATAGTATAGATGTTAAGAATTTCATTTTATAAATTATTTATCCTTTTTTTAAAATTGATAGTAGCAATTACTCTTTTATCCGTTGCTTCAGCCTTATTCATCATCCATAATGGAAAATATTTCCCCTCTACCCAATTGTTAATATAATCATCGTAATATTTACTGCCCAGGTTCCGCTTTGCCCGCCGGGATATACGCCATACGCTTCGGTTTGTTGAGTAAGGCTTACTATCATGCGCCAACTTGGGCCGTGGCTGCCGTAGGTAGCATTAATTATATCGCCATAGCCGCCAACATTTAGGTTTGGCCTTGCAAAAGGCATAAGGTTTGCCTTTAATAAATGATACACACCCGGCCTGTTTATTTTCTTCCATTCAATACCACCTTCTGCTTCATATTTAGTTAAATCTACAACAGCCTTTTTAAAAGTTGCTGTAACTGCATCTTTCAAATTTTCTTTTTGCGGCGTATTTATATCATCAATAAATTTTAATGCCGTATCTTTTTGCAGCAACTCCATGGTGGTTTGTTGTGTTGGAAATGGAACCGGTGTTTTAGATACATTCAAATCATCGTTCCAAATAAAATCTTGCAATTTGCTCCACCATGTTTGATAAACAGTTTGGCCTTTGCTATCGGCACTAGCCATTAAATCCCATTGATTAATAATATATAAATATTTTTTTTCGCTGCTGTTTAAAGCAGCTTCATCAATATATTTTAAGAGTTGGTGTAATGTTACTTGCAGTAATATTGTAATAATTATTTTGCAACTGCATCATATCATTTGGTGTAATTGCATTCATTGCACCTAAATAATGTTCAATTGATCTGCCTCTTGGTGTTAAATAAGCACCCGGAATAAAATATGGATAAGTAGAATCAACCGGTCGCTGATTAGCACTTTCTAAAAAACCTCTTTCAGGGTTTTTGCTATGCGGATTTTCATTTTGTGGTATGAAGCCTTGCCACATATAGCTGCTATCTTGCCCTGGCATTACATACAAGCCTTGCCCCTTCCATCTTGCAGGAAATTTCGCTTGCTGCCACAATGCAATATCGCCTGTTTTACTGGCAAAAATAAAATTTTGTCCCGGGCAACTAAATGTTTTTATAGCATTTAAATAATCATCGTAATTTTTTGTCCTGTTTAAATTATAAAAAGTTGTGGCTTCATTACTTGGGTCATGCGCTGTCCAACGTAAAGCAAGGTTTCTATTAGATGAAACATTTTTTTGTGTTCCATCTTTCCCCATACCTGTATAGGTATCATCGTACATTACCGGCCCAAAAACTGTATAGGCAACAGTATCATAAATGGTGGCACCGCCTCTTACTTTAATTTCTTCAATTCGTAATTTTGATGGTTCCCATTTATTATTAAACCAATATTCTTTTTTACTTGCATCTTTAAATTTAATATCGTAAAAATCTTTTACATCTCTTTGTGCATTGGTTACGCCCCAGGCACAACTATCATTAAAGCCAATTATTACAAATGGGCTGCCCGGTAAAGATGCACCATATACATTTGAAGTAGGTGTATTTAATTGAATTTCGTACCAAATAGATGGCAACGATAAATCAAGATGAGGATCGTTGCATAAAATAGGTGCCCCACTTTTGGTTTTGCTGCCGGCAACAGCCCAATTATTACTTCCGTTATTTACATCGGGTTTAAAAGTTTCTTTGGCGGCTATTAATTTTTATTATTAAAATATAAACTATCGGCATTTGCTGGTATAATGGGCGTTATTCCCGGTTTTTCAAAAACAGTACCTTTTGGTATCATAGGCACTAACGAATCGGGCACTTGTGGGTAAATAAATTTAAGTTCATCCGGTGTAAAAATACTTTGTGCGTTGGTATTTTCTAAATCCGATTCGGTACCACTGCTTAGCATTTTGGCCATCATCTTTAAAAGCAAAGCCGTACGAATGTTTGTCCATTTTTCCGGCTCAATATTAAGTATTTTATACTCTATTGGATAATCCTTTGCGGCAAGTGTGCTGATATAAGAATTTATCCCGTTTGTATAAGCATCAAACATTTTTTTTTGTTCAGGATTTTTTCCATTTCCATCAACGAATTTTCTGCAGCATATCGCATGCCTAAGCGTCGTTGCTCTCTGTCAAACACAATGGCTTTTTCGCCGGCAATTTCGCTTGCCCGGCCTTCGGCAGCTTTTGTCTGCAAATCCATTTGAAACAACCGAAATTTCGCATGCAGATAACCTTGTATAAAATATAAATCTTCGTCGTTTTCGGCAAAAACATGCGGCACTAATCTGTCATCAAAATATACATTAGCATTGCCTTTTAACTCTCTAAATGTAAGATTTGCATTAAACTCGGCATTGTTTTTTTCAGCATTTTGCCAAACACCATTTTGTGGGCTTAACAACTTGCCTAATGGTGCAGGTAAAACCAAAGTGGAATTTAAAACAGTTACCAAGCCTGCTGTAGCGGCTGTGCTTATTAAAAAAGGAATTAATCGCATAAAATATATTATACTGTAAAATACAAAACATGCATCACAATACACAAAAGTTTATTTTATTTTTGTAAGATGAAAGAAGAAAATATAGATGTAAAAAATATTTTAGGTTTAAAACTTCCCAGCGATCCCCGTTGGGTAAATTTGGCCGAATTACAATTAGAAGACATACTAACCGACCATGCGTATTGTGAGCAAAAGGCTGCAACAACCTGCATTTCTTTAATACAAAAATATAGCGATAAGTTAGAATTGGTAGAAGAACTTAGTCCTATAGTAACGGAAGAATGGGGACATTTTAGAGCCGTATTGGCAGAGTTAAATAAACGAGGATTGAAATTAGGCAAGCAACGTAAAGATGTTTATGTAAATAAATTATTGGAGTTTCAAAAAAAAGATGGCAGCCCTGAGCAACGTTTGTTAGACAGATTATTAATAATGGCATTAATTGAAGCCCGTAGTTGTGAGCGTTTTAAGCGTTTACGCGAAGATTTGGATGATGCGTATATGCGTAAATTTTACCGCAAGTTTATGGAAAGCGAAGCCGGGCATTATACTTTATTTATTACCCTGGCTGAGTTGTATTTACCAAAAAAAATAGTGCGTAGCCGTTGGGCAGAATGGCTAGCGTATGAAAAGGATTTGATGGATAGCACTGAGGTTAGAGGCGATAGAATTCATTAAGGATGAATGCTTAAGTAATTTTCTTCTTCATAAAAATTTAAATGTTGATGTAAGGATTTTAAGTTATTTACTTTTGCTAAAGTTGTTTCGATAAATTTTTTATGTGCTGCTGTTGTAGGATTAAACGATTTATGATTTATCGCAGCATTTATTTCATTTATTTGTTTCATGAGTTGTAAGGTAGTTTCGTCTATACAACAATCTGTTAATTTATCCCACACATAATTTGTAGCAGCATAATTTGGATGCACCATATCCTCCGCATAAAAACGATAATCTCTTAAATCATCTATAACTAACTCGTATGCCGGGAAATAATATAATTTGCTAAACTTATTTACTAAATGATGTACCGCTTGTATTAACACAGCTTTGCTTCTGTTATTTTCAATAAAACCATCTCTTAAATGCCTTACCGGGCTAATGGTAAATATAATTTTAGCATTAGGGTTAAATATAAATATGCGGTGCATTACATTATCCAAAACAGACAGTACTTCCTCTACACTTAATAATTTTTTATTGAACTTATCTGTTGGCACTTTGTGGCAGTTAGCTACTACATTTTTATTTTCTAACTCATATACAAAGGAAGACCCCAAAGTAAGAAAAACCCAATCGGCTGTTTTTAAAAATTGATGTGCCAGGTGTTGCGATTGGTTTATTCTGTTTAAACAAACATCCGCATCTACATCCGAAAAACGTGTATGATGTTCCCAGCTGTTCCAAATTTCATTTTGATAAAATAAATCGTTTTTATTGTACTGCTTATTTTCTATATAGGAGGTAATGGATTTAGCAATGCTTACAGGATTAAATAAAATACCATTTGGGTTTTCTAAAACCGAAAATTTATGTTGCTTAAACTTGCTTCCGATGTTTTCTGTAAAGCAAGAGCCTATCAAAAATAATTTATCCTGATGTACAATTTTTGTATCAAATGGTTTGGGAAAAAATTCTAAATGAAAGTTCATGACACGAATTTAAGCAATTACACAAACTACACTAATTTGGTGTTTTGTTGAGAAATATCAACTAAATATTTCTGCAGCCAATTTAACAGCTTTGTTTAAAGCTTCCTTATTTAAGGGCTTTAATAAATTTAATTGCTCAAAATAAGGAATTATCAACTCGGTATCCATGTTTCCAACTAATTCATCATCTGCCATTGGGCAACCACCAATTCCTTTTAAAGCACCATCAAATCTTTTGCAACCTGCTTGCAAGGCAGCATCTACCTTATCTTTCCAATTAAGTTGTGTTGAATGAAGGTGAACACCAACTTCAACATCTTGTAATTTGTTTATTAAATATTTAGTAATATTATTCACTTGCTTTGATGTGGCAATACCAACCGTATCTGCTAACGAAATTATTTTTACATCCATCGCAACTAATTTATCTACCCAACTAAAAACAATTTCTTCGCTATACTCATCCCCGTAAGGGTTGCCAAAACCCATTGAAATATAAACAACCAAATGTTTGTTATTTTTTTTGCAGAGATTTTGAATGCACTCTACTCTACTTAGCGATTCTATAATGCCGGAATTGGTATTGCGTTGCTGAAAAGTTTCGGAAACAGAAAACGGGAACCCTAAGTAAGTAATTTCGTCGTACATAACTGCATCGCTTGCTCCACGTTCGTTTGCTACAATGGCCAGCAGCTTAGTGTTAGAATTTTCTATTTTTAGTTTCGGAATTACTTCTTTGGTATCGGCCATTTGCGGTATAGCTTTTGGCGAAACAAAACTTCCAAAATCAAGTGTATCAAATCCAACTTTTAATAAAGCATTAATGTATTCAATTTTTTTTTGAGTAGGAATAAAATGTTTCCATCCCTGCATAGCATCACGAGGGCATTCTACAAGGTGAGTGGTGTGTGGTAAATGGTGAGTCGTTTGCATTAATTATTGACTTATGACTGAATCCTTTGCTTAGATGCTTCATATAAAATTACACCAGTAGCCACACTCACATTCAGGCTTTCAAAATCGCCGGGCATGGGTATTTGAAATTGTTCGTCACAAATTTTCATTAACGCCGGATAAACGCCATGTTCCTCCCCTCCCATTATAATGGCACAAGGTTCTGCAAAATTTAAATCATATACTTTTTTTTCTGCCTTCATTTCACTGGCAAAAACTTTAACACCATTCAGGTGTAATTCATCTACAGCTTTCATTAAACTATTTACACGGCATACGGCAATTTTTTCTAAAGCACCTGCACTGGTTAAAATGGCGTCTTCATTTAAAGAACCTACCCCTTTATCGGGAATAACTATTGCATTTACCCCAAAGCAAAATGCACTTCGGGCAATGGCTCCTATATTTCGAATATCGGTTATTCCATCTAAAATAATGAACAATGGTACTTCGCCATTCTCTACAATCAATGAAATAACATCTTGTAAATTTTGGTATTGGATTTTGAAATTTGCAATACAGCCTTCATGATTAAACACATTAAAGCTGTTTAATTTTTCGGCCGGAACTTTATTTATTGGCACACTATTTTGTTCGGCTAATATTTTTATATCGTCAATAAGATTACCATGTACAGCTGTTTGCATGTATATTCTATCTAGTTGTTTGCCCGTTTTAAATGCTTCTACAATAGCAGATCTGCCTACAACTAAAGTATTTTTTTTGGGGCGTTGATGTTGATGTCTGAAATTTTTCACTTGGTAAAATTAGTCTAATTGAAACAATAAAAAAACCACAAGCGTAAAGCTTATGGTTTATATATTATCTGCAAAATTGATTATTTAAGCCCAAATGCTTTTTTAACTTTGCTTACGTAGTCTAATTTTTCCCATGTAAACAGTTCTACCTTTTTAGTAACTTTTTTACCATCGGGAGATGTAAATGTTTTCTCTACAATTTGTGGTACTCTTCCCATATGGCCATATGCTGCAGTTTCGCTATAAATTGGATTACGCAATTTTAAGCGTTGCTCAATAAAGTAAGGACGCATATCAAAAACGCTTTCTACAATCTTTCCTATTTGGCCATCGGTCATTTTTACTTTTGCAGTACCGTAGGTATTTACATTAATACTTGTAGGTTTTGCAACACCAATTGCATAACTTACCTGTACTAATACTTCGCTGCACAAACCGGCTGCAACAAGGTTTTTAGCTATATGACGAGTTGCATATGCTGCACTTCTATCTACTTTACTAGGATCTTTACCGCTAAATGCTCCACCACCATGTGCGCCTTTACCGCCGTAAGTATCCACAATAATTTTACGGCCGGTTAAACCGGTATCTCCATGTGGCCCACCAATTACAAACTTACCAGTTGGGTTAATATGATATTGAATTTTATCATTAAATAGCTTTGCATATTTCTTATACTTCGATTTTATTCTTGGAATAAGAATATTAATTACATCTGCCTTAATTTTTGCCAACATTTTAGCTTCGGCATCAAAGTCATCGTGCTGTGTAGATATTACAATTGCATCAATACGTACCGGCTCATTTTTATCGTTGTACTCCAATGTTACCTGACTTTTTGCATCTGGCCTTAAGTACGGCATTTTAGAATTCTTTTCTCTGCGGATAGCAGCTAATTCTATTAATAGATTATGAGCCAAATCCAATGCCAGTGGCATAAAGTGCTCTGTTTCGTTAGTTGCGTAACCAAACATCATGCCTTGATCGCCGGCACCTTGCTCTTCTTTTCTTTCTATCTACACCTTGATTAATATCCGACGATTGCTCATGAATGGCAGATAGTACCCCACAACTGCTTGCTTCAAACATATATTCACTTTTTGTATACCCAATTTTACGGATAACCCCTCTTGCTATTTCTTGTACATCGAGGTAAGCTTTACTTTTAACTTCGCCTGCAAGTACAACCTGGCCTGTTGTAACTAAAGTTTCGCAAGCAACTTTGCTTTGAGCATCAAACGCCAAAAAATTATCAATTAACGCATCACTGATTTGATCTGCAACTTTATCCGGATGTCCTTCGCTTACCGACTCCGATGTAAATAAATACGGCATATTATTTTTTTTTAGGCTGCAAAGATAAGGGTGTATCCATTAAAGACAAAGCCCATTGAAGATTTTCAATGGGCTTATAAACATATCTTAATAAGTTATTTATATTTTAGAGTATATTATCCTTAAGACCATACGGTAATTAGGGTTTGTGCCGCTTCCTACTTTTACACGGCCAAAGGCCAGATTGTTATTGTAAGGAATTGGAGCTGCAATATAGGATGCTGTAGTATATTGAGGATAGTATATTTCATACGGAGCATACAATCTAAAATTGTAGTTAGGAGTATGCTTAGTTACAATTTGTTGTACGTGACGTGTAATATTAAAATTGTAGAAATTAATTGCATTACCAAAATTATCAACTTTGTCTCTTCTGTAACCTCCATAATTTAAAAAATCAATATCGCTGGGCCAAAAAGCATTTACATTATCGGGATTATAATATACACTGGGATTTAAATCGAAATAAATTGGTTTCCATTTATCAACCACACTTGTATCTTTAATATCAAGATACAAAAAACCTGGAGCAGTAAATACCTTATCCATTAAGGCATTAGTTGGAATTTGCTCTACAATTAACTCGGCTCTGTGTATAATACTATTTGGAATTGCAGATATGCCTGGAATATTTAAATTAGCATAAGTGCCTGGTGTTGCTTGTAAATATATTTCAGTGGTTGTTGGGCTTAATACAGGATAACCTGCTCTGCTTCTTTGAATATAATTTGCTACAGAAGATGGACGAATATTTGAAGAGTAGCTGGGATTTAGTATTTTAAACGAACTGTAAACAGTATCTAACCTGCCATTATTCTTACGCCTGTAATGAATTTCTAATTTTGTAGAAGTATCAACTAAATTGGAATACATTAGGCCATTGCCAGTTCCATTAGCTTCAACAGACAAACCATTATATAAAATCCGGAATAACGAATCGGATTTAAATGAACCTGTTACGGTTGTATCTCTACTATATAATGTTGCCGCAAATGCTGGCGAAAGTTTAATACGTATTTGGTTTTTAGATGAATCTTTACCGTTGGCATACTTCATGTAAGTACCGAAAGTTCGTACATCTACACTTGCCGAACCTATTACCGCACCTCCTACTGTAGGCTGATAACTTATTTTATTTGAATAATAAACAGAATCCCAAGTACCATGCCCTGTTACTTCTCTTACTTGCAATTGCTGAGGAATTGTGCTATCGCCCCAAAAACCTTTATAATTTAAACATAATACTACGGAATCTAACCCTGCGCCAAATCCGTTTAAAGTGTCGCCTGCATTACCAAAATAATAAGGGAAAAAAGAAGGTTTGAATTGCAAATAAATATTAGCCTGAGTTGTTCCAAATAACAGATCGTTGTTTATTCGTCCCAATACATAATCATCGGTTCTGCTAATAGTAGTACTATCTAAAAAAAGTCCTTGTGTTGCATTTACCGCCAGTGTATCAGCAAATGTGTGTACATTATCTACAGCAGGTATTAAATCGCTGCCAATATCTGTTGTATCTAACTTGGTACAACTGTAGTTAAAAAAAAGAATGGTTAAAACAAGAAAAAAGAATGTGTGTATATTTCGTTTCTGCACAAAAAATAAATTTAGTTAGTGTGATGTTTTTCTACTTTGCAAGGTCGGTATACAATTGCAAATAGTCTGTTAAATCACTTTCAATATCAAATTTTAAAACTTTTTTGCCTTTTACTTTTGAAAACTCTTCTGTTAATTTTTTATCTACTTTATCTGCTCCAAAAGTAATGGCATCTGCAAAAGAAGCCCCGCCTCTAAACATAGCTACATTATTAGAATCTTTGTATGGCTCAAGCTCTTTTTTTTGTACATAATCATTAATGGTAGCAAGTTTCAACAACTCGGCGCCCATTTTTCTTTAAAAGTACTTTCACCTAAAGTAAATACCACTTTGCTGTTGCTAAAAACAGCTTCTTTTTGTAAGCTTTTTAATAAACATAGGAATTAAACCTGTCATCCAGCCACTACAATGAATAATATCAGGAGGCCAGCCAAATTTTTTACGGTTTCCAATGCTCCCTTACAAAACAGTACAGTTCTCAAAGCATTATCATCGTGCCATTTTTCATTTTCGTCGTGAAAAATAGATTTACGTTTAAAATAATCTTCATTATCTAAAAAATATACCTGCAAACGGGCATTGGGCAAACTTGCCACTTTTATCTGTAAAGGATAATCATCCCCATCAATTGAAACATTTATACCCGACAAACGTACAACTTCGTGTAAGCGATGTCTTCTTTCGTTAATAACACCAAAACGAGGCATTATACAACGTACTTCCATCCCACTATCATTTGCTTTTACCGCCAATTTGTTCATTATCTCTGCAAATTCGGTTAGCTCCAAATAGGGCGACATTTCGTTAGCAATGAATAAAATTCTTTTCTTTGTTGACATTTGCTTTATATTAAATTCGTAGTAGGAATTTACTAAGGTGTGCAAAAGTACGATTTTTTTTCGGGGAAAATGAGATTACACAGGCATTTGAGCATTAATATATTATAATATGATAGTTTTAAAAACAGTAGTTGACATTACCACTTTTATAGAAAAAAGCAAAAAAAATGGCAAAATAATAGGTTTTGTTCCTACTATGGGAGCATTACATAATGGCCATATTTCGCTAATAGAGGCTTCTAAACAAAGAGACGATATTACCATTTGCAGCATTTTTGTAAACCCTACACAGTTTAACGACCCCAAAGATTTTGAAAAATACCCCATCACTATTGAAAAAGATATTGATATGCTTGAAAAAGCAGCTTGCGATGTATTGTTTTTACCTACGGTTACCGAAATGTACCCAAGGGGTTTGCAGGAGGCCAATAGGCATTACGATTTAGGCTTTGTAGAAACCGTTTTAGATGGCAAATACAGGCCTGGGCATTTTCAGGGAGTATGCCTTGTGGTACACAGGCTTTTGGATATTGTAAGCCCACATAACATGTATTTGGGTCAAAAGATTACCAGCAATGCATGGTTATTAAAAAGCTGGCAGAAATAATTAACAGTTCTGCCAATATTATTATTTGCCCTACATTAAGAGAAACAGATGGCCTTGCCATGAGTAGCAGAAATATGCGTTTAAATAAAGCAGATAGAGAAAAAGCTGTAAAAATATCTGAAGTACTGACCTTTATAAAAAAAGGAATTAAGCCAGGCTATTTAGAAGATTTAAAACAAAGAACAATTAATTACTTAACAGCCGAAGGCTTTAAAGTTGATTATATAGAAATTGCCGATGCCAATTCCTTAGAATTATTAGAAAATTGGGATGGAAAAAGAAAATTAGTTGCACTTGCCGCTGCTTTTTTGGGTGAAGTAAGGTTAATTGATAATATGGTGCTCAACAATTGATAAAGGATATTGGATATTTACTCCACAAATTCGTCAACAAAAAATATAAAATAACTCATAATTTTGCGTACTTATGACAATAGAAGTTTTAAAATCGAAAATACATCGTTGTACAGTTACAGAAGCTAACCTCAATTATGTAGGTAGTTGTACTATTGATGAAGATTTAATGGATGCAGCCAATATGATTGAGTTTGAAAAAATTCAAATTGTAAATGCTAATAATGGTGAGAGGTTAGAAACTTATATAATTAAAGGTAAACGTGGTTCCGGTGTAATATGCATGAACGGCCCTGCGGCACGTTTAGTAATGACAGGCGATGTTGTTGTAATTATGAGCTATGCCCGTTTAACTTTTGAAGAAGCTAAAACATTTAAACCTACTGTAATTTTTCCTACAGCCGATAATAAACTGTAACAACAGTTTTTGATATACAGTTTTTGCTTCGTAATTTGTAACCGATTATGTACAAACGGTTATTTTCTATACTCCAATATATTATTTTTTTAGGTGGTGGCATTTTTTTGGTTTGGTGGCAACTAAAAGGAATGACGGCAGAGGACAAAGTGGAGTTTTTCAATGCTTTTCATAATGCGAATTATTGGTTAATTATTCCAATTGTAATAATGTCGCTGCTTAGCCATTTAAGCCGCTCTTACCGATGGAAGCTTTTAATGGAACCTTTAGAGTATAACCCCAAAATAAAAAATGTATTTACCGTTACTATGATTGGCTACTTAGCCAACTCTGCAATTCCAAGATTAGGAGAAGTTTTAAAATGTACTTTTTTAGCCCGTTACGAAAAACTAAAAGTAGAAAAACTAGTTGGTACTATTTTAATTGAACGCACATTTGATGTACTGTGCTATTTTGCTTTTATCGCAATAACCGTTTTAATACAAATAGATGTTGTAAGCAGTTATGTTAAAGAAAAAATAAGTGAGATAGGAAATGCTTCGGCAACACCACTTTGGCTTAAACTGGCAATTGCTTTGGTATTAATTTTCGGAATAATTTACACCTTCAAACTTCTGTTTAAAAGATATCCGCACAACAAATTAATTGGCAAAATAAACAGCTTTTTTAAAGGTCTGGCCGAGGGTTTTATTTCTATTAAAAATTTAAAGAAAAGAAAACTTTTTATTGCACATACACTTTTTATTTGGAGCATGTATTTATTGCAAATTTACATTGGCTTTAAGGCAATGGATGGCACTATGCACCTCGATATTAAAGCCGCCTGTTCTGTTTTAGCTTTGGCAACTTTAGCCATGATTGCCACACCCGGAGGCATAGGTTCGTTTCCGTTTTTTGTAATGGAAACATTACTCATTTATGGCATCGCATCTCCTTTAGGCAAAGCTTTTGGTTGGCTAATTTGGGGCGTATCTACTGCAATTATTTTAGTAGTTGGCCTTATTTGTCTGCTACTTCTTCCCTACATAAATAAAAAATCTACACATGAAAGCAACGCAATCAATTCCCAATAAAATTTTTACATTAGAAGAACTGGCACTTCAGGTAAAACGCTGGCATTTGCTTAGTAAAAAAATGGTATTTACCAATGGTGTGTTTGATATTTTACACGAAGGCCATATTGCTTCGTTAAGCGAAGCTGCAAGTTTTGCCGATGTGTTAATTGTAGGTGTAAATTCGGATGCATCTGTAAAAAAATTAAAAGGCGAAACAAGGCCTGTAAACAATCAACAGTCCAGAGCATTACTTTTAGCATCGTTGCTTATAACAGACGCCATAGTTATTTTTGAAGAAGATACTCCGTTAAATTTAATAAATACAATACTCCCAATGTTTTAGTTAAAGGCGGCGATTATACTTTAGAGCAAATTGTTGGTGCCAAAGAAGTAATAGCCAACGGAGGCGAAGTTAAAATTGTACCAATACTAGAAGGGTTTTCTACAACTGCAATTATTGACAGGATAAAGAAATAAACCTATCAAAAAATTTACAAAAATTTAATAAACAAGGTTTAATAAACAACATCAATCCATTTATCTTCAAATAAAAAAGCGTTTTGCCTAAGAAAAAAATAATTGTACGAGATATAAGTTGGCTATCCTTTAACGCCAGAGTTTTACAAGAAGCTGCTGATGATACTGTGCCGCTTTTAGAACGCATTAAGTTTTTGGGTATTTTTTCAAATAATTTAGATGAATTCTTTAGAGTTCGGGTTGCTGCATTACATCGCATGGCCGAGTTGGGCAGCAAGGCTAAAATGCATTTGGAAATTAACCCCGAAAGCATTTTAGAAGAAATTCAGGAAATAGTAATAGAGCAACAAAGGGAATTTGATCGCATTTGGAACGAAATTTTAAGGAATTAAAGAAGAAAAAAATATTACTGCTCAACGAAAATCAGTTATCAAAAAATCAGCAAAAATTTATTTTAGATTTTTTTAATGCAGAAGTAAGAGGCAATATTATTCCGTTAATGATTGAAAGCATTCACACTTTTCCTACATTAAACGATAAATCAATTTATCTGGCTTGCTCTCTTTCTAAAAAAGATAAATCAATACCCAAAAAATTTGCGCTACTATCTGTTCCGGCTCGTAGGTTACCAAGGTTTATAGTACTTCCATCTAAACAAACCGAAAAGCATATTATTTTACTGGAAGATATTATCAGGTATTGTTTGCCCAACATTTTTTCCTTTTTTGGGTACGACACTTTTTCGGCACACATCATTAAACTTACAAGAGATGCTGAAATTGATTTAGACAATGATGTGTCCACATCATTAATACAAAAAATTGAGAAAGGATTAAAAAACAGAAAAAAAGGCAAACCTGTTCGTTTTGTTTTTGATAAGGCAATAAATCCTTCGCTTTTAACCTATTTGGTTAAACGATTAGGATTAAGCCGAAACGATAATTTAATACCAGGTGGCCGTATTCATAATTTTAAAGATTTTATGAGCTTTCCGAATATTGTTTTTGAGGAAAAAAGCACACGTAAAAAACCATTTCTTCATCCGCAGCTTAACAATGTTCATAGCATAAGCGACGTCATTATTAAAAAAGATATATTACTCAATTTTCCGTATCATTCGTTTGACAGTGTGGTTGATTTATTAAGAGAAGCCGCTATTGACCCAAATGTTGTAAGTATAAAAGTAACATGCTATCGTTTGGCATCTCGTTCAAAAATTATTAATGCACTTACAAACGCTGTACGCAATGGCAAGCAAGTTACAGCAGTGCTGGAGCTAAGGGCAAGATTTGACGAAGAGGCGAATATTGAATGGAAAGAAGAATTGGATGAAGCTGGC
Organism: Chitinophagaceae bacterium; assembly: GCA_016721385.1. Lineage (GTDB taxonomy): Bacteria > Bacteroidota > Bacteroidia > Chitinophagales > Chitinophagaceae > Ferruginibacter. Next base: position 103,409 of record JADKIE010000004.1, on the reverse strand, counting down.
GTAAAAGTATTGTTAGGTGTACCCAACATGAAAGTGCATGCCAAACTTTGTATTATAAAAAAGAAAATTGGCACTAAAATTATTGAATATGGTTTCATTAGCACCGGTAATTTAAACGAAAAAACAGCATTAGTTTATGGAGATCATTGTTTGCTTACCTCCAACAAAAGCATAATGCTTGACGTAAATAAAATATTTAATTATTTAGAGCAACCAAAACTAAGTTTACCTCTTCTAAAATCTTGCAAAACCCTGTTAGTAAGCCCTGTAAACTTGCGTAAACAACTTATACAATTAATTAATAAAGAAATTCAATTTGCAAAAAAGAAAAAACAAAGCGCCATTACACTAAAGCTAAATTCATTAAGCGATGAGATAATGATTAATAAATTATACGAAGCCGCAAAAGCAGGTGTTGAAATAAATTTAATTGTACGAGGCATATTTTGCATGTTAACAGAGAGCAAAGGATTAAAAAAGATAGAAGCCATTAGTATTGTTGACGAATATTTAGAACATGCCAGAGTAATGATTTTTAATAATGGAGGGAATGAAAAAGTGTTTATTTCCAGTGCCGATTGGATGACCAGAAACATTGATCATCGTATTGAAGCAGCTTGCCCAATTTACAGTAAAGAAATTATAGAAGAGTTAAAGAATATTTTAAAAATTCAACAAAGCGATAACATAAAAGCCCGGATTTTAGATAATGAGTTATCTAATAATTATGTAAACCCACGTAACACCAAAAAAGTACGTAGCCAGGTAGAAATTTATAATTATCTCCGAAGAAAAGCTTAACCGGTAATTGGCAAATTTGTTTACCCGTTAATCCGTAAATTCGTGTTTGTAGTTTATTAACAAAATTAACCAATTAAGTAATTGAAATTAGCAGCAATAGATATAGGCAGTAACGCAGCAAGGCTTTTAATAACAGAAGTAATTACCGATGAAAAAGGCAACACTACTTTCAACAAACTTAATTTAATACGAGTACCCTTACGTTTGGGTTTTGATGTATTTGAAACAGGCAGTATAGCAAAATCCAAAATTGGGATGATGCTGCAAACTATGAAGGCATTTCAGCATTTGATGAACGCTTACGAAGTGCAAAAAGTATAGCATGCGCCACAAGTGCCATGAGAGATGCAAAAATGCAACGGATATTATTAGAAAAATAAAATTAGAAACCGGCATAAATATAGAAGTAATTAGCGGCGACTTTGAAGCACAAATTGTTTACGAAAATCATTTTGCCGAAAACCTTGATAAAGACCACAGTTATTTATATATTGATGTTGGTGGTGGCAGCACAGAGGTTTCATTTTTTAGTACCGGTATTTTGGTATTTAAAAAATCGTTTAACATTGGTACAATCCGGTTATTAAAAAACATGGTTACAGATACAGAATGGAACGAAGTAAAAGAAACTATTAAAACAGTAACCAAAAGCCATAAAGAAGTAGTGGCAATTGGCAGTGGCGGCAATATTAATAAAGTTTTTAGTTTAAGTAAGCGAAAAGAGGGAAAATCACTATCATTAGAATCTTTAAGAGATTATTATAAAGAGTTTTCGGCCTTTACTGTTGAGGAAAGAATGGTACGCTACAATTTAAGAGCAGACAGAGCCGATGTAATTGTACCAGCCTTGCAAATTTATACCAACATTATGCGTTGGGCAGATGCACAAGAAATTTACGTGCCAAAAATTGGCTTGGCCGATGGATTATTGAAGCATTTGTGGGAGGAAGTGAATCATTAATTTTACTAAAATAATTTTTATGTCAGCAATAACCAAAGAAATAAAAAAAGTAACTACCAATACGCTTCAAAAAATGAAAGCCGCAGGTGAAAAAATTTCTATGATAACGGCTTACGATTTTTCCTTTGCCTCTATTTTTGATGCTGCCGGTATTGATATAATTTTAGTTGGCGATAGTGCCAGTAACGTAATGGCCGGGCATACTACTACTCTTCCTATAACGCTAGATCAAATGATTTACCATGCACAAAGCGTAGTAAGGGCAAGAGAAAGAAGCCTTATTGTGGTAGATATCCCTTTTGGTTATTATCAATCTAATTCCGAAATAGCCCTGGCATCGGCCATACGTATTATGAAAGAAAGTGGCGGTAATACCGTTAAGCTGGAAGGAGGCGAAGAAGTGTTGGATTCTGTAAAAAAATTGTAAGTGCAGGTATTCCGGTTATGGGGCATTTGGGCTTAATACCTCAATCCATCAATAAATTTGGCACATATACAGTACGTGCCACCGGCGAAGAAGAAGCCAATAAATTAAAAAAAGATGCATTGCTTTTGCAAGAGGCCGGCTGCTTTGCAATTGTACTTGAAAAAATACCTGCCACACTTGCAAAAGAAGTTTCTAAAAGCTTACATATCCCAACCATTGGTATTGGCGCCGGGCAAGACTGCGATGGGCAAGTTTTGGTAATGCATGATATGCTGGGCATTAACAACGAATTTAAACCTCGTTTTTTACGCAAGTATCTTAATTTACATGAGCAAATAACTGGTGCTGTACAACAATATATTAAAGATGTAAAAAAGTGTAGATTTTCCAAATAGAGAGGAACAGTATTAAATTTAGTTTGTTGATTATCTTCATATTTTTTATTGATAATTTACATTATTTCATTTCATCATTTTTTCATTTTTTCATTACTTCGTTCTTCAATTCTACGTACCTTTTCATCCTAAAAATGCTATATGAAATTTCTTACTCAACTAAAATTAATAAAACAAATAACGGCGTTAGCACAGGTTTACAATGGATAAAAAGTAAGGGCGAAAAACTCAACTCCTACTCACCTGTTGATGGAAAATTAATTGCATCCGTAACAGGCGCCGATAAAAAAGCATACGAGTTTACTATTGCAAAAGCGCAAGCCGCATTTGCCGAATGGAGGCAATGGCCAGCACCAAAACGTGGAGAAGTAGTAAGGCAAGTGGGTGAAGAATTAAGGAAAAATAAACAAGCACTTGGCCAATTGGTAAGTTACGAAATGGGCAAAAGCTTACAGGAAGGCTTAGGCGAAGTACAGGAGATGATTGATATCTGCGATTTTGCCGTAGGCTTATCTCGCCAACTACATGGTTTAACTATGCACAGCGAAAGGCCCGGACACCGCATGTACGAACAATATCATCCTTTAGGTATGGTAGGTATTATTTCTGCCTTTAATTTTCCGGTTGCTGTATGGAGCTGGAATGCTGCATTAGCCTGGGTTTGCGGAGATGTATGTGTGTGGAAACCAAGTGAAAAAGTACCTCTTTGCTCCATTGCATGTCAAAATATTATACAATCTGTTTTCAAAAAAAATAATGTACCCGAAGGCGTTAGTTGTATCATAAATGGAGGAAGAGAAGTTGGCGAATGGATGAGCAGCGACACAAGAATTCCTTTGATATCTGCAACAGGCAGTACCCGAATGGGTAAGGCTGTTGGCAAAGCTGTAGGCGAACGTTTAGGCAGAAGTTTATTAGAACTTGGAGGCAATAATGCCATCATTATTACAAAAGATGCCGATTTAGATATGGCCTTAATTGGCGCTGCCTTTGGTGCTGTAGGTACTGCCGGCCAGCGATGTACATCTACCCGTAGATTAATTATTCACGAATCTGTTTATAACAAATTCAAAGAAAAATTAGCCAATGCATACAAACAGCTTAAAATTGGTAACCCATTAAACGAAAAAAATCATGTAGGACCGTTAATTGATAAAGATGCGGTAAATATGTATTTATCTGCCATAGAAAAATGTAAAGCCGAAGGTGGGAAATTTTTGGTAGAAGGAGGGATTTTAAAAGGAAAAGGTTACGAAAGCGGTTGCTATGTAAAGCCATGTATTGCCGAGGCTAAAAATAGTTTTGAAATTGTACAGCACGAAACTTTTGCACCTATTTTGTATTTAATGAAATATAAAACATTAGATGAAGCCATTGCGCTGCAAAACGGTGTACCACAAGGCTTATCCAGTGCAATAATGACCAATAATTTAAAAGAAGCTGAGGCATTTTTATCTCAAAATGGTAGCGATTGCGGCATAGCCAACGTAAATATTGGTACAAGTGGTGCCGAAATTGGAGGTGCCTTTGGCGGCGAAAAAGAAACCGGCGGCGGCAGAGAAAGTGGCAGCGATGCTTTGGAAAGTATATATGCGTAGGCAAACCAACACCATTAACTATACCAGCAAATTGCCGCTGGCACAAGGCATAAAGTTTGATTTGTAATAAAATGTTACTCATATCTTAAATTTTCTGTAAAACGTATAAACATTATAAAATACGTGATAAATGGTATTGCCATTAATTTTAGGTTACCTACTTTCGTAAAAATAAATATCAATCAAATGAATAAATTTTCTGCACTTTTATTAGGCTCTGTAGTATTTAGTGCTGCTGCATTTGCTCAAACCAGTAAAAAAGAAACTCCCAAAGGCTGGCACTTAATGGATAAAGAAAAAACCGGTTATTATGGTGTAAGTGCCGATAAAGCCTACGGTTTTGTGAAAGGTAAAAATCTTAAAAGCAAAACAGTTATTGTAGCTGTTATAGATAGTGGCGTAGATACTTTGCATGAAGATTTAAAGCCTATACTTTGGACAAATCCAGGTGAAATACCCAACAATGGAAAAGATGACGATAAAAACGGTTTTATTGATGATGTACACGGTTGGAATTTTATAGGTGGTAAAGATGGCCGTAATGTAAAAGAAAACAGTTTGGAAGTAAACAGGGTTTACCACATGTATAAAAGTAAGTATGAGGGTAAAACAATCAATGAAAAAGAACTTGATGCTGCCGATTTGGAAGAATATACCATGTGGAAAAAAGCCGAAAAGAAAACACTCGGCGGTGAAGATGCTGGTGTTGATGCAGTATTAATGAAAAAATTTCTGCTTAATACACAAAAAGCAGATAGCACATTAAAAGTAGGTATTGGTAAAGAAGTATATACTGGTGTAGAATTAGAAGCCTATGCACCTAAAAATGATGCCGAAAAAAAGGCAAGAACAAACATATTGGGCTTAATGAAAGGTAACGATCAGTTAGAAGCTACTAATAAAGAATTTATTACAGGTTTTGAAGATTATGTTGCCGGTGAAGAAAGAAAACAAGAAGCAAAAACTAAAGCGCCTTTTGATTACAGGGCCGATATTGTAAAGGACGACGTTACTAATATTAACGATAGAGATTATGGTAATAAAGATATTATGGCTGCAACATCTTTCCATGGCACACACTGCTCCGGTATTATAGGTGCCATAAGAGGTAATGGCAAAGGTGTGGATGGTATGGCAGATAATGTACGTATAATGATGGTTAGAGCTGTACCCGATGGAGATGAACATGATAAAGATATTGCCAATGCAATACGTTATGCTGTGGATAATGGCGCTCAAATTATAAGCATGAGTTTTGGTAAAGATTTTAGCCCACAAAAACAATGGGTAGATGATGCTGTAAAATATGCCGAAAGTAAAGGCGTATTATTGGTACATGCTGCTGGTAATGATGCCAAAAATGTAGATACAGAAGATAATTTTCCATCTGCCCTTTTTAAAGATGGTAAATACAGGCCAAACAACTATATAACTGTTGGTGCAAGTGGCGATCCGTCAAACGGTGGGCTTACAGCAAATTTTAGTAACTATGGTAAAAACGAAGTAGATGTGTTTGCACCGGGCGTACAAATTTACTCTGCAATTCCTGGTGGCAATACCTATGGCAACGCATCTGGCACAAGTATGGCTTGCCCTTTGGTAGCAGGCATTGCTGCCCTTACCTTAGAGTACTTTCCTAATTTATCGGCCAAGCAATTAAAATACGTAATTGAAAAATCGGCACAAAAACCAGATATAAAAGTTAAAAAACCAGGTGGAGATGGAGAAATGGTAAATCTTAGTGATATAAGCAGAACCGGCGGAATTGTTAATGCTTACGAAGCATTAAAATTGGCCAGTACGCTTAAAGGCGAACGCAAAGTAGTGAAAGAGGTTTTACCAAAACCCAAAATGATAAAAAGTAAAAAAGGATAATCTTTAGTAAAATAAAACGTTTTTAGAAAGCCTTTCAATTTTGAGAGGTTTTCTAAATTTTGGGGCTGTAAACTTTAGTAACCTTGTTCAACATTTGTTCCGGCTATTCGCTTCAATTTTCACAACCACCAACAGGGTTTGTAACCGCTGTTGGAGTTGTTCAATTTTCGCTGCTATCCGGCAGCCATTCATCATTTTATTTAATCTCAACGATAAGTGCAACAGGGTAATTATGTAATTTTAGCAACTAAACAAAAACAACATGCAAAAGCCAGCAACTAATAGCTATATGCCCTACTTTCAGGTATATATAGATCAAGTACCCGAAAACAACTTATTCGAAGCCTTTACAAATCAAACGCAGGCTATTAATGAATTTGTTGCTTCCATTACAGAAGAAAAATCTAATTATGCTTATGCAGAGGGCAAATGGACGCTTAAGGAAATGATGCTGCATATAACAGATACCGAACGCATTTTTGCTTACAGAGCTTTATGTGTTGCCCGTGGCGATAAACAATCGTTACCTGGATTTGATGAAAATACATACGCCGCTAACTCCAATAAAGAGAAGTATAAAAATAAATTACATCAGTCATTGCTGGTCGGCAACCCACAATGGCTTAAAACAGAAAGCCGCTAAATTATTAGCGGCTTTCTGTTTACTCAATTACAAAATTTTTAACCCTCAACAGCTTAATTTGCTTTTGCTGTACTGCCTTGTGTAATCATATTGTTTATAACTTTCACTGTTTCGTCAATATAAATATCGTTGCTTAAACGCTTAAGCCAAGCGGTATTTTTATCTACTTTATCTTTTGGAGCATCCGCAGCTAAAATATCCGGTACAGCATTTTTTACAAGCATTTCTTTAGGCAGTTTAAACAAATCTTCTAATTGCTTATAGCTTTCTTTTAATTGCTTTTGTTCTTCTTTATACTTAACAATATTCAAAGAATATTCTTTGTCATTTTGCTTTTCTAACAAATCCAATGTAGTTTTTATTTTTCCTAACGTAGTGCTTGGATTATTTTTAAAGTAATTAGCGGCAACATCGCTGCTAATTGTACTTGTCCAGGGTGTATAATCTGCTTTGGGTAATTCATCCCAAGGTAATGCTGCAGAGTTGTCTCTTTCTCTAAATTTATAATACTCATATCTGTCGGGTATTACAACATCCGGCGTTACACCTTTTAGTTGTGTAGACCCGCCATTAACTCTGTAAAACTTTTGTAAGGTTAATTTTATACTTCCTAAATCTTCATTTTTGTCCGGTGCTCCAAAAATTGTGTTTTCTCTTTCAGGAGTTAAAGGAATAGTACGTTGTACTGTTCCTTTACCATAGGTAGATGTGCTGCCAACTACAACGCCACGTTTATAATCTTGTATGGCTGCAGCAAATATTTCGGAAGCACTTGCACTCATTTCGTTTACCATTACTGCTAATGGACCATCGTATAACACAGATTTATCTTTATCTTTCCATGTATATGGTTTTTCTCCACGGCTTTGTACCTGGCAAATTGGGCCTTCTTCTATAAATAGTCCGGCCATTTTTACCACTTCAGGTAATGAGCCTCCCCCATTTGTACGTAAATCAATTATAATGCCTTCAACCTTTTCTGCTTTTAATTTTTTTACTTCGTTTGCCACATCCTCCGAGCATTTATGCCCGTTGGCATCATTAAAATTCAAATAAAATTCAGGCAAGTAAATGTATCCAATTTTTTATCGCCATTAATGATAGCACTCTTGGCAAATGTATCTTCCAGTTCAATTTTATCTCTTAATAAAATAATAACTTTGATTGATCCATCGGCTCTTTTAACCGTTAACCTTACTTCCGATCCTTTTTTAGCACCACGTATTAATTTAACTGCATCGGTAACCTCATAGCCCGTAACATCCACTGGTTCTGCATTGCCTTCGGCTATTTTAATAATTTCATCATCTACTTTTAAATCACCGTTTTTCCAGGCCGGACCACCAGAAATTAAACTGGCTATTTTTATTTTACCGTCATCATCTTTTAATTGTGCCCCAATACCAAAAAAACTACCGCTCATTTGTTCGTTAAACGAACGCATATCTACCGGAGGAAAATAGTTGGTATGCGGATCCATACTACCTGTAACGGCATTTACAAATGTGCTAAAATTCTCATCTATGTTTTCCCTGTTCTTTTTAGTGGTAAAAAATCTATCCATTTGTTTACGCACAGCGTCTCTGGCTTCTCTTTCAAGTGTAGAATCTGCTTTAAAAACATAATCTTTTTTTATTGCGGAATCGCCTTTAGGGTTATTTTTATTCGCTTTATTTTTTTCTCTCTCTTCCTGCATATCCACATATTTAGCAAGTACCAAAAACTTTAAGCGCTTACGCCAGGTTTCAAGTCTTTCTGCTTCATTTTTAGGGTAGGTAAGTTTTTCTTCGTCCAGTACTACAATTTCATCCTTTGTAAAATCAAATGGCTTGGCCAAAAGGTTTTTAAACAATAAAGATGTTTCATTCAATCTTTTTAAATAAACTTCATTTACGTCAAAAAAAGATTTTATCTCTGCTCCGTGAATTTCATCGTCTATTTTGGTTTCGTACTTTTTAAAGTTGTTTATATCGCTTTGCAAAAACATGTTTTTATCGTTATCCAAATCTTCCACAAATTTTTTCAAAACAATTTTAGAAAACGCATCGTCAATTTTTTTGGGGCTATAATGGCCTTCCTCTAATATTACGCCTACATTACGCAATACCTTAGCATACTTCGATTTTGGGTTATCGTCCCTGTCATTTTTGCCTTGTGTACTAAAAGCTATAAACAAGCTGGCAGCCGTAAGTACCAGAAATACCGGTAAAAATTTTTTACTCATAATGAATTGTGCAATTTTTTGCATACGTAAAAATAACGTAAATGAACTGGTTTTAGTTTACCGCAGGTGTATTTTGGGCAATAATATTTTGTTAAACCAATTTGGTGGTAAATAGGGAGTATGAGTGGTTGTATACTGTTTTTAGGTTTGCCAACCATTAAATTGTTAACACCCTTAAAAAAAATGACACCTTAAAAAAGATGTCATTTTAAAAGTGGGTAATCGAGGGGGCTCGAACCCCCGACCCTCAGAATCACAATCTGATGCTCTAACCAACTGAGCTACGACTACCGTTTTGTGGGCTGCAAAAATAATGCAAAACAAGTTTTGTACAAAATAACATTTTGAATGACTTTACAAATCTTGTTTCTTTGTGCAAAAAATTGATAGCTAAATGAATTGGACAAACTATGTTATTCCCGTACTTTTCTCGGCATTTACAGGTTGGGTTACCACTTGGGTAGCAATAAAAATGTTGTTTCACCCCCGTAAACCCATTAATATTTTAGGCTTTAAATTACAAGGAATTTTTCCAAAAAATCAACAACTTATTGCACAAAAACTTGGGCAGGTAGTAAGTAAAGAGTTTTTATCTTTTGCCGAAATTGAAGCTAAAGTCATTAATCCGGATAATTTAGAAAAATTAAAACCTGAAATTGAAGCTCATATTGATTCTTTTTTAAGGGAGAAATTAACCAAATTATTTCCTATGCTTTCTATGTTTATTGGAGACAAGACGATTAACCAGTTAAAAAGCGCTTTTTTATTAGAATTGGAAAATCTATTCCCTATCCTCATGAAAAATTATATGAAAAAATTAGAGAGTGATTTAGATTTAGAAAAAATTGTAACCGAAAAAGTAGCTGGCTTTTCATCAGAGAAACTGGAAGACATCCTAAATCAAATTACAAAAAAAGAATTTCAATTTTTAGAAGTTATAGGTGGAGTTTTTGGCTTACTAATTGGTATTATTCAATTAATAGTAACCCATTTCCTATAAAACTTAACAATTTGTTTACATAACCGGTTGCTCCGCAAGCTATATTACCACTTATACTATTGAGGCAAAATCATAACCCATTTTGTCATTATTTTGTCATTATGAATAATATGAAAAAAAACACTTTACTAATTACCATTTTAACCTTCTTATGCTTTTCTGTTATAAACATTAAAGCCCAAATGCCGGGTGGCCGAGGCGCCGGCCAAAATATGAATATGGGGCATTTTTACGGAAAGGTTGTAGATGCATCAGGCAAGCCAATAGAAGCAGCCTCTGTTCAATTATTACAAAACAAAACTGACAGCGCTACAAAAAAGAAAAAAGATGTAGTAGTAAATGGTATGCTTACTACAAAAAAAGGAGAATTTAGTTTAGAGAACCTGAATGTAATGGCAACGTACAAACTTAAAATTACTGCAATTGGGTACAAAACCTATGAGCAAAAAGCCGCCTTTGTACTTAACATGGCTGGTGCAAAAAATGGCGATATGAGCAGCATGATGAATGCTGTTGATAAAGATTTAGGCAATATTAAATTGGAAGTAGATGCACAGCAATTAGAGAATGTTACCGTTAGCGGCTCTCGATCGTTGCTTACCATGAATATTGATAGAAAAGTTTTTAATGTAGAAAAACCTTACCAGTGTAGGTGGAACTGCTGTTGATGTTATGAAAAACGTACCATCGGTTAATGTAGATATTGACGGTAATGTAACCTTACGTAACGCAGCTCCGCAAATTTTTGTAGATGGAAGACCAACAACTTTAACACTTGATCAAATACCGGCGGATGCAATCTCATCGGTAGAGTTAATTACTAACCCATCTGCAAAGTTTGATGCAAGTGGCGGAGGATCGGGCATATTAAATATTGTACTCAAGAAAAACAGAAAAGCAGGTTATAACGGTAATGTAAGAGCAAGTATAGACTCAAGAGGAAGTGATTTAATTAATATACAAAGAGATACTTTTTTTTAAAACAGGCCCTATTATTGCCGAAGATGGATACAGAAAAACATATAATGAAGGTAACTTTAGAAACTATGGAGGCACACTAAGCTTTAAACACAATTTTGCAAAAGCAGGCAAGGAACTTACTGCAGATGCAAACTACAATTACAGAAAGAACGATAATTTAGGCGATTACTTTACACAATACTATACCAACGGAGCATTTAAATCGATGCTTTACGAACAATCGCTTGGTGGCGGTACCAATAATGCATTGGTTGTACAAACAGATTATGTAAACCCTATTAGCGATAAAATAAAAATAGAAATGGGTGCCAGAGGCGCTTTTAGCAGCTTTGTAAGTTTTAATAATAACTACGATAAAAAAAGTAGTAGCGAAGCTTTTAAATTATTACCCGGCTTTAGTAATAATTATAAATTTACCGATCAGGTATTGGCGGCTTATACTACTTTTAGCCAACAAATAAAGAAGTTTACCTATCAATTGGGTTTAAGATTAGAAAGCTCTAAATACAATGGAGATTTAGTTTCTCAGGCAAAGCAATTCTCTAACAAATATCCATTCAGTCTTTTCCCAAGTGCCTTTTTTACATATAAATTAACGGATAAGCAAGATATGCAGTTAAATTATTCAAGAAAGATAAACAGGCCCAACTTTTTTCAGTTGATTCCTTTCTTTGATTACTCTGATCCTTTAAATTTAAGCATTGGTAATCCTAATCTTGTGCCCGAGTTTACTAATTTAGTTGAGGTTGGATATCAAAATCAACTAAATAAAAACCATTCCATTTTAGCAACACTTTACTTTAGAAATACAACCGATTTAATTACCCGGTATCAGTATAAAGACAAAAACCCGGATACAAGTTCAAAACCTAAACCCGATAGCGTTTTAATTTCATCTTACATTAATGCCAACACAGCAACTACAGTAGGTTTAGAGCTTACTTCCAAAGATAAAATAACCAAGTGGTGGGATTTAACTGCCAATCTAAATTTATTTAACTCTACCCTAAAAGCAGGCTCTGTAGTTGGTGGTGGCAGCAACAGCCAGTTTAGCTGGTTTGGTAAATTAAATAACAATTTTAAGTTGCCTAAAAACTATTCCATACAATTAAGTGGAGATTATCAGGCAAAAACAATTTTACCGCCAAGCTCAAGTGGAGGTGGTAGTCGGGGCGGCGGTATGATGATGGGTGGTGGCTTTGGCCAAACCCAAACCGGTGCCCAAGGCTATATTAAACCTAATTATGGTGTAGATATTGCCATAAAAAAAGAGTTTTTGAAAAATAATACAGCTTCGTTAACCTTACAGGTAAACGACATTTTTAGAACAAAGGTTTATGCCACACACTCACAGGATGTTTATTTTATACAAGATAATCAGCGCCGCAGAGATCCTCAGGTAGTACGCCTTAACTTTAACTGGCGCTTTGGTAAGTTTGATATTGCCTTATTTAAGCGTAAAAATATGAAAGGCGAAATGGAAGGCATGCAAGGCGCACAACAGGGAATGGGGCAATAAAAATTAAAGAATTAATCAATTAAGTAATTAAAGCTGCCTGTACAGGCAGCTTTTTTAATTTTTAGTTATAAATTGCCAACTTAAAAACAGTAGAATGAAGAATTTTGATTTTAAGAAATTATTACCGCATATAATTGCTATTGTAGTTTTTGCATTGGTTGCCGTTGTTTACTGCAAACCATCTTTACAAGGCAAAGTACTTAACCAACACGATTCTCAGGGTTGGAAAGGGATGGCGCAACAATCTTTTGAAGTAAAAGAAAAAACAGGCAAATTTCCTTTATGGACAAACAGTATGTTTGGCGGTATGCCAACTTACCAAATTGCAATGGAAGGCACAACAAATATTGGTGCCGGCTCCGAAGTTATACGAAAAGCCATGCAACTTTGGTTACCCGAGCCCATTGCATTTTTCTTTTTGGCCAGTTTGTGTTTTTATATTTTATGTATTGTTTTAGGTGTAAGTCCGTGGGTAGCCATTTTTGGTGGTTTAGCTTACGCCTACTCTACCTATAACCCAATAATAATATCTGTTGGGCATAATACAAAAATGATGAGCCTTGCGTATGCTCCTATGGTTATAGCAGGTTTAATGCTTCTTTTTCAACGCAAATATTTGCTTGGCTTTTTAATAACTGCACTATTTGCTGCTTTTACTATTGGGCAAAGCCATTTACAAGTTGTTTATTATTTATTAATTATTGCCGGCTGTATTACAGTAGCCTTTTTTATTAATGCGTACAAAGAAAAAGATTTGCTGCATGGTATTAAAGCATCAGCACTTGGTTTAGCTGGTGGTTTGCTAGGCTTAGGTGCATGTGCAGGAGGTATTTTACCTACGTACGATTATGCCAAAGAAACTATGAGAGGCGGAGCATCGCAACTTACCCTAAGCGCGGCCGATAGCTCAACTAATAAAACTAAAGGTGGTTGAGATAAAGATTATGCTTTACGCTGGAGTGTAGGCAAAATGGAAACATTTACATTTATGGTACCTGGCTTGTATGGCGGAAGTAATGGCGGTAACGAACACTCTGCCTCGGCAAAAATGGTAGAGAAATTTGGCGAAATTGGTGTGCCCGAAGAAAGTGCCATTGGCGCTGTAAATGGATACTCCTATTGGGGAAGTATGAGCAGCCTCAGCGAAACAACCAGTGGCCCGGTGTATTTAGGTGCCATCATTTGTTTCTTATTTATTTTTGGATTGTTTTATGTAAATACATGGCACAAATGGTGGATTATTGCTGCCAGTGTTGTGGGTATTTTATTGGCTTGGGGCAGCAACTTTATGGGCTTTAATTCGTTTATGTTGGATTATTTGCCTTTTTACAGCAAATTTAGAGCACCAAGTATGGCTTTAGTAATTCCGCAATTTTGTATTCCGGTTTTAGCCGTTTTAGCATTAAATAAATTAGTAACCGAAACTGACTACCAAGCTGCATTTAAAAAATTGAAATTAGGTGTAATTGCTACTGGTGCAGTAATTGCAATACTTGCTGCATTTTGGCTTATGGCCGATTATACAGGCAAAGGCGATAAAGATATAAAGCAAGGATTTGTACAAAATTTTAGCAGGACACAACCCGGGCAACAACCCAATCCGCAAGCAGTACAGCAAGCCGAGGACATGAGTAAAAACCTGATGAGTGCTTTAAGAGAAGATAGAAAAAGCGAAGCAGGTGGAGATTTATTAAGAACCTTTTACTAATAACGGTTGCAGTTGTTATTGTTGGTTTATTGGTTAAGAAGAAAATATCTCCGGTTGTTGCAACCGTAGCTTTAACAGTACTTTCTGTATTTGATTTAATGAGTATTGATAAACGTTATTTAAGCTACGATAAGTTTGTTGAGGCCGAAGAAGTATCGAACAATTTTACGCCAACGGCTGCCGATCAACAAATTTTAAGAGACCCGGATCATGCCAATTTTAGAGTATTTAATCAAAGTAACAATTTTACCAACGAGTCATTAACATCGTACCATCATAATTTATTGGCGGCTACAGTCCTGCAAAATTAAGTTTGTATCAAGATTTGATAGAACATCAAATTGGCAAAGGCAATATGAATGTGATGAACATGCTTAATACAAAATACTTTATTGGACAAGATGAAACCGGTAAAACGATAGCCCAACAAAACCCGGGTGCTTTTGGCCCTTGCTGGTTGGTAAAAGGAATAAAATTTGTAAACAGCGCTAACAACGAAATGCTTGCGTTAGATAGTACTAATTTAAGAGACACTGTTGTTATTAATGAAAGTTTTAAAACAAGCATAAAGCAATTTCCGCAGTACGATTCTACAGCATCTATTAAAATCAGCGAAAGGCAAAACGATAAAATTACATATGCCTTTAATGCAGCTACGCCTCAATATGCTGTACTAAGCGAAATATATTATAACCGTGGCTGGAATGCTTATGTAGATGGGCAAAAAACAGATTATGCCAAAGTAAATTACGCTTTAAGAGGTATTGCAATGCCTGCAGGTAAACATACATTAGAGTTTAAGTTTGAACCAAAAGCATATTTTTTAGGCAATACCCTATCGCTGTGGAGTACAGTATTAATTTACATATTACTTATAGCTACTGTATTTTTTTGCATTAAGAAAAACAAAGAAAATTAAAAAAATTAACTCTTAACCAATTGTAAGAGATGACATCTTTCAAAAAGATGTCATCTCTGTTTAATAAATACCATTTACTGCAAGAAGAAGTTTAAATGACAAATGTTTTAAGTATCGTTTCTTATAATTTTTTGCCGCCAAAATGGGAGGGCAAAAAGGCGTTGCATTTTTTACAATTTTTTTAGCCAAAAAGTAAACTTAACATGTGTTACCACAAAAAACAACGACGCTGCTTATGCAAAGAATTATACCGTACTACCTACAATAAGCGAAAGCAAGTATAGATACATTAACCTTTTATATTTTTTTGCTTTACGAAGAATTATTAAAGAAAAAAAAATAACACATCTTATTATTGAGCATCCGTATTATGGCTGGTTAGGCATTTTATTAAAGTGGTCTTGTAAAATAAAGCTAATTGTACACTCTCATAATATTGAAGCGCTACGCTTTAAAAGTATTGGTAAATGGTGGTGGGGTGTTTTATGGAATTACGAAAAAATAACACATAAAAACGCCAATTACAATTTTTTTATACAAGATGATGACAGAAATTATGCCATACGCAATTTTAAATTGTTACCCGAAAAATGTTCAACTATTACGTACGGTTTTGAATTAAGCCAGACTCCTACCCAATTACAAAGAGATGAAGCTAAAGAATTTCTTCAAAAAAAATATACTATAGGTGAAGATGAAAAAATACTATTATTTAATGGCACACTAAATTATCAGCCTAATTTAGATGCGTTAAAGATTATTTTAAATAAAATAAACCCGGCATTAATTGAACATAATAATTTTGCCTACAAAATTATTATATGCGGAAGTAAATTACCTGCTGAGTTAAATAATTTAGAAGGACATAAAAATATTATTTATGCCGGCTTTGTAAATGATATTACAGTGTACTTTAAAGGAGCCGATATTTTTTTAAACCCGGTAATTGAAGGCGGCGGTATTAAAACCAAAGTGGTAGAAGCTTTAGGTTATAATCTTTCCGTAATAAGTACAACAAGTGGTGCAATTGGCATCGCTCAACAAATTACAGGCAATAAGCTATCCATAATAGAAGATGAAGATTGGTTGAATTTTGTACAGGCAATTATAGTTGCAAATACAAGTAATGAAATACCTGTTACTTTTTTTGAGCATTTTATTGGGGTAATGTGGCCGAAAAGGCTGTAAAGTTTATACAACGTTAACTTTGCAGCGAATCTAAAAAACTTCCTTTTTTCGGATAGAAGTAGGCACACTGGGAACCATCTTCCATTTCTAAAAATCCATTTCGGCCTTTAGTATATTTTTAAGATGTTGTGTATTTATTATCCAGGTATTATGTACCCGTAAAAATGTATTTACAGGCAGCACATCTTCTATTTCTTTCATCCCTTTTGTTGAAGTTATTTTTTTATTAAGTTTAAGATAAACTATGCAATAACTGCCTCTGGCCTCTATTTTAATAATATCCTCCGGTTTAACAAACTCTACTCCTTCGGTAACAACAATCCCAATTTTTTTTGCAGCTATATTGTCCTGTAATTGCTGTAAAAGCCCCGCCAGGCTACGCTCACTTTTCGAATGTATATTATTAATTTTTTCTAAAAGCTTTATTTACAGCCTGTTTTAAATCGGTAATACTAATGGGTTTTAAAAGGTAATCAATTGCATTTAACCTGAAAGCTTTTATTGCATATTCATTAAATGCAGTAATAAATATAACTTCAAAGTTAATTCCGAATGAGTTATTTATTTTATCCAACAATTCAAAAGCATTTCCTCTATTTAATTCTATATCTAAAAAAACCAATTGTGGATTTTCCTTCTTTATTAATGAAAAAGCATCCTGCAAATTTGCAGCAGCACCTTTCATTTGTATTAATTCACTGCAATGAGAATTTAAAAGGCTTTGTAAAAGCTCCACATTCCGTGGTTCATCTTCAATATGTACAGCAGTAATCATACTTAAATAATTTTATACGGCAAATGCAAAATTACTTTTGTGCCGGCCGGTTCTTTAACATTGTTATACAAATCTATAATTTCCATAAAATATATTGCACTTTCTTTACCGGCTAAACCCTTGTAACCTTTGCATTACAATATTCATCCCATAGCTTTTATGTGTATCAAATATTGCCCTTTTGTCTTCTGCTTTTAAAGTGCGTCCCACTCCGTTATCGGTTACCGTGCAGTTAATAACATCCTCTATTTTTATCAGCTCTACATCAATTTTGCCCTTTTTATTTTGCAAGTGTTTAATACCATGTCTTATGGCATTTTCTACAATTGGCTGAATCATCATATTGGGTATTTCAATATTTGTTGTATTTATATTTTCATCTATCTTAAAATTAAATTCAAAAGTATCTGCAACTCTAAGTTGCTCCATTGCCACATATTCTTTTATATACTCTACCTCATCAATAATGGCAATATATTGCCTGGCAGAAAGCTCCAGTGTATTTCTTATTAACCTCGAAAATTTTACCAAATACTCGTTGGCTTCGTCTTTATTGCCTGTTGCAATCAGTTGTTGAATAGATGTAAGGCAATTAAAAATAAAATGCGGATTCATTTGTGAACGCAAAGCCGTTTGTTCCAACTCGGCCATTTTTGATTGCATATTATTTTCCTTTTCAATTTTACTTTTTATTTGCCTGATGCGCCATTTATATAGTAAAAACAAAACACCTGCTATTAACAAGACAGCAAGAGCCATTACGCTATTTTTTTTCCACCATGGGCCTTCTACATGAATGGTAAGTTTTTGTATCGCCGAAATTCTGCTTTGCTTTGGAATTACTGCTTTAAACTCCTAATGCATACTCTCCGGAAGATAAATCTTGCAAAATTAACTCAGTAGTTTCTATATTAAACCAAGCCGAATCTTTGTTAACTATACGATAAAAGTATTGTACCTCTTAGGTGTGTTAAAACAAATGGCATTAAATTTTACAGTTACTCTGCTATAATTATAAGGAACAGTAATTGAGCTTATTCCACTTGTATCGCCTTTATAACTATTAATGTTAGTTATATACAATGGTATGGGTATTGGTTTTTCCTGCAACAACTTTTCTACATCGGTTATTTCGTAAATGCCTTTACTGGTAGCCGCTAAAACATTGCCTTTAAATTTTATTAATTGGTAAATAATTTGGTTGCCTAATCCAGCATTATCTCCAAAATTTTTTATGTTATAAGCTATAGGATTATATGAGGTAAATGTAATAGCCGAAATTCCTTTTGGTGTAGCCACCCAAAGCCTGTTACCATCTGGCAAAAGGTATTTTATTGAATTATCTAACAAACCTTCTTTTTCTGTAATGGTGGCAATTACAGATGTATCTTTCATTAAGGCAACGCCACTAAAGCGAATGCCAATGGTGAAGATATTGTTGGGGAGTTGGCGTATGCAGGTGACGCCGTTGGAGAAAATATTATTACCTACTTTAAACTCATGAAAGTCTTTGTCTGCTTGGTTAAATTTGTATAAATTTTTTAATGCCCCCAACCATAAACAATTCAAATCATCTTTAAACAAAAAACCTTTAACAGGTAATGCTCCGACATAGGTAATATTTTTTAGTTTTGTATCTATTAAAAGCAAGCTATTGTTAGTTGAAAATAAATATTTGCCCTCCACTTGTTTAATAAATTCTCCATCGGACTCTACTATTATTGAAGATTTTATTTTTGAAAATTATGTACTGTGGAAATATGGTAAGGAATATTATCTAAAGCAATAAACTGCCTCCTATAAGAACTGTATTATCAGTTTCTGAAATCTTTATATCTCTGATAATTCTGGCTTGAGCTTCTACAATTTTTTTTGCGTGGCTATTATTAACTTGAAATAATCCGGTAGGGTTAGAAAATATCAGGCTTTTATTCCCACCGTTGAAAAGATTAAAAACTTGTTGCCCTTTTACCTCTGCACCATCTTCTAAAACACTAATACTGGTTCTTTTAAGATAATAAATACCTTTATTTAATGTGGAAATCCAAAGTCCATTTTCAGTATCCTTTGTAATAAAACTTACACTTTCATGTTTAATCTTTTCGAAATACCCTACTGTCGACAAATCACTCAAGTTTATTTTTAATACCCCTTTATTAACAAAACCAAGCCACAAACAATTTTCTTTATCATCTAAAACATTGAGATAATAAAAGTATCAAATTCTCTTAATAATGTAGTCCCATCGTTATTGAATTTTATTAGGTTTTTCCCTCCAAAAAAAAATCCGTTTTTTTTATTCGATTGATAACCAAAATGCGAAAAATAAGGTTGAGCCTTACATTTAATATTAAATGTTTGTGAATCGGTAGCATTTTTTTTAACAAACTGAAA
This sequence comes from Chitinophagaceae bacterium, assembly GCA_016721385.1. Classification (GTDB taxonomy): domain Bacteria; phylum Bacteroidota; class Bacteroidia; order Chitinophagales; family Chitinophagaceae; genus Ferruginibacter. Next base: position 84,001 of record JADKIE010000004.1, on the reverse strand, counting down.
TGAGTTAATCACCTCATCAGATGATATTATTGATTTTGCAAAAGCTGTTTCATATATTTTGTCCGATATCTCAAATTCCCATACTTTTTTTCCAGTAATAGAAATCCAATGCAGATGCTTTTGTATTTTACCTGTATTAATATCAATTATTACATTGTAATTTGAAGTCTCTATTATTAATTCTTCATTTTTTAAATCGGCCTCCTTTATTTGAGCCGCCAAATTATTTACTCCAAGCAACGCAAGTCCTAATATACAAAGTAATTTTACCACGTTTTGTAAAGATAATTGTCCGCAAGTTAAAATCAGCAATACACAAATAAGTTTAGAAAAAGTAAAATTTTATGTTACACTTATGGCTAAAATATTGCAGTTATTGCTAAAAAGTCGCATTTACAAAATAGTTTATTTCAAATTATTTTTTTTGCTAAGTTGCATTAGATTTAATGCATTCTTCTTGCTATTACTTCTACAGTTCTTTACCTATTTAATATATATAAGTTCAATTTTCAAAGCAATCCGTACCCTATTTATTTTGTCAGTACTTCTTTCTGCTTGCCAGAAAGAAGTAACTACTGACCCTTTAGAACTAATTTAAGGCCTCCAAGTGCCGATGCCGGACTTCCGCAAACAATAATATTACCAACCAATACAGACACATTAAATGGTTCAGGCATATCATATTATGGGCCAATAATGGGTTATTTATGGAGTTTAATTTCGGGGCCAAATGTTCCCATAATACTCAGCCCAAGTTCTTCAATCACAAGAGTGAGCGGAATGATAGAAAGTAATTACAGGTTTCAATTTATGGTTATTGATAGTGCTGGTTTAACAGATATCGATACAACAAGCATAAGAATATTCCCAGATCTTCATCCAATTAGAACTCTTCACTACAACCAGATAATAATGCAAGTGAGATAGATATGGTTTTAAAAGGAACTACCCCACAATCAGATCCTTCTGCACCAGAGTTTTCTGCTGGAGCCTGGACAAATGGAGGAGATCCATATTTAATAAGAGGACTTTTTAAATTTGAGCTAAGTTCTACTCCAGCAAGCTGCATAATTCTTTCAGCTAAATTAACCCTGTACTCTAACCCTACTCCATTGAATGGTAATTTACTAGATGCTAACGCAGGTCCAAATAATGCAATGTATATTGTGAAAGAAATACCAGCACTTGGACATCAACGGTTTTATGGCCATTACAGCCAACTATCGACATTTCTACTCAAATATCTATACCGCATACTAACCTAAGTTTATTAGATTTATCGGATGTTGATGTGACCAATTTAGTTGTGCCTATGGTTAGTGGTACTAATTATGGGTTTAAGGTTCGTTTACAAAATGAAACACCATATAATAGTCGTAATTTTTGCTCAAGTAAATATGCAAACGCTAATAAGCATCCTAAGTTGGTGGTAATATATCAATAATAATTTATTATAATTTGTTTTTAATTAAATGATTACACAATGTTTAGTCATTCTTTATTGTATTAGCAACAAATTGGCAAATATGTCTATGTATTCTAACTTGCAGTCAAATAACACCATATGGTAATTGGCAATGGATTATTAGGTTCTAAATTTTATACAAATTATTACAACAATCCCGATATTTTAATTTTTGCATCAGGGGTATCTAACTCAAAATCAACTAATCAATCTGGATATAGCAGAGAGTTTGAATTAGTAAAAGTTTCTATTGACGAAAATCCTGCAAAGCATTTTGTTTACTTTAGTACATGTAGCATTAATGACCCGGATGAGCAAGGCTCGCTATATACAACACATAAAAAAAATATAGAAGCATATATAATGCAAACTTGTGCCAATTGGAATATTTTTAGAGTATCGAATGTTGTTGGTAAAACAAATAACCCGAATACAGTTTTAAATTATTTTTATAACTGCATAACAACTAATATCCCATTTGCATTATGGCGCAATGCGTACAGAAACTTAATTGATATAGATGATTTATTTAAAATTGTGTGTTTTGTACTTGAAGATGGGAAAATTAAAAACCAGGTAGTAAATATTGCAAATTCAAAAAATTACTCTGTCGTAGAAATTGTGCAAGAAATAGAGACCTATTGTAACAAAAATGGAAATTACACTTTGTTAAATAAAGGCAGCAATTATAAGATAGATGTAACAGATTTGCATACAGTTTTGTATAAACTTCAAATTAATTTCCCTTCCAATTATTTATCTTTGTTACTAAAGAAATACTATCAAAAGGCATGACGTATAAACAGGCTGTATTTAAACAACAGATTGAATTGTTCTTAATTTCCCCTATAGTACGATTGGGGAAAATTTGGGGAAGCCTAAACAAACTATCCAAACAATATACTCATTTTTTCTTCTTTCCTTGTGCAGATATGGGCGGTTCGATTAAGGTAAATGCAGATATTATAAAATGTGTTGATAGCGATAAAGCACTAATAATTTTTTCAAAAAAACCACAAAATAATAAGTTTCTTTCACTGTTTCAAAATAGTGGTGCCGATATTATTGATTTGAGTAGCAAAATAGATAACAAAGCATTTCACGTTGTAAACATTTTTTATAGAGGCGTGCTTTCCTCTTGGATGAACAGTACCCATTCCCCAGTTATTTTGGGGGGGGAATCATTATACTTTTATAAAGTAATACCGTTTGTAAAAAAGCCAAGCACAATTATTGAGCTTTGTCATTTAAATACATGGTTTAATTACTCTCAGGCATTTATTACAAAAATAACTTACCGAATATTTAGCACAAAAAAAGTTAAACGAGATGTAGAAGAGCAATATAAAAAAAACAATATCCCTCCGCAATATTTTTCTAAATTATTATTTATTGATAATGCCATTAACATTCCCTATTATATAAATACAAAAAACAACATACTACAAATTGTGTTTGTAGGAAGAGGTGCACCACAAAAAAGAGTTCATATTATTGTAGAAATTTTGGAGATGGCGCACAAATTAAACCTGCCCGTTCATTTTACTTTTGTAGGCGATGTTGAAAAATATTTTAGCTCAGAAACACTTAAAATATGTACTGTTTTAGGCGAAATAAATGATGAACAAAATTACAACAGGTATATACCAATAGTGATTGCCTTATTTTAACTTCGGCATATGAGGGTTTGCCATTAGTTGTAATGGAAATGATGGCTAGAGGAAAAATAGTAATTTCAACAGCGGTAGATGGAATACCCGATTATATTACCCATAAACAAAATGGATTGCTACTTTTTAAAAAAAATGAAAACGATATTGTAACAGAAGCAATTGAAGCAATAACTGAACTTAGCAATAATGATACATTGAAAGAAACCTTAAGGAAAAATGCCTATGAGTTTGCAAGGCAAAAATTCAGTTATGAGGAGTTTAATCGGTTTTATAAAAAAATACTTTCTAACTAAGCATACGGCTCTTAAAAAATCCATACCCCATTGCAATTTTAGAAAAAACACCAAATTTTAAAATTTTATTAGGCGCTTTTTTTGCAAGTAAATCATTAAAATTACAGGCTTGTACCGCACTTCTTTACTTAATAATTTTCAAAATTAGCTTTATCAACTATTCCCAAATTTCTATACATCTTCCTAAAAAATCATAGGCAAAAACATTTTTTAAATATTTATTCCGTGTTTTTCAAACAGTATATAGCTTTCCGGTATCTCCACATTTGGAAATCGAAGTAATTTTCTGCAAACCCTTTATCGCATAATAATAAAAACTCTACATGAGGATGTTGATGAATCAACTCCTTTAATGTATGAATGGTAAAATAGCCAATACCATCTAAATTTTTATTTCGTAATATCCAAATATTTATGGCAATTTTCATTCGTTTTGTTTAAAGTAATTTTATTTTTTTAAATAATCGATAAAGGACTCTTCCGAACTTATTATCCAATAAAATAGCTGCTAAAATTTGTATTTTATAATAAGGTTTGAATAGATGTTGTGGAATAAAATCTCTACTCAGTTCAATACATTCCTTTACAAATTGATTTACTGTAATTTTCCTTATTGTTACAGGAGTTTTAAGAATCCTATGACTTAATGATTGACAAAAATAAGTTAAGAATATTATTCCATTTTCATCTATCGCCTTTTTAATATCACTATTTTCTCTTAGTGAGATAAGCAATTTTAGATATTTTTTAAAGGCCTGCTGATAATCTTCCCCATTTGTATGTCTTGACACACTATTATGCAACCGATAAGAGAAGCAAAAATCTGGCGAAGTTACTTTACAACTAATCATACAGAGTTTTATCCACAATTCATAGTCCGCAAAAATTAAGTTAGGATAACTAATAGGCATACCACCTAATACCTCAAAGTCTTTACTTCTAAATAAATATCCTGTACCTGTACTATCCAGTGTCCTTAAAAACTGGCAATTAATAAAGTCTGTAACACTTTGAATTTTTACCATAGGTTGGCAATCTCTAACAACACCACCGCTAGCATCAATATATTTAAAATGTGTTTGATACAAACTTGCATTAGGGTTTTCATTAATAAGACAATTCATTGTTTCTAAATAATCAAGGAGCAAAATATCATCATGCCCAATTAATGTCATAAACTCATTCTTAGGCACTTCAACAGCCCTTGCCCAATTATCTTCAATAGTTAAATCATTATTAGAAGGGTAAATAATTATTTTTTCGCTTTTTAAACTGGCAATCCATTCTTTGGTACCATCTGTACTATTATTATCCAATACTATTAAATTGAAATTCGGATAAGTTTGTGCCAGTACACTATTAACACATTCTTTAACGTAAGTTCCGCCGTTGCGTACTGGTAGTATGACCGAGAACTGGTAGTTCATCTCGTCAATTTATTTTTACAATAGAGCAAAATATTAAAAAGCAGTGCTAGATATCCTTTTAAATAAAATTTATATTTCCACTTAGCCATTTTTTTATTTGAAAAGATTTTATTAAACGCTTGAAAGAAATCCTTTCTAGTTTGTGTATTTTTCTTTACTGAGTGAAATAACATTAAACTATATTCAACCCAAGACCTGCCAATGTAGTCCCACAATAGTGAGGTATTTTTTTTCCACTCAGTTTTTTCAGCAATCTGAGACTCCAAATAATTATAAAATAAAGTTGGTGTGTTAATATATTTCTCTTGAACTTTATAAAAATTATATCCAAAATTGCCGCCATGAACTAGCTGACCACCCAAACTTTTATTAATATAAACCATCCCTTTTTGTGATGAAATAGATAACATATAAGCATGATCGCCTAATAATTCACTCCCATAATCTGGTACACAATTAGCTTTAAACATAACACCTCTTTCTACCATTGAGCAACTCCATAATAAAATGCTTTACTTAGCTTTCCAGCAATATATTCATATAAAAAATCTCTACTATTTATTATTTCTACAGCATTCGGCTCTATAAAATTTGAAATTTTCGAATGAGAGCCAATGCTTAATTTTTGAGTATAAGCAGCACTTTCATTTCCAATAATCCAATCGCCACATCCAGCATATACACCATAGTTTGGAAACTTGTTTCTTAAATCAACTAAAATCTGCAGACTATCTTCATATATTGGATCATCATCAGTAATCATTACAATAAAATCTCCGACTGATCTTTCAATGCTTTTATTAAAGCTTTTTATCATGCCTAAGTTCTCTACGTTTGCAAAATACCTTATGCGTTTGTCCTTAAAACATTCTACTACCTTTTTTGCACTTTGTCCAATATCATTGTCAGAAATAACAATTTCAAAGTTTTTGTATGTTTGTTTTAAAATGCATTCTAACTGCATCTTTAAAAAATGAGGCCTATTAAATGTGCTCATACAAAAACTAATAAGAGGTAGATTATTGCTCATTCTGCGATATCTTTTAAATTTTTTCTCCGTGCCCATTTACAAAAATGGCTTCATATCTGTTCAAGCTAATATGATCTTTAATCTCTCTTAAATAATTTTCATTCATAACAACAATCAAAAGCGGCAATTTAATTGATTGCAAAACTTCTGGCGATAAAATTTGATGCCCTGTTAATGGGATAAACTTATTTTGCTTGCTTTCATTTATATCGACACAATAATTGATTAAATTATTTTCTGCATCTACCAAATTGCAATATTCCACGCCTTTAGTTGCCATTCCCCAAACAACAGTTTGATAACCTTTTTGAAGATAGTATTTTAAAACATTTTGACTTTTTTCTATTAGGCTTTTAATATTATTTATAAAATTTAATAACTCATCATGCCTAATAAGAGTGTTTGATTCAATGAATTTAGTGTCTTTATTAGGGTTTATTATTCCTTCACACCACAAATATTGGTTTTGAAAGCTTGGTGTTATTTTAGTTAAGTTTGTCTTAGCTAAATGAACTAAGGTATTAAGTGAATTAGGGCTGAAATAATTACAATGTTCATAACAAATATCCCAATATGCTTCATTTTTAATAATCCAAGTTAAATCAGGTACTTCTATAAAAAAAGGAACATCGGCATGTTTATTCAAAGCATTTGATATTACTTTTAAAAAATTAGTAGGATACTCAATATGTTCAAAAACATGACGACTAATAACTAAACTTGGCTTGTCAATAACTTGTTCTACACTAAAAAAGTCTTGAATGAAATTTAAATTTTTGCTATAGCCCAATTCACCTTCATAACTAGGGTCTATTCCAACAGCAACCACATCTGGATATTTATCACAAAGTAATTTCAAAAATGTACCTTTTCCGCAACCAATATCATACAATATCCCTTCTGATAAATTATAGTTTTTATAAAGATATTCTGCAATGGAATTATAATAATTTAAAAATATTTTTGATGGAACACTATTATCATATAGTGTATCATAAATAATGATTTCATTTTCAAATGTTGAGTTAAAACCAAAATGACAATCATTGCAAATGGTTAAACAAATATTACCCTTAGCGGACGATTTTGCCTCTTGCAAGGTTTCAAAAACCCTATTTTGTAACACAGGTATTTCTATTCTGTATAAATCTTCTAGCTTTATTGAAGAGCAAACTGGGCAATTATTTTTTTTCATTAAGAAACCCTTTTTAAATAGCCTTGAGGAGCAACACTTATCAGTAATTTGTTGTCTATAGATTTGTCAATTTCGAAATTACCATTCGTTTTTATAAACTCCCATACTGCGGTTTTAGGATTATTCCCAACCCCCCAAGGTCTTTTTTGAGAAAAGTAATCATTTGGCAAATCTTCTACAATAGTATCAAATACAACAATGTATGAATTTAAACTTACAAATGGCGAATATAAATTTAATTCAGCAAGAACATGTTCATGAGTGTGATTGGAATCAAGTACTACAAGTATGTTTTGTTTATTTTTAGCTCTTTTTTTTACTTCATTAATTACTTCTTCATTAATTGCAGATCCCTCAATCATTGAAATTCTTTTGTACATAGGATGCTTCTCTATTTCGATTTTATTATGAGCTCTGATATCAATGTCAATTCCTAATACCTCTCCATTGCCTATTAATTCTAATAAAGACGCATAATAAATTAAAGAACCCCCATGGGCAATGCCCGTTTCAATAATTAAATCAGGTTTTATTTCCCAAATTAATTGTTGCATGGCTATCATGTCTTGTGGGTATTGAATTATCGGTCTTCCCATCCAGAAAAATTATACGAATACTGAGCTTTATTAGACTCTGTATTGAAAGCTGCCGCTGCGTTATGCAATGAAGTATTTTCAGCATTCGCTGCAATTCTATTATCAGTTTCAATTCTAAACTCTTCTATTTTATTACTCATTTAACTATTTTTTTTAACTTTTTACAATCTCCCCAAAAATTCATTGCTTCATAATTGATATAGGAATAATATCCAAGATTTAGTTTGATGGTTTTATTTAATTCTGCAAGGTAATTTAAAACAAAATTCTTTACAGATATTGGTCTGCCACTACAACAGTTAATAATTCCTACAATCATTTTTTGTAAAGATATTTCAACTATATACTCCGCCACTTTTCTACAGGTAAAAAATCTCTTACCTGTTCTCCACCACTCATATTAAAAACGCTCTCATTTTTTCTAGTGCTACTTCTAATTGCGAAATTAAGGATTTTTCACTTTGCCCTTTGCCATACATATAAAATAGCCGAATCCACTTGAAAGATACTTTTTTTTGTAGAGCTATTTTTTCTATTTGCTTCCTTAATTCATTTTTAGCTATTGCATACGAATTTGTAGGATTAGGCTCCATACTTTCATCTAGGCAACCATCTTTCATTCCGTATTCAAAACATGTACCTGTTATATTAATATCATTTAGTCCATTTGCAATAAGATTATTTATAAAAGCTATATCTCTCGGCAAATTTTGGGTTACATGGAATGATTCTGTATAGTTCGGTAACCCTTCCCAAGCTAAATGTATTATAGTATCTGGGGCGTTAAAATAATTATAATAATTAATGCTATTATCAAAATCATTAAAATTAAAAGGGATGAATTCTACTTGACTAAACCATTGCTTATTTTTAGCTTTTTCAATAGATGTAGAAGTAGCAATAATAGTGTGATTTTTTTTAAGTAATTCTGCTATTATATAATTTCCTATGAATCCAGTTGCGCCAGTTACTAATACTTTCATCTAAAATATTTTTAACTTAGGTATGGCAATTACAAATTTACATCCCCATTCTCTTACGTAACTTAATTGTTCATTTATTTCTTCTTTTAAATTCCAAGGAAAAATGACTATAAAATCAGGTTTTGTTTTTTGTATCTGTTCTTTTGAAACAACAAGTATTCTACTACCTGGCAATAGTTTATTTTGCTTATATGGTGAAGCATCAACTACAAATTCGATTAAATCATTTCCCTTAATACCACAATAATTAAGTAAAGTATTCCCTTTTGCCGCAGCTCCATAACCAATAATTTTTTCCCATTTTGCTTTTGCTTAATTAAAAAATCAATAAAATCATACTTAATTTGCTCCACTTTTGCTTGAAAATTTTGATAGTAAGCTAAAGTATTTATACCTGTCGCTTTCTCTTTTTCGAGCATTATATCTACTGTTTTTTCAATACTCTTAGAATCGTCTTCTATATGTTTGGCAAAAATTCTTAAGCTTCCACCATGTGTAGGTAATTCTTGTACATCAAAAATGGCAAGCCCTTGTTTTTCAAATACTGTTATTAGGTTGGTCAAACTTAAATAAGAAAAATGCTCATGATAAATAGTATCGAATTGATTGTGTTGTACTAATTGTAATAAATGAGGGAATTCGAAAGTATTAACCCCATTCGGTTTTAAGGCAATTTTCACTCCTTTTACAAAGTCATTAATATTGGGTACATGTGCTAAAACATTATTCCCTAAAATAACATCGGCTTTACTAAATAGTTTTTCAGTTGCTAAATTACTCCCGAAGAAATCAACAATATTTTCAATTCCTTTTTCTATAGCGACTTGTGCAGTGTTGGCAGTAGGTTCTACTCCTAAAACTTTAATCTCCTTTTCTTTAAAATACTGTAATAAATAACCGTCATTACTTGCTACTTCCACAACTAGACTGTTTGAATTTAACCCAAATCTATCAGTCATGTAATCGGTGTAATTCTTTGCATGTGCCAACCAGCTAGATGAGTAGGATGAAAAATAAGTGTATTCACTATTAAAAATAGCATCAGCCTTTTCTAATTCATCTACTTGTACTAACCAACATTTTTCACAAACAAAAACTTTTAAAGGGAAGTAAGTCTCTGGATAATTAACCATTTCTGGCTTTACCATCGCATTGGATGGCGGGCAGGTTTGCAAATCGCAAAATACATGAGTGAGTACGTTATTACAATGTCTACAATTCATTGGTTTTATTATTTTTTTGAGTATTTCGAAAACACAAAATAATTTTACACCTACTATATTCTAACTATTAAATGCCTAAAAAATTGTCAGTCAATAGTTCATGTTGTTTATCTCTTTCTGAAATATTAGTTACAGCTAATTTCCATTCAATATCAATTTTTTTATCATCAAATTTTAACCCACCTTCCTGCCCTTGCTGATAATATTCACTATGATGATATATTAATTCAGCATCATTAGTTAACGTTTGAAACCCATGTGCAAAACCTTCTGGGATATATAACATTTTTTTGTTTGCTGCACTTAATTCCACTCCAACCCATTTTAAAAAAGTAGGTGAATTTCTTCTTATATCAACAATTACATCAAAAACGGCACCAGCAATACAACGTACTAATTTTATTTCACCAAATGGCGGTAATTGAAAATGCATTCCTCTGATGCTTCCTTTTTGTTTAGTAAAGAATGGTTGAGTTGTACCCAGTATTTATGATGCCCTATTTTTTCAAACTCTTTTTTGCAAAATGTTCTTACAAACCAGCCTCTTTCATCTTCATAGGGATTTACATCTATCACGTAACTCCCTTTTAATATTGTTTCTGTAAAAGTCATTTTTTTTGCAACTACACAATAAATAATATTATTTACTGTGAGACGTAATTATTTATTTGTTGAAATGTATATTCTAAACTATTTCCCTCTTTATACCAATTTATCGTCCACTCTATAGCTTGTTTACTATTTAGTTTGGGTTGCCAATTCAATTTGCTAATCGCTTTGTTAACATCCAACATCAATAACCCTGCTTCATGCAATTGATTAGAATTAGAAATATCTTTCCAACCTCCTGTACCCCAACATTTGATAGCAGTTTCAACTAAATCTCTAACTGGCAAATGGTCATTAACCAAAGGTCCAAAATTGTAAGCATCATCAACTGTTTCATAATTTTCGTAAGCTAATTTACCCAAGATTAAATAACCTTGTAGTGGCTCCAAAACGTGCTGCCAAGGTCTTATCGCTTTGGGATTTCTTACTTCAATCGTTTCATTATTTTTTAAAGCCCTAATAATATCAGGCACAATTCTATCTTCACTCCAATCTCCACCCCCTATTACATTTCCTGCTCTTGCAGTAATGATAGATTTTTGGTGTTGATGGTAACTTGAACGATTAAAAAAGCTACTTCTAAAACTATTTACAGCAATTTCACATGCAGCTTTACTGGCACTATAAGGGTCGTAACCGCCAAGCACATCATCTTCTTTATAATAATAATTAAGCTCTTTATTATGATATACTTTGTCTGTTGTAATGATAACAACTGCACATTTTTTATTTAGCTTGTTAACTGCCTCCAGAATATTACATGTACCCACCACATTTACCTCAAAAGTTTCGGCAGGTATTTGATAAGACTTACGAACCAATGGCTGTGCAGCCAAATGAAAAATAATATCTGGTTGAAAATTAATAATACATTCTTCTATATTTTTCTTATCTCTTATATCCGCAATTTCACTTTCAAAACTGAGCTTATCTTTTACTAAATTATATAAACATCCTTCATTTTCTGGAGCCAAAGAATACCCTTTAACAATAGCTCCTAAATTGGCAAGCCAACATAACAGCCACGACCCTTTGAAGCCAGTATGACCTGTTAAAAATATTTTTTTATTTTGATAAAAGGAATTCAATTTAATAGTTTGCGATTATGTATTACAATTTTACATTAGCTCCATTTTTTCCATGCGGCTTTGCCTTGCTTCCACATTTCTTCTAGCTCTAGTTTATCTCTTAACGCATCCATGGGTTTCCAAAAACCAGTATGCCTAAAAGCATACATTTCATTATCGTTTGTTATGTTTTCTAAAGGTTCGTCTTCCCACATCATATTTGTCATATCCTTTTCTAAGTAATTAAATACTTCAGGTTTTAAAACAAAAAATCCTCCGTTAATCCATTTGCTTTCATCTTTTGCCTTTTCTTTAAATTCCTTAACTGCACAATCTTCATTTAATTCCATTCCTCCAAATCGGTTTGCCGTACTTACAGCTGTTACTGTTGCAATTCTTTTATGCTGCTTATGAAAGTTAACTAATTCTGCAATATTTACATCACACACCCCATCACCGTAGGTAAGCATAAAATCTTCGTTACCTATATACTTTTTTACTTGCTGCAATCTTCCGGCAGTTTTTGTATCTACTCCTGTATCAACTAAAGTAACTTTGAAATTATCACTTTTAGTTCCTAATACTTCCATTTTATTATTTCCTAAATCAATAGAAATATCAGAATTATGTAAAAATAGTTCATAAAATATTCCTTAATAACATATCCTTTATATCCTAAACAAATAATAAAATCGTTATACCCATAGTGGCTGTAAATTTTCATAATATGCCATAAAATAGGCTTACCACCTATTTCAACCATTGGTTTAGGCCGTACATCCGTTTCTTCAGAAATACGTGTACCCAATCCCCCTGCAAATATTACAACTTTCATTTTAACCTATTTTACTCAAAAATAATGCTTTTGACTCTATCTTTTTTTCTGTTAATTGAAAACTAACAAATTGATTATAGTAGTATACAAATCAAAATATAAACATTCGTTTTTTGCAACCACCAAATTCAAATTACTCACTCCAAAACTGTTCGCTTCATTAAAAGCTGCTATAAAATCTTCTCTAACTTTCTTATTACTAACCCAGGCCGCAAACACAAAGGGTAAACCTGTCATTTCTTTCCAGGCTAGCCCTAAATCATAAATATAAGGCGAAATTAATCGTTGCTTAAATGCTCTGTCGCCAATTACAAGCCCTGCAGTACTGCCTTTAATATTGGCTTCGTACCCTTGTTCTGCAGCAATTAGTTTGGGCAAAATTTTCCAATGCTCTTTCAGCAATATTTTTAATAATGCTACCGATGTTTTGCTCTGGTAATCCAATAAAATAGTTTCAATTTGGTTTATGGGCACTTCACTAAACAAACAAACACTAGCTACCTCTCCATTGCAACCAATACAATAATCCGATACTACGTAATGCTCTTTTAATAATGGTATAATGGCTACCGGAACCAATCCTACATCAATTTCATTATTAATTAACATAGCGGCCACTTTTGCCGGATAATCCATTACTAAATCAATTTCATCCTGCATCATCCCCTGCTCAAACCCATAAATAAGCGGCTTGGTATTTAAATAACTAACTGCGCCAACCTTTACCTTATGTATCAATTACGTATTTTTGCAGCAAATTTAAGCTACATCATGGATTTAACCCAATTAACTGCAATTTCTCCCATTGACGGTCGTTACCGAAAGCAATTGCATCATTTAGATGAATATTATAGTGAGTTTGCTTTAATAAAATACAGGGTAATTGTAGAAGTAGAGTATTTTTTGTTTTTGGCCGAAAAGAAATTTTTTAAGATAGATGCTAAAACTAAAACACACTTAAAAAATGTTGTTGATAATTTTAGCTTACAAGATGCCGGGCAAATAAAAAATACCGAAACGATTACAAATCATGATGTAAAGGCGGTGGAGTATTTTTTAAAAACTGAGTTAGACAAATGTGGTGCATCTGCATTAAAAGAATGGGTTCATTTTGGGTTAACAAGTCAAGATATTAATAATACCGCCATTCCTTTACTATGGAAAAACAGCATTGAGCTGGAGTATTTACCCGCCGTAATCAATTTGCAACATCAGCTTCTACAATTGGCAAAACAATGGCAAAACATACCCATGCTTGCCCGTACACATGGGCAGCCGGCATCTCCCACCAAATTGGGTAAAGAATTGTTGGTTTTTGTAGAAAGATTAGAAAATCAAATTCAGCTTTTTAGCTATATACCATTTAGTGCAAAATTTGGTGGTGCTACAGGCAATTTTAATGCTCATTATATAGCTTTTCCAAAATACAATTGGATAAAATTTGCCAATCAATTTGTGGAGGAAAGATTGGGTTTACACCGCCAGCAATACACTACACAAATAGAGCATTACGATACCATTGCCACCCATTTTGATGCGGTAAAAAGAATCAACACCATTTTTATTGATTTGTGCCGTGATATTTGGAGCTATGTAAGCATGGATTATTTTAAACAAAAAACTAAAAAGGGCGAGGTGGGTTCATCGGCCATGCCGCACAAAGTAAATCCAATTGATTTTGAAAACGCCGAGGGCAACCTTGGCATTGCAAATGCAATACTGGAGCATCTTTCGGCTAAATTGCCTGTTAGCCGTTTACAAAGAGACCTAACAGATAGTACCGTATTAAGAAATATTGGAGTACCAATGGCACATACCATACTATCCATAAAATCGATAGAAAAAGGTTTAAATAAACTAGTGCTTAATGAACTTAAGTTAAAGGCCGATTTAGAAAATAATTGGGCTGTAGTTGCCGAAGCCATACAAACCATTTTGCGCCGGGAAAACTACCCTGCACCCTATGAAGCTTTAAAGAATTTAACCAGAGGAAAAGTAACTATTGATAAAAAAGCGATACATGCGTTTATTGCAAAACTTAATGTAACGGCAGAAATTAAAAAGGAGTTAAAGGCAATAACACCTCATCGCTATACAGGCATTTAAATTAACATGGTTATATAGGTATTTAAATAATTTATTTAAAATACAATATCTTTATACTACCCTTAATGTATTTTATGAGATTTTTTATCGTATTCCTATTTGTAATATACAATAGCATAAGTTTTGCTCAAGTTAATATTAATGCAGGCCTTATAAGTTATCATCCGTTTAGTGGAAATGCTAATGACATAAGTGGCAATAATATTCATGGTACAGTAACAGGTGCAACTTTAACTACAGACAGAAATGGTGCACCTAACTCTGCGTACTATTTTAATGGTTTTAGTTATATTCAATTGCCTTTTCAAATTTATATAATTTTGCCCCACAAGATTCTTTTTATCAATATCTGTATGGGTGCAGCCTGACCAAAATAATACCTGGCCTGCACAAGCAGTTGTTGTAAAATCACCTCCACACCCCGACTTTAATCAATCTATCTGGAATTATGGCACTTATGTTTTCAATTATAAAGGAATGGCTGGATATGCTTTCAACAATGTTGTAAAACGGAAATACAATTTTTACATTAAATCAGTGTTGGTACAATATTACATTTACTTATAAAAACGGGGTGTGGAAGTTGTATGTTAATGGCGTTTTAGAAAATCAAGATTTAAGTGGTACAAAGTTTATTTTACAGGATGGAACATCGAAAATTGTTTTTGGCAAAAAAGGTGAATCCTTTGGTGATTGGTATAAAGGCAAAATGGATGAAGTAAGAATTTATAATAGAGTACTAAATCAACAAGAAATTTCAATTCTGAGTCAACAGACTGGCGCCTGCATGACAAATTGTTCTAATTGGCTTAAAACACCATCTTACCCTGCTTCAATTTCTGTAGGAGATTTAGATGTTATAGGCAATAAAGTTACAGTTGAGGCTTTGTATAGTTCAAGTTCAGCAATTACGCCTACTATTCAATTTGGGAAATTAGTATCAAAACATACTGGCCCTGGTGACGTAAATTATTCATTGATGCCATTTACTTGCGAAATTACTACTACAAATGGTTATATAAATACTCCTCCGGCCTGCATGCCTGTACTAGACAAGTTGTATCATGTAGCCATGGTATATGATGGAGCCATTTTAAAATTTTATAGAAATGGTTTTTTGTTAAGCTCAGTACCATGGACAGGCAATTTAGTTAACAATGACTTATTAACTACAATTGCTTCTGGTCCAAATAATCCTGGGCCAGCATACCAACAACAAGGTTATCTCAACGAAGTTCGTATTTGGAATGTAGCCCGTAACCAAACGGAGTTAAGAAATTATATGAACACATCGTTGCCCAACCCTACAACACAAACGGGTTTATTGGGTTATTACACATTTGATAATTTATTAAACAAACAAGGTAATGCTGCATATAATGGAACATTAAATGGTGCAGCAACTATCAATAATACAACTCCTAATTGTAGTTATGTGGCAGATAGTTGTGGTGTTATGCCAACAACTCAAGGCTGTCAAGGAGTAATAGACCTCCACGGCAACAACTGCGTAAAACTTCCACTAAGCCAAGCTTATTATGCAAACACTGGTTTTACTTGGGAGACATGGTTCAATAGTAACTGGTATGAAAACAATGACAATACTTTACGATTGGGGCAATCTTTAATAATTAGTGAAGATGCTACGTTATGTGAAGATATTCAATTAGGGTTTGGATGGCAAAATATTCCTAGAAATGCCGTTGGTTTTGTTGTTGATGGCACTGGACAATGTAATGCAAGAGATAATAACCCTGTTTTCTATAGACCTCCCGGAGGTTTTATTCCCAATACTTGGTATCATGTAGCTGGAGTAAGAAATTATACCACTAATCAAACACAATTATATTTTAATGGGCAGTTAGTTGATACAAAAACGAACACTAGACAAGCATTTAATAGAAATATTTTGACAAGGTTAGGTACCTATGTAGTTTCTGGTGATAGTGGCTTTGTTGGCAAAATGGATGAAATAAGAATTTGGAATAAGCCGAGAACAGCTGCAGAAATTTTAGCTAATTATAATAAATGCCTAGTAGGTAATGAAGCAAATCTTGTAGCGTATTATAGAGCAAATGAAAATAGCGGTATAATATTGAATAATGCTGTCAATAACCCTATACTTAATGGAACCTTAGATCCAACTGTTGTAAGGAATAACACTTTTAAATGCACCACTTGTAAATAATTGCTTTTCGCCTATCACTACCAATCAAAATGTTACAATTTGTAGAGGACAAACCTACCAAGGGCATACGACTACAGGAATTTATAGAGACACTTTATTAACTACAAATTTTGTGATAGCATTGTTGTCTTAAATTTAACAGTTAGTAGTAACATAGACTCCGTTCGTTTCTCCAATACATCTTCTTGTAACTTATTTAATTTTCAAGGTCAAGCCTTTACCAACACAGTAGGCATACAATCTTGGCAATGGTTTTTTGGAGATGGTGGTACAGCTAATACACAAAATACTTCTCATAGCTATCCTGCTACCAATACTACTTATACAGTTAAGTTAGTCGTTACCGATTTAAATGGTTGTAAGGATAGTATATCTAAACCCATTACTACACCGCCTGCATTTGTAGCGGATGCTGGCAATGACACTACTTTATGCTTAGCACCATTGGTTACTGTACAACTAAATACAACTGCTGGTGGCACATCCTATTCTTGGACTCCTGCAGGTGTGTTAAATAATCCTAACATAAGAAACCCTATAGCTACTATATCCGCAAATACTACTTTTTACGTAACTGTTACAAATGCTGCTGGTTGCTCCTCAACAGATTCTGTAAAAATTACACTTGCTGCTACAATAAATCCTACTTTATCTATTAGTACTTCTACACCATCAATATGCAAAGGCAATATTGCCGTCTTTGTTGCTAACTACACAAATGGCGGTTCAAATCCAATATTTGAATGGTACAAAAACAACATAGTAGTAGGTTCAAATAGCAATACTTATTCGGATAATGGTTTAAATGATGGTGATGTAATTAAATGTAAAATTATATCAAACATTAGTTGTGCATCGCCAAATAGTATGGAAAGCAATACAATTACTATGTCAGTAATCAATGCTGCAAGTAATATTAGATATCCAACAGTAAACACACTGTACAATCAAAATTTACAATTACAAGCCCGTACTTTTACAGGTGCCAATTTTAATTATACCCAATCCAATCAGTATTTAATAAAAATAGTAACATCTATCGGTTGTACAATTGTAGATACGCAACTTGTTGTTATTAATGGAAGAAAAGGATTGTATGTTCCTAAAGCATTTTCGCCTAACAATAGTGGTGCTAACGATAAGCTATACCCTATTTTAGTAGGCATCAACCAATTGCTATACTTTAAGGTATATAATAGATGGGGCATTTTAGTTTTTGAAACTAACAGCGGTAATCCAGTCCTAGGTTGGAATGGAACATACAAAGGTCAACCTCAACCTGTAGAAACCTATACTTGGATTGCAGAAGCTATAGATATTGATAACATAAGAATTAAAACAAGTGGAAGCACTCTTTTAATCCGATAATAATCCAACAGTATGAAAAAAAAAAAAACATTATTACTATTATTTTATATAATGCTTAGTGCTATTGCTAATGCACAAGACCCTCACTTTTCTCAATACTTTGCCTCTCCTTTAACGCTAAACCCTGCCATGACGGGATATTTCAAAGGCGATTACAGAGTAGCAGCAAATTTTAGAAACCAATGGAATGCTTTAGGCGACCCATTTACAACAAGTACCATTAGTTACGATAGTAAAATATTACAAAACAAAGTAGTTGAAAATGATATCTTCGGAGTGGGCGTAATGGCACTTTATGATAAATCGTTAAATGGCGGGTTTAAAAATATTAACGTATCTGCATCGGTAGCGTATCATAAAACAATTGACGAAGCAGGGGAAGACAACCTAGCAGCAGGTTTTCAATTTACTTATGCGTCAAGAGCTATTGATATTGGCAAATTAAATTTTGCCAGCCAATTTAATGGTAGTGGCTTTGATACGAATTTACCTACAAATGAAAATTTTGTAACCACCAGAAGAAATTACTTAGATATAAATACAGGTATTTTATACACTCACAAAACTGAAAATAATGAGTTTTACATAGGAGGTTCTTTTTATCACTTAACTAGACCAAACACTAGTTTTTTGAAAAATGAAAAATTTAAGCTCCCATTACGATTTACATTGCATAGCGGCGGCAGAATTAATATTGGTGAAAATGGCAATGAACTATTTATGAGTGGCCTACTTATGGAACAAGCTGGTTCATTTGAAAAAAAGCTTAGGTATTGCCTATGGCTATAATGTAAACAATGAAATTAAGCTATTGGCTGGCAGTTGGTATCGAATAGGAGAATCCATCATACCCTATTTTGGCTTTTATTACAATGATTTTCAATTAGGATGCAGTTACGATATTATTAACTCAAGTTTAAAGAATTATAGCCGTAAAAATGGTAGTTTTGAAGTATCAATGAAGTTGCAGGTTACTAAGCCTGTAAATTATTATACTAATTACAAAGGGGGCAGAATATTTTAGTCTGCTTTTAAAACTACATGAAGAAAATATTTTTTTTACTATTAATCACTAAATTTTGCTCAGCCCAAACCAACCTTTCACAAGGCTTAATAGCCTACTACCCTTTTAACGGCAATGCCACCGACGAAAGTGGCAATAATAATAATCCTGTTTATAACAATGCAACTTTAACTGCCGATAAATTTGGCAATACCAACAGTGCCTATCATTTTAATGGTATAAACACGTATATAAAAATACTCAATACCCCTTCTTTAAATGCTAAAAACACCATTTCGCTTTCGGTTTGGGTAAGGCCAACAGGTTTTTATTATGATATTTGCCATGCCAGCCAAATACTTGCCAAAGGTGGCGGAAATTATATGGATGGAAGCTATGCTTTGCGTTTTGACGATGCCCTTTATACCAACGGAAATGGCTGTAGCGGCGACAGGCTTAAGGACAGCATACATCAAAATTTTAGAGGAACCGGCACCGGTTTAAAAACATACACTCCTTTTATTAAAAAAAATCAATGGTACAATTTGGTTTATATAAATGATGGTGATAGCGCAAAGCTTTATGTAGATTGCCAATTAAAATATGCCGTAAAGTTTGATGAAATTTTTACCAATAATGAAGATTTATACATTGGCAAATTTGATGACCCTTTTTTCCCTTTTTGGTTAAATGCAGATGTTGATGATATTCGTATTTACAACAGGCCGTTAACTATTGATGAAGTAACTGCCTTATGCAAAGAAGAGCAAAAACTTGTGGCCAAAACTCCGGTAGTTATCCCAATTATAAAAACGGAATCTATTATTTTGGAGAAAAGAGAAAAGAAAATTTTAAATCAGGTTGAGGTAGAGCATGACTCTATTACCGTTACACTTTACGATAATGGCGTTGTTGATGGCGATAGTGTTACCCTTATTTATCAGGATAGTATATTAACCACTCACCAGCTTTTAACAGATAAAGGCATAACGTTTACCATTAAAATTGATAAAGGTAATGTTAATAATGAGCTTGTAATGTATGCCGAAAACCTTGGCAGCATACCACCCAACACTGCCTTAATGGTTATTTACGATGGTAAAAAAGGCACGAACTTAATATAAGCAGCAGTAAAACAAGCAATGGTGTAATAAGTTTTAAACTAAAGGAGTAAGCAATTTTATGTAAAATTTTTAAATGCAGCATCTATTCAAAAAAGTGTATGAATAAAATTAGTCATTTATTATTGAGATGTGCGGTAGCCATTATTTTACTGATACATAGCATACCAGGCATGTTTAATAATGGAGTAAACGATTTTGGCAATTTATACTTAAACGAAATTGGATTTGCTCCTGTAGGCTTATACTTAGCTTGGGCAATAAAATTATCACATGTAGCAGCTGCTATTTTATTGATAATAAACAAATGGGTAATCCCTGCAAGTATTGTTACAATAACTATTTTAGTTGCAGGTATATTTATGGTTCACTTACCCAATGGCTGGTTTGTAGTAGGTGGCGGTACTAATGGTGTTGAGTATAATTTTTTATTGATTACAGTGCTTACTTCACTAATTGTTTGGCGGAAAAAATAGTAGCCTATATTTTTTTACTTATGCACCTCACTCGTAAAATGAAACTCAATATCCGGATTGTTTTGCCTTTCGGTGTTTAAAAACCATTCGCTTTGAGCCAAATAAACCAAATGGCCATCTTTATCCTCAGCAATATTTCCTTGTTTAAAACGAATAAAATCCTGTAGCATTTTATCGTCTTTGCTGGTTATCCAACAAGCCTTATAAAATGGCAAACTATTCATTTGTACACTGGCACCATACTCTTGTAAAAGGCGGTATTGTATTACTTCAAACTGCAAATCTCCCACACAGCCAATTATCTTTTTGGTGCCCCCAAATTGGGTAAATAATTGTGCTACTCCTTCGTCTGTTAACTGAATCAACCCTTTCTCCAACTGCTTGGTTTTCATAGGATCTTTATTAACTACTTCTCTAAAAATTTCAGGTGAAAAAGTGGGTATTCCGGTAAAGTAAAAATCCTCTCCCTGCGTAAGCGTATCGCCAATTTTAAAGTTTCCGGAGTCATACAAACCAACAACATCTCCCGGATAAGCATCATCAATTACTTCCTTTTGGCATGCCAAAAAGCTGTAAGGGTTGCTAAACCTAAAATCTCTGTGCAGCCTTACATGATTATAATAGGTATTACGTTCAAAACGACCGCTGCACACTCTTAAAAAAGCAATTCTGTCTCTATGCTTGGGATCCAAATTGGCATGTATTTTAAAAATAAAACCACTGAATTTTTCTTCTTCCGGACTTACATCTCTTAATGTTGTGTGCCTTGGCCTTGGTGTGGGGGCAATACGTACAAACGTATCCAACATTTCTTTTACACCAAAGTTGTTTACAGCACTTCCAAAAAAAACAGGAGCCGTCTTGCCCGTCATGTAATCATCAATATTTATTTGCCCGTAAACTCCGTCAATCAATTCCACATCTTCTCTTAAAGTTGCAGCATCTTTTTCGCCAATTTTTTTATCTAATATTTCATTGTTTAAATCATTAATTTCAAGTACGTCCTCATCGTTGGCTTTTGTACCTGCAGTAAACAGCACCAAGCTTTTTTTCTCTAAATTATACACGCCTTTAAAATCTTTACCGCTATTTATTGGCGATGTGCTTGGGTGCAGGTTAATTTTCAGCTCATTTTCAATCTCCTCCAATAAATCAAACCTGTTTTTACCATCTCTATCCATTTTATTAATAAACACTATAACCGGCGTTTTACGCATGGCAATTACTTCCATTAACCTACGGGTTTGTGCTTCGACACCATTTACGCTGTCAATTACCAAAATAACACTATCTACTGCGGTTAATGTACGGTAAGTATCTTCGGCAAAATCTTTATGGCCCGGTGTATCTAATAAGTTAATTAGATGCCCGTTGTACTCAAAGCTCATTACACTGGTTGCCACACTAATACCACGTTGACGTTCTATTTCCATAAAATCGCTGGTGGCATGCTTTTTTATTTTATTGCTTTTTACCGCACCTGCAGTTTGTATGGCTCCGCCAAAGAGTAGAAATCTTTCGGTTAAAGTTGTTTTACCGGCATCCGGGTGACTGATGATGGCAAATGTTTTTCGTTTATTTATTTCGTTTATGTACTTCATGTCTTTAGCCACGAATAACACTAATTTACACTAATGAAATTCTAATTTTTGAGCCGCAAAGGTAAGGGTTGGGCAATTAACCAAAAAAGCAATGCCGCTTATACTAATTATTAAATAATTATTGATTGGCTTAACGTAATTTTGATTAATGCATAAAACCATTAGCATACTTAAAAATTCGTTACGCTTAACTTTTCAGGAGCTAAGAGTAAACAAACTACGTACGGCATTAAGCCTTACAGGTGTTGCTTTTGGCATATTTTGTATAATTGGTGTATTGGCCACGGTAGGCAGTTTGGAACGCAATATTCAAAATGAAGTAAAAGGTTTAGGGAGCAATACTATATATATTGATAAATGGGATTATAGCGGCGGACCCGATTACCCAATTTGGAAATTTAGGGCCAGGCCTGTTATGAAATTTGCCGAAGCAGCTTTAATAAGGGAAAAATCGCAATTAGCCGAAGGCATCGCTTATTTAATGCAAACAGGTACAAGTATTTCTTACAAAGATTTTGTTATACAAAGTGCAGGTGTGTATGGTATTGTAGAATCGCAAATTGAAATACAACCTATAAAATTTGAAAACGGCCGATATTTTTCTCAAAGCGAATTTAATGCCGGTACTAATGTTTGTATAATTGGTTTTGCTAATGCCGAGTCGCTTTTTGGAACAACAGAACGGGCTTTGGGCAAACAAATTGAAGTAAAAGGTAAAAAAGTAAATATTGTTGGCGTAATAAAAAAGGAAGGCACCAATTTTGTTGGATGGGATTATGATAATTGCATAATGCTCCCCTACCGCTTTTGCAAGCAAATTTTTGAGGAAGAATTTAGCAACCCAATAATAATTGCCAAAGGCAAAGAAAATATTACCACAAGTGCATTAATGGATGAACTTAAAGGCATAATGCGGCAAGTACGCAAACTATCGCCAACACAAGAAGACAATTTTTCTTTGAACAGTGTTGAGGCATTTAGTCAGGCAATTAAGGGCTTTTTTTCCACTGTAAATATTGTAGGCGGTATTATTGGTGTTATTAGTTTAATTGTTGGCCTGTTTGGTATTGCCAATATAATGTTTGTAACTGTTAAAGAAAGAACAAGCATCATAGGTTTAAAAAAAGCAATTGGGGCAAAAAAAAGCAGCATTTTAATTGAGTTTTTGTTAGAGGCTACCATACTTTGTTTAATGGGTGGTGCATTTGGTTTATTTTTTGTATGGATACTTACGCTCATTCTATCAGGTCCATTAAAATTCCCAATTTACATATCAGTACCAATGTTATTTGCAACGGTAATAGTATGTTTGGTAGTTGGCATTTTAGCCGGTATATTTCCGGCAAGCAGGGCTGCTAAAATGGATCCTGTTGTTGCAATACGAAGTAAATAATTTTGCTCCCTACATATGCTTTCCATGGCGTAAGCGTTGCGTCGCTTGCCGATAAAATCGGCATCCCGATGCTACACTTGGAATCGGGACTTGTACGGTATACCTTTGCGAAACTTTACCGAATTTTATATAAATGAGCATTACAATTTTAGCAATTGAATCTTCTTGTGATGAAACTTCAGCATCGATATGCCGGGATGGCAAAATATTATCTAACATAATTGCCACACAAAAAATACATGAACAATATGGCGGTGTAGTGCCCGAGTTAGCTAGCAGAGCACATATGCAAAATATTGTACCCACTGTTGATGCTGCAGTAAAAAGAAGCAGGCTGCTCTCTTGAAACTATTGATGCCATTGCCTTTACACAAGCCCCTGGTTTAATTGGTGCACTATTGGTAGGTGCACAATTTGCAAAATCAATGGCCTTAGCATTAAACAAGCCACTAATTGCTGTACACCACATGCAGGCGCATGTATTAGCTAATTTAATTGGAGATGATAAGCCTGCTTTCCCTTTTTTATGCCTGACTGTTAGCGGGGGTCATACGCAAATTGTTTTATGCCAAAGCCCAACACTGCAAGAAGTAATTGGCGAAACTATAGATGATGCTGCTGGTGAAGCATTTGATAAAAGTGCTAAACTATTAGGGCTTCCATATCCCGGAGGCCCATTAATAGATAAATATGCTGCTGCCGGAAATCCTAATCGCTTTAAATTTCCAGAGCCACAAATTACCGATTTAAATTTTAGTTTTAGCGGTTTAAAAACTTCAATTCTTTACTTTTTAAATAATGCCGGCGAAAGCAATGTTTATAAAGAAGAATTTAAAGCTGATGAAGCAACCAAACGAAAATTTATAGATGAAAATTTGGCTGATATATGTGCATCTATTCAGCATAGAATAATTTCCATTTTATTAAATAAATTAAAAAAAGCGGTAAAGCAAACAGGTGTAACACAACTTTGCCTTGCAGGCGGTGTTAGTGCAAATAGTGGGCTACGCAAAGCTTTTACTGAATTGGGTAAACAAAATAACTGGCAAACTTTTATACCGCCGTTTGAATATTGCACAGATAATGCAGCGATGATTGCCATTACAGGTTATTACAAATATTTGGCTAAAGATTTTGCCGATTTAAGCATTAGCCCAAGTGCCAGAAGTTAATATTTAGAACACAGATTTAATAGATTGAAGTTATTTTCGCAGATAATAATCAATATAATCGGTTCAATTAGTTATGTAAGCGTTCAATAAATATGGCAAACTGCTATTTTCAATTTAAACAATTTACCATACAGCAAGATAAATGTGCCATGAAAGTTTGTACAGATGCCTGCTTATTTGGTGCGTATGTTGCCAATTATTTATATCCCAAAAAAGTAAATTCAATTTTAGATATTGGTACAGGTACCGGGCTTTTAAGTTTAATGCTTGCTCAAAAAAACAATACTGTTATTGATGCTGTAGAACTTAATACAGATGCATATAAACAAGCTAAAGAAAACATTTCCGCAACAATTTGGAAAGAAAACATTACAGTTTATAATGTCGATATTAACAGGTTTACTATTAACAAGAAATATGATTTCATTATCAGTAATCCTCCTTTTTTTGAAGGCGATTTAACATCTGAGCATAAAAATAAAAATCAGGCAAAACATGATGAAGGGTTAACGTTAACACAATTATTAAAAGTAATAAAAGCACTCCTGTCTGCTAAGGGTAATTTTGCTGTTTTGCTTCCTTACCACAGGCTTACTGAGTTTGAAAAACTGGCTGAGGATTTAGCTTTTTATTGTACCAAGGAAATATTACTAAAACAAACGTCAAAACACCAATTCTTTAGAGGAATATTATTCTTTTCTGTACAAAAAGAAAACAAAACATTGGAGGAAATTACCATAAAGGAACCATCTAATTTATATACTCCCGAATTTGTTGATTTTCTAAAAGACTATTATTTATTTTTATAAACGCCTGCTTATTGTTACAGCCCTGCATAAGATGTCATATAACTGTATTCGCTGGTTAGCTCACCATTTTTTACAATAGTTGCTTTATCCAACGTAGTGCTTCCCCCCTTGCGTATATCATCTAACACAAATTTTATAAGCTGCTCTCCAAAATACCGGCTGGCATCTCTTGGCAGTTCGTTAGGCAAATTACCTACAGCCATTATATCAACACTGTTTTCTAAATAAGGCAATGTTTTTTCAAGTGTACTTTTGTTTACACCGTAAACCGGGTTATCAATGGTAGCATCTCCTATATTACACGGTACAGATCCCCCTGCATCATCCGTAATATCTGCAATTGTTTGTATTTTAAAAGAGGGCTTTTTTACATCCTCCAATTCAAATAAACGGGGAATATTTTTTCCCAATAAACACCGTTCATTAAAATATCTGTTTCTGCCAAATATTGCCTGAACAAACAATTATAATTTTGTGGATTGTTATGAAAATCTTCTCTGGAATATTTTTGTGTTTCGTTATGAGCATACAAATCGTTTCCTTTTAAATGCACATAAACCGGATAAGTAAAGTTACGGCTCACATAATCTTCCGGTTCAACCTGATGAATGCCCATTGAATTCATTATTTCTAAAACACCATGTGCAACCCTGCCACTGCCGGTTACAGCAATTTTAATATTGGGTAGCTTTAATCCAAAATAAGTATGAATTAAATGCCTAAAATCTTTAGATACACCAACTCTTTGCAAATTGTATTGCTTTGTTCGGTTGCCAAAACACATCATACCATTATGAGCGCCTACTATTCCGGCAAAAAAACCAAATCCAATAATTCGGGCACCATCTTCATGTTCAAGACATTCATAATCGATAAGCGTAATTTTTTGTTCTATTATTCTTTTTAAAAGTGCCTGATTATAGGGTTGTAGTTTTTTTGTATGCGAAAAAAACAAGTATGTTTTATTGGGCAACAACATTTCTTTAGGAACTTCTTTAATACCCAATAATACATCGCAATGGCTTATATCCTCCACTACTTCTACACCGGCCATAGTATACTCTTTATCTGTAAAGCATCTGTTTAAAGATGTTTGAGCCGTTACTTTTATATCTGTAAAATTTTTGTGCAGCCATTTGCATTGTGCCGGAGTAAGCGCTACTCTGTTATCGGCCGGAATTTTTCCTTCTCTTATTAACCCTATATGAAGCATCTATCGTTATTTAATACAGCAAGTTAATTAATTTGGTAAATGTATTTTCAAATTTGAAATTTGTAACATGAATTATTTTGAATTATTTGATATTCCCATTAGTATTAAAGTAGATAAAGCATTTTTAGCTAAAAAATATTTTGAACTGCAGAAAGAATTTCACCCCGATTTTTTTAGTCAAGCTACTGAGCATGAGCAAACAATAGCACTCGAAAAATCGTCGCAAGCAAACAAAGCCTTAAGTATTTTAAAAAACGAAGATGAAACCATCAAATATATTTTGCAATTAAAAGGGCTTTTAGAAACAGATGAAAAATACCAACTTCCGCAAGATTTTTTGATGGAAGTAATGGATTTAAATGAAGGTTTGGATGAAGCAACAGTTAAGGAAGTAAAAGAGCTGGAATTGAGCCTTTACCAACCAGTTAAGGATATTATTGAACGGTACAATGATGAAATAGTAACGTACAATCAGTTACAAAATATTAAAGAATATTACTTTAAGAAAAATATTTACAACGTATTTTGGAGAGAATGAAGGATTAACGTAATATTGCAGCCCAATTTCACATGCCCATGTGGCGGAATTGGTAGACGCAGCAGACTCAAAATCTGCCGTTCGCAAGGGCGTGAAGGTTCGATTCCTTTCGTGGGCACATAATTAAAAGTGAAGTGTATGCTTCACTTTTTTATTTTTAGAGTATGTTTTATGCATATGCAATAAAGAGCCTGCAACGAAATTACATTTATGTTGGTTTGACTAATTCTATAAATAGACGATTTGAGGAGCATCAAAGTGGGAAAAATAAAACTACCAAACCATACCGGCCATTCAAAATTATTTTAGTTGAAGAATTTGTAAGTAGAATTGATGCCAGAAAAAGAGAAATATTTTTAAAATCAGGTATTGGGAAAGAATTTTTAAAATCCTTACTATAAAAAACGACTTATCAGCTTAAAATCTGCCGTTCAAAAGAGCGTGAAGCTTCGACCTGCCTGCCGGCAGGCAGGTTCCTTTCGTGGGCACATAATTAAAAGTGAAGTGTATGCTTCACTTTTTTCTTAAACTCACTCACTTACCTGACTCAAATCAATCCGCTTCCTACCCTACATCATTTTACAACATCTATCCAATAAATACCTTCACATTTTAAAAATATTGTTGATAAAACTATTTTTTATGAAAAAGGTAATATTGGTTTTTGACGGAATTCATTTTTCGGAAGGTGCTTTTGAATTTGCCCGAACATTAAACGAACTAAAACCAATTTTGTTAACTGGCATTTTTGTGCCACAGGCCGAGTTATCTAATTTATGGAGTTATGCTGATGGAATAAGTCGCGCATTTATCCCAATTCAGGAATCTGGTACTTCTGAAACAATTCAGAAAAACATTGCTCATTTTGAAAAACATTGTCAAAACAATGGTATAGATTATCGGGTGCATGAAAATTTGTTTGATTTGGTACTGCCGCAATTAGAAAAAGAAAGCCGCTTTGCTGATTTATTAATTTTAGGAAGCGAAATTTTTTATGAAAGCCTCGGAACTACTGAGCCTAATATTTATTTAAAAGATGCCTTACATAATGTTGCATGCCCTGTAATTGTTGTACCAGAAAAATATGATTTTCCTGAAAGTATAATTTTAGCATACGATGGTAGTCAGGAGTCGGTTTATGCCATAAAACAATTTGCACATTTGTTTCCTGAACTAACAGACATTACAACACTATTGGTTTATGCTAATGATGATGTAACAGATGATTTCCCTGATAAAATTTTAATTGAGGAATTGGCAGCCAGGCATTTTAGCAATCTAACGTTGTTTAAATTAAACATAAATCCCAAAAAATACTTTAGTACCTGGATTTCAGAGAAAAAGTCTGCAATGCTTGTTAGTGGCTCATATGGTCGTTCAGGAATTTCTCAATTGTTTAAAAAAGTTTTGTAAAAGATGTCATTGCAGATCATAAGTTGCCGGTGTTTATAGCACATTGCTAAAATTGCTAAAGGCAAATAATTCTTATTACTCAAACAACAAATGAACCATTATGAAGAAAATTATCGCTGCATTAGACGGATTAAAATATTCGGAAAGCACAAGAGATTATGCTGTAAACATTGCCAAGCAAACCAATACACATCTTGTAGGTGTTTTTATGGATGACAAAATTTATACCAGTTATAAAATTTACGATTTAATTACACAAGAAGGCGTATCGGAAAAAAGATTGAAAACACTTGAAGATAAAGACATTGCTACAAGAGCTGCTGCTGCAGAGAACTTTGAAAAAGCCTGCCAAAAGGCAAAATTGGAATATTCAATTCATCATGATAAAAATATTGCTTTGCAAGAGTTGAAGCATGAAAGTATTTATGCCGATTTGTTAATCATCAATTCTAGCGAAACACTTACCCATTACTCCGAAAAGTTGCCAACCCGGTTTATACGTGATTTACTAACTGATACACAATGCCCGGTGCTGATTGTACCGGATAAATACAAGCCCATTGAAAAAGTAATTTTGCTTTATGATGGTGAGCCATCTGCAGTTTATGCCATAAAAATGTTCAGTTATTTATTGCCACAACTAAAGATTTAAACACCGAGGTAATTTCGGTGAATCCAATTACTACATCGCTGCATTTGCCAGATACAAAACTTATGAAAGAGTTTATGAAGCGGCATTATCCAAAAGTTAAGTATGTAGTTACGAAAGGTTTTGCCGAAGAAGAAATAATTAAACGGCTAAAGCAAGAAACTAAAAACACGTTGATTGTACTTGGTGCATACAGAAGAGGCACGGTAAGTCGGTGGTTTAAAGAAAGTATGGCAGACAAATTAATGAAAGATATAAAACAGCCCTTATTTATTGCTCACAATAAATAATATTTTGCCACACCAATATTGCAAATAAAGTTATGGATTCTATTACGCACCTTGCATTGGGAGCCTGTATGGGTGAGGCATTTGCAGGAAAAACATTGGGTAAAAAAGCAATGCTTTGGGGTGCTATGGCACAAAGTATTCCGGATATAGATTTCATTGCGTCCTTATGGATGAACACTTCTTCCGGTTTATTGGCTCATCGTGGTTTTACACATTCTTTTTTATTTTGTAGTATACTCACACCGTTACTTGCTCTAATGGCCGAACGTTTGCACCGGCCTCACAACATTCGATTTAAAAAATGGCTGTTGTTTTTTGGCGGAGTAATCTTCATTCATATTTTTATTGATGCTTTCAATAATTATGGTGTTGGCTGGCTTGAACCATTTAGCCATAAACGCATTTCTTTTAATGCAATTTATGTAGCCGATCCTTTCTTTAGCATTTGGCCCATTATTGCAGGCATTGCATTACTATACATGAACAGGTATTTACCCAAACGTAAAATATGGTGGCGAACAGGGCTTGTAGTTAGTTTACTCTACCTTATGTATTGTTTATTTAACAAAGCCCTGATAGACAGAGATGTAAAAATTATTTTACAAAAACAACATATTTCATATACAAGATATTTTAGCACACCTGCCCCATTGCAAAATTGGCTTTGGTATGTAGTTGCAGGTAACGACAGTGGTTACTATATTGGCTTTCGATCGTTATTCGATAGCAAAAAAGAGATTTCGTTTACTTACTTTCCTCGAAACGATTCTCTGTTAAATCCGGTGCTGCATCAACCAGACCTGCATCAGCTTATACGATTTTCTAAAAATTTTTTATACTGTAGAAAAAGTAAATGATACTTTACTGTTTAACGACCTTAGGTTTGGTCAAATTTTAGGTTGGCAAAATAACAAGGAAAAATTTGTGTTTCACTATTACCTCCAACATCCCAACAGCAACACCTTAGTTGTTCAAAGAGGAAGGTTTACGGGTTGGAATTGGCATACAGCAAAGTCGCTTCTGATAAGAATAAAAGGCAATTAATTAAACTCAATAAAAATAACTTTTTTTACATGAGCATAATCAAAGCATGTATTGACACATGTCAATGTTTATAATTTCTCTTAAAGGTAGATTTGTTATCTAAACAAATTGCTATGAACACAATAGCCACACCCGAAATAAGAGAAGTAATGGAAGCGGTACACTACAGGCCTGCGGTTTCCATTATACTGCCATTTGAACCAAAAATGAGTTCAAAATTTGAAATAGCAAGTGCATTAAAAGCTGCTGCAACAAAAGTTGAAAAAGAGCTAAAGAATAACTATCCCAACGAATTAAGCAGTATAGTTATTGAAAAATTAAGTCGCCTTATTAAGGACCTGAATTTTGGCACACATAAAAAGAGTATTGCAATATACGTGTCGCCGGTATTTGAAAAAGTATTGTATTTAGATATTGCTCTTGAAGAAAAAATTATAATTGACGAATCATTTGAAATAAGAGATTTAGTTTATTGTAAAAAACAGCTTCACAAATTTCTTATATTAATGTTAAGCAGTAAAGAATGCCGCATATTTCTTGGCAATTCAGAAAATTTTGCAAGAATATTAATCAATACTCATACTTCAATTTTTCCAAACGAAAACGATATTCCGGAAAGGGTAGCAAATTTTACCAACATTCAAGATCGGAAAGAAATTTTGATGGATAAATTCGTACATCAGGTAGATAATGAATTAGAACCAATACTTAATAACTACCACTTACCGCTTTTTGTTTTGGGAACAAAACGAATATCAGGTCATTTTAGTAAAATTACAAGGCATACCAATGCTATTATTGAATACATACACGGTAATTACGAAGAAACAACAACACATGAATTAAAACAAGTATTAGAACCGTATATTAAAAATTGGCAAAATACATTTCATAAAGAATTACTTACGAAAATAGAGGCTGCAGCAGATACAAAAAAATTAGCAACAGGCATTAAAAATGTATGGCACGATGCAATGAATTTAAAAGGAAAATTATTGGTTGTTGAAAAAAATTACATGTATGCGGCACAACAAAGTAGCAACAAAGATATTATTTACAAAATTGCTCACCCTTACAATACTTTTTCTTTTATAAAAGATGCTGTGGATGATGTAATTGAAAAAGTGCTTGAAAATGGCGGTGATATTGAATTTGTAGATGAAGGCGTTTTAACCAAATATAATCACATTGCTTTGATAGAATATTATTAAACTTAAAAAACAGATTTATGAAACCTATAATAGTTGCAACCGATTTTTCTGCAGCTGCAATAAATGCAGCACAGTATGCATTTAATATGGCCCAAGCTATAAATGGCAATGTTTTGTTATTTCATACATTTCAAATACCTGTAGCATACAGCGAAGTGCCGTTAGCGGCAAATGCAGATGATATGATGCAAGATGCATTAACAGAAATTAACAAGCAAAAAAATGATTTGCTTTATTTGTCGGACGGAAAAACAACCATAGATGTGGAAGTTAGAGAAGGTGTTTTATTTTATGAACTAAACGAATTATGTAAAAAAGTAAATCCTTATGCTGTAATAATGGGAAGTCAGGGAACTACAGCCGCTGAACGTATTATTTTTGGCAGCCATACCATTTTTGCCATAAAACATTTAATGCATCCGCTAATTACAGTGCCATTGGGCGCAAAATTTGAACATATAAAAAAAATTGGATTGGCATGCGATTTTGACAAAGTAGTTGATACAGTTCCTGTTGATGAAATTAAAACATTAATCACCGATTTCAAAGCAGAGTTTCATATACTTAATACTGGGAAACAAGAATCCTTTAATCCTGATCTGATTTTTCAATCGGGCTTGTTTCAGGAAATGACATGGAATATTAAACCTCAGTATCATTTTATTACACATAAAAATATTGATGAAGGTATAATAGATTTTGCTGAAAAAATTGACATTGACCTGCTTATTGTATTGCCTAAACGCCACAATTTAATTGAGCAAATTACACATAAAAGCCATTCAAAACAATTAGTGTTACACAGCCATGTACCTGTTATGGCATTACAT
This sequence comes from Chitinophagaceae bacterium, assembly GCA_016721385.1. Taxonomy (GTDB): domain Bacteria; phylum Bacteroidota; class Bacteroidia; order Chitinophagales; family Chitinophagaceae; genus Ferruginibacter. The sequence continues at coordinate 51,180 of JADKIE010000004.1, read as the reverse complement.
GATTAATCACTTAAAAAACAAGGAATGATTGGTAAATTAACAGATGAGCAAATTGAAGAAGTACTATACAGAAATATAGTTGGGCACTTGGGTTGTAATGATGAAAGACAAAATTATGTAGTACCTATAAGCTACGTTTACGACGGTAAATCAATAATTGCACACTCGTTAGAGGGTTTAAAAATAAACTTAATGCGCAATAACCCAAATGTGTGCATAGAAGTTGATGACATCAAGAATTTTAATAACTGGAAGAGCGTTATTCTCTGGGGACAATATCAGGAACTTACCGATGAACGTGACAGATACTATGCCATGAAGTTTTTTGTAGATAAATTAATGCGCTTAAAAATAAGTGAAACTGCAGCCCCACCCGAAATGATTGAAGAACGAATTCATCCACGGTCTCCCGGAAATTTAAAGCCTGTTATTTACCGTATAATAATTACAAAAAAAACAGGACGATTTGAGAGCTAAGCAACTTGATAATGAAAAATAATTTTTATTACACAGATTTTATCCGAAGCCGGAGACATCTCCCGTTTTAGCTTTCGTTTTTTAATCAGTGCTTTAAGCCCCGTTACGAAATTGCAAATTTTTCAGGCAATGTTTTGTTATTGGTTACAAATCGTTACCTCTTGTTGGCCTTACCGCATTTATAATGGGCTTGGTTTTAACCATGCAATTACGCCCCTCTATGATTGATTATGGAGTAGAATCACAATTGCCTGTAATAGTAGGCATTTCAATTATCAGAGAAATTGGCCCTGTAATTACAGCGCTGATTTTTGCAGGCAAAATTGGTAGTAGCATTGGTGCAGAGCTTGGCTCAATGAAGGTTACAGAGCAAATTGATGCTATGGAAGTAAGTGGCACCAACCCTTTTAAATATCTTGTTGTAACGAGAGTATTGGCTGCTACTTTTATGTTACCTGTGTTGGTAATGCTTGGCGATGCTATTTCGTTGTATGGCTCGTGGCTTGGAGTAAATATACGAGGCAATACCAGTTTTACTTTATTTTGGATGCAGGTATTTGATTCGCTTTCGTTTAATGATGTACTACCTGCATTTATTAAAAGCTATTTTTTTGGCTTTGCCGTTGGCATAATTGGATGTGATAAAGGGTTTAATAGCAATAAAGGAACAGAAGGTGTTGGCAGATCGGCAAACTCTGCAGTTGTTGTATCATCTGTTTTAATTTTTGTTATTGATTTATTGGCAGTACAAATAACAGATGCTTTAGGTTTTACATAAAAGTATTTAACATGACGCTTACAGAAAACTTAAAAGCCGGTAACCAAATACAAAATAAAGCTCCTGCTTATGTAATGAGCATACGCAACCTTTATAAGTCGTTTGGAAATAATAATGTTTTGATTGATTTTAATTTAGAAATAGAAAAAGGTGAAGCTATTGTAGTATTAGGTAAATCAGGTTCCGGAAAATCTGTGCTCATAAAATGCATTATTGGCTTATTAACACCCGATAAAGGCCGAATTGAAATGTTTGGAAAAAACATACCTGATTTGAATATAGCCGAACTTGACAAAATAAGAGCTAAAGTTGGTTTTTTATTTCAAAGCAATGCCTTGTATGATTCCATGACAATAAGAGAAAACCTTGAGTTTCCATTACGAAGGCACTGGATAGAAGTATCGCAGCAAGAAGTAAATACAATGGTATTGGAAGCGCTGGATGATGTAGGCTTAAAACATACCATTGACATGATGCCTGTTGAATTATCGGGCGGCATGCGAAAACGTATTGCACTGGCACGTACCTTAATTTTAAAGCCCGAAATTATTTTGTACGATGAGCCAACTACCGGCCTAGACCCTATTACAGGCAAAGAAATTATTGAATTGATAAGAGAAATACAGCAAAAATACAATACCACATCTCTTATTATTTCGCATGACATGAACTGTGTGCGGATGGCAAGCGACAGAATTATTATTCTTTTAGATGGCCGTTGCTATGCAAGTGGCACGTACATGGAATTAAAACAAAATGAAGATAGCAAGGTTAAACAATTTTTTGAATAACAATTATGGCAAAGCGTACAATAAATAATGTTAAACTAGGAGGATTTATAATTGGAGGATTATTGTTTCTTGTGCTTTTATTATATATGATAGGAAAAACAGAAGTTTATTTGGCAGCTATTATTTACTAAAAGCAAGGTTTGAAAATGTTAACGGTTTGGTTGCCGGAAACAATGTTCGTTTTTCCGGAATACAGGCAGGCACCGTAAAAAAAATAACCATTTTAAACGATACACTCATTGAAGTAACAATGACGATAGATACTAAAATGAAAAATATTATTAAAAAAAATGCAATTGTATCAATAGGAACAGATGGATTGGTTGGCAATAAAGTGGTAAACATTGTTGCAGCAAAGCAACCTGCAACATTTGCTGAAGAAGGGGATATTTTACCAATAAAAAAAAGTGTAGATACAGAGGAGATGCTTCAAAAATTATCGGGCACAAACAAAACAGTTGCAGAAATTGCAGAAGGTTTAAAAACAACGGTACAAAGGCTAAACAACAGTACAGCTTTGTGGAATTTATTAAATGATAATACTTTGCCGTTATCGCTAAGAAGTTCTGCAAATAATATACGCCTGGCCACAGGTAAGGCTGGTAATATGGTTGATGAGTTAAATACTATAATTATAAATGTAAAAAAAGGGAAAGGCTCTGTTGGTGCATTATTAGCAGATACTTCCTTTGCTTATAATTTAAATGAAGCTGTATCTAAAATAAAAGTAGTTGGCGATGAGGCTGATGTGTTGGCAGCAAACCTAAGCCAACTGGTTGAAGGCATACAACATGATATTAATAACGGAAAAGGCACCGTTAATGCTTTGCTGAAAGATTCGGCTATTGTTACAAAACTTAATACCAGCCTCGATAATATTCAAAAAGGTACAGAAGGCTTTAATCAAACCATGGGAGCCATTAAAAGTAGTTTTTTGCTTAGAGGTTATTTTAAAAGACTGGAAAAACAAAAGAAAAAAGAAGCCAATCAAACCTTATCTCCCGCTAATTAACCCATTACTAAAAAGTTAAGGGGCCAAATAGAAATTTAGCGGCGTAAATCCAATATCCTTCGAAAATCCTATGTAAAATAATATACGTTTATGCTCAAAAAAAACATTTACCATCAGGCAACTAAATGATTATAAGCAATTAATAAAAATGTTCTTTGGTTGACTAACTTCATTCATTCCATTGAGGGCTGTCATTGTAAACACAATACTGCTCAACTACCTTGCATGTATTAATAACAATTAAATTATTTATTATGAACACAAGTGGTAAAATATTGGCATCTGTAGCCGCTGGTATAGCAGCTGGTGCCGTTTTAGGAATTTTATTTGCGCCTGATAAAGGTATTGAAACCCGTAGAAAAATTAGTGACCAGGGGAAAAAGTTAGCCGATGGTGTAAAAAACAAATTTAACAAAGGAAAAGATAGGTTAAATGAGTTTAAAGAAGAATTTGAAAAAACCGTTATCGACAAAGTAAATGAATTTGCATAAAATTCGTTAAACCAAACAAAATGGAAAGAGCATTTGCAAAAGCAGAAGAATTAATAGATTCAATTAAGGGTATGTAAATACCCGAATAGAATCAGTAAAATTAAGTACAGCAGAAAATCATCAACCGTAATTGCAAATTTAATTGCAGGAGTGGTTGTTGCAGGGATTGTTTTGCTTTTTATAATTTTTGTAAGCATTGCTCTTTCTATTTTAATTGGCATATGGCTTGGCACTATGTGGCTTGGTTTTTTAATAATGGCGGGTATTTATATGTTGCTTGGCCTAGTTGTTTGGACAGCCAGAGGCAAAATAATACGTTTGCCGGTAATGAATTCCATTATTCAGCAATTATTTAAACACGATGAAGAAGATTAAAAGCATAAAACAATTACAGGCCGAAAAAAAAAGAATGCGAATTGAACAACGGGAACTTGAAGAAAAAATAAAATTTCAATGGAACGAATTTAAACACTATTTGCAGCCATCCGTGCTTGCTAAGGAAACATTTGCAACAGTTTTACACCATAAAGAGGAGCAAATTTATAAAGAGGATAGTATTTTAAAAAGTATGCTCAATTTTGGCATATCACTCCTTACAAAAAACTTATAGATAAAGCAGGTAAAAAATTAAACCTTTTTGCTAAGCATGTAAGAAACTAAAATTTAAACTTATGTCAGTTATTAAAGTAATAGAGCTAATGGGTAGCTCACCAAAAGGATGGGAAGATGCGGTACAACAAACTGTTTTGGAAGCTCAAAAACGCTAAAAACATTCGTTCCGTTTACATTCAAAATCAAAGTGCTGTAATAAATAAAAACAAAATTGTGGAGTATCGTATTACTGTAAAATTAAGTTTTGAAATAGAGCATTCCGCCGCTAAATCAAAAAAGTGACTTTTATACCATTAAACCATTCAACCTCTTATTGATTGCTATCAGACATAAACCTGATAGCAATCATCTTATAAACCAAAGTTATTTGCGAACTTGTTACATAAATAGGCTATTACAAGCCTATAAATTATGTCAAAACCTTTCGCAAGTAATAATGAAAATATAAATTTCTCAGAAAGCGTTTTTACTTATGCCACAATAGGAATTTTGCTTTCCGATAGCTTAGGCAAGATTGTAGCAGCTAATCCATTTGCATTACAAGAATTTGGTTATACCGAACAAGAGCTTTTAGGCAAACATATTGAAGTACTTATTCCGCAAAGGTTTCGTCAAAAACACAGTCATTACCACGATAATTTTATTATAGAGTCCCGTACCCGGCTAATGGGTTCCGGTTTAGATTTACATGCCATAAAAAAAGATGGCACAGAATTTCAGGTAGAGATAAGTTTAAGCAATTTTATCAAAAATAATGAGCAGTATGTGTTAAGTTTTATTATTGACATTACTGCAAGGAGAAAAGCCGAAAATGCTGCAGAGATCTTTCAAAACAAATTAGCCAGTACAATAGAACAACGCACTAAGGCATTGAAAGCTACCATGCAACAACTTGAGCTGGCAAATAATAAACTTAATTCTGTTATTGCATTTCAAAAAGCTGTTTTAGATAATGCCGGCGCTATGATAATAGCAACAGATGAAAGAGGTATTATTAAACTTTTTTAATCCTGAAGCAGCATTAAAATTAGGCTATAGCCCCGAAGAGTTAATAGATAAAGAGACTCCTGTTTTGTTTCACAGCAAATTAGAAATTGACAAAAAGAGAAATGAATTGAAAAAGCAATTGGGAATAACTATTGCCAACGATTTTAACGTAATTGTAGAAAAAGCCAGACGTAATTTGCATGAAGAGCAGCAATTTACTTATATCAAAAAAGATAGCACTACTTTTCCTGTATCATTAACAGTTACTGCAATAAAAAATGTAAACGAAACTGTTACAGGTTTTTAGGTATTGCTATAGATATTTCGAAAAGAGAACAAGTTGAAGAAGATTTACGAAAAGCGCTGGAAAAAGAGATTGAATTAAGTGAATTAAAATCAAGATTTGTGTCAATGGCATCGCATGAATTCAGGACTCCACTAAGTACTTTGCTTTCATCAGCCTATTTAATTGAAAAATATACTACAACCGAAGATCAACCTAAACGGGAAAAACACTTGCAACGTATGGTTTCATCCATCAGTATGTTAACGGATACGTTGAATGATTTTTGAGTGTAGATAAAATTGAAGAAGGTAAAATTCAAATTCGTTTAACTGAATTTGATATACATGAATTAATAACTACATTAATTAAAGAAATAAAAGGAGGATTAAAGAATCAACAGAAAATATGGTACATTCACGAGGGTGAATCAAAAATATTTCTTGATTTATCCTTATTAAAGCACATCATCATCAATCTAATTTCAAATGCAAGTAAATTTTCGCCTGAAGGTGGAGCTATTGAAATTAAAACAGTTGTAAAGGGCAATGACTTTATTTTAACGGTAAAAGATAAAGGAATTGGTATTTCTGTCGAAGATCAAAAACATTTAATGCAACGCTTTTTCCGTGGCAGTAATGCTGCTAATATACAGGGTACCGGTTTAGGTTTACATATCATTTCAAAATATACCGAATTGATGAATGGCAAAGTAGAATGTAAAAGCGAATTAGATAAAGGAACCGAATTTATAATAACATTTAACTTAAAAGCAAATTAATATGAAAAAGATTTTGCTGATAGAAGACAATGACGACATCCGGATTAATACTGCCGAAATACTTGAACTGTCTAACTATAAAGTAATTACGGCAGAGAATGGAAAAATTGGCATTGAAAAAGCAATTGAGCACATTCCCGATTTAATAATTTGCGACATAATGATGCCTGTGCTGGATGGCTATGGTGTATTACATGCGTTACAAAAAATGATAGCATAAAAAATATTCCGTTTATTTTTTTAACTGCAAAAACAGAGCGTAGCGACTTTAGAAAAGGAATGGAACTAGGCGCAGATGATTACATTACAAAGCCTTTTAGTGGAACCGAATTATTGAATGCTGTAGATGGTCGTCTAAAAAAAATAGATGCGTTAATGCATGATCTTTCTCCCGATTTAAACGGACTGGCAAACCTAATACACACATCAACAGGTAAAGATGTGATGCAATTATTTACAAGTGGCAGAAATATTAATAAGTTTAAAAAGAAACAAATAGTTTATACCGAAGGTAACCATCCTAACAGGCTTTACTATGTAATAAAAGGAAAAGTAAAAGCATACAAAATAAATGAAGATGGAAAAGAATTGGTTACAGAACTATTTAGCCCAGGAGATTTTTTAGGCCATATTGCCTTACTGGAAGGCAATGTTTATAACGATACCACCGAAGCATTAGAGGAAACCGATTTGGCTGTTATACCTAAAGAAGATTTTGATGAATTATTAAACAACAATCCCGAAATTGTTAAAAAATTTATTCAACTGCTGGCCAAAAATATTTCTGCCAAAGAGAATCAATTATTAGGCATGGCCTACAGTTCGTTAAGAAGAAAAGTTGCAGATGCTCTCTTACGAATGCAGGAAAAATACGGGCAAGAAAAAACTAAAGATTTTGTTATAGATATTAGCAGAGACAGCCTTGCAACCATTGCAGGCACAGCTACCGAATCGTTGATTAGAACACTCGGCGATTTTCGTACAGAAAAATTAATTGATATGCAAAATGGTTGCATTAAAATTATGAACGAAAATAAACTTAGAACCTTATTGAATTAAATAAAAATGAGGAGAACAATCTCCCCATTTTTTTAGCTCTAAAACGTGTTCTATTTTCTTTTTTCTTTCAATGTGCTTATACCTATTAATTTATATAAAGGGCAAACGCCAAAAAAAGCTGTAGTTAAAGGAATAAAAGCCAACAAACCCCACCAACTGGCATAATAATACCCAAAAACAGCAATCAACACACTCAAAAATACCCTAACTGTAGCATCAACAGTTCCTATATTTTGTTTCATTGTTTCGCTTTTTAAGTTAATAAACTATTCTTCTTTTACGCTAAGTTGTTGAAGCACTTTTTGTTTCACCAAATCTTTTACTACCAACATACCATACTCATGTCCTAATGTTTCGGCGCTTTCAGGAGAAAATGATTTGGTTTGAGCCGAGTAAAGTACTGTTTGATTATTCATTTCGTAAAAATTACTTTCCCAAAAATATTTAGTATCTGTAACAAAATATCCGGGTTCATAAATGCGACTATACCTTGCGCGATAATAACTCCAAAAGTTACTAACTGCGTAAGATCTTCCGGGAACATAACGCCTTTCCTTAGTTTTATCAAGTAATACAATGGTAATTACAGCATCTACCCCACTATTTTTAATTTTTTGTAACGCTGCTTTTTCATCCATGTTTTCAAATGCTTTTGGTCCGTATTCCTGCATAGCAGATATTGCAGTATAACCTATATCTCTAAGGTCTCCAACCAAATGTTGTTCCAGTTTTTCCTGCATTTGCCTGTCTTTTTCGTGTATAAGTCCCAATACAAGTATTTTATTAAATTTTGCTGGTGTTATATTTTGCGCCTTCCAGGAAGAAGTAATTTTGGAAGAACTGCAACTCATTGCAATTATTAAAATTGCAGCGGCAACCCATTTAATATTTTTCATACGTTTAAGTTTAAAAATGTAATGCAACTTATTTAAAATATAAATGCCCCAAAATGATAGCCGTCAATGAGAATACCAATAGAAATCAACCGGTATTAAGTAAGCGAAGTGAAACAAATTGAGAAAATACTTTAATGCATCCAATTAAACTTTCCATAAATATCTTCGTAAAATATAACTCTTTTTTCTGCATCAATGCCAACAGGATTATACCATACAATTACAGGCATTTGTACATCTGCTTTCACAAAAATTGGAGATTGATTACGCAAGCAACCTTTTTGCTCTAAAGTATCAATAGCTATATTATTATTTTTTAAAACCAGATGACCAATATCCATTGGCTTTTCCATACGCATACATCCGTGGCTGAAAAAACGCTTGTTCATACTAAACAAATTTTTATTGGGCGTATCGTGTAAATAAACACTAAATGGATTATAAAAATTAAGTTTTAATAAGCCAAGAGCATTGTCGCAACCTGTACTTTGCCTAATAGTGTAAGGGAAATAACCAGCACTTAACGATCGCCAATTTACAGAATAAGGGTTAACAATATTACCTGCACTATTTAATACCTGATAATTATTTTTATTTATGTAACCCGGGTTTCGTTTTATAGAGGGCAACAATTCCTTTGTAGCAATTTTGTAAGGCACATGCCAATAAGGATATAAAACCACTTCATCTATTTTACTCGTTAATGTAGGTGTTGGTGTAGCTTTTTTTCCAACTATCACCCTCATTTCAAAAATTGTTTTACTGTTTTTATAAACTTTTAAATATGCGGCGGGAAGGTTTACTACTATTACTGATTGGTTTTGTGTAACACAATTTAACCAGCGATAATAATTTAATGCCAACATTAATTGTTTTAACCGCACAGCTACAGGCACATTCAGTTCTTTTAAGATAGTTGTTCTTAACACACCATCAGCCAATAAACCAAATTGTTTTTGTGCTTCTTTTAATTTTTGTTTAAGGGTATTATCCGGTAAACTTTTTTCGGTTTCATTTATAATACCAAGCTGGTATAGTTTGGTAATTAAAGCACTATTATTTGCGTTTATTTTGTTAGACGTAATTGTTTGCTCCGCAAAATTGTTTTGGGCCATAACAGTAAGCAACTGCTTTATTTTATTTTCAATTACACTTACTTCCAAAATTGTTGGAGAAATTGCACTTGCCAGCGATGGCAATTTATTAAGTGTAATATATGCTGCTAATAAAGCTGGAATATTTAAACAATCCGGTGTGTATTTAAGTCCATTATATCCAAAAGCCGGCTTAGTATTTCCATAAACAATATCGCCATAAAAATGAAGAGCAGCATCGGTTATACGAATTTCAGCCTCCAACGAATCCTCAGTATTTTTGAGATTTTCTTGGCCATTTTGTATAGCAGCTAAATAAGTATAAGCATAGTCTTTTGCATTTAAAGCCAAATAAGGCGCTTTAGTTATTTCTGTAAAAAGCACATTGAGGTTTCCGGCATTTTCCCTGTTTATCCATGCAGTATTGTATTTATACAGTTTGTAAAACTCTTTTATCTTATCAGAAGCAACTGTCTGTTTATCTTGTGTAACAAACTGCTGCATTTTTTCTGTAGTAATTTGGGCAAAAACTGCTAAAGTACACAAAGTAGCCATTCCTAAAAGCCAAACCCGTTTTAAATTGTTTCTACTCTTCATTTTTATAAATATTAACATCCAAATAACTTCTGAAATCATTTTTCAATTTGCTAAATTGTTTCTCCGCATTATTCATATCTGTTTGCACTTTTTTTAATTTATTTCGCACTGCCTTAATAATGGCTCCATCTTCAAATACTTCCCTTACCAACAAGCTATCCAATGCTGTAACTTCCTTTTTAAGTATAGCTATATCGGCATCTTCCTTAATAAATCTTGTTTGAAAATTTTCCATATCCTCCAGCAAAGCTTCATCAAATTTATATTTCAATATTTCAGTCAACCTGTTTTTTGAATGCACATTTTCATCTAACATAAAGCCAAGCAATCTAAGCCAGGTGTTAATTTCGTACTGCATTTGTTTTAATTTTAACTCAGGCATAATGTAATTTTTAGTTTTAACATATCTGTTTTCAAACCTTTTAATAGTAGTAGTTTGATGTGTAAAAATATTTTTCATACTACTTAAATAAAGAATTTTGTTATAAAACATACTGATAGTCATCAGTATAAAAAAGCCCCACTACTTTGTTAGTGGGGCAATAAGCCGAACGTAAACAGCTTATTTTACAGCGATTTGTTTCGCTGATATTTTTTTAGCCTCTTCTTTTCTGGGCAAAGTAATTTTCAATACTCCCTCTTCATACTTTGCTTCAATTTTTTCCTTGTTAATTTCTTCGGGCAATGTAAAACTGCGGCTAAAGCAAGAATAATTGTACTCTTTACGGGTAAATTTTTTCTCTTTTTCTTCCTTGCTTTCTTCTTTTTCGCTGCTAATGGTAAGCATGTTACCCTCAATATCAATTTTAAAATCGTCTTTTTTCATTCCAGGTACAGCTAGGGATACTTTGTATTCATCTTTGTTTTCAATGATATTTACAGCCGGTACATTCAATGTACGTCCCCACAGGTTACCAGTATCAACCAACTCATTCCAAGGTTTAAAGAAATCCTCAAAAATAGAGGCATTCTTTCGCCAATTTTGGCCAGTGCTTGCGTTCCCATAATTACCTCCTTTGTTTTTATTTTAAATAATAATTTTCAATACAAATATATATTGAAGCTTTACCGGTTACAAAGATTTTGGTTAGGCAAATTATTGAATTTGGTCAACTCTTTTTATCTACGTTGCTTAAAATAAAAAGTAAACATATAAAACACTATACGAATAAACTGATACGAAAACCACCTAACAAACTGCTTAATAATATTATTTGTTTGTTTATGTTTTTCCCAGCTAATGGGAAGACAATTTTGCTCAATGATATTATTTATTACTTGCTCTGTATTTCTTACAAAATTTTCGTTTTTAACATCTAAATTCAATTCTATGCTGGCGTATGCACTTATATTATTTAAATTATACGATCCAACAGTAAGCCATTCTCCATCGCAAAGTGCCAGCTTGGCATGTAAAATTGTTGGTTGGTATTCATACAATTCTATTTCGTTACGCAGCAACCAGTCATACAGCCACCTCTCGGCATATTTTGCAATTTTTACATCTGAGGCTCCTGCCGCAACTACTTTAATTTTAACGCCTCTTTTTACAGCATTTTTCAACAGTCTTCGTATAACTCTTCCGGGTAAAAAATAACTGCATAAAATAGTTATGTGATTATTGGCTGTACGCAGCATTTCAATATACGTTGCAGAAATTTCGTTTTTTCTTCTTACCCAATCATTCCGGCGCATACGCACAAGACTGGTTTCTGTTTGAGAAAAGTTGAAAGTAATTTTCTTTTCTTCACAAGGTGTTATCCCCATTTTCGCAGGGAATGTTTTCCAGGTTTTCCAACATTGCACACAAAGTTGCTTTACCACATCTCCTTCTACAAATAGTGCAAAATCAAGCCAGGAAGGCTTTGTGGGCATATCATTGTATTTATTGGCAATATTAATTCCGCCAACCATCGCAAATTTATTATCAGCAACAAATATTTTTTGATGCATTCTTCTGCCAAAATAAAATTGCTTACTTCTAAAAAAAGGTTCAAAAAAACGAAAATTGATACCGGCGTTTTGTAAATTAGTAATAAACTGTTGAGGCAATTCTTTAGATGCATATCCATCAACCAGCAAATAAACAACCACGTTTTTTTTAGCAGCAGCACAAAGAGCATTTGTTACACGCCTGCCTGTTTCATCATCCTTAAATATATAAGTTTGAAGATGAATACTATCCGTTGCATTATTAATTAAACGAATTAACAAATCAAAGTATTCCTTTCCGCCCTTTATTAATTGTACAACATTATAAGGCATGTAACCATTTGTAACAATTTTACTGCCTGCTAACATTATTTTTTTATATTAGGTTTACTTAATGAGGCATACTGGTTTTTTGCAAAAAAATACAGTTAATAAACAACTATTGTACCATTGCAGCCTTTTTTATTTATCTCTGCTTTTGGGATATGTATAACAAGTATACCCTGTTTGTATTCTGCAATTACAAATTCAGCATCAGCATTATCCGGCAATAGTATATGTCTTTCCAGATTCTCTATATCAAATTCATGCATCTCCTGTTTTTGATTACGATTGCCGGTATTTTGATGCGCCACTATCACAGACAATACATTGTCATTTATACTCATAAAAATATCTTCCCTTTTTATTCCGGGCAAAGCTATTTCCATAATAAAACAATCGTTCGACTCCGTTAAATTAATACAAGGCTTTGCAGAAATGTTGCTATGTGCAATTTTTAACTCCTTAAGCAAAATTTCCATCTCGGGTAAAAGACAATATTCGCCGGGATAAACTGTATATTCTTTTAAACATGGCACACTGCTTTTCATTATTATTATAATTGTAAGGTAAAATTAGCATATAGTATCGCCTTATTCATTGACAGTGATAATACGAAAGCTGATTTGCATCAAGTAAAGAAAATACTACTATTTACCACTATCAATTGTGCATATGACCAATATCATTATTAAGGGTACTGTTAGCTCTTACTTTTATTCTATAATATATATCAATTTTAAACACTTAAATCCTTTCATCATGAACATCGAATTTCAAACTCCGTACAAAAAAGTGCCTGAAAAGCTAATAAGCCTTATACGAAATGAAATTTTAGAATTTTCACATCTGAACAAAAAAATTTCGAAAGCAGAGGTACACATGAGAGAAGACAAAGATGTGATTATGGGTGAAAATATAATTTGTGACATTTGGCTTACTGCACATGGCGATAATATCCATATACATTCCAGAGCAGAAAATTTTGAACTATCTGCCAAAGAGGCTATTAAAGATTTGAGAAAAAAAGTTAGGCAATTGCTAAAAAAACAAAGTGAAAAAATATCTGCTTAAACCAGCTCAATCCAGCTCAATAAGCCTTATTACAAGCTTTTAATTAAAACACATCTGTATAAAGTATAAAAAAAATGTCATGACAACAAACCCAAAGCAACCGGTTGAAATACCTAAGCCACTGAAAATGCCGGAAATTATTGAACCCATAGACCCTGCATATCCTTTAATACCTGAAGAAGATCCTGACATAATTCCGGATGAAGATCCGTTTGAAAATCCTCCTCCATTTGAAGTGCCAGAACCTGGTGAAGGTCCTTAAAATGCGAATAAACATTTTTTTATACGTTTTAATCTTTGTCAGTAATCATTTGCAAGCCTAATTCAAATCATTCTTTTGAGATTGAGCAAAAACTAAATTTGTACTGTAAAAGTTGTACAATGGCAGGCAAAACAGATAGACAATTTTTCTTTGAAGTTCAACTAAATTGGATAGAAGAAACCAAAGGTGCCTTAACTGCTAAGGAAGCTGATGGTTTAATACATGTTGGCACGCCTGCAAAGTTTGGAGGCAAGGGAAAACCATGGACACCAGAACTTTTATTTCTTTCGTCGATAAGCAGTTGTTACATGACAACATATATTGCCTTTGCTAAAAAAGCCGGTTTTGAAATATCGCATTTTGATTGCAATACCATTGGCCAAATTGAAATAGTGGAAGCCAAATATAAATTTACCAACATAAACCTCTATCCAAAAATATACATAGCAAGGGAATCATTGAGAGAAAAAGCCACTGCAGTTTTAGAAAAAACAAACAAATCATGCCTTATTGTTAACACTATAAATGCAGCAGTTTTTTTTCACAGTGAAATACTGTTAGATAAGCATCCGAAATTAGCAAAAGCTTAAGAATGTCAATTTAGTAACCAAATAAAATAACTTATTTTATGCTAGTAATAGAAAAAATACAACCGCCGCTAATGGTTTATTGGTTTGCTGTAGTAGTTATATTTATTTTATTGGGCAAATATGGCAGGCAGGCTATTGAATGGGTTTTAATGAGATTGTACGATTTTTTTATACAAAACACTCCAACAATAATATAATATTTTATTGACGGCTCAATAACATATTAAGCGGTTTCCACTCCTCAATATTATCGGTAATAATTTTTACAATAGCTACAAAAGGAATAAATAAAACCATTCCTGCAACTCCCCAAATAATACCGCCAACTATTATAGCTATTAACATTGCAAAAGTACTTACATGTAATTGAGTGCCTACTACTTTGGGGAATATAACATTTGCTTCAAGATATTGTACAAAGCTAAATACAGCAATCACACCTAACGGATACCAAATATTTTGGGTTTGCATCCATACCACCGAAATGGGTAACAAAGCACTAACAAAAATCCCTATGTAAGGTATAATTGTCATTATTGCACAAAGCATTCCAAATAAAATAGCATTATTAACACCAAGCGCATACAAGCCAATACTATTTAAAATACCTACAATTAAATAAACCAATACCATCCCTTTTATGTAATTAAAATATGTATGTATGGTTTGTTGCAAAATTATATCCAATTGCACTTTATATTTATCTTCAAGTATGTTTTTTAAAAACTGTACAAATATTTTTCGATGGTACATAAACAAAGCTGTGTATACAGGTGTAAGAAACAAGATAAAAAGTGTGCTGGTAGTAGCCTGCAATGCAGATGCTGCAATATTCCCCACACTATCAATTAATTTATCCCCGGCATTAGTAGTTAAATTAATTTCCATTCCGGTTTTATTATTTAACCATACTTGAAAATTTTGAATTACAACTTCAAGCTTACTAAATATTAACGGGGCATCTTTACTAAACAAACTCACTTGCCATAATAGTAAGGCCAGCAATCCTAAAAACAAAAAGATACAATAAAAAAAAGCAGTAATGGCAAGAGCTTTACTCCAGCCATAGTTTTCAAGCCTTTTGCTTACAGGGTACATTACAATAGCAATTAACAACCCAAAAAAAGTGGAATAAACAGCGTTTTGCCAAAATATAGAATCACTGCCGAAAAAATATTATCTGCAGGTATTTTAAAAATGATGAGCCGATGTATGTATTATTATCCATAAATACTATCCAAAATTGTAACAAAATTATCACCTCCTAATGACCTGAATAAGCGTAGAGCATGATGGCTATCAGTTGCCAAAACAGAAATAAATCAAACCTTTATTACCTATTATGGATGCCTCATTTAGTATTTGGAAAATGTTAGCCGGCGTTGCTTTCTTTTTGTTGGCTATGAACTTTATGGAAGCTTCGTTAAAGCATTTGGCAAACCGAAAATTCAAACTTTTTATAAAGTATCAAACCCATAACAAGTTAAAAGCAATTGGAGGTGGTGCAATTGCAACAGGCTTATTACAAAGCAGTTCAATCGTAAATCTTTTAGTGTTAAGCATGGTAGGTGCAGGTGTTGTACAAATGGAAAATGCTTTAGCAATAATATTGGGTTCAAATTTGGGCAGCACATTTAGTAGTTGGATAGTTGCTTTGTTCGGTTTTGATTATAATATTGAAAACCTGATGTTGCCAATAGCCGGAGTAGCTGGCATTTTAATGGCTTTTATAAATACAGAGAGCAAAAAATACTTGTGGTTAAAATTCATGTTCAGCCTTGCATTTCTTTTTATAGCATTTGGTTTCATTAAAACAGGTATGGAGGGTTTTGTTAAGCAAACAGATTTATCTGTCTTTACACAATACCCTGTAATCATATTTTTATTGCTCGGTGTATTATTAACTGCCATCGTTCAATCCAGTTCAGCCACAATGGCACTTGCATTAAGTGCTTTATACACTAATGCCATTTCCCTATATGTTGCTACTGCAATTATTCTTGGGTCAGAAATAGGAACCACATTAAAATTATTTTTTGTGCCGGCTAATGGTATTGCTGCTAAAAAAAGAGTAGCGTTGGGAAATTTTCTTTTTAATTGTATCACTGTTTTTTTTATATTTATCTTACTTTGGCCGATTAATAATTTAATTACCAATGTACTTAAAATTACAAACAAACTTTTTGCTCTGGTATTTTTTCAAACCTTTATAAATTTTTGTTCAATTATTTTATTTACACCATTTTAAAAGCTATAAGCAGGTTTTTATTAAAGCGATTTGTTAATAAACAAGATGAAAGTGTCTTTATAAGTCAGCTACCTGTTACAGATGCTACGCTTGCATTAGAAGCTTTAGAAAAAGAAGTGAACCATTTTATTTTACATGTAATTGAGTATAGTTTAAATTCTTTTAGCATAAATGAAAGTATTAATACACATCTACCTAATCACAAAAACTTTAGTAAAAAAACAGTAACAGAAAAATATAACTACATAAAACAATTACACGGAGAAATGCATGGCTTTTGTCTTAAACTACAACATAACACTACAGATAAAACAGAAAGTGAAAGAATTGAACAACTCATTTCTTCTATACGCAATGGTATGTACGCAGCAAAAAATATAAGAGATGCTCAAAGTGATATTGCACAAATGATCAACTCATCAAATGATGTAAAGTATAATTTTTATCAACAAGCTGCTTCAAGAATAATAAGATTTTATCAATATATTTTTACATTACTTAATAAGCAAAAGGCTACAACTAATTTAAACGATTTAAGTTTAGCATACAATGAGGTAATACAAGGCTACTCAAAAACCTTACAATCACTTTATAAAGAGCCGTTAATCCATAAAATAAATGAAATCGAGATATCTACCTTAATAAATTTTAACAGAGAAATTTATACTTCATACAAGTCAATCCTATTTTCCCTCAAAGATTATTTATTAACGCATAAAGAAGCAGAGTATTTTGATGGATTGCCCGGCTTTATTCGATAAATGAATAAAAAATAAAAATTACTTAGCCGTTTATTTCATTAGGCATATTTTTGTTTATTGTTTAATTTACATACAGTAAAATAAGTTGCATGATGAACATAGAATTTAATAAAAACGAAGATGCCAATAAATTAGCCTGGAGCGCTATTAAGCAACAGTTAGATAAAATTTATGAAGGTGGTGGAAAAAATCTGTAGAAAAACAAAGGGAACGAAATAAACTTACTGCCAGAGAACGAATTGAATATTTATGCGACACTGATAAACCCTTTATTGAAATTGGCGCCTTTGCCGGTTTTGAAATGTATGCTGAGCAAGGCGGTTGCCCTGCAGGCGGTACTGTTAGTGGTATTGGATATGTAAGTGGCAGGCAATGTGTTATAGTTGCCAACGACCAAACTGTAAAAGCAGGCGCATGGTTTCCTATTAGTGGTAAAAAGAATTTACGTATGCAAGAAATTGCTATGGAAAATAAATTACCCATTATATATTTGGTAGATAGTGCAGGTGTTTACTTGCCAATGCAAGATGAAATTTTTCCCGATAAAGAGCATTTTGGCCGCATTTTTAGAAACAATGCTAAAATGAGTGCCATGGGCATTACACAAATTGCCGCCGTAATGGGTGCATGTGTAGCAGGTGGTGCTTACTTGCCCATTATGAGTGACGAAACATTAATGGTAGAAGGCAATGGCTCGATATTTTTAGCAGGAAGTTATTTAGTAAAAGCAGCTATTGGCGAAGATATAGATAACGAAACGCTTGGTGGTGCAGAAACACACAATGCTATTAGCGGAATTGCTGATTATAAATTTGCTACTGAAAAAGAATGCCTTGACCATATAAAAAAAATATTTAGCAAATTAGGCCATCCACAACAAGCAGGTTTTAATAGAATAAAAAGTGTAGCGCCAAAAGCCAACAACAGTGATATTTACGGAATTATAAGCGAAGGCAATACAAAACCATACAACATGGTTGATTTAATTAATTGTATTGCAGATGCTGATAGTTTTGATGAGTTTAAAGAAGAATATGGTAAAACAATTGTATGCGGCTATGCAAGAATTGAAGGATGGGCTGTAGGTATTGTAGCTAATCAACGCTTGGTTATAAAAAACAAAAAAGGTGAAATGCAAATGGGTGGCGTAATTTATAATGATAGTGCAGATAAAGCTGCCCGATTTATAATGAACTGTAATCAAAAAAAAATACCACTTGTTTTTTTACAAGATGTTACCGGCTTTATGGTTGGTAGCCGTAGTGAGCATAGCGGTATAATTAAAGATGGAGCAAAACTGGTAAATGCAGTAGCTAATTCGGTAGTACCAAAATTACTATTATTGTAGGCAACAGTTATGGTGCCGGTAATTATGCAATGTGTGGCAAAGCTTATGACCCTCGTTTTATTTACGCATGGCCAACTGCCAAAATTGCTGTAATGGGTGGCGAGCAAGCTGCAAAAACATTATTGCAAATACAAGTTGCTTCATTAAAAAGTAAAGGGCTAGAAATAAAGCCGGAAGATGAACAAAAAATGTTGAGTGAAATTACACAGCGCTATCAGGCACAAACGCTTCCACAGTATGCCGCAGCCAGGCTTTGGGTTGATGCCATTATAGATCCTGCAAAAACCAGAGAAGTAATAAGCCAAGGCATAAATGCCGCTAATCATAATAATGTAATTGAAGAATTTAAAACAGGAGTTTTTCAGGTGTAGTGTAAACTATTTTCAAAAATACTAACGGATCAATACACTACTACCCTTCCATGAGTAAATTTTTTCATCTGCACCAAGGGCTTCTATAAACCAAACAATTGTTTGCGTTTCTTGCAATACCCCTTTTACGTATCCATCCCAGCCTTGTTTTAAAGTAGCAGTTTGGTAAAACAATTGCCCCCATCGATTAAAAATTTTAAACGATTTAATTTGTTTTATACCATACATAACAGGCTTTAATACATCATTAACATTGTCGCCATTTGGTGTAAATGCATTTGGTACAAATACCTGTATGTTTTTTACAAGCTTTACTATTTGGGTATCGGTAGTTACACATCCGCTTTTGGTAGTAATATCTATAGCATACAACTGCTCTGTATTTCCTTTAAATACAGGATCGGCAATTTGTGCGTTGTTTAAATTAACCGCAGGCCTCCATAAATAGGTTTCACCAAAATTTCTTGCCTGCAAATTAAGAGGCATATTAACAACGGCGTATTCCAATGGATAATTAATGTTTGACTTCGGTTTTTCTATAAGTACCGGCCGCTTGAGTGAATGTATTGGAGTTGGACATTGGTTAGAATAAACAGCCAAGGTAAAATTGTAAATACCGGATATTGCAAATGTTTGTGACGGAGGATTTCGCAATGTAGATGTTTGCCCATTTGGGAATGTCCATAAATAATTAATGGTAGAGCCCAACGTATCGGCAGTAGTATTAACAATATCAACAGGCAAATTA
The DNA here is from genome assembly GCA_016721385.1 of Chitinophagaceae bacterium. Taxonomy (GTDB): domain Bacteria; phylum Bacteroidota; class Bacteroidia; order Chitinophagales; family Chitinophagaceae; genus Ferruginibacter. Next base: position 31,667 of record JADKIE010000004.1, on the reverse strand, counting down.
ATATAACTGGTTTTTACCGAAAAATTTGCTACAGCATTTTGATTAACTACTATTGTTTGCTCAGTACTATCTGCACAAATATCGCTGCTGTTAACAATAAGTTTTATAGAGTAAGTGCCGGCTTTAGTAAACTTGTGGGTTAAATGCCTTGTTTGTGCAAATGTACCATCGCTTAATATCCATTTGTAGTGCATGTCTCCAACATTGTTTGTGCTGTTATTGGTAAATATAAATTCATTTCCTACAAGGCACTGTATAGGATTGTTAACAGTAAAGCCAGATACTGGTATAGAAGAAATATTTACATCGTAAGATGGTGTAGTTACATTACACCCAAAAGGGCCAAACAATATAGCCTGATATGTACCGGTTTCAGTTATATGCAAAACTGTATCATTGGCGCCAATAATGGGCAAACCGTTTTTATACCACTGAATACTATCCGTTTTTTTTACTATTAAAACAGTACTATCTCCACTGCCAATACAATAATTAGTTTTACCGAGCAATTGAATGGAATTATCTGAACTGTAGGCTTTTACAACTACACTATCAATAGTTAAACAACCTCCTCCCTTGCTTCGGGCAGTAAGTACATAAGTTGTAGTTGTATCCGGCAAAGCCAAAGGGTTAGCTATTGTAGGATTCGATAAACCTTCTGTAGGCAACCATTGATAATCTACATTTAATTGGGGTGTGCTACCAATGGGTACAGGATTGCGATTACAGGAAACTGTATCTTTTCCTGCATTAGCTGTTATTACTAAATTATTGGTGATATCAGTATACAAAGTGTCGATACATCCATACCCATTATATGGCACAACTATAACAGCTACATTTATGCTAGTGGGTGGTGGAGGCATAGAAAGAATTTGCTGTGTGCCAAGCTAAGTAGTAAACGTACTGTTATACCATTTATAGCTTTGATAACCATAAGGTGCTATCACATTTACAACCGAATCATCTACACAAAAACTGGCCCCTTCTAAACGGCTATCGCATTGAGAGTTCACATCTATATATGCATATCCAAAATGAAGTCTAAAAGTACAGTCAGAAGTTTTAAAAAATAAACGAATGTGCTTACCTGCCAAATTATCTAAATTAACCGATACTGCCGACCAATTTTTATACCAAATGGGTGCGTTACTAAGCGTTATATCCGATAGCTCAAATCCCGGAAGCGGCGTACCGTAAGGAAAAAATGCAAAAGAAGAGCAATCTATAGTTTTATTATCTGTTACATTCGTTACTTCAATTTCCATACGGGGTTGTTCAAATTGTTGATGATTTGGGTCTTCAAAAACAACTGCATAATGATAAATTAAATTATACTCATTTTTATTTGCCGGTATTGTAAAATCATAGGATACACCCTCAGCCTGAGCGCCGCCAGATGTATTCCCTAATTTTATGGAATAGCCACTACCATTTGGGCAATTAACCGGAAAATTCCCAAATGGATCCAACCCTCCACCCGGAAAAGAACTAATTATAGTATGCTGATCGGGTACTGGCCCGCCGGAAGAATTTAACGTAATTACATTTTGGCCCCCAACTGCAGCCACGCCACCGGTATAGCAGGTCCAGCCAATAAAAGATCCATTTTCAAAATCGATATTGGGTGGGCAAGTTTGAGCTGAAATGATGTTGCTTAATAACATAGAAAGAGCAGCAATAAATAATTGTTTTCCCAAAAATTGGAAACTACATTTATGCAATTGAATATTATGCAACCTCTTGGTATTTATATTAAATATACTCTTTATTTAAAACATTGTTGGCAATTTATTATACGTATAAATCACTCAAAAGGATGCCTTAACAGATGCTACTAAAAAAATAAGTTATCAAACCTGCTTTTAATAAATTAAACTATATTCCGAAAAAATTAAAAAGCTTTACTTTTGAAAATCATAAAATTTTATCTAACCAATTGAATCATATAACAATATATACCGATGGATCTTCCAGAGGCAACCCCGGGCCAGGCGGTTTTGGCATTGTACTTATGTATGGAGGCCATAAAAAAGAAATTGCAAAGGGCTTTAGGCTTACAACAAATAACAGGATGGAATTAATGGCAGTTATTGCTGGCTTAGAAACGTTAAAAACGAAAAATTTGCCGGTACATATTTACAGCGACAGCCAATACGTAGTAAAAGCCATTACGGAAGGTTGGTTAAATAATTGGATGAAAACCAATTTTAAGGGCGGTAAAAAAAATAAAGATTTATGGACACAATACTATCATCTTTCTAAGCAATTTTCCATAAAAATGATTTGGGTTAAAGGCCATGCCACTAATCCACACAATAATCGATGCGACGAATTAGCCACTACGGCCGCCGATGGAAAACATTTAAGTGTTGATGAATGGTACGAAGAAAATAGGGATAAATAAAAAGCCATTCTTTTACTGAATGGCTTTTACTTTTAAAATATTTATTATTACGCTAACGTATTTTTTAAAGCATATTTATTTACTAAATAATAAGCTCCAAACAGTATTACACTAAAAGTTAACGTAGCATAAATACTATTTAAGTAAAAGGGAATTGCTGCTGTATAACATTCAGTAATGCCAGTCCACGTTTTTGCGTAAGGCAAGTTGTTAAGCGCTAAGCCTCCGCCTATCCATACAACAAAATTAGATACTAAAAAATAAACAGTTGCGGCCACTAACGAACCTCCAATAATATGAGCAATATTGCTTTTTTTAACCCAAAACCCAATTACAGTTAAGCCTGCAAATAAGATGTAATTAGTAATTTGCCCGCCATAAAAACCGGCAATTGGTGTAATACCACTTCTATATAATACTTCGTACAAAGCATCTGATACAAACATAGATAGCAACGGAAGTAAAAAAGAATATTTTTTATCTTTAATAACCGAACCGGCAAATAAAGCCATGGCAATTTGTGGTGCAAAACCAAATGGCCTGCCGGGTATAATACGATAAACCGCAGCTATTACTACCAATAATATAAAACTCCAAATTGTACTTTTATTAATTTTCATGTCTTTTTATTTCTGGGCAAAAATAGGTAATAATTTATTTGCAGGGCTTTTTTTCCAAAGCATTTATCCTCATAGTGTTAATTACAATAAATATCTTTGATAATATGGCAGAGCATAATAAAACCGGAGTAACCGGGGAAGTACTAGCAGCTAACTATTTTACACTAAATGGATATGCCATTTTACACCAAAACTGGCGGCATAGCCATTGGGAAGTAGATATTATTGCACATAAAAACAATGTACTCCATTTTATAGAAGTGAAAACCCGTAAATCAAAAAAATTTGGTTTACCTGAAGAAAGCGTATCAAAAAAGAAAATTCAAAACCTTATAAATGCTTCCGAAGAATATTTGTACCAAAACCAACAATGGAACCGTATTCAATTTGATATTTTAGCTATTACTATTTCAAAAGCCGATCCTATAGAATATTTTTTAATAGAGGATGTGTATCTGTAATTAAAATAGTACAAACATAGCACCACCTACTTTTGCATCATCCAGTATCCGGTATGTAATATCAAACACCCAGCATTTTCTGCATCTTTTCCACCATAGCATATGTAGCAGGGCAATATTCAATATTTTGCTTGTGCACATGAATATAATCTACCATCTTTTTTTTGGGTAAATGCGGAAAGCCGGAGCAATCAAGCGGACGAATTTCGTAAATAGAACACTTGTGATCTCGTAAGTTTAAAAACTGGCAAGGCTGTATTTTATTTTGCCAATCTTTCTCTTTTTTATCAAATTTTAACCATTGATCTTTAAACTGCTTGGGTGTTTGGCCAAAGTGGGCAGATATGCGTTTTATATCTTCTGTTGTATACGTAGGCGTCATTGTTTTGCAGCAATTGGCACAGCTTAAGCAATCAATTTCCTTCCAAACTTCGGGCTCTATTTGAGCGGTAAGTTTATCTAAGTCTTGGGCGGATTTTTTCTATTTTATTTAAAAGCGTTTAAATGCGGTTTTGTTTCTGTTTACTTTTTGCCTGAACGACTTTAAATTAACTGCCTCCATTGATGATTTTTATAAAACTATTAACGAAATTGAAGCCGCTAAAATAGTGTATAATTACATTCAAATATCAAATACATAAAGTAGACTATGTGGGAAGCATATAAAAAAGGGTTTAAAGCATGGCTGCAATTAGAAAAATCGCTTGCCGAAAACTCGGTACATGCCTATTTAAGAGATATTGATAAACTTACCAATTATTTACAGAGTACCGGTCAACTAAAAACACCGGAACAACTTACCTTAAAGGATTTAGAAAAATTTGTACAATGGATTGCAGAGTTGGGAATGACGCCAACATCGCAAGCAAGAATCATTAGCGGTTTGCGTAGTTTTTATAAATATTGTTTGCTGGAGCAAATATCAACCATTGACCCAAGTGTATTATTAGAAGCGCCCAAACTTAAAAGAGCATTACCTGATGTACTTAGTTTTGTCGAAATTGAAAAAATAATTGCCGAAATTGATGTAAGTACTGCCGAAGGTGGCCGTAATAAAGCCATATTAGAAACCCTGTACAGTTGCGGTTTACGTGTCAGCGAACTGGTTAATTTAAAAATAAGTTGCCTGTATTTAGATATTGGTTTTATACGTGTAATTGGTAAAGGCGATAAAGAAAGATTAGTGCCTATTGGCAGCGATGCAATAAAATTTATAAAAATTTATAAAGATGATATAAGAGTACATATTAATATAAAAACCGGACAAGAAGATTATTTATTTTTAAACAGAAGAGGCAGTAAACTAAGCCGTGTTATGATTTTTTTAATGCTTAAAGATTTGGCAACTAAAGCAGCTATTACAAAAATATATCGCCGCATACCTTTAGGCACTCTTTTGCCACACACTTAGTGGAAGGCGGTGCCGATTTACGTGCCGTACAAGAAATGCTGGGCCACGAAAGTATTACCACTACCGAAATTTATACACATTTAGACAGAGAGTTTTTACGCACTACCTTACAGCAGTTTCATCCTGCGTTTAAGTAAAAATAAAAAACCGGTTAGATGCTCCTGTTTAATAACTATCGTAAGGCAGACATCGTAACCGGCATAAAACAACTAAATACTAAAAAACCAAGAAACTACTTTGTGCAATTACTACATTGTTTTCATTGAGTACAGATATATAATACATTCCACTACTCCACTGTATATCTATTGGTATCTCTTCCGTACTTTTTGCATGTATTTCGCTGGGCAACACACCGCTACCACACCTCTTACTTAAAACAACAACACCTAAAGAATTTGTAATTTGTATTGCGTGAGTTGTTCCTTTATTTGAAAAAGATATATGTATTGTTTGCCCTTTTTGAACGGGGTTAGGGTAAATTTTTAATGGCAAAAAAAGATTTTGAGGTGGAGGACTGATTTTTTTTGTAAGTAGTTCGCTAATACTTAAGCTATCAACCATCTCTCTTTTTACGATAGTTGCTCCTGTGGTTACACAGCTTATCCTCCCTTTTGTGTAACCTGAAATAACCATTACATTTTCAAGAGTTTTGTAAGCTGGCAACTTATTAGAATCGGGCAATAATTTTCGCTTTTTTAATTTAATAACTATTGCTCCATTACTTCCATCTACACCGAATAATGCTGTGGCTTCATTTCCCTTCAAAACAGTGATATCCTCAATATTGTAGATATCAATATCATTTGGGTTTGAGATTATTTTTCCATCTACAACATAAAGTGGCTCTTTTCTAATTTCAGTGCTAATCATTCCTCCTAAAATCACCCTTGTATCTCCCCTTTTTTGGAGTAATGTTGAATTGAGTTGGTATTTTTACCAGACCTATTTCAAAACTTCTTTTCGATTATTAAAATTTTCGCCTTTAATTACTAACTCCTTGTTTTCATAACCATATGCAGAAATTTTAATAACAACAGATTCTTCATTTTTTATTTCCTTTAATTTATATATACCTCGTTTATCAACATTTATCGTTTTTTCTGTATTGTCTTTTAAAATTGTTATGCTTGCCTTTGTAATATTTTTTTTAGTTAGCTTATCTTCAATTTTAAGCATAGCTATATGCTTTTGTTGCGTTTTAGCAACATATTCATTATCGTTATAATTTACACTAACGCCTCCGGTAACTATCACAACTTCTCCTTGAAGACGGCTATAACTGTTCTCTAAGATAATATCGAATTTTACATTCTCTTTCAACACCAAATGATTTACCTTATACCCTACTGCACTAAATTCAAGAATATCTGTATTGGAATTTACTTTTATTGAATAAATACCATTTGCATTGGCACTTGTTCCATATTTGGTTCCCATAATCTTTACAGAAACAAAAGGAACAACATTGCCATCAGTATCCAATATTTTACCGGTAATAATTTTTTTATTTTCAACTGCAACTAAGCCCAGTCTTCCTTTCAGGGTATCTTTATTAAGTGTGTTTAATTGTACAGGTGTTAAAGGAGTAACATTTTGTGCTTCTATATCATTTATTTTTGTAAAAAACATTATGCCAGCTGCTGCATATTTCCAATACCAAAGTTTAGATTGCACAATGGGTTTAGGAGCTTCTAATTCTCTTTCTAACTGATTGGATAATGTACGTCCACAAACTTTTTCTCCTTGCACTTTATTAAAATAATTTATTACTTCGTAGTCACTCATTTTGGTAAAATCTACTACTTGCTTTGCACAAACACTACAAAAGCGCCCTTGCTCTGTAGGTGTCATATTATCCCAGTTTTCGTGACAAGGTGTTGGTATTGATAATTTAATGGATTGCATAAACCAGTTTTATATACTGATGCAACTTCTTTTATAATTACATAAATGAAATGTTTTTTTTGAAAAGGGATATAGAAGGCGATACTATTTTGTACCCTATGGGCACGAAGGCACAAGGTTTGCGATTTAATTTAGTACAATGAATTTAAGAAGTTGAATGAAACTAAAAATGTACCACTGAGCCCTGCATGTAAAGGACGTTGCTCAATAGCAGCAAAAAAATGTTAAGCAAATATTATTTCCCTTCCAGTAAAATTTCGGATTGTTCGTAAGCTACAGAGTTATTATAATCGGTGTTGGATAATTTTTTGCGGTAGTTTTTAAAAAGGCTTTGCCAGCGTAGCTCAGTACACCTAAAACTCCCTCTTTAATAATGCCTTTATTCATTTTACTGGCACCAAGTTTACGATCTTTAAAAGTTATTGGCACTTCGGTTATTTTAAAACCAAGTTTCCAGGCGGCAAATTTCATTTCTATTTGGAAAGCATAGCCTATAAAACTTATGTTATCAAAGTTAATAGCCTCAAGCACTTCGGCTTTATAACACACAAATCCGGCTGTTGGATCTTTAATAGGCATCCAGGTTATAATACGGGTATATAAAGATGCTCCTTTTGATAAAGCTATTCTGTTTGCCGGCCAGTTTTCTACAGCACCGCCTTTTACATATCGAGAGCCTACAGCCACACCTGCACCATTTTTACATGCATTGTAAAGTCTTTCTAAATCGTTGGGATTGTGAGAAAAATCGGCATCCATTTCAAAAATAAAACGATACCCTTTTTGGATAGCCCATTTAAAACCGTGAATGTAAGCTGTACCTAAACCCTGCTTACCCATTCTTTCTTCCAAAAACAATTGGCCGGGGTAAGTTGCAAATAGCGATTTTACAATACCAGCCGTACCATCAGGAGAGTTATCATCTATAATAAGTATATGATATTGCTCCTGCAAATTAATTACAGCAGCAATAATTGCTTCAATATTTTCTTTTTCGTTGTAAGTTGGTATAATTACAAGTTTCTCCAATACTATTACCGTTTAGTAAACCAAATTTACAATAATTATTTATTTACAAGGGCTTTGTGTTGTACACAGCGTATATTTATTTGTTTTTTAACAATGTACGGTTATAAATTTCGGTTAGTTTTTGTTTGGTATGCAAGGGAAAATCGCCTTTCATTATCCAATCGTAATAGCTTGGTTCTGCCCTAATAACATCGGTTACAGAGCGGCCTTTATGCTTACCAAAGTTAAAAACCTCCACTCCTTTATCGTCAAAACTAAATCTACGGGCATAATCTACAATTTTATCTTCGCCAATTACACCTAATACCGATTCTACCGTATCTCCCAATTGCTTGTATCGGCCCAATTGTGCTACAAACACATCTATAGTGGCTGCAATATCAGCCTCGGCACTATGAGCATCTACCAACTCTTTTTCGCAATAAAACTTGTAGGCAGCTGTAAGCGTACGTGGTTCCATACTATAAAAAATATGTTGTACATCTACCATTTTTCGTGTGCTTAAATCTACATCCAGTCCTGATCGTAAAAATTCTTCCATTAAAATTGGAATATCAAAGCGATTACTGTTGTATCCGCCCAAATCGCAGCCATCAATAAATACTTTTATTTCGTTGGCCACTTGCTTAAAAGTAGGTGCGTCTTTTACCATTTCATCAGTAATTCCATGCACATCTGTTGAGCCTTGTGGTATAGGCATTTGCGGATTAATAAGTTTACGCTTGGTTACCCGGCTTTCGTCGGGCAAAATTTTAATAATGGCAATTTCTACAATTCTGTCTGCAGAAAGGCTAACGCCTGTGGTTTCTAAATCGATAAAGGCGATTGGTTTGGTTAGTTTTAGCATATTATTTTAAGTGGTTAAAGACAAATTTTGGCATTTGTTAGGTTAAAATACAGATTATAAGCTAATTACAGCTAAGGTAAAAAATGCTATATTTGTAACCGCTAAACTAACATTTAGTTTAGTTTTGCAATAATAGTTTTTATTAACAATAAAATACCGAGATGAAAAAAATATTTCTTGCAATTATACTAATTGCTACAGCCGCAACAATTTTTACAAGTTGCCAAACCAGCCGTAAAAGTGGATGCCCAATGACGGAAAAAATAATCAGAGGTTAATTTTTTATTATGAATTGGATTAATTTGGTAAGAGAAGATCAGCTTACTCAAATAATAGAATTATCTGCTACTCAACCTCAGATAATATTTAAACATAGTACCCGATGCAGTATAAGTGATGTAGCCAAAAACAGGCTTGAAAAATCTACTGTACCCCAGGGGATTGATTTTTATTATCTTGATTTATTAAACTACAGAAATATATCGAATAAAATTGCTGAAGTTTTTTCGGTGTATCACGAAAGCCCACAAATACTTTTAATTAAAAATGGCCAATGCGTTTACGACGAAAGCCACGGAGGAATAAGAATGGAAGATATTTTGCAAGTGGCAAACAGAAACTAAAGTTGCTTTTATTTTAACATTTTTTCCTTTGATTAGGTTTTAAAATACAATAAATTTATATGGTTGTTTTTTGACTTAAAAAAGTAAGTTATGAAACCTGTAAAGATTATATTCACTTTCACAGTGTCATTTATTTTATTGCTTAGCAGTTGTAAAAAAAATGACGTTCCTACTGTTGTAAAAGGAGATGTATTAAACCTATTGACTAACCAACCTGTAAGCAATATTCCTTTAATAATTTACAGGTGTAACCAACCAATTTTAGGTAAAGAAGAAAGAGATTCTTTAACAACTGTATTCACCGACACACAAGGCAAATATAACTACACACTTACTGCAGAAAAAGGATTTTATTACAAGATTGGTATAGCCAAAAATGATTTGGTAGAAAGTACAGAAATAGCCAGTTGCAGATACATTGACCTGCATACCGAAAATGTTATTAGTTTTTTTAAACGACCATTAAAAACGCTTCAAATAAATGTAAAAGTTTTGAGGCATGACAGAAACAGACTGCATATTGATATTTTAAGTGCAGATACCAATGGCGGTTTTTGGTCAATGGCTTTTTATCAAAATATTAATCCTCTTATTAATTTTGATGGAACTTATTTTACAAAAATTCCTGAAGGGAGATCCTATACTGTTACCAGTACATTATGGAACTATGTGGCACCAATAACATACAATGATAAAGTAGAAGATATTAAACCAATTGCAATTTCAAATACCGATACAACCAAAGTAGATGTTATTTTTCCATAGTAAAAAAAAGCCGCCAAAGCAAACGCATTGGCGACTAAAAAGTGGAGCTGCAGGGAATCGAACCCTGGTCCAAACATACTCGTTATAAGCTTTCTACATGTTTATTTTGGCATTAATTGTAGAGAAATGGCAGGAGCCAAACAAACCAACCACTTCCTTAGATGAATAGTCTTAAGCAATAGTCACATCATTCTATTACAGCAACCTTTTTTGTTTTTGAGTCGGCGGCGGAGCATGGTAAAAGGTGAACCTGCCCGGCGGCCCTAATGGATGCTAATCTATCGATTAAGCAGCCATGGCATACTGTGTATTGCCATTTGAAAGGTTGAATATTCAGATTAAAGTGCTAATTATACAACGCACTACATGCTTACACTTACAAAGATTTATGCTGTCAAAACCGGTCAGCCCCAAATGCTCAATATGCAACAAGCAATTGGCAAATGAAATACAAAATTACAAAATGTATTTAAGTAATTGTGTTAAAGATTTGAGGATGCATCATTAATGTTACCAATCTTTAAAAGGTTGGCAACCCTTTTACAATTTATCTTACATTTGTTCATCTAAAATTTACACATGAAAAAGATTGCTTTAGTACTGTTTATTGCCGTTTTATCCTTTTATCAATCCTTTGCCGATGAAGGCATGTGGCTACCGCAATTGCTGCAAACACTTAATGAAAAGCAAATGAAAAAAATGGGCATGAAAATTAACGCCAGCGATATTTACAGTATTAGTAAAAGTAGTTTGAAGGATGCTATTGTAAGTTTTGGAGGTTTTTGTACTGCCGAAGTTATCAGCAACGAAGGCTTGTTGCTAACTAACCACCACTGTGGTTTTGATGCCATACAAAATCATTCATCCATACAAAATAATTATATAAGAGATGGTTTTTGGGCGTATAATAAAGGACAGGAGTTACAAAATCAAGGCCTGTTTGCAACATTTATTATTAGCATTAATGAAGTTACCAATGAAGTACTAAAAGGCATCACAGCTAATTTATCCGAAAAAGAAAGACAAAGTATTATTGATAAAAATATTGCCGCTTTAAAAACTACTATTAAAAAAGAAAGCTATCAAGACATTTTAATTCGCTCTTTTTTTGAGGGTAACAAATATTTTTGTTTTGTTACCGAAACCTATAAAGATGTTCGTTTAGTTGGTGCTCCCCCATCTGCCATAGGTAATTTTGGAAAAGATACCGATAACTGGATGTGGCCACGCCATACCGGCGATTTTAGCATGTTTAGGATTTATGCCGGTAAAGATAATAAACCTGCTGCCTACTCTGCCGATAATGTACCGTATAAGCCTAAACGAAGTTTAAATATTTCGTTAGATGGTGTAAAGGAAGGTGATTTTACAATGGTGTTTGGTTTCCCCGGCCGCACTACAGAATATTTGCACAGTGCCGCTGTAAAACAAATTATGGATGTAACTGACCCGGCCAAAATTGCAATACGTGAAAAAGCGTTGAATGTAATTGATGGATTTATGCGTAAAGATGAAGGCCTAAAAATTAAGTATGCAGCCAAATACGCTTCTATACAAAATGCCTATAAAAAATGGCAGGGCGAAGTGTTAGGTTTACGTAGCAAAGATGCTGTAGGCAAAAAAAGCAAATAGAATCAGTTTTCGAAAAGATTGTATTGGCCCGGCCGGAAATGAATGCTGCATATCTCAATCTTTTAAAGAAATTAGAAGATGCATATACCAATATTGAACCGTATGCCTTAGCAAGAGATTATTATAACGAAATAACCCAAAAAATAGAATTACTAACTATTGCATCGCAATTAAGAACTGTTGTTGCCGGGTATGAAAAAAATGGCGAAAAAGGTTTTGCAGATGCTAAAACTGCAGCATTAAATTCGCTGGAAGGTTTATTTGGTGAATATGATGTAACCGTAGATAAAAAAGTTTTTGAAACGTTAATGAAGATGTATGTGCAAGATCAAAAAAGTACATACGTATCACCATATTTTACATCTTTACTGCAAAATAATAATTACGAAAAAGCAACAGAGGATGTGTATGGTCAATCCAAATTCACCTCTTTAGATAGAATAAAATCTATTTTAAGCAGTGATACTACTGCATCTGGTATAATCGAAATTTTAAAAAATGATGTTGCCTACAAATTAAATGCGGATATGCAACAAACATTTAGCGATAACATTGCTAAAAACCTTGCCCCTATGCAAGCCAATATTAACAGCTTGCAACGTTTATATATGCAAGCTCAAATGGATGTGTTTACCGATAAAAGTTTTTATCCGGATGCCAACAGCACTTTACGTGTTACTTACGGCAATGTAAAAGGCTACAATCCTAAAGATGGTGCCAGATATGATTTTTACACTTATTTAGATGGTGTAATGGAAAAATACAAACCAGGCGATTATGAGTTTGATGTACCGCAAAAAATTATAGAATTATATAAGAAAAAAGATTTTGGTAAATATGGAGTAAACGGTAAACAGCCCGTTTGTTTTATTGCAGCTAACCATACAACAGGTGGTAATAGTGGCAGCCCTGCATTAGATGCCAATGGAAATTTAATTGGGTTAAATTTTGACAGGGTTTGGGAAGGTACAATGAGTGATGTTAATTACGACCCATCCATTTGCCGTAATATAATGGTGGATATCAGATACGTACTTTTTATAGTTGACAAATTTGCCGGAGCTCAAAATATTATTAATGAGCTAAAACTGGTAAGTAAGAAAAAATAACAATGTTTCTCTTAACGGATAAACTTTATTTTCCGCCGGTTACCCAAACCGATGAGGATGGTATTTTAGCAATAGGCGGTGATTTAAGTACCGAACGTTTGCTACTGGCCTATCGCAGCGGAATATTTCCCTGGTATAGCGACGATGAACCGATAATTTGGTGGAGCCCAAATCCAAGGTTTGTATTATTTCCTGCTGATTTAAAAATCAGTAAGAGTATGCAAGTTGTTTTAAAAAAGCAGTCATATACTTTTACCATAAACAAGGCTTTTGGCGAAGTAATAAACCATTGTAAAACCATTACCAGATCAGGACAAGATGGCATGGATATCTCAAGAAGTTATTGAAGCTACACAAAACTGCACAAACTTGGTTATGCTATAAGTGCAGAGGTATGGGATAACGATGAATTAGTTGGAGGCCTATATGGTATTAAAATGGGCAATATTTTTTTGGCGAAAGTATGTTTAGTACAAAACCAAATGCCAGCAAGTTTGCCTTTATACAATTTGTAAAGCATTTACATAAGCAAGGTGTACAATTAATAGATTGCCAGGTATATACATCCCATTTGGAAAGCCTTGGTGCAGTTATGATTGACAGAGATGAATTTTGCAGCTTACTGCAAAAGCTTATTTAGTTTTTTCAATAACATAAATTACTGAGCTGCACTTTGCTTTATCAAATAATGCTTTGCAATTTGATATTAGCCCAACAAAAATGCTTTTACTATGCTTCCTCCTTTGTTTTGCTCACTTAGCATGGATACGTAAAAACTATCAAACCACATAGGTTTAATTTCTTTTACTTGTAAGCCGTAATTTTTTATCAAAACATTTATGCTCTGCGGCGAAAAATGATATAAGTGCCTTGGTACATCATAAGCAGCCCAATTTTCATTATAAAATGCCGCATCGTAACTGGTGTAATTTGGTACTGCAATAAATAATTTACCATTTGGCTTTAGCAGCAATTCTATTTGTTGTATATATTCTTTTAACTCATGCACATGCTCCAATACGTGCCACATGGTAATAACATCGTAATTATTTAATGGCAACTTAAATATTTGTTGCGATGCTTGCGGAGTGATATTGTATAATTCTGATGCTTTTGCTCTGGCTTCTTCATCGGGCTCTAATCCGGTTGTATTCCAGTTAGCCAATTTCATTTCATTTAAAAAGGCCCCTGTGCCACAGCCAATATCTAATATACTGCCTTGGTTTTGTTGGGTTAGATTAGTTAACAATTGTCTTTTTGAATTCAATGTTCTTTTTCTAACAACATGGTACAAATAGTTTATTATCCCCTTTTTTGTATCACTGTGCGACACATAAGTATCTGATTTGTAATACGGACTAATTTCATCTTGCGATGGTACATCTTGCGTAAACCTTGCTGTACAAGCATTACAATGCCAAACGTCAAATATTTTTTGAGAAACGGTGTAATCCTTAACATTCAATTGCTTTTGAACATTTAAAGAATTGCAAACAGGGCAAGTAGAATAATGAATCATATTACTGCAAATAATTAAGCAGGGTTAAGTACAAAATAATAAAAAAGTATGGCAGCAATACCTCCAAAGCCAAGTATAATGGTCCAAATCCACCATCTGTCTTTTACTACAGATGTGTCGGCATAATATTCGGTCATTTGTGTAGTAGTAGTTTCTTTATCACCCACAAGCATATTATGCTCTGCTGCTTCGTGTATTACTCTTTCGGCATGTGCAGATGGCAAAAATTCTGATGGCAGAGAAAATGCTTCGAAACTTACTGCATTATCTGCAGTACCAAAATTACCAATCCGTTAATAGAATAATGAGGCAATGATAAAATAGTGTTTGCAAAATCAGTGAACTGAGTTTTTGCTACATCAAAAGAAACTGATTTTTGTTTGGCTAAATAATTAATAAAGCCATTATCATCTGTTTGCTGGGCAGAAAATTTAATTTGTTGCTGTGGTGCATCAATTTGCTTATTTAAAAAATTGGTTTGCGCTGCAGATGTACTATATATAAATACCTAAGCCGGGCAAAGGACATTGTTTATTTTGAAAAGATAAGTTGCAATTAATTGGTGCATAAAATAATTAAAGTTGCCCAAAGGTATGCCGTACAAGAGTGCGACGCAACAATGATGAAGAAAAATTTATTGCCGGTTAAAAACTAACTCTTACGCCACCCAAAACATTTAAACCATAAACTTCGTAATTATGCCAGCGTTGGTATTTTTGATTGGCAATATTATTAATATCTAACCAAGCACTAAACATTTTATTTACCCTAAACTCTAAGCCGGCACTAACATCTGCCCCGCCTTTAAATGTTTGTGCTATGTTACCTTTGTCCAAATAGTTTCCACCGCCAAAAGCATACAAATCTGCTTTTAGCAATACTTGCTTAAATGCCCACCAACGAAGCGATCCGGTAATTTCCATAGGCACAGTATTCCATGCTTTGGCATTACTTTGCATTAAAGTATATCCATTAAAAGTTAAGCCTGCGGTAAAGGTAAATTTATCTTGATTAATGTAGCTTAAATCGCCATGAATGCGTAAATCCTGTACACTTTTTCGTTGCTTATTTTAAAGGCTTTAGTATCTGTAGCAGTATCATTTATAAAGAAAGGTAAATCTTTATAACTGATTATGCCTGCTTTGGCGCTAAAGCTAAAGTGCTTGCCAACGGTAGCTTTTATGCCTCCGTAATATTCAATTTCCTTCGTATTATTTTGTTCAGTAATGGTTGTTAAATATGGATTTATTGCAGTTAAATTTCGGTAAGTGTTCTTTGTATAACGGCCCTACCAACCTGCCTGTATAAAAAAGTATTTTCCTTTACTTGTGCCTCGGCAAATACGTTGGGTAACCATACAAATATGCCATTGTTCCATGTTGGTATAATTCCTCCATTAATACTAAACCGTGGCGATGAAATAATTAAAGATGGTGCAACCTGAAATACATTGTTGCTGAGTTTTATATTACTTAATAAATTTTTGGTAGAGTAAGTAGTAATATCTGCCTTGCCTTCTACTTTTAACATAAACGCATCGCCAAAAGTTTTTGTAATTGGCGCATTAGCAATAACAGGTACTTTCGCTTACTTTATTTTATTGGCCAAAATTTATGACAGTTATATTAGGATTGTAGCTTATTCCAAAATTGCCACTTGTGGTATTTCATTCACCTGCCATTAATGCAATATCCTGAAATTGCTGACGAATACTATCTTTTTATAATTATACAAAGTGTGATTGTAGCCATACAAATAATTATCGTTTTGATGCATAGTTGCACCAACATACACTTCGTTTTTAGGAGTAAAAAAGCTACCATTAGCTTTTATTTGTAATTGGCTGTAATCCTGATATTGAATTTTGCCTTTTGAGGAAATAAAGTTAGCATACAAATTAAGTAAACTCTTTTTACCATCGCCAAAACTAAAGCCTGCATTTACATATGGTGTTGTATAATTACCAAATCCAACTTTAATATAATTACGCATCCCCAAATACAGATTGGTATCTTGCTGCAATGCCAACGGCCTTAAAGTTACAGGTTGATAAGAATAAAATAAATTTTGCGATGGTACGCTATAATTCATTTTTGGCTTAGTTGTATCGGCATTTAAATGTGATGCAGAGAAATTTATTTTTACCGCATTACGTAATACAGGTTTGTACGATGATGTAATATCAATGGTTTGTTTTTTGGTTGTATCTCTCTGAGCAAACAAACTGCCTGACATTAAGCATAATAAAATTATTACAGCATATTGGATAATGCGTATTGAATATTTTTTTGAAATTATGTTCATCTTCAATTTATTTAAAATTATTTTTTATCAGGGCTGAAATTAATTAATCTTTGAATTTACTTTTTCTTCTTCTACAGCCCTATCGTATTTTTGTTGAGCTTCATTTTTAAGTTCTGCTATTGCTGCATTTTTAGCTACACTTTCGTACGTAGCTTTTGCGTTGAAATAATCTTTTTGTTTCATAAAAATATCTCCAACAAAATATAACTTTGTCAACCCACATATCGTAACTGCCGGTTTCTTTAATTACTGCCAAAAACCGATTTTTCGGCTGCGGTTAAGTGTTTTGCGTAAACTGGCAATTAGCAATTTCGTATCTGGCCTCGGCTCCCCAAGCAGTTTTATTAATTGTCGCACATGATTTAAAGAAGCTACTGCTGATGCACAATCGCCATTGGTTTGTTTGCGGTTTACCAGCACTAAATAGGCTACCGATTTATCATCGGTACTTATTCCTTTTAGTTAGCAATTCTTTTGCACCCTCATTTGCAGAGGCATAATCTTTTAATAAATAATTACAACGAACAAGGCCACGTAAAGCCGCTAACTTATTTTCCTGTGTGGTGGCTCCGACATTTAGCGATTGAAAATAGCGTTTAGCCTCCGTATAATTTTTTAATTCAAAATAATTTATCTGGGCAGCTTCGGCAGTAGCTTTTTCAAAATACTTGCTATAACCTTTGCTGTTTACGTAACCGTATCCTGTTAATGCATTTGTCCAATCTTTATTTTTTAAATAACATTCGCTTTTAAAATAATTGGCTTCTAATGCATAAGCGCCGGTTGGAGTATTGATTTAGATAATTTGTAAACCCTGCAATTGCGTTGGCACAATCATTATTACTATACTTTAACATGGCAGCTGTATATGTTAATGAATCGGCTTCAGAAACTGAAATTGATTTCCCGTTTTTACGCATTAACTCAACATATTCATTGGGCCTACCTTCTTCTATATAAATATTTTTTATATTATCCAAAGCATCATCTGCCTCCGGCGATTGCGGATATTTTTGAATGAGTGTTTGATAATTTTCAAGCGCTTCTTTGTTTCTATCGGTATTATAATAGCACAAGCCTAATTTTAAATATGCTTGCGGATATAACCCTTTAGCATTTGCATCAGCTAAAGTTGTATTTAAATATGGTATAGCGTCTCTAAACTTTTCATCTTCCAAATATGTATTGGCAATTTCCATATTAACATCCGGAACTAAATAACTGCCCGGATATTGGCGTGTTAATGTATTTAATACTTTTATTTTATCTGCCGAACTTTTAACTCCGGCAATCATTGCCTTTTGAAATAGTGCGTAATCGCCTTGTGCTAATGCGTTATTAATAACATTATCGTACATGGCATTTGCTTTTGCATAATCCTTAAGCATAAAATAGCAATCGGCACTTCGTACATATGCATCTTGCTCCAGCGCAGGTGCTGTAACCGATGCAGTTTTTGTTATTTGATCAAAATAAGATAATGCTTTGCTGTAATTTTCCTTTTTTAACCAACTATATCCTAAATTATATTTAGCTGCAGTAGGATTTGCTTCGCCCTGTGCAGGTGCATTGCTTTGCAGATATAAACTAAGGTATCTGATAGCTTCATCATACTTTCCGTTACGATAAGCGATTTCGCCTTTCCAAAAATTGGCGTATGGTATTATTGTACCGGCATTTGCATCGGCTAATACTTTATCCAGTAATTCATCTGCCCGTACTAATTGCTGATCGTTAATATATTCAACTGCTCTGCCATATAAAATTTTAGGATAAACTTTACGCATACTTGTCGTTGGTGTGCCAAACGATTCGTATAACTCAAGCGCTTCTCTAAAATTATTGGTATTGGCCAAAAGATTTACTAAAATTTCCTTTGCTTCAGTATCGTACTCAGAGTTGGGATAATCGTTTAAATATTTTTTCATTTCGTTTAAAGCCACATCCTGAAAACCCAATTCGTAAGATAATTTGGCATAAATAAAACGAGATACCTGCTGTTGTTTTGGATGACTGTTATTGTAGGCACAATATTGAAAAGCATTACGGGCATTTTCTTTTTGATTGGTTCTTAAGTAACAATCGCCAAGCAAATACATGCTGTTTTGCCCCATACTATCTCTTTCGTTGCTTAGTTGCTTAAACCCTTCTATTGCTTTCGATAAATTATTGGCATTATAGTAACAAAACTTAACTCATATAAAATTTCTTTATCTACTTTTTCACTACTGTTTACATAAGCTTCTAAAAGTGGCAATGCTTTTGAAAATTCTTTCTTTTCAAAATATAACTGGCCAATAAGCAAATTCATTTCTCTTTGGTAAACCAAATTGTCGCCACGGGCTAAACACTTTCGCCATAGCGCAAGGCTTCATCTTTTTCCCATGGAAATAATAAATTTCGGCTATGTAATACGGCACTACTCCTTTATACTCTTCTTGTGTTTCTACAAGCTAAAGGCCTTTAAGGCCTCGTTATATTGTCTGTCTTTATATCAAAAATCCGTAGTAATAATTTGTAGGTATAAAATATTTATTCTCCTGCATTTGCATTATTTCCTGAAACAATGGTTTTGCAGCCTCAAAGTTTTTTAAATTAAAATAACAGTATGCTTTTTCAAATTTTGCATCAGCAATTTCTGCATTACTTAAATTATCAAGGCCGGCTCTTTCATAATAATTTATGGCATTACTAAAATCATCATTTAAAAAATAGTATTTTGCTAAATGATAGCTCATTAATTGCCTGCGTGGCTCATTAGCTGTTACTTCAATATACCTTCTGGCTTCCTTTTCTGCAACACTATGTTTTAATTTTAACTGACAAGCTATATAATAATAATTTACATCATCGTTAATGTATGTATGATTACTGATTGTATTATCCTCGTAATACATTTTAAGTTCTTTCATTAAAGGATAAGCCAATGCATATTGCTCTTTTACAAAAAGCTCTTTAGCATCTTTGTATTTTTTTTCAATATCAATATTAATGTAGGTGGGCTGGGCAAATGTTGCTAAAGACAATAGTGCAAAAATCAGGGTTAAAACAATTTTACTTTTTATCATGATGGTAGAATTCTATTATAATTACTGGTGGTAAAAATACTGATATAATATTGCTTATACAAACACCATTCCAAAACGGTTGTGCATAAGTGGATAACTGCCTTATTCAACAAAACAATCTTTATAAGGCTGTTAAAAATTTGATAAAACACTTATCTTTAATCTTAAATAAATTTTATGAAGAAATTATTATCTACAAAATACTCAACCGGTGCTTTTAATACAGAAGCACTTTTATTAAGATTCGTTTTTGGCGGCGCCATGATGTACCATGGCTATGGAAAACTTGTTGGCTTTGGAGGAATGAAAGATACGTTTATGAATTTTTTAGGCTTAGGTAGCAGCATTAGCTTGGCACTTGTTGTATTTGCAGAGTTTTTCTGTGCTTTGTTTTTAGTATTGGGATTATTTACTCGTTTTGCTGCAATAGCGTTAATAATATGCATGGCAGTAGCCTTTTTTATGGCTCATAAAGGTGTAATTTTTGGGGAACACGGAGGCGAAATGGCTTTGTTGTATTTAGGTGCCTTTACAACTTTATTATTGAGTTGGGCCCGGAAAAATCAGTGTAGATAGTATGATTGGAAAATAAAATATTTTTGCTTTACATAATTTTTAATGCCATGCAAAAAATCGCATGCCTTATTTTTTACACCCTGTTATAATCTCCTTTCCAATTTTTATAGCCATTTTTATTTCTTTGGAAGATAGGTTTTCTTCTATTGCCCTTTTTGCTAAAGCGGCATACTCTTCGTTGCTGGCAAAACGTAAAGCTATTATTTGGCTTAGTTTTAAACGAGTATCCAGCAACTTACCGGTGGCAGCAAAACTGCGTAGGTTTTCCTCGGCTCTTATAGCTCTGTCTTGGGCTTTTAAAGCAAAAACCCTTGCAAACCAAGCAACCAAAATAACACCAATTATTAAAGATACATTTGCAGCGGAATGCAATCTGCCACTACCGTTCATTACAGCTTTTACAAAGCTAATGACACTTAAAACAAAGGAAAACAATATTGCAGTAAATGCCACATAATGAAATAATGGCACTAAACGTGAATGGTTTTTAAAATTTTGTTCTTGCATAATATATTTTTATAACACGAATTAAAACTAATTATAGCAATTATTGCAAATTATTATTTTAAAATATCCAGCACTTTCCACATTTTTTCTCTCACCGCAGCTGCACTGCCATCAAAATTATTTACAATAAATGAAAAAGTGTATTCGGCACCTGTTTTACTTTTTATGTAACCCGTATAGCTACGTACACCTCCAATATAACCATCCTTCATTTTTATACCATTCATTTCGGGTAAGGCATAATAAAAAGAATTAAACCAATTTTGCTTTTTTGCATATTGCATTACAGTTACCAAAGCATTTGTTGTTACTCTGTTGGCGGGTGAAAGGCCACTACCATCTATAATATTGATGGCACTTGGTTCTATGCCTCTTTGTTTCCAAAAATATTTGATAACAGCAAGACCTGTATCTGTAGCACCTATTCCTTTTTTATTATACCCAATTGTTTTTACAAATGCCTCGCCATAAAGGTTTACACTTTTTTTAAGAAACCAGTAATTGATACTGTCAAGTGGGGGCGATTGATGGCTATAAATAATTACCGGATTTATAGGAATATCTTTTTTATCAATCTCTACCCCATTGTACGAGCCCACAAAAAGCATTTCATTTTTATTCGACTTTATTTCTTTAGAAAACTCAAAAGCCAATTGCTCAGCAGCATTGGGCATAGATCCTGCAACTTTAAACATTGTTTCGCCCAAGGGTATGGTTCCTCTTACAAATCCATAAGATGCGTAAGGAGGTAAATAAATGATAGTATTATCGCCACTTCCTTTTGCCCCTGTAGTTACTTCATTTACCAAGCTAACATTTTCTAACAAGGGCTCTTGCTTTGCAATTTGGGTTTTATCGCCAACCCTGGCACCTGCTTTAAAAAATATATCATATTGGTTTTCTCTCCAGTTTAAGGAAGACGCTCCAGCTCCGTAATAATTTCCAATATCTTCCCAAACCCATCCATTGGGTGTAGTATTACTTTCCCATTTTCTATCGTACGAAAATAGATTTCCGGATATTTCTTCAAAATTTTTGTTGACTATCGTCTTAAAATCTGTCAATATTTTCTTTGAATTAGTTTCTTTCCAACGCCAGCTACCTAAAGTAGGATCGCCATAACCAATAATATAAATATTACCATTTAGTTTTTTGCTCTGCCTTGCCATCATATCCTACTTCTGTTTTATATTTATAATCTTTCCCTAACAATTCAAAAGCACTTGCACTCGTAATTACCTTTTGACAACTTGCCGGAGCCAAACCAACTTCGCTATTTTTATCAAATATTACTTTGCCTGTTTTAGTATCTACTACATACATACTAAAAATAGCATGTTTAAATTGAGCATCTTTTTCTAAACCTGTAATGGATGTTTGTAATTGCTTACACACATCCTGACAAAAACTTAAATAACTCAACATTAAACCTACAGAGCAAAAAAACGTTCTCCATATCATTCATTTTATCTTGCAGTAAAATTAAGGTATAAAAACAATGACAAACGCATCTATCATTACCATTGGCGATGAACTTTTAATAGGACAAGTAATAGATACCAACAGCGCCTGGATGGCGCAAGAACTTAATAAGGCAGGCATTGCTGTAAAACGCAGAGTTGCCGTTGGCGATGTATGGGATGAAATTTGGAGTGCTTTGGACGAAGAACAAAAACATGCAGATATCATTTTAATAACAGGAGGACTTGGCCCAACATCCGACGACATTACAAAACCATTACTATGTAAATACTTTAACGGTAAAATGATTGTGGATGAGGCAGCCAAGCAAAATGTACTCAACATTTTTACAAAACTTAACCGCCCAATAATTGAACGTAACTTAAAACAGGCCGAAGTACCCGACACTTGCCGTATTGCAAAATAACAGAGGCACAGCGCCGGGTATGTGGTTTGTACAAAACAATAAGGTATTTGTAAGTTTACCCGGAGTACCACACGAAATGAAGGGCTTAATGACGAATGAAGTAATTCCTAAGCTTTTAGAGCAGTTTACTTTTCCGCACATTGCCCATAGAACTTTACTAACCGCAGGTGTTGGCGAAAGTTTTTTGGCAGAATTAATTAAAGATTTTGAAACCTTATTACCGCAAGATGTTAAATTGGCTTATCTGCCCAATTTTGGCATGGTACGTTTAAGATTAACCTCATCCGGCACAAATAAAACCGAAGTTGAAACCAACATCAACCATCAGTTTGAAAAACTGCAACACCTTGTACAAAAATATTTAGTTACCAATGTAGATGAACCTATGGAAGCCGTTGTTGCCCATCTTCTTTTAAAAAATAACAAAACCGTTGGTACTGCCGAAAGCTGTACAGGTGGCTACATATCGCATTTAATTACTGCAATGCCGGGCTCATCGGCTTACTACAAAGGCAGTGTAATTGCGTATGCCTACGATGCCAAAGAAAACTTATTGTCTGTAAATAAATCCGAATTGGAAACCAAAGGCGCAGTAAGCGAAAGCGTAGTTACACAAATGACCAAAGGTGCTTTAAAAAACCTGGATGTTGATTATGCCATAGCTGTAAGCGGCATTATGGGCCCGGGCGGCCAAACACCCGACAAGCCTGTTGGCACGGTTTGGATTGGCGTAGGCAATAGAAATGAAATAGTAACCCAAAAAATGCAGTTTAAGTTTGATAGAATGCGAAATATACAATTAACAGCAACAGTGGCTTTAAATATGCTAAGGCAATTTATACTTAGCCATTCTTAACCATTCCCAATAAATAATTACATTTGTAGTTGTATATTCGATTGCTGTATTATTTAAGTGTAACCAACTCTTGCCTATCATGGCATCGGTGTTGTGTCACTTTCCGAAAGTTTTCGGGATACCGCATACCAATAGGCAACACATTCAATTCAACACATTAATAGAAATAGTATGTCACTTGTAGATTTAGTAATGCCAAAACTGGGCGAAAGTATAATGGAAGCTACCATTTTAAAATGGCACAAAAAAGCAGGCGATGCTGTTAAGCAAGATGAAACCGTTTTAGATATAGCTACCGATAAAGTTGATAGCGAAGTGCCATCAACTGCCGAAGGCGTAATAGAAGAAGTATTATTTAATGAAAATGATGTGAGTGCCCATTGGTACTGTAATTGCAAAAATAAGAGTAGGTGCAACAAGCTCAATTACTGCCGCACCTCAAACACAGGCTCCGCAACCTCAATACGAAGACGCAAAAGTTGTGGAAGATATTCCATATACGCCAACACTACCAAGTGCACCCTCTGCATCAAAATCAGAAATACGTTTTTATTCTCCCCTTGTATTAAATATTGCCCAGCAAGAAGGTATTAGCATGGCTGAATTGGAAAATATACCCGGCACAGGGCAAGATGGAAGAGTTAGCAAAAAAGATATTTTAGCGTACGTTGCCAATAAAGGTGCATCTACTCAACAACCAACTGCACCACAACCTGTGCAGCAAGTTGCTGTGGTTACTAACCAACAACAATGCGTCTAACAATCAGCCCACGTATCAATCACCAACCGTTTTCACTGGTAATGTAGAAGTTATAGAAATGGATAGAATGCGTAAGCTATAGCCAAACACATGGTAGATAGCAAACATATTAGTCCGCATGTAACCAGTTTGCCGGTGCGATGTTACCAACTTGGTTTTATGGAGAGAAAAGTAAAAAAGATTTTGAAAAAGAGAAAACGAAAAATCACATTTACACCCTTATTTATTGAAGCAATTGTAAAATGTATAAAAAATATCCGTGGCTTAGCAGCAGTGTAGAAGGAGATAAAATTATTGTAAAAAAAGATTTAAATATTGGTATGGCTACTGCATTACCAAACGGCAATTTAATTGTTCCTGTAATTAAAAATGCCGATCAATTAAATTTAGTTGGCTTAACCAAGCAGGTAAACAGTTTAGCTAACGCAGCCCGTACAGGTAAGCTAAAGCCAGATGATACAACAGGCGGTACATTTACACTTACCAACGTTGGTACATTTGGCAGCATTATGGGCACACCCATTATTAATCAGCCACAAGTGGCAATTATGGCCGTAGGTGCTATTAAGAAAAGACCAATGGTAATAGAAACACCGCAAGGCGATAGTATTGCTATACGCCATATGATGTACATTTCTTTAAGCTACGATCATCGCATTATTGATGGAGGCTTAGGTTCTACATTCCTAAATGCAGTATCAAAAGAATTAGAAAATTTTGATGGAAACAGAAGTATCTGATAAATAAAATATAAAAAAAGGCATCTTTGAAAAGATGCCTTTTTTTATGCCATAGGTAATTCAATAAAGAAAGTAGTACCAATGCCTTCTTTCGTTTCAAACCAAATATTTCCCTTGCTTTGCTCGGCTATACCTTTACAAATGGCAAGCCCCAGGCCGGTTCCGGATGTTTTTGTAGTAAAATTGGGTGTAAATATTTTGCTTTGCATTTCAACTGGTATTCCCGTACCATTATCTTTAATTTTAATTAATACATTATTACCATTAACCAATTCTGTAATGGTAATTTCAGATTTTTTGTCCTTCGGGAGCGGCTTGCATTGCATTTAAAATAAGGTTATTAAACAGCCTGTTTATTTGTGTTTTATCAGCATTTATATTTATCACATCTTGCAAAGGATAAAATTTAATTTCAAGATTATCGCTCATGGAATGCAACTGTATAACAAGTTTTAGCACTTCATTTACATTAAACAACTCTTTTTTAGTATTTCCAATGTTTGCAAACTGGCTAAATTCACCGGCTATTTGACTAAGATGATCAATTTGTTCAACTAACGTATTAGCAACACTTTCTGTTAACTCCTTAACATTTCCCGATTTTTCGGAAATGGCTTTTTGCAAATATTGTAAACTCAATTTCATAGGAGTTAACGGGTTCTTAATTTCATGAGCAACCTGTCTTGCCATTTCTCTCCAGGCTCCTTCTCTTTCGCTTTTAGCTAATGCTGCAGCACTTTCATTTAATTTGCTAACCATCTTATTATACTCGTTTACTAACTCCCTATTTCATCATTTCTATTCCAATCAATAGCAGCGTTTACCTTACCAATATTAACTTGTTTCATTTTTTCACTGATAAAGGAAAACGATCTGGTAATTCTGTTGGTAATAAATAAAGCAATAATGCCGGCAATTAAAAATATAAATGCATTCAAATTAATAATGGTTACTAAAAATTCGATATCTCTTTTTTTAACTCACTTTCCGAGGTAAAATAAGGAATGCTTAAATAGGCATATTCTCGCCCACTATCATCTATCACCGGTACGTAATTACTTACAAAATTTAGTTTTCCAATATTTTCTTCCGTAAAAAACTGAATTTCTTTAAGTTTATTTAAATGATAATAAGCTAACGGATTCATTTTAGTGCTTACTACTCCTTTATTATAAGGCAACGGCAAAGATGAAACTTTTAAATTCCCTTCCAAATCGTACAGGTTAATATCGGCAGCATGTATCTCAGATATTTTTTCGATGGTTTGTCGTATTTTATTAATGTATTCTGCATCATAAATTTTTACTACATCATCAAAAATTGCCAACTCGTTTAAAGAGTTTTTTACTTCCTTTTGCATTACATGTATTGTCCTGCTCAATCTTTCTCTGTTATTATTTTCATATCGGCGTATAAAAAAATAAAATGGTTGCTACTCTATAATTAAGAATGATAATACACTTATAAAAATTACGGTGCCATGTATTTGATTACGAATAGAAAATTGAATGCTTTTTAAACTTTTCCATCCTTTTCCAAGCACATAGTTTATAACCCAAAAAATGCCTACAATTATTAAAAAAATGCAAAACAAGTATGAAAAAAGGGTAATGGTTTCAATTGCTAAATTATCTTGCTTAGCAATTACTACTACCTTTTGTGGGCCAGCCTTATACCACAACTCATCGTATTTTTTTTTATTATATAATGTAAACTCATTTTTGGGCACTTCAGTTTCAGCAAGTTTTGTTGCAAAAGCATAATCGTTGTGATTGCTTATTAATTGTAAATCATTATAAATTGCAAATGAATACAGCGATGAATTTTCAATGCTATTATTTTTTCCCTTGGAAAAAAGCTCGGGATATAATGCTTGCGGTTTACTTCTACGGGGGCTAGCCAATATATAAATATATCCCATGACTGCATTAGACGTATCAGTTACAATTTTTTGCTCATGTAACTAAACCTGTCATAAGATAAATCGTAATAGTATAAATCGGGAATAGTAGTTGGTTTTCCCTGTGTATTGAGTACGGCGTTTAATTCATTTATGCTTAAGGAATCAGCATTAAAAAGCGGAGCCTCCGTACTGTCAAAACAATAAATTTTGGTTTCGTATTTGTTTGTATAGCCCGAAAAGTTACCGTTAATTAAACTATCTTTTAAAAAATGGTTATCCTCTTCATTTTTAAACCGACTAAAATTTGCACTTAAAAATTTATTCCTAAAATCGGTAAGCATTGTATTCATCAACGTTTCGCTTGCAGGATCTGCTTTGTTTGCCAAAGCTTCTGCATAATGTTTACGTCTTTCCAACTCTTTATTATTGTTTTCCATTACAATTAAACCGGTAATAGAAATAGAAAAGAAAAACAACCAAAATATTAACAGGGAAGAATTTAATCTGACTGCTAAATAGGTAATATTGATTTTAACTAAAATGAATAAATAAATTATAAGCCAGCCTAACAATGCCAATTCAAAAAAACTAGTTGCAAAGTTTAATTTTAGTGTAAGGTAAATTAGTCCGATTACCACTACTGATAATATCAAGGGCACATAACTTACTGGAAAAAAATTTTTAACCAAATAAACTAAAACCTGAGACAAAGCAAAGTACGATATTGCTATCAGGCATAAAACAATAAAGCCAACAGCACTGTAAATATTTATTATTGCAAAAAAGTTAATTACATCAAATGACACCTGCGAATCTGCAATCATACTGCGAATAACACTTCCACAAACAAAAGTAATAATCAAAAATAATGCGGCATAACCAGAGAGAGCTATCCATTTATTCAGCGATTTATTACTAATTGCTTTAACATTGTCTTCCTTTAAGTAATACCGTATAAATAAACTTACCCACCCAAATAAAATAGTGTTTATCAATAAATCCCTAGGGATTTTAATACCACATTGTGCTATAAATAGATGGATCAAAAAGCTCAAATTGCCTTAAATTTAATGGAATGGGTAATTGATAACTTAAATACCGTAAAAATACAATTGCACCAATCAAAAAAACAGAAGCTTTAAGTAAATTGCTTTTTTTGAAAATAAAAATGGCGAGTAAATGTATAAAAAGTAATACGAGTAAAGAAGCAACAAGTCTAAACCAGATAGATATTGTATTATTTTCTACAACAAATTTAGTTGCCTTTTTCTTTAAGTAGAAAAGGCTTATACCTCTTTTGAATGCACTTCAATATTTCCGTCACTTTCACTAATTTCATACTGCTTTTCTATTCCGCTGCCAATCGAAAAGTATTCTGCAGATATTCATTTTTTACAAAATAATTCCACTGAATTGGAATAAGAGCAATAAAGATTTCATTTTCTTTTTTAACCTTTTGCCAAATGTAATAACCGTTGGGTAATTGCATAAAGCCGATATTGTCGGTTGCGTTTAAAATAGATGTGGTTGGCAACACTACTTGTGAATTCCAAAATACAAGATTAACATTGTTGGTTTCATCAATTTTATAGCAGTAAAAAAAGTACTTTTTATTAATGAAGCTTTCAAGCAGCTTATCATTATAAAATTTTGTTTGTATTTTTTTAACAACAGAAGTATCGGAAACTGTTTTGGCAAAATCAGTTTCCTGCTGCCATATATGCTTTTCTAATCTTTTATGTACGGCTTCTACACTGGAGTTGCCCGACCAATAATTGTCAATTATAAATGATAAGGTAATTAACCATGCAGCCGCTATCAGCAGATAGATGTATTTATAAAAAAATTGCGTAAATGTTTTTTGTTGCTGCAACTAATTTTATTTAAATATTTTGTTTTTTAGCCTCTTCCCAAAGTTTATCCATTTCTTCTAAAGTCATTTCATCAAGGCTTTTACCTTTATTTAACGCTTCTGCTTCCATTTTATTAAACCTATTCATAAATTTTTTATTGGTACGTTCCAAAGCATTTTCAGCATCTACCTGCAAAAACCTTGCAAAATTTATTATCGAAAAAAAATAATCGCCTAATTCGTCTTCTATTTTATCAATATTTGTACTTTTTATGGCTTCCTGTAACTCGGCTTCCTCTTCTTTAACTTTTTCCCACACCTGTTCTTTGTTTTCCCACTCAAACCCTACTTGTTTGGCCTTTTCTTGCAAACGCATGGCTTTTACCATAGCCGGTAAAGATTTGGGCACTCCGGCCAAAATAGATTTTTTCCCTTCTTTAAGTTTTAATTTTTCCCAATTACGCTTTACATCATCTTCATTATCAACCTTAACATCTGCATATATATGCGGATGACGTGATATTAATTTATCGCATACCGCATTTATCATTTCATCTATTGTAAATTTTTCTTTCTCTGCTCCAATTTTGCATAAAATACCAAATGCAGCATTAAGTCGCCCAACTCTTCTTTAATTCCTGCCCAATTTTCGTCGGTAATTGCATCCGTTAGCTCGTACGTTTCTTCAATAGTAAGTTGCCGTAAAGTTTGTATGGTTTGCTTTTTGTCCCACGGGCATTTTTCCCTTAAGTCGTTCATTATATTTACTAAACGGAATAAAACTTTGGGCTGCTGAATTATTATGCATTATTTAATTGTAAAGTTGAGAAAATAAAAAATATAACAAAAAGTATCATCATTAAAAGAGTTGAACCCAATAAAAGCAAAAAATATTTAAACATAGTTTTTGCTCTGCGTTGCTCATAAAAATAACGTATTGCTTTGTATAAATAAAAGAAACAACATAATATTAAACCAGTATTGATATATGAAGCCAGTGAATGATTAATATATGTTGCAAGACTTGAAATCCAAAGAGATATCAGTATAATAATAAAAACAGCACAGTATAAATGAATACTGAAAATTATATGTGATACATACAAATATTTTTTTCGACGGATATATAATAGTTTAAGCAAGAGTGCAAATAAGGGTAACGATATAAAAAGCATTTGCGGAAACCTATGCTTAAAATTGTTAATAATTGCGTTTAAAATTTGCCTGCCATCGCCGTTATATTTTTCTTTCAAAAAAAGATTTTGCCTTTCAAATTTATTTACAATAAATCCATCCTTTTCACTATCCGGCAATACTTTTTGTAAAGAATCATACTCACTTAAAGTTATACTTTTTTTATCAGTTTCATAATTTTTAAGTGATAGTATACCAAATCGATATTTAACCGATTTTAATTTACTTTTTGCAGTACTATCCTTTTCTAAAAGGGCAATATCTTCAAGCACCTTAGCTAATTCTTTCTTATCATCCGTATTGTTGCTATCTGCCAACGTTTTTTCCAGATTAGCCTTTGTATTTTTTAATTCGCTTAATAAATCTTTTGCAGAAGTATTAATTTGTATTTTATTATTATCGCTTTGATAAAAAGTAAAGTATATTAAAAAGAAGAATGCCGATGTAAAACATACAACCGATTGGATGCAGGTAACTTGCCCTTCTCCCTCTTAAATATTCAAAAGATAAAAAGCCGGGTTTGGTTAGCAATAGCTTAAGTGTGCTCAAAAATTTGCCGTCGTAATGAGTAATATCCTGAAAAAAGTGTGAAACTATGCCCCAAAACGACTCTTTAATTTCAATATTTTCCTGACCGCAAATACCGCAAAATCTATCTGCAACGATGGCGTTGCAGTTTAAGCAATTTTTTTCGGCTCTTTTTTTGCTATGACTCAAAATTATTTTTTTTGTTAAAAATAGTAAAGTTTATCGGCGTTTTAAATAATAGCATAATTTACACCCCAAAAGAACTGAAAAAATTGTTACAGCAATATTAACACATGAAAAAAACATATTTATTTTTTATTATTTTTTGTATTTAGCCTTGTACAGGTTAAAAGTCAGTATTATTACAAAGATATTTTAGTTAACAAGCAATTACTAACCGAAATAGCTACTTTAAAAGCCGAAAAAGTAAGAGCAGTAAATGTTACTTCGTTGGAGTATGATGGTTTACCTAGTGAAGGCTTTTTTTGCCAAAAGAAAATAAGTAAGGATTATTCTGAAATTGAAATTGTAACAAAACTTCTTCATCCTATAAAACTATTCTTACCTCTGTTTTTTCCAGAGATGGTTTGTTGATTAGTACAAACGACAGTTCAGAAATATCCGTAACTAACACTTACTACAGTTATAACGAAAACAATAATCCCACAAAAATTTTATCTGAAACACATTTTGCAGCAGATGATTACAATGATGAAAACTTTGAAGAGCATCACTATTTTTACGATGCAAGCAACAGTTTACCTGTAAAATTATTACTTGTAAAAAATAAAAAAGATTCTACGGTTATTTTGTTTTCGGCAGATGAAAGCAAAAACGTTGCAATAGAAAAAAATACAGCTACCGGCGAAAGCTATTATTATTACTATGATACTAAAAGTAGATTAACAGATATAGCACACAAATATCAAAATCAAAAAAAACTTACAACAGATTATATCTTTCAATATAACCAAGCTAACCAAATTACTCAAATGACGGTTGGTGAAGAAGAAGGCGCATACTTTTTTGTATGGAAATACACTTACGAAGAAAATTTAAGAATTAACGAACGTTGTTTTTCGAAAGAAAGAAAACTACTTGGTACTATAGAATATGCGTATAAATAAAAAGACCTCATAAAAATGAGGTCTTAAAGTACT
>JADKIE010000003.1 GCA_016721385.1 Chitinophagaceae bacterium | reverse complement strand
TTACCCGAAGTTGAACATGTTTGCACCCAAAATAATGGCTCTCTTATATGCAGGTAACTTCGCGTTGGCGTAAATATTTTTTTGAACTAAATAAAAAGTTAGCCCAATTAATGAGCAATCAAACTAGTTATACCGTAAGTTTAGAAGGAAATACATCATATTTCAAAAAAGATGCACCAAGTGGTACAGCCATTAGCTTTACAGAACAAATTTTTGCCCAAAATATAACTAAAACAAAATAGGTAAATACCGAAACAAACAATGTAACGAATTGCAAATTATTAGTAAAAGAATCGATCCTGCACCAGGCACACACAAGATAAAATACAACTCTGCAATTGATGATATTGAAATTACCCATACTGCTCATAACAGGCAAGGCTTTCTGCAGGCGCTGTGTTGGCTGCTGAGTTTATTAAAGGCAATCAGGTATTTTACCATGAAAGATGTTTTAAATTTATAGCTGAAATTTTTGGGATATTTTTTTTTGTTGCTTATTTACCAACTAAATGGTTTTAGTGGTAACTACAAGTGTGCCCGATTTAATAAAAAATTATCAGTCACAACACAAAAAATGAAAAGGGTAAATCTCTTAATCAATTATCTGCCGAAATACGTTAACTAATGCCGACTCTGCAATTTTTTAGCAAAGCAAGCTTAGAAATTGCCCAAAGCAACGATTATTTATTTGGTATTGGTACTGCTAATTTATGTTTATCCTTTGCCTACTCAACTCAAGGACATTATGAAACCTCTTTAGATTATTCCAACAGGGCATCAGAAATAGCTAACCATATAAGCTAACGACTTTGTAAAAGCATATAGCCCGTTACTTATACCAGTTACCATTACAACAAAGTAATGACGACAAAGCCATTGAGTACGCATTGCAAGCATTAAAAATATTTGAACAAAAGCAACTTTTTATTGGCATTGTGAAACAATACGTTGTTGAGCCAAATTTATCAATTAGGGAATGATTTGCCCAAAGCTGAAAAAATACTTACGGAGAGTATACAGTTATTTCCAAAAGTAAATGACAGTAAACTAAAATCTATTATTCTTCATACATTGGCAAATGTTTATGGAATGCAGGTAAAATATACACAAGCGTTAGAATTAGATAAACAAGGATTAGATTTATGCACCAAAGAAAATTTAGTTTTTTTAAGTCGCAGTTTTACGATAACATGTCCAACGTTATATGTACAGTGGCAAATTTGATGATGCCAAAAATACTTTTTACAATCACTATTGATAGACTCCCGTTTGAAAATAAGAAGCAAATGTCGGACACTTATTTAAACCTTGGTAATTTATCGATGATGCAAAAAGGATTATACACAAGCTAAAAATCATTTCCTCACATTCCATTTCCTTTATTGAGCATCGGGCCATAAGCAGGAAAGTACCAAGCTTTAGCATTGCTTAGTGAAACCTATACATATTTGTGTGACCATAATAATGCAATGGCAGCACCCAAAAATGCGTATAAGATAAAGGATAGTATAATCAATGAACAATGGTGGGTAAAATTGCCGAGTACGAGGCTTTGTATCAAACCGGAAAAAGAGCAGCAACTTAAACTGAAAGTGCACAGCTAAGTAAAAAAAATTACCTGATTGGTGGAATAGTATCCGCAACGGCATTATTGATTTTGTTTTGGATTTACATTTTACAAAAAAAGGCAAGCACAAATAAATTGGCAACTTCAGCAAGAAGTAATTAAACAGTAGGAACTAGCAACCAAAGCCATTTTTGGAAGCAGAGGAAACTGAGCGGCAGCGAATAGCCAGAGATTTACATGACGGTGTTGGCTAAGTAAGAGTGCTGCCAAAATGAATTTATCGGCTTTTGAAAACGAACTTATTTTTGAAGATGAACAACAAAACTGTCATTTGAAAAAGTAATTAATTTGGTTGATGAAGGCTGTAAAGAAGTACGCAATGTTAGCTATCAATGATGCCCAATGCTTTGCTTAAGGTAGGTTTGGCATCGGCAGTTAAAGAGTTTATTGACAAAATTGATAGTCGTGTTTTTAAAAAGTAAATTTTATGGAACGATTAAAATGAAAGAATTGATAATAATATAGAGATTGTGTTGTACCGTGTATAAAGCGAAGAATGTGTAAATAATGTAACAAACACACCCGAGCAAATCAGTTGGACATATCCTTAATTAAAGATAAAGATGGTATTAGTGCTACAATTGAGGATAACGGCAAAGGATTTAATGCAAATGATAAAGAAAATTTTGAGGGTATTGGACTAAAAATATTAAACTAAGAGCTGACTTTTAAAAGGCACCTGTTGATTTTGATAGCTATGTTGGAAAACGGAACTTTAGTAGCCATACATGTTCCCTTTGTTTAATTAATAGTTTTGTTTATCTTAACAGCATATTTACCTTATTGGCAAACTGAAAACGGAAAATTTTTCTTAGCCATTGTTGATGATCACCAAATTGTAATAGACGGTTTAAAAATCTCTGTTACAAGGACATGATAATTTCAAGATAGCCATAGAATGTACAGATTCTACTAAAATGCTTTTCTTTGCTTGAAACAAAGAAGGTAGATATTTTACTTACTGATATTATGATGCCGGGCATGAATGGTGCTGAGTTGTCTAAGGCTGTGCATCAAAAATTTCCTGAAATAAAATATTGGCTTTACCTATGAGTGGACAAGGAGATTTGGTTAACTAAATGATTGACGAAGCCAACATTGCCGGTTATGTATTAAAAACATTGGCAAGCAAGAGTTAATTAGAGCATTAGAGAAAATTAGTAAAGGAGGTATTTATTTTGGGAGGAAGTGCTGGCAGAAATGCAAAAGCCAGCGAAGTAAAAAAGAAAATACAGATGCTCACTTAACCCAACGAGAAATTGAAATAGTGAGGCTAATTGAAAAAGAACTTAACAATAAGCAAATTGCCGATACACTTTTTCTTAGCGAACGTACAGTAGAAACGCACCGTAAAAATATTTTTAGAAAACAAATACAGCCAGCGTAATAGGTTTAGTAAAATATGCCTACGAGCATAAATTGGTTTAACCTTTTATTGCACACAGATTATGCAGATTACCCCGATATATTACAAGCCAAACAGCACTTTATTTAAACTTTGTAATGCTGCTTCTTATAACTACGGGGTATCAATAAGGAAATATTATGACTACTACCTCCGTAACTTACCATACGTACAGGTATAGACGAAATAGAATCAAAATAATTTAAGCATTACATCTTTTTGTTTCGGTAATTTCGTTACCCACAATAGAAACGATGGTTTGGTTCGTATCTACTTCTACGGTACCAAAGGTTTCCAGTTCTTTTAAAATTTCGGCTAAATAAATATCATTATCCACCGTAACAGACACTGCAACTTCCGATGTTGTAATCATATCAATAGATGTACGGTATTTTTCAAAAACCTCAAATACTTTACGCAAAAAACCATAAGCCAATAGCATACGGCTGCTTTTTATTTTAATGGCGGTAATTCCATCTTTTGCTGCAACGGCTTTTACGCCTACACTACCTGCTTCTCGGCTATTAAAGTACCTTTGGCTGTTGGCTGCATTGTATTTAACAATTGAACAGGCACATTGAAAACTGTGCAGGCCATATACTTGCAGGATGTAAAATTTTGCGCCAAATAAGCCAACTCTGCCGCTTCTTCAAAACTTAATTGTTCAATAGGTACAGTTTTATCAACTACTCTTGGGTCGTTGTTGTGCATACCATCAATATCTGTCCATATTTCGCAAACACTTGCATTAACCGCTGCTGCAATAAGCGAAGCACTGTAATCGCTTTCCACCCCTTTTAAATTATCTACCTCTCCTTTTGCATTGCGGCTAATATAACCTTGTGTTATAAAGATTGCTTTTGTCTTTATTACGTTGTATAAGTTGTGATAGTTTTACTTTAATGGTGCCAATTTGTGGTTTCGTCGTAGCTATCAATGGTCATAAAATCTAATGCAGCTAACAACACATGATCAATATTTGCTCTTCTAAATAAAGGCAAAATAGTTTTGTGCTAAGTAATTCGCCTTGCGCCAAAATATCTTTGTTTAAGGCTTCGCTAAACGATATTTTTAAAATGATGGTTAAAAACTCAAAATGCTCTGCAAGTACCAATTTTGCTTTAGCAATTGCTGCATCTTTAGATAATAATTCCTGAACAAAATTTTGATAGTGCTGTTCTAATGCATCTATTTGTTGCTTAGCAGCATTTCTATCACCGGCAGCAAGCGAATTACTAATTTCTATCAATGCATTGGTTGTACCGCTAAGGGCAGATAATACTACAATTTTACTTTCGGCATCGGCCGTAATTAATTTTGCCACTTCCTTCATACGTTGTGGCTTGCCTACGCTGGTGCCACCAAATTTCATCACCTTCATTTGTTCTTTGTTTTAATATCCAAAAATATACCGGAACCAATCGTTGTAATGCAAATGTATTAATACAATGTTGCTTTTAAAAATCTATCCAAACATAACTTCAAATCTCTCACTCAATCTTTCCAAATCCTTAGCCACTACATCCAATAAAGGAATGCCTTCTTTCATTCGTATTATTTCCATTTCCTTTCAGGGTCTCCGGGAATAAGTAATATCTGTTTCGCCCTCTATTGTTTTTGCACTTCTAAACCGCTGTATCCAATTATCCATATGTTGTTTAAATTCATCAGCCGTTCTAAATGCATCAATCCGCATGGCGCCAAAAATGGCCTATCCTTCGCTTTGGCATATTCTCCGGCATTGGTACATAAGCCGGAAATGGAGGCACCTAAGGGCCCATAATTTGCTCCGCTTAAAATAGCACTAAAAATATCCACCACCGCACCAAGGCAATAACCTTGTGACTACCATGTTCTTTATCGCTGCTGCGGCAGTAAAGCGCCGCCTTCTTTTAAAGCATGTGCATTCTTTGTAACAGCCCTCTTTCGTTTGCAACTCAACCGTTAGGTGTTTCTAAATTCTTTCGTTGCAAAATTTCCAACTTACCATTTGCAGCAGTAGTTGTGGCAAAATCAGCCACAAATGCAGGTTCTTTACCTGCCGGGATAGCTACCGCAATAGATTGCTGCTCAACAATTTTTCAACAGAAAAAGTTGGTGCTACTTAATGCACTTGCATTGGTCATGGCAATACCTATCATATCATGCGGCAAAGCCATCATAGCATGGTAACCTGCAATACCAAAGTGGTTACTGTTTTTTTACACCTACCCAACCCGGCCAACATTTTTGGCCTTATCAATAGCTACTTGCATGGCGTATGGAGCTACCACAAGGCCTAAGCCTGCATCGCCATCTACTACTGCAGTACTTGGTGTTTGGTGTACAATTTTACATTGTGCATTTGCATTTACTCTTTTGGCTTCCCATAATCTTACATATCCACTTAGCCGGGCCACACCATGGCTATCTATACCTCGAAATCGGCAGAGAGCAAGGCTTTAGTTGCTGTTTCTGCATCCGCATTGAGCAGCCAATTTTTGTAAAATATTTTGTAAAAGTGAAGTTGTTGGTAAGTGAATGTTTTTTGCATGCACAAATTTATTGAATTGTATTTGAAGTTTTACTTCAAACACGTAAAGACGAGATAAAAAAAGAACATGCCCTAAGGCATGTTCCTGCATTGCTCAATTTTACTGCTTATATGAACATAGTTAATTATCCGTTGGGGCTTCCATCATATTTTCTCCAATATTTTCCTTGCGCTGTTCTTTTAGTTTTTGTAATTGCTCCGGTGTAAGAATTTGACGCAATTTTTGCAACTGTTCTTTTTTATATTTTAATTGTTGCTTTTTTCTTCGGCAGAAAGTCTGGTATTATTTTCAATTTCATCTTTTTAATCTTGATTATTTTTTTCATTTCTTCAATTGTTGAAGTTGGCTTTTGGAAAGGTTTAATTCTTTTATCATTTTCCTTTTCCGGTTTTTTCGAGGTTTAGGTGCACTTAAAACAGAAGAACCGGCTGAATCGATTGCAGCAACTATTACGGGCTTTCTTGTATTTCAGCAGTAGCACCCAATACAACAAAACTTACCGTCAGGAAAGGCACTATTTTTTTCATTTCTTATCCAATTTATTGATAGACTACTATTTAAATAAAAGGTTTAATACGTATAATTTTTTATCCGCCAAATTGCTTTTAGCTTCTGTTACACGAAAATGAGTTAATGTAAAACAAGATAAGTCTTGGTAGTATGGAGAGCGGTTTCATTTAAAGACCTAATATCTTTTTCAAAACAAACGCTGTTGTAAACGTCTTTATATTGCCCATAATTGGGTATAATGGTATAATTATTTTTTTATACAATGCAATGGCTTCTGGGGTTGGTTTTGACCAGTTTCTAAAATACATCTAGTGCAACCTAATTCTTTGCCCAAACTTCCAACTCTTTTAATACAAACGAAGCTATGCCTTTACCTCGTTGTGAAAGTGGCACATACATTCGTTTAACTTCCATAGTTTCAGCTGCATAATTTCTGATTGCTCCACAGCCAATAGCAATATTATCCAAGTAAATAAGTACTACACAATTAAGGTTAACTGTTTTATTAAACTGTGCATAAAAGGTATGATCATCTCCATCCCGTACAGCTAATTCTTTATCCAACTCATTTACCAATAATTGAAAATCGGGGTTAGCAAAATTTGTTCTTATAATCTTAAACATTAGCAAAAAAAAGAAGCTGCATTTTTGCAGCTTCCCTATTTAATTATCTTAAAAATAATATTTCTCTATACTTTGGTAGCAACCAATAAGCGTCATCAACTAACAACTCCAACTTATCCACATGATATCTTATAATATCAAAATATTGCCCCTTTTACTTTATCGCAATATGCAAGGCCTTATCTCTGCTATTGGTTAATCTGTTTGGTTTTTTCTTCCTCAATCATTTTTTCAACACTATCACTCATAACTGAAATATGCTCACTCATTTTTCTAAAACTTGTAATTGATTAGCATAGGCGCTTTTAACCCGGCTTCTTTTAACCCTTTTACATTAGTTAGTAACACATTTTGATATTTTATGGCAGATGGCAATATAACCGTAGTAGCTAATTCGCCCATTATTCTGGCTTCAATTTGTACTTTTTTAACGTACTCTTCAAGCATTATTTCGTGCCTTGCTTCTAACTCGATGAGTATAAATTTCGTTATGCTCAAAAAGATTTTTTGCTTTTTCGGTTACATAAGCATCCAATGCTAACGGAGTTGTCTTAACATTTGGCAACCCTCTTTTGCTGCTTCTTTCCACTCGCACTATAGCCATCTCCTTCAAATAAAGTTGCTTTACTGGCAACAATATATTTTTGAATAATTTGCATAATGGCCACTTCTTTCTTCTCTCCTTTTTCAATTAAAGTATCTACATCTTTTTTAAATTGCTTTAACGTTTCGGCCATAATGGTATTTACAACCGTCATTGCATTTGCACAATTGGCAGATGAACCTACTGCCCTAAACTCAAACTTGTTGCCTGTAAATGCAAATGGAGATGTTCTGTTTCTGTCCGTATTATCCAGCAATAATTCGGGCATGCTTTATGAATATCCAATTTAAGCATTGCCTCGTCCTGCTCATCAAACTTACCGCCTACCCTGGTTTCAATTTGGTGTAACACATTGGTTAAATACTCACCAATAAAAATTGAAATAATGGCTGGCGGAGCTTCGTTTGCTCCTAACCGATGGTCATTACCGGCACTGGCAATACTTGCTCTTAAAAGCTCTGCATAATCATGTACCGCTTTAATGATATTAACAAAAAAAGTTAAAAACATTAAGTTAGTCTTTGGTGTTTTACCCGGTGCTAATAAATTTACACCGGTGTCGGTACTTAAACTCCAGTTATTGTGCTTACCACTACCGTTTACACCAGCAAATGGTTTTCGTGTAATAATACTTTTAAGCTGGCGTTTTGCAACCCTTTCCATCACATCCATCAACAACGTGTTGTGGTCTACGGCTAAATTTGCTTCTTCAAAATTGCGCACACTCAAACTGAGCAGGTGCCACTTCATTATGACGTGTACGTAAAGGAATACCTAACTTATAACTCTCGGCCTCAAAATCTCTCATAAAAGCATACACTCTTTCAGGTATTGCCCCAAAATAATGGTCTTCTAATTGTTGCCTTTTGCAGAGCATGGCCAAAAACTGTACGGCCTGTCATGGTTAAATCGGGCCTTGCATTAGCTAAACCGGCATCAACCACAAAATACTCTTGCTCCCAACCTAAGGTAGAAGTTACTTTAGTTACATTTTTATCAAAATATTGGCACACATCAACGGCAGCTTTATCTACAGCAACCAATGCTTTTAATAAAGGTGTTTTAGCATCCAAACTTTCGCCTGTGTACGAAATAAAAATTGTAGGTATGCACAATGTTTTGCCATTTCCAATTTCCATAATAAATGCCGGAGAAGACGGATCCCATGCGGTATAACCTCTTGCCTCAAACGTTGCTCTTAACCCACCATTTGGAAAACTGGATGCATCCGGTTCTTGTTGAATTAAAGCACCGCCTTCAAACTCTTCAATAGGAGTACCATCGCCTTTTAAGGTAAAGAACGAGTCATGTTTTTCGGCACTTAAACCTGTAAGTGGTTGAAACCAATGTGTAAAATGTGTTACACCTTTACTCTCGGCCCAAGCTCTTAAACCATTGGCAATTTGATTGCCCATGTTATGGGTCAATTTTTTTGCCGCCTTTTGTGCTGGCCAGCAAACTTTTATATGCTTCGTCACTTAAAAAATCTCCCTGGCGGTTTTAAGCGTAAACACATTTTCATTAAAATTCAAACTTTTGTAAGCCTCTACCTAATTTCAGTAGGGTTACTTGTAAGTTTTTCGTGCCTTAAATCGTAAAGATTGCATAATTTTTATTTTGAAGGCACAAAAACGATTTATTTATTCAAAAACAAGTTTTTTAAACTTATACAGTTAAAAATAGACAAATGTTGAAAAAATATTTTATATTATTTTATTTTTAATTTAAATATATCTGGCAGGAAAAATATCCTAAAACAGGTGTTAGTACAAATGGTAAATAGATACTTCGATAGCGAAGTATTGCCCCCAAATTAGGAACAATATGACCAATAAACAGATAGCTTAAAAAGCAAAAAACTATAACAGGAAATAAGTAGGATGCCGGAACAGGAAATTTATTTTTGTTTACTTTAAATAAAAAAACGGCTAAACACAAATAATAAAATACCCATTCCATTTCGAAAGGGATTAAAGAGAAAGGTTTTTCACCAGGTAAAGGCCTAACAAAAACATTAGCCAGTGCTTGTGGAGTATTACTTACAAAGCTAGTTGCTGTTGGCTCCAATTTTGGTAAAGAAATTTGTGTATTGCCGGCAGCCAATTTTAAATAATCTGCTTGCTTTTCCGTAATAAAATCTAATGGATTAATGCTGCTAAATTTATCTGCAAACAAAATAATAAAAAGGAACAACACTACAGTTGCTGCCGAAACAAGTACCGCCTTTAAATTAAACTGCTTGCTGCACCACCATGCAAATAATGCTGGTATAAGGGTTATGGCTACCACACTTCGTAATAGCATTAATAAACCAATAGAGAGAATTATAGCAATAAAAAATTTCTTGTTAGTTTTCCTTTCTTCCAAAATGCTATAACAACTATATAAGCACATAGTAATTAAAGTAAATATTAATCCATCTCTGTGTATACCGCTACTGAAATACAAAAAAGAAGGCAATAAAAAACATCCAATTATTACCCCATAATTAAACCCCGGAAACATCTTCTTAAACAACCGGTACAAACCAATATGACCTATAAAAACAATAAAATTAAAAAAGATAGAGTTGATGTAATAATTACCGCCACTCAATAAATTAAAAAATGCCATAAACTTTATAAGGCAATTATTTTTTAAAT
The DNA here is from genome assembly GCA_016721385.1 of Chitinophagaceae bacterium. Lineage (GTDB taxonomy): Bacteria > Bacteroidota > Bacteroidia > Chitinophagales > Chitinophagaceae > Ferruginibacter. Next base: position 10,009 of record JADKIE010000003.1, on the reverse strand, counting down.
CATTCCAAAACGAATTGGCATGACCCCAAAAATCGGCGTAACTGCCGTTGTAGTTTGAAAATATTAATTCCGAGAAAAAATATTTAGGATTAGTTTTAAGCACTTCCAGCTCAGCAATGCTACCACTGTTGTTAGTCCAATAATCGTTGCCACTACCATAAAAATGTAAAGAAGCAAATCCAATGGCAATTCCTGCAAAAATTTTAACAGCAAATAAGGCAACAATCCATTTATTACTTAATTCAGATTTTTGTACAAACCTGATTTTTGTAATTGCCCAACAAAGCATCGCAAAGTAAAAAATGAATAATAAATATTGAAGCATAATTATATTACGGAAAGATAAGAAACTCTTTTATTACTTAGTTTATTGCTGCTAATGAGTTTAAACATTGCTGTCAGATAGAATAAATACTCAATAAATCTCCATGGTGAGTTATCTGCTCTTTAAATTTTAAGCCAAGCTTTTCAAGCAAATTTATAGACGAAATGTTTTCCGGAAGTGTACATGCATCAATATGCTTATGGCCTGCATCTTTTAAAAGATATTGCAACAATTTATTTGCAGCCTCGTAAGCATACCCTTTACTGGTATATTGCGGTAAAAATGCAAACCCAATATCATGATGTTCTAAATAGTCTCTCTTAATTAAAGTAACCAGTCCAATAGCTAAATTTTCATAAATACAATTTACTACCCAATATCTTATAGCTTCATTATTGTTTATTTTTTCAATATACTCTATTGCATTTTCGGTGGTATAAACGTTTCTGTCTCCAATATATTTAATCCATCCGGATGTATTTACCAATTCAAAAATAAATGCAGCATGTTTATGTGTCAAAGGTTCTAATTGTAGCCTTTCTGTTGTAAAATTCGTTTGCATAAGGCAATTTATAATTATTTAATTGCTTAAATAACATAAATAATTGTACCAGCTATAATAACTCTTTTTCCCACAACTTATTTCCACATTCAATCCCCTCAATTAGTTTCAGTAAATTTGCAACATCTTACAAAATAATTTATGGAAATAACAGCTAAAACCGCCGAGCAACTACGTATTACTGCCGAAGAATTTGAATTGATAAAACAAAAGCTGGGGCGTACACCCAATTTTAATGAGTTATGTGCTTTTAGCGGCATGTGGAGTGAGCATTGCAGCTACAAAAACTCAATTAAATGGCTTAAAACATTACCAAGAGATGGTAAGAAAATGCTGGTAAAAGCTGGTGAAGAAAATGCAGGTTTAATGGATATAGGAGATGGCTACGGTGTAGTTTTTAAAATAGAAAGCCATAATCACCCAAGTGCTTTGGAGCCGTTTCAGGGGGCAGCAACCGGCGTAGGTGGTATTAACAGAGATATTTTTACAATGGGTGCAAGGCCAATTGCCTCTTTAAACAGCCTTCGTTTTGGAAATTTAAAAGAAGCTAAAACGCAGCATTTGTTAGCTGGAGTTGTACACGGCATTGGGCATTACGGTAATTGTTTTGGTGTACCAACAGTTGGTGGCGAAATTTATTTTGAAGATTGTTATCACACCAATCCTTTGGTTAATGCCATGAGTGTGGGCATTTTAAAAAATGGAGAAACAATTTCGGCAACGAGTGGTACCGTTGCAGGTAATCCGGTTTTTTTTGTAGGAAGTGCAACCGGTAAAGATGGAATTGGCGGCGCTAGTTTTGCCAGTGCAGATATTACAGAAGAAAGTGTACAAGAGTTACCTGCTGTGCAGGTAGGCGATCCCTTTCAGGAAAAAAAATTATTAGAAGCTTGCCTTGAAGTGATGACAACAGGTGCAGTTGTTGGTATGCAGGATATGGGTGCGGCAGGAATAATTTGTTCAACATCCGAAATGAGTGCCAAAGGCGAAATGGGTATGCGTATTGATTTAGATAAAGTACCCACCCGCCAAAAAGATATGAAAGCCTGGGAATTGCTTTTGAGTGAAAGCCAGGAAAGAATGTTACTGGTTGCCGAAAAAGGAAAAGAACATTTAATACAAGCCGTTTTTGATAAATGGGATTTACCTGCAGCCAAATTGGTGAAGTAACCAACGATGGAATTTTAAATTTTTATATGCATGGAAATTTAGAAGCCAGTTTACCAGCTTATGAGTTAGTTTTAGGCGGCGGTGCACCGCAAAACGACAGGCCTTACGAAGTGCCTTCTTACTTTGAAAAAATAAAGGCATTTGATATAAATACAATTGCTGAGCCAACCAATTTAAAAGCAATAGCAGAACAAATTATTACCATACCCAATATTGCCAGTAAACGTTGGATATATACACAATACGATAGCATGGTAGGTACCGGCAATGCAAGTACAAATGCCCCAAGCGATGCTGCAATTGTTTTGGCAAAACCAACTAACAAAGCCTTAGCATTAACTACAGATTGTAACAGTCGTTATGTATTTGCAGATCCTTACAAAGGTGCAATGATTGCGGTGGCCGAAGCGGCACGTAATATTGTGTGTAGTGGCGGTGAGCCTTTAGGTGTTACCAATTGTTTAAACTTTGGCAACCCGTTCGACCCACAGGTATATTACCAATTTGTACATGCCATTAAAGGCATGGGCGAAGCTTGCCGCAAATTTGATACGCCGGTAACCGGTGGCAATGTTAGCTTTTACAACCAGGGGCCAGATGGTGCAGTGTACCCAACTCCTACGATTGGAATGGTTGGCTTATTAAACAATGCCAACGATAAAATGACGATGGATTTTAAACAAGAGGGCGATGAAATATATTTAATAGGCACACAACACAATGATATTAACAGCAGCGAGTACTTACACAAAATTTGCGGAATAGAATTTTCACCTGCACCTTATTTTGATATAGATGAAGAATTGCACATTCAAAAATCAATTAAAAAAATGATTGATCATAAGTTGATAGAAAGTGCACATGATGTAAGTGAAGGCGGTTTATTTGTAACACTAATGGAGAGTTGTTTTAATAAAAACCTGGGCATTAATGTTTCTCATGATGCAGCTAAAGAAAGTATTCGAAAAGATGCTTATTGGTTTGGCGAAGCCCAAAGCCGTGTAGTAGTTAGTGTTCGTAAAGAAAACAGAAACGATTTTGTGCAATTGCTCGAAAAAGTAGAACCATTAGAGTGCACTTATTTAGGAACTGTTACCAATGGTAATATAAATATGAATATGGAAGACTGGGGAAATATGAGTGAATGGAAGGGGAAATATGCTGAGGCTATTGAGAATATGATGAAATAAAATTTATATATTTAATCCAAAACGTATAATTATGAGAAAATTAATTCTTGCCACTATTATTTTATTTTCAAGTTTATTGGTTTATTCGCAAAAAAATAATAAAATTAGTTACTGCGCTTTTTTGAACATTGGAGGTGTTACAAGTAATAATACAGGTAACCCCGTGGAATACGTTCCAATAGATATGGAAGTCAGAAACATAAATGGTACAGTTAATTTTCTATCATTTAGACAACTTTTTAATGAAAAACCACAAAAAAAGATGTATCAAAATTATCTATGTCATTTAGTGGCGGCACTAAAGTAAATTTTAAACTTAAAAACAATTTGTTTGTTACTTCGGGAATTGGACTATCTGCTTTAAAAGTAGTTAGAAATATTGCTATAAGTAATAGTTCAAGATTTAATGTAGTTGATACCAGTAATGGTATAATTGTACTAGAAGGTGGGCATATTTTACCTACATCTTTTAGCAATACTGGCACCATTTTTGGCTCAGCAACCTATAAATTAGGAGTTAACGAAAGCTATTCTTTTTTGAAACACAGCATATATTCTCTTTTGTAACATTAGACATACCACTAGGGTTACAATATCTGTATAAAAAATTTAAGCTTGAGCAAGGAGTAAACATTTCAATTATTTTAAATACAAAAAGTATAGGCAAATATCTTTATGAAGATCCTGAACTTTCGGGGCCTATTCCTCAATTTGAAAATAGAGTTAAAAGTTATTTTAATTATTCTGGAGGAATAGATTATTCGGTTTCAAAAAAAGTAACAGTAGGGGCAACGTATAAAATAGGTCTTAGTAATGCCTTACAAGCAGATGGATTGAGTTCACTTAGATTGAATTCATTTGGGTTACAAGTATCATATAATTTTAAAAATTGATGAGGTTCATGAAAAGGATTTTAGTAATTATTATAAGTTTCACTTTATTTAATGCTAAAGCACAAAAGAAGATTAGCTTGCAAGTATTTGCAGAATTAAATGCTGTGGGATTAAAAGGTATACATAATTCATTTGAATATCAGAAATACAGATTAATTGATACGCCAACAAACAAATTTTGTAGATATAATTATAAAAATGAAAGTCAACAAGATGCAGTAATAAAATTAGGTGGAGTATTGGGAATTAAATTCAATTACAGTTTGTCTAAAAATCTTTCAGCTTTTATAGGCACATCTGTAAATATTTTTTCAATGGAGTATAATCACACTGACAAGTATTATACAACAGATTCAACTATTCTAAATCTTAAAAGAGTTAATACCCTTTTACTAATTATGCATGGCTTGATGAGGAAAAAATAAGGCTGTTTATGGAAGGGATTTAAGCATTTATTTTATTGGAGGCTATTACGTTAATAGTAGAAAAGAAACAAAGGAGATTCTTAAATTTGTAACGTTAAGTTTTCCGATAGGGTTGAGTTATAAATTTAAGAATTCAAAGATTAGTGTAAATGGCGAAGTTTGCCCAATGCTAAGATTGAGTTATTCAAGTTCAACTATTCCTAAAGGCTTAAATAATAGTAGTGGAGGCTATTACTCTAACATATCACCTTTATTTAATGGCAATAAACCCCAATCTTTATTACAACTTGGAGCCGGAATTAATTATGCAGTAACAAAAAGGATAGATTTTGGATTAAAATTTAACCATTTTACAAGTAATATCAAAACAGTTTCAACTAATGAAAACTAAGTTTTAATATGATAGGCTTGCAATTTCATTACCTAATAAAGTATAGTAATGCCAAATAACAATATCAATATCATTATCACCGGTGCATACGGCTTTATAGGAAGCTGTTTAGTTAGTTATCTTAACCAACAAGGTTTTACCAACTTAATATTGGTAGATGATTTTGAAATGGATGAAGAAAAGAACTAAATCTTATTCATAAAAAAATATTTAGTACGGGTAGAAAGAGATAATTTATTTGACTGGTTGCAAAAAGAAAAACCAGCTGTTGATTTTGTTTTTCACTTAGGTGCCCGAACAGACACCACCGAGTTTGATTACAGTGTTCATCAAAAATTAAATGTAGAATACTCTCAACAAATTTGGAATTATTGCACCATAAATTCAATTGCATTGGTTTACGCTTCCTCGGCTGCAACGTATGGCGAAGGTGAGTTGGGTTACGATGACAGCCATGATATTGTTGAGCAACTGCATCCATTAAACCCTTATGGCATAAGCAAAAACGAATTTGATAAATGGGTGTTGCATCAAGAGGATTGTCCGCCTTTTTGGGCTGGCCTAAAATTCTTTAATGTATATGGCCCAAATGAATACCACAAAAAAAGAATGGCTAGTGTAATTTTCCATTCGTACAACCAAATTCAACAAAACGGAAAAGTGAAGTTATTTAAAAGTCATAAAAGTGGTTTTGAAGATGGCGATCAATTAAGGGATTTTGTTTATGTAAAAGATGTTGTAAATGTTTGTTTTTGGATTATGGTTGAGGTTACGAAGTATGTGAAAGTTGGCAACAGCCTTACGGCGGGATTGTACAACGTAGGCACAGGTAAAGCAAGATCCTTTAACGGTTTAACAAAAGCCACTTTTGCCGGATTAGATTTGCAACCCAACATTGAGTACATTGATATGCCATCAGATATCAGAGATAAATATCAATATTTTACCGAAGCCAACATGGGTAAATTAATTTCGGCAGGCTATAATAAACCATTTTTTAGTTTAGAAGAAGGTGTTGAGGATTATGTAAGAAATTATTTGAGTAAGAATTTGTTTTATTAATATACCTCTCCGGTTTCCATGTCAATTTGGTAATATTTTTTTACAACCTTAAATGAAGATTTTTTTCTTCCAGTATTAGTTGCAAGGTTTAGAAGTGAAGTATAAAGCAAATCATGTTTAATTTGTTTTTTTACACTTTTTATCCCAGCGAAATAAAAGGTGTTTTGTTGACGTAAAAGTTTTGAATACTTATCTCCAGAATTGATAAAAAGGTTTATCCCATCACAAAATCCCCATGCATTCTTTCCCTGGGCATTTTTTCCATCCTTTGCATACAAAAGATCTCCAAATTTCCCTTTCCTCAATTCGTAATCAATAATTGATGGGGAATTATTTTAAATTCTTCGAAATTTTTAAAAATACCTTTTAAAAGTTACACTTTTTAATATTGGGAGTTCAAACTTTCCAATATTACTTATTAGAATATCATTTAAAGAAAGTTTTCTTCTTTTAGCAATTACTTCATCAAAATCAATGTCATAGAAATTTTAAAGAGTTTTTTAATGCAGCCTTAATAAATTTAGAAGCCGAGTCCGGTAATTTATCTTTAAATGTAAAGATAGAATCAAGCCTAAATAGAGGATAAAAAGCATTTTCTTTCTGCAAGTAAAATTCCAATTTACTAATAATGCCTGCATCCGATCCTTCCAAAGGTTGTCCCAATTTGTTATTATCATAAAGTATAGGAGCCGCATCAGGAGAAATCCAAAATTTTTTTAAAACCACTAATAAACTGCCATTAGAGGAAGTTGCATACCTTAACTGTAAATAATTTGACACCCACTTGGCAATACCGATATTGGTAGCTAAAGAAGAATCGATACAATAGATTTTTGGCCAAGTACTCTTATAATTATAATTAGTAAAGCCTGCTGCCGAATAATATCCAAGAGCATTCGTATCATACCTAGCATCAATAACTCTAACCGAACTAATCTTACTAGCTAATGCAGAAACACCCATCTCATAATGAATAACAACTTCAGTTTTATTGTTATAGTCAATAGGGTTGGTATCTATTTGAGCTGAAATAACACTTAATAATAAAACTACAATTGAAAAAGGGCTTTCTCTGACCTGTTTTTATGTTTATTCATTCTAAGTTAAAATAATAATATATTTTCAATTGCTACAAAATGGCAAAATACCAATTTTCCCACAAATCATCCCCCCAAATTTCCTCCTCACAAAAATTCACCTATCTTTGCCCGACCTCTAAGATTTTTTTCCAAAACTTTCCGGTCAAAATTTAATTTTCAACTCGGCTATTTGTTATTGTACCAACAGTACATGATTCAAATAGCTAATTAGCATATTTTACAATGTCAAAATACATTTTCGTAACCGGCGGTGTTACATCTTCATTAGGTAAAGGCATTATTGCCGCATCGTTAGCAAAGTTGCTGCAGGCCCGTGGTTTAAAAGTAACCATTCAAAAGTTTGATCCTTACATTAATGTTGATCCGGGTACGCTTAACCCTTACGAACATGGCGAGTGCTTTGTAACCGATGATATGCCGAAACAGATTTAGATCTTGGCCACTACGAACGTTTTTTAAACATCCCAACATCACAGGCTAATAATGTAACCACTGGCCGCATTTATCAAACCGTAATTAATAAAGAAAGAGAAGGCGCATATTTAGGCAAACGGTGCAAGTGATTCCGCATATAACAGACGAGATTAAACGCAGAATGTTATTGTTGGGGAAAGATAATAAGTTTGATATCATTATAACCGAATTAGGTGGTACCGTTGGCGATATTGAAAGTTTACCATTTGTAGAGGCTGTTCGTCAACTGCAATGGGAAATGCCTGAGGAAGATTGTATGGTAGTGCATCTTCCCTTATCCCCTATTTAAGTGCCGCAAAAGAATTAAAAAACCAGCCTACGCAACATAGTGTACGTATGCTTAGTCAGGAGGGTGTACATCCCGATGTTATTGTATGTCGTACGGAGCAGCCATTAAGTAACGAAATAAAAAAGAAAGTAGCCTTGTTTTGCAATGTTAAGCCCGATGCTGTTATTGAAGCAATGGATGCCAGCAGTATTTACGAAGTACCATTAATGATGTTGCAGGAAGGCTTGGACACCATTGTTTTAAAAAAATTACAAATTAATGGCTACGCTGCACCTGAGTTAACCAAATGGAAAGGCTTTTAGAAAAATTTAAAATACCCAAAAAGTAAAGTTACTATTGGATTAATTGGAAAATATATTGAGTTACAGGACGCATATAAATCCATTTTAGAAAGTTTTGTACATGCAGGTGCAATGAACGAATGTAAAGTGCAGGTTGTAGATGTACACAGCGAAACAATCAACGAAGAAAATGTTGCTGAAAAATTAAGTAAATTAGATGGATTACTTGTTGCGCCTATAGTTTTGGCAACCGTGGTGTTGAGGGTAAAATTATTGCGGTAAAGTATGCAAGAGAAAACAAGTTACCTTTTTTTGGTATTTGCTTAGGTATGCAAATGGCTGTAATTGAATTTGCCAGAAATGTATTAGAATTTAAAGATGCACATAGTACCGAAATGGTAAACGAAACAACACATCCGTAATAGATTTAATGGATGAACAAAAAGAAGTTACAGCAAAGGCGGCACAATGCGTTTGGGTGCATACCCTTGCGAAAATAAAGAAAGATACTTTAGCATACACTATTTATGGCTCAACACAAATCAGCGAACGCCATCGCCATCGCTGGGAGTTTAATAATAAATATATAGCAGATTTTGAAAAAAAGCCGGAATGATTCCAAGCGGAAAAATCCTGCAACCGGTTTGGTAGAAATTGTGGAACTGCCCAATCATCCTTTTTTATTGGTGTGCAATATCATCCCGAATTAAAAAGTACAGTAGAAAATCCGCAACCGCTGTTTGTACATTTTGTAAAAGCGGCAAAGCATTTGCAGAAAAAGAGATGCAATAAAAAATCCATTGTTACAAAGCGAAATGATTTAGGCACTCACAGGTTACATCAATTTTCACAGATTAGTTTTTAAAAAGTTAATAGTGTCAGAAATTATCAAACTATCAATGGACGAACTCAATCGAAAAACGGTTGAAGAATTTAAACGATCTACCAAAACCCCTGTAATTGCTGTGTTAGAAAACATACGCAGTGCTTACAATGTTGGCAGCGTTTTTAGAACTGCCGATGCTTTTTATTGGAAGAAGCATTTACCTAACAGGCTACACCTGCACACCACCACATAAAGAAATTAAAAAACGGATTAGGTGCAGAGGAATCGGTAGATTGGAAACATTTTATCAATGCTACAGAAGCTATTAATGAATTAAAAAAACGGTTTTAAAGTTTATGCAATAGACAGTTTTGAATAGCCATCGTCTTCAACTGGTAATGTTTTTAGTAAAGAAGAAAAATTACTGTATTTTTGGTAATGAAGTTACAGGTGTTGAGCAAAGCACTATAGAGCAATGCGACGGCTGTATAGAAATACCAGGTTGGGTATGAAACACTCTTTAAACATTGCAACTGCAGCAGGTGTTGTACTTTGGAAATTGCACGAACCCGAATGTAAACTAACCTCCATATTTAATTATCTTTGCCAATGCCTTAATAAAAATTACCTCTCACTCTTAAAAATTTTCTCACCATTTTTGCATTGCCTTTTGCATTAATTGGATTTTTTAGGGTTAAAAAATACATTTCTGAAACATCACAAATAAGTTTGAATAAAGCCATAGGTTGGGAAGATCTCGTTTGTTAGCACATTTCGCAAATTATCACATTTCATTTGCGTTAGTAATTCTCTGCATGATATTTGCCCGTTCTGCCGCAATGGCATTTAACCGTTGGTTAGATGCAAATTATGATACAAAAAATCCTCGCAACAGCTGTAAGAGAAATTCCGGCAGGTATAATAAAACCTAAACCGTGCTATTGTTCTTACGTTTCATTATCAATTGTCTGCTATTTATTCTTGCAATTCTTTTTTATTACTAAAGCATGTAACTTTTATT
>JADKIE010000002.1 GCA_016721385.1 Chitinophagaceae bacterium | reverse complement strand
AAACCACCAATATAGCTATTTATGCCAGCGGCGCAGGAAGCAATGCGGCTAAAATTATTGAGCATTTTAAAAATGCTGCCAACATACATATTGCATTGCTTGTTTGTAATAAACCCGATGCAGGTGTTTTGCAAATTGCTGCAGCACACAATATTCCTGCATTACTAATAGAAAAAGACAGGTTTTTTAAGGCAGATGCTTATTTGCCCGATTTACAAAAACACCATATTAATTTTATAGTACTGGCCGGTTTTTTATGGAAGATGCCCGATTTACTTGTAAAATCTTTCCCTAAAAAAATAGTAAACATCCATCCTGCATTATTACCAAAATATGGCGGCAAAGGTATGTACGGCCATTTTGTACACGAGGCCGTAATTGCGGCAAAAGAAACCGAAAGCGGTATAAGGACCATTATGTAGATGAATTATACGACCACGGTGAAATAACACGTCAGGCAAAATGCCCCATCAGCAATTCAGATACACCCCAAACCCTTGCTGCAAAAATTCATGCGCTGGAGCATTTGCATTTACCCTGCGGTAATTGACGATATTTTGCAAAATCGGAGTTAAAAAAGTATCGCATACACGTTGCAGTAAATAAGATGTGGTAATATTACATTTTTAAACCACTTTATTGGCCACTTTTTTACGCATATTTATTTTTCTTTGCTTTTAAGTTTTTGTTCAAAAAATACTTGGGCACAACTTACCTTATCCGGTACCGTATTTAATTCTGTCTAAAATAAATTTAGTAGAGGGTGTACGTGTACAAAGCAATACCGGCGCATTTACTTATACCGATTCTATGGGTAAATACAAACTCGCCGTAAGCGAAGCAGATACTGTATTTTTTTCTTTTAGAAATAAGCCCACACAAAATTTTCCTGTAAAAAATATACCCAACCCCACTCAGTTTGATATTTGGTTACACATTAAAGTAAAAGGAAAATTTACTACACTTAAAGAAGTGGTTATTCGCTCCAAATCGTACCGGTTAGACTCTTTAGAAAACAGAAAAAATATGCAGATGTATTTGGTTTTAGAAGCGGCAAGGTAGAAACATCTATTACACCAAGCGGCGGTGTAGGGTTAGATATAAATGAACTAATAAATATTTTTAGGTTTAGACGAAACCGGCAATTAAAAGCCTTTAGAAACCGGTTAGAGATGGATGAAAAAGAGCGTTACATTAATTACAAGTTTAATAAAACAGTTGTAAGCCGTATCACCAATTTAAAAAATGCCGAGTTAGATACATTTATGGTTCGCTACCGCCCCGATTTTGATTTTGTACAACAGTGCAATGAACTTACTTTTAATCAGTACATTCTAAATGCATCTTACCATTATAAAATGGAAATGCTAAAGCCGGATGCAATAAAGGAATAGTATTTTTGTTTTTAAAAAGCATTTATTTATGGAAGAAAATCAATTAGTATTAGGTGTAGGCACCAGGCTGCAACATACCCAATTTGGCCCCGGAGTACTGTTGTGTTAGCAGTGTGCCACTTATATCATTTCATTTATTCATCATGGCATAAAAGAGATTGATAAAACAGATGAAAAGTTGGAAGAGATAATTGCCGAAAATATTACCGCCGAGGTAGAAACCGTATCGGCTGTAGAGAAAATCTATCCTTAAAATATTGCGCCAATGGAGCGATGTTACAGAGCTTGTGCCCTTGGGCGATAAATGGATTGGCGGCGCCATGCTTTTACAAGCTGCCGATAAAACGCTTAAGCCAAAGGAAATTCCTATTGATGACTTTTTTCATAAAATTGTAATGTTACGGGACAGGCTTAGAGTATTAGAGCAAAATATAAACAGCCACAAAAAACTATCCGACGAAGAAAAAGTAAACATTCAGCAATATATTACCCGATGCTATGGCAGCCTAACCACCTTCAATGTATTATTTAAAAATAAGGAGCATTGGTTTGTTGGAGAAAAGGGCGGAAAGGAGGAATAGGGTGTTTCTTAGCCGGGCAGGTATCGAAGCAAGGCAATAGTGGCGTTGGCGTACCTGCAACTTAGCATAAACCCAGCACTAAAATAATCCCCACACCTTACGCCTCAGCATGACCCCCGCCGTTGCAGGTATCGAAGCAAGGCAATAGTGGCGTTGGCGTACCTGCAACATGTAGCAAAGCCAATACCCAAACACACCCCACACCTTACTCATTAGCATGGCTAAGCATATCAAAAGCATCCACACCATCAAAATAAAACTTAGCGGATGAGTAATGATAATCTTCAGGGTAGTTTGCAAACCCACCTAAGAGGTTTAATGTATGTAATCCAATTTTTGATTTAAACACCCTACTACTTACACTTAATGATAATGAATTTCGTTCCCCAAAATTGGTATGTTCTATCAATGTTGCTTTTACTTTAGTTTCTATTAACGTAGGATTAGTTTTTAATAAATCTGCCTTAAACACTTGTGCAGTATGCTTTAAAAAACTATGTTGTATGGTAGATAATGTTTGGTTTTGCAACGGCTGCCAAATAAGATGGATATGGTTATTCATTAGTACAAATGAAAATAATTTTATACGCTTTGTGCTACTAAAAATTGAAGACATTTAACAATTTCATCTTTGTAGGTATTGTTTTGTAAAAGTGGTTGCCAATTTAAAATGGTTGCAGTAAAAAATTGTGGCCAATATTGTGGGTAATCGTTGGGCATGGTGGTACAAATATAGGAAATGGGGTTGTTTAGTTTTATTGCTGACTGAATGCTATTTTGCATCTATAGTTGCATTGAGTTGTATTGTTTTTAATGCAAGCTGTATAATAAGTTGCAGTATATTTTGTTTTGATAATTTAATGCAAGATTTACACCATGTTGCAGGTACGCCAACGCACAATTTGCCTTGCTTCGATACTCTGCAACGGCAAGCCACCTGCGGCGGCGAAGGAGAGATTGCTGGGAATAAAAAACCCGAAGAATTCAGCTTAGTTTTAGGTAAAATATAAAATAAATTAATATCCGGGGTTTTGTACTACAATTGGATTTGCAACTACCTCAGATGCTGGAATAGGCCATAGGAAACGATAATCACTATACTGGTATTGCTGGTTGTCCGGCAGTATATCCACGTCACAAACAAAATTAGTAGGACAGCACCATTTAAGTCTTTAGCAGGAATTCCACCTGTTGTTAATTAGCGTCTTACATAAGCGGCTAATATCTCCCAACGCTTTCCTTCTGCTAAAAACTCAATTCTTCTTTCTAATAAAATTGCTTTAATTAGAGCTACCTTATCTGCAAAACCAGCTACCGTATATTGTTGAGTTGCAGGAGTTGCTAAAGAGCGGTTTCTTACAACATTTAATAAATCTACAGCTCTTGAAGAAACGGTAGCAGCGTTTCTTGCTTCTGCTTCTGCTAATAAAAGCAGCACTTCAGCATAACGAATTTGTGGAGCATAATCACCATAAGTAGGATAATCCCTGTATTTTGTTGTAAATACGCTTTGTGTACCGGCGCTATTTGTGCCAGATGTTGTTAATAATGTTCTTCGCTTATCATCACACAACCAACCTGCATTATTAAAAATAATTGGAGATATTGAAACAAGTCCTCTTCCTCCTAAGTTAGCTGCGCCTAATAGTCTTGATAAACCTCACTAGTAATTTTGGGCATCTACTGGACTGTCTTTTTATTGAAAATATACCTCAATTGAATTATTATTAGCGAAAGCGCCATCTGGGGATGCCATTAATGCGTAAGCACCAACAGGAGATATTACACTATTTGGTATTAATGGATTAACCGTAGTTGGAACTAATTTTGAACCTTCAGCGATAACACCAGGCCAATCGCCTTTATGCATCTTTACCCTCATTTTTAGTGCAATAGCAACTCTTTGTCGTTCCGTAACTAATACCTACTAGCAGCAGGTAAATTTGCTTCGGCATAGTCTAAATCAAGTAGTATTTTATCGTAAACTCCAGATACACTCATACGAGGTGTACTAAGAATACTATTTACAGCCGCTGTTGTATTTATGAAAGCCTCCCCAGGAAGGCCCAATGACGCTCCAGAATTTTCCAAATAAGGTCTGGCAAACATTAATAACCCTTCATGATGTGCCATTGCTCTTAAAAAGCGGCATTCTGCCTCATATTGTGCGGCTGTTGCAGAACTAATAACGCCTCCCGATGCTGATCTGAAGCCTGCAATACCAATATTAGCTTTATTAATTAACTCATATAACCCCTTCCACATAGCAACACAGTTTGCAGATGTAGAGTTATAGGTAGCTTGGTAAGTAATTTGTAAAAAAGCCTGAATATTTACTAAATCTTCACCTCTTGCATCTGATTGATAAATATTCGCTGCGCCAAACGGATAACCTCTATTTTCAGTTGTGCCCGTTACATAATAATCGCCTTGAGCCGCATCATAAACCCCATTTAATGCTAATGCACATTTTGAAGCTGTTGAAAAAGCACTTGCATCTGTTATTGATCCATAAGGGCTTGTATCAAGCACTTTTTTACAACTAAAGAGTAAGGGAATAAATAATATTAATCCCATTTTTATTTTATTCATAATTGTATTCATTTAATATAGTTATTGAGTTATCTTAATTATTAAAATCCAAAAGAAATACCTGTTGAAATATTGCGAACCTGAGGAGATACTGCAGCATCAATACCCAGTGTACTTATATTGTCAGGATCTGCTCCTTTATACTTAGACCATACCCATAGGTTTTGACCTTGTATGAAAATCTAGATTTTACATACCCCTTTGTTATTTTTTCTAATGCAACAGGGTTAACTGTATAACTAAAAGTTACGTTTTGAAGCCTTATATAATCGCCTTTTTCAACAAATCTGGAATTTGCACTTGCTGTTTGGTTAATATTTGCAGCTTGACCGTAATAAAGCTTAGGCACATCTGTTATTTGACCAGGTGTAGTCCATCTTTCCAAAGCTTCTCTTCCATTATTTTGGAAGCTTTGGTTAAACAATACTTCTTGGCGTGTATAGTTCATTATTTTATTTCCACCAGAGTAGCGCAACATAATATCTAAACCAAAGCCCTTATAATCAAAAGAGTTTGTTATTGCTCCAAAATAAGTTGGTGTTGAGTTGCCTAAGTTTACTTTATCTGCAGCAGTTAAGCTGCTAAGAGTTCCCAAAACCGGATCGTTTTTACTTGATGCTAAGTAAAAATTACCTACCGTACCGGTAGTTCTTGAAAGATTAAGTTGTATTAATGTACCATCTGCTTTGTAAAACATTGGATTACCATTTGCAGCATTTACACCAGCCGATTGATATCCCCACAATATATTAATAGGTTCACCGGTTTTAATAACATTATAATTGCCATTAGGTATTTGTAAAACAGGTACGCCACCAAGGCTATAAAGCGATTTGATTTTATTATTAACCTGAGAGTAATTAACATTTAAATCCCATGTAAAATTTTTATTGCGAATAATTCCTAAATTAAGAGAAAGTTCAATACCTCTGTTTTCTAATTTTCCAATATTTTGAGGTATAGCACCCCCATTTAAATCAATAGAACCAGGAATACCTGCACTCAAAGGCTGAGGCACATCTATTACTAAGTTGTTAACATCATTTAAGAAATAATCTCCGGTAAAATTAATTCTGTTGTTAAGTGCACCAACCTCTATTCCTACATCATATTTTATACTTGTTTCCCAAACTAACTCAGGATTTCCAACACCTGTTGGCCCAAGTCCGCCTAAGTTTCCATAGTTACGAGGGCCAAAATTTGTTAAATATGGATAGCCGCCTAAAGTGTTTCCTACTTTAGCGTACGATGCTTTAAGCTTAAGTTCATTTATATATTTCTTATTCCAAAAACGTTCTTCAGAAAGTCTCCACCCTACAGAAACTCCCGGGAAGGTTCCATATTTATTTCCAGGTGCTAAAGCACTTTGCCCATCTCTTCTTATACTTCCTTGTAAAAAATATTTGTTTTTATAATCGTAATTAAGCCTGCCAAAGAAAGATAAAATACCGTTTATGGTATCGTATGTACCGTTGATGGTATTAGATGTTCCAGATCCTGTAATATAATTTTCTGCAATAAAGAATGGATCTGTTAATGATCCGCCATTTGCAGATAATGACTTGGCTGTTTCTGTTTGTGCTTCATGCCCTACAGTTAAGAAAAAACTGTGCCCTTTAATAGTTTTATTATAATTTAATACGTTAGACCATACTAGTCTTAGTATATTGAAATCAGAGTTACTTGAAGTTCCTGTTAAAAAACCATCACCATGAAAAACATTTAACCCGGTGTAACTATAGTCATTAAACATATCTATACCTACCTGACTGCGAAATTTCATTCCTTTAATTGGAGACAATTCCATGTATGCATTATCAATGAATCTGTATTTATCAGAGTATAACTTATTTTTCTTCATTGTATATAATACATTAAAGAAGTTATCATCTACACTTTGTGAGTTAGGGCCTATAGCCATAGAATTTGTACTAGTTCCAGTAGGGCTATATGTAATATTATAACCTTCCCAACCTGTTGCAGAATAAGGCGATACATTAGGCAATAAACGCAAAGAGGATGCTATTGCGCCACCTAATGAGTTTGAGCCGTTATTTTGATCTCCATCTTGTTGGCGACTTACTGATAAGTTATTCCCAAATTTTACAAATTTGTTTAACTCGTGGTCCACATTCATACGAACTCTGTATGCTCTATTATAATTACTAATTACAATCCCTTTTTGATCGTTGTAATTAGCCGAAAAGTAAAAGGTGGTTTTATCACTTCCTCCCTGTAAACTTATAGTATGACTCTGGTTTGGTGCATTTTTATTCATTACCAAATCCTGCCAATCTGTATCATAAGCGTCTGCAGAAGTATTTACTCCAGCTCTTGCAGCCAATCCGGCATTTGTAAGTTTTTCATTTGCAATTGTTTTAAACTCTGCTGCATTTAGTAAATCGAATTTTTTTACAGGGCTGCTAAATCCAATTATCCCCTCATATGTTACTTTTGATCTTCCTCTAGAACCTTTCTTTGTTGTAATTAGTATTACGCCTCCTGCAGCCCTTGATCCATAAATAGCAGTAGCTGAGCCATCCTTTAAAACATCTATTGTTTCAATATCGGCAGGATTAATATCACCTAAAGCGTTTGAGTTTGTTGCAAAAGCTAAATTTCCGGTAATAATAGGGGTTCCGTCAACAACTATCAACGGGTTATTATTACCTGTGATAGATTGGATACCTCTTATTCTAATTACAGCAGGAGTATTTGCAAGCCCTCCAGCCGTAGTTACTTGAACACCCGCTGCTCTACCAGCAAGTTGCTTATCAATAGAAGGCGTTAATAATGTAGACATTTCTTTTACATCAATCTTTGAAGATGATCCCGTAAATGCCTTTTTTTGCTGCGTTCCATAACCTATTACCACTACTTCTTCTAAGCTTTTATCTGCACTACGCAATGTTGTATTAATTACTGTTGCCTTGCCAATGCTCCTAATGGCAGTTTCAAAATTTACATACGAAAAGCTTAAGGCTTTTACAGATGCTGGTAAAGTAAGTTGGTAATTACCATCTTTATCTGTTTGAGTACCGTACTTGCCATCGGGGCTGGTAACCGAAACGCCTTCAATAGGAGCATTTTTTTCGTTGGTTACTTTACCGCTAATGCTACGGTCTTGTGCGGCTGCGTTTAGTACAAAACATAAAACAACCGATAAGGTTAAAATCAATTTTCTCATTACTTGTTTGTTTATAGTGGGCAAATATACTCAAGGAAACTATATCTCCGTAAAATTACGGACAAGTTTATTGCTGATTACGCTGCTTTTTTACGTTCATAAATTAGGTGAAACATACTACCAAACGTTATTTTACCAATTTTGTTGTTTAAACATTGGCAAAATAAATATGTGTTAAGTGGTGCTTTTTGCTGTTCTGTTCAACGCAATTAATAAAACAGGCAATAAAATAAGGTTGGTTAAAGTGGCAATTAATAACGTTACAGATGTAAGCCATCCCAACGATTTTGTGCCACCAAAACCACTAAAACAAAATATTACAAAGCCTGCGGTTAATACCAGTGAAGTATACACTATACTTAACCCGGTATTTTTTATAGTAGCTTTTACCGTTTCGGTTACATTGTTATTATATGCTGGAAGCTCTTGTTTATAATTTACTAAAAACCTGATTGTAATATCTATTGCAATACCTAAAGCCACACTAAATACCAAAACGGTTGATGGTTTTAATGGCACACCAGCCCAACCCATTACACCTGCAGTTATAATTAGCGGAATAACATTGGGAAGCAATGAACAAATTAATATTTTAAAAGACTTAAACAAATACAACATACACAAGGCTATTAATAAAAATGCCCAAAAAATACTTTCTTTTAAGCCATTGATAATAAACTGGCTTCCTTCTAAAAAAGTAATACTGGTGCCTGTTAGCTGCACTTTATGTGTGGTGCTGTCAAATAATTCGTTCGATCTTTTTTCTATGCCATTTAATATAGCCGGTAATTCTTTTGTACCAACATCTGCCATACTTACGCTTATACGGGTGTATTGCATAGTGCTGTCAATAAACGGCATAAACATCTTTGCTACATTGCTGCTTTTTACACTGCTGTCTTTTTTTAGCTGTTGCCTTATTTCGGATAAGCCTTTAGAAATTATAGCTTCATTCGGAAAAAAATATGCGGTAGAATCGCCGCCGGAAAAGCCCTGATACAAAAACTTAAAACCCTCGGCCAAACTAACCGGCCTGTTCATACTTTTTTGTGCCGCTATATATTGCGATAAAGAATCTATCTTTTCAAAAACACCCGGCTTGCGTAAGCCATTTTGCTTTTTTGAATCTACTACAATTTCTAACGGCATTACACCTTTAAAATTGCTCTCAAAAAATTTAAGATCGGTATAAACTTTATCTGTTTTAGGCAAATCATCTACGATATAAGCTACCGTTTTTAACTTAAAAATTCCAATGATAGCCGCTGCCAAAACCACTGCAGATGTTAGATAAACAATTTTTTTATGATGCAATACCCAATTTTCTATTTTTAATAAGAAAGATGTAATCCATTTATTGGTTAAGTATTTTGTTTGCCCCGCTGTTGGCGCAGGCAAGTAGCTCAGTACGGCAGGTAAAAGTATAAATGAAATAAAAAATATAATCATAATACTAATGCCTGATACAACGCCAAACTCTTTTAAAATAGCACTTTTTGTTAACGCAAATACTGCAAAGCCAATAGCAGCTGTAATATTGCAAAACAGTGTAACCACACCCATTTTGCTTACCATGTTTATTAACGCAGTCTTCTTTTGATTAATAGCATTATTGCCTTTGTTATGCAAATAATTGGTATGATACTTATTTATAAAATAAATACAGTTAGGCACACCAATAACCACTACCAACGATGGTATTAATGCAGTTAACAAAGATATTTTGTAGCCAAATAAATACATTAAGCCCACACTCCATATTACACCAAAATTACAACCGTAAGCGAAAGCAGTGTAGTGCTAATGCTTCTAAAAACAATAACAGTATTAAAGCGCTTAGCAATAGCGAACCCAGCAAAAAGTATTTCATTTCCTGCTGAATTTTATCGGCAACTACTGTACGTATCAGCGGCAATCCGCTCAAATGCGTTTCTATTGTTGTTTTTGCTGTAAACTCATTTACAGCCTTTGTAATAGCCGCAACTATTTGTGTACGTTTGGGAGAGTTTAACGTGTCTTTATTTATACGAACACCCATTAAATATGCATTGGTAGCAGGGTTATATAAAAGAGACTGATAAAAAGGTAAACTTAAAAAAGTATTTTTTGCTTCGTTTAATGTTTCCTGTGAGGCAATGGTATCTGTAAAAATTTTGTAAGAGGTTAATTCCTCTGTTAGTATATCTTTTTGTAAATTAATGGCCGATGGTATGCCCAGCACATCCTCAACATCGCTTACTTTTTTTAACGTTTGTTGCAGTTGTACATATGCCTTAAAAACATCTAATGTAAACAGTTTATCTGTTTGTACACCTACAACCAATAAATTACCATCATCTCCAAATTTTTGCTTAAACGCCTGATAGGCTATGTACTTAGGATTATCGGTAGGTATTGCTTTTGAAAACTCGTAACTTAATTTAACCTTACTGGCAAAATAGCCCATTACACCTGTACTTATTACCAATGCAATTAATAGCACTAACCTGTTTTTAATAACCCATGCTCCTAAACGTTGCCACATATTAACTTAATATAAATGAAAAATTAATAATGAAAAATTTTTGCAAAGAACGTTAATTTGTACTGGATTCCCATTACTAAGTATCCTCTAAGACACTAAGAGTACAAATCAAAGCCCTTTGTTGTCTTTGTGCTTTTGTGGGAGTTTAGACAAATGACACACAAAACAAAAGCCATAATATTAAAAACCACCAAGTACGGCGAAACCAGTCTGGTGGTAACCGCTTTTACCGAACTTTTTGGTGTGCAAACTTATATGGTAAATGGTGTACGAAGCAGCAAACAAGCCAGTGCTAAAGCTAACTATTTTCAGCCAGGCAGCATTTTAGAAATGGTAGTGTACCATCATGAGCAAAAAACTATGCAGCGTATTAAAGAGTTTAAATTTGCTTATTTATACCAATATATTTTTAGTGATGTAATAAAAAACAGCATTGCCCTTTTTATGGTAGAATTGCTAAATAAATGCCTAAAACAGCCAGAAAGCAATACTGATTTATACAATTTTTGTGAAGATGCTTTGCAGCAGTTAGACGTTGCTCCTAAAAAAACAACAGCCAATTTTCCTTTATTTTTTGCCTTGCACCTGCCCCATTTTTTTGGTTTTAAAATGATTGATAATTACGACAATGAAAACACTTTTTTCGATTTACATGAAGGTGTTTTTTGTACTGAGCAACCAGTACATGCAAACTTTTTAAGTGGATATGGCTCTTATACCACATCGCAATTATTAAAAGCACAGCATCCAACTGAGTTGGAAATTTTTAATTTAAACAAAGATGCCCGCCGATTATTATTACATAAATACGAAGCCTATTACAGTTACCATATACAGGAGTTTGGGCAACTAAAAACGTTGATGGTTTTGGGAGAAGTGTTGTAGATTAGCCACTGGTTTTTAGATTTACGTGCAAGCGTTGCCGAAGTTGGGGAATTAGTATTCCGTCTGCCTAGTACTGATGCTAAATTAGAAAATTAATGTTGAAATTTTAAACCTTAGTTGATGTTTGCTTGTCCAGCCCCACTTGCCAGCAATACCCATGTTGGCGGTTCGTTGTTTCCTGCAATTCGTTTTGCTTATTTGTTAAGAACGAATTCTCCAAAACCATTTAATGTACTTCAGTGATTTTATGTCCACGAATTAGCAACCATAGCATAAAAACTATTTCCCCAAAAAAAGTAAACATAGCAAAATCAATATTGATTGCTGGAAATAGATAAGGTCTTAGACTTGTCAAGAGATAACCAATGCCTGTGATAATAAGTAAAATTCCAAGAATTCGTGGAATATAGACAGACTTAATAACCAAAAAACCTAAGAGCAAAAGATGTACTGCGAAGAAAATCATCCCAAAATACCAATGATTTTTAAAGACACTCAAATAAATCATTGCATTAATGTTTACTTGGTCTTGTGTCATAAAATTTAAATAATCTGGGGTTGTCAACATACGAAAACTTGTAATGACGTTATTTAGTGCTACTAATGCAATTACAGTATATACTAATCTGAACCAAGCTGTCAGTAATGACAAATTTTTACGAACAGGTTTCAATAGTATATAAAGTGCCCAAGTCAACACTAGATCTCCAATAAGAGTTATTAGATAGGCAAATATTCCTGATATGAAAAGAGGTTTATTCTCAATAATATTTTTTGCAGTTTCAGTTGGCTGGAAACGGACAATGAGTTTAGGAAAAACATACATTTCTGCATATGGTGCAAATATTACCATAACAAGCAATGACAGACCTGCAATTAGAGCTGCTGATTTTAGTGAAGTCTCGTTTGAATTTTTTGCTATATTAACCATACAATTAATTGTTTTACGAGGTGCGTCTTACAATGACCGCCAACACACAGATTGCCACAAATTAGTTTCAAAATCTTTGAACATCAAGGTAAATATTTATTTTACAAAATCCGCTTACTGCTTTCAAGTTCTTTAGCTATCAAAACTATTCCCGGTTGCTTCCCTTTTTCAAAACTACCAAACTTATCATTCATTTGCAAAGCAGCAGCGCCATTGCTGGTTGCCCATTGTAGCAGCGTTTGCAACTCTATTTGAGGAAATTGTTGTTGTATCGTTTTAATTTCTTCCAGCATGTTTAATTGAGTGTTACTAGCAAGGCTATCTGTACCCAAAACAATATTGCAGTTGTTATTAATGAGCAAATCTATTGGTGGTAAAGTGTTTTCAATGTAAAGGTTGGCATTAGGGCAAAGGCAATAAGCAACAGGCAATGGGCAATGAGCAATTTGAAAATCTACATCCTTTACATTTGTAAAAGTATTATGTACTGCAATTATGCGTTGGTTATTTGTAAAGTAAGGCAACCATGTTTGCAAACTTGTTTTTCCACTTGGTACAAATGATGAAATATCTATTCCTAAATTTTTGTATAGCTCTAAAAAGTTGCCCTCTTTATTTTGATACAACTTGTTTTCTTCTTCACTTTCCTGATTGTGAATGGTAATTAAATTATTATTTGGCAACGCATTAATTAAACTAAACATTTTTTTTGAAACAGAGTAAGGCGCATGGGGAACAATGGACAATGGGCAATTAGCAATTGACAATTTTGATGCTACTTCAATCATTTCTTTCAACCGCTTTTCTGCTGTTGCCTCTACAAAGCCGCTTACTTCCACAAAATTATGCCAGCGTATTTTGCTGTTTTGTTTTACCGGTAAGCTATCTGCAGTGTTGCAAATATCTCCTATTGCCACAATGCCGCTATTATACATTTGGGCATCGGCTTGTTGCATGGCATCTGTCTTTATTTCGGCATCGGCTGCTCTGTTAGTCATTACAGCCTGCACAAAATTTACCAAACCGGTTTTTTGAGGAATAGCGCTTTTTAAATGACTAAGCTCTAAATGGCAATGGCAATTAATAAAACCCGGAGATAGTATGCCATCAAAAAACTGTACATCATCTCCGGCATTTTCAGCATCTACAATATCAATAATTACACCTTCGGCAGATGTTATTAGTACTTTGCCACTAGGTAAAAAATTGTACCCATCAAATAGTTGTGTTGCCGAAAATTTATTGTACCTCATATTGAATCAGCCACAGATTACGCAGATTAACACAGAAAAACCAAATCTGTGAAAATTTGTGTAATCTGTGGCAAAAAAATTACCTTTGCGCCACAAATGTATTTAATGCAACGCTTTTTACTTTCTCTTTTTTATTAGCTAGGCTATTTAGCACAGCAACTGCCTTAGTTGCTCAGTAGAGATATACAGTACAAGAGTGCGATGCCACTGAAGGCGAACAGAGTTACAAAAGTTGATTTCCAAAAAACAATAAATTACAATGTTAGATAAGTTAGATGCTATAAAAGCAAGATTTGATGAATTAGGTGTAGCCCTACCAATCCCGAAATTGTTAGTGATAACAAAAAAATTTGGCGCACTAAGTAAAGAATATCGCAGTGTAGAAAAGTGGTAATTGCCCGTAACGAATACCTTAAAACACTGGATGATATTGCGTTTAACAAAGAAGTGCTAAACGATAACGATGAAGAAATGAGGGAATTGGCAAAGATTGAATTGCCTGCTTTGGAAGAAAAAAAGATACAGCAAGAGGCCGGCTTACGCAACATGCTAATACCTAAAGATCCGTTTGATGAAAAAAATGCCATATTGGAAATACGTGCCGGCACCGGAGGCGATGAAGCCTCGCTGTTTGCAGGCAACCTGCTGCGTATGTATTTAAAATATTGCGAAAAAAAGGGCTGGAAAACTGCTATCCTCAGCGAAAGCGAAGGAACAGTTGGTGGGTATAAAGAGGTACAGGTAGAAGTTACCGGCGATGATGTGTATGGTACACTTAAATTTGAAAGCGGCGTACACCGGGTACAACGTGTACCCGATACAGAAGCCAGCGGCCGTGTACATACATCGGCTGCCACAGTGGCGGTAATGCCCGAAGCCGAGGAGGTGGATTTTGAATTGAAAGAAAGTGATGTAAAAATGGAAACTGCCCGTAGCGGCGGCGCCGGCGGGCAAAATGTAAATAAGGTAGAAACTAAAGTATTTTTAACGCATATACCTACCGGCCTTGTTGTTATGTGCCAAACAGATAGAAGCCAGTTGGGCAATCGTTTACGAGCCATGGAGATGCTACGCACAAAGCTTTACGAAGCCGAGGTACAAAAAGCCGAAGCTGCCATTGCCCATATTCGTAAAAGTTTGGTTAGTACAGGCGATAGAAGTGCTAAAATACGTACCTACAATTACCCACAAGGCCGTGTAACCGACCACCGCATTGGTTTTACCAGCTACAATTTAGATGCTGTAATGAATGGGGAAGTGCAGGATTTTATAGATGCATTACAGTTTGCAGAAAACACAGAGAAATTAGTAACACAAGGCAATTAAAAATTAAAAATTATGAATACTACAGGAACAATTGAAACCAATAAAGGCACATTTACTTTTGAACTTTATGACGATGCCACGCCTATAGCGGTAGAAAATTTTAAAAAATTGGTTGGGCAAGGTTATTACGATGGGCTTAGCTTTCATAGAGTAATACCCAATTTTATGGTGCAAACCGGCTGTCCCAATGGCACAGGTACCGGTGGTCCGGGCTACAGCATTCAATGCGAAACCAATGCCGAAAAACAATATCACGACAGAGGTGTTTTGAGCATGGCACACCGTGGAAAAAATACTGGTGGCAGTCAGTTTTTTATATGCCACAACAGGCAAGGCACACAACATTTAGATGGTGTACATACCTGCTTTGGTAAGTTAACCGGCGGTTTGGAGTTTTTAGACGATATACAGGCTGGCGATAAAATGCTAAAAGTTTCATTGGATAGTTAAGTTATTTTTAAATAAATATTGTTGCAGGCCATGCAACTTTTCGGTAAAACATACTATCTTTCCCTTGTTAAATTTATAAACACAATTAAAATCTAAAAACATGTTAGACAATCTTTTCAACATGGTTAAAGAACTAGCTGGCGATGCAGTAGTTAATAACCCCGAAGTACCCAACGAGCATAATAACGATGTAATAGCAGAAGCAACTAAAACAGTAGCTGGTGGCTTACAAAATATGGTAGCTGGTGGCGGTTTACAAAATATTTTATCTCTTTTTGGTGGCGGTGGTCAGCAGGCAAGTGGTAAAGGTTTAATGGGTAACCCTATTGTAAGTATGATGGTGGGCCATTTTGCTAATAAATTAATGAGCAAATTTGGTTTAGGTGGTGGTCAGGCAAGTAATGTTGCTCAAAGCCTTATACCTAACGTATTAAGCGGTTTAATTAACAAAACCAACGATCCAAGCAATAGCAGTTTTACGTTGGATAACTTGCTAAACTCATTAACAGGTGGCCAAAGCCAGCAAGTAGCACAAGAGCAACAACAGCAAGATGGTGGCTTTAGCTTCCAAAACTTAATAAGCCAATTTACCGGCGGTGGCCAGCAGCAACAAAGCGGCGGTGGCGGTTTAATGGATATTGTATCTAAATTAGCTGGCGGTGCAACCCAAGCCCAGGCACAACAAGGCGGTGGCGGTTTAATGGATATGATTAAAGGGTTTATGAAGTAAGATACTATTCACCCAATAAAAAAGCGTTCCCAAACAGGAACGCTTTTTTATTGGCTTAACTTTTTGTACAGCCATGAAAATTACTATTTCGCTTTTGAATTAGATAATGCCAAAAAATCCGTATTTGCCTTAGGCTTAATATGATACCCATTATTTACTCCCCCAAGTCGCTGTTAACCCACTCCTTTATAAAGTGGCTTAATACTGGCTTAACAGTGGCTTAACAGTGGCTCAACAGTGGCTCAACAGTGGCTCAACCCCCCTTTATGAAGCAATGTGTCTTACACCCAAAAAACCTTACAGATTTAGCAAAGCACCAGTATTATAAATATCTTAACAATTAGCTTTAAACCTTTGGCATCTGTTTTGCATCTATATTATTATAACAAAAGAATTCAAATTTTTCTCATAAGCAGTTAGTTTTGGTAAACGGCCTCTGTTTCTACAGAGGCTTATTTTTTTAGTATAAGTAAAGTACCTTTGCCACCAATTATACATTTTGGCAGAACAAACATCCGATAGAAAATCATTTTTTAAACGCATAAGCAGCGGTAAAGAGTCTTCCGAAAAGGAAGAAATGACTTTTTTTGATCATATTGAAGAGCTACGCTGGCATATTGTACGTTCCATTATTGCCTGGCTGGTAGCTGCAATAGCCATTTTTGTTGGTATAGATTGGGTGTACGATAATATTATACTTGCACCTGCCAACGAAAACTTTGTTACGTATGGCGCATTATGCCGTTTTGGCAATTGGCTGCATCTGGGAAATGCATTTTGTATGCCGCCGGTAAAAATTAATTTTCAGGTAACGGTTGTTAACGGCACATTTACCTCTGCCATTACCATTGCCATGATTGGTGGTATTATTGCAGCTTTTCCATACATATTTTGGGAGTTGTGGCGTTTTGTAAAACCTGCTCTTTCGCCTAAAGAAATTAAATATGCCCGTGGAAGCATCTTTTGGGTATCGCTTTGTTTTTTACAGGTGTAGCTTTTGGGTATTATCTGTTGGCTCCTTTTACTTTTAATTTTTTAGCCAGTTTTACTTTAGGTAAATCGGGCATTATACAATACAAACCATCTATCAACGATTATATTGATAGCCTTACTAATTTAATATTAGGTTGCGGCATAGCATTTGAATTGCCTGTACTTAGTTTTGTTTTGGCAAAAATTGGTATTGTTACCGGCACTATGCTCCGCAAATACTTTAAGTTTGCTTTTGTTGTAATATTAATTGTTGCTCCTATTATTACACCCTCTCCCGATTGGACAAGCCAGTTTTTAGTAGCTATTCCGCTTTTACTATTATACTGGATTAGTATAATTTTAGCCAGCAGAGTAGAAAAACAAAAAATAAAGGAAGAAAAAGAATGGAGCTAACAAAATGATGGGTTATAAATGATGAATTATGAGTGGAAAAAAGAACATTATAAAAGATAAAAGTTTTTCCTTTGCATTAAGGATAATAAAGCTCTATAATTATTTAAACCAAACAAAAGGAATTTGTACTCAGCAAGCAGGTTTTAAGAAGTGGAACAGCGGTTGGTGCTTTGGAAGAGAAGCTCAAAATGCTGAAGTAAAAAGATTTATTCATAAACTTGCTATAGCACAAAAGGAATGTGATGAAACAATTTATTGGTTAGAGCTTTTAGTAAAATCAAATTTTATTTCATCAAAAGAATTTGATAGTATTAATGAAGAAGCATTGTCACTTTTAAAAATGATAAGAAGTGCCATACTAACAACAAAGGCAAAAAACAAATCATAATTCATAACTTATAATTCATAAATACCATGTCTCCCTTTAATTTACAATTACCCATAGCACTAGGTTGCGATCATGCAGGATTCGACTGCAAAGAAGACCTGATTTCTTTTTTAGAAGGAGAAGGTATAGTATTTAAAGATTTTGGATGTTTTACAAAAGACTCAGTAGATTATCCCGACTTTGCACACCCTGTTGCCAGTGCTGTAGAAAATGGCGAAGCCGCTTTTGGCATATTACTATGCGGTAGCGCAAATGGTGTAGCTATTACTGCTAACAAGCACCAGGGCATAAGGGCGGCTTTATGCTGGGATTTGGAAATTGCAGAACTTGCCCGTAAACACAATGATGCCAATATAATATGCATCCCGGCTCGTTTTGTAAGAGATGGCGATGCCGAAAAAATGCTGGATATTTTTATGAACACTGCATTTGAAGGCGGAAGACATCAGGGAAGAGTAGAGAAGATAGCTTGCTGTTAATACCACTCATAAAAAACACACAATATCTTTCAGCATTTTTTTTACTTTCAACTTCTAAATTAATTAGATGAAAAAAACATTTTTGTTTGTAGCGCTTATAACTACAGCAGCCATTTCATTTGCCCAAACAACAGATGCTACCAAATATGCATCAACAATAACAAGCCAGGGCTTAAAAAAACATCTTACCATAATTGCCGGTGAAGAAATGGAAGGCCGTGAAACCGGTACCGAAGGCCAACGTAAAGCAGCAGCCTATATTGAAAGTCATTTTAAGAATATTGGATTAACACAGGTATCTTCTTTAAAAGGCTACCAACAATATTATCCACTATACAAAGACAGTATAATTAGCAGTTCATTAAAAGTAGATGATTATACGGCAACCTATGGCAAAGATTTTATTAGCCCGGCTAATACAAACGATTCAAAAAAAATAAAAGGTAAAAAAGTAGTGTTTATTGGTTATGGTATAGAGCATGCCAACTATACCGATTATGCCCATGTAGATGTTAAAGGAAAAATTGTTGTTTTCTTTTTGGGCGAACCTAAAAAAGATGGCAACTTTTTAATTAGCGGTACTAAAAAAACCAGTGAGTGGACGTTTCCCGGACTTAATAAAAAACTGGCTCTTGCGGCATCAAAAGGAGCTGCCGGTGCATTTGTAATAAATCCATCGCAGGAAACATTTAATCAACGGGCAATTGATAACAGTAGTAAAACAAATGTTTATTTTCCCAGAGGCGGTTCGGATAAAACAGTTAATTATGCCATTTTATCGCATGCATTGGCAAAAACCATCGTAGGTCAAAGTTATAATTTTGATAGTTATTTAGCCTCGGCTAAAGCCGGCGAAGTTTTTGGTATAAACGGATTTGAAAAGAAACTAAAAACAAGTTTTGCTTTTAAAAAATACCGTACTACCATTAACGCAAGCAATGTAGTAGGTATTGTAGAAGGCAGCGATAAAAAAGACGAGTACGTTTTTGTAACCGGCCACTACGATCATTTGGGAAAACACGATGGTAAAATTTATTATGGTGCAGATGATGATGGTAGCGGAACTGTTGCAGTAATAATGATGGCCGAAGCTTTTGCAAAAGCAAAAGCAGATGGTAAAGGGCCCAGAAGAACAATGGTATTTATGACTGTAAGCGGCGAAGAAAAAGGCCTTTGGGGCAGTGAATACTATAGCGATCACCCATTTTTTCCCATAGAAAAAACAACCGTTGATTTAAATATAGATATGATTGGACGTATTGATACTGAGCGTAAAAAAGACGACACTTTAAATTATGTATATGTTGTTGGACACGATAAAATAAGCAGCGATTTGCCTGTTATTAACGAAGGAGAAAATAATAAATATACCAACCTGACATTGGATTATAAGTTTGACGACCCCGCCGACCCCAACCGTATTTATTTCCGCAGCGATCATTATAATTTTGCCCGTAAAGGAATACCTGTTTTGTTTTTTTATGATGGAATGTTAAAGGCTGATTATCATAAACCAACCGATACCGTAGATAAAATAACATGGGATTTGTATGAAAAAAGAGCTCGTATGATTTTTTATACTGCATGGGAAATGGCCAATAGAAATGAAATGTTAAAAAGAGACAAACCTTTGCCAACAGCTACCAGATAACGGTTTTTATTTTTGTACTTTTGTACAAATTTTACAAAAGACATGAAAACGTATTTTTTAGTATTGAGTATTTTATTTTCGGCCTTGTTTATTACAGGATGCAGTAAAGAAGATGGTGTAAAAACCAAAACAGAATTATTAACTTCTGGTGGCTGGAGGCTTGAAAACAAACAAGTAAAAATTGGTGCCGGCAATTGGACAGATGTAACTTCCGGTATTGCGGCCTGTAAAAAAGACGATGCAATTAGCTACTCCACGCCAAGTACATATACAGTAACCGAAGGCGCCTCCAAATGCAATGTTGCCGATCCTACAACAGTAGAAACAGGCACATGGGCTTTATGGACAACGAAAGCAAACTTAATGTAACTGCCACTTCTACAAACGTAACCTACAATATTAATTTAATTACCGAAAATGCGTTAACGCTGGAAGAGGTAGATGCATCTGGCATTGTTGTTATTTATACCCAGTACGCTTTCTTACATCAATAATAATTATTTAGCCATTGAGTAATCCTAAAATTAGTTGCCCTTTTTAGGATTACTCAAATAAACTACAGCTTTGTAAAATATTTTGTAACCACTTCTGTTGCCGAAATAATTTTTACAGCATAATTGCCTCTGTATAAATTACTGATATTTAAAGGCACTATATTAAGTGTATTGTTATCAATATTTTTTACCAAAAATATTCTGCCATACATGTCTGCAACTTCAATTCTTTTTACAGTTTTATCAATTGTTACATTTATATTATTTACAGATGGATTGGGGTAAACCGTGAATGCTTTTTTTGTTTCTTCTTCCACTACTTCCGGTACAGAATTACTTGCCATTCTTGCAGCAAGGCATGGGCTTGTAGCACCATCGCCCCAAATAGCATTAACATACTCCGGATGATCAATAAATGGATTACGATTACCTTGTTTTACTAAAGTACCGCCACTGTTGTTTGCCACTTGTTGAGTATAAATTACATTATTGCGGTCAATTTCTTTTTGGCTTACCGGATCTTGATTATGCCATTTTATTAATAATTGCAAATACCATGGATCGTAAACAAACAGTCTTCGCTTTGCTGCATCGGGCTGATTAGTGGTACTTAAAAACACTTCATTAGCGTTTCCAAAACCGCTCCAGTTTTGGCTAATAATTTGATCTTCGTATCTAACAGCCATGTACAAACAAGCTCTGGCAAAATCGCCTTTATATGCATTAATAGGTTCAAATACAGTACCTGCATAACCAAAGTTGGTGGTACCTGTACCCAATTTTCCGCCGTTTAAAGAAGTGTAAGTTGCGCTGCTTACTTCGCCGTACGGATAGTTGCTACGCATGCCATTTACCTTACCATCTGTTGCAAAAATATGATGTGCATCGCTTACCATTGGCGATACCGAGTTAAACCAACTTTGTGGTGTACTATGTTCTCGGTTATAACAATTGCCTTCTACACTATAAGTACCACATTGATTTGTGCCTAATGTAAAGGTATAAGGATCTGCTCCGGTTGGGTTATCGCTATACATATCCCAAACCACATCGGCTGTATTGGCATCATTTCTTTTTTTATCGCTGTAATAATAAATATTCCATATTCCGGGAGTATATGACAAGGAATTATACCCTGTTGAAATAATTGTTTTTAACGCCGTTTTTAATGGTTGACATGTTAAGCCTGTAGCTGCATCATAATATGCACCGCCACCACCACCACCGGTACTTGCCGTTGCTACAGACCCATTGAGAGAACTGCTGTAAAAAGGCTGCCCAGTACACCCTGTACGGGCCGAGAATATGTAATAATAATAGGTAGTTGCGGCAGTTAACCCTGTAGCAGAAAAAGATGTTGTAGTGCCATAGCTTAGTACCGTGCCGCCGCCAAAAGCACTGCCTACTGTATACGAAGTTCCATTAACCGGAGACGCAGATAAACTGCTTGATGCACTTTGAATTACTAAATATGAATTGGTGCCCGATGCAGCAGTAAAGCTGCCATTTACACTGTTAGTGGTTGATGTTAAATTTAATGCGGTAGCTGCTGCAGGCGTTACACATCCCGGAGATAAATGATAGCCCAAACGGTTGGCATTACCCGTAGCTGCCGCAGATACGGTTGCAATAGATGCCGTAGTCCATTGTGCGGCCGAAAAAGTTGCAGCCTGCGCTGTTACGCTGGTGTTTCTTACATAACTTAATATCCGTTGCATTAATACCTGTGCCAAATCTGTCCAACACTACATTGCTTGCACTTAATAATGCAATGCCATCATTTCCGTTAAAATTAATTACCGTATTGCTGGTTTGTGCGGCCGATGCTGCAGTTAAGTAAGATACTTCTGTACCATTACCGGTATTACCAATTAGTACACTTCCTTTTGCAGGAATAGTTACCGTTAAATTCATTGTTGCTGTAGCAGCACCCGTAAAAACAATGTTACCTGTGGAGCCGCCAACCGACCATATCCCTAATTTTAATTGGGGAGAAGCTGTGTTTACAGCAGCGGTACCCAAGTTGGTTAATTCAATCCATTTGTTGGTGCCTGTGCCTTCGTAGTACTGCGAAATAATTACTTGTGCATTAGTTGTAAACTGTAACAAAATAAATGCAAGCAATAAGAATGGTTTTAATTTTTGCATAAACAGAAGATTAAGTTTTTTGTAAAAATAAATACCTGCACCTATAGTTGTACAAACAGGATATTAACTAAATACTAACTTTTTAATGATTGTTTATAATAATTTTTCAAATCTTGCCTGAAAGAAGCGTAAATATTTAGGTTCGTAAACCATTTTCATTCCATTAACTTTATTTCGGCGATCGTAAACCCTTGCAGCCGATTCGGCAATTACATCCATGTGCCTGTGTGTATACCCGGCGTGGAATGGTAAACCGTACCAACTCTAATTTAGGGAAATAATTTTCGCCATTGGCTTTTCTTCCGGCAGATACAACACCCCTTTCCATTGTACGTACACCAGAGTCTAAATAAATTTCGGCTGCCAATGTTTGTGCAGGAAAATTATGTTGAGGAATATGCGGTAAAAATTTTTTAGCATCTACAAAAATTCCGTGGCCACCAATTGGTTTTACAATGGGCACACCGTACTCTATCATTTTTTGGCCTAAATAAATTACTTGCCCAACTCTTGCTTTAATATGAGCATCAC
Organism: Chitinophagaceae bacterium; assembly: GCA_016721385.1. Lineage (GTDB taxonomy): Bacteria > Bacteroidota > Bacteroidia > Chitinophagales > Chitinophagaceae > Ferruginibacter. The sequence goes on along the minus strand of JADKIE010000002.1, from coordinate 959,573 downwards.
TTACACTTTCCGTAATACCTATGGCCATAGCTTCCATGTCTCTTCCGGCTAGCCCGCCGTATGTATGCAAACCTTCATATACTACAACCATATTTCTGGCTTCTTCAAAAACATCCCAATCGTTTACCGCTAAAAACCCACCAATATTTACCAACGCATCTTTTTTTGCACTCATGGTAGCACCGTCTGTATAACTGTTTATTTCTTTTACAATTTCTTTTATGGTATTATGCTGATATCCTTTTTCCCGCTGTTGAATAAAATAAGCGTTTTCGGCAACCCTTGTCATATCGTGTATTACACGAATGCCATGTTTTTTTGTAAGTGCCCTTAACTCTCTTAAATTTTTCATGCTAATGGGTTGGCCTCCGGCCATATTTACACTGGTAGCTATGCTTACGTATGGAATTTTTTTTGCTCCGTATTTTTTTATCAGCTTTTCAAGCTTTGTTAAATCAACATTTCCTTTAAACGGAAACTCATTTTCGGCATCATGTGCTTCATCAATAATAATATCTTCAAATTTTCCTCCGGCAAGTTCCTGATGCAACCTTGTTGTTGTAAAATACATATTGCCCGGAATGATATCACCTTTTCTTAATTAACATTTTAGATAAATATTTTCGGCGCCACGGCCTGGTGTGTGGGTATAAGATATTTGTATCCATAAATATTTTTACTTCTTCTAAATGATAAAAATTTCGGCTGCCTGCATAGGCTTCATCTCCCATCATCATTCCGGCCCATTGCTGGTCGCTCATGGCAGAGGTTCCACTATCGGTAAGCAAATCTATATATACATCTTCCGACTTTAGTAAAAAGGTATTGTAGCCTGCTTCTTTCATTGCTTTTTTTCGTTGAGCTGGTGTTGTCATTTTTATTAACTCCACCATTTTAATTTTATATGGTTCGGCCCAACTGTGTTTTATATTTTTCATCTTGTAAAATTTTAAATTTATTAAACCGGCTTTAGCTTAGCTGTAAAGTGCCTTATTAAAGGAGCTTCTTCTGTAATTAACAGCCCTTTTATTTGATGGCGATTGTTAAATACTTCAATAATTACTTCGGCTACATAATCAATATGGCTTTGCGTATATACTCTTCTTGGAATAGCTAAACGTACCAACTCTAATGGTGCCGGAATAAGCTGTTTGTTTTTATCATACTTGCCAAACATAAGTGATCCAATTTCTACACTGCGTATGCCACCATGTATATACAATGCGCCAACTAAGGCTTGTCCCGGATACTGATTTACGGGAATATGCGAAAGAAATTCTTTAGCATCTAAATAAACAGCATGCCCGCCGGCAGGTTGCATTACTGGTACACCTGCATCAATTAACTTATTGGTAAGATATTCGATACTGCGAATGCGGTATTGTAAATAATGTTCGTCCATTACTTCGTTTAAGCCAATGGCAATGGCTTCTAAATCTCTGCCGGCCAGGCCTCCATAGGTAGGAAACCCTTCTGTAATAACCAATAAATTTCGGCAATGCATGGCTAATTCTTTTTGATGCATGGCTAAAAAACCACCAATGTTGGCAAAGGCATCTTTTTTAGCACTCATGGTACAGCCATCGGCATACGAAAAAAGTTCTTGTGCAATTTCCTTTACAGATTTTGTTGCGTAACCATCTTCTCTTAATTTAATAAAATAAGCATTTTCGGCAAAGCGGCAGGCATCAATAAATAACGGAATGTTATGTTCTGTACAAACCTTTTTAACATCTTTAATATTTTGCATACTCACAGGCTGGCCGCCACCGGAGTTATTGGTAACCGTTATCATGCAAAGCGGAATGTTGGCGGCTCCTTTTTCTATAATAAATTTCTTCAATGCTTCTACATCCATGTTTCCTTTAAAAGGCGCCGGTATGGTTGGATGCTTCCCTTCTTCACATAATAAATCCACCCCTTCTGCACCAGAAAATTCAATATTAGCACGAGTTGTATCAAAAAAAGTATTGCTTACAAAATACTTTCCTTTTCCGCCCAAAATGCTGAATAATATTTTTTCTGCAGCTCTTCCCTGATGTGTTGGAATAACCAACGGCATACCTGTAATTTGTTGCACCACATTTTCGAACCGAAAAAAACTTGGGCTACCTGCATACGATTCGTCTCCTTGCATAATACCGGCCCACTGATTGCTGCTCATAGCGCTGGTGCCACTATCTGTAAGTAAATCAATCAATACATCGTTGGAGTGTATTAGAAAAGGATTGTAAAATGCTTTTCTACTATTTTTATCCGCTCTTCTTTTGTATTAAAATAAATAGGCTCAACCGATTTTATTCTGAATGGCTCTATGATTGTCTTCATAAAAAAATTTATTTGATTAACTGTTTGTTGAAAATATATGGCAGAAATTGCTTTACACAGAGCTGTGTAATTAAGAAGGCTTATTGATGATGTTTTTCCAAAGCATTACAGGGCAAAGGTGTTTTTAATAGCCCAAAGGAAATATGATATTTATCATATAGTGCACTAATTAATGTTAGTGATGCATAAATGCTAAGTATGGCTATGTATTTATTTTTACTTAATCATCATCGTTTTTATTTTTTTCAACGTACTGCTTTACTTTTTCGGCATTATCGCCGTTATTATTATTGTTGTTAAATTGTATGTCATGTTCGTTTCCGCTTTTATGGCATTTAGCACAGTCGTCTATTTTTATAATTCCTTCCTCACTGTGCTTCGAAATTAATTTTGACATACTGTGCTCATGGCAATTAGTGCAGCTATATTGTACATAGTTATTATTTGTGTGGCAATTGGTGCAAGTGTTGGTATGATGCTTATCGAAAGCAAAGTACTTTTCGTGATTGAAGGTTGAAGGCTTCCATTCATTAGTGGTATGGCAGGACGAACAACTGGTAGCAGACTGCTGGTTATGAAAATTATCTTTTGGCGAGGCATGACAGCTTATACAGTTTTGAGAAACTGTACCCGGCAAAGAGGAGTGCTTAAATGTTGCGTTTTTCCAACTATTTGTAGTGTGGCAGTTGCTACATGATGTAGAAATTACTTGCTGGTGCAATGCATTTCCCGGTAATTGATGGCAACTGCTGCAGTTTGAAACAATACTGGCAGATATTAAGGCATGATTAAAATTGCTGATAGTTAACTTACCATCTGTGCCTTTGTGATCGGTATGGCAAGAGGTACAGTTTTGTGTTTGAAGTTTTTTGTGGAATAAAATTTTGCTATTGACAGTATCTACGCCTATTTTATCAAGCTGATGACATCCTGTGCATTTATCTGATGCTATTCCAAAAAAAGGTTTATGGCAAGAAAGGCACTTATTCTCCAGTGTTTTATGACTTAATCCTAAATGTCCGGGGCTTACCATCCAATGGGGTAAATAAACTGTTAAAGCAACAACAAACACTAAACAAAGAAGTATCCAGTATTTTTTCATCAGGTAAAAATTAGAATTGAAATAATATGGATTAAACTAAAACAAAGAAAAACAAAGGCAATTGGTAAGTGAATTTTGCGCCATTTTTTCATGGTATCAACCATTATGGAATCAAAAAAAAGTTTTTTATCAATAGCTTCTTTAGATAAGCCCTCAAGTGCAAGTTCTTTTTTTCTGTCGTTTAATGTAACTGTTGCGTCTTTTAAAACAAGTTTTCCAACTATACCAAAAGCAACTACTATAATTAATGTAAATGTTGCCAGCCAGGGAGTTATTGCATTAAAATGTATGCCAGAGTGAATAAGTAACAATACTGACCCTATCCATGCAAGGTATTCATGCAGAGCTAATAGTTTTTTAGGAGTGCCCGATGTAATTATTTTACGTTTCCGTAGTGAGTAAACAAATGAAATAATCAGCAACACCGTTCCTGTTAAACCTAAATAACGACCAACCCATACTAAATTTAAAAGATGAAGTAAATAGTCACTTAATAATGCCACACCAACAAAAGAAAGAAACCAAAATAAAAAAGGTAAAGTATGTTTAATAAAAACTGATTTAAACATGTGTTTGTGTTTTTGCAAAAGTAACTAAGATTGTATAAGCTGTTGGGCTTAAAGACATGATTGTAATCAGGTGGTAGACTGTTTATGTACTCACAGATAATTCATAAATGAGAATGGTATAAATAATTTTTCGCTGGAGTGTATCAGATAAAAACAAAGTTGATGAGTTATCTTATCAGCACCACTGTTCCCTGCCGAAATTCCTTAAAATCTCTTAATAAAAACTCGGCCATCCAAACATAGGTGCCGTTGTTTACTTGTTTTCCTTTTACAAGCCCATTCCATTTTTGAAATGGATTTTTACTAATGAAAACCTGTTGCCCGTATCTGTCAAAAATTTGCAGTGTGTAATTTGTTAATGCACTTATACTTCCTAAAGGCCCAAACTCATTATTTTTTCCGTTATTGTAAGGCGTAAACGCTGAGGGAAAATAAATATCAAAACACTCTTTTTTTATAACAACAGTATCACTTCCGCTGCAGCCATCTGCATCAGTTACATCTACATAATATTTACCCTCTTTTGTTACAGTATATGTACTTTGTTTAGACCCATCCTGCCAAATATATGTAACAAAATTTCCGGGGTTTAACTGTATGGTTTGGCCATTGCATATATTAGCATCTGCGCCAAGATTTACGGTACTATTTTTTTGTATGTTTTTTATTGGAATAATATTGCTGTTAAATAAGCAGCCATTAGCATCTTTTACCTGCAATGAATAATTTGCAGGAGGCAAGTTGGTAATATTTTGTGTAAGTGCCCCGTTTGACCACAGGTATTGAAATGGCAACACCCCGCCGGAAAGCACCATGGTTATTGCACCATTGGCATTACCACAAAATGCATCTTTTATGGTAGGAGTAAATTGTATGGGTGTTGCCGCTTGCAAAGTAAATACAGCCTGATTGCTACAAGCATTTGCAGCATTAACGGTTACAGTATAGTTACCTGCTCCTACGTTAATAATAGAGGCAGTAGTTTGAGGCGGTGTGGTATTCCAACTATATATATATGGTGTACTACTGCCTGTAGCCGTTACCGTAAGTGTAGCGTTGGGCGTATTCGTACATGCTCCCGGCCAATTGGTATTTTGCGTAAGGCCTATTACTGTAATATTTTTAGTGCTAATTACAGGCGGTCCGTTAATAAAGGTAGCCGTAAGCGTTACAGTATAATTTCCGGGGCTACTAAATTGATGTTGTATTATACTGCTTGTGCTTGTATTTGCGGTGCCTGAGGCCGGATCGCCAAAATTCCATAAATAGTTTTGTATACAACTGGCTGCTGCGGTAAATTCAACTGTATTAGCGTTAATACAAGCGCCATTAATGCTGTTGGTATTAGGTGCAGCTTCTGCAATTTTAATATCATCTATTGCAAAACCATCAAACGTATTGCAAATACTTCCTGCGCCAAATAAAAACCTAAACCTAACATTAGGCAAGCCTGCTAAATTAACCAGCGTATGTTTTGCATTTAACCATGTAGCACTTCCATTACCACCCTGGCAACTGCCCGATGTTGGATGTATTGTACCCGACCATCCATTAATATTACCAATAAAATTTACTGCGGCGGTATTATACCAATTAACGCCGGTACAATTACTATTAGAGTTTATATTGCCTACTACTGCCCATGTATTGCCCTCATCGGTTGAGTATTGGAAAGAGGCTCCATCAAACTTTTGCTCAGTTTCCCAAAAAAGTTTAAAGCTAATTTCGGGAAATTGTAATGTAGTAAAATCAAAACATGGGCTCATTAACCATGCGTTTTCGTTACTGTTATAAGTTGTATTGCTGAGTCCGCCTGTTATCCAGCATTTTGTGCCGGTGCCTGCTGCATTAATAATAGTTTTGATTGGTGTACCCCAAGCCCAGTCTGACGCTGTGCCACCTGTAGTCCAATTACCGTTATTTATTTCAAAATCTTCGGTATATGGAAACGTGTTAAGTACACCGGTACAGGTTGTGGTTGGCGATAATGCTCTTTCTTTTTCTAAAACTTGTGCGTTTGTTATAAAAAAAATAAACCATGTTAATATGGTGAGTGTAAATAGTTTCATTAAAAGAGATAAAAAATCACATTTTTATTAGCATAAAAAAATAACACTACCGTGTACATTGAAGATTGCAAAAATACGCTATTAAGTTATAAATCGTTTAAACCGCATGTATCTACCAAATTTTCTACCTATTTTCATATGTAAACTTTTATGTCTAAAATAAAAAATATTATACGAACTCCATCTTTGCTTTTGGGTATTTACAGAAAACTATCTGCTCAAAAAAGATTTTTGCAACAGCATATAGTACCATTGTTTCAACTACCTAACGACGGTAGTTTGGATGAAAGCGATTTTAAAAAAATAACACACTACTATGGGCTTGCCGTGCCTGCCATTTTAGGCGAAGCATTTTGTGCACTGCACGGAAAGAAAATGACAGAGCAAGAACGAATAGCCAGCACTAACCAAGGTGCCATGACGGGTTTGTTTGATGATTTTTTTGATAAACAAAACTTATCGAATGATGCATTAAAATCATTTATTGAAAACCCTATTACTATTACAGGCAACGCCAGCAACGAAAAACTATTTTTGCAATTGTATAATAACGCATTACAAAATTGCCCGGATAATAACGGTATGCTTAAACAATTATATAAAGTGTATGATGCACAGGTAGAAAGTAAGAAGCAAGCAATAGCCGGTTTAACGGCGGAAGAAATAAAGAACATCACTTTAAAAAAGGGGGGAGAGTCTTTACTTTTTTACCGAACAGCATTTGGTACAACTTTGACAAAAGGAGAGGAAATAATGTTGTTTAAACTGGGTGGTTTAATGCAGCTGGCAAACGATATTTTTGATGTGTACAAAGATTATAAAGGCGGTATACATACGTTAATGACCACAACAAAAAAAACAGATGAAGTGCGGCAGCTTTTTAAACAATTATTGCAAGAAGGCTATGCATTAGCTTATAAAACCGGTTATCCTGCACAGAATGTGTATCGGTTTTTACAAATAATCAGTATTGGCATTTTTAGCAGATGTTTTGTTTGTTTAAACCATTTGGAAAAAGCAGAAAGTGTATCTGATGGAATTTTTACACCATCAATATATACCAGACAACAATTAATTTGTGATATGGATAAAATTGGTGCCGTGTTGCGGTCTGTTAAATACCATATAAAGTATTGCAGAACATATTAACCCATTAGTTCTTTTATTATACTTATTTCGTATCCTTTTTGCATTAAGTAATCTTGCAGCTTGCGTTTTTTTGTATAGATATTTTTTTCACTTTTTAATGTGTTGCTTTTTGCATCAAAAAGTTTTTGAGCCGTTTTTAAGTAATCGGCTAAAGGTATAGTTGCCAAGGCTTTTTTTATACAATATTCACTTATTTGCTTGCTTTTAAGTTCGTATTTAATTTTTGTTTTGCCCCATTGTTTTAGTCTAAACTTACCACCGGCAAATTGTATAGCAAAACGTTCTTCGTTTAAATAATTTTCTTGTATTAGGGTAGAAATTATTTCATCATGCTCATTTTTATAAACGCCTAATTCATATAGTTTGCTTACTACTTCGCTATGGCATCTTTCCTGATAACCACAATAATGTTTTACTTTTTGCAGGGCTTGCTCTTTGCTTAAATAAGGCTTGTGCATGATGTAAAAAATAGAAAAGGCACACTAATTAAAGTATGCCTTTGCAATTTATGTTTTTAAAAAATATTATTCTACGTGTTTACCCGAGCTTACTATTTTTATTCCTTTACTTTACGCATTGTGCCGGGGTCGTGTTTTATATCTTTTACTTTTCCTCTTACAAAAAACACCGTAGGCTCACTTACTCCATTGCCATTTACATTTCCATCGCCAATTGGTTGGCCTAAATTATCAAGTGACTGAATTGTCCAAACATAAGCACTGCTTGTTTCTTCAATATCAGCATCTTTAAATGCACTATCACTATTTGCCGGATTAATAGTACGCAGCTTAATTAAAGTAACATGACCAACATAACCATCTTTTTTTCTTTTAGTAGAATCATTTGCAAACTTTTCATTTGCACTTATAATTCCCTGCGGTTGCCAAATATATTGTGTAACCCCTTTTACCTCTTGCGATAATATTGGCATATTGCTACGCATGGCTTGTACGGGGTTTTGGTTTTCTAAAACTTCAAACACCATTATTTTGTATGTAACCAATGCTTTGGGTTTGGGCACAACAGGTGTCCACCTAAAAGTAATAGTTGTTTTTGCCTGATCGTAATTTAAGGCCTCTTCATTAGCAGGTTTTACTAAAATGGGTAATTGTGTGGATGCCAAGTAAAAACTCTTGCATTTAATTTCAGAGAAAGGCACATAATCCGGCGGACGAACCAATTGTACACAAATTTCATAATTATCTGCCGGTAGCTTACCTGTTTTTTCTAACGCAGTTTTATACTTACCATTAAATACCATGTACTGCATCGGTATCACGTCATTGGCATTATAAATAGTATTGGCGCTGCTTAAAGTATAAGTGAGCGACCAGGCTAAATCGGTTTTACCTACAACTGTACCATCGCTTAATTTAATTTCGGTTTTTATTTTGTATTGCCCTTGTATGCCTTGAGCAGACTGTACCATATAAATTAAGGTTTCTCTGCTTGTACTCCATTGCAATAAGGAAGATGGCGGCGTGGCGCTTACAATTAAGTTGGTATTTATTTGTGCAATACTTGATTGTAAAATAAATATTGATGAAAGGATGTATAATATTTTTTTCATTTTATGATAATTTTAACCGCAGAGACGCAAAGCCGCTGAGGTATTTTTGATTAATTTATTTTCCAAACCTGTACATTAATCCTGTTCTGATATTACTTTCTAAATAGTTGGCACCGTTGGGTAAAATTTCGTTACCATATTTAAAATAGTTGGTGCTTAAATAATTTGTCCAGGTTAATTTTTTACTCAGCTTTGCATCTACATTACAACTGGCAATAAAATTATTGTTAGCCGTAAATGTATTGTTTTTACTAAATGTATATTGTAGTTGACCTCTTAATTGTACTTTCTTTTTCATAGCAGGTAAAGCAAGGCCGGTGCTTAATGTTACCAGTGTTGTTTTAAAGCCCGGCAGTTTATTTAAAAAATACATTACACTAAAATCGGGTGTTAAATCTTTGGTTAAATAAGATGGTACATACGTAAGTAAAGCCGTGTGTGTGTTGTTAGATGTTGTTAAACCTGTAATTACATCTCTTTCATCGTACTTGCTGTAATTGTAGCTAAGGCTTAATAAATGCGCCATTTTTGTATTGCTCCATGTATAGGTTGGCGATACACCAAAATCGTTGCTTACATTTTTTATGCCATACGGATTTAAGCCACTGTTGCTTTGAAAACCAAAATTGTTGTAATTGATATTTACACTCCAATGATCGTTTATTTGGCTAAACCAGTTTAAGTTGCCAATAAATTGTTTTGCTTTTAATGCTGTGCTGCTAACATTATTTACCCTTTGCCCAATACTTGCGGTAACGTTGGTTTTATTTTTAAACGCATTAAAACGGGTGTTTAATGTATAATCTATTCTATCGGGTTGCATAAAAGGGTACCCTACTGTTTGAAAACCGGCACCTAAATATTTTACCTTAGCGCCTATATCAAAATTTTTACTTTTTCGTCCTATACCGCCTTCGGCTGCAAAATCTTTTATGGTAGATGTGTTACCCTCTAAAAATGGTTTTTGCGATAAAGATGTTGGGCTAACAGGCAGGGTTAAATCTTTTGTGTAAATAGATTGTGCTCCCTCGGTGGTAAAATACCAACCCCCTTTAAAATTTGCTTTACCCACCACACTCATTGTAAACCCTTCTTGTGGTAAAATACCCGGAGGAGGTGTAGTTACAGAGCCTATATCATCTTTACCCTTTGCAAAATTAAAAAGCAGGGCGTATTTATCTTCTTTTTCCATGCCCAATTGTGCCATCCAGTTATTGCGCTTATAACTGCCGCCGGGGCCGCCGCTAAAAAAGTTTATGCCTTGCTGCGATACGCCGGTAAAAAATTTAATACGCCAAACATTTGGCCTTAAATCTACCCCGGCACCAAACACACCTACATCGCCGGTGCTTAAGTTACTGTAGTTTAAATACTGTGTACCCAACTGTAACTCGGCCCACTTATATTTAGGGTTAAAGGCAAAATTATTGCTTGGGTTGGTAATGTACTGGCCAATATTTTGCTTGCCTATATTGGCATAAGGCCCAATAACATTTGTAGGCGTTGTATTAAAATTAAAGTTAAAAGGCAGGCTCCATTTAGGTGTAGTAATGGTTGGCTGAAAAGTAAAACGTACCTGGTTCCAGGGTTTGCGTTGGGCAAAACCCGTCCACCCGGTTGGGTTGCGGTTAAGGCCGTAACCTTCGTAGGTAACACCCATGGTGCCACTTACCTCAACTTTAGGTTTTTTATCTTGTGCAGTAAGCACAAGTGTTGTTAGCGATAAAAAGCAGAATAGTAAATGCTTCATGTTGGTTGGTTTATTGAGTGTACAAATTTTGTTTTTTTACCAACAACATTTTATGGTTTTGTATATGTGTAGGGGTTGATTGTATAGGTGTATAGCTCAAATTAAGTTTAGGGAAGTGGTTTAAGCATGCTACGTTTGAGGCTTTGTGAGGTTGGGGAATTGACCAACTGCGGTACGGCCCGAAACCATCAGCCTTGGTGGCTCACGAAACAACCGTTAAAAACCATACTACCTATCTTTTTCTCAGCAAAGTCTCTCTTCCCGGCCAAGTGTGTAAGCAGGATGGTGTGTTAAGTAATAACGATGGTGTTGCTGTTTAAAAAAATAGTTGCGTATATTTAAGAGTTGGCTGCCATTATAGACAGACCCTAATATCAATGAAAAGATTTTTAAGTTTCACATTTCTGTTTTTGTTAGCTTCTTGCAACTTGACAGACAAGAAAAAAGATAAAGTTTGGAGTGAACTTCCAGAAGTAACAAGTTTATCAACTCTAAAACAAACAGAGTTTGCTGAAACTTTGGAAAATCCAATTACAAATGATAAGAATACTATTTATGCACCAGCCTTTCTTTTTGCTTGGGACAAAGTAGAAGGAGAGCTAAAAAGTCCTATCAAGTTAGACATTTCCAATTCTAACAATTTCAAATTAGTAGTTGCTTCAAAATCACACTTAAATTCTTTGTTAGACACTGAATATTCAGCATCTGTAATTAATGACAATGGACATATTATAGCAAAAGCATTTTTCAACAAGACACTTCCTTTTGAAACAAAACTACAAGCACTAGACGCCCCAATTCTCTTTGAAAAAAAAACAAATGTTTCAGCTTTTGGAATGAGATATTTTGATAAAGATGCAATTAAATTTTCTAAAATCCTCTACTACTTAAATGACGAAAATTTCATACTTCAATTAACGCCAAAGGACAGACAACACGAAATAATTTTAGTAAAAGGACTTGAAAATTTTACAACATTAGCAAGTGCAATTACACAAACAAACATTTTAATAGAAAAAGGAAAAACTGAAAGCAAGGACAACAAACAATCTTGGAAATATGAAATTGTTGAGAAAGACTTTTTTTCAATTCCCACAATCAAGTTTAATATAGAAACGAGTTATAAAAATTTAGTTGGGCAACAATTTCTAACAACAGACAATAAACAACATTTTATAGAAGAGGCATATCAAAGAACAGGATTTATACTAAATGAAAATGGAGCTGTTGTAGAAAGTGCAGCTGTTGCATCAGCTGACTCTGCAAGTGCTGAGCCTATAATGAAACATCCAAAAAGTATGATTTTTGACAAACCATTTTTGATAGTAATTAAAAGAAAGGAACAGCAAAACCCATACTTTGTAATGACTATAAATAATGCAGAACTGTTGATGAAAAAATAACGGCAGCCAACATTAGGTTTGGCATTATTGGGGCTTGACGAATATAGCCTCAACATTTGTTCTTTATTGTGCTTCAGTTCGGGCTTGACGTTATAAATTTGGCATATGAATAAAACATCAGCAATATTGCAATCATTGGGCTTTGGTAATGGGCAGACGGAATTCTAATTCCCCAACAACGCCAAGCCTTTTTCGTTAGCGGCAATGGCAGAGCGACATCAAACAATAAACAATAGAAAAAGAATGAAGCCAATTATTAGTTTTATAATCAGTGTATTAATCACAACGACTGCATTGGGACAAATTGTAAACCCTCGGCTTGACACAACATTATCTAAAAAATTGGGAGCTGATGAGTATGGAATGAAAATGTATGTTTTTGTAATTTTGAAGACAGGCGACAATAAAACCCAAGACAAATCTTTTATTGACAGTTGTTTTGCAGGTCATATGACAAACATTGAGCGATTGTCTATGGCAAATCAACTTATTGTAGCTGGGCCCTTTGAAAAAAATGATTCTGATTTTAGGGGATTATTCATCCTTAACGTGAAAACAATTAAAGAAGCAACTCAATTACTTAAAACAGACCCAGCAATAAAAGCAAATTTATTGAAAGTAGAACTTTATCCTTGGTATGGTTCTGCAGCATTATCTGAATATTTAAATACACATAATAAAATTTGGAAAATAAAACCTTAAAATTATGGATATAGATAAAGCAAGACAAGACAACTTCTTCCTTCTTATGATTGGTTCGTGGAGACACGAACCAAGGCTGAGACTGCCGTTGCAGGTATCTAAGCATGGCAAATAGTGCGTTGGCGTACCTGCAACCTAGTGTACAGTTTGCTTTAAAAACATTAAATTTTCTTCCCGGCAAAGTCTTTTCACCCTAGCCTTGATTTGTATCTCCACGAAACAAAAAATAATAAAAAAATAAAACAGGCATCAATACTTCCCCCTCCTACCCCACAAAAATTCCCCCTAAATTTCCCATTTTGTTAATACCTTAAAGTAATGAAAAAGTTAGTTTTTATATTACTGTTTATAAACAGCATGGTATGCTATGGCCAAGTGTATGAGCCTACCTGGCAAAGCCTTAACCAACGTAAGCTACCTGGCTGGTATGGTAATGCAAAGTTTGGCATATTTATACATTGGGGCGTTTACAGCGTACCGGCATGGGCTACAAATTCTAATGCAGATGGCTTTGGTAGCGGCTATGCCGAGTGGTATTGGCAACGGCTTAATGCACCTAACTTAAAAATTCATAAAGAGTTTGTGGACTTTCATAACAAAACCTACGGGCAGCAATTTGCCTATAAAGATTTTGCTCCCCAATTTAAATGCGAATTATTTAACCCTCAGCAATGGGCTACTATTATAAAAAATAGTGGCGCTAAATATGTAGTGCTTACCGGCAAACATCATGATGGATTTTGCCTTTGGCAAAGCCCACAAGCCCCCGGCTGGAATGCTGTGGAAACAGGGCCAAAGAGAGATGTGTTAAAAGATTTATCTGCCGCCGTACATAATAGCGGGCTAAAAATGGGCTATTACTATTCGCTATACGAATGGTACAACCAGCAGTATAAAAAAGATGTACCTACTTATGTAAATACCATTATGCTGCCGCAAATGAAGGATTTAATTACTACCTACAAGCCCGATATATTATGGACAGATGGTGAATGGGAGCAACCGAGTACCACTTGGCAAAGCAAAGAATTTATTAGTTGGTTGTACAATCAATCTGCCGTTAAAGATTCTATCATCATCAACGATAGATGGGGTAGTGATGCCAGAGGTAATCTTACGGCTTGTATTCAAACTTCGGAATATGGCAGCGGCACCATTAAAGAAAATGCTATTTGGGAAGAAACCAGAGGCATTGGTGAATCCTTTGGCTACAATAGAAACGAAAGCTTAGAGCAATACGCCAGTAGCAAAGCATTGATACATCAATTGATAAAAGTGGTGGCTAAAGGGGGCAACTTATTATTAAACATTGGCCCCAATGCGGATGGTACCATTCCGGTAATTATGCAACAGCGCCTTAAAGATATAGGCGACTGGCTGCATATTAATGGCGAAGCTATTTACAATACGCAACGCTGGCCACAGGCATCCAAAATAGATACCGCTACTACTACTTTTTTTACGCAAAAGGGCAGCACTATTTATTGCCTGCCTACCCAATGGCTTGATACAATAGAACTGCCTGCTGCTACTAAGCCAAAAGCTATTTCGTTATTAGGCTGTAAGGCTGCTGTACCATTTGCTTTCAAAAAAAATAAACTTATTATTTACGCTCCTTCTATTAGTCCGGCGGTAAACCCTAGCCTGTATGCCTGGGCTTACAAAATTGAGTGGTAAAAAATTCAAGTAATTTCTTATGATTGGTTCGTGGAGACACGAACCAAGGCGGAGATAGGGCTATAAAAGAGACGCTGCCCGAAGGAAAAATTAAATAAAAAAACAGGGTTCGTACAAATACGAACCCTGTTTTTTAAATAGAAGGACGAGGTTTATTTCTTTTTAATTACAAAATCAAAACAACCTATTACTTCACACTCATTACACTTTTCGTCTCTAAACGTAAACTTCACACAAATTTTTCCTTTTAATTCGCAGCAATCAATAGCTGGCGTTGGAGGAAGTATAAAGCTCATACCAATACCGGTAATATTTGTTGGGTTGTTTAGGTTTGTTCCGTTATTCCAAATAATCTCTCTTGGGTTTTGATATGCGCCTGCACCACTACCATTAAACGATGGAACCGTTGCGCCACCATACATGGTAATTTTGGGAGAGGCTGTACCAATATTGGGAGCCGTAGATGCACTTGCCCAAGTAAATGGTAGGTTTACACACTTCATACAATCGCCTTTAAAATTATCGTCAATAGTATAACTAACTACATTTGCTCTAACCTCGGTAATGTTTGCCGTTGCCGGTAAACCACTTATGGTAAAGCTATTGGTTACTAATGTAGATGTTGTGCCTGAAGTGTATGTTACTTCTTTTGGCGTAGCTGATAATTGATAAGGGCAGCAAGGTTTATCACAATCTACCGTAAATGTTAGTTTACACTCTTTACATAATTTTCCGTTGCAATATGCTTGTATAAGTATGCTATAACTACCTGGCGTAAGCGAAGAAATATTTAAAGGTAACGAGCCAGTTTGCGTTCCTCCCGGCCCATTTAAAATGTAAGATAGTTGTGCCGGGCAATCTTTAGGATTGCAAAAGTATGAACCATTTAACACTACATTATTTTTGCAATCTATTTTACCTAAACTACCGCCACATTCTATTTGTTTAACTTTATCGTTAATAGATAATTGAAGACTTAGTGGTTCTTGCGGATTGCACTCACATTTTACATCTATACAATCTACCTTAATAAATAATTTACAAGTTAAACAAAGTACACCACCACAATAGCCATTTATTACAACAGTATAGTTGCCGTTTGCTAAGCCTGTTATGGTTAACGGTGCAAGGCCACTTAACACCACATTATTTAAATTGTCATATACAAAAACAGAGTCTGTACTACCACAATCGGCTGTAGGGCATTGTATGGCTGCACCTATTACTAATGGTTTTTTACAATCTTCGCCTGTAATTAAAATAACAGTTTCTTTTGTGCAATCTATTTTTCTAGGCTTCACAGTTCCTGTAGCACCAATATAATAGTAAGGCTCTTCTTTCCAAGTGCTTCCTTTGCAACAATCTTTTACAGGGTCGCACTCTACTTTAAATGTTATTAAGCAACTATCGCAAATTTTACCTCCACACCAGCCGTATAGTGTTAAAG
The DNA here is from genome assembly GCA_016721385.1 of Chitinophagaceae bacterium. Taxonomy (GTDB): domain Bacteria; phylum Bacteroidota; class Bacteroidia; order Chitinophagales; family Chitinophagaceae; genus Ferruginibacter. The sequence continues at coordinate 943,807 of JADKIE010000002.1, read as the reverse complement.
CATAATTACCACTTTGTGTTGGTGTAAAGCTGTATGGTACATTGCCTGTTTGTACTGTATTATCGGGTAACAATAAGGGTAAGTAACTTTTGAAGGGCAACTAGTATCCTTACAAATATAATTTGCATTAATGGTGTAAGGCTGATTACATTTAATGGTATAAACACCTTTGCAATCCAATACTGTGTTAGGCAAGGGATTAGCAACCTTACTATTTTTTTCTTTTGCGTTTGTTTTATTATTACCGTTTGCTAACTTAGCTGCACCAGTACCTTCAGACAATGATATTTCTCCCCAATGGCTTTCTTTACAATCGCAGGTATCGCAAGGTGGTACCACTACAGCGTACGTATTACTGGTGTCTTTACAGCCGGTAACAGGGTCGGTAAGTATTACATAATACGAGCCTGTTTGTGCAGGATTATAGGCCGGATTGTTGGCATAGCCCGGCATCAAATTTCCATTATAATACCATGCAATATTATAAGTACTGGCAAAAAACCCTACTAATGGTTTAGGCGCATATACGGTAAAACTACCATCCGGATTTCGGCAAGTACATTTAATACTATCGCAAAAATGCGGAAATAACTGCGTTGATGGTCGGGGATGTATTGTAACAGTTTGAGAACTTTGACAACCGGTTGCTGGGTCGGTGTATGTAGCCGTATATGCTCCGGCAGCCACCACGGTTATTGACAAAGTATTTGCTCCAGTATTCCAAGTTATATTAGAAGTAGGGTTGGTAACCGTAAGTGTAATAGGCACACCTTCGCAAAGCAAGGATGGTGTAGCAATAATTGGTTGTGCCGGTATTGGGTTTACATATACCGTCATTGTGCAGGTGTCTTTACAGCCGTATTGATTGGTAAGTACTAAATTAAACACTGTGGTAGTTGAAAGTGTAGGAATGTTCCAATATTGCCCTGATTGCAACGGAGCACCATACACATTGTTTTGATACCAATCGGACGTAAAGTAAGGCAAATGATTTACACTATTTAGCATTACTGTCTAAGGGCCGCAAAGTTTTGCACTTGGCGATACGGCAATCAATGCTTTTGGTTTTGTTACGGCTTTTACCTGTACTTTATTTGATGTGCAGGTACATCCATTACTGTTTGTAACAATTACGTGATAATAGCCGGGTACAGTTGTATTGTATGTTGCATTTGTATTTGTGCCAGGAGCATTTGCAAAAACACCGGGGCTGGTTTCTACCTGCCATAAATAAGTGTATGCGCCTGCCGGAGCAGTTAATGTTGCAGCACTACCCGGGCAAATAAAGGCTGGTGAAATTGTACAACTTGCAATACCCGTTAATACAGTTACCGATTTTGTAGCTGTACATGTAACCCCTAGTTGATCTACCACGGTAAGTATAACATTATACGGTGGTGGCGATGGAGCTGTATATGCATGTGTTGTAGGAGAAGTGTAAGAAGAATACGTGTCTCCAAAATTCCAGGCATAGCTTGCAAAACCACCGGGTGTAGATGTAAAGGTTACTAAATTGCCACTACAAACAGGTGTGGGATTTATGGTAATATCTAAAGGAGTAAACGTTACAGGTAACGTATATGTATCTGAACATATTAAAGGAATTGTTACATCTTTAAATCTTACAATTAATGTAATGTTGTATGTGCCTGCCACAGTATAACAGGGCCAATTAATGGGCGGCGTAGGGCTTGTAGATGCAGGAGGATTAAAGCCGTTTCCATTATTCCATTCATAAGTAATAATAGAAGATCCGCTTAGTGGAATTGCTATTGATTGATTATCTATTTGTACACAACCATCACATCCTAATTTATATTCAAACTTGGCTTCAATAGGCACAATTACATTTGTACCTGCACAGTTACCATAACAGTCGGTAGGGTTTGTAGCCGGCGGCCCAACACAAAATGTAACACAATAAGAGCCTGCATGCACATACGTATGTGTAATAGGTACACCCGAAACACCTGGTGCTGTAGATCCATCACCAAAATCCCATGTAATGGTAGATCCGTTAGGATTTGGAGTTGTGCCGGTAAATGTAAATTGTTTGCAACTATTACGTACAGTTGTAATTTGAGGATTGTTTACATCCGGGCAGCATTCTTTTTGTACAAAATAATATGCCGTATCTGAACAAGAACCGTATGTTACCACAACAAAGTAATAGCCCGAATCTGCAGCCATATAAGTATTAGAAAGACTGGTATTTGTAACTGGCCCACTTACCGAAACAACTGTTGGATATTTTTTAAACCATTGATACGTAAAAGTACCAGAGGCAGGCTTTGTTACTTGTATTTGTAATTGCTCACTTGTTGCCAAACCATTACAATGTGGGCCACCACATTCTTGTATGGGTAAAATAGCAAATGGATCATAAACAGTTATTGTTTTCGTTTTTGAACAAGTACCATTGGTAACGGTACAGGCGTATGTACCGGGTATAGTTACATTAATTGTACTTGTTGTTTGAACGGGAGATGTATTCCATGAGTAAGTATACCCCAGTGTATTGGTTGCCGATAAATTTACGCCGCCCAGGCAAATATTACCCGTTTGACTTAAGTTAAAAATTGGAGGCCTGCTAATTGTAATTGGGTAAAGTGCCGAATTACCACAGTTGGTTGTAGCCTGAAGTTGTGCTGTCCAAGGTCCGGTACCTAACACTAAACCATGCCATTTTATTGTTGGCATATTTGTACCATTTCCTAAAATAACAGAGCCGAGGCTGGATGGTGTTATCACCCAATTAATAACTTCACCCGGTGCTAAAGTGCCTCCTGTAAGTGTATAAGTAAATTGATCATCTACACATACATTTTGATTTCCGCTAACAGTACCAACAGTAGCAGCAATTACAGGTTTGGTAACTGGGCCAACAGGGCAATATGGAAAATCGTTATATTTTAATACCACACTAATAATGCCGGGTATGATAGTCCATTTAATGGTTACATTATCGCCCATAATAGGAGGTGTACCGCTTGGTAAAAATGTACCGGCACCTCCTGTAATTGTCCACTCGTAATGTGCCCCGGCAGGTGCAGGCGTACTCATATTATAATCGTAATTGCTACCAGCACACACTGTCTTACCCTACAATAGTCTATGGAACCAAAGCAGGCCTTACAGTTACTTTTACTTGTTGAGGATTTGTTGCCCCACTATTGCAAAAGATACCTGCAGTTTCAATTGCTTGTACGGTATATACTCCGGCATTTGTAAATGTTGGGTTAAAGTTCCGGTTCCGGTGGTTGGTGCAACTCCTGCATTTGGCGGAAGCACTGTCCACGTATATGTGCCGCCGGCAGTAGCAGATAGGCTGGCTGCTGAGCCTGCACAAATTGTTTGATCAAAATAAGGCTTCCATTTTCCTCTGGGCGTAATAGTTAGAGAGCCAGTTGTTTTACAGCAAATATGTTTATTTTCTAAAGTAACTCCTAGTTGATATACTCCAGCAGGTATTGAATTCCATTTTATCCAAACAGTATTATTATCGGGATAAGTATTTATAGCACTATTATGATACAAACCTGTGGTTGTGTTTAGTAAAGTCCAGGTATAAAATGTACCTGGTAATACAGGTAAAGAATAGGATGTTGTAGATGTGTTACAAGGATTAATATTACCAATAATTTGTGGCGTTGTTGGTATAATTGGTACAGGTACAGATGCGGTACAACTACCAGGGCAACTTGCCGTTATTTGCCCTTGCGGTGTACCATTACCCCAAACTACTGTAATTTGATTACCGCTTTGAGTAAAACTTGTATTACCCGTAACCGTTACAGTAGGGTTGGCACAGCCCGTAATGGTATAGGTAGATGTAGTGCCAGCACACACTGTACTTATACAATCTATTTTAATTGTACCCGGTAAAATAGTTACTAATTTTTTAATAGTGTCTGAACAGCAGGTTTTAATAACTGTATCTTCTCCAGCACCATTTCCACCGGGTACAGTAACAACCGTAAAACTGGAGGTTATAAGTGTTGCCCAATAAGAACCGGCAGAATTATATTGATGTGTAACAGGTGTATTACCAGAAACTGTTTGATAGTTTGAGCCTCCAGGCTGGATCTCCAAAATCCCATGAGGACATAAAACTACCGGTAAAAGTAGTAGTTCCGGTAAATGTGATAATTGAACCGGCACATACATTGTTAGTGTAAACGTAAAATTGGCATTTGGCCTTTCAATTACATGTACGGTTAGGCAAGTTGTAAATACATTGCCGGATGGGTCGGTAGCTGTTAGGGTTAATATATAATCGCCAATTTGCGGCCAGGCAATACTTATGGTTTGTGTATTGTTGGGTGATATCGTAACGGCCGTAGGCCCGGTTGCTGTCCAATTATATGTCCATCCCACACCATTTAAAGAAGAGGAATATGTGTACGTTTGACCAAAGCAAACGGCAGCTTCTTTACACCCTTTTTCGCTATTGCCAGCCGGGTTTGTGCTTCTTTCAAAACAATCAATGGAGGTATATAAAATATCAACCTGATTACAACTTTGTGCTTGCAGTTTATTGTTAGCGGCTATCGAAAAAACAATAACCACAAAAAGCACCATAACGTGTTTTGTATATATAGATAATTTTTTCATCTCTGTTAATTTAGCAGTTAGGTTTTATTTATTTATGATCGCCACCTTTTTCACATCCCTCTTTTTTCTTTTCGTAACAAACTAATTTGTTACAGGTAGTGCAATCGGTAAATTCTATTTTATATCGAATACACCATTTAAAATTTGCACTACAACAAGGTGTTAATTGCAGTGTGGCTATGCTTAAATTTAAAGGCGATTGTGGAGTTGATGCAGCCCATTGTAAACTGTTTGTGCCATTGGTAAAATGCCCATACGTAGCAGCATCTTTGTTACAAGGAATACACATATCGTTTTCGGGAGTCATTTCAAAATAAACCAAATCGGCTTTAATGGTTTTAACTGTTTTGCCCGGTGCAGTAATGGTTATGGGTTGATTAAAGTTGATTATATTATTTGCAATGGAAATATTTTCGGGTTTGGGTGCGTTTAACACAAAATTTTTTTCATCGCATGCCGTACAAATACAATGCAGCGTATCGCTTTTACTTCGGTTTCTTTATTATCCGGATCGACCACCTTCGGCATCTACCAAAACTTTAAGTAATTAAGATTATCAATACAATTTATGCTGGCTGTAAATGTTTGTGTTCCATTGCCTGCAATGGTTTGTAAGGGCGGTAATGGCGGAACTGTTGGTGTAAGTGTAATAGCAGCCCCGGCACCATTTATTTTATACTTAATAACTACAATATTTACCGGCGTAGCTAAGTTATTTTTTACTTTTATATAAACAGATTGTTTTCCATTTATACAACAACCAACTTTTAAACTATCAATTTGTATATCAATATTGTTCGTAATTTTAAAATTCCAAGCTTCACTTTTTCCTTCATTGTTGCCAATGGGTTTTCCCTGCCTGTCTAAAGCTTGTACCTGCCATATAAAATCGCAGAGGTAAGGCGCGCAACAAGGGCCGCTGGTGCAATCATTCATCAGTAATTGAACTACATCTACAGTTGTAATATCAGCAACCTCTTTTGTTACAATAGGTTTATTGCTACGCATGGCAGTTGTACCATTTTGCCCTTGCATTAACTGCCATACTTTTAAACGGTACGTAACAGGTTCTTGCGGCTTTGGTAAAACAGGCGTCCATCTAAAATTTACAGGGCGTTTTACCTCGGCAAAACTAAAGTTTTGGTTATTGGCAGGTGATACTAATGTTGGTGGTTTTGCCGCACCGGTTTCTTTAACACCAAATTTAAATACCTCACTTTTACCTTCGTTATTGCCAACAGGCTTACCCTCTCTGTTAAGTGCTTGTACCTGCCAAACAAAATCGCATAAGTAAGGTGGCCGGCAAGGGCCTGTGTAAATACCGGTTACAACCGCTTGTGTAATATTATCTACATCTTTTGTTACAATGGGTTGATTGCTACGCATGGCTGCAGCGCTATTTTGCCCCTGCATTAATTGCCATACTTTTAAGCGATAGGTAATGGGCTGTTGTGGCTTGGGCACAAGTGGCGTCCATCTAAAATTTAACGGACGACTCAACTCTGCCTCCGTAAATGTTTTGCCATCTTCGGGTGTAATTAAAGTAGGTGGCGCATATTCCTGAAGTTTGGGGCTTTCTACCTTAAACTCTTTACAGGTTTCCTGACTTATAGCAACTCTATCTAAATTGTAAAACTGTACACATAACTGATAGCTGCCTTCTTTAAGCTCTTTACAATTGCCCAACATGGCAGCAATATCGTTGGTGGTAAATGTTTTTACATCAAACGAGCCCATGGGTTGCGCCGTTGCAGGCGTATTGCCGCATATAATTGCACCATTCCCCCTAATTTGCACAACCAACTTTGGTTCTTTTAATTGTACAGTTGGGGCTTTTTGTGCGGTTAAAATAATAGCTCCCGGAACGGTGCTCCACTCATCAACCTTTGCAGGTAAGGTATTTTTTACCTGAAAGCTTACAATGCGTATTTGGTTTATTTGGCCAATGGCTGCGGTACTTATTAAGCACATTAAAAGCAGCAGTAATTTTAGTTTCTTCATACAGAAGTTTTTTTGCAACGTAAAGATTGCAATAAACTTTTGCCAAAACTCTTTAATTGTATATGTGCTAAAGCAGATTGTATAAGTGCTGTAAAGCTAACTTTTGCGTTTAATCCATTTCTCAAAACGGGCCATAAAGTCTTCTTTACGGCGGGTTGCTACCGGTATTTCTTTTCCGTTTTCCAGCACTACTTCGCCGCCGCTGCCTTTAATGTATTCTTTTATATAGGTAAGATGGATAATGTATTTATCATGAATACGGGTAAAATCGGCTTCGGGTAATAGTTTTTCGTATTCGCCCAGGTGACGGCTAACTACAATTTTTTTATCATCGCACAAATAAAAATTAGTATAGTTGCCGCTGCTTTCGCAATACATTATATCGGCAACTTTTACAAAAATTAATCCATTGGTGGTTGATAGTGGAATTTTATTGGGCGCTGCTTGTTTAGAATTATGCTCTAAAATTGTAAATAGGTTTTTATTAATGTTCTTTTCTTCTATCCGTTTTTCGGCAGTGGTAACAGCAGCTATTAGCTTTTCTGTATTAATGGGTTTGGTTACATAGCCGGTGGCATGATGTTCAAATGCTTCCACAGCATAGTGGCTGTAGGCGGTTACAAATATTACTTCAAAATTAATCGGCTCTAATTGCTTTAGTAAATCGAAGCCGTTTAAATGGGGCATTTCAATATCCAAAAAAACCAATTGTGGCTGAAGCTCATCAATTAACAGTAATCCGTTTTTTGCATCTGGAGTTGTGGCTAAAATTTTTACTGCTGGGCAGTGCATGCTAAGCATATTTTCTAGTAACTTAATATTTTTTGCTTCGTCATCTACAATAATACAGGTAATCATGGTTGTAGCGTTAAGGGTATTTTTACAATAATTGTGGTTCCGACAGGGTTTTCGTTTTCATCTTTTTTATCAATAATTTCTTGTTTAATATCATATAACTCCGCTCTTCTTTTTGAAATGCTCATGCCTTTACTTTGGTATTCAATATGCATTTTGCTTTTTAATGCTGTGGCTTTTTCTCTGCCAATGCCATTATCATCAATAGTGCAAATTAATGTATTGGCATCCTGTGTAGCCGATATAAGTATTAACCCTTTTTTATTTTCTAAAAAACGCATGCCGTGGCGTATAGCATTTTCTACATATGGCTGTAGCAGCATAGCCGGCACATAAACAGCATCTTGGTTTATGTTTTTAGCTATATGAAATGCGTAATCAAATTTTTTATCAAAGCGTAATTTCTCTAATTGTAAATAATTATCCAAATAACTTATTTCGTTTTTTAAAGAAATAATAGCCGCATCTGAATTATCGATAGTGCTACGCATTAGTTCGCTAAATTTATCTAAATATTTATCTGCCTGAGTATAGTCTTTTTCATAAATAAACCCTTTAATACTGTTTAAACAATTAAATACAAAGTGCGGATTTATTTGAGCTTTAAGGGCTTGCATTTCCAGCTCTGTTAATCTTTTTTCGGTGCTTATTTTTTCGATAGCAATTTTTTGTTTTTGTTTGTTTCTTTTTTGTTGAAAATATAATATAAGCCCAAAAACAGATAAAGCAAAAAACGTCCAAAAAATACTACTCTTCCAAAAAATATTAGCAATTTTAAATACCGCAGTTGCCTCTATTTTGCTTGGCTGTCCATCTCTTCGGATTGCTCGTATTTTAATTTTATAGGTGCCGGCAGTTAATCTTTTTAAGTAAATTTTTTCGGTGGGCTGCCAGGCGCCGTCGTTAATATTATATTCAAATCGTGGAATAAAGCCTGTTAGGTCTACGCCCGAAAATTCAATATTAAAATTCTTTTCCTTGTAGCCCAGTTGATATTCACTTTGTAATTCTACGGGAATGTCTGCAATTTCTACTTTTGTAATAAATGTAGGAATATCTGTAACAGGTAATTGTAAGTTTACCGGCATAATATTTAATCCTTCGTTGGTAGCCATGTAAACGGTACTGTCTTGTATTGAAATATCATTTACCTGTTCGCCTATTAATCCATCGGATGTGCCAAAGTAATTGCTGATGTAATTGAATCCCTCGCCATTGTAAGTATAATTAATTCTGTTAACTCCTTTATTTGTACCCAGCCAAACTTCGCCCTGTTTATTGCAAAAAAGCGACTTGCATCCTGTACCGGGTATGTTGCTACCAAGAGGGATAGATGCTATCCACTTGTTTTCTTTAAGTACAATTAACGAATCGGCGCCAAGGCCTATCCACATTAAATTATCTGGCGAACAAACCAGTGTATTTATTTTGTACGAAAGCGATTTTCTTTTTTCGCCCAAAGCCTGCAACTGCTTATTTTTCCACAAAAAAAGCCCTTCGTTGCTTCCAATATAAATATTGCCCGTTTTATCGGTGCCTAAGCTTACCACTCTTTTTGCAATACTATCTGTTGCCTGCATTTTTTTGATGTTGTAGAGATATGTATAAGCATGCCCTCCGAGCAACATCATGGAATCGTTGATTAAATGGGCTGCTTTTGTTGACATATTGGGAGCACCAGCTGAATTAAATGCTTTTTTTATACTAAATGTTTTTTCGTCTATCAAAAATGAGCCGGATTGTGTTGCTATATAAATACCGTATTTTGTATTAATGATTTTTCTAACCCATCCATCAATATTTTTATTTTTATTTAAAAAAAGTTTTTTTACATACAGGCCATCATAATTAAAAATTTCGCCATTATTATTACCGGCAATTAAATTTTTAGTTTTTAGAACCGAATTAAACCCCTGCTTTAAATCGGCATTATCTAAAACGGATATTCTTTTCTTTTGCACTTTTATTAACCCTTTATCAATGGTGGATAACCAAATATTATCGTCGTTATCTTCCAATACATTTCTTACTGGTACACCATCTGTAGCCGATACAATCTCCAGCGGCTCTAATGTATTTTTATCAAGTAAATATGTAGTGCCATTAAGCGATGTTATGGCAAAGTGCTTGCCTGTTTTACAAAAAATACGCAAGCTAAAAGGAAATATTTTTTCTTTAATGAACCGGATATCACCGTTATTAGTATATGAATAAACTAAGATGGAGTTGGTAGTGGAGATATAAATATTATTACCCACTATTTCACTTGTTACAACATACCTGCCTAATGAATTTAATGCTTCGGTTTTTCCGTTGCTGTATCTTTTTATAGAGTCTTCGGCAATTAATAAATAGCTGTTTTTTTTATACTCAATAATATTTACCGGGATGGTGGATTTAGGGCTAAGTATATGTGGTAATAAATATGTTTTCTTGTTTTTGCTTATAAATACTTCTCTATTAATATTACAAAATGCTACCCCGCCAAACTGTAATATATGTGGCCGGTAGGCTGTATTTAATTCAATTTTTTTTATCTCTATATCGGTATCCTCATTTTCAAATCTATCGGTAGTTGCATTATAATAACAGGGTGTACGCCTGAAAGGAATTACCCAAATAACGCCGCTGCTGTCTATAAATAAATCGGTTATTTCGTTATCGGTCAATCCATCAACCGTACTGTAATTTCTAAAACTTTTACCATCAAATCGTGCCAAGCCAATTTCGGTAGCTACCCACAAAAACCCCTTTTTATCTATTATGCTTCGGTAAACCGAATTAGATGGTAGCCCTTCTCTGGTTGTATAAGAAATGGTTTGTGTGATTTGGCTATATGCGTTTTGTGTATAAGCTAAAAAGCTAAATAAAATGCCAATATAAATAAGGTGTTTACGCATAAAACATAAATATAAAAAAAGCGAAGCAATTATTATGCTTTGCTGTATAAATGGCTTGTTTAATTGTATATGCGCTTTTATTTATAAGACTATAAGTGCATTGCAAAATATTTTTTACCAAATCATCGTATCGAATTAAATGAAAATTTGCTTTTGAGTAATCTTTTAACCCTATATTTTCAGCAGCATTTAATGCTACCATCTACTAATTTATTGATGCAGGAATATATGTTTTTGCAGCGTTACACATTGTAATTTTTTTATACGCATTGTAATTAAACAACAATACAATAAGAGTATTCATTTTTGCAAAATGTACCATTCTTTAAAATTTACGCTTTATAAGCAATATTTTATGCAAATGGTACGTTATACCCTAAGTGAAAAACTAATTTATATTTAAGTAAATCATGAAGCATTTTATCCTATTTTTTCTTTGTATTAATTTTTTTAATGTTACTGTTTTTGCTCAATCCGCTGAGGGAAAGGCAAACAGGAATTCACATCATGCACATGAGATAAAGTCAACAATTTTAGCAAGGTCGCAGGGTACAAGCGGCACCGGAGCTAATATAGATGTAATTTATCATAAAATTTTTTGGCGTTTAAATCCTGATACCTCTATTGGAAAATATATAAAAGGATCGGTACAATTTAATTTTAAAACCACACAAGCCAGTGTTAGTACTATTACATTTGATTTACGTAGTGTTTTACTTGTAGATTCGATACGTTTCAGAACAAATAAATTTACTTTAAATGCCGGTTATACTCGTTCTGGTAATATTGTTACTTTAAATTTAGGAACTACACTTGCCAATAATTTTATTGATTCGTTTATTGTTTACTACAGAGGTGTGCCTCCTAATGTTGTTAATACAGCTCAGGGCTTTCAACTTACTACAGGTACAACAGCCGGTAATGTATTAAGCACATTATCTGAATCTTACGAGGATAGAGATTGGTGGCCTTGCAAAGCCGATATGCAAGACAAAATAGACTCTATGGATATTATTGTAAGCGTACCTTGGGGTAGCCCTGCTGCGGTAGATACATTTTGGGTAGCTACTAATGGAAAAATGATTGATTCTTCAATTGTAGGTGGCAGTAGAATTTTTAAATTTCATACAAATTACCCAATTGCATCTTACTTAGTTTCTGTAACGGTAGCTCGTTTTAACAGAACCTATTGGAGCGTAAATACCGGCACTACCAATGTGCAGGTTGTGTATAATTTATTAAAAAATTGTACTAATCATACTGCTGCAAAAAATGCAATTACTAATAAAGTAAACCCAACTTTACAAAATGGACATCTTTATTTGGTGAATACCCATTTAAATTAGAAAAACATGGTTTTTCCGACGGAATGGACGGTACTTCTGCAATGGAACACCAAACCATGTCGTCTATGCCTACTAGCACAATAGCAAACGTACCTGTACTTATACACGAAATGACACACCAATGGTTTGGCGATAATGTAACATTTGCACATTGGAACGATTTATGGCTGGCCGAAGGTTTTGCAGAATATAGTGATGCATTATCTCAAGAAATGGTGCCTGCTGTAGGTACACCAGCATCAGCCGCTACCAGAAGAACATCTTACAAAAACTCAGCCATTTCTTTAAGTAGTCAGAGTGCTTGGATTCCTAATAATAGCTCCACCACATCTGATTTAATTTGGAATTCAAATTATGGATCTACTGTTTATAAAAGAGGAGCAATGATTGTTTCTATGCTTCGTACTATGTGTGGCGATTCTATTTTCTTTTCTACACTCACCAAATATCAAACAGAACTTGCAGGAAAGTCGGCTACTGCAGACACGTTAAGAAATTATTTTAACAGAGCATTAGGCAGAGATATTTCTGTATTTTTTGATGATTATGTTGGAGGATCCGACACTGCTTCTACCATTAAAGGCGGTATTGGAAGCCCGGTAAACACCGTAAACTGGAATGCTCCCACAACTTTTGGTCAATCGGGCAAAAGGCTTGTAATATCTATGGGCACACAGACAAAAACTGCAGGTAGTAATGTTGCTTATTTTAGAGGGCCTGTGCAAATACATGTAAAAGGTGCACTTCCTGCAAATGATACAACCATTACTATTTTTGATTGGGGTGGCGGTAATTTATCTTATGCAGGTAATGGTATAAGTATTCCGGTAGCTGGCAACAAACTTACATTTGATTTATCTTTTGTACCAACTACGGTTTTGTATGATGATAGTTCCAGAACTATGTCGAGAGGTACAGGAGCTTCGCCTTTTACTGGCACTACAAAATTAACAACACTTGAAGGATATGTTTGGCTTGGTACAACAAATACGGTTTGGGGTACTGCAAGTAATTGGACCGGAAACCTTGTTGCGCCCAGTGGCGGCGATGTTACTATTGCTACTACCGCAACAAATCATCCGGTGCTTCCAAGTGGTAATACTACCGTTGGTCCATTATCTATACTTGCCGGTAAAATACTTTATTTAAACGGAAATACTTTAACCATCAATAATTCTGTAAGGTACACAGGTACTATATCCGGTAGCAGTACTTCTAATATTGTTATTGCAGATAAGGCGGCAACATTAAATTTTGACCAGACAAGTTCTGCTACCCGTTCTTTAAATACGCTAACTTTAAATACTGGCGCAAGTGCAACAATAGGTACAGGTTTATTAGAAATTTATGGCGGATTAAGCCTTCCGGTTAAAAGTACCTTGACGGTAAAATCTGCAAACATGTTATTGCATTAAATGGCCACAAATTCAGAAAATTAATAATTACAACATGTAAGCATTATGTAATTATTGGTGTGTTTATCCGTTGTTTTATATCCAAGTGATATGACTAATTGTAAACAAAAAAATTTACTCCATTTGTTGTTTTTTGTACGTTGGTTGTAACTATCTTATTGTTCTGTTAACCTATTGGTGCAGCCAAAATCTTTTTTTAACACATCATCATATTCGTCGGCTTTTTTAAATAATTTTTCAAATTGCTCCTTTCCATTTTCGGGTGTTAAATCCAAATCGTATAAAAATACAACTTAAAACAATATTTTGCCCGTTACAACTAAGGGTTAACCCATGCAGCTTAAAATTTTCTTGTAATAAAAACTGATATAGTGGTTTTATTTTAACGGCATCTGTTGGCATTTGACAAAGAAACGCATCGCCGGCAATAAAATAATTTTCGGGATTGTACGCTATTTTAATTTTTGCACTGCCTTCCTCAACCTCCCAATTATTTGCACCATTACGAGAAAGTTTAATATCTTTTCCTAAATCTTTTAATATACCTTCTATTGTTTTAGCAATACCAACAGGTTCAATTTCTTTTTCGGGCATTTGTAATAACGTAACCTCTGTGCCGCAGCTTGGGCAATACTTACCCGAATCTATATTGGCAGCTGTAATTAAATAATCGCAGCTGCTGCATCGTGTTGTTGGTTGTCCTTTGCTTGGGGTATATAATTGTAGTGCAGTGCGTAAATAATTTACCGGTAAAGCAAAGCCAAGGTTGTCGCCACCTTTTATTATAAACGAGTTTACGCCAACCACTTCGCCTTTGTCATTTACCAAAGGACCGCCACTATTGCCGGGATTTATAGCTGCATCTATTTGTATAAATTTAAGACCGTCTCTTATTCTGTCTACCTTACTAATTACACCTTGAGTGGCTGTATAGTTTAACCCATACGGATGGCCAATGGCAACAATTTCGTCGCCATCTTTTAGGGTTTCGTACACCCCCAACCGTATGTCGGGCAATTTAGCCAGTGGTGGCGGTTGTAAAAATGCCAGGTCGTGTTTTCTATCCGTGTACCAAACCCTGCTTAAGGTTTTATCAAATGCTTTTCCCTTTATGGTTACTTCTGCATTGCTATCAATAACATGGTAGTTGGTAACAATTACATCAAACTCTTTTACATAAAAACCTGTACCTGTACCGGTTTGCGTGGCAATTTGAATGATGGCATCCTGATAATTCTCTATAATTTGTTGTGTAGGCATTATTTATATTGTGTCAAAATTTAAAAACTCCAACTCGTTGGTGTATGTGTTATTAAAATTTACCAAATTATCAAACCTCAGATTGGCGGTTTTAAAATCTAGCTTAGGATATTTTTTTCGCCAATTGGTTTGTATAGTATTGATTTTGTTAATTATTTCTTCTGATGAAAATTTATTTTTTTCGGCATTGTAAAGCTCCTCCGTAAAGCCAAGCGACATAAAATAATCGGGGTAATTAACCTGCATAAAAAGTTGAAATAATTGAGTAAGTGGTTTTGGTAAGCTGTAAGAGTATTGGCAAAATGAAATGCCATATTCGCAAATTTGCTGTGCAATAAACGGGTAATTATTATCCCTGTACCATATCATATTGTTATTTGCCCCATAAATTACATCGGCAATTGTTTTGTGTGTTTGCGGCGTTACAATAGCAAAACTGCTTTTGCTGTTAAACAGGTTTTTAAAAAAATCTTCTTTGGGAAAGGATTGAAATTTTTTAAACGCCTCCATCATTGCATTGTTTTTTTCAACCGCAGGCTTTTCGTCTTTAGCAAAATAAATATGTGGTATTTTCTCCAACTCGGCTTGTAATTTGCCTTCGGGGCATACTAAATAATCTATTTTAAAAACCAGTGTAAGTAAAAGGTACGCTATGCCGCCACTAAATTTTTCGGCATCCAACGTTTCAAGGTAAGCTAAGGCTTCGCTTATCCATTTTTGTGTAAAAGCATATTTGGTTTCTTTTTCGCTTTCGGGTATTTCATCTACATGCTCCGTATCTACCATTTGCAGGCTGGTAAAATCCTGCACCAATAAATCATCTTGTTTATCGGCCTTGGTACTCAACTCTTTTAAGGCATAATATAATTTATTGGGGTTGGCAGTTTCTATATCACTGTCAAAACGCATACACAGTCTTTCATTATCCAAAGCGTAGCGGCTGTAATACAATGTAAAATTTTGATCTAACAATCTACGCATTACCGGCACACTAAGTTGCGGCATATTGGCAAGGCTAACCTCGGCATACAAATGATCGTTATCGCCTTTGCCCCGTACTATTTTACTTCCCTGATAAATTTCAAAACTAAAATCGCTTCCATTGCGGTGCAGTTTTACATTATCCGCCTCATCATCTCTTAAATAATCAAAAAAAGCATCAATGCTTTGGTGGTATTTTTTTTCTTTAAAAAGATTATCGGCCTCAGTCCATTTATTGGTTTTTTCAACCGTTTTGTTGTTATCGCTGTAGCGTCCAAAACGGATGGATGGATTAGTTTCTTGCTTTTTTTTACCCCAGCCAAACAATTTATCTAACATATTATGCTGTTATTTTAACATACAATAGCAATTTACGTAAGGTTAAGTAAAAATTGTTTAAAAAATAGCCCGTAGTTTTAAGTTTGTTAATTTTATATTTGCTCAATAAAAGATACATTTTATGAAATTTATTGTTTCGTCGTCGGCCTTACTAAAACAATTGCAACAAATTAGTGGTGTAATTAACACCAATACAGTATTGCCCATTTTAGAAGATTTTTTGTTTGAAATAGAAAAAAACAAGCTTACAGTAGTTGCTACCGATTTAGAAACGGTAATGAAAGTGCATTTGGATATTGAAGCCAAAGACAGCGGCAAAGTTTGTATTCCTGCAAAAATTTTAATGGATTCGTTAAAAAATATTCCTGAGCAACCATTAACTTTAATATTGATAAAAATTTTGGTGTAGAGCTTACCAGCGATAATGGCAAGTACAAAGTAATGGGCGAAAACCCCGATAATTTTCCGAAAGAGCCGGCTGCCGATGATGCAAATAGTTTTACCATGACATCAACCGCATTGGTTACAGCCATTAACAAAGCCATCTTTGCCGTAAGCAATGATGATTTAAGGCCGGCAATGACGGGTGTGTTTTTTGAACTAGATAAAAAAGGCATAACATTTGTTGCTACAGATGCTCACCGGTTGGTACGCTATACCAGAACAGATGTAAGCTGCCCTCAAAAAGACAGTTTTATAGTACCTAAAAAACCATTGAACTTATTAAAAAATTCGTTACCGGACAATGAGGATGAGCTAAATGTAAGTTATAACAGCAATCATTTATTTGTAAAGCATGGTGGTACCGAGTTGGTGTGCCGTTTGATAGATGCCCGTTTTCCGGATTACAAAGTTGTAATACCTGTTGATAATCCGTATAAAATGACGGTTAATAAAAACGACTTTCAAAATGCATTACGCCGAGTAAGTGTATTTAGTAACAAAAGTACTAATCAGGTAGCGTTAAATATTACCGGCAGCGAATTGCAATTAGCTGCACAAGATGTAGATTTTAGTTTTGAAGGAAACGAACGAATGAAGTGCCAATACGATGGCGAAGATTTACAAATTGCGTTTAATGCAAAATTTTTGATAGAGATGCTTGGTGGCGCCGATACCAACGAAATAAATATGGAGTTAAGCACACCAACCAAAGCAGGCATTATTAAACCAACCGAGCAGGAAGAAAACGAAGAGTTACTAATGTTGGTTATGCCGCTTATGTTAAACAACTAACCCAACTGTATATAAGTTGCAAAAGGCCTCTGCATTTTTGCAGGGGTTTTTTGTTTGTAATAGCACTTAAATATGTAAACCTATCAGGCAAATCTTACCTTTGGTAATAAATTATTTAACAATTAAACTATGAAGTTAGTTACTTACTTAAAAGATAATCATCCGCAATTGGCTATGTTGATAGATGGTGTGTTGTACGATACTGATACCGTTAATCAAGAGCTTCCATCTAACATGGCAATGTTTTTAAACTATTGGGACGAATTTATGCCAATAGCAATAGCCGCTGAAAAACAAATAAAGGAAGGAACGTTGGGCAAAAGAGCTGTAAATACACCCTACAACGAAGCAGAAATAATGGCACCGGTTCCTTTTTCCTACCAGTTGCAGAGATGGCTATGCCTTTAGGCAGCATGTAGTTGCGGCCAGGCGTAACCGTAAGGTAGATATGATCGCAGAGTTTGACCAATACCCTATTTTTTATTTTACCAATCACAACAGCATACAAGGCCCCGGTGATATTGTTTGTATGCCCGATCATTTTAAAAAATTAGATTTTGAGCTGGAGGCAGCCATTGTAATTTGCAAAAGTGGCCGAAACATTAAAGCTGCCGAGGCAGATGAATATATTGGTGGTTTAATGATTATGAACGATATGAGTGCAAGAACATTACAGATGGAAGAAATGCTGTTAAATCTTCGGCCTGCAAAAGGAAAAGATTTTAGCACTGTAATAGGGCCAATACTGGTTACATTAGACGAACTGGAGCAGTACGAAGTAGCATGCAAACCAAATCATACAGGCAAGGCATGGAATTTAAATATGAAATGTTGGGTAAATGGCGTACAAGTTAGCCAGGGCAATGTAGCCGATATGGATTGGACATTTGCCGAAATTATTGAAAGAGCAAGCTATGGTGTAAACCTATTTGCCGGAGATGTAATTGGTAGCGGTACAGTAGGTACAGGCTGCTTTTTAGAGTTAAATGGTACCGGCAAATTGAATGATGCAAACTATCAAGAGCAATGGTTGCAAGAAGGCGATGTTGTAGAAATGGAAATTGATGCGTTAGGAAAATTAAGTAACACAATTGTGAAGGATGAGAGTGGGTTTTCTATTTTGGATTTGAAGAAAGTGTAGAACACAGATGGTTATGATTTTTAGGATTGACGCAGACAAAAATCGTAACAAATCATATTTATCAAAAAAATCTGCGTTCTATTTAGAATGATACTTAATCTAAAAGATTTAAAACCAATGGATGCTCAAAATTATTTGCAGCATGCCATTGCTCCACGGCCAATTTGTTTTGCATCTACCATTGATGCAGAAGGAAATGTTAATTTAAGTCCGTTTAGTTTTTTTAATTTATTTAGCAGTAACCCGCCAATTGTAATTTTTTCGCCGGCACGTAAAGTAAGAGACAATACCACAAAACATACGTTACAAAATGTATTGAAAGTACCGGAGGTAGTAATAAATATTGTTGATTACGATATGGTGCAGCAAATGTCGTTGGCAAGTTGTGAGTTTGCTAAAGGAACCAATGAGTTTACAAAAGCCGGATTTACCATGGAAGCAGCTACACAGGTAAACCCACCTATGGTAAAAGAAAGCAAAATAAAATTAGAATGTAAAGTAAACGAAGTAAAACCATTAGGAACTGAAGGCGGGGCAGGTAATTTAGTAATTGCAGAGGTATTGGTAATGCATATTGATAACAGTATTTTAAATGCCGAGGGTAAAATAGATCAACTAAAATTAAACTTAGTGGCACGGCTTGGCGGCGATTGGTATTGTAAGGTTGATAACTCCAACTTATTTCAAGTTGCAAAGCCTAATACGCAGTTAGGAATTGGTGTAGATGCTTTGCCTGCATCTATAAAAAATAGTAAAATACTTAACGGCAATAATTTAGGGCAATTAGCTAATATAAATGAAATGCCTGCAGTTAACCCTGCATATAACGATGATAGGTTAAAAAACATTATTCAATACTATTCCATTAATCCGGTTGAAATGGAAAAAGAGTTACATATCTATGCTAAGGAATTATTAAATAAAGGCGATGTAACAGCCGCCTGGCAAGTACTTTTGGCTATTGAAATTTAATTGACATTTAACTTTTGCAGCAAGCCCAATAGTTTAATTTTGCTCAATGAAAATTTTACTAATTGCATTGCTGTTTCCGTTAGGTAGTTTTTCTCAACAAACATATAATTACAAAAACCTTGTGTTAGAAGGTGGTGGCGTACGTGGCTTGGCGTATGCAGGTGTATTTAGTGTATTGGAAGAAAAAAGGATTTTACCTCAAATAGAAAAAATTGCAGGCTCATCTGCAGGCTCAATTGCAGGGTTAATGATTTGTTTGGGTTACCGGGTTAAAGAAATTGACAGCATGATGATTGAATTGCCCATTCAAAAATTTAACGATGGTAAAGGTGGTATTTTAGGAAAGTATAAAAGATTTAAAAAAGATTTTGGCGTATATAAAGGGGCCGCTTTTGAATTATGGCTGCAGCAATTAGTAGCCGCTAAAACAGATAATCCTCAATTAACTTTTGCACAGTTGCATCAGTTGCATTTGACAACTCCCGAAATTTATAAGGATTTATATTGTACCGGTACAAACCTTAGCAAACAACAGTTAGAGGTTTTTTCGTACACCACAACACCCGATATTCCATTGGCTTTAGCGGTAAGAATAAGCGGCGGTGTTCCACTATATTTTGAACCGGTAGCGCTTGATAATAATCTGAAAAAAATAAAAAAAACAGATTCAGTTTCTTTTGTAAATTATTATGTAGATGGCGGCATGCTTTGTAACTACCCAATAAGCATGTTTGATACCTGCACTGAAAATGCACTTAATCCATTGTTGTGTGATAAATTAAAATTTAATACCCAAACCATAGGCATAAAATTAGAGCGGCCGCAACAGATAGATTCGTTAAATAACAACAGCATTAAAATCCCTGCTTATGACATTAACAAACTATCAGAGTATTTATCGGCATTTGCCAATTTAGTAATGGAAACGCTCAGCAGAAAATACCCAAACCTGGAAAACGAAAAAGGCCGAACCATTTATGTAAGCTAGGAAATATATCTTCGCAAATAAAAAAAACAAAGCAGCAAGATAAGTTGCTGCTTTATGATAACGGGGTTAAGGCCGCTAATCAGTTCTTTTCAAATCAACATTAATTTAGTTTTTGCCCAAACACTTTTTTCAAAATATCGCTTGTTCTGGCAGCAATATTTGTACGAATATTTACTTCTTCTTTTGCCACTAAATCAAACAATGCATCTACAGCTTTACCAGTTACAAAACTTGGCAAATCGGGGTTAATTTTTTTAAACGTAGTAGGAAAATTATTGTACTTATTTACTACATCTCCATAATATTTTGTGGCCTGCACCTTATCTAACGAAGATTTTATTACAGGTAAAAAAGCTGCAATTAATTTTTCGGTTGTTTTTTCTCTAAAAAAATGTGTAGCGCTTGTATCACCATTTTTTACAAGGCCAATAGCATCTTGCAACGTCATGCTTTTAATTGCATCGGCAAAAATAGGTTTTGCATAACCGGCAGCATCTTCTGCACCACGGTTAATTTGTAAAATAGCTTTATCAACCATGTTATTAAAGCCAAGGTCACGTAAAGTATTTTCTACTTTTTTTGCATCCGGTGGCAATAATATTTTATATATAGCATCTTTAAAAAAGCCGTCTTCTTTATTTAAACGAAGTACAGCGCCGGCTGCCCTGGCTTAGCGCTTCTTTAATGCCCTGTCCTGCCTCTGCCTCAGTAATACCACCAATGCCAGATGTTTGCGGCAAACTTTTTAATACATCGCATCCGGTAAATAATACAACACTCATCAATAAAACAATAATCTTTTCATTTGTTAAAATTTGAATTAAAGGTAAACAAGTTTCTTGCCAAATAATACTCCATTTGTTATTAGACTGTAAATATGGAGTATTGGGTTGCATAAAGTATCTTTGCCGCCAAAAAGCCTTTATTGGTCAACAGTAATAAATTATGAGTACACAACATTTATCAGAACAGGAAATTATCCGGAGAGAGAAATTAACAGAACTAAATAAACTGGGTATAGATGCTTACCCGGCGGCGCTATATCCTGTATCACATACATCTGTAGAAATAAAAAAGCTTTGGGCAGATGATTCATCTAAACCAATAGACGTTTGTATTGCAGGTAGAATTATGAGTGTAAGAGATATGGGCAAGGCTAATTTTGCCGTATTGCAAGATGCTGTTGGTAAAATTCAATTTTATATTAAGCAAGATGATATATGTACCGGCGATGATAAAACCCTGTATCAAACCGTATGGAAAAAATTAATTGATATTGGAGATATTGTTGGCATAAAAGGGTACGTGTTTACAACTAAAACCGGCGAAACATCTGTGCATGTAAAAGAGTTTTCGATACTTACAAAATCATTAAGACCATTGCCTATAGTAAAAGAAAAAGATGGCGAAGCGTTTGATGAAGTAACCGATCCGGAATTCAGGTATCGCCAGCGCTATGCCGATTTAATTGTAAATCCGGCAGTTAAAGAAACCTTTATTAAGCGTACCAAAATGGTAAATGCCATTCGTGAATTTTTAAACGAACATGGCGCATTAGAGGTTGACACTCCTGTATTACAAAGCATCCCCGGCGGTGCAGCTGCCAGGCCTTTTACTACACACCACAATGCGTTAGATGTGCCCATGTACATGCGTATTGCAAATGAATTGTATTTAAAAAGATTGATTGTTGGGGGCTTTGAATGGGTGTATGAGTTTAGTCGCAATTTTAGAAGCGAAGGAATGGATAGAACCCATAATCCTGAGTTTAAAGTTTTTGAATCTTATGTAGCGCATAAAGATTATGAGTGGATGATGGATACTACCGAACAAATGCTTGAAAAAGCAGCAATAGCTACAAACGGCACATCAAAAGTATTGGTTGGCGATAAAGAAATAGATTTTAAAGCACCTTACAAACGTATAACCATGTACGATGCTATTAAAGAACATACAGGTTTTGATATTAGTGAAATGGATGAGGCCGGAATAAGAAATGTGTGTAAAGAACTTAAAATACACGCCGATGAAAAATGGGGTAAAGGAAAATTAATTGATGAAATTTTTGGCAGCAAGTGCGAAGGCAATTATATACAACCTACATTTATTACCGATTATCCGGTAGAGATGAGCCCGCTAACCAAAAAACATCGCAGCAAAGCTGGACTGGTGGAGCGTTTTGAGCTAATGTGTAATGGTAAAGAAATTGCCAATGCCTACAGTGAGCTTAACGACCCAATTGAGCAAAGAGAACGTTTTGAAGAGCAGGTAAAACTAATGGAACGGGGTGATGATGAAGCTATGTTTATAGACCATGATTTTTTACGTGCCCTTGAATATGGCATGCCGCCAACCAGCGGTATTGGTTTTGGTATTGATAGAATTGCCATGCTCTTAACCAACCAGCACAGCATACAAGATGTGTTATTTTTTCCAATGATGCGGCCGGAAAATAATGAATAAGTAATTTTAAAAGCTGCAATTCGTTTGCAGCTTTTATTTATGCTACTCTTTTCTTCAGTTTCTTTTTTGCTGTAAGATAATCGATAAAATAAATTACCCGTAACGACAAACTGTTGGATTGAGGGTTACTAATTGTATTGCTAAGGTTTTTAAAATAATCTTTTTCAAAACTACGGGTAAAAGACTCGCCAACATCTTTCCATGCCAATGTTAAGAAACTGCCTTGTGCAAATTGCCATGTGTATATCATATCTACACTAAAGAAATTATAGTTTTGCCTCACATTTTCCGTGATCAAAAAATTGGGATCTTTTAAATTACCTTCTAAATCTAATACATAAAACTGCTTGGGATTTACTTTACTCCAATAATGCCTTGCTCTAAAAGTTAATCCCATTCTATTTGTAAAACTATATTTAATGTTCATTACATTTTCAACAGTTCTTAAATCTCTTTTAGAAAAAACAATGGTATCTGTCAATGCCCCACCGCCTGAATATCTGTTAAATGCCCAACTGGCTGATTATTGGTGTTGCTAACTTGTATATTATGATCTACAGAAAATTTACTATTGAATCTAATTTTTCCAAATAACCCAAGATCTAAACTAGTTCGTTTTGTAACACCGCCAACGCCGGTAAATATATTAGCTCCCCAAGATAATTTTTTTGCAGAATTACTTTCCATGAATGCATTCATTCCAATTCTTCCTGTGTTTCTAAAAATTCTTCCAAATATTCTGGACTCATAAAAATCTACATACTTTAAACCGCCATTTATGTTTACACCAAACCACCATAGTTTTTTTGTTTGTGCGTTAAAATTATAGTTAACACCAGTTCCCTGATACATGTTTTGTTTGCCCTTATACAAATCTATAGGTGTTACCAATCGACTATACCAAGTATTTATATTCATACGTATTTGGTTATACCATCCTCTTGGCTTAGTCCAATTATAACCCATCCATAATCCTTGATCCATCGTATTGTTATTGGTAAAAAAGCCCATATCACTTTTATCATATTTGGCATTAAACATATCTTGCCATAACTGAAAATTAAAGCGGCCGCTGGTTTTGGCAAAATATAGGCTATGGGCATAGCCGGTTACGGGCTTATTTTCTACTCCGTATAAATTACTAATACTTATGTTTCCTCCCACATTCCACATATTTTTTTTGTCATTGAAATCAAACAGGGCAGAAGTTACATTAGCATCTCTATCGGCTCCGGATCTTAAAACATTACTGTTTACCAACGATATGCTACTGTTGTTTTTTAAGGATTGATTTAAAACTAAAATATTATAATTAGTTAATGGCATATTTTCCTCTTGGTATTGTTCCTTAGTAGATGGATTATAGAATGTAGCAAACTGTTTTTGAGTTACCGCATTTAAAACACCAATGCCTAACCCTTTTTGAGTACGTCCACTAATTTTTGTTGCATTAATAATTTTAGCCTGACCCGGATATTCTACTAAATCATCATTACCGGAATGAGGGTTGTATTTACTAAAACTTGGTTCCAACCCAATTCTTCTGCTATAAAACAAATTCCCTTTACCAAACAATTCTGTTCCTTCTGTAAAAAAAGGCCTGTTTTCATTAAACTGAACATCAAATGGAGAAAGGTTTAAAATTCTGTTATCGGTAACTACCTGGCCAAAATCGGGTATCAACGTCATATCTAATGTAAAGGCTTGATTTAAACCATACTTAACATCCATTCCACCGCTTATTCTTCCTTTCCAATTTTTTTTCGCCTTCGGGTTTTTCGTGGTAGTAAGAAAAATAAGGAGAAAATTGCAACCGCAAAGGTGGTTTAATATCTTCTAAACCCAGCATCATACCTTCTTGTGTTAAAAAACCATTTTTATTGGGGTCTATACTTTGCCAAAAAGATTGCTGTCCGCTTTTTTGCCTCCGGCGTACAATATTTAATCCCCAATCCTGTATTTTCTTTTTACCAAAGCGTATGGCAGAGTAGGGAATAAACATTTCAAAACTCCAGCCATCATTATTTATTTTTGAAGCACTTTGCCATACGGCATTCCAGCCAAAATCTTCGCTATTACCATTGTTATTGGGTGCTACTTTGGCATCCATTTGTTCGCCAAGCGGTGTTACAAAGTATTCAAACCCGTTTAATTTATCGTTGTAGGTGTCAAGCACTACTCCTAAAAATCGTTATTCCCAAAACCATCTCTACCTATTAATTCAGATGCAATACTATCTTTAAACTTTTCTTTTAAATTTCCACCAACATACAATCCGTCGTTATCATATAAAAAGTAAACAAATGTGCCATTGGCTTCACTTTCAGGTACAAAAGGCGCAGGGCGAAGCATGGTAAATTTATCTGCTACGGGAGCATCTTTCCATATTGCCTCGTCTAACACACCATCTATTTTAATGGAAACATTAATTCGTTTGGGATGTAGCTTGCGCTGTTCGGTTTGTGCCTGCAATGTAATACAAAGCAAAAAGCTTACCGCAAAAGCAGTTAATAGTTTAAAATTCATGGCTATACAGTTTGGCTATAAAAAATCGCTCTTTTTACAAAGTTTGATTACACGAAATTATAAGTACTGTTTGCTAAACGGTAACCGTTCATCATATACAATACTTCTTTAACAAATTATTAAGCCGCACTAAGTGCGGCTTAATAAAGTATAACATTTTAAAAAATTGTTGCATGCAGATAAAAAAATTATACAAACAAATCGTTGTATAATGTGCCGCCGGGAACTACGGCATATTTTTCTAAATCGGTAATTCCTTCTGCAGCCAATACGTTTTCATCAATAAAGGTATTGCCGGTGCATTGGGTAGATGGTTTAGATAAAATGAAATAAGCAGCATCTGCCATAATATCTACAGTACGACTCATATTCATTAACATTTCGCCGCCTAATAAATTATTTACAGCGGCTGTTGCAATGGTGGTACGTGGCCATAATGCATTGGCAGCAATATTGTATTGTTTTAACTCGGCGGATAAACCCAAGGCAATCATACTCATATCATACTTGCTAATTGTATATGCCAAATGTTTTTGAAACCATTTTAAATCCATATTTAGAGGGGGCGATAAATTTAAAATATGTGCATTGGTTCCCTTTTTCAAATACGGAATACAGGCACGGCTTACCATAAATGTGCCTCGTACATTTATATCGTACATTAAATCAAAACGTTTAGGTTCTGTTTGCTCTGTTGGTGTAAGATTAATGGCAGATGCATTGTTTATTAAAATATCTATCCCGCCAAATTTTTCAACAGCTTGTTGTACTACATTATCAATTTGATCCTCAAAACGTATATCGCATTGCACCGCTAAGGCTTTACCTCCGGCAGTTTCCATTTCGGCTGCCGCACTAAAAATAGTACCACCCAGCTTTGGGTTTTCTTCTACGCTTTTACTGGCAATAACAATATTAGCGCCTTCTTTTGCTAAGCGCAAACCAATTGCTTTACCAATGCCACGACTGGCGCCGGTTATTAAAACTGTTTTGTTTTTAAAAGACATTGTTTGTTTTTTAGTTGCTTAAGCTTACCTCGTATGTTTTATCGGTATTAAGTAATTTTGAAATAAGGCAGTTTTCTTTTACATCTTCCATGCACTCATCAAACTTTTCGTTGCTTATTTCGGGTACTATTGCTTTTACTATTAAATGAGCGTTAGTGATTGCGCCGTTTTCTAAAGTAATGGTACAATTTACATCGATATCTGTGGCGGTAAACCCTGCGGCATTTAATACAAGCTTAATTTCATGGCAAAGCACCCTGCATGTGCAGCTGCAACCAACTCTTCCGGATTAGTTCCAACACCATCTGCAAACCTGCTGGTGAAATTGTATTGTGTTTTATTTAATGTGGTGCTTTGTGTGGTTAAATGGCCGGTGCCTTCTTTACCTGTGCCGTTCCAAACAGCAGTTGCATTACGTTTCATATTTATCTTATTTTAGTTTTTGATATTCTTTTTCAACAAAGCCAATTATTATTTCATTATCAAATTCAATAATTGGTCTTTTAATAATACTGCTATTTTCCATCATTATTTTTATGGCAGATGAAAAATCTGTTACCTTATTTTGAGCAGCTGTCGATAACTCTCTCCACGTTGTGCTTCGTTTGTTAAAGAAAGATTCCCAACCTGCCTTACTGTTCCACTCTTGCAATTTTTCTTTACTTATACCGCTTTGCTTATAATCATGAAAAACAAAATTAATGTTATTTTGTCTTAACCATTTTATTGCTTTTATTGTACTATCGCAATTTGGAATGCCATAAAGTGTTACTTTTTTCATCTTTAATATTCGGGCAACACAGGTTTGGTTTTCATAATGCCTTCTATCTTTTCAGTTACATCCGGCGTAAGTTTTTCAACAACATCCAATGCTTTTAAATTATCGAGCAATTGTGTTTTTTTTGTAGCACCTAATATTGCCGTACTTACATTGGGGTTTTTAATGCACCATGCAATGCTTAATGATGCTGTGCTTACGCCTAACTTAGTGGCTAATTCATTAACTTCTTAACTTTTTTATTTTATCATCCATCATCCATCTGTCTTTAAGCCAATCAAAACCTTCCAGTGCAAAGCGGCTTCCTTTGGGCAAACCATCATTATACTTACCGCTTAATAAGCCCGATGCTAAAGGACTCCAAATGGTTGTGCCTAAACCCACGCCTTTATATATTTCTAAAAACTCGTTTTCTACTTTATTGCGTTCAAATAAATTGTATTGTGGCTGCTCCATAGTGGGGCCAATTAATTTATATTTTTCGGCAATGCGGTGAGCTTCCATAATTTCTACACCACTCCACTCACTTGTACCCCAATACATAACCTTTCCTTGTTGTATTAAGTGGTTCATTGCCCATACGGTTTCTTCTATAGGTGTATTTTTATCGGGCCTGTGGCAAAAGTACATGTCCAAATAATCTACTCCCAGGCGTTGCAAGGCTTCGTTACAAGCCTCTGTTACATGCTTGCGACTAAGGCCAAATTGATTGGGCTTGTTGTCTTTACCACGCCAGCCCCAAAATACTTTACTACTAACGGTGTACGATGTACGATCCCATTTTTTCTTTTTTAAAACCCTTCCCATCATTTTTTCGCTTTCGCCAAGGGCATATACTTCGGCATTGTCAAAAAAATTGACGCCTTTGTCATAGGCAATGCCCATTAATTCATCGGCAACTTTATCATTAATTTGTTTGCTAAAACTTACCCAGCTTCCAAAGGAAAGAACACTTACCTGAAGGCCGGATTTTCCGAGGCGGCGATATTGCATAACTTTTTTGTTTAGATAGAAAACAAATTTAAGCAATTGCTTGTTTTGTTTCTTTACGAAATGCAAAAACTAATACTCGGGAAACTGTGAGGTTGGAACTCTAAAAATACTGTTGGTGGTATTTTTAAACCATTTGTCTTTAAAATCCTGGCTAACTTCAAAGCCAATACTGTTTATTATTTGTGCTTTGGTAAGTACCCTTACCGGTTTATCGGTATAAAACTGATAGGTGGGGCGGTTTCTATCCCAATATAATTCGTTGGTGTAAAGTGTATCGCCATTTTTAAGACCAATAAAACGTACACTATCTTTTAATAGTACTTTGCTTTGCTGCTCATTGTATTTGCCGTATTTAGCATCTAAAATACTTTCTATTACTCCGGCTTCGTTATAAAAATCTACATGAAGTGTTTTAGGAAATTCAACATACGAAGTTGTATCCTGTACCCGTAACATTAATGGCGAAAATAATTGTGCTTTTGCTTTGCCGCCTGTTGTGTAATTAACTTTTACATTGGTGGCTTCCTCTACACCCAAGCTTTTGGCAGATAAATTTTTTACTTCGGCCTCATCATTTTCGCAGCTGGTAAAGCTAAATAGTAGTACTGCAGATAAAAGGATTGCGACGCAACGATGATGCCATGAAAATATAAGGCTGGTATCTATTTTTTTTTTAATCATACTTACGCTTCATAAACCAACGAGCGTTCATAGAAACGCCAATGCTAATACGTACTATATTTTCTCTTAAATTGGTTTTTATATTGCCTCGGTTAGCAATTTCCAAGCCGGTGTTAAGTACTACATAATCGGCGTTGTAATAGCTTAATCTTTGTAGTGATGTAAGTGGTAAACCTGCTCCGGCTGTAAAGCCAAATTCGCTTCGGTTGCTGGTTAGTTTTATATAATCGGTTCCGTAATAAAAGCCGGCACGGTATTTTACAAAGCTAAAATATTTTTTTGCCGGTGTATTATCTTTTGCAGGATAATATTGTGCGCCGGCACGTATCGTAAAATTGTTTTGCACATTATCTGTTGCTCCATAAAAACGGTATTTACTCCAACTGGTCATTTCTGCATCGGCACCTATTAACCAATGTTTATTAGTATAAGTAGCACCAAAACCAACTGAAACAGGTAGTTCCAGCTTGCCTTTTATATCTTTTTTATCATAAACGCTGTCAATTCGGTAAGACGTGCCACTTGCATCCAAGATATACGTTTCTCTTAATATATCTTGCTTGGCATTTATTTTTTGTTGCATATTGCCATATAAACCAAAGCGTAATGTGGCATCTTTATTTATTTCGGTTTGGTACTGTATTCCTGCATTTAAAAATAAACCACCAACCCTTGTTTGTGTTGCCGAGTTAGATTTTTGATAGGAAACCGTGTCGTTCATAAAATTTAAACGTGTGCTGTAATCCTTATTGCCAAACATATAGCCGGTTGTAAAACCAAAACTAAAGTTCTTTATTTTTAAGCCTGTACCAATAAATACCTGATTAACGCCTCCGGTACCTTCATACATAGTGTTTAGGCTATCAATCCCTGTTAGGCGTTCATTTTTTTCTATTTTGTAGTTGATTCTGCTAACCGGTTTAAGGCCTAAGGTTAAGCCCCAGCTAATATTTTTTTTACGCATTTTTTCAGTAGCCAGCGGAAACCCAAGAGCCATATAAGAAATAAGTGTATTGGCAGACGTGAATTTTTTTGCAGGATTACTGCTTTTAAGTGTTCGTATATCTATATCGCCACCAATATCAAATGCTGTTAAAGCCAAATTGGAAACGGCGGCAGGATTGGTAAAATTAAGGCTTAGGTTGTCGGCATAGCCGGCAGCAATACCACCCATGCCACGGGTTAAAATATTGTGATTAGGGGTTAAATCGCCAATTCCATAACGGGAGTAAGGAGAGTTTTCCTGAGCTTGTGAGGTAAGTTGCATAATACAAGCCACCAAAAGAACCGATAAATATTTAGCCATTGTTAGTTTCGCTGAGTGCATATAAGCCTTTAAATAAAAAATTATAGTCGGCAAATATCTTGTTTTTAAGCCTACTGGCAAAATAGCTTGCGTCTCCACCGGTTAAAACCACGTTAAAGTTGCTGTATTTTTCGGAATAGGCATCTATAAAGCCCTGTATTTCAAAGGCTATGCCTGCAATTACCCCACTTTGCATATTTGTTTTGGTATCGTAGCCAATTAGCGGATAATTCCAGTCGGCTTTTACTTCGGGCAATTTTGCAGTAAATACCTGCATGGCTTTAAAACGCATATCCATTCCCGGCGAAATACTGCCGCCTATAAACTCGTTGTATTGGTTTATAAAATTATACGTAATGCAGCTGCCCAATCCAATTACTAAATTATTTTTATTGGGATAATAATGTACTGCGGCAGCAGCCAGGGCTAATCTGTCTGCCCCTATAGTTTCGGGCTTGCCTACAGGCGATGTAAAATTTGCTTTGGTAAGATGTGACAATTTATGAAACCTTGTTTTTTGTGCAAGCAAATTTTCTATAGCTAGGTTGTGATGTATTACAGATGATAAAATTGCTTTTTGCGGCCGTTGAATTTCGATTAACCTTTCAATAGTATGTATATCGTCGTTTGGTAAAATAATTTCTTCTACAAATTTATCGCCTATAAATACGGCTGCTTTAAGCCTGGTATTTCCAAAATCAAAACAAATAGTTTTTATGTTGTTCATGGTACAATTTTAATGTGCCTGATTTTTATGCAGGGCATTTAAATATTTATATTTTAAAAAAGTATACAGTGCGGTTGTTTTTGCAATAATAAAACCTTCCTTACCATCTAAAAAACCTAATCGTATTATATAATTTTGCACAAACGAAAATAATGGCGAAAATAACAACTTAAACAAAGTTGGTTGTTTTCCCTGAGCAAAATATTTTTTTGCATTTAGCATTGCATAGTTGGTTGTTTTAAAAAGATATTCTTCTTTGTTATTAACTGTATAATGCAAAATACTTCCATTAAGCAACGTTTTTTTTGTTTGAGGAGATATGGTTAAGTTTTCGTGTACTGCTGCTGCATTCCATATTACTTTATTTCTGTTAAATAACCGTATATGTTTATCGTTTCCCCACTCGCCATACTTTATCCATTTATTTAAATAAAAATTTTTAAACCGCATTTCAAAAATTTCGTCTTCATTAATGAGGGGTAAATTTTTTATTGCAGACTGTAGTTGTTCATCTATCACTTCATCTGCATCAAGGTTAAGTATCCAGTTATGTTTTGCCGCAGCAATACCTTTATTTTTATTTTTACCATATCCATCCCATGTTGTTTCAATTACATTAGCACCATGTTTTTTGGCAATTAGTACAGTATCATCCGTACTTCCGCTATCAACAATTACAATATCATCTGTAACCGATAATACACTTAAAATTGTTTGCTCAATAATATGAGCTTCGTTCTTTGTTATAATAACTACTGATAGTTTGTGCATACTTATTTACAAAACAACTAATTAATTTGGAATTTGGGTGTGTAAACTTGAAATTTGCTACATGTGGCAAAAACAATTAAACGAAATTAAGCAAGGCAATGAAAAAACATTGGCCAGATGTATTTCGTTTATTGAAAATGAAATTGAAGGATACGCTGCAATTTTAGAAAACTTACCATTGGGCAATACGCCCATAATTGGCATTACGGGCCCTCCCGGTGCAGGTAAAAGTACGTTGGTAGATGCTTTGATTACAGAAATAGTAAGTAATGGGCAAAAAGTAGCTGTATTATGTATTGATCCTTCATCTCCGTTTAACTTAGGCGCATTGCTTGGCGATAGAATACGCATGAGTGAGTGGTATAATAACCCAAATGTATTTATACGTTCGTTGGCAACCAGAGGCTCTTTGGGAGGATTACATCCAAAAATTATTGAAATAAGCGATTTGCTTAAAGCGGCTCCGTTTGATTATATAATTGTTGAAACCGTTGGCGTGGGCCAAAGCGAAATTGAAATTGCTGGCCTTGCCGATGTTACTGTAGTGGTTGTAGTACCCGAGGCTGGCGATGAAGTGCAAACTATGAAAGCCGGTTTAATGGAAATTGCCGATATTTTTGTTGTGAACAAGGCCGACAGGCCAGATGCTGATACGTTTGTTAAAAATTTAAGATTAATGCTTGCACCCTCCTTTAGTAACCGTACAAACGAAATACCAATAGTTAAAACAATAGCATCGCAAAAAAATGGAACAAAAAACTTGTTGGATACAATTATTATGCAACTTAAAACCAATGTTAACAAACGAAAAGCCTGGTTGCTGGCAGAAAAAGCGTACTATCTTATACAACAAAAAAGAATGAAGGATATTAATAAAGAAGAAATAAAAAACAGAGTTGAAAACTTGGGAACAGATTTTAACTTGTACAAGTTTATAAACCAATATTCTTAAATACAAACGAGTTTATGAAAATTATTGATTGTTTTCTCTTTTTTAATGAATTGGAGCTGCTGGAGTTTCGTTTAAAATTGCTTAATGAAAAGGTAGATAATTTTTTAATTGTTGAGTCAAATATTACTTTCTCGGGCAAACCCAAGCCTTATTATTTCGAAGAAAATAAAAAACTATTTAAACCCTGGCTACACAAAATAATTTATGTGCCAATTAAACAATCTACCAAGGGGTTAGATTTTTCTGCGAATATTACAAGCTATACACCCGACAGTGCTTCTTGGAAAATGGAATATGAACAACGTAATGCATTGTTGGCCGCTGTAAACCATGCGGCAGATGATGATATGATTTTATTGGGTGATATTGATGAAATTCCAAACCCAAAACTACTACACAAAATACATGCTATCAACGAACCTGTTGCTTTATCTATGCTTTTTCATTATTATTTTTTAAACTGTCAGAATATAGGTATAGAAAGGTGGTGGAATGGAAGCATACTGTGCACAGCTAAACAGTTTAAGGCAACTACTCCGCAACAATTAAGGGACCGGCGCAACAATCTTAAACGAATTCCTAAAGCTGGTTGGCATTTTTCGTACTTGGGAGGCGTTGAAAAAATTAAATACAAAATTCAATCCTTTGCCCACACCGAGTTTAATCGGGCCGAATTTACCAGCGATGAAAATATTTTAAAGGCAATGGAGCAAGGCAAAGATATTTTTAAACGCCCAGGAGTTGCATATAAATTTGTTTCTACCTATTATTACCCCCATTTTTTAAGAAATATAATGTTGCAATACCCTCAGTTTTTGCATCAAAAGCAAAGTGATAGTTTTTTTAGTAAACTGTATTATACTCTAAAAAATATTTTTGCATGATGGTAAACGGAAGTAATACCGAATTAGTGTCGATTGCCATGTGTACTTATAATGGTGGAAAATATCTTGCAGAGCAATTAAACTCGTTACTAAACCAAACCTATTACCATACCGAGATTGTTATTGTTGATGACGCTTCCACAGATAGCACGATAAATATATTACATGAATATGCTGGACTACACAAAAACATAAAAGTTTTTGAAAATAAAAAAAATATAGGATACAATAAAAATTTTGAAAAAGCCATTGCTCTTTGTAATGGCGAGCTCATTGCCATCAGCGATCAGGATGATATTTGGGAAACAAACAAAATTGAACTGATGATGAAACAATGGCCAAAGGATTCATCTTTTGTTTACTCTCTTTCAGGAAATTTTACCAACGATAATTTTGAAGCAAAAACTGCTGCACCAAAAATTGTTTATACGCCGGTTGATGATATGCATAAACTTGTATTTAACAGCCCTGTGCATGGTCATGCCTGCATGTTTAAAAAAGAATTTGTAAAAAAGTGTATCCCGTTTCCTAAAGATATTTTTTACGATTGGTGGATGAGTATGTTTGCAGCAGCAACAGGTACAATTGGCTGCATACCACAAACGCTTACCTGGCATAGAGTGCATGAAAATAACAGTTCCAGAAATATTGTGTCTATAAAAGATAAGGAAAGCCGCAATCAGCAATTAAGGCAGCAATGCGTTTATTTTATTGAAACATTTTGCAGCAAAAATTCATTTAAACCACAGCAAAATAAATCGTTATTTGAATATGCTGCTATTTTAAAAAAAATGGATGGTAAAAATTTTTCTGCTGCAATGTTTGCTTATGTTATAAAAAACAGGAAACTAATTTTTCATTACAAAAAGCCCAAGCCCTTTATATTTGCATCGCATTTAAAGCATGCATTTAAAATGGCTTATAAAGGGCTTCTTTAAAAACAACAAAACATGGAAACAATACCAAATAAAAATCTACCAAAAATTGCCGCATGTGAGCCAACTATGGTAAAAGTAGAGGCAGGAAAAATTTACGCATGGTGCACTTGCGGCCTTAGCCAAAAGCAACCTTTTTGCGATGGTGCACATAAACAAATAGAGCATGTAATAAATGAAGATGGTGAGGCAGTAATGCCTTATAAAAGTTTAAAGGTTGAATTTGCAGAGGAAAAAGAAATTTGGTTTTGTAACTGTAAGCATACAAAAAATCCGCCTTACTGTGATGGGAGCCATAAATCAATTGACAAAAAGCAATAATTAACAGGCAATTACCTGTTATTTTTCCACCAGCGATAGCCAATAACACCACCAATTGCAAAAGGTACCATCATTAAATAAATGATTGCGCCATTTAATGCCTTAGCCGGTTTTTCGCCAAGTTGCTGGGCGCTTTTTGTACAAACAGAGCATTGTGCATTTGCTACAATTGTATGTTGCAGTAAAAAGCAGCACATAAAAAATAAAACTAAAAAAGGTTTTTTCATCTTTTGCAAAGCTATATAACAATACCTTTGCAGCTACAATATTTTTTTAAATTTTAGCTTTTTATTTTATTCTCAGATTTTATTTTTGCAGTATGAAGGCGAAATGCGTATTATTTTTTTTGTTTCTGTTAGTTGGGTTATTGGCTTTTTCACAAAAACCAAAAACGGCAGATGCATATTATGCCGAAGGCCTTGCATTTTTAGAACAAAACAAATTGCAAGATGCACTAAGTTCTTTTAATAAAGCCATTACAAAAAATACTAAACATTACAAAGCCTACACTCAAGCCGGTTTAATATTGGTTAGGTTGAATAACAAAGAGGATGCGCTAACTTGCCTTAAAACAGCAATTAAACTTAAAAAAGACAATGCAATTGCTTACAATGGGCTTGGTGTCTTGTACAAAAATGTAATAGGGAAGCCAGACTCTTCATTATTTTATTTTAAAAAACTGGTATTGCTTAACGCTGATACAAGCGCCGAAATAAATTATAATATTGGATGGAGCTTTAATGCTTTACAATTACAAGACAGCGCAATAGTATATTTAAAAAAGGCTTTAGCTATTAATAATGATTATCGGCCTGCATATAGAGAAATAGCATACTCTTACCACAAATTAAAAAAATATAATGAGGCTATTGAACAGTTTAATAAAAATATAGCTGTTTCAAAAATAGACCTTCCGTATTTTTATATTGGTATGTGTTATTTAGAGTTAAATCAAAAAGAAAATGCTTTAAAAACCTACGAAGAATTAAAAGTAATTAACCCCAAGTTAGCTGAGAGCCTTAAGAAAAAAATTGACGAAAAAAAATAAACTATCGTATTTCTGATTGTGCAGTAGCATTTTGAAAAACCTCCTGATCAAAAAACTTTGGCTCTGTTACAAAGGCGTTTAATTCTCCTTTCAAAATTGTTGCAGACAACAAATCATCTGCCCTGTAAACCACCGGTGTTTGAACGTTTAATAACTTTTTTGCCCCATCAATTGTTACGGCATAAGCATGTGTACAATCGTGAAATCCGGCTTTTTTAATGCTGGCTGTAATGCTTTGGCAATAAATTACCAACCATTTTATACGTCCATTTCATTAAGCCTAATTTGCTTTTAATTTTGTAAAAAAGCTGTTTTGCCTTTAGGCCACTTGTTACTTTTTCGTGTTTTAAATAACCAAAATATACCAACTCCCAATTATCGGGCAATTCACTTATGGCATTTTTTAGCAAATGAAGATTATTGTATAACGGCAACACATCATCTTCTAAAATCAATACTTTTTGCCAATTGTGCTTAACCATTTCGGCATACACCATTTTGTGCGATAGGGCGCAGGCAAGCTCACCTAAATTAAGTGGTTTTCCCTGGCGCTGTAATTGTTTGGTTATTGTTTCATCGTAAGTCCCGTCTAGCTTTGCTGTATCTAAATTAAGTTGCAACTTATCTGCTCCCCAAAAGAATTCAAAATGTAAACCTTCTAAATTGGCCGATATTTTTTTATGCCTTTCTGTAAAACGAGGCACCGTTACAACAAATATTTTGTCAAAATAATTTTGCAAAAATTGTATGGTAGAAACTGGTATTGGCAACTATAAAAATTTATTTATTCAAAATTTGCTCTGCAATAATACTAAATGCTTTTCCCCAACTATCCCAATTTAATTCATCTTCATATTTTTTTCGGCTTGATAAGCAAAGCTGATTATATGTGTTTTCATTAACAAACAAACTTTGTATTTTTTGTGCATACTCGTTTGCTGTTGCATTTACAGGCAATGCAAATCCGTTTACGCCATCCTCTACGTAAGTACTTACACCTCCGGTATTGGTTGTAATAGAAGGAACACCAAATGCACTTGCTTCACAAAAAACAACTCCGGCACACTCTGCTCTAGTAGGTAATAATAAAAAATTGCTGTTGCAAATAATATTATACAGCTTTACAGCTTCTTCACTGTTGTGTTTGTTTATAAAAGGTATAACGGTAATATCTTTATCATCACACCTCACTGGTGGCACACAACCAATAATGGTTAATTGTACTGGCAATCCGGCTTCTTTTAATTTATAAAATGTATCTAATGCAATTTGTCCGCCTTTTCTTTCCCACTCTACACCCAAAAAAAGTAATTGGCAAATATTATTTTTTGATGTGTTGATTTCATTTAATGCCGGTATTTTATCCAAATTTGCACCAAGCGGAGCAACGGTTAATTTAGTTGTTGAAATTTTGTAATCATTAATGGCGGATTGTTTTGTCCACTCCGATGCAACCATACAATGTGCGGCATTTTCAAAGGTTAGTTTATCCATTTTTAACCCCTGATTAATATTGTATGGGGCAATATCTTTAAATAAAGGGTAATAGCCTTGCAGTTGAAAAAAAGTAGCATCCGTCATGTAAATAACAGGAATACTTGTTTTGCAATATGCAATTAATTGCGGCGCAGATGGAACAAATAATACATCAACCTTTCTTTTAAGTATTTCTTTTTCTAATTGCTTGCTAAAATATTTTGCGTAACCGGTTAAAAACTCAACCGCTGCCTTTTTATGAATAAGTTTTTGAAATTGTTTATGAAGTATAAGTGATTCCCGTACATGCCATGGCCATTTGTAATAAAAAGTTTCAACAGGGTAATGTTTTTTTATGGCATTATACGAATGAAAGTATGTGCCCGACCATGCCGTTTTATCTAAAGGATTCCATCTGCCTGCAAAACCTACTTTCATTTAATTTTTTTTTGATTATAAAAATCTTCGGGCAATGCAATTATACGTAGTATCTTTTTCAAAAATGTCTTTAACGGTTAAGTGGCTTAAATATTTATCCCACGAAAAGGATTCCCATAGGTGATGTAAATATGCCTCCGGAAAATTGGTTACTTTTTCAAACATAGCCTCCAATCCCGGTTTGTTGTATAACGGGTAATGAAAAGCGTATGGCCCAAGCAATGTTATTTTATCGGGATTATCGGCCGCTAATTTTATAGGCACAAAAACAGAGTGTTCGTTCCAATATTTATCTCTTCCTTTGGAGCGAAAGGATGAATATGTATTAAGCCATAAATTTACAAACACACTATCTTTTTCGGCCAGCAATGCAGCATTGCATAGGCCGTTAATATTATTAGTATTAGAGGATTGAAACTTTTTCCGAATGGCATATTTTATTTTTTGCCGCCAGTTTTTCGGAATATACTCCGGCTTTAACTCTTGCCCTATAATAAACGAATGATTAAAAAGTTGATGCAACGGCTTAACACAAATGGTATCTAAATCCAGATAAATGCCGCCGGTTTCTTTTAAAGCCTGTAATCTTACCACATCTGCCTTATGCGCCACATGGTATAATGGCCTGCCCATAAAACTATCGGGTGCTTTTATTTTTTTTAAAGTAAGAAGCGGTTTTGCTTTTTGCCACCACTCGCCGGTTGGCTCAAATTCGTAATGGAAATAAATAGCATCGGGCTTATTTACATCTGCCGCCGATTTTATGGCAAGATAATGCGATAATGAAAAAGGCCTGCCACCAAAATCGGCAGCCATACCAAAAACAAAATGAAAAATATTAGGAATCATATTTTTATACTGCAGCAAAGATATTAAAGTGAAAGGCTACACATGCAGTTTGTTTTTATTTCAATAAAAAAGCCCAAAACTAAGTTTTGGGCTTATAAATATTTAAAAAGAAACTTAGGCTACTTCGGCTTTCATTTGCTTACTTACTTTAGATCGTTCGTTTTCGTCTAATATTACTTTACGCATACGAATACTTTTTGGTGTAACCTCAATACATTCATCTTGTTGAATGTATTCCATACACTCTTCTAAGGTCATCAAAATTTTAGGCGCTGCTTTGCTGGCATCATCACTACCGCTTGCTCTATGGTTAGTTAATTTTTTAGGTTCTGTAGCATTTACGTTTAAATCTCCCGGCTTAATATGCTCGGCAATTATTTGCCCGGCATAAACTTCATCTCCCGGATCTACAAAAAATCTACCTCTATCTTGTAATTTATCAATAGAATAACCTGTTGTTCTTTCTGTATTTTTAGATAGTAATACTCCATTATTACGGCCGGGTATTACTCCTTTCCATGGTCGGTATTCAATTAAGCGATGTGCCATAACTGCCTCACCGGCAGTGCTGGTAAGCATGGTGCTACGCAAGCCAATTAATCCTCTTGATGGAATTTCAAATTCAAGATGTTGCATTTCTCCCTTGCTTTCCATAATTACCATTTCGCCTTTACGTTGCGTAACTAAGTCAATTACCTTTCCGCTAAATTCTGCCGGTACATCTACCACCAAGTTTTCGTAAGGCTCACATTTTACACCGTCAATTTCTTTTACCAATACCTGCGGATTACCAACTGTAAGTTCAAAACCCTCTCTACGCATGGTTTCTATTAAAATACCCAAGTGTAAAATACCACGACCAAAAACTAAAAAACTATCGGCACCATCTGTATCTTCTACACGTAAGGCTAGGTTTTTTTCTGTTTCTTTCATTAACCTGTCTCTTAAATGACGAGAGGTAACAAACTTACCTTCTCTGCCAAAAAACGGAGAGTTGTTAATACTAAACATCATACTCATGGTAGGCTCGTCAACACTAATTACCGGCAATGCCTCCGGAAATTCTGCATCGCAAATAGTATCGCCAATATTAAAATTTTCTAATCCTACAACAGCGCAAATATCTCCGGCAAAAACTTCGGTGGCTTTCTTTTTACCTAATGCTTCAAAAGTATAAAGTTCCCTAACCTTCGATTTTATTTGTTTCCCATCTGCCTGAACCATCACTATATTTTGTCCTTCCTTTATGCTGCCACGGGCTACTTTACCTACAGCAATACGGCCAAGAAAAGAAGAATAATCTAAAGAGGTAATTTGCATTTGAGTTGTTCCTGCATTTACAGAAGGCTCGGGTACATGCTCTAAAATAGCATCCATCAAAGGCAAAATATTATCGGTTGGTGTTAACGAGGTGTTCATCCAACCTTGTTTACTGCTACCGTAAATAGTTGGAAAATTTAATTGCTCTTCGGTAGCATCAAGGTTAAAAAATAATTCAAAAACGGCGTCATGTACTTCATCGGGACGGCAGTTTTCTTTATCTACTTTATTAATAACTACTATTGGGTGTAAGCCTAATTGCAACGCTTTTTGTAATACAAAACGGGTTTGAGGCATTGGCCCTTCAAAAGCATCTACCAAAAGCAAAACGCCATCTGCCATTTTTAGCACACGTTCTACCTCGCCGCCAAAATCACTATGGCCCGGTGTATCAATTACGTTAATTTTTACATCTTTATATGTAACCGATACGTTTTTACTAAAAATGGTAATACCTCTTTCTCTTTCCAAATCGTTATTGTCCATTATTAACTCACCGGTTTCCTGGTTATCACGGAAAATGTTAGTGCTATGCAAAATTTTATCTACCAGCGTTGTTTTACCATGATCTACGTGGGCAATAATAGCGATGTTTCTGATATTCATTGTTAAAGTTATTTTATAGTAGATTGATTTGCAATTAATTATGCATATTTTGCTACTAAAATGTCGGCAAAGGTACGCTAAATTGACGGGATGGCAAGGTTAAATAACAATTAAAAAACCCCAGCATTTCTACTGAGGTTTTGTGGTGTGGGCCGGGATTGCCC
This sequence comes from Chitinophagaceae bacterium, assembly GCA_016721385.1. Lineage (GTDB taxonomy): Bacteria > Bacteroidota > Bacteroidia > Chitinophagales > Chitinophagaceae > Ferruginibacter. The sequence goes on along the minus strand of JADKIE010000002.1, from coordinate 903,514 downwards.
CGAAGGATCGGGGCGGCGACACATGGATTTTAAGTTAATTGATAATAGATGTTGTACGACTCTACGTATTCTAAATATTCTGATTTTACAATTTATTGTATTATAAATATTTATATAATTAATTTTATTTCTTTATTTAGTCAAACCATTTTACCACATTGCTGGGATAAGGGGGTGTTGGTAAAGAAATGAAACAAAGTGTTCAAACAGATAAATAGAGTTTACCCGGCAAAAAGAATTAAGCTTATTTTGGAATAACCATTATAATCATTGCACCTTCGTTAGGACTGGGGGCTGTGGTATTTCCTCCAGCATAAAAGTTGTCAAACGCATATTTTCTTGCTCTTACAGTGAAGGTATAGGTGCCTGACGTAAGTGATAACGAGTTCATCATTGACCATGGAGCCATTGTATTAGTGAAGCCTGGGGCATCGTCTACATCAATGGTTTGAAACATATCTGGGATGGCAACTCCGTTGTTAAAGACCTGAACGATTGCTCCCGATCCTCCATATAAAGAAGAAAATGTTTCAATTGATCCGTATGTTGATATCATCACATCTGCATTGGTTGTTAGTGTAATGGTTTGACTAAGTCCTGCAACCTGTATAAATGATGTGGAGTTAATCGTTGTTCGTGTGGCACTGGCCTTAAAGGTTCTAATAACCCCACCCACATGTCCCCAATTTGGAGCTGTTCCCGGGCCTTGTGAAATAAGTAATTGGCCTGTGGTTCCGGCATTCCCATTCGACATTAAGGCTCCGTCAAATCTAAGATTTCCGATTACATGCAGCTTTTCGGATGGGGTAGAAATACCAATACCCACATTTGCATTATTGCCAAGGACAAGGCTATTACTGGCACTTACGATCGTATTGGCCCCAATGGCGGTGGCATTTGTCAAGGCACCAGAACCTACGTCTGCACCACGTCCCAATACTGAATTGTTAGATCCGGTTGTGTTGGCATTCCCAGCCTGGTAGCCATAAAATGAATTGAAAAGTACCGGGTCTATCTTGCCTGCTTTTTGATTGTTCACCCGGATATTGAGAGGCACATTGTCCCGGGTGCCTATAAAACTGCTTGCGTCAATCGTTCCGGTGTTTCCTCCAGTTCTCCAGGCCAGAGAGTCGGTATTGTAGTTGGACACCATCTACGTCCAAACAGTTCCATTGTAATAATATAGGCCTATACTATCGGGGGCATTCTGAAAGATCATCATACCGGTTGCAGGCGAGGTAATAGCATCTCGTTGTGTACGTGACATACGTGGGATTAATACTCCTTTGTTGATACTTTTCACATCCAACAAAGCACTAGTATTGGCAATGCTTCCGTCAGTATTAATACTTAATGATTGGGGAAAAACTATGATAGGGCCTGCAATAAAGAAAACAACCAGCAGTTTTACCCGTAATAAAATGAACATAAGAAAAAGGTTAATTTAATATTAAAATTAGCCCACAAAAAGCCACTTCATGTGGCCTTAGATAAGCAAAAATATAATAGAAGATTAACTGTAAATGTAAATAAATTTTTGAAACAATTATTGTATGCTTTATTTTTCGTCGAAATTATAGACGACAGTCTTTTAGCAAATAAATTGGAATATTAAGGCCTGTTTTTTTCCTAAAATAGGCTTACACAAAAAATAAAAAAGCCTCAAAGAGATTTGAGGCTTTTTTGTGGTGTGGGCCGGGATTGCCCCGAACGTTCGGGGCGGCGACACATGGATTTTAATATTTTAGAATCGAAATATTATATTTTTTGTAAACTAATGCTATGAAGTTGAGGTAAAAATTATTATCACTAACAAGGCTTTCTATAAATTTTCTTGACTTCATTGCTTTAATAAATTTCTCAATAATTCTAGCCTCTACTCTATCATTAACGATAAAAGCAATTACGACTTGCCAATCTGATGCTGTTTTGGTACTACTATTTTTAAAGGTACCAGAATTGTGTATTTCTAGCCTTTTTTGAATACACTCTGTTTCACCGATATAGTATTTATCTACTTTTAGTGAATATATGATGTATATAAAATGATTCATAAAATAAAAAAACCCCAGCATTTCTGCTGAGGTTTTGTGGTGTGGGCCGGGATTGAACCGGCGACACATGGATTTTCAGTCCATTGCTCTACCAACTGAGCTACCGCACCATCCTTATTGAATATCGAATAATTACTTATTTAATATTTAATTGGGCTGCAAAAATAAGGGTATTCTCCCAAATATTAAATATTCAATCTAAAATATTCAATTAGTTACCATAAACACTTAAAAATTTGATACGCATAAGTTTTAATTGTTCCCAATTAAAATTGCTATCTGCCAGCTCTTCCTGAGCTACCTGCAGGCTGCTGGTTTCGCAGCTTTTAAAGTAATCCAGTATTTCTTCCTGTTCGTATTCATCTACCATTTCATCTATGGCATAATCTAAATTTAACCTGGTGCCGCTTGCCACAATGGTTTCCATTTCTTCTAACAACTCATTAATTTTTAAATCTCTTGTTTTGGCAATGGTTTCCAACGGTATTTTTTTATCTACGTTTTGAATAATGAAAATTTTATTGTTGTTGCGGTTAGCAACACTTTTCATTACAAAATCATCCGGCCGTATAATATCGTTTTCCTCAACATATTGACTTATAAGTTCGGTAAAAGGTTTGCCATAGCGCAGGGCTTTTCCTTTACTTACGCCACTAATTTTTTCCAACTCGGGCACAGTGGTTGGGTACATGGTGGCCATATCTTCCAAACTACTTTCAAGGAAAATTACAAAGGGAGGAAGGTTTTTTTCTTTTGCTACTTTTTTCCTCAGCTCTTTTAGCATTTCCATTAACTTTTCATCGGCAGAGCCGGTAGTTGCATTTGCCAATTCGCCTTCTTCGTCATCGGCATTGGCTTCTTCAAACAAATTATTTAAAACAATTTTAAATGATGTTGGTTTTTTAAGAAAGGCTTCGCCCTTTTTGGTAAACTTAAGCAAGCCATACTCTTCAATATCTTTTGCAATTAAGCCAGATAAAAGCATTTGTCTTATTAGACTGTTCCAAAAATGCGGTTCTTTATCGTTGCCTTGGGCAAATACATCCAACTTATCGTGTCGGTACATTTTTACAGCAGTATTGGCTTTTCCCATAATAACCAAGGTTACATAATCTATGGTAAAGCCTTCTTTTACGGCTTTAATGGTTTTTAAAACTAATGTAGCTTCTTCTTTTGCTTCAATTTTTTCTTTAGGGTTTAGGCAGTTATCGCAGTGGCCGCAACTGTCTTTATCATCGTACTCCTCTCCAAAATAGTGTAGTAATGTTTTTCTGCGGCACACACTACTTTCGGCATAACTAACGGTTTCGTTTATTAACTGTGCACCCACTTCTCTTTCGCTAAGCGGTTTATCTCTCATTAAATGCTCCAGCTTGGCTACGTCTTTGTGAGAGTAGTATAAAATGCATTTGCCTTCCATACCATCTCGGCCGCCACGGCCGGTTTCCTGATAATAATTTTCAATAGATTTTGGTATGTTATAGTGTATTACAAAACGAACATCGGGTTTATCTATTCCCATACCAAATGCAATGGTAGCTACAATTACATCTACATCTTCATTTAAAAATTCATCTTGCCTTTGTGCTCTTAATTTAGCATCAAGCCCTGCATGATAGGCAACGGCTTTAATACCATTAGCCATTAGCATTTTAGCTAACTCCTCGGTAGTTTTTCGGTTTAATGTATATATAATACCACTTTTACCTTTATGCAACTGTATAAAACGTACAATACTTTTATTGGTTTGATCTAAATTTATTTTAGGCTGAATTTCGTAATATAAATTAGGGCGGTTAAAGGAAGAAATAAACACATTAGGTTTACGCAGGCCAAGATTTTTGCGAATATCGCTTTGTACTTTTGGTGTTGCTGTTGCCGTTAACGCAATTACCGGAATGTTTTCGTTAATCATGTCCATCATTTCTCTCAGGCGGCGATACTCGGGCCTGAAATCATGTCCCCATTCGCTTATACAATGGGCTTCGTCTACTGCAAAAAAAGAGATGTTTAAGTCTTTAAAAAAATCTATATTTTCTTCTTTGGTTAATGTTTCGGGTGCTACATAAAGCATTTTAGTTTTGCCGGACGTTAAATCATCTTTTACAATTTTTTGCTGGCCTTTATTTAATGTGCTGTTTAAAAAATGAGCAACATTATCATTGTCGCTGTATCCTCTAACCAAATCAACCTGGTTTTTCATTAAAGCAATTAATGGCGATACCACAATAGCCACACCATCTTTTATTAATGCAGGCAATTGATAGCAAAGGCTTTTGCCGCCGCCGGTAGGCATTATTACAAAAGTATCGTTACCATTAAGCAAGCTTTTTATAATATCTTCCTGCGGATATTTAAACTCTTCAAATCCAAAATACTCTTGAAGTTTTTCTGATAAGTTGTATTGTTCCGCTGTATTATGTTTTACGGTATTTGTTTGCTTTGCAGCAGCTTTTTTTGTTGCAGTTTTTTTTGTAGTCATAATGTTCCTCTACACCGTTGTCAAATCAATGTAATTTTTTAGGATATATAAAAAGGGCAGCGAAGTTACTTTAATATATGAGTTAAAAAAAGCGTTATTGTAATTAGGCTCCCTATTTTAACGTTTGTTTATTAAACTATAAGATACTTAAAAAAAGTGAAAACACAACTATAATTTTAGAAAATGAGCTACAAACAAGGTATTTTTGCAAAACAAAATAATTATGGTAGATAAGCCACATACTAAATGGATACATCTTCAATAATAACCGTTGCTTTACGTACTATTGAGTTACAAGCCAAGGCAATAAATGGATTGTTTGCATATGTTAACAATGACTTTGTAAAAGCCGTTGAAATTATAGCTAAAAGCAATGGTAGGTTAATTATAAGCGGTATTGGTAAAAGTGCTGTTATTGCAAAAAAAATTGTTGCTACGTTAAATAGCACCGGTACTGCGGCAGTATTTATGCATGCCGCCGATGCCATCCACGGCGATTTAGGCATGATACAAAAAGAAGATATTGTATTAATTATTAGCAAAAGCGGCGATAGCCCCGAAATAAAAGTATTGGCTCCGTTAATTAAAAGCTTTGGCAATACGCTTATTGGCATGGTGGGTAATGTACAATCGTATTTAGCTAACCAAAGCGATATTGTTTTAAACACCACCGTTGAGCAAGAGGCTTGTCCAAATAACCTTGCCCCAACCACAAGCACTACAGCACAAATGGTAATGGGAGACGCTCTGGCAGTATGCCTTATGGAATTGAAAGGATTTAAGAGTAACGATTTTGCTAAATTTCATCCGGGTGGCGCATTGGGCAAAAAATTATTTTTACGGGTTACAGATTTGGCCAGCCAAAACGAAAAACCTTCGGTTTTACCAACTGCAAGTATTAAAGAAGTTATTGTAGAAATGACAAAAAAGCGATTAGGTACCACAGTTGTTACAGATGCAAATAATACTATTTTAGGAATAATTACAGATGGTGATTTAAGAAGGATGTTGGAAAAAACAAATGATTTTACCAATTTATTGGCCAAAGATATTATGACTGCTAATCCTCAAAAAATTGAAGAGAGCGCCTTAGCTACAGAAGCGTTATTAATTATGCAACAAAAAAATATTAGCCAATTAGTTGCAGAAAATAACGGGCAATATGCAGGTATATTGCATTTACATGATTTGGTAAGAGAAGGGATAATTTAAATAACGAACAAAAAACTGCTGAATGAGCATATGAATAAAAATAATTACGTAGCCATTATGGCCGGAGGGATAGGTAGCAGGTTTTGGCCAATGAGCAGGACAGACTATCCAAAACAATTTTTAGATGTTTTAAATACAGGGCGTACATTAATACAAACAACATACGACAGGTTTGTAAAATTTATTCCAAAAGACAATATTTATGTAGTAACCTTTGAACAATATAAAGATATTGTGGCAGAGCAATTACCGGAGTTGTCTAAAGAAAATATATTATGTGAGCCCTCCCGAAAAACACAGCGCCCTGTATAGCATATGTATCGTATAAATTACAACAACTTAATCCCAATGCTAATTTAATTTGTGCCCCCTCCGACCACTTAATTACCGATGATAAAGCATTTATAAAAGTGTGCAACAATGCATTGCATTTTACAGCACATATAAAAGCATTGGTTACCTTGGGTATTAAGCCTACACATCCAAACACAGGCTACGGATATATACAATACGAACAACAGGCCGTAAGCGAAAATGTTTATAAAGTAAAAACCTTTACCGAAAAACCCGATAAAGATTTAGCAAAAACTTTTTTAGCCAGTGGCGATTTTTTATGGAATGCCGGCATATTTGTATGGCAGGTAAAAAACATTATTAAGGCATTTGAAAAACTTTTGCCTGAAATGCATGAAGTGTTTGATGCCGAAAAAAATAATTTTAATACCGAATTGGAGGCCGAAGCTATTGACAGAATTTACCCACAGTGTGTAAATATTTCCATTGATTATGGTATTATGGAAAAAGCAGAAAATGTTTATATAATTCCATCTTCATTTGGCTGGAGCGATTTAGGTACATGGGCAAGTACATACGATAATTTAGAAAAAGATTATTTTGGTAATGCCGTTACAGGCGATAATGTAATTGTAATAGACGCCACCAACAATATTGTGCATGCCGACAATAAAAAATTAATTTTACTGCAAGGCCTAAACGATTATATAATTGTTGACACAAAAGATGTTTTACTTATTTGTAAAAAGATAAGGAACAAGAAATAAAAGAATATGTAGCAGAAGTAAAACGAAATAAAGGAGATAAGTTTTTATAAAACAAATTGTTACTAATTACACTATTTAAATGCAGCCACTTATCAATAGTAAATTACCTAACGTAGGCACAACTATTTTTACTGTAATGAGTTCGTTGGCTGTAGAGCACAACGCTATAAATCTTGGGCAAGGCTTTCCTGATTATGAAATGAGTAGCGAATTAACTGCATTGGTTAATCAAGCCATGCAAAAAGGCTATAATCAATATGTACATATGAATGGTTTGCCTTTACTTAGAGAAAGACTATCCGAAAAAGTAGAGCAGCTTTACCAAACAAAAATAAACCCTGATACCGAAATTACCATTACACCCGGCGGTACTTATGCCATATACACAGCACTTACAACCATAATACAACCCGGCGATGAAGTGATTGTGTTTGAACCTGCATACGACAGCTATATTCCCAATATTGAAATAAATGGCGGAGTGCCTGTTTTAATACCGCTTAATTATCCCAGCTATTCTATTGATTGGGATTTGGTAAAGCAAAAAATTACCGGCAAAACAAAAGCAATAATCATAAACTCGCCACATAACCCAACAGGTAGTGTGTTAAGTAAAAATGATATTGAGCAGTTAAAAGCGCTTGTTAAACATACAGGCATCTTTATTATTAGCGATGAAGTATATGAGCATTTAATTTTTGATGATAAACAACATGAAAGTATTTTAAAATATCCTGAGTTGCTGGAAAGAAGCTTTGTGTGTTTTTCGTTTGGAAAAGTGTATCACTGCACAGGCTGGAAGCTGGGTTATTGCATAGCTCCAGCACCGCTAATGAAAGAGTTTAGAAAAGTGCATCAGTTTAATTGCTTTACCTGCAACAGCCCAATGCAATTTGCATTGGCAGAGTTTTTACAACAAAAAGAAAACTATTTACAGTTGGGTAATTTTTTACAGAAAAAACGAGATTATTTAATTGAATTGATGAAGCAAACAAAATTTACTCCGTTACCGTCATTTGGCAGCTATTTTCAATTATACAGTTATACCAATATAAGTAATGAATCCGAAAAAGAATTTGCCATTCGGTTAACCAAAGATTTTGGGGTAGCTACCATTCCTGCATCGGCGTTTTATAAAACAGAAACAGATAATAAAGTTTTACGTTTTTGTTTTAGTAAAAAAGAAAGCACTTTGGAGTGTGCTGTAAATAGATTAATAAAGCTGTAAATAAATTGTGCATTAAACGCCAAATTGCTGCAAATGATGATCTAAATGCTTATACATAAATTTACCCCATTGGTCGCCGGTAAATTTTCCAAAAAACGGATGTACTTTTTTTTCTATTTCGCTTGGGTTGGCTGCTTGAAAATTAGTAACACTATCTATTAATTTTTTTCTTTCTTCATCTAAATTTTTTTCACTTTTATAATAAACTCAGATGCCGTAGGGCTGTTTTTTTTAAGCGGTTTTTTGTTAAACAACATTGGTTTTATCAACCATCCCATTAATCTACCCATAAACATTCGAGGAAATGGCTTGCTGCTAAGTGGTATTTCAAAAGCAACTTTGCAATGCGCCAGCATTTGCGCCACATTCATTTTACCCCATTGGCGCTGGGATTGAGAGTTAAGGCTATTTAATCTTTTTACAACTTCATCTAAAGTAGATTTATCGAACAAATTTTTCATTCAAATAATTTTTTAAAGTTGTTCATATAATTTTCTAAGCTTTTCTCTGGTAATAATTTTTCCCCAATCTTTGCCTAGTGCATTTTCCCAAAGCGGCTTTAAGCTAAGTGACACGTCTATCATCTTATTAAAATCATCATCCGTTAAATTAGCACAAATATTTTGCGGTATTTCTATATTATTTTTTTGCACCATCCATTTAAATTCTTTTACACCTTCGGGATAGTATTCTTCCAACTTATCAAACACAATACAATTACCTATACCATGTTTGGTGCCTAATAAATAACTTAGCCCATAACTAACGGCATGGGCTACACCTACCTGGCTATATGCAATGCTCATGCCTCCTGCATAACTTGCCATCATTAATTTTTCATCGCTTTCGGCATCCCATGTATTTTTATGAACATAAATATCTCTGCAAAGCTGTAAAGCTTTTTCGCCATAGCTTTTGCTAAATTCGTTTAAGTATGTACCTGTTAAACTTTCAATGCAGTGAATGTAACAATCCATGCCTGTATAAAAACGTTGATTGGCAGGAGCATCGGCCGTAAGCTCGGGATCAAGTACTATTTGATCAAAGGGCGTAAAGTCGCTATTCATCCCTAATTTTTTTGTTGGGCCTGTCAATACTGTAGTTCGACTAACCTCTGCTCCAGTGCCGCTAAGTGTAGGTATTCCAACTTTATACACGCCTGCATTTTTTACTAAATCCCATCCCTGATAATCGGCAGAGGAGCCTGAGTTATTCATCATTAATGAAACAGCTTTTGCTAAATCCATGGCACTACCGCCACCAATACCAATTACACCACTTATTGTGCCAAACTCTTCTTTTAATTGGTTAGCCAAACTGTCTACATATGTAGTTTTGGGTTCGTAGGTAACATCTACAAAAATTAATTTATCATTGCCTTGCAAAGGAATTCTACTAGCAAGAGGTTTGCCTTCAAAATAATGGTCTACTAAAAATACCATTGGAGCATTGGCCCCGCCTTCGGAACGGGCAGGTTTACGATGTGGTTTTATTATTTCATCTAATTGATTAAAACTACCACGACCATATACTACATAGCCGATCATTTTAAAATTTCTAAACTGCATAAGAAGATTTTTACGAAGATAAATTTTTTAACCACAAGATGAATTAACACCAAATTAACCACAGATGAATTTCACAGATAAAAAGAGTTTAACAATTGTTATAAAGATTTTATTTGTGTTTATCTGTGAAAGTAATCTAAGTAATCTAAGTAATCTGTGTAAAAAAAATCAAAGTAATCTATTTGCCCTCTCCAAATCTTCAGGCGTATCAATCTCCACACCCATATATTCTGTTACTATCATTTTTAACGGAATACCATTTTCTAAATAGCGAAGGCACTCAATTTTTTCAGCAGCTTCAAGTGGTGTCATTTGCCATGATGAAAAATTTAATAGGGCTTGTTTACGAAATGCATAAACACCGATATGTTCGTAATAAGTGGGTGAAATGGTGCTATCCCTATGATAAGGTATTGGGCTACGACTAAACATAAGGCTATTCATATTTTTATCTACAGCCACTTTTACATAATTAGGATCGGCAATATATTTTTTTTCTGTAATAATTTGCATAAGCGATGCAACATGTACCGCATCATCTTCAAAAACTTGTAACAATTTTTGAAGTGGTTCTTTTTGTACAAAAGGTTCATCGCCCTGAACATTTACTACAATATCTACTTCCATATTGGCAATGGCTTCTGCAATTCTATCGCTGCCGCTTTCGTGTTGTTTAACGCTCATTTTGGCATTGCCGCCATGCTGTACAATTTCGTTGTAAATAATTTCGCTATCGGTTACTACAATTACTTCGTTAAATAAACCTGTAGCTACCGTATTATCGTAAGTAGTACGTATTACTGTTTTGCTACCTAATTGCTGCATCAGCTTTGCAGGAAAACGTGTGGCTGCATAACGAGCCGGTATAAATGCTATTTTCTTCATTTTAAAAAACTCATTTTACGAACATTCTGTCGGCAGGCAGGTTACACGACTTAAAAATTAAACTCCGCCGCCATAACTAATTACCAACTGCCCGTTCAAGATAAATAATTCAAACGTGTAAGAAGCGCCATCTTCATAATTTACAATAATTTTATCTGTCCATGTACCACTTGTATTTTTTTGAACGATCACTTCTTTATCAGAATCGTAACCCTGGCGTTTTACTTTTGTTGTTTTATTTTCTGTTGGATAAATATCCGTTGCTGCAAATACATCTTTAAATTCCGGAATTAGCCGGGTAATAATAAAACCTTCCTGCATGGTTAATTCCGGCATAAAGTAAGTACTGTAACCCGATTCATAAAAGCCGGCTTCGTGTATTTCGCAGCCATTTTTAAATAATTGTTTTTTATACGTACTGTACATTTCATTATCCGGAGTTCCCATTTTTACGGTTACGGGTAAGCCGGCGGGTTGAGATAGTTGCTTAAAATAATCGCTCACTGTTTTTACAGTGGCTTTGGGCGGAGCAATAGTTAACAAGTATACTCCAACAACATACCCTTTTTTGCCTTTATATTCTATTAAATTCCAATAACCAGTTAATCCTTCATTTACAACTTGTACAGTATCTGTAAATGGGTTTATTAAGCTTAGTTTTTCGCCATACGGAATTTTTGAAATTACAGTGCCATTAACACTGGGTTTGTCTCTTATGCTTAACCCCGGTTTATAGGCATTATAAACTAATTTAGTTTGTGCAAATGACAATGCAACAGAAAATACAACAAGGCTAACCAGTACTATTTTTCGTATCATTTTATTTTTTTGTAAACGGGTATATCATTAAATCCTTTATATTTTCGTCTTGTTCGTTGGGGAAATATTTATCCAATCCATACCTAATATCTTTTTTATCTAACTGCATAAAAGTGCCTAGTAATCTATCCCAAACAGAAAATATAGCGCCATAATTACTGTCGGTAAAGGGTTGTTTCCAATGGTGATGCACTTTGTGCATATGTGGCGATACCAAAAAATAACTTAAAGCATAATCTAATTTTTTGGGCAAATTAATATTGGCATGTGTAAATGCTGTAGCAATAATAATAAGCGTTTGAAACATCATTACGGCATACATTGGTGCTCCACTTATTATAATGGCTATAAAAAAGAAAATACCCCGTACTATACTTTCACCGGGATGGTGGCGCAGACCGGATGTAACATCTACATTATTATCGGCATGGTGTATTACATGAAACTGCCATAAAAAAGGCACTTTGTGCTCTACAATATGTACAACCCAGCCACCAAAAAAATCTAATGCCAAAATACTAATGATGATGGTGGCAATTGTACCTGCATTTACCCAGTATACTATGCCAAATTTGTTTTGCAGGCACCAGTCGCTAAGCAAAATAATAATGTATGCTAAAAATGTATGTATTATTAAATGAATGAGTGTAAAAATTATATTAACTCCGGCATGTTGCAATTTGTTTTTTTTATACCGCATGGGTAAAAAGGAATAGCGCCTTCTATAATCCAAAAAATAAGCATGCCAACTATTAAAAAACTTAGCCTTAATAAAGGAAGAAAAAAGTTATAATGGTATCCATTTGTATTATTTAAACAAATTAAGCTATTGGTATTTCGTTGAACAAACTTTTACAATTTTGGCAACGATATTTTTTACTATAAATACTTGATTGACCATAAAGAATTTTATTTTTTATGGTTCCCCAAATAGTTTTAGGTGTATCGTTTTTCTCTTCTACTATAAGTGAATTGCTTTTGCAATATGGGCATGCAAAACCTTTAAGATACTCGTTTTCGGCAGTTTTAATAATTGAAATGGCCTGCGTATAATCATCTTGAGCTACCATAAGTTTAATACCACCAACAGCTGGGTTAAGCAAAGGATCAATAGTAACTATATATTCGTCTTTTAAATGACAATTAATATTATTTTGTTGCAAAAGGCCAAGTGCCATATTTGCTAAAACATAATTATCGTATGTAGCTAATATTTTAAATTCCATTTAAAAATTTTAATATTATTCATCGTCAGACGAAGGCGTCCCACGATATTACCTCCCAAAATCATTACCATATTCCTCGGCGTATTTTTCGTACTTTTTAATAAGTGCAATATTTTTCTTCTCTATTTCGGTCAGGTCGTTTTTTACATCAACGGTATTGGGTATGTACCAATCTTTATCTTCAAACTGCTCTCTTAAATGTTTCTTTTTAAAACAATAGCCATGCCTTGCAAAAATCTCGTTACGCATTATTTCTAAATCTTCCTTTATCATATTTGCCACATCATCTTCTTTTAATAATCTTTTGGATGCTTGTGGGTATTGCCCAACATCTACCAAATACTTAAATGTATTACGGGTTAACGAAAAATCTTTTGCGCCGCCGTGGCTTCCCTCTTTAAATGGTTTCCAATTTCCTTTAATGGCATTGGTATTCTTTTCATCAAAAGATAAACTAAACTGTCCGTCATATTTATCATCGCCGGGTTCTTTGGCATTAATGGTGTAAATTCCATTAGCCTTTGTGGCTAAGCCGCTAAACGGCCTGTCGTTACCACCCACTACACTTCGGCCTTCAACCGTATCACCAATAACTTTAGTTATTAATAATGTAATTTTATTATCACCGAATGGGCCAACATATGAGCCCAGTAAAGGAGAATTAACAATTGTTTGAGACGCCGGTACAGTTGCTATTGAATTTTCTTTTTTTTCTTCTGTACTTTTAACATTGGAATTACAGGCGGATAACCCTAAAAAAATGGTGACCGCAGCAAAATATATTTTCATAATTTTTAGTTTAACGAATTGTAAAATACAACATTATTGACCTCTTACAAAAACATAATTGGCCTTGTTAGCATTATTCTTTTAGCCTTTTTTTCGTTTTTAATGCTGCGAATAATTTTTATTTACATACCTGTAAATACGGAAGCAGGTTTTTTGCAACTTAAACAAGATTATATACATATTACAGAGTGGCGGATAGCGTTTTTTGTACACGTTTTTAGCAGTATGCTTGTTTTAGCAGCAGGATTTACACAGTTTAGTAAGTACTTTTAAAAAGTACCCAAAATTGCACAGAGGGCTTGGTTATGTGTATGTTATAAATATTTTGCTTGTAACCGGGCCGGCCGGGTTGCTTATGAGTTTTTATGCAAATGGAGGTTTAAGTAGCCGTATTGCGTTTGTATTATTATCTTTTTTATGGATATTTTTTACTGCGTTTGCTTTGTTTAAAGCAGTACAAAAAGATTTTGCAACACACCGAATTTATATGATAAGAAGCTTTGCTTTAACACTTTCGGCTATAACACTGAGGAGCTGGAAAGTTATACTGGCCAATTTTACAGATATAGCGCCTATGGACAGATACCGTATTATTGCATGGCTTGGCTGGCTTAAATTTACTTATTGCCGAGTGGATAATTTGGAAATTTATAAAGAAGCGTAGCATTCATAAAATAGCATAAAAATTGGATTAGTTTATTTTATGAATAAAAAATATTATATAATTTTACATTATGGAGTTCGAGAAAATTCACAATAAAGGGCAGGCACAATTATTTAATAATAGCTTGTTAGAATACCTTACCAAAACACATCCCTTGGTTATATGGAGCATGTATTTGCCTGTTATAATTTTACTTCCTGTTTACTCTTACATAAACATTGAATTTAGTATTCAAAAAATTGCGCTTTTATTTTTAGGGGGTGCATTTTTTTGGAGTTTGTTTGAGTACCTGATGCATCGGTTTGTTTTTCATTACACTGCAAAAACCGAAGGAGGAAAAAAATTAAACTATATTTTACACGGTAACCATCACGAATACCCCAGAGATAAGCAACGGCTTTTTATGCCTGCTGCACCAAGCCTTATTATAGCTTCTATAATTTTTTTATTGATGTATTTGATTATGCATGAAAATGCATTTACTTTTTTTGCAGGCTTTATGATGGGTTACTTAATTTATGGAAGTATGCACTATGCCATACATGCATGGCATCCGCCTTTTAAATGGATGAAGGGGCTTTGGCGTAATCATCATTTGCATCATTATAAAGAAGACCAAAAGGCATTTGGCGTAAGCAGTACACTTTGGGACCATGTATTTGGAACCATGTTCGATTTAAAAAATGAGAAGGAGGATAAGGAGAAGGTGAAGGAGTTGATGTACGAAAAAAAGTAACGGTTACCATTTTTCATCTTCATTTAAATCATTGCTTTTTTTAGCAAACTCTGCTCTGCTTTTAATTTTTTGCAGTTCTCTTTCTACCATAAGCGTTGCAATTATTACACCTGCGTTTGTACGGTTATTATAAGCTAAAAGATGTTTAATTTTTTGCTCACTCACATCCATCCGGTATAAAATTGAAATTAATTTTTCGAAATTGGTATTAATCAACTCGTTAATTTCTACACTTAAATTTTGAATTAGTTCGTCTATTGAATTTTGTTTGGGGATATTTATATTTACATCAAACAACTTTTCTAAGTTTGTCTGCATCTCATGTAATATAAGTGTATTGTTTTGCATACTTAAAGCTACTTAACTTTTAATAGTTGAATCATGAAAAAAATCATCTACCCGTTATTTATTTTATCTTTTTGGGAATTAATAGCTGCAGTACATTAAAAGGCTTGTTTACAGCACAAGATGCTACTGCTGCTATTAAAGAATTATTAAGTTTTGGTACACAGCACGGCGGTAATTTGCTGGGCAAAAACGGAGCATTTAGTAAAGAAGCTTTAATGCAATCTTTATTGCCCAAAGATGTAGATAAGGTAATAAATGTATTGGAAACCTTGGGGCTTGGCAAAGAAGTAAATCGGTTTACAGCAACACTATCGGCAGCTGCCGAAAAAACAGCTGAAAAAAGTGTGCCTATATTTTTACAAGGCATAAAAAAAATGGATATTGGTGATGCTGTTGGCATTGTAAAAAACGGCGGCACCGCCTGTACCGATTATTTACGTAAAACAATTGGCGATACATTACGCAAAGCCATTGCACCAGAAATGAATAACGCTTTAGATGAATACAAATTGGCCAAACAATGGAATGATTTGGTGGCACCGGCTAAGCTGCTATTAGGCGATAAGCTTAATTTAGATTTAGGAAATTTAATGAGCGGCTTAGTTACCAATATGATGTTTAATAAAATAGAAGAAAAAGAAAAAGAAATCCGAACAAAGGCACAAGCCAGAAATACAGCTTTGTTGCAAAAGGTTTTTGGGCAGGTTATAAAATAAATGCCAACCCTCTTTATCCTTATGTATATGAGGCTTTAAAACTTCTCTACTACACCTAAACCAAATAAAGCAAAATCGTATTTTACCGGATCGCATGCATCTAAAGTTTTTAAATAACTGGTTAATTCCATTGCTGCTTGCCAATCGTTTTGTTTACGGTTTAATATGCCTAACTTTTTAGCAACCCTGCTTACATGTACATCTAAAGGACAAATAAGTTGCGAAGGTTTAATGCTATTCCACAAACCAAAGTCAACGCCGGTTATATTACTTCTTACCATCCAACGTAAATACATATTTAAGCGTTTGCATGCCGATTTTTTTTGAGGAGTGGCAATATGCTTCCTTGTTCTTTCCGGAAAATCTGGCAACGAAAAAAAGTAATTATGGAAGCCAATTAATCCATTCTCAACCGTTTCATCTTTTTTGTTCATCCATTTTGTAAATGCCGATTCTAATGAGTTGTTTATAGAATAATGTTGCTTAAAAAACGCAATGCAATACAATAAATCCGTTGTATTATATGTACGGTGTTTAAAATTAAGGAGTTGTTGTAAATCTTTTTGGGAATGGTGCAAACAAAATTGATACGGTTGATTGTTCATCCATTGCATTAATTTATTGCAAGAATTAATAATGCTTTTACGATTCCCCCAAGCCAATATTGCTGCAAAAAAACCTGCTATTTCAATATCTTGTTGTTGTGCAAAACGGTGAGGAATAGATATTGGGTCTTCTGCAATAAAAAAAGGTTGATTGTATTGATCAACCTTTTTATCAAGTAATATTTTAATTTCTTTTTGTTTCATTTTATTCACCACAGAGAAAGGAGCAAAAGGAGTTTTCGCAGAGAAAAATAAAATTTCAGCATAAAACTCAAATTCATCTTTGTTTACAGGGTATAGTTTAGAAATTATTTACAACTCTTTTAAATCCTTCTTTTAAAGTGGCACATTAAAATTAATTAAATACCCTAATTGTTTATTATATAATTTTAAGTAAGTTATTATTTGTGAAATAAAATTGGCGTAATCCCGTCACATGATTTTATTTCAATTTCATTTTCTACCAATAAATCAATCTCATAAGCCTTGCCTAAGGCAACATCTTTATAAACTAATTCAACTGGCACTCTTGATGTAACAATTAAGCCTCGTAATTCTAATTCTCTTTTTAAAGAAATTTGATAAGCAGATTCTAATAAGCCTGGTCCAAGTTCTCTATGTACGTTTATTGAAGCGTCTAAAATAATTGCACCTATTTCATTTAATTTCTCTTTAGTCATTTTTTGTTTTCTATTGGGTAAAGGAGATAATAACTTTTTTGTAAACAGCATATAAATGAGTAAAAAAGTTTACTAAGATAATTTCTCTGCGTAAACTCAGTGTTCTCATGTACTCTGCGGTGAAAGCATCATCCTATGGCCTTACTCAAATCTTCAATTAAATCATCTGCATCTTCAATACCAACACTTAACCGTATTAATCCATCGCTTAATCCATTTTTTATGCGTTCTTCTCTGGGTATGCTGGCATGTGTCATAGTTGCCGGATGATTAATTAAACTTTCAACACCGCCAAGGCTTTCGGCTAACGAAAATAAATGTGTGCTGGATAATACTCTTTTTGCTTCTTCCATACTTTCGTCTTTTAATGTAAAGCTTATCATGCCACCAAAATCAGCCATTTGTTTTTTTGCAATGGCATGGTTGGGATGTGTTTCAAATCCGGGCCAAAATACTTTTGCAACCTTAGGATGTTGCTGTAACCAGTAAGCAATTTTTTTTCCATTTTCACAATGGGCTTTCATGCGTATGCCCAGTGTTTTAATGCCTCTTAAAACTAAAAAGCAGTCCATTGGGCCGGGCACAGCGCCACAGCTTTTTTGTATAAAATATAATTGCTCTCTTAATTCATCGCTATTTATCATTAAGGCGCCTTGTATAACGTCGCTATGGCCGCCAAGGTATTTTGTGGCGCTGTGCATTACAATATCAGCGCCTAAGTCTAATGGGTTTTGCAATGCCGGCGAAGCAAATGTATTATCAACTGCTAATAAAATATTTTTTTGTTTTGTAATGGCTGCAACTGCGGCAATATCTGTTATGTTCATTAAGGGGTTGGTCGGAGTTTCTAACCAAACCAGTTTTGTTTTTTCTGTTATTGCATTGGCAACATTTTGTGCATCGGTAGTATCAACATAAATAAAATTAATACCAAATTTTGCAAATACTTTTGTAAACAAACGATAGCTGCCACCATACATATCATTGGCACAAATTACCTCATTGCCGGGTTGCAAAAGTTTTATAACAGCATCTGTTGCTGCTACGCCGCTGCTAAATGCCAGTGCATGTTTTGCATTTTCAATTTCGGCATACGCATCTTCCAAAGCCTTACGTGTTGGGTTTTGGCTTCGGGCATATTCGTACCCTTTATGTTTTGCAGGAGCTTCCTGAACATATGTACTGGTTTGATAAATAGGCGTCATTATTGCACCGGTTGTAGGATCTGGCACAGCACCTGCATGTATATACTTTGTTGCTTTTTTCATGTGTTAACATTATTTATTTTAGTCACATTGAATTCGCCATTAAACATTTTGGTTGGCATCAACTTTTTGTTATGGCTCATTTCATTTAATAAAAATTTATGCAAAGGTGCAGAAAATAAAATGATATATAAAAAGCGAATAAAATTGATTTATAAAAACTGTGCCGCAGTTAAATACCTCCAATCATAATTGTTGGCAGCATGTGCATCAGTAGGATCAATTTTTTTATGTAATATTTTGGGAGATAATATTTTTGCGTCAACCAATTTTTGTTTTGCGGCCATGGTGTAATCTTCAAAAAGTGGTGTTTGCATCCATTGTTTTTGCGGCGGCTCAAAACCTACTTTGTCTTTTCGCCAGGTAATTTCGTTGGGTAGTTTATTATTAACCAATTTGCGTAAAATCCATTTAGTAAACCCGTCGTGTATTTTATAGGTAGCCGGTAGTGAAAAAATAAACTCTACCAACTCATGCGATAAAAAGGGCAATCTTACTTCTGCACCATGTGCCATGCTGTTTCTGTCGGCAAATCTCAGCAACTCCTCTAATCCCATTTCGGTTACATTAAAATGCAGTATATCATTAAGCTTGGTTACTATAGGCCTGTGTATACCATCCCATTGATGGCCTTTTAAATGGTGCAAAAAATCGTTACTTATAAACGGATGATGGGCTGTCTTTTTGTAATCTTTTCTCTCTAAAAGTATAGTTGCATGTGCAGGTAAAAATGCAGCTAAATGATTTTTAATTCCCCATTTAAAATGCTGGTTATTATTTTTTAACGTTTTTATTTCGTGGAGTGCTGCGCCAATTTTGTGCCTGCTTACCACTTCTTGCAAAACCAGGAATGTATTTTGAATAGCCTGCAAAAATTTCATCTGCTCCTTGCCCATCTAATAAAACCGATGTGCCATTTTTCTTTGCTAATTCAAACACTTTGTATTGGGCATAAATACTGGATGAATTAAACGGTTCTTCCTGATGGTAACAAAGTTTTTCAAAATCGGTAATTAAGCCGTCTGCGGTAGGCGAAACAGAAAAATTTTGTACTTGAAATTTTGAAGTAGCTAATTCAATATAAGAAGATTCATCTTTGTCAAAACCGGGAAATTTGGCCGAAAATGAAGAAAGTTTAATATCGTTCGAAGCTAAGTATGCTACTATTGTAGAGCTATCTAAACCGCCGCTGAGGCTTGTGCCTACTGACACATCGCTCCGTAATCTTTTTGAAATGGAGGAGCCAAGCAATTCATCTGTTCTTTCAATTGCATCATCAACGCTTATGGTAATTTTATTTTCTTTATCCAGCCTCCAATATTGCTTAATTTTTGAATTAAAATTTTGCAAATCAATCGTTAAATAATGCGCTGGTGGTAGTGTGTAAATATTTTCGTAATAAGTAAGCTCTTTGTCGGATGGGTTTTGTACCTGGCCAATTGTTAAAAAATTCAACAACATTTTTTTGTTTACTTCTTTTTCAATTCCAACTGCCCAAAGGGCTTTCATTTCGCTGGCAAATACAAAATGTTCCTCATCTTCATAATAATAAAAGGGCTTTTCGCCAAAACGATCTCTTGCACAAAAAAGGTTTTGATTTTTATTATCCCAAATAGCAAAGGCAAACATGCCATCAAATTTTTGCAAACATTGGCTGCCCCAAAAATCATAGGCTGCTATAATTACTTCGGTATCCGATCGGGAAACAAACTTGTACCCTTTTATAGATAGATATTCTTTTAATTCGATGTAATTGTAAATTTCTCCATTATGCACAATCGTATATCTGCCCAAATAATGCATGGGTTGCTTTGCATTGTCGCTTAAATCTATAACAGAAAGACGGCGGTGACCTAAGAGAACGGTTTGATATTCGTTTGCCCAATGCCCTTCGCCATTTGGGCCACGGTGGGCAATGGTGTCCGTCATTTTTTTTATATAACGGAAAGCAATATTTTTTTTAGCAAGTATACCGGCAATGCCACACATGATGTAAATATCTGCAAAATTTATGAGCTAAATACAGGCTTAGGTACAAATATTATTTTTATTTACAGCCCTATAGGCATATTAACCCGTACGTTATCCCAGGCAATAATTAAATTAATGCCATTCGATAATTTTTGAAAAGACATAGTGAAAGCATCTAAAGCCTCTGTGGTTTTTTGTATCGGTACTTCAATTCTGGCTATATCTTTTTTAACATCATACGTAAACGATCCCCAGCAATCTAAATCTTTATTAATTATTAAAGTCCATTTATCGGTATAAGGCACGCAATACATGGTATATCGGCCTTTTTTAACTTTAGTGGTTCCAATTTTTACATTTTGAAAAAACTCAATCTCTGTAGCTTCGTTAGCACCCAGGCGCCATACCTTCCCATACTCAATAAGCTCTCCAAAAACCGCCCTTCCATTTTTTTGTGGGCGGCTGTAAATTACTCTGGCAAATAAAGGCTCTGTTGCTTTGCCCTGCATTTTTAACACCGGATAGCCGGAGGGATAACAACTCATATCCATTGGCGATTTATCCAACGGAGGAAATTTAACTTGTGCATTTGTAATAAACGCAATCAAACAGATAGCAAGTGTGGTTATTAAGCCTTTCATTGTTTTTAAGTTTTAGTAAAGATAAACGAATACAAATTTAATGGTTAAACATTTGGGCAACTTTGTTTTCGGCAAACTTTTTTACAAATGGGAAAAAATCGTTGTAACATTCCTGCATCGCAGCTTTATGTGTACAAAAAATATTAAAGGCAAATTCACTCTCTGTTAAATATGCCGAACGCTTTACCACACCATTAAAACTTTTTTGAATACCCCAATCGTACTGATAATTATATAACCAGTTTTGTTGTTTCATATATGGCAACATAGATAAAAAAGGCTCGGGCAATTGGTGAATATTAGCATCAAGCATTTGATACGTATTAGTACAAAAATTAAGCAGGGCGTCAGTTGTAGCAAATTGATTTTTATCATTCGCTAAAAAATAATCATACACAACATCTGCAAATGCACCTGCATATAGCCTGTACTGTGGAGCAAAAAGGCTTTTAGTTTTTTTGTTGCCTGATGATTATCTGTAAATGCATCAATTTCCCTGTGCAGCTTTATTCCATTTAAAACAGGCAGCGGATAATTATATTGTTTTTTACCTTTTACAAAATCACTTATCATATTACCTGCCAAAATATTGGCATTGTTAAACGATAAATATGCATGGGCTAAGTAATTCATATAAATACCTTTTGCAGGGTATTGTAAAAGTGCCAATTGTTTTACAACTTTACTACATCTTAAAATAAATAAACATGAAGTTACTTATAACTATTGTACTATTGTTTACTGCTAACTTTTTAATGGCACAAACCGATACAGGAGTAAAAAAAATAGCTGTTAAAGTATTACAAAATGGTAAAATTGCGGTAAAGCCAATTGCAACTTCAGATAGCATGCAAACTCCAAAGCAATTAGATAGTTTAAAAAAAGCAGGCATCCATACTATTACTGTTGCAAAAGATTACCCTTTTTATCATTCCAACATGTCATTTTGGGGAAAATGTAAATATTGGGCTTCCTGGTTTAAATATGAACACCCGTATTTGTTTTGGGGTTTACTCGTTTTGTTAGGTTTATGGATACTTAAAATGTTGTATAAATTATTAGAGCGTTAATTTTCTTTCCAAAAAAATTATCTTTGCTGCCTAAATTTATTAATTATGGCAAATGCACCCGTTTCAAATTTTATAGAACATCATTACAGGCATTTTAATGCTGCGGCTTTAATGGATGCTGCTAAAGGATATGTAACACATTTAGATGAAGGTGGTAAAATGATGATAACCCTTGCCGGTGCCATGAGTACAGCCGAGCTGGGCTTAAGCCTTGCAGAAATGATTAGGCAAGATAAGGTTGCTATAATTAGTTGCACCGGCGCTAATTTAGAAGAAGATATTATGAATTTAGTGGCGCATAGCCATTATAAACGAGTACCTAATTACAGAGATTTAAGCCCTCAGGAAGAATGGGATTTATTAGAAAACCATTACAACAGAGTTACAGATACCTGTATACCGGAAGAAGAAGCTTTTAGAAGATTGCAAAAACATATTGAAAAAATTTGGAAAGATGCAGATACTAAAGGCGAACGTTATTTTCCGCATGAATACATGTACAAAATGTTGTTAAGTGGTGTGCTGGAGCAGTATTACGAAATTGATCCAAAAAATAGCTGGATGCTTGCGGCAGCAGAAAAAAATATTCCTATTGTAGTGCCCGGTTGGGAAGACAGTACCATGGGAAATATATTTGCCAGCTATGTAATTAAAAACGAAATGAAAGCCACCACCATGAAAAGTGGAATAGAATATATGGTTTGGTTGGCCGATTGGTACCGAAATAATAGTAGTGGTAAAGGTGTAGGCTTTTTTCAAATTGGCGGTGGTATTGCAGGTGATTTCCCTATTTGTGTAGTGCCAATGATGTATCAGGATTTAGAGTGGCATGATGTACCTTTCTGGAGTTATTTTTGCCAGATAAGTGATAGTACAACATCGTATGGCTCTTATTCCGGAGCTGTTCCCAACGAAAAAATTACCTGGGGTAAATTAGATATTAATACACCTAAGTTTATAGTAGAAAGCGATGCAACAATTGTAGCTCCATTGATTTTTGCATGGGTGTTGGGATGGTAATACAAAAACGATAAACATAATAAACGATACAAAAGCCGTTGAATTATCAACGGCTTTTGTATACATAAATCAATTTGTGTTAATTTGTGTAATCTGTGGCAAACCAGTGGCAATACAAAAAATAACCATACAACAATTTTTAGAGCTTGCAAAGCAACATCCGGTTTTTGATGTACGCAGCCCGGGAGAATATATACATGCACATATACCCCATGCACACAATCTTCCTTTGTTTAGTAACGAAGAACGAAAAATTGTAGGTACAGCTTACAAACAACAAAGCCGAGAAACAGCCATAAAAATTGGGTTAGATTTTTTTGGTGTAAAGATGAAGGCAATGGTAGAAGAGGTGGAGAAAATAATGGGCAATGGACAATGTGTAATAAGCAATAAGGAAACGACAACCAATGAGAATCAATTGCCTGTTGCCAATTGCCTGTTGCTGCATTGCTGGCGTGGCGGCATGCGTAGCGCAGGTGTGGCCTGGTTGTTAGATTTATATGGCTTTAAAGTTTATACACTTATTGGTGGTTACAAAGCATACCGTAATTGGGCTTTGCAACAGTTTGCAAAGGAATATACATTTTCTATTATTGGCGGTTATACCGGAAGCGGCAAAACGCTTTTACTAAAAGAACTTGAGAAGCAACAAAAAAATATTATTGATTTAGAAGGTATCGCTAATCATAAAGGCTCGGCATTTGGCAGCATGGGTAACCAGCCAACACAGGAAATGTTTGAGAATATTTTAGCAACTGAATTATCCGGTATCGGGCATTCAACATCCGGCATTTTTATAGAAGATGAAAGCCAACGAATTGGCAATCTAAAAATACCCGATGCTGTTTGGAAAAGCCTTCGCAATAGTCCGGTTTTTTTCTTAGACATTCCTTTTGAAGAACGCTTAGAATATATTACCGAAGAGTATGGCAGGTTGAGTAAAGAAGTTTTAGTAAACGCCATCATACGCATTCAAAAACGCCTTGGCGGACTAGAGACAAAAAACGCCATTAATCATCTTTTAGAAAATAATACTAAAGAAAGTTTTCGAATTTTGCTTACCTACTACGACAAGTGGTACACCAAGGGCTTAAATAACAGAGAAAATTTATCGGCATTTTTAAATAAAATACCCTGTAAAAGCGTTGATACAAAAACCAATGTTCAAAATCTACTAGCATGTTGCACTGTAAATTCTTAAAAACGCTTTTTTTCTTCCTTTTACCTATAACAGTTTTTACACAATCCATTTCGCCCAAAGACAGAGATATTACCGGATTATGGAAAGGCACATTATATAACGATACAACCCAAAAACACTCCGCTACGAAATTGCCATTAGTAAAGAGGGTAAAAAATTTACAGGCTACTCACACACCTATTTTATTTATGAGGATAAAGAATATCATGGCGTAAAAAAAGTAAAAATAAAACAGCAAAATGATAAGCTTTTAATAGAAGATGATGGGTTAATTGCACACAATTACCCTATACCTCCAAACAAAGGGGTACGCCAGTTAAATGTACTTACGCTAACAATACAAGGTGACATTTTGATACTTAGCGGTCCTTTTAGCACTAACAGAACTAAAGAATATTCTGTTTTAACAGGCAATGTTTTAGTACAACGAAAAAACGATTTTAAACAATCGGCGCTTATACCTCATTTAGAAGAATTGGGCCTGGCAAAAAATTTATCATTTGTTGAAGAAGAAAAAACAGCAACACTTGTTGCCTTGGAAAAAGAAAAAATAGAAGTTATAAAAACAGCAAAGGAAAAAAAGGAAATTACATCAACCATTTCTTCAAATAACAAACCATCTGTAAAAACAGCGCCTTTAAAAATCGATGTCCCACCTGTTATTACTCCAAACATAACGCCTGCAGCAGATGTAAGTAAAAGAAAAATAGAAACTATACAGTCTGTAAATTTTACATCGGATAGTTTGGAGTTAACCCTGTACGATAACGGCGAAGTAGATGGCGATACGGTAAGTGTGGTTATGAACGGAAATGTTATTATGCCTAAGGTTGGCTTAAGCACTAATGCTGTTCGTAAAAAAATTAGCACATTAAATGCCGGAGATAGCATTCAATTAATTATGTATGCCGAAACTCTTGGAAGCTTGCCGCCAAACACCGGACTGTTAATTGTATATGATGGTACAGAGCGGTACGAAATAAGGTTTAGTGGCGATATGCAAAAAAGCAGTGCAATCGTTTTTAGAAGAAAAAAATAGCACAAAATTATATAGTTATCTTTGAGTATGAACGAAATTAAACTTACTCAATACTCTCATGGTGCAGGCTGTGGTTGCAAAATAGCTCCGCAGGTTTTAGAACAAATTTTAAGCAACAATTTTTCTTTCCCCGATAATAAAAAATTAATAGTAGGCAATAGTAGTAAAGATGATGCTGCTGTGTACGATTTAGAAAACGGAACAGCTTTAATTAGCACTACCGATTTTTTTATGCCCATTGTAGATGATGCTTTTAGCTTTGGACAAATAGCCAGCGCTAATGCCATAAGCGATGTGTATGCCATGGGTGGTAAACCTTTAATGGCAATTGCTATATTGGGCTGGCCTGTTGAAAAACTACCTGCCGAGATAGCACAAAAAGTATTAGAAGGAAGCCGGGCAATTTGTATGCAAGCAGGCATTCCGTTAGCAGGTGGTCACTCCATAGATAGTACCGAGCCAATTTTTGGCTTGGCGGTAACCGGTATTGTTGATATAAAAAATCTTAAAAAAAACAATACAGCAACTTGCGGCGATTATATTTTTTTAACCAAGCCAATTGGGGTAGGCATATTAGCTACGGCACAAAAAAGAGGTTTATTAAAAGATGATTTGTTACCTGTTTTGATAAAACAAATGGCTCTCCTAAATAGTATTGGCGAACAGTTAGGTAAAATAAATGGCGTTACGGCCATGACAGATGTTACCGGCTTTGGCCTGCTTGGGCATTTAATTGAAATGGCCGAAGGCAGTAATTTAAGTGCACAAATTAATTATGCCGCTTTGCCCATTATTGAGGGCGCTAAAGAATATTTACAACAACGTATTGTGCCCGATGCTACTTACCGTAACTGGAACAGCTACAGCAAAAAGGTTGGTTTTGATAAAGGCGTAAATGTAATAGAAGCATTTAATTTATTACCCGATCCGCAAACCAATGGCGGTTTGTTAATTGCTGTTAAAGAAGAAGCGATTGAAGATGTGAAAAATTTATTTGTACAAAATGGGTTGCAAAATTTTATTGAGCCTGTGGGGAGGTTTATAGCAAAAGAAGAAAAAGTGGTTTTGGTAAAAGCATAATCCTTTAAACCCATCTTCTCTATCTCTGTGTTAAAGTTCTTCTTTGCGTAGCAAACTATTTGTGCCAATAATTATAATTCGTGGCTAATTTTATTCTTTACCAAACCCTCTGTGTTAATCTGTGTCCTCAATCCTTTAATCTGTGGTTAATACTACATCCCCGGCATACCCAACTTATCAAAAATAATATTTACCTGTGCTATGGTAAAGTACCTGCCTGTTTTTTTCCCAATACTTTCTTCAAAAGGCTTTAGCCATTTTTTAAGTGTTTTATCGCATACACCATACAACGTAGCAATTTCTTTAGTGCTGTACGGCTTTACCTCGGCGGTGGTAGTAAAAGTGTTCATAGCTTTATCGTTTATTCCTTACTGTTATATATTTATTTAACATACAGGTGTTACCCATACCATTCCATAAAATCATCAATATACATACCCAGCAAAGTAGCAAGCTCCACGGTACCCAATTTGGTTTTGCTGCGGTACTGTGCTAAGTAATGCTTTAATAGTGTTGGGTTTTCGGCAGGTATATCTAATTCTGTTGGCTCTCTTCTTCGTATGTTTAGTTGGTTAAACTGCTGTAGTAAATACCTTTTTTGGTTGGAGGTTAAAAACCCTAAATCGTCGGCCCTGTATAGTAAGGCTATCATCGATACTTTCCATTTTGTTTTTAGTTGAGCAAGTATAGGTATGGTAATACCTTGCTCAAAATCTTTGGCAATATCTTTTTCGGGCATTAGTAGTGCAGCAGCAAAAGCATTGGCTTCATGTACAATATCTCTATCGGCATTAATAGGGGCAAAGCTGTGCATAAGCAAGTGCCCCAATTCGTAGGCAGCAAGGCTAAAGCGTAGCCTATCGCCCAATAAAGTTTTATTAATAGCCATAATAGGCTGATGATTTTCGGTTAATATAAACCTACTATCTACCCGTTGAGTACCCCATGGCATGGCGGCAACTATAATACCTTGCTCTTCCAACAAATTGGTTAGGTTGGGTAGCACGGGTGTTGTTATATCCCAAGCTTTTCTAAGTGCTGCCGCTAATTCTTGCGGAGGGATAGTTGTTATATTGGGCAAAGTGGGCAATTGGGCTGTTGGTGTGCTTAACCACTGCTGTATTTGCTGCACTTGTAAGCGTAGCAGGTTAAGTTGTGCATTAATAGGGGTAAGTATTTTTTGGGGTACATTATGCCTGCGGCGGTAGCCAAGGCTTTCGGGCAGCAGGCTGCCGGGCTGGTAAAACAAGTTTAGCGGAAAATGAGTAATCTCGGCAATATCCTGTACTTTATCGGCAGGCAGGCCAATATCACCCCTTTCCATTTTGCTGTAATTGGTAGCACTCATACCCAATTGGGTAGCCATTTCTGCCTGACTTAGTGCCCTGGCTTCTCTGGCTAATAATACCATTTGTAAGTTGAGTGTGTTGTACATTTACTGCTCTTGTATTTTTAGCAAACATAGCATCTTTTTTGTAAAATGTAAATAAATATGTCAAAAACTAAATAAATTAGTTATACACATTTTAGGTAAATAGTATATTTATGGCAAGTTGGTATTGAGTAGGCTTCGGGTAGAAGTTAGGCAAGTATCAGATAGGAGTTATACAAAAGGAAGAGTGGTGCGTTTGGTACCAAAACTGTAGTTTTTTTATGCAACAGCTTTGCCCCAATACATAAATTCACGAAATAATTTTTACCTCTCTTTGCCTTTTCGCATACTATCATAATTCAATTATATAGTTCTGTAAAATTTAATATTTACTTACCCTTTATTCAACTTTGTAATAGTTTTTAGCTACACATAAGCCACTTCTTTATGCAGTGGCTTAACAGTGGCTTAACAGTGGCTCAACAGTGGCTTAACAGTGGCTTAACCCCCACTTTTGTAAAGTGTTTTTAGTAATAAGATAAATAGGGTACATTTTTCTCAGCCCTGGTTCCCGGCACACGAAACAAGCGTAATGCTTTTTCGCTAACTATTATTTTGGTTAGCGATTAGGCTTTTCGCTAACGGTTGTGATTGTTTGCCGTTGTTGTGTATCGAAGCATTGGCAAAGAGTGCAGGCGTACCAACAACTGTGTGGAGGTGTCGTTGGTGATGCCGGCTACAAAGATAATGAATGGTTCGTGAATACACGAACCAAGGCGGAGCGATTAGGCTTTTGTTTCCCTTTTCTTTTTTTGTGGAAAAAAGAAACAAAAAAGCCACCGACAAAGGATTACAGCCCCTTTGTAGGGAGCAGCTATGTGCAGCAGTTGTACATAGTGAATGCACAATTTGTTCCCTGATGTTTGAGGCAGGCTGTATTAGCCTTGGTTCGTGTCTCCACGAAACAAGTGTTAAAAACCATACTGCGTATGAGGCAGGCTGTATGCTTTTTCGCTAACGGTTGGGATTGTTTGCCGTTGTTGTGTATCGAAGCATTGGCAAAGAGTGCAGGCGTACCAACAACTGTGTGGAGGTGTTGTTGGTGATGCCGGCTACAAAAGATAATGAATGGTTCGTGAAGACACAAACCAAGGCGGAGGTTTGTGGCTCACCAAACAAGGCGAAGGGCATATTACTTCATTAAATTAGGGTAATCGGTTTTAATAAAATACTCCAGCTTTTCAAAAATATCAATCAGTAGTCTTGCGGTTGCTTTATTATCACCCCTTAACTGCCCTTCTCTTATTTTCCATTTAATACCTCGTTTGCCATTACCTGCTTTAAGGGTGGGATAATCGTTTTCGAGTAATAGGGTTGACTTAATGCCATGCACTCTAATACGCATTATTTGGCTACTATGGTATTCCAATACAGCCTTTAGTTTATAAGGCTTTGTATCGTATGTAATATATAATTCCCATTCCATCATAAAGCAATGTCTATTGGTGGTAATTCTTCATATTCATACTCAATGGTAGGGTCTTCTAATAGTTTAAAATCTTTAGGAATAGTGTTGGCATACATATATTCGGATGGCAGTTGATACGCTGCTAATTCTTTTATTTGTGGCTCGGTAAGGTCGTCCATTATCCAACGGTAAGCTTCATCTTCGGGTAGTATGGTAGGCATTCGCTTTTTACTATTGTGTACCACTTCCATTAACTCATTTGCCTGTGTGGTAACTATGGCAAATGTATCTATGTTTTCGCCGGTGCTTTTATCTGTCCAGTTATTGTATATGCCTGCTAAGTAAAAATAATCGGCATCATTAACACCAATTACATACGGGTATTTATTTTCTTTTTGCTCCGGCTGGTTTATACCCTCTCCATTCAAAAAAATAAGAAGCCGGTACAAGGCATCTTCTTTTTAAGGCAGCCTCCCTAAACATCTTACTTTCTAACATCGTTTCACTCCGTGCATTTAGCCAAGGTATGCCCTGTTTTCTGGCGGCTTTCAAGGCTTCTTCATCTTTTATCCATACCGGTGTAAACTCCCACTTTGCCGATACTATTTCTATATCATTGTGGCCATTGTTTTTTACAATTACAGAATTAGAATAGGCAAACCCATCTTTAAATATTTCTAACTCTTTTAAAGCTGCAATAGTGCCTAATTCTTTTCTATTTGCTTTAGCCTAATAAATTGAATTTTTGAAACCTTATGACCGTAAAAGGTTGCACATATTTTTAGTTTATATACTAAGGTATAAAAACTAATGTAGCATGCACTAAAGGGTGTTTTGTTGTATGGAAACAGGACCCCAAGGCGAAGTGAAATGAGTTTTTTATTTTGTTGTTGGGTTGGCATTTTTAATGCCAGCCAAAAACTATTTTTCAAGCATACTTATACATTTAGTTTTAATGTTTTTAATGCAAGCTGTGCCATGTGTTGCAGGTAGGCCAACGCACTAATGAACTGCTTCGATACTTGCAACGGAGAGCTACCTGCGGCGGCGAAGACGTTGAATTGAAAAATTATAAATATTTATTATGGTTTTTATTAAGTTAAAAACAAACTAATTGACGTATTTTGCAATTATTGTTTTTGCATTGCTATTAAAAAAACTTTACCATTAGCTGTATGTGTAAGCCCATAACTTTAATCCCAACAAAGCAACATGCTTTTTAACGAAGACTCAAGAGTTAAAATACCTGCATTACTGCACCTAATACGATTGGGTTATCATTATATTCCTAGAACTGAACATCACAATCGGCAAGAAGAAACAAATATTTTTAAAGCAATATTTTTAAAAAGTGTTGGTAAGATAAACCCTAATGCCACAGAAGCCGAATTGGAACGCCACTTAAATGAAATTACGCTAAAGCTAGATTATGATGATTTAGGTAGAGAATTTTACCAAGCATTAACTGCCACATCGGGTATTAAATTAATAGACTTTAAAAATTTTAATAACAATACATTTCACGTAACAACCGAACTTACTTGTAAAAATGGCGACGAAGGATTTAGGCCAGATATTACCGTATTAATTAATGGCATGCCGTTGATTTTTATTGAAGTAAAAAAACCAAATAATGCAGAAGGGGTTTTAGCAGAGAGAGACCGAATTAACAAACGTTATCAAAATAAAAAATTTAAGCGATTTGCCAATATTACCCAGCTTATGATTTTCTCCAATAATATGGAGTACGAAGATGGTGTAATAGAGCCTGTACAAGGTGCTTACTATGCTACTGCAGCATATAGCGAATTGCATTTTAATTATTTTAGAGAAGAAGAAAATTTAAACCTTACTCTATTATTAGCCAAAGAAAGTGCCGATGTAGAAAATCTGGTGCTAAAAGATAATAATAAAGAAGTTATTAAACATTCACCCGAATTTCAAACCAATAAAAGCTATCTAACTCCCACTAATAGGCTAATTACATCTTTGCTTTGTAAAGAACGATTAGCTTTTGTGTTGAATTATGCCATTGCTTATGTAGAAGAAGAAAATAATGGTGTAAAAGATTTACAAAAACACATCATGCGGTATCCGCAATTATTTGCCACAAAAGCTATTGAGCAAAAATTAAATGACGGTATTACCAAAGGCATTATTTGGCATACACAAGGCTCTGGCAAAACAGCTTTGGCATTTTACAATGTAAAATTTTTGACCGATTATTACCAAAAGAAAAATGTAATTCCTAAATTTTACTTTGTTGTTGATAGGATAGACTTAGCAATACAAGCCGCTACAGAATTTGCTAACCGTGGGCTTAAAGTTAAAACAGTAAACTCTAAAATAGCGTTTATAAACGACCTACAAACAGTAGCTGCTATTCACAATGCGGATGGTAAGCCTGAAATTTCGGTAATCAATATTCAAAAGTTTAGTGAAGATGCTGTAGTGGCAAATAATATTCCTTACGATATAAACATACAGCGTATTTATTTTTTAGATGAAGCCCATCGGTCTTATAATCCTAAAGGTAACTATTTGGCAAACCTTATTAATTCTGATAAGCAAGCCATAAAAATTGCATTAACTGGCACACCATTGTTAAAAGAAGTAGTAAAAGATTACGATACCAAATTTTTATTTGGCGACTATATACACAAGTATTATTATAACCGCTCTATTGCAGATGGCTACACCCTACGCCTAATACGTGAAGGTATAGATACCAGCTACAAAATGCAGATGAAGGAAATATTGCAACAGATAAAAGTATTGCTTGGCGATATTCCTAAAAAGCAAGTGTATGCACATCCTAAATACGTAGAGCCTTTATTGGATTATATTGTAAACGACCTGCAGCAATTTAGAAAAGATGAGCTAGATAATTCCCTAGGTGGCATGGTAGTTTGCGATTCATCGGAACAAGCAAAAATGCTATTTGATTCTTTTGAAAAACGCTTTGGAAAACAAGAAACTGAAACGGCCAATTTATCCATGGCTGCCGAAGACCCAACACCATACCTTATCGTAGCAAAGCCATTAAAGGCTGCTTTAATTTTGCATGATGTAAACGATAAAGATATTCGTAAAGATTTAATTGATGCCTACAAAAAAGGTAAGATAGATATACTCTTTGTATTTAACATGCTACAAACCGGTTTTGATGCAAAGCGATTAAAAAAAATGTACCTCACTCGTATTATTAAAGACCACAACTTACTACAAACCCTTACCAGAGTAAACAGACCATACAAAAAATATAAATATGGGTATGTGGTTGATTTTGCAGATATAACGGCAGCGTTTGATAAAACCAACCAATTGTATTTTGATGAGCTACAAGCAGAGATTGGCGATGAAATGGAAAGCTACAGTAAGCTATTTAAATCGCAAGATGAAATAAATGCAGACATAGAAAATATAAAGGAAACACTATTTCATTACGATACTACCAATGCCGAATTGTTTACACAGCAAGTAGCCGAAGTAAGAGATAAAAAAACATTAACTGCTTTATTAAAAGCATTACATACGGCAAAAGAATTAAAAAATATTATTCGCCTACAAGGCTACGATGAATTGCTACAAAAGTTAGATTTTTATAAACTTAACCAGTTGCTTAATGTAGCACAAGCACAGCTAAATAAACTAAACCAATTAGATGCTTTACAAAACGATGCCGATGTTACTAATTTATTAAACACTGCATTGGAAGACATATTTTTTATGTTTACCAAAGTATCGGAAAGTGAATTAGTAATAGCCGACGAATTAAAAACACACTTACGCCGTACAAGAGAAGAACTACTACATAATTTTGACCCTGTAGATCCACAATTTGTATCGCTAAAAGAAGAACTAGAACGGATATTTAAAAAGAAAAACCTGGGTGAAGCATCACAAGATGAAATGAACCAAAATATTATTTTGCTAAAAGCCATTTACGATAAAGTAAAAGAATTAAACCGTAAAAACGATTTATTAAAAGCAAAGTATGCCCAAGATGAAAAGTATGTACGAATACACAAGCGCCTTACCGAAAAAAGTAGCCTATCACTTAAAGAAATACAATTACATGAAGCTTTACAAAGCATAAAACAAGCTACCGATGAGCAACTGATACATAATAACCGTATTATGGAAAATGAAACTTATTTTGGCGATAGCGTAATGCAATTTGTGATAAAAGAATTAATAGATAACCGAAAACTAAACTTAGACTTTAGCACCACCGAAAACATTAATGGGCTAATAGTAAACGAATACCTTAAACAATATTACGGCAACAAGGCATGACAAAACATATAAATTTTATAGCACAAACCAAAGCACTTATTGATAACTTAAAGGCTGTGTGTGCTAACTATGGCTTAGGCAACGATGGTAACGAGTTTAAAATAATTACACAGGTATTCTTGTATAAATTTATGAACGATAAGTTTACCTACGAAGCCAAACGGCACAATAAAAAACTAGCCAATACATCAAATTTTCAGCAAGCGGTAGAGGCATTATCTACAGATGAATACCAGTTTTTATTAAAACGCATTGGCCCATCTATACCCAAGTTACAGCCGCATGAAATGATTAGCCATTTGTACAACAATCAAAATCAAGATGATTTTGCAGTGTTGTTTGATGCCACACTAGCCAGCGTAGCTAGTAAAAATGCCGAGTTGTTTTCTGTAAAATCTGCCAGTGGAGCTAAAGATAAAATGTTTGATGAGTTAAGCCAATATATATCCGACTCATCTCAACGAGATGATTTTTGCAAAGCACTCGTAAATAAATTATTTGAATTTAGTTTTGAAGATATGTTTGGCGAAAAATATGATTTTTTTGCCACCATATTTGAATACCTCATTAAAGATTATAATACCGATAGCGGCGGCAAATATGCCGAGTATTACACTCCCCATGCCGTAGCCAGAATAATGGCAGAAATAATGGTGCCGCAAAAAGTAAAAGGCGTTACCTGTTACGACCCAAGTGCAGGCTCTGGCACTCTGCTTATGAATTTAGCACATGCCATAGGTGAAGAAAATTGCAGTATTTATAGCGAAGATATATCCCAAAAAAGCAGTAACATGCTGAGGCTAAATTTAATACTTAATAATTTATCGCATTCTATTCCTAATATTATCCGTTCAAATACTATTAAAGATGCCTATTATTTAAAAAACAAATTTGATTATATAGTAAGTAACCCACCCTTTAAATTAGATTTTAGCGACTTTAAAACCGACTTAGAAAAAGATGCCTTTAAAGAACGCTTTTTTGCAGGCATACCCAATGTGCCTGCTAATAAAAAAGAAAGCATGGCCATTTACTTACTGTTTATACAACACATTATGTATAGCCTAAGTAAAACAGGTAAGGCAGCAGTAGTAGTACCCACAGGATTTATTACAGCACAAAGTGGTATTGAAAAAAATATACGAACACAACTAGTAGAACGAGGCTGGCTACGTGGTGTAGTAAGCATGCCCAGCAATATTTTTGCCAGCACAGGCACCAATGTAAGTGTATTATTTATAGATAAAAAGCCGATAACCAACATGTAGTATTGGTAGATGCTAGCAAACTAGGCAGCATAGTAAAAGATGGTAAAACCAACGCACTGTATTAACGCCTGCCGAAGAGCAACGCATTATTAGGGCAATGAATAAGAAAATACCAGAAGATGATTTTAGCGTAGTAATTAGTGCAGATGATATACGGAATAAAAACTACAGCTTTAGTGCAGGGCAATATTTTGAAGTAAAAATTGAGTATGTAGATATTACTGCTGCACAGTTTGCAAGTAAGATGAATGAATACCAAACTAATTTGCAAAACTATTTTACCGAAGGCAAACAATTAGAGAAACAAATTTTGGAACAGTTGAAAAGTTTGAGGTATGAGTAAGTGGGAAACTGTTTTAATAAGTAATTTAGGTATTACAATTACAGGTAAAACGCCGTCATCAAATTCTCCAGAAGATTTTGGTGAAGATTTTATGTTTGTAACTCCTTCAGATAATTTGGACAATAAAATTATTAATAATACCGAAAGATATTTATCTAAAGCCGGAGCTAATAAGTTATTATCAAAAATCTTACCCCCCAATTCTATTTTGGTTAGCTGTATTGGTTCTGCAATGGGGAAAGTAACAATGAACAAAACCTCTTGTTTAACAAACCAACAAATAAATTCTATCAAGGTTAATCTAGATTTATACGACCCAAATTATATCTATTATTTACTCAAAAATAATTATGCTGTTTTAAGAAATGCAGCATGCGGTAGTACTGCTGTTCCTTTATTAAATAAAACAGATTTTGATCTAATTCCAATTTCGGTGTATTCTGATTTCTCCACCCAACAAAAAATCGCATCCATTCTCTCTGCCTTAGATGATAAAATAGAACTTAACAATAAAATAAATGCAGAGCTAGAAGCGATGGCAAAAACGATGTACGATTATTGGTTTGTGCAGTTTGATTTTCCAGATAAAAAAGGTAAGCCGTATAAAAGCAGCGGTGGTAAAATGGTTTATAATGAGGAGTTGAAAAGGGAAGTGCCGGAGGGATGGGAGGTTAAAAACTTGGATACACTTGCTTCCGTAGTAAAAGGAGATTTAATTACAGAAAAAACAGCTACACCTGGCAATGTAAAAGTTGTAGCAGGCGGAATAGGTTTTTCTTACACTAATAACAATTATAACCGAACTTGTAATGTAATTACAGTCAGCGGCTCAGGGGCAAATGCAGGATTTGTCAACTATTGGAGAGAAGATATTTTTGCATCTGATTGTACAACTGTAAAGGCAGAAAACAACGCTATCACCTTTATTATTTTTCAACACTTAAAAGATATTCAACAGTTAATTTATAGTCAAGCAAAAGGTTCAGCTCAACCGCATGTTTATCCGTCAGATATAAAATCAATAAAATATTTTGATATACCTAAAAATATATTAAACAAAGTGGAAGAGATGTTTAATGGCATCAATGAAAAAATAGGCATTAACATCAAACAATACCAACAACTCTCCTCCCTCCGAGATTGGCTATTGCCTATGCTTATGAATGGGCAGGTTAGTGTGGGTAATGCGTATGCGTATGTACAAGAGGCATTGGGTATGGTGGCGGAGGGTGAGGTGGGGTATGAAGTAAAAAAGAAAATGTAATTTTACATTATGAGGGTTTATCCAGAAATAAATAACAGCCTACTAGGCACCGCTGCCCAAGCGGTGGGTGAGGATGTATGGGCTAAATTTCCTTCTTTACAACAATGGATAAATGGAGAAAAAAAACCAACCGTAATTCAGTTGGCTGATTTTGCAAAATCTGTACACATTCCCTTTGGGTTTTTCTTTTTAAATGAGTTACCCATAATTAAAAATACCATACCACTTTTTAGAACAAATAGTAAAGTACCGCATTTTGATTATAGTTATGAGCTAAGTGAAACTATAAAACCATTCAAAAAAGGCAAGATTGGTTGGTAGATTATTTAGCCAGTGAGCAATACGATGAGTTACCTTTTGTAGGCAAATTTAGTACCGCTAATAACTATCAAACTATTGCAAACGATATAAGAAATACTTTACAATTACCTATAAACTGGTCTCAGTTTTTAGCCGATAAAGATGCTGCGTTGAAATACCTTATAACAAAAGCAGAGGATGCTGGTATATATGTAGCTATTAATGGAGTGTTGGGTAATAGTAGTAAAAACCTAAACCCTCAAGAGTTTAAAGGCTTTGTATTAAGCAATAAATTGGCGCCTTATATTTTTATTAATGGTAAAGATTATCCTGCAGCCAAAATTTTTACATTTATGCATGAGCTAGCCCATATTTGGCTAGATAAATCTGCAGCATTTGATATAGAGCGTTTTTTACCTGCTAATACAGATACAGAAAAACTATGCGATGCCGTTGCTGCAGAACTATTGGTAGCAAAAGAGGTTTTGCTAACCGAGTGGAAAAAGGTAGAAAAGCAACACAATCACCTTGATTATTTAGAACGCTTTTTTAAAGTAAGTAAAATTGTAATTGCCCGTAGGTTATTAGATTTAAATATTTACTCCAAAGAACAATTTTTTGGTTTTTATAATGCCTATAAAGCCTACTGGGATAACAAAAAAGAAAATGAAGAAAGTGGCGGCGGCAGCTTTTACTATAACCAGCCTTATAGGGTAGGTATAAAGTTTTTTGAAACGGTTAACACTGCCACACAATCTGGTAAGCTATTATATACCGATGCTTACAAGCTCACTAATTTATATGGTGCTACTTTTAGCAAATTTAAAACTCACTTGCAAGGATAATGGCATCAACCCCTAATTTTATAATAGATACCAGTTGCTTAACGCAAGCCCATAGGGTTTATTATCCTTTTGATATTGCACCCAGTTTTTGGGATTTTATGCTACAGCATTTTACTTCAGGTAATTTTATATTAACCAATAAAGTGGTAGATGAAATTGCAAAAGGAAAAGATGATATAACCAATTGGATGGAAAGTCAGTTATCCCCCTCTATAGAACTTAATTGCCATGAAGATGCAAATATAATGTTGCATTATGGTAGTATAATGGCATGGGGTAATAGCCAAGCTCAATATACTAGCTTGGCCAAAAGTGAGTTTGCCGATTTTGATAATGCCGACGCATTTTTAGTTGCTACTGCAATAGAAAAAGCAGTTATAGTGGTAAGTCAAGAAATTTCTGCACCCTTATCCAAAAAAAGTATAAAGCTACCTGATGTATGTACCCAATTTGGCGTTACCCATATTGATACGTTTACATTACTGAGAACGTTTGGATTTACGATGTAAATTTTTTTATAATATAAATTTAGTGTATTTACTTTAGCTATGAAGTAATAATATTAAACCTAAAAATTAGACCTATGGATTTAAACAAACTTTATTCGTTAAGAAAAGACTTTACAGTTATTGGTTTGACTGGTAGAACTGGGTCGGGCTGTAGTCGTATAGCCGAATTATTATCAGGCCCTTTTACTACTCTTGAGGCAAAAGGGCTGAGAGCTGAAAGTGAATTTACTGATGAAGTTTTTAAGCGTAAGTATTCGATTTGTAAAAACTTCATAGGGCATAATGATAATTGGGTTCCTTTTGAGATAATTAGATATGTAGATGTGCTTCTTTTTTACATACTTCATAAGCATGGGGGTAATTTAAAAGATTTATCAAATCTCTTAACGAACTTTTATAAAGAAAATCTATCAGAAAACAACCAAAATTTAGTTGCTAAAATTAAAAAAGATGTAATTGATATTGATTCAAAATATACTTCTTTGATAAAAAAAATAAAAGCAATCCCTCCATTTACGGAAATAAAATCTGACGATGAATTAAAAGAATTAGGCGCCCTTTTTTTTAATAAGGACTTTAATAATTTAAAGGAAGAACTTTTTGCCTGTTTAGAAAGCAATGAGGGGTATTACCGAAATAGATGCATGCTTCATTGGGTATCCTGTAATTTAAGAAGATGTGGAGATGCAATTGGCAAAGGCTTAGATGATATTAGTAATATTTTTTCTATTGCCAATTTAATAAATCGGTTGATAAAAGCAAAAAGGGTCATAAATGATAACAAACCAACTAAAATAGTTATTGATTCGCTAAGAAACTCATTAGAAATAATGTTTTTTAAAGAGAGGTACTCCGCTTTTTACATGGTAGCAACTAAAGATGTAATCGGCAACACAAAAAAACGAATTGATAAAAGGCTATTTACTAAAATAGCGGATAAAAATTTAAGAGAAAAGGTAATAAATCAAATTATAGAGTTAGATGAAATTGAATATCGAACAAAGGATTTTTCTAAAGGTACATTTTCATCTCCTGACGTTGAAAATTGTATTCAAAAAAGTGACTACCATATTTTCAATTTAAAAGTTGACGGACTTAAAAATTTTGTTGATGATCATTTTGAGGGTAATTCAAATGGATTTTTTACAAGGGAAGAACAATTGATGAAACTTGTTTCATTAATACAGCAACTAAGTTAATAACACCAAGTTCTGCTGAAAGGGCAATGCAAATTGCAAATACAGCAAAGCTAAACTCTGGTTGTATTTCTAGAAAAGTTGGCGCAGTAGTAACAGATAATGCATACTATGTAAAATCTGTTGGATGGAATGATGTTGCAAAAGGTCATACACCTTGTAACTTAAGATCTGTTACTGATTTCTTTGATAAAACCGGAACTCTTAATAAAAATCTTCATTATAGCCCATTTGAAAAGGGGAATGCGACAGAAACATCTTCTTATAAATATAAAGGTAACACTCCTGGTAATTTTAAAGATGCGTTAGTAGAGTATTTCAAAGACTCTTATGATACAAATTCAAAAGATTTAAATGGCAAGAACTGTTCGTTTTGTTTTAAAACAGTACATAACCATTTTGAAGGAGAGGCTAATCAAGTACATACAAGGTCTCTTCATGCCGAAGAGAATGCGATGTTACAAATAACAAAAATTGGAGGAATGGGTGCTGAAGGAGGTTTTTTATTTACTACTGCTAGTCCTTGTGAACTTTGTGCTAAGAAGGCTTATCAGTTAGGCATAACTAAAGTATTTTTTATCGACCCATACCCAGGTATTTCAGTTGATCAAATTTTGAGAGGCGGCAAAGAAAAAACTCAACCAAAATTAATTCCTTTTTATGGCGCAATAGGTAATACTTACCATGAACTTTACGATAATTTCATGTCGTATAAGGATGAAATAACTATGACTCTTGAATTAAAGCCAAAACAAAAAATAGCAAAAGAATTGAACAATGCTTTAAGTAAAATTAATGATGCTGAAATTAGGGATTTTATCAAAGAAACTAATTTGAGTGATGAAGAAATTTTGGGACTTATTAAGGAAACGATTAAGCAATACAACAACAAATAAGTTAAGGAATGAGATTTTGGCACATTCAAATGTATTTACCACACGGTCGAGGGAATACACAAATTGATTCAATTAAGATGTTGCAGGAGCATCAGCCAGTTATTGGTACTGGTGATTGGGAGGATATACAATGTTATTATTTTAAAAATGACAATGGCTCTGGATTATTACAATATGACATAGTATTGGTAAGAGAAGGGTCTAAACCTATTGCATTATGTAAGGTTCTAGATAAAGAAGCTTATCAAGACAAGACGCTTACCGAAAAATATTTAAATGAATGGTACAGAAATGTTGAAGTGTTACAATTCATAAATTCAACTGAAAGTTTTCCGCAACCTCAAGGCACCTTACAACATTTAAAAATCTACAAACAGATTCATACAAGTTTATTAAAGCCTTATATGATAATTTAATTAAAAATAAACAAATGGACAATTTACTTTCGTTACTTAAATTTAAAAAACAAATTATTTTACAAGGCCCTCCAGGTACCGGTAAAACAAAACTAGCCAAAGAATTAGCAATAGAAATTATTGGTACAAATAATTTGGATATTAACGAAAATGATATAATAAATACATTAAAAGATCTAAATAAAATATCTACAGTTGCAGGAAATGTAGAGTACGAAGTTGTAAAGGTGGATGAAGTTGCTAAAACGGTAACGTTAAAAAAATCTACAGAAACAGAAGCCACTACCACATTTGCAAAAGTTATTGATTTTTACAAAAATAAAGAATGGAAAACTCCTGCAGCTAATAATGATGACCGAAGAGCAGCGGCAATTGCAAAATATATTTTTGAAAATAAAAAAACTTCACATCAAGATGTAAATGAAGATCAGGTAAAGATTATACAATTTCACCCAAGTTACACTTATGAAGACTTTGTAAGAGGAATAGTTGCAGAATCAAACGGGGAAAAAATTGAATATAAAAATGTAAACAAAACACTTGGTTTGTTTGCTGAGCTTGCTAAAAAAAATTGGGATGATAGTAAAAAGGATATAGTAAATATTTCAAAAGAAAAAAAGCTAAGAGAATATTTTGATTTGTTTGCTGACAAAATAGGAGAACAGCTTGCTGATGGTACAACAACTTTAAAGCTTACTAATAATGTAAACTTAGTTGATGTAGAAGATGATGCTTTTAGATATAAAGGAAATGAAGGTTGGAGCTTGTGGGGAAATAGAATGCTTTTTAAAGATATTATACAAGCCTTTTAGACGAAAACCTAGTTAGGCAAGATATAAAAAGAATAAAAACTTATCTGGATTAGCAATTCAACATGCAACTTATTTTTTAAGGGTATTGAATATGTTTAGAGAGTTTCTTGTGGAGAGTAATCTTAGATTTGAACAATTGGCTACTGCTAAAATAGAATTAAAAAATTATATTTTAATAATAGATGAAATTAATAGAGCAAATCTTTCATCAGTTTTAGGCGAATTAATTTATTCACTTGAATATCGAGGAGAATCGCTTGGAGGTATGTATGAAATAGATGGTGATAATAAATTGGTTTTACCTCCTAATCTTTACATTATAGGCACAATGAATACTGCCGACCGTAGCGTTGGGCATATTGATTATGCCATTCGCAGAAGATTTGCTTTTGTAGATGTATTACCTAAAGATTTATCGGCAGAGCAAGGCGTAAAATTTGATGGTAAACTCTTTAAAATAGTAAGCAGTTTATTTATTAGCAACTATGATGAATATCAAGCTAATAATACAGCAACCTTGCAAAGAGCAGAAACATTATCGGAAGAATTTGAACCAGAGGATGTGTGGCTGGGGCATTCGTATTTTATTGATAAATCTGACGAAAAAGGCAGTATTGCTATACGCCTTAAATATGAAATAATTCCGATTTTAGAAGAGTACATTAAAGATGGAGTGCTTAAAGCAAGTGCCAAAGAAAAAATAATTGACCTTAAACAATACATGGCTTGATAACGCATTACCGATATTGGGAACATTGTGAGCTACCTTTAGAAAAGAAAGCTTTTCCCGAAGGTCATCTATTAACATCAAAATTCTTTGGTGCTAGTACAAACAGGTACTGTTTTACTATAAACGAAAAGCCAGGGGGTTATTTAATAAAGGCAGATTATTATGTAGGGGTAGATTGGTTAGTGAAAGGCCATAGCTCTATAGCAATTATGCCTAAGCTTAATACAAAATTAAGCGATGTAGAAAAACACTTAACAAAAGAGGAAGAAATTGATAAAACAATCGATGAAAGCAATAATGGAAATAGTGTTTTTATAGATTATTTTGCTATGCTTAACCAATGCCTTTCTGTAGATTTTATATAAAGAAATTGACACTTTAGTGCATGTGGATTGGATGCTACAGAAGTGCCTATTGAACAAGTAGAAGATTTATTAAGCCCATTATTAATTGTAAAATTTTTAAATACGCTTGCAGCCATTGTGCGTAAAGGACTTAAAAAATCGTATTACAAAAAACAACAAAATTTAAACAGCAGGATTAAGGGTAAAATTTTGGTTAGTCAAAACATAAAGCAAAACATTCTAAAAAATAAGTTTACAAGTACTTTTTGCCAATTTGAAGAGTTTGGTATTAATTCTTTAGAAAACAGGTTACTTAAAAAGCATTGGTATTTGCAGCAGTATATAGATAATCATCAAAAAATTATTTAGTAGCTCCTTTGATTATGCACGCATCTTATTAATTATTGTAGATCGGCTTTTACTTTTG
Organism: Chitinophagaceae bacterium; assembly: GCA_016721385.1. Classification (GTDB taxonomy): domain Bacteria; phylum Bacteroidota; class Bacteroidia; order Chitinophagales; family Chitinophagaceae; genus Ferruginibacter. The sequence continues at coordinate 860,665 of JADKIE010000002.1, read as the reverse complement.
TTAGCGATGAAGTAAATGCAACTGAAGTAAAAAGCTATAAAGCCAATCCCTTTTTTAAAGAATATAAAGAAGGAATACAGCTTGCCAAAATGATTTTGAAAAGATATAGTTATGCTATATCTAACATAACACACCCAAAAATAACTACGCCTCCTTATTGGATTGATATGCCTAAACTTTTTGAGTTATATGTATACTATTTTTTAAAAAAACTATTCCCAAAAAACAAAGCAGTGCAATATCACTTTAGTACCTATGGAAACGAATTAGATTTTATCGTTAATACCGATGGTATACAAATGATAGTAGATGCAAAATATACACCAGTGTACATATATGGTAAAAATCATAACGACATCAGGCAAGTTGCAGGTTATGCAAGATTGGATAAAGTTTATAATGAATTAAAAATAGAAATGATAAATTAATTGACTGCCTAATTGTTTATCCAGATATAAATAATGGATTTAGTGAAATGATTTTTGTAAAAACTCTTCAATCTTAAAAGAAACACCAATTATTGGTTATAAAAACATTTATAAAGTAGGGATAAAGTTGCCAGTTAAAATATAGACTTTTTTTTGCCGTTGTTGGTAGCTAACAGTATGCCGTTGTTGTGTATCGAAGTGTAGGCGAAGAGTGCTGGCGTAGCAACAACAGCCTGGAGGTGTTCTTTTCTCAGCAAAGTCTCTCTTCCTGGTCAAGTGTGTAAGTAGACCATTGCGTTAAGTAATGGTGTAGCTGATTAATAAAATAAAGAAATAGTTTCGTATATTTAAGAGTTGGGCGTCATTCTAAAGCAACTTCATTTTTTAAATTATGTTTAACCAATTTAAGCCAATTGACATTAAGTGGATAAAGAATGTTAGTAGCCCAACAGAAGACTCTTATATTTTAGTCCCAAGCGACAATTTTCAACTTTATTTTCCAGATATACATGAAACCAATGCTGGAAGCCCTCAAGAAGGGGAAATCATTCTATTATTTCAAAAAATTGGTCTAAAAAAAGTATTTACGCATTTGGTTAGTCCTACAGACAATTCACAAGCGAAGGAAGACAAAACTCGTGAGAAACATAGATTTTATAGAAATGTAAGAATAATTGCTGCTACGCCACTGCATAAGATTATTGAAGTTTCATCTACACCATGGAAAGAGGTAAATTTTCAAGGAATTGGGATGGGGAATGTTTGTGAAATAAAAAATATTAATAGTGTCAATGATAATAATTATGATGATTTAATAAATGATGTTTGGAAAAGATTTACTCCTTTTTTTAGATGAAGTAATTTTTTATTTTGATAAGGCAGCAACAAAATAATTTAGCCAATTCAAATTGCATTATTATAAGTACAAACGCCCAACATGGGGGTTTATGCAAGTTAGGCTTAACAAGCCAAGCTTCAGCAAATTGCAAATCCGGGTTTTAGTTCCTCAGCCTTGGTTCGTGGTTCACGAAACAAGCATTAAAAACCATACTGCCTAACTTTTTCTCAGCAAAGTCTCTCTTCCCGGCCAAGTGTGTAAGCAGGCAGTACGCCGCCGTAGGTAGACTGCCGTAGCAGGTATCGAAGCATAGCAAATAGTGCGTTGGCGTACCTGCAACATATTGTATAGCTTGCTTTAAAAACATTAAAAATTTTTCCTAGCAATGCCTCTTTCCCTGGCCAAGTGCGTAAGCAGAGTGTTGTGTTAATTAATAACCATGGTGTTACTGGTTAATAAAATAAAAAAATAGTTGCGTATATTTAAGAGTTGGGCGTAATACCAGATAACTACCTGCAACTTCCAAGTTTCTGAATCATAAATAAAAAAATATGACAGCGAAAATATCATTATTATTTTTATCGTTTTTTTTTGGGCAACTTTTATCTGCACAGAGAAAACTAAAAACAATTAAAGCAACTTCTGTATCTGTTGACATTCGAGACGGAAGTGATTTTATTAAAAATGCTTGGACTATTTCGCCAGAAATTAAGCCCGACATTTATACAACTTCATCAAAAGGAAAAGTGGTTACTTTTTATACAGACAAAGATTCTATCTCTGTTAAAATTACAACCAAGACAAAGTTTGATTTCATTATACTCTTGAATGACACGGCAAAAGCTCTTACGCAAATAGCTTTTAAACCGAGCTATCTTGACAAACTAAAAGGGGCATCAAAGTACAATTTTAATGACAATAGAGAAATTCCAAAATTTACTTACCAAGACCAAAGCAACCCTAATCTTGCAGCTCTAAGAAAAGGGTTCAATTTAGATTCTATTGCAGGTTATGGGAATGACGTTTCAAAAATTCTGAACTTATTACATTGGATACATAACTTAATACCTCATGACGGCAACCACGAAAACCCAACTATTAAAAATGCGATGAGTATGATTGCTCAGTGTAAAAAAGAAGTAAGAGGGCTAAATTGTAGAGGACTATCAACGGTTTTAAACGAGTGCTATTTGTCTATGGGTTTTAAATCACGGTTTATAACTTGTATGCCAAAAGACTCTATATTTGACGATTGCCACGTTATTAATTCAGTGTATCTGCCAAAGGAAAATAAATGGATTTGGATAGACCCTACTAACAATGCTTATGTGATGAATGAAAAGGGTGAACTATTGAGTATTGAAGAAGTGAGAGAAAGAATTATAAATGACAAACCAATTATTTTAAACCCCGACGCAAATTGGAATAATAAATCAAGTACGACAAAACAAGAGTACTTATACAATTATATGGCAAAGAATTTATACCGATTACAATGCCCGTTAGTAAGTGAATACGACACAGAAACCTGGAAAGAAGGTAAGAAAATTACATTTGTTGAATTGTTGCCATTAGATGCGTTTCAACAAAAACCAGACAAGTCAGAAAGCACTAACACAAAAACAGGAACGACTTTCACTTACTTGAAGACAAACAATCCAAACAGTTTTTGGCAGACAAAGTAGTAAGTACGAACGCCTCAGCCTTGGTTCGTGGCAAACGAAACAAGCGTTAAAACCATACTGCCTATCTTTTCTTCAGCAACGTCCCTTTCCCCGGGCAAGTGTGTAAGCAGGTTGTTGCGTTAAATAATAACGATGGTGTTACTGATTAATAAAATAAAAAAATAGTTGCGTATATTTAAGAGTTGGCGGTCAGGCTATATACCGACATTGCCATACCACAACTGAGTGATAAGAAATGGACCTGCAAGCCGACATTAAATAATTTTGCACAGACATGACATTAGAAGATTTGGGATATAATGACAAACTTGAAGCATTCAGAATTGAACACGCCTTAACCAATTTTGATGTTGGAAGAGTTATCTCGGAACATAGGGAGCGATATATTGTCAGAACAATTAAAGGAGAATTCGAAAGCGAGATAACTGGTAATATGCGTTTTTCTGCAAAAAGCCGTGAAGATTTTCCAGCGGTAGGTGATTGGGTTTCACTGGCAACATACTCATCTGATTTTGCCATCATTCATAAAATACTACCAAGATGGTCAGTTATTAAAAGAAAAGCTGTAGGACAATTTGGAGAGATTCAGATTATAGCAACCAATATTGATTATGCATTTCTAGTACAAGCTGTTGACAGGGATTTTAGTATTAATAGGATCGAAAGATATCTGACTATTTGTAATTCATCTAAAGTAAGTCCGGTAATTATATTGACCAAAACTGATTTAATAAATGAACTCCAGCTTGCTGAAATTTTAGACAGGCTAAAGTCACGGATTAAACATGTTCCTGTTATTGCGGTGAGTAATGAAACGCAGAGCGGATATGAAGCAATAAATTCATTTATAAAAAGGGAAAAACCTGTTGTATGCTTGGCTCTTCGGGTGTTGGAAAATCCACACTGTTGAATAACCTTTCTGGTGAAACCCTGATGAAAACCGATAGTATAAGTACGAGTACAAATAAAGGAAAACACATTACAAGCCATAGGGAATTAATTATACTTGAAAATGGGGGTATCTTAATTGATAACCCCGGAATGAGAGAGGTCGGTATTGCAGATTCAGCTAGCGGACTTGAAATTACCTTTGAGGAAATTATCAAACTTTCTAGAGATTGTAAATATAAGGATTGCACTCATACTAATGAGATTGGCTGCCGGGTTATTGAAGCAGTTGAAAAAGGACAAATAGATATCGCCTCCTACGAAAATTATCTTAAAATGGAAAAAGAGAAAGCCTATTTTGAATCAACAATTACAGAGAGACGGAAAAAAGACAAAGATTTAGGAAAAATTATCAAGAATTACAAAAAAGACATCAATAGAAAAAAGTAACAATCAAAATATTCTCTAAAGCATTTATTGACTAAAGCAATATAGCAAATACTCGTAATAAACTAAATTAACGAATCAGGTGCATAAGCCCCTTCGCCGCCGCAGGTAGACTGCCATAGCAGGTATCGAAGCATGGCAAATAGTGCGTTGGTGTACCTGCAACATATTGTATAGCTTGCTTTAAAAACATTAAATTTTTTTCCTAGCAATGTCTCTTTCCCTGGCCAAGTGTGTAAGCAGGTAGTTGCGTTAATTAATAACCATGGTGTTACTGGTTAATAAAATAAAAAAATAGTTGCGTATATTTAAGAGTTATGGGCAATTTTACAAAAACAGTTAACAAATAAACAAACAAGACTTAATATAAAAAAATGAATAACTATTTACTTCTTGGAGCAATTATTATTGGGTTGACAACCTCTTGCTCAAATTCAAGTCAGTCGAATAACGCTGACAAAGCAGTCAACCAAACTGTAGTGACAAATGACACCAACAAAATGAATAAAAATATAATTACTCAAAAATAACACCTTCGATTTGGGTCGAAACTACAGACGCTAAAGCTGTTGCCGACTATTATCTTTCAATATTTAAAGATGGTAAACTAAAAGAACATCACAAATACACAAACCCACCAGAAGCGGGGGGCGGAAACTTTGAAACTGCTATTATTGAAATTGCTGGTATGGAATTAAGCATTTTAGCTGCAGGTCCATTTCAAAAATTTAATGAGTCAGTTTCTTTGGTTATTAACACAAAAGACCAAGCTGAAACAGATTATTATTGGAATGCATTAACTAAAAATGGTGGACAAGAAAGTTCCTGTGGTTGGTGTAAAGACAAATATGGCTTATCGTGGCAGGTAGTTCCTGTTGAGTATTTTGCCCTAATAAACAACACTGACCCAAAGGTTAGAGAAAAGGCAATGAAGATCACATTGCAACAAAAGAAAATTATCTTAGCAGAACTAAAATAAAAACTGCCCATAACATTGGGTTTCTCCTCGTCGTTGTTGGTAGGTAACTGCATGCTGTATGCTTTTTTTGCTAACTAGTATTATGGTTAACGATTAGGGTTTTGTTTCTCTTTTCTTTTTTTGTGGAAAAAAGAAACAAAAAGCCACCGACAAAGGATTACAGCCCCTTTGTCGGGAGCAGCTATGTGCAGCAGTTGTATATAGTGAATGCAAAATTTGTTCCCTGATGTTTGAGGCAGGCTGTATGCTTTTTCGCTAACGGTTGTGATTGTTAGCCGTTGTTGTGTATCGGAGCGTTGGCAAAGAGTGCAGGCGTACCAACAACTGTGTGCATGTGTTGTTGGTGATGCCGGCTACAAAAGCCATTGGCACAAACACCAACAACGGCAAAATGAATGGTTCGTGAAGACACGAACCAAGGCGGAGGTTGTTGCGTTAAGTAATAAAGATGGTGTTACTGATTAATAAAATAAAGAAATAGTTTCGTAAATTTATGCGTTATAGGTAATTGCAAGGGACAGATCATTTTGTAGACAAATTATCCAAATGAGAAGACTCGTACTATTTATTTTTTATATCCCTTTTTGCTTTTGGTCAATCAGCCGGCTTTCCAACAAAAGTTGACTTGACTAAAATCTATTCTAAAGCCATTTCAGATTTTATAAAAGACGTCAGGAAAAAAACTAAAAGTAATTTTGATACACTGTACTTCGGAAAACGTAAAAATGGACAGCCTGATGATTTCCCGGATATTGAATTACCTGAGAAGATTGAAAACACCCATATTAGACTGATTTCACCTGAAGTTGGTACATTAAAACAAAAAGAACTGAAGTCACGTATTTATATTAATATGGTTGGCTAGGTAGATAAGAAAAAAGCTGAGTTTCTATTTTTTGTTTTTTCAAACGGCTTTGATCATCAGTTCAACTACTCAATTAACTATAGATTTAATGCCAAGCTAAAAGAATTTGAGTTAGTCGAGTTACAATTCAAAGGTCCTCCATTTGACAAATAAAACACAATTGAAATTTGCCTTGCCGGTCTCTGCTGCAACTACCTATAACATGGGGTTTGCCAAAATACGGGCTTGACCCTTAAAACTTCAGCTTCAACTCTTTCTCAGCATTTGTTCCGGGCAGGACAAACTTCTCCAGGCAGTTGTGCGCAACTTCAAATTTTAGTTATAAATTCATCTTTAGTTCCGGGCGGACAGTTGGGAAATTCCCGTACTTTGGCAAGCCCCGGCACTTTGGGCGTAATTAAACAAACTTTACAATGAAATCAATTGTTTTTATTTTTGGAATTACCTTTTTAGGACTGAATGTATTTGGACAATATTCTACTACTGAAATATTAAAATTTAATTCAAAAATTTTAAATCAGGAAAGAGTATTAAAAATTTCAGTTCCATCCGACTACAATGAATTTCCTAACAGAAAATACAAAGTTGTCTATTTATTTGATGCTCAATCAGAATCACTTTACAATTTTGCAAAACAAACACTATCCTATTTGGAAAACATAAATTTTTATGTTGACCCAGTAATTTTTGTAGGAATAGTTACTAAAAACAGGCAGTTTGAATTTTTACCCAAAAACAAAACTAATTTACCTCTTAAAGATTATTGGGCACAGGTAAAATTAGGTGGTGCAGACAGCTTGGCTTTATGTTTAAAAAATGAAATTCTACCATTTATAAATGAAAAATATCGCACCAATGGTTATACAATTGGAGTTGGACATTCGCTTGGAGCAAGTTTTGTTACTTATTCAATGTTTATGTTCCCGGAAATATTTAATGCAGGAGTTGCTGTTAGTCCTAATTTTTACTACGATGATGAACAATTTTTGACAATTTTCAAGAATGAAATAGGCAAAAATATTTTAAAAGACAAATTCCTATACGTTTGCTATGGTCAAGGCGACAAATTGGAAGATAGGTTCAAGCCAAGTTCTATAAAATTCTCAAATTTATTGTCAAAAACAAACACGCCTAATTTTCATTATAAAGTTCAAAACATTGATAATAACAGTCATTCAACAACGCCTTTGGAAGGTTTTTTTAAAGGGCTTGTATTTGTAAACCAGCCAATGACTATTCAAGGGGATATTGAGACAAAATACTTAGAAAGCAAAACCTTAAACTATGTAAGTTTTCTTAAAATTATTTCGCTAGCCAATCGAAAACTACGGGATTAAATTTACCAACAATTGGCGATATTAACCATTTGGCTTATAACTGCTTTAATTATGACAAAAAAGAAAATGCCATAAAAATTATGGATTGGGCAATTTCTATGTATCCAGATGATTCAAATTTATTTGACAGTATGGGAGAATTTCAAAATTCAATTGGCAATAAGGAACAAGCCAACAAATACTATGAACAAGGATTAAAAATTATTGAGGCCCAAAAAACATTATTGCAAGAGAATATTTACCAAGACAAGACAAATTGGTTTAAAAGCAAAATTGCAGAGACAAAATAACTACGCCCAGCATTAGCCTTGGTTAGTGGCTCACGAAACAAGTGTTAAAAACCATACTGCCTATCTTTTTCTCAACAACATCTCTCTTACTGGCCAAGTGTGTAAGTAGGATGTTGTGTTAAGTAATAAAGATGGTGTTACTGATTAATAAAATAAAGAAATAGTTGCGTATATTTAATAGTTGTGCGTCATTATGAGAAACATTTCATTCATATTAATCTATTTTTTTTGTTCCCCTTCTTTTGCACAAGTTATTTCAGACAATACAACTTCTAAGAAGGACACAACTCAAAAGCACTTTGTTATTGGTGACCGAATAATAACATGTTCAGACTGCAAAATTGATTTTTGCGGAAATATTACAAATTCTAAAGGTGATACTTTAGGCAAAAGTACCAGACTGCAAAATGAAAGTGACAGACCTCTTTTTTTCACAGTCGATAATATTTTACTTACCAAGGTTGTGACGCAGAAATTAATTGACAGAAACAAAATAAAGTCGTTAAACGTTATTAAGTGCAATGAAGGTTTAATTGTATTTGGTGACCTTGCAAAAAACGGAATAATTACTCTTGAGTTAAAAGACACAATTATTAATTCTGAAACACTATTGGAAAATTTAAGGCGGTTGCGACCAGACAAAAGCATTTTTATCAATGATATTCTAATTAATGGTCTAGCAACTACCGATGATAAAATTAAATACCCCAAGCTGGACAAACTATTATTGGAATATGACACGAAACGAAATATCTATAACATTAAGACAGAATAACGAACGCACAACATGGGGCTTTATGTTATTGGGGCTTGACCAGCAACTTTGAACCTTTGTAAAAACAATGACCTTTTAATTATAAATTTAGCATCAGTTCCGGGCAGGACATTAGTAAATATCCCAACAGCATAAAGCCCTGGACGTTGGTGGCAATTAGCAGACACACTTCAATAATGGAAACCCTTTACAAAATTATAGACTCTTATTCTGACGAATATATTGCCATTAAAAAGCAAGCAAAAAAATATATTCAAACCGGCTCTGACATAGACAAAAATGAACGAGTAAACATTCTTCACAGACCTTTTCGCCGTTGTTGGTAGGTAACTGCATGCCGTATGCTTTTTTGCTAACTAGTATTATGGTTAACGATTAGGCTTTTATTTCTCTTTTCTTTTTTTGTGGAAAAAAAGAAACAAAAAAGCCACCTACAAAGGGTTACAGCCCCTTTGTAGGGAGCAGCTATGTGCAGCAGTTGTACATAGTGAATGCAAAATTTGTTCCCTGATGTTTGAGGCAGGCTGTATGCTTTTTCGCTAGCAGTTGTGATTGTTCGCCCTTGTTGTGTATCGAAGCGTTGGCAAAGAGTGCAGGCGTACCAACAACTGTGTGCAGGTGTTGTTGGTGATGCCGGCTACAAAAGCCACTGGCACAAAAACCAACAACGGCGTATTGGTTCGTGGAGTCACGAACCAAGGCGGAGGACACAAACCAAGGCGGAGAAAAAAAAGTGAAGCATCACTGCTTCACTTTAAATCAATTGTACTGTACCAAATAATTATCCCTCAATCTTTGCACCCGGTGCATTCTTTTTTACCGATGCTATACCATTGGCACAAGCCTTATCGCTTTCGTATAGTTCGCTTTTACCAATTACCTGATGGTTGCCGGCTTTAAGCGTAAAATACGGCTTACCATTTTTGGCTTTTTGGGTTACATACTTACCGGCGTCGCCGGCATTTTTCATTACAGATGCTATGCCTTTTTTGCAGGAACGCATACTGGTATACCCTTCGCTGGATAAAATAGTTTCGCCATTATTGGCTTTTAGGTTAAAATAAATTTGATTGTTTTTACCGGTGTGAATTACAAATTTTCCCATACCATTGAGTTTTTGTTTAATAAAGTAAAATACAATGTACCAAATTTTTATAAAACAAGAACGACTAAGCCTAATTAAGCACAACTTGGAATAATCAGGAACAAATAAGCGCAACTTATACCAACTAAGAAACTGCAGTTTGCCGCCACAGTATGTTTGCATTGTAATCAGATACATACTCACAATTAAATACATCCACAATGCACACAGCTACAGCTCAACAAAACAACGCAACCAATCTTTATGCCGTATTGGGCGGCATGCATCATCAATCGGGCATGGTACAGCAAAAAACAAACACCATTTGGTTATTTGCCTATACCGCTTTATGGAATGGCCAAACATTTTCGGCACAGGAAATTACCACTGCAAAAGAATATATTGTTAATGTACTAATGCAGGCCGGCAGCATACAAACTAACTACGAACAAACCATACAACGCATATTACTTACCCGTAATTACTTAAACAATCACCCACAAAAATTTGTACCACAACCATCAGAGTGGCTTAATCCGCAAAACACAAACGGCTTTGCCGGCACAAATGAATGGTACAAAAAAATAGTTCAAAAAAGAAAAGCATTGCCGCTATACAAATATCAGTGGCAGCTGTTAACAAAAGCAATGGATGAGTTAATTAACAATCCTGCCGCACTTACATTTCATTACTGGCGTACACACTTTGCCGAAAGTGGCAACCACACCCTGCTAAACTTATTTTTAAGCTTTGCAGCCAATGCAAGTTTTTAATTGGGTAAACTACTTTTTTGATGCCGCTGTTGGTACGTAAGCAAGGCTTTTGCCAAGCCTACCAACAACTGGGCATACCTCAGGTGTATGCCTCATAAACCTAATTAAGGTAAAAGACCTTTTATTCTATCCTATTCTTATTTCTAACAACAATTTTATTTATTCATCACTAAAAACAACAAGCAATTATGGCAAAACAAGATGGCATTATTGAGTTGAGAGGTAGCATTGGCAACATTACCTTTCGAAGAACAAAACACGGATTATCGGCAACCAAAAAAAGCAGCCTTACCGCCGAACGGGTAGCAAAAGATGCTTCTTTTGAACGTACCCGAGAAGTTAACAATGAATTTAAAAGAGCCGGAAAGGCAGCAGGGCTAACAAAAACAGCCTTTAGATTATTATTGCAAAATGTAAAAGATGGCAGTATCCATTACCGATTGTTAAAAGCACTAATGAGTGTAATTACATCGGACTCTACCAGCGATAAAGGGAAACGCCATGTAAATGCCGGCAACATTAATTTAGTTAAAGGCTTTGATTTTAACAACAACAGCACATTGGGTAAAACCTTGTTTGCACCGTACAGCACCACAATAGATAGGGCCAGCGGACAAGTGGACTTTACCTTACCCGCCTTTGCGCCACGTAAAGCTATTAATGCACCGGCCGAAGCCACACACTGTAAAATTGTAATGGCCGCCGCCACTATAGATTTTACTTCAGAGCAATATGCAAGCAACGAAAAAGAAACAGCCCTATTACCATTAGATATGAATGTAGTACCGGCAACTACCCTGCAGGCTATACTACCGGCAAACTCAATCAGCCCTTTACTGGTAGCTGCAGGTGTGCAATTTTTTATGGAAACGAACGGAAAGTATTACCCGTTAAAATCAAAAGCATTTAACCCATTGAGCATAGTAGCTGCCGATAAGGTATAGGCTTGAATAATGTATAGCAAACTAATATATAAAGCCGCCTGCCAATAGGGGATATAAAAAATTTGCCCCTCCACTTTTAAAGGCTATGCTTTATCTATAATAGCCATTGGCTTTTAATGCTCTGGTATTTAACAGGTATCAATATTTATAACACTAAAAAAAGAAAACATGAAAATTATACAACGGATACAATCGCCTACACCGTCATTTTTTAAAAAACTAAGAAACGCAGGTCTAACCTTAGCGGCAATTAGCACAGCTATAGTGGCTGCACCTGTGGCCTTGCCTGCCCTATTAGTTAAAGTAGCCGGATACTTAGCTGTAGCAGGCGGTGTGGCTTCGGCAGTAAGTCAATCCACAACGTCAACCGAAAATAAATAAACTACTATGGAAGTACCACAACAACATAGTTCAACACAGGGCATCTATACCGGCTCGTTATTGGTTCTTTTATTTCAAATTAACAGCAGCGAATGGCTAAAAACAATTGTGCTTGCTATAGTGGGTGCAGTAGTAAGCTATACGGTAACACATGCCATAAAATGGCTGGTAAAAAAAGGAAATAAAATATGATACAACAACTAATACAACAACTCAATACATTACACTATACTATTTATACCAAGCCCTTTCAATTAAATATTATAGGGATTAGAAAAAAAGCTACAAAAACAAATAGTTTTAATGATGTGATGGTTGTTTTTATAAAGATGAAAAAAGAGGTGGCTGCACCATTTGTTTACAGCTACTACCTACCCTGGGTTGTATTGGCTGCAACATCCCTTATCAAAACAAGGTACTGCCATATTAAAACCTAATCAATATAAAGAGGCATACGCTATAGGGCTGCATCAAAGAAAATACCCGGCATTGGTGCAAGTAAAGCCGGTAATTGTACTACGAGATAATAATAAAGATGTGGTTTTAAACACCGTTGCTTTGGTTGAGCAAAAGGGATTGTTTGGAATAAACATTCATCATGCAAAAATGGTGGGTACAACCACTGTAGTTAATAAGTATTCGGCAGGTTGCCAAGTGTTGTCCAGTATAGCCGACTTTAATTTACTTATGGAGTTAGCCAAAAAACATAAAGCGCTTTATGGCAATGCATTTACATACACATTAATTGATGAGGTGCAATAGCTGCTGTATTACACTGCCCTATGCAACAATGCATGGGGCAGTTTTTTAATAGTAAGAAAGGAAGCAGCAGTTGAAGAAGTGAAAAATCTATTTTTACAAAATGGTTTGCAAGAATTTATTGAGCATGTGGGTAGGTTTATTGGAAAGGAAGAAAAAACGGTTTGGGTAAAAGAGTAAATTTTTAAAAATTACTTATATTTATAGCATGAAGCCCTTTTTTACAACTATAATTTGGTTGTTTTTTTTTAATCTATCGTATTGCCAACAAAACAATTTTGATACTAGTTACTTCACGTCTGTAAAGGATATAGACTTGTTAAGAAAGTATTCTGCTAAATTAAATTCTATCCTAGCTAGTCAACAATTAACGCATTCAACTAGCAATGGAATTAATAACTATCAACAAGATGTAACAAGTTTTCCTAAAATATTGAAAACCGAATTATTATCAAAAAAGTTAAAGACTCTTATCAATAAAAATACTTCTAAGGACAACCTGCCTGTTCACTTTCAGAATAAAGTGAATTTATGTTCCGACACCTCGTACAGTCGATTAATCAATTTTCAAAACTCCACTATTTATATTTCAGCTGTAACTAGTACATCTGATGGTAATATTTTAGTTCCGGCTGTCTTATTCGATTCTTCTACAGTACCTAATCAGTTTTGGAAGGGGTTTGCAGTTTTGTTTAAGCTAAATGAAAGCGGTGATATTTTGTGGGTGAAAAAATTTGAAGATTTAACCATTAGCCAGATTACTAATTTTTCAATGCAAAGAGCCTATGAATTACCAAATCAAGATATAATTTGTACAGCAATTTTAGATACTGGGGGAACATCTAGGCCTAACGCAATGGTATATAGATTAAGCAGTAATGGGAGTTTAATTTGGAAAAGTGGATTAAAAAGCAATTTAATTGACCCGACTAGCCCTAATGCCAAATATTGTTTTTATGCTAATAGTGCTATTGAAGGCATAAATGGCGATGTTATTTTGTGTGGAACCAGTAGTAATAATATTTCAGGTAGAAATTATGCAACAATCATTCGTTTCGATAATCAAGGACAAAAGTATGGGATGCTAACTATGGAAACTTCTTAGAATTAGGCACTAGTATTTTTGGAACGAACGCAATACTAAGGAATAATCAGATTCTTTTAATTTCTTTAAATTTGGGAGGGGGTTGGCATCCATCAATAGGAATTAGTAAACTAGATTATTCAACAGGAAACATAATAGATAAAAGATATTTTACATCTTATTACACAGATCCTTGGGAAAATTTCTATAAAAGCTTTGCAAGTATTGATACTAAAAGTAGGGTTTTAAGTAATAATCATATTCTATTTTTTGGCAAGCTAAACTCTAATGTACAAAATTTGCCTGCTACTAAAAGCCACTTTGGCGTAGTTGAATTCGATACCTCATTTAATATAGTCAATAAGTACATAATTAGTTCAGATGAATCAACCAATATAAGTGCTAATTGCTTACAGTTTGATAGTACAGGCAGAGGGTTAATCTCATTATCTAATTTTATAGCCTCATATGAAGCCAATGTTTATTTTGGAACATTTAAAACAAACAATTTCAAAGTTTGCGTAAAATGTATTATCAAAACGTTGGTATGCCAGGTAGAAATGGGCTAGCTTTTTTAAATGATGGCGGGTATGCTTATGTACAAACATATTTTGAAAATAACACTATCGCAAAAAATTACGTTGAGTTTAGAAAAATGCATGATAGTGATACATCTTCTTTATGTTTGGGAACAGACACAACGTTTATGAACTTTATACCATTCAATGTAATAAACTATCCCTCGTACCCCTTTTCAGGCGTTAATACTGCAAATGCTCTATCCACTTTATCACAAAATGTTAATCAGACAAGTAATATGGCTACCCGTATAAACAACTTATGTGGTCAATCTAATTTTTGTGATACTATTAAAATACACGGCAACCCAGTTATTTGTAGTGGAGGACCGCCAGTTGTTTTTACGTCTTATAAGAATAATGCTTGTGGTGCAATAGTACAATGGGATATTGATAATGCAGTAATTGACAGTATAAAAACTTTAACCGATACCTCTGTAAGAATTTGGTTTAAAAACATTAGTTGGCAAGGTAAGCTTTATGCTTCTATAGCTGCTGGAACATGTTATGGAGAAGTAAAAGATTCTATGTTATTAAACTTATCAGGAACCCAGACACTTAATTTAGGACCCGATACCTCTATTTGCACAGGCAATTCGATTATACTAAATGCACGTAGAGGTTTTGTCACTTATAAATGGCAAGATGGTAGCACGGATTCTACATTTATCGTAACCACACCCAGCACCTATTATGTAGATGTTACCGATGCTTGCGGTAACACACTTTCCGATACAGTACATGTTGCCCCTTTTAATTTTTCGTTTTTTATAGGTAACGATACTCTAAGGTGTAATAAAGATACTATTACACTTACAGCCACATCAGGCTTAACAAATTATCAATGGCAACCTAATTACAATATTAATAATACTACACAATCTGTTGTAAAAGTATATCCGGCCATAGATACATTTTATTATGCTACAGCACAAGTAAGGCCGGGATGTATTGTAAAAGATACGGTACACATTACCGTTAAATCATCCCCACCTATTTACTTAGGAGCAGATACTAGCTTGTGTATTGGTAATACATTAACACTTGATGCAGGAAGTGGCTTTACCAATTACCAATGGAATACCGGAAGTACAGCACAACAAATAACAGTAGGCACATTAGGCACTTATTTTGTAAAAGCTACCGCAGCAAACACTTGTGTAAGTACCGATACACTTGCTATTTTAAATGTATCACCGTTACCAAACTTTACATTGGGAATAGACACAACATTATGTGCTGGTATTACCTATAAATACGCCTTTAATTTACCTAATGCTACTTACTTATGGCAAGATGGTAACACTAGTGGCAATTATACTATTAGTACTGCTGGTGAATATAGGTTGGCAGTAACACAGCTAGGTTGTAAGGCTAACGATACAGTAAATATATTTTACAAAGAGGCGCCTATAGTACAAATTGGTGTAGATAGCAATCTATGCATAGATAATAGTTATTTGCTGAATGCTTTTTACCCTTCAGCTACCTACACTTGGCAAGACGGTAGTACAAACCCTACCTTTTTAGTAATACAGCCAGGGCTTTATTATGTAACAAACACCTTGTCTAACAATTGCATTTTCAAGGATAGTGTTTTAATTACCTATACAAGCAAACCCATATTTACATTAGGTGTAGATACAAGTGTATGTATAACAAGACCTATAGTAGTTGCACCATCAGTAAATGTAGAGGGTAATTATTTGTGGCAAGATGGAAGTACACTAAAAAGCTACCAAGTAAAAAGCCCCGGCACTTATAAATTAGTTGTAATTAATAAATGTGGTACTCACACTGATGATATAATTATTAGCGAAGCTTCTTGTGAATTCTTAATGCCCAACTCTTTTACCCCTAACGGCGATGGGTTAAATGATATATTTAAAATAAAATATCCTTTTAAAGCACTTGAATTTACATTTAGTATTTACAATAAGTACGGCACAAAAATTTTTGAAACAAATGATATGCTTAAAGGATGGGACGGCACTTATAAATCTAAAAGGCAAGAAATAGGTAGCTATGTATGGGTGATAAAGCTTAAAAACTTAAATGGCTATTCAGAAGTATTAAATGGAATGGTAACTCTATTGCGATAATAATAAACCGTTCAAAAAATAATTAGAATTATTAACTAAGTTCTTTTATGAAATAGTCAACCCATCAATCCTTTCCGCCAATTTTCTATCCTTATCGGTTACAATATTACCAGCATCATGTGTGCTCAACCATATTTCTACTTTATTGTACACATTCGTCCATAAGGGATGATGATTCATTTTTTCTGCTTCAATAGCAACTCTTGTCATAAATGCAAATGCTTCCGAAAAGTTATTAAACTCAAATTTTTTATACAGTGCATTATTTACCTCTATCCACATAATTAAAAAATTAAATGTTGCTTATTCTTTATTTTTTCGTTTGTCATTTCATTAACCAATTGTACGCCGGGTAATGTTTTTATGGATTGCATCAGGCTTTTTATTTCTTCGCTGCTAACTATATCGCCTTTAATAAGCCATAAAAAATCTAAATGCTTAAACTCGGGTAATAAGTATGCGCCATCAAATTGATTATTGTATAAATAATGTGTTAATGAGGATGATGGAACCGGATACTCGTAAATGGCGAAAAAATATTTACGTTGTTTTTTGGTAAGTTGTATTTCAATATCGTTATTTACCCTGAAATTAAACCCCAATATCTGGTTTAACTGCCAACTAAACTGATAATCTTTAACAGGTGCTACAATGCCCAGCAATGCAGCATCTTCAAAAAATTCTTCTGCTAAGGTTTCGTTATCAATTTTAAGTTTCATTTAAATACTTTTAAAACACAATATCAAACCACAATTCTTTATCGCCTCTTTTTACTTTTACTTTGGTTGCCTCGCCTTTTTTAAATTTACCAAGCGCCTGCATATAACTTTGCACATCTGTAAATTTAAAATCGCCTAATTGTTCCACAACATCACCGGCAACTATGCCAATCTTTTGTGCCAATTTTCCTTCGCTAACACCATCTACTTTTACACCGCTGCCACTAAATGTGTAATCGGGCATTATACCCAACGATACTTTAAATGTATTTTTAGATGTAGCTGCTGCTTCTCTGGTTTTAGTAAATGCCAACCGTTCTGTTTTGTTGGTAGCATCTACAATATTGTATATGTATTTTACAATTTGTAATTCTCCTTCAAAGTTAATTTTATTGGCGTCGTCACTTGGTTTATGATAATCACCATGTGTGCCTGTAAAGAAAAACAACACCGGAATATCCTTTCTGTAAAAACTGGTATGGTCGCTTGGGCCTGTGCCGCTGCTGTCAAATTTTATGGTAAAAAAATTATCTTTTGCGTTTAGTAATTCTCCCCATTTTGGCGATGTGCCATAGCCACCTATGCTTAAGCCATGTGTACTGTCATTTAACCTGCCTACCATATCTAAATTTATCATGTAGTTTATGTTAGATAAATTAATGGTTGGATGCTCTGTGTAATGTTTACTGCCATACAAACCCAGCTCTTCGCCGCTAAAAGCAATAAATAAATAATTGTATTTTTTTAGTTTAGAGGCTTTAATCATTTTACTTAATTCAAGCATTGCGGCAGTGCCACTTGCGTTATCATCGGCGCCATTATGTATTTGCGGCGTAGAGCCTGCGTACAACGAGTTTTTATCTTCGCCATAACCCAAATGATCATAATGTGCACCTAAAACAATTGTACTGTTGGCCCCATTATCCATATAGCCTACAACATTGTGTCCTGTACGTTTTTTTTCACCAATATCTACTTTAAGTTTTATATCGTGTGTTGCGGCTTCATCTTTTAAATATTTTTCTGCGGCTGCTTTGTATACATAAATTACAGGTATTGCGGCGGTTTCTGTTTTGGCCTTTGCCTCAAATTTTATTTCATCTGCAATAGCAGATGTATTAAATAGTATCAACCCGGCAGCCCCTTTATCTGTAACTTCTTTTACTTTTGTTTTAATAGCTTCCTGTAAATCAAAATGCGGATTTGTTTTGTTTTCTTCCAGCACATCTTTTAAATTCCAAAACCAAACTCCATCCCTTTGTGGAAGTGCTATAGACGAGGCTGCTTCAAAACTTTTGTTGGCCGAAAAAATAAACGGCGTAAAATCGGTTTCTGTTTTTAAATCGTTGCCGTCAATTATAAAATGAGTTGATTTGTTAATTTGTTTTCCTTCATTAACCTCAAAGGCTTGTATATATGTTTCATTATCTCCTTTGGCAATCAGGCCATTTTTTTTAAATTCATTACTAATATATTCATACGCCAGTTTTTCGCCATTTGTACCGGTACGGCGTCCTTCCAGTTTATCATCGGCCAAAAAGTTTACATGTGTTTGTAAGTTGGAAATAATTATTTTGTTTGCTTTTTTTTGTTTTTGCCCAAAACTTAATTGTGTAATTAATAAAAATAAAATAGAAATACGTAGCATAGCTGTTTAAATTTGAAAACAAAGTTAACTCTACCCGAGGCAACAATTGCCAAGGTTGTGTAAAATTTCTTCCGCATTATATAACCCTAGTTTCTTAATTCGTAAGGTATAATAACTTGTAACGTTTATTTTTGCCTATTGGCAAACCAGTTAAACATAGCATTAGTAGGAAACCCCAATAGCGGCAAAACCTCTTTATTTAATGAGCTTACAGGTTTAAATCAAAAAGTAGGTAATTTTCCGGGAGTTACGGTTGATAAAAAAACAGGTATTACCAAAATAACACCCGGCATTACTGCCAATATTATTGATTTGCCCGGCACTTACAGCCTTTACCCAAAACGTGCCGATGAATGGGTAGCGTATAAAGTTTTATTAAATCAGGATGAAGATGTACGGCCAGATATGGTTTTGCTTGTTGCAGATGCCAGCAACTTAAAACGCAATCTGTTATTTTGCTCACAAATTATTGATTTAAAAATACCCGTTGTAGTTGCCCTTACCATGATGGATTTGGCAAAACAAAAAGGCACACAAATAAATATAGAAGGATTAGAAAGAGAATTAGGCGTACCTGTTGTACCCATAAACCCCCGAAAAAATAAAGGCATTCCACAATTAAAAAAAGCAATTGAGTTTGCTATACAAAATTTGCATAAGCCTGCTGCAAAAGATTTTATAGATAATCATTTACTGGCAGCCAACCCAATAGATGATGTAAAAAACATTTTCCCGCTATTAGCAATTACACTGCAATACATTATTTAATAAACCACGAAAGTTTTTTATTAGATAATAAAATGCAGGATACGATTGAACAAATAGAAATTGATAATAAATTTAACCCTACAAAAACACAGGCCGAAGAAATAATGCAACGCTACAGCCGCATAAAACATATTATGCAGCAAACCGTTGTAGAAACAGATCCTTTACAAAAGGCATTATTTACCGAAAAGTTAGATAATATTTTGCTGCACAGGGCCTGGGGTTATTTAATTTTATTAACGGTTCTTTTTATCCTTTTTCAAAGTGTGTTTTTTATTGCCCAATTTCCAATGGATTGGATTGATAGTGGCTTTAGCAATGTTAGTAATTGGCTAACCGGTGTATTACCGGCAGGTTGGTTTACCGATTTGTTTGTTAATGGAATATTGGCCGGCCTTAGCGGTATATTAATGTTTGTGCCGCAAATAATGATATTGTTTGGCCTTATAACTATTTTAGAAGATACCGGCTATATGGCACGAATAAGTTTTTTATCGGATAAGCTTATGCGTAAGGTTGGGCTAAATGGTAAAAGTGTAATGCCCTTAATTAGTGGTTATGCCTGTGCTGTACCTGCAATAATGACGGCCCGAAATATTGAAAACAAAAAAGAACGGTTGCTTACCATTTTAATTGCTCCGTTAATGAGTTGCAGTGCAAGATTACCCGTTTATACAATACTTATTGCATTGGTAATTCCATCAAAATTTTATTTTGGTTTTATAAGCTTACAAGGTTTAATAATGATGTGCTTGTATTTATTGGGCACATTTATAGCTTTATTTATTTCATATATTTTAAAATGGTTTATTAAAAGTACCGAACGTAGTTTTTTTATTTTAGAACTACCCATGTACAGAGAGCCTCGTTGGAAAAATGTATTTAGCACCATGGTAGAAAAAGCTAAAATATTTGTATTTGATGCAGGAAAAATTATTATGATTATCAGCCTTTTGCTTTGGGGATTAAGTACCTACGGCCCAAAAAATAAAATGAGTGCTGTTACTTTAAAATACGATTCATTAATTGCACAAAATCCTCAACAAACTGCAGAACTTAATAAGCAACGCAAAACAGCATTGTTAGAAAATTCGTTTGCCGGTATTTTAGGCAAAAGCATTGAGCCCGCCATAAAACCTTTGGGTTACGATTGGAAAATTGGTATTGCAGTAATCAGTTCCTTTGCCGCCAGAGAAGTTTTTGTAGGCACAATGGCTACATTATATAGCGTAGGCGAAGATGCTAACACCAATACACTAAAACAAAAAATGGCAGCGGCTGTTAAGCCAGATGGCAGTAAGGTTTATAGCCTTGCTACCGGTTTATCTTTAATGATATTTTATGTATTTGCCATGCAATGTATGAGTACATTGGCGGTAGTAAAACGAGAAACTAAAAGCTGAAATGGCCTGCTTTTCAGTTAGTATATATGACAGGATTGGCGTATTTGCTGAGTTGGATGGTGTATGTGATTTTTAATTAAAAAGAAACGATATCGTTTAAACGATATCGTTTCTTTAGCTAGCCTCTTGGTAAAATTTTACCAATCAACCGCATAACTAATTTTATTTTTTACCTGCGGATAAATTTTACGATACAATTCATTCAACACTTCTTCTTTTGTGGGTTGATTATATCTGCCGTTGTTTATCATATCCCAATCTCTGGTGCTTAAAGCTCTGCTATCGCCACTGTAGGTTGCTGTTTCTTGTTGCCAAATGTAATCGTCGTTAAAACTACCACTTGTTATATATCTACGTGTATTGGCGTCCGTTATATTAACATCCATTTCACCCCGGGCAGTAAACGACTGGCGGCTTATATAAACGGTTGCATATACGGTTTTATAAATTGCCCTGTTAGCTGTATCTCTGCCCACTTCAATTTGTTTACTGGCATTACGCTGGTATGTTGTGGTTTGCGGCCTTGGTATATCCATGTTTCTAAGCGTAAGGTTAACTACCCAATCAGGCTTTACATTATCTCTACGGGCATCCCACTCGGTGTAAAACCTTGCAGGATAACGGTTGGCGTTTTGGCCTCCTAATTCTCTTACTAAGTTTTGCTGAAAGTATTCGTTGCTGTAATTGTAACCTGTATTACCCCAACCGCTGTTAAAGAAAAACGAGTTGTCCTGCACCGGATATATCAATACATTTACAATTGCGCTTTCAAAAGCCTCATTCATTTTTGTTTTAGCATCTTTAAATCCGGGCACAAATTTGTCGGCCTTTTTAAAAGAGTTGTATGCTTTTTTAATTTCGTCTCTTTCCTCTTTATTCATCAAAGCAATACCTTGTGCATAATAATCTTCGGCAGCTAATTGTTTAGTATCGTACAAATTATTTTGGTAAGACGTTGCTGTAATTAAACTGCTTGTGCTGTTTGATGAAGAAACTGCATCATAAATTTTTTGCAGTGCAGTATATTCATCGGCAATTTTATCCCAACGGGTAATTTCTTTGTAATTATTGTACGTATTTATTTTAGCAAGATGTTTTTGTACAACTTTTTCGTAAACAACCGGCAATGCTTTAACTGCATCGGCATCGTTAGGGCTTTTGTTAAGTTTTTTTACAATGTCGAATAATGTTTTGTCTTCATCTACCCGTTGCAAATAATCTTTACTGGTTTTACAACTTGCAAAACCTAATAATAAAATAGTAATGTAGAAAACTTGTTTCATAATATATTTCCTCCTTACTCATTAATAATACAATAATGTACCAAAGCTGTATTAATGCCCATTGTTGTATATATTTTAACATTTTTTAACTACTCTCCATAATACTTCCATAATAAAGCAGATAGGTTTTTAGCCAACATCCATGCTTCATTTGCATTTCCCCAACTTTTATCTTTATTGTTTTTAGTAAAGATGCTAAATATGTACGGTTCTTTTGCCATTACTAATAACACTTCACTTCTGCTGGCATCCACAGCGCCGTTTTTAGATGCAACAAAAACGGTTGGCGGTATGGATGAAATAGCTTGCTCATCCCAAAAATTTCTACCCAATAAACGAATCATTTTTTTTGATATACTATCGCTGATTATTTGCCCGTTGTAAATTTTTTCCATTAGGCTTGCCATTTCGTATGGTGTTGTTTGGCCCCAACCATATTGTGTTCTGTTTTCTTCTCTGCCTGTAGTTCGGGAGTTTACTCTTGTTACTTTAAAACCTGCCGAGTCTAATATTTCATTTATACGTGTGCCTGTACCGGCAAGCTTTTGCAACCAAAGACTTGCTGTATTATCGCTTGTAGTAAGCATTAGCATTATTACTTTGGCCATTTCTATTTTAGCGCTGTCTTTTAAATTAGTGGTAACATCATATTGGCTATATGCAAGCGTATCTCTGTAAACAAGCTGCTGATGGTATTCAAATTCCTTTTTGTTTATCTTATCCATAATACCAATAAGTATAGGAATTTTTACAATGCTTGCAGTAGGAAAAATGGTATCGGCATTTATTGAAACAATCTTATTTGTTTTTAAACTCTTTATACAAACACCCACATCACCATTAAAATTTTTTAGTAGCAATTGTACTTTATTGTAAAGTTTTCTATCTGTTTTTTGTGCCGATATATATGATCCAAAAATCAACATCAACATTGCAAAACATAAAATCCTTTTCATTCTATATTATTTTATATAAATCTACATAAAGAAAATAGCATAGGTTATTTAAATGCTTTTAAACTTGCCCAAAATACGCCAGTCAACCAGCTATTTTTACCATTTGTACCAAGATATTAAAATATTTTTATTACTAATTTATTCGTTATTATTTGATTATCAATTATTTATAAATTTAATCACTCCTATTCTCCGCCCACTACTATAAAAAATATGGTATTATGTGTTGCATAGTACTAAAAAGAATATTATCTTTGTGTTGTGATTGAGAAAACCGGATTCAACAATCGCATAAAGTATAGCCATGAAATTAAAATTTGTAAAGCCATGAACATTGAGAACACAGCCAGTCAAATGCGGAAAGGCGTTTTGGAGTTTTGCATTCTTTCAGTAATAAAACAAGGCGAAGCCTATCCTTCGGATATCATTGATAAAATGAAGGCAGCCAACCTTAATATTTTTGAAGGAACACTCTATCCGCTTTTGACCAGGCTTAAAAACGCAGAGCTACTAACCTACCGTTGGGTAGAAAGTAACAGTGGTCCGCCACGAAAATATTTTTCTTTAACCGAAAAGGGAGCGGCATTTTATCAGGAGCTTGAGGCCACCTGGCTTGAGCTTGCAAATGCAGTAAAAGCGCTTACCGATTTGGAGCAACAACATTCTAACAACTTCAACAACCCCCAATAAAAAAGTATAGCCATGTTTTTTTGTTTGGGCAACCTTAACTAACGAAACAAAAATTTAAAAGCCATGAAACAAGTAATAAATATAAACTTCCAGGGTAGAGTAGTACCAATAGAAGTTACCGCTTTTGAGTTACTTAAAAATTATACCGAAAGCTTAAATAAACATTTTGCCAATGAGGAAGGCAGAGATGAAATTATAAACGACATTGAAAGCCGCATTGGCGAACTTTTTCAGGAAAGATTAAAAAATGGTGCAACATGTATTACAGATGATGATGTAAATGCCATTATTAAAAGTATGGGCAGACCCGAAGAGTTTGCAGATATAGATGATACGGGTAGCACACAAACTATTAATAACGAAAGTACTCAAAGCCAGGAGCAAAAAATCTCATCCACCAACACACAACAAACAGGTAGCCGCCGTTTGTACCGAGATGAGGAACATAAAATTTTAGGTGGCGTTTGTGCCGGTATTGGCAACTATTTTAATATAGATCCGTGGATACCACGTATAATTATGATAATTACCGGCGTTGGATTTTTTGCCTATTTTATTCTTTGGGCATTTTGCCAAGCAGCAGTAATAAAGTAATTGGGGGAGTGCGTAAAAATTATACCGAGATAGTGATGATAAAATTATTGCCGGTGTATGCAGTGGTATTGGGAATTATTTTGGAATAAACGCCTGGATACCCAGAGTATTATTTTTATTGCCTTTTATTTCGTTTGTATTTAACCGTGGCCATTGGGATGGGTTGTTTGACTTTGGGCATTTTATGAGAGTATCGTTTAGCCCGGGCTCCTTAATTATTTACATTATACTTTGGTTAGTAATACCCGAAGCCTTTACTACTGCCGAAAAATTAGAAATGAAGGGCGAAAAAGTAGATATAGATTCTATTAAAAACTCGGTAATGGAAGAAATGAAAGGTGTACAACAAAAAGCCGAAAAATTTGGTAAAGAAGCTACGGCTTTTGCAACATCCTCTGCCCAAAAAATAAACACAGAAGTAAGTGGTATTGCTAAGCGTAACAGAAGTGGTCTGGGCGATATAATTGCAACCATATTTAAAGCATTTGCCTATTTTATTATTGGCAGTATAGGAATTGCATTGCTTGCAGGTTTATTTGCCGCATCTATTGCATCAATAGGCTTATTGCCGCTAAAAGATTTTGTAGTGAAAGATGGTTGGCAAAATGTATTGGCATGGGGTACCCTTATCTTTTTTATTTTATTACCACTAATAGGTGCAATAACGTGGATTATAAGACGAATAGCCAAAACAAAAGCTAACAGCAAAATTATACGTTGGGGTTTTGGTGCAGGATGGGCATTAGGATGGATTTGTTTCTTTGCATTTCTATCTGTTTTTTAAGAGATTTTAAATATCAAAATAAAATAGATGAAGATGTTTATTTATCAAACCCCAAAGTAAACCAGTTAGAAATTAGCAGCACACCCATTACCTCCAAATATTATGGAAAAAGATGGTTAAGAATAGAGCCCTTTAATTTTTTAAATGAGGATAGTGTTCTAGCTCCTAATATTCAGGTACGAATAAGAAAGTCAACTACCGATAGTTTTAGAGTAGTAATAAGCAAAGTGTCTAATGGGTACGATAAAACAGAATCTGGAAATTTGGCACAAAAAATAAATATAAATATAACTCAAAAAGATAGTTTACTTATTACCGATAAAGGGTTTGTTGTGAACAAAACCGACAAGTTTAGAAATCAGCATGTAATACTTACCGTGTATGTACCGGTTGGTAAAAAAATTAAAGTAAACAGAAATGTTAGCGGATGGGATAATGTAGAATTTGATGGCCCTTGGGTAAACGATGATAGTAAGAACGAATATTGGAACGAAGATTATGATAGCTATCAACACAATTGGGAAAAAGGAAAAACATATATAATGAGAGAAGATGGCTTGTATAACCTGGATGGCGAACCTGCCAATGGTTGGAATAATGGAAAAACAAAAGTAAAAATTGGCCCGGGTGGTATAAGGGTTAAAGATGCTAATACCGATGTAAATATTGGCCCGGGAGGTATAAGTGTAGAAGATGGCGGACAAGACAATTACAGATACAATACCTCTCCTGAAATTGATAAAGTATTAGACTCTGTAAAACAAAAATTAGAAGAAGCACAAAACAAAAAAAGAGATTCATTATTAAAAATAAAAGAAGAAGCAGATAAACAATTAGAAAAATTGGGTGGCGGTAATTTAATCCCCGAAGAGCCTTTGCGTATGAGTGCTTACAAATTTTCAACGCTTGATCCTATTTCAACATTAAATTAATAGGTATGAAAAAAATAAGATTTATTGCTTTTGCAGTTTTTCTACTTAGCGGAATGTTATCGTCTTGCATTCATCATGGCAATCATGTAAATATTGCCATAATAGATAATGAAGATGAATATAGCTTGAAAGCTGTTTTCAATCCAAACAAAACAAAAGCAATTCAACATTACCTGAAAAACCAACTAGGCGCAAATGAAGGTTTTTATACTACTAATATGTTTGATGAAGAAGTGAGTATTGATGCTGATAATTCTGTTTACGTTAAATGCACCAGAGGCCATTTAAAAGTAAATTTTGACAAAGAAGAAAACTCATACGAAGCGTACGAAAAAGTAAAAAATATGTGTGCCGATTTAAAGGAAATTATTACACATCATTAAATACAAACTAGTTTCAATAGTTGAGTTGAAGTTGAAACCAACTAAGTGCTGCCATTTTTGGTGGCACTTTTTTTATGGCCACACAAGAGGTAGAGCATTAATCCCTTAAATTTGCATACTCAAAAACTTGTTGTAAAAATAAAAACATGAAAAATACTCCCTTTACACACAAACATATTGCCCTTGGTGCAAAAATGGCCGAGTTTGCCGGATACAATATGCCAATTTCTTATACGGGTATAAACGATGAGCATGCTGCTGTACGTACTAATGCTGGTGTTTTTGATGTTAGTCACATGGGTGAATTTATTTTAAAAGGAGAAAATGCTTTGGATTTAATACAACGGGTAACCAGCAACGATGCCGCTAAATTAAAAAACGGCCATGCACAATATAGTTGCCTGCCAAATAATAATGGAGGTATAGTAGATGATTTATTGGTGTATTGTATTGAAGAAAACAACGTATATATGTTAGTTGTAAATGCAAGCAATATTGAAAAAGATTGGAATTGGATAAACAGCTTTAATGATAAAAATGTAGAGATGCACAACATATCTGATAAAACCTGTTTACTTGCCATACAAGGCCCAAATGCTACAAAAATATTGCAGCCATTAACCGATATGGATATACTGAATTTAAAATATTACACATTTGCAAAAGGAACATTTGCTGGTGTTGAAAACGTTTTAGTAAGTGCAACAGGTTACACAGGTAGCGGCGGTGTAGAAATTTATTTTGAAAATAAAGAAGATGATGCCAACAAAGTATGGGATGCTATTTTTAAAGCAGGCGAAGCCGTAGGTATAAAACCAATTGGCTTAGGCGCAAGAGATACATTGCGTTTAGAAATGGGGTTTTGTTTATACGGCAACGATATTAACGATACCACATCACCACTTGAAGCTGGCCTTGGATGGATAACAAAGTTTACCAAACCATTTACCAACAGCGCCTATTTCCAACAACAAAAAGCTGATGGTGTTACAAAAAAACTAATAGGTTTTGAAATGATTGATAAAGGTATTGCACGGCACGATTATGAAATTAAAGATGCCACAGGTAACACTATAGGCCTAGTAACATCCGGTACACAGGCACCCTCTTTAAACAAAGCTATTGGAATGGGTTATGTAGCTACTGCACATGCCGCTATTGATAGCGAAATTTTTATTGCTGTAAGAGATAAGTTGTTAAAAGCCAAAGTTGTTAAAGTGCCTTTTGTATAAATGTCAACTATTCATCTTACCACATTTATTGCTGCGCCAATTGAAAGGGTTTTTGATTTAAGCCGTAGTATTAATTTACATAAAATATCTACAACACACACTAATGAAGAGGCTATTGCCGGAGTAACTACAGGTTTAATCAATAAAACCGAAACAGTTACCTGGCGGGCAAAGCATCTTTTTAAAACCAGATTATACACAACTATTATTACAGAAATGGAATCTCCTGTTTTTTTTGTAGATGAAATGAAAAAAGGTGATTTTAAAAGCCTTAAACATGAGCATCATTTTAAAAAAATAGATAATGGTACAATTATGATTGATGTGTTAACTTTTGAAAGCCCGTATGGTATTATAGGCAAATGGTTTAATAAAATCTACTTAAAAAATTATCTTCAAAATTTTATTGTGCTGCGTAATGCCGTAATAAAAAATTATGCCGAAACCGAAAAGTGGAAAGCTGTGTTAAATTAATTTCGTTGCTTTTGTTGCAACCTTCGTGCCGCCGTGTGCAACAAACGAACTCATCTACCCTATCTTTACACTATGTACAAAGTGCTGCTAACCACACTTAATGCCAAATACATTCATCTTAATTTAGCCATTCGTATTTTATACGATTTAAATAAAGATTCAGGCAATTTATTTTGGAAAGAATTTACCATTAAAGAAGACAAGGATACAATTGCATCACAATGCAGCCAATATAACGTGGTTTGTTTTAGCTGCTACATTTGGAACATAGCTCAAACAATTTTAGTAGCTCAAAAAATAAAAGCATTAAACCCCAATTGTAAAATATTATTAGGCGGCCCCGAAGTTAGTTACGAGTGGCACGATAAAATTGCTCTTGATTGTGTAGACTATATTATAACCGGCGAAGGTGAAATTCCTTTTGCACAGTTTTTAAAAAACTATCCCAACGTAAGCCTTGTACCTAATTTAGTGCGTAAACAAGATGAAGAAATTATTTACAATCAGCAGCAAGTACAGTTTGATGTAAAAAGTTTAGAGAACCGAAACCCTTATCAATACGATGATACAGCCGAATTAGCTAATAAAGTTTGCTATATTGAAACCAGCCGTGGTTGCCCTTACAAATGCGAATTTTGTTTGGCAAGTTTAGATAATAAAGTGCGCTATCTGCCAACCCAAACAATAAAAAACAATTTATTGTATTTAATGCAACATGGTAAAGTAATAAAATTTTTAGACAGAACATTTAATATTAAAAAGATTTTACCCTAGATATTTTTCAATTTATTTTAGATAACCATCTGCCTCAAAATGTTTTTCAGTTCGAAATAACGGCAGATATTGTTCATCCGGATATTATCAATTTTATAAACGAAAAAGTACCTAACGGTTTATTTAGATTTGAAATTGGTATACAAACCGTAAATCAAAAAAGTAATTTAGAAGTTAGCCGCAAGCAAGATTTTGAAAAAACAAAAAGCATCATTAAGCAATTAGATGCTAAAATAGAAATGCATCTTGATTTAATTGTAGGCTTGCCCTTAGAATATTGGAATGATTTAAAATACAGTTTTGAAGAAGTATTCAAACTATATCCGCCTGAGCTTCAATTAGGTTTTTTAAAGTTTTTAAAAGGCACGCCTGTACGGGAAAAGCATGAGCAATATGGTTATCTTTTTGATCCTGAACCTCCATATCAAATTATACAAAGCAATTTCTTAAGCAAAGAAGAATTATATAATATTACCCTTTTAGAAAACGCTTTAGAAATTTACTGGAACAAAAAAAGAGCAGCGCATACTTTAAAATATATAAGCGAAAAATATAGCGTTTTTGATTTTTTGCTTGGTCTCGGTAAATTATTTGCTGAGGCCTATAGTAAGCAACATTACACATTAAATAATATATATACTACGTTAAATATGTTTGTTGATGAGCATTATAGCAATGATACCATTTTAAAAGAATTGGTTTCTGTTGACTATTGCCTGCAACACAAAGTAAAACCAAGCACAAGCTTTTACATCGAGATTTTAAAAGAAGAAAAATTTAAACTGATAAATGCACTACAACTAAATCATCATAAGTATAAGTTTATTGCTTTACCGGTAAGTATTGATTGGGAAAAATTTAGTACCACACAATTTATACAACCTTTAAAAAGTGTATTATTAATTGAGTATTCCGGAACAAAGCAACCTAAATTAATATCCGCTAACAATAAAATGCACAGCACTATTGGAAGTCTGTAAGCATTATTCATTTAATTTTGTACCATGCAACCCAATAAGCCAACCTTACATACTTGTTTTTCTCCATCGCTGTTACACCTGTACGATTTAACCGATGCCGTTGTGGTAATTATTGATGTATTTAGGGCTACAAGTACTATTGCAGCTGCATTGTACAACGGAGCTAAACACATTATTCCTGTAGATTCTGTTGCAAAAGCAATTGAAATAAGCAAACGTATTGATGGTGTTGCAGCCGGTGAAAGAGATGGTAAACTTGCTGAAGGTTTACAGCACGGCAACTCTCCGCTGGAGTATCATAAAGATTTTATTGAAAATAAAACACTGGTGTTAACAACCACTAACGGTACTAAGCTTTTACAAATGGCATTAGATAATAACGCCAAAACAATTATTACCGGGTCGTTTCCAAATTTAACGGCAGTATGTAATTTTTTAATTACTCAAAATAAAAATGTTGTGCTGGGTTGTGCAGGCTGGAAAGACCGATTTAATTTAGAAGACACCTTATTTGCCGGTGCTGTAATTAATAAAGTAAAAGAGCAGTTTATTATACATTGCGATAGTTCGTTAACAGCCGAACTGTTGTATGAGCAACATAAAAACAGTTTGGTAGATTTTGCCCCAAATCTTACACACTACCATCGCCTGGTAGAGCGTTTTGGCTTAATAGAAGATATTAAGTTTTGTTTAACGCCGGATGGTGCCAATGTGTTACCGTTGTATGAAGATGGTAAGTTGGTTAGTTTTAGTCTGTAAATTTTTAGTCCCAATAATTTATTATTGTTTCTTATGCCTAAAAACGAATTACAATCCTTGGTTTTAGAACACAAAATTTAAAATAAGATTTACATAATCCGTGGAGAAAAAGTGATGTTAGATAAAGATTTAGCAGAAATGTATGGTGTAGAAACAAAAGTTTTTAATCAAAGCATAAAAAGAAATATCGAAAGGTTTCCAAAAGACTTTATGTTTTCTCTTAACAAAAAGAATAGAATAACTTGAAGTCACAAATTGTGGCCTCAAGTTGGGGCGGCACAAGGTACAGGCCTAACGTATTTACTGAACAAGGCGTAGCTATGTTATCCAGCGTTTTAAATAGTAAAACTGCCATTGAGGTAAATATCAGAATAATACGAGTTTTTACAAAAATGAGAACATTTGCTCTAACTCATAAAGATATTTTATTGCAATTAGCAAAACTTGAAAAGCAAGTAAAGGGTAATAGTAAAGACATTGAAAACATTTTTATGGTTTTAAAAGAGTTATTAGCAAAAGAAACCAAACCAATTGTAAAAAATAGAATTGGGTTTAAACATTATGATTAATGCTATTGATATTTTTCGTTATCTGCTTTTTTCAGAATACAATGCCCAGTCTTATTCCTACTTTCATTTAAATACAAATTTTAATTTAATTCTCCACAATCTTCTCTTTACCAAACCAAATACCAAAAGTTTTCCTTTACTTTTGCAAATTGCCCAATCCTGAACGAAGCACACTACCAAATGGCGTGTAAACAAAATTTAAATCGGCAATCATAAACTTATAATGGCATTATCGCATTTAATAAAATACGTTTACAATAACGGATCCGACGAAGTAAAAATATACCGATCCTAAAATAATGACATTGCGTTGTGCCTGCCCGTACAACCTTAGTGATATTTGCCGCCACGAAGCGGCAGCATTATTACGTTTGCAAGAAATGGTAGATAAAAATATGCTGGGCAATACGAACATACAATATAACCAACGCCATACAGTTGCCAAAATGAAGCAGATAGATTTAAAAATGAGTAAGCTGCTATCATCGCCGGGTATTTATGCCGAGGCCGAAAATATTTTACGCAATGCTAAAGCAAATATTATAAAAGCAAAAGACGAACGGGTGGAGGCTGAGCTGGAATACAACGGCGAAACCTTTCCATTAGTTATACAAAAAAACGACGAACGAAATTTTGATACATCCTGCAAATGCCACGAGGCAGAGCATCCGCTGTGTGAGCATAAAATAATGCTTTTTTTACAATTACTTAACGCTTACGGACCAACTTATTTTGATAGCATAAGGAACTGGGATAAGGAAAAAAATAAACTGCTTCAAATTTATGGATACTCTTTAGAGGATGATTTAAAAGGTAAGTTTGAATTTATTTATAAAGAGGGAAAGCCGTTTTTAAAAGTATTGGATACTACCATTAAAAGAGTAGCGCAAGTTAATATTGATAAACCCGAGCCCACATTTGTTTACAATACAAATTTACCCAAAGCGCCGGTTACAGAAGAAGTTGCGGTTGCCGAAAAAAAATGGGCATTGTATTTAATTTTAATACTGCAGTTTATCCAAATTTTATTACAGATACCGTTGCCGGCGAAGCAGATGATGAAGAAAAAAAATTAATAGGTAAGGTTGAAAAACTTGATTTAACAAAGTTTGTTAATACAGATATTTTTGACGAAAATGATAAGCAACTTTTGCAACAAGTTCGAAAACTTCAACCCTCAGAAATAAATAAATATTTAGATAGAAACTCTCCTTTCAGCGGTATTTGGGAAAATATTATTCATACCGATGGAGATGAATTGCCCGAAGAAACAAAAGCCTTAATTTCTGAATACCTGCACCCAAAACTTAAAAAAATATTTGAAGAGCAGGCGGCCAATCATTTTGTATTTTATTTACCCCAAAAAAAGGCTTTTAAAACAGATAATTTAATTGAAATAGAATTAAGCGATACCGCAATTGCTCCACTATTTAAAGTTGTTGCCAAAAACAATCATTTGGAATTGTATGCATGGTAAAATTGGGTAACACAAATATTCCATTTGCCGACAACCAATGCCATAGCAGTTTATTGTTTTTACACGATCATGTTTTATATACCTGGCAAAAAACTGAAGATATACAACAGGCTGAAAAGTTTTTAAAAGATGGCAATATTAAGCTAAGCAAGGAAAACTGGGCCGAAAAAATGCAAAAAATAATTTTGCCTTTAACAAAAGAGTATCAGGTAGAGTTTGATAAAAGTTTAATTAAAGAAGTAAAAGATACAGAGCCCGAAATAAAACTACAATTACAGGAAAAAGGCGACTATCTTTTGTTTCAACCCATATTTAATTACAAGGGTTTTGAAACAAAGCACAATGATAAAGAAACCATTACCATACCCGATGGCGATAAAATTTTAATTATACACCGTCACCGAGAGGCAGAAATCAATTTCTTTAAAAAGTTAGAAGCACTGCACTCTTCATTTATTATAGATACAGATCATGCCAGCTTAATTTTAAAAGGCGCCGATGTGCTCCGCAATAACTGGTTCTTTTTATTTGTAGATGCCATGAAGGAAATGAAAGTGCCGGTATTTGGTTTTGAAGCGTTGAAAAATTTTAAATTTAATACATCTAAACCCAGCACACACATACATGTAAGCAGCGGCTTAGATTGGTTTGATGCAAAAGTAGAAATTGAATTTGGAGAGCAACGTGTAGGAATAGACGATATTAAAAAGGCATTATTAAACAAACAATCGTTTGTACAATTGGGCGATGGTACGTTGGGTATTTTGCCCGATGAGTGGTTAAAAAGATATTCGTTATTATTTAAAGTTGGCGATGGCCGCAGCAACCAATTACGCTTATCTAAATATCACATGAGTGTTATTGACGATTTGTACGAAAACAGAGACGAAACAGAGTTAAGTTTTGAATTAGATGAAAAATTTGAACGCCTCCGTGAGTTTAAACATATACCCGAAATTGCTGCCCCTGAAACATTACAGCCTATTTTAAGGCCGTATCAAACATCGGGCTATCAATGGTTAAGTTATTTAAACGATGTAGGCTGGGGCGGTATTTTGGCCGATGATATGGGACTTGGTAAAACCATACAAGCGCTTACCATGTTGCATCATTACAAATCGGAAACAGGTAATTTAAAAGCAATTGTTGTTTGCCCTACTACCCTTATTTACAACTGGAAAAACGAAGTGGAAAAATTTACTCCATCGTTAACCTGGCATATACACCATGGTAGTATGCGTAGCCGCAATGCCGAGGAGTTGCAAAAAAACAATATCATTATTACCACTTACGGCACATTACGTAGCGACATTCAACTGTTGCTAAAAATAAATTTTGATTACGTTATTTTAGATGAAAGCCAGGCTATAAAAAACCCGTCATCAAAAGTAACCAAAGCAGCCTGTTTGCTAAATGCTAAAAACCGGTTGTGCATGAGTGGTACACCACTTCAAAATAACACCTTTGATATTTTTGCTCAAATGAATTTTTTAAACCCGGGTTTGCTGGGTAATATGGAGTTTTTTAGAAACGAATTTGCTACACCCATTGATAAATTTGGTGAGCAAGAGCAAAAAGAACATTTACGCAAATTATTATATCCTTTTATTTTACGCCGTACCAAAGAGCAGGTAGCAAAAGATTTGCCCGAAAAAACAGAAACCATTTTGTTTTGCGAAATGGAAAAAGAGCAACGTAAAATTTATGAAGCGTATCGTAATAGTTACCGAGATAAAATTTTGGGTGTTATTGATGAGCAGGGAATTCAAAAAAGCCAGTTAACTATTTTACAAGGCTTAATGAAACTCAGGCAAATTTGCGACAGCCCTGCAATATTAAACGAAGAAGAAAAATATCCAAACGAATCTATAAAGCTGGATGAATTATCCCGAGAGATTACAGAAAACATTGGCGATCATAAAGCATTAATATTTTCGCAATTTTTGGGTATGCTGGCGCTAATAAAACAAAAGTTGGTTGAGCAAAATATACCTTTTGAGTATTTTGACGGAAGCACATCGGCCCAAGACAGAGAAAAGGCTATACAAAATTTTCAGAATAATGACGAGTGCAGGGTGTTTTTAATTTCGTTAAAAGCCGGTGGTGTGGGTTTAAATTTAACCGCTGCCGATTATGTATATATTGTAGATCCGTGGTGGAACCCCGCCGTAGAGCAGCAAGCCATTGACCGTACACACCGTATTGGGCAAACCAAAAATATTTTTGCTTACCGTATGATTTGTATTGATACTATTGAAGATAAAATATTGCAATTACAAGAGCGCAAAAAAACACTGGCTAAGGAATTAATAGCCGACGATGCCAGCTTTGTAAAAGCATTAAGTAAGGCGGATGTGGAATATTTGTTTAGCTAACTTTTAAGAAGAAATAAAATCTTTCAATCGCCTGAATTCTTTGTTGCTGTTAGATTGGAACATAAATTTAAAAGCAGCAACTATTTCTTTTACTGCTATTAACAATACATTTTCGGTGGCTTTAGTTTTTGCCATAAACATTGGATTTTTGAACATTAAAAATAATACGTACACTCAGGCATTGTCAAGAGTGTTTTTGCTGATTAGTGTTCAGTAAATTCCGAAGCTATTTTATTTTACCAACGGCGTTTGCCAATGGCGATGATACCTTTTATGCTTTTTATAGTACTTAATAGGATAAATATCAGGACTTTGTAAAAGCTTAGTTATTATGTTTTTTATTATTGCCATCATACTATTTAGTTTTTATTGGCTTGGGATTTTAACCCAAAAAGTAAAATGTATTAAACGGAAACGATAGAATGAAAATTTTATTGCGTTGGCAAAGGGTTGCCAACCTTTCAAAAAAACTCGTTTTCAATTTGTACATTCGTACTACCAATTTATGAGTACACTTGCCATAACCACTATACAAAGCAATCTTGTTTGGGAAAACAAAGAGGCCAATTTATACGATTTAGAGCAAAAAATTAACAACATTGCAGATGATACAGAAGTTGTAATACTCCCCGAAATGTTTAGTACAGGTTTTAGTATGCAACCCGGCCTTTTTGCCGAAACAATGGATGGAGAAACCGTTGCATGGATGAAAAGAGTAAGCACCCAAAATAAAATTGTATTAACAGGCAGCATTATTATTGAGGAAGAAGGCAATTATTATAATCGCTTAATTTGGATGTTACCCAACGGGCAATA
Source organism: Chitinophagaceae bacterium (assembly GCA_016721385.1). Classification (GTDB taxonomy): domain Bacteria; phylum Bacteroidota; class Bacteroidia; order Chitinophagales; family Chitinophagaceae; genus Ferruginibacter. The sequence goes on along the minus strand of JADKIE010000002.1, from coordinate 824,812 downwards.
TGGCTATTACAATAAACGCCATTTATTTGCTTTTGGGAAAGAAGATAAATTTTACACGGCAGGCAACAAACGTTTAATAGCGCAGGTAAAGGGCTTTAAAATAAATTTACAGGTTTGTTACGATTTACGATTTCCTGTGTGGGCAAGGCAGCAAAATAAAAGCAGTGAGGTTGAGTATGATGTATTAATTTATGTTGCCAATTGGCCCGAAAAACGCAGCCATGCCTGGAAAACTTTGCTTTGTGCCAGAGCTATAGAAAATCAATGTTATGTAATAGGCGTAAACCGTGTTGGTGTAGATGGTAATAATATTTATCATAGTGGCAATAGTTTGGTAATTGACCCTTTGGGGCAAGTACTTTACCACATGGCAGATGAGGAAGATGTAAATACTATTACGATATCAAAAGATTATTTAAATGAAGTAAGAGGCAACTTTCCTTTTTGGAAAGATAGGGATGAGTTTAGGTTGGTATAATTAGTATCTTCCGCCAATTTCGCAGATGCCGCAGATTGTTTTTAATTTCATCTTTGCCAATTGCTTATTGCCTGTTATTTTTTATCATTTCCATCACTAACTGCATTTTTTTATCGGTACTTTTTAGCAATGCATCGTAGCTGGTAGGCACATACACATCAGGTATAACACCTGTACCATTTTTAGGTACATGATTGTATTGTACTAATTTAAACAATGGTAATCGTACCCTTAATTTTGTATTGGGCAACGTAATATCGGGTATTAAAATACCACTGTTACCATGCCATCCGCCACCGGTTTCTTCTCCCACTAATGTAATCCCCTGCTGCCCTTTTACGGTATTGCAAAATAAAGAGGATGCAGAAAATGTTTGGCCGTTTGTAAGCACATACATATTACCGTCAAAATGGTTTTTTATTTTGGGTTTAAATAATTTACGCTCCCAATATCCAAAATGGTAATTGCCGTCATCTCTTTTTTTAACAAAGAAAATAAGCCCAATGTTGTTAAAAAAACCTCCTTTAATATACTTTGTATATGGCTTTAATGATTTTGCCACCGCATACGCTGTGTCGGCAATTTTAAACGGTTGCCTGCTTACATATTTTGTAAGTAAGGTAGATAAATTAATTTTTCCGCCGCCATTACTTCTTATATCCAGCACAACATTTTTAATGCCTGTTTTTTTTATGTATTTAAATGTTTGCCTGAAAAAAGTACGAAGCTTGCCATTGCTAAAAGTATTAAGTGTAATTATGGCTGTGTTATTGGCTGTGTCAATAGCTAAAGATCTGGCCGCCAATAATCTTTGTTCTTTTGTTGGTTTTTTAGGCTTTTTAACCAACTGTGTAATAGTTGCTTTTTTTGATGTGTCTTTAGGTGGTTCAAACAATGATAATTTTATGTTGCTTTTTTTTCCAATGCTATCAATATACTCTACATCGTATTTTTTACGCAATCCATATATATTACGATGGTAGTAAGGGAAATTGCTGCTAAGGCGTATATAGTTTACATTATTAGCTTGCCCATCTTCCGATAGATAATTGAACATATCGCTAATAATTTCTCCGCTTTTTTTGCCGTTAATTGCCGTAACTATTGTGCCTCGTTTAAAAACAGAGTCTTTACGGTTAAGGTTACCTGTTACAGCCATGGTATCGCTCCATATTTTAAAAAATAATGGAAAAGATGGCAATCGTTTATTATTTACCCATTTGTTATATGCTTTACTCATCATAAAGCTGGTATGTCCACAGTGTATATTGCTAATTAACGGCGCTAATATTTTCCAGCCAAACTCATGTTCTGTCATACTATCTTTAATAGCGTTGTTGTATTTTTCAAAATAATACTCCATACTATCTTTGCCGGTGTACCAGTATAGTGCAGGATGTTTTTTCTGCAAAATATTTTTCAGTAAAGCATAGTCTTGTTGTAATTGCTGTTTAGAATAGTTTTTATTGGGATTGTAGTTTTTGGTAGCAGTGCATGAGTAAAGCAAAATTGCAGTACAACAGATGAACGTAATGCGACGCCACAACTGTTGAACAATGTACAAATGCCTGTAACCAAAAAAATTAATCATGTATTTTTATTTCATGTGATTCCAGCCTTGGGCTACTAATTCATGTTTATTGCCGCCCCGGGTTATTATATTTTTACCTTCGGCAGCTTCGGTAATATATCCAATAATGCTGAGGCCATTGTTTTCATTTATTTTTTCGTAATCGGCCTGGCTAACGGTAAAGAGTAACTCATAATCTTCGCCTCCGCTTAATGCACAAGCTGTAGGGTCAAGTTCTAATTTGTATGCAAAAGCTTTGCTGTCTTCATTAAAAGGTATTTTATCTTCGTACAATACACAGCCTACATTGCTTTGCTTGCAAATATGTAACAATTCACTGCTAAGTCCATCGCTAATATCCATCATGCTTGTTGGCATTACTTTATGAGCTTCAAAATACTCAATTACATCTTTTCGGGCTTCGGGCTTTAACATTCGGCCAACAATGTATGCCTGATTTTCTAAATCGGGTTGTGCGCCGGTTTCTTCAAATATTCGTTTCTCTCTTTCTAAAATGGTAAGGCCTAAAAATGCGCCGCCTAAATCGCCGCTTACACAAATTAAATCGTTGGGTTTTGCACCATCTCTTTTTACAAACTTATTTTGCGGCACTTCGCCAATTGCCGTTATGCTAATTACAAATCCTCTTTGTGATGAAGTAGTATCGCCGCCAACTAAATCAACATTATATTTTTCGCAAGCTGTATATACACCATCATAAAATTCATCCAAAGCTTCAACGCTAAACTTATTGCTTATGGCAATGCTCAATAAAATTTGCGTTGGTGTGGCATTCATTGCATAAATATCACTTAGGTTTACCACTACACTTTTATAGCCTAAGTGTTTTAGCGGTGTGTAACTTAAATCAAAATGTATACCTTCTACCAATAAATCTGTACTCAGTACAGTTTGCATACCGCTATGGTCAATAACAGCAGCATCATCGCCAACAGATAAAATGGTAGACGATTGCTTTGTTTCGTTGTTTTTTGTTAAGTGGTCAATTAAACCAAACTCTCCCAGTGAGGCAATTTCTGTTCTTTGTGTGCTCATAAAGTTTTTTTGTTATTAATTACTCCCAGTAAATCTTCGTGTATAATTCCGTTTGTTGCCACAATATGTGGCTGATAAGGAGAGTATTTGTTTCCTTTAAAATCGGTTACTTTTCCTCCGGCTTCTTGTACAATTAAAAAACCTGCTGCGCTATCCCATGCTTGTAAATGATGTTCGTAAAAACCATCTAACCTGCCTGCAGCAACCCAACACAAATCAATAGCCGCACTTCCCAAACGCCGTACCGGTACACCTTTACGTATAAATTTTTCAAACACTTGTAATGGCCCGTTTTCTGTATCTAAATAAGAGTAGGGAAAACCTGTAACCAAACAACTGTGTATTAAATCTTTCTTTTGTGTTACAGTTATTTTAGTATCATTTAAAGTTGCTCCCATTCCTCTTTCGGCAAAAAACATTTCACTCATAAAGGGGTTGTAAACGGCGCCCATTAACATTTCGCCATCTTTCTCTACCGCAATACTTACACAGCATATAGGTATGCCGCTTGCAAAGTTTATGGTTCCATCTATTGGGTCAATAATCCATTTATATTCGCTATTGGTTTTTATTTCGCCGGTTTCTTCGCTTAATATAAAATGAGAAGGAAAATTTGTTTTTATTACTTCAATTATTGCTTTTTCCGAGGCATGATCGGCCTCTGTTACCCAATTATTTATTCCTTCTTTATTGCTAATTTTTAAATCGGCATTATTAAAATATTTTTTTAACTCTACAGCTCCTGTTTGTATAGCATTAAATAAGGTAGATTTTATCATGCGGCAAAGATACTATTCCGTTTAGGATTTAGTTTGTAGTTTTGGTTACAATCTTACATATGCAACGAAAAGATTTTTTAAAAACAGTTTTATTAGCCAATGCAGCACTGGCTACAAAGCCATTGGCAGCAATGCTTAGCCAATTTTGTGAAGTTGATGCTATGCACTCTAACGACAATGTTACATACTATAAAAAAACAGACGCAAAGTATAATGATTTGCGTAAAGGTTTTAATAAACGCATAGATAAATTTCCTCAAATTATTGCTGTGTGTAAAACAACTGCCGGTGTAGCCGAAGCTGTAAATTATGCCATTGCCAATAAGCTACCGGTTGCAGTAAAAAGCGGAGGCCATTGTATGGAGGGATTTAGTTGTAATAATGGCGGCATGGTTATTAACCTTTCGGAGCTAAGTAGTATTGAATGGACTGATGATTATACTATAAAAGTTGGGCCGGGTTGTAAATTGGCCAACCTTTATAATGAGCTGTTGCCCAAACAAAAAATTATACCCGGCGGCAGCTGTGCAGGTGTTGCTATTGGTGGTTTAGTAGTTGGTGGCGGATATGGTTTAATGAGCCGGCTGTTTGGTTTAACATGTGATAGCCTTTTAGATGTAACTATGGTAGATGGCATGGGAAATATTGTAACATCTGTAAATAATAACGATTTGCTTTGGGCTTGCAAAGGTGGCGGCAGCGGCAATTTTGGGATTGTAACCGAGTTAAAATTTAAAGTACACAAAGCGCCTAAAACAATGCAAAGCATTCGCTTTAAAACACGAAATGCAACGGCACAAAAAGCAAAAGAAATTTTTAAAGTATGGTTTCAAGAAACCAAACAATTACCCAACCATTGTTTTTCGGCTTGTTTATTAAACGGCAAAACGGTTTATGTTTTACTAACTAATACAAGTAAAAATACTCCTGCTGTACAAAATTTTATTACTAAGCTTTCTGCAATCTCTCAAACCACCACTAAAACAGCGGCGCAGCCTTTAGCTACTGCATTAAAAACGTATTACGGCAGGCAATTTCCCATGAATTTTAAAAACGCATCTGCAGGGTTGTATAAAAGTTTTGATGAAATAGAGCCATTTATTGAAGAGGTTTTGCAAAAGGTTATAAATACTCCGGGAATGATATATCAGGTAAATACTGTTGGCGGTTATGTACAAAATGCCGATTTAGAAAAACAATCTTCGTTTCCGCACAGAGCTTTTACATATTTTTCGGAGTTACAAACGTATTGGGAAACAAGTTTACAAAGCAAAAAAGCCATGGAAAAGTTTGAAGAGATACAGCAATTATTTAGTAGTAATAATATTTCTGTTCAATATCGCAATTACCCCGATATTAATTTTAAAAACAGTTTGCAATTATACTACGGAAACAATTTACCTAAACTGCAAGCAATAAAAAAATTATACGACCCCAATAATGTGATACGGCATGAACAGAGTATTTTATAAAACGAAGCTACATAGGGTTTTATCACAATTATCGGCATTTCATCTTTTTGTATAGTGACTAAAAAGGCCGTAATTCGCATTTCAATAACAGCCAGCATTTGCAACTCTCTGTAATTATAGTAAACTATAATGTTAAGCATTTTTTAGAACAATGCCTGCAATCTGTATTGATGGCGTGTTCAAATATTAAGGCCGAGATTTTTGTGGTAGATAATAACTCCTCTGATGGTAGTAAAACATATTTAAAGCCGCTTTTTCCACAAGTACAATTTATATGGCAAGAAGAAAATACAGGCTTTGCTAAAGCAAACAATATTGCTGTTAAAAAAGCTACGGGAGAATATGTTTTGTTTTTAAACCCCGATACTATTGTTGCCGAAGACACGTTTGAAAAATGTATTTCTTTTTTTAATAAAAATAAACCTGCAGGTGCTATAGGTGTTAAAATGATTGACGGTAGCGGAAGTTTTTTAAAAGAAAGCAAAAGGTCTTTTCCGTCTCCATCAACATCGCTGTATAAAATGATGGGGCTTGCAGGTTTGTTTCCAAAATCAAAAATATTTGCAAAGTATCATTTGGGGCATTTATCCAACAATAATACGCATGAGGTAGATGTTTTGGCCGGAGCTTTTATGATGGTGCCGCAAACAGTATTAAGCAAAGTGGGTAGTTTTGATGAAGCATTTTTTTATGTATGGCGAAGATGTTGATTTAAGTTACAGAATACAAAAAGCCGGTTATAAAAATTTTTACTTAGCCACTACAACAATTATTCACTTTAAAGGCGAAAGCACTAAAAAGGGCAGCCTTAACTATGTAAAATTATTTTACAATGCAATGAGTTTGTTTGTGCATAAGCATTATAAAGGAAGTAACGCTGCATTTTTTACATTTTTAATTAACGCCGGAATTCGCTTACGAGCTGGTTTGGCAATCATTTCAAGTGTTTTTAAAAGAAGCAAAAACCATTCTTTAAAAAAAGAAATTAATATCGTTATTGCAAGTGAAGAATATTATGCCGGTGTTGCAAAAATCCTTTCCAAACATAATGAACCTGTTTTAGGTAGAGTTAGCGTTTTTAGCAACGATACAAACAACACCATTGGAAGTATTGATAAAATCAGCTCTTTAATAAATAAAAACACGGCTATTGTATTTTGCCAAAATCATTTATCTGTTTCAAAAATTATTGAACTAACAATGCAATTACCCAACAACATTGTTAAGCGTTTTCATTTAGCAAACACAAAAAGTATTGTAAGCAGCTATAATAAAGATGACAGAGGAGAAAGTTTTGGTTTATAGTTAAATATATTTCAGCAGGTCAAAATTGTTTTGGTAAGCAATAATATGCTTGTTTTTTTGTGCTAATGTTTTTGCTAAATATTCTTGTTCTGTTTGGCCCGGCGTGGCAACAATAACTGCCTTTTTTTGTACTGCCTCCAAATCCATTATTGAGCTATAACCGCTTCGGCAAATAATTATTTTTGCCTGAAATAGTAGATTATTTAATTCCTCTGAATTTAAAAAATTATAACACACAACATTTGGGTAGTTCATTTTTTTATTTGAAGGTTGGTTTGGTAAACCTCTTACCAAAACAAGTTTTTTTGCTGTATGTTTTATTTGAGCTAAAATAATGTTTTCAAAAATAGTGCGTTGCGGCTCTGGTCCGCTAAGTATTATTGCTGCATCATAAATAACAGGTAATTCTTTTTTTACAAACCTGCTTAATGGGCCAATATATTGAACGGGTGTTTTTGGCAATTTTTGGGGGTGCGATAAGTCGCCGGCTAAATTATTTTCTCCTTCGTAATCGGGTATCCAGCATTCGCTAAATTTATTTATATACTTGTAATGTATTTTTTGTAACCAATTTTCTATAAAAGATAATTTTGCTTTAATGGTTAGTTGATGTGTAATATAAATACATTTTGCTTTTTTAGAATATAGACCTGGCCTGTTATCCGAAATTACTGCATCAATTTTTTGCTCATCAATTTTTTGTTGAAGCCATTTATTTTCGGTTTTTATAGCATAAAATATTTTAGGCAATTGCTGAAGTATTTTTAGTGGTAACCAAAATTTGTTTTTGGTGTAACTAATATTGTAGCCGGGTAATTGTAAAAAAAGAAGTTGCGGAAACTCTTTTTTTAATAATACTTCGGTTTGTGCAGAGGCGGCAATAATTACTTTATACCCACCCTTAATTAAATCGTTAACTATTGGAATACAACGGGTAGCATGCCCCAAACCCCAATCTAGTGGGGCAACCAAAACGGTTGCTTTATCGTTTAATATGTTAAATTTTAGTGCCAAAGTTTAAACAATACAATAAATATTTATGAAAATAGTTTAATTTGGTAACTGAAAAGTATGAAACATCTATTTAAAATTACATTGTTATTAGCCATTATTGTAAGTGTTTTGGCAACCGGCTGTTCTTCATCAAAAAAAAGCCAATGCGGTTGTCCTAATAAGCAAGGTATGGTTGGTTACTAATTTGTTGAGTTTAGCATGAAGCAACCGAACAGAGAATTATTGGTTTTGTTTAACGAAACAATTATGCCTCCTAAAGCTATTGAGTATGAGGTAGAGCAACTGCATGCACTTTTGTGTACCGTGGAGCGAGTTAATAATTTGGTAGCTGCACACGAAATTATTAACATAAACAAGTACCGTGTAATTAATAAACCTCTTGCTTTGCGTACTTTTTTAAGACAAAAACAAACAAAACCTTTTGTTTTTTTAAACTGCAAAAATTAGGATAGTTTAGTTAAGGCTGTTTTTAACATTCCCAACATTTCATCAATTTCTTCTTTTTTACAAGTGCCTACACTTAGCCTGTACCAGCTACTGCTTCGGCTGGCACCAAAAGCATAAAAAGGCACAACAGCTAATTTGGCTTCGTTAAGCAAATAAGCAGTAACATCGCTTTGGGTTTCCAGGCATTTATGAGTATCCGTTGTTTTGCCTGCAAGGTTTACCTGAATTGTAAGGTAAATCGCTGCTTGTGGTGCAATGGCATCTACATCAAATCCTTCTACTTTTAATTGTTGAAAACCAACATAAATTCTTCTCAGGCGTTCATCAACCTCGGCTTTAAAATGATTAAAATATGCGTTGATATTTTCGGTTTGTAAAAGATAATTGGCAACGGCCTTTTGTTCGGCCATGGGTGCCCAGGCACCTACATGGCTATTTATAGCTTTCATTTTATTAATAACATTGGCCGGCCCAAGTGCCCAGCCAACACGTACGCCTGTTGCCGCAAAAGCTTTACTGATACCATCTATAAAAATAGTGTATTCTTTCATTTTAGGATGAATGCTTACCGGATTATAGTGCTCGGTATTACCAAACGTTAGTGTCCAGTAAATTTGATCGTACATTAAATACAACTTCTTTTCATAATCACCTCTTCGTTCATTTTCTTCTATAATCAAATTGCATATTGCCGTTAATTCTTCGTTTGTAAACGCAGTGCCGGTAGGGTTTAGCGGAGAGCATAACGCTAATAATGTAGCTCCGTTAATATGTTGTTTTATTTCTTCGGCCGTAGGCATAAAATTATTTTCTTGCTTGCTTTCAATAACTACATGCTCACCTTCGGTAAAGTGTACATAGTGATTATTGTTCCAGCTTGGTACAGCATAAATAACTTTATCTTCTTTATCTACTATAGCTCTAAATGCCGAGTAAATAAGCGGTCTGCCGCCTGCAGCAATTAGTATTTCACTTGTTGAAAACTGAATGCCTTCTCTGTCTAAAATAAATTTTGAAACTGCTTCTCTTAACTCAAGCGTTCCTTCGGCTGGTGGATAGGTAGTGTTATGTTGTTTAAAGGACTTTATTATTTCTTCCTCCAGGGCTTGTGGTATGGGAAAAACAGATGAGTCAAAATCTCCAATAGTGTAGTTGTAAATTTTATTACCCTGTTTAATTTTTTCTTTTATCTCTGCACCTAATCTAACTATTTCGCTACCGATTAATGTTTCGGCTAATTGGCTTAGTTTACTTGAGCTCATAAACAGTGGTTGTTAAGCCGCAAAAGTAGGTATTTTTAACAGAACACAGATAACGCTGATTAAACAGTAAAATGATTTTTATTATTTTAAATTTATAGGACAAAAACATTAATGCCCACCAAGCAGGTGTTGCCAAGTGTAAGGAATGAGAATTCCTGGCGTCTGGGTAACCCTTGTTATTGTACAGTGTCAGCCAAAAGGTCCTTGTCTGCACAAACTAAAGACTGTTTTAATTAGTCATATCACAGGCTTCGCTTTATAAATTTTCATAAAGGTCGCCTTGTGATGAAAGAATTTCTCTGTATTTATTAAAGAGTTTTGTCTTAGATATAAAGCCAATAAATTTTCTTTCTTTGTTAAGTACAGGTAAGTACCAGCTTTGTGTTACATCAAATTTTTCCATTACCGTGTGCATATCATGGTCTTGTTGTAAAATGGCAGCAGGTTTTTTCATTAATGTTTTTATAGACACCTTATCAAACTGTTCTGGTTGAAAAAGTTTTTGCTTAATGTCATTCAATTCAATAATACCTGCAAACCTTTCCTTTCCGTCAACTACGGCAAAAATATTTTTTTCACTTCTCTTTATTATGTCCACAAGGTCTTTTAATTTTTTATCAATGCTAATGCTATCATAACTATCCTGCAACATATCGTCAAGGCTGATAGAAGTCAGAATATTCTTTTCCTTTTTATGAGTGAATATCTGTCCTTCCGTTGCCAGTTTCTTTGTTTCCATTGAATATGGCTCGTAAGATTTAACAATGAAAAAAGAAATGGAAGAAACAATCATCAGCGGAATAAATAATTCGTAACCATTAGTGATTTCAGCAATTAGAAAGATAGCGGTTAACGGGCAATACATTACACCAGCCAATACGCCAGCCATGCCGACTAAACTAAAATTCCCGACGGGTATTTTTATCCACGGTGTACTGTTTAATAATTTGGAAAAAAAGAAACCCAAAAAAGAACCAGCAAATAAAGAAGGTGCAAAATTTCCTCCATTGCCACCAGCACCAATAGTAATACCTGCCGCAATGGGTTTAAATAAAACAATCAATGCAGTAAAAGCAATGATGCCCCAATTCTCACCTAACCGGGAGAATAATGTTGTGTTGTCAGAGAATGTATCGAATGAAGCATTAGCCACCAACTTCACACTATTATATCCTTCGCCAAATAGTGGCGGAAAAACAAAGTAGATTGATAACAACATAAGTCCGCCAATCGCTGCCTTCATATAGCCATTCATTTTCCATTTATGTATCCGTTTTTCTGTGTTTTTAAAAACCCTTGCATAATAGAGAGAAATAAATCCTGCTAATACGCCCAATAAAATATAGTAGGGCACATTTTTATAATCGAAGGTTTGTTTTAAAACAAAATTGAATAGAGAAGATTCGGCTAAAATGATTTTTGAACATAACGCACCAACTACGGATGAAATAATTAAAGGGATAAAATAGCTTCCCACTGTTTCAATCAATCATACTTCAACTGCAAAAATAACTCCTGCTATTGGAGCATTAAATACTGCTGAAATACCTGCCGCTGCCCCACATGCAATTAATAGAGTTCGTTCCTGGTAATTCAAGTCACTAATTCTGGAAACATTTGAACCAACTGCGGAACCTGTTGCAACAATCGGTGCTTCCAATCCAACAGAGCCGCCTAACCCAACTGTTACAGAACTGGTAACTACATGCAGGTAGGTATGATTTAGAGGAATGAAGGAAGATTTACGGGCAATGGCTTTTAATACCATTGCAATACCTTTTTCTATTTGCCCGCCAAAAAAATAACGAACTATAAAAACAGTAATGATTAAACCAATTGCCGGAAATAATAAATAAGCAAGATTTGAAACCGGTATTTCTTTTATCCAATGCTGAATGAAATGAACCAACGTTTTAAGCAACACTGCTACAAGCCCGGATGCAAGCCCTGTAAGTGTAGCAATCACCATCATGAATTGCATTCTCGTAAGCTTTGTCCGCAGAAATTGAATAATGTATTGGTAAAATATTTTAATCTTCATTAATTGAGTTGATTTTTTGCATTTAGATAGCTAACTACCCAATTTGCATTTGCAATAGAAATACCAATATACCTGCAGCAAAACCTATCAATGCAAGCCAACTAATCTTTTTCAGATACCACATAAAATCAATATGCTCAATACCCATTACTGCCACACCAGCAGCAGAGCCAATAATAATAGCACTGCCACCAGTACCAGTTGTGAGTGCAAGAAATTCCCAAAAAGGATGGTCAGTTGGATAGGTTGATAAATCATACATGCCTTGTGATGCTGCAACTAAAGGTACATTATCAACAATGGCAGAAAGTAGCCCCAAAGCAGTTCCAATTAAATAGTCATTCTTTAAAGTAGAGCTAAGTGTGTCTGCCATTTCTTTTAATAAGCCAAAAGATTGCAGGGCTGATACAGCCAACAATATCCCTAAAAAGAATAAAATACTTGGTGTATCAACTTTCTGTAGTGCTTTGGCTACGGTAAATCTTTCTGCAATTTCTGCTTCTTTACTTTTATGGATAATAGTTGTAATTACCCACATAAAACCCAATGCAAGTAACATGCCCATAAAGGGGGGCAAGTGTGTAAGGGTTTTAAAAATGGGTACAAAAATTAAAAATCCAACTCCGAAGAAAAGAATGGTTTTGCCGTCCTTTTTTTCTTTGGCTGTGCAAACTGATTCAGGAATAGCACTGAATTTTTTTCCTCTAAAGCGATAAGCAATAATTAATGCAGGGATAATACATACTACAATACTCGGAAGTATTAGTTGCTTCATTATATTCAATGCTGTAATCTGTCCTCCAATCCAAAGCATGGTAGTAGTTACATCGCCCAATGGCGACCATGCACCGCCAGCATTGGCAGCAATCACAATCATTCCAGCAAACCAAAGTCTATCTTCCTTTTCATCTAATATTTTAGAACAAAGAGAGGTCATTACAATTGCTGTAGTTAAATTGTCCAGCAAGGCAGAAAGGAAAAATGTAAGTGCTGTTACAATGAGCAATAGCTTTTGCTTACTTGTGGTTTTTATTTTTTCGGTAATTATGTCAAAGCCATTGTGTGAATCTATCAATTCTACAATCGTCATGGCACCTAACAAAAAGAAAAGTATAGAAGCTATTTCTCCCAAATGATGCAACAATTCTTCACTTACTTTATGAGTAGATTCGCTTTGAAGAATATAAATTGTCCAGCAAAGTACACCTGTAATCAAAGCTGAAGCAGCTTTGTTGAGTTTTAAAGGATGCTCAAATGCAATAGCAATGTAGCCTAAAATAAAAACAATAATTATTAGTGCTGTAATCATTTTATTGAATTATTGGAATGAGTAAATTGAAATCTGCTTCTTTAATTACATAATCGGCAACAGCATCAAGCATGTTATTAGAGGAACAGAAGGATACTCCAATTCCAGATTTTTTTATCATACAAATATCATTTTCGCCGTCCCCAATAGCAAGTGTATCAGAAACAGGGACATTAAAATGGGTGGAAATATGTGTTAATGCATGCGTTTTACAATATTCATGGTTACAGATGCTTCCTTCATGTAAGAGGAAAAAAGAAGGAATCCTTACTTCGCCAGTTGCAATGCTTTTGGAAAATTCCAGCTCATTTGCCAAAGAGAAATCAAATGAAAACTTATTCTTAAAATGATTGGTAATACAATCATAACTATCAGACATAATTCCGACAATAAATCCATTTTCTTTAAGTGACGAAATTATAGCCTCGGTATTTGCAGTAACCGCTATTTCATCTGCTACTTTTAATAGTTCACTTATGCTTTTGCCTTTAAGCAACCGAGCTATTTGTTTGGTTCTTATAAAAGGGTTTGATTGTGTTGTAACTATTTCAATTAAATCTTTTTTAAAATTAAATTTTTCAGCTGCGGTATGTATAAAACTTGCCCTTAATAAAGTATTGTCCATATCAAAAATGGCAATTTTTTTGAGAGCTTTTGAGCTTTCTCTTATAGCAAACTCCATTTGCTCTCTTATAAGCTGTATATGCTCTAGTGTTTCATAGTTGTTTTCACCTTGTTTTTTTGATTTCTTAAGAATAACTGATGCCACCTCTTTCGACATTTTTCCTAGTTGTTCCAAAGGCTGCATTTTATTTTCTATATGCCCGATGCTTACTTCCTCAATTCTTGCTCCCAATTGGTGCATATCTAACAATATACCTATATCAACTCCATAACCTTCTTCAAATTCTATTTTTTCAAATAGTTCCTTTTTCCCTGCAATCATTCCGCTTAACGGCTGCCAAAAAGAAGGAAAGTCAGGATAAAGGATAGAAAGCAGTGGCTTTGCTACCAACTCAGTTACCCTTCCAGCCTGTCTTGAAAAACAGGATTTCGAAAAATCGGCTCGGTCATTTAGAATTGGTTCTGTTAGCAATTGGATAATGTTTTCCGGGTATGTTATAATATCAGCATCTAGGAAAGCAATTACTGAGTTATTAGAGCATAATGCACCATCCTTCATAGAAGCTCCTTTTCCCAACTTAGTACTTGTGATAACTGTGGCTCCTTCTTTTTGAGCTTCTTCAATAGTTTTGTCCATTGATTTATCATCTACTACAATTACCTCTGTGACATTGGGCGAACTTTTGGCAAGCTTTACAACATGTCCAATTGTTTTTTCTTCATTTAATGCAGGTATAATAACTGTAATCATTAATCAAAATTTAGGTTAATATTTTGTTGATTTAACCTGACCTTTAGCCAGTTTTCTATTTTTGATTTTTCGGGTGCAGGAAGCTTTGCAGATAAGGATAGTAAAACTAAATATGTTTGTTTTGATACTGCACTATCACTAAGCATAAAAGATGGCTGTAAAATAGCACTTTTTAAAGTAGGGTATTGGGCTTTTAATTCTGCATATATCTGTGTGCTAAGTTTTTGCTGATTATAGATACTATCTAATTTTAATTGTAGATGCTTTTCTTGTTTTTCTTTTACTTCCAATGCCATTGTTAATTGAGAAAGTTGCTCGTTTTCTATCTTGTTATCATTTTCTGCTAAATAAGCAAACCCTTGTTTTATTTCTAATAATGCAGATTGTAAATTGTATTTTTTCAACTGATTTTTAAGGAGTTCAATCTCTTCCGGCATAATTTCTTTGCCACCAAACACAAGGGTAATTTTCTTATTTTTTGGGTTAATCTTTTTATTCAATAGGTAGTCGTTGGTAAAATGGGCTTCATAGGCAATAAAACTATTTGCATTTTTTATGAATCTGTTTTGCTGTACCATATCGTAACCAAAATAGATGCTAGGTAATAAAGTAAGTAGTACTACTATCCAAACAATTCGCTGCGCCATTCTTTCCGCTTTTTTATTTTGCAGATGCTTATACGGAAAATGCAAAAAACGAACAATAATAAAAGTAGCTAAGGCAATAAAAACGGTGTTGATGATAAACAAATAAAATGCTCCAATAAAAAAGCCGAATTGAAGTGTTGCTAATCCATAACCTGCGGTACAAAGAGGGGGCATTAAAGCAGTGGCGATAGCCACACCGGGTAGTACATTTCCTTTTTGTTTACTTGATGTAGCTACGATACCGGCAAATCCGCCAAACAATGCAATAAGCACATCATAAATAGTTGGAGAAGTCCGTGCCAGTATTTCGGAGTGTGCTTCATTTAAGGGGGAAAGCAAAAAGAAAATGGTTGATGTGGCCAAAGCCACACCTGTTGCAATCAGGAAATTGTAAATTGCTTTACGAAGTAATGGCACATCGTTGATACCAATACCTAACCCAATACCCATAATGGGACCCATCAACGGCGATATTAGCATTGCACCTATTATAACGGCTGTTGAGTTTACATTTAATCCCAATGATGCTACGAAGATGGCAAAAATGAGTACCCATAAATTGGTGCCACGAAAAACCACCCCATTATCAATATTGCTGATAACAGTTTGCAGTTCTTCCTTTTCACTGCCCAACTTAAACTTATCAAAAAAATTATTCAAAGCCTTGTTATTTATGTAATATTTAAATGGTTTGTAAAGGTAAGCCATAATAAATGCCTGACTTGCCGTAATGGTCTATTAGATTTTAAGTCGAAATTAATTGTCATGTGTCTTGCAATAATTATAAAAAGAAGCCGCATAACGGCGGCTTTCTTTTTCTTATTATGTTTTTTGTCTGCCTGAATTAAAAGACTGTTTGCCGTGTGTTGGCTATTGCAGCTCTTTTGCAAGGTTGGCTTCTGTGCGTTGGGTTTTGTGCTTCTTGCAAATGTGCTAAAATGTGCGGTGGGCCGTTAGAGCCTCTGGGTTGAATGTCCTGTCACTTGAATGGAAACGAAATTGTCAATTAGTGCTGCTTTCATCCGCTCAATTGGATAAATCTGTGTTCCATAACTACTTCTTCTGTTCTTCAAAATCTAATACCACCGAGTTTATACAATACCGCAATCCGGTTGGTGGCGGACCATCTTCAAATACATGCCCCAAATGACCTTTACACTTGCCGCACATTACTTCGGTACGTTTCATACCGTAGGTATTATCCGGTGCAAAATTATACTTTCTTTACTTATGGGCTCAAAAAACTTGGCCATCCGCAACTGCTTTCAAACTTTCCATTGCTTTTAAACAATGGGTTTCCGCAAGCAATGCATTTGTATGTGCCTACTTCTTTATGTTCATAGTATTTACCTGTAAAAGGTCTTTCTGTTCCTTTATTTCGAGATATTTCGTACACATTTTCTGGTAATATTTTTTTCCATTCAGCATCTGTTGTTGGCAGGTTGCCGGTATCTGCTAACGGTTTTTGTATAGTGTCTTTTTTCATTTCTATATTTTTTGATGTGCTAACATTGCCGCATGTATTTGCAAAAAGTAAAGCCAAAGCCGGTATAATCAGTTTTGTGGTCATCATTTATAAAATTAATTGTATCTGCACATTCATCTTCTAATAAAATTTAAAATAATCTATTGTTTGTTAAACAATTTGTAATGTTTGAATCGTATTTTTGTTATCTTCACAAGGATAGTAAGTTATATATGTTTAATTTAATTCTTTTTGGCCCTCCCGGAAGTGGCAAGGGTACACAAAGCGAAAAGCTAATTGCAAAGTACGGTCTTAAACATTTAAGTACCGGCGATTTATTACGCAGCGAAATAGCCGCTCAAACACCACTTGGTTTAGAGGCTAAGAGTATTATGGATAAAGGGCAACTGGTGCCCGATGAAGTTGTTATTGGCATGATAAGCTCTGCCCTGGAAGCTAATCCACAGGCTAAGGGGTTTTTGTTTGACGGGTTTCCCCGTACCAGTGCACAAGCAGAGGCTTTAGATAATTTGCTTGAATTAAAAGAAGCCGAAATTAATGTAATGCTGGCTTTAGATGTTAGCGAAGAAGAGTTAGTGAAACGTTTACTAAAACGTGGCGAAACAAGCGGCCGAAGCGATGATACCAACGAAAATGTAATTAGGGCAAGAATTACAGAATACCACAGCAAAACCGCTATAGTAGCGGATTATTACAAAAAATTTGATAAGGTAGTAATGGTAAAAGGCGAAGGAACAGTAGATGATATTTTTAATGCCTTGTGTAAAGAAATTGATAAAAGAAACCTTGAATAAGTAAAATACTCTCCTGCTAAACAGCAGGATTTTTTTTGAAACTAATTTTATATGGAAGATAAGTTATCATTTATAATAGATACGTTTCCTCAACTATTAAAAACATTAAATGCTGATACTATTGGCAAATGGGGCAAAATGAATGCTCAGCAAATGGTAGAGCATGTTGCCGATTTTTTTAAAGTATCCAACGGAAAATTAATTTTTGCTTTACTAACGCCTGTTGATCTTCTTCCTAAATACAAAGAGTTTTTATTGAGCGAAAAAGAGTTTAAAGAAAACACCAAAGCACCTGCAGAGGTGGTTTCTGAAGAACCAATCCCTGTTAGAAATGAATCTTTCCAAAAGGCTTGTGCCGAATTAAATACAGAGATAATTGCATTTGCAGCATATTTTAAAACACCCAATGTTTCAAAAACCATACATCCGGTTTTTGGCCCTCTTCATTTTGACGAATGGATAAAACTACACTACAAACATTGCTTACACCATGCCAAACAATTTAACTTGTTATGATAAATTTATTAACAGAGGATATTGTACTTGAAGATAAAAGAGCTCAATTAATTGCTTTAAACAATACCCATTTACCTGCTTTTATTAATTATGCTATAACAGAGCCCGATACCTGGCGATACAGTTTAGTAAGCCCGGGCAGCAGCAAAACCGCTATGGAAAATTATGTTGCATACGCTTTAAAAGAAAGATTAGAAAACAAAGGTTACCCTTTTGCAATAATAGATAAACAAACCCATGAAATTGCCGGCTGCAGTCGTTTTTACGATATAGATTTTACACACAAAATAGCTACTATTGGTTATACCTGTACGGCCAAAAATTTAGACGTACGGGACTTAACAGACATTGTAAATTATTAATGCTTAGTTACGCTTTTGAAGTTTGGAATTTAGAAAGGGTAGAGTTTAGAGCAGATATCAACAATACTCCATCTATAAAAGCAATGAAAGAAATTGGTTGTATGGAAGAAGGTATTTTGCGTAGCCATGCAATTATTGAAAACGGCAGAAGAACATCAATGATACTTAGTATTTTAAAAGATGAATGGTTTGGCGGTGTTAAAGAAAATTTAATAAAAAAAATTTATTGACAATTCCCTTTGTAGTTTTGCCTAAACGATTTTGAATATGAATAAATTGGGCAACTATATTACAGGCAATTGGATAACCGGTGATGGCCAAGGGCAAATTTTATACAATGCCGTAACAGGCGACCCTATTTACACAGCAACCACACAAGGGTTAGATTTTAAATCCGTTACAGATTATGCCAGACTGTTTGGTAACCCTGCCTTACGCAAAATGACTTTTCATGCAAGAGGTAATATGCTTAAAGCATTAGCGTTGCATTTACGAAACCATCTCGATAAATTTTATGCCATTAGCTACCAAACCGGCGCTACTAAAGCCGATAGTTGGGTAGATATTGAAGGGGGCATTGGTAATCTTTTCGCCAACGCATCTTTGCGAAGAAAATTTCCGGATGAAGTTTTTTGCATAGATGGCGAAAGCCACAATTTTGGTAAAAACAATACTTTTATGGGCACCCATATTCTTACTCCAAAAGAAGGTGTGGCCATACATATTAATGCATTTAATTTTCCGGTATGGGGCATGCTGGAAAAAATAGCCGTTAATTTACTGGCAGGAATGCCATGCATAGTAAAACCTGCAACCGTTACATCTTATTTAACAGAAGCTGTAGTAAAGGAAATTATTGCCAGCAAAATTTTACCCGAAGGTGCATTACAATTAATATGCGGCAGCGCCGGCGATTTACTTAACCATGTAACAGCTCAGGATGTTGTAACATTTACCGGAAGTGCATCCACAGGATTATTATTAAAATCTAACCCATTTATATTAAAAGAAAATGTGCCTTTTAATATGGAGGCCGATAGCTTAAACTGTATTGTATTAGGAGATGATGTAACGCCTGATATGACGGAATGGGATATTTTTATTAAAGAAATACGAAAAGAAATGACTTTAAAAGCCGGTCAACGCTGTACCGGTATTAGAAGAATTTTTGTACCTCAAAATAAATTAGAAGACATACAAATAGCACTTGCAAAAGCTTTAAGCCAAACCGTAATTGGCAATCCGTTAAACGCAACAGTACGAATGGGAAGCCTTGCAGGCAATACACAACGCAACGAGGTAAAAGAGCAGGTGCAAAAATTATTAGCATCGTCGCAGATAATTTATGGAAGTATGGATAGTGTGGAAGTTGTTGAAGCCGATGCAAATAAAGGCGCTTTTTTCTCTCCCATACTATTAATGAACCAAAATCCTTTTGCAGCTAAAGAAGCACACGAAATAGAAGCGTTTGGCCCTGTAAGCACTCTAATGCCCTACAGCACAACAGATGAAGTAATTGAATTGAGTAAGTTGGGTAAAGGAAGTTTGGTAAGCACAATTGTTACGGCAAATTATAAAACAGCAAAACAATATGTTGTGGGTGCAGCATCGCATCACGGACGAATTTTAGTATTAAATAATGAGTGTGCAAAAGAAAATACGGGTCACGGCTCTCCGTTACCGTTATTGGTGCATGGCGGCCCGGGCAGGGCAGGCGGTGGCGAAGAAATGGGCGGCATAAGAGGTGTAAAGCACTATTTACAACGTACAGCAATACAAGGTTCGCCTACTACAATTACAGAAATAACCAATGTTTATCAACCTAATGCCATTGGTAAAAAAACAGATAAGCATCCCTTTAAAAAATATTTTGAGGAGTTACAAATTGGTGAGCAAATTATAACCGATAAAAGAGTAATTACAAGTGAGGATATTGATAAGTTTGCCGATTTAAGTGGCGATCATTTTTATGCTCATATTAAAACAACCGATTTTACAGGCACTATGTTTGAGCAACAGGTAGCCCATGGATATTTTATTATGAGCATAGCTGCCGGTTTGTTTGTAGATAGTTACGAAAAAAATCCTGTATTGCTTAACTATGGTATTGATGAGTTGCGGTTTACAAAACCCGTTTATCCCGGTGCAGAGGTTTATATACGATTTACCTGCAAAGAAAAATTACCCAACGATAAAAGGGTTGTTGAAAAACCAGAAGATTTTAAACGTGGCGATGATATAGATAAGGGAATTGTAAAATGGTTGGTTGAGTTTTTAGATGAAACAGATGAGATTACGGGTGTAGCTACTATTTTAACAATGGTGGCTAAAAAATTATAAAATAAAAGGTTGCCAATAGTAAAATAGGCAACCTTTACAAATAAGTAATTTAAAATTATGCTGTTTCATCCACTACCTCTGCATTGTGTGCATTTTTCAACACACTAGCTAAGCCATTAACCATTCCGTCTTCACTTTCATACATTTGGCTTGTGCCAATTACTTGTCCATTGGTTGCTTTTAAATTAAAATAATGCTTTCCGTTGGCAGCAACTTTTCTTTCAAAATTGCTGCTGTCTTGCGAATTTTTTTTAACCGATTCAATTCCATTTGTACATCCGGCTTTTGCTGTATAGCCTTCGCTGCTTAAAATGGTTTGCCCGTTATCGGCTTTTAAGTTAAACTGATATTCGCCATTGCTTCTGGTGGAGATTACAAACTTTCCCATAAAAAATTGATTTTATTTTGAATAGAAAAGGTATGAATTTAATACGAAATTTTATATTTTTTCGCTGTTAAAATATACACACTATCCCTTTATTTCAAATCGCTTTCCCTTTGGTGTTTTTCTTAGATTACCGAGTCTGTTTTATACTATTTATTATCTACAAAAATTGTTTTGCCAAGGCGGCTTTTTTATTAAGAGGAAACTCCAGAAAACTACTGGTTAAAAAATAATTTTGCTTTTTGCCAAGTTTTTTTTGAATATATTTTTTTAGCTCTGCGTCCATTAGCATAATATCCATTACCAAACTTGTTTTCATTTCGGTAGATATTAATGGATGATTAGCCGTATAAACATGTTGCTTTATAAAATGTATTTTAAGTGGAATAGTGCAATCATCTTGTTTCATCAATTCGGAAACAAAAAATTTATTTTCGTTAAGTAGTTTGTTATTAATACCCAGCCAGTTTTTGCGCCATAAATAATTAGTTATTTTGCTTTGTACCCAATTTAACCTTGTGTATGCAATATTACGGGCATATTGCATAGTAAGCATTACAGATGCAGGCATTTGTAAACATACCATTGCATGCAACTTTAGCCCTTTTAGTTGTTGCAGTATTTTACTGTTTTGTTGTAACCATTGCCATTCGTTGGTAAAATAATTTTTTGCAAAATATGCCAGCGTGTTCATTTGATAATTATAGTCGTGGGCTATATCCTGCATATCATCGTATAATTGCATACTACGTACCATACTGCTCCAATTGCTAAATTGTGCCTGATAGTTTAATTTTTTTTTGGTTAACAATACGGCTCTTAACGTAAGCAATACTTGTATTATATCATCATCTTTTGTTTTTTGATAATGCTGCAAATCGGTAAAAGTATAATTTAGGTCAAAGGCGGTAATATCGGCCTTGTAGGTATCAAAACATTTATTACAGGCTTTGCAAATTAATTGTGCCGCCTCTTTTCTAATACTTATCTCCAATTTATTTATATAAGCATTCATTTCTTTTAATAAAAAAAGAAGATGGAGGTAAAATGCTTTGTAGGTTATTTCGTATTTAGCATTTTTAGCGGTTAAAACATTTAACGGCAATACGTCACAAATATCAAATTCATAAAACAACTCAAATTGTTGGGCTTGTTCTCTGTATTGTAAATAATAATTAAACTTTTCGTCTGCAAAAATTTGCCGAATATTTTCTTTCCCATGTTCGGCAGCTATGCCATCAATAAACTCATCTCCAAATAAAATAGCAAGGCAAACCAAATTGGCTAAATGACTTTTATTTTTAAATAATGAAAAAATATTTTCGTTAAATAAAAGCGAATCGTAGGCAAAGCTCCCTTTTTCAATATTGTTTCGTACAGGTAATAATTCTTTAAACTGCAATATGTGTTTTAGTTGTTTGTTCTTTCTGATTTTCCACCGCATAATGTTGGCTACCGGAAAAGCCCACAACATGGTTTTTGAAAACCCGGCAAACTGTTTTGCCTCTTGCCAAATATTAAATGAAAGAAGATTTGCTGTTTCATTATTTTCCTCAATCATATCATTAATAACATCAAACTCGGTTGATTTTGCATAATTTGTAATTAACGACTGGTTGGGCATATTATGTAGCTGATTTACTGTACTATAAAAATAGGGATATTAACAAGTTTAATCATACCCAATAAACGGTATTTTTTTACCGGAAAAGCAAAAGTGATTTAGTTGAAGGTATATTGTACTTTTGAAACGTTTTTACACTTGCAAATTTTTGCGTACAATATTATTAACATGAAACTTAAAACAGCGTTTCTTGCTCTTTTGTCGCTAGCGCTTTCTGCCATTATTTGCCAATATAAAGGCGACGCTTGGGAAGAAAAAATCAGAAGTGCTTATTATTCTACAACTAAAGACTCTGTACCTGTTTATATAAAAACAATTGTTGATGAAAATGGTGTTCCCTATGTTTATTATGCCATGTATAATAATATTACTGCCGGCAAACAATACAACCCAACAATAGTTAGTAATTACGCTATTGATTATTACAATGAGCTTACAAAAAAAGACGACTCTGCTGTTAAAAAGAAATTTTTAAATTGTATTGATTGGCTTGCTAAAAATATTAACTACAAAGATGGCTACGCCTTATATACATTTAACTGGCAGCATCCATATTACGATTCAATCGGTTCTAATTGGACATCGGGAATGACATCCGGCCGTGCCATTGAAGCCTTTTCTGATGCTTACTTGCTTTCCTCTTCGCAAAAATATATCGATTATTCAATGAGCTTACTACGTGGTTATTATCAACCCATTCAATCGGGTGGGTTTACTTATAAAGGGCCGGATGGTTGGTGGTATGAAGAATATGCAAGCATTAATTTACACACCCCGAAGGTTATGAATGGGCATGTTTTTGCATTACAAGGTGTTCAAAAATTATGGAGTATTACAAAAAACGATTCGGCTGCATTTATAGTCCAACAAGGGGTTTTGGCATTAAAAAACAAATTGGCCGATTATAGTATGCCAAATGGATGGAGTTACTACGATGCTTATCATAAAGTGGCCGACGAAAAATATCATACCATACACACCAAGATGATGAAAGAGCTTTTTGAAACAACCAAAGAGCCTGTGTTTAATGAATATTATAAAAAATGGAATGCCTCGTTAACCCAACCATATATTTATCGTATTGTTTCCAAAAAAAATCGCTCCGGGTTAATATTATATGGCTTAATTAGTGCTGTTATATTTGCTTTATTTTTATTACTGTTAACATTTATAAAAAAACGAAAGCGATAAAAAATTTGTACTTAAAAAGTATAGTTTCTATTTGTAATTTTGTTAAAAATATTTTCTATGGAAGAAGCATATGTAAAATCGGAAACGCACCATGGAATAACAACTATTGAGTTTTTTCATCCGCAAAGCAATAGTTTACCCGGTAAAATTTTGGAAACGCTTGCTAAAGAAATTCATTTTGCAGGCACACATAACGAAACAAAAGTTATTATATTAAAAAGTGCCGGCGATAAAACTTTTTGCAGTGGCGCAAGTTTTGATGAGCTTATGGCTATAAAAAACGAAGCCGAAGGGTTAAAGTTTTTTAGTGGTTTTGCACATGTAATAAACGCAATACGTAAATGCCCTAAGTTAATTATCGGCCGAATACAGGGCAAATGTGTTGGCGGCGGTGTTGGCCTTGCTGCATCGGTTGATTATGCAATTGCTACTGATAAGGCAGATGTAAAGCTAAGTGAGCTTGCGGTAGGTATTGGCCCGTTTGTTGTTGGCCCTGCGGTTGAAAGAAAAATAGGCACATCGGCATTTACCACTCTTGCAATAGATGCAGGTATGTGGCGCAACAGCGATTGGGCAAAGCGCAAAGGGCTTTTTAGTGAAATGCATGAGTCTGTTGAAAATATGGATGAAGCCATTTTCAGGCTATCCAATACACTTGCCCACTCATCGCCGCAAGCAATGGCCGAAATGAAAAAAATATTTTGGAAAGGCACAGAGCATTGGGATGAGCTGTTAATTGAAAGAGCAAAAATTAGCGGACAACTTGTACTAAGCAGTTTTACGAAAAATGCAATTGAAAAGTTTAAGAAAAAAAACTAATTACAAATTATTGTACACAAAAATATCGTCTACCTTACTGCCGGCCGGCATATCAAAAACCGGGTTAATAACACCGTCTCTTAAATCGTAAACCCAGCCATGCAAATCGGGAGTATTATTTGCTTTCCAGGCTTTTTGTATAATAGATGTTTTAGCTAAATTTAAAACCTGTTCTTTAACATTAAGCTCTGTTAACAAATCTACCTTTGCATCTTCGCTGTTAAGTTCGTTTATTTTTTCTTTGTTATTTAAGTACACATTTTTTATGTGCCACAGCCATTTATCTATAAGCCCAAGGCTTTCGTTTTTTAATGCCGCCCTATACCTCCGCAATTGTGGTGGCCGCAAACTATTACATGTTTTACTTTAATTACTTCTACGGCGTATTGCAATACACTAAGCAAATTTAAATCGGTATGTATTACAAGGTTGGCAACATTACGATGTACAAATATTTCGCCGGGTTGTGTTCCGGTTATTTTATCGGCAGGTACACGGCTGTCGCTGCAGCCAATCCACAAAACTTCGGGGCTTTGTATTTCAATAAGCCGTTTAAAATAATTGGGGTCTTCGGCAACCATTTGTGCAGCCCAATCTTTATTATCCTGTAATATTTTTTCAAATGGCTTCATGGTAATACATTAAATATTTAACCCGCCGCAGGCGCTAATGGTTTGTCCGGTAACATAACTACTTAAATCGCTTGCTAAAAACAAGGTAACATTAGCAATATCTTCGGCACTGGCAAATCTGCCTAAGGGAATACCGGCTTTATATTTTTCGGCACCTTCGCCTTCTTTTAAATAACTTGTCATATCGGTTTCTACAAAACCCGGTGCAATAGCATTGCAACGAACATTGCGGCTGCCTAACTCTTTTGCAACACTTTTTGTAAAGCCAATAATACCGGCTTTGCTGGCGGCATAGCTTGCCTGGCCTGCATTACCAATTTCGCCAATAATACTGCTCATATTAATTATGCTGCCGCTTCGGGCCTTCATCATGGGTTTTATTACCTGCTTGGTCATGTAAAACACACTGTTTAAATTTACTTTAATCACATCGTCCCATTGCTCCTGGCTCATTCGTAGTAACAAATTATCTTTAGATATACCTGCGTTGTTTACACAAATATCTACCGTGCCAAACTCTTTTAGCATATCGTTTACAAAGCTTTCGCAGGCGGCAAAATCGGCTGCATTGCTTTGGTAGGCTTTAGCTTTTACGCCTAATGCCAAAAGTTTTTGCTCCAGCGCTGATGCTTTTTCTTTACTGCTATCGCTTACATACGTAAACGCTACATTACAACCATGCTCGGCAAATTTTAATGCAATGGCTTCGCCAATACCACGGGCTGCACCTGTAACTATCGCTGTTTTTCCTTGTAATAATTTCATGTTGTTAAATTTTGTAGTCAACAAATGTAATTCTATTCGCCATTATTGGCGTCGCACTCTTGTACATTTTTTTCTTTATGCAACATTATTTGTGTTTTACTAATTTCATATCTTTAATACCTTAAAAATAAAACAATGAAATTAAAATCCTTACTTGTTGTAATAACATTCAGCTTTTGTTTGTTAAACGTTAATGCACAATTAAAAGTAAATGCCTGTGGTTATATAATTCCTCCAAAATCAAAGTCGCTTAAAAATAGTTTTAAATCGGTTTACGAGGCGGCCGATATTGTTAAGCTAATGCTGGATAGCGTAAAATGGAAAGAGAATTTTAAAATAAAAGAACAACCCAATATTCAAAATGCTTACGCTACTATTATTAACCAAATGCGGTATATTGTTTACGATAATGAATTTTTAGAGTCGTTAGATACATATGCTGCTACCAAGTGGGCAAGTATAAGTGTATTGGCGCATGAAATTGGGCACCATTATTACAACCATGTAATAAAAAATCAGGGAAGTAATATACCATCTGAATTAGAGGCCGATAAATTTAGCGGCTACGTAATGCAGCGTCTGGGCGCCACTGCAGAGCAGGCAAAAGCCGCTATGGAAAAAATTGGTACGCCTAATGCAACAGCTACACACCCTGCAAAAAAAGACAGACTTACGGCTATTGCCGCAGGTTTTGATATGGCACAAAAGCAAATGGGCGGTACAACCACAGCAGGTAATGGTAATACAAATCCGGGTGGCACCCCAACAACTGGTACGGGTGGTAACACAGGCACAAACCCAAATACCAATACCGACCCCAACACCGACCCAAGCTGGATAGCCCTTTACATGCAAAGTAATAAAGCCGAAACCGTACAACTTAGCGATGATGGCCGCACTTACCAACCCGCCGAAATAAAAGCCGGCGAGCCTTTTGTATTTAAGTTTGAGGTATATAATTACGGCTGGCTACGCCTAAAATATTACAACGGCTACCGTACGTTTAAATTAATGCACGGCAAAGACTATAACATTTTATGGAACAGAAGAACTAAGAATTGGACTGTGGTGGAAGTGCCGGAGTAGGTAGTTTGATTTTGGAGTAAATGATGATTTTAATAATGTTGCAACATTTGTGTGTTGTGCAAAATAATATTTGAGATAATCCTTAAATTTAAAAAATGAAAACTGTATTTATAGCTATTGCAATTTTTTCCAATATACAAGCCTGGTGCCAAGAGGATTATGTAATCCATTTAAATGATACTACGGTAAATGTCGAACTTGATAAGCATTACAATCTCGTAGTAAAAGGTCAGAAGCTGAATTTTAGTATATCCCAAAAAGACACATTGTCCTATGACGACAATTTGTATAGTTTTCAATATCTAAAAGGATTTAAAGTGTCAAATACTAAACTAGACGCAGGAATTGAACAAATTTCCATTTTAACGGCTGAAGGATCAGGAATATTGATTCAAATCTTTGAATCAACTGATCCTACTATGTTAAATGAAATGATGCTGAAAGAGATAACTAAAGAAAGTATTAACTATGGCTATGAATCAAAAAGATCGACCTATAAAAGGGTTTTAAAATCTGGACATGAAATCGAAATCATTAAAGCTGTCTTAAGGTATAAGGATGAAGTAAGTATTTATGAAGTAGCTTCTGTTGGAAAAAAAGACGCTGGTATAATAATTGTGACAATACGAATGGATGAAAATGAAAACACCCAAGGCCAGAAACTGATTGAACTAATGTGGAAATCTATAAAGGCTAAGTGGTAATTACTTCATACAACATTGGTATTGCTAATAATGGGGTTTGACACTGGAGCAATCAGCAGTGGTAATTCTATTGCACTGTAGTTCAGTGCTGGACGAATATAAAAATTCCAGCCACCGGCAATACCTTCCCGTTTGAAGTTAATAACAAAGCAACCACAACAGTTAATAAAATATGGTCAATCCCATTCAAACCTACAACTTCGCCCAATTGCCAGCCGATGCAGTTATTTGTAATTTGCTGTATCAGCAAATTTGTGCTGCCCTGCCAAAAGCCGAAAATAAAATTTGGCATGCCCACCCGGTGTGGTTTTTAGAGGGCAACCCTATTGTGGGCTATCATAAGCTAAAAAACTGCGTACGCCTTTTGTTTTGGAGTGGGCAAAGTTTTGAGGAAGATGTGTTGCAAAACGAAGGTAGTTTTAAAGCCGCCGAAATAAGATATACCGATGTTAGCCAAGTGAACACAAAAGATTTAAAACGCTGGCTTAAAAAAGCACAAACCATACAATGGGATTATAAAAATATAATTAAGCGCAAAGGAAAATTAGAACGATTAAAATAAAATTGAAAATTAGTGCTTAAACAAATTACAAAAAGATGGATAACGACTGGATAAAAAGATGGGATGATAGATATAGTATTGCAGAGTTTGCTTATGGCACCCAACCCAACAATTACTTAAAAGAACAATTACAAAAACTAACTGCAGGAACCATACTTTTTGCTGCTGAAGGCGAGGGTCGTAACGCTGTTTTTGCTGCTAAAACAGGATGGAAAGTTTCGGCATTTGATATTAGTGAAGAAGGAAAAAAGAAAGCCTTATTACTTGCAGAAGCTAACAATGTGCTCATTGATTATAAAGTGGGCGAACTGCAAACTTTAAATTATACCCTCACTCAATTCGATGCAATTGCACTTATTTATGCACACTTTCCGGCAAATATAAAATCAGTATACCATCAAACACTTGATAAATATTTGCGTAAAAACGGTATTGTAATTTTTGAAGCATTTAGCAAAAAGCATATCGAGTATATTTCTAAAAACGAAAAGGTTGGCGGGCCAAAAGACGTTGATATGCTGTTTTCAACAGACGAAATAAAATCGGATTTTAAAAACTACGAAATTATTGAATTAAAAGAAGAGGAAATAGTTTTAAACGAAGGATTATTTCATAATGGTACCGGTATGGTAATACGATTTGTAGGAAGAAAAAAATAAATTAATTAGTTTTGGTTATAGGCAAAAATGGTATCATTTTACACTTCTCCTCTTTAATAAAAGCTGCCAACGCTGTAATGTTAAACGGGGTTTTGAAAAAATTGGGCTACCCTGTTGCAAATGCGGTGCAATAAATAACATTATTGCTTATGTTTGCAACAAAAAACTCAACGTTGAGCATTCTTCTTTTAGCTCTTCTAACAACTGTACTCAATCTTTAACTATTTAATTATAAAATAATCCGGTATGAAAACAGTTATTTTATTTTTCTGCTTAGGCTTTAGTTGCACTTGTTTATCGCAAGGCAAGGAATTTATTGAAGGTTCGTTTGTTAATCAAAAGGGCGATACTATTAAAGGGTTCTTTCAAAAAAAATACTCAACCAGTTTTAAAGATTTAAAATTTACACAAAACATTGCCGGTAATATTTTTTCCGCTATTATTATTGATAGTTGTAAGGCCGTTTGTTTAGAAAATGATTATTATACTGTTTGGCATGGAAAACGTGGAATGGCTTATATAGATAGGTTTAATTTTGAAATACAAAACATTGATAGTTTTTTAACTGAAACCATTCCGTTAAAACTACTATTCCAGGGTAGCCGTTTATCGCTTTATCATTATTATGATTTAACTGATCATTTTTTTGTAGGTTTAAACGATTCAATTCAAGAGTTAATGATTTCTTATCGATATCCTACTGATTGGGAAAAGAGTAAATATGTCAGGAATGTTCCTGCTTATGAAATAAACCCTATTTACCGTTATCAGATAATTGCATTATTGAATAACGAGTTGTCTAAAAAACAGAAGTTTCTTGTAGATCGTAGTGAATATGATAAATATGCACTTATTAGATTATTTAAAAAAATTGACCCTATTGTAAAAAAATAATCTAACTATTACAATTTTTATTTGTTACAAATTAAGAGGGTGTATCATAAAGTGGTCATCTTCAATATTTCCTCCACTACATCTCTTTCATTGCTTAGCCTGGGTACTTTATGTTGGCCGCCTAATTTTCCTTTGCTGCGTAACCATTTTGTAAATGTTCCTTTTTGCAATGAGTGTACAATGGGTAAACGCAAGGCAATGTCTTTATAGCGTTTGGCTTCGTAATCGCTGTTTATGGTTTTGAGGGCAGCATCCAATTCAAAGGTGAAATCGTTTATGCTTTGAGGTAAGGTGTCAAACTCTATAAGCCATTCGTGTGTACCATTGCTACCTTCGGTAAAGTAAACAGGAGCGGCCGTATAATCATTTACAACTGCATTTGTTTTTGTTGCTGCAATAGCAATGGCTTTGTCGGTATTATCTACCATTACTTCTTCGCCAAAGGCGTTCATATAATGTTTTAGCCTGCCGGTAACTTTTATTTTATACGGGTTAAGCTGTGTAAACTTAATTGTATCGCCAATAATGTAACGCCATAAGCCGCCTGTAGTGCTAATTACCAATGCGTAGTTTTTGTTTACAACCACATCTTTTAGCCCAACAGTTTGGGGGTTGGCTTTACTATATTCTTCTACAGGCATAAACTCGTAAAAAATACCATGCTCTGTAAACAGCAACATGCCATCATCGTTGGGGCTTTGCTGGCCGGCAATAAAGCCTTCGCTTGCATTGTATATTTCCAGGTAATTTATGTTGCCGCCAATAATTTTATCAAACTGATCTTTATATGGCACAAACGATACGCCGCCATTTATATACAATTCTAAATTTGGCCAAACCTCTTTAATGGTGGTTTTGCCTTTTATTTCAAGAATGCGTTTTAATAATAACAGCGTCCATGTAGGTACGCCTGCCAGTGAGGTTACGTTTTCGTTGGCGGTAATTTGTGCCAGTTGTTCTATTTTATTTTCCCACTCATCCAATAGTGCCACACTTAATTCGGGTGTACGTATCCATTGTCCCCAAAATGGAGAGTTTTGCATCAGTATGGCGCTTAAATCGCCAAACTGTATTTCATCGTTTACTTTGCTTATTTGATGGCTACCACCAACAACCAATCCTTTGCCGGTAAGTAAATTGCTGCTGGGAAAATATTTATAGTAGTTACTTATAACATCTTTACTGGCCTTAAAATGGTTTTGTTGCAGGCTTTCGTCGCTAATGGGTATAAACTTACTTTTATCGGCACTGGTACCGCTGCTTTTGGCAAACCAATACACCGGAGTACTCCATAAAATATTTTCTTCGCCCTGCATCATTCGCTCTATGTAAGGCTTTACATCATTGTATTCCTGTACAGGTACTTTTTGTTTAAACTCTTTTAAGGTAAATAGTTTATGAAATCCGTATTTTTTACCAAACTCGGTGTATTGTGCAGCAGTTACCAACTCTTGCAACACCTCTCTTTGTGCAGCTACAGGGTTATTGCTCCAATTATCTATACGCCAAAGGCGCATTCGTGCTAATTTAGATATGGTAGAAGAGAGAAGGTTCATTTTGCAGCAAAATACAAATGAAAATGAAAAAATATTTTAATATCTAATTTGAAAATATAGGAAGTGTTTTAGAAATGGTTTTTTACATCGAAAAAATATATTTCTTAACTACTGTGCAGCTTCATCATGCAAATAATCTTTCCGTTTCAATTCAAAGTTTCTTCCTAAATACAAACGACGTACTTGTTCATCGCCGGCCAACTCTTCGGCAGTGCCATGCTTAAATATTTTTCCGTCAATTAAAAGATAAGCTCTGTCGCAAATAGAAAGCGTTTCGTTTACATTATGATCGGTAATTAAAATGCCAATGTTTTTAAATTTTAGTTTGGCTACTATTGCCTGTATATCTTCTACAGCTATAGGATCTACGCCGGCAAAAGGTTCATCTAACAAAATAAATTTAGGGTCAACGGCTAAGGCTCTGGCAATTTCGGTACGTCTTCTTTCTCCACCGCTTAAAGTATCGCCATTATTTTTTCTTACATGTTGTAATCTAAATTCATCCAATAAACTTTCTAATTTATCTTTTTGCTGCAACTTGCTAAGTTTTGTCATTTCTAACACTGCACTAATATTATCTTCTACGCTTAGTTTTCTAAAAACACTTGCTTCTTGCGGTAAGTAGCCAATACCCATTTGTGCCCTTTTATACATGGGTAGTTTGGTAATATTGATGTCGTTTAAAAAAACCTCCCCTTCATCCGGCTTTACCAAACCAACTACCTGATAAAAAGAGGTTGTTTTGCCTGCTCCATTTGGCCCAAGCAGGCCCACAATTTCGCCCTGACTTACATTAAACGAAACATTGTTTACAACAGTACGGCTGCCGTAAACCTTTACTAAATTTTTAGTGTATATAGTTAAGTTCAATGGTTATGTTTTTACAAAAATAGTATAAACAAATTTATAAGCATATTTTGTAATTAAGTTTTAACGGCAGTTTAAATAGTGGATAATTGTTTACATTACATTATATTTATGTGATGAAATTTTTAAAAACAATCATTGCGCTGATAATAATAAACTCTTTTTTGTCTTGTCAAAAAGAATCAAACATTGATAACCCTGTTGTTGTAACAAGCACTCCTAGATTGGGTACGCTTTGGACATATCGTTATCTTATTTATAATCAAGATGGAAGCCTATCAAGTAACCAAACTATAACGCATAAGGCAAAAAGCGAAATAATGCTTGGTGGAGAAAAATGGTTGAATATTGTAGATGTAATTCCAGACACAACAGTTTATTTATTAAACACAAAAACGGGAGGTTTATACCAGTACACCAATAATGGGTCTAACTTACTTTGCAAATTTCCTGCCGCATTAAATGATACTTACACTACATTTAATGAAGGGGTATTAGAAAATTTTACTGTTAAGAGTGTAAACGAAATTTTACCAACAGGTATAGGAGACATTCCTGTTAATTATTATGAAGGTATTAAGAATAGCGTTCTTATTGATTTAATTTGGTATAGTGATAAGGCTTGGATAGTAAGAAAAACTCAATATCGTAACAGGTCGGTTATTACTCCTGTCTTTTATAAGTATTATACATTTTATCTGGATAGTATTACTTATTAAAGATTGTTTTCAATATTATACTTCGAGGTTTGATATTGTTTACAAGCTTGCTTAAGTTTGCATATAATTTAAGCATAATGAAGGTTATAGACCACATCAATCAGGCAAAAAACATTGGTTTCCTTTGAAATTCTTCCTCCGTTAAAAGGAAAGGGTATTCAATCTTTATATAAGCATTTAGATCCGCTAATGGAGTTTAAGCCTTCGTTTATAAATGTTACTTATCATAGAAGTGAGCATGTATTTAAAAAAAATACAGATGGTAGTTTTCAAAAAGTAGTTGTGCGTAAACGCCCCGGCACCGAAAGTATTTGTGCTGCTATTATGAATAAATATAATGTAGATACTGTACCACACTTAATTTGCGGGGGCTTTAGCATTAATGATACCGAAGATGCATTGATAAACCTGCATTATTTAGGCATAGACAATGTGCTGGTACTACGTGGCGATGCGGCAAAAAACGAAAGTAGTTTTGAGGCCGAACCCGGTGGCCACAAATTTGCATCTGATTTACTAAAACAGGTTGTTGATTTAAACAGCGGACTTTATTTGGAAGAAGATTTAAAAGATACCAGCAAAACAAAATTTTGTATTGGTGTGGCCGGTTACCCCGAAAAACATTTTGAAGCGCCTAACATGGACAGCGATTTAAAATATCTTAAGCAAAAAATTGATATGGGTGCCGATTATATTGTAACACAAATGTTTTTCGACAACGAAAAATACTTTTCGTTTGTAAAAGCCTGCAGAGATGCCGGAATTAATGTACCCATTATACCCGGCTTAAAACCCATTTACAATAAAAAACAACTTACCATGTTGCCAAAGGTTTTTCATATTGATTTGCCTGCTACGCTCAGCAACGAAATTATAAAATGTAAAGAAGATGCTGATGTGGAAAAAGTTGGCACAGAATGGCTTTTGCAACAATCCAAAGAGTTAAAGGCGGCTGGTGTTCCCGTTTTACATTACTATACTTTAGGTAAGCCGCATATTGTAGGCAGTGTAGTTAAAGAGATTTTTTAAAAAAGCCCCAAGTTTTGCTTGGGGCTTTTCATGTCTTTATTTCAACAACGATTTATACACTTCCTCATTTATTCTTATCGGATATTTCTTTTTAAGCTCTGCAATCCATTGTTCTTCTACAACGGTTTGATAATCGTTAATGATTAAGCCTTTAGCTTCATCGTAACTGCGTTGTTCGTTAGCATTGTGCATTTTAAGCACTTTTACAAAACTTGCCGATCCATCTAATGTATTTACAACCGCATTGGTAATAATTTTCTCAATTAGCTTTGTTCCTTCATTTACAGGTATTTGAGATAGTTCGTATCTGCCTGAATCTGCTTGAATGCCATTATTGCCGTCTTCTAAAATTTTCTTCCAATCCTTTCCGGCTTTTAAATCGGCAATGGCTTTATCGGCTGTGGCTTTATTATTACAATTAAATAAGATAACGGTAGCGCTTGATGCCCATTTATATTTATTTTTATTTAACAGATAATAATTATGTAACCCTGCACTATCGCCGGCAGCTTTGCTCCATACCTTTTTTTCCATTATTTCAAACAACATATTGCCTTCTTTAAACTCGGCCATTTGATATTTAAACTCGGGGTTGTATGTTTCTAAATTCTTTTTGTAGTACCCCAATGCTGTTGTATAAATAAATTTACTAAGCAATGCCGGGTTGCTTTCGCCCTGATAAAGCTCTCCATTTGTTTTATATTCTTTTATAAAATTAAGCCAGTTGGCTCCGGTAAAGTTTGTTTTGCCCAACGAAAAACAAGTTTTGTATTTATTGGAAATTTGATTGCTGATGGATTTTTTGTTACACTATCTGCATACCTAAACAAATCAGTTTCTTTTATAGCATTGCTTTTTTTTATACCCTAATTTGTTTAATATGTCTTGTGCAAATTTTTCCTTGGCAATATTTATTCTTGCATCCTGCTGTACTTTTTGTTTAAGCTCAAACAAATAATTTGCATCTTCTTTACTGTTTGGTGTTGGTATTTGCTCTAATCGTTTTACAATATGATACCCAAACGCAGTGGCAAAAACACTGGAAACTTCATCGTTGTTTTTTAATTTAAAAACCTCTTTTTCAAACTGTGGCTGAAATTTTCCTGTAGTAAATTCAGGCAACTCTCCGCCGGCTGTGTACGTCATTTTATCGTCGCTAACGCTTTTTGCCATCTCCCCAAAATTGGCCCCGTTTTTTATTAGGTTGTAAACAGAGTCGGCTTTTTGTTTTAATAACGGGCTATTACCGGCGTTTTCGCCTGGTGCAAAAGCAAATAGTATTTGAGCTATGCGCCACTTGCCAACACTCTTTCTTTCTTCAATATTTTTAAAAATATGTATCCCTTTTTTTGAGCGGTATGTGCCAGATGATTCCCCAACAGCAAGTTTGTAAATAATATTTTCGTACTCGTAAGGCAATGTAAAAGCAGTTATAAAACCAATATCTCCATTTTTTATTTTATAAATATTTGCAGATACGTCCCGGGCTATTTTATCAAAATCTGTTTTCCCTCCCTTAAGCTCTTTAGCAACTTCCTTTAGTGCGTTGTAGGCTTTTACGGTATCGGCAGGTATAGTTTCAGCCGTAATTGGTACAAAAAAATGATATACATGAACATCTTTTTGGCTTCTGTCAAAAGCTTCATCTACCATTGTGTTTACACTCTTCTCATCATTCATATAACTATCTTCCACTTGCGTTCTAAAACTTTGCAAATCGTATTGCAATTGCGGTAATGTATCATAGCCTAATACTTCTGCCGCTTTTACCTTTAGTTTAAATTTTGAATAAAGATCTAAGTATTCATTTAACGATGCTTCTTTATCTACCGCTTGTGTTTTGTTTTATTATATGCTCTAAAAACTCTTCTTTACTGACAGCATTAGTGCCATAGGTAAATAATGTTTGCGAAATAGCCACATGTATACAAGCCGTTAGTAATAAAAACGAAAATATTTTTTTCATCTTGTAAGTCTATTTTTAAATTAATTCTGTGTTTTGGTTTTTAGTTTTGCTTCCAGCAATTCGTTTAGTTGAAGTATGGTTAATTTTTTACCAATAATTCGTTTATCCTTATCCAGTAAATATAATATTGGTGTAGATGTAATATCGTACAATTGCCTAAAACTTGGTTTTTGTGCAGCATTATCGGCATCGGCCATTGCTTTGGTTTGATATACATGTGTCCACTCGGTTAAATTATTATCGTTAATAAATTTTTGCCATTCTGTTTTAACATTATTATCATTTTCGGGTGTAAGTACTGCATATATTTTTACGCCTTTCGCTTTCCAATTGGCTTTATATATAGAGTCTACCCTTGGTATTTCGGTTTTACAGTGTCCGCAATTAGGATCCCAAAAACAAATTAAAGTAAAATCGGCATTTACATTATATAGTGGCGATGGCTTATCATTTGCATCTATCATCTCTAAATTAGCGGCTTGCTCACCAATTAAATTACTCATTAACATATATGCTCTTCTGCTAACAGCTTCCATTTGTTTTTCATTTAACCAAAAACTTGCGCCTTTGCTGTGGTAGTTGTTAAATAAATGCACAAAAACCGCATCTTGCCCCATGTATTTTGGGTTAATGTAAAAATCGGTGAACCAATTTAAAAGATATTTATACAGCTCCGGGCTGTTACGAGCCAATAAAAGTTTATAGTCAATATCTCTAATTACACTATCAGCATTTATTTCAACATCGCTGTAATATCGTTGCAACTTGGGTAAGAAGAAGGGTGTACGAATAATTCTATCGTCCATAAAACTTATCCCATCCCAGTAATGCTTTTTATAATAGTAAAAATTATTTATCGTGTCTTCTTTGCTTACAGGGTTTTGCATTAATACCGGTGGCTCTTTCATTGCTAATAGCAATGTTGCCATCATAGACTGCGGCTGGTTTTTAATTATCCCTTCTCTATAAGTGTTCATAGCATCACTATGTGTATTATAATTTTTTTCATGCAATACCGAGTCGGCCTTTGTTTTAGCTTGTGTATACGCTTTACGTTCGGCATCTCTTAGCCTGCCTTTAGTGGTAATATATTTTTGATATTGCTGATAAATAATGTTTTCTTTTGATCCGGTAATAACTGTTTTAAAAACCAAATCCGATGAATCTGTTTTGATGTTTATTTTTTGCTCTTTATCTACCAAAAAATCTATTCTTCGCCTGTCGGGCAAAACCAATACATAAATACCCCCCAATAGTTTGTTTTTACCACTAAAGGTTACTGTGCCATTACTTTTAAACAAAGCAGAGTCTTGAATATTTAAATTATTACCACTGTAATAGGTTAAATACGACAATCCGCTTTTATACCCTTTTGCTTGTACGTTTACCACAAAGCCCTGAGCCAAAACAATTTGGCATAAAATAAAAACCGAGATAAATGCTATAATCTTTTTCATTGTATTTTATAAGGATAGCAAATGTATTTAAAATGGTTGATTTATGTGCTATTTCCCAATATATGGTAAGGCCACAATTACATTTTGTTAACAAACGCATTTTGTTAATATTCAAGTACTTTTGCCTCTGTGAAAAAAGAAAAGAAAAGAATAATTATAGAAAATCTTTTAGTAAGCGACTACGCTGCCGAGGGTAAAGCATTGGCACGGCATGATGGAAAAGTAATTTTTATTAGCGGTGCTGTGCCCGGCGATGTGGTTGATGTGTTTTTAACCAAAAACAAAAAAGACTGGGCCGAGGCAAGGGTTATTGAAATAAAAACGCCTGCGGCAGACAGAGTAATACCTTTTTGCCAACACTTTGGTACATGTGGTGGTTGTAAGTGGCAAATGCTGCCTTATACCAAACAACTACAATATAAGCAGCAAGAGGTTGAGCAAAATTTAAAAAGAATAGGTAAAGTAGATTTACCATCACTGTTACCCATAGTTGGTGCAACCGATGATAAATATTACCGTAATAAATTGGAATTTACATTTAGCAACAAAAGGTATTTATTGCCCGAGGAAATGAACAATGAGGATATTGTTGTGCAAAACAATGCACTAGGTTTTCATGTACCACGTTTGTTTGATAAAGTAATAGATATACAAGAGTGTTATTTAATGGAAGATGTTAATAACGCTATTCGTAACACCATTCGTACGTTTGCATTGCAAAACAATTTTTCGTTTTACGATGTAAGGCAACACACAGGTTGGTTACGCAATATTGTAATACGCAATTGCACCACCGGCGAGTTAATGGTTAATATTATTTTTAATTACGATGAAGAAAGCGATAGAAAAAAATTACTTGATTATTTGTTGCAACAAGTACCATCAATAACTACATTACTGTATACCATTAATCCAAAATTTAACGATACCATTTACGACTTAACGCCCATTACCTATTTTGGTAAAGGTTATGCAATTGAAAAGCTGGAAAATTTTTCTTATAAAATTTCTCCTAAATCGTTTTTTCAAACCAATACAAAACAGGCCGAAAAACTTTATGCCATTACAAGGGATTTTGCCCAATTAACAGGTAATGAAGTGGTGTACGACCTGTATTGCGGCACCGGCAGTATCGGTATTTTTGTAAGCCATTTGGCAAAAAAAATAATTGGTGTAGAGGCTATTGAAGATGCTATTACAGATGCTAAAGAAAATGTCGCATTAAACAATATTAATCATGCACTTTTTTTTGCAGGCGATGTTATTAAAATTTGCAACAACGATTTTTTTGCAGCACATGGCAGGCCCGATGTGGTTATTACCGATCCTCCACGGGCAGGCATGCACGAAAAACTGGTAAATAAATTATTGGAAATTGAGGCGCCAAAAATTGTTTATGTAAGTTGCAACACAGCTACACAGGCAAGAGATATTGGTTTGCTTAGTGAAAAATACAGCGTAGAAAAAATACAGCCGGTAGATATGTTTCCACACACACACCATATAGAGTGTGTGGTGCTGTTGGTTTTAAAAAAATAATAATCCTAACTTTAACTTATGGCATTTTACAACTCAGGAAATAGAATACAAAGAGATACACCAATTGTTTTTAATTTATTAATTATTAATGCCTTGGTATTTGCGGCACAAAACTTTATTACCAATGTAGATGTTACCAATTGGGGTTCATTACATTATTATAAATCAACCGATTTTAAACCACATCAATTAATAACCAGTGTTTTTTTACACGGCGATATAGGGCATATTATATTTAACATGTTTGCCTTATATATGTTTGGTTCTATTTTAGAAAGAGTTTGGGGTTCTAAACGGTTTTTAATTTTTTATTTGGTTTGTGGTATTGGTGCATCCATTTTTACACAATTTACTACTCCTTTTAGCGCCGAGCAATTTGCAAAAAGCAGCGAAGCTGCACAATTTGGGGGCTATTCAATTGATTTGGTTAATGCGTATAAAGAGCAATATGCAGCATTAGGTGCTTCCGGTGCTATTATGGGAGTTATGGCTGCGTTTGCATGGTTGTTTCCTAATACCGAGCTATATGTAATGTTTATTCCTATACCTGTAAAAGCCAAATATGTAATACCGGTATTTGTTTTAATTGATTTGTTTGGAGGTATTTATAAAATAAAAGGCGATAATATTGGCCATTTTGCTCATTTAGGAGGTGCTATAATTGGGTTTTTACTAGTGCTCTTCTGGAACAAAACCAACAAAAAAACTTTCTATTAATACTAACATTATAAGGGTAAACTGTTTGTAATTTTGCCCTAATTATTTTTTATGGGAGAAGCAGATAGATATATTGATTATAAAGACAAAGGCAGTTATAAAAAAGCAAAGCGCTTTACACTGGGTGATTCCAATAATGCTGTAATGGCCATTATTGCCATTAACATTATTATGTTTTTGTTTATAATGATAACCAGGTTATTTTATTTATTTACCCATCAGGGGCAAGGCATGGAGGTTTTACAGTTTGATGCTATTAATTGGTTTGCTTTACCTGCCAACTTGGTTTCGCTTAGCGAAAAACCCTGGACCATTTTAACCTTTATGTTTGCCCATGGTGGTTTACCTACATTTTCATTATTACTAACCATGCTTGGCAACATGCTTTGGCTTTGGGCTTTTGCTTATATGTTGCAAGATTTATCCGGCAATAAACTTATTTTTCCTGTTTATATTTATGGTGCATTGGCCGGTGCTGTATTTTTTATAATAGCATGTTACACCATTCCATCACTTAAATCATCTATGCCAAGCTTGTTCTTAACCGGCTCGGCAACAGGTACTACAGCAATTGCTATAGCGGTTACAACTATGGCGCCAAATTATAAAATGTTCAGGCATATTGGTAATGGCATTTCGGTGTGGATACTTACCATTTTGTATTTGGTAATTACTTTTATGAGTGCTGTAATGTTTAATAACGCCAATAGTATAGCTATTTTGGGCAGTGCATTTGCAGGATTTTTATTTGTTTATTTTTTACAAAAAGGTAAAGATGGAAGTGTGTGGATGCTTAATTTTTACCATTGGTGTGGTAATTTGTTTACTCCGGCAAAAAGCAACAATATATCTGCAAAAGAAAAAATTTTTTACAATACAGGCAACAGAACTCCATTTGAAAAAAAAACAACCATTACACAACAACGGGTAGACGAACTTTTAGATAA
Organism: Chitinophagaceae bacterium; assembly: GCA_016721385.1. Classification (GTDB taxonomy): domain Bacteria; phylum Bacteroidota; class Bacteroidia; order Chitinophagales; family Chitinophagaceae; genus Ferruginibacter. The sequence goes on along the minus strand of JADKIE010000002.1, from coordinate 784,441 downwards.
GATAAGTCAAAAAGGTTATCATTTTTTAACCAATGAAGAAAAAGAGTTTTTAAAAAAAGCCAGTGAGGAAGATTAGTTTAATCTATTGCTTCATTTAAAAAATCCAACATTGGTTTCATTTGCTTAAATGCAGTTTCTATCTTTTTAAATATTTTTTTATCTGTAAAATCAGTATTTGTAACAGGTACAGATACTATATAGCTTTTCATTTTTAGGTAATTAATTGCCGGATTGTTCTCGTCGTATCCCTTTGGTGGCCGCACTAAACCCTCTATACCATCAACCCCATTTGTAAATATTTTTTTAAACGATTTGTCTTCTACTATTTTTTTCCAATCAGTAAAATTATAATCAATCTCCTGGCGTATTTTTTGTAACTCGGGTGGCATGGGCATATACAAGCCTCCTGCTAAAAAAACTTTTGCCGGGTTCTACATGCAGGTAGTAGCCGGCGTTTTGTATTTTTTGCCTCCTTTATTAAAGCTGGCTCCCATATTGGTTTTGTAAGGGCTTTTATCTTTACTAAAACGTACATCTCTGTTAATTCTAAATATACATTTTTTAGATTCTAATCAATTTATTGTATTGTCAAAAGATGAAATAATATGAATGGTTTTGTCAACCAATTGTAAAAAATCTGCTTTAGCAACATCGTACTTTTTTCTATTTTCTTCAAACCGTTGCTTGTTATTGTTTTTACTTAATTGCGTTAAAAAATTAATGGTAGACAATTGTAACATATTATATCATTTTTTTGCTTCAATAAAATTAAACCTTTTATCATTTTAACAATAATAAAATAATATCAAGCGTTACCTTTATACTATGCCTAAAAGCCTTTTCCGCAGGTTAACAAAAAAATTTTTTATTATTACAAACCTAATAATTGCAGTATTGTTTTTATTGGGTTGCTATGCATCATGGTTTAACCCCAATACTTTTTGGTTTTTAGGCTTACTAACACTTAGTGCTTTTTATCTTTTATTACTGTTATTATGCTTTATATTATTTTGGCTTTTTGTGAAACCATTTTGGTGTATTATTTCGGTTTTAACAATTACTTTGGCATATAAGCCTGTAAGCAATATTTTTCCGTTTCGCATTTCTGCAAATTTTAGTAAACAAAAATCGCAAAGTGCCATACGTGTTATGAGCTGGAACGTAGAGCATTTTGATATTTTGGAGCATAAAACACATCCCGAAAAAAAAGAGCAAATGATTGGCTTAATAAATGATTATGCCCCCGATATTGTGCTTTTTCAGGAAATGGTAGGTGGAGATAAAAATGAAAATGCAATAAATTATGTACCCAATTTTGCACAACAACTTAGTATGCCGGAGTATCATTACAGTTATAATCCAAAACTCGATTTTGATGGCAATCATCACTTTGGTATAATTATTTTTTCCAAATACCCAATTATAAATAAGCAAACTGTAGGTACTTATCCCAACGATTATAATTCTATTTTTCAGTATGCCGATATCGTAAAAGATACTGATACTGTAAGGGTTTTTAATCTTCACCTGCAATCGCTGCGTTTTAGCAGCACCAACCTGCAATACATTGAAAAGCCAACAGTTAAAGACGAGAAGGATATAAAAGAAACAAAAAATATTGTTTATAAATTAAAAACAGGTTTTTTAAAAAGAAAAATACAGGCAGACAGAATTAACGAAGAGATAGCAAAAAGCCCTTATCCTGTGATTGTTTGCGGCGATTTTAATGATGTGCCCAATAGCTATGCATATTGCACAGTAGGAAAAAATCTTCAAAACGCTTTTGTACAAAAAGGTGCTGGTATTGGGCGTACATTTAATGCCATTAGCCCAACATTACGTATAGATAATATTTTTGCCGATAAGCGGTTTACGGTGCTGCAATATACTTCTAATAAAAAAAACCTGGTAGATCATTACCCTGTAATTGCCGATTTGCAGTTAAATAAATAATCTTACCTTTATCATCTGCAATGAAAAAGTATAACTCATATCTGCAATTGTGTTGCCCTTGCGGCATAGTATAATATCTTTGTGCTTGTACAGCATATTTAAAACATTTACTTTTAATCATCTTTTTTACAACACAGTTTTGTGTAATAAAATAACATCAATATGTCTTTAAAAATATATAATACACTTTCCAGAGAAAAAGAATTGTTTTCCCCAATTGAAGAAGGCCTTGTGGGCATGTATGTTTGCGGCCCAACAGTTTACAGCGATGTACACTTGGGTAACTGTCGCACATTTATTTCGTTTGATGTTATTTACAGATATCTTAAATACCTGGGTTATAAAGTACGGTATGTACGTAATATTACCGATGCCGGGCATTTAGAAGGCGATAGAGATTTGGGTGATGATAAGTTTACCAAAAAAGCAAAGCTTGAAAAGTTGGAGCCAATGGAAATTGTACAAAAATACACATTGGGCTTTCATGATGTAATGCGAATATTTAATACCCTACCACCGTCTATTGAGCCAACCGCAACAGGTCATATTACCGAGCAAATAAAAATGGCAGAGCAAATAATTGCTAACGGTTATGCTTACGTTGTAGATGGTACGGTTTATTTTGATGTGGAAAAATACAATAAAGAAAAGCCCTATGGTATTTTAACTAACCGAAAATTAGAAGATTTATTAGAAGGCACCAGAGACCTTGGCGGGCAAGATGAAAAGCGTGGCAGGCTTGATTTTGCACTATGGATAAAAGCCAAACCAGAGCATTTAATGCAATGGCCAAGCCCCTGGGGTATGGGTTTTCCGGGCTGGCATATTGAGTGCAGTGCCATGAGCGAAAAATATTTGGGTAAAAAATTTGATATACATGGCGGCGGTATGGATTTAGCGGCCACACACCACACCAACGAAATTGCACAAAACCAGGCATGCTATAAAACCAGCCCGGCCAATATTTGGATGCACACCAATATGCTTACTGTTAATGGTGCAAGAATGAGTAAAAGCGCAGGCAACGGCTTTTACCGGGTGAGTTATTTACAGGCAACCATCCGTTGTTAGTACAGGCTTATCACCCAATGGTGGTAAAGTTTTTATGTTGCAAACGCATTACCGCAGCACTTTAGACTTTAGTAATGAGGCGCTACAAGCCAGCGAAAAAGGCTTAAAGCGTTTGTGGGATGCATATGAAAGTTTACAAAAATTTCAAGTATCGGGCACAGAAGTTTTGGGTATTGATACGGAGTTAGATAACATAATTTTAGCTGCCTTAAAACAGTTTGACGAAAGCATGAATGACGATTTTAATACTGCAAAAGTATTAGCAGGCATGTTTGAGTTGGTGCCAACTATAAATTCAATAAAAGATAAATTAATTTCAATTGATGCAATATCTACATCAACAATGCTTTTGCTAAAAGAAAAATTTAAGGCTTATTTAGAAGATATTTTTGGGCTACAGTCTGTAAATAATAATAACTCGGGCAAATTGAATGATGTAATGCAATTGTTAATTGATATTAGAAAAATGCCAAAACTAAAAAAGATTTTGCTACATCAGACAAAATCAGAAACCAATTAGCCGAAATGGGAATACTGTTAAAAGATGAAAAAGGTGGAGAGATGAGTTGGAGTTTGTAAAAAAATTGAAAATAGCGGAATAAAAAAATGGAGCATTTAATACATCTGCAAAAAGATAAGAAATTACACAAGATTATTGAACAGCAGCAACCGTTTGTTTTAGCCAAACGTAAAAATGTACATCTGCATTTATGCAACTCTATAATGAGCCAGCAATTAAGTACAAAAGTTGCAGATGTATTTCAGCAGCGTTTTATAAACTTATACAATGGCAAAGTGCCCACGGCGGCGCAGGTTGTAGAAACCCCTTTTGAAACGTTGCGTAGCATTGGCCTAAGCAATGCAAAAGCTAATTATGTGCAAAATGTTTGTGCTTTTTTTATTGAACAAAAAATTACCGATACTCAGTTGCATAAAATGAGCAACGAAAAAGTAATTAATTTTTTAACACAAATAAAAGGTGTTGGTAAATGGACGGTAGAAATGATTTTAATGTTTACCCTTGGCAGAGAAGATGTTTTTGCGGTAGATGATTTAGGTATTCAACAAGCTATGTGTAAACTATATAAAATTGACTTTACTGATAAAAAAGCAATGAAAGAAAAAATGCTGTCTTTAAGTAAAAAGTGGAGCCCGTATCGCACTTATGCCTGCAGGTATTTATGGGGTTGGAAAGATGGTGATTAGTATATAGATTAGAAGTTTTGCTTTCTTTTTTTTACCTTTAGGTTAATCTTGAAAAAATTTCGGCAATATTCTTTTAACCGTGTATCTGTTTGCAACAACAGAGGCTAGTCAATTATTGAAACTTCCGGTAATTTTTCAACACTTTATTGAGCATCAGCAAAAAGATAAAAACATTTCTTTTTTAGCTTTTTTAGATATGCATTATATGCACGGAACCCCAAAAGATAAAGATTATAACAGAGATATGCAGTTGCCTTTCAAAACATTTGGCCATCATTCTTCTTCACTAACTGTTGCTTTTATCCCTGTTGAGTTTAGTGCAACTAAATTTGAACCCTCTTCCTTTTGTCGTAAAACACTTTGTTTAACAAAAGGCCAATTTTTACCTTTTTCATACCTCTCTTGTATTTGGAACCCTCCAAAATTTTGCTAATTTTTTTCTGTTTTTTATTGTCTAATATATGTTTATTGACAATAAATATTATATCTAACATAAATAGTTTGTTTAAGGCTATTTAAACCCTGTTACACAAAATAAATTAAGGTGATAAATAAAAATATTCAAACCGAAATTGATGCAGCCTACCTGTATCAAAAACTTGCCGAGCAAGAAAAAGATGAAAGTGTTGCCAATATTTTTGCTCAAATGAGCGAAATAGAAAAAGGTCATGCAACAGCTTTTTTAAAAAAAGTAAATGCTAATACAGATATTTTGCCATCTCCTTCCCGTAGAGCTAAAATTTTAAACACTATAGGAAAAATATTTGGATACGATTATGTTTTGGGTGTATTGATGGATACAGAAAAAGCATTTCAAATGCCATCATCAACGAAAAAAGGAAACATAACTTAACCACCGATGGAAGTGAGAGTAGGCATGTAACTATACTTCGTTCCCTTGCCGAAAATCAACCAAAAGTATCAGGCAATATATTAGCCAAGTTCGAAAAAAGGCATCGTTCTGTTGGTGGTAATGCACTGAGGGCGGCAGTATTAGGCGGTAACGATGGTTTGGTTTCTAATTTTAGTTTAGTAATGGGTATTGCAGGTGCAACTGCTGGTGGTAGCGGTGTGTTGTTGGCTGGTTTGGCTGGTTTGTTGGCAGGTGCATTATCTATGGCTTTGGGCGAATGGATATCTGTAAAAAGCTCACAGGAGTTATATGAAAATCAAATGCAATTAGAAATGGAAGAACTGGAAACAAACCCCGAAGGTGAGCAAAAGGAACTGGCATTAATTTATATGGCAAAAGGAATTCCTCAAAATCAGGCACACGAAATGGCTGCCGAAATAATGAAAGACAAAACCCATGCACATCAAATATTAATTAAAGAAGAGCTAGGTATTAATGCCGAAGAGCTACAAGGCTCTGCAATGGAAGCGGCACTTTATTCTTTCTTTTTGTTTGGTATAGGTGCTATTATTCCTGTAATTCCGTTTTTATTTATGAGTGGGGCAATGGCAATATATATTAGTGTTGGCCTAAGTGCAATTGGTTTATTTATTATTGGTAGTGCTATTACCTTATTTACCGGAAAAAGCATTTGGTACTCTGGCTTTAGGCAGGTAATATTTGGGTTAATAGCAGCAGCTATAACTTTTGGCATCGGAAAAATAATTGGTGTTTCGGTTTCCGGATAATGAAATTTTATCACTGATAACAGACATGCTATTAACTTTTTATAATAATTTTTACATTTTAATGACACTGTGGCACAGTTTTAGATTGTGTAAAGTGTACACTCTTTAACGTTTAAAATCAAATTTCTCATGAAAAAACAAATTTTGTTTGTTTGTATTATTGTACTTGCAGCTATTATATTTTCTGCTTGTAAGCACGAATTGGGAGTTATTGAAATACCCACTCCTGCACCGGGTTCTACCGGACTAACATGTAGTACCGATTCGGTATATTTTGCTAATGATATTTTGCCTTTAATAAATTCTGGTTGTGCCATGAGTGGTTGCCACGATAATATTACCCGAAAAGAGAATGTGGTATTAACATCTTACGCAACCATAATAAAATATGTATCTCCGGGCAATGCCGGCAATAGTAAGTTATATAGTGTATTAAATAAATCAGGGGGCGATAGAATGCCTCCGCCACCAAATGCTGCATTTACAACAGCACAAAAAGCTTTAATACAAAAATGGATTAATCAAGGCGCCAAAAACAATGCCTGCGACAGATGTGATACCATCGATTATAAATATAGTACCGCAATAAAACCCTTAATGCAAAGCAAGTGTCAGGGTTGCCACAACCCTTCTAATTTGGGTGGCGGTATCGATTTATCTACACATGCAGGCACCAAAGTAGTTGCCGATAATGGAAAACTATTTGGATCTATAAACTGGGTTGCCGGATACTCGGCTATGCCAAAAAGTAGTTTTAAAATGCCTGCTTGCGAAATAACGCAAGTAAAAAAATGGATTACCGCAGGGGCGCCAAATAATTAATTAAAATTCAATAAATCTATAGTAAAAATGAAAAAACTAGTTGGAATAATTTCAACAATTGTAATGGTAGCTTCTTTACAATCTTGTTACTACGATAAAGCAGATTTGCTTTATCCAAACTCAGCCGCTTGCGATACAACAGCTACAGCATCTTATAGCACAAAAGTTGTTCCTTTGTTAAATGCACAATGTTATAGTTGCCACAGAGGTGGTTCCGGCGGCATTACAATGGGCACTTATGCAACCGATAAAGCAATTGCGGTTAACGGTAAGCTATACGGTTCAATAAACCACAGCAGCGGTTATGTAGCAATGCCACAAGGTGCTCCTAAAATGAGCTCTTGTAATATTGCATTGGTAAAAAAATGGGTTGATGCCGGAAGTCCTAATAATTAAAATATAAAAAAATGACTAGCAAAAAAAAGAAAACAATCACTATTATCTTATCTGTAATTGCTATACTTATTGCTGCAGGTGCATTTTACGGGTACAAAGAGTACAATCGTAAACAAAAAGATATAAGCGACCTAAGCGCTCACTTTACACTTAACAGCAATGTGCTAATTACTGATTTTACAAAAGATGAAAAAGCATCTAACCTAAAGTATTTAGATAAAGTAATTGCTGTTGATGGTATTTTAAAGGCAATTGATAAAGACGATAAAGGCAATTTTACGTTGGTAATTGGCGATACAGCTTCTACATCATCTGTAAGATGCAGTATGGATAGTATACACAACACCGAAGCAACTAATGTTAAAGAAGGTTCGTTTATTAATGTTAAAGGGGTTTGCACCGGTTATACTGCCGATGAGTTGGGCCTTGGCTCAGATGTTATTCTTAACCGCAGTTGTATTATTAAAAAACAATAAATTAAAATAAAATGAAGAAAGTATTTTTTGTATTAAGTATGTTGTTTATAGCAACTATTACAAATGCACAAGACAAATTTTTTACTAAAACAGGTAAAGTTAGTTTTGATGCAACGGCAACAAAATCGCCAGAAAATATCACCGGCGTAAACAAAAGCACTACTATGGTATTAGATACCAAAGATGGTAATATGCAGTTTTTAATTTTAATGAAGGGGTTTGAGTTTGAAAGAGCTTTAATGCAAGAGCATTTTCACGAAAACTATGTTGAAACATCCAAGTTTCCAAAAGCCGATTTTAAAGGATCTATCACCAACAATGCTACCGTTAATTACACAAAAGATGGTGTATATAATGTAGCCGTAAAGGGCAAACTTACTATTCATGGCGTTACTAAAGATGTAGAAACTACAGGTAAAATAACCGTAAAAGGTGGTAAAATAAGTGCTTTTGCAAATTTCTCCATACTGCTTGCCGATTACAATGTAAGTATTCCGTCTTTAGTGGCAGATAAAGTTGCAAAAAATGCAAAAATTAGTGTTGACTGCTCTTTGGAGCTTTTAAAAAGATAGCACCATTACCTTAATTATAAATTTAATATCAGCATGAAAAATACCCATTATAGATTTTTAGCTTTAGTTACAATAGTACTTTTTGCATCCCTGCAAATAAAAGCACAAGACGATTTAATTGGATTGGTGGGAGAAGATAAACCAAAAAAAGAATTGGTTAAAAACGCTTTTAAATCAACCCGGGTTATTAACGGACACTCAATGGAGTTTTTATTGCCCGGCACATTAGACTTTAGAATTTTACACCGTTTTGGACAATTAGACCAAGGATATAAAAACTTTTTTGGTCTGGATCAGGCAAGTATGCGTTTAGGGTTTGATTATGGTATATCAAACCACCTTATGCTTGGTGTTGGCCGTAGCACATATAAAAAAGAACTGGATGGATATATTAAGTTTGCTCCAATTAGGCAAAGCACGGGAAGTAAAAGTTTTCCTGTTACAATTGCTGCGGTAGCCGGTATGACGATGAACACAAGCGATTGGTCGGACCCTACTATTCAAAATTATTATACCTCAAGGCTTGCTTATTATTTTCAAACCATTATTGGTCGAAAATTTAGTGAAGGCATTAGTGTGCAAATAACCCCAACTATGGTGCATAATAATTTAGTGGCAACCAGCACAATGCCTAACGATGTTTTTTCTGTAGGTTTTGGTGGCAGGGTAAAGCTTAGCAGGCGTCTGGCTTTTACATGGGATTATTTTTACTTAGTTACCGGTAAAGAAAAAGACGTAAACCATGATCCTTTATCTATTGGTATAGATATTGAAACCGGCGGGCATGTATTTCAACTTCATTTTTCTAACTCTACAGGAATGAATGAAAGAGCCTTTTTAACAGAAACAACAAACAATTGGGGCAAGGGTGAAATAAGATTTGGCTTTAACTTGTCCAGAGTTTTTCAAATAAAAAAGAACAAGAAAGTAGATTAATGTTTTTAGTGAAATAAAAAATGCCGAACATTAAGTCCGGCATTTTTTTTTATACTAATTATTCAACGTTTATCATATCTATTACTTTCTCCAAATACAACTTATCTACCTCATCAAAAGTATGTAAAGCATCACTATCTATATCTAACACACCTACAACATTCCCATTACAAATTATTGGTAATACAATTTCTGATTTTGATAAGCTGCTACAACCAATATGGCCCGGAAATTTTTCTACATCGGGTACTATTAAAGTTTGTGCCTGTTGCCAGCTTGTTCCGCAAACTCCACGTCCTTTTTTAATACGAGTACAGGCTATTGGCCCCTGAAACGGGCCTAACACCAATTCTTCATCGCTACCATTAATTGTTTTTTTAACCAAATAAAAACCAATCCATAGCCAGTTAAACTGTTCTTTTAATGCAGCTGTTATATTAGCAAGATTGGCTATTAAATCGGGCTCTCCTGCAAGTATAGCTTGTATTTGCGGTAATAAGGATTTATAAACTTTTTCTTTTGTGCCTTGTATTATTTGTAAGTCTTCTGCCATAATACAAAATTAAGTGATGAAGAAATGAAAGAATTAAAATTTTAGATAAACACAAATTTCACGCTATGCAAATGTTTGTCATTTCAATATAGAAAAATCTATTGTATGATGGAAATATGATTTGACTGTTTTCTCACAAAGTGAGAAATTATACTTAATAAAAAACCGCTTCATTACTAAAGCGGTTTCATTTCTTAATTTTTTAATTCTTTCATTTATCTCACAAGCTTCAACTCATCAATTAAATTTTTTGCCCCGCCTAATTTATCAATACACCATAATACATATCTAACATCTACACAAATTGTGCGGTTTAAATCTTTATCAAAAGCTATTTTATGGCTTAGTGCTTCATAGTTGCCATCAAACGCTAAACCAATTAAGTTACCACTTCCATCAATTACAGGGCTTCCGCTGTTACCGCCTGTAATATCGTTTGTTGTAATAAAGGTTACTACTAAGTCTTGTGTACGTTTATCCATATACTGGCCAAAATCTTTTTTACGCAACAAGTCAACTTGCCTTGTTGGTAAATCAAATTCATAATCGCCTGGCTTGTATTTTTCTAAAATACCTTTACTCGTACAAACATAATCGTAAAACACGGCGTCTCTTGGGCGATAGCTTTTTACATTTCCGTAGCTAACCCTCATACTAAAATTTGCATCCGGATACATTTTGTTAACCGCCGCAGGATTCATTTCCATTACTCCTTTTAAATATGCTTTACCCAACTCTGCATTTTTACTTACAAAAGCTTGGTACATGGGCGAGTATTTAGTGTTGTAATTTTTTACAAATGCTGTTGAGTAAGCAAAAGCAGGGTCGCTTTGTAATGTTGCCGCATCTGCATTAGCAACAAATGCATTCCATTTTGCGTCATCTAACAACATAGTGTTTGCAAAAACATCTTTAGCCCATTTTTTAAATGTTGCTTCGTCTTTTAAATCGCCATACGTTCCTTTAAGGCTTTCGTAAAAACCAATAGGGTGCTGGTTTTTATCTACTTCGTTATAATACATCATAGCAACTGCAGCCATTATTTTTTCGTCGCTTGTTTTATCTTCTCCCTCTAAAAATGCGGCACGGTTTGCTGTTGCAGCATCTAACGCTTTTTTAAGATCGGCAGCAGGTGTATTAGCTTTTAATAATTTATCTTCCAAAGAAATAAGTTGTGCAGCAAATGCAGCTAACGGCGAGCCCATTACACCTTCGTTTATAAACTGGCGTTGTTTGCTATATGGAGTCCATGTTTCGTAATTTTTAGCATAGTCGGTAAAAATATTTTCATACTCTGGTTTACCTTTTGCCCAGTTGGTAAACTTAGCTTCAAATGCTTTTTTCTCAGCCTCAGTATTAAACTTTTTTAATTGTTTTGTTTCGCCATCAAAAAATTTCCAATAGTTAGCAATGCCTGCATAGCTGCTTGCTAATTTTAATTTAGTTGCAGGGTCTTTAATCATTTGCTCGTACATATACTTTAAACGCATATCTCTTAAACCTACCAGTGTTGGGTTTTCAATATCGTTTTTAAGTTTTATCCCATTGCTTGTTTCATAACGATTTGTGCTGCCGGGGTAGCCATATATCATTGCATAATCGCCATCTTTAAAACCTTTAATACTAACAGGTAAAAAGTGTTTGGGTTTTAGTGGAACATTATCTTTACTAAAATCTGCAGGTTTGCCATCTTTACTGGCGTATACTCTAAACACACTAAAATCGCCGGTGTGGCGTGGCCACTCCCAGTTATCGGTATCTCCACCAAATTTACCTACACTTTCCGGTGGTGCTCCTACAAGGCGAATATCTCTGTATCTTTTATATACATACATAATATATTGATTGCCTTTAAACATGCTGTAAATTCTTCCTTCCAAACCGTTTTCCTTATCGGCAACTTTGTCGGTTATTGCTTTATATACATCCGGTAGTTTTTTTATTCTATCTGCCCAGGCTAATCCTTTTACGCCTTCTTCTACTTCTTTGGTAACGTCTACAATTCTATCTAAAAACTGAACGGTTAGTTTGCTTTGAATTTCCTGATCTTTATTCATTGCATAAAAACCATCTCTTAAATAGTTATTTTGTACACTGCTTGCAGTGGCAATAGCATCGTATCCACAGTGATGGTTGGTAAAAATTAAACCCTGACTGCTTACAATTTCGCCGGTGCATCCGCCACCAAAAATTAGTATAGCATCTTTTAGCGATGATTTATTAATAGAGTACAATTGCTCTTTGGTTAGCTTTAACCCTTTTTTTACCATATCGTTATATACTTGCTGGCCAAGTAACATAGGTAACCACATGCCTTCATCGGCGGTGGCTTTAAGTAACGAGATTGTTAGTACAATCGAAACAAAAAACTTCTTCATATAGCTTAATTTTAAGACAACAAACTTAGGCATTATTTTTTATTGTGCAGCTAATTACAATCAGTATCTTATATGGCACAAAATGTTTAGTATTGGTTATATTTGCCCTCCATAACCTTTAACAGTAAATGTCTATTTTTGATATAAGGCTTCCAAAAACAATTGCTAAAGCGCTTAATATACCCTTAAGCGATCCTCGAAGGCAACAAATAAAGGTGCTTAAAAAACTGCTTAAAAAAGCAAGGTTTACCGAGTTTGGGCAAAGGTTTAGGTTTGATGAAATTGTTATAAGCAAACATCCAGGTAAAAAATTTCAGCAAATGGTTCCGGCATACGATTACAATAAAATTTACGATGCCTGGTGGTATAAAACAAAAGAAGGAATACCGGATGTATGCTGGCCCGGGCAAATAAAATACTTTGCCCTTAGCAGTGGCACAAGCGATGCTACAAGTAAATACATACCTATTACCAAAGATCTTATACGAAGCAACACTATTACAAGTTTTAGGCAATTGCTTAGTTTAGCTAAATACGAAGGTGTACCCAAAAGTGCTGTGGGAAAGGGTTGGTTAATTTTAGGCGGTAGTACTCAATTACAAAAAGGACCTACTTATTTTGCTGGCGATTTAAGTGGTATACAACAAAAAAATATTCCGTTTTGGTTTCAGGGATTGGGCTTGTATAAGCCCGGCAAAAAAATTGCCGCAGTTAAAGATTGGAGTACAAAGCTTGAAGAAGTGGTTGCTAACGCACCAAACTGGGATATAGGTTTCATTGTGGGTGTACCTGCCTGGCTGCAATTGTGCATGGAAAAGGTTATTGAAAGATATAACCTTAGTAATATTCACGAAATGTGGCCTAATTTGTCCTTTTATGTACATGGCGGTGTAGCAATGGAACCATACCGGAAAGGTTTTGAAAAATTACTTGGGCAGCCAATAACTTATATAGAGACGTATCTTGCCAGCGAAGGTTTTTTGGCATACCAAAACAGGCAAGATGCCAAAGGAATGCATTTGGTGCTAAACAATAATATGTTTTTTGAGTTTGTGCCTTTTGATGATAACAATTTTGACAGTGAAGGTAATATGGTTGATGAGCCCGAGGCGTACATGATACATGAAATAGAAGAAAATAAAGATTATGCCATTTTAATAAGCACCAATGCTGGTGCATGGCGCTATGCTATTGGCGATACGGTTAAGCTGGTTGACAGAGAACATAGCGAAATAATTATTACAGGAAGAACCAAACATTTTTTAAGTCTTGTAGGGGAGCATTTAAGTGTAGATAATATGAACAAGGCTATTGAAATGGTTAGTGATGATTTAAATATATCGATACCGGAATTTACTGTAGCTGGTGTGCCACACGGAAACTTTTTTGCCCACCATTGGTATTTGGCCACAGATGATAAAGCTAATGCCCAAGACTTACGTAACCGAATAGACGCAAAGCTTAAAGAACTTAACGACGATTATGAAGTAGAGCGTAAACATGCCCTTAGCGATGTAATGGTAACTGTTTTACCCGAACTTACTTTTATGAATTTTATGAAGCTTAAAGGAAAAGAAGGCGGACAGCACAAGTTTCCACGAGTGCTTAAGGGTAAAATGCTGGAAGATTGGCTGATGTTTTTAAAACACCAAGCTTAATACTTCATTGCCGGGCAACCAATTCCTTTATCTTTTTTTCCAAATTTATAAATAATACCAAGCGATGTACTGTGATAATGATCGGCTCTTTTTGGATTTGCTGCCTGGCTAAAACCATCTAAATAATCGGTAAATACAAACCTGTACGATGTTTCCAGATTTAATGAAAATCTATCGCTTAAGTATTTTTCTACGCCAACGCCAACGGGCACTGTAAATGTATTACGTGGTGTACCATGTGCAATATCTTGTACCAAACCATTTGCAACATCGCTTCCTTCACCAAAAAACGATGCATTCATATTGCTATAATTAGGTACTACTTTAATAAACGAAAAGCCAGCACCCGAAAATATATATGGCATAAATCCACGTTCATCAAAATTTCTGCCTAAAATATTCCATTGCAATAATGCGGTAAATTCTTTAAGTGGTGTTGTAAAAGAAAAGTTTCGCTGTTGCCTCCAATCGGGTGTGCTGTATTTACTTTCATCTCCTTTGAGTTTTGCAAATACAATATTAAGTCTTGCGCTTAAAAAATAATTAACCGGCTTTTTTATTTCAATTTCAACGCCAATTGATGGTGTTTTAAAAGATCCAAATCGCTGTGGCGTTAAATCGCCCTGATATATATAGGCTCCTGCATTTAACCCAACACCCATGTCTTTGTAAAATTGTGCACTGGCGGCATTAGTAAATAATGGAAATAATAAAAAGAGCATTTTTTTCGCTTTCATTTGTGTTGCTTTTAATAGTTACTAAATGAAAGCAGTTTTAGCAATATTTATAACATTGCTATTCGGTAAACTTATGCATCAACGTTGTTATTATAATTTGGATTGCACAAAAAAAGTTAAAGTAATTGTAATAAGAATTTGTTATAATATTAATTTTTAAGTTTCTTATCTTACTTTTATTGCATGATTGATGCTTTACTAAACGGATTGGCTATTAGTTTGCTGCTCGTTTTTTCGGTTGGGCCTGTAATATTTACCATTATCAAGCAAAGCATTAATCATGGAAAAAGGGGCGGTTTTAGTTTTGTGGCAGGTGTTTGGTTAAGCGATATTATATGGGTGGTATTAAGTAACGGGTTTAGTGAGGTTGTAAAATCGTTACTAAATTTTAAAATATCAATTGGTATTGCCGGCAGCATGTTTTTATTGGGTATGGGTATTTATTTTGCTTTTATTAAAAAAATTAAACCGCGGCAACAGCAAGAGGCTGTAGTAATTGCAGGGGATGAAATAACACAAACAGGGAAAAGAAAAACAAATTATTTTGCCATTTTTTCATCGGGGTTTTTATTAAATACGCTTAACCCGGCAGTAATTGCATTTTGGGTAGCAATGGCTGTTTCGTTAGCGGCAGAGTATAATTTTTACCATCGCACAATAATTTTTATTACATGCCTTGCTATAAATATGTTGGCAGATGTGGGCAAAGTAATGGGAGCTGGCAGTATTGGTAATAAATTAAGCGATAAAAATATTTTACGTATTAATCGTATATCCGGTATTTTATATTTAGTGTTCGCCTTGGTAATATTGGGTGGAATTATTTATTCTCTTTTATAAAACAGTATGTTTAAAACAAAATATTGGCCATTACTTAAAAAAGTTTTTTTCTGGGTTTTTGTTGCACACTTTATTTGGTTTTTAGTTTTTGTTTTTTCAACCTCTATTTACGAGCCTTTTATTGGCTCGTTTAAACAAAATTACTTCTTTATTTAATTGTTGCAGCCTCTGTTGGTATTATATACTTTTTCTTTTTGCATAAAATTAAAATTGTAAAAAAAATTGCTTCTTTACTAAAAGAGATTTTTTTTATTGGGTACATAAGCTCATTTTTTTATTTATTATATGGAGTTGTTTTTAATCCCCCTATTACTACTACACAGCTTGGTAGTTTATTACAAGGCAATGGCTTAAGCCGAGATTATGTAAGTTATAATAACATGGGCAGTAATATTAAGTTGGCTGTTATTGCCAGTGAAGATCAGTTATTTCCCGATCATGATGGATTTGATATTAAATCCATTAAGTTAGCCATGAAATACAATAAGCGCCATCCTAATAAAGTACGTGGTGCAAGTACATTGAGCCAACAAACGGCTAAAAATATTTTTCTTTTTCAAGGGGGTGGCTTTTTGCGAAAAGCCCCCGAAATGTTTTTTACATTTAGCATAGAGCAGCTCTGGACAAAGCGTACTATTTTAGAGCGCTATCTTAATGTTGCGGAAACGGGTGCTGGTGTTTTTGGCGTACAGGCTGCAGCTAAAAAATATTTTAATAAAGATGTTAAAGATTTAACAAGGGGTGAAGCTGCACAAATTGCCGCATGCTTACCCAACCCTAAAAAATTTACTGTAAAGCCCTTAAGTTCGTTTGTTGCCAATCGCTATGACGATATTATGCGGCAGATGAATAATTTAGAGGGTGATGCAGATGTGCAAGAGATAATTAAATAAGTTTTATTGCGATAAAAAATTTCTTATTGTGTTTTGATACTCTTCTTTTTGTTCAATATTAATATAATGCCCTGCATCTTTTATTAATTTAAATTGATGGTTTTTAAACATTCTTATATATTCATTTGTAAACCCCCACTTAATATTATCGCATTGGCCTTTAAGTATTAATACCGGAAAATCAAGTTTTGATAATTGGGGTCGGGGGTTAGTTATTTTAGCCAAACTATTAAACGTCATTATAGAAGAATAAAAACCTCCTCCGGGCCTAATGGGTAATATTTTTGCGGTATCGAAAACCGTAGATTTATTTACTTCATAGTTTAATAGTGTTACAAATTCATCAGCCTCTTTGTCTGTTGCAAGTTTTATATTGAATGTTGTTGCAAAAAAAGATATTGCCTTTGATCGTAAATTAATGGCTTTTTCGTTTCCCTGTTTATTCGAATAAACAGGTTGTTTTAAATGTAAACTATCCGGAGGATTTTCGCTTGCCAGTTCGTTGTGAATTGGATAAATTTGGCCGGGGGAAGTGAAAATAATTTTTTTGATTTTATTACTATGATTTGCTGCATACAGTGTGGCTAATACTGCACCCCAAGATTGGCCAATTAATATTACTTTAGAAGAACTTATTTTATTAATTATTTCGTCCAAATCATTAACATGCCTTTCCGCACTATATTCATTTATATTTTTTAGTCGATTAGACAGGCCGCTTCCAACCTGATCGTAAAAATAAATATCAAAACCATCTTCAGCTAATGGTGATAATGTATTAATAATTTCATCAGATACATGTCCGCCCGGGCCGCCATGTAAATAAATGATTGGATATGGTTTTTTTATATCTTTTCCCTGAATAAGAGTGTAGCCTATGATCGAACCTGTAGTTAAATTCCAATATTGAGTGTTGGAGCGTTTGTTTAATTGAGGTACGTCATGTTTTTGGGGTACAAAAATTTTAAATGCCATAAATAATACAGCACAAACAAAAATATATTTTATTACTTTTAAAATAATTGTTTTTAAATTTTATTTATTGCATTAATAGCCTTTTGCAATCTTGCGTTATGGTTACCACTTATATCTACCCATTGTACATTTTGGCTTACCATAATATCTTTATAATGATGGTATAATTTTTCTCTGGTTTTTAAATCCGGGTATTCCCTTAGTTCGTCTTTTATCCAGGGTAAATCAATATTACAAAGCAAATACAAATCGTACTTACGCTCTACAATTCTGTTTAAAATCCAATGATGGCATTGGTTAAAAACAAACTCACACCAAACTTTCATAACGTACATATCTGTATCTATAATGAGGGGTGTGTTTTGCAAATTGCTTATTGCCAATTGCTCGTTGTTTATTTGCCCTTTTGCAATCTCTAATAAGTTATCAAAACTGTAATCTGTTCCGTTCTTTAAAAGATACTCTCTTGCGTATTCTTTTACCCAAATGGTATTATAGTGTGCCGCCAGTTGCTCACACAATGTGCTTTTTCCTGTACTCTCTGGCCCAATTACAACAATTTTTTTAACCATTTTCTTTTTTATATCTGGTATAATCAATGATAAAGGTAATTACAAAAAATACAAGCATTAAAAACCTTAACCACTTTCTAAAAGCATTATCAGTTGGAATAAACAATATAACAACGGTTAAAAGTATAATTAATATTGCCCTTATTATCAGGCTACTTTTTTTGCTTTTCATTCCACAGGGGTTTTGCTTTTAGCGCTTTTTTATATACAGGGCAATTTTGTTCGTGGGCATTAGGCAAATAACCTGTACTCATTAAAAATTCGTTTACAATTTCGCCGCCGGTAAACTTAAATATTTTTTTAAAAACTTTTACCCATTCTTCTTTAGTTAATGGATGGTGTTTATTTATCCAATTTTTAAATGAGCCTTCTGTTTTTTGAATGTGTAAAATTGTTTTTGCGTTTTCTATAGCTGCATTTATTTTTAGTTTGTTTCTTATTATTCCTGCATCATTTAACAGGCGTTCAATATCCTTTTCTTTATATGCCGCTACTTTTTTTATATTGAAATTGTGGTAGGCTTTTCTAAAATTTTGTTGCTTATTTAAAATGGTTGTCCAGCTAAGGCCTGCCTGATTTATTTCTAAAATTAAACGACAAAATAATTCATCGTCGCTTTCAATAGGAAACCCGTAATGGTTGTCGTGATATTCTTTATGTAAAGGCTGTTCGCCATTTTTAAAGTACAAATAAATTTACAGTAGCTCATTTCATTTTGTTTGATTAACCTCATCCCAACCCTTCTCCAAAGGAGAAGGAACTTGAAGATTAAAGCGAATATTATTAAATATTTTTAATGCGATTATTGTTTTATTTATTTTTTATTTCCTTTTTCCAGCTTATATAACCCATATATGCCATTACTAAAAATAACACATACATTAAAGTAAATAACATAAAGCCTTTGTAAAAATTTAGTGGTATGGCTACAATGTTGCTAAAAATCCAGGCGTGCCAGTTTTCGATTTTTCGTTTTGCCATCCACCACATTGCGGTTACAGCACTTGCTGATACTAGTGAATCCAACACCGGTGTGTTACTATCTGTTATTTTAATTAATAAAAAATAAATAGCTGCCCAAAACACAAAAAAGAAACCTATACCAACACTTAATTCCTTTTTACTGCACCAACTTATTGGATAAGCTTCTGCAGCATCTTTTTTTTGCACCCAGTTGTACCAGCCGTACACACTCATTAAGAAATAGTAAATATTTAAAATAGCATCTGCATATAATGGCGGTACTGATAAAAAGTAATAAACATAAGAAGCTAACAATACGCCAACTATACCTGTAGGATATACCCACACATTATTTTTACGGGCATACCATACGCTTAATATTTGCATAATGGTGCTTGCCCATTCAGGCCAACGGGTTTGTTTAATATTGGCAATAAATGTTTGGTAAATTTCTGATAAACTCAAATGAAAATTTTATTTCAAAAGTAAGGGTTTATTGGTTGTGCTTATACCATTTGCCTGGGCGTAAATACATAACACCTTGTTTTGTATAAAACCTTGTAGCAATATCATTACCCTCTTCATTTTGAACCTGAAAGTGTAAATGTGGAAACGCTGTGTAACCTGTATTGCCACTATATCCAATATGTTGACCTTGTAAAACTGTATCGCCTCCATTTACCAGCACACCGTCTTTTTGTAAATGCCAGTACATAGCTGTACTGCCATCATTGTGTTTTATTATTATATGGTTTCCTTGCGATAAGAATTCATCTTTTAAACCGCCAACATCACTATCTTCTTTTGTTGCAATTACAATACCGCCTCTTGCTGCACAAATTTTGCTGCCTTTTCGCATTTTAAAATCGAGGCTTAATTCGTTGCGATGGCTCATTTTACTATTGTATGCTTGTATTAATAAAAACTTACTGCCTTTTGCAAATGGTAAATTATAAATGTAGCTGTTATCGGGTTTTAGTTTGTCGTTTTTTAGATTGCGTATTTCTGTATCGGTTAATTGTGCTTCTGTGATAAAAGCTCTACATACAATTATTAGTAAGAGTAAAAATTTTTTCATTTCACTAATTTACTCAAAAGGCTGTTTATATACTTAAAATACTTTACTGCTTGTCAGGAGACAAGGCGGTGGCGAAAAACTTAGCGAAGAAGACCAACGGTAGCGGAAGCCTTACAATAAACCTAATGTTGTGCGAAGTTTTAGCTGTTAAAGCCCAAGAATAAAAAGTGTCCAGCTACAAGACTAATTAATGCCGAAAGAATGCTGGCTAATAATACAACAGGGTTTTTAGACGACTGTTTCGAAATATTCTTAATTATAAAATAGCTTATCATAAAAACTACTGGGATAACAAAAATAAATGGTTGTTTGAAAAGGTAAAGAATGCCCCACCAAAATAGTGTTCCCAAAATACTTCCCAAAATTAATCCTGTAATACTTTTAACAATTGTGTTTTGAGTAACTGCCTTATCAAAGAGAGAAGCTCTTTGCTCATCAAAAATTCGTTTTACAAATATGTTTAAGTCATCCATCGAGAGGTATTTCGATGAAATTAAATTTCTGACGAAATCATAACTTGTTTCAGATGTAGTGAGGGACTGAACTTCATTTTGTAATCTTGAAATTTCAAGGGGTTGACTTTTTCTTAATTCCATAATACGGTTAAAATAATCTATACCCCCACGGTTTTGTATTGCATTCGCAAGATCAGACGTGATTTCACCTGATGTTGACATCATAGTTGAATAAGCCCTGATTATATCTTCATCCTTATAATTTTTGTACATTCCTATTCAAAGTTTGGAGCCATCAAGAAATTTTCGCACAACTATAAATTGTATGTACTACTTTTTTTCTCCCTACGAGAAAAGAAACTTAACCTATTTTGTAGATTTCTTTCTTCGTTCGAAATGACAAGGGGAAGAATCAAATGACAGGATATTTACTCCGCTTCGGCAACCACTTCTTTTACTTCGGGTATCATGCGTTTCATCATTCCTTCTATACCTGCTTTTAAGGTAATGGTAGATGATGGGCAACCACTGCAACTTCCTTGCATGGCAAGGTTTACAACCCCATCGGCATAGCTTTTAAATTGTATGGCGCCGCCGTCCATTTCTACAGCCGGCTTTACATAGTTTTCTAATAGCTCTTTTATGCGTTTTACTACGTCATCATCATCGGCGTTTACAGTATTGGTGTTGTTGGTTTTCATTGCGGCCACCTCTTCATCAATTATTACAACCTTACCTTCTTCTAAATAATCTTTTAAAAATTGTTTTATGGTTGGTATTACATCTTGCCAATCTTCGGTATCGTTGGTTTTGGTAAGTGTAATAAAATTGCTGGCTATAAATACAGCTTTAATAAACGGAAAAGCAAATAGCTCCTGCGCCAGTGGCGATGGTTTTGCACTTGCCTCATCGGCAAAATCTATACTTTTACCCGGATACAATAATTTGTTGGCAACAAATTTCATTGTCTCGGGGTTGGGTGTCATTTCGGTATAAATACTTACTATTGTATTGCCTGTTTTTATCATAACTGTACTATTTGATAATGCAAAATTAGCAATATTTGGGAGTGAATTGTTACGAAAGTTGGAATTGGTTGTCGCTCCGCTGATTTCTCAGATGACGCAGATATTTTTTTGCGATATCTGTGGAATCAGCGGAAGAATTGTTTTATAAAATTCTCAACTTGGCGTAATTAAGCATTATCTTTTTTTCACCATTTAATTCAAATTTTACCGTAGCAATTGGATTGTGTGCCGCACCTTCCATTTTAATTACTTCGCCAAAGCCAAATTTTTGGTGCTCAACTTTTTGTCCTTCTTGCAAATTGCTGGTATCGCTGGCAACAAAATCGGCCGAGGGTGT
Organism: Chitinophagaceae bacterium; assembly: GCA_016721385.1. Classification (GTDB taxonomy): domain Bacteria; phylum Bacteroidota; class Bacteroidia; order Chitinophagales; family Chitinophagaceae; genus Ferruginibacter. The sequence goes on along the minus strand of JADKIE010000002.1, from coordinate 762,901 downwards.
ATGCTCAACGGCCTTGGCTGGTGCTTTGGGTACTATATAACTTGGTGTACTTGTTTTGCTGGGTGGCGCTCCGTAGCGTTTTTCGGCTTGCGCTGCTGCGGTTCCAAAATTATTACCAAAGCCACGTTGTGCTCTTTGTGCAGCACTACCCCAATTATTTCCTGTATTTTTTATTCCACCACCGGCGTAGCTTTTATCTAAATACTCTTCGGGTATTTCTTCCAAAAAACGGCTGCTATCGTTTTGTTGCAATTGTCCAAAACGATAACGGGCATTTGCATATGTAAGCCAAAGTTTATGCTTGGCTCTGGTTATGGCTACATAAAATAATCTGCGTTCTTCTTCCAGCTCTTCTCTTGTGTTTATTGCCATAGCGTTGGGGAAAAGCGTTTCTTCCATGCCGCCAACAAACACTACCGGAAACTCCAGCCCCTTTGCCGCATGTATCGTCATTAGTTTTACTACATCGCTTTCGCCTTTGTTATCATCGGCATCTGTTAATAAAACAATTTGCTGTAAGTAAGCGCCCAGGCTTGCTGTATTTTGTTTGCTTTGTAATTCATCTTCTTCATTAATTACTTCGCCATCTTCATTAATTACTCCTTGTATTAACGGATCGTCAACAAATTCTTTTATAGAGTTTAAAAGCTCCTGTACGTTTTCGTAACGGGCAAGCCCTTCGCTTGTTTTATCGTTAAATAATTCTTTTACCAGGTTGGTGCTTTTGCCAACAATAATAGCTAAGTCGTATGCATTTTTTTTATTTAGCTCACTTTGAAACATTTTTATCATGGTTACAAAGTTGTCTATACTTTCGAGTGTGCCACTTTTAAAACCATACATACTTGCATTGCACAAAATATCCCAAAGGCTAAGGTTTTTATCGTTGGCAAATAAAACGGCTTTATCCAAGGTTGTTTTACCAATGCCACGTACCGGATAATTTATTATTCTTTTTAGCGCTTCTTCATCACGTGGGTTTACAATAATGCGTAAGTAAGCAATCATATCTTTTACCTCTTTGCGTTGGTAAAAACTCATGCCGCCATAAATACGATAGGCAATTCCCATACGTCTTAATGCTTCTTCAAAACTGCGGCTTTGTGCATTGGTGCGGTAAAGTATGGCAAAGTCTTTATTAAAATAATGGTTGCGTAATTTTTGTTCCTGTATGGTATCGGCTACGCTTTTTCCTTCGTCGTTATCCGTCATGGTACGTACCAGTCTTATTTTTTCGCCCTCATCGTTTGTTGTAAAAAGATTTTTTTGTATCTGATTTTTATTGTTGCTTATAACCTGATTGGCAACATTTAAAATACTTTTAGTGCTGCGGTAATTTTGCTCAAGCTTTACCACTTTTACATCATCGTAATCTTTATTAAACTGCAAAATATTTTCAATGGTAGCACCTCTAAAACTATAAATACTTTGGGCATCGTCTCCAACAACACACACATTTTCATGCATGGCGCCCAGCAGTTTTACAATTTCGTATTGGGCTTTATTTGTGTCCTGATACTCATCTATCATTATGTATTTAAACTTGCGCTGGTACTTACTTAAACTTTCGGGATTATTTTTTAACAACAAATACATTTTAAACAACAAATCATCAAAATCCATTGCCCCGTTTTTAAAGCAACGTTTTGCATAAGCATCATAAATAGCGCCCAGTTGTGGACGGTTGGCTCTGGCATCTTCTTGTTGCAAAGCCCAATCATTCATATACTCTGCACTGCTTATTAAATCGTTTTTTGCAGCCGAAATTCGATTGTAAACAACATTGGGTTTATAAACCTTGTCGTCTAAATCTAATTCGTTTATTACTGTTTTTACCACACTTTTTGCATCATCGGTATCGTAAATGGTAAAGTTGTTTGGGTAACCAATTTTGTTAGCCTCGGCTCTAAGTATTCTTGCAAAAACGCTGTGGAAAGTTCCAATGTATAAATTTCGGGCTTCGGTATTTCCTAAAATTTTTTCAACTCTTTCTTTCATTTCGGCAGCAGCCTTATTGGTAAAGGTTAGCGCCAAAATATTAAATGAATCTACACCATTTGCCATAAGGTGTGCAATACGTGTTGTAAGTACTTTTGTTTTTCCGCTACCTGCACCTGCTACAATCATTAGCGGCCCGTTAATATGGCTTACGGCTTCTCTTTGTGGTTCGTTTAATTCATCTAAATAATTACGCATTGGGCAAAGTTACGAATTGGGGCGCTGAGGTTTTTTAAATTTTGTGGTAATTAAAAATATTTCCTCAAAGGTTTTTATATCTTTAGTTTATGATTAAAGAAAGCAAAAAAGTAATATCGTATTTGCTAAACCCTTTTGAGTTGTTGCGTACCAAAAAAGTGCTGCAAGTAAACCCTACTATTGAGCACAGTCGGGTTGAACCGGAAGTAAGTAAAATTTGTGTGTACGATTACAATACGCAGCAGTTAAATGTTAGGGAGTTAAAAAAGTAGCAGACGCTTTTCCATATATAGATTCACCAACTATTAGCTGGATAAATATTGATGGCTTACGCAAAGTAGATGTTGAAGCGGTTTGTAATCATTATGGCATACATTATTTAATAGCCGAAGATATTTTAAGCCATGGGCAGCGGCCAAAAATGGATGATATAAACGGACTGATTTTTTGCCTGATGAATATGCTTTATTTTAATGAAAAAGATAGCGCTGTTGAAATTGAGCAAATAAGTATTGTATTGGGTAAAAATTTTGTAATTAGTTTTCAGGAAGATGCTTACAGAGATGTGTTTAACCCTTTAAGGGAGCGTTTAAAATTACAGGGCACAAAAGTTAGGCAACAAAATGCCGATTTTTTATTTTATTGCCTGATTGATATGATTGTAGATAATTATTTTTTGGTAATGGAGAAGCTTGGTGAAAAAATTGAAAATCTTGAAGAGGATATTGTACGAAGTGCTAATACCCGAAGTTTGGCAAAAATTAATTTACTACGAAAAGAAATGATTGTTTTAAAAAGAAGTATTGCTCCTGTTAGAGAGTTGATAAGTGGTATTTTAAGAAGTGAGAATGAATTGATAGAAGAGCGAACTGAAAAATATTTTAAAGATGTGTACGATCATATTATACAAGCTAATGACCTTGCAGAAAACTATCGGGATATGATGATGAACTTACACGACTTGTATTTAAGTAATGTAAATTTAAAAATGAACGAAGTAATGAAGGTGATGGCTGTAGTTACCTGTTTACTTGCACCGGCAACGGTTATAGGCGGTATTTTTGGAATGAACTTTGATAGAATTCCGTGGGCACACAATCAAACCGGCTTTTTTTTAGCCGTTTCTATGATGCTTATAATTCCTATTGCAATGATTATTATTTTTAAAAAACGAGGATGGTTTTAGTTTTTCTATAAGGTTTTGGGTTTCTTATATATTGGTACTGTACTGCATGGTTCGCCAAACATTATACTTTTTACAACAGGGCGTAATAGTTTTGTAATTTCTACATAGGCTGTTTCGCTGATGGGTAATTCGCCGCAGCCTTTTATTACTACCCGTTTATCCATATAGTCGTTTATGTTTATGTTGTTTAGTTTTTTTAAGAAAAGTGTTGTATGCAAAAAATCTTCGTTGCCAAAAATTATATCTTTTGCAATGGGTTGTAAGTAAGTTGCAACCAGCATATATGCCCACATAGGTATTACCGCATCGGCGGTACAGGTTATTGCTACGTTTTTATTTTGGTAAGAGGAGAAATCTAAATTTTTAAGCGCTTCTCTAAAATCTTTTCTTTTAATATTAATCCCATAAATAAATGATCTTTCATATCAAAAACAGCAACCTCTTCTTTTGGGTAATAATCTTCTAAATCAATTGTAATTAATCCGCTTTCGGCAACTTTATTTATCATTAAATCATCACTCATAACACAAAGGTATAAAAAAAGCCACCGCATTTTTTGCAGTGGCTTTGTGTAAATAATTATATTTCTAAATTAGTAAACCTTGCTACGGTTATCTTTAATGGTTGCTTGTTTTTTTAATCCTTCAAACCAGTTGCCGGCGCTTTGGTTTCGTAATGCGGTTATTCTTTCTTTACGTGCCGCTTCAGCAGCTTCGGGTGTTTCGGCTGTTTTATCGCTAATGCTGTTTACTTTCATTACATAAACACCGCTTTTACCAACAATGGGTGCTGTTACTTTTGTTTGATATGTTGGGTTAAATGATGCCCCAATTAATTTTGGCTCATATCCTACACCAGGGATTAATTGGCTGCCAAATGTTATGCTTGAATCTGCACCTGCGGTTTCTACCTGTTTTTGATAGGCAGCAGCTGCGCTTTCTAATGTAGGGTTACTACCAAGTTTTTTAGAAATTTCTGTTGCTTTCTTTTCGTTCTTAATATCGTTTTCTGCCATTTGTCTTGCTGTGGCTACATCTTGTGTTCCTTCGGTGTAAATATTGTCTACTGTGGCAACAACAAATTGATCGCCAATGCTAAACGGCTCACTCACTTGGCCTTTTTTTGCTTCAAAAACCCAGCGTACTAATTGCCTTGCATCTTGTAACTGTCCTACAGAAAAATCGTTTTCTTTTATTAAGGTAGGTAGGGGTATTTTATTAATTCCCTTTGTTTTAAGATAAGCGTCTAATTTAGCACCATCTTTTTCGGCCGATGCTTTGGTTGCTTCTAAACTGGCATTGTTAATGGTTGCTTCGCTGGCAATAATTTCTTTTGCCAGAAATGCAATTTTATATTTTGGGCTGCTTCCTTTTTGCCCCATTGCTTCAATAATATGATAGCCGAATTGAGTTTTTACCACACCTCTGGTTCCTGCTGGTTTTGTAAAACAAAACTCATTAAACTCTGATACCATTTGGCCAAAAGCGAAATTGTCGTAAATACCGCCTTTTTCTTTACTTCCCTGATCTGTTGAGTATTGTTTTACCATTGCATCAAAACTTGCTCCGCCGCTTATTGCAATATTAATACTATCGGCTAATTTTTTTGCTGCGCTATCACTCATAAGCGGTTGGCCGCTTTGTGGGTCAATTGTACCTATTAATATATGTCTTGCTTTTGCACTATCGGGATATACTTTACTGCTTATTATTTTTGCCAGCACATAAGCACCACCATCTACATAAGGGCCGTAAACAGTTCCTTGTGGTACTTTTAAAATAGAATCTAATTTTGTTGTTTGTAACCTGTCTTTTGCCTGGTAATTACTGTCGTATGGTATTGCTGATGAATTACGAGCAATAAAATTTCTTGGATTGTTGTCTGCCTGAAAATCATTTTTTAATACCTCTACCAGTTCTTTTGCTTTTGTACTATCGGCACCATTTGGTAACTGGCTAAAAACTACGTAAGATATTTTTCTTCCTGCTTCTTGCTTAAATAAATCTTTATGGTTTGCTACATATTTTTCAACCTCTGCATCGGTTACTTTAATTGTACTGTCACTAATAACATTATATGGTACGGTTACATAAGATATGGTTGCAAACTTTTTGTTTTCCTTACTGTCTTTTTCCTGCATCCAGCTTGGGTAATATGCCGCACCATTAAGCAGGGCAAAATATTTTTGAGAAATACTGGTTAATTTTTGTGGCTCTATAATTTGAGCTTCAATCATATCTAATTGATCGCCTTTTGCTTTTTTAATATTACTTAAAGCTTCTTTTAATTTAGATTGGTCTAACATTCCGGTAGCCGGGTCAATCATAGATTTATCTTGCATTAAAGGATTATCTTGACTATTAGCAGATAATATAGATGATAATTCTTTTGCGGTAAACTTAATACCTAGTTTATCTGCCTCGGCATAAAATACTTTTTTCGGCAACTATTTGGTTCCAAACCTGATCTCTTATTTGAGCCGATCTGGTACCGGATGGTTTTTGACCACTTTGTTGCTCTTCCTGAGCTTCCATTTGCCTTACTTTTTTACTAAACTCATCTTGATTAATAACACTACCATTTACGCTACCTATATTAGTAGATGCCGAACTAAACAATCTGTTATTACCCTGCTTTGCATCCATTAATAAAAAACCTATTAAACTAAGTGCAATAAAAGCAATTAACATTGCTGCTCCTTTTTCACGAATACTCTGAATAATTTGCATAAAACTGAAATATTAAATTTTGGAGGGCAAAAATAGGGTAAAAATCTATATAAATACCTTTATTTTGGCACTAAAAAGCCTTTGTTTATGGGGGTTTTATGCTTTCAAAACCATTATTACTTAATATTAGGGGTTTTAACTGTTTATACAGGTAATTAACATTCATTTGTTAATAAGGTTCTTTTACAGTTAATAAGGTTATGTTTTTACTTTTATTTATGGTATAAATTGGGGTAAAAAAACAGCAGGCTTGTTATTTTATAAAAACACCTGTTTACAATATACCTTTTATCCTTACTGTATTAACATGATTAAAATATATTTACATATTATTATTATTAACCGGTTTTTTTATACACCAGTGTTTAAAAAAAATACTATCTATTACTGGTTAAGTAGTATTTATTGTTTTATTAAATATATTATACATGTTAATTAAAAGTGAGTTACTGTTAATAAACTAAAGTTTTTAATTTTACAATAGCTTTACAAAATCATCTATCCACATATTAACACTTATAGTAGTAATAGATGATTATATAAATAAATAGTATTAATACATATTATGGTAGATATTAACACCGCAAAAGAAAATTTAATTTCGGCCGGATTTTTAAATATTGAAATAGATCCTACTTTGGATTTATTTGCAGAAATTGAAAAACTAAAGAAAGAAAAAAACGCAATTATTCTTGCTCATTATTATCAGGAGCCGGATATACAAGATGTTGCCGATTTTATCGGCGATAGTTTAGGGTTAGCGCAAAAGGCCGAAAAAACCGATGCAGATATTATTTTATTTGCTGGTGTACATTTTATGGCCGAAACAGCAAAAATCTTAAACCCTAATAAAAAAGTTTTATTACCCGATTTAAATGCCGGATGCTCATTAAGCGATAGTGCACCACCACCATTATTTAAACAGTTTAGAGATAAATATCCCGATCATATTGTAATTACCTACATCAACTGCTCGGCAGGTATGAAAGCGTTAAGTGATATTATTTGTACATCATCCAATGCACAAAAAATTGTAGAAAGTTTACCTGCCGATCAAAAAATTATTTTTGCACCCGATAAAAACCTTGGGGCTTATATAAACAAGCAAACCGGCCGTAGCATGTTGTTATGGAATGGTAGTTGTATGGTACACGAAATTTTTAGTATTGAAAAATTAACTAAACTTAAAATCCGGCATCCTAAAGCTAAAGTAATAGCTCATCCCGAGTGCGAAGCACCTCTTTAGAACTAGCCGATTATATTGGCAGTACAACAGGTTTATTAAACTTTTCAAAAAATGATAGCGCTACAGAGTTTATAGTGGTTACCGAAACAGGTATTTTACATCAAATGCAAAAAAACAGCCCAGATAAGACTTTTATACCTGCTCCACCCAATAACACCTGTGCTTGTAATGATTGCCCTCATATGAAATTAAATACGCTGGAAAAGCTTTATTTATGCCTTAAATACGAATTACCCGAAATTACAATGGATGAGGAGTTGCGTCTTGCAGCTAAAAAGCCTATTGATAAAATGTTAGAGCTTAGTGCTAAATTTGGCTTGTAAATAAAATAATATGCTTAAAGTTATTAGTAGCCTGATTGTGTTAATTAGTTTTATTGGTTGTACAGATAATAGTGATAAAGAAACTATAAATAATACATTTTATATAGAAGTTGTAAATACTGCAGATAGCATAAAAAAAGCAATAGAAAATGGTTTGGTTGGTAAAACGTCTTTCAGGCAACAAAGCGAATTAAAAATTGTTTCAAAGGAGTATATGACGGAACACACACCTGATATGCATTATTATAATTCGGTAGTTAATTTAGATAAAAAAATTAAAGAAGGTTCTGTTAAAATTATTATTGATTTACAAAACAACTATGTAAAGGATACAGTAATATTTTCCATGCCAAAATATAAGTACAGTAATAATGAGTGGAAAAAAATATCTGATTTAGGTATTATTACCACACCCGTAAGTTCCAGAAATTTAATAAAATACCGATTAGGTTTAAAAGAGTATGTACAAACCTTAATAACACAGGTAGCTGCTGCAACCTATTAATTATTGTTTCCAAAAAGCGGCAATTCTTTCCTGTACATTTTCTCTGATATTTACATAAAAGAAATTATAATCTGCCACATGATAATTTTTTGTGGTAATAAAAATATTTCCAAAAACTTTGGTTTACTACTCCATAAAACATTTTATGTATTTGTGTACTTACCACACCCGGTATTATTTTATTAAAATTTTTTAATACACCACCTTTATTTTTTTTAGATGGTGCATATAAAGAATCTATTGTCCATGTTAAAGGATTTACCACTACAGATTGGTAATTTTCTTTTTGTATATAAGAAGGGCCGTTATAGTTTTTTTTAATGGTGCGCCAACTCACAAAACAACCGGTTTGCCATGCATTACTACAAGGTTGCAAAACACTAAAATAGGTAGTAGAAACAGGCATCCCAATTAAATATGCACAAACTAATTTATTTTGTAATGGTTTATTTTCAAAAAACTCTTTTAATAATCTTGCTGCATGTAATGTTCCCTGGCTGTGTGAAGCAATAATAATTGGCCTGCCGTTATTGTAATTTTCTAAATAATATTTAAATGCGGCTTCAATATCAGCGTAAGCTGTATTAAAATAAGGTTCCGCTTGTTTAGAATCAATAAAAAATGATTTTATATGTGCTTGTCGGTACCTTGGCGCAAAAACCCTGCAACTTTGGTTAAATACACTAGCCTGATATAATATTGTTGAGTTATCTGTTTTTTTATTTAAAATTTCATCGTCAATATCAGCATTCCACCTGGTATCTTTTAAAGAGGTTAACGTTGTGGGATGTATAAAAAACACATCCACCGTTGAGTCTTGCATGTACAAAGAGCGTAAATCTTTCGGAACACTATCCGACGGATCTTTTTTATACGGATGGGCAGCCCAGTTATTTAAATTTTCGTAAGATGGAATTTTATTTACAGTATGTGCAGGTTTGGTTTCTTGTACAGGGATACTTTGCCGGCTACACGAAATAAAAATGAATGCGGTTATAGGTAAAAGAAAATAACATTTGTAACTTTTCATAATCAAAACTACATTTGTTATAACTAAAACGAAAATTATATGTCAATTCCTTCAGTTGATTTAGCCGAATTTTTATCTGGCGACGAAAAACGGAAAAGCGCATTTGTACAAAACCTTGGAAAGGCGTATGAAGAAGTTGGATTTGTAGCCGTAAAAAACCATGGTGTACCAGATAATTTAATTGCAGATTTGTATAAGTATGTACAGCAATTTTTTTCTTTACCACTGGAGCAAAAAAAGAAATATGAAATTCCTGAACTTGCCGGCCAGCGGGGTTATACTAGTTTTGGAAAAGAACATGCCAAAGGAAGCGAAGCTCCCGATTTAAAAGAATTTTTTCAATACGGACAAAACCCACGGGATAATTATAAGGAAGAAGAATATCCGCCCAATGTAAGTGTTAATGAGGTAAAAGAGTTTAATCAGATATTTGCAGAAGCATACAGAGCCTTTGAAAAAAGCGGTACAGCTTTATTACAAGCTATTGCTTTATATTTAGGGTTAGACGAACATTATTTTGATAATTATGTATATAACGGAAACTCAATTTTAAGAGCCATTCATTACCCGCCCATTACACACGAGCCTAAAAGCGCAATAAGGGCAGAGCAACACGAAGACATTAACCTGATAACATTATTGGTTGGCGCATCTGCAGATGGATTACAGGTTTTAACCAAACAAAACGAATGGATTGGTGTTACCAGTTTACCCGAACAAATTGTTGTAAATGTTGGCGATATGTTGCAACGGTTTACAAACAATAAATTGCGTAGCACCACACACAGGGTTGTTAATCCACCAAGAGAACTTTGGCACACTTCCCGTTTTTCTATTCCTTTCTTTTTGCATCCTAAAAGCAGTATGAGTTTACAATGTTTAAATTCATGTATTAACGAAAATAACCCCAAGGCATACGAAGATGCAACCGCAGGCGAATATTTAGATGAAAGATTAAGAGAGATTGGATTAAAAAAATAATTAAAAAATTTCGATCATGAAAACAATTAAATTTATTGCTCTGGTAACAATTTTGGTTGGCCTTATTTCCTGTGGTGATAAAAATGCCTTGGTTTTTAACGACAAACTCGTTTCTATACAAAAGGAAGTTTTTAAAAAAATAGATGTTGTTGAAAATGACACCATACAAACAGACATTACCAAACAGTATCAGGAACTGCAAAAATTTGTAAAAGGCAAAATTCAGGAATTAAAAGTTATAGATGGCCCTGCAGATGGTGAACGCTTTAAACAATCTATGATAGATTATATGGACGGAATTAATGCTGTGTATGATGCCTCTATCAATATGTTAAAAGAAGTGGGGAATGCAGAAAAATTAGGTATGTATAAAGATGAATTTACTCAAATGCAAACGAATGCAGAAAAGCTGGAAGAAAAGGTAATTAAGGAACAAAAAATATTTGCCGGTAAACATAATATACGGCTCGATAAAGATTTATAAAACAAAACATTTCAATTAGCAGAGTCGCCTAAATGGCGACTTTTTTTGTATATTCATTCCTTGAAACTACTGCGTCATATACCTTTTTTAAAAGCTGTTTTTTTGCATAGCATTACTGCTTTTGGCGGCCCACAGGGACACATTGGTATGATGATGAAAACATTTGTAGACAGGAGAAAGGATATTACAAAAGACGAGTTGATGGAGTACAACTCTTTTTGTCAACTATTACCCGGCGCTTCATCTACACAAACACTTACACTAATCGGATATAAAAGAGGCGGTGTACCCCTTGCTGTACTAACACTTATAATTTGGGTTTTTCCGGCAAGTATTTTAATGGGCGCTTTGTCTTTTTTAGTTGGCAGCATTGGTAACAACAGGTTAGGTACAAGTATTTTTCAATTTGTACAACCAATGGCCATTGGGTTTTTGGCATATGCAGCTATTAGGGCCTTTCAGCATTCTGTAAAAAATACCATTACACAAATAATAATGCTTTGCGCTTTAGTTACATCGTATTTACTTTTTAAAGCGCCGTGGATTATTCCTGCTTTAATTGTTGCAGGAGGTATAGCTACCAACTTTAGCGATCGAAGAATTATTGAGGCTGAGAAAATAAAACCAAGGCATATCCGGTGGACGAACATTTGGGTTTTCTTACTCATTTTTGTAATAGCAGGAATATTAAGCGAAACAGCACGTAAACAAAACTGGGAAAACCGAAAGGCCTATAATTTATTTGAAATGAATTACCGTTTTGGAAGTTTTGTTTTTGGGGGTGGTGATGTTTTAATTCCCTTGATGCTGGATCAGTTTGTAGCAAGGCCTTCACACCCAAGGGTTCAAAATAAAGATCAAAATATTATCAAAATAGAAAAAGAAGAGTTGCTTACCGGTGCCGGAATGGTAAGGGCAATTCCGGGCCCGGTTTTTTCCATTGCTTCGCTTACCGGCGGTTTAGCGCTAAAAGATGAAGGAAAAGCAAAGCAGGTACTGGGTTGTGTAATAGGCTCATTTGCCATTTTTTTACCAAGCGCTTTGTTGGTATTATTCTTTTTTCCGGTTTGGCACATGTTGCACAAATATGTTGTAGTGTATCGCTCTTTGGAAGGCATCAATGCTGTGGTGGTTGGTATAATGTGGGCGGCTACTTTTTATCTTTTAAAAGATGTGCCGGTTATGCAATTAAACATGATTAGCGTTTTAAATATTGGCGTTATTGCCTTAACCTTTGGCATACTTCAGTTTACTAAAATTGCCACACCGTTTATTGTATTATTTTGCCTTTTACTGGGATGGATTTTTTAGTTTACCCCCTGTAATAATTATTGCTTTCAATTTCTTTTTCTACCGCATCGGGTACTAAAAAGCGAATAGATTTTTTTTCCTTCACTAACTTACGTATATGTGTACTCGAAATATCCAAAAGTGGCGCTTCTAACGGTACAATAGTTGCACCAATAGTATTGTTTATCTCAAACCCCGGACGTTTGTAAATATACAGGGGATGGTTTTTTATAAGCAGTTTATAGTTTTTCCATTTATCTAAGTTTTGAAAACTATCGCTGCCCATGATAATACAAAAGCTATGTTGCGGATATTTTTCCTTTAAGTAAGTTAAGGTGTCTATTGTGTAAGAGGGTTTGGGTAATTTAAACTCAACCGAACTTGCTTTTAGTTTTGGCGCATCTTCAATGGCGCTGTTAACCATGTGTAATCGGTGGTATTCGTTTAATAATGTATTGGAATTTTTAAAAGGGTTTTGGGGCGATACTACAAACCACACTTTATCTAAATCGGTTTGTGTTGCACAATGGTTAGCTATAATTAAATGGCCAACATGTATGGGGTTAAAAGATCCAAAATAAAGGCCAATCTTCATAAACAATTATAAATCAATTAATTATATTTAAAACAGGTTCATCTTCCACTATTATTCCTTCGGCTTCATCAATACGCAGACTTAAACAATAGCCAGATACATAAATAGAGATAGGGTCGCCAAGTGGCGCAATATGATCTACCAAAACAACTTCACCCGGCACCAAACCCATTTCCATCAATTTTAAAAAAAGCTCGTCGTTTTCAAAAGATTTAATAATTACCCTTTTTCCAACCCTTATTTCCGACAATCGTTTAGCCATAATAATCAATCCATTAATAGTACAAAGTTACCAATTCAAAATTCTTATATAATTTCGATATAAGAAAATAGCTTATGCCAAAAGTATCTTTTTATTATTTAGAAGTAAAACCTTCTTTTATTAAAGACAAAAACAAATTAAAACGGTTTTTGCAAAGCCTGTTTAAAAAGGAAGGCATAAAGCTGGAAACGTTAAATTATATTTTTTGCACCGACGATTATTTGCTTGGCATTAACCAGCAATTTTTGCAACATAAATATTATACCGATATTATAACCTTTAATCTGGCGCACAAAAACCAACCTGTGCAGGGTGAGATTTATATTAGTTTAGACAGAGTGAGGGAAAACGCCCAAACACATCAAACCTCTTTTAAAGAAGAAATACATAGAGTTGTTTTTCATGGCGCCCTGCACCTTTGCGGATATAGAGATAAAACTGCTGCAGAAATTGCTAAAATGCGTAAAGGAGAGGCAAAATACCTACAAGCCTACCTTTAAAACAGTTTCACAAATCCCTGTTTCAACCAGAAACGGTTATTATTAATTGGTTTCACGAATCCCTGTTTCATGCCGAAACATTTATTAGCTTTGTAAAATGAGTAACGGAAAAAGTATATCTGATGCCGATTTTAATTTTAAAGAAAAACGGAAATGGCAAATAGCCCTGCGTAGGTACATTCTTGAAAAAAACAAGAGTAGCCAATATGCACCATATTTCGGTTTAGATATTGAAAACTTTAGAAAATGGATTGAAATACAATTTAATGATGAGTTAAATTGGGAGAACTTCTCTACCAAATGGCAATTTGATCATATTGTGCCTGTTGCCTACTTCAACTTAAAGAATGAGGAGGATTTGAAGCTTTGTTGGAATTTTATAAATATCAGAGTAGAAAATATTTTTCATAATAAAAACAGGGGGCATAGGGTAGATGTTTACGAAACTAAACGATATTTTGAAAAATTATACCAAAAAACGCTCTTTCCGCTTTGTTTAGCAATGGTCGATAAAATAACCCAGCTTAATATTTCTGAAATTACAGCCACTTCTGTACAAGAAGAATTCCTAATAACCCAAAAAGATCATTTACAAAAGCTCTCTGGTTTTGGCGCTTACGAGTTTAATCAACTAAACGCAGGCGAAGCGGTAAATGATATATTAGAACAGCAAAAACAGCTTAAACAATTTGAAAACTTAACGTAATAGCTTTCTTATCTCTACGCCTGAAAGGCAAATAGTATCTTTGCAGCCAATATGTTTCCTCAATACGATATTATAGTTGTTGGCGCTGGCCACGCCGGTTGTGAGGCCGCCGCCGCCGCCGCAAACCTGGGCAGCAAAGTGCTGCTGATTACCATGAACATGCAAACCATTGCCCAGATGAGCTGTAACCCTGCGATGGGGGGGATTGCAAAAGGGCAAATTGTTAGGGAAATTGATGCAATGGGTGGGTAGAGCGGCATTGTTACCGACGAAAGCATGATTCAGTTTAGAATGCTAAATAGAAGCAAAGGCCCGGCTATGTGGAGCCCAAGAGCACAAAGCGACAGAATGTTGTTTGCAACCAAATGGAGAGAAATGCTGGAGCAAACACCAAATGTAGATTTTTATCAGGATATGGTAAACAGCCTTATGGTAAAAGATGGACGTGTTTACGGGGTTGTAACAGGCTTAGGGCACAAAATAAAAGCAAAATCGGTGGTTTTAACCAATGGCACATTTTTAAACGGAATTATACATATTGGCGAAAAACAAATAGGTGGAGGCCGCATGGCCGAAAAAGCAGCCACAGGCATTACCGAGCAATTGGTAAGCCTTGGTTTTGAAAGCGATCGGTTAAAAACAGGCACACCACCACGTATTGACGGCCGAAGCCTCGATTACTCTAAAATGGAAGAGCAAACAGGCGATAACGAAATTGTGGGCTTTAGCTATACCAATACCAAAAAGCTGTTACCAACTCAACAAAAAAGCTGCTGGATTACATACACCAGCCAAGCTGTACATGAAATTTTAAAAACCGGGTTCGAAAAAAGCCCCATGTTTCAAGGCCGAATACAGGGCACAGGGCCACGGTATTGCCCAAGTATAGAAGATAAAATAAATCGCTTTGCCGAAAGAGACAGGCATCAATTATTTGTAGAGCCCGAAGGTTTTAATACCGTAGAGATTTATGTAAATGGGTTTTCATCGTCGTTACCAGAATGTGTTCAGTATCAAGCACTTAAGTTGGTTCCAGGGTTCGAAAACTGCAAAATGTTTAGGCCCGGCTATGCTATAGAATACGATTATTTTCCGCCTACACAACTAAAATTTAGCCTTGAAACAAAGCTAATAGAAAATCTGTTTTTTGCAGGGCAAATAAATGGAACCACGGGTTACGAAGAAGCGGTTCGTCAGGGATTAATCGCAGGAATAAATGCAAACCAAAAAGCAAAAGAATTAGATCCGTTTATTATAAAAAGAAGCGAAGCTTATATTGGTGTATTGATAGATGATTTAATAAACAAAGGAACAGACGAACCCTACAGAATGTTTACCAGCAGGGCCGAGTACAGAACATTACTCAGGCAAGATAATGCTGATTTGCGCCTTACCGAAAAAAGCTATCGCCTGGGTTTGGCATCGCAGCAGCGAATGGACAGAGTAAAAGAAAAAAAGGAAAAAGTAGAAAAACTAAAACAAGTGCTAAGCACTGTATTTATTGAACCCGATGAAGCCAATGCTTATTTAGAAAGCGTACAATCGTCGCCGTTAGTACAAAAACAAAAAATAGCGCAATTGGTTTTGCGACCCAATATTGGCTTGCAGCAAATGAAAATGCAATTGCCTGCGGTACAAAATGCCTTAGCAGCATTTGACAGCGAAATATTGGAACAGGCCGAAATACAATTAAAATACGAAACCTATATAGAAAAAGAAAAAGAGCTGGTTGCTAAAATGAGCCAGTTGGAAGACTTAATAATACCTGATAATTTTGATTACGAAAAATTAGTATCGCTGGGTACAGAAGCGAAACAAAAATTTAAAAAATAAGACCACATACGCTTGGCCAGGCCAGCCGCATTAGTGGCGTAAACCCAAGCGATGTACAAATATTAATGGTATATATGGGCAGGTAATTTTTTATTTTACCGGCTGCTCTGTACCAAAAACACCAAACAAATCGTAAGGCGGCTTTTTAAAATTATCGTTAAATAAAAAAGCCAACAAAAACACCAGCCCAACAAAACCAAGTACAACAAAAAGTTGGGCGGCTGATGTTTTTTGAATTTCCTGCCTTGCCTTTACATCGCAAACCTCGCCGGGGCAATACTGTGCTTTATCTTTATAAAATAAATTATACATTTTACAACCCAAGCAAATACCAAAGGCCGATTCAAAAAACAAAAAGATTAAACAAATTAAACAAACAATACCCGTAATTGGGCTGTACGAATTTACCACCACCATTAACGCAAACATAGTAGCCGATAGTATTAACCCAATCATCCACGAAAATTTTTTTTGCTTAGCACCAACATACTCCGGATTTTGGTTACGCACAAACAGCCGCCCAATAATTAACGTAGGCGAAAACTTTGGGTTAATAAAAACCCGTATAATAAAATCCACAAAAAATAAAGTGATGATATATTTTATAGGCACAAAATTGCCTTTAAATATTATTAGCATTAACCCTAAAAACGTTGCTAAAAACAATATACCTGCCGCAGCTCTTATTTCTCTTTCGTTTAAAACCGGAATGTTGTAGCCGGCTACATCTTCTCCAAATTTTATTATTTTACCCATATTGTAAGTTGGTTTTTTGTTTAAGCAATAAAAATAAAAAAGATTAACGGGTTTATATTACCGTTGAACAAATAATTGCGAAAAGTATTAATGGTTTTTTGTTTGGCAATGTTTAGAAAATAGAAACACATCCGCTCTGGCTGTAATAATTAAAAGTATTTTGATAAAATTATGTACAGGGGATATTTGATAACTTTCACCGACGTAGCAGGCATGTATTGCCGATGGTGGGGGCAATAGAATTCCACTCCCCACACTTTGGCAAACCCAATACCAATGGCAGTTTTTCTCAAAGTTATTCATTCAGATGATACTCAATTACCAATACTGCATTTTTTCCCAAATCGGCATTGGAAAATAATTCATAGCGTTTATCTCCGGCATTTACGATAATAAGAGCGGTATTGGGTGATATGCTTCCCAGGTTTTCAGCAAACAAAATTATTTCATTTTTAACCAAACTTTCCTCAAGCTCAAGATTTAGGGTAATTGGTTTTTCAGAAACCAACTGATGACTCAATAGAAGCTTGCCATTAAAAAAAACACTTACGGTGTCCCCGTCAACAGTGCCATTGTCGTATATATTTAAAGTAATTTTTTTTGTATTTACCTTTATGCGGCCCTCCTCAGAATTTTTTCTTTTTGCCATTTGTGCAGGGATCAACACAATATCCGGTTCTTTAACAATTGTATCGGTGGAATGATAAGCTAAGCTGGTATCCATGACGATATCTTTTTTTAAAGTATCACTTCTGCGTATCCTGCTTACCCAAAAAGATCCGGCAAAACCATCACTGCGAAGAGGTATAAGTCCGTTTGCCGACCAATTGCCATATAACACTTCAATCGAATCATTTTTATCATATTTTATCTCATCAAGAGATAAAAAATATTCAGCCACTTCATCAAATAATCTGCTGTATAAAATATTACCACGAATTAATCGTGAAGGTATCTTTTCCTTTTTTCCAATAATGCCCGATATTTCGTACACAACATCAGGATTGTTTGGGAAATCTAATGCCGAATTACTAAAACGACCCTCTATTTTCCGGCCGTTTTGAATTAACACCATATTCATAAAAAAGGTTTTACTAGCCCCGTTAAGTCTTTGATCGGTTCTAAATCTACCCTGCCAGTAACCGGATAAATCCTGTGAATATGCAGTTGTAAATAGCATAAAACAAATCAGGCTAACAACGAGTAATTTATTTAACTTTTTAAGTTTCATCTTAATTTTAAAAGTAACTATAACCCGAATTGAACGGAGTTAACTTTTGCTGCTAACGACCGAGTATTGCTGCAGATGGGATATTCATTGATCGTCAAGCCCGGAACTGCAGCCGAATAGTGATTTAAAACTACAAGTTTACAATTGTCCGCTGAGCAAACTTCCGTCAAGCCGGGATGCAGTGCATTACTGATTTACAGCTCATTGATCTTCCGTCTGCCCCATTTGCCAGCAATACTTTTGTTGGTAGCAGTTCTTCTCTCAATTCAGGAATAAATTCAATTTACTCAGTCCTTCTTAATTGTAAAGCCAACTGGTGCTTTTAATACACCCTTGTCATACATATTAATATAAATAGAAACAGTATCTATTGTACCTTCCCAAGTTACTCTATAATTATCAAGCATTGCGTAACCCATAAAGCCTTTTTTACTTTTAACAGGACAACAACTACCTGCCCTAAAATAGCTTATTTTCTCCCCATTTGGACCAGCCAGCATATTTAAGTATTTCCTTTCATTTGATGGACCGCTATTACCATTATTTCCACCAACTTCAACTGGGTTTTTAGAAGTCAATCCATAAGTTTTGTCTGTAGAAATTTCAGTGATAACAAAACTTTCGTTGTCACTAATTGATGTTCTATCTATATTTTTTGTTTGAGAACAACTTGAGATTACTAAAATCAAAAGAAATGAAAAGGAATGTTTCATAAAAATGTACTAATTGTTATTGGTGTGTGTTTCTTAAAATGAATATATCATAAATTGGGTCAAGCATTTAAAAGGTATTTACATAAATCAAAATAAGCTTTGAATTTAATTAGAATTGCTACCAACGGGCAGGGCTTACAGAAGGTTTGGAATTAGTATTCCGTCCGCCCGGAACCGCTGCTGATTAAAGATATAAAAGTACAGGTTAACAAACAAAAGCCCAGGATTGAACGTCCAGCCCAGATGAAGCACAACAGCGATAAAATGACCATTGCTCCAACGTCCAGCCAGCCTTGCAGCAAACCTGATGTTGTGTGTAGTTTTATTGGCCTGCTGTTGGTTTTAAATGCTCAATATATTTTGAAAGTGTAGCGCCAAAATCCCAATAATGAGTAAAATTTTTCAGCTCAAATATTTCATAAGTATTCATGTCTTTCATCGCAATGATGAAGTACTGCCTTTTAGTTTTTCCTCCACCTTTTGTAAGGATTGCGGTTTCGTAAATGTCTTTCCAAAGGAATGTTTGTTTTTCGATCTCAATTTTGGTTTTGTTAACTAGTATGTTATAGTTAAGGGGCTTATTAAAAAAGAATTGATTAATAGCTCCGAAGAAAAAAACTACAGATAAAATATATTCCAATACTAGTAAAGATGTGTCCGTGTTACTTTTAAAGAAAGTGTCTCTAATAGCTTTTGACGATATGAAAACTGCAAAAATCAAAAGCCAGTACTTTGATGTAGAATCATGTTTGAATTTTTTTTCTGTCAAGACCTCTTTTATATTTTTAGGGCCTTTAAATTCTTTAGTAGTTTCAATATGCATATTGGAGAATAACTTTGTTAATGAAAGCTTATTCAGTTTATTTATTTCCGTCTGTCTTATTCGTTCAAGAAAGTCGTCTGGATGATACATTAGGGTGGTCGTTAAAAATTACACACAACATATAAATATACGCTACAAATTACTATTTTCTAATAACAACCCTTACCTCACCACTCCTACAACCTTCCTCACCATTGCGCTTTTAGAGTTTTTCCAATTTACAGAACCTTTTAATAGCCACGAAAAACCAAACGGTAATAAAGAGGTGGTTTCAAACACGAAAACATAATACGGAAAAACAGTTTTACCACTTACTTTTTCGTAAATGGTTATAGCGGCAATAGATAAAATACTCAGCAAAATAGCAATACCACATCCTTTGTAAATTTTATTCCTTCGCTTTTTCTTTGCATCCATTACGCCTTCATCTGCATCCTGAAAAATCTTTACACAAAAAATAACAAAGCATGTAAATAACAAAGCGGCAAAAATAAAATGCAGGTTGTTTACGTATTTAGGCAAACTATTATCGGGCATTAAATAAATATATTGACATGCAGCATCGCTGCTGTTAAAACCACTGAACGATGTAGGAAACATGGCTACCCCAAAAGCAAAAATGCCGGCAAAATTACTAACCATGTTTTCGTATTTGTAATGGCTGTTACCACGGTAAGTAATTAAAAAACCACCCAATACACAAAGCGTACCCGTAAAAACAATATGCATAACACTATAATAATGGCTGATTGATGGCTGTATTTTGCTGCAACCGCCAAAAACATTGGTGCCTAATATTAATACAAATGGTAACGATATACCAAGCACACCTATTAACTGCCGTAATTGCAAGTATGATACTACCGCATTGGCATCTTTGTGTTGTTGTTCCATAATAAAGGTTTAAGGTTGCTATAAAAATATACATAATATTATATGTTTTAATATATTTTATTGCATCGGCACATAAATTACAGTGCAGTTCAATTACTATCTTTGAAAAAATATTTTATAGTGATAGATAATATTGCAGATATACAAGAGGTTGTTTTTAGTGATGTAAAAAATTTTCTGGATAAACATCATTTATCTGTAATTGCAACAGATGATAAACGGCCCTGGGGTGGCTTTTTTGTGTTGGATGAAAAAGATGCCGAGAAATTTATAGCGTTGTTTTTTCCTCATCTTACTAAAGAAGAAATAAATATTGGAGGAAAACTAAGCCCTAAAATTTTAATTGTTGGTCCTAATAAAAGACTAAGCTGGCAATACCATCACCGACGTGCCGAAATTTGGAAACTTATTGGCGGAGCAGCAAAAGTGGCAACAAGCGATACGGACGAAGAAACAGAAATTACTAATTTAAATATTGGCGACATAGTACAACTTAGCCAAGGCCAACGCCACCGCCTTATTGGCGACGAAAACAACTGGGGAATTGTGGCCGAAATTTGGCAACACACCAATGCACAAAACCCAAGCGATGAAGATGATATTGTGCGGCTGCAAGATGATTTTGGAAGATAATTTCCCAGATACAAACTAAAATTGATTTGAAAGATAACTACGGACTTAGCTTACACAGATTAGCCCTGTAACCCCATCCAAGATTTCTTTTTATTAATAATTTTTACATTTCTTGGAGTTGTATTTTCATCTATATCTTCTTGTTGTAATTCAATTCTACGGGTAATATCGGTTAAAGAGGTAAGGCGCTGTATGGTGTAAGGGATGGTTTCTAAACCCTTTGCAAAATTGCTAACATAAAAGAAAATACCAACAACATTACCGGCTAATATTGCTGCGCCGGATGTTTTATAAGTAATAAGTAAACTAACACCTAAAACAATCATTACCATTAGCTCCATAAAGCCAAAGTTAAAAGCCTCCTGATCGCTGATTTTTATTTGCCAGCTACGTAAGTTGTTGTAATGCTTTGTAAGTGTTTTATGATCGGCAGTGCTTATGATATTTACCTGATTTTCCAACTCATCGTTTTTCTTTTTAGTTAGGTACTGCATACGCCTACCATATACTCTGCTTATTAAAACAACTGGTATTAAAACAGATAAACACATTATAACTACAGACGATTCGTAAAAGAAAAGCAAAATAAGCGAACCTATTAAATTGTACGCAGCTTCAATAACATATACCAAATCAAATTCTAAAAAATCAACAAACTCCCGGGCAAGTGTACTGTGTGCACTAAGTTTACTTACATCTGATTTTGTATTTCGGCGGCTTAAAAATTTTGTTACCAACGACACATAAATAGCGCTGTATGTTCTGGTATCGTACATATGGCGTATGGTACCAATAATTAACCAAACAATATGTACCACAGATAAAACAATTAAAACCTGATAACTACCTTTTAATAAATCGTTTATTGCCACACCTAAAAGAAAAGGACGTAACAACGCACCCAGCATTTCTAATGAAAATAAAAAATAGGTAAGCACTAATTGGTTGCGGTGCAACTTCATTAAGCTTTTAAAATTTGAAAACGGCCCATAATAATTTATTCTATTGATTCATTAAATTTTTCTTAAAGACGACATCTTATAAAAAAATGCAAACCTAATAAATACACTTCACCTTTGCCAATAATGACGAAAGTTTGAATTTAACAGGTTGTTAGTAAGACCGAAAGAATTGAGGTTAGTTTAAAGAGCGGCTTTATTTTCTCTTTCGGTTACCGAATTATTTATTATTCCGGTAATATAGCCGCTACAGTTGGGTGCACCACATTGACAGTTAAAGGGTTGCATGGTTTCATCTAAAAAAGAGGCGTAATTAAGGGTTAGTTCTTCTCCTTTTTTAATATTTGTTAAGGCAATTACATTTAATCCGTTGTAACCTGTGTTGGCATTACAACTATGATTTTGCGGAGCCCATTCTGCCGGGTTATTGTCCCACAGCAAATATACCTCTTTACTAAGAGGATAAGCGTATTTGGCAAATATTAATCTTTCCTTAATATCCCAATTTTGCTCAACAAAACGCCTGGTAATTATCCGCTGGGCCATTCCTTCCCCATTGAAAATCAAATCGTTAGCTAAAATATCCTGATTGGCATAAATGCCATACCCTGCTATGGAGTTGCCCTTTATATTATATTTTTTTTGCTCTTGTTTATGTCGGGCTATACCCTCATTTATAATATGGCGCAAAAATTGGCTTACCAAACCATCGTGTTTTAGTATATAATCGGCACTACCTTCGTAGCCATCTTTATAAAAAACCGAGCAGGTAAAGTTAATTTCCAGGAAGAAAATGTCTTTTTTATCGTTTACCCTAAAATCTAACCGGGCATAACCTACGCCGCCAAAACTTTTAAAAATTTGGGTTGCCGAAGCCGTTAATTTGGCCTGTAACTCAATATCGGTGCAGGCAATATTTGCATTTGGGTGCAACTCGGATGTTTTTAAAGCGTAGGTTTTAAATTGGTTTCCTTCGGGAAAAATATATTCAACGGGTTTAAAAACGGTAACTGTTTTTCCATCGGCATTAGCGGCAAGCATTACGGTAAACTCCCGGCCGGCAATATATTCTTCTACCAAAATTGGGCTGTACTCATCAATTATTGAACTAACTTTTTGTTTTAACTCTTGCAAATTATTTACCAAACTTTTATCATCTACACCCAAACTATCGCCTGCTTTTGCAGGTTTTACAAAGAGTGGATAGGTTAAATGTTTACACTCTTCTTCTACCTCTTCTTCATTATGTATTATGGCATAAGCAGGTGTATTTACCCCTTCGGCATAAGCCACATATTTCATTAACTCTTTTGGCGGATCGTACAGCAAGCTTGTTGGCCCGGTAAATGGCAGGTTTAATAATTCGAGTGTATAAATAACATCTATACTTGGCACTTCCCACTCCAAATAACCTTCGCAAAGGTTTACGTATATATCAAAATTTTGTTTGCTTAATTGCTTAAGTTGTTTGTATGTGGTAAGCTTGTTTAGCGCAACATGTGTAAAATTTGCCTCCGGCATTAAATGCGATAAATCCCTTGGCGGATCATAGTTTTGATAATCTACATTAGATGTGGAATAGTCGGGTTGTAAAACACAAATTTTCATATTTCTTTTTTTGCCACTAATACTTCTGCAGACTCAGTGAACTAATATGCATTATTTTTTATTTTTTCCTCTGTAATATCTGCATAATCGGTGGGGGAATAGTGCCTTGCAAACGCATCTTCCAAAATTTCTTTTATTAAAGTAGCAAAAGATACATTACTAAAACGCAATATAGCGCCAATACTGGTAAAATTTTCATCTTCACTTAAACCGCATTGTGCATTTACTTCAAGCACATATAGTTTTTTTGTTATTGCGTCTTGCCGTACATCTACCCTTGTATAACCCACACCTTTACAGGCTGCGTATGCATTCCAACTAATTTTTTTTATTTCACCAATTAAAGATTTATCGGGCAATGCGTACTCATAAAAATTTTCTTCATTGGGCATAGCTTGTTCCTCTTCGTAAATTTCCCAAAGCCTGTCAAAGCTTAAAAACTTTTCTTTTTCGGGTAAAGAGGCATGAAAAATACGCTCTACAGGGGTATATATTTTTGCCGCCGGTGCATTATTATAACTACCGGTAATAAGCACAGTATACTCTGGCCCGGCAATAAATTGTTCGGCAATTAACCCATCGCTGGCTAAGTTCCAACCTCTGTAGCCATTAAACATGTTGGTAACCTGTTCATTTAATTCGGCTTCGGTTTCCACCACATTTTTTACACCAACACCCATGCTTCCCCCGCTTACCGATGGTTTTACAATTACAGGATTTCCTAACCGTTCAAAAATACCATTGATGTTTTGCTCTTTACTTAATATAGCTTCCCATTTTGCATTACATACATTGGCTTTATCAAAAGCCTGCTTCATAGGTATTTTAGAGGTTGTGATGTTATAGAAAAACTCATCAGATCCTGTATAAACTAATTGATAATGCTGTAAAAGTTTAACAACCGAAATACCCGGCGTGCCATTTACCTCATCGCCATCGCAAATGTTTAATACAACAGGAAAATTAACGCCCGATTCTTTTTCCTCATTAATCTTTTGAATTACCGAAATATAGGTATCCATTGTAACCGGCTGCCATTGCCAGGTTAGGCGCAATTCCTCAAATGTTTTTGTATATTCTTCAATGCTTTGGCTAAAATCGTAATAGTAATCAATATTGGCGTCGTTGGTAGTAAGGTAAGGTGCCAGCACCCAAACTTTTATTGTATGTAAAGGAATGTTTGAAAAAGATAACATATACAAATCTTAAGCCTCTTGTTTTTTTAATTGCAACTGCTGGTTAATAAATTGGGTTAATTGATATTTTTGTAAGGTTTTTTTGTCAAGATGTTTGGCGCCGTTTATTAATTGTAAACAATTTTTACTGCCACAATTACAAACAAAAGGTTGTGCCATATCCCACTCGGTTGATGGGTAAAAAAAGGTAAACTCTTGGCCGGGTTTAATATCTGTTAAAGCAGTAAGTTGCATTAAAGCAGTATCAAAAAAAACAGTTGGCTCACAACTATGGTTTATATATTGTAAAAAAGCAGGCTTTAAAGTTATATGCTTATCGGTATCAACTTGTACGGTTAGGTAACTAGCGTACGATTGGGTTGTAGCAGCACTAAAATCGGCAATCACATCTCCTTTATTAAATGCAATAGCGGCATGCAGAGCAAATTGTTTATTATCTATATCTTGATAAACATTGGCAACAACATGTTTACTAACAATAACTTTACTTTGGTTTAGTGAGATTATATTTTGCATTATATATAGAAAGAAAGAAGACGCATAAGTTTAATGCCGATAAAATTATTTTATTTAATAAAAGTATATATAGTATCTTTTATAAAAAAGATAATTAACCTTTATTATTTAATAAGTGGATTAAATGAAAGATAATGTGTATAACAACGAACCCAATAGCGAATTGTTGTTGGAGTTGGTAAAAATGAAAATGCCTTTTGGTAAATATAAGGATACCGTTTTGTGCAATATTCCGGTATCGTATTTAGAATGGTTTAAAAAGAAAGGGTTCCCTAAAGGGAAGCTGGGTGTATTACTTGAAACCATGTATGAAATAAAGATAAATGGCTTAGAAAACCTGCTTGCACCACTTAAATAGTAATGTGTTTTAATGTAAATTTGGTAAACAAGTTATATTATGAAGTTGACAAAAATTTTCCTTTTTCTTTCTTTGTTTTTTACAAACAAACTAACTGCTCAAAACAAGGCAGAAACACTGCATAGCCTTAATACATTATTAATTAACACCGTAATGGAAGATTTATTTACACCACCGGTAGCAAGCCGTTTATATGTATATCCAAATATTGCTTTTTACGAGTGTATTATACAAGGCGAAGAGGAATACAAACCACTATCGGGTACATTAAACCAATTAAACAGATTACCCTCACCAACAACTGCTATTGATAATTACACAGCTGCCTGTATTTCCTTTTCATACGTAGCTCAAACCCTTGTTGCCACAGAGCATAAATTTGAAGATTGGAGAAACGAATTTATAAAAACAGAAAAACCAAAAGCAGATAGTGTACTTTGGATTAACTCATACAATTACGGCAAACAAATTGCCGACAGTATTATTGCTTACAGCAAACGAGATAATTACTTAAAAAGCCGTGGCTTAATGCGCTATGTAATTACCAATAAACCAGGCGATTGGCAACCCACACCATTAGATTATGCACAAGGTCTGGAGCCACACTGGAATACAATAAGATCGTTTACAATGTCAGCACCATCGCAATTTTCTCCAAAAGAAAAATTAGTTTACAGCAAAGCAAAAAACTCCATGTTTTACAAAACAATGATGGAAACATATAAGATTGGAAACAATTTGGATACAGCTCGTAAGGCAACAGCATTGTATTGGGATGACAACCCCAATGTGTCAAAAATTATGGGGCACTTAAATTATTTTATACATAAAATTTCTCCCGGCGGCCACTGGATGATGATTGCTAAACAAGCCTGCGAAGAAAAAAACATTTCGTTAATAAAATCGGCACAAGCGTATACTTTAACCTCCATTGCTATTTTTGATGCCTTTATAAGTTGCTGGGATGAAAAATATAAAACCAACCTTATACGCCCTATTACTATAATAAACAGACTGGTTGATAAAAACTGGAATCCATATATTCAAACACCACCGTTTCCGGAGTTTACCAGCGGCCACTCGGTAACATCCAATGCTGCAGCAACAGTATTAACAACATTGCTTGGAGATAATTTTACATTTACCGATAAAACCGAGATTCCTTTTGGGCAAGGCACACGTACATTTAGTTCTTTTAATGCCGCAGCTTTAGAATCATCTACCAGCAGGGTTTACGGCGGTATCCATTATCCCGAAACAGCAAGGATAAGTGTGTTACAGGGAAAAGCGGTAGGCAAAAATGTTTTGCAAAAACTTTACCAATCGGCAACAAATAAATAATAGTTATGGTATATAAAATGCGGTGGCTATTATGCATGTTGTTTCTTTGGATTTACATTCCAAAAACAATAGCACAACAAAAAAAATTTACACTTTTACCAGCTAGCAGTACAGGGGTTAATTTCAGGAATGATATTACCGAAGAGGTAGATATGTTTTATTACCTGAACGAGTATTTGTATAATGGTGGCGGTGTAAGTGTTGGCGATATTAATAACGACGGATTGGATGATATATATTTTTCTTCAACAAAAGGCGACAATAAACTCTACCTAAATTTAGGCAACTTAAAATTTAAAGACATTACTACATCGGCAGGTGTTAATGGCGGACCCGGAATAAAAACCGGTGTAAACATGATTGATATAAACGATGATGGCTTTTTAGATATTATGGTTTGCAAATCGGGATACAAAGATCCTAAACTTCGTAAAAAAACACTTTACATAAATAACCATAATCTTACGTTTACCAATAAGGCTGCAGAGTATGGATTAGAAGACGCAAGCTTTACCATACAAAGCTATTTTTTTGATTACGATAACGATGGCGACAAAGATGTGTACTTTGTTAATCATCCGGATGATTTTGGAAAATCCATGAACATACCTGCAACGATTGTAAATGGAAAAATGGTTTATGTAGAGGACACCAACACTGTTTATGTTAGCGACAGGCTTTACGAAAACAGGGGTAAAAAATTTGTTGATGTAACAAAAAAAGCAGGGTTAATTAATCATGCATTTGGGTTAAGTGCTTCGGTATTTGATTTTAATGAAGATGGGTGGCAGGATATTTTTGTTGCAAATGATATGAATAAACCTGATGCAATTTATATCAACAATAAAAACGGAACATTTACAAATAAGCTAACAAGTTATCTTAATCATATCAGTTTTTTTTCGATGGGATCAGATATTTCAGATATTAACAATGATGGCTTAGAGGATTTGTTTGTATTAGATATGGCTGTGCAGGAGCCAACCAGAAAAAAGCAGTTGTTTGTAGCCAATCAAAACTACGATAAGTTCAATATTTTATTACAGTTCAACCTTTTTTATCAATATCCACACAACTGCCTGCAATTAAATAATGGCAACGGAACATTTAGCGAAATAGCTTTTCATGCAGGCGTTGCCGAAACCGAATGGAGCTGGACACAGCTAATTGCCGATTATGATAATGATGGCTGGAAAGACATGTATATTACCAATGGACTTAAAAGAGATATTACAGATTGGGATTACAGGGTGTTTGTTTTAGACTCGATACTAAACGTAATGAATAAAGGTAATAATGTTGATTTAGATAAGTGGCTGCAGGCAATTCCATCGGTAAAAACAAAAAATTACTTTTATCGAAATAACGGAAGTTTAAAATTTGACGATATCACAAGCGCCTGGATGGATGAACCTGCCTCATTTAGCAGCGGTGGCGCTTATGCCGATTTGGATAACGATGGCGATTTAGATTTAGTTATAAGTAATGTAGATGAAGAAGCCTTTATTTTTAAAAACAATAGTGAACAAGATTTAATATCTAACTTTCTGCGATTTAAGTTTTATAAAAACAAAACGGCACTACAAGAGGTATACGGAGTAAAAATTAAATTAACAGATGCTAACGGAAATATACAAGTGCAACATTACAATCCACAAAGAGGTTTTATGAGTACGGTGGAACATGCCGTACATTTTGGATTGGGTGTAAATAAAACCATTGCAAAAGCAGAAGCCGTATTTCCGTCCGGTAAAAAAATAACATTAAACAATGTTGCCGCCAACCAAACACTAACACTTTGTGAAGAAGATGCAATAACAATAACAGAGATAAAACCCAAAACTCAAACCATTTTTAAAAACACAGCAACCCCAATAATTTTAATTACACACACACCGAAAACGATTTTATAGATTTTAAAAGGGAGCCGCTTATACCATACAAATGCAGCCGCAAAGGACCATACTTTGCAAAAGCCGATGTAAATGGCGATAAATTAGAAGATATATTTATTGGCGGAGCCACGGGCACAAGCGGAAAGCTATTATTACAAAGTGCAAATGGCACATTTAAAGAAAGCAAACAAGCTTCTTTTGAAAAAGACAAAGCCTTGGAAGACAACGGTGTGTTGTTTTTTGATGCCGATGCCGATGCAGATATGGATTTATATGTTGCAAGTGGCGGAGCTGAATTTATAGCCGGATCGGCCAATTATCAGGATAGGTTATACATTAACAACGGCAAAGGATTATTTACAAAACCTGCCAACGCTTTGCCAAATGAAACCAATAATGCAAGTTGTGTAATTCCTTTAGATTTTGATAAAGATGGCGATATTGATTTGTTTGTTGGGGGAGGTGTTATGCCCGGTAAATTTCCATTGAGCGATGCAAGTATGCTTTTACAAAACAACAGAGGTGTATTTACAAATGTAACAGATACAAAAGCGCCGGAGCTTAAAAACGTAGGCATTGTAAACGATGCTGTTTGGGCCGATATAGATGGTGATAAACAAAACGAATTAATTGTAACCGGCGAGTGGATGCCTACTACAATTTTAAAATACACACAATCGGCATTTACAAAAACACAACCCAATGTTTCAATAACCTTTAAAAGCAACGGAATGCAAAAAGATTCGGTTGTAAAACTAAATACACTAACAGGTTGGTGGAATACAATAAAAGCAGCCGATGTTGATAACGATGGAGATATTGATTTAATTGTTGGTAATAGAGGAACAAATTCAAAAATACAATGCAGTTATACCGAGCCAACTACTATTTATGCTAAAGACTTTGATGGTAATGGCAGCTACGATGCTGTTTTAGGCTTTTGTTCTTTTGGTAAATGCTATCCAATGTATAGCAGAGATCAATTAATTGACCAAATGCCAATGTTCCGAAAAAAATACACCCGTTACAATATGTACTCGGGTAAAACGCTTGGTGAACTTTTTACGCCGGAACAAAAACAGGGTATGCAGGTTTTTGAAACCAATTGTTTTGAATCGGGCATACTAATAAACAATGGTAACAATAATTTTACTTACCAGCCGTTGCCCGAAAGAGCACAGTTATCTACCATAAACGATATTATAACAGAAGATTTTGATAATGACGGAATTAAAGATATGTTAGTTTGTGGCAACACCAGCGATCCCGATGTTACAACAGGCAATTACGATGCAACAGCAGCCTTGTTGCTAAAAGGTAATAAAGATGGAAAATTTTCTGCTGTAGATTATTCAACATCCGGCCTAAAAGTAAATGGAGAGGTACGAAAAATGATTTACCTAAAAGATAAAAAACAAATTATCTTTTTAAAGAGCAATGCTGCGGCGCAAACAGTACTTTTTTAATATATTTTTCTTGGCGTCTTTGTGCCTTAGCGGTAAAGAACAATCTTTATCTACAATTCATTTTGTAAATTGCATTACATAAAATGCAATTCAATCTACAATCACCATATTTACCATCAGGCGATCAGCCGCAGGCCATAGCACAACTTACACAAGGTATATTAGATGGCGAAAAACATCAAATACTTTTAGGCGTAACAGGTAGTGGTAAAACATTTACCATGGCCAATGTAATACAAAATACACAAAGGCCAACGCTTGTACTTACACACAACAAAACCCTGGTGGCACAATTGTATGGTGAGTTTAAACAATTTTTTCCAGATAATGCCGTAGGTTATTTTGTAAGCTATTACGATTACTATCAGCCGGAGGCTTACATGCCTGTTAGCGGCACATACATCGAAAAAGATTTAAGCATTAATGAAGAACTGGATAAACTACGCCTGCAAGCCACAGCACAATTATTAAGCGGCCGAAGAGATATTATTATTGTAGCCAGTGTAAGCTGTATTTACGGTATGGGTAATCCGGTTGATTACGAAAACGGAATTATACGAATTCAACAAGGGCAGGTAATTTCTCGTCAGGGATTTTTACATGCATTGGTAAATAGTTTGTACAGCCGCAGCGAAGGCGATTTTGGCAGAGGAACATTTAGGGTAAAAGGCGATACCATAGACATTAATTTACCTTATGTAGATTTTGGTTATCGCATAACTTTTTTTGGCGACGAAATTGAAACAATTGAAACACTGGAACTTAGTAGCGGTAAGCGTATTAGCGAAGTAGATAATGCAGCTATTTTTCCGGCTACATTGTACGTAGCGCCTAAAGAGCAACTGATAAAAGTAATACACGAAATACAGGATGAAGCGTTAAAGCAGGAAATTTATTTTAAAAACAGCGGAAAATATATTGAAGCACAACGCATAAGCGAAAGGGTTAATTACGATTTGGAAATGATAAGAGAGTTAGGCTATTGCAGCGGAATAGAAAACTACAGCCGTTTTTTCGACAGGCGTTTGCCGGGTACAAGGCCGTTTTGTTTGTTAGATTATTTTCCAAAAGATTTTTTATTAATGATAGACGAAAGCCATCAAACCATACCACAGGTAAGTGGCATGTATGGTGGCGACAGAAGCCGAAAAATGGTGTTGGTAGATTATGGTTTTCGATTGCCCAGTGCTTTAGATAACAGACCTCTGAATTTTACCGAGTTCGAAAATCAACTTAATCAAATTATATACGTATCAGCAACTCCAAGCCATTACGAACTGGAAAAAACCGGTGGCGTAGTTGTAGAGCAGGTTGTAAGGCCAACAGGTTTATTAGACCCTCCGATAGAAGTGCGGCCATCTTTAAACCAAATAGATGATTTATTGGATGAAATTGATAAACGGGTAACCAAAGGCGATAGGGTGCTGGTAACAACTCTTACTAAGCGCATGGCCGAGGAAATGGATAAATATCTTAAGCGAATAAACATAAAAAGCAAATACATACACAGCGAAATTGATGCCCTGGAAAGAGTGGAAATTTTACGAGAACTTCGTTTAGGTGTAATAGATGTATTGGTGGGTGTAAACCTGTTAAGAGAAGGATTAGACTTACCCGAAGTAAGTTTGGTAGCAATTTTAGATGCAGACAAAGAAGGGTTTTTGCGTAACGAAAAAAGCCTTACACAAACCGCAGGCAGGGCAGCCCGTAATGTAGACGGGTTGGTAATTTTTTATGCCGATAAGATGACCGACAGTATGCAAAAAACCATTGACGAAACCACCCGCCGCCGGGAAAAACAAATTGCATACAATATTAAACACAATATTACACCAACAACCATAACCAAAACAACCGATCAAATTATTGCACAAGGCAGTATATTAGATGTAAAAGGATACGATCCGTCAAAAGCCTATGCCATAAATAACGAACAGGCTTTCAACATGGCTGCCGAAGATGAGGAAGAATACCTTACCATACCTAAAATGGAAAAGAAAATTGCTGCAACTAAAAAGCAAATGGAAAAAGCAGCAAAGGATTTAGATTTTATGGAAGCCGCTAAATTAAGAGACGAAATGTTTAGGCTACAGAAGGTTTTAGAAGAGATGAAACACTAGCAAAATCAACCTTTTTGAGGCTATCTGCCCAAAAAACGCTATCTTTAATCAAATTCAGATTGAAATCTATTAAGCAGTAACTATATTTTTACGCTCTCTATCTTTCAGTTGCTATTCTTTCTACATCATAAAATAAATAAAATGACAAACGATCAAATTGAAAAAGTAATGGAAACGCATTTAGATAAATCTACCCTAAATATCTTTTTCAAAACAAGGTCAACTATTAAAGGTGTGTTTATAAAAACATCTGATTACACAGAGTTAAAAACTAAAAATTTGTGGCGTATAGTAAGCGAATCAAAGCTAAAAGAATACCAAACTACTAAAGACACCAGCCTAGCCCGAATATTCAACGGTACCGAAATTACCCGTTTAGGCGCTGCCTAAGCAACAATGCTAAAAACATAGAAAAGAGTTATATAGATAAAAAATATTTATTATCTTACTAATCTATATTTTTAAAAAGATAGATTATGACAACAATTGCTCTTTATAACCTGAAAGGCGGCGTAGGCAAAACCGCCAGTTGTGTAAATTTTGCGTACTTAGCTGCTGCAGATGGCTTTAAAACCTTGCTGTGGGATATTGACCCTCAGGGATCTTCCTCATTTTACTATAAAGCAAAGCCAAAAGTTCATCCGGGCATAAAAAATTAATTACCAAAGATGCCGATTTGGAAAATGCTATTTTAAGCAGCGATTTTGAATTGCTGGATGTAATACCCGCCGATAACTCCAGTAAAAGTTTTGATATTATGCTGGACGAAATGAGAGGCAATAAAAACCGCCTAAAATCTATACTTAAACAACTGCAGGGCGAGTACGATTTTGTATTTATAGATTGCCCTCCGGGCTTTAGTGCACTAAGCGAAAATATTTTTAATGCGGCAGATATTGTACTGATGCCCGTAATACCAACTACACTAAGTATACGCACTTACCACATGGTAAAAGATTATTTTAAAGAAAAAGATTTAGATAGCAGCAAGATGATGTGCTTTTTTACCATGACCGATTTGCGTAAAAACATGCACAACGAAATAATGGATGAATTGTATAAAGACAAACGCTTTTTCCAAAACTACATACCTTACCTGAGCGATGTAGAAAAAATGGGTACACACAAAGCGCCCATTATGGAATTTGCCAACAGCAGCTATGCCGCAAGTTGCTACAGAGAATTGTGGACAGAGATTAAGGAAGGAGTTTTATAAAAAAACAAAGTAATAAAAAAAGAGATTGATAAATCATTTGATTTATCAATCTCTTTTAGTAGTAAAAATTTAATAAGTAACGCTGAACGATCCTCCGGTTACCACCTTTTTATTACCTCCGGCAAGATCAAACAAATCACCAGAAAAAATTCCGGTTACCTTAGTTGCAGTAATGGTTTGAATGGTTATAGTAAATGTGTTAGCATTTAAAGGATCTGTTGACCAAAAATCCAAAGGCGACCCTATATCGGGCGTATAGGTTGGGTCACAAAATTTATTAATATTGGTAATCGATAATTTATTATAGGTTCCGGTTGTAATAGTGCCCCCATTTAAATCGGTGACATTCAAATCAAAATTCTTTGTACCGGCAGCATTATCTCCACTTGCAGAAAAATCACCTGGCGTTAAACTTGCTGCTAAACCTGTGCTAAAGTCAATAAATACACCATCAATGGTACACTTTAAAAAGTCGCTACCGCCACCACCACCACCGCCAGCATATGTCACACTAAATGCACAACCACCAGCACCACTTGGTGTGTACGAAAAACTACCGGCAGCTGCAGGTGTATTAGTGCTGCTTAAAGTAATGGTTTGTGCACCTAAAGCAGTAAAAACTCCACCTGCGCTAAAAGTAACGCCATTGGCAGCATTTGTTGTAACAGAGTAGCTGCCTAAGCTGGTAACATTTATACTAACATCAACCTTATTGGAAGTATTTAATGCTGTGCCGGCTGTATATGTGCCGCTTACTACTGGTGCTGTTGCACAATTGTA
The DNA here is from genome assembly GCA_016721385.1 of Chitinophagaceae bacterium. Lineage (GTDB taxonomy): Bacteria > Bacteroidota > Bacteroidia > Chitinophagales > Chitinophagaceae > Ferruginibacter. Next base: position 728,530 of record JADKIE010000002.1, on the reverse strand, counting down.
TGTAAATGCACCCGGCGCAGGTGCCGGTGCAATGGTAACACTAAAATTACATCCGCCCGATGTTGTAAATGTTGCAGCACCTGTTGCGGTTGGTGTACCCTGGCCGCTTAACCTAACAGTTTGTGCACCTGTTCCGGTAAATGTACCTGTACCCGAAAAGCTAATACCACTGGCTGTATTGGTACTAATGGTGTAAGTGCCTGCAGTAACTACATTAACATTTAAATCAACCGAATTGGTAGCACCCAAAACAATGCCATTCATATATGTACCATTAACCGTTGGCGTTGTACAACTGTTTGGCGCTCCTGCAAAAGTGTAAATAGCAGCACCCGAACCTCCGGTACCTTGTGTAAAGGATACGCTAAAATTACAACCACTATTATTAGTTGTTGCATAAGTAAAGCTGCCGGCTTTTAAGGGTGTGCCAACACCAGTAAGCATCATACTTTGTGGTCCGGTACTCGAAAATGTACCGCTTGCGGCAAAATAAACACCATTAGCACTTGTAGTTTTAAAAGCATAAGTGCCAATAGTTGTTACATTTACGGTTATTGAAACAGTATTGGATGCCGTTAAAGCACTTCCGCTGGTGTATATACCGGCTACGGTTGCAGATGTACAGCCCGATGGAGAGCCTGCTAATGAAAACATGGCTGTACCACCATTACCGGCAGTTGGTGAGTCTATTTCTTTTTACAAGAGAAAAATAAAACACTGGCTAATATAATAGCAAATGCAAAGGGAAGATTTTTATACATGCTAAAAAATTTGTTATAAAAGGGTAAACACTAAGGGTTTATTTTTTTGAATGATAAGTAAAAGTAGTACATTTATTTAAATCAAACTATACATGAAATGAGCCATTAAAAGGAATAACACCAACCGTAAAATGTTTGTTGGCATATTCTGGGTGGATAAAATATAAAATAAATATAATAATACATGAAAAGAGAATTAGCCAGCTGGTTTAGCCCGGCTTTACAAAAAGAAATGCCCATTGTATCGTATGGCAATTATGGCTTTGCATTATTACTTGTACCCACTGCTGCTGCCGATTATTTGGAGTACGAACGATTTCAACTAATGGAAACCTTGGCGCCCTATATTAATAGTGGCAAAGTAAGGGTGTTTTCAATAAACAGCATTAATAACGAAAGCTGGCTTAATAACGAAATGGCAGGTGCACACAAGGCTATACGCCATAATCAGTTTAACGAGTATGTTTATAACGAGGTAGTACCATTTATTAAGGCAAACACATCTGCCGAAACACCCATAATTACATGCGGTGCATCGTTTGGCGCCTTACATAGTATGAATTTATTTTTAAAACGCCCCGATTTAATTGACGGTGTAATTGCAATGAGTGAAGAAACAAGGTTTTAAAAAACCTTTCCCTCAAAGCCACTAAAACAATAAAGAAAGTTTTGTGGCTTTGAGTTTTTGTGGGAGGTGCTACAATTCTTTATAAAAAATTTTCTAATGAAAAAATTACTTTTAGCTACCTGCATTATTTATCTTTTTTCTTGCCAAAATAAAAACCAACAACCTACCCTACAACAATACCATGCTACCACCGATAGCGGAGTACAAACAGGCGGAGTAAAAATGATATCTGTTGAAACACCTGTAGGTAAGTTTAAAGTATGGACAAAAAGGTTTGGCAATAACCCTACAATAAAAGTATTGCTATTACATGGTGGCCCAGGTGGCACACATGAGTTTTTTGAATGCTTCGAAAGTTTTTTTCCTAAGGAAGGTTTTGGAGTTTTACGAGTACGACCAACTAGGCAGTTACTTTAGCGATAAGCCTACCGATAGCAGCCTTTGGACAACCGAACGCTTTGTAGAAGAAGTAGAGCAAGTACGTAAAGCCTTGGGCATGAATAAAGATAATTTTTATTTACTAGGGCACAGCTGGGGCGGCATTTTAGCTACGGAGTATGCACTAAAATACCAAGATAATTTAAAAGGATTAGTGATAAGCAATATGATGGCAAGCTGCCCTAAGTATGGGCAATATGCTAATGAAGTATTAGCCAAGCAAATGCCACCAAAAGTATTAGATACTATTGAACAAATAGAAGCCAAAAATGATTTTAGTAACCCTAAATACATGGAGTTGCTAATGCCCTATTTTTATAACGAACATTTATGCCGCTTAAAAGAATGGCCAGAAGCGCTGAACAGAGCCTTTCCACACATTAACCAACAAATATATGTAATGATGCAAGGGCCAAGTGAGTTTAGGGTACGTGGCCGTTTAGAAAAATGGGATAGAAGTGCCGACTTACCCAAACTAAAAATACCTACCCTTACTATTGGCGGCAAGTACGATACCATGGACCCTGAATATATGAAATGGATGGCCACACAAGTACAAAAAGGCGATAGTCTAGTTTGCCCCAATGGCAGCCATTGCAGCATGTGGGACGACCAACAAAATTATTTTAACGGTTTAATAAAATTTATAAAAGCAGTGGATGATGGGAGTTTTAAGGGAATAAAGAAGTAGAGGGTGTGGTAATGGGTTTTGTATTTTAGGATCGTATAAATTTATTGGTTGCACAAGACTATTAAAATAAACTAATGCATTGCATGAGAAAATTAGAAGTAAAAAACTAAACCAATTTTTTCAGGTTTGTATGATTATACACAACCAACTGCCAAAAAGCCATTCCAATACCATTCCGTATCAAAGTCGTACCTAATACGTTTACACTATTATCCTGTTATGCCGGGTTTTCATAACCCCATACAAAAAAAATTCTTTTAATACACAATAAAAAAATCATTATTAAGTTAACAATTGTACAATAACCTAATAATGAAAAAACCAGCTATAATATTTATATTAAAGTGTGCTGCCATATTCTATATTTCGGCGTTTACCAATATGGATGGTATTAAAAAAGACAAAACTGCTGCATCGCTAATTCCTAAGGGCAATTGTAAAATCAATTTACAAAGCTGCAACGAGTTTTCTGCTTACACATTTACATTTATAAATAACGGCACTGTACTTGCAAAAAAAGATGGTATTGAAATTACAGGACAATGGGCAGAAGATAATAGTTCAAAAAAGATAAACATTCATTTTAATAGAAACAATGCGGCATTAAGTAAATTAAACAACAGCTGGATTATAAAAGATGTAAATAAAAATCAATTAGTAATTGAAACAGTGCAAAACGGTAATTCAGGCTTGGTAACCATTGCTTCGTTGTAAAAATGTAAATAGCCGCTCCTAAAATATATTTTTAAATAGCTCCATTAATAGGAGCTATTTTTTTACGTTTACTCGATGCAAAAAAAATTATTTCTGTTAGATGCATTTGCTTTGGTTTTCAGGGCATATTATGCACTTATACGCAATCCTCGTGTTACAAGTAAAGGGCGCAATACCAATGCACAGTTTGGTTTTACCAATACATTAATTGATTTAATTACCAATCAAAAACCTACACACATGGCGGTGTGTTTTGATACAAGCGCCGCCACCGAACGCCACACCGATTTTGCCGATTATAAAGCCAACAGGCAAGAAACCCCAGAGGATATTTCTTCGGCTGTGCCGGATATAAAAAAAATAATAGAAGCCTTAAATATTCCTGTAATTGCTATCGATGGCTACGAAGCCGATGATGTAATTGGTGCATTAGCCAAACAGGCCGAAAAAGAAGGCTACGAAGTTTTTATGGTTACACCCGATAAAGATTACGGGCAATTAGTATCGGAAAATATAAAAATTTATAAACCGCCTTATCAGGGAAACACATACGAAATTTTGGGCCCAAAAGAAGTTTGCGAAAAATGGGACATTGAAAGAGTAGATCAGGTAATAGATATTTTAGGTCTTATGGGAGACGCTGTAGATAATATTCCCGGCATACCCGGCGTAGGCGAAAAAACCGCAGCCAAATTATTAAAAGAATATGGCACACTAGAAAATGTTTTAGAAAATGCAGCTAACATAAAAGGAAAGCTGGGCGAAAAAGTTGCAGCAGGGAAAGACCTTGCATTAATGAGTAAAAAGCTGGCAACTATTATTACCGATATATCCGCTGCAGAGTTTCATGAAGAAAACTTCAGAATAAAAGAAAAAAATGAATATGCGCTAAGAGAAATTTTTGAAGAGCTAGAGTTTAAAACTTTAGGTAAAAGATTATTGGGAGAGGGTGCTCAAACTCCATCAGCGGCTACAAACCCTGACGGAGGTTCAACAAAAGAAGCCACACAAAATGTACAAATGGATTTGTTTGGAAATATTATTGAACAGCCGCAACAAACCCCGTCGGCGGTTGCAAACCCCGACGGCGGTTTTGGGAACAACTCTTTTACCGCCGACAAAAACATCAACAACACCCCACACAATTATATTCTTGCCAATACACAACAACTAATAACTGATTTAACCAATAAACTAAATAACGAAAAAGAAATTTGCTTTGATACCGAAACCACAGGTATTGATGCAAATAATGCAGAGCTGGTAGGCTTAAGTTTTTCTGTAAAAAAAGGCGAAGCTTATTATGTGCCTTGCCCACCGGATAAAGACGAATGCATAAAACTCTTACATAAATTTCAGCCACTATTCAACAACAAATTAATAACATGGATTGGGCAAAACATAAAATATGATATGTTAATGCTTAAGTGGTATGGCTTTGAGTTAGCAGGAAATATTTTTGATACCATGCTTGCACACTATGTAATAGAACCTGACGGTAAAAGAAGCATGGATGCTTTAAGCGAAAAATATTTAGGCTACGCCACTGTACATATTGACGAATTAATAGGAAAGAAAGGAAAAAATCAAGGCAGCATGAGAGATGTAGAAGCTGAAAAAATAAAAGATTACGCAGCCGAAGATGCTGATATTACTTTACAATTGCAACATGTTTTTCTACCTCAATTAAAAGAAAAAGAAGTAGAAAAAATTTTTTACGAAGTAGAAAACCCGTTAGTAAAAGTATTAACCGCAATGGAGTTTGAGGGAATAAGAATTGACGAACAATTTTTAAACGACTATAGCAAAGAATTAGAAAGAGAAGCAAAAATTGCCGAAGAAAGTGTGTACAAACAAGCTGGTGTTCGATTTAATTTAGCAAGCCCAAAGCAATTAGGCGAAGTGTTGTTTGATAAACTGCAATTAGATCCCAAAGCAAAAAAAACAAAAACAGGCCAATATGCCACCGGCGAAGATGTGCTGTTGAAACTGGCTGCACAAAATAAAATAGTAGATGATATTTTAGTGTTTAGAGAATACACTAAACTAAAATCAACTTACGTAGATGCATTACCGTTAATGATAAATAAAAAAACGGGTAGGGTGCATACTTCATACGCACAAGCAGTAGCTGTAACAGGCAGGCTAAGCAGTAACAACCCTAACTTGCAAAACATACCTGTACGTACCGATAGGGGCAAAGAAATAAGAAAAGCATTTATACCCCGAGATAAAGATCATGTGTTGGTAAGCGCCGATTACTCTCAAATTGAATTACGTATAGTTGCGGCTATTAGTGGAGATGTAAATATGTGTGAAGCATTCACCTACCGGTAAAAGATATACATACGGCAACAGCCGCTAAAGTTTTTAATGTAGATGAAAAAGAGGTAACGAAAGAAATGCGGTACAAAGCTAAAAGCGTAAACTTTGGAATTATTTATGGGCAGGGTGCATTTGGCTTAGCTGAGAACTTAGGCATACCAAGAGCCGAGGCAAAAGAAATAATTGATAATTATAAAAAGCAGTTTCCAAATATTCAAAAGTATATGGATGATACCATTAATTTTTGTAAAGAAAATGGATATGTGGAAACACTGATGGGACGCAAGCGTTGGCTTAAAGATATTAATAGCGCAAATTTTACGGTAAGAGGCTTTGCCGAACGTAACGCCATCAACTCTCCCATACAAGGTACTGCAGCCGATATGATTAAATTAGCAATGATAAAAATTCATAAGGAATTTGCAACACATAAGTTTAAAAGCAAAATGTTGTTACAGGTGCATGATGAATTGGTTTTTGATGCACATAAAGACGAATTAGAAATTATTAAGCCTGTAATATTAAATTGTATGCAAACCGCCTTAGCATTACCTAATAGTGTGCCCACAGATGCAGAAATTGGCGAAGGGAAAAATTGGTTAGAGGCACATTAAACCTTATTCCCCTTCATTCCATGCATCATACAACATATCAAAAATAAATTTTCTTCTTTGGTAATTACACCATCTGCTTTAATTAAAAACAAGGCAAACTGTAAAAGATGATTTCTTTCTTGCGGTGTGGAGTGTTGATAAAACCTATCCATTTGTTGTTGAAAGTGCGTAGAAAAATCTTCTTGCTTTAAATTACTAAGCACATCCATTTCGGTATCCAAATTAGCTTTGTTATCCAATTCGTTTATTAACCACTCTCTGATAACTAAATCTTCCCGTACATTAAGTTTATTATCTACAATAGTTAATAACATTAATAAATGATATCCTGCAATAGCCTTTTCCATTTTTTTATTTTGTAGGGCAATATTAAATCCTTTTGTTGAACTTTGCAATTATGATTAAACCCATACTTATTTATTGCTACGATGCTTATTGCGGCTGGTGTTACGGTTTTAGCCCCGTAATAAAAAAAATAGCCAAAAAATATCAAAGCCAATTAGATATTGAAGTACTTAGCGGTGGCATGATGATTGGCGAAAGTAAAATGCCTATTGAAAAAATTGGCCCTTACATACAAGGAGCTTACAAACGGGTTGAAGAACTTACAGGTATAAAATTTGGCGAAGATTTTTTATGGCATACAGCCAATCCGGATAAAAGCGATTGGATTATGAACAGCGAAAAACCGGCAATTGCATTAAGTATTTTTAAAGAAATTTATCCTGAAGGGCAAACACAATTTGCATCTGATTTACAATATGCCTTAAACTTTGAGGGAAGGGATTTGGATGATGATGAAGCATATAAACATCTTTTAGAAAAATATAAAATTAACACAGAAGATTTTTACACTAAACTAAAAAGCACGGAGTATAAAGAAAAAGCATACTACGATTTTGCTTTATGCAAACAACTAAATGTTGATAGTTTTCCGCAGGTTTTATTGCAAACAGGCAGCAGTAAATTTTATTTAATTGCAAAAGGCTTTACAGATTTTGAAACACTTAATCAAAGAATAAAGACCGTATTGACCGAAATAAAAAATGTACAATGATATTAACCATTACACTTAACCCATGTATAGATAAAAGCTCAAAAGTAGAAAAACTAAAACCAGAAAGCAAACTGCGTTGCTCCGAAGTGGTGGATGAGCCCGGCGGAGGCGGTATTAATGTTAGCAAGGCATTAAAAAAATTAAACTGCCCTTCGGTTGCCTTATTTCCTGCTGGCGGCCAAAATGGTAATTTACTTTGTTCGCTATTAAAAGAAGAGGATATTATTTTTCATGCTGTAGATACTAAAGTGCAAACAAGGGAAAATTGGATTGTTTTAGAAACATCTACCAATAGCCAGTACCGATTTACTTTTCCCGGGAAAGAAGTGGTGGAAGAAACCATTAAGGCGCTTATAGATCAAATACGGGCTTTTACCCCTTCGTTTGTTGTAGCCAGCGGAAGCTTACCACCAGGCCTACCCGATTATTTTTATGGGTTAATAGTAAAAAATGCCAATGCGGTTGGTGCAAAATGTATAGTAGATACCAGCGGCCCAGCATTGCAGGCGCTAAAAGGAAAAAACGCCTATATGATTAAACCAAATATTGGCGAACTGTGCAAAATGTTAAACATAAACTGGTTAAATAAGGAAGAAGTGCCCGATGCTGCCCAACAGGCAATAATGGATGGATTTGCCCAGTTAATTGTAGTATCCATGGGTGCAGATGGAGCCTGGTTGGTAAGTAAAGATGAACGTTATTTTGTGCAAGCTCCTTCTGTAGAAAAAAGAAGCACTGTTGGCGCAGGAGATAGTATGGTTGCCGGTATAACATATTCTTTGCAAAAAAACATGTCGCTAAAAGATGCTATTAATTTTGGTGTTGCATGCGGTAGTGCAGCTACAATGAACGAAGGAACTCAATTGTTTAACAAGGCAGATGCGGATAAATTATTTGCAAGCATCCGCATGTAAAAAATACACTATTTATTTTTTTTAAAAATGCTTTCGTACATATCTATCCATTGCTCAGGAGTAATTTTGGATGCAAGCTCACCAATTAGTTTATAGGGGATATTTTCCGGCTTTTTAAAACGAATACAACTTTTACCCATATCTAATTTACCGCAGCCGGTTTTAGCATATTCATCCGTAAACCATTTTAATAACTTTTCGCTACCATACAAAGCCATATGATAAACAGCAACAAAATTTTTTTGCGATGCTACAGATAAAAATGGCAAAGGCAACTCGGGAGTGCAATGATATCCCGGCGGATAAAGCGAATGAGGTACAAAATAACCCATCATGCCATAACCCATTCCTTCTTTAAAACCTTTGGGCAGGTTTTTCTTTATCACTTTGCGTAATTCAGTAATTGTTTTAGCTCTGTCGGCAGGCAACTCGGCAATATATTGTTCTACAGTTGTTGCTTTCGATTGCATAATAATTGGTAAATTAGAGATAAATAATATATTCTAAATTAATCTTTTTTTAAATAAAATCTAACCTGAAAAATATAATGCATAAATAAAAAAATGCCACAATTTACTGTGGCATTTAAATGGACTAAAACGGGAAAACAACAACTTATGAATATTTATTATTTCATTCCTTCCAGTATTTTAATATAATTAGCTCGTTCATACGCAGTTGGGTTGCTTATATTCTTTTGGCTCATAGTTCCTTTAAAAGCATCAACGGTATCAAAACCCATCATATACATCCAGTCTTGCAACTCTTTGTTCATTGTACGTAAATACGGAATACCGTTTTTGTATAAGGAAGATGCTGTCATTACAACATCGGCGCCAGCCAAAATATATTTAATAATTTCTACAGCGCTTTGTACACCTGTTGTAGCAGCAAGCGACAAATCTATTCTGCCATATAACAAGGCAATCCACAACAAAGGCAACCTTATTTCGCCCGATTCGCTGTAGTGTAAATCGGTTTTTATTATCAATTCATTAATATCAAAATCGGGCTGATAAAAACGGTTAAACAAAACCAAAGCATCAGCTCCGGCAGTTTTCATTCTGTGCGACATGTTGCCCAAAGCACTAAAGTATGGGTTTAATTTTACGGCAACCGGAATTTTTACCGTTTGTTTTATAGCGTCAATAATATTTAAATAACGATGCTCTACATGAGAAGAAGACATGCTAACATCTCCCGGAATAAAAAATATATTAACCTCAATAGCATCGGCTCCGGCCTGCTCCATCATTTTAGAGTAATCAATCCAACCCTCGTTGGTAATGCCGTTAAGGCTGCCAATGATAGGAATTTTTACTCTTTCCTTTGCCTTGCGTATGGTTTCAAGATATTCGCTTGTGCCTACGTTAAAATCATCTAAATCCTGAAAATAATCCGATGCTTCGGCAAACGAATTGGATGTAGATGAAAGCACACTTTTAAACCTTGCTTCTTCTTTTCGTATTTGTTCTTCAAACAACGAAAACATAACAACGGCACCAGCGCCATTGTCTTCCATTTTTACAATATTATCTATCTTTTCAGACAATGTGCAGGCCGAAACAACAATGGGCGAATCTAATTTTAATCCCATGTAAGTAGTGTGCATTTTCATAATATTTATTTATTGTGTTTATTAATTATCTTCAGTAAGATGGTCAACGAGAGTTTTGTTAAGCTCTGTTGCGGTTTTAAATTTTATTGCCGGATTTCTTCCAAACAACAAATCATACATTGGTTTATATTTCATAAACATTTCGTTTGAAATATATCCCGGCATCCAGGCGCACTGGCTGCGTTTGCTTCGTGGAGTTAGAAATATTAAACCCTGTGTAATATCGCCATAGCAAACACCGGGATACTTTGTAAAAATTGACAAACAACGATCCTTTAGTTTTTCAAATGGCGAAGCTGTAATTGTAAATCCGGCCGGCTTGTTACTTCTTTTCTGCATCACGGAATCTATAAAATTAACAATGCTGTTGTTGCAGGCAGTATCTGCATCACTAAAAATTAGATTTTGATGCATAATAATTTGAAAAAGTTTATTTGGATATCGCTGATTTAATAAAACAGCGAATCTTGGACTCGTTAAAACCGTTTGATTACCTTTTTTATAATAAGGGCTAAAATTCATTAATGTATGATTGATACCAATCCATACTACAGCTTTTTTATTTTTACTGATTACTTCTTTATCCAAATTGTAAGCCATTAGATTATCTCTAAATGCAGCTTTCGGTAAATCCTTTAAAGCAGAAAACACCCTGAATTTTTCCCAAAACTGCGACTTGCCTTTCGAATCTCCGGAAATGCCAAGTAATGAAATATTAGGCATTTCCCAATCTGCGTCCAATCCAATAAGTTTCATTTTTTCGGCAGTATCCGGCAACGATTGATTTAATTGCCATACCGTTTTTAATACATCCCAGTACTCTTTAAATCCCCACAATTTCCAGCATTGTGTACGAGCTATTTCTAAAGCTAATGCAGAGTCATATTGTTTACCATTAACAAGATGCATTACCTTTTTATTCATTTCAGCACTAATTACCTCCATTGCAACCACACGTATTCCGGATTGGTAGTAAAGGGCAGGAATTATTTTATTTAGAAAAATCAGGTTGTCTGCATTCTCATGCATTTCGCCAAATAAAGTTATTTGATGTGTAGCTGCCATTTGTACTGCATAAGCTTCCGGAGACAAGGAGTTACTGTCAACCCAGTTAATAAATGACGTGTTTTTTATTGTTGCAATATCAATTAATGAAGATGTATCCCTTTTCATAAAGGGTAACGATATGGCATTGGTAACCAAATTCATTTTTTTTGCTTTGATAATATCGTCGAAAAACTCCCACAAATAATTACCGCTAACTAATAAGAATGAAACCAACGCAACTGTTTTCCAAATGGGAGCAAATTTTATTAGCCGATCATTTTCCAAAACTATAGACTGAACTAAATAATCATGCCATGCCATTTTCTTTTTTGAAAATCCAATCCACAAAAAACCAAGCATCAGTATTATGCCGGAAAGGATTTTTAAAACCGACTCTCTTAATAATGCTTTGTGAAAAGGAAGGCGTTCACCATCTTTACTGCTAACAACAATATTTAAAAAATACTTTCCGGCAGTTTGCCCCCATAAGCTTATGCATACTGCCGAATACACTATACCAATAATAAAAAATGTAAAGTTGAAGGGAAAATACAAAGAAGGGTTTGTATACACCAACAAATAAAAAACCCCTTTTAATAAAAGATAAATAAGCACACAGTCGAGCCAGGTTGCAAGCAGCCTTTTCCAAAATCCAACTTTATTTAGTTTGATGCCAGATTTCACAATGTGTTTTTATAAAACAGAGATGGCACCGTTTAAAGATGCCATCTCTTATATGTTAAGCAATCGGCACAAAGTCGCTGGCTTTTTTAGTTGCCATCTCTTCGTATGTTTTCCATTTTAAATTAACCAAATCCTGTGCATGTTTCATTAAATCTTCGGCTACTTGCGGATTAGTCATGGTTAAAACTTTATAGCGTAACTCATTATAAGCATATTCTTTAAGCGGCATGGTAGGCCTTGTAGAATCTAATACAAACGGGTTTTGATTTTTCTTTCTTAATACCGGATTGTATCTTAACAAAGGCCAGTGGCCACTTGCCACAGCATTGTTTTGCTGGGTTAAGCCATCTTTTAAATCGTAGCCATGTGCAATACAATGGCTGTACGCTAATATTAATGATGGGCCATCATAAGCTTCCGCCTCTCTCATTGCTAATAATGTTTGCTGCGGATTGGCGCCAAAGGCAACCCTTGCCACGTACACATTACCGTAAGAGATAGCTTGCATGGCTAAATCTTTTTTACCGCCAGCTTTACCGCCAGCGGCAAATTTTGCTGTAGCAGCTGTTGGTGTTGATTTAGATGATTGACCTCCGGTGTTAGAGTATACCTCTGTATCTAAAACCAAAATATTAATATTTCGGCCACTTGCTAAAGCATGATCTAATCCGCCGTAACCAATATCGTACGCCCATCCATCGCCACCAACCAGCCATACGCTACGACGTACTAATTGATCGGCCATGGATAATAAATGCCTGGCAGATGAAGACGCCATTGTTTGTAATTGCTCTTTTAATTTTTGTACACGTAAGTGTTGTATTACCAAATCGGACTCGGTAACCTGCGGTGCATTTAAAATTTCATTTACTACAGGTTCGCCTAATTCGGTTTTAAGGTTGGTTAAATATTGTTTTGCGGCATCTAATTGTGTATCGGCTGTAATTCTCATACCTAACCCAAACTCGGCATTATCTTCAAATAAGGAATTACTCCAAGCCGGGCCACGGCCATCTTTATTTATCGTCCAGGGGGTTGTAGGTAAATTACCACCATAAATAGATGAACAACCCGTAGCATTTGCAACCAACAATCTATCGCCAAAAAGTTGCGATAATAATTTTAAATACGGGGTTTCGCCACAACCTGCACAAGCTCCGGAGAACTCAAATAGAGGCTCCAGGAACTGAGCGCCATGTACAGTGGAGAAATCTATTTTTGAGCGATCGTTCCATGTAATGCTTTCAAAAAATTCTATATTCTTTTTTTCTCTTTCCAGTATAGGCTCTTTATCTACCAAATTAATAGCCTTACGGGAACGATCAGCTGTATCGGTTGCAGGGCAAACCTCTACACATAAATTACAGCCTGTACAATCTTCTAAATAAACTTGCAAAGAATATTGTGTTTCAGGAAAACCTCTTGCATTAATTGGTGCAAAAGCAAAACCTTCGGGAGCTGTTTTTAAATTGTCTTTATGATAAAATTTAGCACGTATAACACTGTGTGGGCATACATAAGCACAGTTTCCACATTGTATACATGTGTCCGGTTCCCAAAGCGGAACCAAATCGGATACGTTTCTTTTTTCCCATTGTGTGGTACCGCTTGGATATGTACCATCAATAGGCATTTTACTTACGGGCAATTCGTTTCCATGATCGGCCATCATTACAGCCGTAACTTCTTTTACAAAATTTGGAGCTTTATTGGAAACAGTTAATAAATCATGATTGGCAGCAGAAACCGTTTTAGGATATTCAACCTCAAATAAATTAGCCAAGGTAGCATCTACCGCTTTAAAGTTTTGATCTATTACTTTTTGCCCTTTTTTAAAATAAGTTTTTTCAATAGCTTTTTTAATTTGCTTAATGGCATCTTCTCTTGGCAATACACCAGATAATGCAAAATAACATGTTTGCATTATGGTGTTAATGCGGCCATTCATTCCCGTATCTCTTGCTACGGTGGTTGCATCAATTACATAAACGTTTATCTTTTTATCAATAATCATTTTTTGTATTTGCCCTGTAAACTTGCTCCACACTTCATCTTTATTGTAAGGACTGTTTATTAAAAAAGTAGCACCATCTTTTGCAAACTCAAGCATCTCTACTTTTTCGGTAAAATTAAATTGATGACAGGCAATAAAATCGGCTTTTGTAATAAGATATGGCGCTCTTATGGGTTTAGGCCCAAAGCGCAAATGCGATACCGTTCTGGCTCCCGATTTTTTTGAATCATACACAAAATATCCCTGTGCAAAAAGATCGGTGTTTTCGCCAATAATTTTTATGGTATTTTTATTGGCACCAACAGTGCCATCTGCACCAAGGCCAAAAAATAAACCTTGCCTCCATTCGCTTTCGTCTAAAGTAAAAGAAGTATCATAGTTAAGACTGGTAAAAGTCACATCATCATTTATACCAACTGTAAACCCGTTTTTAGGGTTATCTTTTTTCAACTCATCAAAAACAGCTTTTACCATTGCCGGTGTAAACTCTTTAGACGAAAGGCCATAACGACCACCAATAATATTAGGTAAAGAGTTTATTTTACCTTGCTGAAAAGCTTCTACCAAAGCACTCATTACATCCTGATACATTGGTTCACCAGTTGCGCCGGATTCCTTAGTTCTATCCAATACCGCAATTGATTTAACGGTTTTTGGCAATGCTTTAATAAAATGATCTAAAGAAAATTGCCTGTACAACCGAATTTGAATAACGCCTGTTTTTTCGCCATTGGCGTTTAATGCAGCTACCGTTTCATCTACCGTTTCGCCACCGGAGCCCATTATGATAACAACCTTTTCTGCATCGGCAGCGCCATTGTATTGAAACAGTTCATATTTTCTGCCGGTAAGTTTTTCAAAATCTCTCATCACGTCTTCTACAATACCGGGCAGGTTGTTGTAAAATGTATTTACGGTTTCTCTTCCCTGAAAATAAACATCGGGGTTTTGTGCTGTTCCTCTTATAAACGGATGCTCCGGATTTAAAGCCCTGCTGCGGTGAGCAATTACCAAATCGTCGGTCACCATCGATTTTATTTGTTCATCGCTCAATAATTCTAATTTATTTACTTCGTGTGATGTACGGAAGCCATCAAAAAATGTATAAAAGGTATTCTGGATTTTAAGGAAGCAACTTGTGCTATTAAAGCAAAATCGTGTGCCTCTTGCACACTTACAGAGCTTAGCATGGCAAAGCCTGTAGTACGTGCAGCCATTACATCCTGATGGTCGCCAAAAATAGAAAGCCCCTGTGCAGCCAATGAACGAGCCGCAACATGAAATACAGCAGGTGTAAGCTCTCCGGCAATTTTATACATATTGGGCAACATTAACATTAACCCTTGCGATGCTGTAAAAGTTGTTGTTAACGAGCCGGTTTGTAATGCACCATGCACAGTACCGGCGGCACCGGCTTCGCTTTGCATTTCCATAATATTGGGTACGCTTCCCCAAATATTTTTTATTCCTTTAGACGCCCATTCATCGGCCAGCTCGGCCATGGTAGATGAGGGTGTAATGGGATAAATAGCGCAAACTTCGTTTATACGGTAAGCCACATATGCAGCGGCTTCATTTCCATCTATTGTAGCAATTAATTTTTTAGTTGGCATCTGTAGTTAAATTAACAGGTTCTGGAATCATTTCTATTGCATGGCAAGGGCATTGTTCGTAACATACTGCACAACCTGTGCAGGCATTATAATTAAACTTATAACGGTTACCCTTACCTAATTTTATTATGGCATCTTCCGGACAAGCACCAAAGCAACCATCACACTCAAAGCAATTGCCACAACTAAGGCAACGCTGTGCTTCAAATTTGGCGGCGGGTTCTTCTAACCCTGCTATTATTTCTTCAAAACTTTTTACGGCCTCGGTTGGCACAAGTTTATCTTGCTCTTTTTGCGGTGCATCGGTTTTATACCACATATGCAGTTTTCTATAACCTGCGGTTGGGTGTTTATCCGGTTTAATAAATGGCTCCTCTCTTAAAAAACTATCAATATAACGAGCCGCTTTTTTACCCTGACCCATAGCTATTGTAGCGCTTCTGTTTTCGCCGGGCAACATATCACCTCCTGCAAAAACTCCTTTGTATCCTGTCATTCTTTGTGTATCAATAGCAATGGTGCCGTCTTCATTAATCACTACTCCTTCTAATAAACGAAGGAAACAGGAATCGGCCTCTTGTTTGTTGGCAAGTATTAACACATCGGCATCAATGGTTTCAAATTCGCTTGTACCAATTGCTTTGCCTTTTTCTACCTTCATTTTCTCCAGTGTAATTTTTTTATCTTTTATGCTGCTAATGCTTTTGCATAATTGTACATCTACACCTTCGGCCAAAGCATCGTCGGTTTCGTAATCATATGCAGGCATTAATTTTTTATCGCCATGGAAATAAACGGCAACATCAGAGCCAAATCTTTTTACAATACGAGCAAGATATAAAGCCAGTTTACCACCGCCATATACCACTACCTTTTTTTGCATAAAAGGCGATGCATTGGATTTAGCATCTTTAAAAAAAGAAAAAGCATCTGTTATATAAACCGAATCATCATGGCCAAAATCATCTTTACGAATTAGCTGTGCACCAATGGATAAATAAACTGCATCAAAATTTCCGGCTTCTTTTTCCTGTAGCAAATCGGTTACTTTATAATTAAGCCTGATTTTTACGCCCATTTTAATAATTCTATCTACCTCTGCATCTAAAATTTCTTTGGGCAATCTGTAATCCGGGATACCTGTCCATAACAAACCTCCGGGATGGTTTCCGGCATCAAAAACCTCAACAGTGTATCCTAATCGGGCAAGATGATAGGCGGCAGAAAGGCCTCCGGGGCCTGCGCCTACGATAAGAATTTTTTTACCTGTTGATTTTGCAGAATAACGTACTTGCCAGTTTTGTTTAATAGCTTCGTCGCCAATAAATCTTTCAACAGCATGAATGCTTACAGTAGTGTCTATATGATTTCTATTACATCCTGTTTCGCATGGCTTAACGCACACTCTGCCCATAATGGCAGGGAAAGGGCAATCTTCCATAAGTGTTTGAAAGGCTTCAAAATAGTTTCCGCCTTGTGCATGAGCCATCCATGCCTGAATGTTTTCGCCGGCCGGGCAAGCACTGTTGCAGGGGGGCATAAAATCTACATACACAGGACGTTTGGTTCTAAGATGCCCGGTTCCATCGGCATGTAGTGTAAGATCAATTGGTTTGGTAATATCTGTATTAGCCATAATAAATTATTTCACCTGTTATTTCCTTTTATTTTTTAATAAAACACAAGGAAAGGTATTAAGGGATATAATTATTGTGGGTGATGAATTTCAGTTGGGCAACTGATTTATATCATATAAATGTAGAAGTATACAAGGTGCTTTAATTTTGGAATATAAATAAAAAACACCCTCAAATAAACCTAACACAAGGTTTATTTGAGGGTGTATATATAAGTCGTGCTGTGTTAATTTATTTTTCTAAATTGGCCTTTAAATTAGTTAAGCCTGTAGCAAAATCATCTCCAATGGCCTTGTCCATATCCATAAATAATTTCATTAAGTTCATTGGGTAAGCCATTTTGCTATCAAAACCCCACACTACCTTAGTTGTGCTGTCGTTAACGGCAGTTGTTGTCATAAAAGCATTGGCTTTAGATTCCCATGGTTTTATAAAGCGTAGTTCAAAATCTACCCTTTCGCCCTCAGTAATTTTTTTAATTTCTTGCTCGCCCTTACCAACATCTTTATTGCCATCCCAAGCGCTTACAAAACCAACTGTACCATCTGTACCTGTATATGTTTTTTTCATATTGGGATCCATTCTTGACCATTTACTATAATTATCCTGATTTTTTAAAGATTTTATGTAATTAAAAACCTCTGCCTTTGGTTTGTTAATTACAATTTCTCTCTCAGCCTTCATGTCTTTACTTACAAACAAAGCTGTAATTAAAGCAATTGCAACAATGGCTATAACAAAAAACAGGATTCGTTTTAAAATTTTCATGTTTAAAAATTTTAGGTTATAAATATATTTTATTATTGCATGCTTTTTGGAATATTATGTAAAGCAATTCTATTGCCCTCTGTGTCTAAAAATATAGCCATATCGCCGTATTCAGGACTAATTTCCATTTTGGGTAATACAATTTTTCCACCGGCAGCTTCTACTCTATCCATAAAAGTTTGCACATCCGGGTTACCATTAAGGTAAATTAATGTACCGTCGGTTGCAGAGGGTTTATGAAAACCTCCGGTATCAACCAACGCTCCGCCTATACCATTCATAGGGTCGTCCAGCGGAAACATCCGCATTTTAATATTATCCATATCGATTGGTGTCATTTTAATTTGAAAAACAGTTTCATAAAACTGTTGAGCCCTGTTAATATCTGTACTTGGAATTTCGAACCAGCTAATTGCGTTTTGCATGTTAAAAATTTTGTGTTTATTAATATGTTTAGATTTTAAATATAAAAAAGATATTTAGCGCCTGCAATATTTATTTGATAAACGGTTTTGGAGCAATATTGCTTTTTATAAAACCCTGATTTTCTAGCTAATAATCATAAATTTTAATGATAATTGTCATCCCTATTTCAAAGAGAATACGCCAACTTGCCAATGCTTAAAAGAAAAGTTAGTGTTGCTAAAAGGGTATAATATCCTTCAGCATACATGTACTTATAAGCTAACTTTATATAAAATTGTACACAGTATGTCAAACTCCAACAAAGTTTTTAAAGTAAAAGCCAACGATTTTGAATTTACTATAGATAATGCTGCATTAAACGCTGCAGACTTTATTAAAAAATCCCCAACAGACTTTAACCTAATAAAAAATAATCGTTCTGTAAATGCCCGTTTGATTGAAACAGATATGCCCGGCAAGTTTCTGCAGATTGAAGTAGAAGGCGAAATTTTTAATATTGAAATTAAGGATGAGCTTGACCAGATGCTTGACCAGATGGGCTTTAACAGTGCCAGCACTAAACATATTAAGGAAGTAAAAGCCCCTATGCCCGGCTTAGTGCTGGAAGTAAATGTTACCCAAGGACAAGAGGTGAAGGAAGGCGACAGGTTGTTGATACTCTCTGCTATGAAGATGGAAAACAGCATTCTTATTCATGCCGATGCAAAAATTAAAAATATAAAAGTGAGTGCCGGACAAGCTGTGGATAAAGGACAGGTTTTAGTGGAATTAGAATAGCCGGTATAAAAAATTAATAATTGAAAGTAAGATTACATATTACTAACATCCAATAGTTTAATACATGCAAAAGATACTAGTAGCCAACCGTGGAGAAATTGCATTACGTGTAATGCGTACCATTCGTAAAATGGGAATTAAATCGGTAGCAGTTTTTTCAGAAGCCGATCGAAATGCACCGCATGTTTTGTTTGCCGATGAAGCGGTTTGTCTTGGTGCAGCACCATCTGCACAATCATATTTAAATGGCGATAAAATTATTGCCATTTGTAAAGAGTTGGGAGTAGATGGTATACATCCCGGCTACGGATTTTTAAGTGAGAACGCTGACTTTGCACAAAAAGTAACCGATGCCGGTATTGAATTTATTGGCCCGTCTCCCGAAGCGATGAGAGTAATGGGCTCAAAACTGGCAGCAAAAGAATGTGTAAGTCATTACAATATTCCAATGGTGCCTGGTATTGATAAAGCCATTGAAGATGTTGGCTTAGCTATAGAGATTGCAGCCAAAGTTGGTTACCCAGTTTTAATAAAAGCATCTGCCGGCGGTGGCGGCAAAGGCATGCGTATTGTTGAAAAGGCTGCAGATATGAAAGAGCAAATGGAACGTGCGATAAGTGAGGCAAAATCTGCTTTTGGTGATGGGTCTGTTTTTATTGAAAAATATGTAACATCGCCACGGCATATAGAAGTGCAAGTGCTGGCAGATAAATATGGCAATGTAATACATGGTTTAGAGAGAGAATGCAGCATACAGCGCCGTCATCAAAAAGTGGTAGAAGAGTCGCCATCGGCTATAGTAACGCAGGAAATGCGAAATAAAATTGGCGAAGCTGCTGTAATGGTAGCTAAATCCTGTAACTATGTTAGCACAGGAACAGTAGAGTTTTTGGTAGATGATAAACTTAATTTTTATTTTTTAGAAATGAACACTCGCCTTCAGGTAGAGCATCCTGTTACAGAAATGATAACAGGACTAGACCTTGTAGAGCAACAGATTAAAATTGCAAGAGGCGAAAAGTTATCGGTAACACAAGATGATATAAAAGCCGATGGACATGCTATAGAACTAAGGGTTTATGCCGAGGATCCGCTCAATAATTTTATGCCTTCAATCGGAACACTTACTAAATATGTGAAACCAACCGGTGAAGGAATAAGGGTTGATGATGGATATGAAGAAGGAATGACAATCCCTATTTATTACGACCCAATGATTGCTAAACTGGCGGTGTATGGAAAAACAAGAACCGAAGCAATACAAAAAATGTTGCAAGCGATTAAAGATTATAAAATTGAAGGGGTTGCTACTACTTTACCATTTGGAACATTTGTTTTTGAGCATGAAGCTTTTTTCTCGGGCAACTTTGATACCCATTTTGTGAAGAATTATTACACACCTGAAAAAATTAAAGAGAAACAAAAAGCTAATGCAGAAATAGCCAGCATAATTGCATTAAAATATTGGATGGAGAAGCAAAAAATACTTAGTCCTGTAGAAAATAAATCAACCAGCTGGAAAAGGAGATTGGCACATTAATTTAATGACGAATAATTAATAATATTCAAAAAGAAATTTGTTATGAAATCAAAAGCCGAAATTTTAAAAGAAAAATTAGAAGAAGGGAAACTTGGTGGTGGAGTAAAAAGAATAGAAGCCCAACATAAAAAAGGAAAACTTACTGCTAGGGAACGTGTTAATTTATTAATCGATCCGGGCTCTTTTGAAGAAGTAGGGGCTTTGGTTACACATCGTACAAAAGATTTTGGCATGGCCGACCAATTGTTTTACGGCGATGGCGTTATTACGGGTTATGGTACAGTTAACGGCCGCCTGGTATATGTATTTGCACAAGACTTTACGGTATTTGGTGGAGCGCTTTCGGAAACACATGCCGAAAAAATTTGTCGTATAATGGATATGGCCATGAAAACAGGCGCCCCATTAATTGGATTAAACGACTCCGGTGGCGCAAGAATACAGGAAGGCGTAAGATCTCTCGGAGGTTATGCAGATATTTTTTACAGGAACGTACAGGCATCGGGAGTAATACCACAAATATCTGCCATTATGGGACCATGTGCCGGCGGAGCTGTTTATTCTCCTGCAATAACCGATTTTACCATAATGGTAGAAAATACAAGCTATATGTTTGTAACAGGCCCCAATGTAGTAAAAACGGTTACCAATGAAGAGGTAAGCTCCGAAGAGTTGGGCGGAGCATCTACACACTCTACTAAATCCGGCGTTACACATTTAACAGCAGTAAACGATATGGATTGTATTGCGCAGGTAAAAAAACTACTAAGCTACATGCCGCAAAACTGCGAAGATGTGCTGCAAAAAATTCCTTACGAATTGGGAGATGAAACAAGAGAAGTGTTAGAAACCATTGTTCCCGAAAGTGCTAATCAACCTTATGATATACGTGCCGTAATTGATGGCATTTGTGATGTAGATTCTTTTTTTGAAGTACATAAAGATTATGCAGATAATATTGTAGTAGGCTTTGCAAGGCTAGCCGGCAGAAGTATTGGTATTGTTGCTAACCAGCCAATGAGTTTGGCCGGTGTGCTAGATATTGAAAGCTCAAAAAAAGGGGCAAGGTTTACACGTTTTTGCGATTGTTTTAATATTCCATTACTGGTATTGGTAGATGTGCCGGGCTTTTTACCCGGAACCGATCAGGAATGGAACGGTATAATAACCAATGGTGCAAAATTGTTATTTGCATTAAGCGAAGCCACTGTGCCACGCTGTACTGTTATAACACGTAAAGCTTATGGAGGTGCTTATGATGTAATGAACAGTAAACATATTGGTGCAGATATGAACTATGCCTGGCCCGGAGCAGAAATTGCAGTGATGGGAGCAAAGGGTGCCAGTGAAATTATTTTTAAAAATGAAATTTTAGCTGCGGATAATCCGGCTATGAAATTACTCGAAAAAGAAGCAGAATACGCCGAATTGTTTGCAAACCCTTACACAGCGGCCGAACGTGGTTTTATTGACGAAGTAATTGAGCCAAGAGAAACCCGTAAAAAACTAATTAAAGCGTTTGCCATGCTTGAAAATAAAGTTGCAAAAAGGCCAAGAAAAAAACACGGAAATATACCACTGTAAATTTTATTGAGGCATATTTTGTTTTTGCCATTGCTCAAGCACTTTAATAGCACTATCGCTTAAAGCAGGCTTTTTGTTTTTAAAAGGCATAAATTTTATATCTTCTTTTGTAAGCTTAACCCTTGCAATAATATCAGCAATATTATTTTTTACAGTTTCGTAACTATCAAGTGCTTTTTTTCTTCCATCTGGCGGAAAATGACAGGGTGTACAACTTGCCTTCATTACAGGCATTATATCTTTGTCAAATGAAAGAGCAGGCGTTGTAACAACTTTGTTTGTGTTTTTACTACTACTGCAATTTTGGAATACAATAATACCAATTGTGCATAATAACAGGATGTTTATTTTTTTCATATTTTGCTTTTAAGAGTATTGTAATTATTTTTTACGTCGATATTCCAAATCATATTCTATACTCCATACAACCCCACCGTCTTTGCTAATTTCACCATGCTGTCTAAGTTTTACAGGGCTTAAATTAGTAAATGTCATTTTCCGTATAGCAATGGTGTCTTTTTTAAATTTAAAGGGTGTACTGATGTATATAATTTGATTGTTTTCAAACTTTCCAGTCATATACTCATTAGTGCCACCAGCATTATCAACCCATGTTTGTTGCCATTGTTTAGTTGTAGCATTGTATGTATTAAAACTTTTACCGGCATAGCGTAATCCTTGTTGCAAAGATGCACTTGTCCATTCTTCCAGAAGAACACAGCTATCCAGTATTAAAGTTATTTTACTATCGCCGGCTTTTTTGCCATCAATACCAAAGGCCTCCCATTCACCAATCCAAAAATCAAACTGGCGGTATTGTGGTATGCTGCACGGAAGTTTTTGTGCATACATATCAGCAAAAATGAATAAGCCAAAAAAGAATAGAAATATTTTTTTCATAATTATTATAACTACTACGAAAAATAATCAACTTTATACATTTATGCATTAGTATATGATAAGCGGCGATGCGCCACTTAATTTTTTCCATAAAAATTTATTTTCCCTGCATTTACATTTAATTAACAAATCTGTTATGTAATACTTCAGTTGTTTTCATCCTACTTACAAATTCAACTGTTATGTTTTTACAAAAATTATTTAAAGATGCCCGATATTTTCAAATACTTTTTCAAAGTATATTTTTAAGCTATGGTATTTATTTTTTGCATTGGAAAGCAGAGTGGTGGCTATACATAACTTATTTTGCTACAAGCATAATTACACAATTAGCATTTGAATATTTTTTAGGCAAAAAAGAATTTGCTTATAGCAGCCGTATTGCATTTAGTATTCCATCGGTTATTATTTCTTCGTTTGGGTTAAGCCTATTATTAAAAACAAATGATGTTGAAATTGCAGCTTTAGCTGCGTTTGTTTCCATTGCATCAAAATTTTTAGTACGTATAAATGGCAAACATATTTTTAACCCATCTGCATTAGGTATTATAACAGCAATTTTTTTAACCGGCAAGGCATGGTTTAGCCCGGGCCAATGGGGAAGCGGCGCTGTTATACTTTTTGGTGTTTGTTGTTTGGGGTTTATTGTGGTTACAAGAGTACAAAAATTAGATACCAGCCTTGCTTTTTTAGGAACATTTGCAGCCTTGCTTTTTATTCGTCAAATAATTTATTTAGGATGGCCATTAGATTTTTTTGTACAATCCATTAGTACCGGAAGTTTATTACTGTTTTCATTTTTTATGATTACCGACCCTAAAACAATTCCTAACCATACAATTGCAAGAGTGCTTTGGTGTATGCTTATTGCAGTAGTTGCATTTTATTTAGCTACGTTTAAGTTTATGAATGGTGCACCAATACTGGTGTTAGTGTTGGCACAACCGCTAGTGCCGTTAATTGATAAGCTTTTTAAAGCAAAACCCTTTGAATGGAAACCTGCATCTGCAATGAATAAAAAAGAAACCCGTTTTATAAATACAGTATATAATAATTTATCAATTTAATAAACAACAACAATTATGAAAATGAAAAAATTAATTTTAGGAGCAGTAGTAATATCATCTCTCCTGCTTATGTCGTTTTGCGGTTTTTATGTAAGCAAGGCAGACGGTACGTTAAAAAACAAGACATCGCAAGTAATACTTGTACGAGATGGTAATAAAAACGTAATTACCATGTACAATGATTTTAAAGGCGATACAAAAGATTTTGCAATGGTTGTGCCTGTGCCGGTTGTGTTAAAAAAAGAAGATGTTAAAGTGGTGGATCAGGGAGTTTTTCAAAGATTAAATGATTACAGTGCTCCAAGGTTGGTGGAGTATTGGGATCAAAATCCTTGCCAAGGGTACTATAATGAAGATAAAATGGCACCAATGGCAAATAAGTCGTTAAGTGAAGTTGTAGTGTCGGGTTACGGAAATGTTAGAAAAAAAGAAACCGTTAAAATAGAAGCTCAATACTTAATTGGCGAGTACGATATTTTAATATTATCTGCTAAAGGAAGCAGCGGCTTTAAAACATGGCTAAACGAAAACGGTTATAAAATTCCTGCCAATGCCGAGGAAGTGCTTGACCCCTACATTAAAAGCAATTTAAAGTTTTTTGTGGTTAAGGTAAACGAAAAAGAAAAAGCCAAGTTGGCTAATAATTTTTTACGCCCAATTCAAATAAAATTTACATCTCCAAAATTTATGTTGCCTATTCGTTTGGGTATGGCCAACGCTGATGGAGATCAGGATTTAATTGTATATGCATTTACCCGTAAAGGAAGAATAGAATGTACCAATTACCGCAATGCAAATATTGCTACAGATAAAAATATTCCATTGTTTGTACAAAAAAATTTTAATGCCTTTTACGGCAACTTATTTACAACGCAATGGAAAAAAGAAGATAAAAATGTTGCTTTTTTAGAGTACGCCTGGGATGTTAGTCCGCAAAACTATTACCATTGCGATCCGTGTATTGCAACTGCGCCAAGTGCACAAGATTTGGTACAAAGCGGTGTATGGTGGTTAAATGGAAAAGACTGGAGCGATTACAGCGATGTGGATGATGAAGAGTATGATAACGGAAGTAAAAATGTACACTTTACCCGTTTACATTTTAGGTATAACCGAAATTCGTTTGCACAAGATTTAATGTTTCAGGTAACACCAAATACCGAAACGTTTCAGGCAAGGTATGTTATTACTCATCCTGCACAAGGTGATATGAGTTGCGATGCCGGTAAAAAATATTTAAAAGAGTTAAGGGAAAGAAGAAAAAAAGAATTGAAAGAATTGGCAGTACTAACAGGAAAAGATATGAATACATGGCAAGAGGATGCAATGGCATTTGCTGATGAAGACGAACAAAAAAACGAAGCAACACAATACGCTACAATAATTGATAGTGCAAGCAAGGAGGAAGAAAACCATTCACCCATTGGAATACTTTCGTTAACCGCACTTATGTTAGGTGGCGCAGGTTTAATGCGTTATAAAGGAATGATATAAATTTTTTGGTATTCAGTAGTGGTTATAGCGTCCCGGCTTTGTCGGGATGCTTTTTATTAAAAAAGCCCTGCAACCAGCAGGGCTTTTAATTTAAGGTTATACACTATACACATACAGTAGTTTATTTATAATTTTCTTGCTCTATCGCTGAACGGGGTTCCGTTAATAATAACAAACTCATCTACAGCGGCTTCATCCAATTTGCCATCTTTAAACAAATTAGCCTTTACAATAATTTTGGCCATTTTGGCCGATTTTAAAAAAACACTACCAACCTCCGCTTTTTTCTTCGATTTCAAAAAAACAAATTCACAATAACGTACAATTCCTTCTTTATTAGCTGGCTTAATTTCCATATAGTCCTTATATGAACGAAACATAATAACAATTTGCTTGGTGCTATCTAAATCAAATACATTAAACTTACACTCCGCTTCAAACATGCCACAGCCTTCCCTGTCTATCATGGCATAATTTTGTTTATCTACTGTAATAATGTGGTCATCTCCTACATCTACTTTTTGAGCTATGCTGTTTAAACTTATTAAGGTAACTACAAATAATAATCCTTTTTTCATATGTTAAATTTAAAAATTGGATGCAAATATAGTAATCAACTAAATATAGTTAAAGTGTAAATATTATTTCTGTTTACAATCTCCACATACACCATTTACTACCATCTCGGCATGGTTAGGCATAAAACCTTTAGGTAGTTTTACCTCGGGCACTGTTACATCATCCAAACAAATTGTTTTATTGCATTTGCTGCATAAAAAGTGTACATGATTATCGTGGTGGTGACCGGCTTCACAATCATCTTTACACAGTGCATATAAAATTGAATTATCGGTAGTAGGTATATTATGAATAATCCCTTTTTCTACAAAGGTTTGCAGTGTACGGTATACCGTTACCCTGTCAAAAGCATTAGCAGTGTTTTTTTCAATATCTGCATGGGCAAGTGCTCCGGGGCTTTTTAAAAAAAGCTCTAAAATTTTTTTTCTACCGTCGGTAACGCTAAGTTCGTTTTTCTTAAGTATGTTTAATAATTTTTCCATTGATAAAATAAATTGGTAAAGTGAGTTATCCCGGATTATTTGTAAACCCACCCATAAATCTTTTTGTGGTAATTTTTTCTTTTAATAATCCTTTAATATCCGTAATTAATTTTTGCACTTCATCTTCTTTTAATCCATCATAAATACCTCTTAATCTTCTTTGCTTATCTATTAAAGCAAAAAATTGGGTATGAATAAATTGATCGGCAATGTTTTGAGTACTATCGGGTTTGTTATCATCTATCTTGTATCCTTGCCTTGCCATATCATATAACTTTGTTTTATCGCCGGTTAAAAAAAACCAATTCTTATTTTTTGGTTGGGCAATATTTTCTGCAGGTTCAATCATGTATGAACCATCTTTTTGCTTTACAACATTTCCGGTAAGCATTTTTTGTTCGTAGGCTTTTAACAGTGCTACGCTATCTACCTCCGGCATGCAAGAATGAGATAGTATTACAAAATTTTCTTCTTCTTTATATACATCATAAACTCTACGCATATTGGCGTTCATTCTTGGGCAAATAGATTTACAAGTTGTAAAAAAATACTCAGCCACATACACTTTATCCTCTATTTTTCTTTCGGTTATTGAGTCGCCGTTTTGATCAACAAACGTAAAATCTTTTATATTGTCGTTTATTACATCCAGGGTAGAGGCCGAAAAATCGTAATCTTTAAAAATAAAATAGTAAAACCCCCCTAATAGCAAAGCAAAAAAAGTTCCGTATATCAATAACCTGTTTTTCATCCATTAATTTTTTGCAAAATTAAGTGAGTTTAAGCACCCTCTTCGTATTAATTAAAACTTGCAACATTATTGCAAATTGTTTATCTTTGTTTTCTAAATGAAGTATAAATTAAACTGGGATGTAATGGGTGTTGCCACATCAATAGCATGTGCTATACACTGTGCATTTTTACCGGTTTTAATGGCAAGTTTACCTGTTTTTGGTATAGATATTATTAATAATATTTATTTTGAGTGGGGAATGATAGCACTTGCTTTTATAGTTGGGGCTTATTCTTTATACCATGGTTACACAAAACATCATCACTCTTTTTTGCCTTTTATTCTTTTTTTAACAGGAATGTTGTTTTTAGTATTAAAACAAATTTATCATAACAATCAGTATTGGTTTTTAGCTATTGCTGTAGTTTGCATACTTACTGCACATTACAAAAATTATATGCTTTGTCATAAAAGCCAATGTAGCTCTCCACATCATAAACACTAAACAGTTTACAAAAAAATTTACGCATAGTTAATTCGTTTGAGATTATTTATATTTATAATTCAAACCAGTGATTATGAAGAAAATATTTTTAGTTTTTGTTGCTGCCTTTCTTTTTATTGTTTCGGTAACGGCACAATCAAAAGATGAACAAGCTATAAGAAACTCGTTAAATGTACAATTACAAGCCTGGAACAATGGCGATGTAGAAACTTTTATGCAAACCTATTGGCAAAACGACTCGTTAAAATTTATTGGTAAAAGCGGCGTTACGTATGGTTGGCAAAACACTTTAGATAATTATAAAAAGGGCTATCCGGATACTGCCGCAATGGGTAAACTTGATTTTAATATTTTAGAAGTTAAGCGGCTTTCGGCCATTTATTTTTTTGTGGTGGGTAAATGGCATTTAACCAGAAGCATTGGCGATGTTGGCGGCCATTTTACTTTGTTATTTAGAAAAATAAAAAACAAATGGGTGATTGTTGCAGATCATAGCAGCTAACTTTACCGCTTCCATTTTTTGCGTAAGTGTAAATAAATAGCAATGCCGCTTAAAATAAACAAACCGTAAAATAAAATATTTTGCCAGCCCGGGCTGCCGGTAAAAAAAGCATATTTTTTATAAACACCAAAAAGCATACATACCAATAACCACAACAAAACTGTGTAAACGCTTTGCATAATTTTAATTAAAAAAATCTTTAACTCTTCGTCTGTCATATCCAAAAATTTATACAAAAGGTAATAATTATTTTATTAGGAGTCTTTTAAAATCTGTGCTATCACCATTAAATGCATTAAAATCTACAAAAGCATCAATACCGTTTACATGGCCCTTTTCGCTATGCTGCCACATAATCCAATTACGGGTAATACGGGGTTTATCCTGTACTAAATAATGTGCCACCCAAAGTGGATAGCTATCAAACTCACCTGCAAGATAGGTTTCGTAAAAAACTACATTGGTATATATAATGGGCTTTACATTGTAATGGCCTTCTACAGTATCTAACCACTCTTTAAGGCGTGCTTGTAAATCTTTTTTACTTGTACCATTTATAACTTCTACATCAAGTACAGGAGGCAAATCTCCTTTTTGCAAATCAACTGTTTCAATAAAATTTTCGGCTTGTGTTTTGCCACTTTTGCTGGCTACAAAAAAGTGATACGCTCCTCGTGGAAGGCCTGCGTTTTTTGCATTAAACCAATTTTTTTTAAACGTGTTATCTACTGTGCCAACACCTTCGGTTGCTTTAATAAACGAAAAGCCAATTCTTATATTTTTTACCTGCATGGCTTTTACCTCTTCCCAATCTATTGTAGATTGATGGTGGCTAACATCTATACCATGAATGGCAAAATTTACCGGCATATTAATATCAAAGCCATCGTATCGTACAAAACGAGATTGATTTAATTGGTTAGAAATAAGATAAGTAATAAAACCTGTAACAGTTAAAATAATAAGATTAATTACCAGCAGCCGTAAAGCCGATTTTTTCTTTTTTGCCAAGTTTGGAGAGTAGTGGGTTATACTTTAATTATTGCTGCAAATGTGCAACAATAAAAAATAACCAGATAATAAAATTTATATAAATTTTTACTTAACCAGTTTTTTTACATACTTAATATTATCGCCGGTAATTTTAAAAAGTATGTACCGCTTGCCAGGTTGGCTGTAGGCATTATTACTTCTGCATCTACATTAGTAGTGAGCGTTACTTCTTTTGTTATTACACGTTGCCCCAAAGTGTTATATAAAATAACTTTTAAGTTTGGAGCAGATATATTGTATAAAAAGATGCTAAACTTATCTTTAAAAGGATTAGCGCCTACTTTAATTGTATTTGCAGGAAAATTTACCGGCTGCAACTTTACGGTAGTATTGTTTCGGGTAATTAGCCAAATTGCAGGGTCTACTAAAACAGTATCGGGTAAAAAGGATATGCTTTTTAAAAAAGTTTCGCCATTGGTTTTATTATCTACAACGATAGTTTGCTCCTGTGTGGCATTTTTAAATTTTAAAGCAACGGGTAGCTCAAAAAAATTAACCGATGAGTGAGATGTGGTTTGCTCCATTTTAATATTTACAAAACCGGAGCCTACCATGTTCCAGCTTACTTTATAACTTGGGTAACCTTGCCCACTGTACCAATCCTTAAAAAACTCGGTTAAGTTTTTGCCACTGGCTTGCTCTAAATGTCTTTTTAAATCGGCCGTTCTGGCATAACCATACGCTAAAGCCGGATCTTTTTGATAATTTTTAATAGCCGTAAAAAATGTATTATCGCCAAGTATCCAACGCAGCATCATTATTACATAGCAGCCTTTGTAATAGGTAAGCCTGTTGTTAAAAATTCGGTTAACGTTTGTAGTATCATCTACCTTAACAGAGCCATCCGGTGCAGATGTAATAAAATTTATTTCATTTTTTCGTTCATTTAATAGAGCATCGGCATTAGCGGCATATTTAGCTTCTCTGTACATTCGGGTAGAGTATGTGGCAAAACCTTCGTTAAGCCAAATATCTTCCCAACTACCGCAGGTAATTTTATCGCCAAACCATTGATGCGCTAATTCGTGTGAGGTAAGGTTTTCGGATGTGTTAACAATAAAAGTAGATGTTTGGTGCTCCATACCGCCACCCCAACCAAACTGTACATGTCCGTATTTTTCTTTAATAAACGGATAATCGCCATATTTATCATGAAACAACTGCATGGCATAAGTAAGGCTTGCGCTACCCGATTGAAAGCCTGCCAAACTTTCGGGATAACAATAGGTTTGAAAAGGTAAATTGGTTGTACCCAAGGCAATAATTTCGTTAAACACACTAAAGTTGGTTACCGCAAAGCACATTAAGTAGCTGGCAATAGGGTACCTGTGTTTCCAATGTGCCACTCTTTTTGTACCGGCAGCAATAAGTGTTTCGCTTTGTAACATGCCATTAGCTGCAGCCTTGTATGCTACAGGGTTGGTAACTATAATATCTACAGAGTCGGCTTTATCGTCTAACCCATTTTTGCAGGGCCACCAATCTCGGCTGCCATAAGGCTCACTTAAACTCCACATAACAGGTGTTGATGGAGAGCCGTGTACATCTGTAATAAACGAACCAAACCCTGTATTGGCAGGCACCCCTTTGTAAAAAACACTAATAGAATCTAACACACCGGCATTAACCGATGCAGGAAAGTCTATTGTAAGTGTATTCGTTGTTTGAGATTTGGTAAGAAGTGTATTACGTTGTTTTACACTATCGGCCACTAATGAGCTCATTAAATCTAATGTAATAGAGTTTGTTGCCACCGTAACGGTGTAGTAAATAGTTACTTTGCCGGTAATATATCTGATAGCAGGATCTACTTCCCACTCACAACGGTAATATTTTACATCAAAATTGTTACTGGCAAAAGTTAGCACCGTGCCGGAGCCGCCACCTGCCCCACCCAACCGTTGGTAAGCCTGGCGTTCTTTATCAATAATACTATTTAAGTCTTTATCTGCAGGCAACAACTCCTGTGCTTTGGCAGCAAAATTTAAAAAACAAAAAAGCAGTAAAAAGAAACGCATATTGTACTATTTTGGTAATAAAGGTCATAAATTTTTGTGAAAAGGCAATATGAATGCCCTTACGGCGTTAACTTTAGAACCCCGTTTTTCGTCATTATAACGTTCAAAGAAAGCATGAGAGTATATTTTAATAAGAATATCTTTTTAGTTAAAACGCTGCTTGGTGTAGCAATGGTGTTATTTGCAAGTGCAAATGTTAAAGCTGCATCGGCACATATAAAGGCAGATACTTCCAAAAAACTGTTGCTGGCTGCCGTAAAAAAAGAAGCTGCCTATATAACTATTCCTGCCAATGTGGTTTATCCATCTATTTTAGTTGGAAATGAAGATGAATCAAAAGATTATGTAGAAAAATTCTCTGAAAACAGAAGAGATTACCTGATACGGATGTATAAAAAAGGCAAAACCATCTTTCCTAAAGTAACTAAAACCTTTAAAAAATACAATGTACCGCAGGAATTTAAAGTACTGATAGCGCTGGAAAGTGCTTTTAACGGCAACGCCGTTTCCGGTGCAGGCGCTGTGGGTTATTGGCAAATTATGGATGAAGTTGCAAAGGAATATGGCTTAAAATACATACCGCAACCAACAGCCGAGGAAAAAAAGTTAGCGCTGAAACAAAAGGCCCTAAAAGTACCCGATACTGCAAAAGCAGTAGCAAAAAAACCAACTATAAAGGACGAACGTAAAAACTTTGCCCGATCTACTCAAACAGCAGCCCGTTACCTACGAGACCGCTGCAAAAACCTTAACAATAACTGGCTTTTAGTTGTAGCAAGTTACAATTGTGGCATAGGAAATGTGTGGGATGCCATGCGTAAAACCGGCAAAACCAACCCAAGTTTTTGGGATGTAAAGCCCTATTTGCCTGCTGAAACACGTAATTATGTAATGAATTTTATTGCCCTAAATGTAGTGTATCATAACTACGAAAAGTTTGCAGGCAATAATTTAAACTTTAATTCGGTAAAGATTAAGGCAGATGAAGATGAAGTATTAGGAGAGAGTGGCTCAAAAAAATAATGCTTGTTAGCCTTTTGTAAAAATCATCTCCTCAACAACTTCATTATTTTCATTAACACATATTAACATTAGTTTATTGCCGTCAATTTTGTATTGGGCAATTTTATTAATATTTTGAAAGTAGGTGTATTCCAGTTTATTTAAATTATCATCGGCAGAAGCCATTTGTGTTGACATACCTTCGTACTTTTTGTAATTACATTTTTTATTACAGTTAATGTGCCACTGTAATTATTTACAAAACTTTTTCCACTGTAGCTAACTGTTTTTTCGTCAACTGTTTCAAAATTGAGTGAAGGCTTTGTAGTTAAATGGGCAACAGGGTTTTTGGTGTAGTTTTCAAACACCCATTTTGTTTCGCCAAGCCAGGGATTGTTTACGGTTGCGCCGGTATTGGTGCTTGTTGCTGTTGCCTGCTTACTGTTTTTGCAACTGTTACAAGATGCTAATAA
The DNA here is from genome assembly GCA_016721385.1 of Chitinophagaceae bacterium. GTDB lineage: Bacteria > Bacteroidota > Bacteroidia > Chitinophagales > Chitinophagaceae > Ferruginibacter. The sequence continues at coordinate 695,872 of JADKIE010000002.1, read as the reverse complement.
TGCCATTGAAGCAATACTAAAAATTAATTTAACGCTATTCATTTTGTTGGTTTATTCTTTATGTTTTCAAATAGTGTGCCAATGCAAATTATAAAAGAAATGTTTACAAAACAGCATTAAAAAGAGTACTAACCTTCCAAACCCCATTTTTATAAATGTAATCCATTTACTGTGCCCTATTTTTGTAAAAAAAAAGAGAATGGCCGGTAAAATAAAAAATATCCTTTTAGATTTAGGTGGTGTATTGATAGATATAGATTATAACAAACCGATTAATGCTTTTAATGCATTGGGCATTTTGCATTTTGAAGAAATGTTTTCGCAGGTTACCGCCAACAAATTATTTGAAGATTTAGAAACAGGCCAAATTACCGACGAAGTGTTTTATGAAACCATTAAGCAACTATGCCCAACGTCCCTAACCAACCAGCAAATAAAAACAGCGTGGAATTCCATTTTACTTGACTTTAGGCCCAAAAGCATAGCATATTTACAAACCTTAATGCAGCAATACAATGTGTATTTACTAAGCAATACCAATAGTATTCATCAGACCGCATTTCAGCAGTTGTTTACTCAAAAATATAACGGAAAACATTTAAGCAATTGTTTTACCAAAGCATACTACTCTAACAATATTCATTTACGAAAACCGCACTTAACTATTTACGAATTTGTTTTACATGATGCCGGCATAAACGCAGCCGAAACGCTTTTTATAGACGACTCTGCCATAAATATACCGCCGGCGCAAACCGTTGGCATGCACACTCATCTTTTATTATCCCATCAAACTATTGAAGAAGTTATACCGCTGATGGTTGCTGCCATCTAGCACCCAATATTTTGTATGGGGTTATCCTTGCTTTACTTCCTCAAAGTCAATATAATCATCTCTTTTGGGCTTTTCGGCAGGTTGTTTGGGTGTGGTGGCATTATAGCCATTTTGCTGTTGCTGCATTTGCTCATGCATTTTTTGCTGCATTTCGCCAACCTTTTTCTTTACCTGTGTAGTAGTGTTGTAAACAGGAATAATAAATTCAAAATAAGCTGTACAACAAGTACAAACCCAATAGCAATAATAGTGTGCGTAACATAATGGCACAAAGGTATAAAACTAGCAAATAGCTGTTTGTTAAAATATTATGAGTGGGAGTTGGGTGGAAACAGATGAAAAATTTGGAATTATAGTGCAATGGGTATTGGTACAGCTTTGGTACAACATAGATACGACTTTGGTACGAAATGGCTTTTGGACAGTTGTGGTGTTTATGCCGGTTACTTCCACTATCTATCATAACCAACACATACTAATTACTGTGCCTACATTTTAAGGTTTAGGGAAGTGGTTTAAGCATGCTACTTACTTATTATTACAGTAGTGTTAATTTAATGGCACTAAACAAGCGCAAGTTTTTACTGTTGTTTATGCCTATAGCTTATGTGGCTTTGTAATCGCCGATAACATCGCACATTCAATTTATTTTATTAATTTTTTTCCACCGCCGCATTGTTGTTGGTACGCTAACACTCTTAGCTTACCCTTCAATAAACCACAATGGCTATCGGTGAGTTACTAACAGCAGCGGAAAAAACCTATCTCTCATTATCAAATATCTAATCCCTTAAATCTTCCAAAAAGTACAACAAAAAGAAGTAACATCATAAGAATAAAAAATAGATACAGCGAAATATTCGCATAAATTCGAATTTTTTTATTCTTCCCTATAAAGTCTTTTGTTGAAAAGGGTATAATTGCCGTTAAAGGTAAAATGCCGTTAAACTGTTTCGGTTGTGCGTTATCATCGATATAATAAAATAATACAATTCTACAAACAAATGACAAAAATGCACAAATGGGTAAAATATCAGATAATACTATGATTAATTTATTCATTTTAGTTTTTTATATTTTTATAAAAGACAGCAGCCCAGCCTTGATCCGAATTCTAAGATATACCCCCCACCCAAAAGTAAACATTAATTTCATTTTGCCATTTGCCAACCCTTTAGTATATTTGCAGTATACAAAGAAACAACAGAAGGGAACCTAACAGTTCCCTTCTTCTTTTATAATGAGCACAGATACAGCTATACAAACAGTACAAAACCTGCTACAACCCCTTTTACAAGAGGATGTATTTTTGGTATCTGTAAAAATAAAGCCAACCAACAACTTTAAAATTTATATAGATGCCGATGGTGGTTTACCCCTCGAAAAATGTATAAAAATAAACCGAGCCTTGTATAAGCAAATGGAAGAAATGGGGCTTTATCCCGATGGAGATTTTTCGCTGGAAGTATCCAGCCCCGGAATAGATGAACCACTTAAGCTAATACGCCAATATAAAAAAAATGTAGGCCGCTTTGTAGAGGTCATAAAAACAGACGAAACTAAAATAGAAGGCAAATTATTAGCAGCAACCGATGAGCAAATTACTGTAGAAATAACGGAAGGGAAAGGCAAAAAACAGACAATAACATGCCTGGAACTGCCTATAATCGACATAAAACAAACAAAAGTTCAAATTAAGTTTTAATTATATAACAAAACCCCTACACCGGCGGGGATGTAAAACTGAGGCCGGAGAGGAATATGGCAAGTATAAATTTAATTGACTCGTTTCAGGAGTTTAAAGAGGCCGAAAATATCGATCGTCCTACGCTAATGAAGGTGATGGAAGATGTATTTAAAACACTTATCCGTAAAAAATACGGTAGCGATGAGTGTTTTGATGTTATCGTAAACGACCAAAAGGGCGATTTGGAAATTTTTAGACGCAGAACCATTGTTGACGACGATGATTTATACAACACCCTAACCGAAATTGAGCTAAAAGATGCCCGTAAAATAGAGCCCGATTATAATGTGGGTGAAGAGTTGTACGAAGAAGTTGATATTCAAAAAGAATTTGGCCGCCGTGCAATTTTGGCCGGTAAACAAACGCTTGCAGCCCGTATTAACGACCTTAAAAAGAATATTTTAATAAAAAAATACGAAGACAGAGTTGGCGAAATAGTAAGCGGCGAGGTTTATCAGGTATGGAAAAAAGAAGTTTTAATATTAGATGAAGAAGGAAACGAAATGTTGCTGCCAAAATCGGAACAAATACCATCCGATTACTTTAAAAAAGGCGAAACGGTACGTGGTGTAGTTAAAAAAGTAGAGCTTAAAAACAGCCAGGCTGTAATTATAATATCAAGAACAAGCCCCGAGTTCCTCGAAAAACTTCTTGAAATTGAAGTGCCGGAAATTTTTGATGGCTTAATAGTAGTTAAAAAAATTGTGAGAGATCCGGGAGAAAGAGCCAAGGTTGCCGTAGAAAGCTACGACGACAGAATTGACCCCGTAGGCGCTTGCGTTGGTATGAAAGGTAGCCGTATACACGGCATTGTAAGAGAATTAAAGAACGAAAATATAGATGTTATTAACTGGACAGCTAATACACAATTACTTATACAACGTTCGTTAACTCCTGCAAAAATTACCAGCATGGATGTAGATATGGAAGGCAAACATGTAAATGTTTACTTAAAGCCAGACCAGGTTTCATTAGCCATAGGCCGCCGTGGAGTAAATATTAAATTGGCAAGTGAGTTAACAGGTTTTGAAATAGATGTGTTTAGGGATAACGAAGGCGAAGTAGATGAATTTGATATTGATTTGGATGAATTTACAGATGAAATTGAGCCATGGGTAATTGAAGCGTTGAAAAAAGTAGGTTGCGATACCGGACGCTCTGTACTGGAATTAAGTGCCGAAGAGCTGGAACGCAGAACCGACCTGGAGAAAGAAACCATTGCAGATGTAAGAAGAATATTGGAAGAAGAGTTTGGAAAAGAATAATTTAGTAAAGAAAAGTTTTAAGTTAATAAGTTAAAAGTAACAGCGTTATCGAAACTTTATGGTACATAAGTATCTTAAAAGCCGCTAACAAAAAATAAATATGTCAGAATTAAATACACCAAGGTTAATGGCTGCGGCCAAAGAGTTTAACATAGGTAAAGACACCTTGGTAGACTTTCTTGTATCCAAAGGATTTAGCAGCGACGATTTAAAGCCTACATCCAAACTTACAGAACCCATGTACAGGGTTTTGCAATCGGAGTTTCAGCAAGATAAAGCCGCCAAAGAAAAAGCCGAAAAAGTAGAGTTGGTTAAAACAGGCACCACATCTGAGCCAAAAAAGAAAAAAGACGAACAAGATCTTTCTATAAAGAAAAAAGAAACAGCCAAGCCTGTTGAAGTAAAAGAACCCGAAAAGGTAGAAGAGCCTAAAGTTGTTGTTGAAGAGAAAAAAAGCCGAAGAAAAAGCACCAACAACAGATGTAACTAAAATAGATGCACCTGCACTGGAAGCTCCTAAGGTTGTTACTAAAATAGATTTAGATGCAATAGACTCATCTACCCGACCAAAAAAATCAACAAAAAAGGCAGAAGAAAAAGAAGAAAAGAAAGAGGAAGCACCTAAAAAAACTACCAAAAAAGTCGAAAAAAAGGAAGAGCCGAAAGAAGAGGCTAAAGTAGTAGTTGAGCCTAAAAAAGAAGAACCTAAAGAAGATGTACCGGCAGTAATTGAAAACATACAGGCAGAAAAATTAACTGGCCCTAAAATTTTGGGTAAAATAGAATTACCTGTAGATAACGACACAAGGCCAAAAAGGGATACGGAAGATAAGCGCAAACGCAAACGCATACCTATTGAGAAAAAAGGTGGCCAGCAAGGTGGAGGCACCGGAACTCAGCAACAAGGCGGCCAGCAACAACAAGGCACAGGCCAAAACCGTGGTGCACAAGGCCAGCAACAAGGCGGTAGCACACAAAACCGTGGCGGTTATCAGGGCGGTCAAAACCGTACAGGCGGCACACAAAACCGTGGCGGTTACCAAGGTGGTCAAAATCGTGGTGGTGCAACAGGCACAGGCCGCAGAGAAGATAAAGTAATTGACGCAAAAGAAATACAAGATAAATTAAAAGAAACACAAGCTAAGCTTGCAGGTGCAGGCGGCCGGGGCAAAAGCCTTAAAGCTAAATACAGTAAGCAAAAAAGAGACGAACATGCCGAATTAGCAGGCGCAGATAGCGGTACAGATAACAAACTACAAGTTACCGAGTTTATTTCGGTAAGTGAGTTAGCCAATTTAATGGACGTAAGCTTTGCCGATGTTATTAGCAAGTGTATGAGTTTAGGTATAATGGTTTCCATTAACCAGCGCTTAGAGGCCGATGTTATTGAACTTGTAGCAAGCGAATTTAATTACGAAGTAGAGTTTATAGGCGTTGATGATGCTGCTGAGCTGGAAGTAGAAGAAGATGTGGATGATGAAGCAGATTTAAAACCAAGAGCTCCAATTGTTACCATTATGGGCCACGTAGATCATGGTAAAACATCTTTACTGGATTATATACGCCACACCAATGTAATTGCCGGTGAGGCTGGTGGTATTACACAACATATTGGCGCTTACGAAGTAACCTTAAAAAATGGCAGAAACATCACTTTCTTAGATACTCCGGGCCATGAGGCCTTTACAGCCATGAGGGCAAGGGGTGCAAAAGTTACCGATATCGCCGTGATTGTAGTTGATGCAGATGATGCAGTAATGCCTCAAACAAAAGAAGCCATATCTCACTCACAGGCCGCTAATGTGCCTATGATTTTTGCTATTAATAAAATAGACAGAGATGGTGCTAACCCCGAAAAAATTAAAGAGCAATTAGCAGGTATGAATATACTTGTAGAAAGCTGGGGAGGTAAATATCAAAGCCAGGAAATAAGCGCCAAAAAAGGATTACACATAGATGAATTACTTGAAAAAATATTGCTTGAAACCGATATTCTGGAACTAAAAGCTAATCCGGACAGGCCGGCAAACGGCACCATTATTGAGGCCTCTTTAGATAAAGGACGTGGCTATGTAGCTACCATCCTGGTACAAAATGGTACTTTACGCCAGGGCGATATGATTGTGAGCGGACAGTTTTTTGGTAAAGTAAAAGCCATGTATAATGAGCGTAACCAACGTGTAGAAGATGCTCCGCCATCTACACCGGTATTAATATTAGGTTTAAATGGTGCACCGCAAGCCGGTGAAACATTTAAAGTATATGCAGATGAAGCAGAGGCAAGAGAAACAGCCTACAAACGTGGCCAAATATTAAGAGAGCAAGGTATGAGAGCCAAAAAACATATTACATTAGATGAAATTGGACGCAGGTTGGCATTAGGAAACTTTAAAGAGTTAAATGTAATTATTAAAGGAGATGTGGATGGATCGGTAGAAGCATTAAGCGATAGTTTACAAAAACTTAGTACCGAAGAAATTGTGGTTAGAGTAATACATAAAGCCGTAGGTGCTATTACCGAAAGCGATGTAACACTTGCAAATGCATCTGATGCCATTATTATAGGCTTTAACGTTCGTCCTACATTACAAGCAGCTCGTTTAGGAGAACAAGAAGGAATTGAAATTAAACTATACTCTATTATTTACAACGCTATTGAAGAAATTAAGAGCGCCATGGAAGGTTTGCTTGAACCTACAGTAGAAGAAAAAATATTGGGTAATGTAGAAATAAGGGAAACCTACAAGTTTGATAAAGCCACTGTGGCAGGTTGTTTTGTATTAGATGGTAAATTGGCCCGTAACAACCGTATTCGTTTGGTAAGGGATGGTATTGTAATATTTACCGGCGAGGTGGGCAGTTTAAAACGCTTTAAAGACGATGCAAAAGACGTAACCACTAATATGGAGTGTGGTTTAACCATTCGTAATTACAACGATATTAAAATTGGCGATATAGTAGAGGCATTTGAAGAAATTGAAGTAAAACGAACACTGTAATCTTTTGTTAAAAGCCACAACTATTGTGGCTTTTAACATTTGTAAAATATAATTTTGAACCCGGCAGCTAAACTATTTTCGGCTGCATTGGCGTCGCACTCTTGTACTAAATATCATTATTCAACAAGTGCGAAACAAAAAATAAAACAAATGAAACAAATTTTCTTATTTCTTACTTTATTCTTTTCATTTTTTATTTCATTTGCACAACCACAACGGGTTGTTGCCGATAAAATAGTAGCCGTAGTAGGCGACAAAATAATTTTAAAAAGCGACATAGATAACAGCATTATTGATATGCAACGTCAGGGAATGGAAGTGCCCGATAATGCAAGATGCCTTGTACTTGAGCAGGCAATGGGCATAAAAGCGCTGGTTCTTCAAGCCGAAAAAGATTCATTACCCGTTACCGACGAAGAAATTGAAACAGAAATTGATAATCAAATAAGAGGTTTTATTGGCCAGTACGGTTCAAAAGATGAACTGGAAAGAGTGGCAGGAAAAACCATCTACCAATTAAAAGAAGATTTTAAAGACGGGTTTAGAGATAGAAAACTGGCACAAGCCATGCGTAATAAAGTAGTAAGCGATGTACGCATTACACCAAACGAAGTAAAAGCCTATTACGATAAAATACCAAAAGACAGCCTTTTTTTATACGAAAGTGAGGTAGAAATAAGCCAAATTATAACTTATCCAAAAGCCAGTAGAGAGGCAGAGGAATATTGTATTGAACAACTTAAAGGATACAAGCAACAAATAGAATCGGGCAAAAAAGATTTTAAAACAGTTGCAGGTATGTACACCATGGATCCGGGCAGTAAAGAAACCGGCGGCCAGTACGAAATTAATCGCAACAGTAAAGAGCTTGATCCGGTTTGGTTAAACAAAGCCTTTACGCTTAAAGAAGGACAAATATCTAACCCATTTAAAACAAGATTTGGTTACCATATTTTACAATTGGTAAGCCGCAGTGGCGACGATGCTGTGGTACGTCATATTTTACTAATACCGCAGGTAACATCAATCGAAATGAGGCAAGGGTTAGAAAAATTAGATTCGGTAAGAGCAAAATTAATAGCAGGTACTTTAAGCTTTGGTGTTGCAGTAAATAAATACAGCGATGATGAGGCCAGTAAATTTAACGCAGGCCAAATAAGTGGCAAAGATGGAAGTAATTATGTAACTATTGATCAGTTAGATCCTTCATTGGTTACCATGCTTAAAGATTTAAAAGTTGGCCAGTACTCCCAACCAACCGAATACACCGATGAAAGAGGCAAAAAAGGAATTAGAATTGTGTATTTAAAAACCAAAACAGAACCGCACAGAGAGAATTTAAAAGACGATTACGACCGTGTGGCAACAAGAGCTTTAGAAGAAAAAAAGAATGATATTTTAGAAACATGGTTTAATAAAAAAATACCAACCTATTATATAATGGTAGATGATGAGTACAAACCATGTTCCGAAATGAATAAGTGGGTTGGTAATAATGGTGCAAAAAAATAAAATTTATAAAAATATTTTTAAACGTCCCGTCTACCAGCGGAACGTTTTTTTGTTATATTAAACATCTGTAATAATCTGTTCAACCTGCCTATGTCGGTAGGCGGGTCTGTGGCTACTTTTACATCTTAGAAGTAGCGAAAAGTAAATAGCCTATTCATTTCAGCGAAATATGCGCCATCGGCGGGAGAATAATTTTACCACAAATTATCTAACAATACATTTTACATTAATTATCTGTGCTAATCTGTTCAATCTGTGGCTACCTTTGCCAAAATCACAATAACATTGATCGAAAAAAAACAAATAGTAAACAAAGAAGAAAATGCAGTACTTGTAGGCTTAGTAACTAAAGAACAAACCGAACAACAAGTAAACGAGTATTTGGATGAACTGGCATTTTTAGCAGAAACCGCAGGCGCTACTACCTTAAAAAGATTTACCCAAAAACTACCCCATCCCGATAGCAAAACTTTTGTAGGTAAAGGAAAGTTGGAGCAAATAAAACAGTATATTTTATTAAAAGGCAATATTAATATTGTAATATTTGATGATGAGCTTACAGGCTCTCAAATACAAAACATCAGCGATGAACTAAATGTAAAAACAATTGACCGAAGCGATTTGATTTTAGACATATTTGCCAGCCGTGCAAAAACAGCACAAGCCAAAACACAGGTAGAGTTGGCGCAGTATCAATACATTTTACCCAGGCTACGGGGTATGTGGAAGCATTTGGAAAGGCAGGGCGGCGGTGTAGGTACACGTGGCCCCGGCGAAACCGAAATTGAAACAGACAGACGTATAGTAAAAGATAAAATAAGTTTATTACGCAAACGCTTAACCGAAATAGATAAACAAGCATTTACCCAAAGAAAAGACAGAGGTGAGTTTATTAGAGTGGCACTGGTTGGCTACACCAATGTAGGAAAGTCAACTATAATGACAGTATTAAGCAAGAGTGAAGTATTTGCCGAAAATAAATTATTTGCAACACTGGATACCACTACCCGTAAAATTGTATTTGAACAAACCCCCTTTTTATTAAGCGATACCGTTGGGTTTATACGTAAGTTGCCACATCATTTAGTTGAAAGTTTTAAAAGCACTTTAGATGAAGTAAGGGAAGCCGATGTGTTAATACATGTGGTAGATATATCTCACCCACAGTACGAAGAGCAGTTTAATGTAGTAAATAAAACACTTGCCGAATTAGGCGCTACCGAAAAACCAACCATAACCGTTTTTAATAAAATGGATGCATTTGTAAAAAATACATTTGATCAGTGGTTGCAGGAAGATGTAAAACAAGAAATTTTGAACGACCTTAAGCAACGTTGGCAAAACGAAACAAAAGGCAATTGTGTTTTTGTATCGGCCACCGAAAAACAAAATATTGATATTCTTCGCCAAACAATTTTAAATGCTGTAAGAGATATGTACAGAATCAGATATCCTTACAAGGCAGAGTTTTTTTATTAATATAATATTCTATCATTCTAAGCAACAAGGCGTCTTAAAAAAGTATGGTATTAAAATGGCATAAAATAGCCGAAGATATTTCGGAATTAAATATTTCGCCTACAGGGTTAACCGAAATTGAAATTGCCGGTAAAAAAATATGTATAGCTGTTTATAACAATACATTACATGCTTGTGCTGCCAAATGTCCGCATGCCAGTGGTGTAATGGCACAGGGGCACATTGATGCCGTGGGTAATATTATTTGCCCCTTGCACAGGTATAAATTTGCCTTGCAAAATGGCCGCAATGTTAGTGGAGAGGGTTATTTTTTAAAAACTCACCCCATAGAAGTTAAAAAGGAAGGGGTTTTTATTGGAATAATACAAAACAGCCTGTTTTAACCTTAAATAATTACGTTTATTTTTTTCTAAAAAACTAAAAAGCCCTATTTTTGCAATCCGTTATTTAAAAGTAACACTCCTCAATAGCTCAGTTGGTTAGAGCATCTGACTGTTAATCAGAGGGTCTCAGGTTCAAGTCCTGATTGGGGAGCTAGTAAAAGATAAAAGGGTTATACTTTGAGAGTATGACCCTTTTTTATTGACTTTATTTGAGTAACTTTTATTACAGTTTAATGTAGACATATCCACGAAATTTACTGAATGAAAGAGAATTTAAAAGAGCATTGGGAAATAATTTATAAAACAAAACAACCTAATGAAGTGAGTTGGACGCAGGATGTGCCTGCCGTTTCATTAGAGTTTATTCATAAGTTCCATATTCCTAAGGCTGCTAAAATTATTGATATAGGTGGTGGTGATAGTAAATTGGTTGATTTTTTGTTAACCGAGGGCTATACTAATGTGTCGGTTTTGGATATTTCAGAAGCCGCCATTCTTAGAGCTAAAGAAAGGTTAGGTAATGATGTAAATAAAGTAAAATGGATTGTAAGTGATATTTTGGATTTTAAACCAAATGAAATGTATGATGTATGGCACGACAGAGCAGCCTTCCATTTTCAAACCGATCCTGAAAAAATTGAAAAATATCTAAATATTGTAAAAAATGCTACTAATGGAATGGTAATCATTGGAACGTTTTCAGTTGACGGTCCAAAAAAGTGTAGTGGATTAGAGATCAGACAATATGATGAAGATGGAATGAAAGAAAAGTTTGAAAAATCTGATTTTAAAAATGTGGAGTGTAAAAGAGAAGATCATATTACCCCGACGGGAGCAGTTCAGAACTTTGTTTTTTGCAGTTTTATGAAACAGTTAGCTCATTCAAATTTACAGGAAGTCTAACCATTTAATTTTCTGAGTGTTATAAAATTAATCAAAGGGAATAAGCTGCCTCTTTCGTCAATAAGGGGAACAAAAAGGCCACAGAAATGTTGGCCTTTTTTTAGTGCTATTCTTATTTTGCCAAATTTAAAACTCCGCACTCTTAGGATACCTCGGGAAAGGAATTACATCTCTTATATTTCCCATACCGGTTACAAATTGTACCAACCGCTCAAAGCCAAGCCCAAAGCCTGCATGAGGGCAAGCGCCAAACCTACGGGTATCTAAATACCACCACAATTCATCGGCAGGAATATTCATTTCCTTCATGCGTTGCTCTAATTTATCTAATCTTTCTTCTCTTTGGCTGCCACCAACAATTTCGCCAATGCCCGGTGCCAAAATATCCATAGCCGCAACAGTTTGTCTTCCTTCGGCACAGCCATCATCTTGCCGCATATAAAATGCTTTTATAGCGGCCGGATAGTTGGTTAAAATAACGGGTTTTTTAAAATGCTTTTCTACCAAATAACGTTCGTGCTCACTTTGTAAATCTATTCCCCAACCATCGCCTTCAATTAAATATTGAAACTTCTTTTTCTTGTTATGATTACTTTCTCTTAAAATAGAAATAGCCTCTGTGTACGTTAATCGTTCAAAATCGTTGTTAATTACAAACTCCAGTTTTTCTACCAAGCCCATTTCGCTACGCTTATCTTGGGGCAGTGCTTTTTCTTCCTCGGCCAAACGCTGTGCTAAAAATTCAATATCTTCTTTATTGTTATCAATAGCATATTTAATTACATAGCGAATAAACTCTTCTGCAAGGTTTGCATTGTCTTCTAAATCGTAAAAAGCCATTTCGGGTTCTATCATCCAAAACTCGGCCAAATGCCTTGTGGTATTGCTGTTTTCGGCCCTAAAGGTTGGGCCAAAAGTGTAAATGTCGCTAAATGCCATCGCTGCCAATTCGCCCTCAAGCTGGCCGCTAACGGTTAGGTTTGTACTATGTCCAAAAAAATCTTCTTTAAAATTAATGGACCCATCTTCGTTTTTGGGAGCGGTGCCATCTACAGGCAATGTAGTTACCCTAAACGTTTCGCCGGCACCTTCGGCATCGCTGGCAGTAATAATGGGTGTGTGTAAATACACAAAACCTTTATCGTTAAAAAATTTATGCACTGCAAATGCCAAAGCATGGCGTACTCTAAATACGCTTCCAAAGGTGTTTGTTCTAAAACGCAAATGTGCTTTTTCCCGTAAAAACTCAAGGCTATGTTTTTTGGGTTGTAAAGGAAATTTTTCGGCATCACTATCGCCTAATATTTCTATGGTATCTGCTTTTAGCTCTACTTTTTGCCCTTTGCCTAAAGATGGTATAATTTGGCCGGTTGCTTTTATACAAGCACCGGTTGTTAATCTTTTTAATACATCATCGCTAAATTTACCCAACTCGGCCATTACCTGTAAATTATTGTTGGTGCTACCATCGTTAAGGGCAATAAACTGGTTGTTTCTAAATGTACGTACCCAACCCATTACAGTAGTGCTGTAATTTACTTTTTCGCCAACCAAAATAGCTGCAATTTTCTCTCTTTTTTGTTAAACATATATCACTTTTATTGGCTGCAAAGATAATGATACAAGTGCTAAAGCATTGATTTGACTATGTAAAACACATATAGCGTTATGCTAAATATATTATGATATGCTCAAAAAAATTCTTGTTTTTACCAAAAACCTTGTACTTTTGAGGCTGGAAAACGCTGATAAGTTTATCCAACCATTCTCTTTATCAGATAGTATTCTTCCAATCAAAAACAAATTCTCTTTCGATAATTATCGGAAAACTCAGACAAACAGATAGGCTTTTTTGAAAAATTCATTTTCAATTTTTTATGTACGATATTTTACAACTGAACGATTTACTCGTTCCTGAATTGCTTGACATTGCCGAGCAATTATCCATTTCCAACGCAAAAAAACTTAACAAGCAGGATTTAATTTATAAAATTCTGGATAAACAAGCTATTATGAACGCAGCACAAAAACCCACCGAAGACGATAAGCCAAAACGCAAACGTATTGTAAAAACTACTACTGCCAACAGCAGCGAAGAAGCAGAGGTAATGCAAGAAGCGGCTCCGGTAAAAAAAGAAATTCATGCTAAGGCAAAAAAGCCGGAGATAGAAAAAAAGCCCGTAAAAAAAGCTAAGCCGGCCGAGGAAGAGGAAGAAATAGATTTGCAACCCATAACCGGAGAGCAAACTACCTTGCCACCTGCATTTGCTAAGCTTTTGGCCGAAGAAGATGTGCAGCAACCGGAGGTAGAAATGCCTGAAGAAACAGAGCAAAAAAACCACGCCAATATCAGCAGCGCAGAGATCAACCAAGTTTTAATATAGAATTTGATGGTATTATATTAGGCGAAGGTGTTTTAGAAATGATGCCCGATGGATATGGTTTTTTACGTAGCAGCGATTACAATTATTTAAGCAGCCCCGATGATATTTATGTGTCGCCATCTCAAATAAAACTATTTGGTTTAAAAACCGGTGATACCGTTTACGGCAGCGTTCGTCCGCCAAAAGAAGGTGAAAAATATTTTGCTTTATTAAAAGTAGATACTATAAATGGTAAAAAGCCGGATGAAGTAAGAGACAGAGTTCCGTTTGATTATTTAACACCGCTTTTCCGTTTCGAAAATTTAAACCTTTGTACCAGCGCAAGTAATTACAGTACAAGAATAATGGATTTGTTTACCCCAATTGGTAAAGGCCAGCGTGGCTTAATTGTTGCCCAACCAAAAACGGGTAAAACCATGTTGCTTAAAGAATTGGCTAATGCCATTGCAGAAAATCATCCGGAGTGTTATTTAATGATTGTGTTGGTAGATGAAAGGCCTGAGGAAGTTACCGATATGGAGCGTAGCGTAAAAGCAGAAGTAATTGCAAGTACATTTGATGAGCCGGCCGAAAAACATGTAAAGGTTTCAACCATTGCTTTGCAAAAAGCAAAACGTCTGGTAGAAGTGGGCATGATGTGGTTATTTTATTAGATAGTATTACCCGTTTGGCAAGAGCCCATAATACGGTAGCGCCAAGCAGCGGTAAAGTATTAAGTGGTGGTGTAGAGGCTAATGCCATGCAAAAACCTAAGCAATTTTTTGGTGCTGCCCGTAAAATAGAAAATGGTGGATCGCTTACTATTATTGCAACCGCTTTAGTTGAAACCGGAAGTAAAATGGATGAAGTAATTTTTGAAGAATTTAAAGGAACAGGTAATATGGAGTTGCAGTTAGAACGTAAATTAAGCAACCGCCGTATTTACCCTGCTATTGATATTGTAGGCTCAAGTACACGTAGAGATGATTTATTATTAGATAAAGACACCTTCCAGCGTATGTGGATATTGCGTAAGCACATGGCCGATATGAACCCCGAAGAAGCCATTAATACGTTATTGAAAAACATGAAGGGAACGAAAGATAACGCAGAGTTTTTAACCAGTATGAATGGATAGGTTTTTAATATCGTTTTATAAAAAAGGAATGCAGGCAGCACTCCTTTTTTATTTTTATAGATATGGCACTGCTCTAAAGAATGATTCGTAAAAGCCTATTACAATCATCCAAAATAAAATATCAATAAATTTTATGCACAGTTAAAAAAAACTATTTTATGAAAACAAAAGCATTCATTGTTTTAGCCTTAACTATTTTTTGCTCAACTAATTTATTTTCACAAAGCAATAGTATTGCCCCCTTTACAGGAATAAAATATTTTCAAGAAGGTATTACCCTTAAAAACATTGATGTTAAAATAAACGGCATGGTGCTATTAAACAATAGGGTTCCTGCCAATAAAGACATTGAGTTTCAACTGCAAAAGTTAAACGGATTTACTACCGATGCTAAAAAAATAACATTTGCTGCGGTAGAGTTAATTATTTTATCTGCCAAAGGCGAAACACTTTTTACATCACTAAATATATTGGCCGCAAATGCTGCAACAGGTTTTGCAACAAAAGATGTAGCGCCTTTAATTATAAAATGCAATCTTACAAGTGCAATACTTAAAGCTAATACAACAGCTACCGTTAAAATAAGGCTATATGATTTAAAGGGTAAAAATCAATTACGATTAGAGTTTCCATTAAATATTACCAGGCCCGGAGAAGCATTGCTGTTATCTAAAATATCAAAACCATTAACCGCTGCAGCTAATATTACAGCCTCAATTAATGATATAAAAGTAACGGGTATAAAAGCCGCAACAGATACATCTGTTAAAGCTAACTCTAAAACAGCTTTTTTAGCGTTAGATATTTTAAAAATTGACGGCAGTAGTTTTGTAGGAATTTTAGAAGGTAAAGAAGAGTTTTGGGTGTACGATAAAAATTTGAACCCAATAAAAATTACCGATGCACTTTTAAAAGAAGTAAAAGGAACAATGGAAGGCACTACAGTAAATTATTTTTTAAAAATACCTTACAGATTAAAAACCGCTGCTGCTAATGGATATGTAGTACGATTTAGATGGCATAGCAATGATTTGCTGCAAGTGATAGATGTTGTGGTAACTATTTAGTCCTCCTCCCTTTTCACAATTAAATACCAATTATTTTCTAAAGGAAGATATCCGTATTCGTAGCAATAAAAATAAGTGTTGCCGTTTTTTGTTTGATATAGATGCGTATGGTATTTAAACTGAAAGCCCTTTTCAATCAACTTATCTCTGTTTGTTTTTGCTGTAGGTTCTCCTTGGGGCAATAAATTTTCTAAAACTCGACGATTTTTACCAAGGGCATTATTTACATTTCTAATTAAATTATTACTGGCACTTTTTAAGTCGTTGTTATAGGCTGCACGACAATAATCATCGCAAAATTTTTTATCGCTTCGGCCTTTTACGGCTTTACCACAGCTTAAACAGGTTTTAGGTTCTTTTTGTGTTAACATAATACAGGCAAGGGTTTTAGAATATTTAAAAGAGTCGCTATCCGTTTACATACGGTTATAAAGGTAAGTAAAAGGATAATCTCCGACTAACCTTTTTTGCCGTCGCATCTTTGCACTGTCAATCACAAAATGGGTTGGCAAAAAATAAATTAACTAACAGCACGGCAACAAAAACATTAGCACGGCACAAAAACAAAAATTATGAACGCATTAAGAAACAAAGTACAATTGATTGGCAACTTAGGTAACGCACCTGAAGTTAAAACAACAGAAAATGGTAAAAAGCTTGCTCGTTTTAGCATGGCCACAAACGAAACCGACACAGGGCGTACAGGACGTAAAGAAACCGAAACTACATGGCATAACATTATTGCCTGGGGTAAGGTTGCAGATATTGCCGAAAAATTTTTAACCAAAGGAAAAGAAGTAGCTCTTGAGGGTAAATTGGTAAACCGTAGCTACACCGATAAAGAGGGTGTTAAAAGATACATTACTGAAATACAGATAAACGAATTGCTTATGATTGGTGGGGAAAAGCCTGCAGCATAGGAGGTTTGCCACCGATTACACCGATTAGCACAAATTATCTGTGTTCATTTGTGTAATCTGTGGCTTTGTTTTTAACTCTTAAAATTATTTTTTATGAACCAATTTTTGTACAAGCAAGAAACCTATGATATTATAGGCTTGTGTATGGAAGTGCATAGTAATCTTGGGAAAGGCTTTAGTGAAATTGTTTATAAAGATGCCATGGCATTAGAAGCAAAATGGCAACACATTTCTTTTGAAAGAGAAAAAGAATTAAGCATAGTATATAAAAGTGAAATTCTAAAACATTCCTTCTTTGCTGACTTTCTTTTCTTTGAAAATATTATTGTTGAAGTTAAAGCTATTGACAAAGAAATGAGTGCCGAACATATAGCCCAAACTTTAAATTATTTAAAAGCCTGTAATGTATCTGTTGGTTTAATAATTAACTTCGGCAGAAATTCTCTAGAATATAAAAGACTTATTTTTTAATCTTATTTCTTCATTTGAGTAAATCTGTGTAATCTGTGGCTATTATTGAAAAAAACGAAGTCTTTGAGCTAGCATATCGCTTTGTAACCGAAACCAACGAAAACATATTTCTTACGGGAAAAGCAGGAACAGGCAAAACAACTTTTCTGAAATATTTAAAAGAAAATGCTACAAAAATTATGGTTGTTGCTGCACCAACAGGTGTTGCTGCAATTAATGCAGGAGGAGTTACTTTACATAGTTTGTTTCAATTGCCCTTTCACCCATTTTTGCCAACAAAAAACAGTAAAGAAGATTTATTGGCAAAAATGCGGCAAAACAAGCAACGCCAGCAATTGTTACGCAAAATGGAGTTGCTTATAATAGATGAAATAAGTATGGTACGTTGTGATGTAATGGATGCCATTGACACCATTTTACGAAGTGTAAGAAGAAATTACAGCACACCGTTTGGAGGCGTACAATTACTCTGCATTGGCGATTTACACCAATTGCAACCTGTAGCCAAAAACGAAGAGTGGAATATTTTAAGTGAATACTACAGCTCTCCATTCTTTTTTGATAGCCATGCCATAAAAGAGCAAACACCATTACTTATTGAGCTAAATAAAATTTACCGCCAAAAAGAAGAAAGTTTTGTACGCTTGCTAAATAAGGTGCGTACCAATGCAATGGATGCAGATGATTATGAAGATTTACACATGCGGTTTAGCCCTTCCTTTTCGCCTTCGGCAGATGAAAAATACATTACGCTTACCTCTCACAATAATCAGGCAGATTTAATTAACCAACAACAATTACTAAGGTTAAATCAGCTTTCATTTACCTACAAAGCAGTTGTAGAAGGCGATTTTGCAGAGCATATGTATCCTGTAGAGGCAGAGCTTGTTTTAAAAGAAGGTGCACAAGTAATGTTTTTAAAAAATGATGTTATTGCAAAAAGATATTTTAACGGGAAAATTGGTGTAATTAAAAATCTTGATAAAGAAAAAATAATTGTTGATTGCGATGGTGAAGAAATAACCGTAGGTAAAGAAGTGTGGGAAAACAGCCGCTATACTTTAAACCGAACAGATGGAAAGCTGGAGCAAGAAACTTTGGGCACATTTCAGCAATATCCGTTACGCCTGGCATGGGCAATAACTATACACAAAAGCCAGGGCTTAACTTTTGAAAAAGTAATGATAGATGCAGGTGCCGCCTTTAGCAGTGGGCAAGTGTATGTAGCACTAAGCCGTTGCACAAGTTTAGATGGAATTGTACTACTAAGTAAAATTTCTTCCTCGTCTATAACCAGCAATGATAATGTACTAAAAGGCCAGCAAAATCTTACCTACAAAGGATCCTTAGCAGAACGATTTGCCGGGGCAAGACAAATTTTTACCCAACAATTATTGGAAAATATTTTTTCATTTACCGAAATAGAAACAACAGTAATTGCATTAGCTTATGCAATTGGCCAGCAAAAAGATAAAATATCATTAACCAAAACAGCAGGTGCAGATAATACTGCAGAAAGTTGGATAGAAAATTTGCGTCTACATATTGCAAATGATAAAACTGTTGGATTAAAATTTAGCAGTCTTGTTGCACAGTTAATGAAAGACGAAGGCACAATAGAAAAAAATGAAATGCTGCAAAAAAGAATTACAGATGCAGCCAATCATTTTATTCCAAAGCTGGATGGTTACTTCAATCATATAAAAAACCATCCTTTAATTACAGAACATAAAGAAACTGCTACGTTAGTCAACGAAAAATTAAACGATTTGGAATTGGCTATTTATATCAACAATTATTTTTTACAATATTGCAAACAACCGTTTTCTATAACAGGTTTTTTACAACATAAATTAAAATACACTCAACCAAAATATAATATAACCTGCTATGCAAGTCGTAAAAAAGAAGCATATAGCGACGTTGCTAATGCAGAATTGTACGAAACACTTAAGCGTTGGAGAGATATGGTTTGTAAAGAAGAAAATCTGGCAATATATATGGTGGCTAACCAAGGCACATTAAAAGAAATAAGCAATTACTTGCCACTAACTAAAGCCCATTTGTTACAAATAACAGGTTTTGGAAAAGCCAAGGTTGATAAATATGGCGACGATGTATTAGCAGCGGTAGAAAGTTATTGCAACCGTTGCAATATAGAAACCAATATGACTACAAAATTGCTTAGTCCTAAAAAAGAAAAAAAACCTAAAAATATTGAACCTAAAACGGATACAAAAGAATTATCGTATAATTTATACATACAAGGAAAAACAATTGCAGAAATTGCTAAAGAAAGAGGCTTTGCTATTTCAACCATTGAAGGGCATTTAACACATTATGTAAGCATCGGCAATTTACATATAGATGACTTTGTATCAAAAGAAAAGCAGCTAATTATAAAAAATGCAGTAGCAATACACGGCTCTTTAAGTCATAAAACTTTATTAGACAATTTACCGTCGGGGATAAGTTATACAGAAATAAGAATGGTATTAGCTTCAGAAAAGACACCCTCTTCAAAAGAATAAGCAGTATTTTTGCCCGAATGCCGCAAGTAAACTGGAACGATACAAAAAACTTACTACGTAAACTAACCTTACGCCGTTTTTGGAACGGGATAAAAGTATTTAGTAGTTTTTACATCAGCCGCATTTCATCCAAACCTGTTCAATGGGGTTACCCGGTTTCTATATCTTTTGAGCCTACAACCAGTTGCAACTTACGTTGCCCCGAGTGCCCAAGCGGATTACGAGAATTTACACGGCCAACCGGCATGTTGCAAAAAGATTTTTTTAGTAAAACAATAGACGAAATTCATAAAGAGCTTCTTTATTTAATATTTTATTTTCAGGGAGAGCCTTATTTAAACCCAGATTTTTTGGACATGGTAAAATATGCATCATCCAAAAAAATATATACAGCCACTAGTACCAATGCCCATTATTTAAATGACGAAAATGCAAAACGAACTATTGAAAGCGGGTTAGATAGATTAATAATTTCTATAGATGGAACCACACAAGATGTGTACCAGCAATACCGTGTTGGCGGCAATTTAGATAAAGTAATTGAAGGTGCTAAAAATATTGTAAAATGGAAAAAGGAATTAAACAGTAAAACACCATTTGTGTTTTTTCAGTTTTTGGTAGTAAAACCTAACGAACATCAAATAGAAGATATAAAGCAATTAGCAAAGGAAGTAGGTGTAGATGAAGTACGCTTTAAAACGGCACAGGTTTACGATTACCAAACAGATCCAAATAATTTAATACCTGCTACAGATAAGTTTAGCAGATACAAGAAAAATGCAAATGGAACTTACGCAGCAAAAAATAAACTGGCTAACCGTTGCTGGAAGCTGCAACATTCTAATGTAATTACTTGGGATGGTTTAGTTGTACCTTGTTGTTTTGATAAAGATGCTATGCATCAATTAGGCAATTTAAAAAACACAATCATTTAAGCAAATTTGGCACAACGATAATTACAAACAATTTCGCCATCAATTAAAACAAAGTCGTAAAAATATTGACATTTGTGCCAATTGCAGCGAAGGTGTTTCGGTTTGGAAAGATTAAACGATTTCAATTTTTTATTAAAATTTACGTTTATGGACCAATCAAATTTTAATGAGCGTCTCAGGCAGGTACTGATTCTGCTGCTTATACTGGCCATTGCAATATTATTGATAAGCCAAATGACCATCTTTATTCCCGGCTTGCTTGGCGGCATTACTTTATATATATTAAGCCGCACTTTATATTTTCAGCTCATATTTAAAAGAAAATGGAAAAAAGGGTGGACCGCACTTTTATTTATACTGTGTTACCTTGCTATTATTGCACTACCCGTTTATTTGAGCTTAACATTAGCTTCGCCTAAAATAAGTTCCATTGCCGAAAATCAACAGCAAATAATACAAAACATTCAATCCGTATCGCAAAAAGTGAAGGATAAAACAGGCTTTGTCATCTTATCTGCCGAAAGCGCCAAAACAATTGCACAAAAAGTTTCTACTTTTATTCCACGTATTATAAACAGCACAGCGGTTTTGTTTACAAACTTAATTATGATGTTTTTTCTGCTTTATTATTTATTGGTAAATGGCAGGGATACAGAAAGATATTTGGGTAAGATTATTCCATTAAAACCCGAAAATGTTAACCTGCTTGCAGGCGAAACAAAAATGATGATAAAGGCTAATGCTCTGGGCATACCCATCATATGTATCATACAGGGTGCTTTTGCTGCATTGGGTTATTGGATATTTGGTGTGGAGGATTGGGGGTTGTGGGGTTTTGTAACAGGGGTTTTTGCTTTCTTTCCGTTGGTAGGCACCATGATTATTTGGGTGCCGCTGGTTGGCTATCTATTTATTCATGGAAGCAACCTGCCTGCCATCGGGCTTGCTATTTACAGTATTGTTGTTACAGGCAATGTAGATTACCTGGCCCGTTTAAAACTGATGAAATATATGGGAGATGTTCATCCACTCATTACAGTAATTGGTGTTATTGTGGGTCTTAACCTGTTTGGATTTATTGGCCTTATTTTTGGGCCCTTGCTTGTGAGTTATTTCCTCATCATGGTAAAAATTTATATCAACGAATTTAATAAATCTCCTGAGGATACAAATTCGTTATAAGAAAATTAAAACCTTAAAATCCGGCATTTAAAATTAATATATGAGTATAGATAAGGACATTAATCAGCGAACATTTCGAAACGAATATCAAAAAGCAAGCGTAAATATTATTTACACATTCAATTGGATGAGTGAAAAAATGAAAGTTCTTTTTGAAAAACACGGGCTTACTGCACAACAATTTAATATATTGCGTATTTTACGTGGAGCAAAAGAGCCACTATCTACCTTGCAAATACGCCAACGCATGTTAGATAAAATGAGCGATACAAGCCGGATTGTTGACAGACTTATTATTAAAGGCTTAGTAAAAAAACAAGTATGTAAAACAGATAAACGCCTGATAGATGTAGTTATAACCGAAAAAGGTAAAAAGATATTGGCAAAACTGGATAATCATCAAAATGAAATGGATGAAATACTTCATAACCTTTCTGAACCCGAAGCAAAAACTTTAAATAAACTATTAGATAAAATAAGAGAAGAAAAATAGATGAAGAAACTGTTTAGTTATTACTTATTACCCATTGCTTATTGCTTATTGCCACTTGCTACTATTGCCCAAATTAAGCCTGAGTTTAGAGGCGTGTGGGTAGCAACGGTAGATAATATTGACTGGCCATCTAAGGGAAATTACAACTCCGACTCTCAAAAAGCAGAATTTATAAAACTGCTGGATATGCATAAAGCCAATGGTATTAATGCAATGGTTGTGCAAGTACGGCCGGCAACCGATGCCTTTTATCCATCGCAATACGAGCCATGGAGTGAGTGGCTTACGGGAAAACAAGGACAGCCGCCTTTTCCATATTACGATCCGTTGCTGTTTATGATAACAGAAACGCATAAACGAGGTATGGAGTTTCATGCATGGATGAACCCATACAGGGCAGAGTTTAATGTAAATAAATTTTCTACATCTGCTACACATATTACAAAACTTTATCCTAATTGGTTTTTAACTTACGGAGATAAAAAATATTTTGATCCCGGAAATAAAGAAGTACAACAATATGTAACCAATATTGTAAAAGATGTTGTAAAAAGATATGCAGTTGATGCCATACATTTTGATGATTATTTTTATCCGTATCGTATTACAGGAAAAGAGTTTCCGGATAATGCCAACTATGTAAAATATGGTAATGGCATGCAAAAAGATGATTGGCGAAGAAGTAATGTTGACAGTATAATAGTAAAATTATCTAAAGCAATAAAAGCGGAAAATACAAAGTGTCAATTTGGAATAAGCCCGTTTGGCGTTTGGCGTAATGCCGATAAAGACTCCATAAATGGCAGCTTAACAAAAGCAGGGCAAACCAATTACGATGATTTATACGCCGATATTTTATTGTGGTTAAAAAACGATTGGATAGATTATGTTGCTCCACAATTGTATTGGGAGTTTACACAAAAAGCTGCTCCGTTTGATGTATTAGTGAATTGGTGGAGTAAACACAGCTACGGAAAAAACTGTTATATTGGCCTTGGTATTTACAAAGCTAATAGCAATGCAGCATGGAAAGATAAAACCCTTATTCCAAGGCAAATAGAGCTAATACGCAAAACCAAAAATATTGACGGCATGATATTTTTTAGCAGTAAATCTTTCAATAATAATCCAAATGGATGGAGCGATAGTTTACGATTAAATTATTTTGCCGTACCTGCACCAACCCCTAAAATACGATAGAAGCATACACTATTTATTTATCTTTGTGGTTATTAATTATCATTTTAATTAAAAAAATTATGCCCGGTTTTGAACTTTGGAGCGATGTAGAACGCAAACATTTAAATGATGTAGTACAAAATGGTGTACTTATGCGTTACGGTTTTGATAATAATAGAGAACGGCCATTGGAAAGCAAAAGAATTAGAAACTGAAATAAATAAATATTTTGGTTGCAAGCATTCGCAATTAGTAAGTAGTGGCACTGCTGCTTTAACAACAGTAATGCAAGCATTGGGTATTGGTTATGGCGATGAAATTATTTGCCCTTCATTTACGTTTGTTGCAAGTTTTGAAGCCATACTAAGTGTAGGTGCAGTGCCTGTAATGGTAGATGTAGACGATACATTAACCTTAAACCTCAAAGCTGTTAAAGCAGCCATTACACCAAAAACAAAATGTGTAATGCCTGTACACATGTGTGGTAGTATGGCCGATATGGATGCACTTCAACAAATTTGCAAAGAACATAATTTAATTTTATTGGAAGATGCATGCCAGGCAATTGGTGCTACATACAAAGGAAAAAAATTAGGCACCATTGGCGATGCAGGAACATTTAGTTTTGATTATGTAAAAACAATGACATGTGGCGAAGGTGGTGTGGTTATGACCAACAGAGAAGACATTTATATAAACAGCGATGGCTTCAGCGATCATGGGCACGACCATAAAGGGGTAGATAGAGGAGCCGACCTTCACCCCTTTATTGGATATAATTTTAGAATTAGCGAATTGCATGCCGCAGTTGGTTTGGCACAAATAAGCCGGGTAGATGAGTTTTTAGCTACGCAAAAGAAAAATCATGCAGCATTAAAAAATATTTTAGCAACTGTGCCGGAAATAAGCTTTAGAAGAATTCCCGACCCGGAAGGCGATAGCTGTACTTTTTTAAGCTGGTTTTTGCCAACCGAAGAAATTACAAAAGCTGTGGTTGCCGAACTTAAAGCACAAAATATTTTAGCAGGCAATTTTTATTGGTACAACAATAACTGGCATTATGTACGCAAATGGGATCATTTAAAAACCGGCGCAACCTTAAGTGCATTAAGCCCTGAGCTAAAAGAAAAGGTAATGCATCATGCCAATAAAGATTTTAGTGTAAGTGATGCTGTTATGAGCCGTTGTATTTCAACAGCAATAAGCTTAGTTTGGACAGATGAACAAATTAAAGAAAAGGGAGAAAAAATTGTGGCAGCAATACAAAAAGTGATGACGAAATAAATTTTAGTATTGCTAAGGGTTGCCAACTTTTTAATAGGTTGGCAACCCTTTTTATTTCATAAACAACTTAACCTTTTCCCTTCCAACCTATCGCATATTTCAACACTACCCAATCTAAATACAAAAGGGATTTTTATTGCTTTTTGCAACTGTAATTCTTTTTTACAAAAAAAGGCAAAATTTTGAGTGTAATAATTAGGAGCAACTACTACAATTGGCATTAATATACTATAGCTAAATAAAGAAAGAGTTGTTCTTTTTTGAATAATGTTTGTAAAAACTTTTTTTGAATAAAAGTTTTTTGGCTTTGTGTAGGAATTAATTTTTTTAAGCCTTTCAAGATTTGGGTCAGAAAAACAGCTGTAATTCAATAATGCTCTTGTTCGAAGCCCATAATTCTCAAGATTATTTTGCCCAAAAATGTCACCCACCACAAAAATCATGCAAAAAATTAAAAATTTAGCTTTTTGTATCATTATACAACTAAGTTTGTAAGTAAATTTACACTTTAAAAAGCTAAATAATTATTACATATTAAATATTCGGTATTAAATTTTAATGTCTTTAAGTCAGGGATTATATCAAAAGCAACTACAAAAGTTATCGCCGCAGCAAATTCAGTTAATGAAATTGTTGCAAATACCTACGGCCAATTTAGAAGAACGCATTAAAGAAGAAATAGAAGAAAATCCGGCATTGGAAGAAGCAGAAGAAGGGCACGAAGATGAATACAGCGAGGTAAATGATGAATTTAAAGACGATAATGAGGATGATTTTGAAAAAGATGGCAGTGAGGATGAATATGACAATATAGATATAAGCGAATATGTGCAAGAGGGTGATGACGATGTGGGAGATTATAAATTAAAGGACGATAATTATCCCGAAGCCGATGAAACAAGGCAAAGCCCACACAAAGTTGAAACCGGCTTTAACGAATTAATGCTTGAGCAATTAGGCATGCTTAATTTAGACGAACATAATCATAAAATTGCCGAACAAATAATTGGCAACTTAGATGATGATGGCTATTTAAGGAGAGAAATAAGCAGCATTGTTGATGACCTTGCATTTAGGCAAAACATAATTACAACCGTAGAAGAAATTGGTAACCTTGTTTTACAAATACAACAATTTGACCCGCCGGGTATTGGCGCCAGAAATTTGCAAGAGTGCTTATTACTTCAATTAGAAAGAAAATTGGACGAAGGCGCACATGTAGAAATGGCTATGAAGGTTTTGGAAAAATACTTTGATGAGTTTACCAAAAAACATTACGAAAAAATACAAAAGGGCTTGGCTATTAACGATGAACAACTTAAAGAAGTAATTAATCAAATAATAAAACTAAACCCAAAACCGGGCGGCAATATTGGCGAAACAAACAAAGCCGAAACTTATGTAATTCCCGATTTTTTTATTTTTAATAATAATGGCAAATTAGAGCTTACACTTAACAGCCGCAATGCACCCGACTTACGCATTAGTGAAGGCTACAGAGATATGTTGAAGGATTACGAACGGGGAAGCAAAAAAGATAAACGCCAGAAAGAAGCAGTGCTTTTTATTAAGCAAAAAATTGATAGTGCTAAATGGTTTATAGATGCTATTAAGCAGCGTCATAATACACTTACTAACACCATGCAAGCTATAATGAACTATCAACGCAGTTTCTTTTTAACCGGCGACGAAACAGAACTGCGGCCTATGATTTTAAAATATATTGCCGAAGAAACCAATTTAGATATAAGCACTGTAAGCCGTGTTGCCAATAGTAAATTTGTACAAACAGAGTTTGGTACTTACAGGCTTAAATTTTTCTTTAGCGAAAGCCTGCAAACAGATAGTGGTGAAGAGGTAAGCACCAGAGAAGTAAAAAAAATACTAAGCGATTTAATTGAAGCCGAAAGTAAAAAACATCCACTTAGTGACGAACGCTTAACAGAATTATTACAGGAAAAAGGTTACAACATTGCAAGGCGTACAGTTGCCAAATACAGAGAGCAATTAAATATTTCGGTAGCCCGTTTAAGAAAGGAATTATGATACCAGAAGACAACAAACAACTAACGACAGAAGACAATATTTTGTTACCGCCCAATACTGCAGCTGTGGTTGGTAGCAGATGGTCTTTTGTCAAATTTACTGCACATTTTATTTCATACCTATTTCACCCAATTTTTATTCCGTTGTATGTTGTTGCATTTTTGGTTTTTATACATCCATCCTATTTTAGCGGCTTTAGCATGGCAGCAAAAAAACAAACCCTGCTAATTGTATTAATCAATGCTGTTTTGTTTCCGCTTTTTGCGGTGGTGCTATTAAAGGCTGTTGGTTTTATACAATCTATTTTTTTAAAAACACAAAAGACAGAATTATACCTTACATGGCTTGCGGTATTTTTTCTTTTGGGCATATTTAGTTTTTAAAAATCAATCGCATTATCCGCTAATGCTTACCAGTTTTTTATTGGGTTTTTTAGCTTCGTCTGCAGCATTGCTGGCTAATATTTATTTTAAAATTAGTATGCATGCAATAGGCGTTGGCGGCTTGCTTGGGGTGTTTTTGTTAATAATGAAAAGCAATACTATGCTAATGACCTGGCCACTTGCTGCAGCTGTGCTTATTGCAGGCTTGGTATGCACGGCAAGGTTACTAATTAGCGATCATAGCACTAAAGATATTTATAGCGGTTTGCTTGTTGGTATTGTAAGCCAGTTTGTGGCAGCTGTAGTGGTATTATAAAATAAAGAAACCTCACCATCCCGGATGAGGTACTTTTCCTGTGCTGTGCCTAACAAATTTTTTGAGGTAAGTCTATATTACTTAACAGTTAAGTATTTTAGATTGATTGATGTATTTATTGTTTTGCTGATAAATAAATAAACAACTTCCGTTTTTAATAATATCAATAAGTTTTTTACTGGTGTTTTGTGGTACTGCCGGGCAGCCAAGGCTGCGGCCTAAAAAGCCTTGTGCTCTTACAATATCATCGCTTACATACTCGGCGCCATGCACAACAATTGCCCGTTGGTATGCAGCATCGTTTATACCTCTTTCGCAACCATTTAATTTTAAAGAATAACCATGCTCTCCAATATAAGTGCCGCCTGTAGTATAAAAACCTAAACTGCTTTTGTTACTTTCGCATTCATTACTAAAAGCTGTTGCATACTCAAGGCCCGAGTTGCGGCCATGTGCCACTAAAGAGGATAACAATACTTTTCCTGTAGAAATGTTTAATACAAACAATCGTTTTTGGGTAGATGATTTACTAAAATCTATTACAGTAAGAATATTGCTTTTTTTAAGCAGCCCCTTTCTTGCAAATTTTGATACCCCTTTGTAGCCAATTCAAATGCGCTTTGCGATATACCACTCCAGGAAATTTCGTCAAAACTTACAATGTTTTTTGATGATGTTACGGTTGGCGCATTGTAGATGTTTATTAAATTATCTATTGCTAATCCGCCGAGTGGCGCATTGGTAAACCCCGAAAGCAGTGTTACCATTATTGCCAAAATTGTAGTGAACAAAGGTTTAAACATAGAAATTATTTTTAGGACTTTATAGGAAGTGCTAAATTTTATTACACCTAAATCGTTTTATTACAACGTATTATTGTGTTTTATAAAACTGCATCACAAATTTAATTTATATTAATATAAAGAAAAGTTAAAGTGGTAAAGCATTTCAGCATTTTGGAGGTATAATTACTAAGGGAAAAAACATGCATAATTTTAAAAAATACTACAATGCATAAAATTGATTATTTTTAAAATTCACCGGCTAAAAATTATGATTGGTGTTTTTGTAAATACAAAATCGGGCAAAGGAGAAGCGGTAAAGATTACTGCTTTAATTAAAGATAATCTTAGCTTTAAAAATATACCTTTTACTATATATGAAGATGATAATTGGCCTGTACATACTCAAAATCTTTCAGAAGCCTGGATAGTTGGTGGCGATGGAACCCTTAATTATTTTATTAATAAATACAGAGAAATTTTGATTCCCTTAGCCATTTTTAAAGGCGGAACAGGCAATGATGTAGCCTGGAAATTGTACGGAAATTTAACAACTCAACAACAAATAGCATTGGTACTTAGTACTAATCCAAAGCAAATAGATGCTGCTATGTGCAACGATAAATTATTTATTAATGGCGTAGGTATTGGTTTTGATGGCGAGGTTTTAAAATCGATGAGTGCAATTAGATGGCTTGGTGGCCACATTGGTTATTTGCTTGTGGTAATTAAAAAGATATTTAGTTTTAAGGAGTTTAGTTTTACTATTCAATCTTCTCAAATAAATAAAACCGAAAAATATTTACTGGTAAATATTGCCAATGCATCCCGTACAGGCGGAGGTTTTTATATATCGCCATTGGCAGATGTGGCAGACGGAAAATTAAATGTGGTTTTATGTAAACCGCTATCTGTTTTAAAAAGGCTTAAATATTTACCCGTAATAGAAAAAGGGAAACATCTTTCTTTACCATTTGTAACGCATCAATTAGTTGAGGAAATTAAAATAGAAATGCCAACTAGTGTTTTTGCTCAATTAGATGGTGAGCTTATAGAAGCCAAAAGTTTTTCAATAAAAATATTAAAACAAAAATTTAGTTTTAAGTGCTAATTCTATTATTTATAGCAAATGCATAAAAAAACTCAAGCAATTGCTTGAGTTTTTTGTATACTATTTTTATTATTATTTAATACTTTCTCTTCCAAAAACATACCCTATTTTAAGGTTAAACGTAAAATAAGCATCGTTGTTTTTAGGGTTACCTCGTTGATCTTCGGGCAATGTTACATGTGTTGGAGTTAACTCGTACTGACGATCATTTAACAATAACGCATTGGTTAATTTAGATCCGGTAAAATAATTTGCATATAATGCAGGGTCTATGTATTGAGTACTTACATCATCCAAATAATCGGTATTTAGTTTGCGGTAAATAAATTCGCCTCTTACATTTAATTTGTTTGTTAATTCATATTTAATGCCTAAACCCAAAGGAATATTCATTTGATTAAGCTTGTAAGGTTTCCTGTCGGGGTATTCTAAAAAGCCTTGTCCTTCTGTGCTTAGTGGTTGTAAATCTACCCACTTATTATTTAACTGTGCCTGTGGTTTAAACGAAAAAAAACCTACACCACCTAATAAATATGGCGACCATCTTGGCGGCTCTCTATCAAACTCATCATCAAACGACCAAAAAATAAAAAACGGATGTGCCTCAGCAATTAAAGAAAACTCGGTTATTTTACTTCTAAAACTTAGGTTACGTTCGTAACGGCCAAAAGTACTAGCCTTTACTTTTTCCAAAACTTTATCATCGGCTTTTATTTGGCCAAAAGTAGCCTCGGCCCTTAAGCCAAACTTATATTTAAAAGTTGCATTTAAATAAGCACTGCCGGCAACGGTAGTTTTACCCATATTTAAATCTTTAATAAACTTTTTACCAATACCCTTTCTTCCTCCCAAATCTGTAAGGCAGTTCATAAACCCGAAAGATGCTCCAAGTTCGTAAGTAACCGGATTATCGTAAGTGTTATTATCATAAAAATAATACTGAGCCTCGGCTTTTTGAGTAAAGCCAAAAACAGAAAACATAACTCCAACTAAAATGATAACTTTTTTCATGCGGTAAATATACTAAACAAATATTTTGCCAAAAAATATTGATTAGTGGTTTGAGTGTTAAATTATTGTACAAAATAAGAAAAATATTATATTAATCTATCACCTTTTTGTGGTATTATTAAAATAAACACAAATATTTTGTAATCCGCAGTCTTTACACTTTGGATTTCGGGCAAGGCAAACGTATCTGCCATGTAGTATCAACCAATGATGTGCTTTATATATATATTCATCCGGAAAATATTTTATTAACTGTTTTTCGGCCGCTAATGGTGTAGTGGCTTTTGTAGTTAAACCCAATCGGGCACTTACTCTAAACACATGTGTATCTACCGCCATATTCGGCTGCTTATCTATTACAGAGGTAATTACATTAGCCGTTTTACGGCCTACTCCGGGCAATTTTACCAGCTCTTCTACTGTCATTGGAATTTGGCCATCATAATTACTTTCTACCATTTTTGCCATCCCAATAAGGTGTTTTGTTTTATTATTGGGGTAAGATATACTTTTAATTAGCGGAAAAAGCTCAGCTGCCGTGGCTTTACTTAAAGATTGGCAATCGGGATATTTGTTAAATATAGCCGGTGTGGTAAGGTTTACTCTTTTATCGGTGCATTGTGCAGAGAGGATTACGGCTACCAATAGTTGAAAGGGATTATCATATATCAACTCTGTTTCGGCATTGGGTGCGTTTTTACTAAAGTAATCTATAACAAACTGATATCTTTCTTTTTTTGTCATAAAAAATCCCCCGATGTAATCGGGGGACGAAATTAAATCATTAATAGTTAATTATACCTCAGTGGTTAGTTCACTAATTGCTTTTTCGGCATAATTAATAATATTTTCAACCGTTTTTTTTCTGGGCGAAAGTGTAAGAGCTTCTAATCTTTTTGTTGCTGAGGTTATAACCTCTAATTTTTCACGTAAAGACCAGTCTTTTTCAAGGGCATCTTTAATTTCGGCAGTTTTTTTCGGAGAGGTTTCGTTATATACATACTGTAATAAGTCCTCCGGAGTAAAATTGTGCATTGTTAAGTTAAAATTGCTGTTAAGAATTAAATATCCATTTATCCAATTACATAAACGATAAAGCAAAAAAAATATTGTGTTTTAAGGTTTTACTGTTTGTTTTCTACTGTATTATCTACTATAAAAATATCTTCGTTATCTTTTTTCATTAAATAATTCTCTCTGGCATATTTTTCAATAGTTTGGGCATTTGTCTTTAATAAATCTAACTCTTTACCCGTTTCGGCTATTTGTTTGGTAAGATGTTGCTCACTTTTTTGCAAATTGCTTAATTTACTTTTTTGGGCAAATCCGGATAAAATGTCTTTTGTATCAAAAAATAACATCCAAACTAAAAACAACAACCCGGTAATTAGGTATTTGCTTTTTAACCAAGACGGAAATTTCTCCAGCCCTCTTAAAAATGAAGGCTTAGCAGAAATTTCATTAGTATCTACAACTTCTTCCATAATTAATATTAACAAATTTACTTACCAAATTTAATCTTTCCTTTTGGATATATAGCACTATCTGCTAATATTTCTTCAATTCTTATTAATTGGTTGTATTTGGCCATTCTATCGGTACGGCTGGCGCTACCCGTTTTTATTTGTCCGCAATTTAAAGCAACGGCTAAATCGGCAATGGTGGTATCCTCTGTTTCGCCGCTTCTATGGCTCATAATGGTATTGTAACCAGCTTGTTGCGCCATACTTACGGCGTTTATGGTTTCGGTAACGGTACCAATTTGGTTTACTTTAACTAATAACGCATGTGCAATTCCTTCGTTTATTCCTTTTTCTAAACGAGTAACGTTGGTTACAAACAAATCGTCGCCAACTAACTGACATTTTTTTCCAACCGCATCGGTAAGCATTTTCCAGCCTTTCCAATCATCTTCGGCCATACCATCCTCAATACTACAAATAGGATATTGCTTTACCCAGCTTTCCCAATATTTAACCAATTGCTCACTGGTCATCTTTTTCCATCACTTTTATGAAAAATGTATTTTTTTTCTTTAGCATTCCACAATTCGCTATTTGCAGCATCCATAGCAATCATAATTTGGCTGCCGGTTTTGTAACCTGCCGCTTGTATTGCGGTAAGTACGGTTTCAATAGCCTCTTCATTGCTTTGAATGTTTGGGGCAAAACCTCCCTCATCACCCACATTGGTGCTAAAACCTTTTTTCTTTAAAACTGTTTTAAGTGCATGAAAAATATCTACTCCCCAGCGTAAGCCTTCACTAAAGCTAGTAGCCCCTACAGGCATTACCATAAACTCTTGAAAATCTATTTTATTATCAGCATGTGCACCACCGTTTAAAATATTCATCATGGGCATTGGCAATATCTTAGCATTGGTGCCGCCAATGTATCTGTATAAAGGAAGATTAGCCTCTAAAGCCGCCGCCTTTGCCACCGCCATGCTTACCGCAAGCATTGCATTTGCACCCAACTTACTTTTGTTAGCAGTTTTATCTAATGCAATCATCATAGCATCAATACCAGTTTGATCTGCTACATCCCAACCCAACAAAACATCTGCAATAGTTGTATTTACATTTTTAACAGCTTTTAAAACAGATTTGCCTCCATAGTAATCTTTTTTACCATCTCTTAACTCTACGGCTTCATGTACACCAGTACTTGCGCCACTTGGTACTGCAGCCCGGCCCAAATGTTCGTTTTCGGTTAAAATATCTACTTCTACAGTAGGGTTGCCACGGCTATCTAATATTTGACGGGCATGAATGGAGGCGATGTAACTCATTTTAAATAAATTTTTGTGTTAAATAATGGGCAAGCCTTGCAAATTTCCTTTTTTAAATGCAAACCAACAAACCGGGTATTGCTTTTATTTAGTTTTTATGACTAATATCACCTAATTGTGGTATACAAAGGCCTGATATATTAATTAAATTTGTTTATTAAATTTTATTCTTAAACCTCACTATTATGAAAAATATATTTTCATTCGTTTTTGTATTTTTTATTCTTTTTACTTCAAAAGCACAAGTAGCAATAAATGGTACTGGTGCTTTGCCTGCGGCAAGTGCTATGCTGGATGTAGCCAGTACGAGTAAGGGAATTTTAATTCCGCAAGTAAGTATTGATAGTTTAAAAGATGTAACCAGCATATCCAGCCCGGCAAACGGTTTAATAGTATATAATACCACACAACCCGGTGTTCGTAACGATATGGCCCGAGGTTATTATTGGTATAGTACAAATGCTGCCACTTGGGTAAAAATGGCAGATAATTTAACCGATAATGTATGGCAGAGCGGCGGCTTACTGGGTATTCAATTAAGAGATAAAACGGATGGAGTGGAGATGATGGATAATTATACAGGAACGGCACTTAACTGGACTCCCAAAGTAAAAATATTAAAGATGGTGGACTCTGCTTTATTAAACTCTAAAAATAATATGGCTGCTCTGGTATTAACCGGCGTTAACAAAAAAACAACAGCCGGTTGGGAGTATCGGCAAAAAACACCATTTTGTTGAATCGAATTATTTATTGGCTGATGGTATAACATCTGCCAGTTCGCAAGTTGCGGCAATTTCAGGGTATACCGAAAATCCGGGAACCACCAACCCCAGTGACCGCCGGTATAACGGACTGGCTTTTTATACCTTTGCAACTCCTGAGCATACAGCGTCCGCAGATACTCCAACTATTAGTATGTTTTATCATAATGTAGGTATTGGTGCATACGCAACAGATATTAAAAACGTAACCGAAGGCCGTGTACAAATTACCGGCTTTAGTAATGGTGACCAATTATCACTACGCCACCCTTCTTCCATAAATCTGAAATGGGGAATGTATGTAAGTAGTATAGACAGCTCACTTAACTTTTATTCTAACGGTTCATTAAGAGCTAATATTGATAGAGTAACAGGAGTTTATACAGCTTTATCCGACAGAAATCGAAAAAAGAACATTCGTTCGTTAAGTGATGTATTAGAAGCTGTAAAACAATTACCTGTTTATAGTTATAATTATTTAGATAGTAAAGATGAAGATAGAAGAATGATTGGGCTTATGGCGCAGGATGTACAATCTTATTTTCCGGAGCTGGTGTATCAGCGATATGACAGAGAAAAAAACAATCCTGTATTAACGATGGATTACAGCGGATTTGGTGTAATAGCCATTAAAGCCATACAAGAGCAACAAAAAATAATTGATGATTTAAAAAATCGAGTAGAACTGCTTACCAAACGTTTAGATGTGATTGAAAAAAAATAAATAATACCACCCTCCTGGGTGAGTAAGTATATTAATATTACAACTACTTTTACTATCATTAACAAAAACATTGCTTAATGTTGATAAGAGTATTTTTGCTGCTACTAACAATTTGTTGTTGTACCGGTTTTATAAATGCACAAGATGTAAATACATTACTCAATAGTAATTTGAGTGACAAGCAAAAAGCAGATACTGTTTTCTCAATTGCAAGAAAAACATTTCGTAAAGCCAAATTTGACAGTGCCGATTATTGGTTACTTACCGGCTACAGCTTTGCCCAAAAAACGAATGATGCAGAAACAATGGCAAGGTATAACGTAGAGTTGGCTAACTCACAATTTATGCAAGGCAAATATGCTAAGGGCTTGCCTTTTATACATGATGCTTTATTGTTGCTTAAAAATGTTAGCTCCTACGATTTACATAATAGTGCTTTACTAATTGCAGGCAATTGCTACAGTGGATTACAAAAAAAAGATTCTGCCTTAAAATATTTTTTTGACTGTGTGGATTACAACAACAAAAACTTTCCCTATCGCAACTGGTTGCCTTATACAGCAATTGCCGAAGTTTTTTTACAGACAGATAATTTTATTGAGTCGGAAAAATATTATCAAAAAGCCTATAACATTACAGTTGCAAAAGAAGGAAAACCCGATCATGGCTATGTGCTTACCATGTTTGCCAACTTATATTATATAACACTCAGGCATGATGGATTTGCTAAAATGGTAGAAGAATACAACCGGCTAATCACTTCAAAAAAAATGAAGGAGGGTAAAGAACCATCACACAACCTAATGATGATACAGTGGCAAACAGATAAATTAGAAGAAAGAGTTGAATTTATTAAAAAAGTAAAAGAAACAAGTTTACAATCCGGGGCGTTTCTAAGCACTGTTTTAGCAAATAGTTACCTTATTAATTTATACGAAAAAAACAAAGAATATGCAGAAGCTATGAAGTTTGCCGAAGAAAACGAGAGGCTTGCTATAGAAAATAAAGATATTTATACAGAATACATTAGCAATAAAGTAAAGTATGGATTATATAAAAAAATGAATAACCATGCAAATGCTGAAAAAACTGCCGATAGATTATTTATATTAAAAGACAGCATGAGCAATATTCAACGCCGGGATATAGCCATGGACTTAGAAAGCAAATACGAAGCTGATAAAAAACAAAAAGAAATTACACTGCTACAAACACAAGGCAAGTTAGATGCTATTACAATAGCCAATGAAACAGAAAAGAAAAACACTTTTTAGAGAAAATGAATTAAAGCAAGCCGCCATTATTGAGCAACAAAAAAACTATACTTTATTAGCAAGGCAAAATGGTTTAATGGATTCCATTGTACAAAGTGAGCAGGCTTACAATACATTACTTGTAAGTGAAAATAATTTAAAAAACTCACAGCTTCAAAACGAAACAAAACTAAAAGCAGCACTAAGCCGTGAAAATGATTTAAAAACTTCTCAATTAATAAAAGAACAGAATACCAGGTTTGGCTTAGCTGTTGGCATTGGCATACTCTTATTGGCAGGTGTGAGTATTTTTACATTGTATCGCAAACAAAAACAAAAAACAGCATCATTCAAAAACAAGCAACTGATTTAGAAGTACTGATGAAAGAAATACACCATCGGGTAAAAAATAATTTGCAGGTAGTAAGCAGTTTATTGGATTTACAAAGCCATACTATGAAAGATGTGCAGGCCAGCGAAGCGGTAAAAGAAGGGAAAAACAGGGTGCAAAGTATGGCCCTAATTCATCAAAACTTATATAGTGAAGAAAATATTAAAGGAATAAAAGTAAAAGAATACATTGGTAATTTATTACAAACTCTTTGCGATTCGTATAACATAACCAACGATAAGGTAAAAATAAATACCAATATTGATGATTTAAATTTAGATGTGGATACCATGATTCCTTTAGGGTTGGTATTAAATGAATTAGTAAGCAATTCGTTTAAATATGCGTTTAAAGAAACCCAAAACGGAGTGCTTAATATTTTGTTACACGAAAAGGAAGATAAATTATTTTTACAGGTAAGCGATAATGGCAGTGGCTTTCCGGCAGATGTTGATGTAAAATCGGCAAAATCGTTTGGCTTAAAAATGATACGAGCCTTTGCTCAAAAGTTAAAAGCTAAATTAGATATTTATAATAATGAGGGCGCTGTGGTGGAAATGGAAATTTCAAAATTTAAAGTGGCATGAGTAAAATAAAAATTTTGATTGTAGAAGATGAACCGGTTATTGCCGAAAACATTTCGTTGTATTTAGATAATAACGACTTTGAAGTAAGTGCTATTGCTTACGATAGCGATGATGCCTTTACTCAATTAAAAACAAATACACCCGATGCGGCTATTTTAGATATTAATTTAGAAAGTGAGAAAGATGGGATTGATATTGCATCTTTCATCAACAAAGAACTTCAAATTCCTTTTTTATTTTAACCTCACACTCCGATAAAAATACTTTAGATAAAGCCAAGTCTGTAAAACCCAGCGGTTACATAGTAAAGCCTTTTAATGAACGTACTTTGCTGGCATCTTTAGAAATTGCCATTAGTAATCATGCTACCGAAAAAAACCATGATTTACCAAAGCTAAATATAGAAAAAATAAACAGGCATTTATTAGCGCCGCTATCCGAAAGAGAATTTGAAGTGGCTCAATTGGTTTATAATGGTATTACCAACACTCAAATTGCCGATAAAATATTTATTAGTGTTAATACCATAAAGTCGCATCTTAAAAATATTCATTTAAAATTAGATGCTAACTCCAGACTGCAGGTAATACAACGATTAAGAGCATTAATGCACAAATAATTGCTTATTTAAAATCACCCGGCCGGGTGATACAAGCTTTCTTTTCTGTTTACATCTTTACTGTATCTATTAACTTAACCTGTATTATTATGACAAAATCAATAGTTTTTTTTGCCTTGCTTTTTTTAGCCCTTATTATTTCATCTTGCAAAAGCAGTAAAAAGGGCGATGCTTATCCTAGTCAGGTTCGTACAAACTTTGTAAATGGCTGTGCCTCAAAATTACCTCCGGAGTATAAAAAAAATTGTGAGTGTATGCTGCAGCAAATCGAAAAAAAATATTCCATTAGTGAGTATATGCTTGTAGAAGAAAATATTAAAGCAGGAAAAGATGTATCGGCATTTTTAAATTTTACCGACTCTGTAAGAAGTATATGTTTCCCAAAACTGAAGTAAAGTTATTCAGCAATCAAAAAATAAGTGTTATGAAAAAAATAATTCCCTTTTTACTAGTGTTTATAATTTGTACAAACACACTATCTGCCCAACCACAAAAAAGAAAAGTAACTCCTAAAAAGCCAAATAATTTTTCGTGGGGAGCAACTAACCCTGATACAAAAGCCAAAGGTACAGATGTAGCTATGGAAGAAGTAAATACTACTAAACCCAAAGCCAATCAACGTAATAGCGGCACCAAAGGAAAAAGACAACACAAGCCTATTCAATAGCTATTAAAACCACCCACTTGGGTGAAAAAACAATTCTAAGTTTTTTTATATTTACAACATAATAAACTGTTGTTTTATGAAGAAATTTTTATTTATAGTAATCCTTGTTCTTACATTTTGTAACAACATTGTAGCGCAATCACTTGCTATTAATACAACCGGTGCCGCTGCCAATGCCAGTGCTATACTGGATGTAAGCAGTTTTAGCAAAGGTGTGCTTGTTCCCAGAATGACGAAGGGGCAAAAGAATGCCATTGCCAGTCCTGCAATTGGTTTATTGATATACAGGCAGTTCCCGATAGCATTGGATTTCATTATTACAGCGGTAGTCAATGGATATGGCTTAACCCGGCAGGGGCAGCTAGTAACGATTGGAGTATTACAGGAAACGCAGGTACGGATACTGCTGTAAATTTTTTGGGTACCACAGATAATATGCCGTTAGCATTTAAGGTAAATAATGAAAAGAGCGGAAGAATAGAAAGTGATATTTCAACAGCCAATACTTTTTTAGGTAACCGAAGCGGCAGGCTAAATACCGGAGCAGGAAATACTGCTTTTGGGTTTAGGGCATTATCGGCAAACACAAGCGGTTTTTCTAATACCGCTGTTGGAGGCGGAGCCTTAGAAAACTTAAGCGGCCCCTCACGATTTGAAAATGTGGCTGTTGGTTATAATGCACTACAAAACAGCAACGCATCTTATAATGTTGGAATTGGAACAGAGGCATTAAGGCAATCTACTGGAAATGGAAATGTAGCTGTAGGCCAATGGGTATTGCAAAATAATACTACAGGATTGGCTAATACCGGTGTGGGATATTATGCACTCAAATCTAATACAACAGGCAGATCGAACATTGGCTTTGGCGGGCTATCGCTTTACAACAATTTAAGCGGCAGCTATAATATTGCTATAGGAGATAGCGCTTCTTTCAGCAGTACCAATATCTCCCATGTAATAGCAATTGGTAGTAAAGCGTTATTTGCCAATACCAGTGGCACTAACCTTACTGCCCTCGGCGACTCTGCTTTATATAGTAATAGCACAGGCTATAAAAATATTGCATTAGGTAATTACTCACTGGCTAAGAATACTACAGGGTTTCAAAATATTGGTATTGGTTACAATACGTTAACAGACAACCAGACAGGCTTTGCCAATATCGCTATTGGCGATTCGGCTTTGCCGGTAAGTACTACCAACTGGAATTTAGCTATTGGAAGGTATGCACTATTGGAAACCACTACCGGCGATAAAAATATTGCCATTGGCGATGTGGCATTACGTTCAAATGTTACCGGCGCCAATAATGTTGCCATAGGATATGCTTCTCAAAATTCATCAAACACAAACAACAGAAATAATACTTCACTGGGCTTCAGGTCTGCAGGCGGTCTGCAGGGTTATTCCAATACAGCCATTGGTGGTGATGCGATGGGCAGGCCTGCTGCAAGTTATACAGTTAATAACACGGTAGCTGTAGGCGATAGCGTTTTATTTAACATTACCACAGGTGCCAGCAACAATACGGCTGTTGGAACCAAGGCCTTGTACACAAACAGTAGCGGACGAACCAATACTGCGGTTGGCGCAAGAGCATTATACGATAATACTACCGGCAGTTATAATGTGGCAATAGGCGATAGTGCTGCGGCAAACTCAACAACAGTTTCTCACCTGGTGGCAGTTGGCAGTAAAGCGCTGTATACAAATACAACAGGAGCCGACATCACTGCTGTTGGTGATTCTACTTTATTCAGTAACACAATTGGAAATTTTAATACAGCTTTGGGCAATGGGGCTTTAAGAAAAAATACAGATGGTGATGATAACGCCGCTATGGGAAATAAAGCTTTGTACAATAACACTACCGGAGGCAACAATACCGCTTTTGGAAATAATGCACTTTACTCAAACATCAGCGGCGGATCAAATACTGCATTGGGATTTAGTGCTCTTAATAAAAACACAGCAAGCAGTAATACTGCCGTTGGATACAGCGCTTTGTCTGAAGGCACATCCGGTTTTCAAAATACAGCTATAGGAGGTCTTGCCCTTCAGAATAACGCTCCATCAAGCAGTTATAATGTGGCCATTGGCTATGGAACTTTGCAGGATAACAGCGGCTTCTATAACATTGGTGTTGGTAATGATGCACTCAGCCAAACATCCGGTAACGGTAATATCGCTATCGGGCATCAAACCTTATTAACAAATACATCTGGCTTGGTTAACATTGGACTAGGATATTATGCTTTACGTACTAACTCTACCGGCCGAACCAATATTGCAATTGGTCAGGCGGCGTTATTTGACAATGTATCTGGAAGCTATAATGTTGCCATTGGTGATAGTGCTGGATTTAATACGACCACATCTAATTTAGTTGCTATAGGTAGTAAAGCATTATGGAACAATGTGTCAGGTACTGGAAATACAGTCGTTGGGTATCAAAGTTTATTTAATAATGCTATTGGTAGTAATAATACAGTCTTCGGTAATTCTGCTGGCTATGTAAATATAGGTGGTAGCGGAAATGTTTTTTTAGGATACAATGCTGGATACAATGAAACTAGTTCAAACAAATTATACATCGACAATTCGAGTGTTGCCACGCCGCTTATTTATGGCGATTTTTCAACCGATTTATTACGTGTAAATGGCACACTCAACATTAACAACGATTATTCTTTCCCAATAGCAGATGGTACATCCAACCAAGTGTTGCAAACAAATGGTGCAGGCACAGTAAGCTGGGCAACAGTAAGTGGAGAAACCACTACAGCCAATAATGGCTTAACACTTACAGGTAGTAATGTTACATTAGGCGGCTCTTTGTTAAATAATACAACATTAACACATGCAAACTTTAATTTAACCCATAGCTTAACTGGCACTGGCGATTTTTTAATTACTACACCATCTAACAATGCACTATCAGTATTAAGTACAGGCAATACTGGTATTAATACTAATGCTCCTACCCATCGTTTACATTTAATAAATACAATTAGTGGTTCATCTACTAATTACAACAATGGTATGTTTATACAAAATACAGCAGCTACAGGAGGACAAGCAACATTAGCATTTAAAAACAATGTACTGCCTGGTAACAGAGCCTGGATAACCGGTATGAATTCGTTTGACAATTATGTAATTGCCTATGGCGATTCATTATCCGCTACCAATGTTGTATTAAGGGTAGATACTGCTGGATTTGTAGGTATTAATCCTGCTGGGCTTCCTAGTAGTAGATTAGATGTTGTGGGTAGCTTTGGTAATGCCATTCGAACCACTACTGTAAATACTACATTGGGAGTGGATGATCATACCATAATTATCGGTACAGCCGCTGGTTCAATTAGCGTTGTATTACCTATTGCTTCTACCTGCGATAGAAGAGTTTATATAATTGTAAATAGGAGTGCTTCCAACCAAACCATTACATCTTATTTAGATTTTTCTGGTACAGCAACTACAATAGCAGCCAATAGTGCCATTACCATTCAAAGCAATGGTACTAATTGGTTTAGAATACAATAAAATTTAACAATAAGAATATTAAACTAAGTTTAAAAAAAGTAATCTTAATCTTTTAAATAAAAATTTTAATTATGAAAAAGTATGTTTCAATTTTAATGCTGTTTGTTTTTGTAATTACAACTGCATTTTATTCATCCTCTAATGACTGGAAATTTATAGGCGATAAAATGGTGGGCTTTGGCGTTGACCATGATGTGATTGTTACTGGCAATACCAACGATGATTTTAGAAAACTAAAACTTAAAGTTACCAGCGGCCCATTAAAAGTGTATGATATGAAAGTGTATTTTGATAATGGTAGTGTGCAGGATGTTGCATTACGCCAACACATACGCCAAGGCGGCGAAAGCCGTGTAATTGATTTAGATGGCGGCTTACGCCACATCAAAAAAATTGAATTTTGGTACGAAACAAAAGGATTTTTACGAGGTAGAAGCAGAGTGGCAGTATGGGGAAGTAAATAGTTTTTATTAATCACTATCTCCTTATACCTAAAAAAAATTACCCTGCTTTATTACACAGGGTTTTTTAGTTGCAAGTAGTTAACATTGTTCTGGCTATTACTTTCATTTTTTCGGCATGTGCCTGACCAGGACTATTGCTAAATCTGGTGTTTATAGCCTGCATTTCTGCTTTAGCGCTAAGTAGCCTGCTTTTTTGTGCACTGTAACACTGTATTTTTTCCTGTGTTTTTTGAGCACTTTCTCCACTTTGATTAGATAATCTTTTTTGTGCTTTGCAAATTTTTACATCCATTTCCAATGCACCTTGCTCTGCCATATCAATAGGGTCCTGTAAATCGGCATAGGCTTTTTGTGTATTTTGATTTTGATACACATTGCCACTTTGAGCTTGCTGCAGATTACGTTTCTTTTTATCTATTAACTCTTTTTTATAGTTATTGAGTGTAATTTCTTTATCGGCACAATCGCCGCTAAAAGTGGCGTTATCTGCTTTTCGTTTTTCCTTTTCTAAAGCCTCTTCTGTTTCGGTGTAAAGTTGTTCTTCGGCATGTTGAAACTCGGCAGGGTCAAAGCAAATATCAACATCATCAAAAGTTCTCATCTCTGTAAAAAAACTACCTTTCTCCATTTCGCACACTATGTAAATACCGGCATCGGTATATACATATCCTATGCCGGAGTGGCCTAAAAAATCTTTCCATTTTAAAGAATTAGGATAAGTTCGCCCAAATACATGATATACCGGAGCATCGCCTTCTGCTTTATAACTCCATGTTTTAAACTTATCTCCGCAATACATATTGCGTACAGTTTTTTTGTAAATTTTATCGTTACTTCCTGTAACTGTTTGTTGTAATAAATATTGTTGGCTGTTACCGGTTGTTACATAATGTTTTAGTACATCTCTTTTTTTGCGATTATAGTAATTAAAAAAATTGCCTTTTTTGGTATAAAGCATAAAATTAAATTTGGAGTTGTTAATGTCAATGTCCCCATCGCCAAGGGTTCCTTCTCTACCATTAAGTATTCCTACATATCCTTTTTCGGTATTTATGTAAATATACATATCAAGCATTCTGCCATTAGCGCTACCTTTGCAAATATTTTTTTATCAAAGCAAACTTTTTGTGTAGGTGTAACGGCGGTTGCATTTGTAGGTGTAAGTAATACAGGTACTGTGGCTGCTTGTAAATGCCATGGTGTCCATTCTCCGCTGCTACCAATTGCGGTATCTCTACGTGGTGGTTGTGCATTAACGCAAGCAAAAAGTAATTGAGCTAATAATAATGAAGCAAAAAATTTCATATAAATAATTTTATATTATTCAAAAAAACATGCTGCTAAATCTACACATTTTTACTCGGATATGCTTATATCTTCGGGCTTGGTAACAATAATTTCTATTTTACCTTTATAGTCTTTGATAGTACCTGTTACGC
The DNA here is from genome assembly GCA_016721385.1 of Chitinophagaceae bacterium. GTDB lineage: Bacteria > Bacteroidota > Bacteroidia > Chitinophagales > Chitinophagaceae > Ferruginibacter. Next base: position 652,290 of record JADKIE010000002.1, on the reverse strand, counting down.
AAAGTTTTTTGTTACTATAAAGTGATGAAGGGGCATCTTTAAAATTTGCATTGTCTTTCGCAAAAATAATAATAGTTAGTAGCGACGCCGGGTACGCTGCACCTAAATTAATGTATGTTATTTTTTCGGTAGCTTTTGTACCAAACACTTGGCTACAAACAGTAACACTATCTCCAATATGCTTACTTACATCCTCTATAGATATTTTTATTTGTGCAGAAACGGCGTTAACACACAAGATAATAAAGAGAACCAGTTTAATTTTTTTCACAGCTAAAGTTTATTTATTGCAAAGGTATTGATTTGAAAAACGCCTGCATTAAATATTAAAACAAATATTTACTTCCTTATTTTATTTAGCTTTACATACATGGCCGAAATAAATATTCTTTTAAATATTCTTACTAAAATGAAGGCAGCGCATCCAACTTCTTCCTTTATTAATAGTTTGTACAACCAATATTGTGTGCAAGGCGGCTTAAGTAAAAAGCAAATGGAAGGCTTGTTGGATAAAGCAAAGAAAACACCACAAATTCCACAAGGCAATATTGCTACACTGGAAGCGCTTATTTTAAAAAAAATTACCAGAGAAAGAGCTGCACCAACATTAAAAGCAACGCAGCCGCCGCAAAAAGATGAGGAAACAGGAAAGTTACTTCAGGAAATTTTAGAAAAATATCCGCAACACAAACGTGTGTTGTTTATTCAAAGCAAGTATAATAAAAATGAAGCAATAACTGTATTAGAAATTGAGGAGGTTAAAAAATTTTACAAAATGCTGGTAAAATAAATTATGGCTCAATTAAGCTGGTAGTGCTCATTATTTCTTTAACTGCATTGTAAAGTTTATCCAAATCTTGCTGCGAATTAAACGCTTGTATAGAATACCGAAGAAAAACTTTATCCTCATGCACCATTACCGGCACTTCAATTTTGTATTTATCAAAAAGATGTTTGTACAAATCTATGGGTTGCTTGGTTTTTATTGGTGTGCTATACAGTTGGCAAATAAAATCATCTGTTACAGGGGCAATGGCGGTTGCATTCAGCAATGAGCAAAACTTTGCAGCATTTTGTTGCACCAATTCTTTACATTGTTGTGAAACAGCCTCCCAATTATTTTGTTGCATAAACGCTATTGCATTGGGTATGCACAAAAAAGCCGAAAAATCCCTTGTGCCCTGCATTTGATGATAATCTAAAAATTGCGAATGAGAGGGCGCCGCACTTTGGTAACCCCAGCTAATAACCAGCGGATCAAAAAGTTTTTGATAGTCGCTCTTCACATATAAAAAGGAAGAGCCTTTTGGTGTCATCATCCATTGATGGCAGGCTCCCGTATATATATCCGCCTGCAGGGTTTGTAAGTTTAAGGGCAGTTGCCCCGGAGCATGAGCGCCATCAACAAAAGTTATTAAGCCTTTTTCTTTAGCTATTGCACAAATTTCCTCTACAGGTAAACGTAATCCTGTAGAGCTTGTAAGGTGACTTATAAAAACCAGTTTTGTTTTTGGAGTGAGGCCTTTAAAAAACTGCTCAATAAAATGTTCTTTAGATGCTATCGGTAATTCAATTTTTTGTCGTACATATTTTGCACCTACCTTGTTGCAGTAATAATTCCATGTTCTGTCGCAGGCTCCGTATTCTAAGTTGGTAGTTAATATTTCATCATCTTGAGCAAGATTAAAGCTTTTTGCAATAATATTTACTGCGTAAGATGGATTGGTAACATACACTACATCATCTGCATTGCAACCAATATAATTTGCCAATGCCTCTCTGGATTGCTTTAAATATTGCAAGCCATTTACAGTAATAAACTGCACCGGCTCTTGCTCAAGCTCTAATTGATATTGCTGATACCTTTCAAACACAGGCTTTGGGCATGCACCAAACGAGCCAAAGTTTAAAAAAGTAATATCATCTCTTAATAAAAACTGCGATTTTAAATTATCCATATTTACGCACAGATTTCACAGATTAACACGGATTGTTTATTACTATAATTAAAATAAATTACCTGAATTTATATCACAAAAACATATAAGAAAAGAGGATTTTAATTTTCCTGTTTTTAACTCCTTATTTCATTGCTAACTCTTCCTTTTTTAACTGCCTGTCAAAAACAAATGTACCCAATGGTAAAAATGCTGCAACGCCTGCTTTTGCCAGCCAACTAAACGGCTTTTTAAAACTTGCAAAAACAGAAAAGGCAAGATAAATGTAGGCAACAAATAAAGCACCGTGTACCCACCCAAAATATTTTACGGCCAACGGTTGATGGTAAATATACTTTAGTGGCATGGCTATAAGCAATAATATTAAAAACGAAATCCCTTCGGCAATGCCAATCAATCTAAACCTGTGCAAAGTATTTTTGCTGTTATTTTGAGTCATGTAATTAATAATTTATTATTTGTTCTTTTATTGATGAAGGAATTTCTCTCCACTCATACTGTTGATTACGTAATTGTGGCTCAAACCCGGCTTCTTTAATGGCTTCTTGTATGGTGGTGCTTGTAAACCTGTGTGGTGCACCGGCAGCACTTACTACATTTTCTTCTATCATAATACTGCCAAAATCGTTTGCTCCTGCTTGTAAACAAAGTTGTGCAACCTGTTTGCCTACTGTAAGCCAACTGGCTTGTATGTTTTTAATATTTGGCAACATTATTCTGCTTAAAGCCACCATGCGTATATACTCCTCGGCAGTTGTTAAATTTTGTACGCCACGTATTTTGGCTAATAGTGTATCCACATCCTGAAACGTCCATGCTATAAATGCTAAAAAGCCTTTTGCATCCTCAGGCTTGCGGCTTTGCACCTCTCTTATTTTTACTAAATGTTCAAACCGTTCCTGCAATGTTTCTACGTGGCCAAACATCATGGTGGCGCTGGTAGTTATGTTAAGTTTGTGTGCTTCATGCATAATATCTAACCACTCTTGTGCACCGCATTTGCCTTTACTAATTAATCGTCTAACCCTATCAGTTAGTATTTCGGCACCGGCACCCGGCAAACTATCCATCCCGGCTTCTTTCAAAGCAATTAAAACTTCTCTATGTGTACTTTTTTCAAGCTTTGTAATATGTGCTATTTCCGGCGGGCCAAGTGTATGCAATTTAATATTGGGGTAAAGCTGTTTTAATTGCTTAAATAAATCTACATAAAACTGCAAGCCTAGCTCTGGGTGATGGCCGCCTTGCAAAAGCAACTGATCTCCACCATACTTAATGGTTTCTTCAATTTTTTGCTTATACGTATCTATATCTGTTATATAGGCCTCTGAATGTCCCGGAATGCGGTAAAAATTGCAAAATTTACAGTTGGCAATGCATACGTTTGTAGTGTTTACATTTCTATCTATTTGCCAGATTACTTTGCCGTGAGGTACTTGTGTTTTGCGTAACTCATTGGCTACGTACATTAATTCGGTTAAAGCAGCGTTTTCAAACAAAAACATCCCTTCTTCTACAGATAGAAATTCAAAGGAAAGTGCTTTTTTGTATAAGTTAGGTAATTCCATTAGCTCCGTTTATGTAATTGGCTGCAAAAGTACATCCATTAGTTTGTAAATTCGAATAACGGCTTATGAGATTATTTTGCTTAACCATATTACTATTGTATAAAAGCTTAACCGGTTTTGCACAGGAAATATTATCTCAACCCGATTCAAAATTAATTACCCGTTTCCCATTTAAGCAATACAGCGGAGGTGTAATGATAGTAAATGCCCGATTCGAAAACGTACCGGATACCCTTAATTTTATTTTGGATACCGGCAGTGGCGGAATTTCATTAGACTCGGCAACCTGTACCGAATTTAATATTCCTGTAACAGCTTCGGATACTACCATTACAGGCATTGGTGGTATCAGAAAAGTTCCTTTTGTGTTTGATAAAACACTCCATCTTCCTGATTTATCTATCCCTCATTTAAATTTTCATGTAAACGATTATAGCGTATTAAGCAGCGTTTATGGCGAAAAATTGATGGTATTATAGGATATAGCTTTTTTAGTAAATACATTGTAAAAATAGATTTTGACAGTTCTTATATAGATGTTTTGTCTCTCGGAAATATAAAGTATCCGCAAGGCGGAGCAACGCTAAACCCAATATTTACAGCTTTGCCTATACAATGGGCCAGTTTAAAAGATAAAATAAAGGTTGGTTTTAATTTTTATTTGGATACCGGTGCAGGTTTATATCTTTTGTTAAGCGATAAATTTGTAACGGATAGCAGTCTTTTGCTAAGCAAACGAAAACCTGTTGTTACACAAGCCGAAGGAATGAGCGGCAAACTACAAATGCGCCTTACAGTAATTAAAGAATTTAAACTAGGGCCATATAAATTTAAAAACATACCAACCTATTTATATAACGACGAATTTAATGTTACTAATTATCCTTATTTAGGCGGGCTAATTGGCAATGATTTGCTCCGCAGGTTTAATTTAATTATAAACTATCCGGCAAGGGAAATTCATCTTACTCCCAATAAAAATTTTAATGAAGGGTTTGATTATGCTTACACCGGCTTGGGTATGTATTATATTAAAGGGCAAATTATTGTGGAAGATGTGGTTGATGGATCCCCTGCAAAAAAAGCAGGGTTTATTCCCGGCGATCAAATTATTGGTGTAAACACCAATTTATCCAATAATATTCAAGCCTATAAAGATATTTTACAAACGCCCAATGAAACCATAAAGGTTTATGTAAAACGAAATGATAAAATTCTTATTCTTTCTATTACTACAATTAGTATCAGGTAAAAGTGATGTAAGAACATCTTCTGTGTAGTACATTTGCACTATGATACATTTTGAACGCTTTGAATTGGCTAACGGTTTAAAAGTTATTGTGCATGAAGATAAAAGCACACCCATGGCCGTTGTTAATGTTATTTATAATGTTGGTGCAAAAGATGAAAATCCTGATAAAACAGGTTTTGCCCATTTGTTTGAGCATTTAATGTTTGGTGGAAGCATAAATATTGCAGATTATGATGAGCCTTTGCAAAAAGCCGGCGGCGAAAATAATGCCTTTACCACAAACGATTTAACCAATTATTACTGCCAGTTACCGGCCGAAAATATTGAAACTGCTTTTTGGTTAGAGAGCGATAGGATGCTTTCACTTGCCTTTAGCAAAAAAAGCCTGGAAGTGCAACGTAAAGTAGTTTGCGAAGAGTTTAAAGAAAATTATATAAACAAACCCTATGGCGATGTGTGGCATAAAATAAGAGCATTGGCATACACTACACATCCGTATAAATGGATGACAATTGGTAAAGAATTAAAACATGTAGAAGATGCTACTTTAGAAGATGTAAAAACTTTTTTAAACATTACACAGCCTGCAATGCCATTTTAGTTGTGGCAGGCAATGTAACAACAATACAGGTAAAAGAGCTTGCCGAAAAATGGTTTGGCTCAATTCCCTCCGGCGAAAAATATGTACGCAATTTACCACAGGAGCCTAAACAAGCCGCTGCAAGAACGGCGGAAGTAAAAGCGAATGTACCGTTAGATGCTTTATATAAATGCTGGCACATTTATTCACGTACAGATGACCGTTATTATGTAGCCGACTTAATTACAGAAATAATGAGCGGTGGCGGATCATCAAGACTATACCAAAGCCTTGTTAAAGAAAAACAATTATTTAGCAATATAGAATGTTACCATTTGGGCAGTACCGATGCCGGATTGCTAACCATTGAAGGCAAACTGGTAAAAGGCGTAAATATGAAAGATGCCGAAACTGCCGTAAATGAAGAAATAAAAAAACTGCAACAAGGAATTGATGTAAGAGAGCTTGAAAAAGTAAAAAACAAAACCGAAAGCATGATGGCTTTTGAAGATATGAGTGTAATGAACCGTGCCACAAGCCTTGCTATGTACGAATTACTGGGCGATGCAAATTTAATAAACACCGAGTTGCAAAAATACCGGGCCGTAACAGCCGAGCAACTAGTTGCAGAGAGTAAAATAATATTTGATGACAACAATAGTAATACATTGTATTATTATTCTAATAATTAACAATGATAGACAGAACGATTAGCCCCAAAATAAAAGATGCTGTTGAGTTTGACCTAAAACTTAAACCTTACGAAAAATATAAACTAAATAATGGTGTAGAGGTTTTTGCCGTTAATGCTGGCGTAGAGGAGGTTTTACAGGTTGAGCTGGTGTTTGCCGCCGGAAATAATTTTGAAAAATTAAAAGGGGTAGCTGGCGCAACCAACTCATTGCTAAAAAATGGCACAAGTGCCAAAACTGCATTTCAAATAAATGAGTATTTTGAATATTTTGGTGCACACTGTAACAGAGGTTGCTATAATGAAACCGCCGTGGTATCTATATCCGGTCTTAATAAATACGTTGGCTCACTTTTGCCGGTGGTAAAAGAAATGATTACAGATTCTGTCTTTAGCGATGAAGAATTTAATATTTACAAACAAAATACCAAGCAACGGTTAAGTGTAAGTTTACAAAAAAGTGATTTTGTTGCCAGCCGTTTAATTGATGCTTATTTGTACGGCGAAAATCATCCGTACGGTACATATTTAAATGCCGAAGATTTAGATGCTATTACTACCGCCGATTTAAAAAAATATTTTAGTGCGCTTTATGTAAACGGAAGTTGTGTAATTTTTGTGAGCGGAAAAATACCTGCAAATTTAAAGGAACAGTTAAACGAAAATTTTGGAACACTGCCATTAAAACCATACGTTTATCAATTACCACTAATAAATAAATTGCCGGCAGCAGAAAAAAAATATCGCAAGCAAATCGATGTTAATGGTGTGCAGGGCTCAATTAGAATTGCAAGAGAATTTCCTAACCGCCATCACCCCGATTTTATGAAAGTAATGGTGTTAAATACATTGTTTGGCGGCTATTTTGGAAGCCGGTTAATGAGCAATATACGAGAAGATAAAGGCTACACATACGGCATACATAGTTACATTCAAAACCATATTGGGCCTACTGCCTGGATGATTAGTACAGATGCAGGGAAAGATGTTTGCGAAGCAACAATTGAAGAGGTGTATAAAGAAATGCAACGTTTACGAGAGGAGTTGGTAGATGCAGAAGAGTTAATGCTTGTTCGTAATTATTTAATAGGTACAATATTGGGCGATTTGGACGGCCCTTTTCAAATTATGGGCCGATGGAAGAATTTATTGCTTAATAATTTAGATGAAAATTATTTTTACAACTCGGTGCAAACCATAAAAACTATAACAGCAGAAGAGTTAAGAGAATTAGCAAAAAAATATTTAAACCCACAAAATTTTTACGAACTTGTGGTTGTGTAAAACTTATACAAACAAACAAAAATTGGATAATTTATTACAATTTATGTATTTCCTGACAAGATAATTATGAAAAATTGGTTGCTTAAAATATTGGTTTGCTCGGTAAATGTTTTTATACTGGCATATATTTTACCCGGTATTAAGGTAGAGGATATGTGGAGTGCTATTATGGTTGCCGTTGTACTTTCTGTTTTAGATTTTTTTATTAAACCCCTTTTAGTACTATTTACGCTACCGGCTACCATTTTTACTTTAGGCTTGTTTTTATTTGTAATAAACGCCTGTGTAATTATGTTAGATGATTATTTTGTGCATGGTTTTAGTGTTGTATCGTTTTGGCACGCCATGTTGTTTAGTGTTTTATTGTCGTTTTTTAATGGTTTGGTAAATGGCAAAATAAAAGCAAGTGTACATATTGATAAAAATAAAAAAGATTAGGCGGTACGGCACCTAACCTTTTCTCTAAACCAAATATTTTTACTGTATTGTCATATTAAAGCGCTTAGCTTGTTCCTTAATTATTCTTTCAACTTCGGTTTCCATATTGCTTGTGCTTTTTGTAGCATTCTTTGCTTTTTCGGTAGCTATATAAGCATCTCTTTTAGCATTAAGTTCTTCTATTTGTTTTTGTGCAACGCTGCGTTGCTTTGCTTTTTCTTCCACTAATTTTTCCAGCTCATCATTGCTTTTCTTTTGTAAGCTATCGGGTAAAGCAGCTCTATCTAACTTAGCAATAGCGTTTTTGTCTTTTTCTTTTGCATCAACCAAATCCCAGGTGGCATTGTTATACACTTTACTGTTTGCTTTTACTTTAGCTCTTTTTATTGCGGCACTTTTACTCATTTTATAGTTCATATTGTCTACAACAACTACTTCTTGTAGTTTTGCACTGCCGGTATAATTATAGGCTAAATAAGTATTGTTTAAACTACCATTCATTGTAATTAATAAACTATCGTACGGTGTTGGTATATCATCTATCTTATCGTTTTGATTAATATTTGTAAAACTGCCATTGCCACACTCTCCCAACAAATTCCAATGCTCAATAATTCCCTGGCTTCTGCTTCCGCAATAAATGGTATTTACTATTACACCTTTTTGTTTGGCTAACGCACAAGCATCAACATACTTTACATTGCCTTGCAAAAAATCTTCATTGCCTGCAATAAAAATTACTTTATAGTTTTCGGGTGCAGCATCCCAACCAAGTTCATTAAGACTGCTTTTAATTACATGCCCACAATATTCATCGCCACCATTGGTTTTAAGGCTAAATAAAATTTTGCTTAAACTGTCTAAATCGCTGGTAAAACCGCTTAACTGTTTTACATATCCTGCTTGTACATCATTTGTGCTTCTGCCATATTCATACAATGCAATTTCAATTTGCGGCGTAATATCATTACCGCATTTTGCCTTACCCATTGTGCTTACCATATTCCAAAGTTGTGCTTTAGCTTGCTCAATAAGGCCATCCATACTACCGCTAACATCCAATAATATGGCGGCTTGTATTTTAGGTTGCACAACCACTGTTCTTTTTGTTTGCACAGATGATTTTGTAAAAGCACTTAATACAATAGCGGTGATTACTACAGTGAAAATAATGGCAAGTTTTGAGTTTTTGTTCATAATACAATAGTTTATACCATTAAGATGCGGTCTTACAAACCATTACACAAACATTTTATGTTAAAGAAAATGAAAACAAAAATTTCACCAAGTGAAAAGCATGTTTCACCAAGTAGTCTGTATAAATACGCTATAATTACAAAAATACTCGTACGATAATTTGTGTAATCTGTGGCAAACTTTCTGTGTTCTATTACATTAACTTTGTTGCATGTATTTCGATAAAAAAATCTATCTAACCAACAACTAACCGATATATACAAAGCAATTCTTTTGCCCCGTATGATTGAAGAAAAAATGCTTGTGTTGCTTCGACAAGGAAAAATAAGCAAGTGGTTTAGCGGTATTGGACAAGAGGCAATAGCAGTTGGCGCAACAATGGCTATGCAGCAAGATGAATGGATAATGCCTTTGCACAGAAATTTAGGAGTATTTACGGGCCGTAATATGCCATTGAGCAAATTATTTATGCAATGGCAAGGCAATAAAGAAGGGTACAGCAAGGGCAGAGAAAGAAGTTTTCATTTTGGTAGCAAACAGCATCATGTTTGCGGAATGATATCGCACCTTGGCCCACAATTAGCCATTGCCGATGGAGTTGCTTTGGCTTATAAATTATCTAACCAACAAAAAGCATCTTTAGCATTTACAGGCGATGGTGGCACCAGCGAAGGTGATTTTCATGAAGCTTTAAACGTAGCGGCGGTGTGGGATTTACCCGTTATCTTTTTAATAGAAAATAATGGATACGGTTTAAGTACTCCTACTAATGAACAATACCGGTGTAGTAGTTTGGTAGATAGAGCCAAGGGCTACGGAATGGGCGGCGTACAAATTGATGGCAATAATATTTTAGAAGTATTCGATACCATTAAAGGTGTAAGAGAATATTGTATCAAACATCAAAAGCCATATTTAATAGAGTGCATGACGTTTAGAATGAGGGGGCATGAAGAAGCCAGCGGAGTAAAATATGTGCCGCCACATTTATTTGAAGAATGGGAAACAAAAGATCCTGTAAAAAACTACGAGCATTATCTTACTCGACAAAATATATTATCGCAATCACAAATAGAAGACATACGAAAAGAAACTAAAGCACATATTGAAAGTGAATTAGCGATTGCCTATCAAGCTAAGCCAATGCTGGTGGATACTGATGAAGAAGTGAATGATGTATATGCCCCTCACAAGCAACAAATAACTACCAACCATACACCAGCGACCGAAAAAAGGTTCATTGATGGAATTCAAGATGCATTACGTCTAAGCATGCAAAAACACCCCAACCTAATTATTATGGGGCAAGATATTGCAGAATATGGCGGTGCATTTAAAATTACTGAAGGCTTTGTACAAGAGTTTGGGAAAGATAGAATACGCAACACACCCATTTGCGAAAGTGCTATTGTGGGTGCATCATTGGGTTTAAGTTTAGAAGGATATAAAGCCGTAATGGAAATGCAGTTTGCCGATTTTGCTACAGTAGGCTTTAATCAAATAATAAATAACTTGGCAAAAATACATTACCGTTGGGGGCAAAATGCAGATGTGGTTGTACGTATGCCTACGGGCGGTGGCGTAGGAGCTGGCCCCTTTCATAGCCAAAGTAATGAGGCTTGGTTTACAAAAACACCTGGCTTAAAAGTAGTGTACCCTTCTACTGCGGCAGATGCAAAGGGCTTATTAATTGCAGCAATTAACGACCCTAATCCCGTAATATATTTTGAACACAAGGCTTTGTATCGTAGCGTAAGCGGACAAGTACCCAACGATTATTACGAGGTAGAAATTGGCAAAGCCAATATTGTGCAAGAAGGAGATGATATTACAATAATTACTTACGGAGCAGGGGTGCATTGGGCATTAGACTATGCAAAAAACAATCCACAAATCTCTATTTATATTTTAGATTTAAGAACATTGCTGCCATTGGATTACGATGCTATTGAAGAGGCTGTTGCAGCCACAGGTAAAGTTTTGTTACTACATGAGGACACTTTAATTGGTGGCCTTGGTGGCGAAATTGCAGCATGGATTGCCGAACATTGTTTTACTTATTTAGATGCTCCGGTTATGCGTTGTGCAAGTTTGGACACACCCATTCCTTTTAATATAGAATTGGAAAAACACTTTATGGCGTATAGTAGGCTTGCTGAGTTGGTAAACAAATTGATGCGATACTAATAATAAGAAATTATACAGTATACTCGATTAATCTACAATTTGCTCATTGTAAAATACTTTTACTATAAAATAAATAAGTTTTGTAGATTAGTAAAGTATGCGTTTAAAAATTCTATTCTTTTTTTTATTCTTTGTTATTTGTTTTTTAGGTAAAGCACAAATAGGCAACTATCGTTTTATAAACTTTAGTATAAAGGATGGATTGCCTGATAAATTTATTTACAGTGCTACACAAGATAAAAAAGGCTACATGTGGTTTGGAACCGCTACAGGGTTATATAGATATGACGGTCACATTTTTAAATATTATAGAAGCCCATTAGATAAAGCTGGCAATAGCATCGCTAACATTTTACAAGCAGTACATACAGATGATGAAGGTAATTTGTGGCTAGGAAGTCTAACTTCATTGCAATGGTATAATCCATCAAAAAATACTTTTTGGCAACCCAAAAATACAGATGTCAATTCCCATTTTATAGTAAATTTTTCAAAAGGAAAATATACTTGGTTATCTACGAATAAAAATTTTGTTTATCGGTTTAACAATAAAGACTCCTCTTTTTTATCGCTAGCCAATCAATACCCTAAAACTGCAGGGGTTGCAAGCATTATCACGGTAGAAAATGGTAATTTTTTATACGATATTCATCCTGAGGGTATTTATATTTTTTCTATCGAAGGGAAGTATCAAAACTTCATTCAACATTTACCAGCTGATATTGCTAATGGGTTTTATTCTAAAAATGATAACGCTATTTATTTGAGTAGTTACCAAAGCGGCGTTTTAAAATTTGATTTAGTAACCTTAACAATAAAAGAAGTAGACCCACAGAATAAAGCACTTAAACTAAATAATCTTTTAAGCATTAATAGAAAAGAGGATGGTACTTTTTTTTTAGTAGGTTATCCATTGCATGTACTTAACACAAATAAAAATGTATACTTAAGTTTTTTTAGCAAAGAAGATAAAAATGAATTCAGCATTGGAGCAAGTAAAATTGCCAATATTTTTTGTGATAGAGAAAATAACGTATGGTTTTGTGGACATAGTGGTCTTGCAATGCTTCCTTGGCAAAATAGTCAAATTATAACATTGCCGCTTAAAGACGAAACAACTGGAGCTGTTACAGAACCAATAGGAGTTTATCAAGAGCCCAAAACAAACAATTTACTTATCATAAATACATCGTCAAGTGGCTTGCAATATTTGGACCTGAATACAAAGCAGTCTAAAATAATTACTAATACAGCAACAAAACAAGCAATAAAAAGTTTAATAATAGCACCCGACAGCAGTGTATATGCATCAGACGACATCAACTTTTTTAAATATAACGCTAAGGATAAAACGTTAGCACCTTATTTGTTAAAAGATCAAAACAACAAAGGGATTGGTGCAATAGCTAGGCATGTAACCGATGCTAATGGAAATATTTTTATTGGGGCAGTTAATAATGGGTTTTATAAATGGAATTATACTACAAATAAATTGTGGCATTATAATAAGTGGGATGTAACCGACAATAAAGGCGTAGATAACAAGGACAATAATATTATGCCTTGTATAATAGATAGAAAGCAAAATGTATGGTTTACCAGCTCTAATGGTATTTATGAGTATAATCAAAAAGAAAACAAATACACTCTTCACACACCACCTGTAAGTAATGATGTGGCTGCTATGGGAGCATCGAATTATATAGCCGAAGACTTAAATGGGCATATATGGATTGCGACAATAAACAATGGCATATATGAAATGTACTACGAGAATAGAAAGCAAATTTGGAAAAACTATACAAAAAATTCTGGCATTGGCTTATCTACAGATTATTGTCAAAAAATAAAACTAAACCCGGGAGATAGCACATTATGGTTAAGCACTCTTTCTGGAATTTTAAAATTTGACCCCAATAACAGAAAAGTACTTAGTTGGTTTAGCATGCAAAACGGATTGGCTCAGGAAGGAGGTGGGTACAGCTTTAATATATTTAGTAATAAGCAATTGGCAGTATTGTTTTATGGCGCTTTAAATTTATTGGATTTAAAAACATATGTGCAAAATAATAGTAAACCACATGTAGCCCTAAATTCAATAAAAGTGCTAAACGAAGAAGTTTATTTTTCTTTAGATAGTACCAAACCTGTACTCCATTTGCAACACAATCAAAATTATTTGCAATTTGAATTTGCAGCATTAGTGTATAATAATGGTAACAAAAATCAATATGCTTATATGCTTGAAGGCTTAGATAAAGAATGGATTTATACAGGTCAAAAAAACATTGCCTCATATTCAGGATTAAATCCTGGAAGCTATGTTTTTAAAGTAAAAGCAGCAAACAGCGATGGCCTTTGGGGCGATGAAACTGTAGTTAAAATAATTATTAAATCACCAATATATAAAAGAGGGTGGTTTATTTTGTTGTCCTTGTTGTTATTTTCAAGTTTAATATATGGCTGGAACAAATACAGAGTTAACCAAACTAAAAAAGAAGAACACCTTAAAGCCTCTTTTCAACAACAAATAGCGGCTACCGAAATGAAGGCATTAAGAGCTCAAATGAACCCTCATTTTATTTTTAATTCTCTTAATAGTATCCAAAAATACATTTTACAAAATGATCATTTTGCAGCATCGCAATACCTTACTAAGTTTTCAAGGTTAATACGTTTAATTCTTGACCACAGTAATCAAAATACGATTTTGTTAAGTGGTGAGTTGGATTTGCTTAGACTATATATTGAAATGGAAAGCCTTCGATTTGATAACAGTTTTACGTACACCATACATGTTGAAGATAACATTAATACCGAAACTGTGCTTATCCCATCTATGCTTATTCAGCCCTATGTTGAAAATGCCATATGGCATGGCTTATTACATAAGGAAGATAAAGGGCACCTAGTATTACACTTTTCTTTAAGCAAAAGCGGTAGTTTAAATGTGATAATAGAAGACAATGGGGTAGGTAGAGAAAAAGCTACGCAACTTAAGAGTAAACAAGTACTAAAGAAGAAGAGCTATGGTATGCAAATTACAGAAAAATCGTATAGCCATAATTAACAAAATAATGAATATAATGCCACAATGGAAATTGTTGATTTAAAAGATGACAATGGTAATGCAAACGACACAAAAGTTATTTTAAACATACCGCTACAATCTTTAACACAAAATAATTAAACATGATAAATGCTATAATAATTGACGATGAAAAAAATGCCTTAGAAGTGTTGGAAATGCAGCTAAATCAATATTGTGAAAACGTACATATTGTAGCAAAAGCAAATGGAGGTATTAAAGGGATAGAGGCAATTAAAAAGTATAGCCCCGATTTAGTTTTTTTAGATATTGAAATGCCTCATAAAAATGGGTTTGATGTTTTAACTGAAACTAAACAATATAATTACGATGTAATTTTTACAACCGCTTACGATCAGTTTGCTATTAAAGCATTTAAATATTCTGCAATAGATTATTTATTAAAACCTATTGATATTATAGAGTTGCAGCAAGCTGTTGATAAAATAAAAAATAAACAAGGCGGTAATAGTTTAGACGAAAAAATAAAAGCCCTTTTTTATCAGCTTCAAACACCACAAAAGCTTACTAACAAAATAGCTTTACCCATTGGAGACAGTATGCAATTTATGGAGCCCGATGAAATTATCCGTTGCGAAAGCGATAGTAATTACACTCATATTTTTTAGCCAACGGAAAAAAATAACAATGGCCAAAACATTAAAAAGAAGTAGAAGAGAATATTAACGGAACATCTTTCTTTCGCATACACCAAAGCCATTTGGTAAATATGAATCGTATTAGCAAATACATTAAAGGAGATGGTGCTTATGTTGTAATGGATGATGGCACACAAATAACCATAAGCCGAAATAAAAAAGAGGCTTTTATGGAAACATTTAGAAAGTTATAAATGCAACACACTAAAGAAAACTGCCAAATACTCAATTCTGTAACAAAAAAATATTTGTAATAAAGATATTTATGTTTCAAACGAAAGATTGAACATGAAAAAATGATTTCCTTTTATTGTTTCCTTTTTTTTTATTTCTAAAACAGATGCTCAAAATATAGGTATTGGTACCAATACACCACAGCGGCAATTACATATTGTAGATAGTTTGTTTAATCCAAATCTAACCATTGAATCTCCGGCTAATACACTAGATAAAGATGTAACCATTGAATTAAAACAAGCCAATGGGAGCAGTGATTGGCTAAGGCTAAAAAAATACAGTTTTCATTCTACAGAAAGTTTTGCCGGTGTATCATTAACAAATGCAAGTACATTGTTTTCCGGATTAGATGGAGGAGACTTAAAAATTGGTGCACTCAGTGGCAATGCAAATATAGATTTTTTTTCGGGGGGTAATAGAAGAATGACTATTGACTATCTTGGAAGGGTAGGAATTGGTACAACAGTACCATCAACAAGTTTGGAAATCAATTCACCTAATTCAGAGGCATTTAGGATAAATGGACCAAATGCTTATCAAACTTTTTACAATAACTCTAGTTATAAAGGCTTTATACAAGCATGGACAGATGGTCTGGGAATAGGGGCAAGTAACGGTAACAATTTACGATTGTACTCAAACGGTGGTTTTGAGAGGTTCACTATTTTATCTAATGGAAATGTGGGTGTCCATACAATTAACCCATCTTATCCATTAGAAATTACGGGTGCAATTAATTTTAATAATAGTTTATTTTATTTAAACGGCAACTTGGGTACAGTGGGTAAGGTTATTACCTCATCTGGCGTAACCAGTACTCCAACATGGCAAAACCCTACAAATAATTTATACGCTACAGCTACAAAAAAATCATTAATTACAAATCATTATTTAATAGAAGGTGGTGTAGATACTGATATAGAACCTTTGAGTTACAATTTTACGGTTAGTGAAAATTGCATGGTTTTAATTTCTTTTAATATGACAGTAGTAAGCAATGTGGCTTGCTTGGGCTGTGGAAATGATAAGGTTCTTATGTATTTAAGTTTAGACAATGTAAAACAAAATGTTTATTCTAATTACGTACCAAGTCATTTAGGATCACAAACAATTAGCGGCTCTTACCTAATGCCTGTAACAGCAGGCAATCATACAATAATGCCAGTATTTAATCATGCTACTGGAAATCTTTCATTAACAGCTGCCGGTGCAATACCCAATGCAACAAGCATCTCATATTTATTCATAAAACAATAAAAAATGAAATTATTTCTTATCCTTTCTTTCATAATTGTATCATGTAATGCAATATCTCAAAATATAGGCATCGGCACCAATACACCACATGCCAATGCAATATTGGACGTAAGTAGCACCAATAAAGGATTACTGCTTCCCCGTTTGGCAGATACAAATGCAGTTACAGGTACAAAACCTGCCGGCCTTACCATTTACAGCAACAGCGATAGTAAATTGTATTTTTATAATGGTACAAAATGGCAAAGCAGTGCAGCATCTGTTGCAAATGATAGTTTGTGGTATTTGAAAAATGACAGTATTGTTGCTGCCAATAAAAAATTTGTGAGTATAAACACAAATAAAAACCTACCGCCCATGGCCAATCTGCAGGCTTCGGGCAGTTTCCTGATTCAACAGGAAAATACAATAAGCACCACACCGCCAACTGCAGGACAAACCATAACAATGGATAATAATCCCGGATTGCAAATGTCGAATGGTGCAGATAGTGTTGTACGGATTTTTGATCCAAGGCGGAACCGGCAGCTATACCAACAATACACAGGGAAATATTCAGCTGAACAGTTTTTACTTACTTTCAGGCTATTCGATAAAATTCAATTCATCCGATTTTGGACTGGGAACAGGAGATACCTTATGGATCAGCGCTGTGGCATTTCCGGCCTGCCGCAACGACTATCTTTTTCGTATCACAAATACAACTACAGCTCCGGCTGAATTTTTTATACCCAATCCGGGCTATCAATTATTTATTTTGTTCCGGGCCAACTCAGATGGCAGTACAGGAAATGGATTTGATATTTCAATAAGAAAAATTTACCCGGTTTCTGCTCCTGTAACTGATTTTGGAATGGCAGGCAATGGCCTGTATTTCAATCCTCAGCTCGGATCGCTGCAAACAGGTCTTTTGTATTATAAAAATCCGGGACAATATTCTTTTTCGGCAGGCATTTCCAATGCGTCTTCTTTGTATGCTGCCGCAGTCGGTAATTCTATCGCTTCCGGAGCATCATCTTTTGCTACAGGTTCCTCAAAAGCAAGTGAGTCATATGCAACAGCACTCGGTTTTTCACAGGCTACCGGGTATGCATCAACAGCATTGGGCACTGCTAGAGCAACGAACGACTATACAATAGCTATCGGAAGTAATGCCCTTGCATCGGGCAATGCTGCTACCGCTGTTGGCTTTAATGCCATAGCTTCTGGATTCAGATCTTTTGCTGTTGGATATTCAACAGCATCCGGTGATTTTTCGACAGCAATTGGCACTTCTACTGCTACTGGGCTGTCTGCTACTGCACTGGGTTCATCTTCCGCAAACGGCAACTATTCAAATTCAATAGGATTTCAAAATGCTGCAAATAGTTTTTCTTCCGTTGCAATGGGATATAACACAATTGCTAATGGCTTCTATAGTACAGTAACCGGAACCTTTAATGATACGCTTGTAAGCAGCAATAACGCCAGCCCTGCCTCACCCCTTTTCACAGTGGGTAACGGAACAGATAACAACAACCGGAGCAATGCCTTTGTGGTGTTAAAAAACAGTTTTACCGGTATCGGTAATGTCAATCCCTTAGCACCTCTGCATATTAAAACACAAGGAGGCGAAGCCCTGCGGATGGATGGCGCCAGCCCATTCCTTTCCCTATACGACAATGGCACGCTGAAAGGTTATTTACAAGCCCTTCCATCTGCATTTGAAATAGGATCCAAATCTTCAATGCCGCTGGATTTTTATACCAGTGACACAAGGCGAATGACGATTTTACCAAATGGTAATGTAGGTATTGGCGAATCTTTACCAACCGCCCCGCTGCATATTACGTCCAATACAGTGGAAGCGCTGAAAATTCAGGGTAGTTCTGTTGCCGCGGCTTTTTATGAAAATACAGTTCAACATGGTTACATACAGTCACTTGCAAGTGGATTGGGAGTAAGCAGCAGCGCAGGCCAGCCACTGCGCTTGTTCAGCAATCAGGGCAGCAACGAACGGCTAACCATACTGGCAAATGGAAACGTAGGCCTGAATAACAGTAACCCACAAACTGAGTTTCATGTAGTATCCACCGGTGGCGAGGCGTTACGTCTTGATGGACCCAATGCTTATCAAACATTTTATAATGGGAATGGTTATATAGGCTATTTACAAGCATTCAACAATGTAATGTCGCTGGCATCGCAAGGCAGTAACCGCTTAGGCTTATTTTCATCAGGTACCGAAAGACTTACAGTAATGCCTGCCGGCAATATTGGTATTGACAATACTAACCCATTGTATAAATTAGATATTGGCGGCAATGTAAATTTTACAGGTACAATTAATGCCAATGGTGCATCCGGTAGTGCAGGTCAGGTGCTTACATCTAACGGTGTGGCAGCCCCTACATGGGTAAACCCTACTAATTCTGTGTACAATACAGCTGTACGTAAAATAACTACCCCCTTAGTTACTACAATAGTTAACAATGGTGTTTTTGTTGATGTTCCCAACCTAACACACACATTTACGTTGAATGAAAACAATCTCATGTCTGTACAAGTAAATATTACAACAAATGGTTTATACTGTTCGTTCTGTGGCGATAGCGATCAGCAAGTTATACTCGAACTAGACGGTGCTATTTTAATAGAGGCAAATCATACAGTATCAAATGGGATAAAAAATCAAACCATTTATCATTTCTTACAGCCGTATCACCAGGTACACACACTTTGAAATGCAAGATAATGTCTTGGGCTCCGGGGCCTAGTATAGAAGTTGTGGGCACGGGAGGTGGCATTCACAAAGAACCAAGTAATATGAGCGTTATGTTTTTTAAACAATAAAAAACAGCAAACAAAAAAGGTTGCTTTTTTTACAAAATTATACCTTGTGCTAAATCCCAAGAGAAAGTCATAAAAGCAAAATGGAGTTTTTGAGTATCGCTTAAACAAAAGCCTTCTTCGGCACACTTTACCGAATAAAAAATATTGTCTCAAAATCCGAGACATCCTTTTTTGCTTGCTTTCATTTCTCCTAAAATACTATTTCAAAACCTCGGCCAATTTACTATGCAAGTCGGCACCTCTTAAATTGCTTGCAATAATCTCTCCGTTGGGGTTTAATAAAACATTGTATGGTATTCCATCTATACCATATGCAGCCACTACACTGCTGCTCCATTTTTTTAAATCGCTTATGTGCTTCCAGTTAAGGTTATCGGCTTTAATAGCTGCTAACCAAGCGGCTTTATTATCATCCAGCGATACACCCAATACTGTAAAATTTTTATCTTTAAATTGATTGTAAGCCGCCACTACATTGGGGTTTTCGCCACGGCATGGGCCACACCAGCTTGCCCAAAAATCTACCAATACATATTTACCTTTTAAGCTGCTTAATAAAAACGGATTGCCTTCGGTATCTGGCATACTAATTTCAGGAGCCAATGCACCGCCTTGCGGCTTTGCTTTGCTTTTTGCCAGCATAGCATTAAACTGGGCAACAATTGTTTCAATAGCCGTGTTGCCTTTAAAGCGTTTACTAATGCCTTCTATCGGTTTTTCTAATAAAGCGGGGTCAACATTTTGAGTATACCCTAATGCAAACAACGCCATAATAGGATTACTGGTTGTATCAATAAACTTTACAATAAAGTTTTTGTAATCGGTTTTTAATAACTCAAATTTATCTGCATCGGCTTTTTTTACACTATCGGTAATTTTAGCTGTTTTATTTTGTTCATTTTTTAAACCAATTTCGTTTAACCCCTTTTGATGTGCATCCATTTTTAACGCAAACTGTTTAAATAAATCGTTTGCCGGACTATTAAACGTTGGCCATTTCATTGTGCTGTCGTTTACATCCAATGCTAAACTAATGGTTGGCTTATCATTAATAAAATAATATACTCTGTTATCTTTTTCCAGCTTAATTCTGTACAAACCTTGTTCCGGAGCAATTCCACTAACACTAAATTTACCGGCTTTAATATCGGCAGTATCTAAAATCTCAGGAGCCTTGTCGCTAAAAAATAATTCTTCTAAATAAACTTTTTTGGTCGGCTGCGTTTTTAATTCGCCGGTAACAGTAAATTTTCCCTTTTCATTTTCGTTGTTGCAGGCAAAAGTAAAAACAGAGAGAAAGAGTGGAGAGTATTTTTTCATAAATTTTTTATTTATCTAACAAAGGCACAATATACAGTATGTAGTTTTTTCCTTGTGTTATTTATGTCACTTAAAACGATTTAACTTAATTTTTCGTTTAACAATTTATTTGCCAACTGCATATCGGCTTTTCCTTTACTTAGTTTTTTTACTTCGCCGGCAAATAAACCAATCAGGCCTTTTTACCGCTTTTATATTCTTTTACTTTATCGGGCATTTTAGCAATAGCTTCGTTTACCCAACTTTCAACCGAGTTGGTATCGCTTTCTTGTAATAAATTCAATTCTGTAGCAATTTGCAAAGGAGTTTTATCATTACTGTTTAAGCATGCATTAAATATTTTGGTAGATGCGTTGCTGAAATTTACTTTACCATCATCTACCAAAGCAATTAATAAAGCAATTTGTTGTGGTTGTAGTGTAAATTCATGAATTTCTGTTTGCTTATCGTTTAAGTAGGCTTTAATTGGGCCTAAAAGCCAATTGGCTGCAGCTTTTGCATTGCTTGTATATTTTATTATTTCTTCAAAATAATTTACCAACTCTTTATCGCCGCAAATGGTTGCTGCATCGTAAGCGCTAAGGTTTAAAATTGCAGTGTATTTATTTTCTAATATTTCGGGCAGTTCGGGTAAAGCTGCTTTTATTTCATTTAAAAAATCATCTGTAATGCTAAAGGGCGTTAAATCGGGGTCGGCAAAATAACGATAATCATCTGCCTCTTCTTTTGTACGTAAGCTAAATGTAGTGTTATCATCTGCATTATAACTTCGGGTTTCCTGTATTATTGGTGTATTGCTTTCAACCAGTTTAATTAATCGTTCAACCTCTACCTCAATTGCTCTTTTTACATTACGTATGCTGTTTAGGTTTTTAACTTCTACCCTTGTGCCTAATTTAGTTTCGCCTTTTAAGCGTACAGAAATATTAGCATCGCAACGCATACTTCCTTCTTCCATATTACCATCGCAAATATTTAACCAGCGTACTATTTTTCTTACTTCAGTTAAATAGGCAAAAGCCTCATCGCTACTGTTTATGCAAGGTTCGGTTACCATTTCAAGTAATGGAACACCAGCTCTGTTTAAATCTATGGATGTAAATTTTTCATCCGCATCATGTAAACTTTTGCCGGCATCTTCTTCAATATGAATTCGGTTTAGTAAAATATTTTTTTCGCCTTCGACTAATTTTATTTTTACAAAACCGTTTTTACAAATAGGTGTAGTGTGTTGGCTTATTTGATAGCCTTTTGGTAAATCGGGGTAAAAATAATTTTTACGGGCAAAATAATTATGCTGCTCAATATTGCAATTAAGTGCAATGCCCAACTTTACGGCATACTCAATTACTCTTTTATTCATCATAGGCAATGTACCCGGATGAGCTAATGCAATTGGGCTTATATTGGTATTTGGATTTGCACCAAAAGCTGCACTATCGCCGCTAAAAAGTTTGCTTTGTGTAGCCAATTGTACATGCACTTCCAGGCCAATTACTGTTTCGTATTTTTCATTCCAATTCACAGCGGCAAAGGTAAGGAAATTAGGGTGTGGTAGAAGTGTGCGATTTACCATGAACTAACTAGTCAAAAAAAGCGTTACACTTTTGGTATAACGCTTTTGCTTTATTTGGCTTTACTAATTTATAAGTTGGCTGTTTTTAATTTTTTAGGAATTTTCACTTCAAAACTCATAGCTGTACCATTGCGTTTTGCTTTAATGGTGTAAGCGTTTTTTCCTTCTTCGGGCTTTAATAATTCTCTGGCATCGTCGGTATTATTTACAGGCTTGCCATTTATTTCTGTAATAATATCGTCTTTTTTTAACCCTGCTTTTTCGGCAGGAGATTCTTCTTCTGTTCCCAAAACTTTTACACCAACTCCCTCTTCAACATCTTGTATTTTTAAACCAATTTTTGGGCGGTGTGGAAACGAAAAGTCAAAATTGTCGAAATTACCTTCAAGGTTATCCAACTTAATATCCATATCGCCAAGGTCTTTATCGCTCCACATTTGTACATTGCCCTGTTGGCGCATTCCGGGAGTACGGGGGATTGTTAACGAACGGGAAATTCCGTTTGGCCCGGTAAACGTGTAGGCCATTGCGTTAGTTCCTTTTCTGTCTCCCAGTGTAGCTTTTGCAGTGCTGGTTTTACCGTCTCTTTTATATGTAACAGTTACTTCGTCTTTGGCTTTTTTGCCGGAGATAGCTTCGGTTAAATCGCCGGGAGAGCTAATTTTTGTGTCGTTAATTTTTGTAATAATATCGCCTTCTTTTAAGCCTGCTTTTTCGGCAGCACTACCACTAACTACAGTGCTGATTACTGCGCCATCTGATTTGGTATCTTCTTTATCTTCGCTGGTAACTGTTGTAGTTACACCTAAAAATGCACCTGATGATGTAGTTTGTAGTCTTCCTTTTAACGGGCCGTCAAAAAAAACCTCCATATCATTTGGCTCAAACATCATTTTATTTTTACCATCAAATATGGTAATGTTTCTTTTGTTAATGGAAATATCATCGTCTTTAAATTCAACTAAAGGCTTTCCATTAATAGTAACTTTATCACCATTAATTTCTACCGTAACTTTTACGTCTTTATCGCCTTTTTTACGAATTACAATTTCCTGTGTTTCTTTTTTGTTTAATTTTTTACCTTCTACTACTATGGCTTTATCTTCTTGTGCAAAAGCAGCAAAGGAAAAAGCTGTAAAAGTAATTACTAATAATTTTTTCATAACTATATATTTGATGTACTAAATGTTTCGTACATCAAATATAGAAAGAAGTTTTTAATTACGAAATTTTTCGGAGATGTTTTTAGGGTTTAACATTTCTTTGAGAAATTACAGCCAAATAAATATCTTATAAAAAATGATTTTAGGGTAAACCTATTATACACTTATTGGTATTAGTTTAAAACCAAAACACCCTTTGCTTCAAATTCAATCTCTTCTTTAGGTTCGGTAATTTTTGCAATTTCTTCTTTGCTTTTACCGGCATCTTCGGCATAATGCCTTAGTTCCTCAACCGATGTAGTTGTAATAATGGCAAAACCATCCAACACTACTTCTTTGCCCACAATATTTTGCGGCATAAAAAACTTGTAATCTTTAAAACGTACCATTATTCCTTCACCATCTGCCTGTGCCAGCTTCATCCAGCATCCCTTTTTTTCGCAAACTTCGGTGATTGTGCCTTTGACTTTACCAACAAACTTTTTAGTTGTGGTAAGTTTTTCCTCTAAAATAGTAACTTCTACAGCTCCTTTTGCAGTTGTTTTAGTGCCATAAGTAACACCTTTGGCTGCTGTTTTTATTTGTGCTGTTGCACCTAAGCAAAATAGCAATCCTGTTAAAAAAAGTATCTGTTTCATTGATAGTATTTTGTTTAAAGACCAAAACTAATTGAAAAAAGCTGCATACCCTCCATATACCCACTTTGTGGTATTGTTAATACCAAAAAACAATATTCTCTTTGTTGCCATTAAAACTTATTCATTATAAACCAAGTCTTTATAGGCCTGTTTGATGTCCTACTTAAACTGAAAACAGAGAATTAACTTAGTAGATTTTTCTCATGCTTGAACAAAAATCCCCGTCTCAATTCTTCTTGATGGGTTTTTTTTGCCTTTTTATATAAAACTAAAATACTTAACAAAAAAATACTAAAATAATTAGTGTTAATAAAAAATATACCCTATCTTTGAACCTACAAGTACATTTACAACGCAAATTCAGATACATCACTTAAAAAACAAAAACACATGAGCAACGCAGAAAAATTAAAGGCACTAAAGTTAACAATGGACAAAATTGATAAAGACTTTGGTAAAGGATCGGTAATGATGATGAACGAAAAAACAGGTTTGGAAATAGAAGCAATTTCTACAGGATCAATTGGTTTGGATAGTGCATTAGGTATTGGTGGTTTACCAAAGGGAAGAGTTGTTGAAATTTACGGACCGGAAAGTAGTGGTAAAACCACATTGGCAATACATGTAATTGCCGAGGCACAAAAAAAAGGAGGCATGTGTGCATTTATAGATGCAGAGCATGCATTTGACAGTGCTTATGCACAAAAGTTAGGAGTAGATATTGATAACTTACTAATATCTCAACCGGATTATGGGGAGCAAGCCTTGGAAATTGCCGACAGATTAATTCTTTCAGGTGCTTTAGATGTTGTGGTAATTGATTCTGTTGCAGCATTGGTTCCAAAAGGTGAGTTAGAGGGAGAAATGGGAGATAGTAAAATGGGCTTACAGGCAAGGTTAATGAGTCAGGCATTACGTAAGCTTACTGCTACCATACATAAAACAAATACGGTTTGTATTTTTATAAACCAGCTCAGAGAAAAAATTGGTGTAATGTTTGGTAATCCCGAAACTACAACCGGTGGTAATGCTTTAAAATTTTATGCATCTGTTAGGTTAGATATTAGAAGAATGACACAAATTAAAGATGGCGACGAGGCTGTAGGCAACCATGTAAAAGTAAAAGTTGTAAAAAATAAAGTAGCACCGCCTTTCCGTCAGGTAGAGTTTGATATTATTTATGGCCAAGGGATATCTAAATCAGGCGAAATAATTGATATGGGCGTTGAGCTGGGCATTGTACAAAAAAGTGGTAGCTGGTTTAGTTATAATAACGATAAATTAGGGCAAGGCCGAGAAGCAGTTAAACAATTGATGTTAGACAACCCCGAACTATCTAACGAAATTGAAGCTAAAATAAGAGAAAAGATAAAAGAAATGCAAAGTGCATAGCATTTAAAAATATTTACTGGGTTAGTAAATACACCGCTCCGGCATTGCTGGGGCGGTTTTTGTTTTACTGGCGTACATTTGCCAACTAAAAATGCATATTTGTCCACTAAACTAAAAGCACATTTGGGAATACTGGCAGCTAATATTTTTTTCGCCATAAATATTAGTGCAGTAAAACATCTTACCCAAAATAATTTTATAAAGCCATTTGCTATAAATATTTTACGGGTAGGCGTAAGTGCCTTATTATTTTGGATGCTTTTGTTATTTGCATCGTCAAAAAAAATTAGTATAAAAACAAAACATTTAGGGCAATTTAGTTTGTGTGCATTATGTGGTATAGCGCTTAATCAAACTTTTTTTATTAAGGGCTTGTCGCTTACATTGCCTGTACATGCTGCATTACTTTTATTAATAACTCCCATATTAATTTCTTTGGCTGCAGTTTTTATTTTAAAAGAAAGTTTTACCACTTATAAATTACTGGGTCTTATGTTAGGCATTGCAGGTGCAGTAATTTTAATAACAGCCAAAGAAGCAAGTGGCAGCAGCACAAACATGTTGCTGGGCGATTTGTTTATTATACTAAACGCCATAGTGTATGCAGGCTATTTTATTTTAGTAAAACCTTTAATGCTGGTATATAATCCGATACATGTAATTAGATGGATTTTTACCATTGGCTTTTTTATGCTTTTTCCGTTGGGATATAACGAACTTATACAAATAAATTTTGCATCGTTTACATCTATCGAGTGGCTGCTAATTTCGCTGGTTGTAATTACTGGAACTTTTTTTGCATATCTTTTTAATATTTATGGCATTAAAAAATTAGGAGCATCTGTTACCGGCGCATACATATACACACAACCTGTTTTTGCAGCTCTTATTGCCAATATATTTTTGGGCGAAAAACTAAATGCTTATAAAATACTTGCCGCCGTATTAATTTTTACGAGTGTATTTTTAGTCAACAAAACATTTAGTAAAAATGCCTGAGTATATTTTTAGCAACAACAGAACAGGATTATAAAATTGCGGCAGAGCCTGTTTACAGAGTATGCCGATTGGTTAAAAATAGATTTATGTTTTCAAAATTTTAATGAAGAGCTTAAGCAATTAAAAAATATGTATGCTCCCAACAAAGGAGGTATTGTGCTTTGCAAAATTGATGATGAATTTATTGGTTGTTCTGCTATTCGTAAAATTGATGATGAAATTTGTGAATTAAAAAGAATGTGGGTTAACCCCGGTTTTCAACAAAAAGGTATTGGCGAAAAACTTTTGCAAGAGTGTATAAAAATAGCAAACCAATTACATTACAAATTAATTCGATTAGACACTTTACAAAGACTAGAACCCGCTATCAAACTTTATATAAAATATGGCTTTGTTATTACTACGCCATATTATAAAAACCCTAATGCCGATGTTGTTTATATGCAAAAGGAATTATAGATTTTCTCAAAATATTACTGTAAATATTCTTGTACTAATAAGTTAAACTGCAATAAATAGGGATTAATTAATTTATTAAATTACCTGTGTTTTTTATAATCATTTAATTATCTGTGCTTTATATTTTTATCACATAAAATTTGCCATCCCCCATAAGTGGTATTGTATTAAACTGAATAATGTTTTAATTTTACTTAGTAAACTAAAACCTTTCTGCAATGAAACAAACCATTTTCATAGTAATTTTATTTTTTACTATTTCCTTATTCTCCAACGCACAAAATGTAGGTATTGGTACAACTACACCTGCTGCCAGATTAGACGTAAAATCTACCAGTAATTATGTGGGTCAATTTAATGGTGCAGCACCAATGTATATGGGTCTTTTTGAAAGCGATGTATACAGAGGATATTGGGGCTCTTACTCGGGAGCTGCCGAGGATGTTGATTTTGGAACAGGCTCTGGCAATACGTTAGGCAAATTACATTTAACTATACAGGCAAACCCCAAACTTACTATTAACCCTGCTGGCCAGGTAGGTATTGGCACTACTAATCCCAATCATTTATTACATGTGAATGGCGGTGATTTATTTGTACAATCAAGTTCTGGTTTAATACGCTTTGGGTATAATGGTGCCAATGAATGGCAAATGGCTACTACTGGTGCAGGTGCCGATTTACGCTGGTATACCACTCCCGATGGTGGAACTACGATAACACCAAGGCATTATTTTAGCCAAAATGGTAATATGGGAGTTGGAGGCTTCTCTGGGCCTGGTGTACCACTGGGTCGTTTAGACGTAATTGGTGCAGGTACTACATCATCAACAAATACTTTTTTACTAAGAAATTCTATAGGAGATACTTTAGTGCGTATGAGAGATGATGGTAGAATGGGTATAGGTTACAATGGTACTTCTTATGGAAGAACGTTAAATATGGGTGGTACCGGAATTAACTTCTATACAGCAAATGAAGTTGCTTTTGGTGGTGCTATTTTTCCTACAGATACATCTTTGGTAATTTGGTCAAATAGTGGAGCTAATAACTACCTTGTTTTACAACCAAGTTGGGGAAATACTGGCGTAGGTACTTACACCCCTAATGCAAAATTTCATGTAAATGGTGCACAACTTATTGGCGGCAATACTTCTAGAATTGCTACCGGATATCAATTGAGTGTAGATGGTAAAATTATTGCAGAAGAAGTTAAAGTACAGCTAAGTACTTCTTGGCCCGATTATGTTTTTAGTAAAAATTATAAACTAATGCCACTAAACGAACTCGAAAAATCTATTAATATAAACAAACATTTACCCAATATACCATCAGCAGCAGAAGTAGAAAAAGATGGTATTTCACTGGGTGATATGAATAAGCGATTGATGGAAAAAGTAGAAGAGTTGACATTGTACATTATAGACCTGAATAAAAAGAATAGCCAGCTTGCCGAAAAAGTAGAAAAGTTGGAAGCAAAGCAAACAAGTAGTAGTACCAGAAATTATTCAATTTATTTAAAGCAACAATTATGAACCGATATATAAAACGAATTGTCGTGTTAGCGGTTTTTTGTGGAATGCTAAATGGAAACTTGCTAGCTCAAAATATTGATAAAATTATAAATGACCCAAGCAACAACTATTTTACTATAAAACAAAAGGCCGAAGCATTTTTTGCAGATAGAGGAACCGTTGGTACAGGTTACAAAGAATTTAAAAGGTGGGAGTTTCTTACAAAAAATAATATAGCAGCAGATGGTACTTTACCCGACTTTGTAAAAAGAAACCAGGAAGCTTTAGATAATTTCAGGCTGCAAAACGAGCAAACCAACCTGGTAACAGCTGGTGTTCCCAATTGGGTAGCCCTGGGCCAACCAAACCCAACCATACAAGCAGGCGATGCTCAAAATGGTACCGGTAGTGTAAGAAGTATAGATTTTTTGGGAAGCGATATGTGGGTAGGTACACCTGGTGGAGGTATATGGTTTGGCGATTTTTTGGGAGGCAGTGTTTATGCTTGGTCTGCCAAAACAGATGGTATTCCTAACCTTGCTGTACAGGATATGGAAATTGCTCCTGCAAATACAAATATCATATATGCACTAACGGGTGCAGTAGGCAGCGCCTCTGGTTATAGAAGCACGGGAGTTTTAAAATCTACCGATGCCGGAGTTACTTGGAATACAACAGGCTTAAATTTTCCCGAAAGTGGTGGTGTAAAAGGTTACAAATTATTAGCAAATGCTACCAACGCATCTGTTGTGTGGGCATGTACAGACAATGGCTTATATCGTACTGCCGACGGAGGAACAACCTGGGCATTGGTAACATATCATACTACCATAGGCGGTGCAGAAACTAATTTTTCAACAAACGCTTATGATATCGTTTATCAACCAGGAAGCACTACAGTTATGTATGCCACTAGTAATGGACCGTATTTTTATAAAAGTACCGATGCTGGCTTAACTTTTTTAAGAGTAGATAGAGCCACGGCAGGGTTGCCCACTACCGGAGGCAATCGCTTACAAATTGGAGTAACGGCAGCAAACTCTGCTTATATATATTTACTTTATGGAGATGGTACAGCATATCAAGGCTTATACTTAAGCACCAATAGCGGCTCTACATTTACATTAAAAAGCACTACACCCAATATACTTGGTGGCCAGGCTTGGCGAAATATATCAATAGCGGTATCGCCAACAAATGCCGCAGATTTGTATGTAGGCGGTTTAGATGTTTATAAAAGCACCACATCGGGAGTGTCATGGACACAGGTTTCGGATTGGACCTCCTCTTCAACCAGTAATTTTTGCCATGCAGATATTTTTGACTTGTATTGCGATGCAACCTATTTGTATTGCGCCAGCGATGGCGGAATTTATAGAATGACTAGAAGCACAGATAGCTGGACAAACTTGCATAGTAATATGCAAATTTCTCAGGCATATCGGTTAGGAGTAGATCCAAGTGCTTCGGCAGGTTTTGCCACTATGGGTTTACAAGATAATGGTACTTATAGAAACACCGGGGCACAATTTTTAAGCATTGGTGGTGGCGATGGTATGGAAACGATAATAAAACCAAGTAATACCAATGTAATTTATCTTTCTTCTCAAAGCGGAAGTTTTTACAGAAGTGATGATGGTGGCACAACCAATGTTTTTATAAGAAGTGGGGCAGGTAATTGGACAACCCCGGCTGTATTACGCCCGGGTTTTGATACACATATTTATATTGGATATACAAATATTGATTATAACACTACTTCTGGTACAGGAGCTTGGAGTGGAATTGCAACAGGCTTTGGCTCTGCAATAGAATCGTTAGAGTTTGCTCCAAATAACAACACTATTTTATATGCTACAGACGGAAGCGCTGTAAAACGATTTAATTTAAGCGGTGCGGTGTGGAGTGCAACTACTATTACAGGCTCACTACCGGCAATAACCAATATTACAGAGTTAGCTGTAGATCCCAATAATTCAAGCCATGTGGTTTTATCTGTAGGTGGCTATACTGCAACACAAAAAGTATATGAAACCTTTAATGCAAATGCAGCTTCTCCTACTTGGACATCAATAGTGCGTAACTTACCAAACGTACCTGTAAACTGTATTGTTATGAATAACGATGCCGCTAATTCTATTTACATAGGTACAGATATTGGTGTATTTGTAACCGACGATAATCGCATCAATTGGATTATGTACAATAATAATTTACCCACTACTCGTATTTACGATTTAGAAATAAATAGTGTTGCCGCCACACCCAAAATTTTTGCTGCAACATTTGGTCGGGGAGTTTTTAAAGCAGATACATACACAGGCTGTATAAGTTCTGCAACATTAAATGGCAGTATTTCCGGTCTACATTACACAGAGGTGTCTTCCGATATTAATTCAACTCAATCTATTTGGGGTGGTGTAGGCTCATCGGTTGGGTACAGCGCAGGCAGTATGGTAATACTAAATCCGGGGTTTGAAGCAAAACAAGATGTAAAATTTGAGGCATATATACAAGGTTGTACAGGTATTCCACATCAATTACGGGTACAAAAGATAAATAAAACAATAAATGAAGAAAATAAAAATATTTTAGCCGAAGGAGATGTTAAAACGAATACAATAAATAATGCAAAATCTGCGTTACAGAAGTCTGATAACCTGATGCTTAGTGCCGAAGGAGATGTGAAAAACAGTTTACCTGTAAAACAGAGGGAAAAGCCCACAAAACAAAACACGTTAAAACCGGAAGGAGATGAATAAAACGTCAGATTAATTTTATGATATTTTTAAAAATCACCCTTTTGTAGTATATAAAAGATTAAATAAAAGTGTAATTTTATGTAAATAATGTTGGGTTACTAAATAAACCCCACCGTTTACTAAATATAAATAATATTATTTTCGTAGAGGATTTATATTGCTTTTGAAATCAAAATAAAAGCATTTAGCTTTTTAAAACTTATTTGTATGAAAAAATTTGTTTTTATAGTGTATAAAAAATTACACTTTTCTGTTTTATCTGTAACAATGCTAATAAGTGGCAGTTGTTTTTCTCAATTATTTGTTAGCAGCGGTGCAACCTTAAATATACAAAGCGGAGGAGTTGTTACCGTACAGGGAGATATTACTAGCAGCGCCGATATTACAGGTGCTGGCAAAGTACAATTAAAAGGCACTGGCAACCAAAATATTAATATGAATGGGTTTACCATTCCAAACTTAGAAATGGATAATTCCGCCAATGCAACACTTACGGGTAATGCAAGAATTGGAACTGATTTATTGTTTACCAACGGTAAAATTCTGCAAGGTAATTTTAACGTAGTAATAGCGCCCACAGCCACAATAACTGGCGCAGGCATCTCTAAATATTTGGTTACTAACGGTACTGGTAGTTTAAGAAAGTCCAGCCTTGGTGCTACTTCATTTACTTTTCCTGTAGGTAATACCACCACGACCTATAATCCTGTTACCATTAATAACAGCGGCACTTCGGACGAGATTGGAGTAAGATGTTTAGCAAATGTGTTAAGCACGGGCACTTCCGGCACAGCCTTTACTAAAGAAGTAGCGGATGCAAGTTGGGATATTTCTGAGGCAGTTGCCGGTGGAAGTAACCTTAACCTCACAACTACTTGGGATGCATCTGACGAATTGCCTGGCTTTAACCGTACAAAAGGAGGTATCTCATATTATATACCAACCGCAGGACCTACACAAGGCTGGGATATGTTAAATAGCCAAACAGGCGCAGCAGCAGGAACAAATCCATACACATATACCAGAACAGGCATTACTTCATTAGGTGCGTTTGCTGTTGGCACAAGGCCTGTTTTAAGCCCCTTGCTGGTATCGCCCAAAGTGTTTTTACAGGGTCCATTTAATACCGGCACAAGTGTAATGAACGATGGCTTAAGAACAGTTGTTGTGGTAAGTGGTGGTACAACAGATGCTACGCATGGTGTAATACCAACCACCGAGCCTTACACAAGTTTAAGTGGATTTACACATAGCGGAAGCGGTGGCGCCGAAACAATATCTGCAGGTGTATTTGGTTTGTTTAATGTAACTAATAATGATGCTATTGTAGATTGGGTATTTGTACAAGTACATGATGGAGTTACTGGTACGGTGGTAGGTACAAGAGCTGCACTTTTACAAAGAGATGGTGATGTGGTTGATACAGATGGTACGTCTCCATTAAACATGGCAGGCTTTGCTGCTGGTAACTATTATGTATCTGTAAGACACAGAAATCATCTGGGTGTTCGTTCGTTGAATAATATGGCACTTGCAAAAACAACGACAACTCCGTATTATTTTACAACGGCACAGACTCAGGCATTTCCCGGTGCTGTATCAAATAATCCAATGGCGGCGCTTACACCTACAGCACTTTTTGGAATGTGGGGTGGAGATGCAACAGGCAACAGAATTGTGAAGTATACAGGGCCCGGCAATGACGAGAACCAATTACTTAACATAACACTTGGAGGAAACAAGTTAGGTAATATTACAGTTTACTCTATTTCAGACCTTAACTTAAATGGTCAGGTAAAATATACCGGACCAAACAATGACGAATCTATTTTACTAAATACTGTATTAATGGCAACAAACTATTAACACTTTCACAACCAACCTTTTAAGCATAATAACATGAAAAAAAATTATATTTCCCAGTCCTTGCATTTTTTCTTTTTACAAGCAGTATAGCCTTTGGTCAAACTAAAGTAAAAGGGACATTGGTAGATATGGGTGGAACAACGGTAAGGGTTTATGGTAAACCAGATGTTGCTTTTAACAATATTCTGTTTAGAAATATTAATATTGCAATTAGTATTCCAGATCAGGGTGTAGGAAATAACCCTACTAATGCTCAAATTACGGTAACAAGCCAAATTCCAAATCTTTCATTATCTCCAGAACCTGGAAATCCGTTCATAGCGAATGGACGTGCCTTTTATAGTTTTGTTTTTACTGACAATGGTTTAACAACAACAACAACTTGGGCTGCAAATTCCTCTAACCCTGCTGTTGATTTTGTTTTTCCTACTAATTCTTATTTTCCCGGAATGCGTCTTGTTGATGTTTCTCCCTCAGGAGGGCCCAATAGCCAAATGTACTGGTATGTTGAGGTTATTGGCCCCGGAGATGTTACGGATTACGCAAACATGTACTATGGCTCTGTTAGTTTACCACCAGTAAATACAGGCGGTATTGACACTTCGTGGGTTGCTTTGCAACCTATATCTATTCTTCCCATAAAATCAGTAACTTTTAATGTTACCAAAAATTATAACGATGCAGTGTTGACCTGGAAAGTGGAAAATGAAGATAATAGTGCTGATAAATACGAAGTAGAAAGGAGTATAAATGGTGTTGATTTTTTCAAAATAGCAACAGTTGCGCCTAAATCCAATGGATTAGCTTACAATAATTATACATCAACTGATGTAAATATAGCGTCGCTAGTATCAAATGGACTGGTTTACTACAGAATTAAACAAGTTTACAAAAATGGAAAGTTTGATTATACAGAAACAAAATATATTAAGTTGAGCAATAACAAGGGCTTTAATGTGTCTGTTTTCCCTAACCCTGTTAAAGATGTGGCTACGCTTAATGTAGATTTAAATACCGCTTCAGATGTTTTTGTACTTGTAACAGATGCTGCAGGAAAAGCGATACAAAAATTTACAGTTAATGGTGTTGCAGGAGGTAATAGCAAAAAACTTAATATGGCTTCATTAGCAGCAGGTACTTATATGATAAAAGTTACAACAGCAAGTAATGAACAAAAAACCATAGTAGTAGTTAAAGAATAAATTCTGTTAAGCAAAAAGTAGGATTTTACTTAAACATCAAAGGCTATGCATAAAAGCATAGCCTTTTTTACATCTTAGGGTAATCAAAAAATAAAAACTCTTTTTTAGCTGTAGCAAAATTTTCCCAGTTATTGGTATTTACCTGCACAGCAAACATGCCGCAAGTAGGCATATTATCTAAATGAGTACTGGTTTCTAAATCGTTTATAAAAAAAGTAATGCCCGGGTTATGAGAAAATAAAGCGATGGAATTTAGTTCGCCGGGCATGGCGTTTATTACTTCGTAAAACGTTTCAACACCGGCATGGTAAAGGGCAGATATTAAAACAATATCATCGCTTAATAGGCCATATTCTTTTGCAAAAAACTGTGCGGTTGTTTTTGCTCTTACTGCAGGGCTGCTAATAAAAGCATCTACTTTTGAAATTTTTGCCAGTAATTTTTTTGCCATTTTTGGGGCATCCGTAAGCCCTCTTTCATTTAATGGTCTTTCAAAATCGTTGCCCCAAAAGTTTTGATTGCTTTTTGCATGGCGTATAATAATTAAAGTTTTCAACACAAAAATTTTTGCTAATAAATAATGGCGAAACTCAAATGTAAAATCTTAAATCTACAATCGCAAATTCCTAGTACCCTCTCACATTTTTACCTTCCATATAATTCATAAATGCTTTGTTGCAAACCTTGTTGCCGCCGGGTGTTGGGTAATTACCTGTAAAATACCAATCGCCAAGGTTGGTTGGGCAGGCTTGGTGTAAAGTTTCAATAGTTTGATAAATAACTTCTACAGGAATATTTATTTCTTTTGGAGTAATAAGTTGGGCAATTTTATTAGATATGGCATCTAAAGAAAATGGTTTGTATAATTGGCGTACAATATTTTGTGTATGCAATTGATTATTGCGTTGCAACTCTTTACATTGCATAAGCATATCATTTAACAAACCCTCTTGCCCTGTTTCTTTTAAAAGCTCAACCGCTGCTTTAAAGGCAATAAAATCGCCAAGTTTACTCATGTCTATTCCATAACAATCGGGGTAGCGTATTTGCGGTGCAGAGGAAACTACAATTATTTTTTTTGGCTGCAGCCTAGATAACATTCTTATAATACTTTCCTTTAAAGTAGTACCACGTACAATACTATCGTCTATAACCACAAGCGTATCTTCATTTTTACGAACAGTGCCATACGTAATATCGTACACATGCTGCACCATTTCGTTACGGCTGTTATCTTCGGTAATAAAGGTTCTTAACTTAACATCTTTAATCGCAATTTTTTCAATTCGTATTCTTCGATTAATCATTTCAGTTAGCTTATCGCTGTCAAAATCTTTATTCCAACTTAAAATACGTTCAATTTTAATTTTATTAAGATAATCCTCGGCTCCTTTTATTAAGCCATAAAACGCTGTTTCGGCAGTATTGGGGATAAAAGAAAAAATGGTATTTTTTAAATCGTAGTTAATAGCCTTTAATACTGTAGTGCTTAAGTTGTGGCCTAATGCAATTCGTTCTCTGTAAATTTTTTCATCGCTACCTCTGCTAAAATAAATTCGCTCAAAACTACAGGCTTTTCTTTCCTTAGGCTCTACTATTTGCTCTATAGAAAATGTACTATCTCCCTTTATAATTAATGCATTGCCTGGCATTAATTCCATTACTTCGTTTTCGCCAACATTAAACGTTGTACGTATAGCGGCTCTTTCGCTTGCGGCTACAATTACATCATCATTAATATAATAATATGCCGGCCTTATGCCATGGGCGTCTCTCATAATAAAAGCATCGCCATTGCCTAATATGCCACTAAAGGTAAAGCCGCCATCAAACAAAGGCACTGCCTTTTTTAGCACTTTTATAATATCTAACTGACCCGGAAAAGCCTCATCTCCCTTTACAATAAAATGATGCAACACTTCCATCATGGCAGCCAAATCACTTTGGCGTTGAAACTCACCGGGATCAATATTAACAAGACTAAAAAGCTCTTCGGTATTAACCAAATTAAAATTACCGGCCAATGCTAAATTTCGGGTTGGTATGGTATGGCGCTTTATAAATGGATGACAAAATTCTGCATTATTTTTTCCCTGTGTACCATAGCGTAAATGCCCCAATAATAATTCGCCCAAATAATTAATATGCCCCTTCATTAAACCCGGATGGTTTTTTATATCGGGTTGATATTTTTCTATCTCTGCAATTTCTTTTCCTATTTGATAAAATACATCTGCAATGGGCTGATTGGCTCCGCTGCGTAATCGATGCATAAACGGATAACCGGGCTCTGTATTTAACTTTACAGTAGCTATACCAGCACCATCTTGCCCCCTATTGTGCTGCTTTTCCATTAGCAAGTACAGCTTGTTTAAGCCATACAATACGGTGCCATATTGTTGTTGATAATAACTGAAAGGTTTGCGTAAACGAATGAGGGCAAGGCCGCATTCATGTTTAATTTCGTCGCTCATTGATGAATGATGAGCCGCAAAGTTAAGGTTTTGCAAAACAGCGGCAAACAAAAATCCCGACAACAAGCATCGGGATTTTATTAAGTATTTATTGATTTTTATTACAACCCACTTAAACACAAGCCTATTTGAAAAGGCTTAATTTGAGCGGCCACACCATCTTTAAATAAATTATTCATTTGGTAGCTACCAAATAACGAAAAATTGCCGTAACCAACTCTGGCGGTAATAGCTAAACGGGTTGAGTTAAAGAATTTTTTGCTGTTTTCTTTTTCAGTGTAAGAGTTTAATTGTTTACCATCTTTATTTTCTAATGTTTTACCCTTTGTATGTGCATTTAACATTGTACCTACTTTAACACCAAAAGCAGCTTTTATACTTTTTCTGTCATTTTCCGGATCAGATGAATAGCGGAATTCTAACGGAACTTCTAAAAATGCTGTTGTAAGCTTATATTTTTTAAACCTGTCTGCACTATCTAAATTTACAAAAGGCAATTTTGCACTTGTAGAAGTAATACCCACATCCATTCTTTTAAAATACATACTGCTTGTACCTATACCTACACCAAATGCTATACTAAAGCTGGGGTTAGACTTAAAAGGTTTATTCATCATTGCATAAATATTGCCACCCCTGCCAATACTTTTCATGTGGTTTTTAACACTGTCGGGTGTACCACTCCAAAAATCGGTTGATAACTGTACCATTAAATGATCGCCGGCACGGTTAACTAAATTCTTATAACTTTTTTTGTCCTGACTAAAACTTGCAAATACACAAATTAGTGCAATGGCGGATAGTAATATTTTCTTCATATTTAATTTTGAAGGTGCAAAATAACGTCAAATAATTTAATGAAGCGTTAAATTAACAGAGTTTGATTATATTTGCAGCCTCAATCTTCAAAATATTTGAAGAAAGGGCCTATAGCTCAGCTGGTTAGAGCACCTGACTCATAATCAGGGGGTCCCTGGTTCGAGCCCAGGTGGGCCCACATATTGGATAAGGGTTTCAAGCGATTAAAGCTTGAAACCTTTTTTATTACAAAAAATTAGCATCTAAAAAATATTAATATTATATTTATCTCCTAAACCTTAAAAAATATGCAAAAAACTAAGTCAAAATTTTTATTAACTGCCTTTTTAGGAGTTAGCCTTGTAACCGCAATTACATTTACCAGCTGTAATAATGATGGAGATAAAAAAGAACCAGAAAAAACAGAAACTCCGCCGGCAACAACAGATAGCCCTAAAATGAATACAGCACCTGCCACAACCGAACCTGCTAAAGCAGCGCAAGACAGTTCAGCAAAAACGGATACTGTAAAATTGAAAAAAATGGTTCCAAAGCCCCTTGGTACAAAACCATAAAATTACTATTAAGTAATATATTAACCCTGCATAATAATTGCAGGGTTTTTTATTTTCTTCCTTTTATTTTTTTTGTTTTTATTTTAAGCGGCCCTGTTATATATGGAAGTTTATTGCTTGTTAATTTTTTTATTAATATGCCCTCTATTCTGTGATGCAATGGAATTAAAAAAGCGGCAATGGTTACAAAAATTAACATCTCCAACACTGGTGTATGGTGTGTTAGCTCTGCAACAAAAGGGTGAAGCAATAGTGTTAGGTACTCAAAAAAAAGCAATAATGAAATGATACCCAAAAACTTAATTATTCGTGAATGAATTTTTGTTTTACTTATATATAAAGTAAGTAAAAAGAAAAGAGGAATAAAAATTCCAATAAATAAAAGTTGTAATTGTTTTTTTCTTTCGGCAATGGCAAGCTTTTTTTGCTCGGCAATTTGTACTTGCCTAAGCTGCTCTCCGCTGGAAATAATTTGAGCCTGCCTCACTTTATCTTGCCCCATAATACTATCCTTTAATGCAACTGTATGTTGTAAATAGGCAAAAGCACTATCCGGCTTTTTAGCTTTTTTAAACAACTCAACCAAGTATTGAGAAGCATCAAACTCTCTGGAAATAAACCTGTCTTTTTTTCCGTACGTATACGAAAGTTTTGCATAGTACATTGCAGAGTCGGGTTTGTTTA
Organism: Chitinophagaceae bacterium; assembly: GCA_016721385.1. GTDB lineage: Bacteria > Bacteroidota > Bacteroidia > Chitinophagales > Chitinophagaceae > Ferruginibacter. The sequence continues at coordinate 613,640 of JADKIE010000002.1, read as the reverse complement.
ACTGATCATAAACTTTAGCTAATCCCAAACTTGCTTCGCACAACAAATCTTCGTCGTTAGTAGTTTTTAATAACTGTAATGCAATGGAGTAGTTACTTTTTGATGCGGCAGTATTATTTAACTTAGCTAATACATTGGCCACACCTACTAAAGACATTGTTGAGTCTTCAATACTTTTGTTTGCAGTTGCAATATTTAATGATTTTGTAAAATAACTTAGCGAAGATGTAAAATCGTTTTTTCTAAAATATGCCTCGCCAAGGTTTAACATAACCCTGTGTTTAATATAGTTAAGATTGTTGGCCGTTTCTACGGAATCTGCTTTAAAAAAATACTCAATTGCATTGTTATGTTCGCCAAGCAAAACATACATTAAGCCAATATTATTTAATGCAACACTATAATCTTTCGGTATTTTTCTTTTTTCTTCAATTTTTAATTTTAGTAAATAATTTTCAAGTGCTTTAGGATAATTGCCTAAATAATATTGCGATGCTGCCAACAACGAAAGTGCTTTAGATTCGCCCTCTTCAAAATTTAAATGCTTTGCTAATTGTAATGCTTCTTCGGCTAATAGTAATGAAGTATCCGGCCTGCTGGTTTTATATTCATTAGAAAGTTGCCATAAATGAGTAACCCTGTTAGAATCTTGTTTTGCTGATTTTAGCAAACTTTTTAGGCTGTCAATTTTATTTATTTGAGCATAAGAAATTGCTACACAAAAAAGTAGCGGCAGAAATGATATTGCTTTTTTCATGTGTTCATTTTTATTTTTTCAGTCACATGTAGTTCGCCAATAAATATTTTAGTTACCGTCAACTTTTGTTATGGCTCATTTCATAATTAAGGCAATGCCAAGTTATTCTTTTATATCCACAAATAAAAGTGTAGTTTTAAGAAACCTTAATCATAACTAATGAGAAAGCAATTCTTGTTATTTTTTTTTCTTAACATATTTTATCTGTGCAATTTTGCACAAGTTGTGTACCAAAATATACATGAAATTAAATTTGGTTTAACCGCTGCTAAAAATAAAGACTATACTGCTCTTATTATTAGGAACAGCGATGGAGAAAAGCAGTTAAGGGTTCAATATTTTAATAGTAAAACAAAAAATATACCAGTTACGAAGTGCCTTTTTATACATCGCTATCCGACTTTAACAAAGAAGCGCTGAAAATAAAGCCGGTTGTTATTTATGGTACAGATACTGCCGCATGCTTCCCTGTTTATTTCAATTATTTTTCTACCGGCAGGTTTAACGAATCAAAAAAAGTGTAACAATTGCCAGGCGTAACAATACCGCCCCTGCATTTATTTCTGCTGCTACTGCTTTGCGAAGAGAAGATTTAAAAGAAAATTATGTTAGAAATTTTTTTTTAGAAAATGAGGCTTTTTATATGGATCTTTTTGATCCATCTCAAAGCAGCAAAAAAAACATACAAAGCGTACCATGGTTTTATTTTATAAATATTGCCAACACATTAGATAAAAAAATAGGCAAGGGATGTAAATTGGATATAGATAATCTTGGCCCATTATTTAGAAGAATAGCGTTGGAGTTGGATTTGCCATTAAAGGAAATAAGCATTAACGGTAACAAGTTTTCTAAACAAGCTGTGGTTGATGCTTTAGCAGCTGTAAAACCGCAAAACAAGACATTGTTGTGTTTTATTACAGTGGCCATGGTTTTAGCTACAAAGAAGATGAAGCCCATAAATATCCACAATTAGCTTTAAAAATAGATTTAACCATAGAAGACGAAAAATTAATCAAGGCGTCTACTAAAAACATTGAAGAAATATTTGAAACCATAAAAGCAAAAGATGCCAGATTAAACGTAGTAATCAGCGATTGTTGTAATAATTTAATTCCGTATTACAGAAGAAAACCCAATACCATTGCTACAACAAGAGAACCTGCAAAAGGGCCAAACAGAGTTGAAATGGCTAATCTTTTTTTGAAAAACAAAGGCTCTATATTAATGTCGGCTGCAACAAAAGGGCAGGTTGCACTTACAGACGAAGAATTAGGAAGCATCTATACTTTTCAGTTAAGCAACAAATTAATTGCTGCCTTGTGGGGCAATGCTAATAATGTAACCTGGGAGCAAATTATTACACAAACAAATATGGCAACCAGTAATATGAGTAAAGGGTACGATTGCGGTGAAACAAATAAACCATCTCCTTGTTTTCAAGAGCCTATTTATAAACTGGAGCTTAGGTAAAATAATTTATTTAATTACCCTTGTCAACCGGCGAAACAGGCGTTTGCCTGCATTGATATATTGTACCATTAACAGGATGTAAGCATTTAAGGTTTGCTGCTTTTTTTTCTGTTTCTTCTTTAGCTACTTTCCATATTTGATCCCAGGTAATATTGCTTTTAAAATTTCCTAAATAGTACTCAAGCGTTTCTCTGAAATTATGGCTAAACACTCCTCCATCTACTCCATTACCGGCACTTAATTGCCCTTTGCTGCTGGCAGCAAACAGGTAACTTTTCTTCTCTTTATTTAAAAACAAATCGTATCCGTTGCGTAAACTAAAACTGGTTACCGATGGCCGCATGGCTATTTCTGCCGGGCTCGGTACAGTAGTAAGCCCAATATCGCTATTACAGCAATCGCCAATAACCATAGTTAGCCTAAAGTTTTTTGCCAAAAGCCTGTTATAAATCATTTCTAAATTTGGTGTATTGTTACCGTTTATTTCTTCCATGTCGTTATCCCTTATATCTAAAAAAGGGTATTGCTGTGGTACCTTATTGTAATTAAACCCATGGCCACTGTAATAAAAAATACAAATATCGTTTGGGCCAGATGGTACATTATTTACCGCATCCATCACTTTATCTACATTATAATTAGTGCCATAAATTACTGTTTTATTAAATCCTATTTTTAACCATTTTGCAATACTTGTAAACCTTGCGGTCATTTTTTCTTTATCTACTTCGCAAGATTTTCCAATTTTTCCATCTTCGGTATTGGCTACAAATATCAAGTGCATTTTTACTCCTGTGGCATTGGCTACTGTCATAGCCCTTGTTTCATTTATTAATTCATCTTGTTTAAATAAATTCTTATAAATTTCATCTTGTTCATCAAAATATAGCGACACAAACTCTTTGGTTAAATCACTTTCTTGAATAAATCGTATGTAATTGATTTTGCCATACACATAATAATTTTTATCGGCGTTTCTTATTTCTCTGGCTACGCCTGTGGGAACATAATAGCCTTTATTAAAATCATATTCTAATAAAAAAGATTCATTGTAAAATGTGTAAGGAGGTCCTTTAATTAATTGAGGGTCGTAGCCCGATAATATAATTTTGGTGCTGTCTGCAGGTTGACCTGGCGCTGGTTCTGTAAGTCCATAAAATTGCTTTAGTTCTAAATCAAAAAGACGTTCTTGATTATCTTTGGGGTATGTAAACTTTAAGCGTATAAAGCCTTGCCCATCTTCATTACGTACCACTAAAGCTTTATAATTTTCGGTATAGCCGCCGGCATAGGTGTAAGTATAACAGTACTCATACATACATTGGGCATATAAAGAAGGATGCAAAAAAAAGCCGATAAGCAGTATTAAAATAATGCGTTTCATAATTAAGGTTTAAGTAGCTGGTATAAACTTACTCTTTTAATTGCAAGAATACAAATACTTAATCCTTATTATTAAAATTGGTTTTAAAAAATAAGCTTACAACTATTAGTTCCAGCTATCCGCTTTTGCCATAACATAATCATCTTTATACCTGTCTGGTATATTTCCGTTTACAAAGCAATTGGTTTCACAACTTGGAAAAATATCTTCAAAAGTTCGTACTTCATTCATAAACACACGGCGATAAATATGGCTACGGGTAATTTTTTGAGGGTTGTCTATTCCGGCTGCACCAATAAGTTCTACAAAAGTTTTTACGGTATCCTCGTGATAGTTAAACACTCTGGTTATTTTATCTTCCACTACCAACCCTTTTGCCAATGATTGATCTTGCGTAGCAACACCAGTTGGGCAACGGTTGGTGTTGCATACCAATGCTTGTATGCATCCTATAGCCATCATCATGGCTCTTGCACTATTGCAGGCATCGGCCCCTAAGGCCATTGCCCGTACAATATGAAAGCCACTTAATATTTTACCACTAGCTATTACCGTAATGTGTTGCTTTATGCCAAAGCCTTTGAGAATGTTTACAACAAAAGCTAAGCCATCCATCAATGGCGCACCAACATAGTTACTAAACTCTTGCGGAGCCGCACCCGTACCACCTTCGCCACCATCTACCGTAATAAAATCCGGATAAATATTGGTAGCCAGCATTGCTTTGCAAATAGCTATAAACTCATGTTTGCGGCCAACGCAAAGTTTAAAGCCAACAGGCTTTCCATCGCTTTGTTCTCTTAATAATTTTATAAACTGCATCATTTCTGTTGGTGTACTAAATGCAGAGTGATAAGGAGGTGAATAAACGGTAGTATAAGGCTCTACCAAACGGATAGCTGCAATTTCCGGAGTATTTTTTTTACCCGGCAAAATACCGCCATGCCCGGGTTTTGCACCTTGCGATAATTTAAGCTCTATCATTTTAACTTCGGGCCTTACTGCATTTTGCCTGTATGCTTCTGCATTAAAATTTCCTTCTTTATCTCTTGCCCCAAAATACCCTGTACCTATTTGCCAAATTAAATTACCTCCTTGTTTTAAATGATACGGGCTAATGCCGCCCTCGCCTGTATTGTGTGCAAAGCCGCCCATTTTAGCACCCCCATTTAAAGCCATAATTGCCTGCGGACTTAATGAGCCAAAGCTCATGGCACTTACATTTAATATACTTAAATCGTAGGGTTGCTTACAATTGCCGTTGCCTACTTTTACTTTTGGATGATGATTAAGTTTATGAAAATCTTTTGGTGCAATGCTATGGCTCATCCACTCGTAACCCTCTGCATATACATCTAACTGTGTACCAAAAGGCATGGTATCTGTTTCTTGCTTGGCTCTTTGGTAAATGGTACTACGATCTATCCGGTTTATTGGCCTGCCATCAATATCGCTTTCAATAAAATATTGATATAATTTTGGCCTAAGGTCTTCCATCCAGTAACGTATACGCCCAAACAAAGGATAGTTACGCATGATGGTGTGTTTTTTTTGTATCATATCGGCAATTCCCACGCCAACTAAAATAATTTCAACGCCTAATATCCACCAAAAGCCACTCCATACAAACCAGGCAAGTGCTGCAAATAATATTGTGGTTATTATGCTAAAAAGGATAAACTCTTTTTTCATTATTATTATTTTTATAGTAAGATGAAATCATCTTTTCTGTAATAAAAAATTTTGGCTATTAAACGATTTGTTAAGTTAAGCATAAAACGTTTATTGCAAGCGTATTGATTAATTGTGCTGATTGTATTAAAAAAAATGAAAACGAAACTTTTTTGCGATAAAAGTTATGTTTATTACTGATAAAGTTCATATTTATATAGAATAGGCATTTTTATATTGCAAAACTAAAAATAATGAAATGACTTTCTTAGCAAGAGAAAACACAATAGCAAAAGAAGGATATAATCGCTGGAAAGTAACGTTGGCAGCACTTTCCATCCATTTATGCATTGGGCAAATTTATGCGTTTAGTGTTTTTAATCAGCCTTTAACAAAAGTAAACGGTATTACAGAATCTGCTGCCAGCGACTGGAAACTTACCACCCTTGGTTGGATATTTAGTATTGCTTTGTTTTTTTTGGGTGCCTCTGCTGCAATTTTTGGAAAATGGATGGAACGGGTTGGGCCAAGGAAAGCTATGTTTGTTTCGGCACTTTGTTTTAGCAGCGGCTTTATGATTTCGGCATTGGGTGTTTACTTGCATATTATTTGGTTGTTATATCTTGGGTCGGGAGTAATTGGTGGTATTGGTTTAGGCTTAGGATATATTTCTCCTGTCTCTACATTAATAAAATGGTTTCCAGACCGGCCGGGCATGGCCACCGGCATGGCTATTATGGGATTTGGTGGCGGAGCAATGATAGCATCGCCATTATCTGTTTTTTTAATGAAACAATTTAGCAATGTACAATCGGTTGGTGTTACGCAAACATTTGTAGTAATGGGGTGTTTGTATTTTTTACTTATGATGTTTGGTTCATTTATTGTAAGAGTGCCTGCCGAAAATTGGAAGCCTAAAGGTTTTGATTCCACAAAAGCAACCAAGGGCAAATTAATAACACAATCACATGTATTGGCTGATGAGGCCATTAAAACACCGCAGTTTTATTTACTGTTTGGTGTACTAATGCTTAATGTTACTGCAGGTATTGGTGTATTAGGCCAGGCTTCTGTTATGATTCAGGAATTATTTTCTGTAGAATCGGTTGGCGCATCAAAAGCAATAAATGCCACATCTGCCGCAGGCTTTGTAATGCTGTTAAGCTTTTTTAATATGGCCGGAAGATTTATTTGGTCTTCCTTATCCGATAAAATTGGAAGAAAAAACACATACACCATATTTTTTACGCTTGGCATTTTATTATATTCTACCATTCCATCAATTGGTGGTTCCGGGTCGGTATTTCTTTTTATTGCAGCCTTTGCTGTTATAATAAGTATGTATGGTGGTGGCTTTGCAACTATCCCTGCTTATTTAAGAGATTTATTTGGTACCAAACAGGTTGGCGCTATTCATGGACGTTTGTTATTAGCATGGTCAATGGCTGCTATACTTGGGCCTGTAATAATTAATTATATGCGGCAATATCAAATAGAAGTGCAAGGTTTGCCTAAATCGCAGGTTTATTCAACTACTATGTATGTAATGGCAGGCTTGTTGGTTATTGGGTTAATCTGTAACTTATTAGTTAAGCCTGTAGATGTAAAACATAATTTAAAAGAAGATTAACAGAGGGATAGGATTTCTTTATACAACCTTATCCATTTCTGCCTTTACAAACTCCATCAATACTTTTATTTTATCCGGGCTAAAATCAAATGTTAGGCCTGCAGTTTCAAAAAGTTGAGGCAATGTTTTTGTGCCGCCAAGTGTCAAAGCGTTGCAATAATTATCCATTGCTTGTTGCTTATTTTGCTTGTATTGCATCCACATTCCAATAGCGCCTAATTGTGCAATGCCATATTCAATATAATAAAACGGCACTTCAAATAAATGCAATTGACGCTGCCAGGCGTTGCTGCGATAGCTTTCTAATCCGCTGTAATCAATTACATCATCTTTAAATTCATTTAAAATTTCGTTCCATTTTGCAGTGCGTTGTTCGTTGGTATGCGTTGGGTTTTCGTATATCCAGTGTTGAAATTTATCTATAATGGCAATCCAGGGAAAAATAGTTATTACTCTTTCCAGCTGATGTTCTTTTGCTCTTTGCAAATCTGCTTCGTTATCAAAAAAAGTATTCCATTCGTCCATACTAAATAATTCCATTGCCATACTGGCTACTTCGGCAATTTCCATTGGGTATTCTTTAAAGCCGCTTAACTCTAATGGGTGTGCTAAAAAAGAATGTACAGCATGGCCACCTTCATGCACCATTGTAGTTACATCATGCATTTGCCCGGCAGCATTCATAAAAATAAATGGAGCGCCACTTTCGGCTAACGGGCAATTGTACCCGCCGGGGGCTTTCCCTTTTCGGCTTTCTAAATCTAAATGTTTTAACTCCTGCATTTTTTTTAAACAATCGCCAAAAAAAGGACGGAGTTTGGTAAAACACTCTATTGATTTATTAATTAACTCATCGCTTGTTTTAAAAGGATGCAATGGTTCTGTACCTGCAGGCTCAGCGTCGATATCCCAAGGCCTTAAAGTATCGAGCCCAAGTTTTTGTTTTTTCTTTTGATAAATTATATTTACCAACGGCAACACATGTTGCTTTACCGCATCATGAAACTGATAACAATCTTCTTTTGTATAATCAAAGCGGCCTAACTCTTTAAACCTATAATCCCTGTAATTTTCAAACCCGGCATTTATAGCTTCCTTATTTCTTTTTTGTATAAGTTGATTATATAATTCGTTCAGTTGTGTTGTGTCTTGTAGTCTTCTGTCCTGAATTTTTTTGTAAACCTCTTCTCTTTTATTTCTATCGTGGCTTTCTAAAAATTTGGCGGCTTGTTGCAAGGTATATTCCTTTTTCTCAACTGTTACTGTCATTTTTCCGGTAATAACGCCGTATTGTTGTTGCAGTACACCAAGCTCTGCTTGTAATGCAATATTTTCTTCTCTGAATAGTTCAATACTTTTTTTTACGCTACGCAGATAAGTAAAATATTTTTCTTTATCTAAATCATTTGCCAATGGATGGTTAACCAGTTTTTATTCAACGCATCGGCATAAGGCTGAATTTTGGGTTGAATTTCCATTACAAAAAAAGTAAAGGCTTCTTCAAGGCTTTTATTTTCTGTATCGCAAGTCATTTTAATTTGTCTCCAGCATGCATCTTCACTTACCAATGCTTCCAGTTCGCTTTGGTCTTTAAGCCATTGCTCCAATTCTTCTTTTGTGCTGATACTTCTGTCTAACAAATTTTTAAAAAATGGCTCCAGCTTATTCCAATTTGTAACAACAAAGTTTGCAGGAATAAAATGGCGAAGAAGTTTTTGAATATTTGCGGTATACATGGCCAATGGTAAAAAGTGAGTGGTGAGTAATCTAAAATTAAGCAGGCTTTCTATTTTTTAAAAAGCCTGCTTATAATAAAAATATGTTTTAATCAGTCAAATCTGCGTCATCTCTGTTCCAACCCTTACGCCATTTTACGAGGTGTGTTTATTTTTTTAGCAGGCGCATTATTTTTTACCGATGCTGTTTTTTGTTCGGTAGGTTTTGCTTTTGCCACAATGTTTTCCTGTGCTACGCTTTCGCCTGCATCAGATAATTTTATTTCAATGCCTGCTTTATCAATAATTGAAAACCATTTTACCATTTTCTTCATATCGCTACCATACACTCTTTCAAAATCCATTGATGGATATATTTTTTCAAAATATGCCTTTATAGCCTTTGCATCATTTGCATCGGGTAGTTTTTCGCTGCTGCTTTTCATGGCAGTTAGCACATCTACCAGGTTTACATTATCGCCGGTTGTATATATTTCTATACTTTCTAAATGCGAAAATTGATGTATTCTGTTACTTACAAACTTTGTTGTATTGTCTTCTAAAGAACGCACAACACCGCCATCGGCCTTAGAAGAAATTAACTCAAATAAGCCGCTTAAGCCTGTAACAGATACTAATTTATTATACTCCATTCTTATAAAATTTAGGGCTGCAAGTTAATTGTAAAAAGCACAATAACCAATGTATATTATTGAATTATTTTGTTAAAAAAGCTCAATAATGTTACTATAATCAGCAATTAAAAAATATTTGCATCCGTAGCGACAGTTTTTTATGGTTGAATCGTCTAATAGACTATGCAAGTAAAATTTTTATTTAAAAGAATGGCTTTTTTGTGTGTGTTAAGCATTTTTAGTGGCCATATTTATAGTCAAGACATTATATTAAAAGGTGTAGTTAACGACAAAACCGATAAAGCGGCTATAGTAGGTGCAACAATTACTCTTATTCCACAAAAGGATACAACAAAAAAAAGTTACAGAGCTACCGATAGTAAAGGCGCTTTTCAGTTTAGTAATTTAATGGCAGATGCTTATGTTGTAAAAATAAGCTATAGCGGATACGAAAAAATTGAGCAAAAAATAACCCTGCAAGCCAGTAATAAAACCCCAATTCCTTTTTTAATAGCTAAACTTGCAACCGACTTAGCAGGTGTGGTTGTTGTAGCAAAAACACAGCCCGTAAGGCAAAAAGGAGATACTACCGAGTTTAGTGCAAGCCAGTTTAAAGTAAACCCCGATGCTACTGCGGAAGATATTATTAAAAAACTGCCGGGGATTACTGTTGCCCGAGATGGTACCGTAACTGCCGCAGGCGAACAGGTAAAAAAAGTAACTGTTGATGGTAGAGATTTTTTTGGAGATGATGCCACAGCTGCATTAAGAAATTTGCCGGCAGATGTGATTGATAAAATTCAGGTGTTTGATAAGCTTAGCGATCAGGCACAATTAACAGGTTTTGATGACGGCAACTCCGTAAAAACGGTAAACATTGTTACCAAGTCGGGTATTAAAAACGGACAGTTTGGAAGAATATATGCCGGCGCCGGAACCGATAGCCGTTATACAGCAGGTGGTAATGTTAGTTTTTTTAAAGGAGACAGAAGGCTTTCGTTGGTAGGTAATTTCAATAATATTAATATTCAAAATTTTGCATCGCAAGATTTATTGGGTGTTACCAGTAGCGGTGGTGGAAACAGAGGCGGCGGCGGACGTGGCGGTGGAAATTTTGGCGGGGGTGGATCTGATAATTTTAGTGTGGGTCAGTCAAGCGGTATAAGCAAAACAAATGCAGTAGGTGTAAATTTCAGTAATGTGTATAATAAAAAGTTAATGCTTACTGGTAGTTATTTTTTTAATAATACAAATAATAATAACGAAGGAATAACCAATAAAGAAACATTTAGTAATGTTGAAAATTTATTTACTTATCAAACAACCAATTCATCATCCGTAAACTACAATCATCGCATTAATTTACGCATAGAATATAAGTTGGATTCTTCCAATTCAATTTTTATTATCCCCAACATAAGTTTTCAAGACAATAAGTCTGAGTCGTTTTCTTCACTAAAAAATATTGGCGGAGGAATCATAGACTCAAGCTCTTCAGTAAACAATAACACCTCTAACCGAAATGGTTATAATATTAGAAACAACATCATGTTTCGTCACTCATTTGTAAAAAGAGGTCGTAGTATTTCTGTAGGTATAAATACTACATGGAATAAAAACGATGGCACGGGAATTACCAACGGAGACAATAAATATTTTAACGCCGGAATTATAACAGACTCATTGGTAAACAGGTTTAGCGATAATACTACCAAGGAACCACCATTGGTGGAAATATTGCTTATACTGAGCCGATAGGAAAAAAAGGACAATTACAGTTTGATTATACACCGTCTGTTCAAAAAAATAAAGCCAATCAACAAACCTTTCATTACGATGGGCAAAAGTATTCAATGTTCGACACTACCTTGTCTAATCAATTTGATAATAAAATTACAACCAACAATGTTGGTGTAAATTACAGGTTAAACCAAAGCAGAGATGAGCAATTTTCGGTTGGTATTAATTTTCAAAATTCTAAATTACAAAGCGAACGTATTTTTCCAAATGTAACTACAGTTAATCAATCGTTTAGTAATATATTACCCAATGTAATGTGGCGAAAAAAACTGTCTGCTGTAAGTAATATCCGTGTATTTTACAGGGCATCAACAAGTTTTCCTTCCATAAATCAATTGCAGGATGTAGTTAATAACAGTAATCCTTTGAGTGTTAGCAGCGGCAATCCAAACCTAACACAATCGTACACACATTTTTTATCGGGGAGATATTCTTACACAAATTCAAAAACAAGCAAAAGCTTTTTTGCTAACTTAATGTTACAAACTACCGGCGATTATATTTCTACTGCAACATATTTTGTTCAGGCCGATTCGGTTGTACAAAATATAATTGTTGACAAAGGTGCTCAATTTTCTAAGCCTATAAACTTAAATGGTTATCAAAGCTTGCGTACTTTTTTTACATATAGTATGCCTGTTAAAAAAATTAAAACAACAGTAAGTGTAAGTACGGGCTTTAGTTACACAAAGCTTCCGGGTTTTGTAAATAAGATTAACACGTTTACAAATAACTATACATATAATGCCGGCATAGCGTTAGCCAGTAATATTAGTGAGTTTATCGACTATAATGTATCGTACAACGCTAATTTCAGCAACTCTAAAACCAATACCACCAACAACACTGCTACTAAATATGTTAACCAGGCTTTAGGAGTGCAGCTTAATTTATTAAATAAAAAAGGTTGGTTTATCCAAAACGATGTTTCGGGAAATGCCAACAGTGGTTTATCCGCAGGCTTAAATCAAAGCTATTGGCTTTGGAATGCTGCTATTGGTAAAAAAATATTAAAGAAACAAGCCGGTGAAATTAAATTATCTGTTTTTGATTTATTAAAACAAAATCAAAGCATTATTAGAACAATTGATGAAAGGTCAATTACAGATGCACAAACAAATGTACTTAAGCAATACTTTATGTTAACCTTTACCTATAAGCTTAAAAACTTTGGTACAGCATCGGCTGCACAAAGCAACAGAGGCGGCGGCGGAATGCAAATGCGGCCAGGCGGTGGAATGAATGGCGGCCGTGGTGGAGATTTTTAGTTAATTTTAAAACGTAAATGTAAAATGACACGTTTTGAATCAACCGGAAATAATTGTACAACTGCAGCAGGGAGATGAACAGGCTTTTAAAAAGCTGGTGGATGAATGGCAGAATATGGTGTACAATACTGCATTAGGTATTGTTCAAAACGAAAATGATGCCGATGATATTACACAAGAAGTTTTTATACAAGTGTATAAGTCGGTAAGTTCTTTTAAAGGCAATTCAACCTTTTCTACGTGGTTGTATCGTATTACAGTAAACAAATCGCTTGATTATTTAAAGCGCATAAAAACAAAAAACCGTTTTGCATTTATACAAAGTTTGTTTGGCAGTAATCATTATAATCATCCGGCAGAGTTTGTTCATCCGGGGGTATTATTAGAAAACAAAGAAAGAGCTACAGCTCTGTTTAAAGCATTGCAACAGTTGCCTAATAACCAACGCATAGCTTTTACATTGCACAAGCTTGAAGCACAAAAGTATGAGGACGTTGCAGAGATAATGAATATTTCATTACCAGCAACCGAATCGTTAATAGCAAGGGCAAAAAATAATTTACGAAAAAAATTGAGAGATTATTATTTACAAAATATTGTTTAACAATATGAATAAAAACGAAAAAATAGAAAAGTTGATTGAGCAATCGCTTAACAGTTTTGATAATACGGCAAGAGCTACACCCAAACCTTATTTATTAACCAGATTAAATACAAGGTTACAAAGTAATAATAGTGGCTGGGATACAGCACTGCGTTTTTTATCAAAACCAATAGTAGCAGCGGTGTGTATATGTTTGGTGGTTACAGTTAATGCTGTTGTATTAGTAAATAATATTAATGTAAACAAATCCACTGCCGACGAACAATATTCGGATGAAGAATACAATACATCTGTAGCTGTTTTAAACGAACTTGAAAACATAGAACCATAAATATGAGCACACAAATAAAAAGTAAATTATACGTATTAATTATAGGGTTGTTATTACTCTCTAATATTGCACTATTGTTTTTTTCTTAGGAAATAAAAAAGATAACAAGCATGGCGGCAGAGGCGAAAGAGAGGCTAAAGTGGCAATCTTTTTAAAAAACGAAATTGGTTTTAGTACTTTGCAAATTAAACAATACGACTCTTTACATCAACTGCATAAAGAAAAAATGAAAGCCGATTTTGATGCAATGAAAATGAGCAAAGAGCAGCAGTTTATTTGCAGATATAGTTACAAAAAATACCGACAAACAAAAGCAAATTGAGTTAAATATGCTGCAACACTTTGCAGCTATTCGAAAAATTTGCACAGCGGGGCAAGTTGCAAAATTTGATTCCGTTTTTTATAAAATATGGGATAAAAAGAAAAAATAAAATCTATTAACAAAAAAACAAATAAATATAACATGAAAAAACAATTATTATTAGCAGCTTCTGTGGTATTAAGTATTACTGCCGCAACTGCACAAGATGGTGGTGGCGGTTTTCAGCGCCGTACTCCGGAGGAAAGATTAAAGCCTGTACATGAAAAATTAGACAGTGCTTTTAAACCAGATGCTGCCAAGTTAGCTCAGCTGGATAGTATTTTTTTAGCTTCATTTAAAGCGCAAGACGCTAAAATGGATGAGTTAAGAAGTGGCGGCCAAAGGCCCGACAGAGAAACCATGATGGCTGTTAGGCAGCAATTAACTGATGAAAGAGATGCTAAATTAAAAACTTTACTTACCGAAGAGCAAATGAAGGTTTGGAAAAACGATATTGAACCGTCTTTAAGGCCACAAAGAGGTGCCGGCAACAGAGGCGGCGGTGGTAATTGATAAAAATTAAATAAGGTCTTATACGGATATAGCTTTACAGTTATTAATTTTTTCCTAAAAACTGTAAACCCCGGATTACACCTTGCGTCAACTTATTTCAGGACGAGGCATTACACCAAATAAAAGAAGCCCACAATTAATTGTGGGCTTCTTTTATTTATAAAAAAATTATAAATACTTATTTATTTCATCCGTTAACTCTCCTTTAGTAATAGGTACACCTTTTATTTTATTATATGGCTTGGCATCTACAAAATAAACATCCCTGATAATTTTAACTAATTGGCCATTGTTAATTTCCGGTACAATTACGGTATCAAAGTTTTTAATAATGTCGCCTAAGTTTTTTGGGAAAGGACGTATATAACGTAAATGTGCATGCGAAACAGATTTGCCTTCTTTTTGCAAATCGGTACAGGCACTTTTTATGGCGCCATACGTACTGCCCCAGCCCAATACCAGCACTTTTCCTTTATCTGCTCCACTATCTAACTTTTGCTCAGGTATATAATTGGCAATCATATCTACTTTTGCTTGCCGTGTATCTACCATGTGTTGATGGTTATCGGGGTCGTAACTGATATTGCCGGTACCGTCTTGTTTTTCAATACCGCCAACTCTATGCTCTAAACCGGGTGTACCAGGTATTGCCCAAGGCCTTGCCAATTTTTCATCTCTTTTATAAGGCATAAATTTTTCTTCGCTGGCTAAACTTTCGGCAAACGAAACTTTTATTTCGGGCAAATCATCTGCCTTAGGAAACTTCCATGGCTCGGCACCGTTAGCAATATACCCATCACTTAACAGCATTACCGGCGTCATGTGTTGTGTGGCAATACGCACAGCCTCATAGGCAGCCTCAAAGCAATCGCTTGGCGTACTGGCGCTTATAACGGGCATTGGGCACTCGCCATTACGACCATAGTATGCCTGCATTAAATCGCTTTGCTCTGTTTTGGTTGGTAAACCGGTGCTGGGTCCACCCCGTTGAATATTTACAATAATTAGCGGAATTTCAAGCATTACGGCTAAGCCCATTGCCTCGCCTTTAAGTGCAATGCCAGGGCCGCTGCTTGTAGTAACACCAAGGCTACCACCATAACTAGCACCAATAGCCGAAGTAATGGCAGCAATTTCATCCTCGGCCTGAAATGTTTTTATGCCAAAATTTTTGTACTTGCTTAATTCGTGTAAAATATCGCTGGCCGGTGTAATTGGGTAGCTGCCTAAAAACATTTGCAACTTGCTTTTTTGCGAAGCAGCTATCAATCCATACGCCAATGCCTGATTACCCATTATTGAACGGTAAGTACCACTTTCCATTTTAGCCTTTTCTACCTTGTAACGGGTAGTAAAGGTTTCGGTAGTATCGCCATAATTAAAGCCTGCTTGCAAAGCTTTTGTATTACTTTCAAAAATTTCGGGCTTTTTACCAAACTTTTCTTTAAAAAAGGCAATAGTGTTTTCCATATCTCTGTTGTACATCCAATATAAAAAACCCAGTACAAACATATTTTTTGCCCTGTCTTTTTCTTTTACGCCCATGGTAATATCCTTCAAAGCCTCACGGGTCATTTTGGTAACATCCATTTTAATTACTTCATAATTACCAAGGCTGTCGTTTTCCAATGGATTTTCTCCTTCGGGATAATTGGC
The DNA here is from genome assembly GCA_016721385.1 of Chitinophagaceae bacterium. GTDB lineage: Bacteria > Bacteroidota > Bacteroidia > Chitinophagales > Chitinophagaceae > Ferruginibacter. The sequence continues at coordinate 597,842 of JADKIE010000002.1, read as the reverse complement.
AAGACGTAAATTTCGGGCATCAAACCCATCTACATTGGCAATTATTTTACCACCGGGTTTTATTGCTTTTAAATTAGATTTTAATGCAGCAGCATTCATAACCACTAATACATCGCAAGCATCGCCAGGTGTATATACCCTGTCGGATGAAAAGCGTAATTGATATCCACTAACTCCCGGGATAGTACCTATTGGCGCCCTAATTTCTGCCGGAAAATCGGGGAAAGTGGCTAAATCTATACCTAATAAGGCAGTATTGTTGGTAAACTGGCTTCCGGTAAGTTGCATTCCATCGCCGCTATCGCCGGCAAATTTTATTACTACGTCTTGTAAAATTTCTTCTTTTGTATTCATGCCACTAAGGTAAGAAATATGCAATAAGCAAGCGGCAATCTGCTGCAAGAATTTTAATAATTTTTTAAAAACATGAATGATTTATATCATGTAGAGACAAGCTTTTGTTGAAAACATAAATCTTCAAGCTAAAATCTAAAATTAAATATTAGGTTTGCGTAAATTTTTTGGATGTACGATTTACATGATTTTTTAGAGCCGGTCTTTGCGTCTGCAATTAACGAAGATGAAGGGTATAATGACGGGCAATTGGCCAAACATATTGCTATTTACGAAAATAATTTTCCGGATGTAAGCCTGGCAGATATTGTGCTGATAGGGGTACCTGAAGTTAGAGGAAGCGGTAACGCAAATGCTGTTAATGCGCCAAATACCATTCGTAAACAATTATATCGTTTACATTTTTGGCATACATCTGTAAGCATTGCTGATATAGGGAACATAAAAACGGGTGCCACTTTAGCCGACAGCTATGCTGCAGTAAAAACAGTTTTGGCTGAGTTGTTAAGGCATAAAAAAACAGTGGTTTTGCTGGGAGGAAGCCATGATATTACATTGGCTCAATATTTTGCTTATAAAGAATTGCAACAAGTGGTAGAAGCTACTTGCGTTGATGCAACTATTGATTTGAAAGGCGAAAGCCCTGTACGCAGCGAAAATTTTTTAATGGAAATGCTTACCGGCGAACCTAATTTGGTAAAGCACTATAATCATATTGGCTTTCAAAGTTATTTTGTACATCCTCGTATGTTGGAAACAATGGACAAATTACGTTTTGATTGTTTTAGAGTGGGTACAGCAAAGGAAAATATAGAAGAGATGGAACCTGTAATACGTAATACACATTTACTGAGTTTTGATATTAATGCAGTAAAATACAGTGATGCACCAAGCACACAACAAAGCCCCAATGGCTTTAGCGGCGAAGAGGCATGTATGCTTACCCGATATGCCGGTATGAGCAACAACTTAAGCAGCTTTGGTATATACGGTTATAATCCGCAACAAGACGTAAATGAACTTACCGCAAAACAAATTGCGCAAATGCTATGGTATTTTATTGATGGAAAGAGCAGAAGCAAGCAAGAGGCAGAAATAGAAGACAGACAAAACTTTAACGAATTTCATTGCACACTCACCGAAATAGATACTATCTTTCTGCAAAGTAAAAAAACCGGCAGATGGTGGATGCAATTACCCAATAAAAATTTATTGCTTGCAGTTATGCCGATTATTTATTAGCCAGCCATAATGATATACCTGAAAGATGGTTGAGGGCACAGGAACGAAATTGATTAACAATTTGGTAAAAGGATTGAAGAGGCTGCATAATTAAAACCAGTAATATGGATATAAAATTTTCAACGGCAAGCCTCAAACGTGTGAGCTTTGGGAAAAACAAAATTCTTCAACTTCTTCCATTATTATTTACTGCAATTTGGTTTATACTTTTCTTTAATTGTATAGATACCGTTGATTGGTTTATAGAAAATATACTGGTATTTATTTTTGCCATTTTTATTACATGGCACTATCGCCATTTTCAATTTAGCGATGCCAGTTATGTATGCTTTTTCCTTTTTTTATTGTTGCATATTTTTGGTGCACAGTATGCCTATACTAAAAACCCGTTAGGCGGTTGGCTGCAAAACACATATCATCTTTGGCGTAACCCATACGACAGAATTGTACATTTTAGCTTTGGTTTATTTTTAGCGTATCCGCTAAGAGATATGCTAATAAACCGGTTAAATGTAAAAGGTAAATGGCAATATATTTTGCCGGTTGAAATTACCTTAAGTCTTGCTTGTATTTTTGAACTGATAGAATGGATGGTAGCAGCCGTTACTACAAAAGAAACCGGCGAAACGTATGTAGCTACCCAAGGCGATGTGTGGGATGCACATAAAGACATAGCAGTAGCTGTTGTTGGCGCTGCCATAACAATGGCTGTTGTATATTTTGTAAAAAAGAAGAGAGCGGTTACGTAGTACAGTAAAGAGTTATGTGCTAAATTAATTTTTTTGCGCTTTCAATTTGTTCATTGCTGCCCATTACAATTAACCGTTCGCCGGGGTTTATATTATAAGAGCTGGGAGGATTTATGGTATAATCATTGGCCTCGTTTTTAATACCCAAAATAGTGCAGTTTGTTTTATGCCATAAATCTAAATCGTCAAGCAAAATACTTTTGGAAGCTTTTAGTTCTGCTACTTTAAAGGAAGAACTGTTTTTTGTACTCATAATAGATAACAGCTCTACAACATCTGGCAACATAACTAACGTAGCCATGTGAGCGCCACCAATTTTATCGGGCATTATTACGTTATTGGCGCCGGCAATTTTTAGTTTTGTTATGGAGGAGTCTTTTGAGGCTCTGGAAATAATGGTAATATTAGGGTTAAGCTGTTTAGCGGTAAGTACTACAAATAAATTATCGGCATCTAATGGGAGTGTGGTAATAATAGCTCTTGCATTTTTTATTCCGGCTTCAAGCAGGGTTTCATCTTTAGTGGCATCACCTTTTAAAAAATAGGTTACATCAAAGTTTAAATCGGTTTCCAATTCATTCTTTTCTTCTAAAACAACAAAAGGAATTTTATTTTTATTTAAGATGTTGGCACTTTCTTTACCATTGCGGCCAAAACCGCAAATAATAACATGGCTTTGTAATTTTTTAATTTCGTTTTCCATTTTTAGCAGTTTATATTTCTTTATAAATTCTAAATCAAAAAAATAGCGGGAGAGTAGTGTAATAAAATAAGTAAATAAGCCAAGGTTAATTAGTATTAGAAAGATGGTAAAAATTCTTCCTGCATCACTAAGTGGATGAACTTCATGAAAACCAACCGATGCAATGGTGATAACGGTCATGTACAGGGCGTCTAAAAAATTGAATTTTTCAATTACAATATAGCCAAATGTGCCAAAAAGTATTAAGCCACCCAATAAAACAAGAGGAGGAAAAAGCCCTTTTAAAAGATTTAAGCGTTGCAGTAAAAACATGTGTGATATTGTGAACGAAAATTATAACTTTAATGCCAAACAATAAAATGATTTAAGCATTATGAAATATGATTTTAAACATGCCGCTTTACCAAACATAAAAATGCTTAAAAATTATTTTATACTATTACTTGCTGGCAGCGTATTCCTTTTTTCCTGCACAGTAAGTAAGCAAATAGCCAAACAGGCCAACGCAACCATATTAAAAGATAGTGCTGTAAATACAGGCCATATTGGTATAAGTATTTATGAGCCTGCTACCAACAAATATTGGTATAACCATAATGCTATAAATTATTTTATACCGGCAAGCAATACCAAATTGTTTACGTTGTATGCAGGGATGAAGTATTTGGGAGATAGTTTGGTGGGAGCAAGATATTTTGAAAAAGAAAATGCACTAATAATAATTCCAACAGCAGATCCAACTTTCCTAAATGAAGAATATAAGTTTCAGCCGCTACTTGCTGCCATGCACCAAAGTACAAAACCAATTGTAATTCGGTTTGGAAATGAGGCTTTTAGCAGATGGGGAAATGGATGGGCTTGGAACGACTACCAAAATAGCTATATGGTAGAAAAATCAGAAATGCCCATTTTTGGTAATACAATAACTTTTTTTGATGTAGATGATAGCGCTTTAGCTGTTTTCGGTACAGAAAATTTTGTTCAATTTCACACACAACCAAAATTGTTTGCAAATGAAAAATATTGGAATAAATGGCAGTTTAAACCATATGAAGTGATAAAGGAAAACAACTGGGATTCTATTCAAAAAAGAATTGCGTTGCGAAAGTCGTTTTTTTTTAAAATTGGCCGTAACCTTGAAAGCAACACTTTTTATATTAGAGATGCATTGGAGAAACAAAAACAACAGCAAATACCTTTTGCTACTTCTCGTAAAATTGTCGTTGAACTACTTTCTGATACAATAAAGAAACCCATTTATAATGCACAAAAATTTATGAGCGATCATGAAAATTTAAATGCGAAGTTTTCTAAAACTATCCACTCCCAACCTTCCGATTCTCTCTTTAAACCCATGATGCACCGCAGCGATAATTTTTTTGCAGAGCAAACTTTATTAATGGCCAGTAACGAATTTTTAGGATTTATGAGCGACGAAAAAATGATTGATACCATTTTAAAATCGTCTTTAAAAGATTTACCTCAACGCCCTAAATGGGTTGATGGCAGCGGCTTAAGCCGATACAATTTAACTACACCACAATCCCTTGTTTATTTATTAAACAAAATGAAGAACGAATTTGGTTTAGAAAGATTAAAAACGATTTTGCCCACCGGCGGCGAAGGCACTTTAGCATCTTACTTTAAAAAAAATGCAGGGCGTATTTATGCTAAAACAGGCACATTAAGTAACAATTGTGCACTAAGTGGTTTTTTAATTACCCAAAAGGGTAAATTACTTGTTTTTTCTATACTTAATAATAACTACATAACAGGGGCTGCGCCAATTCGTAAAGCCGCTGAGCAATTTTTAGAGAATCTGATAAATACGTATTAATTATTAATTATATTTGTAAGGCTTAATAAGTGTTTGTACATTTATAGGCTTATTTATTTTCTTTATATGAAAGCTTCACCTTTTTTACTCAAATAAATAAGTATAAAACGAGCCACAACAAAACAGTTGATATCAACCGATAATGTTTATAGGCAAATTCCATGTGACAATTAAAAAAATAAAAATAAACGCATGAAAAAATTTATTACTCTAGTTGGATTAATTTTTACGGTATTCTTTTTTAAAGCTAATGCCCAAACAACCTGCAACGCAGAGTTTGCATTTCAGTTTATTAATGGTAATACAGTTACGTTTACTCCTGCAATGACCGACTCTGTTTTAACACAACATATTTGGAATTTTGGAGATGCATCGCCTGTATCTAATCAGGTTGTGCCAACACATAGCTATGCCGCCAATGGTACTTACTCAGTAGTGCATACGGTAGTGTTACGTACTCCAAATGGTACACCTGTTTGTACACAATCATTTACCAGAGTAATTGTAATACAGCAAGCGCCGCCATGTAATTTGGTTGTAGATTTTAGTTGGATGCCAGCAACAGCAAATCCATTAACAATTGCCTTTCAAAATTTAAGTACGCCATTGGCTGCAACCGATTCTGTACAATGGTCTTTTGGCGATGGATCATCTTCATTAGATGTGAACCCTATGCATACCTACACAAATGCAGGCTCCTATACTGTTTGTTTAAGGGTAAAAAAATTAACCACACCAGGCACTACACCATGTCTTAGAGAAATTTGTAAAACAGTTATTGTACAAACCCACTGTAATATGGTTGCTAATTTTATTTGGCACCCGGATAGTTTGAATGCTCAAAAATATTGTTTACAAATACAACTGTTCCATTAGGCGCTACCGATTCTATCCGTTGGACATTTGGAGACGGAACCTCATCTAATGTAGTACATCCGAATCATACCTATACTCAGCCTGGTACTTATACTGTTTGCTTACGTGTTCAAAAAAGAAACAATGCAGGCACACCTATAAATTGTGTACGTGAAATTTGCCATACCATAGTAATTGCTACGCCACCACCAGCTTGTAATTTAGTGGTAAACTATAGCTGGCATGCAGATTCGTTGAATAACAGAAAAATTTATTTTACTAATCTTACCAATACCACATCTGCAAGTGCTATTGTTACATGGACATTTGGTGATGGTACAGCTGCCAATACATGGAATGCAATACATGAGTACGCTCAACCCGGCCGCTATTTGGTTTGTTTAAAAGTGCAAACAAGCAATACTTGTGTAAGAATGATTTGTGATAGTATTGTAGTTGGTGCTACGCCTCCGCCACCTTGTAATAATCAAAGCAATTTTGATTTTATACGTTCAACAGCCAATAGTCAAACTTTTGCATTTTTCCCTGCCTACCAAAGTAATGCAGCGCAATATACCTGGACATTTGGCGATGGCACAGGAAGTACCAGCATGTTAACCAATCATACATATGCACAAGCAGGCATGTACAATGTTTGCCTAACGGTATGGCGTAACGCAAATTGTGCAAGTACTACTTGCAGAACCGTACAAGCCGGCCCAACTAACAACTGCGATACAGCACATGTAAACTATACATTTACCAGAGATGTGGTAATGCCCAATAAAGTATTCTTTACAGCACATTCAACAATGGCTTTAATAGATCAAACCTGGACTATTACAAGAGTATCAAATAATCAGACTATAATACTGCATCAAAACAATCCTATGTACATTTTTGCCGATACGGGTTATTACAGGGTTTGTTTACGAGCTGTAACCGTTGGCGGTTGTGTTAAAGAATATTGTAACTATATAAGGATAGAGCAAATAGCGCCACCTAATGCATGTGTATTGCAACCATATCCAAATCCGGCAACGGCAATGGTAAATGTAAATGTAAACTTATCGGTACCCGAAACAATTACCGCTAAAGTATATAATACACTAAACATACTTGTGGCCGAAAGGCAAATAGCAGGTGTTGCTGGCAACAATGTGGTTTCTATCAATATAGGTACATTGCCATTAGGCGCCTATATTATAAGAGTTACACATGGTAATGCCGTGTGCTATGGTACTTTTCAAAAAATGTAACAGCTAAAAAACATTAGTAATCCCAATTGGTTTTTCCAATTGGGATTTTTTATTCTATCGCCCAAACATCTTATTCAACTCATTTTTTTTAAATTCTAAATAAGTTGGTTTTCCGTTTGCTGTAATATTAGGTGTTGTACAATTAAATAAATCTTCTACTAAACCTTTCATCTCTTTTTCGGTAAGGCTTGTGCCGGGTTTTATAGCTTGTTGTAATGCTAAGGAGCGTAATAATTTTTCTCTTTTACTGTATTTTAAATCGTTGCTAAAATGCTTGTATTGCTCCAGCATTTTCTCTATGGCTACTTTTTCGTTACCCTGTACAACATCTGCAGGTGTACCTTGTATTACAAAAGTATTGTTTCCAAAGGGTTCCAGCATATAGCCAAGGTGTTGTAAATCGGGCAATAGTTCATTTAGCAAAACAGCATCAGCAGGAGCTAAATCAATAGTTACCGGAAACAAACTTTGCTGTGTACTCATTGGTTTACCATCTACAGCCGCAATAAAACGTTCGTACAAAATACGCTCATGTGCATTTTGCTGATGTAGTAAGTAGTACCCATTATGTGTAGGTAAGATGATGAATGTGTTGTGAAGTTGAAAACAATTTTCAGTTTCAAATTTAGAGTTATGGGCATCTAAGAAATCAAAATCTTTTTTTGTTTCATTTGAATCAACCTGTAACTCAGTGCTTGAAACTTTTTTAGTTGGTTCGTAAAAATCTTTCCAGTGCTTTAACTCACTTTTACTTTCTACAAAATGGGCCTGATTTTTTTTAGTAAATGTGCTGTATAAAGAGGATGATGTTGCAGATGATTTATTTTCTTCGGTAAACGGCTTGCTTACTGCATCCAGGCTTTGAATGGATGCATCCAGTTCAAAATCCAATGTAGGCGTAATGCTAAATTGTGCCAAGGCATGCTTTACGGCACTTTGCACAAAAGCGTATACAATTTTTTCGTCTTCAAATTTTATTTCCTGCTTGGTTGGGTGTACATTAATATCTAATTGCGATGGATCCAAATCAATAAACAATGTGTACATCGGAAAACTATCTTTGGCAATCATTTCATCAAAAGCATTCATTACCGCATGGTTAAGATAGGCGCTTTTTATAAAACGGTTGTTTACAAAAAAATATTGATCGCCTCTGGTTTTTTTAGCTGTTTCGGGCTTTCCCACAAATCCATAAATGTTCATATAATCGGTATGCTCTTGCACACTAACCACTTTGGCATTGTAATTATTACCTAAAATTTGTACAATACGCTGTTTAAGGGTGCCTGCCTCTAAATGAAAAACCTGTTGCCCGTTACTGCTAAGAGAAAAAAATATTTCCGGAAAAGCCATAGCCACTCTTACAAATTCATCTACAATATGCCTTAGCTCTGCAGCATTGCTTTTTAAAAAATTACGACGGGCAGGTACATTAAAAAACAGGTTTTTCATGGCAATGCTTGTGCCATTCGTTGCGGCAATTGGCTCTTGTTTTATTACCACACTATTTTCTACTTCTAAAAAAACACCTGTTTCATCTTCTGCTCTTTTTGTTTTAAGTTCTACCTGAGCTACAGCGGCAATACTTGCCAAAGCTTCGCCTCTAAAACCCATTGTTTTTATTCTAAACAGGTCTTCAATATCTTTTATTTTACTGGTGGCATGGCGCTCAAACGACATTCGGGCATCGATTTCACTCATGCCTTTACCATTATCAATAACTTGTATTAACGATTTTCCGGCATCGTTCACAATAAGTTTTATTTCGTCAGCACCGGCATCTACGGCATTTTCCAAAAGCTCTTTAACGGCACTTGCCGGACGTTGTATAACCTCACCAGCTGCTATTTGATTAGCAATGTTATCGGGCAATAATTGAATAATATCGGGCAAAATCCATTAATTTAGAAGTTCAAAAATAACACATACTTTCCACTATAAAATTTTTCGATAGGATGAACCGGATAATAATATTCTTTTTTATATTAATAAGCAATACCGCAACTGCACAAAATGCTGCAGCAACTAAGTGGGCAGACAGTGTTTTTAATACTCTAACCCAAGAGCAGCGGATAGCACAACTAATGGTTGTTAGGTTATCTACCTACGATGCTAAAACAAAAACCACTACATTTTTTGATAAGCAGGTTGCCGATTTGGTAAAGCAATATAACATTGGCGGCATTTGCCTTTTTCAGGGAAGCCCGGTAAAGCAGGCAACCATAGTTAACAATTTGCAAAGTCAGGCTAAAACGCCTATTTTAATGTGTATTGATGCAGAGTGGGGTGTAGGTATGCGTATGATTGATAGCATATTGCCATTGCCAAGGCAAATGATGCTGGGTGCTGTGCAAGATGCAACCATTGTATATAATTATGGTAAGGTTGTAGGTGAGCAGTGTAAACGTGTAGGCATACAGGTTAACTATGCACCTGTGGTAGATGTAAATAATAATCCTAATAACCCTGTAATTAATGACAGAAGTTTTGGAGAAGATAAATACAAAGTAGCCTTATATGGCATACAATATATGAAAGGCATGCAAGATGTTGGCGTAATGGCTTGTGCCAAACACTTTCCGGGACATGGCGATGTTGCTGTAGATTCTCACTACGATTTGCCGGTAATAAATAAAACAATGGCGCAGTTAGATTCCTTAGAGTTGTATCCTTTTCGTGAAATTTTTAAAGCAGGCATTGGTAGTGTTATGATAGCACATTTAGCTATACCTGCAATTGATAATACACCTAACAAGCCAACATCTATCAGTTATAAAAATGTAACAGAGTTAATGCGTAATCAATTAGGTTATCAGGGATTAACTTTTACCGATGCTTTGGAAATGGCAGGTGTAAAAAAATTCTATCCCAATGGTGAGGCATCTGTACAATCGTTAATAGCAGGAAACGATATGTTGTGTTTGCCCGGAGATGTACCGCTTTCTATTGCAAAAATTAAAGAGGCCATTAAAAAGAAAAAATTAAGTTGGGCAGATATTGATGCACATTGCAAAAAAGTACTAATAGCGAAATATCAATACGGATTAAACAACTGGCAGCCCATCAACACTTTTAATCTTACTAACGACTTAAACAGTAAGGTTAACGATATGCGTAAAGTAGTTGCAGAAAATGCCATTACTGTTTTAAACAAAACAAACGATGAGTTTTTTCCGCTGCAAATAACAGCAAAACTTAATGAAGTGGCGTATATAAGTATAGGTAACACTGCCGATAATGCTTTTGCAAAACGTATGCGTAGCGATTACAAGGCAGATGTTTTTTATTTTAATTATAAACAAGATGCCGGAAGAATTTTATCGATGGTGGATTTAATCAAAAAACGCTACAAAAAAGTGGTGATTGGCATTCACAGTTATAGCAGAGTACCGGCCAATAATTTTGGTATTAGCAAACCGGCAATAGATTTGGTTACTCAACTGCAACAACAAACCAATGCTATTACATTTGTATTTGGTAACCCGTATGCAATAAAAAATTGGTGTGGCGCAAAAAACTTAATTGCATGCTACGAAGATGATGCCATAGTGCAAAATGCAGCTATCGATTTATTGCAAGGAAAAATTACAGCAAAAGGAAAACTACCTGTTACCGTTTGTGATGACTATAAATATGGCAGTGGTGTAATTGCTACCGGTTTTTTTTTGCCCCGTACCAACCCGGATGGAGTTGGTTTGGATCCGGTAAAACTATATTCTATAGACTCGATAGCTAACGATGCCATTGCTAAGGGTGCAACACCCGGCTGTGTAGTACTGGTTGTAAAAGATGGTAAAATTGCCTACCACAAAGCATTTGGGTATTTAACATACGATAAAACAGAGCCAAGTAATTTAGAAAATATTTTTGATATGGCGAGTGTTACAAAAATTTGTGCCACTACTATATCTGTAATGAAATTGTATGACGAAGGTAAGATTGAACTAAAAAAAAAATTAGGCGATTATCTTCCCTGGGTTAAAGGAAGCAATAAAGAAAACCTTACGATTGAAAATATTTTATTGCACCAGGCAGGGCTCGTTTCTTTTATACCTTTTTATAAAGAAACGATTGATACTAACGGAAATCCTTACACGGCATATTACTCAACTATACCAAACGATTCGTTTAATATACGGGTGGCACAAAATATGTTTATGCGTAACAGTTGGAGAGATACACTGTATAACCGTATTTTACAAAGCCCGTTAGGTGCCGCCAACAAGTATGTATATAGCGATAATGATTTTATTTTTTAGGTAAGATAGTAGAAGCAGTTACCGGATCGCCATTAAACGAATATGTAAAAAAAGAATTTTATACACCGCTTGGATTAACAACTGCCGGTTTTTTGCCTCGCAATTTTCACCCAATAAACAGGGTAGTGCCTACCGAAAGAGAAAATCAATTTAGGTTTCAATTATTACGGGGCGATGTGCATGATCCGGGAGCAGCTATGTTTGGTGGTGTAGCAGGCCATGCCGGCTTGTTTAGTAATGCTTATGATATTGCTGTTATTATGCAAATGCTTTTAAATGGCGGAACATTTAACGGAAAAAACTATATAAACAAACAAACCATAGATTTGTTTACAGCTTATCACAGCGAAATTAGCCGAAGAGGATATGGGTTTGATAAGCCCGAAAAAGATAATGCTACAAAAACAGAGCCCTACCCTTGTTTATCTGCATCGCCGCAAACCTTTGGCCATACCGGCTTTACGGGCACTTGTGCCTGGGCCGACCCGGTAAATAAATTGGTGTATGTTTTTTTAAGCAACAGAGTAAACCCACAGGGTGGAGATAATCAAAAATTGCTAAAAATGAATGTGCGTCCTAAAATACATGAGGCTATTTATAAAGCGATGGGATTGTAGGAAATTATTGAACTGTTGCCATATATGTTTTTACCGGGCAGCTATCAACAATTTCTTCTTTAATAAATTGCATACCAATTTTTTCAAGCACTTTTAAAGATGCAATATTATCTATATGAGCCCTGCCTGTTATGGATTTGATGTGCAAATGATTAAATCCATAATCCAGTACATGCTTTGCCGCTTCAAATGCATATCCATTTCCCCAATATTTTTTCATAAAGCGATAACCTAAATCTATTTCATCAATTTCTGGTCGATGCTTAAGTCCACACCAGCCAATAAATTCGTTGGTATCATTTAAGTGCACAGCCCATCTGCCTAAGTTATTGGGATATTGTGGTAAAATAACAGTAGTTAAAATTTCTATTGCATGAGCTTCATCCTTAAGTGGTATTTCATGTAAATATTTTAATACCTCCGGGTCGCTGTTTAAAGCTAATAACAACGGAGCATCTGCCAATGTAAATTGGCGAAGGTAAAGGCGTGGGGTGGTTAGGATGAAATGCATAAACTATAATAAAGATTTCACCTTCTCAATTACCTCCCTTAACCCACTTACATCTTGCCCACCTGCGGTAGCTAATGTTTTTTGTCCGCCGCCGCCGCCTTTTATTAATGGGGCAATATGTTCTTTAATAATTTTGCCGGCATCTAAATTTTTTGCTGCAACAACTGTATCGCTAATACCAACGGCTACAAAAGGTTTACCATCTATATTGGCACAAAGTACTGCTACATAATCATGCAGTTTTGTTTTTAAATCAAAACATAGTTTTTTAAATTATCGGCACTGCTTACTTCAACTACATCGCCAATGAATGTTACGTTGTTGATGATTTCATCTTTTGTAATAGCTCATTACGCAATACCACTAATTGCCTTGCTTCTAGTGCTTCAATATGTTTTTTAAGAGAACTGTTTTCGGCTTGTAAGTTTTCAATTGATTTAACTACATCCTTCGGATTTTTTAATTGCTCACCGATAGCACGGATTTGCACCGATTGATTATTAATATAATTTTCAGCCGCTTTACCACAAACAGCTTCTATCCTACGAACACCGGCAGCAATAGCACTTTCGCTGGTAATTTTAAACAAACCTAATTCGCCAGTATGCCCTACATGTGTACCGCCACAAAGTTCAATAGAGTATTTTTCATCCATGATAACTACCCTTACGGTATCGCCATATTTTTCGCCAAACAATGCCATAGCTCCTAATGCCACCGCATCATCTTTTTTCATCTCTTTAATTACAACAGGAATGTTTTGACGAATTTTTTCATTCACCATTTTTTCTACTGCTGCAATTTCTTCATCGGTAACTTTTGCAAAATGGCTAAAGTCAAAACGCAAATATTCTTCGTTATTTAAACTGCCTTTTTGCGCTACATGATTGCCTAATACATTGCGTAAAGCAGCTTGCATTAAATGTGTAACGCTGTGATGTACAGTAATTTCTTTTCTTCTGTTGGCATCTACCGTTGCAATTACTTCACCATTCATTTCGGGCAAAATGTTTTCTGCAAAATGAATAATCATATCATTCTCCTTCTTCGTATCTACAATCCCTAATTCCTCATTCCCTATTCTTAATTGACCTGTATCGCCAACTTGCCCGCCACTTTCTGCATAAAAAGGAGTGCTTTCTAAAACAATTTGAAATAACTCTTTTCCCTTACCACTTACTTTGCGGTATTTTACTACTTTGGTTTTTGTTTCTAAACTATTGTAACCTACAAAGTTTGTTTTAGCAACATTATTTACTTCTATCCAATCTTCTGTTTCTAAAGCTGTGGCTGCACGGCTACGATTTTTTTGTTGTTGCATTTCTGCCTCAAAGCCTGCTTCATCAACTGTTAAATTATTTTCGGATGCAATTAATCTTGTTAAGTCAATAGGGAAACCAAAAGTATCTAATAGCTCAAAAGCATCTGCACCGCTAATTTTTTTGCTTACAGACGACTCGGATTTTACAGATTCCAAAATGTTATCAATTCTTTTTAAACCCTTATCCAATGTCCTCAAAAAAGCGTCCTCTTCCTCCTTAATAACTTTTGCCACAAAATTTTCCTGTGCTTTTAATTCAGGAAAAACATTTTCAAATTGCGTAGCTATTACAGGCAGTAATTGATGCAACAGCGGTTGCTTATAATTTAAATAAGAATAATAATAACGAACGGCACGGCGTAAAATACGGCGTATAACATAACCTGCGCCAGTGTTGCTTGGTAATTGCCCATCTGCAATGGTAAAACTTATAGCTCTTATATGATCGGCTAAAACTCTAAATGCAATGCTTTCTTTGCTATCGTCTGCAGCATATTTTTTTTGTACAATTTTTTCAGTTGCTGCAATCGTTCCACTAAATACATCCGTATCGTAATTACTTTGCTTGCCTTGTATTACTCTTACCAAGCGTTCAAAGCCCATGCCTGTATCTACATGTTTTGCAGGCAACGGCTCAAGGCTGCCATCTTTTTTACGATTAAATTGTATAAATACATTATTCCAAATTTCTATAACCTGTGGGTGATCGTTATTAACCAATGTTCTTCCATCTACGGCTTTTCTTTCTTCATCGCTGCGGCAATCAACATGTATCTCTGTACATGGTCCACATGGCCCGGTATCTCCCATCTCCCAAAAATTATCTTTTTTATTACCGAGTAAAATTCTGTCTTCAGCAATTACTTTTTTCCATTCGTTATAAGCCTCTTCGTCTTTAGGCAAGCCTTCTTTTTCATCGCCTTCAAAAATGGTAACGTATAATTTGTCTTTATCTAATTTGTACACTTCTGTAAGCAACTCCCAACTCCAGGCAATGGCTTTTTTAAAATAGTCGCCAAAACTCCAATTGCCCAACATTTCAAACAGGGTATGGTGGTAAGTATCTACACCTACTTCTTCTAAATCGTTGTGCTTGCCGCTAACACGTAAGCATTTTTGAGTATCTGCAATACGGGGAGAAACAGGTGCTTTATTGCCTAAAAAGTAATCTTTAAACTGATTCATCCCTGCGTTGGTAAAAAGCAGTGTAGGGTCGTTTTTTATTACAACCGGTGCCGATGGCACTATTAAATGCTGTTTAGACTTAAAAAAATCGAGAAATTGTTGGCGTATCGCTGCACTTGTCATCATATTACCGTTATTTATATGGGTTGCTTTTTGTTATTTATGGGTTTATATTTGCTATCCTTTAAATAAAAGGCAAAGGTAAGAAAAAGCCCCTCATTGTTTTTGGTGTACAGATAAAACAAAGCAGGGTTTTGTAAAAGTAAATTTTTGCCATATTTACAGGGTTCAAGCATACATTAACTTCAAAAGCTCCTTTGGGGTTTGAGTTAAATGAAGAAAATAAAATACTACTATAATACACATACACTCAGGTACGAAAAACTGATAACACCGCTACGGGTAAAACTGTTGAGGGTGTTTGGGTTTATTAGTGCTGCATTGGTTACATCTGCCATAATTATTTGGTTGTACACCAAATTTGTTCCTAAGGCTGTTGATAGAGAAAGTGCTTTAAAATACGAGTTGATGAAGGACAACTACACCGTACTTAATAGAAAAGTAAAAACCTTACAACAACAAATTACCGACTTGGAAAAAAGAGATAATGAAGTGTACCGCTCCATTTTGAAGCAACGCCGGTTAGCGATAGTGCCCGTACAAAAGCCATTGAGCAAAAAAAGAGCTAGAAAAAATTAGCTTAATGAACGATGATGAGTTAGGAAGAGATATAGCAAAAACATTAAATAATATTTCGGCAAGAGCTACCTACCAATTTGCAAGCTATAATACCATAGAGCAATTAATAAAAAACCAGGGCGATAAATTAGCCAGCATACCTGCCATACAGCCCGTAAGTAATAAAGAGCTTACCCGTATTGCAAGCGGCTTTGGTTTTAGAATTCATCCTATTTATGGAATAGCCAAAATGCATAATGGGCTCGATTTTACTGCACCACAAGGCACACCTATTTATGCCACCGGCGATGGTGTGGTAACTACAGCAGGCGTTGGTAGCGGCACAGGTAACCACGTAATTATTAACCATGGTTACGGGTACGAAACGGTGTACATGCACATGGTACGTATTAAAGCAAGTGCAGGGCAAAAAGTGAAAAGTGGCGAAGTAATTGGCTGGGTAGGAAGTACCGGAAAAAGTACCGGCCCGCATTGCCATTACGAAGTGCATATTAACAACCAGGCGGTAGACCCTGTTTACTTTTTTTACAACGATCTTAATGCCGAAGAATACGATAGATTATTAAAATTGGCTGCTACCGGAAGTGCTAAAAGTTTTGATTAACAAACGTTAGATTATTAGTTAAGCTTTGCAAAAATTTCTAATTAATGTTATTTGGAATATATTTTTTTGTATTTAAAGAGTCGGATAAATTACTACTATTTTCTTTTATTTTTTTTATTAGGATATTCCACCTATTATCAGCATGTAAATTATTAAAACTCTTTTCGCTTTCAACTAAATAATAGTTGTAAAATTTTCCAGTCTCAGCAATTTTTGATAACTGAATAAACGCATTGTCAATTTCTTTGAGCATACTATAACAGCAAGCTAAATTATATCTATGTTTCACCATTCCTTTATTCCCGTTTTTGCTAAATGCATAAACAAAAAAATTTATTGACTCTATGTACTTTTTTGCATTGTAAAAGGAATCTGCCCTTGAACATAATTCACTATAACTTAATGAACTTATTGGGATTTTGAAAGAATCAACATTATTTTCTGCATTTATGGTGCCTTTATACGGGTATGGTTTTATTGTATCAATATAATTTCTGTATAAGCTATGCTGCCCACTTGCAGAAGTGTATATAAGTAAATTCAGCACAATAATCAATAATGTTTTCATAATTATTTTTTAAACCAGTATCATTAATAACTAATGATACTGGCAATGTTTAATTTAACAAAATGTAGCCCAAACTTCGGCTCCATACAATAAGTCGTCGTACAATTACAGTCAAGTGAACCAATAAAAGTCATTGACCAAGTAGTATAATACACTCCTTGTGCACTTATATAACCAGGAGGATTCATTTGTACTAAATGGTAACACCCATCATTCATTAAAAGAAAAGAAGGTTCTGCTGTTAGAAATTTATTTTTTTTGGGAAGAGGAGTGTTAATCTCTGATTTGAGCAAAATATTCATTTTTTTTAAACTCGATTTAGCATTTGACTGAATCGACAAAAATAGTAAAAAACAAATTGTAAGACTGATTTTTAAAAATTTCATAAAGTTAATTTAATTGTGAAAAATAGAATAAATACCCTATTCACTTTTCGATATAAGGAAAAGTAGTAGGAAATGTTTCAAATCATTGGTAAAATAAATCATTCAAAAAATTAAACAATACTATATTCTCAAAATGTAATTTTTATACGCTCGAAAAAAGACTTAGTTTACTTTAAGGTTTAGTTATTGTGTTTTTACCAATTATCTAACAGTAAAATGTTAATAATAATTTACTGTTAATTTTTTTTGCTACATTTATTATCAAGTATTAATTTCATTTAATAAATTATTAATTTATAGAACTATGGAAAATAAAGAATTGCTACTAAGGCAAATTGGAGTAAATATTAGAAAAATTAGAACTTCTAATAATATAGCACCAAAAGGTACAATAGAGTATTTTACTAAAATTTTATTTTAACTACTTTCACATATTATTTAAACAGAAAAAAGCTGTAAGACAGTTTTCCCTCAAACCATAAAGAAATTTTATTATCTAAATCTTCATCCGGAGTAATATAGGTTATTATTTGACCTCTCATTTTTTTATATTCAACCCCTATTATCACTCTTGGCGCAAAGAAAATTATTGGTTTTTGATTCATTGTTCTTGCTACTCTAATAAATAAGCCATTTTCAACTTTTCCTTCATAATCTGTATAGCTAAAACTTTTACTAATATTCATAACACCCAATCCAGCGCCAAACTCAAAATTAATATTCTTCCCCTTTCTATTTTTAAGTCCGTGCACAAAATCAATAAAGCCATCATATTTAAAAGCTTTTATTCTTTCTTTAACCTTGTTGTTTGAATCTAACAAAGTAGCCAAGTAGTTTTTATAAAAGTAGTTTGAAACTTGTAATCTGTTTTTATTATTAAATAAATAATTTATACATATTGTAGGCATAAAGACCCTGCTGAGAGGTGTTATACCCTCAAATATATAACCCATTTGATTATAGTATCTTCCTGTTGTACGGTAGGGATAATTCTTTAATTCAATTAACGCTTGACGATAACTCAACCCTAACTCAACGCCAATTTTATTTTTAGATTGTGAGTGTAGGTCAAGTGTTAATGGAAAGAGAAAGAGCAGTAAAATAATTTTCATACCAAATATTATAAATGTAATTTGACATTAAATATTGCTTTTTTTTTTACAAACAGAGAGAGGGGGCTAATTTCAACAGATCTCTCTTTATTTTTAATAATCTTTTGTATTAAAAACTATTTCAGAGTTATTTACGTAACCAGTTTGATAATATCTATCCTGTGTAATTGCTAGTAAAGAATTACTTACAAAAGAGCCTTTTGCATAATAATAATTCCAACCGTCATTACCGTGTTTAGCTGACCTGTATTTTTGTTCCCATGTTGCTGATGCTATGCCAGTATAAGGAATTACAAAATTATCAATTCGCCCCGGCTGTACCCCATACGGTTGATAATTTAACATAGCTGGCCATATATCTCTCTCAAAAATAACATAATCAAAATAAATAGGGTCGGTAAAATAATTTGTAACAGGCCATCCTCTTTGTAAAGAAAAGTTAACATTTTTTACTGCCATATTCCTTACTTGACGTCGTTTAAATTTATCAATAAGAACCCCTAAATAATTACTAGCTTGATCTGATTTATATTGTTTAACTACTCCTGTTGGGCTGCCCATTTCTAAGTTATTATGACAGTTTAGTGCAGCTCTAATAGCAATTTCTGAGGCTCCAGCAAGCCAACTTTCCTTATGTTCTTTTACAACCATATTTTCAATTTTGCAATTCACAGGAAAGTGTTGTCCCATGTCTGGATGGTAGGAACGACTTAATTCAATTGGGTCACAATCTACACCAACACACCCGCCATGAGGAGTATCACCACCCCCACCTGTAGTACAACAGCCTCCTACTGATTCTGGGCAATATTGATTTACACCGTTAATAAATGCTGGAGGGCAAAACTCGGCATTATTTCCAACCGTTTCATTTAAAGACAGAATCCATACCTCATGATTGTTTGCATATTCTTCATTTACCATTCCCCAGTAGGTCATTTGCCCTTGAGAGTTTAACACATAACCCGGATAACTTTCATAAGTATTTGTAGCAGAATCTGCTTCTGCATTTCCACCATAATAAATATACACTATAGAGTCTAAAGCAATATTATTTTCTCCAAGATTAGATGTTGTAGTCGATAAGTTTTTATCTTCATTATTTTGTAGTTTAGGTATATAAATTTGCGGAAAAAAGTTGCTTCCGCCTATATCCTTAAACTCATTGAGGTAATGATTTACTTTTACCATATCAACGTTGTTTCCCCATGTTGTACCTTTAAAGATATCTTGTATTAATACCTCATACTCACCGTCAAATTTTTTGGAAACCAACCCATGTACAAAATTTATAAATTCGCCATCTTTCGCAAGCTTGGCAATTTCAGTTCCAATTTCTTTTAAATTACTTTCGGCAAATTGCACCTGCTCTTTCTGCGATTTTTGTAGAATGTTAAACTTTGCAGGTATAACGGTTTCGTGGCTTAAATCATTAGTTTTAACACAACTGGCAAAAATAAAGGCTGTTAAGGAAACAGCATAAATAATCTTTTTCATGATACGTTTTTTTGTGAAATTGCTTTTATTTATTTAGGTGTGGTAATTTTGTTACTTTTATTATCAAGTATTAATTTCATTTAATAAATTATTAATTTATAGAACTATGGAAAATAAAGAATTGTTACTAAGGCAAATTGGAGTAAATATTAGAAAAATAAGAACTTCTAATAATATGGAACCAAAAGAAGCAGCACGAAAACTAGACATATCTGTTCAAGGTTATGGGGCAATTGAAAATGGTAAAGTAGATTTAAACATTTCAAGACTTTTTCAAATTGCGAATTTGTTTAAAGTTGATTTTTCTGAGATAATGAATATAAGTAACACTACTTTTAACTTTACTTCTCAAAATAATAGTGGCGGGTATCATGTGCAAAAAATCGAATCATTAAATATAAATGATGCTGATGTTAAAAACTATTTTGAAACAGAAATTGATCAGCTAAAGAAAAAGATCAACATTATTAATAGTTTGGGCAAAGAAAAAAATAGTAAATGGCGCTATCTCAAATTTCGTTTGATTTTGAAGACGCTTTTTTGCCCAAAGCAAAAGAAGTTGTAAAGCCTGTTGTACAAAAAACAGCAGCCGAGCCTGTTATTGTTGTAAAAGAAGAAAAGAAAAAAAGCACCAGAGGCAGAATGAGTTTGAAAGATATGGATGCCACGGTTGATTTAATTGAAGTGCCCGAAGATGATGTGCTATTTGAAAAAAGTTACTATTCAATTGGTAAAGTGGCGGCCATGTTTAAAGTAAATCAAAGTTTACTGCGGTTTTGGGAAAACGAGTTTGATATACTTAAGCCAAAGAAGAACGGAAAAGGCGACAGGTTATTTAGGCCGGAGGATGTAAAAAATTTAAAACTAATTTACAGCCTTATACGAGAAAGAAAATATACCATAGAAGGCGCAAAAGATTTTATTAAAAAAAACAATAAGGTCGATGAAAAATTTGCAATGATAGAGAGCATGAAAAAACTAAAAGGTTTTTTGCTGGAGTTAAAAGCGAATTTGTAGCCATGAATTGCACAAATGGGGTTGATAAATTACATTATAACCACTCATTAACACAATAAATATTATTTGGTGTAACAATGTTACCGATATTTAATTTTCAAAATTAGTAAGATGAAAAAAATATTTATAATTGCTTTTTTATTTATTGTAAGCTATAACTCTTTTGCACAGGCGCAATACGAAGTAACGCTAGACCCAAAGCACCCCGAGGTAAAAATATTTAGAGGCATAGTAAATAAATATTTGGTAGAAAACGAAGCAAGTTTTGCCTGGTTTAAAACTGCCAAAGTTGGCTACAAACCTGATACAGCAACCATAAATGCATTTGAAAGAAACAAAGCTAAAGTGCAATTTGTAGTATTTGGTGGCACATGGTGTGAGGATACACAGTATATTTTACCTAAATTTTTTGCATTGCAAGAAAAAAGCGGAGTGCCTGATAATGCAATAACTTTTTTTGGTGTAAACCGAGAAAAAAAATCATTATCTAGTATTGCAGAAGCATTTAACATTAAAAACGTACCTACCATTATTATTATGAAAGATGGCGTAGAAAAAGGCAGAGTTGTGGAATATGGTAAAACAGGTAATTGGGACAAAGAACTGGCACAAATTTTAAATGCGTTGTAAAAATTATTTTACTTCATAAACTTCCACACAATCGGGTTTTAATAAATACACTTTACCATTCATTGCCTTTACAGATGAGTAGTTGGTAAAAAAATTAGGAAGCACATACTCTTTTAACTCCAGCGTTTTTAAATGGTAACTGTACATTTTATTTTGTGCAAAACCGTAAAGATAATCGCCGCTTATTTCGGTGAATTGCCAGTTGGTAAAAGGTAACTTATTTTTAAACGAACCGTAATAATCAAATACATAAAATCCTTTTAAAGAATCGTACAAATACACAAAATTATTTCTGTCAAGTATTTGTGTGGGAGATGGCATTGTGTCGAAAAATGTACGCCAATCGCTGCTTTCCTGTTGCGTTAAACCTGTTTCGCTTATTTTTTTTAAAGAATAATTTTGTTCATCAAAAAGCCAAATATTATTATCGTACGATGTAGCGACGGCATTTACTAAAAAGATATTTTGTTTTCTGAAATTGATAGTGTTGCGAATATTTAAAAACCTATCTAAAATCACCGTTGTTGAAAATTTACTGTAATACAATAAAATTTTTAGTGGATTGCTTACATCAATATATGATGGATTTCCAAAGCGTTTTACATCGTTAAATATGGCCAGCGAATCGCCATTGATATTGGTTTTTTTTAACTGGTTGCTTTCGGTGATAAGATAAATATTATCTAAATTATCTACGTTTAAATAAGAAAAATTGCCCGAAATAGTTTTTAAAAGTGTAAAAGAAGAATCTGTTTGTGCAATGCATGAAGTAGTAATAACCGCAAAGACGGAAAAGCACAAAGAAAATATGATGTACTTATACTTCCTCATTATTTTTTGTAATACATTAACTCTAACTTTTCGCCATCAAAAACGGCATAGCTGTTGTACTTTATCCAGTCGCCCAAATTTACATAAAGGCTGCCTGCAGATAAGTTAAAATTTATAGGTAAATGCCTGTGACCAAAAACAAAATAATCGTATTGTGTGGTTTTTAAAATTTCTTTACAATAAATAATTAACCACTCTTTATCTTCTCCTAAAAAAACTTCATCGGTTTGGCCAGTTTGTGCCCTGCTTTTATGGCTAAAATAATTTGCAATACCCATGCCCAAATACGGAGGTAAAATACCAAACAACCACTGACTAACTTTATTACGAAAAATTTTTTTTATAAACTTGTAACCATGGTCGCCCGGGCCTAACCCGTCGCCATGGCCAATTAAAAATGTTTTGTTATTAAACGTAAAAGGAGTTGGCTCAAAATAAACGGGTATGTTTAATTCTGTTTGAAAATAATCTTTCATCCACATATCGTGGTTTCCAACAAAAAAATGAATAGGAATGCCGCTGTCTGTTATTTCGGCCAGTTTACCTAAAATGCGTACATAACCTTTGGGTACTACTTTTTTATATTCGTACCAAAAGTCAAACAAATCGCCTAAAATAAAAATCTGTTCCGCATCTTGTTTTATTTCATCTAAAAATTGAATAATTTTTTTTTCTCTTTGTAAACTGGCTTGTGCATTGGGTGCACCCAAATGAAAATCGGAGAGGAAGTAAATTTTTTTACTCATTAAACAGGCTTAGTTTTTCTTATTCAAATACTCCATCATATTGCCGCTGGCTATTTCAGGTAAGCCTTCTACTTCGCCATTGTACCAATATATCCAGGCATCCATTTGTTGGTGGTTGCAGGTAATGGGGGCTATTTCTCTTTTATAAAATGCTTTTTCGCCTTCTTCTGCATTTATGCCTTCGTAATCATCTAACTGCTCTATAGCCCAATCAAACTCTAAAGGGTTGTTTACAACATAAAGTTCGCCTACAATATATTTTTCTTCGTTGCTGCTTACTGCTACAGGAAAATTGCCGGTATCGTACAACTTGCCTTTAACATAGCCTTGCCCAACTAAATTAAAATATTTTGATAAATAGGCATAAGCCGGATTACGAAAACCGCTTCGTAATGAGCCGTAAACAAAAAGGTGTGTAGTGGGGTTATTCATTTGAGTATAAAGTTACAACGATTAAAGGTAATTATCCTTCCACCAAAAAACAATATACCTCCTTTGGGCCATGTACGCCTGTAACCAGTGTTTTTTCAATATCGGCAGTGCGGCTTGGGCCTGTGGCAAAGGTTATTAAAGAAGGAATATTGCTTCCATATTTTTCTTTTACAGATTGCAAGGCATCCTTAACATCAAATACTAATTGGTTGGTGTACGCTATACAAATATGCACCGGCGCATATACACTTACGGTACGGCCACTTTGCTGAGCGGCACTTAAAACAATGCTACCTGTACGGGCAACGAGGCTTTCGCAGCCGGTTATAGATACATCGCAGCTGGCTAAATTAATGGTGTTACTAAAAGAGGTGTTCCATTTATCTTCGCTGCAAAATACTTTAGTCCACTCTTTTTGTGTAATAAGCTTTTGTACCTGCAGTAACATATCATCTTCGTTTATACAAAATGCAAATTTACCTTGCAGGTTGGTAAACTCTTGGGCAAAAAGTACTTCTAAATCATCGGTTGCAGGCGCAAATAACGACGATGCTCCTTCACTTCCCGGAAATGGCAAAGGCACCGGATTGCTCAGTGCCTGCCTAATTTTTTTTAAAATATTCTCTTTAGCTGTAGTAGCCATTTTGTTCCTAAATTTAAATACTGCTTTCTGTTTCGTTTGTGGCAGATGTTGGCGTATTAATAGCATCAGGTAAATCCTCTACTTTAATATCTAATGCCTTTTTTTCTTCAAAAGGGCGCTTGCCTATTAATGCTTCTACATCACTCTTAAACAATACTTCTTTCTTTAATAATTCCTTAGCCAGTTTTTCAACATCTTCTTTTTTGTCGGTAAGTAGTTTTTTTGTTATTTCATACGCATTGTCAATTAATTTACGTACTTCTTCATCAATCATTTTACCGGTTTCTTCGCTATATGGTTTGGTAAAATAATTTTCTTGAGCTGGGTCGTAAAAACTAATATTGCCCACTTTTGCATTCATGCCATACACAGTAACCATGCTGTAGGCAATTTTTGTAATTTGCTGTAAATCGTTACTGGCGCCTGTGCTTATTTTTCCAAAGAAAATATCTTCACTTGCTCTACCGCCCAGCGTCATACAAATTTGATCCATCAATTGATCGGTGTTATACAAATATTGTTCTTTTGGAGTGTATTGAGCATAACCTAAAGCTGCAGTACCTCTTGGCACGACTGTTACTTTTAATAGCGGATAAGCATGTTCTAAATACCAACCACATATTGCATGGCCAGCCTCGTGGTAAGCAATAATTTCTTTTTCCTCGGGAGATATAATTTTGTTGCGTTTTTCTAATCCGCCAATTATTCTATCAATGGCATCCTGAAAATCTTGCATATCAACAGCCTCTTTATTTTTACGTGCCGCAATTAAAGCAGCTTCGTTACACACATTAGCGATATCAGCTCCGGCAAAACCAGATGTTTGCTCGGCCAGTTTGTGTATATCTAAATTGTCCGACTTTTTTATTGGTTCAAGATGCACTTTAAAAATTGCTTCTCTTCCAACCATAGTCTGGTTTATCAATAGTTATTTGCCTGTCAAAACGACCTTGGCGCAAAAGAGCAGTATCCAATACATCTGGTCTGTTAGTTGCCGCTAAAATTATGATACCTAAATCGGTGCCAAAGCCATCCATTTCTACCAATAATTGGTTTAAGGTATTCTCTCTTTCATCATTGCTCATCATGGCATTTTTACCTCTGGCTCTGCCTATAGCATCTATTTCATCAATAAAAATTATGCAGGGTGCTTTTTCTCTGGCTTGCTTAAATAAATCTCGTACACGGCTGGCGCCTACGCCTACAAACATCTCTACAAAATCGCTACCGCTAAGGCTAAAAAAAGGTACTTGTGCTTCGCCTGCAACGGCTTTTGCTAATAGTGTTTTACCTGTGCCCGGAGGGCCTACCAATAAAGCGCCTTTTGGTATTTTACCGCCAAGTGCTGTGTATTTTTTGGGGTTTTTTAAGAAATCAACAATTTCCATTACCTCTACTTTGGCTTCATCCAACCCGGCAACATCGTTAAAATTGATGCTAACTTTTGTGCCTTTTTCAAACAAAGTGGCTTTGGATTTGCCAATATTGAAAATGCCGCCCGGCCCACCGCCGCCACCCGGCCCGCCAACTTTACGCATCATTAAAAAGAACAATAAACCAATTAAAAGTATGGGAAGAAGGGTGCTTATTAATTGACTCATGCCTTCGCCTTCGCTATCAAATGAGGCATCAATTTTTTTAAGCGGATTGGCATTATAAAAAGCCGTATCTCTTTTATAAATTTCACTTAATTCTTCTTGAAACTTATCGGCATCGCCTATTGTAAAATACAGTTGCGGTTGCTCTACTTTTTTAAGCTTCGTACGCTTTATCCTCAATTATATTTTTGTAAAAGGCTTCGTTTTTCTGAATGTTTTCTTTGCGTAAATAAAGCCTAACAATGTCTTTGTTTTTTATAGCTATAATACCGGTTTTGTTTTTTGCAGTGGGTAACTGTGGTAAAATATCACCATTTTTTAGCATTTCCGGTAATGCTTGTCTTGAAATTTCAATACCTGCAGTTTGTACCGTTCTAAACAAATTATAACCTACAATGGCCACAAATATTAAACCGTATATCCAATATATATTAAATTTTGGTTTCTTTTTATCATCGCCCATTGGAGGGATATTGTTAGGATCGAATTTTCGATTGGGGTTTTGTTGACTCATTTATTTATTTTTCTTTTTGGCTATTTTAAAACGAATTATACTGTTAAATTGTTGTTTGTATTAATCATTATGTTCCATTGAAGGAGCATCGCTCCACATTTCTTCTATTTGATAAAACTTACGAGGCTCGGGCAACATTATGTGAACAACAACATTTACAAAATCTATCAAAATCCATTGTTGCGCCTGCCTGCCTTCGTGTTTGTAAGCGGCTTCGCTGCACTTTTCTTTTACTTCGTACTCCACAAAATCGGCAATGGCCTTAATTTGTGTGTTACTGTTGGCCTGACAAATAATAAAAAAATCAGAAACAGCTTCGTCTATTTTTCTAAGATCGAGACTTACAATATGCTCTCCCTTTTTTTCCTGAATGGCGTTAATTATTGTTTTGAAAAGCTTGCTACTTCTTGTTAATCTTACTGCACTATTCTTTTTACGGGTAGTTAAGGAATTTAAATTACTCAAAAGCGATACAATTTTTTAATTTTTACTAAAAGTAAATAATGTTATAAATAAATTTTTTAGTGAACTTTGCAAAAACGGTTTTGTTTTTTATTGCGAAAAAAGGCCTATTTGCGGTTCAAAAGTACTATTTCTTTGCCATTTGATTATATATGATAAATAATGAACTTTTTGTTGTTTTAGATAGTGTGGATAGTACCAACAACTATGCCATGGCACAAATACGGCAAGGATTGGCAAAAGATGGCATGATTTACTTTGCAAAAAAACAAACAAAAGGAAAAGGGCAACGGGGTAAAATATGGCAATCGGTAGCCGGAGAAAATATAGCCATGAGCCTTGTTGTAGCTATGGATAACGTTAAAATAGAGCAACAATTTGAGCTTAATATGGTTGTTTCGCTTGTAGTGCAAAGTTTTTTTAAAAAATATGATGGCGAAAACACTAAAATAAAATGGCCTAATGATATTTATTGGCGTGACAGAAAGGCAGGAGGAATTTTAATTGAAAATATTATTAGCGGTACAAGTTGGAAATGGGCTGTAATAGGTATTGGATTAAATATTAACCAAGAGGATTTTGAACCTGTACTTAAAAACCCCGTTTCGCTAAAATTAATTGCACAAAAAAACTTTGATGTAGAGGTGTTGGCAAAAGAATTACACCGCCAACTGCTAATAAATATTGCAGGTTACAAAAATGGCGAAATGGGCAATTTATTAAATGAGTACAATGCCAACTTGTTTAAAAAAGATGAACGTGTAAAACTTAAAAAAGGAAACGTAGTTTTTGAAACAACTATAAAGGGCGTAACGCCATTGGGAGTTTTACAAACAGCAGATGTAATGGAAAGAGAATTTACTTTTGGAGAAGTGGAATGGGTGTTATAACTCCTCTGCTTTTCTTGCTTCTAGCTCAAACTTATTGTTGTAATAACCAACCTTTACACTTTCCCATAAGTATCTAACTAAAACCCCAAAAAGCCATATTGCTTAAATTGGTTTATGTGGCAAAGCTCATGTTTTACCCATTTTTTGTTAGCTAAAAATTCGGCAGCATCAACACCGTATAAATGAACGGTACTACCCAAAACCATTGCAACATTTGTACTACCTAGTTTCCATGTAGCAATTTTGGCTAAAAAAGATTTTTCTTTAATGTTAAATGCAATATTGTTTATGCTAACTCTTTCCATGCTTGTATAATTTCCTGGGCATGCTGTTTGCTTTTTGGCTTTGCAATTATCTTTTTAATTATGCCTTTTTCATCAATTACAAATGTGGTACGGTGTAAGCCCATGTAGATTCTTCCGTATAATTGTTTTTCTCCCCAAACGCCATATTTTTCAATTATTTTATGTTTATCATCGGCAAGTAAAGTAAAAGGCAGGTTGTATTTTGTTTCAAATTTTTTATGCTTTGCTTCTGCATCGGGGCTTATGCCAATAATAGTAAATCCTTCTTTTTTTAATAAAGAAAAATTATCTCTGAGGTTACAGGCTTGTACGGTACAAGTTGGTGTATCATCTTGCGGATAAAAATACAGTACTATTTTTTTGCCCAAAAAATCTTTTAAGGAAACTGTTTTTCCATTTTGGTCTTTACCTGTAAATGCTGGTGCTTTTTGCCTTTCGGTTAAATGAGTCATTTTATTTTTTAATCCGTTTATTTGTTAATTAGTTGTTGCATGTATTATACGGTTAAACCAATTAACGGATAAACTTGTATGTTTTTTCGTTCACATTACCTACCATATCTTTTGCTACAATTTTTAATTCGTGTGCTCCCGGTGCACATTTTTCGTCGAAAGTATAAACAAATGTTTTGCCTTTATCGTTGCTAAAGCGTAACCATTGGCCATCAAGCATAGCAGTAAACTCTACATCTTCCGTATTATCAACAACTACAAATTTTATGCTGGTTTGTTTACTGCAATTAGCACCATCTTTTATGCCGATAGGTGTAATAGTTGGCGGTGTTGTATCTTCTAGTAATTGAAAGTTGCCAAAATCTCTAAAAGAGCTTGTAAACCATCCGTTTTGAAATATTGTTTTTTTAAAATCATCTTTTCCGTTAAACATTCTGTTCATCACCATTTTATTGGGCTGCAAAACATTAGCTTTTATACTTACAGGAAAATAATTGTGTACAGGAACAGTGGCAGAGTGTAGTTGATAAATAGGGTTACCTGTATTAGGTATTACTTCGTTATATCTAAATCGAATAGAGTCGTACAGGCTGCCTTCGGATAAATAAAATCGCAGGTTACTGTTTTCGTATATATTTACAAAGCCAGGCACAAATAATTTTTTTTGCAGGTGCAATAAAGAATCTGCCTTGCTAAACAGCTTTGCCAATTTTCTTTGAACGTCTATTTTAACAACTGATGCATTTCCGTTAGCATCTTTTACAATTATTTTTATGTGATGTATGCTGTCGTCTTCTAAATTAATTACACCATCGCCCTTAATCATTTTATAAACACCTGTGGGGTAACCTGGCAATTTAGATATATGTTGCAAATAAGGGCCGCCACTGCCTTTTATTTTATGATCTATGTGAGCATTTAGATATCTGGTTTCATCGTAACTAATACTATCTAATTGAAATCCAATAACGGGAGTATCATTATCAAATAAATCAGCTTCGTAAATACCATTTTGATTGGTACTGCCTGTGTATCTGTCATAAGCTGTAATGGCAAAACTTACTTTATCTGTATTTAATAAATTAAGATTAGCTTGGTAAACACCATTTACTTTTTTTAATGGAATATACCTTGGGGTTTGTTCGTAAGTACTAAGACATCTGTCGTAAATAGCAAGGCGCAATACATCCGGAGCTACATTGTCGGTAATACCAAAGCCAAAAAGCAAAGGGTTTAGTACTTTATCGGTTTTTGTATCTCTAACTTCAAAATGAAGATGTGGCCCTTGAGATCCGCCGGTGTTGCCGCTATAGGCAATAAAATCACCTTTTTTAATTCTGAATAAACTATCGGGAATTTCTAAAAAAACTCTCCAACTTTTAAGTTTGTATTGTTGTTCTTTAATATAATTTTCAAGTGCAGGGTAAAAATCGTTTAAATGAGCATAAAGTGTAGTTAAACCATTTGGGTGATTTATGTAGATGGCTCTGCCAAAACCCCAGGGCTCTATTTTAACCTTGGCTATATACCCATCCGCTGCAGCAATGACGGGTAAATTTTGTTTTTTTTCGGTTTTACAATCTAACCCCATGTGGTAGTGATTAGGCCTAAGCTCACCAAAATTGGCAGCTAATGCCGGTGTGGCTTTTACCGGCCAAATAAAATAACCTTTAGGGTAATTTTTTGCAGGAAAAATTTGGGCACTTGTTTTTTGATTAACAAAAATTAACAAAACCAATACAACTACTTTACACAAATTCATATCTTTAATTAAGATTACAAATTTAGTTTAATCAATTTTTAAAATAATAAAAAAATGAGCGTAAATAACAAACACATTGCAACCTTTTTATTAGGTGCAGCTGCAGGCATAGCCGCTATGAAATACATGAGTATGAGTCAGGAAGAAAAAGATAAGTTAGCGGCTGACTTAAAAGACAAAGCCAACAAGGTAAAAGACGAAGCCGAAAAAGTGATGGATAAAGCAAAAGATTATTTTGAAGAGCTTAAAACCAAAGGTAGTGAAGCTTTTAAAGAGCATTTTGCGGATGCAGAGAAAACAATGAGTGATTTATTTGGCAAAAAAGAAGAGCCGAAGACCACATAGTTTTTTGCCACAGATAATGCAGATAAAATCAGTTTGTGTAATCTGTGGCTATATTTTAATTAATATGAGCACTAATTCCTTTTCCTTTAAACCCAACTTGCTTTTTTGCATTATCATGGATGCTATTGGCTATTTTACCTATGCATTGCCGGGTTTAGGAGAGTTTGGCGATATTATTTGGGCGCCACTTTCGGGCTTTATTTTTTACAAAACCTTTGGTGGTACAAAAGGATTAATAGGTGGTATTTTAAATGCAATTGAAGAAGCTTTACCCTTTACCGATTTTATTCCATCCTTTACGATCATGTATTTTATTCAAAACAAAGGCAAATAGCAATTTCAGTTTTTGCATTCTCCTTTTTTGCCTTTAATTTTGCCCGCCTACAACAACCACATTCAGTGGTAATGGCAAAATTCTTATGCCAAAAAAATAATTCCATCCAATCAGTATTAATTATAGGTAGCGGCCCAATTGTTATTGGCCAAGCCTGTGAGTTTGATTATAGCGGTACACAAGCTGCCCGTAGCCTACGAGAAGAAGGTGTAAAAGTTATTTTAATTAACAGTAATCCGGCTACAATAATGACAGACCCAATGATGGCCGACAGGGTTTACCTTTTACCACTTACAGTAGAAAGTATTGAACAAATTTTAGAGGAAAATAAAATTGATGCGGTATTGCCAACTATGGGTGGGCAAACGGCTTTGAATTTA
The DNA here is from genome assembly GCA_016721385.1 of Chitinophagaceae bacterium. GTDB lineage: Bacteria > Bacteroidota > Bacteroidia > Chitinophagales > Chitinophagaceae > Ferruginibacter. The sequence goes on along the minus strand of JADKIE010000002.1, from coordinate 566,743 downwards.
TGTAAAGAAGTAGATGAACTTGGCATTTGGGAAAAGCACAATACAAAACTTATTGGTGTAGATATTAAAGCCATTGACAAAGCAGAAGATAGAGAACAATTTAGAAAATGGATGATTGAAATGGGGATCAATGTTTGCCCTGCAAAAATTGCTAATAGTTTTTAGAAGGAAAAGAATTTGCACAAGAAATTGGTTTTCCTTTAGTATTACGACCATCTTTTACACTAGGCGGTAGTGGGGGTAGTATTGTATTTAAAAAAGAAGAATTGGATGAAGCGCTTAATATGGATTTAATTACAAGCCCTGTGCATGAGGTTTTGGTAGAAAAAGCGGTATTGGGTTGGAAAGAATATGAATTAGAATTATTAAGAGATAATGCAGATAATGTAGCCATTATTTGTACGGTAGAAAACTTTGACCCTATGGGTGTGCATACTGGAGATAGTATAACTGTAGCACCTGCTATGACGCTGAGTGATACTGCATTTCAAGCAATGCGTAACACTGCAATACGCATGATGAGGGATTTGGGAAATTTTGCCGGAGGTTGTAATGTGCAGTTTGCCATGAACCCCGAAACAGAGGAATTGATTGTGGTAGAAATTAACCCAAGAGTAAGCCGTTCATCTGCTTTGGCAAGTAAAGCTACCGGTTACCCAATTGCAAAAATTGCTGCAAAGTTGGCTATCGGGTATAATTTAGATGAATTAAAAAATCAAATTACGCAAAGCACATCGGCTTATTTTGAACCTGCATTAGATTATGTAATAGTAAAAATACCACGTTGGAATTTTGATAAATTTAAAGGAGCAGATGATACCTTGGGCTTTCAAATGAAAAGTGTGGGCGAAGTAATGGGCATTGGCAGAAGTTTTTGTGAGGCAGTGCAAAAAGCTTGTCAAAGTTTAGAAAACGAAGCAGTAGGATTAGGTTATTATGGAAAAAGCCTGATGCATGCCGAAGAAATTTTAGAGCATATTAAAATACCTAAGTGGGATAGAATTTTTAGAATTAAAGATGCGTTGATGCTTGGTGTAAGCGTAAACACTATTGCCAAAGCTACAGGCATTGATAAATGGTTTTTGCATCAAATACTAAAAATTTGCAACTGCGAAAAAGAAATAGCTAATTACGATTTAAAAACATTGCCCGATAACTTATTAACGGAATCAAAATTTTTAGGCTTTAGCGATGAGCAAATTTGTCGTATAATGAAGGAAGAAGACACTGAGGCATTATACGAAAGAAGAAAACAAATGGGCTTAACCAGAGTATTTAAAATGGTAGATACTTGTGCGGCAGAGTTTGAGGCAAAAACACCTTACTTCTATTCAACCTTTGAAAGAAAACCAGAGGCAAATAATTTATTAAGCAACGAATCTATTATAACTCCCAAAAAGAAAGTAATTGTATTGGGCAGTGGCCCCAACCGCATTGGACAAGGCATTGAGTTTGATTATTGCTGTGTACATGGTTTGCTTGCCATTAAAGAATGTGGTTACGAAGCCATTATGGTAAACTGTAATCCTGAAACGGTAAGTACCGATTTTGATATTGCCGATAAACTATATTTTGAGCCCGTTTTTTGGGAGCATTTGTGGGAAATTGTAGAGCATGAAAAGCCGGAAGGTGTAATAGTGCAATTAGGCGGACAAACAGCTTTAAAATTAGCTAAGCGTTTACATGAGAAAGGAATAAAAATTATTGGCACCAGTTTCGATAATATGGACATTGCCGAAGATAGAGGACGCTTTAGCGATATGCTTAAAGAGTTGGGTATTCCTTATCCAAGATATGGTACTGCCTTTACAACGGATGATGCCATTGCTGTTGCAAAAGAAGTGGGCTATCCTGTTTTAGTACGACCAAGTTATGTGCTTGGCGGACAAAGAATGCGTATAGTAATTAATGATGAAGAATTAGAAAAAGGGGTACTTAGTTTATTAAAACATTTGCCCAATAATAAAATTTTAATTGATCATTTTTTAGATAGATGCCAAGAAGCAGAAATTGATGGAATATTTGATGGTACTGATTTTCATGTAATGGGCGTAATGGAACATATTGAACCAGCAGGTATTCATAGCGGCGATAGTAATGCCGTATTGCCACAATTTAATCTTACACCATTGGTAGTACATACTATGGAAGAATACGCCGAAAAAATTGCAAGGGCATTAAACATAAAAGGCTTAATCAATATTCAGTTTGCCATAAAGGATGCTAACGTATTTGTGATAGAAGCCAACCCCAGAGCCAGTCGTACAACACCATTTATTGCCAAAGCCTATCAAATACCTTATTTAAATATTGCTACCAAAGTAATGCTTGGCGAAGCAATGGTTAAGGATTTTACTTACGAAAAAAAACTTACAGGCTTTGCTATTAAAGAACCGGTTTTCTCTTTCAATAAATTCCCGGGTGTAAATAAAGAACTTGGCCCCGAAATGAAAAGTACTGGCGAAGCCATACGGTTTATTAAAGATTTAAGAGACCCTTATTTTAGACAATTGTATAAAGAAAGGAGTATGCATTTGAGTAAGTAAAACTAATCTAAAAGTTTTTCTAAATAATGCTCCCCAATGCCAAAAATTCTTTGGCATTTTTTATTTTTTGTAAAATGCTGTCATCTTTGGGTTTATTAATTTTTCTGCAACTATCATAATATTTTTTGGTGTGTGAGCATCTGTTATAAACTCAAACACTTTTGTTTTGTAACCATGGTATTCTAAAATCATTGCTCTTATGGCATCGGTAACCATTTCGGCCTGGCGCTCTAAAAAAATGCCATGTTGGGTTATAAAACTAATATCATTTTCGGCTTTGCTTTTAGTAATTTCTTTACGTATTTGTTTATGGCAACAAGGTGCAACTACAATTAAGTTTGCATTTGCTTTTATACCCTTAGCAATAGCATCATCTGTAGCAGTATCGCATGCATGTAAGGCAATCAAAACATCTACATTACTGTTTGTATAACTTTCAATTGTGCCTTCTTTAAAAACTAAATTGGTAAAATTACTTTTTTTAGCAATGGTGTTACAAAGTGTAACTAAATCTTTTCTAAATTCAACACCAGTTACGTTTGCGTTTATATTTAATACAGTAGTTAAATAATCGTACAATGCAAATGTAAGATAACCCTTGCCACTGCCCATATCTACAATATGCAACGAATCTTTTTTTGGCAATTCTTTTAACAACGAACTAAGTATCTCTATATAATGATTTATTTGTTTGTATTTATCCTGTGTGGTTTTAAATACATTTCCATTGTTATCGGTAATGCGTAACTCAGTTAAATACGTTTTTCCTTTTGTGGTAATAAGATGGTTTTTTTTATTATCGTGGCTAAGAGAAGGTAGTGTAGATTTAGACGCATCTTTTTTCTTAAGTAAGTAGTTTCCTTTTTGCTCTTCTAATAACAAATCAAAGTTGGTGGTAAACAAGCTTGCAAACTTAAAACCGTTGCTTAATGCCTTTTCAATTTCCGCAACTGCATCTTTAACACCATAATTTTTTACAATGTCGTTTGTTTTATATCTATATGTAAAGCTTAATTTTTCCTCGGCTTTAATTATTGTTTTTTTTATGTAGATGTTTTTTAAATTATCAACATTTCCTTTATAATTCCCCAGTGTAATGGAAACAAAAGTATTTTCTTTAAGGCAATCGCTTATTGCTTGGGTAAATGCCGTTATTTTGGTTGGAGTATTCATTTGAGATAGAGCAAATTACCATACTATATGGATTGTGCAAAAAGTATTTATAGAAGCAACATTTTTTTCTTCAAATAAATATTTTTATTACCTTAGATTATGCCCACTAATTCGAATACGCCGCTATGGAAACAAGCGCCTTTTATAAGGCTTTTAGCTCCACTATGTTTAGGTATTTTAATGCAGTGGTACATACACCTGCCTTTAAGATTGATTTTTGCAGCTTTACTTTTTTTGGAATTGCATTAACATGCTTTCAATTTTTTTCGTTAGCAAAAGTGTATAAATGGCAAAAACTAAGGGTGTTTTGTTTTTAGGCTTAATCCTGGCTATTGGTATGTTTTTAACGTACAATAACAACATAAGTAAAAATAGTGCATGGTATGGAAATCATTATCAACCCGAAGATTTTTTATTAGTAAGAATTGATGAACCGGTTATTCAAAAAAATAAATCGTATAAGGCCGATGGTTATGTAGAAGCCATTATTAGAAACGACTCGGTAATTAATACAAAAGGCAAATTATTGCTGTATTTTTCAAAAGATTCTGCTGCAGGGCTATTGCATTATGGCGATAAAATAATAATTAATAAAAATTTACAACCCATTAAAAACTCAGGCAACCCGGGAGCTTTTAATTACCAACGCTACGCTGCATTCCAACAAATATTTCATAACGTTTTTTTGAAAGATAAAGATTGGATAATAACATCGGATAAAAGGATAAACAGGTTTAAGCAATTTATTTATATGGGCAGAGAAAAAGTACTTTCTGCCCTGCAAAAAAATATTGGAAATAATAAAGATGAGCTGGGCATTGCCGAAGCATTGCTTATAGGCTACACCAACGATTTAGATAAAGATTTAGTACAAGCATACAGTAATACAGGCGTTGTGCATATTATTGCTATAAGTGGAATGCATCTGGGATTAATTTATGTAATGCTGGTTTGGTTGTTTGGTAAATTGCCGGGAATACGAAAATCAAACCTGCTGCAAGTGGTGTTGATATTAAGTTGTTTGTGGGTTTTTTCTTTACTTACCGGCGCATCTGCCTCGGTGCTACGTTCGGCGGTAATGTTTAGTTGTATAGCAATTGGTAAAAACTTTTTTAAACAAGCGTCTATTTATAACTCTTTGGCAGCATCTGCGTTTATTTTATTATGCTATAATCCTTATTATTTGTGGGATGTGGGCTTTCAATTAAGTTACCTGGCTGTTGTGGGTATTATAATTTTTCAAAAACCAATTTACAATAGCATCTATATAAAAAACAAATATGCAAACGAGGTTTGGAAACTTGTAGCTATTTCAATTGCTGCACAGTTGCTTACATTTCCAATTTGCATTTACTATTTTCACCAATTTCCTAATTTGTTTTTACTTACAAATATTTTAGCGGTGCCATTATCGAGCCTTATTCTTTATGTTGAAATTGCTTTAGTTGCATTTGGCTGGATTCCTTATGTAGGGAACGTATTAGGCAAACTAACACAGTGGTTGGTTTGGTTAATGAATAAAATTATTCTTTTTGTAAACGATTTTTCATTTGCTGTATGGGATAAAATTCCATCTACAATAGCAACTACCCTGCTTTTATATGCCATAGTTGTTGGTGTATGTTGGTGGCTTATTTATAAAAAGAAAGTGTACTTAAAAACTGCCCTAATATGCTTACTGGCTTTTGTATCGCTTCATTCTTTTTTAAACTGGCAAATAAAAAATCAGCAAAAATTAATTGTTTACAATGTTCCCCAGCATCAGGCAATAGATATTATAAAGGGTAATCAATATCAATTCGTTGGCGATAGTATTTTGCTGATAGACGGAATTTTGCAAAATTTTCATTTAAAGCCAGCAAGAATTAAACTTCAATTAAATGACAGAACGGATAGTTTGCCCAACTGTTTTTATAAAAACATCTTTTATCTGTTAGACAATAAAAAAGTTGCAATACTAGATGAACCATTAACATTTGATAGCCTGGCGAACAAAATAAATGTTGATATTTTAATTATTTCAAAAAACCCCAAACTCTACATACCGCAACTGGCAAGTGTTTTCAATTGTAAGCAGTACGTTTTTGATGCAAGTAACAGTTTGTGGAAAATTGAACGATGGAAACAAGATTGCGAAAGGCTAAATTTGCAGCATTATTCAATTCCGGAACAAGGTGCATTTGTTTTGGATTTATAACCGCAATTTTAATGAACAAAAAAATTTCCTCAGCACTCATTTCTGTTTTTTATAAAGACGGATTAGAAAACATTATTCGCCAATTGCATCAATTAGGTGTAACAATTTACAGTACAGGCGGCACACAAAAATTTATTGAAGAATTACAAGTGCCTTGCATACCTGTAGAGGCGCTGACGACTTATCCATCCATATTGGGAGGAAGGGTTAAAACACTTCATCCATCAGTATTTGGAGGTATTTTAGGCAAAAGAGAGGATGCACAACATGTTGCTGAAATGAAGCAGTATAATATCCCCGAAATCGATTTGGTTATTGTGGATTTGTATCCGTTTGAAGAAACTGTAGCCTCAACAAATGATGAGGCGTTAATTATTGAAAAAATAGATATTGGTGGCCCAAGCATGATTCGTGGAGCAGCAAAAAATCATAAAGATGTAATAGTGGTAGCCGCAAAAAAAGACTATTCTTTGTTAGAAGAAATTTTAACATCACAAAATGGTGAAACTAGTTTAGAGCAACGCAAAATGTTTGCCATAAAAGCTTTTGACGTGTGCACAGGTTACGATATGGCAATTAGCAACTACTTTAATAATACGCAATTTATTAATCCATTTAATAAAACAAAATCGGTGTTGCGCTATGGCGAAAACCCACACCAGCAAGGCGTTTTTTACGGTAACTTAAACGAGTTATTTACACAGCTTAACGGTAAAGAATTATCGTACAATAACTTAGTAGATGTAGATGCAGCAATGCAGTTATGCACAGAATTTTTGATGAAGCAGATGCGTTGTTTGCTATTATTAAACATACAAATGTTTGTGGCACTTCAATCCGAAAAACTGTTTTGGATGCATGGCAAGCGGCTTTAGCCGGTGATCCGGAGAGTGCTTTTGGTGGTGTATTGGTGTGTAATAAACCTATTGATATTGATACAGCAAATGCTATCAACGAAATATTTTTTGAAGTATTAATAGCGCCGTCATTTAATGAAGATGCTTTGGCTATTTTAAAAACAAAAAAGAATAGAATTCTGCTGCAACTTACTAATCACCACCTGCCTACCGGACAGGCAGGATCACTGCTCAATACTCAAAGCAAAACAGTTTTAAACGGAATTTTAACGCAACAAAATGACGAAGGAAATTTTACCGAGTGGAAAGAAGTTGGTGCCAGAGAAACATCTGTACAAGAAAAGGATGACCTTGCATTTGCCAACATAATTGCCAAGCATTTAAAAAGTAACAGCATTGCTTTGGTAAAAAGCAAACAACTAATTGGTAAAGGTTGTGGGCAAACAAGCCGTATAGACTCTTTGCGCCAAAGTATTGAAAAAGCGCAACAATTTAATTTTGATTTACAAAGCGCTGTATTAGCCAGCGATGCCTTTTTTCCGTTTGACGATTGTGTAAAAATTGCACATGCAGTAGGCATTACAGCATTTATACAACCTGGCGGCAGTATAAGAGATAATGATAGTATTGAATATTGTAAACAAAATAATCTGGCAATGGTAATTACAGGACTAAGGCATTTTAAACATTAAGATTAACTGAAGATATTCACTTATTTTTTCACAGATAACACAAACAAATTCTGTGTAAATAAGCGAAATCTGTAAAAAAAATAAATCATATCAAAACAAAAGGATACATAGCATTAGCCATTACCAGCATTTTATGGGGCACCACATGGGTGGCCAGTAAAATTGGTGTACACGAAATACCGGCATTGCAAATGGCGGCCATAAGGCAATTTATTGGAGGCTCTTGTTTTCTAATATTTTTTCATTTGTATAAAAAATTGCCCCTGCCAACTGCAAGGCAATTTGGGTGGATAATATTATTAGCCCTGTTAATGTTTGTTGGCGCAAATGGCCTTAGTACCTGGAGTTTAAAATATATACCAACCGGCCTTAGTGCATTAATTGGAGCGTTATATCCGTTAAGTGTTGTACTAATAGAGGTGCTTTTTTATAAAAAAAACAATGCTACACCGCTTACTTTTTTAGGTATGTTTTTAGGCATAGTAGGTGTAGGTTTTGTATTTTACGAAAATGCATTTCATGCACAACCAAAGGGTTTTGTATTTGGCCTTGCATTATCAGTAACAGCCATGCTGTGCTGGAGCTTTGCAACCGTTTTTATAGGCAAAAGTAAAATGAAATTAAATGCATATTACAGTGCCGGCATGCAAATGTTTGTAGGTAGTTTTTTGTTATATGCCATTGCAGGTGTGGCAAAGCAAACAGTAGCTTTTAGTAGTATTTCATCAAAAGCATGGTGGGCAATTGCGTACTTGGTTATTGCCGGTTCAATTATTGCGTTTATTGCATTTATATACTCATTAAAAGTACTTCCACCGGCAATATCGTCATTGTATGCTTATATAAACCCTTTGGTAGCAATGGTTGTGGCCTATTTTGTTATAGATGAAAAATTAACCTGGAATATTTTGTGGGGAGCACTTATTACATTGGCAGGCGTGTATTTAGTAAACTATAGTATTAAACGAAACGATAAAAAAGTAATTGAAAAAAACGAGGAAGTGTAAAATTTTTGTTGCCCAAACTATATTTCATTATTCAACTTCAGAGGCGTCGCACACTTGTACACAATAACAATAGGCATCTTTATAAACCATTGTGTACCTCTTTTACAAAAACTTCATACATCTCTTTCCAACCTTTAAATTGATTAGCAGTACCTAAAAAATTGTTATGAAAAACAGTAATTAAACTGCCGCCAACTTCTCTGCAAATTTCAGAGTAGTTTATTAACTCTTCCAAACTTTGCTTCGGTGTTTGTTTTTGTTCGTAAAAGCAATTAGCATCCATAAAGCAAAACGGGTGAATACGCAAATTGGTTTCTTCATTTTTTTCTAAGTTAAACCAATAAAATGATGAAGCAATGGAAGCCCTAAAACCATTTATACTTCCATAACCCATGCTGTAATCATCTAAAATACCAGTTTCAATTAAATGCTGATAAGTTGAAGGCAATGTAAATTTTATAAAATGCTGTCTTGATGCTGTTATATTTTTGAGTGACGACATTTCGCCCAACCAATTCAATTCTTTCTTCAACAACAAAGTATTTTCATTGGTTTGCCAACTAGGGTGAATGCCAATTTTGTAATTAGAAGCATGTTTTTTTATTAACTGCCACATAGCATTTTTAACGGGCAATATATTTTTGTCGTAACTGCCATTTTTTTCGGCAACTAAAAAAAAGTAAACGGCATTATTAATGTTATACTGTTTATGAAGCCGATGCAGCCAATCATAAGTATCAAACGGATCTTTTAGTAAACCCAATAAAACCTTTATTCTTTCTGCCGAGGGCGATTTTAAAAACCCACCAACATTTCTTAAAAAACCTTTGTGCTTGTAGCTGTAAGCAATATCAATATCGTAAGTGGGTTTAAAACTAAAGGCAGAAAGTTGAATGCTGGAAGTTGGAAATTTAGTTTTAATAATGTCTGCAAAATGGTTTACCCAAATATTAATTAGGGGAAGATGAAGAAAACCTTCCTTAAATGCTAAACTGTTTTCATGTGCAAATCTGCCATACATATCTTTTTTTTGTGGCAAATATTCTTCGTAACGGCTTAATAGGTAAAAAGATGCCGCAAAAATATCAAACCCAAAATCGCTGTTATCTGTTTTAAAAAATGCTTTGTAGTTATTTAAATTAAAACATTGTATTTGTTGCGGTAAAATAGCTTCTTCAAAAAGCAAATCAACATTCCTAATTCCTAATTCTCCATTTTTAATTTGAACGTCGCTGTAATTAATACAAATGCCGCTGTAATTTTTAAACTCTTCCGAATCTATTGTAATCCTAAACGCTACATGCAGTAATTCTTTAAAAATAAAATTACAGATGTAGTGAAGCCTTGTACTTGTTGTATGTGAGTAAATTAGCACCATTTAGTACACAAAATAAAAAAGTTCCACCATAGTGGAACTAATTATTAAATTTTCATTTTAATATTTATGCCGCTCCTTCCACATTTGGTTAAATGTTTTTGGGCTAAAGTTTAAATCACTTCGCTTTTCTTTCCAATCCTTAAACAAGCCATTAACCACTTTGTTTTTTAAATTTCCGCTGCCCATATTCATCATACTTCTTTTAAGCGATGCTATCTTCCACATTTTCCAGGCCATGCGTTCGCTAAATGTGGTTAAGCCTTCGTCCACACTTTCTTTACGATTTTCTAAAAGCAGCTCATGCAAATTTATTTTTACTGCACACACTTCGGTACAATTACCACAAAGCGATGAGGCAAAACTTAAATGTTTAAACGCTTCCATGCCCTGCATGTTAGGCGTAATAACACTGCCTATTGGACCGCTATACGTAGCCCCATAAGCATGACCTCCAATGTTTTTATAAATAGGGCAGGCATTTAAACAAGCGCCACAACGTATGCAATACAAACTTTCTCGTTGCTTTGGGTTTTGCAGAATATTGGTACGGCCATTATCTAACAGTATTACATACATTTCTTCGGGGCCATCAACTTCGTTTTCTTGTCGGGGGCCAGTAACAATAGTGTTATAAACAGTAATTTTTTGCCCTGTGCCAAATGTAGAAAGCAGCGGCCAAAATAAATGCAAATCTGTAACCGACGGAATCATTTTTTCTATCCCTACAACAACAATATGTGTTTTTGGAAAAGAGCAACTCAGCCTTGCATTGCCTTCGTTTTCGGTAACGGCAATGCCGCCAATATCGCTAATAATAAAATTTGCACCGGTTACACCCACTTCGGCCTGTACATATTTTTCTCTTAAAATCTCTCTTGCTTTAAGTGTAAGTTGCTCAGGTGTAAAATTTATAGGTGTACCCAATTTTTGTTAAACAATTTTGCAACATCCTCTTTACTTTTATGCATGGCAGGTGTTACAATATGGTATGGTGCCTCGCCATCCAGTTGTTGTATATATTCGCCCAAATCGGTTTCTACACTTTCAATTCCATTTTTTGTAAAGCATCGTTTAAGTGAATTTCTTCGGTAACCATGCTTTTGCTTTTTACCAACGTTTTGCAATTTTTCTCTTTGCAAATAGTTAGTATTTCATCAATAGCTTGCTGTGCATTTTCGGCCCAAATAACTTTTCCTCCACGTTTTGTAAAATTTAACTCAAATTCTTCCAGCTGTTGGTCAAGCGTTTCAATTGCACGCCATTTAATATTTTTAGCCCTTTCTCTTACCAAATGCACATCGGCAAATTGCTCTTTACCTTTTGGTACGGCAGCATGGTATTTACCCATGTTAAAATTTATAGTACGCCTGTGTTGTAAATCGGCGGCCTTAATTTTACTTTTTGCTAAAAATGTTTGCGATTGTTCACTCATAAATATTTTGTTTACCAGCATTTGTGCCTAAAGTAACGGTAGATGGCGACAACTTATCCCAATTTTTTTGGGACTCCGTTCAACAACTGTAATACTTATAATCTTTTATTGCAGCAAAGATAAATGTTTAATGCAGGGTTGCCAACCTTTAAAGGTGAGCAACCCTAAACAATTATTTTATTTTTGTAAGTACTCCTGTTTGATAACTGCCAATTCTATAACTATCTACAAAAGGAACATCATCTGTTCCTTTTCCGCTTTGTTTCTTATCTGTAAGTTTAATGCTAAAAAACTCAACCCTCATTTTATTTCCTTCTACTACATAATTATCTACAATGGTATTGCCTTGCACCGTAAATGCACCTTTAATGCTGTTGCCATGTACATAACTGTCTAAAATAATTCCATCTTTTTCATCAACTATCCAATGGCCTTTTGCGGTATCAATTGGTTTTAAAATGTATGGCCTGTTATCGGTAGCAGAGTCGCCATAAATTATTTGCCAGGTGTAGTGCCCTGCACTATCTGTGGCATGAATACGCAGTTGCATGGTAAAGGTTTGTGTAGGCTTGCCGGCAACCATCCATTGAAGTTTTCCTTTCCAATTACCAATAAATGTTTGGGGAAACGGCTTACCTTTTTGCGAAAGCACCGGTATTGAAAAAAACATAATAAAGAATGCAAAAAGTACAAGTTTCATATAATGCAAATATACCCTGCATAGGGTATATAATTTAACGTTGATACCATTTTAATTTGTATAAAATATTTCACACAATGAAACATATACTTTTATTTACGGCTTTATTTTTAGGAGTACAAGCGGTAACCTTTTCGCAAAAAACGGCAAAAAGTAAAACGGTAGCCAAGAAAAAAATCACAAAAACCACTAAGGCAAAAACTGTTATTGCTCCGCAAACTGTATCGCTTGAAATGTTTATAAAAAATGATGACGGCTCAAGTACTATGGAGCCTTTGGCTGCTGGTGATAAATTGATATATGCTGTAAATGCCGGTGGGCAACAGTACGATTTTATAGTTACGTTAAGAAAAGCTAATTACGAGACCGGTATTGAGTTTGATTATGAAATGACAAACGGCAATAAAACAAAAGGCCATGTAAAAATTGATAGCAAAGCAAAATCCGAGTCAAAAAAATACCTTAACTACTTTAAAGGCGGAAAAATTAACCTTACAGACGCATGTACAGTATGGATGACGTATGCCAACTTTATGGATATGCCCGAAAAAAAGACAGAGATGACGTTAGATGATAACGAAACAGAAATATTTTACCGTCCCGAAAAAGACGAAGTAACACCTACCATAAATTTTAAAGGCAAACCTGTAAAAATTGATGGCTTTATGATTAATAATGCCGAAGACATGAAAGGTGATAAAACGATGTGGATTCAAAACTCATCAAGCAACTCACTTATACTTAAAATGGACTTGGGCTGGACAATAGAGCTAAAAGAAATAAAATAATCTTATAAAATAAAAACATGAAATATGTTGTTTTATTAATAGCATTTAGTATTTGTAAAGTATCTGCAGCACAGCACTGCCCTTACGACGGGAGCTATTTAATTGCCGTAAAATTAGTTGACAAAAAAGGCAACATGATAAATACTGAAAATATAAATTTTTATTTGCAAGAGGTAGATAATAAGCTGGCAGACTCTTGCACATCTGCCGCAGGCACAATAAAAAAACAACTACTAACAACTAGTAATTATATTAAAGAATGCAATGAACGATGGGATAGAAATGGGTATAATAAAAAACTAATTGATAGACTAACTAAAGCACATGTTTTTTTAAATAATAATAGGTTTGTGTACATAAATCAAGGTGAACATACTTGTACATTAATCGGAAAAAGCGAAACTGTTTATACAAATTATATTTATACAAAAAGAAAATTTGTAATAAACTATACTGTAAATAAAAAAGAGGTTAGCATTAAAGTGCCTCCTGCTGCAATTTACTCTTTATGTACAAATAGCAAAGATTTACAAAACTTTAAACCAATTGTAATTAAATTACTTTAATACTTCAAGTTCTTTTCCAACTTTTGTAAATGCTTCAATAGCTTTATCCAAATGTTGCTGTTCATGTGCTGCACTTAATTGTACTCTTATTCTTGCCTGCCCTTTTGCTACTACAGGAAAGAAGAAGCCGATTACATAAATGCCTTCATCTAATAATTTGGCTGCAAAATTTTGTGCAACTACTGCATCGTACAACATGATGGGTACAATGGGATGATCGCCGGGTTTTATATCAAAACCAGCGGCAGTCATTTTTTCTCTAAAATATTTTGTGTTGTACTCTAATTTATCTCTGAGCTCTGTAGTTTCGCTTAGCATATCTAACACAGCAATACTTGCTCCTACAATACTTGGCGCTACTGTGTTTGAGAAAAGATATGGGCGGCTACGTTGGCGCAATATTTCAATAATTTCTTTTTTACCGCTGGTAAAACCACCACTTGCGCCACCTAGTGCTTTACCTAATGTACCGGTAATAATATCTATACGTCCCATTACGTTTCTATACTCATGTGTGCCTCTGCCTGTTTTCCCTAAAAAGCCAGATGAGTGACATTCATCTATCATTACTATAGCATCATACTTATCAGCTAAGTCACAAATTTTATCCAACTGTGCAATAGTACCATCCATGCTAAAGCTGCCATCGGTTACAATTATACGGCTACGCAAGTGAGCACTCTCTTTTAATTTAGCTTCTAAATCTTCCATGTTATTATGTTCATAACGATAACGCTGTGCCTTGCACAAACGTACTCCGTCAATAATACTTGCATGGTTTAATGCATCGCTTATAATAGCATCTTCTTCATTAAACAAAGGCTCAAATACGCCGCCATTGGCATCAAAAGCAGCAGCATATAAAATAGTATCTTCTGTGCCTAAAAAATCGGCTATTTTTTTTTCCAACTCTTTATGAATATCCTGTGTGCCGCAAATAAAACGTACACTGCTCATTCCATAACCACGATAGTCTATGTATTTTTTTGCTGCAGCTATTACTTTAGGATGACTGGACAGGCCAAGATAATTGTTGGCACAAAAATTTAAAACAGTTTTACCTCCTACAATAATTTCGGCGCCTTGTTCACTGGTAATAATCCGTTCTTTTTTATATAATCCTGCATTTTCAATTTCGGAAAGTTCGGCAGCAATTCGTTTAACAAAACTCTTATTCATATAGCAATTGTTTGATGTACAAATGTAAGTTATTGCCTTATTATTTTTTTGTATAAAATAGATAGCTATTTTTTTCAACTTGTTAATTATTTTATAAAGAAAGCACTGGCATAAATTTTGGCTGCTTTTTTGTTTTAGTGTACGTAATACCAAACATTATCGTTTTTAACCTTAAATTTTAATTTATGCTTAAATTATTTACTACACTTTTATTTATCATTTTTAGTTTTTCAGTATTTGCCCAAACAGATTCGTCAAAAACAGCATCAGCCGACACAATACGTATTGGCGGGCTTATCATTATTAAGAAAAATAAAAGCGATGATGTAAACATTACAATGGGACGAAATAAAAAAGAACGCAAACGGAACACTAATATTAGTACCAATTGGTGGATTATGGATGCAGGATTTTCTAATTACACAGACAATACGAATTACTCAACCGCCAACAGTTACATAGTAAACAGGCCGGGTTATCCGGCACTTGATAAAAACGATTTTAAAGTAAATGCAGGCAAAAGCTTAAATGTAAATATTTGGTTTTTCATGCAGCGCTATAATCTTGTTAAACATCATGTTAATTTAAAATACGGATTGGGGCTGGAGTTGAATAATTATCATTTTAAATCTCCAATATCGTACAAAGAAAATGGAACAATACCATACACAGCAGGTACTCAAACCAATGCGTCTTTTATTTTTAGAGATTCAGTCTCTTTTTCAAAAAATAAATTGGCTGCCGATTATTTAACCGTTCCCTTTATGTTAAATTTTACAACACATCCTTACAGCAGAAGAAAAGGCCTAAGTGCCAGTGTGGGTGTAAGTGCAGGCTATTTATACAGCCAGCGTAATAAGCAAAAAAGCGCCGAAAGAGGCAAGGATACCAATAAAGGCGATTACGATTTAGAGCGATTTAAGTTTTCGTACATAGCCGAATTGGGCTTGGGACCTGTAAGGTTATACGGATCGTACTCACCAAAGTCAATGTACACAAGAGGATTAGAGCAAAAACCATACACTGTAGGAATACGGTTTAGTAATTGGTAAATTGTTGAGCCATAGGTTAATTTAACAACAATTTGTTAAAATTAAATTTGCTCTTTAGCTTAGAGTAAAATATTTTTGAATGGCATAACATTTGCTAATAAACCGGTAAATTAAATAACCTATGGCTTTTTTTCGTCTTCAATATTTTTTATTACTGATTGCAGGAGCAGTTGCATTTTCGTTTACTGCAGATAAGGGAAAGAAGAAGAAACCTGTAAGAAAAGCAACTACCAAAAAAATTGCAAAAGCAAAGCCCATTGAAGTTGTGGCGGCTGAGGATAGTACAGACAATCACTATTATATTATTGTAGACAAAAGCGATTACGAACTAAAAGTGTATGACGATGAAGGCTGGTATGCAACTTATCCAATTGTTTTTGGCAGTAAAGACTTAAGCGATAAAATGAGAGAAGGAGATAAGCGTACACCGGAAGGAAGCTTTAAAGTTTTGTTGAAAAAAATTCACCCAAAGTGGGGCCCGGAATTATTGCTGGATTACCCTAACGAAACAAGTGTTCAAAAATTTAACGAACGAAAAGCAAAAGGAATAATTTCAAAATCGGCTAAAATTGGTAATGGTATTGCCATACATGCTACAAGACCCGATGAAGAATGGACAATTGATAACTTTTATAACTGGACAGATGGCTGTGTGAGTGTAAAATACACCGAAATGAAAGATTTGTTTAGCTATATTCCCGTAGGTACGCCGGTTACTATTCAGCAATAAATAATAAGCTACCATCTCCATAGCTCAAAAACCTAAAATCGTTTTTTAAGGCATAGTCATATAACAGCTTCCATTTATCTCCAATAGCAGCGGCAACTAAAAGTAATAAAGTAGATTGCGGCTGATGAAAATTTGTTACCAATGCTTTAGTAATTTTAAATGTATAACCCGGCGCAATTAATATTTGTGTATAGGTAAATAAAGACGAACGATTATGTGTTTGCATCCAATTAATTAGTGCTGTTAATGCCTCGGTTGCAGTAAATGTTGAATTAAGTAAGGGCGCTTTCATAAACATCCCATTGTTGCAAAACCAGGTTTGCACAATCTGGATTTAAGTATGCTTTTACGCCAAGCCAATACAAACTTTCAATGGTACGCAAAGAAGTAGTGCCTACAGCAACAATTGTTTCGGTTAAATTTTGCTGAATGTTTTTTATTGCATTGATATCAACATCAATCCACTCGGCATGCATTTGGTGCTCCTGCATGGTTGCCGCTTTTACAGGTTTAAAAGTGCCGGCACCTACATGAAGCGTTACAAATGTTTTATTAATTTCTTTGGCAGATAAATTATCTAAAACATTTTCTGTAAAGTGTAAACCTGCGGTAGGTGCTGCAACAGAGCCATCATGCTGTGCAAATATGGTTTGGTATCTTGATATATCATCATCATCTGCGTTTCGTTTAATGTAAGGTGGCAAAGGAATGTTGCCGGCTTGTTCCAATACTTCTGCAAATGAAATTTTATTAGCCCAGTTAAATTCAACAACATAAGCATCATCTAACTTACTTTGTACTATTGAATTTAACTGCCAATTACCAACAGTTATGTGTAAACTGCCTTCTTTCCATTTACTTGCACCACCAATTAAGCATTTCCATGCACAAACACTTGTGGCCGCTAAAGCCGTTGTATAATCTGCATTGTACGGCTCTAACAAAAATATTTCTATTACACCTCCGGTAGGCTTTGTAAACTGTAATCTTGCTTTAATAACTTTTGTGTTATTAAAAACGAGTAAACTTTTTCCGGGTAAATAATTATGTATGTTTTGATAAACATCTTCAGTAATAACCTCATTTTTATAAATCAATAATCTGCTTTCGTCTCTTTTGTTTAAGGGATACAAAGCAATTTTATCATTTGGTAAATGATAAGTAAAATTGTTTATGGAAATATTTTTTGGATGCATTATTTTAAAAACTACTTACTTCGTTAACCCACTTTTCGTTTTCTTTGGTGCACAAACTTTCATGTGCTGCTGTAGTGTATGTTACAAATTTTTTATTACCGGTTGATAGGTTGGCAAACAATGTTTTTTCTTCTTTGCGGCTTACCCTTGGATCGTTTATACCCCATTGTAATAATGTGGGGCAAGTTATTTTTTTTGCAAACTCCTGTGGTTTCATATTAAAAGCCCAAAAGCCATGCTCCACACCTCCCCAAAAAGTTATAAGGGTAGATATGGGTTGTGGAGGAAGGTGCATCATTTTAATTCTTCCTTCCACAGCATCTTCAATAGTGCCAAAAGGCATTTCTAAAATAATTTTTTGCGGCGTTAATGAATAATCATTTACGGCTTTTGTTATGGTAGATGCACCCATAGATATTCCCCATAAAATAATATTTTTTTCGCCTTTGGATTTAATAAAATCGTATGCCAGTTTTACATCTTCGCTTTCATCATAACCAATGGTGCAGGTATTTCCCTGGCTGTTACCATGTGCTCTAAAATCTAATTGAAACGTATTGTAGCCCATTTTTCTAAAAGCATATGCCTCGTTATTGGTGCCGCTTTTTTTGCCACCATGCCCATGAAACATACATACAGTTCCCTTGGCGCTATCAACAGGCATGTACCATGCTTCAAGTTTAATACTATCGTTTGTGGTGAGAAAAATAATTTGTGTTGCACTATCTGCAATTGTATTTTTTTGCTTTTCGGCGTTAATGCCAAATAAAATTTCTTTTGTTTTATCCCAGCCGTTTTTTTGCTCTTTTGGTTTTATGGTAACTTCTCCAATGTTGTAAAAGTGTGTAAACTTATATGCATGAAAAGCCACAATAATATTTACCAGTATAAATAGTACTAAGGCTGATTTCAGTAAAAATTTAATTGCTCTTTTCATGCCAACAAAAATACAGTTTATGTAATAATAAAAACAAAAGCATCTTTCTATTACAAAACAAGGAGGTATATTATGAGAAAATTATTTTTATTGTTGCTGATAAGTAGTAACCTTTCGGTAATAGCACAAAACAATTTAACTACTACAATTATTGAAGGAGGTAAAACCCTTGTAGATTTAGTAAGAGTGTTTAAAACTCCCAAGGCAAATATTATGCAAACTGCAGCTACAAGTACATCAACTGCCGCTTCAGCCGACAGTTGCTATAGTAAAGGTCTGGCAGATATTACATACAAAAACACATCGGGCAAAAGTATGCAGGTAAGTTTGTATAAGCGTAACGGAACTGTGTATGCTACAGCACCATTAACCTTACGCATTAGTAATAACAGCCAGGAAAGTTTGTACGAAATATCTTCGGGCATTTACAAGTATAAGATTGAATATGATGAAGTTGATAACAAAAAAATAATTTTTAAAGAAGGCGAAATTAAAATACAATCTTGCGATAAGTTGGTAAAGGAAATTAAAAAAGAGTAGCTGTAAAATGTTAATCTTTAGTTACAAAAATCTTTTTACAATTTTTTTACACTAATCTTGTTTATTGTATCATCGTTATGTATATCTTCGCTGCAAGTGAAAAAAATAATAGCTTATATATTAATACTTTTATTTGTTACCAGCTCTTCGTTAGAGGTATATAAGGACTATATTAATGGCAAAGGTTTATCCGTTTCTGTAATTGAATCTGAAGATGATGCTGAAAAAAAGGGGATAGAAAAAGAAAATGAATTTGCTAAAGACAAATTAATATATCCTACGTTTTCTGAAGCGTTTTCACATTCTATTGCTACTGCAAAGTATTATATTAAACACTTACATATCTTGCCTAATCCTTATATCTCAAAAGATATAAATCCGCCCAATTTAGCAGTATAATAGTTTGCTAATTAATTATGCCTGAAATAGGCTAATTGTTCCCTTTATTTATCATTTTAATTTTAGTATGAAAAAGAATTTCTTTGCTCATGCCGGTAAGGATTTACCTGCAGGGTTGGTAGTATTTTTGGTGGCACTGCCATTGTGTTTAGGCATTGCATCAGCAAGCGGAGCGCCATTTTTTAGTGGTATTATTTCTGGTATCATTGGTGGTGTTGTTATAGGGTTTTTAAGTAACTCTGCCTTAAGTGTAAGTGGCCCTGCGGCAGGCTTAGCATCATTAGTATTAGGTGCTATTACGGCGATAGGTAATTTTCCTCTTTTTTGTGTGCGGTATTAATTGCTGGTATTATTCAAATATTTTTAGGCATTGCAAAATTAGGAGGTATAGCAAATTACATACCCAGTAGTGTTATTAAGGGAATGCTTACCAGTATTGGTATTTTAATAATTGCAAAGCAAATACCAAAAGCATTTGGTTATGATAGAGATGAAAAAGGAAACCTTACAGAACTTTTTCCTTTTGGAAATGAAGATATGAGCGAATTTTTGCAACCATTGCAACACATCGAAGTTGGCACTGTGCTAATATGTATTGTATCGATAATTATTATGTTGTTGTGGGACAAACCGGCTATAAAAAAGAAACTTCCATTTATACCCGGTGCATTAATAGCAGTAATTGTAGCATTAATTATTAACCAGACTTGGTTGCTATTAGACAGTAAATTAGCTGTAACTGGCGATCATTTAGTAAAAATACCTGTTGCACAAAATGCTAACGATTTTTTTGGATTTTTTACTTTACCTGATTTTAGTGGATTGTTAAATAGTAATGTAATAATGTATGGTGTGTTTATTGCGGTTATTGCTTCGCTTGAAACCTTGCTTAGTATAGAGGCTGTAGATAATATTGACCCCGAAAGAAGGGTAACTAACACAAATAAAGAGTTGTTTGCACAAGGCGTTGGGAATTCAATTTCTGGCTTAATTGGAGGCTTGCCTATTACCAGTGTAATTGTACGTAGCAGCGCTAATGCAAACTCCGGAGCAAAGTCTAAATTAGCCTCTATTTTTCATGGTTTGTTTTTACTTATTTGTGTAGTTGTAATACCTGGCTTGCTAAACAAAATTCCCCTATCAGCACTTGCTGCAGTTTTAATATTAACAGGATGGAAACTGGCAAAACCGGCTGTTTTTAATGCGGTATATAAAAACGGAAAATATCAGTTTATTCCATTTATTGTTACCATTGGATTTATTATTTCGATTGACTTATTTGGTTTTCCGCATGTTTTAAAAGGGAAAGGGTTGATTGTTGGAGTATTGGCAGGTATTATTGCAGCTATTGGTGCCGTTTTGCATGGGAATTTAAAAAATTCTTATTTCTTTCATAAAGAAAACCATCACGATGGAGATATTGTAAATATTCATTTATCAGAAGAAGTATCTTTTTTAAATAAAGCATCTATCAGAGAAACTCTTGATCATATTCCTGAAAAAACCAGTGTAATTATTGATGCATCAAAAACACATTATATAGATTTTGATGTATTGGAGTTGATAAAAGAATTCAGAGATATAAAGGCTCCTCTCCGGAAAATTGTACTTGAGTTAAAAGGATTTAAAGAAGCTTACAAAATCGACAACGATTATAATGTTACATCAAGTCATTAAAACAAAAATAATTATCTCACCATAAAAATATTTATCATGAGAGTTCATACACAAGAATCACAATCTAAATTAACGCCACGTAATGCGTTAGATATATTAAAAGAAGGGAATAGCAGGTTTGTAAAAAACCTAAAAGCACAAAGAGATTTGTTAGCACAAGTAAATGATACCAGAGATGGGCAATGGCCTTTTGCAACTATACTAAGTTGCATTGATAGCCGTACCAGCGCCGAGTTAATTTTTGATCAAGGACTAGGCGATGTATTTAGTGTACGTATTGCTGGAAATATAGTTAACACCGATATTTTAGGGAGTATGGAATTTGCTTGTAAAGTAGCTGGTTCAAAATTAATTGTGGTATTGGGCCACACTAAATGTGGTGCTGTAAAGGGTGCTTGCGATCATGTGGAAATGGGAAACCTTACTGAATTGTTGTCAAAATTGCAACCGGCAGTTTATTCAGAAAGCGAAACAAAAGTTGCAACCAAGCGTAACTCAAAAAATGCAGAATTTGTAGAAAATGTTGCTTCTATTAACGTAAAACGTTCTGTTAAAAATATCATTGAACGCAGCTTTATTTTAGAGCAAATGGTAGAAGAAGGGAAAATTGGTGTAGTAGGTGCCATGTACAATATTGATACAGGTAAAGTAACGTTTTATAAAGATGTGGAGTTTATTAAAGATGAACAAAACCCTAAGTTTAGTATTAAGCAATTGAAGCATTAAAATAACAATATGAATAATATTAGTTTTGATGAAAAACATGCAATACATGAACTAAAACATTTTTTGCCTGCACAGCAAGCATTAAAAGATTTTATTCATCACAATTCTTTACATGCTTTTCAACACATGAAATTTTATGATGGCATTTTTAAAGCCTCTAAAATTTTTGGTTTTCAAGTGCATTTGCAATTACCAGAGTACAGAGCTATGTACCAAACAGGAAGAATAAGAGAAGATGTGCTGCAAATGGTAATTGCTAATAAAAAAGGGAAAGAAAATAGTAATGATTGGAAACAAAAGCTACTTACGAAAGAATATGATACCATAAATCTACCCCGTATTAGGCAGTTACGAAAATACTGGAAAGATGTGTATCACATTGATTTAGACAATAAGGTACATCCTTTACTTTTTCGTATCCTTTGTGCTTTTTTAGATCAAGGCATTGCAATTAATAGCTTTCCTGTGGTTAATAAACCGTTTTTAGAAAGTATTAAAGAAATGGAGCAAAATAGTTTTGTAAGTTTCTTTAAAACTAAAGTAGTACGGCAGCAATTTTTATCTGGTAATTATTCCATATCTTCTTTATTAAAAACAATTGTTGGCAAAGAAGAATATTACGAACAGTATTTATTCGACCAACAATTTTCCCATCATGGTTGGAGCGGTTTTGTAAGTGCTGTAGAAGATAATCCGCAAACATTATTAGACCGTAAACAAATTACATTAAAGGAGTTAATTGAATTTGAATTGTTATTGGAGTTAGATACATTAAATAATGTATTGGGCAAGAAATGGCAGCCACTTACTAATAATGTAACTATATCACCAATTGCAATTTTTGCAGATGTAGAAAAAACTGAATTGGCACAAGTAATAGAGCTTTGGCAAGATGCTTTTGAATGGAGTTACTATGATTCGGTTTTAAAAGGAATATTAATTGCTAATACTAAAAATGAAGAGTCAAACGAAATTTCAACACAATTCTTATCAACAGTTGGCGATAAAACGTTTCAAGCTATTTTCTGTATTGATGAAAGAGAAGACTCCATACGCCGCCATATAGAGGCAGTAGATAAAAATGCTGAAACCCTTGGTGCTCCTGGTTTTTTTGGAGTTGAGTTTTATTTTTTACAACAAGGCAGTAAGTTTTACGATAAACTTTGCCCAGCACCTGTTACACCTAAATATTTAATTAAAGAATATGATGCTAAGGCTGAAAAAAAAGGGGAACTAATTTATACTAAACTTACACATGGTATTTTATCTGGCTTTTTATTAAGTATTAGTTTTGGTTTTTGGGCTTTTGCAAAAAAATACAATTATTATTTAACCCAAAAATGAGTCCAGCAATTTCCAATGCTTATGCACATATGGATAGCAAGGGCACACTTACTATTGAAAATAAAAATATTACAGATGTAGAAAATGCTCTGCAAATTGGTTATACTATAGAAGAAATGGCTGTAAGAGCCGAAGGTTTTTTAAGAGGCGTTGGCTTAATAAAAACCTTTGCTCCAATAGTTTATTTTGTTGCCCATGGTAGTAGTAGTGCTAATAACCCACACCATGGAGCACATGATTGTGGAGCTTGTAGCGGAAGGCCAGGTGCTACCAATGCAAGAGTGCAATCTTTTATTTTAAATCATAAAAAAGTAAGAGAAATTTTAGCCACCAAAGGTATTGTAATACCAGACACTACACAGTTTGTAGGTGCCATGCATGATACTGCTGCCGATGTTATGGGCTATTATGATGAAGAAATATTAAGTGCAGAAAATGCCAAACTACATTTACTAAATAAACAAAATTTTGAAACCGCTTTAAATTTAAATGCAAAAGAACGAAGCCGTCGTTTTGCATCTATCAATACCAAACAAGAATTGGAGCAAGTACGTAAAGCTATTCACAGCCGCTCTGTATCGTTGTTTGAACCCAGACCAGAATTAGGACATGGTACAAATACATTAGCCATTATTGGACGACGACAAACATCAAAAAAATTATTTTTAGATAGAAGAGCTTTTTTAAATAGTTACGATTACACCACCGACCCAACCGGTGATATATTAACTGCCGTAATGCGACCAATTGGTTTAGTATGTGGCGGTATAAATTTGGAATATTATTTTAGTAGAGTAGATAATATTAAAATGGGAGCCGGTACTAAATTACCGCACAATGTAATGGGCTTGTTTGGTGTAGCCAATAGTAGTGATGGCGATTTACGCCCAGGACTACCTTGGCAAATGATTGAAGTACATGACCCCGTAAGGCTTTTGGTAATTGTAGAGCATCAACCCGAAATGGTGTTGAAAGCAATACAATCATCACCCGAAGTTTTTGAGTGGTATAAAAATGAATGGGTTCATATTGTGGCTTTGCACCCTACAGAACAACAGTTTTATTATTTTAAAAATGGGGTATTTGAAAAATACAACCCAATTACTGAGGCCGCAGAAATAAAAACAATACACAACATGGAGCAGTTTATTGAAGGAGCAAAAGAAATGGAAACCAACCATATTGTGCATGCTACCGAAGAAAACTTACCCGTGTATTTACTGGATTAATTTGCTTTTGAACGAATAGAATTAAAATGGACAAACTACTTATATTATTTATTGCAATACCGCTGCTTTCCTTTTTTGCAACACTTTTTTTGCAAAACAAAAGTGAAAAAGCAATTGGAGTTATTGTACGTTTTGCAAAAGTGTTTAATATTTTAAGTGCAATAACATTTGCAGCCTGGTGGGTAATAAATGGTTGCACACCTGTTGATTATAATTTAGCAACATTATACCAAACCGAACATTTTGTTTTTGCTATTCATTTTTTTTATGATGAAGTAACTGTAGTGTTTAGCATAGTAGGTGCATTATTATTTTTTTTAGTAGCTACTTTTAGTAAATATTATATGCACCGAGATGAAGGGTATAGGCGCTACTTTAATACCATCTTATTATTTGCAACCGCATACAATTTCATCATTTTAGCAGGCAATTTTGAAACCTTATTTATTGGTTGGGAAATAAAAGGAATTTGCTCATTTTTATTAATAGCCTATTATCGCAATAGATATTTACCGGTTAAAAATGCTTATAAAGCAGTGAGTAATTATCGTATTAGCGATGTGGCTTTAATGCTTGCCATGTGGATGATGCATCATCTTACTCATCAAAATATTACGTTTGGAGAATTAGGTGTTGCTAAGGAAATGGCTACTACATCTGGTGAAACAGGTATGGCAATATTTATTACTTGCATGGTTATTTTAGCCGCTACTATAAAGTCGGCACAGTTTCCTTTTACTACATGGTTGCCAAGAGCTATGGAAGGCCCAACAGCTTCTTCTGCTATTTTTTATGGCTCATTAAGTATACATATTGGAGTGTTTTTATTATTGCGTACTCATCCTTTTTGGGAAGATATGTTGTGGGCAAAAATTGTAATTATTGTTATTGGGGCAATAACTGCAATTGTAGCTTCACTTATAGCAAGAGTACAACCTACAGTAAAAACACAAATTGCGTATTCCTCTGCTGCACAAATTGGTTTAATGTTCATTGAAGTGGCATTAGGCTTTCATTGGCTTGTATTAATACACTTTGCCGGTAATGCTTTTTAAGAACGTATCAGTTATTGGTATCACCATCGGTATTAAATTATTTAGTGCACCATCAATATTTTCATTATGTAGCACCTGCACAAAAAGTAGTATCAAAATTAAAAGCATCATTTTATATGCTTAGTGTAAAGGAGTGGAATTTAGATACAATTATGTTCAGATATTTATGGAACCCTTTTAAATGGATAGGTAAGCAATTTCGTTTTTTACAATCTAAAATATCTATTGTTATTCTTTTAATTGTTGCTGTTGCACTTTCTGTAATTGGTTATACTCATCAAGATTTATTGCCTTCTTTAAATGGCATATTGCCCATAATAATGATGAGCATTGCACTGATATCAATTCTATTTGCATTTAGCTATAGGAAATCGGCATTAACGGCATGGGTATATTTATTAATAGCACATTTTTTAATAATAGCAGCTGTATTAGTAAATGCAATTCACATTAGCTTAATTGAAATTATATTTTATGTAA
The DNA here is from genome assembly GCA_016721385.1 of Chitinophagaceae bacterium. GTDB lineage: Bacteria > Bacteroidota > Bacteroidia > Chitinophagales > Chitinophagaceae > Ferruginibacter. Next base: position 540,863 of record JADKIE010000002.1, on the reverse strand, counting down.
GTGGTATTTTGCTTGCCTTTATTGTAGGGTATTATTGTTTACTAAAAATTAAAAAAGTAGACAATGATATTTCTCTTAATCAATTTCATGGCTATATTTATGAGCAACCCACTACAGGTTTTTTATTTTTAGTATCAGCAATGGGCATATTAGGCTTTCCAATGACGGCGGCTTTTATTGGTATAGATGTATTGTTTACCTATGTGCATAGCAATCAATTGCCATTAATTATTTTAATGGGGCTTTGTTTTATTTTTATTGAGCTTACAGCATTTCGTATTTTATTAAGGGTTTTCTTAGGGCCACATAAAAAATTAAATCACCCAGTTGCATTTAGAAGTTCGTAATTTGATTGTAAGTCTTATCTTAAATTTTTAGTTTCACTATCTTCTGTATAATGTTCATTTAATTTTACAGGATTACTTTTTTTATTCACTTTCATTTGAATTACATCTACTAAAAAAGCAAAGCCCATTGCAAAATACACATAACCCTTTGGCACATGTACATCAAAGCCTTCTATTAGTAAAGTAAAGCCAATTAATAATAAAAAACTTAAGGCCAATACTTTAAATGCTGGATGCTTGTTTACAAAATTACTTATGGGTGCTGCTGCTATCAACATAATAATTACAGTAACCACTACGGCTACATACATTACCCATGCCTCATTTACCAAACCTACTGCCGTAATGATAGAATCAACCGAAAAAACTAAATCCAGCAATAATATTTGAGCAAGTACAGCACCAAAAGTAGCAACTTTTATCTTTTTTTCACTATCCTTATTTTCGCCTTCCATTTTATGATAGATTTCTTTACTGCTTTTATATAGTAAAAACAATCCACCTAAAATCAATATCAAATCTTTACCACTTATGCTATTGTCAAATATTTTGAATAACTCTTTATCTAATTTCATTATATAAGATATAGCGGCCAATAATGCTAATCGCATTACCATTGCCAATCCAATACCCCAAAGCCTTGCTTTTTTTTGTTGCTCTGGTGGTAATTTTCCAGCCAATATGGAAATAAAAATAATATTGTCAATCCCTAATACAACTTCTAAAGCTATAAGGGTAAGTAATGAAACGATTAATTGATAGTCCATAATTGTATTTTAAATATTTTGTAATTAATAAATGTAAATTAATATTGCCACAACTGCCCAGTACTCCACAATAAGCCTTGTTCGGTTTTATTATATTTAACAGTAGTTTCGGTTAATTTAATAAGCGTCTCCAAAGCTTTTGTCTCTCTACTATTAATCAAAAACAAACTGCTTTCACCATTAAAAAAACGCAACTCTTCGCCTTTTTGGAGCCTAAAATAATTTTCGTAATTGCGTAGTAATAGATTTACCTGTGCTTTATAATTCACTAATTGATTGTAATAATTCTTTACCTTATTTATAATTTCAATTTCTTTTTGGCTTTGCTTTAATTGAGTTTCGTTCATTTTTAGCTTAGCTAGTTTATACTCCCCTCTGCCTTGGCTTAGGCGTAAAGGCATACTAAATCCTAAGCCAAAACGGTAGTTATTATCAAACAATGTTTTAGTAGCAGTACTTGCAATATTGTAACCTTTACCTAATTGGTTATACTTTAAATCTAGCTTAGGCAATAACTCTTGAAATTTTAATTTTTTATCAACCGCTAAGCTGCTTAATTTAAAATTGTAAAGCTGTAGCTCTGGATGATTTTTTTTAGTATTATCAAGCAATGCTGCTAACTCTGGAAAAATAATAGCATCATACAATTCTTCTACTTTTTTATGAGGCAATACATTTGTAGGCAATTCATATGCTACAGCATTTTCTTTCCATAAAAAAGTATTCAACATTATGCTTGAATTTTGCCAAGCCAATAAAGCTTCGTTTTGCAAATATTCAAAATTTTGCAATTGTGCAATTGCTTCTGTTGTGTCAATAGCAGGGCGTTCACCAATTTTCACGGACAGCTTTACTAAGTCTGTTCTTTTTTGATTAACGGCAATTACATTATTGTATGTTTTGTAAATGTAGTAAGCCTCTACCCATTTCCAGTAATATTCTGTTGCTTCTAAAAGCAAATTATTTATCATTACTCTTTGCTCTTGCACTGATGACCCTTGCATTATTTTAGCTTGTTGTAAAGCTGCTCTACGTTTATCTATTACTAGGTTTTTAGCTAGAGGAAGAGTAATACCTGCAAAACTTGTTTTACCGCCAGATTGTTGATTATCCAATCTATTTCCTGCTAAATATTCTATTCCAGTACTTAGTTCTATTCCATACCAAGTAGGAATTTTTAGTTGAGCTTGGTTGCCTTGATAATAATTTACACCATCAAAAGTTTTATTACTGCCATCAATTTCGGCAATAGGGTCAAAACCAGCTTTTGCCAGTAACACATTAGCATCAGCTTTTTGTATTATGATAGATGCCTGCTTAGCTACAGGATGATACTGTTTTACAATTTGTAAAAAAGTTTTTAGCGATAATACTTTTGTGCTATCCTGTGCATTTGCAAAAATTATCAAAAAAGCCAATAAAACTGTAAAGATTATTTTTCTCATTTTTTTCCTCCTTCCTTTTCACTTACTTTATAAAAATCTGGCGGAAATCCATTTACATTTCGCCATAGCTCATACCATACCGGTACATTTTTCAATAGGGCAATTCCCTGAGTGCCTGCACCAATTTTTAGTTCATTTGGCCAGCGTTTTTTATAACTCATGTCTTCTTTTATTAATACCCTAAACTTGCCATTGGGGCTTACTGAATTTTCAATAGCAACTACTTCTCCGCTAAATGTGCCATAACTAGCATTGGGCCATCCGCTAAACACTATTGCTGGAAAGCCATCAAATAAAAATCTTACTTTTTGTCCGGTGGATACTAATGGTAAATCCATAGGCTGTACAAAAAGCTCCACCGCATAGTCTACTTTTTTTGGTACAATTTCTACCAATATTTCTCCATCTTTAATAATTTCACCAATACCGGCTTTTTTGGCTTTTGTTACCTGACCATCTTGCGGAGCTGTTATATAATACATACCACTACGAATATTATAGTTGCTGTATTGATTTTGTAATTTGGCTACATCTCCCTGCCCACCTGCAATTTGGCTTAGCGATTGAAATTGGTCCCCTTGTGCTTTTGAAACCTTCTCTACATAATCTTGATTAATAGCATCCATTTCTATTTTTGCAATAATTAATTCTTGCCTTGTGCTACCAATTTTATTTTCGGCACTTATCTTTTTAGCCAAAGCATTTTGGAAAGATTGATTGCGTTGCTCTAACTGTGTTTGTGATACTAAACCACTATCAAACATGGTTTTTTGTCTTTTAAATTGAGCCGATGCTATGCTGTAATCATTACTTGCAGCAATATTTTCGATGCTATCACTTTGTAGCTTAAATTTTAATTGTTGAATTTTATTTTCAAGCTGTGTTTGTTTAAGCATACGATTATTACCCAAAGCGCCAATCTGTGTTTGAGTGGCGTTTACTTTGTTTTTATAATAATCTACACTCAATTGTTTGGCACTAAGTTGCTCACCCGTACGATTAATTAAGTTGGGGTCAAGATAATCGTCTTTTTACCTCACTTATTTGTAAAATGGTATCACCAGCTTTTACTAAGTCGCCTTCTTTTACATACCACTTTACTATTTTCCCAGGAATGATGCTATTCAATTCTTGAGGTCGTTGCTCTTGACGCAAAGTAGTTACGCTACCTCTTGCTCTTATATTTTGTGTCCATGGTAAAAATAAAATGATAAGTAAGGCTATAAAAAAGCCGACAGCCCAATTCTTTACTTTGCTGGTTTTATTATGCCTGTATATTGTAGTATATGCTTTTAAGTTTGTCATTGATTTTATATTTTTAATTATACACCCTCGCCGCCCGATGGTAACTGCGGATTACCTTTTATAATATGGCAGCCATTGTTTTTTACAAAAATGGTTTTATCACATTTGGTTGCAAAACTTTCATCTTTTGTAATTACTAATACAGTTGTATTTTTCATTTCATGCAATAAATAATTTTTTACTTGTTGCTGATAGATATCTTCTAAACCTACCCAAGGCTCTTCCAAAAGCAATAAACAAGGCTTGTTAATTAATGCCCTTATTAATAATATTTTTTTAACCACATTGCTATATGGCTTTCTACCGCTAGTGTATAGCGGTGTATCAAAGCCATTGGGTAAGCTGTTTAAATAGTCGGTTAAACCTGTTGTTTTACACAAGGCTAAAATTTCATCCATACTTGCATTTTCTAAACCCATGCATATATTTTCAAGTAGTGTACCATCAAAAATATCTTGCATACTTATTACCACACCTGTTTTTAAACGCAATGAGTATAGGTCGTAATTTTTTATAGGGATATCGTTTATTAAAACCGAGCCTGTAAAATCAGTGTAACTACCAGTAAGTACCTTTAATAAAGATGATTTACCAGAACCTTCATCACCTTGTATGCAAATTTTTTCATTAGCATTAATGCCAAAAGAAATATTTTGGAAAACAGGCGTTGTATTACCTGGATATGCAAATGCAACATCTTGCAGTTTAATGCTGATTCCATTAGATGTTTTTATTAATTCAAGAGTACCGCTTTGCTCAATATCTTTATCAGTAATTTTTTCAATTTTTTCTACAGAAGTAAGAACATCATATACACTATCTAAATTGCCTATAATTTTTTCAACTGAGCTAATAATGGTAAGTATCACAATTTCTGCTGCAATAAACTGACCTACATTTAATTGTTGTTGTAGCAATAGAAACGTACCTACAATTAACATGGCAGAGGTTACTAACGTTTTAAAACCAATTAACGTTTTAAATTGTAATTCTAAAATTTTGAAGTGCCGAGTACGAGCTGTTAAATATTTAGTAACATGATTATCTGCTTTATTAATATGAAAGCTAATTGATTTAGAGAATTTAATAGAACGAATAATTCTAGCCATTTCTTCTAGCCATGCTGCTACTGCGTATTTATGGTTACTTTCTTCAATACTTGTTTGTAAGCCTTTGCTACCCGAAAAGTATAAAATAGCATATACCACAATTACAAGCGCTAAACCAAAAGCAATAAAAACAGGATGATAAAATGCTAAAAGAATTAATCCGAATATAATTTGAATAATTGCCAAAGGAAAATCCAATAATAATTTTGCTAAGCTTTTTTGTAAGGTGGTTATATCAAAAAAGCGATTTACCAATTCTGGTAAATAATAATTATCTACCGATGATAATTTTAGCGCCGGTATTTTATTAGCAATAGCAAATGAATAACGAACAAAAATTTGTTGCTGTATTTTTTCGGTTAGTTGCATTTGTTTTATTTGTAAAACACCTGCCACAAAAACACTTATCACAATTAATGCAATAAGCACAACTATTGATGCAGAGGCTGTATTAGTTTGTGCAAAGCCAATTAAAGCCTGTATACCCACTGGTATAGCTAGTAATATTAAGCCATTGAAAATAGCGTAAAAATATATGGCCGAAATTTCTTTACGCTCAAGCCTTACAAGATTAATTATTCTTGCTAAGGGACTAAACCGTTCCTTCATGATTTTTAACAATAAGTAGTGAAGACAAAGAATGCGCTATCAATTTAAATAGCGGGAAAGAGTATTATACTATACAAAATCGGGTGGAGGTGTTTCTATAGTATGAAACAGGGAGGATAAAGTGTAAGAAGTAATTTTATAATTACTTTTAATTGAAATGATAGTATTGTAAACTATATTATCACGTACTATTATTTCTAATTTCTTTTCTTTTTTATTGCAGTCTTCTTTTTCATCTCCAATATCAACAATACTATACGTAGTTTCTTTATTAACCAAAGCACTTACAGGTAGCATATAAGATATGCATAAAAGAAGAAGTAGTATGGTTATAATACGTTTCATTTTAGTTTTGCAAAGAAATTACAAGTATTTGATAATAGATGAACTGTTTTGTCAAAATATTGTAAAACAATTGTTATAATGCATTAACAAAATTGCTTTTATTTTGTTCCTTTATTTTTAAAAAGAGTATCTCACTTAGTACATTAAACTATTGATTATCAAGAATGATTAAAACATACAGCAAAGAAAACTTCACTATTATTTGCAAAAAATTATGTAAGATAGACTCATCACTTGCGGCTATTATAAAACAATATGGATTTCCGCCTATGTGGAGCAGACCTGCCACATTTCAAACATTAGTTTTAACTATTTTAGAGCAACAGGTTTCCTTGGCTAGTGCTTATGCTGCATTTAAAAAATTAAAAGAAAAGGTGGGCTATGTTACACCACAAAAAATTTTAGCCCTAACCGACGAGGAAATGAGGGCTTGTTATTTTACAAGACAAAAAATGGGTTACGCAAGAGGGTTAGCCATGGCTATACAAAAAAGGCAATTGGTGTTAAGTAAATTATCAACCCAAACAGATAATGAAATACGTACCGAACTAAAAAATTAAAAGGCATTGGTGATTGGACAGTGGATGTGTATTTAATGCATGCTTTGCAACGCAGTGATTTATTTCCGCTAGGCGATATTGCATTAGTAAATAGCATGAGAGAAAATAAAAACTTGAGCAAAGATTTTCCAAAAGAAAAAATGCTTGAAATAGCCGAACCTTGGAAACCTTATAGAAGTGTTGCTACCATGATTTTATGGCATGCTTATATTAAAAAGAGAAACATGAAGATTTTGGGTTAATTATTTATGCCATTAAAATAATCAACTGCGCTATCAATAACATTTAGGAGTTCGTAAAATTTTATAAATACAGCTTTCTTTTTATAACTTTTGGAATCGCCTTTTTATTTACAATTATTGCACTGGTTTTTACGGCAAAATAATCTTTACTCATAAATAAATAACCTTTTAAATTGTTGCTGTAATTGCCCCAGCTGTTTTTTACATAATACCAATCTTTACCATCTTTATCTTTTGTGATAGCTACTATGTGCATTAAATGATCTATATCAGTTGTAGTGTCTTTAAATGTAATTTGCCGTTCTGCTTGATAATTGGTAATGGTTGTGGGTAAGTAAGCCAATCCTTTTTCATATAAAAAAGTAGGGTCATCCACATCTCCATCCCAACCTATGGTGTAGCCTTTTTTTAAGGCATTGGTTGTAATGCTGAAAATATCATTTATTGGCACATTATAATAGGCATCGCTTGTCCAGTTATATTTATCTTCCAAAATAAATTTTGTGTAAAACGGGTGATGTGTATAAGAAGTTATTTCTACATAATTATTAATATTGAGTTTAAGACACTGGGTTAAAAAAGTTTCAGGTGTATAAGTCCTTCCATCATATTCAAAGGTTGATGGCACTTTGCCTAATTGAGTATCTAAAACACTATCAATAAATTGGTAATGCACTTTAGTAAGTGAAGTAATATTTTGTTGCACTAATTTTTTTACATAATGATCCATTACAGTATCCAATACCGCATGGTTATGCCATAGCTCACCTTTTACTCTTCCGGTATATTTACCTTCCGGAACAATGCCATAATTATTTAAAACCCATGCTACATCATGAAATTGCCCTCCGGGTGTAAAATATGTTTTACCTTTTTGTTTAAGATGTGTTTCAATTTTGCGGATGTACGAATAACGGGCAACAAACATTTCACTTAAGTCGATAGGTTTTTGTTTTTTTGTAAATATTCGCTTTCTAAAAAAGATAAACTGGCAAAACTCCAGCAAGTGCCACTGCTAAACTGATCTTTAACTGGGGTACAATTATGTACTTGTGGTATTATAAGCCCTAGCGACTTAATAGTTATCTTCTGGCCAAAAGCAGAGATTACTACACAGTTAATAAGAAAACTAATAATATATTTTTTCACTTAAAATTTTGTAGAAAGATACTGCTAAATGTATAAAATGTTATACCCTGCAAAGGGTAATTATTCTGTAAATAAAAAAAGTTCAACCCAAAATTAAATTGAGTTGAACTTATATAGGGATGAGATGATATTAAATTTTTCCGCCTACAATTTCATCAACCACGGCAGGGTCAAGCAGGGTAGTTGTATCACCTAAATTTTGCGTTTCGCCTTCAGCAACTTTTCTTAAAATCCGTCGCATTATTTTACCACTACGTGTTTTTGGTAAGCCCGTAACAAACTGAATTTTGTCGGGCTTTGCAATTGGCCCAATTATTTTAGAAACCGTAAGACTTATATCTTGCCTTGTTAAATTTTCATCGTTGTGGTGGCCGTTGTAAATTACATACGCATAAATGCCTTGCCCTTTAATATCGTGTGGATAGCCAACTACAGCGCTTTCTACCACACCACTATGCATATTTATAGCGTTTTCAACTTCGGCTGTTCCTATTCTGTGACCACTAATATTTAATACATCATCTACTCTTCCGGTAATACGATAGTTGCCGTCTTTATCTTTAACGCACCATCGCCGGTAAAATATAAATTATTATATGTGGCAAAGTAATTCGTACGGCAACGTTCATGATCGCCATAAGTGGTTCTTAAAATTCCGGGCCACGGCGCTTTTATGCAAAGGTTTCCTTTCATAATTCCGTTTTCATCCGTTTCGGTTACTTCGTTCCCATTTTCATCTACTAAAAGAGGTTGCACACCCGGCATAGGTAATGTTGCCCAACTGGGTTTGGCCGGTGTTACACCTGCAAGATTACTTATTAAACAAGCGCCGGTTTCTGTTTGCCACCACGTATCAATGATAGGGCATTTTTTCTTTCCAATATTTTCATCGTACCAATGCCATGCTTCTTCATTTATAGGCTCGCCAACCGTACCAAGTATTTTTAAGGAAGAAAGGTCTTTGCCTTTTATCGGATCTGTTCCAAAACTCATTAAACTTCGTATAGCCGTAGGCGCTGTGTATATGCAATTTGCTTTGTGCTTTTCTACAATATTCCAAAAGCGTCCTGCATCCGGCCAGGTTGGTATTCCTTCAAACATTAATGAAGTTGCGCCGGCACTTAATGGTCCATAAACAATATAGCTGTGGCCTGTTATCCATCCAATATCTGCAGTGCAAAAATGTATATCGCCGGGGTTGTATTGAAATACATTTACAAATGTATATGTTGTCCATACCATATAACCTGCAACACTATGCACTACACCTTTAGGTTTTCCGGTACTGCCGCTGGTGTATAAAATAAACAAAGGGTCTTCGGCATCCATTTCTTCTGCCTCAAAATGCACTTTGCCATCTTTTTCTACCTGATGCTCTGCATGTTCCATTTCATCTTCCCACCAAACATCTCTTCCTTTAATCATACTCACCGGAGTTCTGGTTCTGGTATATACAATTACTTTTTAATTGTTCTGTTACCAATCAAAGCATCATCAATTACACCTTTTAGCGGAATATCTTTATTGCCTCTGTAAGCACCATCACATGTAATAATAAATTCAGCATTAGCATCATACAATCTATCTGCAATGCTTTGTGCACTAAAACCACCAAAAATTACAGAGTGTATTGCACCAATTCGGGCACAACCCAAAACAGCATAGGCTAATTCGGGAATCATACCCATATATATACAAACTCTGTCGCCTTTTTTTACGCCATTATTTTTAAGCATTTGTGCTACCTGACAAACTCTTTTATGTAAGCGGTTGTAGGTTACTACTCTTACTCTTTCTTCGGGATTATTAGGCTCCCAAATAATTGCAGGCTTATCACCAAGTTTTTCTAAATGTCTGTCAATACAGTTTTCAGTAATATTTAGTTTACCGTTTTTAAACCACTCTACTTTTGGTTCGGTAAAATTCCAATCCAAAACCTTATCCCATTTTTTTCTCCACTTAAAATTTTCGGCAACGTCTCCCCAAAAACCTTCGGGATCATCTACACTTTTTTTGTAAGCACTATGGTATTCTTCTAATGATTTAATTTGAAATGCGTAAGACATAGCAATCGTTTTGTTTTGAAAGTTAAAAGTAGAAAATAACACAAAGGCAAAAAATTAATATCTTGCTAAATTGGTATAGTTTTGCTAAATTAGTATAGTTAACTAATTACATTCGTTTTATGAAACAGATTGCATGCCCCAAATGTGATGCCGAAGACTTAACCAAAAGCGGTATAGTTAAAGGCCGCCAGCGATATCGGTGTAAAAAATGTGCTTACTCTTTTACTGTGCTGAAAGATGGTAAAAATATAGATCCATACTATGTTATAAAAGCCCTGCAATTGTATATTGAGGGCGTTACTTTAAGGGAAATTGAACGAATACTTGGCATAAGCCATGTATCGGTTATGAATTGGATTAAAAAATACAACATAAAAGCTCCCGAAAATTATGAATACAGGCCAACATACAAAGTATTAACACATAACGAATTGATACAATTTTTTGTTGAAAAAGATTCGTTAAAAAGTGCCGGCTGTATGATAACCGAATTGGGCGATAAATTTATGGTGATAAAGTGGGAACGGTTTAAGAAAAATTCCTTATAAAAATATACCAATAAGCAAAAGTATACCTGTTGTTTGTTTTCCGTTGATAAGATTTTGAATTTGGTGCAAGAAATAAATCAAATAACCAAAACGACTTGCATGAAAAATTTATTTTTTAAGAAACTGTGTTGCACTGTTTTAATTTGTGCTCCGGTACTTACAAACGCACAAGCACAACCGGCAGCGGCTGCTGCAAAACCAGCCACAACACCTACCGTAACTATTTACGGCTTTGTTCGAAACGACATGAATTTTGACTCACGGCAAAATGTAGTAGTTCGAGAGGGTCAGTTAGATTTATATCCGAAGGATATAGACACCTTGGGAATGGGGGAGTAGATGTAAATAAAAAATCGCAATTAAATCTTTTAGGATTTTAGCCAGATTTGGGGTAAAAGTTACTGGCCCAGATGCATTGGGGGCAAAAACATCTGCAGTAATAGAAGGCGATTTTTTTGGACAAGCTGATGTTAATATTGGTTTATTAAGGTTACGTCATGGCTATGTAAAACTAGATTGGGCTAAAAGCGCCCTAACTTTAGGGCAAACCTGGTATCCACTTTTTATTCCTGAGTGTTTTCCAGGAGTTGTAAATTTTAATACAGGTATTCCTATTGCCCCATTTGGTTGGGCAGCGCAAATTAAATACACCGCTAAATTTAATACCAAAACAAGTTTATCTTTTACAGCATATAAACCGAGAGAGTTTTCAGTTGCAAGCGTAAATACAACAGAGCCTGCAAACTCTCCAAGTATGAATGCCTCAATACCGGAATTAAATGCACATTTACAATATAAGGATGATAAAGTTTTAGTTGGTGCCGAAATAGACTATAGCAGTATTATGCCCTATGTAAAATATGGCACAGCGCCTGTAAAAATTAGTAAAGAAAGAGTAAATGGCATTACGTTTATGGCCTACACTAAACTTACCGGAAAAAAAGTTAGTGTAAAAGCAATGGGGGTGTTTGCACAAAATGCCACACATTGGGTAATGATGGGAGGTTATTATGGTTATAAAGCAACGCCTACATCAATTGAAACATATAAACCGGGAAAAACAACAGCAGCATGGGTAGATGTGTATAGTAATAATAAAAAAACTGCACCGGGTTTATTTATTGGGTATAGTGTAAATAACGGAGCATCATCTGGCGCTACAGCTGCCTATGGCAGAATGGTTGGCGTATCTGGTAGAGGAATTAAAGATTTATTAAGAGTTGCACCAAGGGTAGATATTTATAGTGGAAAACTAAAATTTGGAACCGAATTGGAGTATACTTCTGCTAATTATGGTACCAGAGGAAATGATGGAAAAGTAACAGGCACCACTACTCGGGTTAATAATATTCGTTTCACTTTTTCATCAATATTTAATTTTTAATAAACTAAAACTAATTATAACATGAGCTTAAATAAAGAAAAAGGGATGGGCTTTGTAATAGGAGCCTCCTCGGTTGGTACGCTTATCGAATGGTACGATTTTTACATTTTCGGTATGCTTGCCACTATCATATCAAAACAGTTTTTTCCCGAAGATTCCGGTACATCAGCATTACTAAGTACATTAGCCATATTTGCCGCAGGCTTTATTGTACGGCCATTTGGCGCATTGGTTTTTGGCCGTTTAGGCGATTTAATTGGACGTAAACATACTTTTTTGCTTACGCTGGTTATAATGGGAGGATCAACATTTGCCATTGGTTTAGTACCCGGCTTTAAAACTATTGGATGGGCTGCACCAATTATAGTTTTAGTGCTAAGGTTATTACAGGGACTTGCATTAGGTGGCGAATATGGTGGAGCAGCAACTTATGTTGCTGAACATGCACCTGCCGAAAGGCGTGGCTACTGGACAAGCTGGATACAAACAACGGCAACGCTTGGCCTGTTTTTAGCTTTAGGTGTTATCATCCTAATTCGTCAAGGGCAAGGTGTAGAAAAGTTTTCAAGCGAATGGGGCGGATGGCGTTACCCTTTTTGGATTTCATTAATTCTTGTTGTTGTGTCCATCATCATTCGTATGCGGATGAGTGAGTCGCGAATGTTTGCAAAAGTAAAAGCCGAGGGTAAAACATCTGTAAATCCGTTAAAAGAAAGTTTTGGGCATAAAGCAAATTTTAAAATGGTATTAGTTGCGTTGTTTGGTGCGGTAATGGGGCAAGGGGTTGTTTGGTATACCGGTCAGTTTTATGCTCAAACGTTTATTGAAAATATTTGTAAAGTAAACTTTGTTGACTCCCGAAATATCTTATTGATAGCGATAGTTTTTGCAACCCCGTTTTTTGTAATATTTGGATCGTTAAGTGATAAAATTGGCCGAAAATGGATTATGCTTATTGGTATGTTGCTTGCTGTGTTTTCGTACAGATATATATATCAAACTTTTTTAGACTATACCAATGTAGCTGCAAAACGCAGTATGATTGATGTATCTAAAACAACTAAATCGGATGGTGTAGCATCTATTGATGCAAAAGATAAAAAGAAAGCATTGGTAGCTGTAAAATACGATTCTGTTTATACCGATGGAGCAAAATACACTTTTACAAAAACAGATACGTTACACTTTGCAACAGACTATGCCGGCAATACAGCATCAATTGCATACATAATGCCCAGCAAAGCAGACTCAACTAAACTGGATACCGTATTGGTAAAAGCAAAAGCGGCAGCTAATACTGTTTTAGCCGAAGGGGTAACATATATAACTGCTGCAAAAAAATCGGTTAAACCCGGTGTTGTAATCGAAAAATCGTTAGACTCTGGTACATTTTGGAAGATGGTTGCATGGGTGTTTTTATTAATTTTATTTGTAACAATGGTGTATGGTCCAATGGCTGCATTCCTTGTAGAATTGTTCCCAACTAAAATTCGTTACACATCTATGTCGTTGCCTTATCATATTGGTAATGGTGTGTTTGGTGGCTTGGTTCCTTTCTTAGGAACGTTGATTGTAGAGTTTACAAAAACAAAAGAATTACCGGGCGGCGATCCGTTGGCAGGCTTGTGGTACCCAATAGGTATAGCGGCACTGTGTTTTATTATTGGTGCAATTTACCTTAGTAATAAAATAGATAAGGATGTAATGGATTAATAGAATAACATTATTATTTAATTAAAATAAATTTTTAAAATATGAATGCATTAAAAAAATTTCTGGGCATAATTTGGATGGCTTTATCACCTGCGATAGTTGGCTTTATGTTTTGGCAAGCTGCCGATAAAATTGGCAAAGCAACCGAAGCTACCAAATCAAATGTAACACTGCAGTGGGTAATTATTCTTACAATATTTCTTCCAATATGTATAGGTTTATTCATATTTGGATACTACGCCATTAAAGGGTACTACGATCATTTGCCTGAAAGTTCGGCAGAGTTAGAATAGTATTATTGATAAACCAACGTTAGTTTTTAGTTAAGATAACATAGATTTGCTTATGGCATTTCTGTGTTATCTTTTTTTATTGTAATAAGATGAAAAGCAAACAACAAAATCAAAAACTAATATTATTTAGCATTTTGCTGCTGATAACATTAAGCTATCCACTTTTATCTATTGGCAATAAGCTGCAATTGATATTTGGGCTACCTCTTCTTTATTTTTATATTTTCTTTGTTTGGGTTTTTTCTGTAGTAACTATTGGATTAATTGTAAAGGAAAAACATCATAAAACAGATGAATAATGTAGTTGCAATTATTGGCGCTTTGTTTTATCTGGGCTTATTGTTTGGCGTGGCTTATTATGCCGAGTTGCGTTTAAAGAAAGGGAAAAGCATTATCAATAGCGGCTACGTTTATGCACTTTCGTTAGCTGTATATTGCACGGCCTGGACGTATTATGGAAGCGTAGGAAGAGCCAGTACAAACGGCCTGGAATTTCTGGCTATTTATTTAGGGCCAACCATTGCTGCTGCGCTATTTTTACCTGTACTGCATAAAATAATACGGATAGCCAAAACGCAACGCATTAATAGCATTGCCGATTTAATATCTACACGGTATGGTAAAAATTTTTCAATAGCAGTGGCCGTAACTGTACTTTGTGTAGCCGGCATCATACCATATATATCCTTACAGCTTAAAGCAATTTCAAATAGCATACATGTACTTACAGGCAACCTGCAAAAGGATACAGGTTTAATAAATTTTTGGCTGGATGACACTTTTTATATCACCATTATTCTTTCTTTATTTATTATTTTATTTGGTACCAGATCGGTTGATGCATCTGAAAAACACGAAGGCCTTGTAGCTGCAGTTGCATTTGAATCGTTAATTAAACTAATTGCATTTATTGCAGCAGGTATTTTTGTTGTGTATGGCATATTTAATGGCTTTGGCGATATTTTTTCGAGGGCAACGGCAAATAATTCTTTAAAAGATCTTTTTACTTTTGGGAATAAAACATCCTTTGCAACATGGTTTGGATTAATGATTATTTCTATGCTGGCGGTAGTTTTTTTGCCACGCCAGTTTCAGGTGAGTATTGTAGAAAATGTTCAGGAAAAGCATTTAAAAAAAGCCAGTTGGTTGTTTCCTCTTTATCTGTTACTCATAAACATTTTTGTTCTCCCTATTGCCATGGGTGGTAAACTTATTTTTGCAGATGGTAGTGTAGATGCAGACACTTTTGTACTGGCACTTCCCTTGCATTATAATCAAAACTGGTTGGGGTTATTTGTTTTTATTGGTGGCTTTTCTGCTGCCACAAGCATGATTATTGTTGAAACAATAGCGCTTAGTACAATGATGAGCAATAATATAGTAATGCCGGCATTACTATCTGCAAAAAACTTTAAACCCAATGCCGATGGTGGAATTACAAAATCAATAATTACCATAAGAAGAATAAGCATAGTACTTATTTTGGTGCTTGCCTATTTGTACGACAAAACGGTTGCCCGGCATTTTTCACTAGTATCTATTGGGTTGGTTTCTTTTGTAGCTGTGGCGCAATTTGCCCCGGCAGTTATTGGTGGTATTTATTGGAAGGGAGCATCTAAAAACGGGGCGATGATAGCCATTTGTACAGGCTTTGTGATTTGGTTTTTTACATTGGTTGTTCCTTCGCTGGTAAGTGCCGGTATTATTAGTAACGATATAATGATTAATGGCTTGTTTGGTGTTTGGTGGCTAAAACCATTTTCCGTATTAGGTATAGAGGGGATGGATTCCATTGTTCATGCCGCATTTTGGAGTTTGTTTTTAAATATTGTTGTATTTATTAGTGTATCACTTTATTCTAAAAAAAATGCTCAGGAAACTTTTCAGGCCGAAATATTTGTTGATATTTTTAAACACTCGGCCAACGATGGTAGCAGTTCTATTTGGAAAGGCACCGCCTATTTGCCCGATTTAAACTCGTTATTAGAAACCTTTTTAGGGAAAGAAAGGGCTCAAAAATTAATTGCCAACTATGCCGGCCGAAACAAAATCTCTTTAGATACGAAACGGGCCGATCCACGACTGGTAACGTTTTCCGAAAATATACTGGCCGGAATTATAGGCTCGGCATCTGCACGTATTATGGTAAGTAGTGTTACTAAAGAAGAAGAGCTTAAGATAGATGAAGTGCTTAATATATTAAGGGAGTCGCAACAAATGATAGAGCTAAATAAAGAGTTGCGAAAAAATCGGGTGAGTTGCAAAAAGCTACCAATGAATTAATTGAAGCCAATGAGCAATTAAAAAACATGGATAAAACCAAAGATGAATTTTTGTACACCGTAACACACGAATTACGTACACCTATTACATCTATTAGGGCTATGTCGGAAATTGTGCATGACAATACAGATATGCCCGAAGAACAGCGACAGCATTTTTTAGCGGGTGTAATACGAGAAACGGAAAGGCTTAGTCATTTAATAACGCAGGTATTAAATTTAGAAAAATACGAAAGTGGCCGGCAAAAATTAAATATAACATCGGTACAATTAAATACACTGATTAAAGACGCCATTCAATCTGTAAACCCATTAGCAAATGAAAAACATATAGTAATACAAACAAAAATTCCCAACACTGTTTTTTTAGTTCAATGCGATGCCGATTTAATTATGCAGGTGTTTAATAATTTATTATCTAACGCTATAAAATTTTCGCCGGAAAACGAAAGTGTTACAGTTTCGGTATATAGCAATTACGATGAAATTCAAATTTGGGTGCAGGATAAAGGGCGTGGAATAGAAAAAGGATTAAGCGAATTAATATTTGATAAATTTTTTCAGGCCAATAATCAAACTTTGCGAAAGCCGGAAGGTAGCGGACTTGGATTGGCTATTTGTAAAAAAATTATTGATTTGCATGAAGGAAATATTTGGGTGGAAAGTGAAATAAATAAAGGCGCTAAATTTGTTTTTACTTTACCTTTAAACAGATAGCGATTACATGAACGAAGCAAAAAAAATATTGGTGGTAGATGATGATCCGTACATTTTAATGTCGTTGGAGTTTTTAATGAAAAAAAACGGATACAATGTAATGGTGGCCCGAAACGGAACCGAGGCATTAGATATTGTAGAAAAACAATTACCTGAAATTGTATTATTGGATATTATGATGCCTGATGTTGATGGGTACGAAATTTGTAAGCGTATAAAGGCAACAAAAAAACTAAGCCATACAAAAGTAGTTTTTATGAGCGCTAAAACAAAGGAGGCCGACATTCAAAAAGGATACGATTTAGGCGCTGCTTTATATGTTACAAAACCATTTAGCACGAGAGAGTTGGTAAAACAAATTGCGGATTTGTAGAATCAGGGTTATGCGTTTATAATATCAATTACAACGGTAGTGCCGCTTCCCTTGGCACTTGTAATAGTAAGTTTTGCTCCCATCATTTTTACTAAATCTTTTATAATAAGATAGCCAAGCCCGTTGCCTTTTTTATTATCGATATTGGCAGATGAAATAATAAACTGATCGGCCATTATGTTTTTGATTTGTTCATTTGTCATTCCAACACCTTCATCTTTTACACAAATGCTTATATGTTGGCTTTGTTTATTTGCTTCCACTATTATTGAACCTTTATCAGAAAAATTAATTGCATTTGTAATTAAATTGTATATCAAAATTCGAAGAGCCTCATGATATTCTGTTACCTGCAAATCATCAGCAACAGTATTAATCAGCAATAATTTTTTTTGGTGTGCCATTGAATTTAATATCCCAAAAACCTGATTAACCGTTTCGCTTAAATAAAATTGTTCTTTTACTAACCGCCTGTTTTCGTTTTGATATTTTATCCAGTTTAAAATATTGGTAGATAACAACTGCAGCTCTTTGGAAGTTGTGGTAATTTCTTTAATGGTTTCATCCTTTAAATCTTCGCTCATTAAATCTTTTTTTTCAATTAAATTTTTTCCTGCAACGTTCAAAAATTTTAAAGGAGTAATAATATCGTGGCTTATAATTGAAATTAAACGAGTATTTATATTGTTGCTTTTTTCAAGCACATCGTTTTTTTGCTGAAGCTCCTCGGTTTTTTCTGCAACTTGTTTCTCAAGTTTTAATTGCCTTTTATATAAATTACGGGTACGTATTTTGTAAAAAAGCATAAATAAGCCAAAAATTGAGGCAGCAATGGCAAAATAAAACCACCATTGTTTATACCATGGCGTAGCTATAGTAAAATCAATGGTTTTATAAGAAAAATTGTTTTCGCCAAACCCGTTCATTTTTCTTAATTGTAAAGTGTATTTGCCCGGACTGAGATTCGAAAATGAAATTTCGGATTCGTTTTTTGTGTCTACAGTTTGCCAGGTTTCTGCTTCATTTAATTTATATGATAAATAGATATTTTCTTTATTGCACCAGGCAGAATAGGCAAGGCGGAATATTATATTACTTGTATTGGTTAATAAAGCATTTTGCGAAAATATTTCAGGATTAATCACTGTTTTATCTACCACAACTTCGTCAATAAATATTTCACCTTCTGGAAGTATTGGTGTGGCTTTATCGGGGTTAACCCAAAGCAATCCATCCATACTTGGAAAGGAAATGGTATTGTTTTTTAACTGCAACGCACAAGGGCTGCAACCTCCGTTTAATTCGGTCATTTCCATCCCATCTTTTTTACCAAAATAATGATAGTAAACCGAGGCAGAGTTATTATCGGCAGCTTTAATACGCTCTACTAAACTTGCTTTAAATAAACCCCGGTTGGTGCTTATCCAGCAAAACCCTTTTTCATCGTTTATAAAACAGTGGGTATATAACAAATAATTATTTTTATCTAAAGGCATTTGATGAACAATCCCGTTTTTGTACACATAAAAGCCTGCTCCGTAGGTGCCAAAAAATACATAATCTTTATACTTCCAAATAGTTCGTACGCAGTAATCCTTTAAAGAAAAAATGGTATCTAATTTTAAGTTTTTAGTTGAAAAACTAAATAAACCATTACAAGAAGCTAAAGCCAATATGCCGGGTTTAATTTCGGTAAACGAAAAAACAAGATTGCCTGCCGCTTCTGTCGCTTGCTTGTAAACTTCCTGAAAGCCAGTATCGCTGAGTTTAAAGATACCCTTACTATTTGCTAACCATGTATTGTTGCCGGATACAGTTAAAAGACTCTCTGTTTTTATATCTGGAAACTCTTTTGTTTCTTTTGTTGCTATATTATAATTAAACATACAGGGATATCCATACTTTGTTCTTAAAGGATAATACCAAAGTAAACTGTTTGTGGTGTATGTAATATGAAATGCAAATTTCCCTTGTATAGGTAATGTCTCAGGGTTTAATTTGTTATTTCCTATAACATCGCCTTCATTGGTTAAAATATTCCCATTGTCAACCTCAAACTGGGCATAGTAAGAGTTCCTGTTTTTTGAATTTGCATCCAAACGTCGTTTAGATTCAACACTATTTTGATGTAGTACAATTAGCCCTTTTGAATCGGTACCTATAAATAAAAGTTTATTTTTTTTACTGTATTGAATCGATTTTATAAAAGCGTCTGCCGGGATATTTGTAAAAATTAGTTTGGCTATAATATTGTTGTCTTTTTGTGTTAACTCCCAGGCTTTTCCATTTTTTATATAAATCGGGTTTTGCATGCCCTGTTCCCAAAATAAGCTGGCATTGCTTATGTCTGTTTTAAAAATATTCCCC
Source organism: Chitinophagaceae bacterium (assembly GCA_016721385.1). Taxonomy (GTDB): domain Bacteria; phylum Bacteroidota; class Bacteroidia; order Chitinophagales; family Chitinophagaceae; genus Ferruginibacter. Next base: position 521,242 of record JADKIE010000002.1, on the reverse strand, counting down.
ATTTCATCAATAACATTTACCGGGCTTTGTTTTTGGGTAATTGGGTTTATATAAAAAAAATTATTTTTTTTATCAACAGCACAAAATTGATCTTCTATTTTAAAAAGGGTAGAAAAATTACTTTGTAAAGATGGAAGTGGAAAAGGGTTATTAAAAGCTATATGCTGATATGATAATAAACCTCTATTTAATATTAAACAGGCTGTATCATTTATGCTTAAAACCTTATCTGTAACGGCCGAAAAACCAACAGCTTTATTTTTATCTTCAAAATGGGCATTAAAAAAAGTGTCGGAAACGGATAATAAATAATAGTTATCGTAATAGGGGTTTGTATTTGCAGTTGCTTGTTTCCATAACAAAGGTTTGCTTTTGGCTACTTTAAAAATATTTCCAACAAGATCGGATATACAAATTGCCCCTTTAAAATTTCGGGTCATAAACAGCATTCTCTCCGACCCAATAGTTGGAGTATTTTCTTTGGTAAAAGCTCTAAACTCTACACCATTAAACCGAACAATACCAGCTTCGGTTGCGATCCACAAAAATCCGGTTGCTTCATCCCATTGTAATCCTTTTACTCCGTTGGATGGTAAGCCATTTTCTGTTGTGTATTGCTCAACATGAAAATTATTATCCAATTGGGCAACAACTGTATTAGTAAGTAAGAAACACCCAAAAAAAATAAGTAACCTGTGCATAAAGTAGTTTGCACAAACAAGTTACTGAAACTCTTTAATAATTTACATTGTAAAGTGTGGCCAGTTGCATAAGCTCTTTAATATTGCCGGAGTTTGTTTTTTCAAAAATGCGGTTTTTTACAGTAGAAATGGTGTTCATTTTAAGGTTGAGGGTTTCCGAAATTTCTTTTGTACCAATACCTTTTAATACATAGTGCAGTACTTCTAACTCTCTTGGCGCCAGGGCCGAAAAAGTGTTTCCTTTAAAAGGGCTTAACGAATTGGCCCTTGTAAGCGTTTCGTTATTTAAAAACATTTTTAAGTTGTGTACAATTTCATCTTCTCCAACCGATTTAAATAAATAATAGTTTATGCCATATTGTTTCAGGGCTTCGCCATACACTTCGTTGGGCTGCATCGAAAATACCATGATATTTAAATCGGGGTAAACTCTGCGTATGTTAGGTATAATTTCAAGTGTATTGCCATCCGATAATATTAAATCTAAAACAAGATGTGTATATTTTTTCTTAACCAATTCGTTCATTAAATCGTGGCAGGTACCAACTTCAGTAATATTAGTATAATTTAAATTTAGCTGCATATACAGCTTCAATCCTTTTCGGATTATACTGTGATCATCTGCTATTAATATTGTTGGTTGCATTTTTCTTAGTGTATTGAATTTACAGTGCCTGTAATAATTTCTTTTAATGCATTGTTTAAATGTATTACGTAAGTATATGCACCCGTTGGTTGCATTTTGCCTTTATATGTTCCATTCCATGGGTTATTAAAATAATCTTTTGTTTCAAATAATTTTTCGCCATAGCGGTTAAATATGGTTACAATTGCATTAGGGTATTGCTCCAAAGCAGGTATTCGCCATACTTCGTGTTTGCCATCGCCATTGGGGGTAAATGCATTGGGGATGTAAACTATTGTCATCACCTTTACCGTTACCGAATCTTTGCCTGCACACAGCGTAGTTGGGTTATTGAGTAACAAATAATACGTGGTGTGGACATCTGGTGTTGCAAGTAGTTGTAAAATAGTATTAACGTTTAGTGTAGTGGCCGGCGTCCATAAATAAGTGTAACTGGCCGGCGGAGTAACGGATGCATTTAGCAAAACCGATGTGCCCCTTGCAATAAACTTATCAGGGCCTGCATCTACCACAGGCAACGGATGAATAGTAAGAGCATCGTTAGCTGGTAAAGAGCCGCAGCCATTTATATCTTTAACACTTAATACAATATTGTAATTACCTGCCAGGGCATAAGTGTGTAAAAATGGCGGCGGTTGATTGCTGATACCGTTGCCCAAATTCCAATCCCAAAGGCTAATGCCTGTAAGGCTGCTGGTAAATTGTAATGGGTTGCCGGCACAAAGTGTATCTTTTTTTATGTTAAAAGATGCTGTTGGATTTGGATGTATAAGCGGAACTGTAAATTGAGTAGTATCTGTACCACAACCTGCAGTAAAGCTAACAGCGTGGTGTACTGTTCTGGTAGTGGCAGATGCGGTGTATGTATGTGTAACAGTATTGGTGGTTGTAATGGTAGTGGTGTTACCATCACCAAAATCCCAATACCATGTTGGTGGGTTTGTGGTACTTGTTGGAATAGATGAGGTAAAAGTAAAAACACTATCGGCACAGGCTTTACCAATACCGCTAATGGTAGCCGTTAATGGTGAACCTATGTTTACCACTTTGGTAGTATCGCCTACGCAACCATTATCTGCAAAAATTTGAAACCTAACATTGTAAGTGCCAATGGTAGGAAATGTTTTTGTTGCATTGGCTGTGTTTTGAGTAGTAGCATCAGGGAAGTTCCATAAATAACGGGTAATATTAAACGAACCCGGGGCAGATGCATTGTTTAGTAGCACCACATCATTAGGGCAGGTACTGCCACCAATGGTGTAATTGGCTGTGGGGCCGGGCTTTACCACTACAACAATTGTATCTGTTTCTGTATTGTTACAGGCATCAATATTAAGAGCAGAATAACTAACAGGAATTTTATAAGTGCCTGCATTAGCAAAAACTAAATCTTGTTGAACGGTATATGTATTATAAGGCTCTCCCATTAATAGTTAGTGTATTAATGGGAATAGGGTTAACAATAATAGAATCAGCATTGGGTATTAATCCTGGAACCTGACTAAATTTCCAATGAATATTGGTAAGAGGGTAGCCTATTTTGACAAATACTCTAAAAGGAGTTTTGGGGCATGTAATGGTATCAACATTTCCAGAGATATTGTTGACATTCTTTATTTCGCTATAAATATCTAAGTTGTTAATATTGCACCCAATATTATAGCCATAACTTTCATAAGCGCCTAATCCATATACTGTTGCTGTAAAGGCCGAATCACTGGTTATTGTATGCTGCATATCCATTGAGGTAGATAAGTTTCCAACGGCTACGGAATACGCCGGGTTGTTTGGGTGTATTTTAATCTGTGAAGCCGGTATTATTGAACCATCTAGTAATAAGGAACTGATACCAGCAGTTGGGATAATAATATTTACATAAGATTTAGATATCAAATTGAGAGAACTGGTATAAAAAATAACTGACTTTTGTCCCTGTTCAATGGGGCTGAGGTAAAACATTTCAGGGTCGCCGATTGCTGTTTGTGCAGGCAAAAACGTTTGCCAGCATTGAGCCCTGTTAGGTGTGTATTGCGAAACTAATATTGGCTTATCAGCTTCGATATAATCGCCTCCTGTTGAATCCAAAAATTGATAGAAAAAATTCCGTTTCAATCCTGTTAACACTACACCATTTCTTTTTACAATTGTAGTTGGATCTTTCACACACACACGGTAATAATTTCTGAAGGTTGCATTAATATCCCCTGTAAAATTACTTATAGTATGATGGGTAAGATAACGGGTACCCCATGCCTGTGCAGGAAATACTTGTTGCTGCACAGCCTCACCTCCATCTTTTTGGCAAACATGCATACCGCCTGTTCCCGAAAAAAGAGCAATAGGATGACAATTACCATCGTTACCTGCTACCGACAAAACTTTGCTGCCAGTTAGATCTTTACTGGAATTAACTGTATCGGTGAACCATCCTGCTGCAAAATTTGCTTTCCCGAAAACTGTATATATATCTCCTTTGTTGAGGTTTACAGTATACGTCTGGCCAGGCAGCCATCCATTTTTACAGGTGTCAGAAGGAGTGATTAATACCCTTGTATTATCATCTTTTGCCACAATGTAAAACCAGTTGTACCAATCTGGGAAATTAATGCTACGGTTGCTGTCAACAAATGGCGGATTGGAAAATCCTTTGGTTTGATAATAATTCACTGAATAATAAAGATAGCCCCAGGTTTCCGAAGGCATCAGCATGGTGGCAGCCGAATACATTGCATCATATTCATGAGAATACACTGCTACAGGAACATTGCTTACTATATGTATGGCTTTATTTGAAAGACCGTCAGAGAGAATACGGGCATCGTCTGTACCTACTTTTGGGATAATAATGGAAGCATCGGCTGTATTTGCCGGAATAGAAAAAGTTTGAGTCCAAGATGTTCCATTTATTGAAACTGTAACGTTTGCTGGTTGCGTAGTTGTGCTTATATATAAAGCCATCTCCTGTTCATTTACAGGATCTGATAGACCTGGATGTGCAAAAAAATTGCCACTGAAGCTATAGCCTAACCAGAATTCTTTACCTCGGTTTGATTTGTTTTGACCAAAGCCTGATACACAAATTATCTGTAACAACAGTAATAGAAAAATAAGGTGTAATCGAAACTTTATAATCATAATTGTTATTTCAGCCTGCAAAGTCATCATTTCATGTATAAAGTTCGGTAGAATTAATTCTACAAGTAAAATTTGAAACATTACTTACTCTTGCAATCTATTTATTTGCCAAACATAAATTATCTGTAATGAACAAAACAATAACAAAGAGAAAATTGTATTTCCTTTTAGCAATGCTTATTTTATTTTCGGTGAAATAGTAAAAGCGCAAGGCTATAATACAACCAACTGGCGATTCAGTAATCCCAAACAATTTGGAATTACTGTGCTGGATGTGGATTATTTTGATAACAATAATGTGTTAGCGGTAGGCTCTGATGGCGGCATAGCCAAAAGCACGGATGGCGGTACCAACTGGACCTACGGGCCTTTCACCTACACCAATCCACAGGGCTTTGTTACCAAATCCACTTTTAATGATGTGCATTATGTTACTGCAACTGTTGCTTATGCAGTTGGTGATCGTGGTGCAATGGCCAAAACTACCGATGGTGGTGCCCTATGGACCTTTATAAATAACCCCTTGTTCCCCGGCGGTAAAAATATCAATGCCTGCTGGTTTTGGATGCCAATAAAGGATATATAGGAGGATCAATTAATACAGTTGATTCCCTGCCAAGATTATATGTAACCTTGAATGGAGGGGCTACCTGGGATTCTATAGCTCCCCCCGCAGTAAACGGGGTTTCCCGGGTGGGCTATATTAGTAACCCAAATATACCATCAGCATTGTGGCCGGTAAATGCGAAGCTGAAATCCATATACAGTATTGAATTCATCAATGACAGTACGGGATATGTTTGTGGCAGCAACTCTTATGGTGTTACATTGTTCCCGAATGTTAGTTTAAGGGCCACCAGTACAACAGTTTGTACACCACTAACCACATTCTTAACCTCAGGGTCGATGGCTGCAAGCTTGCTCTGGAAATTCAAAAGCGGCGTACTTACCGATTATTCCATTAGTAAAGAGAGGCTTGGCTACTCAGGTATTAATACCAATACGATCAATTGTACAACTGCTTATGGAAATATTACGCCCATTACCCAGACATACAGGGCAATGGAAGTAATAAATGACAGTACCGTGGTGATGATGTCGTTTAATAATAATACGGTTGTTAAGTTAAAACCGGCAGAAATGATTCTACATCCAATATAAATGCGCCTGGGGTTTTTGAAAAGGGTAAATATGAAATACTTAATTTCCCTAACCCGCCTACACAGGGTCCACAGGCTGGCCCACCAATTCCTCCGGTACAAAATTTATTTGCCTCCAATCCATACCATATGATCCGCAATACTGCCGGTACATTGGTAACAGGGTCATATAATAATATAGGAGGCCCGGGTTATTTGTGGACTTCCACAGATACCGGACGTACATGGACACAACGTAGCGTTTACCCCCAAGGCCGAAATTGGAGCCCGGTAGCCGCAGGCTCCTGCACTGATTTTGCCCCCAATGGAAAACTACTGGTGATGGGTAATAATGGTATTGTTGGCGATTCTACTTCAGGAGAGTGGAGCAGTAATTATGTTACTGTTCCGGTTGGAGCTGGTTATAATGATATGGAATTTGCCGATTGCAATAATGGTATTGCTGCCGGTGGTTCAAGTATTACAGTTACAGCTGATGGTGGGAAGACATGGGTAGATAAAGCGAACGGAGCATTAGCCAGTTTGTTTGCCAATATCACTTCAGTAACTTATCCTCAGATTAACAAAGCATATTTCACAACCAATATCGGAACTATTTACCGCTCCATAAATCAGGGAACCAATCTGGCACCTGTGTTTATTGACAATTATGGAGGTACCTCTACCATTAACGACCTAGCAGCTGTAGGTACAGATAGTCTTTGGGCATGTGGTGTACAACAAACTTCTGTATCGGCTTTACAACGTTTCGGATTAGTTTACCGATCATTTAACAATGGAGTTACTTGGGATACCGTTAAAGTTGGACCATTAGGTAATGTCGGTACACAAGCACAACAATTTGTTACATTCCGAGGAATTGAATTCCCCAGTAAAAATGTAGGATATGCCTGCGGTAACAGAGGTGCTGTATATAAAACTACCGATGCTGGTGCTACCTGGACCAATATCAGCCCCTTCCCTGCAATAAACATTTCACCTGCTGGTTTTCCCAACTCTGCTGTTTCCTATACAGATATTCTAGCTTTGGATAATAACACGGTTTTTGTTGTGGGTAATATGTTTACCACTGCCAATAACCGCCGCATTTATAAAACCACAGATGGCGGTGCCAACTGGACAGATATCTCTGGTAATATCGATCTGTTATCAGGCGGAAACCTGAATGGTATATTGATGCATGATGCCAACAACGGTTATGTATGTGTCTAAGAGGTGTTTTATATAAAACCAATAATGGTGGTACTTATGGATAATGGATCTTGGCCCTACTGCTACACTTACCACAGCATTGGCCTTTGCTCCAAAAGTTGTGCACTCCGTCCATTTCTATGGTTAATCGCAGGTTGTTTGTAGCCGGACCAAATATCAGTGGTGCACCTATCATGGAATATGGTAATCCTTCAAATATTAATGTAAACTCAACAGAAGCAATTGTAGCAAGCTGCACTGTAGGTGCAAAAGGAAGTGTTGTAGTAAATACAACCGGCGGTATTGCGCCTTACACTTATAGCCTAAATGGCGGCACTTTCCAATCGTCCAATACATTTAGCAATTTAGCTGCCGGTAATTATACCATTACTATAAAAGATGCTTTTTGTGGTACACTTACCAAAACAGTAACGGTAGGCTTAAAACAAACTCCTGTTGCCAATGCTGGTCCGGATTACACAATTGTAATTGGCGACGAAGTAACATTACAGGGTAGTGGTGCAACGGGAGCTTCTGTATTATGGAGTCCTTCTGCTACTTTAACCAATGCAAATACTTTTACTCCTGTGGCTAAACCATCGGTTACCACACCGTATGTAATGACAGTTACAAGTACAGACGGTTGTATAGGTACAGATAATAATGTAGTTACAGTAATTCCTTTCTGCTTAGATATTAAAAATGCGTTTTCTCCAAATGGCGATGGCATAAATGATAAGTGGGTAGTAACAAATGGTTTTGCTTGTACCAATCAAATATATGCTGCGGTATATAACAGATACGGTAGCCTTGTGTACAAAAATGATAATTATACCAACAATTGGGATGGTACATATAATGGTAAGCCTGTACCCGATGGTACATACTATTATGTAGTAACTTATAAATTAATAAATGGTAAATCAATTATATTAAAAGGCGATGTAACCATCCTTAGATAATTAGTAAAAAATATTTTGAACAAATTTTCAAATGAAAAAAATGAAAAAAACTAGCATTATAATTTTAGCCATTTGCTCAGCCTTTGCTGCAAATGCTCAGCAGCTTCACTTGTCTTCTTTTTACGATTTACAAGGGTTGTTGCATAATCCGGCAGTAGCGGGTACAAGCACAAAAAATGTTATAGCTGCCACTTATAGAAACCAATGGAGCGGTATAAGCGGTTCGCCAACTACTGCAACTGTTTATGGTTCATTTAATTTACCAAAGTTTGGCGCCGGCGTTGGTGGGTACATTTTTAATGATGTTACCGGCCCAACATCCCGTAGAGGAATTAATGCCGCTTTTGCAAAGCATATACAAGTAGGTGATAATGCAAAGTTTTCTTTAGGCATTGAAGCTAAATTGCAACAATATGCTATTGATAAAGGAAAGCTTTCTACAGCGCTTGGCAACGATCCGGTATTAGGCTCCAGCGAAAACAAAATGAAATTTGATGCCGGTTTTGGTATTGCATACGTTGGCGAAAAATTACAAATAGGTGCATCGGTATCTCAATTAGTACAATCAAAGCTTCAGTTTTATAGTGGTAATTTAAACCCAAGCAAGGAGGCAAGATTATATCGCCACTACTTTTTCACGGAGCATACAAATGGACAGATGGAAAACCAAAGTAATACCAAACTTTTTGTTAACTTATTTGCCTAATGCCCCAACAGAGTTTCAGGGAGGGTTTACCGTAGAACATAACAACAGTTTTTGGTGGGGTGTTGGCGCAAAACTAAAGCAAAGTTATATGCTTAATGCCGGTGTAATTATTAAAGATAAATTACGCATTGGATATGCTTACGATGCATATCAAACACCATTAAGTGGCTTCGAATCTGGCTTTAATGCTCATGAAATAGGAGTGAGATACGAATTTTAAATAGCGTTTAGTTAAGTATTAGTTTCATAAAAGTTTCGTTTTGGCCGATGCCTTGGGCATCGGCTTTTTTATGCAACTATACGGCCTAAAATATTTGCAGTTTATTTATTCTACTTGAAGAAATAGTTTTTTAAATTTTAAAATTTAAAACCAAATTTTTAAGTTTTGAGTACCCAAATTAGTAACTGTATTTGTTATTATTTTTATTGAATCTAATGTGTTTTTTGCATTTGATATGGTATGTGTAGTAATATTGCCACACTCATTTGAAAGCAATATGTTTTGCGATGTGTAAAAAACTGTAATAGTATCTGAAGTTGCAGTGTTAGAAATTTTAATAAAATACTTTGCAGAGTCTGTTGCAGGATTAAGCGGAAAACTAAAATTGCTTATACCACCAACTTGATTATATATTAATGTTGAACTGCCTAATAATCCAAAACTTAAAGCCGGTGCACTTGCAGCAACATCTGCCGTGCCATTTTTTTGATAAAAAGATGCAAAGCAGTTTACAGACGTTGATTGGTCACAAATATCATATTGATCGTGGCAAGCTGTTAATAATGCAGCTAAAAAAAATGTTGTAGCGATTTTTAAATTGGATTTCATTCGTTTAAGATTCAGGCCAAAACTACGATTTATTGTTTGAACATTATAGTGAATATCTATAATGTTACAAATGCATCAGTATCAATAACGAGTAGTTTACAAAAAAATAATATAAATGTAATTTTATATGTAGCGTATTAAGTTGCAGCTATAACACTATTACTTACTATTGCTTTGGCTTTGCAAACTTTGTATAGTTAAGTTTTTATCAATAGCTAATTGAAGAAGTTGTTTTTCGCCGTTGCAGCTAAGGTAGCCGTAGGCAGGTATCGAAGCAAGGTAATTAGTGGATTGTCGTACCTGCAACCTAGCAGCGAAGCGAAAGACTACCTTCAACGGCTAAGAACCATATGCTATCGTAAGATTATTATATTACTAACACCAATTATTTTTGAATAAGTAGCTTTTTAATTTGCATAGCTCAATCAAAATCTTTTGATCTCCAACTCAACAAGCACATTGGCTTATGGATTTGGTAAAAGATAATCACTAATCCGTTTAAAAAGGGGATTTGTACAATCAAAATTCAGCAATAAATACAGTAAATGAATAGTGGCAAAAACGGTAAGCAAAACAATTAGTTGTAACTTTAATGTACTCACCTTTTATACATGCAAACTAATTTTAAAAGCAAACTTAAAGGACTATTATCGGTGGCCTACACCTTTAACACTAATAGTGCTATTGAAAAAGTAAACAGTTTTAAAGACATGCAAAAGCAGCCTTTTGTCATCCACAAAAGCCTGTTTGAATACCATGTATTGCTGTTGTTTACATTAACTCATGCAGAAAACCCAGCGCTAGTAAAAATAGCAGAAGCAGAGCTACAACGGCTTACTAACTTCATAAAAAAAAATGCAAACCATGCCTTATTTGCCGATAGCGGGTTGCCCTATACCACCATGCTTACCAGGTTTACACAAGATGCTTTTAACGACTTAGCTAAAAATAAACAGGTACATATTGAATTAGAATCTTTAAATAATAGTGCTTTTGATTTAAATACTTTTCTCAATATCACCATGCCGCATGTGTTAAAAGAATACACCACGGCAGGCATGAGCAATAATGATTTGTTAGCCACCTTAGGCGTTAAAGCTAAACATGAATTTCAATTTTTATTACAGGTAATAAATAATGTAAATGCCCCACCTTTAATTAAAGATTTATTATGGCAATCGCTACAATCTTTTTTTTATGTAAAAGGCTTACATAAAAATTATTCAAAAGCTATAACCGCATTTTATTACAAAACCTATTTTTATCATCACGAGCTGGTAAAGCAGTTTGATCATTTTGAGCTGATAAATAAAAAAATTCCAAAGGCCGCTAGTTTATCAATTATTGAAAAAGAAAAAATTGCATTTGTAATACGCAACTCTATGCCATTGGCCATGAGAGAAATTGATACCATAACCTATTTGGATATAAACTCCCTGCAAGTATTTCATTTAGAAAGAGGATTAACATTGGCGTTATATGTTGCTAAGCCCGAAAGGCAATTGCCCATGCAAAGTTTTGTGGGGTATAGCTTATTTAAAAATGGGTATCCTGTTTCGTATGGCGGCTCCTGGATATTTGGGGAATGTTCATTATTTGGTTTAAACATACTGGAAGAATTTAGAGGGGGAGAGTCAAAATACATAATGACGCAGATTTTAAGAGTATATATACGGTTGTACCATATTAGTTATTACGAAATAGAAACTTTTCAATTTGGAAACCACGAAGCATTGGAAACAGGTGCCTTTTGGTTTTATTATAAGTATGGCTTTAGATCTAAAAATAAGGGAGTAAATCAATTAGCCGAAAAAGAAATTGAAAAAATAAAAGCAAATAAAAATTATAAAACAAGTATATCCACTTTAGAAAAATTATCTGAATATAATATTGCCTTACAACTAAAAGGTATACTCCGGTACATAGAGAAGATATATTGGAAAAGATAAACAACCTTATAGCTAATAAACACAAAGGCAATAGTGCAAAAGCTATAGCAGCCGCTAAACACTATTTTAAGAGTAAATTTTCAATAAAAAAAGAATTAAATGCCATACAAGAGCAAATATTTGAAGAGGTAGCGTTGTGGGCATATGCCCATAAAATAGAAGACAGGCAAAGGTTACAACTGTTGTATAAAATTATTTTTACTAAATCAGTAGATGCTATCGCTTACAATAAGCTGGTGTTACAAGTTATTGATCTATCCTAAAAGTACTCCAATCAACCCCTATTCTAAAGGTTTGATAAATTCTACCGTTTTTCATGCTGCTGCCAAAATGTTTTGAAGCAGAATGTAATGCACCACTTGGGTAGGCCACCATACGATTAAATTTATTTCCCACTCTATCTATTTCAACCCACTTATTGCGTTTAGTGCTTTCTACTTCGAATTGTTCTACAAGGTCTGCAAATTTTATCTTTAACCTTTTGGCATCTTGCGGAGTAGGAGGGTTACAAATTTTAGTGGCTTTATGCATCCATAATGAAGTACCACAATCAAAAGGAAGGTTAGGAGTAAGGTATATTAATACAGTAATATCATTGTAAGGCCAATCGGAATGTACGCCAGGAGTTTCTTTTTTCTTTCCTTTTGAAAACCCTTGATAAAAAACACCATTCTCTTTCTTTGGGTCTATATCCCATCTGGTAATCTTTATCCCTAATATTTTTTCTAACTTTTGCTTTACGCCAGGCTCATGATACACAGTAGTGCTTCTAAAGCCGGTAGCATCTTCTGGCTCAAAAAATGTAGCAGCGTTGGCGGCTTTAATAACTTTAACTGGGTCATCGTAAAAATTATCTTTGGCTAATAAAAATCTATTATAAATAAGCTTTTCCATGTTGTTAAAGTTTTATGATAGAAAAGAAAGTCTTACTTAGTTAACTCTCTAAACACTTCCTCCAGGCTACTATTGCTTTCACTTTGTAAGCTTTGTATGTTTAGATTTTTATCAATAGCTAATTGCAAAATTTGCTTTTTTACCACATCAGTATTAAGAGTTGAAAGCAGAAAGCCTGCCTGTCCGGCAGGCAGGTTGAAAGTTGAAAGTTGTGTTACATTGCTTACGCCTTCTAAATTTTGCAGCCATTCTGTATTTACCGCTTCTTTAAAAACTACTTCAATTGTTTGGGTGGTTGCATTGCCTTTTTGTAAATTACTTAGTTTATCATCGGCTACAATATTGCCTTTGTTTATAATAATTACTCTATCGCAAATAGCTTCTACCTCTTGCATTATGTGCGACGAAAATAAAACTGTTTTATTTTGCCCAAGTTTCTTTATCACTTCACGTATTTCTACAATTTGATTTGGGTCGAGGCCGCTGGTAGGTTCATCTAAAATTAAAACCTCGGGATTGTGTAATAAAGCAGCGGCTAAGCCTACACGTTGTTTATAGCCTTTACTAAGCTGGCCAATTTTTTTATTAGCTTCTAATTTAAGGCCAACGGTTTCTATTACTTCTTCAATGTTGTTTTTAATGTTTTCTATTTTGTGTATGCCACCTGTAAAAGCTAAGTATTCTCTTACATACATATCAAAATACAAAGGATTGGCTTCGGGCAAATAACCAATTTTGCTTTTTGTTTCGTTATTGTTTGTATTTACGGTTAAGCCACAAACAGTTGCGTTGCCGCCATCTGCCTGTAGGTAACCTGTAATCATTTTCATAGTAGTGCTTTTACCGGCACCATTAGGTCCTAAAAAGCCTACAATTTCGCCTTTGTTTACAGCAAACGATATATTGTTTACAGCTTTTTGTGTGCCGTAGTTTTTGGTGAGGTTTGTAACAGTTATTGACATTTGTTGCTTTTGAAATGTAAATTTATTTATTTTATGTTCTACTTTTTGCCTTGACGCAAAAGTAGCAAAAAAGTCAAGGCAGGAACGAATACAGCCCGTTCCTGCCATACAGCTATACGCATCATTTGTGCGACTGTGGCTTCAACATTATATCTCTATTCCTAAACTCAAAATGCTAAAATTAACAACAGTACTTTCTTTTCTTTATTGAAGTAAATACAAAAAGTAACAAAAACGCCGAGAAAACCCGGCGTTGATTAATTAGTTTTTGTTACCCTCATTATTGGGCTTTTGCTGTTGCCGCTGTTGTTGATTACGGTTTTGCTGAGGCCGTTGGTTACGATTTTGTTGATTGGGGCGTTGTTGATTTTGATTGCCTTTGCTTTGTTGATTATTTCCTTGCTGTTGCCCACCGCCTTGTTGTTTGTTATTGCCGCTTTGCCTATTACCACCTTGCCTGTTACCACCACCTTGTTGCTGATTACGCTCACTATCTCTGCGTTTGCGGCTGGTTTTTTCCAAACTTTTTAAACTAATTTGGCCAACCACATCGGCATATACCGGTTCAATTTCTTTTGGTTTACCGCTGGTAACTTCTACCGGCTCTAAATCATCGGGCCGTATGCCTTGTTTATTTAATTCTTTTATTTTTTTAACCCTTTCTATGGTAAGCGGATATTGTTTGTTACTATCCGGCATAGTGTACCACATCAAATTTCTAAAAATATCTTTTTTAACCAAAAAAGCACGGCTTTTGGCCATTTCAATTACATCTGCATCATCCGGAAAAAATTGCAAAGCATCCATGTAGGTATCTAACTCGTAATTTAAGCAACATTTTAAACGGCCGCATTGCCCACTTAATTTGGTTTGGTTAATGCTTAAATTTTGATAACGGGCTGCGTTGGTGTTTACACTTTTAAAATCGGTAAGCCAACTGCTGCAACAAAGCTCCCGGCCACAACTGCCTATTCCGCCTACTTTTCCGGCCTCTTGCCTTGCACCAATCTGGCGCATTTCTACTTTAACCTTAAACTCTCCGGCGTATAGTTTTATTAGTTCTCTAAAATCTACCCTATCATCGGCAATGTAAAAAAATGTGGCTTTACGGCCATCGGCCTGTATTTCTACTTCGGCCATTTTAAGCTCCAGTTTTAGTTGCCTTGCCATGGCACGGCTACGAATTAAAACCTCGGCTTCTCTGGCTTTTGTTTCTTTAAGTTTGGCTAAATCTGTTTCGCTTGCACGGCGTAGTATGCGTTTAGTATCGGGGCTTTTTTCATCTACATTGCGTTTTTTTAGTTGAATACGCACTAATTCACCGGTAAGGTTTACCATGCCTACATCAAAACCGCTCACGCCTTCTACGGCAATCATATCGCCTTTTTCGTAAAAATTGGTACTGGTATTTTTAAAAAAATCTTTTCGGCTACCGTTATTAAAACTTACTTCTACAATTTTGCAATTACTTTCCGGATCGGCAAAGGGCAAGTTTGCCAGCCAATCATGCACATTCATACGATTGCAACCGCCGCTGGCACAATTGCCATGGCTATTACAACCTCCCGGTGCTCCATCTTTACTTGTACCACAACTTCCGCAACCCATATAATTAAATTAATAATTAGAAATTAATAATTGATTGGAGGAGGAGATTTTTATGTACTTGGCTTTGGTACTACTATTAAACTTCATTTGCGTCGCACTCTTGTACAGTGGTAATTATATTGAGCTGGCAGATGCTAACTCTATGCTATAATAAAATGTGCTTGCTGCTTAAGGCGTTGCACATTGGTATGCAGTACAAGTGAGTGACACAACAATGACGACCAAAGCTATAAAAGCTTGTAACATAATTAAAAACCTCATATTCCCAACCACCTCAATTAACCAAAATTAATGAATTGTTACTAATTATATGGTATAACTTAATGGAAAGGGCATGAAACAGCATTTTGGCGTTGGCGTTGCGTTCAATATAGTAGCTGGCTTTGTTTAGCTCATTTATAATAGCCTCTTGCTGGTGTAGTTGGGTTATTTTGTTAAGGCGTATGGCAAAATCTGTTTCGGGGTTGGCTTGTGGTTGTTCGTTTGTGGTGCTTATTCGTACAGCCAACTCCAATAAATGGGTAAAATATTGCAGAAACTGCTTTTGCTTTTCCCGTCCAATTTTAGCGGTTTCATCTATCCACTTTACTTGTGCCTGTGGGTTAAATTTTACTACGGCATTTAGCCATTCTCTGAGCATGGCCTGCCAATCGTCTTCGCTGTGTTGTAGCATTTGCAATGCCTCCCGGTAATTACCTTCGGCAACGGCTGCAATTTGTTGAGCTTTTCAGGTGCAACACCTGCTCTTAATTCTAAGGCGCTTTCAATATCTAATTTGGTAAGCGATGGAATTTTTACCAATTGTGTACGACTAAGTATGGTGGGTAAAATTTGATCTTCGTTTTCGGCAACTAAAATAAACAGCGTATTGGCTGGTGGTTCTTCTATTAATTTCAACAACTTGTTGCCTTCTTTGCCTAAATACTCAGGCATCCACATAATTAATATTTTGTATTCGCTTTCAAAGCTTTTAAGGCTAAGCTTCACAAAATATCGTTGCATTCGAGGGCTGTAATGTTGCCTTGCTTGTTTTCGGCATTAATAAATTGCAACCAATCGTACACATTGCCGTAAGGGTTTAGTTTTATAAACTCACGCCACTCGGTAATATAATCGGTTGCTATAGGTTTATCGCCGCTTTTACGAGGAATTACGGGGTAGCTAAAATGTATATCGGGATGCACAAGCTCCTGTGCTTTTTTGCAAGATGGGCAAGTGCCGCAACTATCGTTGCTTGATACTTGATTTTGGATAGGCAATACTGGCTCTGGCTCTCCAAATAACGAGGGTTCTGCTGGTGCAACTGTTGATGGCTTGCATGTAATGAATTGTGCAAATGCCATTGCCAATTGTAATGCTCCGCTACCTTCTTTACCTAAAAACAATAAGGCATGGCTTAGCCTGTTGTGCTGTACCATGTGTACCAATTGTTCTTTTACGGCTTTTTGGCCTATGATATTTTGGAAGGACATGGTGCAAAGATAAGAGAAGGTAATTTTTTAAACGTAAAGGCAAGAAAGCGCAAAGATTTTAAAATTGCCAAAATTGTTTCTTTTTAAAATCAATCCAAGATGGTTGATCATAATAAATTTTTGAGTTATGTGCTTTGTTAGTTTTTGTATGAAGTATTAACCACTTTTTTGAAGGAGCCTGCACTATTGTTCCACTTTCAAATAGTTCACCTTCCTTTATATGTGATAAACCTGCCGGAGCATACACCCAAATTTTATTTTCTTTAATTTTTATTTTGCACTTATGTAAACAGGCGTTGTATTCAGCATCACAAAACTTATATATATATGTTCCACTTTTGGGTATTTGGGCAAAAGTGGCAATGGAAATGAAAAGAGGGTATATAAAGATTAAAAATTTCATGCCCTAATTTTTTACAACTTCCCCGTTATTTCCTCACTCATAGGCGTAACCTTACTAGAAAAGTAGGCTATCATTTTGCCATTTTCGTCAATTAAAAATTTACCAAAATTCCATTTTATTTCAGCATCTAAAACACCATTTAATTCTTTTGTGCAAAGCCATTTGTAAATAGGGGCCATATCATCGCCCTTTACCGAAACCTTGGCTGCCATTGGAAAAGTAACTCCATAATTTTTTGTACAAAATTCTTTTATTTCGGTATTAGTGCCGGGCTCTTGTCCGCCAAAATTATTTGCCGGGAATCCTACAATTACTAATTTGTCCTTATATTTTAAATACAATTCCTCAAGCCCTTTGTATTGTGGGGTGTAGCCACATTTGCTGGCAGTATTTACAATTAATATTTTTTTGCCTTTATATTTTGAGAAATTGATTTTACCGCCTTCCAAAGCTTCTACCTTAAAAGCATAAATACCTTTTTTCTTTTTGTTATTGGTAGTGGATTGGTTTGTAAATGCTGTAAGCAATACAAATGATAATAAAGTGGAAAATAGAAATAACTTTTTCATATTTTTTTGTTTTAACCTAGTTCATAAACTTTCGGAACAATTGTGAGACAAAGTCTCAAAACCACACCACCCTCGTCAGGGACGAGAGTGTACTACTGCTTTTCGTAACAACCTAAATCGGGTAAGCCTATACTTCGGTTATTATCATCTAAATCTTTTACAAAACCTGTTGTTACTCCTTTATTAATGCCCGGCGCAGCATCTTTTGTTATTTTAAAATTAAAAATACGCTTTACTACATCAATACTATCAAACATTGGGTTTTGATTGGCAATATTATTGGTTAACGTTGCATTGGTTGGGTTGGTTGCGTTGCGGTATAAGTTATTTTCGAACAGTACATTAAATGTATTGCTGCCTTGTTTGGCCACTTGCACTTCGTTATCTACAAAACCGGCATCTCCCCAAAAAATATTATTTATGAAAATGGCATTTAGGTTTGCAGTAACTACACCACCTGCGGTATTGGCAAAATTAGTAACGCCTAATACCTGATTTTTGTGGGCAATGTAATTGGTGGAGTAGGTTGCTATAGTGCAATTGGTAAAAACATAATCGCCTCCGTAACTAATAAAAACATTACTGCCGCAGTTACTTATTAAACTGTTGTTGGCCTGCAAACTGCTGTTAACACAAAGTACACCTGCATCAAAAGCATTATCAATTATACATTGCTGCAGTATTACTTTTGGATTCGCATTTACCGAGGGTTTTTCGGCCACAACTGCCTGATAGGCATTTTTAATTGATGTAAATTGCAGAACATTGTTTTTACTAAACTCTCTAAAGTAAATGCCGGGCCAACTGGCCGGTAAATCTTTATAATTTTCATCTAACCTATCGCCTGTAAAAACAACAGGTTCATTTTTTGTGCCAATGGCACTAAGTGTACCATCAACTAAAACAGGCGCATTGGCATGTAAATATATTTTAGTGCCTTGCGGTATAGTTAAGGTAACATTTGTAGCAATAGTTAATCTATCTAAAATAACATATGGTTTTGAATTGCTCCAGGTTGTGTTACTGCTAATGGTTTGGTTGCGTAAAAAAACAGCATTTTGCCCAAAGGCTTGCAATTGTACATACCGATTGTTGCCGTTGTAATTTACCTCCACACTATCGCTTATAATAAATGGCAGGTTTGCAGTTGTTGGATTTATTTGTACTGATACAAAAACATAAATGCTGTCGTTGGCGGCAACTTCAATGTTATTGGCTTCGGTAGTAGCAACACCGTCTACATTTATTTTATAGGCAGATGAACTACCCCCCATTAGCTTTACTTTATTTAATAAAAGTTTTTGATTGTTTTCGTTTATTATTTTAAACGATTTAGTAATTGAACCTGTGGTTGTAAAAACTGTATCGTATTTTAAACTGTCTGTACTTAACCTAACGTTGGCTTCGTTGCTGGTAATAAAGCTATCTTTTTTGCAGGATGTATGCAATGAACTAAAGGCAATTAGCAATAGGCAATACGTAAACAATTTTTTCATTAACCAAATTTACTTAAAACTATTTACTTGCTAATGCTAAAGTTGCAATACTAAGTTTGGTGCCGGGTATTTGCAAAATAATATTGCCGCAAGCTTCAAGTGTTGCCCCTGTTGTAATTACATCATCTACCAGCAAAAGATGTTTGCTTTCCAGTTTTTTTATATCAGCAACAGCAAAACTTTCGGCAACATTTTGCCAACGCTCTGTACGGTGCTTACGGGTTTGTGTTTCGGTAAAGCGTTGTCTAATTACAATATTATCAAGTACAGGAATATTAGTTACATTACTAATTCCATCGCAAATAATTTTGGCTTGGTTGTAACCTCTTTTTCTTTCTTTATCCGGAAAAAGCGGCAAGGGAATTAGTGCATCAACATCTTTAATACGATCAGAGGCAATGATGCTTTTGCCCATCATCTCACCTAAATAAACACCAATAGCAGTATTATTTTTATATTTAAGTTGATGAATTAAATGTTGTATTAAAGATTCTTTATCAAAATAAAATTCGGCAAATGCTGCTTGTAAAGGAATTCTGCCCCAAAATATTTTTTCTATCGGGTTGTTTTCAAATTTGGCATATTGAGTGTGTGGTAAATTATTAATACACTCCAAACAAAGCAAACTGTTGTTACTTAACACATCGGTATTGCAACCATTGCAAAGGTGTGGGTAAAATAGGTGGAGGGTAGATGAGATTATTTTTTTTAGGGTTTGCATAAAGTAAAAATAAAATATTTATTTATAGCATAGTGACTCAAAGCCTTACTACCAAATTACCCTCGTGGGGAGAGGAGGACGTTAAAACAAATACTGATACAACTCCTCCACCTTCGCCAACGGAACAACATCAATGCCAAATTTTTGATTAGCTATAGATTTT
Source organism: Chitinophagaceae bacterium (assembly GCA_016721385.1). Taxonomy (GTDB): domain Bacteria; phylum Bacteroidota; class Bacteroidia; order Chitinophagales; family Chitinophagaceae; genus Ferruginibacter. The sequence continues at coordinate 501,675 of JADKIE010000002.1, read as the reverse complement.
AAGTTGTATTTACTTACAATAATTTTTTCGAACCCTAATTTTTCTGCTTCGGCAATGCGTTGTTCAATGCGGTTTACGGCTCTTATTTCTCCACTTAAACCAACCTCTCCTGCAAAGCAATATTTAGGGTTAACTGGTACATCTTCGTAACTGCTAAGCAATGCTGTTACAATTGCCAAATCTAACGATGGGTCTTCTACCTTTAACCCACCTGCAATATTTACAAATACATCTTTAATACCAAAATGAAAGCCGCCACGCTTTTCGAGTACAGCCAGCAAAAGTTGTAGGCGGCGTAAATCAAATCCGGTAACGGTACGTTGTGGTGTGCCATACACACTTTGTGTTACAAGTGCTTGGCCTTCTATAAGCAATGGCCGTTGCCCTTCAATGGTTGCAGCAATGGCTATACCACTAAGTTGTTCTTCCTTTTGTGTAATTAATAATTCGCTAGGGTTGCTTACAACTCTCATACCACTACTTGTCATTTCGTAAATACCTAACTCGGCTGTACTGCCAAACCTGTTTTTAAGTGTGCGTAAAATACGGTATGCATAGTTGCGGTCGCCTTCAAACTGAAGCACCGTATCTACCATGTGTTCTAAAATTTTAGGGCCGGCAATGTTGCCATCTTTTGTTATATGGCCAATTAAAAAAACGGGTGTGTTGGTTTCTTTGGCAAAGCGTTGCAGCTCTGCAGCACATTCACGTATTTGGCTAATACTGCCCGGGCCACTTTCAACAAACGGCGATTGCAGGGTTTGAATACTATCTACAATTACCAATTGTGGCCGTAGTTTTTTTATTTCCTGAAAAATAGTTTGTGTATTGGTTTCGGTAAGCAAATAAAAATTTTCGGCAAGCGAAGATGCGTTACCAATTCTATCGGCCCTCATTTTTTATTTGCTGCTCACTTTCTTCGCCACTTATATATAATGTAGTAATATCTTTTAAATGTAAACCGTTTTGTAAAAACAATGTACTCTTACCAATACCCGGTTCGCCTGCAACTAAAACAATACTGCCTAAAACTATGCCCCCACCTAAAACTCTGTTTAATTCTTCATCAGTTGTTATTATTCTTTTTCCTCTGCACTACTTACTTCGTTAATGGCAATGGTTTTTTGCTTGGATTTATCGTTAAAGTTTTTCCACTCATCTTGCTTTTTATCTGTGCCTTTTACAATTACTTCTTCTACAAAAGTATTCCACTCATTACAACTTGGACATTTGCCTGCCCACTTTGCAGTTTCGTATCCACAACTTTGGCAAAAAAATGCCGACTTGGTTTTACTCATTTTATAAAATTAGGAATTACGAATTTAAATTTTTTGAATAGCGGTGCTGAATAAATATTTGTAAAGATGAAAATTTGTTTTAAAAAACAATTTGTGAAAGTTTGTGCAATCTGCAATTGCTAAAAAGTAAAAGGACTATCATTTCTGATAGCACTTGTTACTTACTAACCCATTAAATTCTATTGCTAAAGTACAATTTTACCCCACATAAAAAAATAAATTTTGGGCATTGTTAATAAGTTTTCGGGTATGCATACTGTTAGTAAGGCATTAATGTTTTTGAGTTTAATTTATTGATTTACAATAATTTATGGGCTTAATTTTGAGCCATAAATCTTAATAAAAATGTATTTTTGAAAGGGAGAATAAAAATTAATTTGGTTTATATCATAAACTACTTTATGTTTGTATTCAAATAGAGTATATGAAACAGAGAATTTTTATATTATTATTTTTTATATCATTTGCCGCAAAGGCACAAATAACCATATCTGGAAATATTACTAATACTAAGGGGAAAGCGCTTTATGGCGTTAGCGTTTCTTTGAAGGATAGCTATGATGGAGCCACCACTGATTCGTTAGGTAACTACACGTTTACTACCGAAGAAAAGGGGAATAAAATAGTAGAAACAACTATAATAGGTTATAAACCATTTGAGCAGCAAATAACCATTTCATCTAACCCAATCATATTAAATATTTCTTTAAAGAGTTAGTTACCGAAATGCAGGCAGTGGTAATTTCGGCAGGCTCGTTTGAGGCAAGCGATAAAAACAAAGGTGCCGTTTTAACAGCTTTGGATATTGTTACCACCGCAAGTGCAAATGGCGATGTTACCGAGGCATTTAAAAGTTTGCCCGGTACACAACAAGTTGGCGAAAGCGAAGGGCTATTTGTTAGAGGTGGCTCTGCTACCGAAAGCAAAATATACATGGATGGCAATTTGGTAAATAATTTTTTTTACAGCAGCTCACCTGGTATTGCCAGCAGAGGAAGGTTTAACCCATTTTTATTTAAAGGCACCATTTTTAGTACAGGCGGTTACTCTGCTTTATATGGTCAGGCATTATCATCGGCATTAATTTTAGAAAGTAACGATTTGCCCGAAAGAACACAGGCTGATATTGGTGTTTCGGTAGTAGGTGTTGGCGGTGGTATTCAGCATCTGGCAAAAAATAAAAAATCGGCATGGGGTATATCAATGAACTATACCAATTTGGCTTTAGCATTTGCCGTTAATCCGCAAAAGGCCGATTATTTTACAACACCTGTTTATTACGAAGGCGATGCAAATTTTAGAATTAAAACCAAAGGCGGCGGCTTTATAAAATATTACGGTTATGTAAGCAGTAGTAAATTTGGAGTTAGATCCGCCGATATCGATTCATTCGTTTTAAAAAATGCATACTCCAATCAAAACTTAAATACCTATCAAAATATAAATTGGAAAGAGCGTTTTGGGAAAGGCTGGAAAATAACTACCGGCTTTAGTTATAGTACCAATAAAGATGATATTGCTAACGAGGTGCAAAACAGCGATAATCAAAAACAAACAATAACCACTCCTGCTTTTTATGCTTTTAAAAACTTTAGTTTGATAAACAATGCAAATTATGCTCAAGTAAGATTGGTTTTGGAGAAAAAATTAAAAGGTATTAGTGCGGTTAGGTTTGGAGGCGATTACTTTTACAGCAACGAAAAATCAACTTACACATTATTTACCGGCGATAAATTTACCGAAACGGTAAAAGATAATTTAGCTGCGGCGTTTACCGAAACCGATATTTATATAACCAACGATTTGGCCGTTAAGGCTGGCGGACGCATTGAGCATTCGCAAATTGTAAATAAATGGAATGTGGCTCCAAGATTATCGCTGGCATATAAATTTAAAAACAACGGGCAGGCATCTTTTGCGTATGGCGTTTTTTATCAAAATCCAGAAAGAAAATTATTGCCCGGATTTACCAATTTAAATTATGCTAAAGCAACGCACTATATTTTACAGTATGCAAGACTAACTAAAAATTATACATTTAGAACAGAAGTGTTTTATAAAAAATACAACGATTTGTTTAAAACAGATTTTAATACAAACGGAAGAGAGGTAGCTGCAAATAACAACGGATTTGGCGATGCAAAAGGCTTTGAATTATTTTGGAGAGATAAAAAAACGCTTAAAAATGTAGATTACTGGATTTCATACTCTTACTTAGATACTAAAAGAGATTACCTTAATTTTCCTAAAGCAATTCAGCCTTCATTTGCAGCCAACCATACAGCCGCATTTGTATTTAAACGCTTTGTGCTTCCTTGGAAAACACAATTTAATGTTAGCTATAATTTTGCAACCGGCAGGCCATATTACCGAATTGCTTATGATAATACACAAGGCAAATATGCAATTACCAACGAGGGTAAAACCATTAATTACAATAGCATGAGCTTTAGTGTAAATTATTTGCCTAATTTGGGTAAAACAAATACAAAAACATTTGCAGTGTGGGTGTTGGGTATAAATAATGTACTGGGCCAAAAGCAAATTTATAATTACAATTATAGTAACGATGGTTTGCGAAAAGTAGCCGTTGAAAGTCCAAGCAAACGGTTTGTATTTATTGGATGTTTTTTAAGTTTTGGAATAGACAGAACACAAGATGCCATTAATAATAATTTATAAAAACTAAAATTATGTCAAACTACAATCAATCAACACCCGAAGGTAAGGATCCTGTTTTATGGGAGATAGCTCAAAAAAGAGCAAAGTTTAAGCGCCATTTGGTAACGTATATTATTACCAATGTATTTTTTTGGGCATTGTGGCTTTTTAGCGGCGGGCTTAACCAAATGTTTAATCATTGGGGTTTGCCGTGGCCTGTTTGGCCTGCATTGGGTTGGGGTATAGGTCTTGCTTTTCAATATGCCGATGCGTATGTTTTTCCTAAAGCAAACTCGGTAGAAGATGAATATGATAAATTAAAAAATCAAAATAAATAATAAATTTCAAATTGCTTCAATCTTCCATTTTTCTCCCTTTTGCAGAGGGGTTGGTGTGAGGCCAAAACAAAAAACATGAAAAAAATAATTTTATCAGCAATTTTATTTGCAACCGTTTTATTTGCAACTGCACAAAACGAAAAATATATAGCGGCAATGAAGGCTAATATTGCGGCATTGGACAGCAGTTTTAAAAACCCTGCCAATTTACTAACACTGGCTAATAAATTTGAACGTATAGCCGTTGCCGAAAAAAACCAATGGTTACCATATTATTATGCCGCATATTGCCAGGTTAATTATGGCTTTATGGAGCAAGATAAAAGTAAAACAGATGCTATTGCCGATAAGGCTAATGCACTAATTGCTGTTGCAGACTCATTAATGCCCAACAACTCCGAAATAAGTTGTATAAAAAGTATGATAGCAAGCTGCCACATGATGGTTGACCCAATGACCAGATGGCAACAATACGGCGAAGAAAGTACCGGGCAAATGGAAAAAGCAATGGAACAAGACCCTGCAAATCCAAGGCCATACATGCTTAAAGGGCAAAGTTTAAAATATACTCCCGAAGCTTTTGGCGGAGGCTGCGGTACTGCAAAGCCTGCGTTGCAAACAGCTTTAGATAAATACGCCGTGTTTAAACCAGCAAGCGAACTTCATCCAAACTGGGGGGCAAGTTATACCGAAACACTCATCAAAGATTGTAAATAATAATTATTACAGGGTTCAATTTTTTAAATTGAACCCTGTAATTTAAACTGCAAATATGAATCAGGAAAATTTTTCGCCGCAGGAAAGCTTACAGGTAATTGAAAGCATGATAGGCAAAGTAAAAACAAGCTATCATGATACAGGTGTAGGACCAATACTTTGGGGTTGTGTAGTAACAATATGTTCTATTGTTAGCTATTTTGCCCATGTGTACAAACATCCGCAATGGTTTGCCATTTGGTTACTTACATTGGTTGCCGTAGTACCGCAAATTGTAATAAGTATTAAAGAAAAAAAAGAGAAAAAATTTGTAACACATAATGATATAGTATCCGGTGCAGTTTGGACAACCTTTGGGTTTTCTATGATGGTAATAAGTATGATAGAAAACTGGGGAAGGTTGCATATTCATTCGTCTATTTATATGCTTATTTATGGTATTCCTACAATAATAACAGGTTGGGTTTGCAACGTAAAATCAATGATTGTTGGGGGTATTTTATGTTGGGTTTTTGCCATAAGCAGTGTTTTTGTTGATTATCCTTATCCATTTTTATTTATGGCGGCAAGTGCAATAGCTGCCTGGTTAATACCGGGTTTGTTGCTTAACTATAAATACCGAAAACTTAAAGCCGCTAATGTTTAAAGAGCTTGATCCCATATTGCACTCCCAACTTAGGTTAGCTGTAATGAGTTTGCTCATTAGCGTTAGGGAAGCAGAGTTTACTTTTCTTAAAGAAAAAACAAATGCTACTGCCGGTAATTTAAGCGTACAAATTAATAAGCTAAAAGACGCAGGCTATATAGATGTACTTAAACAGTTTAAAGATAATTACCCACAAACCATTTGTAAAATTACACTTAAAGGTGTAGATGCTTTTGAACTATATGTAAAAGCATTACAAAGTTATATGGCGCCAAACACACAATAATTGGCGTTGTTAATCTTTATAAAAATCAACAAAATGTTCGTATATCCGTTATACCTTTGTCCATATTTATTTTCATGGCTGTAATTATTAAGGTAGATAATCTTTCTAAAAATTTAATGAAGTTAATGCTGTAAACAACCTTTCGTTTACAGTAAACAAAGGCGATGTATATGGCTTTTTAGGGCAAAACGGTGCTGGTAAAAGCACTACAATACGTATGTTACTTACTTTAATTAAACCCACCAGTGGCAGTATAAATATTTTTGAAAAAAACCTAGCTACACACCGAAAAGAAATTTTACAGCAAATTGGCGCTGTAATAGAAAAACCCGATTTGTATAAATACTTAACAGCCTATCAAAACCTTTCCATCTTTGCTAAAATTAGCGGTGTAAAAGCTACCAAAGATTTATTGATGAAGCAATTAGATGTAGTTGGTTTGGCAGAAAGAGCACACAGTAAAGTAAAAACATTTAGCCAAGGTATGAAACAGCGTTTAGGCATAGCTGTTGCATTAGTGCATAATCCCAACTTAATAATTTTAGATGAGCCTACTAACGGCCTGGATCCGCAAGGTATTGCCGATATACGAAAACTTATAACACAACTAAGTAAAGATCAGGGAAAAACAATTTTGGTATCATCGCACTTGCTAAGCGAAATAGAACTTATTGCTAACCGTATTATTATAATTGATAAAGGCACAAAAGTAGTAGAAGGCAATGCTGCCGAATTATTAGATCCTGCAAAAACAATTGTGCAGGTAGAAACGGTAGATATCAGTGGGGCTAAACAAAAATTATTGCAAACCACTTGGGCCACAAATATTTTACAAAGCACAAATAATCTGCGTTTTCAAATGAACAAAGCAGATATACCCTTGCTTACCAAGCAATTGGTTGATTTGGGTATTGATGTGCTTTCAATACAGCCTCGCCATTCGTTAGAAGATTATTTTTTATCACTTACAACCCAACATAACCATGTGGACACTGTTGCAAATTGAGTTGTTTAAGATATTTAAAAAACCACGTACGTATTTGGCATTTGCCATAATTGCGGCATTTATTTTTTTAATACAAATTGGTTTATTGGCTAACGGTAAAGATTGGATGAAATTTATTTTAGGCGGCCTGGATGAAACGATGGATATGGAGTACGGCAAATTAATGAATGGTTATGCTGTTTGTTTTTTTGTTTTAAATTTATTATTGGTACATGTACCTATTTTAGTTGCATTAGTGGCAGGCGATTTGGTTTCCGGCGAGGCAAGTATGGGTACATTACGGTTATTAGCCGCAAAACCGGTAAGCCGTTCACAAATAATACTGGCTAAATTTTTTGCATCGGCGGTTTATGTTTTTGCTTTGTTACTGTGGATAGCCGTTATATCGTTAGTAATAAGCATTGCGGTTTTTGGCGTAAACGATTTGGTTGTGGCAAAACAAACAGGTGTACAATTAATAGAAGCCGATGATGTGTTGTGGCGTTACTTTTATGCTTTTGGTTTTGCCTTTATTGCTATGATGGTAGTGGCTGCAATTGCTTTGCTGCTTTCAGTTTTATCCGAAAACTCCATTGGACCAATTGTTGCCACAGTAGGCATTATAATTGTATGTACATTGGTTAGTGAAATGGAAATACCCATCTACCAAAAATATATAAAGCCCTATTTGTTTACTACTTACATGCTGGGTTGGAAAGGCTTTTTTTACATCAACTCTAACCAAGATGGTGAGACAATAAAAGGCTCTATACAATACCTGCCGGCTATTTTAAAAAGCGTAGCGGCATTGTTGGCATATATTATTGCCTTAGTTTCGGCATCTATTTTTATTTTCCGTAAGAAAGATATTTTATCATAAAGAAATTATAATGAAGAAAATTGCATTGTTCCTTATTACTTTTGCCCCTTATTACTTTTTGCACAAGATGCAACTACTTTGGTACAAAAGTAAAAGCCAAGTTAGAGCGGGTAAACGATTACGAAGCCGATGGTAAGATGAAAACCAATATCAGCTTTTAAAAGTACCCATTGCAACGGTAAAAGTATTTTATAAAAAACCCAACAAGCTTAAAATAAAAAACGAAAAAGGCATTTCGTTTGTACCTAAAGGAGCTGTAAATATTAATATGGCCAATGTGCTTAGTAACGGTAAATATTCTGTGTTAGATGCAGGTACAGATAAAATTGGCAACACTTCTGTAAGGATTGTAAAGCTTTTACCCGAGGATGATAATGCAGATGTAGTGCTTAGTACTTTGTACATAGATGCAACCAATTTTGTAATACGTAAAGCCAAAACAACCACAAAAGACAATGGCACATACGAATTAGAAATGAGCTACGGCAAATACATTACTTACGGCTTACCCGATAAAATTATTTTTAGCTTTAACACTAAAGATTATAAAATGCCCAAAGGCGTAACCTTTGATTTTGAAGATGGCACAAGCAAGGCAAAACCTGCCGATAAATCTAAACCGCAAAAAGGCACTGTGCAATTAGATTTTAAATCTTACACCATAAATAAGGGTATTGCAGATACCGTTTTTCAATAAAATTGCACACTACTACTTATTTTGTTGTATCTTTTAGTTAAAATTATACACTATGGCAATACTTAAAGTAATTGAAGTTTTAGCTAACTCAAAAAAGAGTTGGGAAGATGCTACTCAAAACGCAGTAAAGCATGCTGCAAAATCGCTACGCAATATACGTGGTGTAAATGTAGATAATATGAGTGCTCAGGTAGATAAAAAAGGAAATATTACCGAGTATAGAGTTAATGTAAAAATTAGTTTTGAAGTAGAGTAATTAATGGTATCAGTTTATGCTAATATAGCATAAACTGATACATTTACTTTTTTAATCAGTAGCTATAAACTTTGAAACCGTATCTGTTAATGCTTTCATAAATAAAACAATATCTTTTTTTTCTCTACTATTAAGATTCAGTTTATCAAAAGGAAGTGTTTGATTTTTTGGTGCAATACTTAATCCTTTGCCACCACCTTTATTATAAAATTCAACAACATCTTCTAATGTGGTAAATACGCCATTATGCATGTAAGGAGCTGTAGCTGCAATATTTCTTAATGTTGGGGTTTTAAAAGAAAACAAATGCAAGTCTATTTGTGTTATTAAATATCTACCAGAGTCGCTATCTAAAAAAGGTTTTCGCTTACTTGCGTTAGCTGGTACACCTATCACTTCACTTTCAATATAATAGTAGCGTGGCGGCTTAGCACCACTAAATAAAGGCATAAAATGACAAGTACCACATTTTGCTTTACCCATAAACAAGTTAAATCCGTTGATTTCATTTTTACTTAAAAGATTGCCTCCTTTCATGTGCCTATCAAATTTGCTATTTAATGCAATTAATGTTCTTTCGTAACATGCAATGGCATTGCATATATTGTTAACAGTATCATCAGCTTTTGCATTTGGGTAGGAGTCGTTATATAAATTTTTATACTTCTCAATACTCAAAATTTTTTTTGCCACTATTTTTGCCGAGCCATGCATTTCTTTTGAGTTGTTGAGTACTTGTAATATTTGGTCTTCCAAATTTCGGCTCCTGCTATCCATAAATAAATTTCGTTGTAAGGCAGCATTCCAAAGTGTTGGGGCGTTTCGCTTTAATACAGAATGTCCATCTAATGCGGCACTTGTTTTTAACCCATCGGTAAATGCCTTGTTAGGTTGATGACAGCCAGCACAGCTTTGTTTATTGTTAGACGAAAGTTGTTTTTCAAAAAAAAGCAGTCTGCCAAATTCTACCTTTTGCGGAGTAGTTGTAAAATCATCTAAAAATCGAAAGGGGTTAAAGGCCTCTTCATTAAATAAAGTGCCATTTTTTTTTACGGCACTATAATACTGACCAGCATTATTGTCAGCTAAATTATAAGCTGTTTTATATTCCCCCATTATTTTTGTTATGGGGTTTAGATATTGCTGTATAAAAACTAGGCGATTAAAAGTGTTAAAATTGTTATTCGATTTAAGGAAAATGTAGGATTTATTAAACAAGGCATTTAATTCTTCGTATTTTCCATTTAATTTCTCGTTAAATAAATTTTCATAATGCGACAAATACTCTTGTAACCCAATCATTGCATCCGCACATTCAGGTAAAGAATTTTGTGCAGTTTGAGAATCAAATCCTGTAAGTCCTAAAGCGGTTATTCTATACATCTCCTCAACAAATGCATCAAAAATGTTAGCATCATTAAACTCAAATGGTTCATTAACGGTAGGTAACATTTTTGTTTGCCTAAGCATTTCATCCAATTGATATTGTATGGAAGATTTATTAGTACTCTGATATTCGGGAAAAATTAATCCTTCTATCACCTGCATTCCTAAAGGTGCATTTTCTAGCTTATAAGACTCTCTCTCGTCAAAAAAAGGTATGGGAGACCCATTTAAAACCGTGGCATAACTATCGAAATAATATTCAATAAAAACTTCTACTTTTTTGTACGAACTCCGAATTCTTAAAAATTGCGATTGTAGTTTTTTGGGGTCGCCTTGGTTTAATACAACCTGTAAATCTTTTACTGTGGTAATAAAGCTATCAAGCTTATTTAAATAAGCTGTTTTAATATTTTCGGATGGGCTTTTTGTAAAAGTATTTGAAAAACTAAAAAGTAATGTTACTATACCAAAACCGAATAGAATAAAAGTAGATTTAAACATATACGTAGTAAAAATACGTTATTTTTTAAAATTGCTCTTTACTAAATCTTTTTTAATTAATTGATATTTAATTATTTATAAATAAATAATTTTTAAATTATTAATAGTATTCTGTAATTTAATTAATACAAAAGGCAATAAAATTAGCAAAAAAGCGTATATAAGAGTTATTAAATGGCGTTTAGTAAAATAGAGGAAGTATAAAAAACCGAATCCAACAACTAATAAAATCAAAATATCCTTTTAAATGAACCATGTTTATAAAATTGTAATTACAATTTTGCTGTTAGTACCCAATACTATTAAAGCAAACGATACACTTTTTAAGTTGGCACAACCATTAGCTACAGCCCATAACTGGAGCTACAAAGGCGGTGGCACTAATCTTGATGCTGATCCGGCATGGAAAACATCTTTAACGTATGTGGAAACTAATTGGTTAACCAACAAGCCTGCCCTTTCGCTTTGGAACAACTCCCCCAGCAATTTTAATACAACTATACTAGGCGATAATACAGCAGGTGGTGCCGGGCCAACGGGCAAGATACCCAACCCTATATTTTAGGAAAACAGTTAATATAGTTAATCCTGCCGCATATTTAAATTTTCAAGTAAGAGCAAACTTTGACGATGCTATAGTTGTTTGGGTAAACGGACAGGAAGCATTTAGAAACAATATAAGTGCAAATCCTGCTTATGCTACCTTATCAAGTACTTCAATAGCAGGAGATGGGGCTACCATTTTTACCGGCAATGTACCCACTAGTTTATTTAACTCAGGTAATAATATTATTGCTGTTGAAATACATCAAACTACGGCAACCAGCGGTGATTTGTATTTTGATATGGAATTGATAGGGGTAAATGATGTAGCTGTTACAAGAGGACCTTATTTACAAATGGGCGGCCAAACTGGTATTACTATAAGATGGAGGACGGATGTGCCTACTAACTCAAGAGTAACCTTTGGTAATTCTTTAGGGCTATATCCCAATACTGTTGATGATGCAGCGGCTACAACAGAGCATATTGTTAATCTGAGTGGGTTATCTCCTGATACAAAATATTTTTATACTATAGGAACATCCGGAGCCGTTTTACAATCCGGTGCTCCAAACTATTTTATTACAACTCCTCCGGCAACTGCAAATAGGAAAATGCGAATAGCAGCATTTGGAGATTGTGGTTTTTCATCTGCCAATCAAAATTTTACAAAACAAGCGTACATGAATTTTTTGGCAGCAAGAGGTATAACTGAAATTGACGGACTAATATTAATGGGTGACAATGTATATGAAACAGGCACTGATGCAGAGTGGCAAACAAACTTTTTTGACCCATACAAAGATGTATTCCTAAAAAATTGGAAAATGTACCCTAGTCCCGGCAACCATGATTATGGCAATACCAATACAATACCGGAAACAATAAACCGCAACAATAATTATTATCAAAATTTTACGCTGCCTACAGCAGGGCAACTAGGTGGTGTTGCCTCTGGCACAGAAGCTTACTATTCATTTGATATTGGAGATATTCATTTTCTTTCGTTGGATTCTTACGGAAGAGAAGCGGCTACTTCTAATTCAAAAATGTATGACACACTGGGTGCTCAGGCATTGTGGGTTAAAGCAGATTTAGCTGCCAATACAAAAAAATGGGTGGTGGCTTATTGGCATCATGCACCATATACCAAAATAGGTTTAAATTCTGATCCGGCGGGAGAGTTAAGGGATGTAAGAGAAAATTTTATTCGTATTTTAGAACGTAACGGAGTTGATTTGGTTATTTGTGGGCATAGCCATGGATATGAAAGAAGCTATCTGTTAAAAAATTATTATAAAGCCACCGCAGCAGACCCGGCATTATTAGATGCAGATTTTAGGAAAACTTACATACGGCAGATAGCTCAAGTGCATTGTACAATGGTGTTACACCCAATAGCTGTGCTTATACATACGATATGGGCAAGTATAATCATGGAACGGTTTATACCGTTTCGGGGGTCTTCGGGTAAAAATGATCAAACGGCACAAACTGGCTATCCACATGATGCCATGTTTTTTTCTCAATTAAATAAAGGAGGTGCATTTTATTTTGAGGTAGATAGCAATAGACTTGATGCAAAATACATTTGGCAAAATGGTAATACTACACCATTGGTTGGAGATTCTTTTACCATCTTCAAAGGAGTTAAAAAATTTACAACATATACAACACCACTTAATGGTACATTAAATATTACCACAAGTTGGAAGGGTTTATATAATTGGTTTGCAGCTGGCACAACCTCTCCAAATTTATCAACTAACAGAACGTTCAGCGTTCCTACAAATGTAGCTGGTACGTTTCGTTATGTTGTTAAGGATTTTTCAACAAACACATGTCTAAAAGATTCGTTTGAAGTAGTTGTTACAAATGTAGTGCCTATTACATTAAGTTCATTTACTGCTAATTTAATATATGATAAAGTACAGTTAAGATGGACAACGGCTACCGAACAAAATAATAAATACTTTACTATAGAAAAATCTGATGATGGTGCAAATTTTAAGTTTTTAGCCAGAGTAAATAGTGTAGGAAACTCCACCTCCACAAATAACTATTCAGCTATGGATATTACACCCTTTAACGGTATAAATTATTACCGTTTATCTCAAACTAATATTGATGATAAAATAACTTACCATCAAACCAAAACAGTTTTGTATAATGGCAAAAAGAATTTGCATATTAATATCGCCAATGCTTTTAATGGGGTAAAAGTTAGTATTACTAGTAATGGCAGCAACACTGCAACCTTAAGAATTATCGATGCTATGGGAAGACAAGTATTGCAGAACAACCTTCTTTTAAATACTACCACAGTAATTAAAGACTATCAACTTAAAAAAGGTATTTACTACATACAACTTGTAGATGCACTAAATGAAAAAGTAAGTAAAAAAGTAATTATCCTGTAATCCTAATTGAAATCAACACATAGTTAATCTTATACGAAATGAAAAAATATTTATTAATAACGGCCTTTCTTTTGGCATTTGGTTTTATAGCAAATGCTCAAATAACCAGGGCTATGGCTAGCCGATATAATAATGTTTCCGTAAAAGGTAATATTGTTTTTGTAGCTAATAATATTGTTACAACCCCTTTAGGAACAACAACTGAAATGCCTCCAGCAGGTACATCTTCTAACAATGGTAACCCTTGTACACATATTGATATAGATACTGATGTACCAGCACATACGGCAAAAATTCCTTTTGGTAGCGTATGGAATTACCATTCAAATAATGCGGCGCCACCAAATGATGGAAGTGCAAGAAGATGGATAAACCCGGCTTATACATTAACAGGTCCGTGGAACATTAATGCTATACCTGTTAATGGCCCTGGTAAGTATGGTTATAGTAACCCAGCTAATGCCACTATTAGCACTTGTATAAAAAGTATGGGTTCTCCTACAAGCTGTGTTCCTGCAGCTGGTACTAAATACTCAGCCTATTATTTTAGAAAAACAGTAAATTTTACGGCAGCGGAGCCTGCCGCATTTAGTACTGTACTTATTAATATGAAAAGAATTGATGGTATTGTTGTTTATATTAATGGGGTTGAAAGAATTAGAGATAATATGCCAGCAGGGGTAATAAACTATGGTACTTTTGCAAGAAATGATTTAGGCTTTGCACAGGAGAATACAGTTTTTTATGCCGACCCTTCAATGTTTAATGCCGGTGTAAATACCATTGCTGTTGAGGTGCATACCGCAGCTGCAGGAGCTACAAATATGGCATTTGATATGCAAATGCTGGGTATTGATGCAGCATCTACATTTAATTCTTCTTCTGCTACTTTAAATTTAAATAGCTGTTCACAAGTATTATTTGCAGGATTGTATTGGGGGGCAAACCATCAGCAAAATACCAATTCAGATACATCTTGGATTAAGCAAGAAACAAAAATTAAATTTAAAATTCCTGGTTCATCTTCTTATCAAATCGTTACATCATCGCAAACAGATTATCATAATGGAATAAGGTCGCCATTACCTACTCCACTAGTTCATGCCGGATATGCAAGTTTTGCAGATGTAACTTCATTAGTTAACACATTAAACCCTAATGGTGTTTATACCGTTGGTGATGTTACAGCACCCATAGGATGGAATTCTGGTGGTGCAGGATGGACTTTAGTTATTGCATATGCCAATCCACTTGAAATTCAACGAAATCTTACAGTTTTTGATGGCTCTGCAATTGTAAAATTGGGTCAACCAGCTCTTTTAGTCCCTATTTCAGGGTTTTTAACACCACCTAGTGGTCCGGTTTCATGCGAATTGGGCGTAGTAGTATATGATGGAGATAGAGGCACACATTCGGGAGCCCCACCAACGCTATTATTAGATAGTTTTTTGTTTAAGCAAAATTCTAATCCGGCAATAGGTACTTATACTAATCTTACGCCTAATGCAACTTCCACCTTAAACAATATGTTTAACAGCACTATATCTACCAAGGGTGTGCTTAATCCGGGCAGAACGCCGTCTCATAACAACACACTTGGTTTTGATGCAGATATTATTGAAGTGCCCAATGCTGGTAATGCAGTACTTGGAAACGGCCAAACATCGGCAAGTATAAAATTGGCATCGCCACAAGAAGATATTATGGTGCAGGTTTTAACTACAGCCATATCAATTTATAACCCATCTTACGCATTTGAAAAAACTGCTGTAGATTTAAACGGAGGAACTTTTTTACCAGGAGATAGTTTGCTGTATAAAATAAAGTATTCAAATTTCGGTAACGATTCAAGCGTAAATACTATTATTACTGATAACTTACCTATAGGTGCTGCATTTGTACCTGGTAGTATAAAAATAGGAACTACCACCAGAACAGACGGTATGGGTGATGACCAAGCAGAGTATGACTTTGCCAACAACAGAATACGGTTTAGATTAGGAGTAGGAGCCAATGCTGTAAATGGCGGTAGAGTTGGCCCAAGTGTAATAGATTCTGTAGAGTTTAAAGTAGTGGCAGCATCTTCCTGTGCTATAGTTTCCTGTGTGGGTTCTTTACGAAATAGTGCAAGAATTAATTATGGAGGTAAATTATCTGGCAATATTCTTTTTGATTCAACTGGTGTTAATGTAGCTGGTTGTATTTCGCAAGGACCCGTTATTCATCCATTGTCTGGTCCGTGTTTTGTTCCAAAAGATACACTAATTGTAAATAGATGTAATTCTTTCTCTGTACTACTTCCATACGCCAAGTATGCTGGTTATACATTTTATTCGGCACAACCTTTTATACCTGCCAATATTTATAACCAATATATACCCGTTACCACTTCGGGTGTTTATTGGGCATATTTTACCAATGGGGCTGGCTGCTCTGATACGGCAAGAATTGTAGTAATTATTACCAGTTGTCCGGATATTGATGATGATAACGACGGCATACCCGATTATGTAGAGTTTGATAAATCACTTGCACTTGCAGGCAGCCCAACACCAAACTGGAATAACCCTGCTTATCCGGGTTATGTAGATAATAACCTTGATTTAGTAAACGATAATTTTGACTGGGGTGCAGATGCCGATAATGATGGCATACCCAATTTTTATGATACAGGCTTTTGGATAGCATTTGTTGATAGCAATGGAGATGGAGTAAATGATGCTGCCGATAAAGATAAAGATGGTATTCCTAATCAATATGATTTGGATAGTGATAATGATGGCATACCCGATGTGGTAGAATCTTTTGGAGTAGATGTAAATGGAAATGGAATTATTGATAATTATGCTGATGGGGATAATGATGGATTTTCGACTAATGTAGATGGAAGTACAGGAGGAGTAAATGGGTCTGGTATTGGGCTTGGTCCATTAAATTTAGATAATGACACCATTCCTAATTATTTAGATTTAGATAGCGATAACGATGGCATACCCGATGTAGTAGAAGTTGCTGGTGCAGATGTAACTAATTCTGGCTTATTAGACGCCTTTGTAGATGCAAATTTTGATGGAATACACGATAGTTATATAAATATTGGAGGGTTACTACGAACCGGCCCCGATGCTATTGCTCCATTTAATGGCAAAGCAGAAAGTTATCCTTTCAAGAATTTTGATAGTGATAGCAGACCAAACCCTTACGATATAGACAGTGATGGCGATGGAATAGTAGATGTAATAGAAACAGGTTTTAATAACCCCAGCTTATTAGGTTGGGTAGTAGGGCCGTATGGTACAGATGGATGGAGCGATGTAATAGATGCACAAGCCAGTTTAAATAATCAAAATACTGATGGTAGAGGCAACCCTAATTACTTAGATATTGATAGCGATGATGATGGCATACCCGATCAAATTGAGGGGCAAACAACCGCTAATCCTTTACCAGCAGGTTATATGATGCCATTAGGTACAGATGCAGATGGCGATGGGTTAGATACAAGATGGGATAACCGACCACTACTATTTGGCGGTACAGGTATAGTACCCGTTAATATAGATGGAGATCCATTGCCAGATTATATTGATTTAGATACAGACTCAGACGGACAACCAGATATTGTAGAAGGCAATGATTTTAATATGAATGGAATTGCAGATGACGATGTTGCTTTAACTTTCTTAGATAGCGATGGCGATGGGTTGGACAATAAATTTGACTCAAGTAATACAAGTATAGAGGGAACATCGTACAACTTAGCCAATGGAGGATATACAACTGGCGATCCTACACCCGGGGCTAGATGCCCGGTACAACGAAAAGTTGCTACAAATGTTGATAGAGATTGGCGCTTTATTGGCACTGTATTACCGGCTAAATCTTTAATTTTTAACGGAGCACTAAACGGTGCAAATACTTTGCTTAATTGGCAAATAATAACACAACATGAGATAGATAGATTTGAGATAGAACGAAGTATTAATAACAGTGCATTTATAAAAGTAGCTTCGGTTGTTAAAATTGTTTTACTTAACACTCCACAAGGCTTTACTTTTAGCGATGATATTACAATGATAGCAACCGGCACTATTTATTACCGATTAAAAGTTGTTACAAAATCTGGCGAAATAATCTATTCTAATGTGATTTCAGTTCAGAAAAAATCAAGTTATTCATCTGTAATGATAGTACCTAATCCGGTTAAAGATTATGCACATATTCACTTTGAAGCAATTACTGAAGGCCTTATTTCCTTTAAGCTGCTTGATAATACAGGAAGGCTAATTTTAAAAGAAGATAAAAAGGTTGTTAAGGGTCATAATATGATTTTATTAAACAATTTCAGCAAAGTGTCAAATGGTATTTACATACTTCAATTTTTGCTGAATGATATTATGGTAGTAGAAAAGTTAGTGATAAATAATAAATAGAGATTTAACTATTTTTGAGTATAGCTTGGTAATATTTATGTTACCAGGCTTTTTTATATGTAGTAAAAAAACTACATTTTTAACAATTTAAATATAATAAATATGTATTTATTTCGTTATATAGATACCTAACCAAATTTAAACCGAATTATGAAACGAATAATTGAATTGGTAATTGTATTTATTTTATTAATGGGATTTGTAATTACCAGAGTATAAAATGCTGAGATTAACTAAATACATCCTTATTAATCAGGTATTTCTGTAATTTTTTCATCAACAGCCCTCGATAACATTCCGGCACTAATCTTTTTTAATGGATTTTTATATTGCTCGGCATTTTCAACCCGGGCATTAATAATATCAATTGCTGTATAAATTGCTTGCCTGAAAGAGCTTTCATCTGCTTTACCTTTTCCTGCAATATCAAACGCCACACCATGATCGGGTGATGTACGTACGGCACTAATACCTGCAGTAAAATTTACACCTTCGCCGATAGCCAAGGATTTAAAAGGTATTAAGCCTTGGTCGTGGTAAAGCGCTAAAACTGCATCAAATTTTTCGTGCTGGCCTCTGGCAAAAAAAGCATCTGCCGGGTAAGGGCCAAAACAAAAAACATCTTTTTGTTTAGCTTCCTTAATAGCAGGTTTAATTATTTCCTCTTCTTCTTTACCTATTAAACCTTCGTCGCCGGCATGTGGGTTTAAAGCTAGTACAGCAATTTTGGGTTTAGTAATGCCAAAATCTTTCTTAAGTGATGCGTTTACCAATTGAAGTTTGTTGATTATTTTTTCTTTGGTAATATGTTGGTTTATATCCTTAACTGCAACATGTTCGGTTAGCAGTGCCACTCTCATATTTTCGGCTACCATAAACATTACAATATCTTTTGCGCCAAAAAAATCTTGCAAAAAAGGAGTATGCCCGGTAAAATTAAACGTGGCCGATTGTATATTTTTTTTATGAATAGGCGCTGTTACCATGCCATCAATTAATTTGTCTTTTAAAGCTTTGGTAGCGGCTTTTAAGCTTAATGCTGCATACTTTCCGCCAATTTCGTTTTGTGCACCCGGAGTTATGTTCACTTCTTCTTCCCAACAATTAATTAAATTAATTTGCTTTGGGTTTAAGCGATTGGTTTCCTTTACCGTGGAGTAATTTATATTTATTTCGGGCAAGCTTTTTCTGTAAAAATTAATAAGCTTGTTGTTGGCAAAAATTACAGGTGTGCAAAAATCCAGTATTCGGCTATCGCCAAGCGTTTTTATTATTAACTCTGTACCAATACCATTAACATCGCCACAAGTAAAGCCAATTACCGGCTTATTATCTGATGAAAAACTCATACGTAATAAATTAAAGTGTAAAAATACAATTCTTATAGGGAATAGATGAACGTTTGTTTAAAGTGGAGTATTACAAACAGATTGTCAATCTTTTTAAATTTTGTTTAAGCAAAATAATATAAATGAGGGTTGGCAACACCGCAAATAGTAGCGGCAGATATTTAAAACAAAAGGCAATCCAACCGGATTGCTTTTAATTGAATTTTAATGGGTTTAATATTACTGCTTTATTAATTTAAGCGTTTGAGGTTTATCGCTGTTTGAGTAAGTGGTTACATTGTAGGCTCCTGTGGCAATGCCGTTTGTATTAATTACAATTTGGTTTAAGCCAATTTGCAATTGAGCCGCTTGCTTTTGCAATACTCTTCCACTAAAATCGGTAAGTACAATTGTAACTGTTCCTTTTTCGCTGGCGTTAATTTTTAAAGTAGGGTTTTGATTACTTACTACAATGTTTGGGTTTATGCCTATAAGGCTATATTTAGATGTTTTTTGCGTAAGCAATACTGTATTACTTAAAGTAGCTTTTCCATCTACATCTATAAACTTTAGCCTATAGTAGTTTTTGCCTGCCAACGGATTATTGTCTGTAAACTCAAATGGATTATCACATTGTTCTTTAGTTGCCGTTAAAGAATGTATTGTGGTGTAACTATTACCATCTGCACTGCGTTGCAACTCAAATTTAGCTTGGGTTGAAGTTGCACTTACTTTCCAACTTAAAATATTCTTTTTATCTAATTGTACGCCTTTAAAATAATTTAAACCAATATTTAAAGTACCTACTTTGCTACTGCTTAAATAAAAGCCCGAAAAACCATTTACCGGCACTGTAACTTCCCACCAATTTTTGGTGGCATCCCACACTACGGTAAAGCCGCTTGTAGCAGTTGTAAAATCTACAGCTGCTCCGGTATAGTTTGTAGGGTTTGTACCTGTACCATGAAATTGGCGTAATAACACATTGCTTATTCCTGTTGCATCGGCCGGGCCTGTTGGCAAAGGTTTGTGCCCGCTATCGGCAGCTCTGGTGTTAAAGTCATCAAATTCACTTTGTAAATAGTATAATTTAATGTTTGCGGTAGATGTTGTTGGGTTTAAAATAGGCTCAATATCATATTTACGGGCAGCATATAAATCTGCTGTTCCTCTTTTTGTAGAGGTTAAGTCAACTTGCGTACAAGTGTTTATAGAATTGGTAACAGGGCTTGCTCCTGCAGGTATTACACCAGCTATTAAATTACAAGTGCCGCTTCTGTAATTAGTTCCACCGGCACTTACGCTTATGTTTTGGCAAACTGCTGCACCACCTGCTGTTGCAGCTAAGGTGTTACTTGCCGGATCTATATTTACAGTAACAGTTGTACTGCCGGTTGCGCCGCTTGATGCATTGGTTGCATTTATAGTATAGGTGGTGGTTGCAGTTGGAGTAGCAATTACGGCTGCACCGGTTGGGCTGCTTAAGCTGCCACTTGGCGACCATGAAAAATTAATTGCATCTGGTGTAAAGCGGTAACCATTGGTAAAACCGGTACTTGTCCAGTTAGTTGTATTATTTCTTCCGGCTACTACTGTAGCTACAGTACCGGTAGCATTTTCAATTCCTTGTGTTTTACTTAAAGTGGTGTTTGTACAACTTGTGGTATGTATTTCTACAATATTGCTGGTTTCTTTTAAATGTATTTGAAAAGTGGCTGTACCTCCACCACTGGCAAAAGGTGCATTTTGATAACTAACTACAAAAATTCTGTTGGGTGCTGTACCGTAAGTAAAATACTCTAAAATACCAGATGATACAAATGTTAAGTTACCTGTAATACCATGTACTGCATTGTTTGCTTCTGAAGCACTGGGAATACTGCCATACCCTGTTGTAATGGAAGTACTGCCAAATGTTATCCATCCGTTTGAGCTAACTTTTATGGAAGTATAAGGATTGCCAAAAAATCTAAATGTAAACGGAATATTAATGCCATCCCATCTGCAATCATCATTATTTACACCTGCTGAACGGGTCATTGGAGTTACACCTGTAATGCCAGCCGGGTCGGCTAAAATATTAACACCATAATCGGCAATTAATGCATTAGGTATTGCAGTTACATTGTAAGTTACCGGTGTGGCAGATGCTGTAATATTTGTAGAGCTTCCTAAACAAATAGTACTATTATTTGCAAACCCTGTAACAGTAAGTTGTGCTAAACAAAATTGTGATAGGCATAGCAATGCCACAAAAGAGTATATTTTTTTCATAACAATTTGGACTTAGTTTTCTAAGCAATTAGAAATAATAACGAAGGAATGCCTTAAATATTGCCTCATTGCACCTGAGCAGGTTTAAATGGAGACTATCTCGTAAATCTACGCAGTATTTATTCATGCTTTTTCAGTAAAAAAAGATGCAAAATCATTCTTTAGTATGCAATATTTTTTACTTCTTTGCGTTTACAAAAGGTTATCCAAATATCTGCGTAAAATCGAAACCAATATTCTAATGTTAAAATTTTATCCAATAATTTTATTTTCACTCATCTCGTCTTTTGTATTTGCACAACAAAATGTAATTACAGTACAAACCGGCACGTCATCAATCTCATCAAATTTTTATAGCCAAAGCCGCACCGGTTCAAATATTTATTTTACTTCTTACAAAATAATAGGGAGCTTAAATCAAGCCCACAGTAAATGTGGAGGCTCTTTACAAACTGCAAAATTTGCTAATGGAGTATATGTAATTAAGCTAAATACCAATAAACAAACGCAACAAACTATAAAAAGCATAATGAAATAAAAACTATAAAATTATACGGTTCAATATTCAATATCAATCAATATCATCTCTTTAATGCTCAGGTATTTTTTTGATGATATGCAAAACAATAATACTATGAAAAAATATTTACTATTTTTTCATTCCTGCTTATCTTCTTTGCGAATGAAGCGATGGCTCAACCAGCAACTTATGGAGTACCCCTTAGCATTGGAGAAGGTAGGTGTGGGGTAGTGGTTGGTGGGTATAAATGGGTACATCCAAATGGTAGGGATGCGGCTGCGGCCAATGATTCTCTATCCTTTTTTAATTACACTAGCCTAAACTTATCACGTAACACTTTACGAGATGCCTATATTCCCAGATTAAGGGTTGGTAATACCAGTTTTAGTTATAGTGGTAATACAATTAGAGACAGGTTTACCATTTGGAGAGCCAGTGTTTCTTTTAACCCCCGAGATGGTAAAATTTATTACTTATTTACTGATTATGACAATGCTATATCACCCACACTAAAAACATATATATGGCGTTGGAACCCGGACACCACTTTTTCAACCGGGACTTATAATAACCCACCTTTAGCTTCATTAGTTGATACATTAATGAGTTTTAATTTTGATATTGGTGGTATTACATTTGATAATAACGGATTAGCTTGGCAGTTAGAGTTTACAGGTTCTGCACCTAATTTCACCTCTTACTTGCGTAGGTTAGATTTTGTTAACAGAACAATTGATTTACCCAATCAAATAGATATTATTAATGGCCCCGGAGGCAGAGGTAAATTGTACAATGTGAATAGTGGAGATATTACCCTTTTGCCTAACGGGCAAATGTATTATTTATTTAATAATAAATTATATACACCCGATTATGGCAGTTATCAAAACATTGCAGGTAATCATATTAATTCCACTTGCTTAGATACTATAACCGGAGGTGGCACCATTGTTGGTCTTGCCTTTGGCGATGGAAATTTAATTGGTGCTTATAGCCCTGGTTGTGTTTATAAAAAGGTGGATCCTATTCCTAATCCATCCATTGGTGTTTCGCCCATTACATATACCTATGCTCTTAATAAGGGAGTGGCTTCTAATGACCTTGCTCAAATATCCAGTGGCGTGGGTGCAGCAAAAAAATTAGTATCTATTACACCAACAGGTACAGCAAAACAATACGATGTAGTGTACGATGTGCTGGTTAAAAACTATGGCACAGTACCCATAAATAATTTACAGGTTACCGATAATTTAGCCAATATAAATGGCTTAGCTAATTTGTCTAATGTTAGCACAACATTAATGACCATACCTCCGCCACCGGGTATTGCTTTAAATACAGCCTTTAATGGCTCATCCGATATAAACCTACTGCAAAGTAGTGGTCAGCGTTTAGCTAACTATCCGGTAGATAGTGCCAGTTTTGTAATACGTATAAACTGTACTATCTCTAATGTAGATGAAGGAGTTGTATACTATAATAGAGCCATTGCTACAGCAAATGGATTTAAAAATGTGGCTTTAAGAGATTCTTCAACCAATGGTGATGTACCCGATTTAAATCAAAATGATAAGCCCGATGATATTGGCGAATCTATCCCTACTCCATTCCTTATAGCTCTTAAACCAATACCCGGCGCTTGTGGTACACTAACTGCAACTTTGTACTCCGAAAATTTTGGAGTTGGTGCAATTGGCGGTACAGGTTTATTAGCAACATTACCTACTACTCCTAATAAACCTACCAGTACATATACGGGTACAGTTACACAACCTTTAACAAATAATCAATTTGCTATTACCACCAACGCACAAAACGGTAATACTACAAACTGGAGATCATTAACTGACCGTACTACTGCAAATGGTAGATTTATGGTTTTTAATGCAGATAATCCACCACGTATATTATTTAGAGATACATTGCCAACATCTTGCCCGGGAAGGCAATATTCGTTTTCATTTTGGGCAACATTCCCGTTCAATCCGTTGTATCAATCAACTTGTGATGCACTTGGTGGCTTTACTTATCCCAAACTTAAAGTTCAATTTAGAGATGTAGTAACCGGCTTAACAGCCGTAGGCGATAGTACACCCACTATTTCATCAAACGGTTGGACACAAATAGGTTATCGCTGGACCATGCCGCAAGGTTACTCTAATTTAGTATTAGAAATACTTAATGATGCACCGGGTGGTTGTGGTAATGATATTGCCATAGATGATATTGTTTATGGCAGTTGCGATGCGCTGCCTGTAGTAAATACCTCTTCGCTAACGGGTTGTTTGGGCGATAGCATTCGCTTTGTGGGCAGCCTTTCCGATTCTACCGTATTACCGGGCCCTAAAGACCATCAGTGGCAAATTGCACCTGCTTTGGCTGGACCATGGGTAGATATTCCGGGAGCTACATTACCGTATCTTGTTATTAATCCAATTGCACCTGCCGATACCGGTAAGTTTTACAGGCTTATTGTAGCAGCACATGGTAGCATTGCTATTCCTATTTGCCGCTCAACATCTCCAGGGGTAAAGCTAAATGGGCAAACACCATCAGCAGCTCCAACATCGGCAGGTAAAAATAAAAATAATATTTGCCCGGGTATAGTTGTAAAAATATATAGAACAGGCGGCATATTAGGCAATGGGGCAAGCTGGAAATGGTACACCGGAAGCCCCGGAGGTACATTAGTTGGCACAGGCGATACACTGGCGGTAACGCCTGCTGTAACCACAACTTATTATATACGGGCAGAAGGCTTATGTAATACAACAGCAGCACAGGCTGTTACAGTATTTATAAGTTGTGATATTGATAAAGACGATGATGGTATACCCGATTATATAGAAAGTAATATTGCAGCGGCTGTTGCAAATGGGTATAACACCAGTTATCCCGGTTACAAAGACATAAATAATGATTTTATAAACGATGATTTTCAGGCAGATGGAGATTCCGACAATGATGGAATTGCTAATTATTTAGACCCAACATTTTCTGGAAGAATTGATTTAAGTGGTCCATTAGGTGTGCCGGATGGAATTGACGATAGGTTTGATTTTGATTTGGATGGTAAAATAAATATGCTTGATTTGGATAGTGATAATGACGGCATAGCAGATGTTGCAGAAGCCTACGGTGTAGATGCAGATGGGGATGGTAAAATCGACAATTTTTCTGATACGGATGGAGATGGTTTATCGCAAAATGTAGATGCAAACAATACAGGAGCAAATAACTCAAGCGTAGGTTTAGGGCTAATTAATTTTGATAACGATCCTAATCCTAACTTCCTTGACTTAGATAGTGATAATGATGGTATACCGGATGTTGTAGAAGTTGGTGGGCCTGATGCCAATAATAATGGAAAAATTGATGGATTTGTAGATGCCAATGGCGATGGTTTACATGACGGTTATTTTAATGCTACAGCTTTATTAAAAACCGGAGCTGATACTACCAGTGATGGTAGAGCCGATAGTTATCCTAACAAAAATTTTGATACCGACTTAAGGCCGAATGTATATGACAGAGATAGTGATGCTGATGGAATAGCAGATGTTAAAGAAAGTGGCTTGCCAGATGCCGATTTAAATGGCATAATTGATGGGGCATTTGGGGCAAACGGATGGGCAATTATTGTATCTTCTATGCCTTCGTTGGTATTACGAAATACAGATACAGATATTAACTTGGATTACCTTGATATTGATAGCGATAATGACGGTATTACTGATAATATTGAGGACAAACCACAAGCGGTTACATTTTACCAACATTAGCAGATGGCGATGGCGATGGTATTGCCAATGTTTATGATAATATTGTGGGTTTTGCAGGTGCCGGAGTTTTAGTATGTAATATTGATGGAGATCCTTTCCCCGATTATATAGATTTAGATACCGATGGTGATGGGCAAATAGATAGAGTTGAAGGCAACGACTTTAACTTCAATGGCATGGCCGATGATTTAATAACGCTTACAGGTATTGATACAGATGGTGATGGTTTAGATGATAGATTTGATAACGATAGTACATCCATAAAAGCTACCTCTGCCTATATGGGTACAGGAGGTACATTATTTGGACAAGTGCCACCGGGTACAACATCTGTAGTACAAAAGAAAACTCCACCACAGCCAGATAGAGACTGGAGATTTGTAGGCGTTGTATTACCTGTACAATTCCTGCAATTTACCGGTACACCACAAGGGATTAATGTATTGCTTAATTGGGTAATAATTACAGAAAAAGACATTGATCGTTTTGAAATAGAACGCAGTACTAACAATAACACATACACAAAAATTGGTACACTTACTAAAGCAGTACAGCTAAATATACAACAGGGTTTTGCTTATACAGATGATATATCCGGTGTAAACAGTGATGTAATTTATTACCGCTTAAAAGTAATAGGTAAAGCCGGCGAAGTAAAATACAGTAATGTATTGGTAGTGCGTAAATCAACCATTAAAGCACAGGTTAGCATTATGCCTAATCCGGCTAAAGATTATGTAGCAGTTCGTTTATATACTGATAAAGATAGCGAAGCAAGCTTTAGGCTTATAGATATGGCAGGTAAAACGGTACTAATACAAACACATAAAGTATTAAAAGGAAACAACACTGTTCAAATTAATGATTTAAGAAAGTTTAGTAATGGTACGTATATTTTACAAATTACTGTAAATGGCGAAACAACCTCTGAACGATTGATATTAGCTAAATAAAAAACACATTCCCCCAAAAGAACACAAGCCTCCGCCTTTTATAGACGGAGGTTTTTTTTATGCTACATTTGCAGCAATGTACACATTAAAGAAATCTTTAGGGCAGCATTTTTTAAAAGATGAAAATGTTATTGAAAAAATTATTGATGCACTAAAACAAAATGAATTTACAAACCTGCTTGAAGTGGGCCCCGGTGGCGGAGCACTCACCAAACATTTAATAAACCTGTCCAACATAAATTTTAAGGCTGTAGAGTTAGACGATGAAAAAATTGAGTACTTAAAAAAAACATATCCTGTTCTTCAAGATAAAATAATAGCTAAAAGCTTTTTAGATATTGATAAGCCTTTTAAAGAACCCTTTACGGTAATTGGCAATTTTCCCTACAACATATCTACTCAAATTCTTTTTAAAATATTAGAATGGAAAGATGAAGTACCTGTTGTAATTGGTATGTTTCAAAAAGAAGTAGCACAACGGGCAGCTTCAAAAGAAGGTAGCAAAGTGTACGGTGTGCTAAGTGTTTTAATACAAGCGTATTACGATGTTGAATATTTATTTGATGTAAGTGCACAATGCTTTACCCCTCCGCCAAAAGTAGAAAGCGGCGTTGTACGCCTCACTTTAAAAAAAGAAATGCTGCAAGCCAAAAGCGAAAGAGCCTTTATTATTTTGGTAAAAACAGCATTTAACCAACGCCGCAAAACATTACGTAATGCTGTAAAAAGTTTATTTACTGCCGAAGTATTACAAGACGAAATTTTTAATAAAAGAGCCGAGGCGTTAAGTGTAGAGGATTTTGCTGCACTTACGTTTAGAATGAGTTAAGGCTAACTTTAAAATTACTCAAAACAATATGTTGATGGCCTTGCTTGAATTGGAGACAAATATACTTCTTGCAAAATTTCATTTACATCTTTAGCAGCATCTCCAAAACATCCTCATTGGCTAAAGTAAATTGTTCTTTAGCAGGATAAATATTTTTGTACTGTTTTGTTGCTGCAAATAATAATCTTGTTCTACGCTTTACTAAATCATCTGTATAAATATTTTCTGCGTTAACATGTGCTGCCGATAAAAATTCAAAATAAATTACCCGACGTAAATTGTTCTTTACCAAAGATGCAGAGCTATGGGCCAGCATCATATCATGTATTAAAATTCCGCCGGCTTTCATAGGTACTTCAAAACCCGGCTCCTTACTTAATGCACAAATATCTTTGCCGCTTAAATGGCTTTTTGGCACAATGCGTAAAGCGCCGTCATCTTCATTGGCATCATCTAAATAAATACCCATAGTAAAGCACCTGCCTTTACGTTCGTGTGCCATATCTAAATGCCAAAGCACAGGCAAATCATCTCCTAAATTTTTAATTACAGCAAACTCTTGAATCATAAAAAAATCGCTGCCACAAATTTGCTCAGCAATTTGTAACAATGGCGGATAGCCTAATAATTCCAAACAACTTAAATTACCTTTGCAGCAAAGGTTTTCTATGTTAGTTATATAATTTTTGCCTTTATTGGTATAAATTACTTTTTCTGTATTATCTAATTGGCAATTCATCTCGTCTTCAAAAAAACTCCTTAACCTTTCTAACAAAATAGCAGGCAAAAAAGAATCCATTTTTAAATATCCTTCTGTTAAGAATGATTTGAGTTGTGAGCTATCTAAAAAAAATGGGCGCATAAATAAAAGAAGGGCTTTATTTATCTAAATTAAAATAATTTTTATAGTTAGTGCAAAAATGTATTTTGCAATACCTTCATACCTATTAAACCTGCATGAAAGATAAACTTGCTGCAATAACCAAAATTATAATTGACCCAACACTTAATTATTCAACACTGAGAGATGGATGTAACGCTTTGATGGATTTTTTTTACAAAGCAGTAAGTTTTGAAGAAACAGCAATTACCAATAAACATGTTTATACCCAAACGGGGTTGGCTGTTTCGCCTTATTCGGCGGCATTTTGTATTATTGATATATTACGTACCCGTAATTTTTTGCTGGCAGTAAAAACAGCAATTGAAGATAAATTAAAAGCCCAACCCAATAAACCTGTAGTTATTTTATATGCTGGCACAGGCCCGTTTGCTACGTTGGTTACGCCACTTACAACTTTGTTTTCGCCAAAGCAACTTCGATTGGTATTAATGGATATAAATGAACACAGTATCGGGTATTTAAAAAAGATAATTACAGTATTAAATATTGAGAAATACGTTGTTGATATTATTAAGGCAGATGCAGCGGTGCATAAAATTGAAGAGTGCCACCAACCCGATATTTTACTTTCAGAAACAATGAAGCCCGGTTTGGATAAAGAGCCGCAGGTAAGTATTATTACAAACCTATTACCACAATGCAAACAGAATGTTATTTTAATGCCACAATCTATAAGTATTGAGCTGGTGTTAAAAGGCAATAGAGCTAACAATAAAAACGAAATATGTTGTTTAGCTAAACTGTTAACTTTTGATGCAGATATGGCAATCAAGCTGGCAACACAAACAGAAAATATTCCAATATTTTCGAGTGGTATTACCATTACAATTCCGCCACCAACTTCATCTTCGTTTACTGAGTTGGTTTTGGAAACACAAATACAATTGTACGGAAATAATTATTTAAACAGGAATGAAACAAGCCTTACAATACCCCTTAAAATAGCAAGCACAACCGATTTTGAGTATCCGACAACTTTTAATGTAAAATATAAAATGGATAAAACCCCGGGGTTTGTATTTACACATATTGAGTAACTTGCTTAAATGTATGCTTGTGTTAATTTAGCTTTATAATAAAACTTATTTTTACATTATGACTAATGTAGTAAAATTAGTAGAAACCGATATTTTTAAAACTGTTGTTAAGTTTTTAATTAACGTTGGCATAAATGTGCATTTTAAAAGCATTGAGTACAAAACTTTTTACCCGGTATTAGTATAGAAAAAGGAGAAATAATTGTTGATGAAGAAAAACTAAAATATCCGGGAGATATTTTGCATGAGGCAGGTCATATTGCTGTAGTACCTGCTGCGGATAGAGCCGGTTTAAACGAACACAGCATTGCTTTAAGAGAGCAAAGAGAGGCAGAAGAAATGATGGCAATTGCATGGAGTTATGCAGTTTGTATGCATTTAGGTATCGATGCTTCTTTTGTTTTTCATGACGAGGGATACCAAAAGGGAGGTTCAAACATTGCCGAAAATTTTAATCAGGGAAGATATTTTGGTGTACCCATGCTACAGTGGACTGGCATGGCATTAGAAAGAAAAAATGAGCAAGAGCCCGATAAACCTGTTTATCCTGCAATGCTAAACTGGCTAAGAGATTAATTTTAGTAGTCACTTCATTAAACCTTATATATTATGAGCCAGAATTTTATTCATATCCCGGCATTATTAAAGCCCGAAGAAATTGTTGAGATAGAATCATTGCTTACAAAAGCAAGTTTTACCGACGGTAAACTAACAGCCAGCATGGCTGCAAAAGAAGTAAAAAATAATTTGCAAATTGATGCAACCGACGATAGTAATTTACAAATTCAAAAAATATTAAATACTGCAATACAACAAAGCCCTTTGTTTAATATTGCAGCTTTGCCCAAGGCAATTCATCCTTTTATTATTAGCAAATACACAAGTGGTAAATATTACGGCTGGCATGTAGATAGTCCGATGATGGGTAACCCGGCAATACGTACAGATTTAGCAATGACAATTTTTTTGAGTAATCCAAGCACATATGAAGGCGGCGAATTGCTTATTCAAAACGGCAGCAACCTGGTTTCGTTTAAGCCCGAAAAAGGCGATGCTGTTTTGTACCCCTGCCAATTTTTACATTGTGTTAATGAAATTAAAAGTGGCGAAAGATTAGCCGCCGTTACATGGATACAAAGCAATGTAAAGGCACCGGAGCAAAGGCAAATTCTTTTTCAGTTAAACCAAGTGCATAGTGTATTGTATCAACAAGCCCCTAATGCTGCCGAAACAAATTTGCTGCTGCAAACACATAGTAATTTGTTTAGAATGTGGGCAGATGTTTAATTAAAGTACTTAATTGAGCTGCTTTTCCATATCGTCTGCCAGTTTATTAGAAACCGCAGTATTCATTTTACGCAGGTGAGATATTATTTCTAATTGCTCTTCTTTATTATGTTTGGGTTTGTCTTCTATTTCTTTTTTTATTTTTATTTTGGGAGATGAAAATAGGTTTTTTACCCAGTCGTTAACTTCGGCATCTATCACTAAATGGATTCTATCGGTTTTACTTTTGTTATGTAAAGAATGAGGCAAATTAAAATTCATATACCAACACTCTCCTTCCTGCAAAACCATTTTTTCGCCTTGCAAGTAAAAATCAATTTCGGTATTGGTAATAACGGGAATGTGAAAACGAACTAACCCTTCTTCAATACACAAATCAGCATCTTTGTGCTCATGTATTTGTGTACCTGCAGTAAGTTTTAATAACCGTACTGCCATTAAATTGCATTCAAATTTTTTTAGTACTTGTTTTAAATATGGGCAATCGTTTAATAATGCGGTATCCTTATATAGGGTAGCATCTTCCACAGGCGATATAAGTACATTGCCCGTTTCGCCATTAATACTTCTTAAAGGAACAGCACTCCATTCGCCGTTGTAATGTTTTACCTGGTAATGTAGTTTCCAAAGTGTATTGCCTAATTGCTCCACTTCCTGCTGCATTTGAATTACATCAAACAAAAAAGGAAGTTTTAAGTATTTGAGCATCATTAATTATTTTGTTACAATAAAACCATTTAAAACCAGCACATCTAAATTACAAGAATAAAAGAAATCTAATGCCTCTGCCGGTGTTTCTACAATGGGCATTCCTTTTTTATTAAAAGAAGTATTGAGTAAAACCGAAATACCGGTTTTCTTTTTCCATTCTTGCAGCAACTTATAAAAAGGCTCTGTTTTATCTTTAACAGTTTGTACTCTGCAAGTGCCGTCTACATGCACTATGCCGGGCATTTTACCTTTCCACTCATCTTTTATTTTGTCAATCAAAATCATATATGGGCTTTCTAAACCCAGTTCAAAATATTCATCTTTATCATCCAATAAAACAGATGGTGCAAAAGGCCTGAAATCTTCCCTGAATTTTATGGTTGAGTTAATATGCAGTTGAATTTCAGCATTTCTGGGATCGGCTAAAATACTTCTTCTTCCCAAAGCTCTTGGGCCAAACTCGGCTCCTTGTTGAAACCATGCAATTGTTTTTCCCTGCAATAAATATTCAACTACTTTTTCTGAAACATTATTTTCTTGCGTATAAATAACTTTACTATCTCTTTTGTTGATCGCTTTAAGTATCTCGTTATCGCTATAAACTTTGCCCAAAAATGTACTTTCAGTATGCTTTACTTTTTCTTTTTGTAAAACACTCATCCATCCATAAAAAGCGCAACCAATAGCAAGGCCATTATCGCCTGCGGCAGGTTCTATGTATAAATTTTCAATACCTATTTCTTGTATAATTTTTGTGTTGGCAACTGCATTTAATGCCACACCTCCGGCATAACAAATATTTTTATGCGGTTGCAATGCTAAGCGGCTTTTAAAAATATATAAGATGGCTCTTTCGGTTTCATCTTGTACCCATTTTGCAATATTGGCAAAGTATTGAAAGTTTTCTTTAAACGGGTGATTTAAAAAATCTACAGGTTTTGTAAAGTGTTTGTGCATTACATCTTCATCTACCCAAATATTTTCATCCTTTAAAATAAAAAGTTTTTCAGTATAAAAATCTTTTATACCATAAGGTGCAAGGCCCATTAATTTTCCGGCATCGTCAAAATCGCCAAAACAATAATTGCTTGCCATACTGTATAAACCACCAATAGAATGATTGGAGGTAGGTAAATAAACTTGCCCGGCTTTTTGATTATAATTAATAATGGAAAAATCTTTGTAAACAGGGTTTAAATTTTTTCCATCAAAAAAATAGTAACTGTCTTTTTCGCCATACAAACCCGGTTGGCTATTTACATGTGCAGGAATAAGTGCACCGGCAAGATCATCGCATTGATGATAAAAACTACCACAGCCATCAATTACCATCACTCCGCATTCATCAAATGGCGAAGTACCAATGGCGCTGTAAGCATGCGCTAAGTGATGAGAAATAGTTACAAACGGAATATTGCAGTCTTTATTAAAAAGGCGATTCCCTTTATATAGATGCTTTTCAATTTCGTCTTTTTCAAAATTGGAGCATTGCACCACTAATGAAATATCGTTTAATGTAATGCCTGCTGCATCTAAGCAGTATTGCACAGTAAGAGTGTCGTTACCGCCGTCATGTTTAATTCGGGAAACACGTTCCTTTTCAATAGCCACAACAATTTCCCCGTCTTTTAACAAGCAAGATGAACCATCATGGCTTAGGCCTGTGCCAAGTACATAAATGGGTTTGCTCATGCCGTAAATGCAAAAATTGTGTATTGATTAATTAAGCAATACGAGTAAGTAAATTATTGATAGCAATAGATTTTTTGGCCAGCGTATTATCAAATTCAATTTCGATATTACCCAATGCAAATCCGTTATCTGTAGCCGATTGTATAATTACTTCTGCCTTATTGGTGTTTTGTGCAACAAAAGGATATGCAGAAAAATTAGATAAATGGCCACCAATAATTACATCAACATTTGTTGATTGTTGCGCAAGTTTAATATCATCTAACACAACTTTATTTTTAAAGCCAAGTTGAGATAAACATACAACCAGTTGGCAATCTTTTTCTTTCTTTAAATAAGCAGATAATGTATTAATACGTTGAACAGTATTTTTTTCGCCTGCCAATGCCTTAATAACGCCAACTTTAATATCGCCTTTGTAAACAATACGGTAGCTTTCGTTGGTAAGGGTTGTATTAATATCTGTAACCATCGAAACATCACAATAGTGTTGTGCTGTTTCAACGGCAGGCTTACCTGTTTGTACAACAACTAAATTACCTGTACTTTTTTTAAGCGAAGTAATTTTTTGCGTAGCATACTGTAAGTGTTTTTTACTATTGCCTGCATGTACTAATACAAGCTTATTGTTGTTGATGGAGAAGCCGGTAACCGGTGCTACAGTACTGGCAAAAGTTTTAAAAGGCTTAACTGCAACAAATGCTAAGGCAGCAAGACTTCCTTTTGAATGAAGTTTCTTCTAGATTTCATGAATTAGGTTTAGGTAAATAAAGATATAGCTAAAAATTTAAATAGCTAATTTTTTTCCATGATACAAAATACAGATTTGTTTTAAATATTTCAAATAGGTAAAAAAATAATTGCATTTATTCTTTTTTTCTCTTTATTTTTATGGCAGAAGAAATAAACCTTAACTTAAACTCTTATCTATTATGGAAGGAACTATTGGCGAAATCCGAATGTTTGCTGGCACGTTTAGCCCACGTACTTGGTCTTTTTGCAACAATCAACTTATTTCTATTGCCCAAAACACAGCATTGTTTTCAATTTTAGGTACTACTTATGGCGGTAACGGCCAAACAACTTTTGCCCTCCCCGATTTTAGGGGTAGAGTAGCAGTAGGCACAGGCACAGGGCCCGGGTTACCAAATGTACAACTTGGGCAAATGGCAGGCACACCAACGGTTACTTTAACAACAGGTAATATGCCTGCACATAATCATGCCTTAACAGGTACCGTTAATATGCAAATTAATAACGATACCGCCGGCTTAACAGACGATGCCACCGGCAGACGTTTTGGTGCATTTGGCTCAGTTTTTACTGCAGCAAATAGCGATTTAGTAAATATGGCAGCAGATGCCTCAACTTTACAAGTGGGTGTAAATGGAGGTAGTCAACCATTTAGCATTATGCCGCCATATCTTGGTATGAATTATATTATTTGCATGTTTGGTATTTTCCCTTCCAGAGATTAATGCTAGTATCTATATTTAACAACATTTAAATCATTAAAATTATGGAAGGTACTTTAGCAGAAATAAGAATGTTTGCCGGCAATTTTGCTCCAAGAGGTTGGCAACTTTGTAACGGTCAATTATTATCCATTGCACAATGGACAGCAGTATTTGCATTAGTAGGTACAACATACGGCGGTAACGGCCAAACTACTTTTGCTGTGCCCGATTTTAGAGGAAGAATTGCCGTTGGGGCTCAGTTTGCACAAGGGCCGGGCTTACCGGCAATACAATTAGGCGAAATGTCCGGTACGCCAAATACAACACTAATATCTACAAATTTGCCCTTTCACAACCATACTTTAACCGGTAGTGTAAATATGCAAATTAATAACGACACCGCAGGGTTAACAGACGATGCAAGTGGTAGAAGATTTGGTGCATGGCAACCTGTATATACTTCTGCTGCAACCGATTTGGTAAGTATGGCAGCCGATGCTTCAACACTTGCCGTAGGTTTCACCGGAAGTAACCAACCCTTTAGCAATATGCCTCCTTACACAGGTATGAATTTTATTTTTTGTGTAGAAGGTATTTTTCCCAGCAGAGATTAATACAAATATAAATAGTTAAATCCCTCTTCTTGGTTTTAAGAAGAGGGATTATTTTTACACAACAAACTCAACCACTTAATTATTAATAGAATGCTTTCTGTTGGAATTTTATTACCCCGTTCTACTTTATTTCCTTCGCTTGGGTTAGATTTTTTTAATGCAATAAAACAATACCTTAAATTTTGCAACCAATTTAGTAAGGTTAAATTTATTACAGACAATATAGGATTTGGGATAGAAGAGCCAGAAATTTATACCAAGGCCGAAAAAATGATTTTGCAGGAAGAGGCAGATGTGGTAATTGTTTTTGCAGATGCTAAAATTGCCGAAATGCTTCAACCGCTTTTTACAGCAAGTAATAAAATTTTGTTAGTGGTAAATTTTGGCGCCAATTTGCCCGAAACATGGCAAGCTGCACCAACTACCATTACACATTCCCTTAACTTTTGCTTACATGCAAAGCTTACAGGTAAGCTTGCTGCACAACAAAACAATAAACAGGTTATAAATACAGCTTCGTATTATGATGCAGGGTATCAAATATGTTATTCCATGTTATCGGGCAATCAGCAAAATGGTGGCCAGCCATTGCTTAACCATATAACGCATTTAAAACTTGATGAGTTTACGCTTGATCCTTTAAAAGATTTTTTAAACAATAATAAAGAGGTAAATAATTTGCTTTGCCTTTTTTCGGGTGAGCAAGCTGTAAAATTTTACACCCAAATTTCGCCGCTGCAAAATGAATTTAATTTAAACTTATTTGTATCGCCAATGATGCTGGATGAATCTTTAAAAGTATTATTAGGAGATGCTTTTACCATTAATAATGTAAAAGGATATATTCCGTGGCATGCATCTTTACAAAACAAGGATAATCTTGATTTTGTAACTAACATACAAACAGCATTAACCAAGCCGGCAAATTATTTTTCGCTTTTAGGTTGGGAAACAGGTATAATAGTTAAAGAAATTTTACATCAATCGGCAAACGGAAAACCAATGCACAAGAAATTATAAACATAATAAAAGGTAAAAAAATATCAAGCCCACGAGGCTGGATTAAAATTGATGAATCAACACATGAAACCTACGGGCCATCGTATTTAGCTACATGTAAAAATAATTTTGATATTAATATTTCTGCTAAAGAAGAAGAAAACATAAATGTAATTTGGGGCGAATTTGCAAAAGACACCCTAAATCCGGCCGAAAAATCGGGTTGGCGTAATACATATTTATGTATTTAAATTTTGCTACTCAAAAAATATATATAAACAAACCGGATAATGAACAATGTAAAAGCACTCATACTTTGCAATAATCCAATTGCCATTCCCGGCATAAAAGAGTTTTTGTTTTATGGCAAAGTTGGTGCCATTGGTATTCCTAAACGCAATAAGGAAATGCAACAAATTTTGGAGCAACTTATGCAGGATACCAATGTGCCATTATTGTTGCTTAACAAAAAAGAATATAAAACACAAATAAGCGAAGCTATTAAACAATATCAAATAAATGTAGGGCTAATGATGACTTTCCCATACATCATTACTCCACAGCTATTAACCTTACCCGAAAAAGGGTTTATTAATTTTCATTACGGGTTACTTCCGCAATGCCGTGGGCCACATCCCATTTTGTGGCATTTGTTAAACAACGATAAAGAGGCTGGTGTAACGGTGCATAAGGTTGATGAAGGTATAGATACCGGCCAAATAATTTTGCAGGAAAAAGTGCAAATAGAGAATACAGATACTTACGGAATACTACAATCTAAACTCGCCTTTTTGGCGGCAAAACTCGCCGCTAATTTATTAAAAATTTTATCGTACGGTACAGTAATACCATCAGTCGCACAAGATGAAACCAAGGCTAATTATTTTGAAATGCCGGTAGCTAAAGATTTAACAATAAACTGGCAACAAATGGATGCAACCAAAATAATAAGGCTTGTAAATGCCTGTAACCCTTGGAACAAAGGTGCAGGAGCAGTAGTAGATAATTGGTTTATTGGTGTAACAGAAGCCGAAGTTGCAGGAGATTGTAATGATACAGACTTAACACCCGGAACAATTATTGCCTGCTCAAAAAACGAAGGCTTAATTGTAAAAACAGTTGATAACAAAAAAATAATACTCAACATAGTTTATCTGCAAGAGGGCTTTTTTAGTGGCTGGAAACTGTCAAATTTTGGAATTACCAAAGGAGCTTGCTTTAATTAACTAAAAACAGGTACTTTTACCTACACAAATTGCCACAAAAATTGTTAATTTTATAAGCAACTTGTGATGCTAAACCTTAATTCATGAAAAGTATCTTTACTTATACTTACAAAATTATTTTTGTACTAATTTTTTGCATAAACACAAAGCAAGCAAATGCACAAGTGTTGGCTGCCGGGGATATTGCTTTTACAGGCTATATTTCTGCCGGAAGTACCGATGAATTTTCTTTTGTATTACTTAAAAATATACCTTCAGGAACTACGATTACTTTTACCGATAACAGTTGGTTAAACACTAATATTTTTCGTGCAGGAGAAGAAACGCTTGTTTGGACTAGTTCTGCTGCAATGTTGACTGGTACAGAGGTGAAAATTTCTGGAGTTGGTGGTTCAGCAACAATAATTTCAAGTCTCGGGACTTGTACAGGTAATATGCTTTCGTTATCAACTTCAGGCGATCAGGTTTTGGCTTATCAAGGTACAGTTGCTTCTCCTACTTTTATTAGTGCAATACACATGAACGTTTACCAATCTACTCCACCAATAAGTGATCCAGTAGCTACTGATGCTGCTACTTGGGATAATACAAATTCAAATAATACAACAGCTTCATCATTGCCTACCGGATTAACAACCGGAAGTACTGCCATATGGGTTGGTACATTTCAAGTGTCTGCTTCAGAATTTGACAATGCGGTTTTTAATTGTACCGGAGTTCCTGGAACTGTGGCTCAAATTAGAGCTGCAGTAAACAATCCTGCCAATTGGACAAAATCAAATGGCTCTCCTACTGCACCTGTTACTGTTCCGTCTGGCTGTAGTTTTTTACAGTTACCGCAATTAATGATATTGAATTTACTGCCAAACTAAACACAGATAAATCTGCAACACTTCACTGGAAATTACAAGAAAAAGCTGGCATCAACAATTTTGTTATTGAAAAAAGCACAGATGGTATTTCTTTCAAACCTTTATCTACAATTAATGTAAGTTCATCTACTAATGGTATATATTACTATACAGATAACGTATTACTGGTACAAAATACTTATTATCGCCTTAAAATAACTGAGCAATCTGGTAAATTAGTTTACAGCAATGTGGTTCCATTAAACGTAAAATTAAATACAGCAATAACTGTTTTTCCAAATCCCTTTGTTAATGAATTTACCATTCAACAAAACGGAAAAAATAGTAGTAAAACAGCAGTGCTAACGAATTTGCAAGGAAAAAAAGTAATGAGTATTAGTTGTGTTACTAATTTTCAAAAAATAAATAGCGAATCTTTAAAAGCTGGTATTTACTTTTTAAAGATGGAAGACGGCTCAGTATTTAAGTTGATAAAGCAATAATTGCATTATATTTTATAATAACAGTTTTACATTTTGTAATGTAAATTAATCTCCAATATTTATCCTGAAAAACCTGTTTAATAAATTATGTATTACATAATTTATTAAAATAATTGACATATTTTTATACAATATAAACCAAACCTAAACCTTTCCTGTTATGAGAAATTTTCTCCGCAGTTTCTGCATACTCTTAATTTTTGCAACATTACAAAGTAATGTAAAAGCTCAAACAACATTAGTAGCCGGCGATATAGCCTTTACCGGGTATATTTCTTCTGCTACCAATGTAGATTCGTTTTCGTTTGTGTTATTAAAAAACGTAACAACCGGAACTGTAATTAATTTTACCGATAACGGTTGGTTAAGCACAAATGTTTTTAGATCGGGTGAGCAAACAACAACATGGACATCAACAGCTGCTTTATCAGCAGGTACCGAAATCTTGATATCGGGCACTACAAGTCCAAGTCCGTTAGTAGCTTCCGCTACATTAGTAGGTGGGGCATCTGCAGGTACTTGTACAGGTACAATGTTAAGTTTATCAACCAGTGGCGATCAGATTTTGGCATATCAGGGAACAGCAGGTTCGCCTACATTTATTAGTGCCATACATATGAATGTTTATCAATCCACTGCTCCAATCAACGACCCGGTTTCCACAACAGCCGCCGCTTGGGATGGTACAGCAAATACCACCAATAGCAGCTCTTTACCTACAGGTTTAACCACAGGTACAAATTGTATTTGGATAGGTACTCAAGATGTAAGTGCTTCAGAAGATGATAATGCAAAATTTGTTTGTGGGCCAGATGTAAGTACTGCGGCATTGGCAAGAGCAGCATTAAATAATAAAGCCAATTGGTTTAGTGAAGATGGAGGGCCAACAATTGCCATTCCTACAGGCTGCAATTATATTGCAGGCTTGCCGGCACCAATATTTACCACTAACCCTCCTGCAACTATTACATTGTGTGAACTTGCAAATACCAGTATTACAGTAGCAGCTAGTAATGCGGCTTCATATCAATGGCAAGTAGATAATGGCGGTGGTTTTGTAAATATTGTAAACAATACTACATATTCTGGCGCCACAACAGCTTTACTTAATATTAATGCAGCTCCAATTTCGTTAAATGGTTATATATATAGATGTGTAGCCACAAACGGTACAGGCTCTGTAAATTCAACAAATGGTACACTTACAGTTACAGCCTTGCCAATTAGTCCATCAATATTGGCTAAAACACCAGCAACAGCAACAGTAGCAGATGGCACACCTGTAAGTGCAACATTTAATGCTGGTAGCGGTGGCACAGGTTGTGCAGATGATTTTAGATATACAACAAATAATGGTGCATCTTATTTACCCTACACACCGGGTAGTAATATTAGTACTACAGGCTTGGCTGCAGGTAGCGGTACTGTATTTATTGAAGGAAGAAGAGCTAATTGTAGTGCTGGTTGCCAAGGAACATACGTGGTTTTGGCATCATGGGTAGTAACTCCTTTACCAGCAGGTGCTACAACTTTAAATGCAGGCGATATTGCATTTAGTGGTTATACATCTACTTCAACAAATGATGATTTTTCTTTTGTTTTATTACGAAATATAGGACCAGCGACAACTATACATTTTACTAATAATGGTTGGCTAAGTACTAACGCGTTTAGAACTGCAGAAGAAACGGTAACATGGACAAGTAATGCTGCTTATCCAGCAGGCACAGAAATTAAAATTAGTGGTCTTACAAGTACGCTTGTAGCTGGTGGTTCTGCCGGAACAGTTACGGGTACAGCTTTAAATCTTTCTACCAGCGGCGATCAAATTTTGGCTTATCGTGGTTCGGCAGCAGCTCCAACTTTTATAACTGCAATACACCACAATGTGTTAAGTACAACAATCGGCGATGCCGTTTCTACGACAGCAGCAGCTTGGGATGGTACAGCAAATTCTGCCAATGCAAGTGCTTTGCCTACAGGGTTAACAACCGGTACAAATGCTATTTGGATTGGTGTTCAAGATATACCAAGCTCAGAATTTAATAATTCAAAATTTGGCTTATGTAATTTACCAGCTGTAACAGGACCTGTAAATACCTTAAGAGCAGCTTTAAATAATCAAGCTAATTGGACAAAAGATAATAGCACACCTCCAAGCTTTACATTACCTACAGGCTGTAACTATTTATCAGCATTAGCACCTACTATTAATGTTACAGGTACTCCGTTAACAGCATTTACATCTTGTGCTGGTACGGCTTCTGCCGAACAAAGTTTCACTGTAGATGGAAGTGGATTAACAGCCAATATAATTATTACGGCACCAGCAGGTCTCGAAATTTCTACAACTAGCGGCAGCGGCTTTACAACATCAATAACATTAACTCAATCTGGCGGTACGGTACCTTCTACACCAATTTATGTAAGATTGGCTGCATCTGCTACTGGTACGCCTTCAGGTGATATTACCCTTGCCTCAACAGGTGTTACAACAGTAAATGTAGCAGTAACAGGTACAGTAAATCCATTGCCTGCTGCTCCTACCATTACGGCAGGAGGCCCAACAACATTCTGTGCAGGTGGTAGTGTGGTATTAACTTCATCATCTGCAACTGGTAATACATGGTCAACAGGTGAAACAACACAGTCAATTACTGTTACAACATCAGGAACATATACCGTTACTGTAACTAGCGGAGGTTGTACATCAACACCTTCTGCAGGTACAACAGTTACAGTAAACCCAACACCTCCAACACCAACTATTACAGCTGGCGGACCAACAACTTTCTGTGTAGGAGGTAGTGTGGTATTAACTTCTTCATCTGCATCTGGCAATCTTTGGTCAACAGGTGAAACAACACAGTCAATAACTGTTACAACTGCTGGTACCTATACAGTAACAGTAACTACTGCAGGTTGTACATCTGCTCCATCTGCAGGTACAACAGTAACTGTTGACGCACTACCAACAACTTCTAATGCAGGGCCAGATATCAACGCATGTATCAACCCAGGTACTGCTAACATGGCCGCAAATACTCCCACTGTAGGTACAGGTGCTTGGTCGCAAATTAGCGGCCCAGTTTCTACCAGTTTCGGAGTAAGTAATCCTATTACAATTGTTGTTGGGTTAAATACTGCTGGTACTTACACTTATGTATGGACCATAACCAACGGAACTTGTCCTCCTTCAAGGGATACCGTTAATATAATTGTTAACCCCAACCCAGCACTGTTTACTTTGGCTGGTGGAGGTACATTCTGTCCTGGCACAACTACGCTTACAGGGCCAGTGGATCCTAATTATACTTATACTTGGCAAAGAAGCCTATCAGGTATTTCCAATCCAAATAGCTTTACCACTTTTGGAGGTACTGCTTCAACTCAAGATGTAACATCGTCTGGTAATTATCGCTTAATTGTCACCAACCAATTTGGTTGTGCAACATCTGATACAACACCAGTAAGCAAAGCAGATTTTGTTTTTAACGGTAGCCTAGCTACAGGTGATGCACAACAAACAGGTAGATTAAATAGATTTGCTACGTTGAGTACTTGTGCAGCGCCCAAAGCCTGCCCACTTACATTCACTACAACTGGCGCCAGATTCTACGATAGCTATAATATTACAAACCCACGTAGTGTACCAGTTTGTGCTACTATTGGACTCAGAAGTGATTGCGGCACCAGCCTTTTCAATGTGGCTTACTTAGGTAGCTTTAACCCCACATCACTTTGTACCAATTATTTGGCAGATCCTGGTTCATCGTTCCCTGGTACAGGATATATGGAAGTTACTATACCAGCTAATGCTACTATTGTAGTAGTGGTGCATGAAGTAAATCCAGCTACGGGTTGTGCCAGCTATCAATTAACGGTGGATGTGCCAAGGGAAACAGGAATTACAGTTAGCCCAAGCGGCCCCATTTGTTCGGCTACGTCAGTAACCTTAACTGCACCATTGGCCAGTTCATATTCATGGAACCCTGGTGGAAATACTACACAGGCTATTACCGTTACACCAGCAGCCACTACTGAATATTTTGTAACGCTTGGCTATGGTAATGGGATGTACCACGGTTGATTCAGCTACGGTTACTATAAGCCCATTACCTACTACTGCTAATGCAGGAGTTGATGCTTCAGTTTGTGGCTTGACTTATACGCTGGCAGGTAATACACCAACAGTAGGTACAGGTACTTGGACACTGGTAACAGGTCCTGGTACTGTTAACTTCAGTAATATCAACGATCCTGTGGCTACTGCTACAGCATCTATCAATGGTATATATACCTTAAGATGGACAATTGCTACTGGTGCACCTTGCCCTAATAGCTCACAAGATGATGTAGTGGTGAACTTTGCTGGTACACCTTCAGTGGCCGATGCAGGACTTGACAAAACAGCTTGTGTATCACCGGCTAGAGCTACCATGACTGCAGCAGTACCCACAGTGGGTACAGGCGTTTGGACGCAAGTAGCTGGTCCAGTAACAGCCAATATTATTTCGCCAAGTGCACCCAATACCATTATCACAGGTCTGAATACCCTTGGTACTTACACCTTCAGGTGGACCGTTTCCAACAACCCTTGCCCATCCACTTTTGATGAGGTAAATGTAGTGGTGAACGGCAACCCTGCTAGCTTTACCATCACAGGCGGTGGTACATTCTGCCCAACGGGTACTACGTTGGCAGGACCAGTAGACCCTAACTATACTTATCAGTGGGGTAAAAGCTACTTGACCACTCCATTTGCCGGCGTGGGTACTGCACAAACTTTGGCCGTAACAAGTTCTGGTATTTACGAGTTAGTGGTTACTAATCAATTTGGTTGTGCCACTAGTGCAACAACCGTTGTTAATGCTGCTGATTATGTATTTACAGGCAGCCTTACAGGAACAGATGCACAACAAACGGGCAGATTAAATAGATTTGCTAGCATTAGCACTTGTGCAGCACCAAAGGCTTGCCCAGGTATTTTTACCACTGCTGGATCTAGGGCTTACGATAGTTATACCATTACCAACCCACGCCCAGTACCTGTTTGTGCTGTTATTGGCCTTAATTCAGGTTGTGGTACTGCAATATTCAGTGCGGCATATACCGGCAGCTACGATCCCAATGCTCAGTGTACCAATTATCTGGCTGATCCGGGTTCATCACCTTCAACCAGTATTTTCTACGAAGCCACTATACCCGCCAATGGCACTATAGTAGTTGTAGTACATGAAGTGAACCCTGGACAGGGCTGTGCTAACTATAGCCTTACGGTAGATGTGCCAAGAGATGCATCACCTATTATTGCAACACCACCAACAGTTACTTGCGCAAGTACTACTACATTAACAGCTCCTGTGGCAAATAGTTATTCTTGGAATCCAGGTG
Source organism: Chitinophagaceae bacterium (assembly GCA_016721385.1). Lineage (GTDB taxonomy): Bacteria > Bacteroidota > Bacteroidia > Chitinophagales > Chitinophagaceae > Ferruginibacter. The sequence continues at coordinate 457,267 of JADKIE010000002.1, read as the reverse complement.
GAGCTACTACTCGATCTATTGTAACACCTCCATTATTTGTAGATACTAAGTTTTATGCAACTATGGGTTATGGCAATGTGGGATGTAATAGACTTGATTCTATAACAGTGGTAGTTACAAGTTTACCTCCAACTATTATATGTCCTGCAAATATTACTCAACCTAATACTACAGGACAATGTGGAAGAGTAATTACATATTCTACAACTGTTGGTGGTTTACCAATACCAACAGAAACTTATACATTTGCGGGTGCTACTACTGGTAGTGGTGCTGGAAATGGTAGCGGTTCCTTCTTTAATGTAGGAACAACCACCGTAACTGTAACTGCAACAAATGCTTGCGGTAGTGTTAACTGTTCATTTACGGTAACTATTAACGATACGCAAGCACCAACAGTAACAGTGGGTACTATTGGAAGTTGCTACCCAACCGTAGCAGCAGCCCAAGCGGCAGCATTAGCCGCAACAAGTGCAACAGATAATTGCCCTGGTGTATTAACCGAAGCAGCAAGTACTGTTGGTACATGTAGTGCAGTTATTACCGTAACCACTACTGATGCGGCGGGTAATTCAACAGATGTTACTTACAATACTAGAATAGACAATACAGCTCCAACAGTAACGGTTGGCACTATTGCAAGCTGTTATCCAACAGTAGCAGCAGCCGAAGCAGCAGCATTAGCGGCGACATCTGCTACTGATAATTGCCCAGGTGCATTAACAGAAGTTGCGTCAACTGTAGGTACATGCAGTGCAGTAATTACTGTAACCACTACAGATGGTTGCGGCAATGCAACAGCAGTAACCTATAATACCAGAATAGATAATACAGCACCAACAGTAACAGTAGGTACTATTGCAAGCTGTTATCCGACAGTAGCAGCAGCCGAAGCAGCAGCATTAGCGGCAACATCTGCTACTGATAATTGCCCAGGTGCATTAACAGAAGTTGCGTCAACTGTAGGTACATGTAGTGCAGTAATTACAGTTACCACTACAGATGGTTGCGGCAATGCAACAGCGGTAACATACAACACAAGAATAGATAATATACCACCGGTAATTACATGCCCTGCTGCAATAACAGTTTGCAGTGCTGCTGGGGTTCCTGCCGCTAATATATCTTTGGTTACGGCAACGGATAATTGTACAGGGGCTATTACCATAATTCATGTAAGTGATATTAGTACTCATTCTACAACAGTTCCATACATTATTACCCGAACATATAGAGCAACAGATGGTTGTGGCAATTTTGCAGAGTGTACACAGCTAATTACTGTTAATCCAATACCTAATGCTGTAGCAACCCCATCAAGCCAAACTATATGTTCAGCTAATCCAATTACAACAATTATATTAACGGGCAATGTGCCAGGTACTGTATATAATTGGAGTAGAAATAATAGTGCAACAGTAACAGGTATTGCTGCAAGTGGAACGGGTGATATAGCAGGTACACTAACTAACACAACCTTTGCACCCGTAACAGTAACATTTACCATTACACCTACATTTACAAATGCAGGTACAACTTGTACAGGCACATCAATTACTGCCACAGTACTAGTGAACCCAACCCCTAATGCAATAGCTACTCCAGCTAGTCAAACAATATGTAGCGGTAATACTATAACACCAATAGTATTAACAAGTAATGTAACAGGTACAACTTTTGCCTGGACAAGAGATAACACCGCCACTGTAACCGGTATAGCAGCAAGTGGATCAGGTAATATTAGCGGTGCATTAACCAACACTACGCCATTACCAGTAACAATAACGTTTACGATTACCCCTACATCACCACAGGGCTGTGTAGGGCCAACTACAACAGCAACAGTAATTGTAAATCCAAGACCAGTAATGACAGCAACGCCTGCAGCACAAACTATATGTAATGGCGTAACAATTACTCCAATCGTATTTGCAAGTACCACACCAGGCACTACGTATACATGGACGAGAGATAATAGTAGTGGTACAACAGCACCCGGCGGTATACAGGCAAATGGCTCTGGCCCATCTATTACAGGTTTTATGATAAATACGACTAATGCGCCAATATTAGTAACATTTACCATAACACCAACTGCCGCAGGTTGTGTAGGTACGCCAGTTACAGCCACTGTATTGATACAACCAACCACAACTGCCATAGCTACACCTGCAACACAAATAAATTGCTCTGGCTCACCAATTACTACTATTAGTTTAACAAGTCCTGTAGTTGGTACAGTATATAATTGGACAAGAGATAACGTTGCATTAGCCACCGGTATAGCTGCCACCGGTACCGGAAATATTAGTGGAACTTTAACTACAACTTCGGCTACGCCAGTTGTTGTAACTTTTACCATAACACCAAGTATAAATGGTTGTACTGGCCCAGCTATAATTGCAATAGACACTGTAAAACCAACACCAACAGTAACTCAACCTGCTAACCAAACACTTTGTAATGGAGCTGTAACAACAGCTATAAACTTTACAGGCACAGTAGCAGGTACAGTATTTAACTGGACAAACAATACTCCATCTATTGGCTTAGCAGCAAGTGGAACAGGTAATATAGCAGCGTTTACTGCTGTAAATAATACATCTGCACCAATAACAGCAACTATAACCGTTACACCAGCAGCTGCAGGTTGTACAGGTGTAGCCCGAACATTTACTATAACTGTTAATCCTACAGCCAATGTAAATAGCGTTGCAAACCAAACGTTATGCACTGGTGCAACTACAACAGCAATTAACTTTACGGGAACTGTAACTGGTACGACATTTAGTTGGACAAATAACACTCCATCTATTGGTTTGGCCGCTAGTGGCACAGGTAATATTCCGGCATTTACTGCAATAAATACAACACCAAATGCGGTAACTGCAACAATAACGGTAACACCTAACACAGCTTCGGGTTGTGTAGGAACACCTACAACATTTACGATAACTGTAAATGGTAACTCGGTAGCACCAACCGGAGCTACAAGTAGTGTAACTACTAATTGCGGACCAACAATAACAACTTTATCTGTACAAGGTGGCGCTTTAGGAACAGGAGCCACGTGGAAATGGTACACAGGTAGTTGCGGTGGTACATTAATTGGTACAGGAGCCACTTTAAGTAATGTTGCAGTTAACACAACTACTACTTATTATGTAAGAGCCGAAGGGACTTGTAACACAACTGTTTGTGCCAGTGTAACAGTAACTGTAAATACACAGCCAATCATAGGTATTGCTGCAGCCCCAACTTTAAGTTTAACACCATTAACATCTACAACTATTACTGCTTCTATTACACCTTCGATAGGAACAAATACAATAGAATGGTATAAAAATGGAGTACTAGTAACTGGTGCAACAGCTAATCAGCTACTGGTAAATGTAGATCAATTGGGTAGTTATACTGCTAGGGTTACCACTGCACAAGGTTGTACCGCTTTATCTAACGCTGTTGTAATTAATGCAGCTAAACTGGATAATGTTTTTGTATATCCAAATCCAAATAACGGGCAATTTAAAATACGTTACTATAGCGGCGCTACAAACTTTGGCTTCTTAAGATCGGTAATAATATACGATAGCAAAGGCGCTAAAATTTACAGCAAGGCTATTCCAATAACTGCACCTTACAGCACTATGGATATTGATATACGTAACTATCCAAAAGGTATTTACATGGTAGTAATTGGAGATGACAGAGGTAATCAAATTGTGCAAGCTAAAGTAGAAGTGTTGCATTAAGAGATAACGAATAATTAATTTTCCTACGCTTTTTAAGGCTGTTTCAAATTTTGAAACAGCCTTTTTTGTTTTTTATGACGTAAAGATGTTTATGATAATTGATAGAATCTTAATTTGTATTTTTGCCAAACGATTGTTTACTTTATTACGCTTTAATAAAAGTTGCCCAATGTGATAGTGACGAATGTAATGCGACGCCACTAAAGACGCACAAAGAACAATTGCTTGTAACCAAAAAAATAATTATGAGTTTTTCTACAAAAAACAATGTTCGTATAGTAACAGCCGCCAGTTTATTTGATGGGCATGATGCTGCCATAAATATTATGCGTAGAATTATGCAAAGTAAAGGTGCCGAAATTATTCATCTTGGTCACAACAGAAGTGTTAAAGAAATTGTTGAAGCCGCTATTGAAGAAGATGCTCAGGGAATTGCCATTACCAGTTACCAGGGCGGGCATGTAGAGTTTTTTAAATACATGAAAGACTTATTGAACGAAAATGGTTGCGGCCACATAAAAATATTTGGCGGTGGCGGCGGCACTATTTTACCCGCCGAAATTGAGGAATTACACAAATATGGCATTACAAAAATATATAGTCCAGACGATGGAAGACATATGGGATTGGAAGGAATGATTGAAGAAGTAATTTCTGCTTGCGATATTTCATTAAATGGTAATGGGGAATATAAACAGCCAATGACATTGGGTGAAATAAAAGACGTACGAACCATTGCCAGAAAAATCACCAACGCAGAAAATGGAATTGAGGTAATAAGCAGTGGAAAACAAACAATCCAAAAACCCATTCCTGTTCTTGGCATAACCGGCACAGGCGGTGCTGGAAAATCGTCGGTAACGGATGAAATTGTTCGTAGATTTTTAAACAATTTTTCCAATAAAACTATTGCCGTAATATCTGTTGACCCAAGTAAGAAAAAAACCGGTGGCGCATTATTGGGAGATAGAATTAGAATGAATGCAATAAGTCACCCGAGAGCTTATATGCGTAGCCTTGCTACCAGAGATGATAATACCGCATTAAGCAGCCATGTACAGGAAGCTATTGATATTTGTAAAGAAGCAAACTTTGATTTTATAATTTTGGAAAGTGCAGGCGTAGGCCAAAGCGATGCAAGTATTTTAGATTATTGTGATGTAAGCATGTATGTAATGACACCTGAGTATGGTGCTGCATCTCAGCTGGAAAAAATAAACATGCTGGATTATGCTGATGTGGTTTGTATAAACAAATTTGATAAAGCCGGCGCATTGGATGCATTGGCAGATGTGCGTAAACAATATAAACGCAATCATAATTTATTTACGGCAAAAGACCATGAGTTGCCTATTATAGGCACTATGGCCAGCAAGTTTAATGATGATGGTGTAAATCATTTGTTTGAAAAATTGCTGTTAGCTATTGAAAATAAAACAAACACTGTTTTTGGGTCTTACTCTTTTAGCACTACGGCAAAAGTATCGCAAGCAATAATACCAAGTAGTCGTGTACGTTACTTAAGCGAAATAACCGCTACTATAAGAGATTATGATAATTTAGTTGTAGAGCAAAGTGCCATTGCTACAAAATTATATCAACTGCATGGAGCATTAGAAATTGTAAAGGAAAAAAATGAGCTTTCGGTAACAGAAGCATTACAACAACAAATAGATTTTTACACCAATCAACTTACGCCTGTTGCAAAAAAACTAATTGCAAACTGGCCAAATAAATTAGATGAATATCAAAAAGATTATTACGAGTATAAAGTAAGGGATAAGGTTATTAAACAACCCATGACAACGGTTAGCCTTAGTGGAACAAGAATTAGAAAAGTTATTTTGCCAAAATTTAAAGATTGGGGCGATTTACTTACCTGGCAAGGTCAGGAGAATGCTCCCGGGCATTTCCCATTTACAGCAGGTGTGTTTCCTTTAAAAAGAGATGGCGAAGACCCTACAAGAATGTTTGCAGGCGAGGGTGGCCCCGAAAGAACGAATAGAAGATTTCATTATGTAAGTCAGGGTCAGCCTGCAAAACGATTAAGTACAGCATTTGATAGTGTTACACTTTATGGTGAAGATCCTGCACCAAGGCCGGATATTTACGGTAAAGTAGGAAATAGTGGTGTAAGTATTGCTACTGTTGATGATGCTAAGAAATTATACAGCGGCTTTGATTTATGCAGCCCAAAAACATCGGTTAGTATGACGATAAATGGGCCTGCACCAATGTTGCTGGCATTTTTTTTAAACGCTGCCATAGATCAACAATGTGAAAAATATATTATTGAAAATGATTTAAGAGAAGAAATAAACAGCATAATAGAAACTAAATTCAATATAAATAATTTACCAAAATATATTGGCACAGATGGTAAGCCTGTTTCTCCAAAAATGGGTGATTTAACCGGTGCTTTACCCGAAGGTAGTGATGGTTTAGGACTACGTTTGCTTGGCTTAAGTGGTGCCGATGTTTTACCAAGGGAAATTTATGAGCAAATTAAAGCAAATGCTTTACAACAAGTACGAGGTACAGTGCAAGCCGATATATTAAAGGAAGACCAGGCTCAAAACACTTGCATCTTTAGTACAGAGTTTGCTTTAAAATTAATGGGAGATGTACAGGAATATTTTATAAGCCAAAAAATAAGAAATTTTTATAGTGTAAGCATAAGTGGTTATCACATTGCCGAGGCTGGTGCAAATCCAATTACACAATTGGCATTTACTTTAGCCAATGGCTTTACTTATGTGGAGTATTATTTGAGTAGAGGAATGCATATTGATGATTTTGCACCTAACCTTTCTTTCTTTTTTAGTAATGGCATGGATCCGGAATATAGTGTAATAGGCAGAGTAGCAAGACGTATTTGGGCAAAAAGTATGAAGTATAAATACAAAGCAAATAAGCGTAGCCAAATGCTAAAGTATCATATACAAACTAGTGGTCGCAGTTTACATGCTCAGGAAATTGACTTTAACGATATACGTACTACATTACAAGCTTTGTATGCTATTTATGACAACTGTAATAGTTTACACACTAATGCTTACGATGAAGCAATAACAACACCTACTGAAGAAAGTGTACGCCGTGCAATGGCTATACAACTTATTATTAACAGAGAATTAGGCACAGCCAAAAATGAAAACCCTAACCAGGGTAGTTTTTTAATAGAAGAGTTAACCGATTTGGTTGAAGAAGCTGTGCTTACAGAGTTTGACAGAATTACAGAACGTGGTGGTGTATTGGGTAGTATGGAGCGTATGTACCAGCGTAATAAAATACAGGAAGAAAGTTTGTTTTATGAACATCAAAAACATACCGGAGAACTACCACTTGTTGGGGTAAATACTTTTTTAAGCAAAAGTGGCAGCCCAACTATTTTACCTACCGAAGTTATACGCAGCACTACCGAAGAAAAAGAACAACAAATTATAAACCTACAGGCTTTTTGGAAACGTAACGAAACTGTTGCAGTAGATAAATTAAAAAAACTGCAAGAAGTTGCAATAAACAACGGCAATTTATTTGAAGAGTTAATGGATACTGTAAAATATTGCAGCCTTGGGCAAATCACCAATGCATTGTATGAAGTTGGCGGGCAATATAGGAGGAATATGTAACAGATATTTTCTTGTTCATAATTTTTTGGCTTATCAACAAATGATTTGCACCAACTAATTTTGAGCAGGAATTATCCTGCTATCTCATAACTATTTGTTTAAATCCAAATTATTAGAAAACTGCCATTCTTTTATTTTCTATAAATACATTACCTCTTTGTGGTATAGCAAATTCTCCGGAAAATTTGTACATTACAAAACCTTAAACTTTGTACTTATGGATGCCATTCCAAATAAAATTGGACTATCCCTTTCTGGCGGCGGCTATAGAGCTACAGCCTTTCATTTGGGTACACTAAATAAGTTGCATCAAATGGGTATTTTGCAAAATGTAGATGTGGTTTCTACAATTTCCGGCGGCTCTATTACCGGTGCTTATTATTGTTTACAAAAAGATAATTTTACACAGTTTAGCCAAAGCCTTTATGAGGCTGTTCAACAAAAAAATGTTATTAAAAAAGTATTATTGTCTGGTGCATTTTTCCAACTTATTTTATTTGCATTCGTTTTTCTTGTGCCTGCTTTTTATTTTTTATTTACAAAGTATGCCTGGCTGTTTCCAATATTACTTGCTGCTTTTATTTTTCTTTTATTAAAATTTCAGTTTAGCATTTTTCCTGTAAGTAAACGTATAGAAAGCGTTTATGATGATTTTTTTATGGCCATAAAACTCTTTCCAATTTACCGGAACAACCAACTTTATTAATTGGTAGCACAAATTTGCAAACTTCCAGGCCTTTTGTAATTTTCTAAAAATTGGATGCAGGATTCAAGCTATCAATTCAGGGCAACTCCTATAGAGTTTAATGCTGGCACTTTTCCAATTGCCCGGGCTGTAATGGCTTCCAGTTGTGTGCCTTTTGCTTTTACGCCAGTAATAATTGATAAACATTTTTTTAAAAATGAAGCCGATGCAAAAATTATTCATCCTTTATTGGTAGATGGCGGAGTATATGATAATCAAGGTATTCACAAAATTATGCAGAGTGGCAAATATAATTGTAGCCATGTAATTACTAGCGATGCAGGTGGAGGCAGTGGTGGTGAATTAAAAATAAAAAACACTATATCGTTGCTGATGTCTACTGTAGATACATTTATGAGTCGCATAAAAAAAGCACAAATGGTGCAAGATGTATATAACAATGCCACCGGTACAAAAAAACAAATCGCTTACCTATCTTTAGGCTGGGATGTTGAACACCTTATATCCGGCTTTATTGCTAATTTATTACACAATCAAATTACACAATCTGTTATAGATGCTTTGCAATTAAAGCCAGACTGGGTTGCTAATGTTAAACAATATGAAAAAGAAATAGCTTCTTATTTAGAAGAAAAAACAGGATATACTGCTATCATTAAACCAACAAATGAAGAAAAGCAAATTGCCCGTTCGGTAGGTACAAACCTTACAGCTCTTAGTAAAAAACAAGTAGATTGTTTAATAAAACAAGCAGAATGTTTAACCGAATTACAAGTGAAATTATATTGCCCATCGCTAATTAAAACTGTATGACAAAAAAACCTCCTTTTAGAAAACTCAGAGGCTATGCTTTTGACCCTTCGATGTCACTGGAATTAGATACAGCTGCTATAAATGAAATTACGTATAAAGTTTCTTGGGAAACAGATTTAAAACCAGGCCCTGAAGGAGAGTATATTAAAGTTGTAGACAGAGATCCATCCAGCAATGCTGTATACAAACCAATTGATTTAAACAATCAAAATATTTTGGCTAATGAGGGCTTAGACCCCAGCGAAAGCAATCCACAATTTCATCAGCAAATGGTATACGCTGTCGCCATGAACACTATTAAAAATTTTGAAAAAGCCATTGGCCGAAAAGTGCAGTGGAGCCCAGTTGTAGAAGATATAACAAAGTATATTTACCCCAATCCCCAAAAAAGAGATCCCAAAAGACCTGTATATGCCCGAAGATTTATTGATAAGTTGTTATTGTATCCACATGCGTTCAGGGGAGCAAACGCATATTATTCATCCGACAGAAAAGCAATTTTATTTGGATATTTTAACGCTACACCTGCCAGTGCCGATTTGCATATGCCAGGCAGTATAGTTTATTCTTGTTTATCGCATGATATTATTGCACATGAAGTAACACATGCTATTATTGACGGTATGTTTAGCCGTTTTATGGAACCAACACATCCCGATGTTGGGGCTTTTCATGAAGCCTTATCAGATATCGTTGCCCTTTTTCAACATTTTACTTTTACCGATGTAATGCAACATGAAATAGCAAAAACAAAAGGTAATTTTAATGCCGAAAATTTATTGGGGAAGCTGGCTGTAGAATTTGGTAAGTCATCTGGCAGCAATAATAGCTTACGGGATGCTATAGGTGAAAAAGATGAGAACGGCTTTTGGCAAAGGTTTAAACCAGATGTAAAAGAGTACAGAACTATCTTTGAATGTCACGACCGTGGTGCAATTTTAGTGGCTGCAATTTTCGATGCATTTATAAGTATATATAATCAACGATCATCCGAAATAATAAAAGTTGCTACCGGCGGCACGGGTGTTTTACCAGCCGGAGAATTAAATAGTTATTTGGTAAACAGCCTTGCTGCCGAAGCTTCTAAAACAGCCTTACATGTTTTAAAAATGTGTATACGGGCTTTAGATTATTGCCCTCCGGTAGATATTAATTATGGCGATTATTTACGAGCTCTTGTTACAGCAGATGCAGAATTAGTGGCTGATGATAAACACAATTACCGAATTGCATTTATTGATGCTTTTAGAAAACGAGGAATTTATCCTGAGGGTATTACAAATCTGTCGGTAGAAAGTTTAATTTACAATAGTGATGAAAATAATGAAAAATTATTAGACGACTTTGCAGATTCGTTCAGTGATTTTTTAAAAGAGTTTAAAAGCCAGATGAGTTATTTAGAAGACAGAAGGCTAATGTTTAATACCGTACGGAAATTTATTGTAGGTAAAACCGGGCCTGCTATAGATAAGAATGAAGAAAAATGGAAAGGGCTACATGAGCATTTAATTGACACCATTATTAGTGATGAAAAAAAAGCGCAAGCCTTTGAAAAATTAACAGGGTTGGTTGTTACAAAAAATTATAAAGAACTTCATATTCACACTTCTTCTAAACACCCAGGCAAACCATCTTTAGAAATACAGGATATTCGCCTTAATAACCGTGTTAGCCCCGATGGTAACATTCAAAATCAAGTAATTATTTTACTTGCACAAAGCTGTGGCGTAAAAGTTAATCATAATGAAGATACAGATGAATACAATATAAAAACATTTGAACCCAATCCTATTGATAATTTTGGTGAGGGGGCATTTTGTTCAGAGGAGGATGCACATTAGTTTTTGATTTAAATACAGGCAAGCAAGATGAAAAATCGAGAAGAGAAAAAACCGCTTCACTAAAATATATTATTTCAAAACCTATATTGGATATGGCAAGCCTGAATAAGAAAAAACCTGTTTATAAACCAAATACGGCGAGGGCTAAAATGCAGTATCGTTGCCAGTATGGCGATTATGCAGAAATAACAGGCATTGCCGCCATTAAAGATCATGTTGAACCGCTTGCACATATTCATCATTCAACGATAAACTAAATTATTATGAGCAATAATGTAGATAGTGTACTAATAAGAATGTACAATACCGGATCGGTTGGAGATTGTTTTCTTTTGCTTTTTCAAAAACAAGGCATAACAAGTTTTTCCATGCTTATTGATTGTGGCGGATACAAAACAAAGAAGGAAGATATTACTAAGTGTGTGGAAGATATAAAAAACCAAATAGTTGATAATGCTATAGACTTAGTGGTTGTTACACATGAACACGAAGACCATGTAAGTGGTTTTAACCAGGCACGGGAAATATTTGATGGTATTACTTTTAAACAAGTTTGGATGAGTTGGGCAGAAAACGAAAGTGATAGCCTGGCACAAAAACTTTTTGAAGAAAAGGGTAAAAAAATAAAAGCATTGCATAGTATTTTGGAAAAACATCTTGGCCAAATACAACAAAATCTTCGTTCAGAAATTAAACAAAACGGATTAAGCAAAAGTTTAAAAATGCGTAGATTAAATTTTAGTAATGCATTAGAGCTTTAAAGTTTGAAGATACTTCATCCCTTACAAGTTTAGGGGTACGCCTAAAAATAAGCGATGCAATGAAGTATGTAAAAAGTAAATCGAAAAACAAATCGAAAACAAAAATATATAAAAAACCGGGACAAGTGATTGATGATTTGCCCGGAGCAGAAGGAGTAAAATTTCACATACTTGGCCCTCCTTATGATACAGATTTACATGGTATAAAAAACGATTTAGATCATAATGAAATGTATGAACTGGCAAAAAGGCTTGGATTAAATATTAATACTTTTCATTTTAATGCCATTGCTTCCTCATCGGATAACGACACCACTTTGCAATCACCGTTTTCTCTTAAATATCAACTGGAAGATAAAGCACTTAAAGAATTTAATACAAAGTATTATAATTTGCCGGCAAATCGATGGAGGCAAATTGAGTACGATTGGTTAGATTCTGCCGGTGAACTAGCTATAGCTTTAACCAGTTATGTAAACAACACTAGTTTAGCTATTGCTATCGAAGTAAGTGATTCGGAAAAAGTTTTATTGTTTCCTGCAGATGCTCAATCCGGTAATTGGATAAGTTGGCACGATGACAAAGTAGCTAAAGATTTAAAGAAAAATGGCGGTAAAAATGCAAAAGAATTATTAGCTAAAACTGTATTTTACAAAGTGGGGCATCATGGCAGTCATAATGGTACTGCATCTAACAGCGGATTAGAAAAAATGGAGCAAGATAAAATAATGGCTTTTATGCCATTGGTGCAAGATAAAATCCCATCTCAATGGGGAGGAGCTAAAAATTTTCCTGCAAAAACTTTGTACAATGAAATAGTAGAAAAAACAAAAGGCGCTATAATTCGTACAGACATAGGGTTGGTAGAAGATAAAAAAGCAAAAGATTTTCGTAAACTAACATACTCTGCTGCAGAAATCGAAAAAATGAAAAAAGCTGCAATTAACCCTTTGTATAAAGAATGGATTATAGAAGCATAGTCAATAATTTAACAATCTTTCATAATATCTTCTAATTTTTTTTCTTCCAAAACCATTCTTTTGCAAATACGCTCTTCGTCGTACCATTTTACCAATCTAATATAACCTTCCGTAATTTCTATGCCCGTAATATCGCCATCGCTAAAGCAACAACAACCACTGTTAAAATAAGTGGGTTTTAAAACATCTTCTATATTATTTATTTTATTGCTGGGATGATTGGAGTATTTGCCCGATGCAAATACCGGCTTGTGTGTATGCCCTGTAATTAGCAATAGGTTCTTTTTACTATTGCTCCAATCGTACATTATTTTATTGTGTTTATTTCGTAAAGTATCATCTTTGCTGGGTGTGTTTACATTTATTTGTAAATAGCGCTGTATTGGCGCTCAAATATGTGCAACCAGCCAGGTGCTAAAAAAGCGTTATTATCACTCATTTTATCGCCTTGATGGCCATGGGTACAAAAATATTTATCGTTTGATTATTAATTAATGTTTTTAATACAACACCTTCTGTTACTACCAAAGGCATTTTAAAATTTGTTTTAAGCAACCTTGCACATCCCATTTGTTTTTCCAAATAATATCATGGTTTCCAAAAGTGCGGTAATATTTATTGTCATTTTGAAATGCCGCCTCGGCACTTAATGCGGCCCTGTTTTGAGGGATTACTTCTTCAGTTTTATATTTCCATAACTCTTCTGTATCACCCAAATTAATAAATGTAAAGCATTGTTGTTGGTAATGGTTTAAAGCTGTAATGTAGTTTGCTTCGCTATTGGCAAAATCATCTGCTTTGTCTTTATTGCCTTTATGCTGATCGCTAAAAATGATAAAGCTGTCTATGGCAGCATTAAAATTTATGGCAATCGTTTTTTGTTTTTCTTTGATGGCTGCTTTTGTACAATTTATCTAAAGAGGCAAAAACAATTTCTTTGTTTGGAGCCCCTGATAATTTATTGCCTGCCCATGTAAGTGGGTTTTTAAAAAGATATTGTAACAGCTTACGCATATATGTGACCAGCTTTTATTTATTAAAGTATTTGCCAATTACAGGAAGTTTGGCTAATTCTTTAGCTTCTATTTTGCTAACAAACCAGGCAAAAAATAAAAGTAAGCCTGTTGCTGTAATAAGCGAAAACCAAAGATGGTTATCATAAAGTTTATTTAGACCTAAATGTGTAAAATAAATTAGTACCACTAAAACAATATAGGCTATTAATTTTTTTATGGCATATGGAACAGGGTAATATTTTTGCCCCAGTTTATAGCTAACAATCATCATAAATAAATAGCAACAAAAAGTAGCAATTGCGGCACCCGTGTAATGCAATTTTGGTATAAGTACAATATTCAGCACAATGGTTAAAACTGCACCGGCAACTGTAATAGCTGCACCATAAAGGTTTTTATTGGTTAGCTTATACCATATGCTTAGGTTGTAATAAATACCTAAAAAAATATTTCCTAAAGCAAGTAGTGGAACAATAGATAAACCCTCTATCCATTTTGGATGATTTATGGTAATAAAAAACCATTCAAATACATCTAAATAAAGCCCAATTACTAAAAACATAAAGCAGCAGGCAATTACAAAAAATTTCATAATACGGGCATACGTTTTTTGTGCATCAACACCTTTTGAGCTGTTAAAAAAGAATGGCTCAGCGGCCATTCTAAACGCCTGTATCATTATTGTAATTAGTACAGCAAGCCTGAAAATATTTCCAAAAATACCTAATTCATTTTTTGCTTCTTCGGTTGGCAAGTTTACCACATGCTGATAAATTAAGCGGCTAAGCATATCGTTTATCATACCGCCAAGGCCGGCAATAATTAAAGGATAACTGTATTTCATTACCTCTTTCCAAAGAGTGAAATTAAAACTGAATTTTATTTTTTTAAATTCGGTAAATAATAAGATAAAAGTGATAATGCTGTTGCAAATATTTCCAATAAAATAAAAATCAATTTTATCAAAACGGGTATAAATATTGTTTAACGAATTGGTTGTGTGTGTTGAAAGATAGTTGGGTAAAATGCCTGCAAAAAATATCACCACAATAAAATTTACCATAATGCCTGCAAGCCTAACAAAGGCATATTTACGTGGCCTGTTTTCTTGCCTTAGTTTGGCAAATGCCAAAGTGCACAAGGCGTCAAAAAGTACAATCCAAATCATCCAATTTATATATTCCGGGTGATTGGCTACGCCTAAAACATTGGCAATATCAGCCCTGAAAATATATAAAATACTACTAAATAACAGAGTGGAAATTATTAGTGAAACAGATAAAGTGTTGTATAGCGTTTTTTTGTCTTTATCCTGACTAAATCTAAAATAGGCAGTTTCTAAGCCATACGTAAATAAAATATTTAAAAATGGTATGGCAGCGTATAATTGAGTAACATCGGCGGTACTGCTGGGTTGTGCAAAAAAAATTGGTAAGGTAAAATTCATTATATACCCAATAAAGCGGCTAAGTATGCTGGGAATACCATACCACAAAGTTTGCCCCGCCAATTTTTAACGCTACTCAAGTTTAACTAAATTAAGTTTCAAATTTACTCTTATAATTTTTAATATTCTTTTAAAATATCAATGCAACCCAATCTTTATAAAATATATCTTTACAATAAAATATTGTATGAATAAGATATCCTTACTATTTGTAGCTGTATTATTTGCCTTTGCAGGCATTGCACAGTCTCGAACTACAACAGTTGAGTTCCAAAAAATAAACAGGCAAGCCATTATTAATGAATTTCCGTTTGCCGAAAAAACTACCCGAAATGCCATTGACGAGAAATTTGAAAAAATGGGCTACAAAGGCAAAGACGTTAAAGGATATGTAGTTTACAGAGGTGTAAGCCTTGCCAATATTGGGCCAGATAGTTATGATTTGTATTTTATGGTAGATAGAAAAAGCAAAAAAGAAAAAGATATTGCTGTGGTTACAATGCTTATTTCTAAAGGGTTTGATAGTTTTTTGTCGGACAGTACCGGAACAAATGTTATGAACAATGGTAAGCGGTATTTAGATAGTTTAATAAGTGTTATTGCGGCTTACGATTTGGAATTGCAAATAAAAGATCAAGAAGATGCCTTAAAATCAAACGAAAAAAGGCAGCAAACCTAATAGGCGATGGTGAAGATTTACAAAAGGAAAAGCAAAAAATTGAACGTAAAATCGAAGAAAATATTAAAAATCAGGCCAGCCAAAAACTTGAAGTAGAAAAGCAAAAGCAAATTTTAGATGTGTTAAAGGCTAAACGAAAGAGTTAAAATAGTATTATTGGTAATAAAGAAAAAAGGTGCAGGTTTTTTAAAACTTGCACCTTTTTTTATACCGATATTTTACGGCTGCTTAAATCTTGGGTTCTTTGTAAATACGGTATCGGTAAGGGTTCGTAAAAATGCCACCATATTATTTTTATCTGTGGTTGTCATTGGTATTCGGCTTACTAATAAAGGATCTAAAGTAGGTTGTGTAGTAATAAGGTTTGTACTGTAATGATCCAACACATCTCTCATGCTATATAATCTTCCATCATGCATATACGGAAAGGTAAGCTCAACATTTCGCAAGCTGGGCACTTTAAATTTTAACGAATCGCTGCTAAGATTCGTAATGCGTTTGCGTCCAAAATCGTTTAAAAAACTATTTACAGCAAGTCCGTTATTTCTAAAACTATTATCGGTAAACAATGGTTCTTTGTGGCATGCTTCGCATTTGCTTTTAAAAAAAGTATAACCACTTTGTTCGGCCGTTGTAAAGGTTGCTTCGCCTCTTTGCACTTTATCGTATTTACTGTTACTTGATACCATTGTGCCCATAAATTGTGCAAGCGCTTTTAGCATTTTTTGGCTGTTAATTTCGGTACTGCCATACGCTGCTTTAAACAAGTTAGGATAATTGCTGTCGGTACGTAGTTTGGCTAAAACATTTTCAATAGTTTCGGCCATTTCATTAGGTGCTGCAATGGGTGCCAAGGGTTGTACCTCTATATGGTTAATACCACCATCCCAATGCAATAAAGGCATCCATGCTAAATTAAATAAGCCCGGTGCGTTACGAGTAGTAAATGCATTATTAAAACCATGGCTAAAATCATGATCAAACGTGGCAAACGCTGCAAATTGCTGGTGACAACTGGCACAAGGAAAATTTCCATCTTTACTTAGTTTGCCATCATAAAATAATTTGCGGCCCAATTGAAAACCTTCTTCGGTTAATGGGTTTGATGCAAAAATGTTTGTAGCAGGTTGAGGCCAACCTGCAGGTATTGTAAAAGTTAAAGGTGTGGTTTTTGAGGTATTATCTGTTGCGTCGGATTTTTTACAAGCCTCCAACAATACTATACTTAGTAAAACAAATGCAAAAAGATATATGGTAATTTTTAATTTCAATTATTTACAACATTGGTTACGGTAAACATATTCATATAATTATCTGCAATTTTTTTTGCCAATGCACCTGGTGTGGTACAAACCGGTTCGGTTGCAAAAGAAATATTATTGCTAAACCATTTATCTACATCTGCATCTATAAAAATTTCGCTTGTTTTGTTGGCCCTTATATTTAGCATTTGCGCTGTAATGGGTAATGTAATGTTTATTTTTTTTAGCACATTGTTTGGGCCGCTAAAGCCCCCAATATGGTATTCTATTTTATTATTTACTTGTGCAGATGCCGGCGAAGTGCCTTCCAGCTTTGCCATAATGTAACCCGAGTTCCAAGTCCAAAACATATCGTTTAAGGGGTCCAATGCACCGGTTTGTGCTCCGCTTACATTGCGTAAGCTATCTACACCAATGATAAAATTTAAATGGCTGTAAGTTTCGGCATTTGCAGTAAAGCTAAAACTAAGCGATGCAGCATTGCTTTGATCTATCAAATGATAACTTTCTACTTCCGTAGCGGCTTTATCTATATTAGTTACCGATACATTGCTAATATAATATTTAAATTTTTTAACGCTATACGTTTCGCCTGTATTATTAATATAGCTTCCGGTATTTAAAACCAAATTTGTACCTTTTACTTTATTACTAAAAGTAACTTTTACAGTGCCTTGTAATGGAGCAGGAGCATCGGCATTTTGCTCACAACTTACAAATGCAAGTAAAGTAACGAGCAGCGGTAAAATAATTTTTAACACCTTCATTTTATAATTTAATTTTTTTTCTGTTTTCTTTAATAACTGCTTTACTTTTTTTCCCTTCCAATCTTTTTTCAATAACAGCTTTGGGTATTTTAGTAGGCTTGCGTTTTTTTGGAACTATTAATGCTTTGTTTATTAATAGATTCATTTTTTGTAAAACCTGCTGCTTATTGCCTAATTGGCTACGCTCTGTTTGGCTTTTTACCAGCAAAAACCCTTCCGAATTTATTTTATTTACCAATTTTTCCTTAATAAGGCGTTTTTGCTCATCAGTAACAAAGGCAGATGAATCAATATGCCAATAACCCTCTACCATGGTTTCTACCTTGTTTACATTTTGACCGCCTTTACCGCCGCTCCGTGCTGTTTTAAACGATATTTCGCCACTAAAATCCATATATCAAATTTACACTACAAATTTACTCTGCAATTAATAAAAGCCCAGATTATACAAATTTTCACAAATTAGGTTTTTGTTTCTGTGTTAATCTGTGCAAACTGTAGCAAAATGCCTTCAATTTGCAGCCTAAAGCACATAAAAGTCGTCTAATATTTTACTAATAACTTTTTTTGTTACATTTTTGCAGTAATCAATCAGCTAAATGCACAACGGTATATATCATTCATTAACAGAACGCAAGCAACAGGGCAAAAAATCTTTTGCGGTACTTATTGACCCCGATAAGGTTAATGATGCCAGCATGGAGCAATTAATTACGCTTGCCGTAGCCGCCAAAGTAGATTATTTTTTGGTAGGCGGCAGCCTTGTTATTAGCAACTATTTAGATGAATGTGTTCAATACATAAAACGTAGTTGCAATATTCCGGTAATACTCTTTCCCGGAAGCCCCAATCAAGTAAGCAAATATGCCGATGCACTTTTATATCTTTCTTTAATAAGCGGTCGTAATGCCGATTTGCTCATTGGGCAGCATGTAGTAAGTGCACCGGTAGTAAAGCAAAGTGGTTTAGAAATTATGCCAACAGGCTATATGGTAATAGATGGTGGAGCTCCCACAACCGTAAGCTACATTAGCAATGCCACACCACTACCTGCCGATAAAAACGAAATTGCCATGTGTACCGCTATGGCCGGCGAAATGTTGGGTATGAAGCTGATATATATGGATGCAGGCAGTGGTGCCAAACGAGCCATTACCGAAAGCATGATACAAAAAGTAAGCAGTTGTATAGATGTACCCTTAATTATTGGCGGCGGAATTATACAACCCGAAAAAGCCCACCTAAACTGCAAAGCCGGCGCCGATGTTATAGTTGTAGGCAACGCCATTGAAAAAGATGCTAACCTAATTAAAGAAATGGCAGCAGCGGTGCATGGGGTGAGTGTTGTGGTGTAATTTTTTTTTTGGACTTAGCTTTTGAATATCTATTAAACATCGTTGTGTCACTCACTTGAACTTGTATAGCTTTATTGGGCTATTATTAAAGCGTAGAAAGGTTCGTAATAACACCAACTTGAAGTAGAGGTATCACTTTATTTTATCACCAAAAAATTTCAACAAACTTTCATCACTCATTTTATTAGCAGTAGAGTCTGTTGTTTGTACATTTTTAAACTGTGGTGTTTCGGCTAAATATTTTATAAACTGTTCTTGCACTTGCCCTGTACCTGTAGCATGTATGTGAGTAGCGTTTTGTATATGCTTGGCTATTTCTTTAAAATATTTTGTTTGTAATGTTCTTTCGTCGTTATGCTCATTTTTTTCGCTGGAGTTATGAGTAACTTTTTCGCTTTTTATATGAGCTATAATTACAAGTTCATCAGCATCGTTATTTCCAACTATAGTGGCATTAATGGTATCCATCCATACACCAAATTTTTTGTTTTCACTCATATTAATTATATTTTAGATAAAGTTACTTGTAATTTAAGCAATCCTCTATTTTATTATTTCGCCACCACCTTGTCTCTGACAAGGGGAAAACTAAAACAATAAAAAATAGAACAACCCATGCAACACCCAATTACATATTCACATTGTATTTACAGTAAAATACAGAGCAGCACAAATTGATAAAAACTGGAAAGAAGAACTGCATAAAACCCCAACATGCAAAAGCAGAAAATTAGCAAATGGAATCAAATTATTTCAACAACACCCGATTGTGAAATTGTAACTACAAGAGTGGTAAATGCACCAATTGGCGTAGCTTATGAAGCATGGGCAAATCCCAATCATTTAAAAAATTGGTGGGGCCCTAAAGGGTTTTCCAATACATTTAACCGGTTTGATTTTAAAGTAGGTGGCAAATGGAGCTTTATTATGCATGGGCCAGACAAAGGAAATTATGCAAACGAATGTGAGTTTACAAAAATAGAAAAACCTTTTGTTATTGCTTGGAAACGACATTCAAAACCATTGTTTCAAGTAAATGCAACGTTTGAAGAAGTAACAAGCAATAAAACTAATATCACTTTTAAAATGCTTTTTAATACTGCAGAAGAGTGTAATAAACTAAAGCCCTATGTAGTTGATAAAAACGAAGAAAATTTTGATAAGTTAGAAATTGAATTGGCTAAAATGGGCGCTTTATAATTTCACTTTTTTAATGCTTTTAACCTCTATCGGTCTTCTCTGCTATGCTCATCGACACCGCATAGTATTCCGATAAGCGGCGAATAATTTTATACTATTTTTTATATGTTACAATATAATTCACCTCAGAAAAAAGTTCATTATTTACAAAAACCTTTTTTGATATTCTATTGCCTTTAGTATCATAACCAAATTGTTCTAAGTATTTAATTGGAAAAGTATAATACTCATCTATCCTGTGACTGATAATAAACTTTAGAAAAGCAGAGTTTCCATTTGTTTCAAGAAATACCTCTTCTAACTTTTCATTATTATATGTAAATAAAACGTTTCTAAATAAATTTTTATAAATGCTGTTTATACTACGTAAAGAGTTATATACAAATTTTTCAAGTCCCATTATTTTAGTTGAATCTATTACCCCGCCCATATATTCAATAATACTAGACAGTTTTTTATTAGTATATAAAAATCTTTTAGAAATAAATCCGCCAGTTTTATTAACTAACCTGTTTTGCTCATAACCATACTTTTCAACAATGTCTGTTCCCAATGAATTGTTAGTAATTTGTACCAGCTTTTCACCATCGTATTTAAACAGCATTCTAGATACTTCAACAGTATCCATTTTGTTATTTAGAATGGTAATAGTGTATTTATTTGTTTTTATTAATTGATTCTTTTTATTGTAAAAATAAAAAGCATGGGTAGATGATAGTTTTGAAAATGTATGCCATTTTAAAAGATTGTCGCTTGCATCATAAGTAAATTCAGTAGTGGCACTTATTTTATTTTTATTGTAGCGAATATTTTTAATCTTAAGGCCTTTGTTGTTATAGTAGTCAATATTTAAGGTATCAGGCATAAAATTATTATGCTTGTCTTTAGTGATAGTTATAACGGATTCAATTAACTTATAATCATTATTATCTGCAAAATACATACTGACGTAAGGGTCTTGCTTTACTACTTCATCAGGTCTATCGGCAGAAAATTTTTGTGCCAAAGTAACTACGGGAATAAAGTAAATTAAAAAAAGTAGCTTTTTCATTTTTTATAACTGTAATTGCCAAATGTATAGTAAAGAAGAAAAGGAATTATTTTAGTTTCTCCACCCTACCTGGTGTATCCTTACCACTTACAATAGTTTTGCTACTTAAAGCAATTGCTTTAATAATTTCGGCCATATTTTCCATGTTAAGTGTTTCTATTTCATCATCAACCGTGTGGTAATATTTTTCGGTATCCATTTTACTGGTGCTAATGGTATGTGCCGGTACGCCTAATTCGGCAAGGGTTGCATTATCACTTCGGTAAAATAAGTTTTGGGTAGGGTAAGGGTCAGGCTCAAATTTAAATTTACTGCCTTGTAAATTATTTTGTAAAATTTTACCCATGTCACTTTTTTCGTAACCTGTAATGTAAGCACTGTTGGTGCCCCATTTACTTTCGGTACCTATCATTTCTATGTTAAACATAGCCACCACTTTATCGGGGTTAAGCTGTTTGCTAAAATACTGGCTACCATAACCACCAATTTCCTCGGCAGTAAACGCTACAAAAATTAAACTGCGTTCGTTGTCTTTTAGTTTAGTAAAATAATTACTTAGCATTATTACTGCAGCCGTACCAGCTGCATCGTCGTTAGCACCATTATAAATACTGTCAAGCTCTTTGTTGGGTTTGCCAATACCTAGGTGATCGTAATGGCCGCTAAAAACAACATACTCATCTTTTTTACTTTTGCCGGGTATTACCGCAACCATATTTTTTAGTTTTTGCTCGGTAAGTTGATATTCGGCATTAACATGTGCAGTGCCTATAGCTTTGCTATCTGTTAAATAAAATAATTGGTTATTGGGCGATGCAAACTTTGCTCTGTAGCCAAAATTTTTAAGGCGCTTAAATTTATCGGTGTGTACTTTATCTACTAAAACAAAAAAGTTTTTATTTTCATCAATAATTGCAAATACTTTTTTAAAAAAATCTTCCTCTTTTTTTATTTCAATTATCTGGTAACCCGTTGTACCGTGTAAGTGTAATGCAGCCTGAGTTGTATTGACAAAAAAATTCGTTTCTTTTAATGTATCGCCATCTATTACACCTTGTAATGTAATTAGCTTTGGTTTTACTAAACTAAATTCCTGATAGTAAGATGTGCTGTTGCCCCAAAAAGGAAGTTTGTTTTTAGCAAATTCAGCGGCTATAAATTCAGCCGCTTTATCTATACCAACTGTACCCGTTTTTCGGCCTTGTAAACTATCGGACGATAAAATTTTTTCTATTCGTTGGACTTCAGCAGCATTAATTACTTTATCAATTTTTTGTGCAAAAGAAAACAGGCTGTAAAAGCCTGCTACTAAAATTAAAAGGGGTTTCTTCATTAGTAAGTTTTAATTATCATTTTTTAATTACCTAAAGGCTCATCATTTCTTTAAACTTAACTGCTTGCCTGCGGCTTACCTCTACTTTTTCGCCACCTTGTAAATCTAATAATAAACCACCATTAAAATAAGGCTCAATTTTTTCTATCATTCTTAAATTAACAATGTGTTTTCGGTTGGCTCTAAAAAACACTCTTTCATCTAATCGTTCTTCCAGTGCATTAAGCGATTTTAAAATTAGCGGCTTATGTGTTCCAAAAAACACTTTGGCATAATTACCTACGCTTTCAAAAAGCCTTACTTCGCCAAGCTTTACAAACCAGCATCTTTCGCCATCTTTTACAAAAACCTGATCGGCTTCGGTTAACATACCTCTATTAATGCCAGCCATGCTTGCGGCTAACTCTTTTTCTTCGGCTTGTTGTAATTTTTGCAAGGCATCTGCCAGTCGTTTAGGCTCTACAGGTTTCATTAAATAATCGAGTGCATTTACTTCAAAGGCTTTTAAAGCATACTCATCGTAGGCGGTTGTAAAAATTACATGTGGTGCACTGTCTAATTCGGCCAGCATATCAAAACCTGTTTTGCCGGGCATTTGTATGTCTAAAAAAATTAAATCCGGCGATAAGGCTTCTATTTTTTCTATTCCCTCTTTTGCATTTGCGGCTTCGCCTATAACTTCTACATCGGCAAATTCCTGCAATAGTTTTTTTAATTCATTTCTTGCTAAACGTTCGTCATCTATAATAAGTGCTTTTTGCATTTTTATCTGATTTTACTTTTACTAAATTACTACAGGCATGGTTACTTTAGATTCTACCGTATTATTGTCCAGGTTTTTTATTGCAAAAAAAGCTTTACCCTGGTACATTAAATTTAATCTATCCTCGGTACTTTTAATGCCAAAGCCATCGCCATTTCTGATATTAGCCAACTGGCCGGTGTTTTGTACTAAAAGCTCTAAATGATCGTCTTTAAAATCGGCAACTACTTTTACTGTGCCGCCTTTTAGTTGTTTGCTAATACCGTGTTTTATAGCGTTTTCAACTAAAGTTTGTAACATCATTGGCGGCACTTGTTGGTCCAGCGTATCTTCATCAATTTCCATTTCTATTTTTAAACGTTCTTCAAAACGCATTTGCTCCAATGCTAAATAATCTTTAACAATGCTAAGCTCTCTTTCAAGCGAAACAGTTTCGGCTTTTTCGGCTTGCATGCTGCTGCGTAAAATATTGCTTAACTCTGTAATGGCTGTACGGGCTCGTTGAGGGTTTTCATCTACCAATGCCCTAATGCTGTTTAGCGAATTAAAAATAAAATGGGGATTAATATGCGATTTGATGGTTTTTAATTCTAACTCTTTAATATTAGTTTCAAGCTTTAATCTATCTACCTGATCTTTTCTGTTTTTTTCTACATAGTGATAAACAATGTAAATTAATAACCAAATACCAATCAGTAAAAGGTTTTGATAGATGCCAAATAAATCGGTTTTTTCATCGTACTTCCATTGTCCGTTAGTAGTACGATACCAACCTGTTAGTTCTTTTTATTTGTAAAACAGTTTTTAAGCTTAACGAATCTTTTATTGGAGTAGTTGGGTTAAAATAATTTGTTTTATCAAGCCCGGCATCAAGCTCAATTTTTTTAGCTTTTTCTAATCGTTTATTTAAAATATAATTATCATAGGAGTAAGATGTTTTATGCTCTATAGCATTACCACCATAATAAAGCAAAATTGCAATAGTAGTAACGCCAACCACAAATAGTATTAAAATGCTATTGAAAGAATACTTAAGCCAATTGGTTTTTTTTATTACGGTTCTAAGTAAGTGGGTTGATAAAATACCAAATACCAAAAACATGGTAAGGCTTATTACAAATTCTTTTTTTCCTCCCAATTCGGCAAACTTATCTGCAAAAACTACCAAATTAAAATACATGATAATTATGCCCCAAAAACCCCATCCAAAAACCTGACAAAGCCAATATCGCATGTTTATTTTACGCATACACCAAATTTACTGTTGAAATGTTCCCTAAAAATAATTCTTTTGATTAATGGTGAAATGCCAAGATAAAAGGCAGGTAGTGTATATACTACATATAAAATAAATTGCGGTAAAATGTTGCAATTTGGTTATCAAGGTATTATCTTTAGCCCCCATGCAACCAAAATTTGGTTGTCTGTATCTTATACAATATTAAAAATTAAAACCAAATTAACATGTCATTCAATCTTTTAGATGCGGCAAAAGGTCTTTTTACTAACGAATTAGTAGGAAAAGCCAGTTCTTTTTTAGGCGAAAGCGAAAGCGGAGTAACCAAAGCGTTAGGTGGTATTTTACCATCTGTAATAGGCGGATTAATAGATAAATCATCTAGCCACGACGGTGCAAATATGATTGCAAACCTTGCTGGTGAGCAACATAACTCTGGCCTTTTAGGCAACATTGGTAGCTTTTTTGGCAATGATGGTGGTGGTCTTTTAAACAAAGGCGCTGGTTTATTAAGCGGCTTATTTGGTAATAAAACCGATGGATTAATTGGTTTAATTTCAAACTTTGCCGGCGTTAAATCATCTTCTTCAAGTTCATTATTAAGTATGGCTGCTCCATTAGTTTTAGGCTTATTGGGCAAGCATGCTGCAAGCAGTAATATGGGTGCAAGCGGAATAGCTTCGTTATTAAGCAGCCAAAAATCAAGTGTTGCTGCTGCAATACCGGCAGGCTTAAACCTTGGGAGTATGTTTAGTGGTTTTAGCAGCGATGCAAGCCATACAGTTAGCCATGCAAAAGCCGCTGCTTCGCATGCTGTTAATGAAGTTGAAGAAAAAGCGGTGGTGCAATGAAATTTTTATTGCCATTATTGCTTTTAGGCTTATTAGCTGCAGGCGTTTGGTATTTTACTAAAGATGGTTGCGGTAAAAAGGTGATGTAGGTGGCACAGGTACAGATACTTTACATGCTACAACCGGTACAACAACTACAGGTACAGAAAGTACAACAACTACCGGTACAGATGCTACTGTTGCTTTACCAAAAGTAACGGTTGATACTGTTTCTGGCTTAGTTAGTTACGATTTAGGTGCTCCAATGGATTTGGAATTACCTGGTGGCGTTAAATTAAGCGGTGTTGCTACAAATGGTTTGGAAAACACATTAGTTAACTTTATTAAAACTGGTACAATTGATACAGTAAATAAAAAAGCTAACTGGTTCGATTTACATAATGTACAATTTGTATCTGGTAAAACAATTTATGCAGGTACTGCAGAGGCTCAGGTAAAAAATGCAGGTGCAATTTTAAAAGCATATCCTAATGTAAAAATTAAGATAGGTGGTTATACAGATGCAAGTGGCGATGCTGCAAAAAATAAAGCATTATCTCAGGCAAGAGCTAGTAAAGTAAAGGCTGATATTATTGCTGCCGGCGCTAAAGCAGATCAAATTGTAGAAGCGGTAGGTTACGGTTCAGAATTTGCTAAAGCTGCAATTACTGATAAAGAAGGTATGGCAAGAGACAGAAAAGTTGCTTGCAAAGTTTCTCAAAAATAGTTTTTTAATTAAGTTTTTTTAGCCCTTTGGTTTTTACCAAGGGGCTTTTTGTTTATTAAAGGGTTGCTAACCTTTCAGAGGTTGGCAACCCTTATAAAAAAAACATCTATTTTTACAACATGGCTAACCCCAATTTAAATAACGATAAAGAAAACTTATCAGCTGCTGATGCTGCTTTTGAAAATAATATTCGCCCAAGTGTTATAAACGACTTTAGCGGCCAATTACAAATTATTGAAAACATTACCATTTTTATAAAAGCAGCCAAACAAAGGGGAGAAGCGTTAGATCATATACTTTTTCATGGCCCGCCAGGCTTGGGAAAAACAACACTTAGCCGAATTGTAGCCAACGAATTAGGTGTAAATATTAAGGAAACCAGTGGCCCTGTAATTGAAAAGCCAGGCGACCTTGCCGGCTTACTTACCAATTTAGAAGCCAACGATGTGTTGTTTATTGATGAAATACACCGTTTGAGTACAGTGGTAGAGGAATATTTGTATGCTGCTATGGAAGATTACCGCATAGATATTATGATTGACAGCGGGCCAAATGCCAGAAGTGTACAGCTAAACTTAAACCCGTTTACATTAATTGGGGCAACCACACGTAGTGGTTTATTAACTGCTCCTTTACTATCTAGGTTTGCAATAAAAAGCAGGTTGGAATATTACGATGCCGTTACACTTAAAAATATTTTACTGCGAAGTGCAAAAATTTTAGGCACAAAAATTACCAGTGATGCTGCTGCCGAAATTGCCGGCCGAAGCCGGGGTACACCACGTATTGCTAATGGTTTGTTACGCAGGGTAAGAGATTTTGCACAAGTAATAGGTAATGGTGTTATAGATTTAGGCATTACACAACATGCTTTAAAAGCACTTAATGTAGATGAGTATGGATTAGATGAAATGGATAACAGGATTCTAACAGCTATTATTGATAAATTTAAAGGCGGGCCCGTTGGCATTACTACCATTGCAACTGCCGTTGGCGAGGAAACCGGAACACTGGAAGAGGTGTACGAACCATTTTTAATACAAGAAGGCTTTATAATGCGTACACCACGGGGAAGAGAAGTTACCGAAAAAGCCTACAGGCACTTAGGAAAAGTGCCGCACAAAGGCGGCACCGGTAATACGTTATTTAGTTAGATAATAATTTATGGCGATACCAACCTAAATCCATTGCCATGAATATTTACAATTTCTATATCGCTATCTTCTTTTAAATATTTGCGTAGCTTGGCAATGTACACATCCATACTGCGGCCATTAAAATAAGTATCGCTGCCCCAAATTTTCTTTAATGCAATTTCTCGGCTAAGCAAATCGTTTTTGTATTCGCTAAGCATTTTAAGTAATTCGTTTTCTTTTGGCGAAAGAACTTGTACTTTACCATCAAAGGTCAACTCTCTTAAACGAGGGTTAAAATGGTATTTGCCTAAATCAAACTCTGCATTCACTTCTTCACGGTGCATTTCTTCGTTGCGTTTTAATATGGCTTTTATTTTGTGCAATAACACTTCGCTGTCAAAAGGTTTTGTAATATAATCATCGGCGCCTAATTTATAGCCTTGTATAATATCATCCTTCATGGTTTTTGCACTAAGGAAAAATAAAGGCACATCGGGGTTTATATCTCTTATTTCTTCTGCCAATGTAAAGCCATCCATATTGGGCATCATTACATCAAGCAAACAAATATCAAATTTCTCTCTTTGAAAAGCGGCTAAACCAAGGCGGCCATCTCTTTCTAAGGTTACATCGTAATCATTTAACTCCAGGTAATTTTTTAATACCATGCCAAGGTTGTTATCATCCTCACATAGTAGTATTTGCGGTTTTGCTGCTTCCATTATTTTAGTGGTTTTATACAAATAAAATTAAATCATTTTATCTATAGCGAATATAGTGCCTAATTTTTTGTTAAAGGTGGTTTTTATTCCGGCGATTACACAAATGGCGCATATTTTTTCTGCGTTAACACCGTAATCGGCGGGCACGAAATTATTTGTGAGAATATTTTTTATCTGTCAGTGTTTTTAAAAATGCAACTAAATCTGCTTTTTCTTTTTGGGTAAGGTTAAGCGGTTTTTGTAACGCAGCATCTATATTGATAGGATTGGCTACTATTTTTTTAGGATTGCTATAATACTCAATCACTTCTTCCAGCGTTTTAAACATACCATTGTGCATATAAGGCGCTGTTACAGCTATGTTGCGTAAACCGGGAATTTTAAATTTTCCTTTATCGCTTTCTTTTTTGGTAATGTTGTATAAACCTGCGTCGGTTAAATTAACCCCGTCGTATAAACCAATATTTTTAAAATCGTCTGTTGTAAAATCTTCCATTCTATGACAATCAAAACATTTTGCCTTATCGCCAACAAAAAGTTGGCGGCCTCTTTCTTCTTGTGCAGTTAAGTTTTTTAAGTTATTGCTCCAATCATCAAATTTGCTGTCAACAGTTTCCAAAGTGCTCTCGTATGCTGCAAAAGCTGCCCCTAAATTTTTTGCATTGGGGGTTTGTTTAAATATTTTTTTAAACAACACGGTATATTCTTTTGATTTATTTAATCTTTCTACAGCTTCGGTAATGGGCAAGCCCATTTCTATAGGGGTTTTCAATAGGCATCAACGCTTGCTCTTCTAACGACTTGGCACGGCCATCCCAAAAAAAGTATGGCCTGTTTTTCATGTTTAAAACAGATGGTGTGTTACGGTTGCCCAACTTGCCTTGTATGCCCATGCTTACGGCCGATGTATCGGCAAATGCATATTGCGGTTTGTGGCAACTGGCACAGCTAACCGAAGAATCTTTTGATAATATTTTTTCGGAAAAAAGTTTTTTGCCTAAGGCTGCTTTGGTAGTAATGGCAGCATTATTATTTTGAAAAGAAAAACTTACAATAAAAAAACTGCTGAATAAAAGCGCTGTAACAAAAAATATTTTCATGCCGCAAAATTAGCTTAAGGCTGTAATGTGTAAAATTATTCTCTCATCAATTTTTTATGATTTTCGTCAGTCATATACTCTAAAATATCGCCGGGCTGGCATTCCAGTATTTTACATATTTCTTCCAGCGTAGAAAACCTGACAGCTTTGGCTTTACCGCTTTTTAAAATGCTTAAATTGGTAATGGTAATACCCACTTTTTCGCTAAGCTCTGTAAGGCTCATTTTACGCCTTGCCAACATTACATCTAAATTTACAACGATGGGCATGTTATATGGTTAAGGCTTGTTCTTTTGTAAAATAATAGCCTTTATCAAAACTTGTATAAGCAATAAGAAACAAAAGCAAAAATCCAAGAGCCTTTATATGCTTCAAAAAATTTTAAAAAGCCAAAATGAACTTCTGAATTAAAGTGATGCATGTTAATCAGCCCTTCAACATATACAAATACACAAATAATAATGGGTAAGAGGAGTGTTGCTATATAATTAAATTTTAACCAGGCTAATGTTTTATCTGTGAAAGGCCTGTCAAAAAATATTTCCAGTAAAATTTTTGCACCATGAAACATTACTTGCATACCCAATATAAGTACAATTATTGCAAAGATACTTGCTATGATTTTATAAGTGTTAATATAGGTAGCAGATTTGTGTACATAAACAGGTGACGTAATTAAAGTATTATCGATAAAATATTTTGATGGGATAAAAACTGTTTTAAGATTTTTGTCGGTATGATAAATAAAGTAATCTTCCTTTTTTTTGGCTAAATTATAACCAGATACTTCCCAATAATTTAATTTGAGAATATTGGTAAGAGGTGTTTCAATAGAGTCATTAATAATTCCATTTCCCGAAGATGTAAGATTCAAGCCAATTTGCTGAAATTTAAAATTAGCCTGATGGTAATTCACGCTATCTTTAAAAAGGGAAGTACTGACTACGAAACGAGTTGTATTAGTGAGATTTATTACATAAGTAAGGGCTATTAATGAAATAATAATCAGAATTGTAATATTCAAAATTTTTGTTTTCATATCTCTTTTTTTTAATAAAGATATAAAAATTATCGATAAACAATAATAAATTATTTAATTACAGTAAAATAAAAAGCCGCCTCAAATTTAAGGCGGCTTTCAATCATCTATATAAATAGTTTATTTAAAATCAATATCACTTACGCCTTCATTAATTTTAATAGCAGTAAACTTAAGTGGTATTTCTTGCCCGCCGGCGTTACGGGTAATTTCAAAAGGCATCATAATATTGCCCACTTTACGGTAATCTTTATAATCAATTATTACAGGTATATCGGCGCCTTGTTGCTTGCTGGTAGTTTCTTCATGCAACAATAAACCTGTTTTTATACTGTATTCCTGTACAGATGTACGGCCACTTGGCATTACAACTTTTAAACGATAAGTAGCCTCGTCGCCAATTTTGCCGGTACCTACATATTCGGTTTTGTAATTGGCGCCATTGTAAAACAATTGTGGTATTACACCTTTTTCATCCTGTGCTTCTTTTACTTCATCTAAATCCATATCGGTTTTTTTACCCATTTGGCTTTGGTAGCCTATTGTGCCATCAAATACACTTTTCATTACCGTCATAGCGCCCATTTTAACTTCGGTTACGCTTTTATTTGGGTTCATGCGTTTGTCTGTGCCTTCAAACGAACGGCCAAATGCTTCCATAGTTAGGGTAGATGAAACAGACGTTACTTTTTCAACCTCAGCCTTACCGCCAATTGCCTTAATGTAACTTTCAATTACCGAATAGGCAGATATAGCATCGGTATTTGTTGCCGTTTGCTTTACATCAACTTGTTGTGGTGCATCTGCAACCGGCTCGGCAAATTTGTCGTATTTTTTTATAGGAAAACCTAAACGCATTAATGCCGGCAATATTTTTTTACCATTACCTACAATTACAATTCGGGAGTTGGTTTCGTTAAAATATTTGCCCGAAACTCTTTTTACATCATCAATAGTTACCGCATTTATTTTTTGTAAAAAAGTGCGGTAAAAATCTTTAGGTAAATTATTAATTAATATGTTTGATGCATAGGTTGCAGCAGTGGCGGGGTTTTCCATACCCAATGCAAATGAGCCATTGTATTTTGCTTTTACAGTTGCCAATTCTTCGTCGGTTACTTTACCATCTCTCATGTTTAAAATTTCTTTAAACATTTCGTTTACGGCGCTATCTACTTTTTCGGTACGTACAGCAGCACCGGCTTTAAATAAACTTTGAAAACGGCTGTTGCCTACGTTAGAGTAACTGCCATAAGTAAAGCCATGTTTTTCTCTTAAATTCATAAATAATTTAGCCTCGGCTCCGCCGCCTAAAATATTATTGGCTACAATTAGTGCATGATAATCAGGATTGCTTAATGGGTTGTAAATTACATTACCCACACTTAATTCGCCCTGCACAGCAGTTGGTAAATCCACAAAATCAATCTCTGTTTTTTCAGGATTAGGGGCAAGAGGTACAGCAGGTAACTCCAATTTTTTTCCTGCCCATTTTCCAAAAGCTTTTTCGGCTAAGGCTTTAGCAGCTACAGGTGTAATATCGCCAACAAAAGTTAAATAGCTACGAGATGGCGTAATATAATTTTGATATACTTCTTTAACATCTGCCAGGGTTAATGCTTTTACACTTTCCTCGGTGGTAAACTCACCCATAGCTGTGTTTTTGCCATACATTAATGCAGTGGTTACCCTGTCGGCAATTGCCTTTGCACTTTTTTCGGATGATTTTAAACCTGTAATAGTTTGTGTTTGTAATTTTTTAAATGCATCTTCCGGAAAAGACGGGTGTTGCAAACCATCGGCCATAAGCATAACTGCTTTTTCAAAATAGCGGCTAAGGGCAGATGCCGAACCACCGCTTGAATAAAGACTAACATCTGCACCAATACCATCAACAGCTTCGTCAAATTTATCTTTTTGCATATTGGTAGTTCCTTCGCCAAGCATTTGCCCCATTAAGTCCATTACACCGGCTTTAGTTCCTTCTTTTATTGGGCCTGCATCTATATTTAAAGTAGCACTTACTTTGGGTAATTTGTGGTTTTCTACTACTATAACCGTCATGCCATTTGCTAAATTAAAAATGGCCGGGTCTTTTATTGATATAACCGGCGCTGCGCCTGCCTTAGGTTTTTTTGATCTGTCTATTTTAATTTGAGCAATGCCTTGTTGCATAAATAAACCGGCAAATGCTACTATTATTAATTTTTTCATGTTTAAATTTTTTCTGTTGTTTTAATAAGATTGACCAGTTTATTATCCTTTTTTAGGTAGATAATACAATAACACTCTTTGATTTTTATTTAAATATTTTTTTGCAACATTCTGAATGTCTTGTTTGGTTATTTTTCTTATTTCGTCTAACTCTGTATTAATGTTGTTGGTGTTTTTGTAAAAAGTATAACCATCTGCCAAATTCTCTGCAACGCCAAGCATACGATTGTTTTTATCAACAAATTCGTTTTCAAACTGGTTACGTAATTTAATAAACTCGTCATCACTTATTAATGTTTTTTGCAGCTTTACAATTTCTTCGTCCATATCGTTTACTAATGTATCTAATGCGGTTTCGTTATTGGGTAAAGCATACATAAAATAGGCGCCATAATCTTCTAAGGCATAGTTAAACGAACCTACCTGTAATGAATTCTTTTTATCATCAACCATTTTTTGTACATGCGGCTACTATTGCCACGGCTAAGCACAGCCGAAGCCATTTCTAACATTTTAGATTCTTTACTTGTCATACCGGGTATACGGTAAGCAGTAATTATTGCAGGTATTTGAATATTGTTGTCGTAAGCTGTATCAACAATTTGTTTGGTAATAGGTTGCTCTACGTATTTTGCTTTTACAACCGGAGCACCTTTTGGTACTTCGCCAAAATAGGCCTCTACCAAAGTTTTTGTTTTGGCAATATCAATATCGCCGGCAATTACAAGGCAGGCATTATTGGGCACATAAAACTTTTTATTAAATGCCTGAAACTCGGCCAGTGTTGCAGCATCTAAATGCTCCATGCTGCCAATAGGCACCCAGGTATAAGGGTGTTTGGTAAACAAACGTTTTAACACTTCCGATGCAAAATTGCCATAAGGTTGGTTATCTACACGTAAACGTTTTTCTTCTTTTACCACTTCGTTTTGAGTTTTTACACCTATTTCGTTAATTACAGGCTGCAGCATTCTTTCGCTCTCTAACCATAACCCTGTTTCTAACTGGTTGCTTGGAAAAACCTCGTAATAAAACGTTCTGTCTTGAGATGTGTTTGCATTGTTTTGTCCGCCATTGGCGCTAACAATTTTCATAAACTCACCTCTTTTAATATTTTTTGAGCCTTCAAAAAGAAGATGTTCAAAAAAGTGAGCAAAGCCTGTTCTGTTGGTTTGCTCGTCTTTACTACCTACATGGTACATTACAGAAACGGCCACAACCGGCGCCGATTTATCCTGATGCAGCACAACATGTAATCCGTTTTTTAAGTTATATTCTGTAAAAGCCACTTTTTGTGCCGTTACAGAAATACAGGCTCCCAAAAGGGAGAAAGCGATAATTCCTTTTTTCATCAGTTTATATTTTTTGATTTAGTCAGATGTAACTCGCCATTAGATTGTTGAAAATAATATCAACAGCAGGTATGGCTTATTTCATTTGTACAATTTATAGCTACAAATGTACTTAGTAATTAATTTGTTAAAAAAGATTTAGCAATTTTTTGATAAGTGGTAGATAGTATGCAAAATATGGAAGGCAGTTTGTAACTTTCCAAAAAATATTACAATGCCCAGTAAAGAAGAATTTATACAAGCTATTGCCGAAGGCTATACGTTTAAAGGCGAAAATGTAAAGATAGGTGCTGCTGTTTTAGACGGAATGGTTGTGCCCGAAGCGGTTATTAATTTGCCTTTAAAAACCATGAATCGCCATGGATTAATTGCAGGTGCAACAGGTACAGGTAAAACCAAAACCCTGCAAATGATGAGTGAGTTTTTAAGCGATAACAGTGTGCCGGTTTTGTTAATGGATATTAAAGGAGATTTAAGTGGCATTGCTGCCGAAGGTGCTACAAACGATAAAGTAAAAGATAGATATACTAAGCTTAACATGGAGTATAAGCCATCGCTTTTTCCTGCCGAGATAATGACACTTACAGGCCAAAAAGGTGTGCATTTAAGAGCAACGGTAAGTGAGTTTGGTCCCGTGTTATTAAGTAAGATATTGGGTTTAAATGATACACAAGGTGGTGTAGTTGCTATGATTTTTAAATACTGCGATGATACGCAATTGCCTTTATTAGATTTAAAAGATTTTATAAAAGTATTGCAATATATAGGCGATGAAGGAAAGGCAGAGATTGAAAAAACCTATGGAAAAATATCTACAACAAGTACTGGCACAATTTTACGAAAGGTAATAGAGTTGCAACAACAAGGTGCAGATATTTTCTTTGGCGAAAAAAGTTTTGAGGTAGATGATTTAATGCGAATAAACGATGATGGCCGTGGAATGATAAATATATTACGAGTTACCGATTTACAGGATAAGCCCAAACTTTTTTCAACCTTTATGCTGCAATTACTGGCAGAGTTATATGCCAGCTGCCCCGAGGAAGGTGATATGGAAAAACCCAAACTGGTAATGTTTATTGACGAAGCTCATTTAATTTTTCAGGAAGCAAGTGAAGCTTTATTACAGCAAATTGAAACTATCATAAAATTAATACGATCAAAAGGTATTGGTATTTTCTTTTGTACACAAAACCCAATGGACGTGCCGGCTAGTGTGCTTGGGCAATTAGGCTTAAAAGTACAACATGCGTTACGGGCATTTACCGCTGCCGACAGAAAAGTAATAAAGCAAACTGCAGAAAATTACCCCGAAACTGCATTTTACAAAACCGAAGATTTAATTACACAATTAGGTATTGGCGAGGCTTTGGTAACTATGCTTAACGAAAAAGGTATTCCTACACCGCTGGCACATGTAATGCTTTGTGCACCACGTAGCCGTATGGATGTATTAACCGATGGAGAAATTGATTCTATTACAGGAAAATCTAAATTAGTAGTAAAATATAATCAAGTTATAGATAGCGAAAGTGCTTACGAAATACTTAGCGCAAAATTAAAAGCCGCCGCAGAGGAAGAGCCGGAAGAAGAAAAAAAATCTTCTAAAAAAGAAGAAAAATCTACACTGGAAACCATAGCCGATAACACAATCGTAAAAAGTATGGTACGTACTGCAGGTAATACCATTGTACGCAGTTTATTAGGTGCCTTAGGCCTTGGTGGACGAACTACAAAGAAGAAAAGTAAGAGTTGGTTTTAAAGAAAACATAAAGATTATGCAAAGTGCCGGTTTACCCACCGGCACTTTGTATTTTTGTATAATGAAGAAATGGAAAAAAATAGTTGAACATCGCTTTGGTCCGTTAGCTGTTTTGGCTTTAATAGTTTGCTTATTAAGTTTTATAATACGATTGGTATTAATGATTAAGAGTTGGGGTAATCTCGATCTTAATCCGCTTTCTTTTGCAGGAATTTTTTTAGTTGGCCTTTTTTACGATTTGGTTGTGTGGAGTTTTTTTGCCATGCCTGTTGCATTTTACTGCTGGCTTATGAAGGACAGCTGGTATCAAAAAAAATGGAGCCGTATTCCTTTATTCATTTTGTTTACAATTATTACATTAATACTTGTTTTTAGTGCAGGTGGCGAAATTGTTTTTGGGATGAGTTTAATGTACGCTACAATTTTATAGCGGTTGATTATTTAATTTATACCACAGAGGTTATTAATAACATAATTGAGTCGTACAACATTTTTATTATTGCAGGGGCTGTTATTATTGGTGTTGTGTTTATTTTAGTATTGTTTAAAAAATCACTTACAGCATCTCAAAAAAGTAGTTTACGGTTTAAAAAAAGAACCATAGTGTTTTTGGGCTTTCTGATACTGCCAATTGCCGGCTATTTTTTAGTAAATAATTGGTATAAAAACATCAGTAAAAATAATTATGTAAACGAACTGGCAGGTAATGGTATTTACGAGTTTGGATCTGCCTTTTGGAATAACGAAATAGATTATAACCGATTTTATGCTACTAAAACCGATACGGCAAATTTTGCCATACTTCGTAAAATGGTGCAAACCCGAAATAGCATCTTAACGAACGACTTATTAAGTGTAGACAGAACCATTAAATGCGATAGCTCATCAAAAAAATGGAATGTAGTTTTGATAAGTGTAGAAAGCCTTAGCGGAGATTATTTAAGGTATTTTGGTAATAAAGATAACGTTACACCCTATTTGGATTCATTAATACCACACAGTTTATTTTTCGAAAATTTTTATGCATCGGGTACAAGAACGGTAAGAGGGTTAGAAGCATTATCATTAGCCATTCCACCTACGCCGGGCCAATCTATTGTTAGGCGAAAAGATAATGGCGATATGTTTACAATGGGCAATGTGTTACAGCCAGTGGGTTATGATGTACGATATATTTACGGAGGCAATGCCTTTTTTGATAACATGGGCAAATACTTTGGTGGCAATGGTTACACGGTATTAGATAAAAGGGATATACCCGATAGTCTGGTTAACCATGTAACTGCCTGGGGCGTAGATGACGAAGCTGCGTTCAATTACACACTACAACAATGCGATAACAGTTTTAATAGCGGTAAATTATTTTTTAATCATATAATGACGGTTAGTAACCACAGGCCATATACGTATCCTGATGGCAGGATAGATATTCCTTCATCGGCACAGGTAGTAAATGGGGGAGTTAAATACACCGATTATGCTATCAATGATTTTATAAAAAAAGCGCAAACAAAATCTTGGTTTAATAACACCTTGTTTGTAATTGTTGCAGACCATTGCAGCAAAAGTGCCGGAAAAACAGGTTTGCCCATTAATCGTTATCATATTCCCTGCATCGTATATGCGCCACAGTTAATAAAACCTGTAGCAGAAAAAAGACTGGTAAGTCAAATAGATTTAGCGCCTACATTATTGGGTTTTTTAAACCAAACCTATACAAGCCGCTTTTTAGGCTCCGATGTTTATAAAAGAGATAGTACAAATGATCGAATATTTATTAGCACTTATCAGGATATGGGCTATATCCGCAACAATAAATTGGTTGTATTATCGCCAAGGCAAAAAGTAACAATGTACAGTGTTGATTATGCAACCGGTAACAGCCAGCCTATTGCTTTACAGGATAGTTTGGTAAATGAGGCAATTGCATGGTATCAGGGAGCCTCTTTTTTATATAAAGGCAAAAAATACAAAAAGTAAGAATTAGCAGGATAAAATGATATTAATCAGTACTTTAATACATTACATTGTGTAAAAAATACATTGATATTTTTTATTTTTTTTCAAAAAAAATGCTAAAAAATGAAAAAAAATGTTGTGTAATAGTATTTTCCACATTATCTTCGTTTCGGTTTTTCATAGGATATTGGATTTTAAAGCGGGACTAGATTTCTATCTTGGTCCCTTTTTTATTTTTGCTAATGAGCAAAATAATTAACGTTTAAACATTAAATTAAAATATAATATTACCTGCTCTATCAATTTTTACTTTTTCTTCTTTTTGTAAATAGTTAAGTACTTCGGTTAAATGGTTTTTGTTATATGCAAATAATTTAGCATGTAAATAATTTAATGTTATATTTTCCATGCTTTTCAAGGCAAAAATTGCATCCGAAATTTCGGTAAATAAAGTTGCGGATAATGGTATAAGTTTTTTATTTATGCAATTATCGCAAATGCCGCAAGCCGTTGTAGAAAAATCATTAAAGTAAGCTGCCAGTTCAAGGGCTTTGCAATTTGTATTATTATGCAGGTAATTTATTATTGCATCAATACGGGTTGTAAAATTTTGTTTTCGCAGCAAATAATCGGTAATGTTTAATTTAAAGCTATCATTATACATTCTGTTTTGTAAAAGAAAAAGTTGCGGCTTATCTTTTTGAGTATTATAAATTATTATTCCTTTTTTGATGAAGCCCTTTTAATAAAGTTTTTAAAAGTGCTACATCCATCTTAATAAATTTTGCTAATTGCATTTCGTAAACAACAGACGGAAAATCAAAAATACCTTCGTACGAACGGAGCAAGCCTTTAATTACAGGTTCATATTTTGAATTTGTATTTTCAAAATCTTGTAACGAATTTTTATCGGTAATAAAAACAATGGTTGAGGGTTTAAAAAAAGTTTCGGGATAGCTTACTATATTTTCCTGCTCCAGTATTTTTATACAATAGGTGGCGGTAAGAATATCTATTTTAAATGCAGCAGAAAAAGTTGCTAAATCAAAATCAAAACTTTGCCCCTCGCCAATGCCCGATGGTACTTGTAAATGATTCATTAAAGCAACGTAAGTGTTTTTAATAACTTCCTCACCCGGAAACCTGATATCCGGCTGTTGCTGTAAATTGGTTAATTCCTTATCATTATATAATAAAACAGCATACGCTCTTTTTCCGTCTCTGCCACATCGGCCTGCTTCCTGATAATAATTTTCCAAACAATCAGGCACATCGTAATGTACTACAACCCTTACATCGGGTTTATCTATGCCCATACCAAAAGCATTGGTACAACAAATAATTCTTGTTTTATTTTTTATCCAATTTTCTTGTTTAGTATTACGTTCATCATTACTCAGGCCGGCATGATAATAATCGGCATTAATGGAATGAAGTTTTAATAAATCGGCAATTTCTTTAGTGTGCTTGCGGCTTTTACAATACACAATGCCACTGCCTGGTACATTTTTTAAAATATTTAAAAGTTTTGTTTGCTTAGAGGCAACATTAAAAACACTATACGATAAATTGGGCCTTGCAAAAGATTGCTGAAAACGAAGAGCAGTTGGTTTAAATAATAATTTATCACAAATATCATCCTGCACCTTTTTTGTAGCAGATGCGGTTAAAGCTAAAACAGGCACATTGGGCAATTCCTCTCTAATCTTTGCTATATTTAAGTAAGAAGGCCTGAAATCGTAACCCCATTGCGATATGCAATGTGCTTCATCTACCGCAATTAAATTAATATGCATTGCCGGTAAATACTCTAAAAATAATTTTGTTTCTAACCTTTCGGGAGATACGTACAAAAATTTATAGTTGCCGTAGGCAGCATTTTGTAAAGTTTTTTTTACTTCTAAAAAACTCATGCCGCTGTAAATGGCCAACGCATTAACACCTTTAGTTTTTAGGTTTTCTACCTGATCTTTTATTAAAGCAATTAACGGACTTATTACTAAACAAATTCCGTCCAATGATAGAGCAGGTACCTGAAAACAAATTGATTTACCGCCTCCTGTAGGCAACAAAGCCAATGCATCATTGCCTTGTAATACAGCGTTAATAATATCTTCCTGTAGCGGCCTAAATGTTGTGTAGGCCCCAATACTCTTTTAATATGGAATGAATAGATGCCAAATAATTTGTTTGCAATGAAGTTAATAAACCTTTTTTACAAACAAGCGTACAGAGTTGATGGCTAAAACAATATCACTCATAGCCATGGTTAAAGCGCCAAATGTAGGCGTAAGAAAGCCAAGCGCTGCAACAGGAATGGCAATTATGTTGTATAAAAAAGCCCAAAATAAATTTTGCTTAATGGTAATGTAGGTATGCTTGCCAAGGCCTAATGCTTGTGGCAAATTTTTTAAACCATGATGCAATAAAATAACATCGGCGCTTTGCATGGCAATTTGCGTAGCGCCACTTAATGATATACCTAACGTAGCTTTTGCCAAAGCAGGTGCATCATTAATACCATCACCAATCATAGCTGTAGGTGTTTGGGCAGATAATTCTGAAATAGTTAACAATTTTTGCTCCGGGGTTTGCTCGGCAATAAATTCATCTATGTTTAATTCGTTAGATACAGCAGCACATTTTTCTGTTCTGTCACCACTTAATAAAATTGTTTTAATTCCTTTTGCTTTAAGCCAACTCATTACCGTTTTTGCCTCTTGTCTTATTTCATCCGCAACATCTATCCAGCCTAATAAGGTATCATTTTTTGTTATAAAAATATTGTGATTATTGTTTGCAATAGTGTTGCCTAATATTTTAAAGGAACCTGCTTTATAAATATTGCCTTCTTTATCCTCTGCGTTAATACCCAACCCTTTTATTTCTTCAATTTTCTTCCAATGAATTATATCGTTTGTTTTCCATTGAGTTACTATTGCCGTAGCAATAGGGTGGTTAGAAAATTTTTCAAGTGAATAAGCTATTCTTTTAAATTCTACTTCGCCAATACTCTGCTCAAAATCAGAGACCGTAAAATGCCCTGTGGTAAGTGTGCCTGTTTTGTCAAAAACAACTTGTTTAATGTCTTTAAATGTTTCCAATGCACTGGCATTTTTATACAGAATGCCGTTTTTAGCCCCACGACCCAAACCTACAGCAATTGCTGCCGGCGTGGCTAATCCCATGGCACAAGGGCAACTAATAACTAGTACAGCTATTGCCCTCATTACCGAGTTGTTTAAATTAACATCAAATGCAAAATGGTTTATTAAAAAAGTAAAAATAGCAATACCTATTACCACAGGTACAAATATGGCACTTATTTTATCGGCCAGTTTTTGCATAGGTGGTTTTTCGCCCTGTGCCTGTTTTACCATGTTTAAAATACCTGCTAAAACAGTATCATTTCCTGTGGCGGTTACTTGCGCTTTAACAGTGCCCGTTTCTAAAAACTACCACCAATAAGTGTATCTTTTTTTTGTTTAAAAATGGGTACACTTTCGCCTGAAATAATAGCCTCGCTAACGCTGCACTCTCCCCATAAAATTTTACAATCTATTGGTACTTGCTCACCATTTTTTATAAGAATTAAATCACCAACTTTTAATTGAGTGTTTTCTAACGGAAAAATTTGCTCCTGATGTTTATCATCAAAAGCAATCATATTGGCCATTACTTTTTGCGATTTGGCTAATGCGTTTACAGCTTTTTGAGTAGATTGTATAGAGGCATCTTCTAAATAATTACCTAAAAACACCAAAGTAATAATTGATGCGGCTGTTTCAAAAAACATATAGTCGTGATTATTTAAAACAAACACACCATACATACTGTACACAAAGGCCGACAAGGCTCCTAAAGCAACCAATACATTCATGTTGGGCATACCATTGGCAATACTTTTAATGGCGCTTTTGCCAAAATACCACATACCCAAAATAAAAACAGGTAAGCATAATGCCAGTTGTAAATACGGATTCATGAGCCAGTGAATATGCCACCATTTATCAAACATGTGGAGCATTAAAACAGCGGTAAATGGTAAGCAAAATAAAAAACGAGCTTTATTATTGCTGAGTATTTTGCGATTAACAATTGGTTGATCGTTGGCTGTTACCACCTGATAGCCTAAACTGCTTATACCATTTTTAATTTTTTGTTCATCAATGTCTTTATTATTCACAAAACTTACATCACCATCAATAGGATTTACTTTTACATTTTCCAACCCTTCTTTTTGCAAATACTTAGATACAGTGAGTGCACAATTACTGCAGGTCATTCCTTCTACTTTCCAATCGGTTATATTACTCATTCTATTTTTATTATTACACTAATTTTTACGAGTTAAGGAATTAAGAAAAATGGTTGCCTTAAGTAAACTTAAAAATTAGTGACATTAGTTTAGCCAGCTTTGCTGGCCGGTTCACTTTATTAGTCCACAAAGCTACTTTTAAAAAAAATGCCTTCTTTACCAATTAGGCAAAATATCTTTGCAACATGGAGGTAATTTTTTCTTTGCAAGAAATAAATGTAGTTGCTGAAAAAGTGATAACAGCAATGGGCAATAAAAAAGTAATTGCTTTACATGGTGATATGGGTGCAGGCAAAACCACATTTACACATGCTTTTTGTTTGGCTTTTGAAGTACAGGATGTAGTGAGCAGCCCTACTTTTTCTATTATTAATCAATATCAAACACAAACAGGAACTATAGTTTATCATATAGATTTATACCGCTTAAAA
This sequence comes from Chitinophagaceae bacterium, assembly GCA_016721385.1. GTDB lineage: Bacteria > Bacteroidota > Bacteroidia > Chitinophagales > Chitinophagaceae > Ferruginibacter. The sequence continues at coordinate 415,082 of JADKIE010000002.1, read as the reverse complement.
GATGAAGAAGAAGCTATTGCTGCAGGCGTAGAAGATTGCTTATACAGTGGAAATATTTGCCTTGGTAGAATGGCCGGAAGGAGTGCCAACCATTTTTCCTGAAGATACCATACACATAAAAATTGAGTTAGTTGATGCTGGCTTGAGGCAGATTAGCTTCTAAAAAGTTACTAATTATTAATTTTTAATTATTAATTTACAACATGTCGTCACAAAAGCCATTTGTATCTCCTTCCTTTACTTACGAAACACTGGAAGAAACCCTTGATGTTAAGCCAAAAGGCGCTGAACTTTTTATAGGCATACCTAAAGAAACATCTTTTAATGAAAATAGAATAGCCTTAACACCCGAAGCGGTGGCAGTATTGACAGCCAATGGCCACAGAGTTGTAATTGAAACAAAAGCTGGTATTGGCGCCAGCTATACTGATAACAACTATAGCGAAGCAGGTGCAAAAATTGCGTACGACAGAAAGGAAGTTTTTGAATGCGATATTTTGGTAAAAAGTGCACCTGTTAGTGAAGAGGAATGTGAGTTGCTTAAACCAAATCAATATATTATTTCGCCCATACATTTGGCAGTAATGAAAAGAGAGATTTTGCAAAAGATGATGGCAAAAAAAATTACTGCATTAAGTTTTGAAAACCTAAAAGACGATACAGGCCATAACCCAATTGTACGAAGCATGAGCGAAATAGCCGGTAGCGCAGTAATGCTTATTGCCGGGCAATATTTAAGTAATGCCAATAACGGGAAAGGTGTTTTAGTTGGTGGGATAAGCGGTATTCCTCCTACAAAGGTTATTATTATTGGCGCCGGAATTGTAGGCGAATATGCAGCTAGAACGGCATTAGCCATGGGCGCAAGTGTTAAAATATTTGATAACGATATTTACAGGTTAAAACGTTTGCAAAATAATATTGGCGGACGTTTATGGACAAGCGTTATAGAGCCCAAAATTTTAGCTAAGCAATTAAAATCATGTGATGTGGCCGTTGGTGCATTAAGTGGCGACGGAGGCCGTACACCAATTGTTGCCAGCGAAGAAATGGTTAGTGAAATGCGGCCGGGCAGCGTAATTGTTGATGTAAGTATAGACCATGGCGGTTGTTTTGAAACAAGCGAAGTTACCAGCCACGAAAAACCGGTATTTACCAAGTATGATGTAATACATTATTGTGTGCCCAATATACCCAGTGGCTTTGCCCGTACAGCAAGTCAGGCTATAAGCAATGTACTTATGCCGCTTATGCTGGAAACAGGCCTTGATGGTGGAATTGATAAAACCATTTGGCATAAAATAAATATACGTAGTGGTATTTATTTATTTAAAGGAAGCCTTACTAATTTTTATTTGAGCGAACGCTTTGATTTGAAATTTACAGATTTAAATTTGTTGATTGCTAGTAGGAGGTAAGGTTACTTATACTTACCTACTTCCAATACCTCCTCACAAAAATCATATTCATGCTTATCGTTACTGCTAATGATTACCAATTTGTTTGTGGTATACTTATTTATAAGATGATGATATAAAGCTGTGCCATCGGCATCTAAATTGGTTGTAGGCTCATCTAATAATAAAACAGGTGTATTGCTAAAAAAAGCCTGTGCCAGTTTAAGGCGTTGTTTCATGCCGCTGCTGTAATAACGTATTTGTTTGTTGGCAGCTTTCTCTAAACCTACAATTTGTAATATTTCGGCAAAGGGCAAAATAAGTTGCTTAAATGTGGAATGAAAATGCAACATTTCTAATGCAGTCATTTCTTCTATCAACTCCAAATAAGGCGCAGCAATGGATAGGTGGCAGAAAAGCTGTTCGGTGTTGACTGTTTGCAGATTAATCTTTAATTCTATACTGCCTTCATTATGTGTAAGTGATCCTGCAATAACCTGTAATAATGTAGATTTTCCGGAACCATTGGAGCCTGTAAGGGCATACTTCTTGCCAGCAGTAAATTCATAATTAATATGACGAAAAATCCATTCCCGATTAAAACGTTTGCCTATATTTTTTAAGTTGATATCCATATTTTGTAAACCACAAAGACGCTACGGCACAAAGTAACACAAATAAAATTTTACTCGTCATCCATACTTCCTTTGGTAAAGCGTTTAATAATTCCACGGCCGCTATCACGTATAAACGTTACAATTTCATCTCTTTCATCTGTTGCCGGTAATTCTTCTTCGATATAATTTAAGGCTTGCGATGTGTTCATGCCTTTATTGTAAATAATACGGTATATATCTAAAATGGCATTTATTCTATCTAATGAAAATCCACGGCGTTTTAAACCTACCGAGTTTACACCGGCATAACTTAATGGAGTACGGCCGGCTTTAATAAACGGCGGTACATCTTTACTTACCAACGATCCGCCAGCTACAAAAGCATGCTGCCCAATTTGTACAAACTGATGCACAGCACACATACCGGCTAGTATGGCATTATCTCCCATGGTTACATGGCCTGCCATTTGTGTATTATTGCTCATGATGCAATTGTTGCCAATAATACAATCATGTGCTACGTGGCTATAGGCCATTATTAAACAGTTGTTGCCTACTTTGGTAGTCCATCTGTCTTTACTACCTCTGTTAATGGTTACAAACTCTCTTATGGTGGTATTGTCACCAATTTCTACAGTGGTTTGTTCGCCTTCGTACTTTAAATCTTGTGGTATTGCTGCAATAACAGCTCCGGGAAAAATGCGACAGTTTTTTCCAACTCTGGCACCTTCCATAATGGTTACATTGCTACCAATCCAGGTACCATCGCCAATTTCTACATTTGGATGAATTACACTAAACGGATCAATTTTTACATTGGTAGCCAATTTGGCATTTGGATGAATGTATGTGTGTGGATGAATCATTTAAATTTGATAATTAGCTAATTCGATAATTTAATAATGTACAAGTTATTGTTTAATTTTTATCTTTTGAACTACTTATAATGGAAGAAATTATTTTTTGAATTTCTTCTAGCTTGGTTAGAAGTTCATCGCAATCAGGTAATTGCGGAGCAAACTTACAAAGTAAAAGCCAGTATTGAGTTTCTTCCTTTCTTAGCTCAATTTTAAACTTATGTATAAAATCGGCTTTGCTTTCTGTATTTTGCGCTTCCATAGCATTTGCACCAATAGAAGTACCCGATTTTAATAGTTGATTAGCAATTACAAATTTTCTTTCTGTTTCTAATAAGCTACAATATTCTATAATCATTAAAGAAAATTCAAAAGTTAATTTTAAAATAGGGTTTGAATTTATGAACCCAATTCTCATTTTTATTAACCATGCTTTATTAATTATCTAATCATCACATTATCTAATTTCTCTTTACCAACTGTGCTGTTAAATCTGCCTCTGTACAGAGCTTATTCCCTACATAAACGCTGCCTTTCATAACACAAATTCCTCTACGTATGGGTTCTATTAATTCCATTTTTAAAATCATGGTATCGCCGGGTACCACTTTTTGTTTGAATTTACAGTTTTCAATTTTCAAAAAATAAGTATCGTACTGGCCTTCGGGCATTGCATTAATACACAGTATGCCGCCTGTTTGCGCCAATGCTTCAATTTGCAACACTCCGGGCATTACAGGATTACCCGGAAAATGACCTAAAAAGAAATGCTCGTTAAAGGTTACATTTTTTATGCCAACAATTTGTGTATCGGTAAGTTCAATTATTTTATCTACAAATAAAAACGGATACCGATGTGGCAATGTTTTTTCTATTTGCTCTAATGTGTAAACAGGTTTTTGATTAGGGCAATAAATAGGAATACCTTTAGTGTGTTTATTTTTTTTTGCTTTTGCAAGGCGGCTCATTTCTTCATCGGTAACAGGTTTATCTACTACAACAATAGCATTATTAATATCGCCACCTTTTACCAAATTATTATCCAGCAACATTTCTAATTCATGTAAAAAGCAAAAAGTACGGCATGGTGCTATTTCTTTTTTAAAATCTGCCATAGTTTTCAGGCTGGCATGTTGTGTGCCTAAAACCGGGCTGTTAAAATCAATGAGTGTGGTTATATGGTAGTTGGTGGCTGGCAATGCCGTCATCTCAACCCTTTTTTCCTCATCGTAAAAAGATATATTGGTATCAATGGTGTACCAGGCTTTGGCTGCATCTTGTTCAACAACACCAACTTCTTCAATAATTTCAACAAAAGGCTCACTGCTGCCATCAATAATAGGTATTTCGGGGCCATTTAATTCAATAAGGCAATTATCTACACCCATACCAACTAATGCTGCCAAAATATGTTCAACAGTACTAACTTTTGCATCGCCCTGCTCTAAAGTAGTGCCACGGCTTGTATCGGTAACTAAATCGCAATCACCTTTAATAATGGGCATTCCGGGCAAATCTATACGTTGAAACTGAAAGCCAAAACCGGGATTTGCAGGCTTTAGAGTCATATCTACATTTACGCCGGTATGTAAACCGGTTCCCGAAATACTTACAGGATTGGCAATTGTATGTTGTTTGTCGGGGTTAAAATTTGCGTCCATTCTTTTGTTTTTATAAAGATGGGCAAAGATATTTTATTTTTGTTTACCAGCGGTAGTTCGTTGATGGAGCTTGACTTGAAGGGTTTTTTCAAATTTAGAGGTTGAATGGGCTTTTATTTTGTTGTATGAAAAATGGTTAAGATTTTTTATTCATTAACTCTTTCACCAACTTTTCCAATTCAATAATTCTTTTTTCCATTTCGGGTAGGTTACGGGCTGTGGCTTGGCTACGTATAGCTTGTCCGTAATCGTATGCTGGTGAGCCTGTAACCGATTGACCGGGTTTTAACGATTTACCTACACCGCTTTGTGCATTAATTTTTGCACCATCACCTATATTTATATGACCTACAATGCCTGCTTGGCCACCAATCATTACATTATTGCCAATTTTGGTGCTACCACTTATACCCGATTGGGCCGCAATAACGGCGTTATTGCCCATTTTTACCCAAGCAGGCAAAGGCGCCAATAAATACGTTTTCGCCAATTTTTGCGGTAGCGTCTATATAAGTCGGTTGTTGTATACCTGTTAATTGTTGTTGTTGTATTTGCTGGTATTTATCTAAAAGAGTAGCAAAAGCACTATACGCATCGGGCACTTTTATAAGTGTTGCAGATATGGGCTGTTTTAATTCCTGTGTTTCGTTTACAATTATTACAGATGCATTTGTTGTATACAAAAAATCTTCATACTTAGGATTTGCCAAAAAAGCTAATTGCCCTTGCTGAGCCTCTTCAATTTTACCAAAAGATGCCACTGCTGTATCGGCATTACCATCTACTTTGCCATTAATTAACATGGCTATTTGAGCTGCTGTAAATTGCATACGTTAGTCATTGTTCATGGTTAATAGTTAATAGCATAGCATTAAACTGGTTACGGCTCAATAGCTATCAACCAAAAAAATTTCTATGAACTATTATCTTGGATAACAAATATAATATTTTGTAACCTTACCGGTTAAATTTTCGTTTATCAAGGCATTGTCAACATCTGCAATATCTTTTACATCGCCGTTTTTAAATAATATATAAATATGTTCGTTATTAAAATTGTATGTACTGCTATTGCTTTCGCCGGTAAATACAAGCCATTTGGCATCGTCTAAGCTTATATTAAAATTTTGTGCTGCATTTTTTATTTGCTGTTCAATAAAATCATTACTTACAGCTGCAGATTCGTATTTTCCTTTTAATAATTGCCTGTTTATCATGCCATTGCATAAGTAAGACAATATTTTGTCGGAATGGCTGCACCATTCTTTAACTGCAGCTAACACATCGTAATCATCTAACTTGCAAAATTCGTCCAATGTTACCGTGTTAATAGGTTCGTTTATAAATTTATTTAAGGCAGATGCAGAAAAAGCTTTTATAAACTTTGCTCTTTTAATTATTTGCTTAAGCATTTGCTCGGCACATAAAACCGTTTTGTGTAAATAAACCTGCCAGTACATTAGCCTGCGGCTTACTAAAAATTTTTCGATGGAGTAAATACCTTTTTCCTCAACCATCAACTCACCGTTATGCACCACCATCATTTTTAAAATTCTGTCGTAACCAATACTGCCTTCAATTACGCCGGTAAAAAAGCTATCACGGGTTAAATAATCCATTCTGTCCACGTCTAACTGGCTGCTTATTAATTGATGCAAGAATTTTTTGTGATAACTGTTGGTAAAAATATCCAACGCCAATTGCAGTTGTCCGTTAAATTGGGTGTTAAGCTCTTTAATAATCAGTAATGATATTTCCTCATGGTGCATACCTTCAATAAGCGTATGTTCTAAAGCATGGCTAAATGGGCCATGGCCAACATCATGTAAAAGAATGGCAATTTTTGCAGCTTGCTCTTCCTCAAAAGTAATATTCACTCCTTTACTTTTTAACTCGGTAATAGCATTGCTCATTAAGTGATAAGCTCCAAGTGAGTGATGCAACCTTGTATGTACAGCTCCCGGATAAACCAAATTAGCCATGGCCATTTGATTAATACGGCGTAAGCGTTGGTAATACGGATGAGAAATAATTTGGTGTATAAGCTCATTATCTACAGTAATAAAGCCATAAACAGGATCGTTAATTATTTTTCTAAAAGGCATATTTGTTTTTTGTTTACAATTTTCGGGTGCTATAAAACTGTTGTTGTTATTTGTTAAAAGATATACAAAGCTAAATAAAGCTGATAAGGTAAGGTATAAAAAATTAAATTTGTGTGAAGCAAGTTGATGGTTTATAGTTGATAATTTATTGTTTCGAACAATTAAGTATAACTTTTAGCCATGAATAAACAACAATGAACCATAAATTATGAGTACAGCAAAGATACTTTGGGTAGATGATGAAATAGATAGCCTAACATCTCAAATAATGTTTTAGAAAACAAAGGCTACGAGGTTAGTACAAAAACCAACGGTTTTGATGCGGTGGAGTATGTTAAAGAAAATGCGGTTGATGTTGTTTTACTTGACGAAACTATGCCCGGCATTACAGGCTTACAAACTCTGCAACAAATAAAAGAAATTAAAAGTGCGTTACCCGTTGTATTAATTACAAAAAACGAGGCCGAAAATATAATGGACGAAGCTATTGGTAGTCAAATTAGCGATTATTTAATTAAGCCTGTAAACCCAAACCAGGTTTGGCTTAGCTTAAAAAAACTGATTGATAATAAACGGTTGGTTGCAGAAAAAACCACATCTGCTTATCAGCAAGAATTTAGAAGTTTGTTTATGGCGCTTAATAACAACCCTAATTACAACGAGTGGATGGATATTTATAAAAAATTGGTGTATTGGGAGTTGGAGATGAAGAAAAGTGATAGTCCGGAAATGCAGGAAGTTTTTGCAACACAAAAGGCTGAGGCAAATACCGAGTTTTTTAAATTCATTAGTAAAAATTATGCAAGTTGGGTTAATGCAAAAAGTGTTGATTCGCCCATAATGAGCCATACATTATTAAAGTATAAGGTTTTTCCACATCTGGAAAAAGGCACGCCGTTGTTTTTTGTGTTGATCGATAATTTGAGATTTGATCAATGGAAAACCATACAGCCCATTTTTGCCGAGAGTTTTAGAATACACGAAGAAGAAACATTTTATGCCATTTTGCCCACTGCAACACAATATGCCCGTAATGCCATTTTTGCCGGAATGTTGCCTGTAGATATTGAAAAACAGTTTCCGGTGCAATGGAAAAACGATGACGAAGAAGGAGGCAAAAATTTATACGAAGAAGAATTTTTTAAAGCACAACTAAAACGCCTGGGCAAAAGTGATTGAAAGTACTCGTACACAAAAATTACGAACAATAGCGATGGGCAACAAATGGTAGATAATATGCACAACATGATGCAAAACGACATTAATGTTATTGTATATAATTTTGTAGATATGCTTAGCCATGCCCGTACCGAAATGGAAGTGCTTAAAGAATTGGCAGGCGATGAAGTGAGTTACAGAAGCATTACCAAAAGTTGGTTTGAGCATTCTCCTCTGCATCAGGCATTAAAAAAATTAGCTGACAAAAAAATAAATTTAATTGTAGGTACCGATCACGGAAGTGTACGTGTAAAAAACCCGGCAAAAGTAATTGGCGATAAACAAACAACCGCCAACCTGCGTTATAAACATGGCCGTAACTTAAATTACGAGGCTAAAGAAGTGTTAGCTTTTAGAGATCCCAGAGAAGCCGGTTTGCCTGTGCCTAACGTAAACAGCAGTTTTATTTTTGCTAAAGGCGATTTGTTTTTATGTTATCCCAATAATTATAACCATTATGTAAATTATTATCGTAATACCTTTCAGCATGGTGGTGTAAGTTTGGAAGAGATGATTGTGCCTGTGATTAGAATGAGCAGTAAGTAATCAAAAATAACTTATTAACGCTTGTTGAAAACGTTTTTTTGTTTTGCTATTGATTTAATTGAAGTTGCATTTAATTACATGTTATTAAAATTCAGAAGCAACATTGGCGACTGATTAAATGAAGTACACACAAACCATATTAGATAAAATAGAAAAAATAGCCGAAGAAGAAGGTTATGTAATTCGTTATGAAAGAGGAAATTTTCAGAGCGGATATTGCATATTGCAGGCAAAAAAAGTAATTGTGCTTAATAAATTTTTTCAAACCGAAGGAAGAATAAATACGCTTATAGATTTAATGCCTCAGTTAGAAATAAACGTAGACGCTTTAACCCACGAAAGCCAAAAGATGTATGATGAGGTAATGGCAGCCGAAGCCGCAAAGTAATTATCGAAAATATTAAAGAACGATTTTAATTTCTTCATTCTTTAATTTCTTAATTTGCATTTCATAATGCAATTTCCCAAATTAAAAATAACATTCCTTGGTACAGGCACCAGCAGCGGTGTGCCTATGATTGGGTGTAAATGCAGTGTTTGTACATCTGTCAACAAAAAAGATAACCGCTTACGTACCAGTATTTTGGTAGAGAGTGCTACAACAACCTTGTAATTGATACCACACCCGATTTCAGGTATCAAATGCTTAGGACAAAAGTAAGTTAGATGCTGTTTATTTACACATCCGCATAAAGATCATATTGCCGGGTTAGATGATATAAGAGCCTTTAATTTCTTTCAACAAAAAGCAATGGATTTATATGCCAACTCTTTAACCGAGGAGGCTATTAAAAGAGAATTTGCTTATGCTTTTTCAGATAAAAAGTACCCGGGAGTGCCCGAGTTAAATATTATTACAATTAACGAGGAACCTTTTTTTATTGGCGATATTCCTATACAACCTATTTTGGTTTGGCATATAAAAATGCCTGTGCTTGGTTTTAGAATAGGTGATTTTACTTATATAACCGATGCCAATAATATTGAAGAAGAAGAGTTACAAAAAATTGAAGGCTCAAAAATTTTAGTGCTTAATGCACTGCGTAAAGAAAAGCATATTTCTCATTTCTCATTAGGCGAAGCTGTAGCTATTGCACAGCTATTAAAAATACCTCAAACCTATTTTACGCATTTAAGCCACCAAATGGGCTTGCACAATGATATTAGTAATGAGTTGCCTAATGGAATTAATTTGGCTTGGGATGGGTTGGAAATTAAAATTTAGTATTTTAGCACTATTAATCACCCTAACATTACTGTACTTAAGTGAAAAAATTTATTCAAGATTATTTCAACTTTACCAAAAAAGAACGTAGAGGCATTATTACAATTTGCATATTAATATTGCTAATTGCTTTTTTACCAAATGTATTCCCTTATTTTATTAAAACACAACTACAGGATACAAAGCAATTTGAAAACGAAATTGCAGCACTGGTAATTAAGCAACAGGATACTGCAAATAAGTTTTATCAAAACAAATACGATGATAACAGCGATTATCCAAATTACAGCAAACCCGATTATAAAAATTATGTAATAAAAGGGGAGTTGTTTTATTTTGACCCAAACACTATAACAGCAAGCGATTGGAAACGACTTGGTGTAAGAGATAAAACAATTGCAACCATTCAAAATTATTTAAACAAAGGCGGCAAGTTTTATAAGCCGGAGATTTAGGAAAAAATTTGGGGCTTTTTTCCTAACGAAGTAGATAGATTAATGCCGTATGTACAAATACAACATCAGCAAAATAATAATTTTCCAACGCAAAATAATTATCCTGAAAAAACCTACGATAAATTAAAATACACCCCATCTGTTATAGACATTAATAGTGCTGATACAACTGCTTTTATTGCCTTGCCGGGTATTGGCAGCAAGCTGGCACAGCGTATTACTGCTTTTAGAGATAAATTGGGTGGCTTTTATAAAATAGAACAAGTTGCCGAAACTTTTGGCTTGCCGGATAGTACTTTTCAAAAAATAAAACCCCGACTATCTGTAAACAGTTCTGCCATAAAAAAATATAACATCAATACAGCCACAGTTGATGAAATGAAAACTCACCCCTATATACGTTACAACATTGCAAATGCCATTATACAATACCGCAACCAGCATGGTAATTTTAGTAATGTTGCAGATGTAAAAAAGATAATGATTATAGACGAAACCATATTTGCTAAAATATCACCTTATCTAACAACACAATAAAATATGGTTTTAAAATCAGCGCCATCAGCGTAATCTGTGGGATAATGAATCCAAAATTCCATTTCATCTGTGGCCTAAAACAAATACCTTTGCCATGTATTAACGATTGCCTTTTATGAATTTTCAACAAAACGAATTGACTACTCAGGTAGCTCAAACAGCTAAAGATTTTGCCTTACAATACATAAAGCCACATTTAATGGAGTGGGACGAAAGTCAGGAATTTCCGCTGCATATTTTTAAAGAAATGGGAAAGCTTGGTTTAATGGGAGTGCTTGTGCCGGAGCAATATGGAGGAAGTGGATTAAGTTATTTTGAATACAGTGTAATAATACAGGAAATAGCTAAAGTTTGTGGTTCCATTGGATTATCATTAGCGGCACATAATTCCTTATGTACCGGCCATATTTTAACATTTGGGAATGAAGAGCAAAAGAAAAAATATTTACCTAAACTGGCTACAGCAGAACATATTGGCGCTTGGGGTTTAACCGAAGCTAATGCGAGGAAGCGATGCAGGTAATATGAAAACTACTGCAGTAAAGATGGAAACGACTGGATTATTAACGGTACAAAAACTGGATTACATGGCAAAACCGGCGATATCGCAGTAGTAGTTTGCCGTACAGGAGAGCCTCGTACAAAAGATAATGCAACTGCGTTTATAGTTGAACGTGGTACACCTGGTTTTAGTGGCGGTAAAAAGGAAAATAAATTAGGCATGAGAGCCAGTGAAACAGCCGAAATGATTTTTGATAATTGCAGAATCCCCGATGCAAATAGAATGGGCGAAATTGGTACCGGATTTAAACAAAGTATGAAAGTGTTGGATGGTGGAAGAATTTCCATTGCCGCTTTAGGGCTCGGTATTGCAAAAGGTGCATACGAAGCAAGTAAGCAATATGCAAAAGAACGCTATCAGTTTGATCAACCAATTGCAAACTTTCAGGGTATTAGCTTTAAGTTGGCAGATATGGCTACAAAAATTGAATGTGCTGAGTTATTGATTAACCAGGCCTGTCATTTAAAAATAAAAGGTTTGCCTATGACAAAAGAAGCAGCCATGGCAAAATATTATGCCAGCGAAATAGCTGTAGAAATAAGTACAGATGCGGTACAAATATTTGGCGGTTACGGCTACACCAAAGATTTTCCGGTAGAAAAATTTTATAGAGATAGTAAACTTTGCACCATTGGTGAGGGTACAAGCGAAATACAAAAATTAGTAATTAGCAGAGAAGTGTTGAAATAAGTAAAAGTAAGGAATGAATCATAATAATTTTGCCCAAATAACTTTAGGGCATTTTTATTTGATAGTATAAGCACATCTTTAAACAATTGTATTTTACCACTCAACAATTAGCAGATTCTAAATCCGTAACTTTTCCTAAATTAACGCCTGAAACAAATTACAATATGAATAAACAAATTACTGTACTGGCTCTGCTGATTATTGCCGGTTTCACAGCATCGGCTCAATCCGATAAAAAGTATTAACACTCGCCGATTACGATCAGGCTACCAAAGCCTTGGGCTTTACTACCACTAAATTGGTATATCGCAATAATGTAAACCCAAACTGGCTACCCGATGGCAGGTTTTGGTATGTTGTAAATATTGAAGGCGGCAAAGCATATGTTTTAATAAATCCTGCTGATGGCAGCAGAAAAACCGACCCGGATAAAAAATATTTTACCCGACGATCAAACTGCTACAACAAGTGGAAATATTGGACGGCGTAAGGTGGGCCAAATGAATCCGTGTCTCCCGATGGGAAGAAGGCTGCATTTATTAAGGACTGGAACCTGTGGGTAAGAGATATAGAAACAAAAAAGAAACTCAGCTTACCACCGATGGTGTAAAAAATTGGTTACGCAACCGACAATGCAGGCTGGACACATAGCGACCGTCCAATTATGCTTTGGAGCCCCGACTCTAAAAAAATTGCAACCTTTCAGCAAGATCAAAGGCATGTAAGTAATATGTATTTGGTTTCAACTAATGTTGGAGCACCAAGGCTGGAAGAATGGAAATACCCATTACCGGAAGATAAAAAAATAATACAAATAGAAAGAGTAATTATTGAAGTAGATGTGCCCAAAGTTGTAAGGTTAAAAATACCTTCGGATGATAGAAGGGGAACCCTTAGTGATGATATTGCATCCGGTAGTCCTTATGATGATAATGAATGGAATGAAGATGCAAGCAAACTGCTTTTTGTTTCTACAAGCCGAGATCATAAAACTGAAAAAATACGCATAGCCGATGCAACAACCGGAGATGTAAAAGAAATTTTTGAAGAAAAAGTTGCTACGCAATACGAAAGTGGTCAAGGATCTATCAACAATCATTTTCTGCATCAAACCAACGAAATAATTTGGTACAGCGAACGAGATGATTGGGGACATTTGTATTTATACAATGCAATTACCGGAAAGCTAAAAAATCAAATTACCAAAGGCGCATTTGTTGTTACACAATTATTAAAGGTAGATGAAACAAATCGGGTATTGTATTTTAATGCAAATGGCCGTGAGCCCGGTAGGGATCCATATTTCAGCCATTTTTACCGTGTTAATTTTGACGGCAGCAAACTTACTTTGCTTACGCCGGAAGATGGTAATCATAATGTTTCCTTATCGCCTGATGGAAAATATTTTACCGACAATTTTTCAAAACCAAATGTGCCTCCAACTTCTGTTTTACGAAATATGCAGGGTAAATTAATTACTGAGTTAGAGAAAACCGATATCAGCAAATTATTGGCAACAGGTTGGAAAGCGCCGGAGCCCATCACGGTAAAATCTAACGATGGTAAATGGGATTTGTATGGCTTAATGTTTACACCTAAAAATTTTGATAAAACAAAAAAATATCCAATCGTAAACTATGTTTATCCCGGGCCACAAGGCGGTGGCGTGGGCAGCCGTAATTTTGCTTCATCCCGTGTCGATCATCAGGCACTTGCCGATTTGGGTTTTATTGTTGTAATAATTGATGGGGCATGTAATCCTGATCGCTCAAAATCTTTCATGATGCATGTTATGGTAATATAGGTAGCAATACTTTGGACGACCAAGTGGCGGGCATAAAACAACTTGCAGCCACAAGGCCATATATGGATTTAGACAAAGTAGGTATTTGGGGCCATTCTGGTGGCGGCTTTGCCACAGCCGATGCCATGTTTACATTCCCGATTTTTATAAAGTAGGTATATCCGAATCGGGTAATCATGATAATAGAAATTATGAGGATGATTGGGGCGAAAGATATATCGGACTTATGGAGAAAAGATGCTGATGGAACAACCAATTACGCAAAGCAGGCCAATCAAATAAATGCCGGAAATCTTAAAGGCAAACTTTTGCTGGCCCACGGCGGTATGGACGATAATGTACCGCCTTACAATACTTACCTGGTGGTAGAAGCTTTGCAAAAGGCAAATAAAGATTTTGATTTGGTGGTTTTTCCTAATGCCCGCCATGGTTATGGTGCCGAAAGTAATTATATGACCCGCCGTCGCTGGGATTATTTTGCCAAAAACCTTATGGGTGCAGAGCCGCCAAAAAGAATACAAAATAAAAACAGATGGTACTCCTGTTACACCATCTGTAAAAAAAGATAGCGTTATTAATATAACAAACACATCTGTTAGAAAGAATACTGTATTTAGTCGAATACCCGTAGCAGTTAAAAATATTACGCTGGATATTTTTGACAATGGCACAATTGATGGAGATAGCATCAGTGTATATTACAATAATAAATTACTTGTAAGTAGCCGTAAGCTATCTGAAAAACCTATTACAGTTAGCTTACTGTTAGATGATAAAGCAGTTCAGCATGAAATTGTACTTTTTGCACATAATTTGGGAAGTATACCCCCAAATACTGCACTTATTGTAGTAAAAGCAGGCGACAAGCGGTACGAACTGTATTCCAGTGCAAGCCTTACCGAAAATGCGGTGTTGGTGTTGGAGTATAAACCGAAATAGTTTTTCTAACATTTCAACTTGGTAGAAATCTATATTGTTGAAACATAAATTAATTAAGAAGCCGGTAATTTTGTTACCGGCTTCTTGTATTTTATGGCGGCATTATTGAACCTGCCTTACAAAAGCAGGTAGGTTGGTTACTTGCTTTTGTTGGCATATTTTTATGAATTTTATTGAAGTAGGGATGAGGCTTTGTAAACATACAGGTAAATGCGAAGGCTTATATACTGACAACGATGTTGTTGCCAATGTTATTCTTTTTCGATTTCTGCTACTTTTAAAAATGCACTTCTTATTGGAGCCGGCATTGTACTGTTTTCTCCCTTTACTGTTTTCCATATTACCTGACTAAAAAGTAAATCTGGAATTCTATCTTCTTTACTTAAGTCAAAAGTTTCACTCAATCTTGCCGACGCTGTATTTTTTTACATTTTTTTCCGATAAATCAATATTACTTGGCATAGCTTGAAAAGGATTTGAATTAGTATTTTTAGAAAAACATCGCCACATAGGCTCTGCTGCCGCATCATACTGGCTCATTGGCGGTAATCCTAAAATAAGTTCAATAGTACGTAGCATAGATGATGTAGAATACATAGTATGGTCTACATAATTTCTTTTAACAAAACCACCGGCAACATATGCTGTTGTTCTATGTGCATCTACATGGTCGGGGCCATTTTGAGCATCATCTTCTACAATAAAAATGGCTGTTTCTTTCCATATAGTACTTTTACTTAAATACTCCACAAACATTCCTACTGCTAAATCATTATCTGCCACATGAGCAAATGGTGTGGGTTTTCCAATTTTTGCTCCTTCGGTATGGTCATTTATTAAACGCAATGAATTGAATTGCGGAACAGCATTAACCATTAATAAAGAATCAAACTCTCTTTTCCATTGATAAAACCTAGTAGTGTCTCTAACACTTTCATCCCAACTTGTGTAATACGGGCAAAGTGGTTTTTTAATATTGGGATATTAGGCTTATAATCATCGGCAAATTCGCCATAAGTACGATAGCTAACACCTGCTCGTTTACAAAAATCCCATATAAATCCTCTATCGGGGTTTGCAATTTCTCTATTGCCTTCAGCATCATATTCGCCACCACGTCCGCCATAACTTGTGGGCCAGGTTTTTCCAAATAATCATTTGCATTAGCTGCTAAACTCCAATTATGCCCATCGGCACTTACTTCGCCATCTACATAAAATTATCAAGTAACACAAATTCTTTTGCCAACTTGTGTTGGTTAGGTGTAATTTTTTCGCCAAACAATACCAAACTGGTATCGCCATTTCCTTCAGAAATATCACCTAATACCTGATCATAGGTTCTATTTTCTTTGATAACATAAAAAACATATTTAATTGGCGATGCATCGCCTACTTTCATAGGAATAGCATTGCCTTTTTCGCCGTTTGATACTGTTTCTTTTTCTTTACTATAAGGTGTATTTTGATAAACTAATTTTGAATAGGCTGCTAATTGTTTAGCAGAAGGTTCTGGAATAATACTTAAGGTGCCTTTCATTAAACCTCCTATGTATTCTATTTTGCTTTGCTGTTTACTATAATCGCCGTGTTGATAATTTACTACTTGCTTTTTATTGGTTGGGTTTGGCCCCTTAGCATTTGGAAACGAGGAAAACCCTTTACCATTACTAACAAATATTTTATTGCCTATAACCTTTACATTGGTAGGATACCAACCAACAGGAATAAAACCTTTTGAACTACTAAAGCCTGGTGTAGAAAAATCAAATACGGCCAAATAATTATTATCGGCATTGGCAATGTATAAAGTTTTTTGATTTTCGCTTATTCCAATTCCATTACTGGCCGAACCTGTAGGTGCATCAGGAAATAAAGCAGTGTTCAATGTTTCTATTACAGTTTTTTTATAGGTATCAATAACCGATACGGAGTTATCTCCGGCATTGGTTACAAGCAAATATTTTCCGTTTTTTGATAATAGTAATTCATTAGGGTTTTCGCCAACTTGTATTTCTTGAATTATTTTTTGATTAGCAATATCAAATACTAAAACTTTTTTGTTACCCCATAACGAAATATACAACTCCTTTTTATTTTTACTTAACAAACAAGTGTATGCTGCGTATTGTAAGTCTAATGTAAAATTGATTTTTTTTGTTACAATATCAATAATGTATAGCGAATTATTTTCTTTGGATACGATATACATCCATTTATTTTCATCATCCAACTCAATACCTGCCGGCGATATTTTATTCGGCCACTTTTTGCCTAATTCAATAGAATCTTCTAATCTTAATTTTCCATTTTGAAGAGCATATTGTAATATCCAATTGTCATTGCCGCCACTTGCATATAAATATTTTTCATCTGCCGAAAATTTTAATCCATACCAAGATTTCTTTACAATAATATTATCTAAAATTTTTTCCGTTTTAACATCTATTAATTGAATGCTTTGCACACTTTGCCCATTATTGGTAACAGCTATATATTTCTTTGATTTAGATACTGCAATATTTAAAGGCAAATCACCAAGTGGGATAGACTTACCTGCTGGCGTAATTTTCCATCCATTAGGTAATTGTGTAGTTTTTTGTTGAGCATATACTATGGGACAAATTGCAATGAAATAAATTATTGCAACAACAAGCTTTGTTTTTTTCATTTAATTAAAATTGATAATACCATTTAAAGTTAAACTATTTGCTGTTTGATTAATATTATCAATAGTTTAAATTTTGTTTAGCCGTTGTTAGTGTTGCTAAAACTGCCAGCCTTTAAACAATATAAAATAACATTAGTAGAGGAATTCGCAATTATAAAACGGATTATAGTAATGGCTTAAAATTTTATAACACAATTTTAATTAATTTACCCATCCAAGCCATCATCATTATTACCAATACTTGTCCCCAACTATATTATCCACAGCACCACTCAGCATCGGAAATTTTTCTTTACAAAACTTTTAATTACATCTACGCTTTTTTTAGCTTGTTCTTGTGTAATGCCAGCATCTGTAACAAGTCTGTCAATTAATTCTTGCATATTAATTCCTAATTTTTAATTCCTAATTATTCTGTATCATATCTATCAACCTTCTCAATTCCGGGTAAAGCTTTTAAGCGATCTAACAGCTCTTCCAGCTCATCCCTGTCGTGTACAAATATCTTTACATTACCCTGAAAAATGCCATCTTTAGCTTCTATCGTCATAGCGCTAATATTAAATTTCATTTCGCCACTTATAAGGTTGGTAATTTTATGTATTACACCAACATCATCCAGGCCAACAATTTTTAATCCGGTTAAAAAAGATATTTCCTTATTTTTTGCCCACTTGGTTTTTACAACTCTGTGGCCGTAATTAGCTAATAATCTGGCAGCATTACTACAATTTGTGCGGTGTATTTTTAACCCTTCTCCGGTAGTTACAAAACCAAATACATCATCGCCGGGTATGGGTTTACAGCAATTGGCAAGGCTGTACATTATTTGATCGCTTTTTTCGCCAAATATAATTAACTCGGCATCCTTTTTATTGGCAATATTATGATTGGCAAAATGCTTTTCCTCCGTAATTATTTTTACCGGTTTAGGTGCAATTAATTTATCGCCACTGGTAGTAAACTCTTTTAACTCTTTTAAATCAATCTTTTTTGTAGAAATATCATACAGCAAATCAAGCGAAGAACCGGTTTTATAAAAATTAGATAGCTCTTCTAAATTATGCTGGTTCATTGCAGCACCCATTCCTTCCAGCTTACGTTGCAAAATATATTTTCCTTCTTCGGCAATACTTCTTTTTTCTTCTTTGAGTGTATCCTTAATTTTTGTTTTGGCTTTGCTGGTAACAACAAAATTCAGCCATTCTAAATTTGGCTTTTGTTTGGCACTGGTTATAATTTCAATTTGATCGCCACTTTTTAGTTTATAACTTATGGGTACTAATTTATGATTAACCTTGGCGCCAATACATTTGCTGCCAACTGCTGTATGTACACTAAATGCAAAATCTAAAGCAGTAGCGCCAACGGGCAACATACGTACATCGCCTTTTGGCGTATATACATAAATTTCTTCTGCTAAAAAAGATGTTTTAAAATCTTGTAAAAAATCAAGTGAATTATTATCTTGATTAGTAAGCGCTTCTCTTATTTGATGAAACCATTTGTCAAAACGACTTTCGTCGGTTGCGCCTTCTTTATATTTCCAATGTGCAGCCAGGCCTTTTTCGGCAATTTCGTTCATACGCTTTGTACGTACCTGCACTTCTACCCACTTGCCTTGCGGCCCCATAACGGTGGTGTGTAGTGCCTCGTAACCATTACTTTTTGGGTTGCTTAGCCAATCTCTTAAACGCTCAATACTTGGTGTATATTCATCTGTAATTATGCTATACACTTTCCAGCAATCTTCTTTTTCTTTTTCTAACGGAGAGTTTACTATAATACGAATGGCAAAAAGATCATACACTTCTTCAAAAGCAACACCTTTTTTTTTCATTTTATTGCTAATGGAGTGTATGCTTTTTGGGCGGCCATATATTTCAAAATCAAATTCGGCTTTTTCTAACTTTTCTTTTATTGGGCGTATAAAATCGTTGATGTATTTTGTGCGTTCTCTTTTAGTATCACTTAATTTTTGGGCAATGTATCTGTACGTATCCGGCTCCATGTATTTCATGGCTAAATCTTCCATTTCTGTTTTAATATTATACAACCCCATGCGGTGTGCAAGTGGTGCATATACATAAACGGTTTCGCTACTTACTTTTAGTTGCTTTTCCCGTTTCATGCTATCCAGTGTACGCATATTATGCAACCTGTCGGCAAGCTTTATTAAAATTACTCTTGGGTCATCAGTAAGGGTAACTAATATTTTTTTAAAGTTTTCGGCCTGTTGTGTTGTGTTGGTGTCCATTACCGTACTTATTTTGGTAAGGCCATCTACAATTTTTGCTATTTCGGTACCAAACTCCCGCTGTACATCTTCCAGGTAATATCTGTATCCTCTACAGTATCATGCAGTAACGCACAAATGGTACTGCGTACACCAAGGCCAATTTCATCTACACAAATTTGTGCAACAGCAAGCGGGTGTAAAATATAAGGCTCACCACTTTTTCGACGCATAGTTTTATGCGCCTCTGCAGCCATTTCAAATGCTATACGCAGCAATTCCTTATCTCCGGGCTTTAATTTTGTTTTAAGTACTCGCAAAAGACTACGGTAATGCCTTAAAATCTCTTTTTTTTCTTCTTCTTCGTTAAGATTATATTTTGGTATGTTAGCCGTTATTTCCATGTATATCAACGAATTTACGGAAAAGAAATCTGTTTTCCATTTTCAACAAAATCCTTACCTTTGCCGTCCAAAATTCCGGATGTGGCGAAATTGGCAGACGCACCAGACTTAGGATCTGGCGGAGTGATCCATGTAGGTTCGACCCCTATCATCCGGACAACCTCACCCTAAATCCCTCTCCAAAAGGAGAGGGACTTTTTTAAATGCAATTAACGAACACAAAATGGCTACAGTAGTAAGAGAAAACGTTGGCTTATTAACCGACAAATTAACCGTAAAAATCAGTAAAGACGATTACTTTCCAACTTTTGATAAAAAAGTAAAAGAATACGCAAAAACCGCTAACATTCCGGGTTTTAGAAAAGGGATGGTGCCGGTTGGTATGGTAAAAAAAATGTATGGAGCTTCTATTTTTACCGATGAAGTTTTAAAAACGGTAGAAAAGGAATTGTACAATTATTTAAACACCGAAAAGCCGGATATTTTTGCCCAACCACTTCCTTTAGATAATGATATTAGAGGATTGGATATGAACAATCCTGCCGATTACGAATTTGGTTTTGAAATTGGCCTTAAACCGCCATACACCATTGCCGATTTAAGTAAAGCAAAACTTACACTGCACAAAGTAAAAGCTACCGATGCAATGGTTGATGAAGAAATTGGCCGCATGCAAATAAAGGCCGGTAAAATGACGGAGCCCGAAACTATTGATAATGAAGAAAATGTTTTGAATGTACTTTTTACCGAGAGTGATAAAGACGGAAATGCTGTAGAAGATGGTGTTAGTAAAGAAAATTCTGTAATTGTAAAATACCTGACTGCAGCAACCCAAAAGAAATTTATGGGAAAAAAAGTTGGGGATAATGTTGTAGTACAATTAAGCAAAGCTTTTGAAAAAGATAAATTAGATGCTATTGCTGCAGATTTAGGTTTAGCCAAAGAAGATGCTGCCGATAAATATTTTAATTTAAGTATTGCTAAAGTTGGGTTGGTAGAAAAAAGAGAAATGAACGAAGATTTCTTTAAAGAAATTTATCCGGGCAAAGACATAAAAACGGAAGACGAACTTAAAGAAAACCTAAAAGCAGAAATACAAAATTATTGGGATGGACAAAGCCGAATCAATTGCAAGATCAATTATATCACTATTTATTAGATGAAACCAATATGGAGTTCCTGCAGAGTTTTAAAGCGTTGGTTGCAAAATGGTGGCGAAAAGCCTAAAACTGCTGAAGAAGCTGAGGCAGAATTCCGGGATTTAGCGGCCAATTAAAATGGACATTAATAAGCGATAAATTAATTACTGATAATAACCTGCAGGTATCTAACGAAGATTTAAGAGGCTACATGAAAGATGAAGTAATGCGTTACTTTGGAACTATGCAATTGGGAGATGATACCAGTTGGTTAGAAAGCTACATTGATAGAATGATGAAGGATGAAAAGCAGGTAGATGCAAGCTACCGCCGCTTGATAACCGAAAAATTATTTGCATGGATGGAAAGCCAGGTAAAAACGAAAGATAAAGAAGTAACCGCAGAAGAATTGGCAGGTATGATGCATAATCATCAGCATTAATAATTAAATTTGCATAATATTTTATAAGAGAATGTAAAAGCATTCTCTTTTTTATTGTTAATTTTATTTTTATGAGAGAAATTATCAGAAGTGTAGAAAATAATAACAACACAATATGCCGCAATAGATTGGAAACCAATGATTTATTTAGTTACGATATTTTTATTTTGAAAGTGCGGAGCATAGAAAACCCTTTACCATTTCATGAAAATATAGAGCAATTATATAAGAAGTGGTTGTTGGGCGAAGATGTAACGTTTACCATACCATCAAAACAATACCAATGGAACTGTAAAGAAAATTTAGTGCCAACTATAATGTTGCAAAAAGATAAAAACGAGTACTTAGCCAAAAAGGCTCAAAGGAAAATTCAGCAGCAATTTAATATTATTCAAACTACGCAATATTCTACTCAAATTAAAGAATTAGACAATGGTATCGTTGCTAATACCACAAAAGAGGAATTACAAAATATTTCGGCAAAGGCTAAAGAGATAGATGAGCAAATAAAAAAAGCAGTAGCAGCTACAAAAAACATTTCGTTCCAGCAAGGCTTTGTACAAGATGGCATTGGTGCCGAAGATTATATAAATTTAAAAAATGAATTAGCCGCTTTATTCGATAAACTTAAACAAGTAAAAGAAGATGCTTTTTTTGCCAACTATAATATTTTGGGTGCAAGGGTAGAAGCAGCTTACGCACAAAGCAAAAGCAGTGAAAACTATAATGATACCCGTAAAGAAATAATTGAACTACAAAAAGAATTATTTACCGCTAGTTTACTACGCTGGCAAAAAGATGAATTAATAGCTAGAATACGCAGTGCTTTTGATACCATTAATGCAAGACAGGATGAATGGCGTAGCCATCAAAACGTAGTAAAAACAGAACAAGCCACTGCATTACAAACTAAGTATGATGAAATAATTCCAAAGGCATTAGAACTAAATTTTAGCGATGGTTTTGCCATGCTAAAAAACTTACAAGAGGTTACTAATATTACTAATCTTAGTAAAGAAAGTAGAGATGCATTTTATGTAAAACTAAACGAAGCCTTTACTACAATAAAAACTAAGGCAGATGAAGAAAATGATGCCAATTATACACTTGCACAAAAAACAGTAGATGTAGCTATTGTAAGTAGCAACACATCCGAATTATTTAAAGATGCCAGAGCAATACTTACTGCTGCACAAAACGATTTAAAAGAAATACGCCTTAATAGAAAACATAAAGATGAATTATTTGGCAAGCTACGTACCGCTTTTGACGAACTTAATAAAAAACAAGACGAATATTTTACCCAACGTAAAAAAGAAAACAACGAACACCTGCAAAACCTTTTGCAAACACTAAAAGAGCCTTAGCCCGAAAAGAGGAAGGTATGGAAAGACTTTACACGGCAAGACAAAACATACAAGACAAAACAGGTATGTTTAAAAATGCAAAACCCGGCACCAATGAGTTACTCAATCAATTTTTAGAACGCCTTACTGATATTGATAAAAAGATAGCAGGGGCAGAAAAAGAAGTGGAGCAATTGAAGAAAAAGATTGAGAAGATTGAGAAGGAAGTGGCGGGGAAGTAATTGTAATCTATTAGTAGTAAAAATACTATAAAAATGACTTTTTTACTACAAAAAAATCAATTATCCATATAATAGTAAAATAGTCGTAGCTATAAATAGTCTACTTTGCAATCTGTTTTGTAAACTAGATTTCTATTTATGGTTAGTTTTTTTTTATTGTACCTCTATATTGTTATCAATGGCTTAATACTTTTGTTTATTTCGTACAAAAGAGTAAAGAAAAACCAAGCATCAAAATATTATTTTTTTCAGTATATCGTATTGTTGTTGTTAGTTACTGAATTTTTCTCTATGTATTATCCACACAGATGGCTTAGTTTTTTTTCCTATCCAGATTTTCCGATACGTTTTTTACTTACCCCATTTATATACTTATATGTATGTAGTTATTTAAACCCAAACTATAAGCCATCAAATAAAATACTATTATTACTCTTTATTCCTGCGATACTTGAGTTGTGTTGTTTCAGTTATTTTTGTTTTTACAATTACTATAATATTGCAGATGTAAAAACTCGTTTTTATAGGGCTAACAATTCCATTTATTACTATGTAAGAACAATGTTAGCACTTTTATTTAACCTAATATGTACGTACCAAGCAATTAAGCAAGTAAGATATTTTACTACAAAATCTCAAAATTTACTCTCAAATGCAATTGAGTTAAAGTATAATTGGCTTAGGATAATACTAAAAATTACATTCACATTATTGTTTTTGTGGGCTATAGCTTTTGTATTTGAGATAATATTCTCAATAAATACTACCTTATATTATATATATAATTGCATATACATATTTGTAGCTATTGTTTTGTTGGTTTTTGGGTACATTACTGTATTAAAACCATACTTACCCAACGAATATTTACAAGCAAATGAAAAAATAAGTGATGCTTACACTCCACAAGAAGTTACTAATGATAATAATGGCGAAAAGATTGAAAGTAATAGCTGTATTGAAATTAATGCTACCCTAAATGAAGAGTTTGTGCAAAGCGAAGAGGAAAATAATAGTGAATTATCTAATAAGGAAGCCAATACTCATTTAAAATTAAAGGAAATCTGGCTTAAATTGGAAGAATATATGGAAGCCCATAAGCCATATATTAAGAAAGATATTACATTAGCTGAAATAGCCGAATATTTAGGTGCAACAACATTTAATTTGTCAAAAACAATAAAGCATTATGCAAAGCAAGATAGTTTTTACGATTATATAAATTACTATCGAATGCAATATTTTTTGCAATTACTACAAAACAATGAGTATGACTATTATACGCTACAAGCATTAGGTGCAAAAGCTGGTTTTGCATCTACTACCACTTTAGTAAAATATTGCAAAAAATATGCAAAAAGTACCCCAAATGAACTTCGGAAAGCAAGAAAAATGCTTTAAATACTTTAAAAAAGCATAAAATATTGACGAATAGAAATAAATTATATTATTGATAATCAATAATATATTCAACCAACTAAGCAGTTGGTTGAATAGTGTAAGATTTAGAGCAACTTAATATAGTAATTATGCTTATTTTGCTTAGTAATCAGTTAAAAACACTACAGGCATTAATTTTTTTTCAACAAAATTCAAGTAGTTATGATTAAATTATCTACATTCATCTTAGCTTTATTTTGCCCACTTATTTTTAGTAATAAGTAATGCCCGGTGCGGCCCCCCCCCACCCCCCCCCCCCCCTCCTTCCCCCCCCGGGCCAAAACGTCCGGGCGGGCCGCTCCCCCTCCCAAATCCTTCCCCCCCCCCCCAAAAAAACCCCCCCCAACCACCAAAAAACCCCCCCCCCCCCCCCCCCACCCAAAACACCCCCCCCAAAAAAACCCCCCCCAAAAACAAAAAAACCAAACCCCCCCCAACCCAAAACCCCCCCCCCCAACCCCCCCCCCCCCCCAACCCAAACCCCCCCCCCCAAAACAAAAACACCCCCCCCTTACCCAAAACCAAACCCATCCTCCTTCCCTTTTATACTTTCCCAATTCCCCAGGCCCCCCCCAAAACCCCCCCCCCCCCAAAAATACTCAAAAAAAAACCCCCCTCCCCAAAAAAACCACCGGGGCCACCGGGGCCCCGGGGGGAAAAAAAAACCTCCCCCCCCCCTACACCCCCTACCAATATTTTTTTAATTACCCCCCCCCCTAAAAAACAACTGGCCCCTGGGCCGCCCCAACCGGGGGAAACCCCCCTTCCCTTTATCCCCCCCCCCCCCCCCCTAATCCCCGGGCCCCCCCTTATTACCCCCCCCCCCCCCCTCATCCCCCCCCTCCCCTCCCTCAACCCAACCAGGGGCCCCCCTCCAAGAAGAGGGGGGGGGGGGGGGGGGGGCCCGGCAACTTCCTATTTAAAAAAAACAACCCCCCACCGCTACCCCAAGGGCCCCCCCACCAAAAAAAAAAAGGGGGGTTTTTTTCCGGAATTACGTTGGGACATCTCACAATTTTCACTCTTCAGATCGCTTCTCTTCCCCGCAAGACCACCCCTCCCCTACTTTTTTTCCTTTTCCCTCAATAGGCTAACTGCTGTAACGGCGGCCGCGCTATCCGCCCTTATCGTCACTATCCTAATACCACAAGGCGTCTGCGCCCTTTCATACCAGCACCGTTTTTGCCTGCTTCCCCGCCCGGCGCTACCTTGGCACGGCAGGCAAATGATACTTACACCAATACCATACAGGGGTGCTGGCCGCAGCATCCACTTTGGCGGCACGGCTAACTGTCGGTCACCGCCCTTTTCTACTCCCCTACCTTATGCGGCCCATAGACTCATAGCACTGTTCCCTAACCCACCTTCTGCCCGCTTTCTGCCCCTAGCTCATCGGCGTATGCGCGACGCTAATTGCAGGCCCACAACCCAGTTACTTGGGGCTTTAATAATTTTCCCAGTGTACCAGCCGAATTAACGCTGGGGCCAGGCACCGGTTCCTGTCCTACTTTCCCTTTTTCAGCTACGTTATAACAAAAACTGGGTGGTTTGCCCAGAGTTACCATCAGGTTTTTGGATTACTGGGGCGGCCCCCCCGGCTGGCGGGGGGTGCCGGGGGACAAATCAAGAATTAGCCTACTTACAAAAGTAAGTAGGCGATCTTGCGGCTACCAACCACCCAATTAAACTAAACTTTAAATTATCGATTTATATTTTTTTATAAATAGCGCACCTGAGAATTTAGACACCACACCACAAAATCAATTAGCGTATTTCAGTATTTACGCCCCGCCGCCGCGCGGGAGGAATGCCCCGCTGGTGCTGTTGGGGGCGGAAACTAATTAGGTGTATGCTTTTATGACCATTAAAAAATAATCTAGTCTTATTTTATCTAATTTGAGCCAAAATTATTTCAGCAAAAAAAATGCATTTGCACATTGTGTGCAAAGCATAAATATTAAAAACTAATAAAACACATAAAATGAAACAAATTTTTCTTAGAAATTTACTATTACCTTTTGCATTCTTTTTTTCATTATCACTAACAACTAATGCTCAAACTGGCTTTGCTTATAGAGATTTAAATGCCAATGGAGCTAAAGATGCTGGTGAACCAGGTGTATCTGGTATTCAAGTAAAATCATTTCAAAGTTCGGGAGCTATTTTGGGAAATGCTACTACTGCTGCAGATGGTAGCTATACCTTATCGCCCAAATGCTGCTGCTGCGGCGGGGGAGGGCAAAATGTAAGGGTAGAGTTTTATATAGTTACTGGGGTAGGGTGCAGGCCTGCAAGCAGTAATGACCAAGCTGGGTATAATGGCACTTTAGACGGCTCATCAGTAAAATTTGTTGTAGGCCCAGCATCGGCACAAAATTTTGCAGTAGCTAACATTAATGAGTATTATATAAACGATCCAAAAGTTTTTATACCTATATGGGGCAATGGCAATCCTTTAGGAGGAGGTACAAGAGCAACTGATACGGCTTTTGTAATGTTTAATTACCAAAACAACGGATATGCACCAACAGCTCCTGTTCATAATGTAAGTTATCCAAATGCCCCAGCTAGAGTTCCATTAGCTAAAGCTAGTCAAATAGGAAGTTGTTGGGGTGTAGCGTATAGCCGCTTTGCGGATAGAGTATTTACAAGTGCTGTGGTAAAACGGCAGATTGGTTTAGGTCCATTAGGAAGTGGTGGAATATATCTAATTAATCCTAACGTTACATACAACAGTCCATCAGGAGGTGATGTAACAAATTTTATTGATTTAGATGCATTAGGTATTGCTACCCGTACAGCAGGTTATACTGCAAGAGGCTGGGGGTACGGGCAAATAAATATGACTTGTGGAGCAGGAACACCTGCCGATAATGCTACATTTAATCCAAGAGTCCCTTTTTCTGCACAGGTAGGCTCAAATACAGATAGAGGGCTTGCTGCTAATGGAGGTTTATCTGATGATATAGCAGCCTTTTCTCAAGTAGGAAAGGTAGGTATTGGCGATATTGAATTGTCTGAAGATGGTAGATATCTTTTTGTAACAAATTTATTTGATCAGAGAATTTATAGGATTGACTTAACTAAGCGCTACAAACCCTGTTGCACCTACATTAGCAGAAGTGCCAACTAAAATAACATCTTGGGCTATGCCAACTGATGTAGTGGCTATAAATGGTACATTAAGACCTTGGGGATTAAAAGTAAAAGGCAATAAAGTATACGTAGGTATAGTAGCTGATGCTGGTAATGTTTACTACCCAAATACCAATAATGGAAGTACCAATAGTGGTATGCCGGCTGGTGCATTAATGGGTTATGTATATGAGCTAATACCATCTAGTGGTACCTGGGCACAAAAGTTAGCTATTGATTTTAAAATACGCCCAATAAAAGCAGGACAATTTCAATATGCGTTTTACAATTGGCGTAATTGGTGGGATACTCCTTATGATGCAATTACTGTAGGAGGTACAAACTCAGAATATGTTAGAAGCCAACCCATTTTGTCGGATATTGAATTTGATGATAATGGAGCTATTGTGGTAGGAGTTTTAGATAGGTGGGGTCTTCAAGGGGGAGCTAACCAATACATGCCTATTAAGGGGAGCGGTATAGTTACATGTTTATTTTGCTGTTTTGGTACTGGAGACGGTAGTACATGGGGTATTAATTATTTCCAAAGTCCTACGTCATTTCTCACTTATACATCTTATGGTGATATTTATCGTGGAGTATATAATGCTACTACTTGTACCTATGCTGTAGAATCAGGTACCGCTTCGGATGGCGGTGGTTGTCAAGGTGGGGCAAATACCGAATATTATTGTGAAGATGGTGCTAATACAGGTTTTGAAGGTAATTATATGCAAGGGGCGTTAGCATTTAAGCCAGGAAGTGGCGAAATTTTAAGTATCGCAAGGTCTCCATTTACAGGGCATACACAGGGAGTACGTAAATTATCCAATAGTTTGGGTACACATATTTCGGAGTATATGTTAATGCAAAATCCTGCAGCAGGCGGTGTTGATGGAACTTCCGAGATACCTGGAAAAAGTTTAGGGTTAGGAGATATAGAATTGTTAAATACTAATCCACCATTAGAAGTAGGTAACAGAATATGGGAAGATACTGATAATGATGGTATACAAGATGCTGGAGAGCCTGCTATTTCAGGTGTTACTGTGTATGCAAGCTTTTTTGAGCTGGTAGCTGGCAAACTATATCTACTGTACAGATGCTAACGGAAATTATAGGTTTAACCTTACCAATAATTTGGCAAATACTACCTTGTATCTTTTCTGTACATAACCCAACACAATACAATGCTGGCACCAACGAACTTATAGCTAATGGAAAGTCTATTCATTATCACCCCAAAACGTAACTGACCCAGTAGATGGTACCAATAGCGATTATAGGGATAATGATGCCGTAATAACAACATTGGCTGGGGCACCATTTAATGGGTACCCCACTATAGCTGTACCTATACAGGCAACTGATTGGGAAAAAATAATTATACATACGATTTTGGCTTTAAGTTTTACGAATATTACCAGTAAAATTACAATTTTAATGTAAATAAAAGTGCAAATAGCGCGGCTGCAATTTTAACATGAAATGTTACAGAGAAGATGGAATAATAGGTATGATATAATGAGATCAAATGATGGAATTCAATTTTGAAAATAGGATATGTATAGCATCTGACTCTCCTAAATATTCATTTAGCGACATTAGTTTTGAAACCTTTATCTAATAAAGTATATTACAATTAGGGAATAAATGAAGGTCAGGTCTAATTAATTTAGTTTAACAAGAATGCTAACTAAAGTGGATGATAACAAATCGTCATTATCACTTTATCCAATCCAGCAACAGATGTTGTAACAGCAAAACATTAAAGGTGGCAAGGGTAAACTAGAATTAATTAATTAATTCAGTACTGGTATATAAAGAAATTATTGATTATGGTAATAATGGTATAAATCAAATGTTTTACGACATTAATTTAAAATCATTTGCAAAAGGAATTTATATATTAAGATTTACAGATAAAAATGGATTACAACAAAAGCAAAAAATTAGTAAAAACTAATTGATAGTACAATGTTTATTTAACAAATTAAGCAAAATAGGTTTTCAAATTGAGGTAAGTTTAGATTGTGGCTTACCTCATTGATACCTACTTAAAAGTTATATGTATAACCCAAAATTGAATTTTTATGAAAAACTACTTATTTTAAACGTATTTTATTTTTTATTTATTTCTATAAGTTTAGCACAATTACCTTATACAGTTCCGCAATATCAAATTCGAAAAGACTCTGCAGTACTAGTAGGCACAGTTACTAATTACTGCAATTTAAATTATGATGTAAAAGTAAATATATATAAGCCTATTGGCGATAATAGCATTAATAGACCTGTTGCCATTTTTGTGCATGGAGGCGGTTTAGTTAGTGGCGAAGATTTTAATGAAGGCAATATGAATGTGTTTGCCATGGAGTTTGCACGGAGGGGTTATGTAGGGGTAAGTATTGATTATAGAGAAGGGGTACATTTATACCCTTATGGTACAGGAAATCCATATCCAGTAGGTTTGGGTATATTAGCCAATTGGGATGCCGATGCATCATTGTATACAGCAGACACAGCCGAAATTTATAGGGCTGCCTATAGAGCCCAACAAGATTTAAAAGGGGTAATTCGGTTTATGAAAAAACGTAATGTAGAGGATAGTACAAATACATGTAGATATTTTTTAGGGTCACATAGTGCAGGGTCGATAACTGTGCTAAATACAGTTTTTTTAGATAATGAATCTGAAAAACCTAGTCAAGCAGGAGCATTAGCAAATGCCGCAAATCCAAGTTGGCGAAGCGATGGTTTTTGGTGGTTTGGTAATTGGGTAGTAACACAAATTAATGGACCACAAAATAGAGATAATATAGCTTATCGATTACATAATCCATCACCTTTAAATTATGGAAAGGCGGCTTGTTATGCAAGACCCGATTTAGGCTCAATTGACGGCAGCTTACATACTGATGCTGGCTATGATACTAGGGTTTTAGGCATTGCTCCAATGGCTGGAGCATTAATTGATACTAATTTATTAGCTATCCAAACTTATAAACCTGCTATTTTCTTTTATCATATTGCTAATGACTTGGTAGTACCTTATAATGTAGATAAGCCGTTTGGTTTTAAATGTGATTTACTTCAACCATGCCCCAATAGTAATTGGCCTAAGTTATATGGCTCTAATTTTTTAAATAATAAACTAACACAGCAAAATTACCCGGCTGCAAAAATATTATGGACATATAATAATGGCGGAAATACATTAAACTCACATGATATATTGCCTTACCCTGTTACAGTTGCCGATAGTGTAGCTAAATTTTTTGCAGCAGTTTTAGATACTTGTACTACTTGCCCCCCCAAAACAATATTAGCAACAACTTTGTTTAATGCAAAATAATTAATAATACAATTTTGCTGCAATGGAAAATGAAAGCACCTCGATAAAATATTTTGTTGTAGAACGTTCTTTTGATGGTATTAGATTTGAGCAAATAGCTACACTTAATTACACAAGTGGGTATCTAATTACACTCACAATGACGAAGAGTACAAAAAAATGGTAATAATTTTTACAGGATAAAGGAAGTGTATCAAAGTGGTAAGTTGATTATACTTCAACTGTAAGAATAAATATGTCGCTATCTATATTAGCAGAAGTTTTCCAAATCCTGTAAAGCAGGTATTGAATATTGATCTTCACGACAATACTGGTAATATAATAGCTCTTCTTTATGACAGTAAAGGAAGGCTTGTAATTTCAAAAAAATTAGTTAATGGAATAATAAAATTGTTACACAGCAACTAAGTTCGAGCATCTATAATTTAGTTTTAAAGGATGATAAAAAAGGGAGTGATGCTAATTACAAAATCCTTATTACGAAATAATAAGCAAATGAAACTAGAATTTTATTCAACAATTAAATTTGTATAAATATGAAATTGCAAATCAACGCAATAAGCTTTTTTATAAGTAAAAAAAGCTTTTTTATTGATTCTTATTTTTTTGAGTAACTCTTCATTGTATGCACAGCAAAATAATGTCACAACATCAGGCAGTATTACATACAAAAGAGTATTTTTTCCACCCATCATAAAATATTATAATAATGGCGATAGAATTAGCAAACGAAAGGTTAAAGAAATGCTTAAGTTAAACCCAAATTCAGAAGCTTATTTTCAGAAATATAAAAAAGCAAAAACTATAGCAGTTATTAGCCTAATTCCAAGCTCATTTATGGTGTCTTTTGTTATGGTAAAAGCATTTACCGATGCACTAAGTAATGTTCTTTTGTATCCACCTCCCTCTTTTCATTATCAACTAACTGCTAGCGATAAAATATTTTTGATTGGTGGTACAGCAGGTATAATATTTTCGACCGTAAAAATGTTTAAAAGTGATACTTATTTTAAGAAGGCCATTAAGCTTTATAATAATGGAAATGGGAAGACGAAAAATATGGATATAAGTTTTGGGTTGCTTAAAAATGGAAATATTGGTATTGCACTATCAACTAATTAAATATGAAGTTCAAACTACTAGTTATAATGCTTTTAATCCTTTTTCTACTTCTTACATGTTTTAAAAAATGTTCTACAGTGATAGTTAGTACTTAAACTCTATTAATAAAATTAACTAAAAACCTTTTAGCAATTCACAGATATGAAAATACTAATTAGTGATAATGATACTTTATGTAGAGCTGGAATATTAAATACGGTAATTGTAGATTTTCCTATAGAGTATAAGGTAGAAGAAGCCAGTACAATTGAGGAGGCAATTGAAAAGATTAAAAAAAACAAACTATGACCTAGTTATATCAGAATTTTTCAATAAGAGTAAAGATTTTTTTCATTTTGTTAATGAAATATTGTTGATTAATCCATCTACAAAGATTTTAGTATTAACAACAAATAAGACATCTTCATTCTTGGCTCTTCAATGCTTAAAAAATGGCGTATACGGATTAATTGAGAAAAGTGAAGATTTGGCACTAATTAAATGTGGGATAAAAAAGGTACTATCTAACAGTCGATTTTTTACTAATATTATAAACTCTAATGTGATTGAAAATTCAATTATCGGAGCTAGTAATAATCCTTTAGATAAATTAACTGAAAGGGAGAATGAATTTTTACATTATTTTCTAGCAGGGAGCAGTAATAATAAAATATGTAAACTAATGAAAATAAAACCACAAACCGTCTCAACTATGAAAAATAGGGCTTTTCATAAATTAAGGGTATCAAATATAATAGAATTGATGGAACTAATTCAAATGTATCCTTAATAGAATATGTTTTTATAATTTTATCTCCTCCTCACTATCATCAAAAAATTTAAACTCGGTTAAGTGGTAAGTGCTATTGGCATTTACTTTAATGCGTTGCTTATATTTTCTACGCCATTTGCTCAGTTTGCTAAGCAACCAGCCCTTGGTAAGGTATGCGTAAATAATAGGATGTACTTCTATAGTTAAGCCTTTATGCTTTTGCATAATAAGATAGCTTAAATTCTTTTCTATTTCGTCTTCTAAAATAAGTGTACTGCTTATTTTTCCGGTGCCTTCGCAACTTGGGCAAACTTCTGTTGTATTAATGCTCATTTCGGGCTTCATACGTTGCCTAGTTATTTGCATTAAACCAAATTTACTAATGGCAAGTACTGCATGTTTTGCTCTATCCAATCTCATAAACTCTTCCATAGCATCAGCCAACTTCTTTTTATTATCGGGCAGCTTCATATCAATAAAGTCAACCACAATAATTCCGCCTAAATCTCTAAGGCGTAATTGTCTTGCTATTTCTTCTGCAGCTTCTAGATTGGTTTCTATTGCATTTTGTTCCTGATTATTACTTACGCTTTTGTAGCCGCTGTTTACATCTATTACATGCAAAGCCTCGGTATGCTCCACAATTAAATATGCACCACTGGGCAAGTTTACTGTTTTGCCAAAAGCCCCTTTTACCTGCTTAGTTACTCCATAACTATCAAATATTGGAGAGCCATTGTTGTAGTAGCTAACAATGTCTGCCTTATCGGGAGCAATGCGTTGTATATAGGCTTTTGTATCGCTGTAAATACTTTTATCGTTTACTACAATCTTATTAAAATCTTCGTTTAATAAATCTCTTAATATGCTGGTAGTTTTACCTTGCTCACTTAAAATTTTTGCAGGGGCTACAGCACCTTTTAAGTTTTGTTGAATATTGCCCCAGGTTGCTATAAGGCTTAATAAATCTTCATGCAGCTCGGCAGTTTGCTTGCCTTCGGCAGCGGTACGTACTATTACGCCAATATTTTTTGGCTTAATAGCTTCTATAATTTTTTGTAAACGTTTTCTTTCTTCGGATGAATGTATTTTACGGCTTACCGCAATTATATCATTAAAAGGAGTAACCACTACAAAGCGGCCGGGTAGCGATAGCTCACAACTTAGCCTTGGGCCTTTAGCTGCAATTGGTTCTTTTAAAATTTGTACTAAAATATTGGGTTTACCATTTAAAACCTCGGCAATTTTGCCGGTTTTAAGTATTTCGGGCTCTACTTTAAATTTTGTAAAATCAAAGTTGGTTTCACTTTTGTCGTTTACTGCATCGTTCGTAAATTTTAATATAGAACGTACATATGGGCTTAAATCGGTGTAGTGTAAAAAAGCATCTTTTTCAAACCCAACTTCTACAAATGCAGCATTTAATCCAGGAATAAGTTTTTTAACTTTTCCCAGATATAAATCTCCCACACCAAAATTGGCATCAACTTTTTCGGTATGTAGCTCTACCAGTTTTTATCTTCCAACAAGGCAATTTCTACCCCTTGCGGCGCTGCGTTAATAATTAATTCTTTGGTCAACCTGAATGTTTTGTAAGACCATTTACATCATGGATGGAAAACATAAACTGCATTCAAAAGCAGTACATTATATACTGTAATGAATGCTAAAAATATGTGTCTCGCCAAATTGTGTGGCGAGGCCGTTAAAAAAAGTGATTACTTCTTCTTATGACGGTTCTTTCTTAAACGCTTTTTACGCTTATGAGTTGCGATTTTATGACGTTTTCTCTTTTTACCACAAGGCATATCTAGTCTTTTTTGTTTTTAAATAATATTATTAAAGTTCTTTTATTTCAATTCTTTTATACGCTTATCAACTTCTTCGGCATAATGTGGATCGGTAATAAGCTGCTTGCTTTTTTGATACCATTTTATTGCCTCCTGTTTGTTTCCTTTGGCAGCATAAATATCTGCAAGGGTTGCAAGAGCTTCTACATTATTTGGCTGGGCAGTTACTACTTTATTTAAACGTTCAATAGCTTTATCGTATTGCCCCGAAAAAAAGCCACCAACTCCTAATACTAATTGGGCTTTCATATTAGCGGAGTCTTTACGTACAACCTCTAACACCTTTTGAATGCCCTGCATAGTTTCGGCAGGGCCGCCAAACTTTCCTTTGCCAAAAATATAGCAACTTCCTAATCCAATTTTTAAATCGGCATCATCCGGATTTTGCTGTAAGGCTTTTTCAAATAAGGCAATTGCCTGTTCTGATTCCCAATTTAATTTAGCTTCGTCGGGTTCGTTTCTTACACCCTCCAAAAATAATTGGGCTGCAAAGGTGAGGTTTTTTTCTGAATTATCCAATTTACTTGCTTCCGAAATATAATAGGCATAGGGCTCAAAGGGCTTTTACGCTGTCCTTCCAAAAGTTAGCAAGGGCATTATATACCTTTATTTGTTGGGAAGATACATCGCCCCGGGTAACCGAATTTTCGAGTTTAGACAAGTACTCAGCCTGAGAAACTGTTAATTTCTTTTTAGATTCTGTAATAAAATCATTGATATTGAATGTTTTAGCTACTCTTGCCGGAGGCATAATCGTAGGATCCTTCTTTGCTACTGTATTTCCAAAAAAGAAAAGGCTAATAACCAGTACAACCGCAATAGCCGCAAAAAGCATTTGTTTTTTCACTATAAAAATTTAGAGAGCAAAGGTACATTAGTCTTCGCTTTCATTGTGCTTTTCGTGACTTTCTTTAATATTTTTTGAAGATTTTACTTCCAGCATAAATTCTTTAGCAGGTTTAAATGCCGGAATAAAGTGCTCAGGAATTTCAACAGCAATATTTTTTTTAATATTTCTGCCAATTTTTGCAGCTCTTTTTTTGGTGATAAAACTACCAAAGCCACGGATATAAATATTTTCTCCGGCAGCTAATGATTTTTTAATTTCTTTAAACATTGTTTCCAACGAAACCAATACATCAATTTTTGGAATGCCTGTTTTATCAGAAATTTGATTAATTAAATCGGCCTTTCTCATAATAAGTTTTTATTTAAGGTTTATGGAAGTAAATTACAATATATTATTGAAATAGCAAAATAAGTATATGATAATCAACGAACTTTGACAATAAGTAGAATTAATACTACAAGCCTACATAAAGTTTTAAGAATCAATTATATATAAAAATTATAAAATGCATAATAGATTTATAATAATTTACTTGATTTAAATATAATGACAAAGAATCCCCAATATTTTACTGCTAAATTACTAGCCTGGCATAAGCTAATAAATAACAGAACTATGCCCTGGAAAGGTGAAAAAGATCCTTATAAAATTTGGCTTAGCGAAATAATTTTACAACAAACCAGAGTAGAGCAAGGGTTAGAGTATTATAAGAGATTTGTAAAAATACACCCAACAATAAACAGTTTAGCTGCCGCAAATGAAAAAACAGTGTTTAAACTTTGGGAAGGGTTGGGTTACTACAGCAGGTGCCGCAATTTAATTGCTACCGCAAAAATAATTTCCACAGATTACAACGGGAAATTTCCGGATAAGTATGAAGATATATTAAAACTAAAAGGTGTTGGGCCGTACACAGCTGCTGCCATTGCTGCATTTGCATATAACTTACCACATGCTGTTGTTGATGGAAATGTAATGAGAGTGCTTGCCCGATTTTTTGAAATTGAAACCCCTATTGATAGTGCCGGTGGGAAAAAAACTTACCTCTTTAGCTTACGAATTGTTGAGTAAAAAAAATGCAGCTATCTATAATCAGGCAATAATGGATTTTGGCGCAACCGTTTGCAAGCCTCAACTTCCACTATGCGCCAGCTGCCCATTGCAAAAAAAATGCGGAGCTTTTTTAAATAATAAAGTAAGCATCTTACCTATTAAAGAAAAAGCAATAAAAAAAACGCAACGTTGGTTTTATTACATAGTTGCTCAATATAAAAACGAAGTTTATATTCAGGAAAGATTACAAAAAGATATTTGGCAAAACCTGCATCAATTTGTGCTAATAGAAATGCCCGAAAAATCATCGGTTCAATCGGTAATTAATAGTAATGCATTCAAAACTGTTTTTGGTAGTATAAAATATAATGTTGCTGAAAACTCCAAAGAATATACACAAATACTTAGTCATCAAACAATTAGGGGTAATTTTTAAATATTACACTACCTAAAAAATAAAAATTACGGGTTTTAATGTTATTGAAAAAAAGCACTTAAAAAAGTTACTTAGCTCAATAAAATTTAATTTATGAGAGGTGTAAACAGGGTAATGCTGATAGGCAATTTGGGTAAAGATCCGGATATGCAATTTTTAGAAGGCAATATTGGTGTAGCTAAATTTTCGTTGGCTACAACCGAAACATACAAGGATAGAAGCGGTAAACTTATATCGCAAACAGAGTGGCATACCATTGTATTGTGGCGTGGTTTGGCCGAGTTGGCGCAAAAATACTTGCACAAAGGAAGTTTGGTGTACATTGAAGGACGTCTTAAAACCCGTAGTTGGGAAGATAAAGAAGGTAATAAAAAATGTGCTACCGAAATTGTCGGCGATAATTTAATAATGTTAGATAAACGTGCCGATGGTACAACTGCCGGAAGCGATGTTATAGATAATTTGCCCGGCGGCGGCGATATTCCACCAATAGACGATGGTGCAGAACGATTGCCCTTTTAATAAAGGCTATATTTTTTAATTAAAACAACTTGTTTTGGATTATCATTCGGTATTAGATATAAATTTTCCGTTTACTTTATTGGCAATAGCTCCGGCAGCAACTATTGTATTATTGTTTTCTTTGATTATACTTTTCTCTTTATCTTTTTAGTGGCAGGCTCTGAGGTTGCTTTTTTTTCGCTTACCAATAAGGATATTAATATGCTTAAAACAAAGCAGCAGCCATCGTACAGGCGTATTGTTACTTTGCTGGAGCAACCCAAAACTTTATTGGCTGCAATGCTGGTGGCTAATAGTTTGGTTAATATTGGCATCATCTTAATCTCCAATATTTTAATGGATGGTATTTTAGGTCAATTTAATTTAAATTTTTGGGCTATCTTTTTAATAAAACTTACAACAGTTACTTTTTTATTGGTTTTGTTTGCCGAAGTTTTACCCAAAGTATGGGCAACGCATCATAAAATCTGGTTTGCTTCTACAGCTTCGCTTGCCATAGAAATTTTTAATAGTGTTTTTTATAGAATTAGTAAGCGGCTGGTTAAATTTAGCGATGGCGTAGAAAAGAAATTTACGGCAGACAATACTTCGTCTATTGATAACAGTCATTTAGACTATGCAATAGATTTATTACCGGAACATGAAGCAACTGTGGAAGAAAAACAAATACTAAAAGGCATACGCAAGTTTAGCGACACTATGGTAAAGCAGGTAATGCGTACCCGATTAGATGTTAGTGGGATAGATTTTAACGCCAATTTTGGCGATACCGTAAAAAAATTAGAATCGCTGCATTACAGCAGGCTGCCGGTTTATAAAAATAATTTAGATGAAGTAGCAGGCATGCTGCACACTAAAGATTTACTGCCACACTTAAACGAAAGCGAAAGTTTTGATTGGCATAACCTTATACGCCAGCCTTACTTTGTGCATGAGCAAAAACTTATTGAAGACTTATTACAGGAGTTTAGAAATAAAAGAATACACTTTGCCGTTGTAGTAGATGAGTTTGGCGGCACAAGCGGTATTGTTACTTTGGAAGATATAATGGAAGAAATTATCGGAGATATTAAAGATGAGTTTGACGACGAAGAAAGCGGAAATAAAAAAATAGACGATAATACATTTATTTTTGAAGGTAAGACAATGATAAATGATGTAACTAAAATTATGAATTTACAATCGGATGTATTTGATGAAGTAAGAGGGGATAGTGACTCATTAGCAGGGTTGGTGTTGGAAATAGCCGGCGAATTTCCGCAAATAAACGAAGAAGTAGTCAGCGGCGATTTTACTTTTATACCATTGGAAATAAACAAAAACAGGATAGATAAAGTTAAAGTAGTAGTTAGTAGTTAGTGGTCAGTGGTCAGTGGTCATAAAGTGAAGTAAGAGTATAAAGTTAAAAATGAAAAAAATGAAAGGTAAGGCAATAAAAAAAAAATCAATTTTCAATTTTCAATTTTCAATTTTCAATTGCCTGTTG
Organism: Chitinophagaceae bacterium; assembly: GCA_016721385.1. Lineage (GTDB taxonomy): Bacteria > Bacteroidota > Bacteroidia > Chitinophagales > Chitinophagaceae > Ferruginibacter. Next base: position 375,990 of record JADKIE010000002.1, on the reverse strand, counting down.
ATTATTGCCTGTTGCCTTTTTATTATCAGTTGCAACTCCACTTACACTTCAAAAAAAAGAGGTTATTATAATGTAGATTTTCCCGAAAGAAAATATCAAACCTTTGCTAAAGAAGGTGCACCATATACGTTTGAGTATCCGGTGTATGCCAACATTGTAAAAGATAGCACTTATTTTGATAATGATCCGGAAAGTCCGTTTTGGTATAATATTGATTTCCCGGGCTTTGGCGGAAGAATTTTTTTAAGCTACAAAAAAATTGGCGGCAAGGCGTTGTATAAAATAAAACAACCCGATGGTAAATACAAAGATTCTATTGGTATTAACTATTTTGATAAAATGGTAAACGATGCATTTAAGCTTACCAATAAAAACGAGTCTATAGCATCTTCTATAAAAGATAGTTTAATGCACACTGCAAATGGAATATCGGGGGTATATTTTAAAGTTGGCGGCAATGCTGCTACGGCAAAACAGTTTTTTTTAAGTGATACTACCGATAATTTTATTAGAGGTGCTTTATATTTTTATGTAACACCCAATGGCGACTCGTTAAAACCAATGCAAGATTTTTTACAAAAAGATATTGAACATTTAATTAATACTTTTAAGTGGGTTAAATAATTTAACTATCCTTAGTACCTTTGCCCACATGATTGCAATAAACAATGTATTACTTAGCGACGAAATTGTGAAAGAGCAATTTGTTTGCGATTTAAACAAGTGTAAAGGCGCTTGTTGTGTAGATGGCGATGCTGGTGCACCTTTAGCAAAAGAAGAGTTGGATAAAATAAACGAAGTGTTTGATAAAGTGCTGCCATATCTGAATGCCGAAAGCAAAAAAGAAATAGAACGCCAGGGGAGATATGTTTACGATAAAGAGTTTGGATGGGTAACTCCAACAATTGATAGTAAAATTTGTGTGTATGGGATTAAAGATAAACAAGGCATTGTAAAGTGTGGAATAGAACAGGCTTTTCTTGACGGAAAAGTAAACTGGAAAAACCAATTAGCTGCCACTTATTTCCAATTATTGTTAAAAAAAGTAAACGTACCGATGCAGAATATGCCAATTACGAACCACGGGAAGACAATTGCAAAGCCGCCTGTGCCTTAGGTAAAAAATTAAAAGTACCTGTGTATCAATTTTTAAAAGAGCCATTAATACGCAAATTTGGCCAACAGTTTTACGACGATTTAGAAGCAACAGCCACCCAGCTTTACGCAAACACTTCAACCTCCAAAAAATAAATGATGTTTAATAAAAAAATATTACTGCTCAATGGCCTATTGCCAATTGCCTGTTGTCTATTATTTGCTTCTTGCAGCGTTAACAAAGCTAAAATTGACAATAGTCTTAAAAAATATTTTGATGAAAATAAAGTAGATGGCTGTTTTACCATGTACAACAATGCTACCGGCGAAGTATTGGTGTATCATATGCAGTTAGATACCATGCGTTTTCCTCCTGCATCAACCTTTAAAATTACCAACTCGTTAATTGGTTTACAAACAGGTGTAATATTAAACGACACCATGCAAATAAAATGGGATGGTGTAAAAAGATGGAACGAAGATTGGAATAAGGATATGGGGATGAAGGAAGCCTTTAAAGTAAGTTGTGTACCTTATTATCAGGAAGTTGCCAGGCGAATAGGAAAAGATACGTTACAAAAATGGATTGACAGTATTAGCTACGGCAATAAAAACACCAACGGTCCGGTAGATTCTTTCTGGTTAAATAATAAATTAAAAATTTCGCCGGATGAGCAACTGGGTTTTTTAAAAAAATTATATTTTGATCAACTGCCGTTTAGAAAAAGCGTACACGAAATGGTACGTGGAGCAATGCTAAGAGAGCAAAATACAGCCTACAAACTAAGTTATAAAACAGGCTGGGGTTTTCAGGAAGATGGCAATGCCATTGGCTGGCAAGTAGGCTGGATAGAAGAAAACAACCATGTATACTTTTTTGTAACTTTTGTAAAAGCGCCTCAAAAGGAAGTGGATATGAAAACCATACGTACAAATATTACCAATGGTATATTAAAGCAATTAGGTTTTTTTGAGGGTAAGAAATAAATTTTGAATTATGTTTTCAAAAGCTTTTTTATCTTTTCAATTATTTCAATGATTGCCATAGTTATTTATGGCATTATCAACTGGGTAAAAAAAGATAATAAAGGAATTGAATTGCCCGATTCGTCAGATGTATTTGATATGTTAGATGATTAAGATTTAACATTCTGCATATGTTTTTATTGTTAATTTACATCTATTCATCTTTGAGTTTTTTGCGGAAAAATTTATTTTTAAAAATGTTTTCATTTCAACAAATACAGTATCTTTTTATTTTAGTAGCAATACCTTTTTTTATTGTGTTATTTTTTTATATCCTTAACTGGAAAAAGAAAACCGTAAAAAAAATTGGCGACGAAAGATTAGTGAAACAATTAATTAAATCTTATTCTCCTAAAAAGTTTGCCATAAAATTTATTTTAATCATTACTGCTTTTGCGTTAAGTGTATTGGCGTTGGCTAATTTACGCAGTGCAAACGGAAGCCAAAAAATTAACCGAAATGGTATTGATGTAATGCTGGCGTTAGATGTAAGCAAAAGTATGCTGGCGCAAGATGTACAGCCTGCAAGGTTGGACAGGGCAAAGCAGGTTTTATACAAATTAATAGATAAACTTGGAAACGATAGAGTAGGGATTGTAATTTTTGCAGGCAGAGCTTATTTGCAAATGCCATTAACTGGCGATCATGGAGCTGCAAAAATGTATTTAGCTACTGCCAATACGGATGCCGTACCCACACAAGGTACTGTAATTGGCGATGCACTTAAAATGTGTTACTCATCTTTTAATACAAAAGAAAAAAAATACAAATCGGTCGTATTAATAAGTGATGGAGAAGATCATGATGAAGAAGCTGTTAAAATTGCAAAGCAAATGGCAAAGGAAGGCGTAGTAATAAATACAGTTGGTATTGGCTCTGCCGAAGGCGCTACAATTATTGATGCAATAACCAATGAAGTAAAAAAAGATAAAGATGGCAATGAAGTAATTTCTAAATTAAACGAAACTACGCTAAAGCAAGTTGCAGAAAACAGTAATGGTGTATATCAGCTTTTTAATAGTACAGACGAAACAGTTGCGGTGTTAAACAAGCAATTAAACTCAATGGATCAACGAACGGTTACGGAGGATTCGTTGGTAAATTATAAAACATACTTTCAGTGGTTTTTATTGGCTGCATTATTTTTGTTAATTGCTGAGCAATTCATTTCCGAAAAAAAATCGCTGGTTATTTCGGCAACAAAAAAAATGATAACATCTTTTGCTTGCTTGTTGCCCTTATTCTCTGTGGCACAAACGCAAAAAGCTACTATTAAAAAAGGCAACCAAGCGTATAAAAAAAATGAATTTGAGGAAGCAGCAAGGCAATACAAAAAAGTGCTTGATAAAAACAAGGATAACCAAGCAGCCTTGTTTAATTACGGAAATGCTAAATATAAAACCACCAAAATAGATGACGCAATTGGCGCCTATGACAAATTTATATCGCTTAGCACCGATAAAATAGCAAAATCACAAGCATATTACAATAAAGGGGTAGTTTATCAAAACGCTAAAAATTTAAAAGATTGTATTACGTCTTATAAAAATGCTTTACGCCTGAACCCGGCGGATGAAGATGCCCGACAAAACTTGCAAAAAGCTTTGCAGCAACATAAACAACAGCAAAAAAAGGAACAGGAAAATAAAAAGAAGAATAAGCCAAAAGAAGATGAAAATAAAAAAGATAAAGAAAAGCCAAAGGATGATCAGGAAAAAAATAATCAACCCAAACCACAACCTTCTAAAATAAATAAGCAAGAGGCCGAAGAAAAACTGAAAGTACTTACCGAAAAAGAAAAAAACTTACAAGATAAACTTAAAAAAGCAAGTGTGGCATCACCGGTAAAACCCGAGAAAGATTGGTGATTTAATTAAACTGGCTTTGCTATCTATGATGAATTAATAAAGCTTAATTTTGTACCAAATTTAAAAAATGAAAATAATAAAACTACTTATCGCTTTTTTTTCGCTAACCGCTTTAGCATCATGTATTGATGTGGAGGAAAATATTTTAATAAACGACGATGATAGTGGCGCTTATACAATGACGATGGACATGGGTAAGTTGTTTGAGCTAAAAAATCAATTGGGTGGCGGTAAGGAAGAATCCGGCAAGCCCAAGGAAAAAAAAGATACACTTATTTATGTAAAAGACTTGATGCGTAACAACGATAGTGTTACTGCCGAAGAAAAAGAATTGTATAAAGATGCAACCGTGAAATTAAATTTGGACGAAGCCAATGCCGAAATGAAAATGGTTTTGAGTTGCCCTTTTAAATCTATTAACCAGTTACCGGTAATAAAAAAGAATTTTTATACGTTTTTAAATAAACTTAATGTTTTTGATAATCTATCAAACAAGCCAAAGCCTGAAGGCGGATCGGATGATAATGAAGAAATGCCTTCACAGGTTTTAAATCCCGGAGCCGATAAGCATCAGGAATTTACTGCAATGCCCGGTAAAATTGAAAACAATATTGTAAGCCCCGAAAATTATAAAACCGAAATGATGACAGACTCATCAATGCTAATGATGCAGCAAATGTCGGCTATGATGGGAGATATGAATTTTAAAACAACCATAACATCTGCAAAAGAAATAAAAAATTATGTGGGTAACGGCGCTAAACTTTCCGATAATAAAAAAACAGTAACATTTATAACCACTTTTACCGAAATGATGGAGCATCCGGAAAAGTTATCCTATAAAGTAGAATACTAATTTTATAGCAGAATATAAAGGCTCCGAAAATTCGGGGCTTTTTTATTGCTAATTTTACATCAATATTTACACTATGCAGTTTTATTGCGAATCACTAACATCTTACAAAAGATTAAAAACGAAAGAAGTAAAAGTTGGCAATTTGTTTATTGGCAGTAACCATCCTATACGTGTACAAACCATGACAACGACCGACACAATGGATACTCATGCAACGGTAGAGCAAGCTATACGTTGTATAAAAGCCGGAGCAGAGTTGGTACGTATAACCGCACCAAGCAAAAAAGAAGCAGATAATTTACAAAATATAAAAAACGAATTAATAAAGAGAGGCTACCATGTGCCTTTAGTTGCCGATATACACTTTACACCCAACGCTGCGGAGATTGCCGCAGCTATTGTAGAAAAAGTAAGAATTAATCCTGGTAACTATGTAGATAAAAAAAAATTTGAGCAAATAGAATATACCGATGCCGAGTATGTTGAGGAAATAGAACGTATAAGAGAACGTTTTACACCTTTAGTAAAAATTTGTAAGCAACATGGTACTGCCATGCGTATAGGCACAAATCATGGAAGCCTAAGCGATAGAATTATGAGCCGCTATGGCGATACAGCCATTGGTATGGTTGAAAGCGCTATGGAGTTTTTACGCATTGCCCGTAATGAAGATTATCATCAAATTATATTGAGTATGAAAAGCAGTAACCCGTTGGTAATGGTACAGGCTTACAGGCTTTTGGTAAAACACATGATAGAAGAGTTTGGAGAGTGTTACCCCTTACACTTAGGTGTAACCGAAGCAGGTGATGGCGAGGATGGAAGAATAAAAAGCGCAATAGGTATTGGCGCTTTATTAGAAGATGGCATTGGCGATACTATTAGAGGTTCATTAACAGAAGATCCGGAAGTGGAAATACCCGTTTGTAAAGACATTGTAAAAAGATATTTGAACGTAGAAAGTAATACTATACCAACTAATAGCGATAAACTTTTGTACTCACCGTTTGAATATAAACGAAGAGAAACCAATGAAGTGAGTAATATTGGTAAAAAACATGTGCCTGTTGTAATTGCAGATTATATGCTAGCTGAAAGTATTACCTGTATAGACTTAGAAGCAATTGGCTATACCTATAATGCAGCTACAGATAAATGGAGTATTGGCGATGCGGCTGCAGATTATATTTATACGGCAAACAAAATTATTGACTTTGCTTTGCCAGGAACTTTAAAAGTACTGTGTGATTATACTACCTGGTTAAATACTGTTAATAAAGAAAAATATTTTCCTTTATTTCAGAAGGAAGAATTTTTAAACGCAGAAAAAAAATCTGTACAAATTAACTTTATTGCGTTAGATGTTGCAACAGATTGCACAGCTTTATTGGAAAATATCAAAGAAGATGCAACCGTGGTGTTATGTATTTATTCTTCGGCAAAAAATAGTATGCAATCGGTAAGAGGATTTATTAACCGATTAATGCAACTGCAAATTAATTGCCCTGTTGTACTGACGGTTGAAAGTCATCATACATCTATTGATGATCAACTCATACATTTTGCAACAGAAAGCGGAGCTGTCTTTTTAGACGGTATGGGAGATGGAATTTGGTTAATGAACGACCCTGCCCAAATGGTTAACCAAAAAGTGGCAGGAAGAACATACTTAGAAACAAAAAATAATCATCAGTTTATAAACAATACATCTTTTTCTATACTACAGGCTGTACGTACCCGAATAAGTAAAACAGAGTACATAAGTTGCCCAAGTTGCGGCCGTACACTTTTTGACTTACAGGAAACTACTGCAAAAATCAGAGCCGTTACCAATCACTTAAAAGGTATAAAAATTGCCATCATGGGCTGTATTGTAAACGGCCCGGGCGAAATGGCCGATGCCGATTTTGGTTATGTAGGTAGCGGCGTTGGTAAAATAACATTATATAAAGGCAAAGAAGTTGTAAAACGTAATATAGATAGTGTTGTGGCAGTTGATGAACTAATAAATTTATTAAAGGATAATGGAGCTTGGGTTAACCTTTAATTGTATTATGCGGTAGCAGGCAAATTCATCTCTGCCAAGGCTTGTGTCTTCACGAGCCAATAGCTGTCAAAAGTAAAACAGTAAAAAAATATTAAGCTGTAACAGGCAAATTAATTAACTCTGTTTCCTGTGTACACTGCTTCCATAAATAATAACCGCCGGAAATATTGTTTACATTAATAAAATCATTTTGTACTAAAATACGTTGGGCTAAATATCCACGTAATCCTACCTGGCAATACACATAAATATTTTTTTCTTTTGAAATTTCGTGCAGTCTTTTACGTAGTTCATCTACAGGTATATTTATGGCGCCATGCATATGGCCGCTTTCAAACTCTTCTTTAGTTCGTACATCCATTAAAATATCATCACCGTTTAATTGTGTTGTTTTTTCCCATGGTACAACTTTTAACCTGTTTTGTAAAATATTTTCTGCAACAAAACCTATCATATTTACAGGATCTTTGGCAGATGAATATGGAGGTGCATACGCATGCTCAAATTCTGTCAGTTCATAAATAGTACTGCCTCTTTGTATAACGGATGAAAGAATGTCTATGCGTTTATCAACTCCGTCTTGCCCTGCAACTTGTGCTCCAAGTAACTTTCCATCGGTTGGCGAAAAAACAATTTGAATGCTCATTTGCTGTGCATTAGGATAGTAGCCTGCATGAGAGCCACTGTGTACAATTGCAGTTAAGTGCTTAATACCGGCAGCGGCTAAATGTTTAGAAGCAACGCCTGCTACAGCTACAGTTAAATCAAACAGCTTTACAATGGCTGTATTTATTGCACCATGGTATTTTTGATGATTACCCAACACTATATTATTAGCACAAATACGTCCCTGCTTATTAGCCGGCCCGGCCAAAAAAGTAGGCATGGTATTACCCGTAATGGGGTTTACAAATTCAATAGCATCTCCAACGGCATAAATATCTGCATTAGATGTTTGTAAATATTCGTTTACAACAATGCCTCTTGCATTACCAATTGTTAAGCCAGCACTGGCAGCCAATTTGGTATCGGGTTTTACACCAATAGACAATATAACCACATCGGCTTCTATTGGATCTTCATCTTTAACCAGTACATTAATATTATTGTTGGTTTTATTAAAACCGGCCACAATTGTTTTAAGCCTTAAATCAATTCCTTTGCTTCGTAAATGTTGCTGTGCTAAAGCAGCAATTGTAAAATCGGCAGGCGCTAAAATTTGATTACCCATTTCTACAATAGTAACCTGCATACCTAAGTGATGCAGGTTTTCGGCCATCTCCAACCCAATAAATCCTGCTCCTATAATGACAGCCCTGCCTTTAGGAAACTGTTTAACGTAGTGCTTAATTTTATCTGTATCTGTAACGTTTCTCAAAGTAAAAATCCCTTGTGTATCTATGCCTTCCAATGGTGGCCGTAAAGGCTCTGCACCCGGCGAGAGCACTAATTTGTCATAACTTTCCTCGTACATTTCCTCCGTTAATAAATTTTTTACGGTTACTTTTTTTTGTGTAGCATCAATTGATATTACTTCGCTTAGCACTCGTACATCAATATTAAAGCGTTGTTTAAACGAAGCAGCAGTTTGTACAAAAAGTTTATTGCGTTCGGTTATTACATCACCAATATAATAGGGTAAACCACAGTTGGCATACGAAATATGTGCTCCTTTTTCAAAAAGAAGAATGTTTGCTTTCTCATCTAAACGCCTTAGCCTTGCTGCCGTACTTGCACCACCTGCCACACCTCCAATAATAATATATCTCATCTGTATCAATTTTATATTGCAAAATTACATGAGCATTCAGAGCATATGTGTAACAATTGTTACGCAAAACAAGGATGCTTATATTAATAACCAACAAACCAATAGTGACTTATCTTTGTTTTGTAAAGAAGTATAAATACAATTGTATGCAAACAGATTTTTTGGTTATAGGCAGCGGTATTGCAGGTTTAACTTATGCATTAAAAGTGGCGCAAGCTTGCCCCAATAAAAAGGTAATTGTGGTTACCAAAACGCAGAGCGACGAAACAAACACCAAATACGCCCAGGGTGGTGTAGCGGGTGTAATGGATTTTAATAAAGACAGTTTTGATAAACATATTGCCGATACATTGATAGCAGGTGACGGATTGTGTAATAAAGCTGTTGTAGAAATTGTAGTTAAAGAAGGCGTAGATAGAATTAACGAAATAATTGAATGGGGAGCACAGTTTGATAAAGAGACCGATGGCGATTTTAAATTAGGCAAAGAAGGTGGCCATAGTGAGTTTAGAATTTTGCATCATAAAGATGTAACCGGTAAAGAAATGGAAAGGGCTTTGCTTGATGCAGTTGCCAAACAAAAAAATATTGATTTGCATACACATTATTTTGTGGTGGATATTATTACACAACATCATTTAGGGTATTTAATTACAAAAGCCGCAACCGATGTGGAGTGTTACGGAGTGTACGCTTTAAACTTATCTACCAATAAAATAGAAAAAATAATTTCTTCGGTAACACTTTTGGCAACAGGTGGTAACGGACAAGTGTATCGTAGTACAACCAACCCGGCCATTGCTACCGGCGATGGTGTGGCAATGGTATACAGAGCAAAAGGAAGAATTGAAAATATGGAGTTTATTCAATTTCACCCAACAGCATTGTACGAGCCGGGTGTACGAGGCCAAAGTTTTTTAATTACCGAAGCCGTACGTGGTGATGGGGGGATTTTGCGTAACCATAATGGCGAGGCCTTTATGGAACGTTATGATGAACGTAAAGATTTGGCACCAAGGGATATTGTTGCAAGAGCAATAGATAATGAAATGAAAATTGCCGGTACCGAAAATGTGTTTTTAGATTGCAGACATTTTGGAAAAGAAAAATTTGTAGAGCATTTTCCTAATATTTACGAAAAGTGCTTAAGCATTGGTATAGATATTACAAAACATTTAATACCCGTTGCTCCGGCAGCACATTACAGTTGTGGCGGTATTAAAACAGATGAGTATGGTAAAACATCTATAAAAAAATTATATGCAGCCGGGGAGTGTGCAAGTACAGGCCTGCATGGGGCAAATCGGCTGGCAAGTAATAGCTTGTTAGAAGCCATGGTGTTTGCACACAGAGCTTTTAAAGATGCTGTAAACCTATCTAAGGATGAGGTTTTCAACACTCTTAAAAATGCCGATAATTTAATTCCCGATTGGAAAGATGAAGGAACTACATCTCCCAAAGAAATGATATTAATAACGCAAAGTGTAAAAGAGCTAAAATTATTAATGAGCGATTATGTTGGCATTGTACGAAACAACGAACGCTTACGCAGAGCAATGAACCGATTAGATTTATTATTTACCGAAACAGAAGAGCTCTACAAAAAAACGATTGTATCGCCGCAACTTTGTGAGTTGCGTAACATGATAACCGTTGCTTACTTAATTGTAAAAAGTGCACAGTTCAGGCATGAGAGCAGAGGGCTGCATTATACAACAGATTATTTACAACATTCTTCTATCCTACAAAATACTATACTTTAAATGTATTACATAATTTATCCCTTACTATATTTAGTATCACTACTGCCATTTTTTATTTTATATGGGATAAGCGATTTTTTTGCTTTTTTAATGTACCATGTTATTAAGTACAGAAAAGATATTGTGCTAAACAATTTACAAATTGCCTTTCCCGAGAAAACCGATGCCGAAAGGAATAAAATTGCAAAAAAATTCTATCAATATTTTACCGATACAATGATAGAAAGTATAAAATTTATTTCTCTATCTAAAAGCAATTGCTTAAACGCAGTACAGGATCTTTTAGTTTAATAAACGAACTAATTGATAAAGGCTACAACATTAACTTAATGGCCGGGCACCAATTTAATTGGGAGTATGCTAATTTATTGTATGCTATTAATTTAAAAGTTCCGTTTGTGGGCGTGTATATACCCATAGCCAATAAGGCTTTGGATAAAATATTTTTTGATATGCGTAAACGCTATGGCACTATTTTAATTGGTGCCAGCGATTTTAAAAATAAAATGCATGATGTATTTAAAGATCAATACTTGCTTGCATTAGCGGCCGATCAAAATCCGGCCAATCCGGAATGGGGTTATTGGCTTAATTTTTTTAACAGGCCAACACCTTTTGTTACCGGGCCCGAGAAAGGCGCCATAAAAAACAATGCAGCCGTAGTGTATATTGGGTTTAAAAAAATAAAAAGAGGCTGCTATCATTTTACCACTACGTTGCTAACCGAAGAAAGTGCCCATACACAACCCGGCCAACTTACTAAACTATATAAAGATATTTTAGAAAAAACCATTAAAGAAGATCCGGCAAATTACCTGTGGAGCCATCGCCGCTTTAAGTTTGAGTGGAAGCCGGAGTATGGGGAGGTAATGGGATAAATAAAATATTTTTCCTGCTTTATATGTATACTAAACTACTTTAGGAGTAACAAGAGGAGATCTTTTTTATTAACAAACATGCTGATTCCTGTACAATATTCTGTTTAAACCGCTCAACTACTTCTTTTTCTCATTCGGTACATTTTTATTTTTTTCAGCAAAAGCTAAAAATACATTTGGCATATTAAAATAGCAGAATACTTCTATTACAATTCTTATAACCCATTTTATTTAAATATGCTTGAAGAACTGGATGCTAAATTATCGGAGCTTAACATTTTAAGCCCTCAATCGAGGCAATTGTTTAAAGAAATTGCAACCATTAAAAAGTTGCCGAAAAGTAAAAATATCTTTGTTGAAGGAGATGGTAATGCACATGAATATTTATTATTAAGCGGTGTTTTGCATCGATATAATTTAGCAGACGACGGCCAGTTAATTACGACCGGCTTTTACATGACAAAAGCAGTTGTTACTCCACATTTTGCCCGTACAAAAAATGGTAAATCCATTTTTTCGTTGCAAGCATTAACCAATGCAGTTGTTGCAGAAATAGCTGTTGCAGACCTTAACTTGTTACGGCAAACAAACAATGAGTTTAGGGTTTTTGGGCAAAAAATAATTGAAGAAGAGCTATCCAAGTTATTTTATTTTGAAACCGTTTATCGTAGCTGTAGCGCTAAAGAGAGGCTGCTAATTTTACGTAATCATTTTCCTAATCTCGAAAATCTTGTGCCACATAACAGCATTGCTTCTTTTTTGGGGATAACCAATGTTTCGTTTAGCAGGTTAAGACATGAGTTGTCGGTAAAATAATGTTTTATCATTTGATAATAGAATTCATTTTATTAAATGTGATATTTATGGACTGATTTTTGCAACAAATCTTGTTCAACACCCTAATTTACCTACTCAGCAAAAAACTATTTTAGTTAAGGCTTTATATAATTTATTTTGATGTGTTGAAAAAAATTACTGCTATATTATTCTTTTCCATTTATCTGTTTGCAACAACAGGACTAAATGAGTTGTTTAAGTTAAATGCACTTGTACAGCATTTTTATGAAACAAAGGCACAAGATAATAGTATTGATCTTTTACATTTTTTGGTAATGCATTATATTACGGATGATTTAAATGATGCAGATAATAGCCAAGATGAGCAACTTCCTTTTAAGACAACAGAAAATTGTATTGCCGGTAATTTATCCTTAAATATTCCCGAACAGTATTTCTCATTACAAGCAACCCCGGTGGCAATAATAGTTACGCAACAGAACTTTGTAACCCCCAAAGATTTAAGTATCCTATCAATATGCAATGTATTGGTATGGCACCCTCCCAAGTATTTATCGGCATAAGTATCTGTAACTTCTGCTAAGGATAAATTTTAATAACGGTTTGTATAAAACAAAAATTAAATTCAACGGTTAAAAAAAATACCATGAAAAAATTCAATATAATAACACTATTTATACTCCTGTTTTCTGCTAATGTAATTGCACAGTTCTCAACCGATTGGATAAAACCAGCCGATAGCTATCAAAAAATTGGTGTAATGATGACTAAAGATAATCTGGATAATGCAATTGCAACTGGCTATTGGACGAGCAATAATATATTTACCCGTAAATACAATAAGTTTGGTGTACTGCAATGGGAAGCTGTATCAACATCTGGTATTGCAAGCAACTACGAAAGACCACTTTGGGTTAGCACTGATAATAACAATAATGTTATTGTTGCCGGGTACAGATATGCAGGCACTAGCACTCCCAATGCTGTAGTTGTTTTAAAATATAGTCCTGATGGGGTTCAATTGTGGAAACAAGTTGTTACTCCAGTAAATTACTTGGCTGGTATGAGCCTAAGATGTGATGTAGACATTAATGGTAATGTATATGTTGGTGCCTGTGGAGTTGGGGCTTTGCCTGGGTTTGCTTTAATTAAATTTGATACGAATGGTAATATCCTTTTTACGCAACACAGTGCTGCCAATGCCCCAGCATACTTTGAATCGATGAGGGTAAAAGGTAATAAAATTGTGATGAGTGCTTCGGGTGGTGATCCCAATATTTCGGTAATAGCCGTTTGGGATACTACAGGTACTTTTTTATGGAGTAATGGTGTACAGGGTCGTGGTGGAAGAGATGTAGAAATAGATGATGCTGGAAATATGTATTTGCTTACGGGCTATTTTAACCAGGTTACTGCAACCAGTCAAATGGATATTGAGCTTTTTAAATTTGATGCATCCGGCACACAGTTGTGGAAAAAGGATTTTGATTTTGGAGGTGGGGCTGATTTCTCAAGTAGGTTCATATATGTAGCAGGCAAATTGAGTATTATTGGTCAAAGTCAAAGCCTTGATTCCTGGATTACATTTCAGGTAAATACAGATGGCACTATGTTATGGAATAAAGCATATAATGGAGCACCAGGCTTTGAGGAAGCACCTTATTTTATTGCAGCCAAAGCAAACGGAGAGGTATTTGTTACAGGTAAAGGAGGTCCTAATGTAGACCCTAACAATGTACCCAGTTTGCGGATGATTACATTAAAATACAGCAATACGGGTGTGCAAACATGGGTTGACTCAACCAATTATTATAATGGATGGGGCTATGCATGTACACTTGCTAGCGACGGAAGTTTGTTTGCTTTAAGTGGCACCAATATGACGGTATATCATTTTCTTGATCATACAGGTAGCGGATCATGTAATATTCCAACAGGTTTAAATGTTGCAAATATTGCCAATACTTTAGCTACATTTTCTTGGGCACCAGTATCTGGTGCAACTTTATATCACTTACGGTATAGGCCAACAACAGTCAGTGCATGGACGGTGGTTTCCTACGACCTTACTACAATGAATATTTTTGGTCTTTACCCAGGTACAACTTATGAATATGCAATTGAAGCTATTTGTGCAAACGGTCCTTCCGGCTATAGTGCCACACAAACATTTACAACCACCGGAACAGCTATTTGTACTTCTGTAGGGCAAAGTCAGGTGCAGGAGTATTTGTACCAAGTATGGGTTGGTGGTGTAAATCATATTTCAGGAAGGGATAATGGTTACGGAGATTTTACCAATGTGGTTATGTCTTTTACACGTAACCAAAATGTACAAGGTTATTTATCGGGTTTAGTCCCATACCCCGAAGATGAATATTACAGTATCTATATTGATTATAATCATAACAATGATTTTACTGATGCAGGCGAAGAGGTGGTAGCACTTTATACTGATTTTACAGGATTAATTTCATTTAATTTTACAGTTCCTTCAAATGCTCCTTTAGGTACCGCAAGAATGAGGGTAATTATGAGCCATGACAGCCCGCCAACTCCCTGTGGTGTTTATGCAAGAGGCGAAACACAGGATTATACAGTGCTTATAAAAGACACCAGCACCGTGCCTCCTCCAATACCAATAGGATTAAATGCTACTAATATTACTACTGCAAGTGCAAGAATTTTCTGGACTCCGGATAGTACTGCCGCTTCATATAATTTACGCTACAAAAAAATAACGGAATCTACCTGGACAATTGCTCCATTAAATGATACTACAATCAACTTACCTGGCCTTTCTTCCATTACCGATTATAATTATGCCGTGGAAGCAGTTGGCAGCGTTGGTAATTCGGGTTATACTGCTACGCAAACTTTTACAACCCTGGGAGGTCCATTGCCAATAAGTGGGGTTGACATAACAGCTAAACGCCGGGGCTCAAATGTATTGGTAAGTTGGACAACACAGTCAGAACAAAATAGCAGCACTTTTGAAATAGAGCGAAGTATTGACGGTATTAACTTTAGCAAGATAGGGCAAGTGCAGGCAACAGGTAACAGCACAAGTCAGCGTAATTATCAATTTACCGACGTTAATGTTGCCAAGTCTATGTTATATTATCGCCTAAAAATGATTAATACCGATGCCAGTTTTAAACTGAGCCCGGTAAGAATAGTTGCTAAAACAGATGCTAATATGCAGGAGTTTCAGTTATATCCTAATCCTGCGATATCTTATGTTAATATAGCCTTAGCCGATGCTGCTGCAAAAGATTTACAATTACAAATAACCAATCAAATGGGGCAAATTGTAAAAACAATTAGCATAAGTAAAGGCACACTGTTAAAAAAACTGGATATAAGCGAATTACCAAAAGGCGTTTATGCCGTTATTGTAACCGGCAACGAAACAGTACAGGTAAAAAAATTACTAATACAATAATTAAAACAGTTTGATGTTGAATGTTTGTTTGGTGGCCGATGTTTTCATCGGCCACTTTTTATTACAAGACAGTAACCATATTAAAAAAACCGGGCTAAAAACCCGGCAAACATTCAAGCATCGAAAAAAATACGCTCTTAATATTTTAAAAACTGTTTGGTTTCTTTAGCTGCATTGCTGCTTGCAGTTACGTAATACAGCCCTTTAGGTAAATTATGTACGGGCAAATAAATGGTTTGTATTGTATTTGTTAAAACAATATTGTTTGTACAAAGCAACCTGCCCATGGCATCGGTAATACTTATTTGTATTTGCTTTTGTGTTGTACTGTTAAGCAATAAGGTTAAACTGCTGGTAACGGTGTTTGCAGGCAATGCCAGCAAATTGGTTGTTGTGTTGTTAAGTTTTACAACAACTACATTACTGTATTGTGTTTTCCCGTCTGTATCTGTCATTTGTAATCGGTAATAAATAGTGGAGTAAGTAATAAGGCTGTTGATTATAGCATCAGTATAACTATAATTACCTGTAGTGTTTGCATTGCCGTTAGTATTTACTTTAGCTATACCTGTAAATGTATTTCCATCGGCGCTGCGTTGTACCGTAAAGTGCGATGCATTAAAATCACCGGCTGTTTGCCATGCTAATTTAATTTCGTTATTGTTTTGTGTGGCGGTAAAGTTGGTAAGCTTTATGGGCAATACCGTACTGCTTAACGTTTGTATTTCGGCAGCACTTAATGCTCTGTTATAAATACGCAATTCATCCATATTGCCATTTAAGCCATTGTATTGCGGAGGAGTAAAGCCATTATAAAACATTGATCCTATCCTTGCAGGAAAAGAGTAAATTGGCGCTGTGGTACCCTCTGCGGCCGATGCATTTAAAATACCATTTATGTAAATACTTAGTGTGCCATTGTTTCGTACGGCTGCTACATGCCGCCATGTACTTAAAGGAATAGCGCCGTTTGTTGAACCTACACTGTTGTTTTTAAAATTAAATTGTATTTGCGGAAAGCCATTGGCATTCCAAAGCCACACCCCCGGCCCGCCATAATTTAAATTATTATCGTAAAGGCCACCTGCATGTGGTATAGTATTTATTAAAACTGCAAAAGCAATGGTAAAATTTTGGGTGGCACCAAAGCTGGTATTAGCATTTACAGCATGCGTTGCATATTGAGGCACTGTGCTTGCAGGGTTGGCAAAACTCATGGCACTATTGGGTACACCTGCTTTATTGTTCGTTGCAGTTGCTCCAAAATTGGTGCCGGCAATACTGTTTGGCCCGGCATCGGTAATGGTGCCGTTCATAGGAAAATAAGCTACCATACCAGTAGTGGTTTGTGCAGCCAGTATACCTATATAAAAAAGGCAAATTGTAGTAAAAATAATTTTTTGCATGGTTGTAGTTTTTGCTTGATGATGATGTTGTTTTAATACTGCAAATATGCTTACAAGTGCAGGCGGTTATCAAGGGTATAATAACCGTAAATTATGTGGGTTAAAACACCTATTGGAGAGCTTACTGCTTTTGTAATTCCTTTGGCTGAGATGGTGTTTTTTGAAAAACAACATCTCGTATAAATGGTGTTTAAGTATAGTAAACTGTAGGCAGGTAAGTAAGGCTTTGATACGGCATTGGTACAACTTAGGTACCAAATAGCTTTTTGGCAGACAGGTAATGGCAATGGACTTTAATGCTTTGGTTATATAATAAAATTTACATTGTTTAACACAAGTGAACATAACTAAGCACAACTTTACATAACTGAACATAGCTGCCTTTACAGATACGTATATTTGTATTGATTATAAGTGATGAAATTTTCGGTACTTTTTACTTAATCCTATAATTTATTATTTTAACAAAAAAGTAATTAATCTAAACTATGAGCAATACTAACCAAGACAAAAAAGGATTATTTAATAGTAAGTGTATTGACTGTGGCGCCTGCGGCCATTCTGGCTGTTGCCCACCTACCGACTGTAAAATGACCAATAATTGCAGCTATTGTATGAGTACCTAAAAGAACTAAAAAATTCTTATGTAGCATGTAATAGTCTTTGCAATTTGATAAATGCAAATATTGATAATTTACCAGAAGGGATGATTGAAGAATTTAACAAGATAATAGAATTAAAAATTGAGATGGATACTGCAATATCATTTGATTAAGAATGAGTAGAAAAATATCCATGGCTAAGTGAAAATGATATTGACAACTCAAAAAAAATAATTTCTTAAAGGTTGACAACTTTCCAAATGTTATCAACCCTAATTGTTATTTACCCTTGCCCGGCCTTACCGTAAATGTTATACTTGCCGGAAAATTAGTACGTACAAATTTGTTGCCGCTAAATAAATCTACCCTAAACCGGTAGCCATCTAAAAAATCTAAGCCAAAAGAGGTTTGCAGCATAAAAAACGATGTAGGATCATCTGCATTTAAATCGGTTATTGTTTTTCGGTAGTTTCTGTTGCCAAAATAATATGCAGCTTTTGTTTGATTGTAAAAAGTTATTTTATTATTAAAACCCTTGGCATACAAAACGCCTTCGAGGCCTAAATCGTAATTAAGGTAAAAATCGGTAGTGGCTTTATTTAGTATGGGTAACGAAAAACCGGTGTTGGCATACATGTAAATTTTATAATGAAAAAGAGATCTTGCATTTATTTGTTTTATAAAAGGGTATTTTACATTTAGGGAAATATCGCCGCCACCATTTTGCAGGGCTGTAAGTAAATCTTGTTTTTTTTCCAGCATTTTTACCGTATCGGCAGTTGCAGTGGAGTCGGTTTTTCCATCACTTCTTATTTGAATACCAATACCTAATCTAAACGGGCCAAAATAATCATTTACAATTTCGCTAAACAAACTCATTTTTCGGGAAACCGGGTTGTAGTTAATATTGTTGTTGGCAAAAAACTTTAAATGTGTGGTATCATCTTCAAAAAATCGAATAGCTTGTGAGCTGTAATAGGCAGGAAACATATTAAAATGCCGGTTATCGTAATCTTCGTAGTCATCATATTTACGCCAAAATTTAACAAGCTTAATTTTTTTTTGTTGAATGATTACAGCACTATCTCTTTTATTAATTAATATGTTTATTACAGAATCTTTATTCAATACATCATCATCGTTAATTACGGCCAATCTGGCTGTATTAAATGCTTTAAACGTATCGGCAATGGCTTTTGAGCTGTTGCAATAACAATACTATCGGCTTTTAATTGTGCATCATTTTTTGCACTTATAACATCTTTTTCTTCCTTTGTTCTTTTGCTAAGCAACCCATTTTTACCTGCGCCACCTTTTTCGGTTATGCTTTCGGAAAAAGAAATTTGGCTAAAAGCAGTATAACAAACGAATACATAAAGTAAACTACATAGTACTTTTTTCATAATTGCTGGTTTTGGTTTATTAAAAAACAAAACTGCAAAAACTATAAATGGTGTGCAATGTAGAATACACTATATTTAAAGGAGTTAAAACACCCATAATAAAAAGTGATTATGCTATTGCATATATCAAAAGGATTTTAGACTTTAGCATTCTAATAAAATTTTAAACCAAAACTTATTTTTATGAAACAAGTAATTATGTTTGTACTAGGGCTTGTAATTGGAGGCTTGTGTATTTATTTTATCCCGGGCATTATTAAACCCACAGAGCCCTGCCCCAAAAACGGGTTATCGAAAATTATTATCGATAATAATAAATACCTAAAGTTTTATGGTGGGGAAATGAGTAAAGACTCTGCAATAAAATATTCGGATGAATACTTAAAATATCTTAAACTAAAAGAGCCAAAACCCGCCGAATTTGATAAGGTTTATACGGCAGGATCTTACTTTACAGTAGAGGAAATTGGTAATTACCTGAATGATGTAATTCAAAAATCGGGGCTACCTCCATCTAATATTACATTGCACTTTTGCACTACTAAATATCCGGCAGGCTTAAAAAGCCCTGTTAGCGGAAAGCTTATTGGGGAAAGACTGGGTTCTTGTATTGCTTTTTTTGATGCATCAGGGATAAATCGATATCCGGAAATGCCAGCTTCAAGAGCTACCAGATTAAAATTTGAGGCAAGTAATTTTTTAGGCGCTTACAACTGGGGAGATTTAATGCCATAACGGTTTAAAATTTTAATAAATGTTTGAGATAACACTAGGCTTAGAAATCATTGCATTTTTTGCAGGCGTAATTTTTTATAAGAAAATTACGCCTGCATTTCTTCGATTGCTGGTACCTTTTTTATTAATTACAGTGGTTAATGAAAGTGTTTCGCATTATATTGGGTATGCCTCAATTGGATTAAATAAGTACCTCATGTACAGTATTTATTTTATGCTGATGTTTATTTTTTTTTCAATTATATATTTTAAAGCACTTGGGTTTTCTGCCAAAAAATCCTTCGTGATTATTTTTTCATTTGGCGCTGTTATCCTTTTTTTGTTTTTTGCTGAAAATAATTTTCAAAAATTAAATTCAAATTATTTAAGCAGTATTTGTATTTGTTTGCTACTCTATGGTTTCAATTTTCTTAATAAAATATATAAGTCAGATAAAGTAATACAACTTAATCGTAATCCTGTGTTTTTTTTAACTATAGGAATGATTATAACTCAGTTTTTATTTTTGTTGTTTATAAATGCCTTACGTATTGAAGGCTTTAAAAACGAGCCAAATACGCTATATGTTTTTAAAGCCTTCAATACGCTCGGAAATGTTTTTTTTACTTATGTATCATTTATAGTTTTATATGTACCTCAATTTATCGCCGGCAAGTTGGTATTTAATTGGCGCAAGTATTTTATTTATTTGCTTATTCCTTTTGTTTCTTTTATTTTTTTTTCAAGTTACAAAAAGGCAAAATGCTTTATTGTTGAAAGAACAAAAAACTAAAAATGAATACGAACAGCAGCTTTTAAATACCCAAATAGAAATTCAGGAGCAAACACTAAAAACAATTAGCCAAGAAATACACGATAATATAGGGCAGGTATTAAGTTTGGCTAAGCTTAACTTAAATACATTTGAAAATGTAGAGAGCACAATCAACCAAACAAAAATTAACGACACCAAACAATTGGTAAGCAAAGCCATTAACGATTTAAGAGACCTTAGCAGAAGCATGCACGGCGATAAAATTGCCGAGCTTGGTTTGCAGGAATCTATAGCAAACGAATTAAAAATTTTAGAAAACACCGGGCAGTTTAAAACAAGCTTGAAAATTACCGGCTGTATTTACAAGTTGGAGCCGCAAAAAGAAATGGTCCTTTTTAGAATTGTACAGGAAGCGTTGAATAATATAGTAAAACATGCAAAAGCAAAAAATATTGCTGTGCAATTAATTTATGATAGCGAAGTATTTAAATTGTGTATTACCGATGATGGCGCAGGATTTGATGTAAATGCGTTAACAGCTGCTCAAACAGGCATTGGTTTAAAAAGCATGCAAAACAGAGCGGTTTTAATTGGGAGTGTGTTTAACATTGCATCGGGTAAGGGCACCACCATTACCATTGAATTAAAAAAATAACGTTACAATTATGGCAACTATTGTTTTAACAGATGATCATGTTTTATTACGCAATGGCTTGGCCGCATTGGTAAAAAATTTAGGGCATACTGTTTTATTTGAAGCAGATAATGGAAAAAACTTAGTGGCCAAGCTGGATGCAAAAAATCTGCCCGATTTAATTTTAATGGACATTAACATGCCCGAAATGGATGGTTACCAAACAACACAATGGTTAAAACAAACTCACCCGGATGTTAAGGTTTTGGCACTTAGCATGTACGATAATGAAAGCTCAATAATAAAAATGCTTAAATGTGGTGCAAAGGGATATATTTTAAAAGATAGCGACCCCGTTGAGCTTAAAGCAGCCATTGACGCAGTTATAAATAAAGGTTACTATTACAGCGATTTGGTAAGCGGTAAACTAATACATGCCATTAATAAAATGGATGATGAGGGCAGCGATATAAATACTGTAAATAACCTTAGCGAAAGAGAAACCGATTTTTTAAAATACACATGTACCGAACTTACCTATAAAGAAATTGCCGAAAAAATGTTTGTAAGCCCACGTACCATTGATGGATACAGAGATGCGTTATTTGAAAAGCTGAATGTAAAAACAAGGGTAGGTTTGGCAATATATGCCATTAAAAATGCTATAGTACAGTTGTAGCCACTGTACAAAAAACGTAGTAACTCTTTTTTAGCAACAATACATAACGCATTATACTCTGCCCTCCACACAATGCCAATTGAAGCTATGCTATTTAGTACATAGCGTCTTTTTACAACCGTAACAATCTTGTGTTAATACACTCCATCTTGTATACTATAAGTGCAAAAAATAATTGATTGCAATCACGGCTTATACTATGCACCATCATTGTATTACTTTTTTTGCAAAATTAGTTTTGTTGAAAAATAACAATATGAAACAGGCAAAATATAATTTTTTGACAATTGCTTTTATTTTTATTTCAGTTGGTGTATCAGCACAAATAATTAGCGTTCCTAAAGTAGTAGAAAAAAAAGTAACCAATAAAATAAATAAGGTAATTGATAGAAAAGCAGGCCAAGTGGTAGATAGTGTTTTTAAACCGGTTGAAACACCCAATCAACAAAACAATAAAAATATATCGCCTTCTGCTGTAAATAAAGATACTGTGCCTTTGTCCGGCAATCAGCCCGGCTTGGAAGCATACTCCAAATATGATTTTGTACCCGGCGAAAAAGTGATTTTGTTCGATGATTTTAGTCAGGATGCAGTAGGCGATTTTCCAGCATTATGGACTGCAAATGCACCGGGAGAAATTAATACATTGAACATAGCTTTGGGCAAATGGTTTAATTTTAATAATACAGAAGGAAACTATTTTCTTTTAAAACGAATTGATTTTCCAAAAAACTTTATTATTGAATTTGATATAGTTCCTAAAAAAACGGGTGGCCGTATTGCTGCAGGTCTTATCCTTTACAACGAAAGCAAACCTATAGAAATGGACAATAATCCTCACCCAGGCACCAATGGCCTTATAATTTCCATTGAAAAAGCAAATTGGAATACCTTAGGATACAAAACAAGCGAAAGTGCATTAATTACCGGGTCATCTACCTTAAATCCTGTTGAGCAAGAAAAAGTAAATCATGTTATTATTTGGGTTCAAAACAGAAGATGGCGAATTTATCATAAAATGGCAAAAGTGTTAGACATGCCTACTCAGATTTACGATGGCACTAAATTTAACAGACTTTGTTTCAGGCTGTCAAGAGGTGCATCTTGCGGCTCTTATATTTCTAATTTAAGGATTACCGATGCCTCACCGGATATGAGAAGCAAACTTATTACCGAAGGTAAAATGGTGAGTTATGGAATTTATTTTGATGTAAATAAAGATCAAGTAAAATCAGAATCGTATGGTACGCTAAAAGGAATAGCCGATGTGCTTGCAGAAAATGCTTCTGTAAAAATTAAAATTGTTGGACATACCGATGCTGATGGTAGCGATGCAGCTAATCTTGATTTATCAAAACGCAGAGCCATGGCTGTAAAAAATGAATTGGTGAAAACATTTGGTATTGATGCTGCAAGAATTGAAACAGATGGTAAAGGAGAAGTACAACCCATTGCACCAAACGATACTCCATCTAACAAAGCACTTAACAGAAGGGTAGAGTTTTTGAAACTATAAAATGGTTTTAATGTGTTTTACTTTGAGTGTAATGGTAGTAACAGTTTTTGCGTATGCAAACTATAAATAATAATAACCAGTAGATATTTTAGTACTGCCAAAAGTAGAAAACGTAACATCTGCCACCAATACCTAAAATGGTAATGAACTTATGTTTGAAACTAAGCCGAAGTAGTTAAATAAAAAAGAAGGCATAAATATGAAAAATTATATTTATGCCTTCCTTGATTTTAAAAACATGCAGCATTACTTTTACCCATTCCGCCTTCTTACAGGTTGTTGTTTAACCGGCTGTTGTTGTTTATTCTGTTGCATAGTGCGTTGTTGCTCCTGTTGCTTTTGTTGCTGTTGATTTTGTTGCTCATTTTTGTTCTGTTGTTTCTGTTGTTGCTGCTGTTGTTGTTTCTGCTGATTATCACGTTGCTGTTGTTGTTGTTGCTGTTGCTGTTGATTTTGTTGGTCGTTCCGCTGCTGTTGTTGTTGTTTTTGTTGTTCTTGTCTATTTATTTGATCATTACGTTGTTGTTCCTGTTGTTTTTGTTGTTGTTTATTCTGCTCGTCATTTACTTGCTGTTGTTGCTTTTGCTGCTGTTGCCTTCTTAATTGATCATTGCGTTGTTTTTCCTGTTGTTGCTGTTGTATTGTATTTTGTTGATCGTTGCGTTGTTTCTGTTGGTCCTGCTGCTGTTGCTGTCTTTTTTGCTGGTCGTCACTTTGTTTTTGGTGCTGTTGCTGTTGTTGTCTGTTAAGTTCATCGTTGCGCTTTTTATCCTTATCCTGTTGTTGCTGTTGTTTATTTTGCTGGTCGTTACGCTGTTGCTGCTGTTGCTGCTGTTGTTGTTTATTCTGCTGATCATTTCGTTGTTGAGGTGTAACTGCAGGTTTTCTTTGATCTGCTTTTTTTACATCTTCCATTCTCACTACTTTTAATGGGGCCGATTTTCTTTGGCCATCATTGTTTTTTTCTATTCTGGGCTTATAAATTTCAAGTTCTCCATTACGAAGGTTTTGTCCGGGCTTATTGCTTTCTTTTACAACTACAGGCTTAAAAATTTTTCCGGCACGTTTCTCTGCTTCATTTCTGTCTGGTCCGGTATTATACCTTGTGTTACGGTCTTTATCTACTCGTATATTATTAATTACAGTGGTATTGTTAATAATGGTAACGTTTTTGGTGTTATTAATATAGTAGTTATTAATGTTTGTTCTTCCAAAATCTCTGTTTCGTACAAATGTCCACTGATTGTAGGGTAAATTATATCCGTTGCCATAAGCAATATCAATATTTACACCCGGGCCAATAGGTGCCCATCCATAATAGTTATTTGAGCTTCTCCAGGTAACCCATCCCGGACCCCATTGATAATCCGGAATCCAAACCCATCCGTAATAATTTTCGTAATACCAACGGCCGTAATGAAAAGGCGCCCAACCCCATGAATAGTTTGAAACCCATGTCCACCCTTCATCCGTAAATACCCAATACCCGTTTGTGGAATAAGGAGAAAATCCATTTGCAACATCGGGAACCCAAACATAGCCATAGGTTGAATTATCTACCCAGTTGCCATAAGGACTGAGGTCATCATAAAAAACCTGAAAACTTATACTTACCTGCGCTGTTGCTTTTTGCGGAGAAACTGTTGTTACAATTTGCATCAAAAATAAAACTGACAGCAATTTTAATGTATGTTTCATATACTTTTTTTAAATTGTTATTACTTAATTTATGAAAGTGAATGATGCAATTGTTTATCTTTTATTGCAGCTTATTCTTTTCATTTTTTCTATTTATAAAGGTCAAAGCTTTTGCAGCTGTTAGTGTTATATAATTAGGAAAGAGCCTTGTATCATTCACACATTTTCTGCTAAATGGAATTGGTAAGCAAAAATTGTTTTTTGGTGGGGGATGCTGGTAATAGGTGTTCCAATTGTTAGAGATGTAAGTATAGGCCGCCTCTTTAAGTAGAGACACGGAGTATCCTACACTACCGGACTTGATATTATCTTGTGGTGGGTTTGTTTGGTTTTGTGCACAGAGCTGTGAAAACAATTATCAGGAACAAAGCATTTAGGTGTATGTATTTTATAATTTATTTTCTCAGCAACCGCCTTTACGGGGGGCACGTTTATAAATTATTTTACTATCTCGTTCTACATAGTCGCCAGATACTATTGGATATGAATATTTTGGTGCATACGATACAAAATGGCTTCTTATAACTATTTTGTCGTTGACTTTCAGGCTACGCAATTGATGAAATTCATTAGCCTCTTCCGTCCCAAAACTAAGAATGTAATCGTCACCATTAATCCTCACCATCACTCCGAAACCTAACCGTGAGCCTGGCGGAAGAGAAAGAGAGGTTACAACAGCCTCCATATTGGTAGAATCACTTACTTGTTTACTTATTTTATCAGCACCGGCAAGCACTTTTTTACCTTCGGGAGACGCTTCCCATTCTTTAAACTTTATACCATCAGGAGTAGCCTCCCATTTTTTCAATTCGGCTTCCCTATCAGCAGCAGAGAGTGGCTTTGGGGTTGATTTGTTAGCAATTTCATTTTTGAATTTGCAATTAGTAAATACTAGTCCGCTTACCACAACCAGTAGTAAGATCAGCGCATAAATAACTTTTTTCATGTTTTTTGTAGGTTTAATTAACATATATCTATCTCCTATAAATGAAATCCGTTTAGGCTTTGCCGTGGTTCGTGGCACACGAACCACGGCAGCGGTTCTAGATCTTCAGACTTTAATTGATTGGGTGAAACTATAAAGCAAAACTATCACTTGTCAATTAGCCTGCAATTTTTTAATAGTAAAAAGTTGTAAATGATATGTAAAACGTTTGTAAAACCACCAAAATCTACCGTTTAATAGATTATTTTGCACACATGAAGCGATTTATTCTGTTCGGATCTTCTATCATGATAATTGTTGTTTTGATTGCTGCTGTTGCATTTATCAATAAAGAAAATGAAATCCCTGCAAATCATTTGGAAGTGGCATTACGTGATATAGGCCATCAGTTGCTACTTTCAGCTAAAGATTCTTCATCCACCGTTTTGCCGGTTAAGAAATTAAATGAATATACATACCGGATCTCCTTTCAAAACAACGTTGGTTTTATTTCTGATACACTAATGAATATAGTTGAACGTGCATTTCAAAAAAATGCTTTGGCAAAAGATTATATAGTGAATTTGAAGAATTGTAAACAAAACGAAACGGTCTTAGCATTCGAAATAAATGACAAAACAGGTAATTTAACACCTTGTAAGGGTCGTAAGCTTGCCGTAGGTTGTTATGTAATTGAGATCGAATTTTTAAAGACAAATAAATTTAATTTCTTTTGGTTGTTACTATTGGTCATTCCTTTGAGTGTTGTTGGTTTTTATTTGAAAGATACCCTTCGGAAAAATGAAGAGGCAGCAGCCATCTTAGAAAACAATGATTATATACAGTTAGGAAATTTTAGGTTTTATACAGATAATAATGTCCTTAAAATTGAGGATAAAAGTATTATGCTTTCTGAAAAAGAAACAAAAGCACTAAAAATATTTGCAAAAAATTTAAACGAGATAGTAGAAAGGGAAAAACTGATGAAAGAAATTTGGGAAGATGAAGGTATAGTTGTTATCAGCAGAAATGTAGATGTATTGGTGTCTAAATTACGTAAGAAATTAAGTGACGATAACTCCATTAAATTTATTAACATACATGGTAAGGGTTACAAATTTATTATTGAGTAAATATCAATTAAAATCAAGTAAGGTGTAAAGAAAATTAGGTTGTGTAATTAATACCTCCGCTTCGTGGCACACGAAACTTGGCAGAGGAAGGTTTTAATCACCTGGATGCATAATCCTTTTCCAAAAAAACATTTCATTCGAACTGTCTTTGTCTAAAAATTGGAACTTCTTAAAATAAAAATGCCTAACTGCATTTTTTAAACTTATTGTATCGTGATAACTGCCGCTCATATTATATTTGGTTTCTTCTAAGTCCCATGAATTGCCATTTCTTGTTTCTCCAAATAAATATGAAGGGTCTAAGTCATTACCTAAATCGTTGACTGCATATTTCTTTATATAAGAAATAAAAACTTTGTCACCAGTTTGCGAATAAATTATGGTGTCAATAAAGGACGATAAAACTTTAGTTCCGCCAGTTTCCCTATTTCTTAGTACAATAAGTGAATCAATCGCAACTTTGATGTTAATGCTGTCACTTTTATATTGAATATCATTTACCGGCCGTGCGTACTTAGGCGACAAATCTACTGGTCTGTTGTAATTGATTCTTTGAATTAATCCCAATGTTGCAATAAGTGTCATAGGAAGGCCAAGGAGCAAAAAAACAAAGGCAGCTAGATTTTTTCTAAAGTTTCTAACATTGGGAAGGATTATAATCAATGATGAAATAAATAGAAAAATTGATGTGTAGACTAGCGCTTCAAAAGAATCCTCAAGTCCACTACCGCCGTGTCCATTGAAAAGTCTATAAATTGAATATAATAGTCCTATCACAAGTATTGATGTTAAAAAAATTGTTGAAGTCTTCATGGTATTTTGAAATAACAGCTAACGTTCCGGGGCTTGCCGAAGGCGTGAACTTAGAATTGTGTCCGCTCGGAACCGCTGTTGATTTTTTGTTTAGATGAAGTTAAGAACTAAAGCCCAAAATTGAACGTCCAGCCAGCACTGAAGACCGGAGATGCGTTAGCTGAAATTAGATTGTCCAGCCACACTTGCCCAAAAACCGTTTGTTGTACGCAGTAATGCTATTTTACTTTGTAAATCGTCTGATTTTTGTCGCCAAATTTTTTAACGAAATTTTCTTTTACGGCAAATAATATGTCACGGCTAGCAGTTGCTGAAGATATCGTTTTAAAATAGATCATATAGTTTTTACGAGTGAACTCCTTTATTCCGCTTGCTAGGAAAATACGAATCCTTTCTGAACTAGAGATTGGCCTGATCTTTCTTTAAGTAATTCATCAAGCGAATTACTTAAAATTTTAAGCATAAACGTAATGAAAAATGTTGAGTCACCTTGTTTGTCACTAGTAGAAAGCGCTTGATAATACTGTTTTTGATTTTTACTTATTAGTGTTTCAAACGGCAATAACTCAAATACAGAATATTGCTGCAATAAAAGAAGCGTTTGCCAAAGCCTTCCCATTCTTCCATTGCCATCAGCGAATGGATGAATAAATTCCATTTCGTAATGAAATACACAGCTTTTAATAAGAATTAGTTCGTTACTCTTTTTTAGATAATTGAATAAATCTTTCATTAAGAAAGAGACATTACTGGCAGGAGGAGCTAAATGAGTAATCTGAGAACCTTTTACAATCCCGACTCCGGAGGCTCGATAATGTCCGGCATTTTTAAGTAACCCTTGCATCAAGATTTTATGAGCGGATAAAAAGGTTTTTTCATTATAAGGATTCAACTTATTTAGGTGCTTATATACTTCAATTGCATTTGAAACCTCTTTAATATCTTTAGTAGGGCCTAGTACTCTTTTGTTTTCAATTATTGCAGTTACTTGATCAATGGAAAGTGTATTCCCTTCGACGGATAGAGAAGCTTGAATTGTCCTGATTCTATTTCTTTTTCGTAACTCAGGTGATTGCTTAGTAAGAAAGGAAGCATTGACTTCTCCAATTTTATAGGAGACTTCACTAACTAGTCTCAGAATTTCGCTTGTTAATTTGTATGGCGGCTTCATTTGATACTATCATTTGATACTATCAAAAGTAGTGGAATCTTTCCATATTATTGCGCCCAACGAACAGGGCTTCATGCTTGTTGGGAGTTAGAATTCCGTCCGCCGGACTACTGCTGATTGAAAATATTTTGATGAAGTTAAAAACTAATGATCAGCGATGTTTGTCCAGCCAGAACCAATGCATGGCTTTGCAATTGGCTGATGATAGTTTGTCAAGCCCAACCATAAAATCCCATGTTAGCTGTAGTGGTTTTAGACTGTCACTATTGGAATTTTTAATAAACTGATTTGTTTTGCGATGAAAAAAGTAATTATCCCCAAAAGCGTGAAAATGGAAGCTATAACAGTAAGTAATAGAATAAGAGGGATAGAAGTCAATCCTTTTAAATAATAAATGTTTTGCAAAAATTTAATCCAAGAAATTCTGTCCAGGCAAGTCCGTATGCCGTTATTAAGATGATTAAAGAATTTACCAAAAACCATTTATTTTTTATTGATATTGTCAAAGAAATAATAAAAGCTATTAAAAGTCCAACCGTTTTACCAACGTTTGTCCAAAACGTAAAGTTGACAATATCTGCCGCTGTTATTCCTTGTTTGTCAAATTCGTAAATTACTTTGGTTCTATCAACAAGTCTATAAATATTAATCATCTTAATCTCATGTAAAGAGAATAGAGTTTGAAATGCAAACATGAAAAACCATGTGGCGATGAAATGAATTAATATTTGTCGGAAATTAAGTCTGTACATTAGGATACGATATTTTGCTTACCATTACAGCTAACAAACGCATTGTTACAGTAACAATACATAAGGATTTATTTTTAAGGCCGGTGATTGTTTAAAGATAAAATTTTTTAATTCAACACACTCACATCTTTTTCTATTTTAATGCTTTTTTCTTCTTTTATTTTAGCCCAGCCACCCAATACATTACGTAGGTTGTGAATACCTTCTTTTTTTAAAATGCTTGCTGCAATTACTCTGCGGTAACCACCTGCACAATGCACATAAATATTTTGGTTATCTTCAAACTGTGACAGATGTATAACATCTGTCATTTCACTTAAGGGTAAATTTTGTGCATCTTTTATATGTCCATCGGCATACTCGGTTTGCCTGCGTACATCTACCACTATTAAATTAGGATCGTGTGGTATATCCATGGCCAATTCATCGGCTTCTATATCTATAATCATGTCTACTTTTTCGCCGGCATTTTGCCATGCCTCAAAACCACCTTTTAAATAACCTTGCATTTTATCGAACCCAACACGGCTAAGGCGTATAATAGTTTCTTCTTCTTTGCCTTTTTCTGTAACTAATATTATTGATTTAGTAAAGGGTAAAAGGCTTCCGGCCCATTCAGCAAATCTCCCCTCAAGCCCAATAAAAATACTGCCCGGTATAAAGCCCTGAGTAAATATGGTAGCATGTCTGGTATCTAAAATAATAACATCATCCTGCATTAATTTTTTAAATGCACCAACCGAAAGAGGTGTTAATCCTTTTTGTTTTACATCATTCAAGCTATCGTATCCATGCATATTTATTTGTGCATTTACAGCAAAATATTTTGGTGCTGTACCTAAACCATCTGTTACAGCTTTAATAAATGCTTCTTTAGTTTGTGGTTGCAGGGCATAGTTGGTTTGCTTTTGCTCACCCATTGTACTAAAAGTATTTGGCCCTAAATTTTTACCGCAGCTACTGCCTGCCCCATGTGCAGGGTAAACCAAAATATCATCTGCCAGCGGCATTAATTTGGTTTGTATCGTATTGTACATAATGCCAGCCAGCTCTGCACTTGTCATATTTCCGCTGCTTAAATCTGGCCTGCCCACATCGCCTACAAACAACGTATCTCCTGTAAAAAGTGCATGTGGTTTATCGTTTTCATCTCTTAATAAATAACAAGTGCTTTCTAAAGTGTGGCCGGGTGTGTGTATGGTTTCAATGGTAAGTTTACCCAGTTTAAAAATTTCGCCATCTTTTGCAATATGTGCTGTAAAGTTTGTTACTGCATTTGGTCCGTAAATAATGGGGGCACCGGTTTGTTTACTTAAATCTAAATGCCCACTTACAAAATCGGCATGAAAATGTGTTTCAAAAATATATTTAATACCGGCATTTTTTTCTTTTGCCAGTTAAGATATTCATCAGTATCTCTTAGCGGATCTATTATGGCTACTTCGCCTTCGCTTTCAATAAAATAGGCGGCTTCGCTTAAGCAGCCTGTGTATAGTTGTTTAATAAACATAAAATACTTTTATGCGGTAAAAATAAAATAAAAAGCGTTCTGTTTTTTAACAGAACGCTTAATGTTGGTAATGAATTTTTTATCCTACTAATTCTTTTACAAACTTGTTGATTTCTTCAATGCGTTTGTGGTTGATTGTGTAATAGATAAATTTGCCATCTCTTTCTGTAGCAACAATTTCGGCCTTACGTAAAATTGCCAAATGTTGTGACGCTACCGACTGCTCTAATCTCAACTTTACATAAATTTCTGTAACTGTAATTTTCTTTTCATCTTCAATTACTTTAAGTAATTGTTGGCGAAGCTTATGGTTTAGTGCTCTAAGTACTAAAGAAGCTTTCTTTACTGAATGAAAATCAACGTTTAATAACGATTCTGAAACTAGTTTTTCTGTGGACATACTTTTTTCATTTACCACGGGTGCTACCATCATAGTAATTTAAATTTTAAAAAATGCTTGAACAATGTTTGAACATGCAAATATACGAATAATTGTTTATGCAACTAATTTTTAAGATGCAGAATGATGCAAAAAAGTTGCAAAGTATTAGTTAATTTTTTTATTTGAGGAGTCTACAAAAGCCTTTGTGTAGTTGGGTTCGCTGTAAATCAAGTCTGTAAATTGTTGATTTACAAATAATTGATTTGCCTTGTACGAAATAGCCTTGGCGGTAATATTTATTTCATCTAAACAAGCATTTGGATGCGTAATTACGCCTTTTATTTTATTACTGCCGTTGCCAATAAATAAAATAGTATGGTTAGATAACAAATTTTCAAAAGAGTTTTGTGTAAGTATTACAGGGGCTTCGGGTAGTATTATTTTTAAATTGCCTGTAAAAATGGCTGTAAAAACTTCCATACGCCTTGCATCTATCATTGGGCATATATAGGTTGCTGTATTTTTTGCAAAAACTAAAGATGATTGTATGGCTGCAATGGCTAATAATTCCAACGTACTTATGGTAAGCAATGGCTTATTTAATGCATAGCATAATCCTTTTGCACTTGCCATGCCTACACGTAAGCCTGTATACGAGCCCGGGCCATTGGTTACTGCAACAGCATCTATATTTTTTAATTCAATATGGTTTTTTGCTGCAAGTTGTTGTATAGCAGTTTGTAAAAAACCTGCATGATCTTTTTGGTCTTGGTTTGTAGCAGCATCCATTACTTCGCCATCTTTAGCAAAACAAACCAGTGCTTTTTCTGTAGCACAATCTATATGTAGTATAAGCCCCATTGTTAAATATTACCCTGTATTTCGTTTTGTAATTGTGCAGATGGCGTGTACCTGCTTTCGGTTTTGCTTAAATTTTTTAAGAGTGTATAAATGTTTTGTTTACCAATTTTATCTGCCCACTCAAAAGGGCCGTATGGATAATTAGTACCCAGTTTCATGGCAATATCTATTTCGTTTTTGGTGCTTACATCATCTTGCAAAGCAAAAAAGCTTCATTAATTATCATTGCCACCACTCTGGCAGATGGAAAGCCCACTTCATCGGGTACATGTATTAATTTTTTATTCAGCAAACCAGTTTCAGCCCTAAAGCTCTCATTAAGTTTGCCTGCTATTTCCCAAACAGGCCTTTGTAAAAAGGTTTGCCATCCGTTTATTCTGAATACATTGGCAGGCGCATTTATTTCCTGTAACGTAGCAGTTACGCTATTAATAATGATTGGTTTTGTAAATAATGAAAAGCTGAGAGCAGAAAAATCATCTTTAAGGTATAAAAAGATACTTGCGTTGGCAGATATAAAATCTTCCATATTAATGGCTCTAAAGCATTCATTTTCAGGTAGTGAGCTTTTTAACTCTTCCCATTGGTAATCATCTGCCAAAACAGCAACTTTCATTAACTTAATGTTTTTGCAAAAATAGGTGGTTGATAAAAGATATATTTGCATTTAAAGAAATAACACAAAAAATAATTAATATAATGGCAAAAGAAATAATCAATACCCCCAATGCGCCTGCACCAATAGGCCCGTATAACCAGGCAATACTATCCGGAAATATGTTGTTTATATCCGGCCAAGTGGCATTAAAACCCGGCACCGGCGAATTAGCCAATGCAGATGTTATTGAAGAAACGCATCAGGTAATGCAAAACCTAAAAGCTATTTTGGCCGAGGCTTCTATGGATTTTAGTAATGTAGTTAAAACAACTATTTTTTTAAGCGATATGGAATTGTTTGGGCAGGTAAACGAAATTTATGGTAAATATTTTGATAGCGACTTTCCTGCAAGAGAAACCGTTGCAGTAAAAGGCTTACCAAAAAATGTTAATGTAGAAATTAGTATGATTGCCGCAAGGTAATTATTACTGTAACTCGGGTAAATTATTAACGGTGCACTGTATTATCGGCCTTTCGCCTTTTGGTACCAATACAATTATGTTGTCTTTAATGGTTTCGTTATTTCTAAAAAAATAACCGGCTTTAACGTTTTGGTTTACATCTTTACCATTTTCTTTTACTGTTACAGATACATAAAAATCTTTTGCCTTTACCGTGCCGCTTTTGGCTGTAAGGCGTTTGCCATTAGCATTGGTACAATTAAAAGTGGCTATAAGGTTTGGGTTGTCGTTTGAGGAAAGGATGTATTTTTTATCTGCATATAATTTACTGCAACCGCTTTTGTTGGTAGCATACAGGGTTATTTCGTAGCGGCTATACTCTTCGCCCTTGTTGCTTTTTATTTGTTCGTTTTTAATAATGTAGCCATATTCAATACCATTTTCGGTTGTGGGTTGTTTTTCCTGTAAATCTATAATTTGGGCATAATTATAGCTATATACAATAAGTAAGATGCTTATTAAGAAAGAAGTTTTGCGTAACATAAATTGTAAGGTTTATTTTTGAATGTAAGATATAACGACAAAAGCAATGACAAAACAAAAATTAGTAATTGTAACGGCAAAAGTGCATGATTATTTAATAGAAACACTGCAACAAAAAGGGTACAGTGTTTTGTATAATTGGGCAATTAGTTACGATGAACTTAAAGTATTAATATCGGAGGCAGTTGGGTTAATTGTAACAACAAGGTTAACTATAGATAAAGCAATTTTAGACAATGCAAACAAACTGCAATGGATTGGCCGCTTGGGCAGTGGCATGGAATTAATAGATGTTGCTTATGCAGAGGCAAAAGGTATAAAATGCGTAAGCAGCCCCGAAGGTAATTGCAATGCAGTGGCAGAGCATGCTTTGGGTATGCTTTTAAACTTAAATAATAATATTTGTTTTAGCAACAAGCAAGTAATAAATGGTGAGTGGATAAGAGATGAAAACAGAGGTGTAGAACTAAGTGGCAAAACCATTGGCATTATTGGCTACGGACATACAGGCAGTGCATTTGAAAAACTGCTTTCGGCTTTTGATGTAACTGTGCTGGCATACGATAAATACAAATTTGGTTTTGGAGCAGGTTATATTAAAGAAGCCAATTTTGAACAAATTGAAAAGTATGCCGATGTTATTAGTTTTCATGTACCATTAACAGTAGAAACAAGGTACATGGCTAACGATCTGTTTTTTAATGCCTTGCAGCAAAAGCCAATAATTATTAACACATCACGAGGAGAGGTAATTGATACACAGGCATTAATAACTGCTTTGCAGCAAAATAAAATTGGCGGAGCAGCCTTGGATGTTTTGGAAAACGAAAAGCTATCTACCTATACTCCGGCAGAGAAAGAACAGTTAAATTATTTAGCTAAACACCCTAAGGTTTTGCTAACGCCACATATAGCAGGCTACTCACACGAAGCTTTTTATAAAATGAGTAAGGTGCTGTTAGAAAAGTTGGGGATATAAAAAATTCGCTACATTTGTACCAACTACAACGCCTTGGTAAATACGGGGCGTTGTATTTTTTTTCTATTTATTAAAAGGATTTATTATGGCAGAAACGAATTATGTTAAAAAAGACACCTTCGAAAAAATGAAGGAAGAATTACACCTGATGAAAAGTGTGGACAGGCCTGCGGCCAGCAAAGCCATTGCAGAAGCCAGAGAAAAAGGCGACTTAAAAGAAAATGCAGAATACGATGCAGCTAAAGAAGCACAAGGTATGTTGGAGGGCTAAAATAAAATATTTAGAGGCATAATTGCTGCCGCAAGAATTTTGGACGAAACCAATATTGATACCAGCAAGGTTAGTATTTTAACAAAAGTGGCCCTAACAAATTTGGGCACAAAAAAGCAGGTTACTTACCAAATAGTTTCGGAAAAAGAAGCCGATTTAAAATTGGGTAAAATATCGGTAACATCGCCAATAGGAAAAGGGTTATTGGGTAAAGTTGTTGGCGATGTGGTAGATGTTATTGTGCCTGCCGGTGTTTTAAAATTTAAAATAGAAGGGATTAGTATATAAGTTTTATCTTTTAAATTATTAGCCATCCTATAACAAAGGATGGCTTTTTGTATCTTTAAAAAAATGTTTTGTATGACCATCTTTTCAAAAATAATTGCCGGCCAAATTCCCTGTAATAAAATTGCAGAGAGCGATAAATTTATAGCGTTTTTAGATATTGAACCTAATGTACAAGGCCATGTATTAGTAGTGCCAAAGCTGGAAATAAATAAAATATTTGATGTGCCAGATGATTACTT
Source organism: Chitinophagaceae bacterium (assembly GCA_016721385.1). Taxonomy (GTDB): domain Bacteria; phylum Bacteroidota; class Bacteroidia; order Chitinophagales; family Chitinophagaceae; genus Ferruginibacter. Next base: position 340,090 of record JADKIE010000002.1, on the reverse strand, counting down.
AGCTGAAATGCTGGTATTTGCAAAACCCATTGCCAAAGCCATTGAAAAAACATTTGATTGCAAGCGATGTGGTATTAGCGTTATTGGCCTGGAAGTGCCACATGCACACATGCACTTAGTGCCTATAAATAGTGCAGATGATTTAAATTTTACAAGAAAAAAACTAAATACTACGCCAGAAGAGTTAAAGAAAGTACAAGCCTTAATTTTAGAACATTTGTAAAAGTTAGTTTACCAATAGCCTAAACCCTACGCCATGTATGGTTTCTAAAACAACATTGCTATCGCTTTTTAAATATTTACGCAGTTTGGTAATAAATACATCCATACTTCGGCCTAAAAAATAATCTTCTTTACCCCAAACGTTTCTTAGTACTTCTTCTCTTTTTAAAACTTTGTTTATATGGCGGGCAAAAAATCGAAGCAAATCGCACTCTTTTTGGGTTAGGGCTATTGCTTCATTTCCGGTGTATATTTTTAACTCGTTGTACACGAATTTTAGTTTACCAATTTGGTATTCTTCTATATTATCGGCCAGTAATTTTTTTGTACGGCGTAAAAATACATCCATACGCATTTTTAATTCCTGTATGCTAAAGGGTTTTGTAATATAGTCATCTGCGCCATGTTGAAAGCCCTTTATCTTATCTTCTTCCTGGCTTTTGGCTGTTAAAAATATAATAGGTACCACATCGCTTAACTGCCTTATTTTTTTTGCTAACGAAAAACCATCTCTTACCGGCATATTAATATCCAGCAAACAAATATCAAAACTCTTTTTTTGAAACTGTTGCCAGGCTTGCTCTCCATCGGTACAATGGGTTACTTCAAATCCTTCAAGTTGTAAAGTATCCTTAATTACAAATCCTAAGGCCATATCGTCTTCGGCTAATAAAACATGTGCTTTGTGCATACTAATTAATTTTTTGGCAGTGCTATTATAAATGTACTTCCTTTTTGGGGTTCGCTTTTTACGGTAATGCTTCCACCGTGTGCATCTATTACTTTCTTTACAAAACTCAGGCCAAGTCCAAAGCCTTTGGCGTTGTGTATTTCGCCGGATGGAACCCTGAAAAAGCGATCAAATATTTTTTTATGATATTTTGCATCTATACCAATACCGTTGTCGGTAATTTGTATGTTGTACCAATTAGCTTCTTCCAAAAATGTAATATCAATTTTGGGCTGTAGGGCATACTTTACTGCATTTTCAATTAAATTAATGAGCGCTAATAGTATATAGGCCTTATCTACATTTATAATATAGGGTTGTTGCGGTTTGTAAAGATGAACATAAGCATTTTTTTCTGCAATTAAAGGCTGTAAATCATCCAATGCCTGTTGCATTAACTCTACAAAATCTATTTTTTCTCTTTCAAGCGATAAAGAAGTTCTGTCGGTATAGGCAATTTCTAAAAGGCGTTGCACTTGTGATTGCAGATGGGATGTTTGTTGTGCAATGATGGAGGCATAGTTTTTTAATCTTTCGGGGTGCTGCGTTATGTCTTCTTGCTTTAAAACATCTGCTGCAATTTTTATTACAGATAGTGGAGTTTTAAACTCATGTGTAAAATTATTTACAAAATCTTTTTGTGTTTCGTTTAAAAATTTTTGCCGGTATAAATAAAATATACTTGCCGACAGGCCAATTAAAACCAATAAAAGTAAGGCGCTGCTTCCAAACCAAAAGGCCATTTGTTTAATAATATATTGACCCCTATGCGGAAAAAAAAGTTCTATATATGAGTAATCTCTGTTTAATGCCGGAACAAGATCTTGGTTAATGGGAGAGTGGTAAGAGTCGGCTAAATCAATGTATTCTTCTCCAACAATTTTCTTTTCATCTTTGTTATAAACAGCGGCTTTACAATCGGTAAATACATCAAAATCAGTTAATTCTTCTTTTAGGTTTGTCCATAAAACGGGCAGGTTGGGTGTACAATCTATCCTTACTAAATACAAATCTGGCTTGGGGTTTTCAATTACTTTTTGTACAATATCGCTTACGTCATTTACCAGCTCCATTTTAGCATATAAACTTTTTATGCTTTTAGAAACATTAATGTTAAACTGTTTTTCTTCGTACCTGTAAATTTTTTGCAGCCAAAATAACTGCACAATAATAATGATAGCCACCAAAATGGTACTAAGCAAAAGTGCAAGCCGTAGTGTTTTAGAACGAATAGTCATTTTGTGTACTTGGCCAAACGGAGATGTTAGACCATGCAAAGTTTCTTTATTATAAAATTACAAATGTTAATTAGCAGTTAATGCATTTAGGATTGCACCTAAAATTATTTTTTCTTTACTCTATCCGGATTGCTTTTTACAAAATCATCCCAACCCTTTGCTTTAGGTTTTTTTGTTGTACTTTTTGCAGTAGTTGTACCATTTTGAAAATGATGACAAACAGCAACTGCCAAAGCATCTGTAGCATCGTAATATTTTGGCTCTTCGGTAAATTGTAAAATGTGCTGCAGCATTTTCATCACCTGTTGTTTATCGGCATTACCATTTCCGGTAACAGATTGTTTTACTTTTTTGGGAGAGTATTCAGTAACGTCTAACCCATGCCGCATGGCTGCAGCAATGGCTACACCTTGTGCCCTGCCAAGTTTGAGCATACTCTGCACATTCTTTCCAAAGAAAGGAGCCTCAATGGCAAAACTGGTTGGCTGATATTTTGTAATTAAGCCGCTTACGGCATTAAAAATAAGTTGTAATTTTTTGTATGTATCGCTTACTTTGCCTGGTTTAAGTACGCCTAACTCAAGCAATAAAGGTTTATTGTTTTTTATTTCAATAAGGCCATATCCCATCACTATTGTTCCGGGATCGACACCTAAAATAATTTCTGTTTTTTTTTGCAATTAACTATAAATTTTTCCTGCTAAATAATTGTAAGTAACATTGTGTATTGAACAAAAGTATTAAAATAATAATCAATTGGGTAATTGGGCCGTTGCTGGCTGTGTGGCTGTTTTATTCGTTGTACAATCAAATAAAAAACCAACAGGGTATAGAGGCTTCTATTGCTTTAATAAAGCAAGCCCCTTTTGGGCCGCAAGCCTTTAAGTTTTGGTTAATTATTTTAATGGCATTGGGTAATTGGGGTATTGAGTCCAGAAAATGGCAAATCTTAGTCAACCGTATTCAACCCATGCAATTTTTTATGGCTGTAAAATCGGTACTATGTGGCGTGGCATTATCTTTAAATACCCCTAACAGAATAGGCGAATATGGTGGAAGGGTTTTATTTATACAAGAAGGCAAACGTTTACAAGCGGTATCATTATCCATTGCAGGCAGCATTGCTCAGTTAATAATTACCATTTTAATGGGCAGTATTGGGTTGCTTTTTGCACTAAATAATTTATTGGAAGGAGAGCAGTTAATGGGGTTATCTAAATTTTGGATAGAAACGTTTATCTATCTTTCATTTTTTGTTACGGCTTTAGTTGTTTTGTTTTATTTTAAACTAAGTTGGTTAATACGTATAATAGATAAGTTGCCTTATGCGAATAAGTTTGAAAAATATATAAATGTATTGGAAAACTTTGATGCAAAAGTTTTGTTAAGAATGCTTTTGCTATCGTTCCTACGGTATATTATTTTCGTCTTACAATACGTTTTAATGCTACAGTTATTAAATGTGCAAATAGATTGGTGGCATGCATTTTGGATAATAACCGTACTTTTTTGGGTGTTGGCAGTAGTGCCAAGTATAGCCATAGCCGAGTTGGGTATAAGAGGTAAATTTGCAGTAGCCTTGTTAAATTTATACAGCAATAATGTGGTTGGAATAATTGGTACTACATTTGGTATATGGTTTATCAATCTTTTTATACCGGCCATATTGGGTAGTATATTAATTTTAGGAAAGAAAATTTTTAAAGACAAATGATAGCAAGATTTACAAAAGTTGGAGCTTTATTGATTGGTTTATGCAGCATGAGTTTTACCCTTAATAATGTGGGCAATTGTGATATGCGTAATACTACATTTAAAGATGGCGAGTCGGTAACCATGAAGGTGTATTGCAGTACGTTAGGTATGTACATAGGTGCAGGCGAAGCTTTTTTACTACTACCCTGGAACGTTATAATGGTAAGCCTGTTTACCATTGTGTTGGCGATGGAAAATCGTATTCTTTCTTTGATAAATTTTTTAAAGTAAGAGACCGCTACGAAAGTTATATAGATACTACAAATTTACTGCCCTACAAATTTGTGCGTAATGTAGATGAAGGCGGCTATAAAAAATACAACAACGTTACGTTTAACCAGGGTAATAATACGGCTGTTAGTACAAATGGGGTTTATAAGGTTACGCCTTGCATACAAGATGTTGTAAGTGCTGTGTATTATGCCCGTAATATAGATTTTGGTAAATACAAAGTGAACGATAAAATACCATTTGATATGTTTTTAGATGACGAAGTGTATCATTTATACATTCGTTATATGGGGAAAGAAAAAATTAAAACACGTTACGGAAAATTTAATGCACATAAAATAAAACCTCTATTGGTAAAAGGCACCATTTTTGAAGGTGGCGAGCAAATGAACGCCTGGTTTAGCGATGATGCCAATCATTTATTATTACGTGTAGAAAGCCCGATAAGTGTAGGAAGCATTAAGGTAGATATGATGGGATATAAAAACTTAAGGTATCCGCTGAGTTCGATGGTGAGTGTGCGGTAAAAGAGATAAAGCAAAAAAGGTTCGTACTTTACGAACCTTTTTTGCTGGAATACATTGATATGTTATTTTTTATTTACAGGGGCATGTTGCATCAAAAAATTCTATATCGCCTATTTTACCTTTAACATTGGATTGATGATTTAGTACATCTCCAGTACAATTATAGTCAATATACAAATCTGTTAATTTGTTATTAATCAAAGTTGAACTATTTCCGGAACTACTCATTCCCTGAACGCCATAAACCAATCTAGGATAAGGATTTGGTGATATTCCTGTGTATGGGTGTTTAATAGTTTCCATTGCATTTCCTGATGCCCAAGCAATGTCATTACAAATAAAATTTGGCGTGGAATTTAATACTTCTCTATTGTTAAAATCTACTCCTCCTGCAGAATTAAGCCCTCCTGCTACTGCGCCAACATAAAAATTATTTCCTACAACCCAAGTAGATCCTAATAAAATATATTCAAAGACTTTTGCAGAATGTGGGTGCCCTCTTTCGGCTAATAACATTCTTCCTGTAGAGGAAAACGCTATGTCTGTAATTTTTGATGAAATTCCTGGCACGGGAGCAATTTCTTTTTTTGTTGCAGTAACTGCAATATCGGTATATAAACCCCCACCGGCAGCAGTAGCATTAAATTCGCCACTTGCGGTTAAAGGAATAGACCAAATTTCTTTGCCTATAGTTGTTGTACGGGCAAAATATACCGATGTAATGCCTGCTTTTGTTAGAACACCGATGCCCCAAAGTTGCTCTCCGGCTGGTGCCATTCCGGGGTCGGCTGTACCAATATCCAATGAAAAAGGATCAAAAATGCTTAGTACAAATCCGGTAGCTGGGTTTATTCTATAAATTCTTCCATCTTCTAAATTGGTAGCGAATAGTTGCTTATTTGCATAATCAAATGCAATATTTCCTATACTGTTACCAAACCCAATACCAGAATTAGGAATTAATGGAAAACCTACTGTGTTGCTATAAGGGAATGGTTTAGTTTTTACTAAAGTTGTTGTAAGATGAGGGTTTGAATAATTAGTGTAATAAATCCCGGATGCACCTCCTGAGGTTCCGTACCCAAAAGGCTGGCCTGGAGCTGCTCCATACAATTGATCATATCTATATACATCTGTAGCACTTAAATAAATGCCACCACTGTGGTCTAAAGCAATTCAAATACTTGGCCTATACTATCCGAAACCCAACTTTTCGGAAAAATACTTTGCACTCGGTTTGTACCCAAAGCAGGATCATTCCAATCATTACCAATGGGTGCAGATGCATTATTTGATGTCTTGAATATGGTGGCAACTCTGTTAAAACTAAAAGGATCAGAACCCATTGTGCCCACCATATAACCAGCAGGAGCTACTTCCAGACAATTAGTTTCGTAAGTGCATTTATCATTTTTTGTGCATGATGCTATTGTTGAAATAATTAGCACTGCTAACCATTTTTTTATTTTATAATTTATATATTTCATAATTGTAAGTTTTAATAACCTATAAGGTTTTGTAAAACCTTATAGGTTTAATTGTTTATTAATTTTTGTCAGGGCAAATCACTTTCATTTCTGTTCTTCTGTTAATACTATGTTCGGCTTCCGAGCAATTAACTCCATCTGCACATCTGTTTAATAATTTACTTTCGCCATAACCTTTGCCTATTAATCTATCTCTGTTTATACCTTGCGATACTAAATAATCAACAGAAGCATTGGCACGGTTTTGAGAAAGTGTTTGATTGTACTCTGCTGTATTTCTGCAATCGGTATGGCTGCTTAACTCAACTTTTACAGTAGGGTTATCGTTCATAAAGCGGACTAATTTGTTTAACTCTTTTTTTGCAGCCTCCTTAATAACATATTTATCTAAATCGAATAAAATATTTTTTAAGTTAATGGCTGTGCCACATTCTACACGTTCGGCACATATTTCTAACTTAATAAACAGGTTTTTATCTCTGTTGTAATTTGATGCATTTACTTCTTCAACCTGCGAAAAATATTTATCCTTTTTGCCATACAAGCTAAATATGCCCACTTCATCTATTTGTAGCATATAACTTCCATCAGCATTAGAGAGCGTAGTATTTATGTAGCTTAAATCGGTAGAACCTAAAACAACAGTTATGTTAGGTATTGGTTTATTGCTGTTGCATTCAAATATTTTTCCTTTTATTATAAAGTGCCGGCTGCTAAATAATATTTCTTTTTGTACTACTTTGTTTTTGTTATTTAAGAACTCTGCTTTTGTAGCATTGGCGCCATCCAATGCCACTTTAGCTAATGTGCCTTCAATACTATAATCATCCGGCATCATTTTTTCAAAAACCACTACACCAAACGAATTAGTAATACCGGTTTGTACAATTTCGCCTTTATTGGTTTTTACTGCTACTTCGGTTTCGGGCAGGAATTCGCCGGTATATTTATCTTTTGCTGTTACAGCTAATCCATATTCCGGCAAGCATATCTCTTTACTTTTAGCTTTTTTAGCCAGTTTAAAAACTACACCTGCAAATACACCTACAGACGAAACTCCACAATTACAAGGCTTTGTTCGTACATTTTGTATTCCGGTAAGTGTATTGGCTGTGGCAATGGTATTATTAACTTCGGCATACTTTGCAGAAAAACCCATTACAGGATCTACTAATTCCGGCACTTTAGAATGATACAAATAATATGCTCCAAAACTTAACCCGATCGTATTATTAAAAAAATAATTTGCCTTTAATTGCGCCTTTGCCGATAATACATTTTTTGCATTATAGCCTGCATGAAAATTTAACAACTCTTGTGGCCCAGTTGTTGTTTCTCTGTGCTCAACTCTTCCACCTTTTATAGATGCCAGCCCAATCCTGGCATTTAATTCTGTTGTAAGTTTTCCTGTTAACGTTTGGTATTTATAACTGGGGCCAATGCCATAAAATAATCGGGTAATGGGCTGTTCTGTTAATGAAAAACTGGTAAGCGATACAGCAGCAGCATTTTTTAATCCTGCTGTGGGGAAAGTACTTTGAGGTTTGTTTTTAATATAATCTACATCTGCACCTACACCCCATCTTCTCCAAAAATAATCAGCAGATAAACCCAAGCCTAACCCGCCTTTATAATTTATGTAAGGTGTATTGTTATCAAACATGGGTTTAATATCGTACCCAATTTTTGGTGTAATTTGTATATGCGATTGATTGGTTGCCTGAGTTACAAGTGCTGCTACCTGTGCTTTTGTTTGTACTACTGATGTTAGTACAAACAGTAGAGCGATTAATATTTTTATCTTTTTCATGTAATTTTTTTTAAAGTTTAAAAGAAAGGCTAAAAACTAATTTAGCCTTTCAAGAAAAACCAAGGGTACTATTAATTGTTGTTTGGACAAATCACTTTCATTTCTGTACGCCTGTTAATTGCATGTTCTGCTTCGCTGCAATTAACACCATCGGCACATCTGTTTAATAATTTAGTTTCGCCGTATCCTGTTCCAACTAATCTGTCTCTGCTAATACCTTGCGATACTACATAATCCACAGAGGCATTTGCCCTGTTTTGAGATAGCGTTTGATTATATGCATTTGTATTTCTGCAATCTGTATGTGAGCTTAGCTCTACTTTTACGCCGGGGTTATCTTGCATAAATTGTACTAGCCTGTTTAACTCTTTTTTAGCTGCTTCTTTTATTACATATTTATCTAAATCAAACAATATGTTTTGCAGATTAATAGCTTTGCCGCAATCAGCTTTTTCGGCACACATTTCTAATTTTACAAATAGGGTTTTATCTCTATTATAATCAGACGAAGACACTTTTTCTATTTGAGAAAAATAGTTTTCTTTTCTGCCATATAAATCATACGTACCTGTTTCGGGTAATTGTAAAATAAATTCACCTTGTGCATCTGTCATAGTAGATTTTTTGAAAGCCATATCTTTATTTTCAAGGCTTACATTAATGCCTGCAATGGGAGTTGTTGTATTACACTCTACGGCTCTTCCTTTAATAATGAAATTTCTATCGGCATACAAAATTTCTTTTTGAGCAACCTCATCACATATTAATTCAGATTCTTTTACGCTTGAGTTTTCCAATGCCACATTATTTAATAAACCTGAAATTGTATAATCGTTCTTTACAATTTTTTCAAACACCACTATGCCAAAAGCGTTTGTACGGGCAGTTTTTATTACTTCACCGGCATTGTTTTTTATTGCAACATCGGTATTGGGTAATACCTCATGTGTATATTTATCTCTTGCAGTTACGGCTAAACCGTAAACCGGGCAAGTGCCACAGCATGGTTTTTTCTTTGCTGTTTTAGGTGCTTTGGGTGTGCGTGGGCCACCAAATTTAAAATGCACAGCAAGATTAACTGCCAATAAGCGTAGTGGCGGATATGATTCTTCAACACTGTGTTGTGATGGAGTAGCTTTAAATTTATAATAATTACTATCAAAAACAGATTGTGAGCTACCACCTAAAGCCGGTGGCGGAATATTTACATTGTAACCTGTACTTGTAGAGTGCATTAAAGCATTTACTTTTTGTTTAGTACTAAAAAAAGGAACAATATATTCGGCACCTAATGAAAAGCCAATACGTTGGTTATAATCATAAGCCAACCTTACAGAACCTTTTACGGCCATTGCTGATACAGCTTTTGTTGAACTGAATTGTACCATGGTAGCATTGGGTAAACCCGGCACAACATAATCTGCCTGGTAATTATTTTTTTTATGAAATAGCATACCGCCATAAGCTGCAAGAGAGGCATGCCACTTAGTATTTATTGGTACTCTGGCAATTGGCCCAAGCCCAACAAATTTGTTGCCTTGGTTTTTTTGAGATACTAGTTGAATTTTAGATGCTGTAAATGGAGGGCTACTTGCCGTAATAACATTATACTTATTGCTAAATATATCTGCTGAAGCAGATAGGCCAATAATACGGTTAAAATAATAGTTATAATCTATACCGCCCATTAATCCCCACTTCATTGCAGGAGAGCTTATAGAGCCTTGAGTAGTTAATCCCCCAGGTGATACCATATTAAATAGAATTGGGTTGTAAAAGCCACCGATTACATGGCCCATGCCTGCTTTTAATAAAATTTCTCCGCCGGGCTTTAAGCTATTGCTGGCTTGTGTTGCAGATTGTGCAATGCCGCTTAAGATAGTAGATAGCAGCAAAATTGCTAATAATAATTTTTTCATAATAGTTTTAGTTAGATTGCCTACTCTATACAGTTTTCGGCTTCGCTGTTTGTTGGTTAAAATTTGATAAGAGAGACATGTTTTTAAGCCGCTCATTTACTCCACAAAGCTGCAAAAGAAACATGCTGTAAATAATGTTGTAATAGCTAAAATGAGGTGAGTGGTTAACTAATTTGCACATCCGTTATACAACGGATATAGAAATGGTGGGATAAACATTTGTAAACCTTGCAACTACTTGTTACTTTGCGGTACTAATTAATAATTCCTAAACTAAAAAAATTATCATGAATTCTAAAGCAAAAAAAACTGCACCCAAAAAAGCAACTGCTAAAAAAGTTGCTCCAAAAAAGAAGGCTGCGCCCAAAAAAGTTATTGTAAAAAAAACGCCGACTAAAAAAACTAACAGTCCAGCTTTACCCAATCATATCATTTCAAAAGAAAAAGGATATGAAATGGTAGCACGGTTTGCCGAAAATCAAAAGGATTTAAACAAGATTTATTTTTTTAAAGGGATTGAATTTAGCAGATCATTATTCGAAAATATTTTGCAATTACCGGGTTGTACAAAAGTTAGAATATATAATGCTGTAAATGATAGGGGTGAGCAAACATTTGTTATAACCGGAGCAGATAGTAAAATGAATGATATTTATTTTAAAAATATAAAACCTGTTACTAAAACAAAATCTGTTGCTAAAAGTATAACAGGGGCCGATACTGGTGATGGTGTGGGAAAATATGGGTAATGCTTGCCCGGAATATAAAGATGATGCAACAAACATTAATATAAATATGAAAACAGCAGATGCAAGTAACCTAATAAAATACATTGAGCTATTAGCAGGCTTTACCGGGATAATATGCTATCGTAAAAACAGAAAGTCTATTTGGTTTGCGTTTGCTGTTTACCTTCTTGTATTATATGGTATGGAAGAGTTGGGAACCTGGTTTGGTAAACAAAAATTAAGGAAAGAGAATACGATTTTGTATAAGTGGATTGTTGTGCCATCTTTATTTTTTATGTATCATATGCTTTACTATTATATAGTGCAAGTAAAGTATAAAAAATTTGTTATTGTTAGTGGAATTTTATTTTTAGCACTTGCTTTGTTTGAAAATATATTTTGGAATAAAGAGCATTTTTACTCTATTTCAATGAGTATTAGTTATGGATGCCTTGCTGTACTTTTTTTTAGTTTGCTGTACTTTTTTGATTTAGTTAAAGGGGATAATTTATTGCATTTTAAAAGGCTTATGTCTTTTTGGGTATGTACAGGATTATTAATATTTTATTTGGGAAGTTTCCCATATTTAACCTTTTTTAATTCTATGGCTATTTCTAAAACAAGCAGTATTGCAGTAATGTACAGGTGGATTTTTATATTTTGAACTATACTATGTATATTTTATTTACCATAGGCTATATATGCAGCAAACCGAAGTAGTAACTTTCACCATAATTGCAAATATTATACTGCTAGTATTTATTATTGGCACTATACTTTTTATACTTCAATACAAAAGGAAAAAAGTGGAACATGAAAACGAAAAAACAATGATTAACGAAAAGCATACACAAGAATTGTTAAGTACAGAGCTGGAAATGCAAAAACAAACAATGCAACATATTGGCAGAGAAATTCATGACAGTGTTGGTCAGAAGCTTACACTGGCAAGCCTTTATACTCAACAATTAGCTTACGAAAACAAAGCACCGCAGGTAACCGATAAAATTGAAAACATCAGCAATATTATCAATGAGTCATTGCAAGAACTCAGGCTTTTATCAAAAAGCCTAACCGACGATGTAATAATAGTAAATGATTTAATTGTGTTGATTAAAGCGGAGTGCGAAAAAATAAATGGACTAAAAAAATGCACCGTAAAATTTACGACTACATTAGTAAATACTAACCTGCCTTATCAGGTAAAAAATGTATTATTACGGGTTGTGCAGGAGTTTTTACAAAATAGTATTAAGCATTCAAATTGCAAGCATATCAATGTCGATTTAACCAAGCAAATGAATTTTTTAGACTTGAAATTAGAGGATGACGGAATTGGATTTGACAAAAACAATATTAAAGAAAATGGGATTGGATTAAGTAATATGGAAAAACGAACTAAAATAATTGGCGGAAATTATAGGTTATCAACAAGTTTAAACAAGGGCACACAATTAAATATTCAAATACCTTTATAAAATATGATGCATAATATTGTAATTGTTGACGACCATCTTTTGATAGCAAAAGCCTTAACTGGCATAATAGAAAATTTCAAGCAATATAATGTACTGTATGAATGTGACAATGGTAAAACCTTGCAAGAAAAAATGAATACAAAAAAAAACATACCGGATATTGTTTTGCTGGATATAAGCATGCCTGTAATGGATGGGTTTGCCACAGCTGCTTGGTTAACCGAAAACTACCCGGAGATATTAATAATGGCCTTAAGTATGCAAGATGATGAACAAAGCCTAATTAAAATGGTAAAGGCCGGAGCAAAAGGGTATTTACTTAAAAATGTGCATCCTATAGAATTAGAAAAGGCTTTAAATGGGTTAGTTAAAAACGGATCTTACTACCCGGATTGGGCAACAAGTAAAGTTTTTGCAAGTATTAGTAAAAAAATATCAGTCAAGCAAACCGTTAATGTAACAGAAAGAGAAAAAGAATTTTTACAATATTGTGTTACAGAAATGAGCTATAAAGAAATTGCCGAAAAAATGTTTTGCAGCCCTCGTACTGTTGAGAGTTATAGAGATTCTCTATTTGAAAAGCTTGATTTAAAAACCAGAGTTGGGCTAGCGGTATTTGCTATGAAAAATGGATATATTGCTTAATCAATGCCATAAGTTACTAATGATATTTTTCCGATAGATACTACAAGTTTACTTTGATTTTCTTTGCCGTTAATATTCTCTCCTCTATTTATGAAGATAATTTCACTTTGTTTCAAATCTTCAAACGATAGCCCCAATCTATTAACAACCGGGGTTATGTTTATTTTTAAGGCGCTTTGTTCATGGTTACTTTTTAAATGGTCATTAATTGCTTGGGCAGTAAATAAATCTAATATTCCCAAAAAATGCTCATTTTCATAATTTAGTTGTTTCACAAACTCCGGATTCAAATAAATTTCAATTGTACCTGAAGAGTTGTTTGCAATGGTAATATTTTCAAACTCTATGTAAATATTTTTTACAGAATCTTTTTTTGAAGGATTTGGTTTTGAATTTTGCGGAATTTTAGATTGTATAGTACGTCGCTGATTAGTATTTGAATTAGCTTGTCCAAACTGCATCCTTGCTCCACTTGAAGGAATAGTAACACCATTAAGGTCTGATACTATTATTGCTTTTTGTGCAGCACTCAAAGGATGTTTTTTATCTCGTTTAGATGGGTACACATTGGGTAATGGAACATCATCATATTCAACATGTAGTAGATCAGCAATTTTTATTACGTCTTTTCCTTTAAATATTTTTACGATGCCGCTTGAGTCATAAAATTTAAAAGTTTTATTCCACCAAAAAGCATTTGCAATCGAATCGGGGTCAGCCCTGCCCTCACCCATATTTAACCATTTTTGCCATAAACGATCTATATTGGCATGATGAATCCAAAATAAAGGATCTTCGGCAGATTTAGATGGACATGCCATAGTTCCGCCAATATCAGAATGTACTGGAACCATGCAATATTTTCAATAGCTTCCTGAAATTCAAAATATGTTTTGTAGGTATTTAAGGAGTAATCAAATAAATATTTTGTAACGGGCTTTAACCCTCTTGTGCCATCTTTCATTCTTGCACCTCTATCGGAATAAAATAAGGGGTTGGGTTTATTAGTATTTGTGTTTGGGTTAAAATAAGTTGAACTTATAAATGGTGCAGGTATTACATCTTCCCCGGCTTTTTGATAGTCCCAATAAGGTAATGCAGGCATTAAATTTTTAGGTGTAGTATGACTAGTTGCATTCATATACTTTAAAAGTGTACGTTCAAAGTAAAAGAGAAATACCCTATGCCATAGGAAAGAAAAATTGAGTTATGTACACCTGCCCCAAACGGAATTTGCTGGTGCATTGGGGTTTGTTTTTTCCATTGTGTGTCATTACCATTACATCCCAAACAGTAATATTTTTATTTTTAAATACTTTAAATTTTTCTTTTTTCATTCTTTCAATCGCATCCCTAATTTGCTGTATTTGTGCATTATTTAAACTTGAAATATTTCTCCTTACTTTACTAGCATGATCCGGGGAAGAAAAATCTTCAAATTCACCTTCTAAATTCTCTAAGCCCTCAGGTAGGCATTCAATTACATCTGAATTTGTTCTAAACTCAGTTAGGGTATGTTTATTTTTTTTTGTAAAACTTACTGTTACCAAAATAAATAGAAAGAATAAAGTAATAGTGGTAAATATTTGTTTCATTTTTGGCGGAGTTTGTAAGTTTTATATTTAAGAGTTATGGGTAAGGTATTAATATATTTTAACCTCCCCAAACTTTAGTTGCAACAGAGCCAATTTATTTTATGGGTATTAAGTAAAAATTTAAACTTAAAAATAAAATTAAAAAACATTTACACCTCACTCAACTTCAAAACCTCCCTATGCCTGATTCCTCTATCCGTCATCTGCAATGTGCAGCATTCATTTACGGGGTCGTGTTCAAAAAATAAGATGTAATTTTTTTCTAATGCCTCGGTCAAAAAAACCTTTTTTTCGTGTAAGGTTGTTAGTGGAAACATATCGTATCCCATTACATAGGGCAATGGTATATGAGCAATAGATGGTAATAAATCTGCCATAAAAACGATAGTCTTACCATTGTAATTTATTTTAGGCAACATCATAGCATCGGTATGGCCATGTGTGTACAACACCTCAATATTAGTTGCAAACGAAACCGCTTTTAAATGCTGATCCAATGATGCATTAACATCCTCTTTACTACCGGCATCATTTACCCAATGGTTTACAAATTTTAATTGACCACTTTCTTCAATGGGCAAAATATTTTCTTTTTAAAGCTGGCTTTTTCTCTATCATTGGCATGTGTAGCCCAGTTCCAATGTTTTTTATTGCTCTAGTACGTATCATTTTTAAATGCCGGTATTAATTTTTCTTCATAACGTACAATGCTTCCGCCACAATGGTCAAAATGTAAGTGCGTTAAAAAAACATCGGTAATATCATCTTTTGTAAAACCATGTTGTGCTAATGATTTTTCTAAAGTATCTGTACCGTGTAAATAATAATGACCAAAAAATTTGGCATCTTGTTTATCACCCATGCCATTATCAACTAAAATTAAACGACCTTCATCTTCAATCAATAAACAACGCAAAGCCCAACTGCACATATTATTTTCATCGGCAGGGTTTAGTTTGTTCCAAATACTTTTAGGCACTACACCAAACATAGCGCCTCCATCTAATTTAAAATGTCCGGTGTTGATAGAATATAATTTCATTATTTAATTTTTTTTAAGGTATATAATATGCTAAATTTTATTTTTACTGGCTTTAAGTGTTATCATAAGTAAAATAAATCCTAAAAAGAAAAATAAGGTAAGTGCTAATACCGAATTTCTTTGTGATCCTGTAATTTCTGTTATATATCCGTAACTAATCATGCCAATAACTACTGCAACTTTTTCGGTAACATCGGAAAAGCTAAAGAAAGAGGCTGTGTCGTGTGTTTCGGGCATTAATTTACTGTATGTACTGCGGCTTAAACTTTGTATGCCGCCCATTACAAATCCAACAGAAGCGCCTAAGCCGTAAAATACCATAGTATTGCCCTTTGGTGCAAAATATGCGGCAATGCAAATAAATACCCACGAAGCTACTACTACCATCAGCGCTTTAATATTGCCTATTTTAGCAGATAAACGGGAGATTATAAATGCACCGGGTATTGCCACTAATTGAATTAATAAAATGGCAATAATTAAATTTTCGGTTGGTATGGCCAGTTCACTTTTACCATATAAAGTAGCGGCAAGCATAACAGTTTGCACACCCATATTGTAAAAGAAAAAGGCGGTTAAATATTTTTTTATTACCGGCAGGGCTTTTAGCTGTTTCCAAACTTTTAGTAATTCAATATAACCTTCTGTAAAAACATTCCGTTTGTATGGTTCATCACCGGCGGCTAAAGGTTTAGGTAATCGTACTAACGAGTAGTAGCCAAACCCAAGCCACCAAAGGCCTACCAGTATAAATGAAATTCTTGGCCCTAAGTTTGGTCCGGACTCTTTACTAATTCCAAACCACTCGTATTTCATTACTACAATAAAACAAATTACTTGTAAAATAACACTACCTACATAGCCATAAGCGAAGCCTTTAGCACTTATACGATCTCTATCCTGCGGTGATGCAATTTCGGGTAGATAAGAGTTACTAAAAACATAACTACTCCAAAAACAAATACAGGCAATCATCATAAACACAATACCATATCCAAGTGTTTTGCTGCTTTCAAAAAAATATAAGCCCATACAGGCAAAGCTGCCCAGCACAAAAAAGAAATTCATAAATCGCTTTTTGGTACCTCTGTAATCGGCAATGGAAGTAAGTAAGGGTAAAATAATTGCTACAACCAATAACGCACCGGCTAAGGCATAATTATATAAAGAAGTATTTACAAACTCACGGCCTAAAAAACGAACGTACGAAACACCATTCTCTGTTCGTTCGGCGGTTATTGCTTCATAAAATGCCGGAAAAATGGTAGAAGTAATAACCAGATTATACACACTATTGGCCCAATCGTACATGGCCCAGCCATGAATAACTTTTTTACTTGCAGTTTGCATTGGCTTTAATTATTAAGAATGAAAAATTAACAATTAATAATTAAACTGCCACAATATTTTTTATATTAAACTATTGTGTAATTACACCTTGCCAAATAAGTACTAATAAAATAAGGCCAACAATAATCCTATACCAACCCCAAACTCTAAAGCCATGCTTATTTAAAAAACTAATAAAAAATTTAATGGCCATAAGTGCAACTACAAATGCTACTGCGTTTCCTATGGCTAATTGCTTTATTTCATTGGCCGAAAAACCACCTGCTTCGCCATAATATTTATATAATTTATAAACAGTAGCTGCAAGCATGGTTGGTACCGCTAAAAAGAAAGAAGACTCTGCTGCAACGCTACGGGTAAGTTTTAAACTCCTACCCCCAATCATGGTTGCAGCACTGCGGCTTAAGCCCGGTAATAAAATAGCAAGGCATTGAAATAAACCAATACGTAAAGCAGTAATCGGGCTAATATCTTTTTCGTCCTTTATTTCGGGGTGTTTAAAAAGATTATCTGCAAATAAAAAGAAGATGCCGCCTGCCAACATAATAATTGCAATGAATAAAGGCTTTTCAAGCAGCTCATCAATTTTTTCGCTAAACAGCTTTCCAAACATAAGTGCAGGGATAACGGCTACAATAAGCTTTACATAAAAACTTAAGCGCTTAAAATCAAAAAATTTTTTCCAATATAAAACTACAACCGAAAGTATGGCGCCTAATTGTATGGCAACGGTAAATACTTGAGTAAATTTATCGGTATTGCTTATACCCAAAAGATTTTCGGTAATACGCATGTGTGCTGTGGAGGATATGGGCAAAAATTCGGTTAAGCCCTCAACAATAGCAATAATGATGGTTTGTAAACTATCCATACAATTGGTTTTGTAAACATCAAATAAAAAAAGCGAAGATATAATCTCCGCAATGCATTATTAATTATTAATCATAAACCTGCCTGCCGGCAGGCAGGTTATTCATTCGTCTTTGGTTTCTTCATAATAGCAAAAATTTCTACTATTAAACCCAATACTATTAAAAACGTCAAACACTTTTGGGTCGGCACTTTTACCACCTGCCATTATAATAAAACCAATAGCCATAATAGCTAAGCCTGCCAGCATCCACATATAGTTTTGTTTGCCAAAAAGGCTATTGTTGGTTTGAGGTTGTTTTTTAATGTTACTCATTTTGTAAATTTAAGAAGTGCAATTTAATATAAATCATCCAATTTCATTCTAAGGTATTTAATTACTGCCCTGTGTTTACTAACCAATGTAATACTTATACCTAAAATAATAATAATGCCAAATAGCATAATTAAACTTGCATTATCATGCAGCACTTTAAAATCGGGGATAAACATTTCAATTAAAAGTATAGTTCCCCAAATAGCAGCAATTGCAATTAGCGAAGCTATTAATCCATTTAGTATAGCTCTTACATTAATGGGTTTGGCAATAAACCAGCGGGTAGCACCTACCATTTGCATTGTTTTTATTAAAAAGCGGTTGCTGTACATGGCTAATCGAATGGTGTTATCTATTGAAAAAATTACCAATATGGTTAAAATGATTGCTGCAAATAAAAATATAATGGCACCTGTTTTTACATACTTACTTACTTTACTAACCGTTTCGGTAGGAAACTGAAACTCTTTAACAACACCTGGGTAAGTTTCCTGCAGGTTGGTAGATAAATTATTTAAGCTGTCTTTTTGTACATACTTAGCTTTTATATAAAAATCAATACTCTCTGGCAATGGGTTGTAATCTAAAAATTTTTTCCATGTAGTGTCATTATCTGTATTCCACTGCTGGGCAGCCATTTCTTTAGTTACATACTTAACATCTCTTGCATACGGAATAGCGGCAATGTAATTTTTTCAGACTATCAATTTTCTTTTTACCGGCATCGGGGTAAAGCCATGCATGCACTTGAATGTTTTCCTTAAAATAATCGCCACTTTTTTGCAGGTTTAAGAAAAACCAGCCAACTAATCCAAATAAAAATAATACCAACGATACACCTATAATTGCGTATGCGTAAGTTGGTTTACCACGTTTGCTGCTAGCTTTTCCAAATTGAGCCATATTAAGTATAAATTTATTAGGTTAGTTATTGCAGATGGGCAAATTTAAAGGTTTTTAACCGCTTTTTTGTATTTTCGCCTTTCTCAAAACGATTGCCTGCCAAAGATATTTTTATTGGCCGATACTTTGTTGCTTAATACCAACGATTATAACTTTTCTTTCACATAAAACTTTGTTGAATAGATTAGAAAAGTACAAGAGTGCGACGCCAATACAGTTGAAAAAAGATTTAATGCCGGTAACAAAAAACTAAAATTAAGCCGCAGGCTAAATAACTATGGAGTACAAGTTTAACGAGATTGAAAAAAAATGGCAGGAAAAATGGAAAGCCGATAAAGTGTACAGCGTTTCTAACGAAAGTACCAAACCAAAATATTATGTATTGGATATGTTTCCGTACCCAAGCGGTGCAGGTTTGCATGTAGGCCATCCTTTAGGTTATATAGCCAGCGATATTTACAGCCGGTATAAAAGATTAAAAGGGTTTAATGTACTGCACCCAATGGGGTTTGACAGTTTTGGTTTGCCTGCCGAGCAATACGCTTTGGAAACAGGACAACACCCGGCAGAAACCACTAAAAAAAATATTGCCACCTTTAAAGCACAGTTAGATAAAATTGGTTTTTGTTACGATTGGGAAAGAGAAGTGCAAACCAGTGATCCCAACTATTACAAATGGACGCAATGGATTTTTTTACAACTGTACAACAGCTATTTCTGTAACACACAAAAAAAAGCCAGGCCAATAAGTGAGCTTGTAAAAAAATACGAAACCAAAGGATGTAACAAGTTTACAGCCGAGCAGTGGAATAATTTTACAAAAAAAGAACAGGAAGATATTTTAATGAACCGCCGCCTGGCATTTAGCAAATACGGCGAGGTAAACTGGTGTGAGGCATTGGGTACTGTATTAGCCAACGACGAAGTGGTAAATGGTGTAAGCGAACGTGGCGGCCATCCGGTAGAAAAAAAGAAAATGCGCCAATGGTATTTGCGTATTACCGCCTATGCCGATAGATTGCTGGAAGGGCTGGAAACAGTAGAGTTTAGTGACAGTATGAAAGAAATGCAGCGCAACTGGATTGGGAAAAGTCAGGGTGCAGAAATGGATTTTGAAATAAAAGGCAATGATAAAAAATTAAGGGTTTATACTACAAGACCCGACACCATTTTTGGCGTTGATTTTATGGTGGTAGCTCCCGAACATGAGCTAGTGGCATCCATTACAAGTGCACATCAAAAAGATGAAATAGAAAAATATTTGCAATATGTAAAAAGCCGTAGTGAACGGGAACGATTGGCCG
Source organism: Chitinophagaceae bacterium (assembly GCA_016721385.1). Lineage (GTDB taxonomy): Bacteria > Bacteroidota > Bacteroidia > Chitinophagales > Chitinophagaceae > Ferruginibacter. Next base: position 319,940 of record JADKIE010000002.1, on the reverse strand, counting down.
AAGCTAAAACCATTACGGGATGCTTTACGGGAGCCTATGCCATTAATCCGTTTAACGGAAGACAAATACCTATTTGGGTTGCAGAGTATGTATTGGCAGGCTATGGCACAGGAGCCATTATGGCTGTGCCTTGCGGCGATCAAAGAGATTTTGCTTTTGCCCAACATTTTAATATACCTGTAACCAATATTATTGGCAGCCATTTTAATGGCCAAGAAGCCAATGCCACAAAAGAAGCGATTTTAGAAAACAGCGATTTTTTAAATGGCCTTTTAATGAAGGATGCTATTGGTGTTGCGGTTGATAAAATGGAAGAAATGCGTTTAGGTAAACGCCAGGTAAATTACCGTATGAGAGATGCAGGCTTTAGTCGCCAGCGTTATTGGGGAGAGCCATTCCCTATTATTTGGACAGATGGCATTGCATTGCCACTGGATGCCGAAGAATTGCCATTGGAATTACCGCATGTAGATAAATACGGCCCGGGGCCAAATGGCGAAGGGCCGCTGGCGAATATTAAGGAGTGGGTAGACCTCACCCCTAACCCCTCTCCAAAGGAGAGGGGAATGCAAAAGCAAGATTCATACGGTTACATCAACAGTACAAAAGATGAATGGATAAAAACACTTGCATTTGCGAAAGAAAACAGGAAAAACCTTACAGAGGAAGAAGATATTTTATGGCAAGAATTACGAAATAAAAATATTGCAGGCTATAAATTTAGAAGGCAACATCCCATTGCAGGATATATTCCTGATTTTGTTTGTTTAGAAAAAAAACTGATTGTAGAAATTGATGGTGATTATCATAATCAAGAAGAACAAAAAAAATATGATGCAGCAAGAGAAAATTGGTTAGCAGAAAATGGATTTTCCATGATAAGATTTACTAACCAAGATGTAAATAATGCCTTGCAAACTGTAATAAAACAAATAGAGGAAACATTAAATAAAAAAGTAGTTACAGAAGTAGCAGAGTCAAACTCCCCTCTCCTTGGGAGAGGGGTTGGGGGTGAGGTCAAACGAGAAACCTCCACCATGCCCGGCTATGCAGGCTCATCATGGTATTTTTTAAGATATATGGATCCAAAAAATGCCACCACATTTTGCGACCGAAAAGCCAGCGATTACTGGAACCAGGTAGATCTTTATATTGGCGGCACAGAGCATGCTGTAGGCCATTTATTGTACAGCCGTATGTGGACAAAAGTGTTGTTTGATTTAGGTTTGATTGGCTTTGACGAACCTTTTAGAAAGTTGTTGAATCAGGGGATGATAACAGGGAAATCATATTTTTTTATGTTTGACCATGTTTACAGCGATAAAATTGTTTCGTACAGGAAAGCAGACAATCCAGCTACATTTACAAGATTCAAATATGGTCATCAGTTTGTTGATGCAAATGGTAGATTATCTAAAAGTGAGTTTGAAAAAAGTGGGACAGAATTACAATATGAAATACGATGGGACAAAGATGAGCAAGGTGAATTTATTTTTGTAAAAGAAGAGTCAGAAAAAATGTCTAAGTCGAAATTCAATGTTGACAACCCTGATGAACTCTGTGATAAATACGGTGCCGATACCTTCCGCATGTACGAAATGTTCCTTGGCCCGGTAGAAGCCAGCAAACCCTGGGATACAAAGGGTATTGAAGGTGTACATCGTTTTTTAAGAAAACTGTGGCGGTTGTTTAATGCCGATCCCTCTCCTTCGGAGAAGGGCAGGGGTGCGGTTGTTTGGGTAGATGAAAAACCTACCGATGCCGAATTAAAAATACTGCACCGCACCATTAAAAAAATTGAAGAAGACACCGAGAAGTTTTCTTTTAATACAGCAGTAAGTGCATTTATGATTTGTGTAAACGATTTGTTTGATGCCAAATGCCATAAAAAAGAAGTGCTTGAAAAAATACTGATATTATTAGTGCCTTATGCACCACATATTGCCGAGGAATTATGGCATCAGTTAGGTAACCTGGGAACAATATTGGATGCACCTTATCCAACCTTTAATCCGGCATTGTTGGTAGAAAGCAGTAAAGAATATCCGGTTTCTATAAACGGTAAAGTACGTACTAATCTTTCTTTAGCATTAGATCTGGATCAAAAGCAGGTAGAAGAAATTGTGCTGCAAAACGAAATTGTACAAAAGTGGCTGGAAGGCAAAGCTCCCAAAAAAATCATCTATGTAAAAAATAAGATGATTAACGTGGTGGTGTAATTAATATTTTTTACCCAAGTTGTATTTCTTAACAAAATACCTGTCTGTAAAAATGTTAATTATGAAAATAGACGATAAAAAAATCCTTGCAAAGGTTGGCCCTACAAACCGGTGTAAAAATAGCGAAACAGCAAAACAACCAATTACAACCCAAGCACTATATTTTTTGTAGCGTATTATGCCAATTGGTATATTCTCCGAAACCTTATTTTTTTGGTTAATTATATAATGCCAAAGTCTTAATTGTATAAGTCCGCTGCAAATAACATTTATACAATAAAAAACGTAGGGTTTAAAAAAATATACTTACTCATCATGGCAGTTGTAAAGGGCATGCACACAATGCTTAATAAAAACCAGGTGTTTAAAGAAATTAACTTTCTGTTATAATCTGTTACATGGCCAAATATAGTATGATGTGCTCTCCAGTAGTTTCCAATTACAATAAAACTTATAAAGAAACCAATAAACTCCGGAATCATTTCCATTAAAGCATGGCTAAACTCTTTATTGAATATTTCCTGATTTTCATGACTAACAATTGGTACTTTAATTTCAATTACCAGCAAAGTGATTGCTATCGCAAAAACAGCATCAGAAAAAAGGGCAATCCTCTCTAACTGAAATTTTCGTCTTTCCTGTTCGGCATGATTTTGAGACATGGTAGATTAATTTATACAAATATAATAAGGCTGTTTGCAAAAAAAATAATCTGTTACAGGAAATCACAAAAGGTATCTCACAATAATATGTATTCACCAACAATGGATAGAGTACCTTTATATAATGAAAGAAGAATTAATACATGCCCTTCAAAAAAATAACTTAAACTTTTACAACATTGTAAACTTTAAGAATACTATTGAAAAGATAATTACTTTGGACTTCTCTGCCGAAAATACAGCATTAGCTTCAATAGATATTGCCAACACGGCAGCATTTTCAAACTATATTACAAATAAACTGCAAAGCGCCAATGCCAAATTTGGTATTGGTGGTTATAACGAAGACAGGGTTTTGTATAAACACAGTAAGTTGTTTGATGGAAAAGATAATCGTACGGTTCATTTAGGAATTGATATTTGGGGAGAAGAAGGAACCGAAGTATTTGCACCACTAGGCGGCATGGTACATGGCTTTGCCTTTAACAACAATATTGGCGATTATGGAGCTACAATTATTTTACAACATCAATTAGATACTATTTCTTTTCATACGCTTTATGGCCATCTTGCTTTAAAAGATATCGAAAAAATTAAAGTAGGGCAATACATCAGCCGTGGTAATCTTGTTGGTCATTTTGGTAGTGCACAGGAAAACGGCAACTGGCCGCCACATTTGCATTTTCAAATAATTGAAGATTTAGAGTATAATGAAGGCGATTACCCCGGAGTATGTGCTGTAAAAGACAGCGAAAAATACCTGCACAATTGTCCTAATCCCGATTTGATATTAGGGATGCTGCAGTATGCAAAATAAAATAGTAATTTTAAGTAGTAAATACCAATTCAATTTGAAAACAATATCTTTAGATTTGTTTGAAAATTAGAATTGGCAATACCGAACATAAAAGAACGGTTATGTTATTAAAGTCTAAACGGTATAAAAAAACAGGTATGAAAAAATTTATTAAAATATTACCAATTCTGGCATTAATTTTTTTTGCTAACCAGCAATTTGCAATAGCGCAAAAACAACCAACAAAAATTACGCCTAAACCAAAGCCAGAGCCTGTAAACGCAAACATTACCAATAATATAAGGTTAACAAGTAAAGGGTTTAAAGTGGCAAAAGCCTATTTGGTTTACGAAGATGAAACGCCTGTGTTGCCCGATAATAAAGTAGATACTAACCAAAAAGTAATTTTGCGCCTAATTATTGATAGTGGCTGGACAAACCTTGAACAAAAAGCCTATCCCGGAGCAAGTGAAAAAATTGTAATGCTTACCGGCGAAATAATACTTAAGGAAGATGATTTGTTTTCTTCCTACACCGAAACAGGTGTTGATATTAATGATGCAAAATATATTTCCTTAATGGCTGTAATTACAAAAATGGATTATAAAAAGCGGCAGGTAATTGTAAGCTTTAAGGTTTGGGATAAAAAAGGCGAAAGCACCATAACAGGCAGCTACAAGTTGTTTATTAAATAGCACTAAACCTTTTGCGTTAAAAATTGTTTAAAACCCTATGTATTAAGGCTAAAAACTTACCTTTACACCGCAAAATTTAAGCATGGATATTAAAGCTGGTCCAATATTAAGCCAAATAAATTCTCCTGAAGATTTAAAGAAAATTTCCAGAGAAGATTTACATAAAGTATGCGATGAACTTCGTCAGTATATTATTGATGTGGTTAGTGTACATGGCGGCCACTTTGGCGCCAGCCTTGGCGTGGTAGAGTTAAGTGTGGCATTGCATTACATTTACAATACACCTTACGATCAATTGGTATGGGATGTTGGCCATCAGGCATACGGTCATAAAATATTAACAGGCCGTCGGGATAGTTTCCCTACCAACAGAAAATATAAGGGCCTTAGCGGTTTCCTAAACGCAGCGAAAGTGAGTACGATACTTTTGGTGTAGGCCATTCATCTACCTCAATTAGTGCAGCTTTGGGTATGGCTATTGCAGCCAAATATAAAAAGGAAGATAGAAAAAGCGTTGCTGTAATTGGCGATGGCGCAATGACGGCAGGTTTGGCTTTTGAAGCCATGAATCATGCAGGTGTTGCCGATGCCGATATGCTGATTATTTTAAACGATAATTGCATGAGCATTGATCCTAATGTAGGTGCATTAAAAGAATACTTAACAGATATCACTACATCGCCTACTTATAATAAAGTAAAAGATGATGTTTGGAATTTGCTGGGCAAACTGCCGGTTGGTAAAAACTTTAGCCGCAGCATGGCACATAAACTTACCGAAGGAATGAAAGGAATGGTAAGTAGCAGCGCTAATTTATTTGAAGCTTTATATTTTGGCCCAATAGACGGGCACAATATTACCAAGTTGGTAGACACTTTACAAGATTTAAAAATATACCCGGCCTAAAATACTGCACATTGTAACGGTTAAGGGCAAGGGTACGATTTGCCGAAAGACCAAACGCTTTGGCATGCACCCGGCTTGTTTGATAAAGTAACCGGTGAGCTGCAAAGAAAGCATTTGATATTCCTCAACCCATGAAGTACCAGGATGTTTTTGGGCATACCATTATTGAGCTGGCAGAGCAAAACAAAAAAATATTTGGCATTACACCAGCCATGCCAAGTGGCTCATCATTAAAATATATGATGAAAGCTATGCCCGATAGGGCTTTTGACGTAGGTATTGCCGAGCAACATGCCGTAACCGTAAGTGCAGGCATGGCCACACAAGGGCTTAAAGTTTTTTGCAATATTTATTCGTCGTTTATGCAACGGGCATACGATATGGTTGTGCATGATGTAGCCATACAAAAATTGCCCGTAATATTTTGTTTAGACAGAGCAGGGCTTGTAGGCGATGATGGGCCAACACATCATGGCTGCTACGATATTGCTTTTATGCGTTGCATACCCAACTTAATTGTAAGTGCACCCATGAACGAAATGGAGTTGCGTAATTTAATGTACACGGCACAGTTAGAGGAAATGGAGCTGCCCATTGTAATTCGCTATCCAAGAGGCGAAGGTATTAACGCCGATTTGCAAAAAGATACCATGGCGCAAAAATATCCTTTCCAAAAAATAGAAATTGGCAAGGGAAGAAAACTAAAAGACGGAAAAGATATAGCCATACTAAGTTTTGGCCATCCCGGAAATTTTGCAGCCACTGCAATACGGGATGTAAAAAATGAAGGCATTAACCCGGCACATTACGATATGCGTTTTGCAAAACCGTTGGATGAAGAAATGCTGCATGAAGTATTCACTAACTACAGCAAAATAATTACAGTAGAAGACGGCACAGTGGTAGGTGGTTTTGGTACTGCAGTACTTGAATTTATGAATGCCCACAATTACAAAGCATCCGTAAAAATATTAGGCATACCCGATAGGTTAGTAGAGCATGGCACACCCAAACAGCTATACGACGAAATTGGAATTGATGCCAATGGTATTGCAGAAGTGTTAAGAGAAATGAGTACAATTAGTGTGGAGGAGTTGGTGAAATAACTTTGGTCTAACGCCACGTCTGACTATGATTTGTATTATATAATTATTGTTAAAGATGACACCTTTTCAAAAGGTGTCATCTTTGTTTAATAAAGGGTTTTTTTGATAAATATTATATTTTATAAACCACGATAATTTTGACTTTAAAGTTTATGAAATAAAAACCTATTGATTATCTGTGCCAATCTGTGAAACCTGCCTGCCGGCAGGCAGGTCTGTGGCTCACCCAACCTTTCTATTTTCTTTAACACTCCCACAATAATTTTTGTGAAATAAGTTTCGTTCTGCATCTACTACCAATTCAACATGAAAACAATATCCTCAGATTTGTTTGAATGGTAGAATTGGTAATACCGAATAGTAAGAAGCAATACCTTGTTTATAACTAAACGGTATACTAAAAACTTCATTTCATGAAATTAGCTATGCGTTTATCCGGTGTTTTAGTTTTACTTTTAATAACAGCATCTGCCTTTGCGTTTTTCCTGTTGGTTAAGCCAAAGTTTTCTGCAAAAGCAGCATTAAACAAAAATGCCAATACTAATAAAACCGTAACTCTAAAATTGAATTCGGCAATTGGTGGTAAGCTAATGAGTATTAAGTCTTTCATTAAAACCAAAGGCTTTAACACTACATATTGCTTTTTTATTGACATGAAAGCGCCATCCGGCAAAAACAGGTTTTACATTTACAATCTTAAAACAGATTCGGTTGAAGATGCCGGGTTGGTTGCACATGGAAGCAGTACAAATTATAATTCGGGAAGTATATTATTTTCAAACGAGCCTAACAGCCTTTGTACTTCTTTAGGTAAATACAAAATAGGTAAATCGTATATGGGTAAATATGGCCTTGCGTATAAGTTACACGGATTAGATAGCACTAATAACAATGCCTATTGCCGCTCTGTTGTACTTCATGGCCACGAATGTGTGCCTGATGCCGAGGTATATCCAATGACAATTTGCCAAAGTTGGGGTTGCCCTACGGTTGCTCCTTCATTTTTAAATAAACTGCAACATTACATCGACAAATCGCCTAAACCAATTTTGTTAGATATTTATTATTAATTATGAGTGAATCTGCGTTTTCAGCGGAAGAAAACTAAAACTCCATTGGCACTTCTACCGCCAATAATTCTGCATCTTCACTGGCAATAATATCAAAACTATTGGTATCATAAATGCCCACAGCATCTCTGTTATTCAAACAATATCCTTAATGCTAACAGTTCCTTTTATCACCACTAAAAAAACACCGTTACCCTCAAATGCATTTGTATAGTTAAGTGTTTTGCCTTTGGCTAAATTAGTTAATGAAAATTTTGCATCTTGGTTTATCCATAATGCCTCATCGCTTTCTATTGGCGAAACTACTGTTTGCCATTTGTTTACTCTTTCACTTATATCAAATGTTCTTTGGTCGTAACGGGGTGTAATATTTTTCTTTTTTGGAAAAACCCATAACTGAAAAAGATTAAGCGCTTCTGTTGCCGATGCATTAAACTCACTGTGTTGTACGCCGCTGCCGGCACTCATTATTTGTACGTCTCCGCTTTTAATTATGCCTTGGCCACCTGTACTGTCTTTATGTGCAATGGCTCCTGTATGCGGTATGGTAACAATTTCCATATTGTCGTGTGGATGCGTAGGAAAACCACCACCACCGGCAATTACATCATCATTTAAAACACGTAAAGCACCAAAATGTATTTTTTGAGGATTGTAGTATTGGGCAAAGCTAAAATAGTAATTAGCATTTAACCAGCCATAATCGGCTGTGCCTCTTTCCGTTGCTTTAAATGAAATAGATTTCATATCAATAAGTTTAATGTTTGAACATCAAATAAAATGCCATTTACACAATACTGACAAAATAGCAATAAAAAACTCCGACAAGCGGAGTTAAATAATTAGTTTAAAGTTTCAGGGCCTGTAAATAAAGTAGCAGTATCTTCTTCTCTTTCCTCATTCCACTCTATTAAAAAATTATTTCGGCCTTCGCCGGTAACAATGGTCATATACTTCATTTGTATAAGCTCAAGCAAACTTAAAAATAAAAATATAGCATGTATTCTATCTTGGCATACGTCAAATATTTTTTCAAACGAAAGTGTTTTATCTGCTTTACATTGATCTAAAACATAGCTTCTGCTTTCTTCCATGGTGTAAGCGTATTGTACTACAGTATGTACAGGCTTATTATTTTTTTCATGAAGGCGCTGTGCCACTTTCTCAAAAGCCTTCATTAGCTTGAATAACGTAACGGTTTGTATTTCTGTGCCTTCGCCGGCATCTTCGCCAATTTGTACTAATTCTTTTTGAAGATTGCCACGTTTTACCATTAACATGCGTATGGCTTCCATTTCGGCCATTTGTGCACTGGCTTCTTTAAATTTTTTGTACTCTAAAATTTTATCAATCAGCTCTTGCCTTGGGTCAATTTCATTTCCTAGCGCATCTAATTCTTTACGGGGTAAAAGCATTTTGGCCTTTATACGCATAAGTGTACTTACAAATAAAATAAACTCACTGCTAAGCTCAATATTCAACTTTTCGGTGGTATGTATAAAAGCTAAAAAGTCGTTGGTTATTTTAGTAATGGGAATATTATAAATATCCAATTCATCTCTTTCTATAAAAAAAAGTAATAAATCAAACGGGCCTTCAAACTCGGCTAGTTTTATTTGATATGTTTCGTTGGTCACTAGTTTGTATTTATAAAAAATCCCGACAATACTGTCGGGATGCAAATGTATTAATTAGTTAAGAGAAATATTGCTGTTTGCTATATCTATAGCTGCAAATGTGGAAAAACTTATAGCTTATAGCTTAATCCTACACCAATACCATGTTGTATTTGCAAACGGCCAATTTCAAGGTCGTTATAACGTGTATTAATGCTAACAGTGGCCCCTATATATTTATTAACTGTTAATGTAAATAAGTTACTCCAATCAAAAATTACGTTTCCCGGATGGTCTAAATAGTTAGAGAAAGCTGTAGCTACAGATTTATAATTAATTCCTTTAGCTAAATCATAATTTAAATTAGCTTGAGCAAAAGCACCCAATCCAAAGGCGGTTGTTTTACCGGCATCTACACCAAATGCTGCCATAGGTTTCATACTTGGCGCTAATTTTGTTGTGATATTTGCCATAGCTGGCGATAATAATAAGTTAAAATGGGTGTTAGGCCTGTATAAAAAACCAGGTCCAAGTTTAATATATCCCGGAGTCATAAAAAACTGATCAAACTGTGTTTCTAAACTAAAGAAACCAGCATAACTCCAATTTTTGCGAAACTCTTTTCCATAAGTTGAATTAAAATTGAAATAATCATCGTTTTTTACAAATTTATCAAGAGTACTGGTAGATCTTACAACACCATATCTGGCTCTTAGAGAGTTCAACCAGTTTGTTTTACCTTTTTTTCTATCAAAATTATAATCTACAATCCCTTTAACACCTAAAGAAAATTTGTCGCCACCCTTTACCCAGTAGTCATTTCTGCCCGATTCATTTACAGAAAGGTTTAATGTTCCGCCTTTTGTCCAGCCATCTTTAATATCAGCCTTGCTTTTAGATAAGCTTGCCGCAGCGGCATCAGCAGCTTTTTTTGCTTCATCCGTTGTTTGTGCATTAATTGCAGTAGTTGCTAAAAAGGCAATTACACACAATGAAAGTAGTTTTTTCATACAAATTTGTTTTGGGTTAATAATAATAATTACTGCCTAAGACAAGGTTTTTATTACTAAGGTTGCTTCAAAATAAAAAATACACCCGTTTATAAGGTGTATTTTTTATTTATATCAACAAGATATTATTTTTTTAATGAATCTCTTATCTCCATTAATAAAGCATCGGTAGTAGATGGTCCTGCAGGAGCTTCTTCGGCTTTTTTCTTCATTGAGTTTAACCCTTTCATTAATAAAAAGATTACAAATGCAATAACTATAAATGCAATTATTGCCGCAATAAATTTGCCATACAAAATTCCACCATCCGTTTTCAAACCTTCAATTTTGTCAATATTGGCTGCTTTTAGGGCAGGGTTTAATAATGCCGGAGTAATTACATCTGCAACTAATGAGTTAACAATAGCGCCAAATGCTCCACCAATAATAACACCCACTGCCAAATCCATAACATTGCCTTTGGCAATAAAATCTTTAAATTCTTTAAACATTCCCATAATAATTTAGTTTTTAGTTTTGAAAAATATTGATTTTTTTAGAATAAAAATTAATGGTTGGTTTAAAAGTAAAAGATATTTCTTTAAAATACAACTATTTATAAAAAAATATGTAATAAGTACACATATTCATAAATTATGTTTAGTGGTCAAAACCTCACACCTTTGCACAAATTTTAGACATGCAAAAGCAAGGTTTGTTAAACTGGGGCATTTTTTTACTGCTCTCTTTTATTTGGGGCAGTAGTTTTATTTTAATGAAGGAAGGATTGATAGGCCTTACATCTTATCAGGTAGCATCCTTGCGTATTGTTTTTTCAGGTATTGTTTTATTGCCGTATGCCATTAAATACTGGAAGCATATTCCAATAAATAAAATAGGCCTAATATTTTTATCAGGCGCATTAGGTAGCCTTTTACCTGCCTTTTTATTTTGTATTGCCGAAGAAGGTATTGATAGCGCTTTGGCAGGTACACTCAATTCGCTAACACCCATTTTTGTAATTATTATTGGCGCTTTATTTTTTAATACCCAAACATCTGTAAATAAAATAATAGGCATAATGGTGGCCATTGGTGGAAGTGTGCTGTTATTGCTAAGTAAAGGCAATTTGCAACAAGGACAAAACCTTTTGTTTGTTGCGTTTATAATACTGGCTACTATTTTTTATGGCATTAATGTAAATATGGTAAGTAAATACCTTAAGCATTTAGGCTCGGTGCAAATTGCTGCTGTGGCCCTTGGGTTAAATGCAATACCTGCATTAATTGTACTTTATTTTACCGGGTATTTTTCGTTGCCCTTTTCGGATAGTAAAATTTTGTGGTCAACATTTTACACCGGGCTATTAGGTGTTTTTGGCACAGCAGTGGCCTCTATTGTTTTTTACTTGTTAATGAAAAGAGCAGGTGCTGTTTTTGCATCGATGGTAACTTATGGCATTCCGTTTATTGCCATTATGTGGGGCATATTTTATGGCGAAGATATTGGCTTAATGCAAGTGATTGGATTATCAGTAATACTGATTGGTGTTTATATTGCCAACAGAAAATAATACCGATTGGATATCTTTAATAGAGTTCAATTGCATTGGCCTAAACAACTATCACATAAGAGTATATCTCAAATATCGGGCTAATTTGAAGCCCATTTGGTATAACAATAAGTAGGCTTAAAGTTTCTATATTAAAATCATAAAAAAATCCCCAACCATTTGGTTGGGGATTTTTTATATCGAAAGCTTTAGCAATTATCTTACAACAACTGCTCGGCCCATTGCAAGTCTGTCGCCATTTCTGTCAACAACTTCAATCCAATAAACACCGCTTCCAAATTGACGTAAATCAACATCCATTCTTGAGTAAGGCGCAGTATTTAAATACTGATCAGTTCTAATTCTTGCACCTTTAGCATCATAGATATTTAATCCACGAGGAAGAACATTATTTAATGTACTCCAGTATCTAACTGAACACACCATTGTTTGGATTAGGATAGATAAACACTTTACCGTTTACAGAATCTGAAATAGAAACAGTGTTAGATGTGCCTACGCAACCATTAACATCTGTTACCGTTAAAGTATAATCACCTAAACCATCTACATCAACTGATAAAGCAGGAGTGTTTCCACCTACTACCGCACCATTTCTCTTCCATACATACGATGCTGCAATTGGAGAAGAAGTGTTTGTTAATGTAGTTACTAAACCTAGAACAGTTTGGTATACCTGTCTGCTCTTATTACCACAGTTGGTAATGGGTTAACATTTAAACGAACAATGTTAGAGAATGCAGCACCGCAAGGAGCAGCACCTTTTACAGAATCTCTGTACAAGTATCCGTTAATGCTTGTTGGAGGGTTAGTTATAACTAATGTACCAGAATTGGCACCGCTATAAATTCCACCATTCGCAATTGTTACCCATGTACCTGGAGTACCATTATTAATGAATGTACTGTACTGCCAGTTATGTGTTGGATTAGTACCGGCAGCACCTGCTGTAAATGTAGCTACCTTATCTGTACAAATTGTAACATTTGTTGGTTGGGTAGTAATACTTGCAGGTTGGTTAACCGTTACTACAACTCTTCTTGCAGGTGAAGTACATGCAGGCATTGTAGCAACTAAAGTAACAGTTCCATTAAAGTTCCTTGGGTTATTAACCATTGGACCTGGAGCAACCGGGCCACCCCAACCAACATTACCATCTGTACTTATTGTACAGCCGCCACTTGTGTAGTTTTGAACTGTACCGGTACCATTGGTATATGCAGGGAATGTTGCACCACTTAGCTCTAGAACTATTCCATAGCTACCACCATTTCCAGGTATTGTAACACCAGATAGATTAGTTAATACAGGATTAAGGGTATTAGCTGTAACATTGCTAGCCGCACCAGAACCTGTAATCAACGTCCATCCGTTTGCAGCGTCAATAGTGCCAGGGTTACCGGCAATTGGCGTTGTTTTATAGAAGGCTCTTGCAACAACTGCACCAGCGCCAAAGGTATTTGTAGAAATTCCTTTTAAATCTACTGGGTAGCCATTGTTATTGGTAATATTAAACGCAACTGTATTGTTACCATTTCCACCGGCCATTGGAGTAGAAGGTACAATTGGAGCAGGTGGTAAACTTTGTACAGTTACATCGTAATTATTAGCACCAATAGTTGTTGGTTGTGCCCAAACAGAATCTACAGGTGTATTAGCAATATACGGTGTAGTACCGGCAGCATTGCTGTATAATCCTGTAGCAGGAGTCCATATAGCAGGCGTAGCAGGTACACCAAGTACATAAGTGATATCTAAATCCCACTTAGTTAATGCACCGGCATCACCACCAAAGTTATCGGCAACACCTAACGTATAAGTACCATTTGCAGAACCAGGAGTTGCGTTCATTGCACTCATTAATGCTGCATAACTTCCAACGGTTGGTAACATACCAGAAGGACCGGCAGGACCACCTACAGGACCAGTTGGAACCATAATACCATCGGCTTTAAATGTACCGGTAAATGGACTTGCAGTACCAATTGTTGTAGATGATGCAGAACTAAATGCAGTGTTTATAAAATTGGTTGATGGTCCGGCACCGGTATTACCTAAATAGTAATCCAGGTTTAATGTACCTAAAGTACCAGGCGCTTTTAATACCATAACCACATCTCCTAACCATGTATGCGTTCCGTTTACAGTAGCTTTTATACCTGTAATGGTAGCATTAGTTGGAATACCTGAAACGGTTAGTGTACTGGTACTTCCTGCAGGTGTATTATCAACAATTGGAACATTTATAGTACCTGTTGTAAAGCTAGCTACACTTGTTGAAGAAGTTGAACTCTTCAACTTAACTGGAGCATCGCCTAAGCACATGGTAACCGGATTAGGGGTAACATTAGGTGCAGGAGGTGTGTAGTTTACAATTACACTGCTTGTACCAATACAACCAGTAGCTGTATCTCTTACAGTTAACGTATAAGTAGTTAATGTTGTAGGAGCTGCATACACAGTTTGTGTATTACCACCTGTGTATGGTACAGAAGCACCACTGTTTGTATATAAACCAGTAGTAGGGCTCCAGGTGTATACCCAGTTTTGAGTACCTGGTATAGCTCCCGGAGTTGTGTAATCTATAATTAAATCCCACTTGGTTAAATTACCAACATCTGGTGCACCGGCATCGTAAGCTGCTAAAGTCCAGTTGCCATTTGCGGCACCGCTGTTTAAAGCACCCATATATGCTGTCCAGTTTTGAGTTGTTGGATCAAATCCTACAGGACCACCGGATAATGTAAGCCAAATGCTGTAAATGTAGCGCCAGCTAAATCTGCCTTCCAGGTTCCGGTAAACGGAGCTGTACCACCAGAAATAGAGTTAACACCAGCAGAGCTAAATGTAGTATTCAAATAATTTACACCGGCGTTATTTTGATAACCACCCAATGCATCTAAATTAATTACTGCACCGGTTGGTGATTTTAAAACAGCTACTATATCATTAACATATGCATGCGTAGCATTGATTCTTGCAGAGATACCGGTAATGGTAGCATTTGCAGGAATACCCGATACAGCAATTACATTGCTGGCAGCAGTTGCAGGTCTTGTAGGGAAGGCTCCCTCAGGAATGGCAACATTAATAGTACCAGATGTAAATGTTTGACTTCCGGGAACCGGAGGTGCTGTTAAAGCAAATGATAATTGTGTACCATTAACCCCTGCAATACCACCACATACCGGGCCAACAGGGTTAATTGTTGCTGTAGGTAATGGGTTAACAGATAATTTAGCCGGTTGAGATGTAGAACCTGCAACAGGTGCACATAAACCGCCAACAGTGCAACGATACCAATTATTATTTAATAATGCAGATGCAGGGTTAATAGTTAATGTAGCAGTTGTTTCTCCACTGTAAGGAGCACCTGCTGTAATATTAGCCCAAGGGCCAGTAGCACTTGCAGCAACCTGCCATTGATATGTTAATGGACCGGCACCTGTAGCTGTAATGCTAAAGGTAGCAGCAGAACCACTACATACTGTTATTGGAGAAGGTTGAGTAGCCACTAAAGGACGTTGATTAACAACAACTGTATAACTTGCTATTCTTGTACAACCTACACCATTGTTGTGACTAACAGTGTATGTAGTTGTAACAGCAGGAGAAGCAGCAACAGGATTAGTGTTAGTACTGTTTAAACCTGTACTTGGTGTCCATGTAAATGTACCACCAGTAATAGGAGTTGTTACAGAACCTGTAAAGGTTATGCAATAACCACCACTAACACCGCCTTGATCGCCGGCAGCTTGGTCGTTAATCCATAATTTCCAATCACCATTAAAGTTACCTGTAAATGTAGCTAACGTAGGGTTAGCAGGTACGCTTGCAGGACCTGGAGCAGGGAATGCATCCGGACCAGCAGCATTTGTTGGTTTTACAGTTGCAGTTCCGTTTGCAGCAGGCGGTATAGTATATACTCCTGCAGCAGCGTCGTCAAAAATCATTGTATTATTAATGAAGTCTGCACTTCCACCAACATCAGATAACAACATTACTGCAGTACCTGTTGGAGATGTTAAAGCAATATCTAAATCACTTGACCATGTATGGCTAATGTCATTTAAGGTTACAGACTTAACTGTTATACCACTAGTTGGGAAACCGGACACCGTTAAGGTAGCACCATAAGGAGTAGCAGGGCCACTACTTGGTATTGTAATAGCACCGGTTGCACATACTGTTTGTACACCAAATCCTTCACTGGCTGTTAATCTTGTAGGATCTCCGGCACATATTGGAGTGTTAGGATCTGCAGCTATAATCATTGGAGCAGAAGCTAAGAAATTAACTACCGCAGTTGCAGAGTTAACAGCAGCACAACCACCACTTACTTGAACTACCGCTCTGTAAAAAGTTGTAGCAGTAATATTGGTTGATGTATAAGTTGTTAAACCGGCAGTTGCAGCTATAGCAGTCCAAGGACCACCAACTGCAGGTGCACTTTCCCATCTAACTACCGTACCTGTATGGCCACTTAATGTTAATGGAGTGCTATTTGTAACACCACATACGTTGGTGCTTGCAGGGGCAATTGTACCACCTACAGAAGCAGCAACAACAGTTAATGTTGCAGGGTTAGAGTTAATACCACCTGTACAATCAACAGTTGTCATAAAGCAACGATATTGATTACCATTTAAACCAACAGCAGTTGGATTAATAGTCATAGTGGCAGTAGTAACATTGCTATAAGGAGCAGTGTTAGTTAAGTCAGTCCATGTAGAACCAACCAATACTTGCCATTGATATGAAATAGTATTAGAAGCATTTGCTACCACAGCAAAGTTTACACTACTACCGGCACATGTTAACACATTTGCAGGTTGAGTACTAACTGTAGGGCAACCAGCCAATATTGGACTAATTGGCGTAGTAATTGTTTTGCAATTGAACGTTCTGGCAGTGTTGTCTAACAAACAAGTTGTTGTTACAACATTACCCGGAAACGCACCTGCATTAACAGTTACTGTAAAGTCTGCCGTAAATGTACCAGTTGCAGCCATACTTACAGGCCATGTAATTACACCGGCACTATGTGTACCACCGTTGGTTGCACTTACAAACGTTACGTTTGCAGGCAATGTAGTACGCATAACATAACCGGTAATAGCCGAACCGCTACAAGTACTTGCAGTGTTAGTATAAGTCATGTTTTGACCGGCAGGTATTGATGCAACACCTGTAGTCATATTAACTTGCGACTTTGGTGTTTCATCAGGCGTTTGGTCGCCAGCACTATTATTTGAGCCTTGCAATGCAAAGAAGCCCATACCTCTTTTTGCAAAAGCTCTCCAAATAGCACATGAGTATTGGCCACCATACAGTAATGTATCAGCTCTTAACCAACCATCTCTGTGATCAAGGAAACCAGCACCACAAGGCACAAGCTTCATGGCTTGCATAGCAATACGCATTGCTGCAA
Source organism: Chitinophagaceae bacterium (assembly GCA_016721385.1). Taxonomy (GTDB): domain Bacteria; phylum Bacteroidota; class Bacteroidia; order Chitinophagales; family Chitinophagaceae; genus Ferruginibacter. Next base: position 302,877 of record JADKIE010000002.1, on the reverse strand, counting down.
TATTACCTGTATTACCATTACCACCACCAGCACTGTTATAATAAATAGTAGGGCTTATGGTACCTGCTTGCTGAATAATTGCCCAGGTAGCTTCCCATGCAGCAGCACACCAAAACTCACCACGGTCATGTACCTGTGTAGGTAAAGAGGCTTGGTATTTTTTATTATTAATAGCTAAATCGGTACTGTACTTTTGACTACGAATACCGGCACCCGTTGTAGGTTGGTTTAACGCAAATGTACCTATACCTCTACCTACTAAACCAGTGTTTACGTTAGCAGCAGCCCAATCTTGGGTAAACATTAAAGCAATATAATCGCTTATACCCTCGCCCTGATGTTCACCACTAGCCACACAACCGGTTTGGCTGGTAGAGCTACCCATTAAACGGTTACTAACACCATGCCCAAATTCATGAGCAATAATGCCGTTATCAACATCACCATCTCTTGTAGGAGAAGATAATGTCCATAAATACATTTGCATAGTACCACTGGCACCATCGCCGGGTGTAGCAAAGTTTGCATTGTTAGAACCACTACCATCTTGTGCTTCAGCCTTTACATGATCGTTACCATTACCACCTCTTCCAAAGTTATCCGATTGGAAGTTACGGGCAACCTCATCAAATCCATGCGTATATAATACATCATGCAAGATGTTGTTCATGTAAAATAAGTTGGTAACATTAAACGACTGGTTATTAGCCATACTACCGGTAGTGCCACCACCTGTTACAGGATCGGCAGTATAATCCGGAGCATTACCAAAAGCACTAAATGTTAAAGTAGGTAAGGCTGTAGTAGAAGTAGCAGAACGAGCAGGATCACCACTGTTATTATTACTTCTGTCATGATAAGCCCATGCATTGTTACCTCTTGTATAGTTGTAATCGGTGTTACTTGCATCAGTATGCCAGTTTTTAGTAATGGCATTAGCAAAAGATGCAGGAACATTTGTCCATGGATTGTTAACTACAGTACTATTACCCGGTGCAGTACCAGGGAAAGTGCCCGGCATAAATGTAGGCGCTTCGTATGGTATTGGAACTACACGATAAGAAGCATTACCAACCAAACTAGGGCTGGTAGTACCATTTTCAAACCTTGTTACTCTCGAAAAATCAAATGGATTTCCACCAGTAGCAGCAACATGGTTATGGTTTTCACCAAACTCATGTACATGATTTGGATCATCCCAATTACAAGAAACTTTTAAGTTGTTTTCGCCAAGGATAGAACCATTGGTAGCGTCAACAAAAATTTCCCAATAATCAGAAGTTGTTGTAGGAATGTAATACACAAACCAGCCTAATTTAAATGAGTTCTCATTGTCAGATGGGAACCACATTAATTGAGCTGTAACATTTTCTCTTGATACACCCAGGTTACCGAATTCAACTTTACGTCCCATTTCTTTTGTAGAAATTGGAGCAAAAGAACCGGCAGGGCTAAAACCTTTTGCTGCTAATGCCGTCATTACAGCACTCTCAGCAGTTTTAGCAGGCATACCCGAAATGTTGTTTACCTTATTTTCAATATTCGCAATTCTAGTACCTGCTACAGATGCCAAAACATTGTTTTTGTAGGCAATAGCTTGCGTTTTATTGTAAACAGGAATGTCCCTATAGGTTTGCTGTAAGTAGATGTAGCGTACCCCAATGGTTTTATCTACATAACTATACGTAACCATAAGGTTATTTAAGTCATCGGCACTTAAGCCAATAGCCGTTCGCTGTGCACTTACCAGTTGAAGTGCTGCGTTTTTTTCAACATCGAATTGCTGAGCCATACTGACAATGGCACACCAAAACGTCATTAAAAAGAGCAAAATTTTCTTCATAAATTTTAATTGATTGGTTTTTAACTGTTGTGTAATTTTTTCTGTTTCTTAATAAGTAGATTGTTTTTAAAAATGGTTAATAATGGGGTTCAAAACTTTTATGATAAGTTAATTCAATTGTTTTTTGAAAAGGATTTTCAGCCCGTTTATGGGCAAAGGAATTGCAGGTTATAAATGATAAAACTTTGGTATAAGGTTTATGCATGCCTATAGCAGTTATAATTTGAACTGGAAAATTACTATTTTTTCGAGAAAATGTAACAAAAAACATTTTTTATATTTTATTCATTGAATTGCAATAATCTATAATGTATATAGCACTCCAAAAACACTTAAAACCTGAGCAAGCGTTCTTTAACCTTAAACAATTTTTAACCATCGGGCTGTAAATTATTTTCTTAGCACCGGGGGCATTTCAGTAGCGTATTAAAATTTAATAAAATACGAATAAAAGCTATCATTTTTTTGCTTTACAAACCTCAAGCCTTACCTTTGCAGCCTAAAATAGATGCCTGCGGCTTTAAATGTACAAGAGTGCGACGCCAATGCGGTCCCACAAAGGTTTACAGCCGGGTTCAAAAAAATAAAACAATTTTTATGGTAGAGATTAAACCAGACGAAATTTCGGCGATACTTCGCCAGCAACTTAGCAACTTTAATGCCGGCGCCAGTTTAGAAGAAGTAGGTACCGTTTTACAAGTTGGTGATGGTATTGCCCGTATTTACGGGTTAAATAATGTACGCAGCGGTGAGTTGGTGGAGTTTGAAAACGGCGTAAAAGCCATTGCCCTTAACCTTGAGGAAGATAATGTGGGTGTGGTTTTGATGGGAGACAGCGGCGAAATTAAAGAAGGCGCTAAAGTAAAGCGTACCGGCCAAATTGCCTCTATTAAAGTAGGCGATGGTATGAGCGGCCGTGTTATTAATACATTGGGAGAGCCAATAGATGGTAAAGGCCCTATAAAAGGCGAATTATACGAAATGCCTTTGGAGCGTAAAGCACCCGGCGTAATTTTTAGAGAGCCCGTAAAGGAGCCACTGCAAACCGGTATTAAAGCTATTGACGCTATGATTCCTATTGGACGTGGACAAAGAGAATTGGTAATTGGTGATCGCCAAACCGGTAAAACCGCTATTTGCGTAGATACCATTATTAATCAAAAAGAATTTTACGAAGCAGGTAACCCTGTATATTGTATATATGTAGCCATTGGGCAAAAAGCAAGTACTATTGCCGGTATAATGAAAACATTGGAAGAAAATGGGGCAATGGCTTACACAACTATTGTTGCGGCAAGTGCTGCCGATCCGGCTCCTTTACAATTCTATGCTCCGTTTGCCGGTGCTGCTATAGGGGAGTTTTTCCGTGATACCGGAAGGCCTGCATTAATTATTTACGATGATTTATCAAAACAAGCGGTGGCTTACCGTGAGGTATCATTATTATTACGTCGTCCGCCGGGCCGTGAGGCTTATCCGGGTGATGTATTCTATTTACATAGCCGTTTATTGGAAAGGGCTGCAAAAGTTATTGCAAAAGATGAGATAGCGGCACAAATGAACGATTTGCCTGCATCTATTAAGCATTTAGTAAAAGGTGGTGGTAGTTTAACTGCATTGCCTGTTATTGAAACCCAGGCTGGTGACGTATCTGCCTATATTCCTACCAACGTAATCAGTATTACCGACGGACAAATATTTTTGGAAGGTAACTTGTTTAACGCCGGTATTCGCCCTGCCATTAACGTAGGTATTTCGGTTAGCCGTGTGGGTGGTAATGCACAAATTAAATCTATGAAAAAAGTGGCCGGTACACTTAAATTAGATCAGGCACTTTACCGTGAGTTGGAAGCCTTCTCTAAATTTGGTGGCGATTTGGATGCGGCTACTAAAAACGTAATTGATAAAGGTGCCCGTAATGTGGAGATATTAAAACAAGCACAATACACACCTTTTAGTGTAGAAAAACAAGTAGCTATTATATACTTAGGTACACAAGGCTTATTAAAAGATGTTGCTGTTAAAAATGTAAAAGCATTTGAAGAGCACTTTTTAATGGAAATGGCTAACAAACACCCCGAAATTTTAAAGGAATTTAAAGCCGGTAAGTTAGAAGACGAAAGTTTAAAGAAAATGGTAACCTTAGCAAACGGATTGGTACCTCAATACAAATAAATTTTACAGTAAAATACACGAAAGCCCCAACATATTGTTGGGGCTTTTTTTATGGCATACATCACGTAAGGTTTTTTTAGTGTAGACAAGTTAAAACAAGAGGGTTAAGCCACTGTTAAGCCACTGTTGAGCCACTCTTAAGCCACTGTTGACATACTATATAATAAAGTGGCTTAACACTATGTAAAAATTGGTAAAATAGTTAAATAAAATGCTAAATAATTTAGTATTTTATATTATTTTTGTTGTGTAAAACATATAATATTATGGCAAAAGCAGATAGTGTAGTAGCATTTACAGGTAGTTTAGGGCCACTTACGGCTTACCGCTTGCCCGGAGTAGATAAGCCGGTAATACGCCGAAAGGGTGGAATAACTAAAAATGCAATAAAAAATAAGGCCAGTTTTGAACTTACCCGTAGGTACAACGAAGAGTGGAAAGCCTGTATAAAAGCAGCCCGGCATATTAACCAGGCTTTGTATGGTGTAAAGCACCTGGCCGACTATAATTTTTCGGGTAACCTTAATGCATTGTGTAAGCATATACAAAACGACGATAACCTATCGGAGTTGGGTAAACGAAATATAGAAGTATCCAAAACAGGGTATAAAATAGAAGGCTTTAGCCTTAATAAATACACGGCTTTCGGCAACCTGCTAAAAGCTCCGGTAACTGCAACTATGCATAATAGTTATGTCTCGGTACAATTGCCGCATGTACTGCCCGGTGTTAATTTTTTTAACCCCCGAAAACATCCGCTGTACCGCTTTGTATTGGTACTGGCAACCGTACCCGATATACTGTACAATGCCCTGCATAACCGCTTTGAAACACCTGCCAACTATGTGTTTAACCAAACCACCCACCATACGCCATGGTACACACAGGAGCAACCTGTAGATGCTGCAACATACCAACTACAATTAGATAATTACCAGCCCACCAACAACACCTGTTTGGTAGTATGTACAGGCATTGAGTTTGGCTTGCCTGCAAGTAACACGGTTGTGCAAAGTATAAAATATGCCGGATCGGCTGTAATACTAAAAACAGCAGTTGCGTAGGTTAAGGATAAATAAAATCGGAGCTTTTGTTATGAGTATTTACCCGCCACAATAAGTTGCGTCAGGCCCTTAACCAAGAGGGATGCTTTTTAAAAAATATATATAAGGGTATGCTTTATCTATATGCCTCATATATATAGCTGTAGTCATTATACTATAATATTTTAATAAATTAAATTTTAACATAATTTGTAGTTAACTGCTATTTAAATTGTTTTGTTTAAAATAAGAAATAAACTTCAAAATAAATGTAAAAAAAATATTCGCATGAAATAGCTGTATAAATTACATTTGTACAAATATATTATTTGAAAAATAAGATAATTTACATGGAGGTTTTTTTATAATTTTTTTAGATAAATGATTGGCATTTTAATAGTAATTGAAACCGGTATTATCAAGTAATTGATTCCTAAGTAAAGTAAAAATTAGTAAAATATAATTTCATCTGTAAGAAATATAAGGGTAAAGGGCGTAATAAAAAATAATTTAGCTGTTTAAATGGAGATAAGCTCACAAAATATTATATTTGCTACCATTTTACTTGTCAAATAAGTTTTATGATTTTCTATTAAACAATATAGTAAAAAATAAATTTTTTATTCATCAATTCATATATTATGAAAAAAGCACTACCAATATTATTTACACTATTAGTAACGGTTCTTTCTAGTGCATCCAAAGCTCAAATATCTGGCATAGCATACAAAGATTTTAATGCTAGCGGCATAAGAGATAACACGGTTGGTACTTTTGTGGAACCATATAGTGGCTGGTATTACTGTAAAGGCATATAGTGCTACAGATGTATTACTAGCTACCACTACAACCAATGCCAGTGGTGCTTATAGTTTTACAGGGTTAACTTTACCAGTTCGTATTGAGTTTAGTGGTTTGCCGGCATCTTATTTGTCTGGCTGTGCTACCGATCAAACAGCTATTGCAGGTTCAAGTGTACAGTTCATTAGTGCGGCAACTACTACCGCCGATTTTAGAATTAATAACCCAGATAATTATAGTCAAGTAAATCCAATGGTAGTTAGGTTACAAAACTATGTAGGGCCTCACACAAATAATGTGGGCGATGGTACAATAAATGGTTCTTATTATAATACAGGGCAAATACTGGATCCTGTAAATAACAACAACGGAATTAAGGAATTTACAAACCTTGATAACCCTGCGGTAGGGACCGCTTATGGACTAGCTTACAGTAGAAAATCTAAAAGGCTATATGCTTCTGCAGTAGTACGTAATTATTTTGGAACTAAAGTAGATGCAGCTAATGGTGATGGTGGATTTGATGATATACATACTTTCACTTTTAGCGATCCTACCCCCGTTTTTCCACCTGCAGCTTCTACAGCTACACTTTTGCAAGGAGCTTCAATTGATTTAAGTGTTTTAGGTGTATCCAATTTGGGTGCCGACCCAAGACCAGTGCAATAACTGGAACAAACCAGTACATTGATAATGCAACATTATATCAAAAGGTAGGTAAAATTGGAATTGGTGATATAGATATTAGCAGCGATGGGGATACGTTATTTGCCGTAAATATGAATGAAGCTTCGCCATCATTAATCATTATCAATATTTCTAATCCAGCAGCCCCTACATTAATTTCTAATGTAGCCTTATCAATGACACCTTGCACCAATGGCACTTTTAGGCCATGGGCTACAAAATATTTTGAAGGACAATTGTACATAGGCGGTGTGTGTGATGCTGGTACTGGTACAGCTGCTAATTTGCAAGCTTATGTTTACAGATATGATGGTGGTACAACATTTACGCAAATAGCAACCATGCCATTAAACTATGCCCGTAGTAAAGTTACATTTAGGGCAGGTGGCGCCAATCAAAGTGCTAATTGGATACCATGGTCAAATACTTGGGCTCCGCAACTTTTAGCATTAGGGCCAGATTTAGCATCTCAACCTCAACCTATTTTAATGGATATTGAATTTACCGAAGATGGTTCTATGGTTTTAGGTTTTGGAGATAGATTTACCTATCAAGCAGCTTATAATCAAAGACAATATGGCGTAACTACAGGCTCAACATTTTTCTCCCCAGTAGCTGCAGGCGATATCATTAAATTTTGTAGAGTTGGCTCTACTTTTGTTCAAGAAGCAACTGCAGGCGGCTGTGTACAAACTAATACAGACAATGGTTCTGCAAGCCCATCAAGTCCTATAAATCCTCCCAATGGAATTAAGGAATTTTTTGATGATGATTATTACAATACTGGAAGTTCGGCAACAGGTGATGCTGGGCATGCTGAATCAGCTTTAGGTTCATTAGCGGTATTAGCAGGAAGAAATCAATTATTGTCAACAGGGTTTGATCCTATTTCAACAATTCAACCTGGAGGTACAAGTGGCGAAGTAAATACTTCTGGAGTACGGTTTTATAATTCTGATAACGGAAACCAAGTACAAGTAACTACTGCAACTGCTTCACACAAAGGGTGGATTGACTTTGATCAAACTTTTACAGGGACAAATAGAAAGGCTGGTAATATGGGTGATATTGAAATTCTAAGTGATGCTGCGCCAATTGAAATTGGCAATCGTTTATGGAATGATGTAAATGCAAATGGAATACAAGACCCAGGCGAAGGTGTTTTTGCTAATGTTTCTGTTGAGTTATATTTAGATGCTGATAATAACTGTCAGCCAGATGGGGCAGCATTAGCAACTGTAATTACTAATGCAAATGGGGAGTATATTTTTTCAAACCAAATAACAACTGAATACCCTGCTGCAAATTCTGGAGCTAAATTTAATATAGCTGCTTTAGTTTCTAAACAACATTATATTGTACGAATAGCAGCAGCAGATTGGAATAGTACCACTGGGCAAGGTGCCGGAGATTTAGTAGGATATCATTTAACCACACCTAATGCAGTAGGTAATGGTATTTCTGATTGGAGTGATAATGATGCAACAATAACAACTATAGCAGGAAACCAATTTGCACAAATATGCTTAACTACAGGCATACTTGGTGAAAATAATCATACGTATGATTTTGGATTTAAAAATAAAATTCAGCTATGCGGTGTAGTATGGAATGATTTGGACGGTGATGCTGGTACAGTTGGTTCTCCCGAAGGACCTACAGAACAAGTAGTTAATGGCACTAATGCTGGTGGTGGTATTACAACTGGGCAAGTACTTTATGCCAACTTAATTGATGGAAGTAATAATGTAATTGCTACTACACCAATTGCTTTAGATGGCTCTTACTGCTTTCCGTTAGTGCCCGCAAATACAACAGGGCTAACAGTACAATTAACCACTAATCAAGGTACAGTTGGCCAGCCAAAGCCAGCAACAAATATACCTACAGGCTGGTATTCAACTGGCGAAAATAAAAATAGTCAGGTGGAGGTGCAGATCCAGAACGAATAGCGAAATCCCAGTAACTACACTTATTACTAATATAACACAACAAAATTTTGGCATACAACAGGTGCCGGAAAGTGCTGTACATACCGAAACTATAGGTTTAAATCCTGGGGGAACTGTTTGTACTCCGGTAAATCCTATTTGGTTTGAAGTAAGTAATGTAGGAGTTAATCCTAACACACAAGATTATAATGGAGGTACTGTTACCAGTATTAGATTAACGGCATTCCCAAGTAATGCTACAAGCATTACAGTAAATAGTACAACATATTTATCAACCGATCCTGTATGGCCGGCTAATGGTGGTGCTGGAATAACTATTCCGTATACACCAGAAACAGGACCTACTCAAACTATTTGCTTAGACCCAGTTGATGGTACTGTTACATCCGTAATACCTTTTGCATCTATTGATAATGCAGGTAAGGAAGACCCTACACCTGGTAGTGTAACCTTAATCTATACTTCTATAGTGCCAATACAATTGGTAAACTTTGCAGCACACTTGCAAGGCAATAATGTACAGGTAAGTTGGGAGGTAGCTACAGAAACTAATATGGCTACTTATGAAATAGAATACAGTACTAATGGTATAAACTATATAAGCATAGGCCGTAAAACAGCAACCGGTAGCCGTAAGTATACTTTAGTGCATATATCACCAAAACAAGGATTAAATTACTATCGTTTAAAAACAATTGATAAAGATGATAAAGTAAGCTACAGCGAAGTACGTACAGTTAATTTTGGTAAAAGTGGCAAAGTAAGCATTTATCCAAATCCTGCAAGTAGCAATACAATTACTATTATGCCTGCTGCAGATATGCTAAACAAAGCAGCAACTATTAGTTTACTAACTATGGATGGAAAAGTGGTACATCAACAAAATACAACATCATTAAGTCAAACACAAACAGTCAATATTAGTAAATTAGCAGGCGGTAAGTATATAGTGCGTATTGTTGTTAACAAGCAGGTGATAAACGAACAAATAGAAGTTCTTAAATAATTAATCATTGAAATTACAGGCTTAGCAAGTGCATTAAAAACGCTTAAGACATATTTAATTATTTAAAACTCTATCTTAGGGATAATCTTAAAAAGATTATCCCTAAGATTTTTAAAAAATGAAAAGAAACCTACTAATTATACTGATAATTTGTACAACACAGGTTTTTGCAGGCATAAAACGTTATGTTAAGCAAGGCAACCCTACTTCCAACAATGGATTAACGGTGGCTACAGCAGTAGGTATAACAGCTACTGGTTCGTTACCTTCTGCATTTTTAGCAACAGTTGTACCTGGAGATACACTTTTTTACATAGGTACCTTTACAAACCCAAGTTATACCACAGCTACACCTGTTGGAGTGCCACTTGATTACCCAAGGTTTTGGCATGGAGAAAACGCATTAAGGTTTAACAATTTTAATAGTACCGCCGGTAATTACATTACCATAAAACCGTACGATAACACTATGCTTCTTAAAGGGGATGGAGGTAATATTATCAGGGCCGGAAATTCAAATTCAAACAAAGAGTATGTTGCAATTGATAATATTCCGTATAATGGTATAAACTATTACAGGCTAAAACAAACTATGATTGATGAAAAAGTTGCCTACTCAAAAATATTAGTTACAACTATTGCAAATGAAACGTTTAAGGTTTATCCAAACCCGGTAAATAGTGTTGCAAGTGTTTTACTCCCTGCAAAAAACATACATAAAGCAGTTACAATAACTGTAGTTAGTTTGGATGGTAAAGTAGTTATAAGCAAACAAATAGCATCTGCCAATCAAACCGAAACAATAGATGTTAGAAACAACCTTGCAAATGGTAAGTATATAATGCGTATAATTGCAGATACAGAAGTAATAAACCAACAAATAGAAATAAGTAAATAGAGAATACAGGTTAAGCAAAAAGTAAAAGAGGCTGTCATAAATTGACAGCCTCTTTTTTATGGTAAAAAAGAATGTTCTTAAAAAGATGCTATATGCTTGTATAATTAACATGCCTTAAAAACTTTTCTTAAATTGCAATAAACTGACAAAACCCAGTACTACTGTATTACTATGTCATTATTTCAAACATCTGTACTCAATAAATACTTAAAACTGCAAGATGCTGCTGCAATAGACAGGCAATACACGTTATATAAAAATTATTTTCATAATACTACCATACAACAAACCATACTTAACAGTAAAGAAGAAGAATACCAGGATGGGTTTTTAAGAGCTTTGTTTGTAGAAATACTGGGCTATACTTTAAAGCCTGATGTGGATTTTAATTTAGTAAGAGAACTCAAAAATGTAAAGGATGCCAAAAAAGCTGATGGCGCAATAGTAGATAATGACAATGTATTAGCTGTAATTGAGCTAAAAGGCACCGATACCATTAACCTGCAACAAATAGAAACGCAAGCATTTAATTATAAAAACAATCAGGCCAACTGTAAATATGTAATTACATCAAACTTTCAAAAAATTAGATTTTATATTGATAATGCCATTGATAACATTGAGTGGGATTTATTCAGGTTAAATAAAACACAATTTGAGCTGTTGTATTTATGCTTGCATAAACAAAATATTTTTAAGCAGCTGCCGGCTACCATAAAAACAGAAAGTGTTACCGTAGAAGAAAACGTAACCAAACAACTTTACAAAGAATACAGCCAGTTTAGAAAATCCTTGTTTAATAATATAGTAGAGCTAAACCCTACCATTGATAAATTAGTGGTGTTTAAAAAACGCAAAAGCTATTAGACAGGTTTTGTTTTTGTTTTTTGCCGAGGATAGAATGTTAGTGCCTCCTAACAGTGTACGAATTATTTTAGACCAATGGACTAATTTAAAAGACATGGATGCCTATGTGCCTTTGTACAACAGGTTTAAATTGTGCTTTGGCTATTTAAATAACGGACATAAAGGAAAGTTGCATGATATATTTGCTTACAACGGGCTTGTTTGCAGCAGATGAAATACTGGACAATATTGCAATGGATGATAGCATTTTGTATAATGCTACCATTAGCTTAAGTAACTACGATTATAATAGTGAGGTAGATGTAAATATACTTGGCCACATTTTTGAACATAGCCTTACCGAAATTGAGGAACTGGAAAAAGAAATAACCTCACCCTTAACTCCTCTCCAAAATGAGAAGGGAACAACAAAACGAAAAAAAGACGGGGTGTTTTATACACCCAAATACATAACCAAATACATTGTAGAAAACACGGTTGGCACTCTTTGTAAAAACAAAAAAGCAGCATTAAAACTACAAGAAGAGGATTACCATAAGCTTACCAAAAAAGCTAAAAAGCAATTACATCAAACCCTTATGCAATACAAAGAATGGTTATTGAACATTACCATTATAGACCCTGCATGTGGTAGCGGTGCTTTTCTTAACCAGGCTTTAGAGTTTTTAATTGCAGAGCATAAATGGATAAGTGAACTGGAAGCCAATATTACCAATAGCAGTATTGTGTTTGATATTGAAACAACTATTTTAGAAAACAATATTTTTGGAGTAGATATAAATGAAGAAAGTGTAGAGATAGCCAAACTAAGCCTGTGGTTACGTACAGCCCAAAAGGGAAGAAGGCTCAACAGCTTAAACAACAATATTAAATGTGGCAACAGCCTTATTGATGATGTAAATGTAGCAGGAGAAAAAGCCTTTAATTGGCAAAAGCAGTTTCCAAAAATTTTCAGGCCAAAAGAAAAATTTGCTTATCACGTAGTACTCACTACACATAATAGCCGTACCTCACAGCGTATGAAATTGCTTGGCATTGTAAAAGGTAAGCCGGTGGAGTTAGGCCTAAAAGAAGAGCAGGCACTTACCCATATTTTTAAAGATATAATTATTGAAAACAATTATAAATGCCTGGCATATAATATTTGTAAAGATCATGTGCATTTAATACTTGTGTGTGCCGAAAATGAACTTACCGGCATTGTACAAAAATTAAAATCGGTAAGTAGTAAATTGTTAAACAGGTGGTGTATGTCTCATCTTCCTCCACCTCCAATGGGTCATGACCCATTGGAATATAATAATAACCCATTGGAATATACCTACAACCCATTGGAATATACCTACAACCCATTGGAAAACAACTACAACCCATTAGAGCACAACAATCATTTATGGTCGCAAAAGTTTTTTAGTGCCAATATGGACGATTGGCAACTTATGGAACTATCCAACATACCCGGCCATGTATATAAGGCCACTTATACACAAATGCTATAGGTATATAAACTACAACAGGCACAAGCATCAGTTACCTATATCTGCCCAATTACAAAAAACCATTGCACAATTTGTATGTACCGAAGACGAAGCTTTTACCATTGAGTACGAAGGCGGATTTGATGTGGTGATTGGTAATCCGCCATATGGAGCTAAATTAGATGAAGATGAAAAATTATATGTAAGTTCAAAGTATGTTACATTCTCTCAAAATCAAGATATATACTCTCCTTTTTATCAAAAGGCAAACAGTATAATTTCGCAAAATGGAATTTTTGGATTAATAACTCCTGTATCATGGCAAACCGGTGAAAAATATTTTTCACTGCGGAATTATTTAAAAGAAAATGTAAGATTATTAATTGCTATAAAACTCCCATATAATGTATTTGCAGATGCCTATGTAGATACTGGAATTTATATTTATGATAAAAAGAATAACAATACAAATTATATATCTAGAGTATTTGAATATCCTGTAAATTTTCTTTCTCTTAATGATATTGACACTACAGCCAAATTTTCCAATTTAGAAAATTCAATTTGGGAACACTTTGATAATTTGAATTTGGTATTAAATCCAAGTTACTATAAGTTAGATAAATTATTAAATAATGATGTTTTAAGAGTAAGCGAAATTTCAAAAACTATTAGAGGTATTTTGCCAAATGAAGGTGCAGTAGTAAATATCCAAAGCAAGGATAATCACAAAAGTATTTTATAGGGAGATGTTTATAGGTACACTTCAAATAATAAATATACTTATGTTGAATATGGGCAGAATTTAAGAGAAAAGCCTAATGATTATACCTATTTTATAGGGGAAAGAATTTTAATAAGGAGAATTATAAATAGGCAGTTTAGAATTATGTGTAACTACTTTGAAAATGAATTCGTAAACAAAAAAGATTTATATATTCTTAAAATTACAGATAACAAATTCTCAACTAAATATGTCTTATCATTAATTAATAGCAGCTTGTTTTCTTATATAAAAACAAAAGGCTCTACAAGTGCAACAAAAGACGATTTTTCACAATTAACGTTAAATGACATTAGAATTTTACCAATAAAAAAATTAGCTTAGAAGCACAGTTGCCTTTCATAAATAATGTAGATTCTATGCTAATAAATAATATAGAACTCAATAATCTATCTTCTCAATTTCAAAAACTTCTTACTTCAAAATTTCCAACGCTCACCATCAATACCAAATTAGAAAAATGGTACACATTAACGTTTGCAGCATTTAGTAAAGAACTTATCAAACAAAAAATAAAACTATCCCTTAGAGCAAAATGAATGGCTGACTTTTTTTGAGCAACAACAACAAACAGTTCTGGCCATAAAAAACCAAATAGATAAAACCGATGCCGAAATTGATAAAATGGTATATGCCCTGTATGGCCTAACCGCCGAGGAAATTAAAATTGTAGAAGGCACTTAACCTTAATACATTACCTGCAAAAAAAATAGTAATTTGCACCATACAAATATTGATATGAAAAATTTCTTTTTCCCTATTCTTATATTGTTTTTTGTGGTGGCATGTAACAACAACGCAGGCCCAAAAACAGTTGCCGAAGCGTATGACGAAGATGTGCTAAAATCTGTAATTGCCAACAACGACTCGTTAAACACATTTGATTTTGTTACTGCAAGGGTACAAGCTTATAAACAACACTGCAACAACCGGTACCGGTTTTATTATGCAGCGATAGTTTAAGCGCTAATCAAAAACTGGCACAGGAAATTGCATTAACCGACTCTACCTTTAAAGCTTTTTTGTTTGATATATATGCAAAGCAACCCTACCGCAACGAAATATTTGGTGTGTATCCTGCCAGAGAAAGCGATTTGGCAAATGTAAAAGTAGCTTGCAATTTGCCCACTACATTTAGGGTAGAAATGTATAATTATGCCTTAAACAGCACATCGGTAGCTATTGTGGATGTGCAACAAAAAAAGACAATACACCGGTTTTATTTGCGGCAAATGCAGCCCGATATTTCTAAAACACTTAAAGATTTGGCGGTAAAAATTGCTTTAGAGTCGCCCGAAGTACAACAGGCCTTAGGCTTTAAACCTACCGAAAAAGATGCCTTAATGGCCAATACAAAAACATCGCTTAACCGTAGCCGTTGCGAACGAAGCAAACACTTGTGTGTAGCGCCCACATTTGTAAAAGACGGCAAAGCATTATGGGCTATTATTGATTTAACCGATCACAGGCTGGTAGGCATACGCTGGACAAAAGTGGGTGATATGGGCAAAAAAGTGCCCTTAGTTACCGAAAAAAGATTGCAGGATGATAAAATAACATCTTGTTACTGCGAAGTAGAGCAACCCTTAAAAAAGAACGGATGGGATATGAAGTATATGCTAACCAGCAGCGATGGTTTGCAAATATCGAATGTATCCTTTAACGGAAAAAAAATACTGCGTAACGCTAAGTTGGTAGATTGGCATGTAAGCTACAGTGGTACAGATGGGTTTGGTTACAGCGATGCGGTGGGTTGCCCGTACTTTAGCCAATCGGCTGTGGTGGCCTGGGATATACCTAAGGTAATAAAACTAAAAGATGATGCCAATAACGAAATTGGTTTTGTACTGGAGCAAACGTTTAGAAGCGAAGGCTGGCCTACACCATGCAATTATAATTACAATCAGCGATACGAATTTTATAACGACGGCAGGTTTAGAATTGCTGCTGCAAGCCTGGGCAGAGGTTGTGGTAACGATGGTACGTATCGTCCTGTTTTTAGAATTGCTTTTGAAGGCGATAAAAATAATTTTTACGAAAATCAAAATAGTAGCTGGCAGCCATGGCAAAAAGAAAAATGGCAATTACAAAATAGCCAAACCAATTATACTGCAGAAGGGTATCAATATAAAATAACAGATGGTGCAAGTGGTTTTTATTTAACACCCGGCAATGGCCAATTTAAAGATGGGGGCAAAAATGATAACAGCTATGTATATGTTACCAAAAATGTACCCGGCAGAGAAGAGGGCGAAAGCGATTTGGTTACCATTGGCCCCTGCTGCAATACCGATTACAAACAAGGCCCCGAAAAATTTATTGAGCCCGATGCAGAGGATATACAAAACGCATCGTTAATAGTATGGTATGTAGGGCAAATGAAAAATAATGGCAACAAGGGCAAGAGTATTGCTGGGCAGAGAGAGTATTTTAGGAAAACGGTGTGTACACCACAAAAGTGTATCCTTGTTTTTGCGGACCTATGTTTACACCTGTAAAACCTTAGTTAAAAATGATTGTAAATTTTTTACTGTGAAAAAAAGCGTATTTATTTTTTGCTGTTTACTCTCTGTTCTTTCTTCTTGTAAAGAAGAACAAGTGGATTATCAAAGCAATAACTGTAAAGCCAATCCTGCATTTATTCAGGGTTTTGGGTATCAACCTAAATTTTCTTACTTAAGTACTTCCGACGAACGGATAATGGGCCTGGTTTTAATTGAAAGTACGCAGCCGGGTAATCCTAAAGCAGCTATCAGTAAAAAAATGCAACATCCTTCATGGCTTGCCGGCGGCTGGCTGGCACCTATTTTAATTGCACAAACGGGTGATATTTATACAGCACCAGCTCCGTTTATTAATATCTTAAATAACCCAATAAATAATAATAATACAATTTATAAAGTAGATGCTAAAACAGGGGTAATGGATGTGTTTTTAAAATTACCTGCTGCCGATTCTATTAATACCGAAAACCCGTTTGGAATAATTGGTATGGCCTTGCTTTGCGAAACCAGTACATTATATGTATCTACCCCTGCAGGCTCTACACGCCATAAAGAAAAGGGGCATATTTATGCCATTGATTTAAACACCGGAAAAATAATAGATCAAATTAATAATTTGGATGTAATGGGTATGGGTATTAGTTATGTTACCGGAAAACGAAAATTATATTTTGGTACCGGCCGCAGTTCCGATGTGTTTGAAGTTACCTTAAACAAAGAAGGTAAATTTTCGGGGAAGCCATCTCTTGCTTTTACGCTGCAGGATTTAGGGCTAAGGGGCGATGATAAAGTGCGGAAAATTAAAACAGACGAAAACGGCAATCTTTTAGTGCATGGCATGGAATTTAATTACAACCTTATTGCTCCCCGGGAAAAACAAGAAACGTTGTATAAGTTTGTGTATGACGAAGAAGAGAAAAAATGGGTGTGGGTGCAATAGTTAATGCAAAAAACAGCTAAATAAGTTGTAGCCTGAAAGCCGCCTTTACTAAACCGGCTGTATTTTTTGCATTTAGCTTGTGTAGTAAATTTTGTCTGTGCGTATCAATAGTTCGTTTTGCCAGACTTAAATTTTTGCAATTTCTTCGTTATTCATTTCCTGAGCAATCATTTTTAAAACAGTAAGCTCTCTTTTGGTTAGGCCGAATGTATCGTTAACCTTGGGTTTTGTTTTTTCGTTTTCGAGCAATTTTACGGCAACTTCGTTGGAGTAGTAGGGCTTGTCATTTAGTATCGTTTTAATAGCCGTTAAAAGCTGTGTAGGCTCTACATTTTTTAAAATATATCCTTTAACTCCGGCACTCAGCATATTGTTTATATAGGTTACTTCATCGTAGTTAGAAAGCGCAAGAATTTTAGCATTGGGTTGATACAAACGTATTTTTTCAACGGTTTCTGCGCCGGTCATTTTGGGTAGCTGGTAGTCTATTAAAATAATATCAAACGTATGGCGTAATATTTTTTTTACAGCGTCTTCACCGCTATCTGCTTCAGTAATACTAAAAGAATATGTATTGCTTTGCGATTCAAGCATTACCCGTATTCCATCTCTTATCATTTGATGGTCATCTACAATAAGCAGGCGTATTATTTCCGTTTCTTTTCCATTTTAATTAATTCAAATTATCGGGGGTTAAAGGAAGTGTAATTTTATACTGCACCCCTTTTTGCGGTTTGCTGGTAATAAATACTTCGCCATTATATGGCGATACCCTTGACTGTACATTTTGCAAACCCATACCATTTTTGGTTAATCCATCTTTTACATTAAAACCTACGCCATTGTCTTTTAAAATAATTACAGCATCGTTTTCATTTTTTAAAAGGTCGATATTTATTTTATTGGCGTTGCCATGTTTTAGGGCATTATTAATAAACTCTTGCACAATTCTAAAAATAGCAATTTCAAGTTGTTTGTTTAATAAGGGAAAACCCTGCTTTGCTTTTAGGTTAAAAGTTAATTGTTCTGTAACTTCTGTTTGTTTGCACAGCTCTTTTACAGATGCAGCAAGCCCAAAGTTTTCTAATGTTTTGGGCATTAAATTAAAACAAATATTACGCATATCGGCAAGGGTTGTTACCAGTGCTTCGTTTGCTTTTATAAGTAAGTTTTTTTGTTTTTCATCTTGTGTATTGGATACGGATGTACCTATATAAAATTTTATGGCAGATAATTGCTGGCCTAAACTGTCGTGTATATCTTTAGCAAAGCGCTTTCGTTCTTCTTCCTGTGTATTTACAATTGTTTTTAGCACAAGGCGAAGATAAATTAACGGTTGATTTGGGTATTGTACCTGCTGCAGGTACCAATACATTAGGTAATAAGGTATGGTGGGATAACGGACAAGGAGGCGGAACGGCGTCTAATGGTGTTCAGGATGGTACAGAACCTGGCTTAGCTGGTGTACAGGTAACATTGCTAAACGCAGATGGAAGTATTTATGATAGAGATCCGTTAACTGCAGGAGTTCAACCATATATTACAACAACAGACGAAACGGGCGGTTATCTTTTTGTAGGATTACCGGATGGACAATATAGAACAACATTTAGCAATTTACCGGCTGGCTTTACATTTACAAGTAAAGATGCAAATGCCGAACCGGCAGGAAACAGATAGTGATGCTGATATTAACAGAGGCATTACAGGAATTTATGATTTAGATGCAGCTCATGCATCTGCCACAGGTATTAACGAAACAAAAGTAGATGCCGGTGTGGTAAGTACAAGAGCTGCTTTGGGTGATAAAGTTTGGTTAGATAACAATGGAGATGGTGTACAAGATGCTGGCGAAGCCGGAATATCGGGAGTTACAGTAATCTTATATGCTGCTGATGGAACAACAGTATTAGCAAGCACCATTACGGATGCAAATGGTAATTATCTTTTCCCTAACCTTACTCCGGGCAATTATGTAGTGGGCTTTAGCACTTTACCAAATGGTTTAGAAATAACACAACAAAATACTCCTGGCGATAATCAAAATAATACAAACAACGATGCTAGTCCGATAACAGGCAAAACTGGTGTAATTAATCTTTCTGCTGGCGAAGTTGACTTAACTGTTGATGCTGGTGTTAGACCAAAACAACTGGCAAGCGTAGGCGATTATGTATGGAACGATTTAGATGGCGATGGTGTACAAGATGCAAATGAGCCGGGGGTACCGGGTGTTGTTGCAACACTTGTAGATGCAATTGGTAATGTAATTGGTACTGCCGTTACAGATGGTAACGGTAAATACTTAATCAGTAATATTCCTCCGGGCACTTATTCTGTAATATTTACAAACTTACCTGGTGGCGCACAATTTACAACACAAAATGCTGATGTAACGCCAGGCGATGCAACATTGGGAAGTGATGCAAATCCATCAACCGGAAGAACGCCAACCTTTACATTAACCGCTGGGCAATACTTACCACATGTAGATGCTGGTATTGTTGTAGCTCCATTGGCTTCTTTAGGCGATAGAGTTTGGTTAGATATGGGTGCTGGTGGCGGAACGGCCAACAATGGTGTACAAGATGGTACTGAACCAGGTGTGGCAGGTGTACCGGTTTCATTATATCAAAATGGGCCAGATGGTTTGCCGGGTACGGCAGATGATGTATTAGTAGGTAGCACAATTACAGATGCTTACGGAAATTATTACTTCAATAATTTACTGCCAAGCACTAACGCTTCTACACAATACAATGTACGGGTAACACCTCCGGCTAATTATGTGTTTACAACACAAACTAATACAACAGATGATAATAACACAACTGGTGCAAGCACAACAGGCAGTGATGTAAATGCATTAGGAGTTAGTTATAGCATTAACCTTAGCCCTGGCGAAAATAATCCCAACATTGATGCAGGTTTAATTTTTCCATCTCCTGCCATACCAAATAGCATAGGCGATAAAGTATGGTTTGATACAGATGCCGATGGAGTGCAAGATGCTGGAGAGCCGGGCGTTAGTGGTGTAACAGTAACTTTATATGATGCCGCAGGTAATATTGCAGCAATTACAACAACCGATGCAAGTGGCAATTATATTTTCAATAACCTGCCTCCAAATACAAATTATACGGTAGGCTTTAGTGCACCGGGTGGAACGGTATTAACAACAAGTACCGGTACAACACCAGGCAATGCAACAACAAATAGTGATGCAGATCCTGTAACGGGAAGAACTGCAACCGTTAACACAGGTGCGGCAGGTACGGCCATAACAGGTATTGATGCCGGTATCAAAAATGATCCAAAAGGAGCATTAGGCGATTATGTATGGAATGATTTAAATCATGATGGTATTCAAGATCCGGGAGAAGCAGGAGTTGCCGGTGTAACGATGACTTTATATGGTCCTGGTCCAGATGGATTAATTGGTGGAGGCGATGATATTTTAATTGCAACTACTACAACAGATGCAACAGGCTATTATATCTTCCCTAATTTAGATCCTGCAAACTATTTTGTAGTGGCTACGCCACCTGCAGGATATACAAGAAGTCCGCAGTATACAGCAACAGGTAATCCTGGTGGAATTACAACGGATAGTGACTTTGGTAATGGCGCCGGTCCTTATGCAGGCTCTTATGTTTCAGGATTAAAATCATTGCCAACAACCACTGGTGGAATTACCAGAGATATGACAGTTGATTTGGGTATTTACAATACTACACCTAACCTTAATACTTTAGGCGATAAAGTATGGAATGATGTAGATAAGGATGGTTTACAAGATGCTGGTGAAGCCGGAGTTCCAAATGTTACAGTTAGGTTATTAAATAACGTAGGAAATCCTGTAAACAATCCGGCAACTGGTCAACCTTATGTAGTAATGACAGATGCAAATGGCAATTACAAATTTGTTGATTTACCCGATGGTGAGTATATGGTTGAATTTTCAAATATTCCTCCGGGATACAGTTTCACCGATCAAGATGCAAGTGGAAGTGGAGCACCAGGAAGTGGTACGGATGGAACGGATGATAGTGATGCAGGAACTATAAGCGGAAGAACAGGTATAATAAATATTGACGCAGCAGGTACAAATCCGGCAACAATTAACATCACAAATGTTGATGCAGGTATTAGTCAGGGCATTCCTGTAGGAAAAGCAAGCTTAGGTAATAGAGTGTGGTACGATATGGATAATAATGGCTTACAAGATGCAGGAGAATTAGGCGTTTCTAATGTTAAAGTAGAATTGTTAGATGGTAGCGGTAATCCGGTTAATGTACCTGGTACAGGAACTCCATATGTGGTTTATACAAATGCTCTTGGAGAGTATATTTTCACAGGCCTAGACGCTGGTGATTATCAAGTACGATTTAGCGAATTCCCTTCGGGCTACACAAGTAGTACTGCAAATGTGGGTGCTAATGATGCGATAGATGCTGATGCTAACTTTAGTGGAAATTCAAATCCTGCAACTACGGCTACTACGGGAATTTATAGTCTTTCTGAAGGCGAAGATAATATGACCGTTGATATGGGTATTGTTCCTCCAGCAGGTACAAATAGCCTGGGAAATTATGTATGGAATGACTTGGATAGTGATGGAAAACAAGATGCCGGAGAACCAGGCGTACAAGGTGTAACAGTTACTTTATATGGCAATGGTTTAGATGGTTTACCAGGAACTGCGGATGATATTGTGCTAGGAACAACAACTACAGACTCTTTAGGTAGGTATCAATTTGTAGGTTTACCAGATGGTAATTATAATGTTGGATTTAGCAATTTACCGGCTGGCTTTACCTTTACAACTAAAGATGCAAGCGGAGCAACAGCTGCAGATGGAAGTGATGCAAATAAGGTATCCGGAAGAACAGGCACTGTGGCTTTAGACCCAACAAACAGTTCTGCAACAGGTATCAACGATCCTAATGTTGATGCAGGTATAGTAACCACCAGAGCCTCTTTGGGTAACTATGTATGGTTAGATACGAATGGCGATGGCGTACAAGATGCAACAGAAGCAGGTGTACCAGGTGTAACGGTAATATTATATGCAGCAGATGGTACAACTGTATTAGGTAGTACCATTACCGATGCAAACGGTAAATACTTGTTCCCTAATTTAACACCAAGTAATTATGTAGTAGGCTTTAGCACTATACCGGGTGGCTTAGTGTTCACACAACAAAACACACCGGGTGATAACCAAGATAACACCAATAGTGATGCAAACCCTGCAACTGGTAAAACAGGCGTTATAGTATTAAGCGCCGGCGAAAATGATATGACCATAGATGCCGGTTTAAAACCAAATAACCCTGCCAGTGTTGGTGATAAAGTAGGGAACGATATTGATGGCGATGGTGTACAAGATGTAAACGAACCAGGTGTACCGGGTATAATCGTTACATTGTATGATGCTGCAAATAATGTAGTAGGCACAGCCATAACAGATGGCGATGGTAATTACTTAATAAGCAATGTACCTCCGGGCAATGGTTACTATATTATATTTAGCAACTTGCCGGTTACGGCACAGTTTACCACTCAAACAAGTGATGTATCTACAACAGATGCAACCTTGGGTAGCGATGCCAATACCACAACCGGTCAAACAGCTTCGTTTAATTTGAGTGCAGGTCAGTACTTACCACATGTAGATGCAGGTATTAAGAATATACAATTACTGCCAATACAGTTAATTAGCTTTATAGCACAGCCACAAGGCAATAATGTACAGTTAAACTGGGTAGTAGGTGTAGAAACTAATATTGCTACTTATCAGGTAGAGTACAGTACAACAGGAGCAAATTACAGCGCTATTGGTAACACAACCGCTATCGGTAACCGTAACTATGCTATGTTGCATACATCACCTAAGCAAGGCTTAAACTACTATCGTTTAAAAATAACTGACAAAAACGGTAATGTAACCTACAGCGAAGTACGTAAAGTAAACTTTGGCAAAGGCGGTACAATTAGTATCTATCCAAACCCAACCAGCGACGTAGTAAATATTACATTAACTGTAGCAATGGTAAACAAAGCCGCAACAATTACTGTAGTATCAATAGACGGAAGAGTTGTAGCTAACAAGCAAATAACAGCTGCAAGTCAAACAGAAGTAATGGATGTAAGTAAGTTGGCATCGGGTAAATATATAGTACGTATTATAACCGAAGCAGAAGTAATCAATAAGCAAGTAGAAGTGATTAGATAGGATAAAAGAATAAGCAAAAAGTAAAAGCCACTCTTTTTAGAGTGGCTTTTTGTATAAAAAATCAATTGAATAAATACGTAATTTTATACTAAATAAACAAAATGAAATGGTGGAGTATTGCTACTACAGCAATAATTGTTTTACTAGGGTGCGTCAATCAACAGCAGTTAAAAGACAAAGATTATCAAGTGCAATTGGGCCGATATTTATTTTATGAAAATAAATTATCTGTAAATAATACAAAATCCTGTGCCAGTTGTCACAACCAGCAGTTTGCTTTTACCGATGGTTATCGTAAAAGCATAACCTCCCTGGGAGAAAATGTACTGCACAACGCACCTACACTTATTAATATACAACAATATAAATTTTATGATTGGGCAAACCCAGGCAGCACCACACTAACCAAACAAATTATACGCCCTTTGTATGCAGAGCACCCTATTGAACTGGGTTTAAATTTACATTACCCACAAGTAAAAGCCTATTTAGAAAAAGATAGTGTTTATGCAAAATTATTTAAACAAGCTTTTCCCGGCGATACCGCATGGTTTACATTAAATCAAATTGAGGCAAGTATAGTTGCATTTGAAAAAACATTGAGCTCCTATAATTCTTCCTTTGATAAACAAACCATGAGCAAATCTGCCCAAAAAGGATTTGAATTATTTAAAAGTGATAGGTTAAAATGTGCAGCTTGTCACAACCCTCCGCAGTTTACATTGGCTGCGGCATCATCAAATATTGATAGTGTATATGCCAATATTGGTTTGTATAATGTGGGAGGTAAAAATATTTATCCTGTAGAAGATGCCGGACTGGTTTCTGTAACACAAAAAAAAGCAGATGATGGAAAATTTAAAATTCCAACATTAAGAAATATAATGCTAACCAACCCTTATATGCATGATGGCAGTGTGGCAACCATTGAAGATGTAATTGATATTTATGCCAGAGGTGGAAGAGATGTAAATTATGGTGATTATAAAGGCGATGGAAAATTAAATACTAACAAAAGTAATCTTATAAATGGATTTACATTAACAGCCGAAGAAAGAAGCAATTTATTAGCTTTTTTACATGCGCTTACCGATACTTCGATATTAAACAACCCAAAATTTAGTTCACCGGTTACTTATTAGGTTTATACTTCTTTTTTGCTAAAATGGCAGTCCTATAAAAAGGAATGCTTTTTGAGATTAATTTTACTAAAATAAAAATTATACGAATGACACCAGGTATTATGATGATATCCGTAATCTTCATGCTTTTAGGCATGTTGGTTCAATTTAGATTAAAAAGTAAATTTTCGCAGTATAGTAAAGTGCCAACCAGCAGTGGTATGAGCGGTAAGGAAGTAGCCGAAAAAATGCTGAAAGATAATGGCATTTATGATGTGCAGGTTTTATCGGCTAGTGGCTTTTTAAGCGACCACTACAATCCGGTAAATAAAACCGTAAATCTTAGTCCTGATGTGTATCAGGGCCAAACAGTATCTGCTGCGGCGGTAGCAGCACATGAGTGCGGCCATGCTGTACAGCATGCAACTGCTTACAATATGTTAATGCTAAGGAGTAAATTGGTTCCAGCTGTGCAAATAAGCAGCACATTATCTCAATGGGTAATATTAGCAGGTATTGGAATGATGGGTTTTGGAGGAGGTAATACTACTGTACTATTGGTAGGGATTATTTTGTTTGCAGTATCTACTTTATTTTCTGTCATTACATTGCCGGTAGAGTTTTGATGCCAGTGCAAGAGCCTTAAAATGGCTGGATTCTGCCAATATTACAACAACAGAAGAGCATACAAAAGCAAAAGATGCCCTAAAATGGGCTGCATTAACCTATGTAGTAGCAGCATTAGCATCTATAGCCATGTTGGTGCAATATATCCTGATATTTATGTCAAGATCAAATGACGATTAAACAATTATCTTTGTAAATAATTAAAACAAACAGAATGGATTACGGTAAAGAGTTTGCCAAATATGCCATAAAGCATAAAGGAATAAATAGTAATGTATTGGATGGTTACATCAAACACAATGTTACCAATCTTACACCTAATATTATTGAAGAGCGGCCAATGAATGTTGCGGTAATGGATGTATACAGTAGATTAATGATGGATAGAATAATTTTTTTAGGTTATCCTATCAGTGATGAGGTTGCCAATATTGTAACAGCACAATTACTTTTTTTAGAAAGTACAGACAGAACAAAGGATATTCAAATGTATATAAACAGCCCCGGAGGTAGTGTATATGCCGGTTTGGGTATGTACGATACCATGCAGTTTATAACACCCGATATTGCTACCATTTGTACAGGTATGGCGGCAAGCATGGGCCAGGTTTTATTATGTGCAGGTGCTAAAGGAAAACGAACTGGACTTAAGTATAGCCGTATAATGATGCATCAGCTAAGTGCCGGCGCAGGCGGCCAAGCAAGTGATATAGAAATTACTGTAAATGAAGTTAAAAAAGTAAAAAAAGAATTGTACGAAATAATTTCTTTTCACACAGGGCAACCGGTAGAAAAAGTAGCACAGGATTGTGATAGAGACAATTGGATGACAAGCACTGAAGCTAAAGAATATGGCATGGTAGATGAAGTATTAACTATCAATCCTCGTAAATTAAAAAAAGACTAAAACAGTGAGTTGTGAATGGTTAGTAACTAAACACCAAACTCCTAAACATCTAAACTAATTTTTAAAATGAATATCAATTATAAAAACATTCGATTAGACGACGAAGAAGAAACTCAAAGAAATGCCCGAAAATCCTATGGAGAAAATGATGAGCAGCTGGCAGTTTGATAAAAAATTTATTGAACAACGTAAAGTGTTTTTGTGGGGTGTGGTAGATGATAAAAGTGCAAAAGATATTACCAACAGGTTAATGTATTTAGAAGCCATTGATCCTGGAAAAGAAATTACTTTTTATATAAACAGCCCTGGTGGTGTTGTAACCAGCGGTATGGTTATTTACGATACCATGCAAATGATAAGCAGCCCGGTAAGCACCGTTTGTATGGGTATGGCTGCCAGCATGGGTAGTATTTTATTAAGCGGCGGCACAAAAGGCAAGCGTTTTATTTACCCTAACGGAGAGGTAATGATACACCAACCAAGTGGGGGCGGCCGTGGCACAAGTGCCGATTTGGAAATTATGGCAGAGCAAATACGCAAAACCAAACTTTTAGGTGCTGAAATTTTAGCTAAAAACTGCGGCCAAACCGTAGAAAAAGTAATGAAGGATTTTGACAGAGATTACTGGATGGATGCTAAAGAAAGCGTTGCTTACGGTATTGTGGATGGGGTTTTGAATAAGATATAAAGCAATATTGCAAGCTATACTATATCATTATTGCAGCTATAAGTAAATAATGTAATCGGCAAAAAGCAAGGTTTAATGTAAGCTGTTTCAAATGTAGGGCGCTTCCTAACGGGATGAATAGAATTACATCTGTTCAGTTTACAGTAGTACAAAAGTTTAATCAAAGCTCCTTCCCGAAATCAGGCTGTATTCGATTTCGGGGCTTCTTTTTTGTTACTTTTTTGGAGAAGCAAAAAAGTAAAATAGTAAGTTTATTTAATTTAGTAAGAACATAAGCACTTGAAAATTAGATATTTATAATAAAATACCTCTTCTTTTATCATATTTCCCTAAAAGCATCGTTATACTCAAAACTTGTCTATAAACATAACATCTGCATAACTTTGCAGTAATAATTACACTAATGGCTAAACAAAACACTTTACATTGCTCATTTTGCGGCAGAAACAGAGATGAAGTAAGGATACTTATTGCCGGGCAAGATGGGCATATTTGTGAAAGTTGTGTAGAGCATGCCGAAGAAATTATTGAGCAGGAGCTAGGTGTTTCTTCAGACACTAAATCAACCAACCAATCATCTACTTATAAACTAACCGTAAAAAAACTTTTGGCCAAAAGCATTGCCCGTATGCTTAATGTGCCTTTTGCCATAGTAGATGCCACTGTTTTTACCGAGGCAGGTTATGTAGGCGAAGATGTAGAAAGTATGCTTAGCCGACTTTTACAAGCTTGCAATTACGATGTACAAGCTGCCGAAAAAGGTATTGTGTTTATTGATGAAATAGATAAAATTGCCCGTAAAAGCGATAACCCATCTATTACCAGAGATGTAAGCGGCGAAGGGGTACAACAAGGGTTACTTAAATTGCTGGAAGGTGCCGAAGTGTTGGTGCCACCACAAGGCGGACGTAAACATCCTGAGCAAAAAATGGTAAAAGTTAACACACAAAATATTTTATTTATTTGCGGCGGTGCTTTTGATGGGGTAGATAAAATTATTGCCCGTAGAGTAAATACCAATGCTATTGGTTTTAATGTAAATAAAGAATTACAAGATTATCAGCATAACAATTTATTACAATTTGTAAATGCGGTAGATTTAAAACACTTTGGTTTAATCCCCGAATTGCTTGGAAGATTACCTGTAGTTACCTACTTAAATCCTTTAGATGCAGTTACCCTTAGGAATATATTAACCGAACCTAAAAACTCTTTAATAAAGCAATTTACCCGCCTTTTTGAAATTGAAGGAATTACCCTTTCATTTGATACCGCTGTATATGATTTTATGGTAGAAAAAGCCCTCGAATATAAGCTGGGCGCAAGAGGTTTACGAAGCATTTGCGAAAGCATTTTAACCGATGCCATGTACGAACTACCAAGTGAAAAAGTAAAAACATTTGAAGTTACATTGGAGTATGCGATGCGTAAATTTAGCAGCAGTAAATTAAGTATGTTAAAGGTTGCGTAATTACTATCTCACTACAAACACCATACCCTTAACTGCAGGCGAATTATTTTTTAAATCAATCATATAAACATAACTACCAACGGGTACTTGTTTGCCTTGGTACGTGCCATTCCAATAATCGTACACCGATTGAGATTCAAACACTAACTCACCAAAGCGATTAAATACCAACACTTTGGCCAATGGATAAGCAGCTAAAGCATCAATTCTCCATTGATCGTTTTTGCCATCGTTATTTGGGCTAAACGCATTGGGTATATACAAATCGTTATACACTTTTACTTGCATTGTATAGGTAGTTTCGCCACAGCCAAATTTTGATACTGCATGTAATGTATATTCAATATCTCTTTGTGCAGTTGATAAAGGATGAAGGATAGATGTATTGTTTAAAAAATCTATAGGCGTCCAATAATAATTGGCAATAGCTACATCTGTATAGCCATTTAGCTCAACCGATTTACCTCTTATTAAAACCATATCATCGCCGGCCCAAACACTTGGTTTTTGATAAACCGAAACCTTTACTTTGGCAGAATCTGCACAAGTATTAGTAGCAGTAGCTGTAACGGTATATGTTGTGTTGATGGTTGGTTTGGCAAATGTTGCAGCAGTTGTTGGGTTCGATAATCCTGTAACCGGTGTCCATAAATAAATTGCACCACCTGTTGCAGTTAATAAAACCGAATCGCCAATACAAATATTTGCCAAATTAGGCAAGATGGTAACAACAGGTTTGGTTAAAATAACTACATTGGTTGATGCAGTGTTTACACAATTGTATGCATCCGTAGCAGTTACAACATAATTTCCCTGTGCCGTAGCAGTTGCATTAAGCGATGGGTTTTGTGTAGCAGATGTAAATCCATTTGGCCCAACCCATGTATATGTACTTCCACCACTTGCGGCTAAACTAATCGTTAAGCCTTCGCAAACCGGGCTGTTACTATTTGCAGTTACAGCAGGCAAATCGTGTATTGTAATTGTAGTAATGTTAGATGCTATTCGGCAATTAACATTTCCAATATTGCCGGCCTCGGCAACAAGTAATCGATATTTATAAACACCAATAGCCGTATTGGTAAAATTGTAGGCGGTGTTTGTAGCACCTGCAATATTTGCCCATGTTACACCATTATCCATACTCACCTGCCACTGTAAAGCCGGGTTGTTATATCCGCTACTAACAATACCCGAAAGCATAACTGCATTTGCACTACCCACACACATTGAAACGTTGGTTTGAGTAGTGTTTATAACAGATGTGGCAACCTTTGGCCCACAAGGCCTAAATGCAATATCGTCCAACGCTAAATCGTTTCCACAACCGCCGGGAGCATTATTGGTAATACGAATAACTACGCTTGATGTACCAACAGGTGTAGTAAAAAATAGTCCATATTGGCGCCATTCAGGTGCAACACTTTCCAAAATATCTCCGGTAGAGTAAGTGCCTAATACGGTACCCGTAACGGTTTCTATATTAAATACCAGTTTTGGCCTGGATGGATTGGGGGTGCAAGATGTGTTTTTTAAAACATTTACTACCCAGGCCGAAAATTCGTATGTAGTACCTGCACATAAGCTATGTACGGTATCTAAATAAAAATCTTTGGGGTTAATAGAAGCGTTTACCAACATCATATACCCGTTTGCATCGCCAACTGTATGGTCTTCTGCCAAGTTGTGCCAACTACCTCCAAAGCAATTAGATGTACTGTTAATTATAGTGTAGCTGCCATCTATCGGGCAATCGGCGGCAACGTAAGTATAAGTGGTAACCGATGGAGATAAGGCTGCGCCAATACCAGTTCCTGTACCAAAGGTAATATTTACAACAGCATCGCCCAATGAGCCGGAACATACCTGTGCTTTAGAGCTTAATATTAAAAAAAGACTAAAACTAAAACTCAAAAACAATTTTATACGATGGCTCATTTGTATGTAAAATTAACGCTTATTTTAATACCATTTTTTTTGATTGAGTAAGTATGTTAATCACTTTCTCCCCAATTTTCAAACAAAGGCAATTCATTTTAGGTGGTTGTTGATTTTCAATTTATTTTTACACGGTTGGTAAATTACGCTTTAATAAAAGTTTAAAAATGTTTTGCGGTACAAGAGTGCGACGCCACTGCAGAACAATAGAATTACAAATGCTGGCAACAAAAAATATTCAATATTAAATATTAAAACTAAAATGGTTGATGTAATACTAGGCCTGCAATGGGGCGACGAAGGAAAAGGAAAAATTGTAGATTACTTTGCTGATAATTACGATGTGGTTGCCCGTTTTCAGGGCGGCCCAAATGCAGGGCATACTTTATATGTAGATGGAAAAAAATTGTACTGCATCAAATTCCAAGCGGTATTTTTCATGAAAGCAAAACCAATTTAATTGGTAATGGAGTTGTGTTAGATGCCGTTACGCTTAAACGAGAATGCGAAAATGTAGCAGCATTTGGAGTGGACTATCGTAAAAATTTATTTATTAGCGAAAGGGCACATTTAATTTTACCAACACACCGTGCCATAGATAAGGCAAGTGAATTAGCAAAAGGCAACGAAGAAATTGGGAGTACACTTAGAGGAATTGGCCGGGCATATATGGATAAAACAGGGCGTAATGGGTTACGTGTAGGTAATTTGTTAGATAAGAGTTTTACTACAGAGTATATTAAGCTAAGGTTAAAACATCAAAAAATATTAGAGAGCTTTAATTTTCAGGAGGATATAAGCGCCTGGGAAGAAGAATTTTTTGAGGCGATAGAACATTTAAGAGAATTTAAAATTGTAAATGGCGAGTATTTTATAAATAAAAAAATTGCCGAAGGCAAAAAAGTATTAGCCGAAGGAGCACAAGGCAGTATGCTGGATGTAGATTTTGGAACTTTTCCTTTTGTTACAAGCAGCAATACAATTTCGGCTGGTGTCTGTACAGGATTAGGAGTAGCTCCGCAAAAAATTAAAGACGTATTTGGTGTAAGCAAAGCTTATTGTACAAGAGTGGGTAGTGGGCCTTTTCCAACCGAATTGCACGACGAAACCGGCGAACTGCTTCGTAAAACAGGGAATGAGTTTGGAAGCACAACCGGCAGGCCCCGGAGATGCGGCTGGATAGATTTGGTAGCACTTCAGTTTGCTTGTATGATAAACGGCGTTACACAAATAATAATGACAAAGTCAGATATACTGGATAATTTAGAGGAATTAAAGGTTTGTAATGGTTATAATGTAGATGGGAAAGAAATGAATTATGTACCTTTTCAAATGAATAAAATGGCAATAGAACCGGTTTATAAAAGTTTTGAAGGTTGGAAAGCAGATATAACCAACTGCACTACTTACGAAAGCCTGCCACAAAAAATGAAAGAATATATTAATTACTTAAATTCGTTTTTGGGAGTGCCTGTAAAATACATAAGTAACGGGCCGGGCAGAAACCAAATTGTAACAGCATAAAATTTTTTAAAAAAAGTTGTATTTTTTTTTGGCTATTTAAAAATCTATTGGAAATTTTACAGTACTAATCTTGTTATAATTTTATGGCTTCAAAATCAGATAAAACAAAAAAAACAGCAGCGCCAAAATCTGCTCTTCCGGCTAAAAAAATTTCATCTAAATCTAAAAAAGATGACGATGATGATTTGGATGATGACGACGATTTTGAACTGGATGAAAAACCTGTAAAAAAATCTAAAGCATCTTCAAAAAAGAAATCAAGCGACGATGATGACGACGACGATGTAGAGGTGGAAGATGAATGGGAAAAAACGGAAGAAGAAGATGCATGGGATCCGGACTTTGATGAGTTTGACGTACCTAAATCAAAAGCAAAAAAAGCAGCAGGTAAAAAAGGTGGTAAAGAAGAAGACGATGACTTTAAATTAGAAGACGATTTTAAAGACTTAGGCTTTGATGATGATATGGGCGGCGGCTTTGATGATGATGATGATTTTTAGAACGAATATTTTACCACAGACCTGTCGGCCGCCGACAGGCAGGTTACACAGATTTCCTTCACAGATTTAAATTGATTTTTTTGTGGACTTTGTGTTTTAGTGGCAAATAAATAATAGATAGTGAAGAAATCTACATCATTTACAGTACACAACTTTACAAAATTTAAAATACAAATGTTGAATTGGGTAAACCGGTTCAACATTTTTTGTTTTTTAGATAATCAAGAGTATAGTTTTAATGATTCGGCTTTTGAATGCTTGGTTGCTGCCGGATGCAAAGAAGGCATAACTGTAAAAGCCGGTAACGCTTTTGAAAAAGTAAAAGAATTCAGTAACAATAAAAAACAGTGGCTGTTTGGGCATTTTGGGTACGATTTAAAAAACGAAACAGAAACGTTAAACTCCAATAATTATGATGGTGTAAATTTTACCGATATGCATTTTTTTGTACCACAAATTGTATTGCAACTTACAAAAACACAACTTGATATTTATTGTGATGATGATAATGCTGCAGAAATTTTTCATGCTATTCAATCCTCGTCCAATACAATTAAAAGAAGCGCCACTCAAAAATTGATATAAAAACCAGATTTAGTAAAGAGGAATATTTAGAAAGTATTTATCACTTAAAGCAACATATTGCACGGGGCGATTGTTACGAAATAAATTTTTGTCAGGAGTTTTATGCAGAGAATGCAACAATTCATCCGTTAGAAACGTATGCAAAACTTACAGCAATTTCCCCCACACCCTTTTCGGCATTTTATAAAGTAAACGATAAGTATTGCTTATGTGCCAGCCCGGAGCGGTATATAAAAAAAACAGGCAGCAAAATAATATCACAACCTATAAAAGGCACAGCAAAACGTAACCTTGTAAGTAAAACTGCCGATGAAAATAATAAAGCTAATTTACTTAACAGCCAAAAAGAACGCAGCGAAAATGTAATGGTGGTAGATTTAGTACGAAACGATTTAAGTAAAATTTGCACAAAAGGCTCTGTAAAGGTTGATGAACTTTTTGGAATATATAGTTTTCCGCAAGTACATCAAATGATAAGTACGGTAAGTGGTATCGTAAATGAAGATGTACATTGGGTAGATATTATTAAAGCCACATTCCCCATGGGAAGTATGACGGGTGCTCCTAAAAAAAGAGTAATGCAATTAATTGAGCAATACGAAAAAACAAAACCTGGTTTATTTAGTGGCGCTATTGGTTATGTTGCACCAAATGGCAACTTCGATTTTAATGTAGTAATACGAAGCATATTTTACAACGCCACTGCAAAATATGTATCTTTTAAAACCGGCGGCGCCATTACCTTTTACAGCAATGCCCAAAAAGAGTATGAAGAAAGTTTATTGAAGGCAGAGGCAATGATGAAGGTGTTGGAGTAATATAGAGCTATCCCTTCTTCTTCTTCTTCTTTGCCACTTTTGGTGCAGGGTAAATAGTTTGGTTACTGGCAATATTATCATCACCCAACAACAATTGTACACATTCGTTTAAAATAATGTATTTGTTGGCTAAAAACTGTTGCATTTTATCGGCAGGTAAACGTAGGTCGTAGTTACCGTGGGTACTCATCATATTATCAAAATCGGGGTTGTAACGGTTAAACTGTGTAATTTCCATACCAAGGTTTTTGGTAATTACCATGCTATTGTATTTACCCGATACAGTTTGTGTAACAGCATTTTCAATTTCGGTATCTGTTAAAGTCGGTTTTGTATCAAAAGGATTAACACCGCCACCACCTTCAATTGCAGCGTAACTACCGCCACCGCTTGCCTGTGTGGTAATACCACCACTGCCTTCCATTACATAATGTGTGGCAATAAATTTTTTAACGTAGTTACGGCTTTCGCCGGGCAACTGGTATTGCAAACTCCAAAAATTTTTGCTGCCACTTTTGCGTATAGCTTTATTTACATTGCCCAGCCCTCCATTGTAACTTGCTAAAACCAACAACCAATCATGGTATACTTTGTACGAGTTAAGCAAATATCTTGCAGCAGCGTGGGTACTTTTAACATAATCTCTGCGTTCATCAATATAACCATTTACCACCAGGCCATATTGCCTTGCAGTGGCCGGCATAAACTGCCATGGCCCGGCAGCACCTACCCAACTTGTAGCACCGGTTTTTAAATTACTTTCTATTACGGCTACATATTTTAATTCTTTAGGTAAGCCGTATTGGCTTAAAATATTTTCAATTAAATTAAAATAGGGTTGTCCCCAGCCTTTCATTTTTAACAACGATTTGCTGTGGTTGGCCAAATAATCCTGCATAAAACTTTCTGCATGAGGATTTACCTGCGATGTGTATGGTGCCGTGGCATTGTAACTATACCTGGTAAACAAATTTTTAAAACCATATTTGGTAACCTGGCTTAAGTATTGCTCTTTTTCTCTTGATGTAGGAGCTTTTCGTGTAGTTACAATTTCTGTAATTATTTCTTCTTCCAACTTTTCATTTACAATTGCAGAGTCTGTAGTAGTTTGGGCGTAGCCAAAACTGCTAATAAAAAAAGATAGAAATAATATGTAGTTATTTTTTTCAATACCGGTAAGATGCTAATAAGTTTTATACTGTTGCATCAGCAGGTTAGCAATTTGCAACAAAGTTAACTCATTGTTTTTTGATGTCATTACTTGCAAGCCAAATGGTAAATGATTGCTGTGTTTAAATAGAGGAACCGATATACCCGGAATACCCGTTAAGTTGGCAAAAACGGTATAAATATCTGCCAAATACATGGCAATCGGGTCTTTGGTTTTTTCGCCGATAGAAAAAGCGGTAGTTGGGCTTGTAGGCAATATAACTGCATCAAAATCAGCGAAAATGGTATCTGTTTTATTACATAGCAACTTACGCACTTGTTGCGCTTTAGTAAAATAAGCATCAAAATAACCTGTACTTAAAACAAAAGTACCCAGCATTATTCTGCGTTGCACTTCTTTACCAAAACCTTCGGTACGGTTGTATTTATAAAAATTAGTTAAATCTTTTATTTCGGGGTTATTGCTACGATAACCATAGCGTACACCATCGTACCTGCTTAAATTGCTGCTTGCTTCGGCAGTGGTTAAAATATAATAAGCAGGCACAATATACTCCAGCAATTCAAAATCAATTTCTTCAACTATATGTCCATCTGCTTTTAATTTTTCAATCAAAGCAAATATTTGCTGTTGTATTTCTTTATCTAAAGAGGGATGATGTAACGCTTCTTTAAAATATGCAATCTTATATTTTTATTTTCTTCATTGCCAATTGCCAATTGTACATTGCCTGTTGTCTCTGCAGTACTATCATACTCATCTGCCCCTTGCATTACATTTAACAGCAAGGCGGCATCTTGTACAGTATTTGTAAAAACTCCAATTTGATCAAAGCTGCTTGCATAAGCAATTAGTCCATAACGTGATATTTTACCATAACTTGGCTTAAGCCCTACAATACCGCAAAAATCGGCAGGTTGCCTTACGCTTCCACCTGTATCGCTTCCAAGGCTTACCATACACAAATTGGCTTGCACAGCTACTGCACTTCCTCCGCTGCTGCCGCCGGGTACTTTAGTTTCATTGGCCGCATTTAACACATTGCCGTATGCCGAGTTTTCGTTGCTGCTGCCCATAGCAAATTCATCGCAATTGCAATTGCCTATAATAATGGCATCTTCGTTTAACAAGCGTTGTACTGCTGTAGCAGAGTATAAGCTGGTAAAGCCTTCCAGTATTTTTGATGCAGCGGTTACTTTATGATTTTTATAGCAAATAACATCTTTTAAGGCAATAACCACACCATGTAGTTTTCCTATTGGGCTTCCGTTTTTTCTTTTTTTATCGAGCTCTTTGGCTTTTTCTAAAGCTTCATTAGGATAAACTTCAACAAAAGCGTTGAGGTGTTTTTTTTCTTTTATTTGGGTAAGATAATGTTGCACTACATCTTGGCAAGATGTTTTTTCTTGCATTAATTGTTGATGATAATCTTGTATAGAAAAAAAATGAAACATTACCGGTGTTGGTATTTACAAAATTGGCCGAAACGAAATCTTTAAAAATTAGTAGCTAATTTTTAAAGGGCTCATTTCAGCCGTATAAAAAATTTTAAGGATAAAAACTAACCTTGTTGTTTTTGTTGATCTAACTGTTTACGCAAATCTCTAATTTCCTGATCCTTATCTACTTGCTTCATTCCTTCTTCTAACTCGTTTTTTACATTATCCTTAGCATCTTTAAACTCTCTGATGCCTTTACCCAAGCCTCTCATTAATTCGGGTATTTTTTTCCGCCAAATAATAATACAATGGCAAGAATAATAAATATCCACTCTGTAGTTCCGGGCATTGCTAAAAATATAGTTAATAGCGACATAGTTTTTTAATTTGCCTCAAAGATAAATTAAATAATGATTGCAGGTAGCTTTTAAAAGCAGTAATTAAAACAAATTAACAATTAAGCTAAGCTTAACGTATGTAATTTCTGCCACACTTGGCTTTTCCATTGGCAGCCTGCTCTACAGTAATGCCTCTGGCGCAAGAAATAAACATAATAGTAGCGGTGATTAAGAATAAAGCAAAAAGAATCCTTCTCATGGTTTAAATGGTTTTAGTTTTTAATTAATTAGAGGTAAAGTTTAACCAGAGGGACAAATTTGTTTTATGTTTAACAAATCGTATGCCAAAAAAACAATTCAGGCATAAAAAAAGGCGAAAAATTAATTTTCGCCTTTTTTATATCTTATTAAGCTGCCTTATTTAGCAACTGCCATTCTTTTTTCTTTAATACGGGCACTTTTACCGCTTCTTTCACGAAGATAGAAAAGTTTAGCACGGCTAACTTTACCTACTTTGTTTAAAACAATGCTCTCAATATTTGGAGAGTAAAAAGGGAATAAACGCTCAACACCTACACCATCACTCATTTTACGCACTGTAAATGAGGCTGTTGCACCTGTACCCTGACGCTTAATAACATCGCCTTTAAAACTTTGGATACGCTCTTTAGTACCCTCAACAATTTTATAATTAACGGTGATATTATCACCTGCTTTAAAATTCGGAAGCGTTGGCTTTGTTGTCAACTGCTCATGAACAAAATTAACTGCGTTCATAACTCTATATTTTTTAAGTCCGTTCCATCTATTCGGAATTTCGGACGGCAAAGGTAAGGGAAAGATGCCATTTGCGAAGCAGATTTTCAATCTTTTTTATAGAAATATTGAAAATTAAAGAGGCTAAACTTATTTTAAGCAAAGTTACTTATGGCTAAATCAACTAAGCTTTGCTAATTACATCCCAAAAGCTCACACAGTTTATCGTCTAATGCCTGGCCGCGTAAATTTTTTGCTACTATAACACCTTTAGGATCAATAAGATAGTTTTGTGGGATAGAGCCTATTCCATATTTAAGCGCTACCTCGTTTTGCCAAAATTTAAGATCGCTTACATGCGTCCAAGTTAAATTATCCATTTTTATGGCATCTAACCAGGTTTGTTTGGCATCGGGCCTATCAAGCGATACACCAAGTATAGTAAAGTTTTTGGCTTTAAATTTATTATATGCCGCTACCACATTTGGGTTTTCTCTTCGGCAAGGGCCACACCAGCTTGCCCAAAAATCAAGTAAAACATATTTACCTCTAAAAGAGGAAAGGCTTATAGGTTTTCCATCCGGATCATTTTGCGTAAAATCTATTGCCTGACTACCAACGGCCCCAACTAAAAGCTGGTCAATTTCTTTTTGTAATGCATCGGCATAAACCGATTTTTTGGCTAATGGTTTTAACAGCGCTAATCGGTTACCGGTTGCCGTTGGATTATCTTTAAAAAGATCTTTGGTTATGTATAAAATAAACGCCGACACTTCGGAATTACTTTTCTTTTTAAGTAAAGAATCTACCTGGCTACCAATTTTTTTTACAAGTAAGGAAGATTTATTTACTAATGCATTTTTCTTCTCCTGATCTGTCGCTTGTTGTACATCCTGATTAATTTGATTTAATTGTTTAAAATTAGGTTCAAATTTTTTTATAATTCCTTTAAAATCAGCATTAAATTTTGCACCTTTAACTTTTACAGCTTCAATATTTTTTAATAATCCGGTTAATGTTATTACTTCTGCGCCTGCAAATAAATCGTAATTATATGTAGCAGTTTTAGTTGTTATGGTTAGCCTGCTTAGGCCTGCGAAATTAACAAGAGCAATAATTTTAAATGTTTTATTTTTTGCAGTTGCCGTAGCCACAGGTGCTTGAGAGCTTGGGTGTAAAAAAGTAATTTGAGCCGAATCGTCCATATCGGCAAAATTGCCGGTTATGTCAATAAAATTATTAGCTTGCTGGGCAAATGAATTTGTATGTAAAAAAATAAGTAGTATTCCAAAAATGCTCTTCATCTTTTTTAAAAATTTTGTGCAAAGTACCAATAAAAAACCGTTAGTTTTTGCTAACGGTTTTGTAAAATTTTATCGGGCCACATTAACGGATCGTTTTTCACGTATTACCGTTACTTTAATTTGGCCGGGGAAAGTCATTTCGGTTTGTATTTTTGAGCAATTTCAAACTTAGTTTTTCGCTTTCGCCATCGGTTACTTTATCGGCCTTCTACAATTACCCGTAGCTCTCTACCAGCCTGTATAGCATAAGCCTTTTCTACACCAGTATAAGCCAAAGCCATGTTTTCTAAATCTTTAATACGTTGTATATATTGCTGCATTATCTCTCTACGAGCACCCGGCCTTGCACCGCTAATGGCATCACAAGCCTGTATAATTGGGGAGATAACGTATTGCATTTCCATTTCGTCGTGATGAGCACCAATGGCATTTACCACAGCAGGGTTTTCGCCGTATTTTTCGGCCAGTTTTGCCCCTAAAAGCGCATGGCTTAATTCTGTTTCTTCATCAGGTACTTTACCTATATCATGCAATAAACCTGCTCTTTTTGCTAATTTAGGATTCATGCCTAACTCACTGGCCATAATTGCACAAAGGTTGGCTGTTTCTCTGCTATGCATTAAAAGGTTTTGACCGTAAGAACTACGGAAACGCATGCGGCCAACCATACGTATCAATTCTTTATGCAGGCCATGTACACCTAATTCCATGGCGGTACGTTCGCCAATTTCCATTACCTGATCATCTAATTGTTTTTTAGTTTTTTCTACCACTTCTTCAATACGTGCCGGATGAATACGTCCATCGGCAACAAGGCGTTGTAATGATAAACGGGCTATTTCTCTGCGTAGCGGATCAAACGATGAAAGTACAATTGCTTCAGGGGTGTCATCTACAATTAAATCTACACCGGTAGCGGCTTCTATAGCTCGGATGTTTCTACCTTCTCTGCCAATTATACTACCTTTTATTTCATCGCTTTCTAAGTTAAAAACAGTAATGCTGTTTTCAATGGCAACTTCGGCAGCAGTACGCTGTATAGTTTGAATTACAATTTTACGGGCTTCTTTACCTGCCTTTTGTTTAGCATCTTCAATAATCTCTTGCTGCATGGCAATTGCCTTTGTTTGGGCTTCTTGTTTTAAGCTTTCAATCAACTGTGCTTTGGCATCTTCGGCAGTAAGGCCGGCCACTTTTTCGAGGCGGCGTATATGCTCTTCCTGATGTTTTTCAAGCTCTGTACGTTTGGCATTTACAACTTCAATTTGGCGGTTAAGGGTTTCCTTAATAGCCTCGTTGTCTTTTACCTGTTTTTCAAGGTTTTGATCTTTTTGGTTTAACGACTGCTCTTTTTGCTTAATGCGGTTTTCGCCTTCAATTATTTTTTGATTGCGTTGTAATACTTCTTTATCATGCTCTGCCTTAAGTTGTACAAATTTTTCTTTTGCCTCTAAAAGCTTTTCTTTTTTAAGATTTTCGGCCTGTAAATTACCATCGGCAATAATGCGTTGAGCTTGTTGCTCGGCATCTTCAACTTGTTTTTTGGTGTTTTTGGCAAAAACCAGTTTGCCCAGCAGTGTACCACCCACTAAGGCTGCAACTGCTATAATAATATATATTACTATCGGTTCCATTGAATTGTTCTGTTTTAATTCGGTTCAAAATCGTATAAATTCCCTCAAAACGCATAATTAGTAGCGGAAAGTGGTTAATTAGCGAAGATAAGAAATTTGTTTGAGGTTTTTGAGGAAGTTAAGAGGATAACTAAACCTTAAATAAAAAAGGAATAGTTAAAACTTAGGGCACTGCACCGAGTTTAAACTGCTATTTTCTTTGTTAAGGTATTTTTGAAAAGTTAAGGCGGCTTCAAAACCGCCTCGGCCTTTACTGGCTGCTTTTAATTGCGATATGTTGGCATCGTAACTTACCGATACGGATAATGGCCTCATCTCTAATTTTGCAACAGGTATAATGGCATCGTTCCAGCGTATAAAAGCGCCGCCATGTATCAGGTATTTGGGATCTTCTATATCATCTAATTTATATGTGAATAATACACCTGCAAGCGTTTCGGTATAGGGGCCTTGTTTGCTATAATCGGCTTGCAAGGTAAAAAAAGAGTAATCGGTAATGTTTAACCTTAGCCCTGCCGAGCCAACCCATTTAGGTATCATTTCGTAATTGGCTGTGCCATAAAATGAGTTTTTGGTGGTTTTATTAAAATGATGGTAACCTATACCTGCGTATAAATTATTATCTGCATTTTCGCCAAGTTGTGCGTTAAAACTCATTCCTACACTTGCGTCAAAATAGGAGTACGAGTTTTTTAAAAAGGTTTCTCCATCTGCCAGGCCGGGGTTAAAGCCTGTACCATCGTACTGGCTGTTAGTGGTTATTTTACTTCTGTCAATGCTACGTTGCACCCATCCGCCCATAAAGCCTAATGAGAGGTACATGTTTTTTTCGCTGTGCAACGATTTATGGAAATTTAATACCGGAAGTATATGTGTAGCCGTTAGCGCCACTGTACCGGCTTTATCGTACAACACTTGTCCGCCAATGGTTAAAAAATCGTTTTTGTTGCCAACAGGTTTTTTATACTCGGCATTTACCGAGCCGGTTACGTAAGGAACGGTTACGCTGTTCCATTGTGTTCTAAAAACAGATTGCACTCTTACATCTCCGCTAAAAATACCAGCCAATGCCGGGTTGCGTAGCAAAGGCGTTTCAAAAAACTGCGAAAAATGAATGTCTTGTGCATTGCTGAAAAAGAAACTGTTGCATGCAATTAGAACTGCAACAAATTTTATAAAAATTGTTTTTTCGGAAGATATGATATTGGATGTAAGCATTGTTTTCTATTTTATTACAGCAACATTGCCTTTTAATGTTAGTGTTGTATTGTTATCGCATAAAATTTCGGCCATGTACACATATACATCCGGCGATAGCTTTTGACCTTTGTAGGTTCCGTTCCAGCCAGCATTTGCATCGTTTGGTAAAAAATTACCGCTTTCAAAAACCAACTCTCCCCATCTGTCAAAAATGCGTAAAGCCTTTACTCTAAATAAACCTGTACCTCTTGGATAAAAAATTTCGTTTATGCCATCTCCGTTAGGCGAAAAAGTATTTGGTATAAAAATATTTGCACCATTGCATAATACATTTACGGTAACATTATCTATTGATTTACATCCACCGGCATTTGTTGCTTGCAGTAGATATGTTGTAGTTTCTTTGGGTTTAACTGTTATTGATGGGTAATTGCTGCTAACTGTTGTATTGGCAGGAGACCAAACTATACTAACAACATCCGATGATAAGGTTGGATGCAATGTGGCTATTTGCCCAACATTTATGGTAGTATCGTTACCTGCAAAAATTACCGGGGCATTAAATACTTTAACGGGCACATAGCCTGTATCGTTAAAGCATTTTTCTTTATCTGTACCAATAACCATATAAGTTGTAGTAGCAGATGGTGTTGCTGTAGGAGTTGCAGATGTACTGTTACTTAATCCTGTAGCAGGGCTCCATATATATGTGGCTGCACCGGATGCAAAAAGACGGAGTGAGTTTCCCTTACATAAATTTCCGCCCAAACTATTTGTCATTACAAACGGATGCTTAATATTTATTTTAACACTGTCGGTATGGCTGCAGCCTTGAACAGTTGTGCCGGTTACAAAATACAAAGTAGTATCAGCCGGTGCTGCTGTTGGGTTAGGACAGTTTATGCAACTTAAACCGGCTGCAGGGCTCCAGGTATAAGCATCTGCGCCGGAAGCTAATAAATTTGTTCCACTTCCTGACATACCAAAGCATCTCCGCCTGCATCTACAACAGGTACTCTATATGCTTCGATGGTTTTTGTAACGGTATCCTTACATCCTGTACTATTAGTTACAATTAATTCAATAGTATAGGTAGTTGGGTTTGTATAGGTTTGTGGCGGCGGGTTTTGAAGATTGGAGATATTACCATTTCCTAATTTCCAGCTCCATGATAAAGCCGAAGTGTCTGCCACTAACAAACTACCATTAAACACAACTGTTAGAGGTGCACAGCCGTTAGGGTTATTGGTAATTTGAGCTTGAGGAGATGCCACTATTTTAACAGGAGCAGCAAGTTTTATAGTATCTGTACAGCCTGTTAAAGTTGTAACTATAAGTTGCGGATGATATAAACCTGCAGTTGTATAATGGTGTGTTGGGTTTTGTAAAAAGGATATACCACCATCGCCAAAATCCCATTGATAAGATAATATCCCATCGTTACTGTAAGAAGAATCGGAAAAACTTACTATACTGGAGTCGCAAAGAGCAGCCGATGCAAACCCAAAATTGGCAACAACCCCTGTTACATGAATAGTGTCGGGGCTTGTGATAGGTACAAGGCAACCTGTTGTATCCATCAAAATCATTTTGGGTATATAATTGCCAGGCGTTTGATAGGTGTATTGTATGGTAGAGTCGGGTGTGGCTAAAATATTGCCATCATTAAAATCCCACACAAAAGAAGAGGTGCCTTGTGTAGCAGCCGTAAATGAAACAGTGAGTGGGCTACATCCGCTTTGAGGTGCTGTTATAAAATTTCCTCTTGGGCCTCTAATAGTAATTGGTTTTGTAATGGTATCGGTACATCCACCAATGCTTGTAATGCCCAGCCTTGCAATATATACACCCGGGGTTGAGTAAAAATGTGATGGATTATTACCGGTTGTAGATGAGTTATCGCCAAAATCCCAGTAAACACTGGTATAAGTATTTGATGTATTGGTAAAGTTTACAATTAATGGTGGGCAAGTACTTACCGAATCACTCATGGTAAAATTAGCATGTGGTGATACAATTGTTACATAATTTGGCTTTATAAGTGTATCGCTGCAACCATATTGATCAATTGCAATTAATTGAATGGTGTACACACCATCTGCCGTGTATTGGTGTACAGGGTTAAGGCTTGTACCGGAGTTTCCATCGCCAAAATTCCAGATATAATTTACACCACTACCAACAGACGCATTGGTAAAGTTTATTGATTGATTAGGGCAAGATAGTGTATCCACTGTGCTAAAATTGGCATCAATTGCCGAAATAATAATTGCACTTGGTAGTGTAATGCTATCCTGGCAACCCTCACTATCGGTAACTTTTAATGAAACATTATATAAACCTGTTGCAGTGTATGTGTGTGTAAATGGCGGTGCTGTGTAATTAATAATATTACCATCTCCAAAATTCCATTGCCAGTTAGTAATTGGATGTAGCCCATCTGTTTTAGATGTATCCGTAAATAAAACTAAGCTTTGCAAACACTTTTGCGGAGCACCAACTGTAAAGCCTGCAGTTGGCCCATCAACCTGTATATGCAATGGTTTTATTAATGTATCTGTACAACCAAGGTTATCTGTTATTACTAATTGTACATTAAATTTTCCGGCTTGTGTATATAGGTGGGATGTGTTAATGCCTGTACCGGTATTGCCATCCCCAAAATTCCAATTGTAAGTAGTTATGTTGTTTAT
Organism: Chitinophagaceae bacterium; assembly: GCA_016721385.1. Lineage (GTDB taxonomy): Bacteria > Bacteroidota > Bacteroidia > Chitinophagales > Chitinophagaceae > Ferruginibacter. The sequence goes on along the minus strand of JADKIE010000002.1, from coordinate 258,947 downwards.
GTTATTGCCTGTTGCGGTAAATTGAACGGTACTGTTTCGGCAAATAACCGTATCAGATGCAGTAAAGTTTGCTAATTCATTAACGATAGGTACAGTTGTTGTTTTGGTATGTATACATCCGGTAGAATAATTTTTAACCATTAAACTAACGTTAAAGCTACCAACACTAGCATACGTATGTATTGGGTTTTGCAGGGTAGATACATTGCCATCGCCAAAGTCCCAGTTCCATTCATCGGCACCAATTGAATTATCTGTAAATATTCTTTCAAATGGATTAGTGCAAACAAATGAGGGAGTAAAGTTTGCAATTGGGGGTTTTACATAAATATAATTAGTAAAGCGAATAGTATCGGTACAACCATTGTTTGATACAATTAACGTTACAGTAAAATATCCTGTATCCTGATATTGGTAAATTGGGTTTTGTTGATTAGATGTACCACCATCGCCAAAATCCCAATGCCAGTTTGTTGCTGTACCTGTAGAAAGATCTGTAAAATTTACTTGCGTAAAAGCACAAACATCTCTGGGAGTGGCAACAAAATTTGCGGTTGGCTTGGTACTTACAACAATTCCAGCAACCAAGGTAGTTGTACTTATGCAACCACCGGCAGTAGTTATGGTTAGTGTAATATCAAATGTACCAAGCCCAAAAGTATGTGTAGGATTAGCAGATGTAGATGTATTACCGTCGTTTACATAATTTGTTTTTACAATGGTATCGCTGCAACCCAAATTATTTGTTGTAATTAGCATAACTGTATAAGCGCCATTAGCAATATAAGTATGTGATGGACTTGCAGCTGTTGAGGTATTTCCATCACCAAAATTCCACAGAAAGGTATTACCATTTAAGCTTTGATTGGTAAAATTTACTGTAAGCGGAGCGCTGCATGAACTTAATGGATTGCCAATAAAATCTGCCGTAGGCTTATCTAATATTTGAATGGGCAACGAAATTGAATCTATACAATTCCCTAAACCAGCAATCATCTTAACAGTATAAAAACCTGCAGCCGTATAAATATGTGATGCATTTACGGTAGTTGCAGTTCCTCCATCCCCAAAGTACCAAACAGCACTTGCAGGTATTGGTAAAGTTGTATTAATAAAATTGGCTACATTATTTACACAAACTGTTGAAGGGCCTGTAAAGGAAGGCTGAATAGAGCCAATAACAACTGCATTGGGTTTTATTAATGTATCTGTGCAACCAAAATTATTGGTAACAATTAATGTAACTGTATAGCTGCCGGCAGTAGTATAATTGTGCGATGGATTTTGTTGGGTAGAGGTATTGCCATCGCCAAAATTCCACAGATAATTTAATGTGCCCGAGCCGGTAGATAAATTTTGAAAATTAATTAAACTGGGTAATGAGCAATTGGTGGGTTGTGTATTTGTAAAATCGGCATGTACTGGTGTAGTTGCGTTTATATATTGAGGCCGTATAAGCGTAGCAAAACAACCAAAATTATTGGTAACATTTAAGGTTATATTAAAAAGGCCAACAGAGTTATATGTGTGCGATGGATTTTGTTGGGTAGATAAATTACCATCACCAAAATCCCATTGCCAATTGGCTGTTGCTCCTGGGCCAGGATTGGATGTATTATTAAATTGAACCAACAATGGTATACAACCAATTAGGGGCGTGGCGGTAAAAGCTACAGTTGGGTTGGGGTTTACAGTAATATATTGTGTTCTTGTTAGCGAATCGGCATCACCTGCAGCATTTCGTACAACCAATTTTATTGTGTAAGAGCCAGCGTAAAATATGTTGTAGACGGATTTTGTACGGTTGATATTGTGGAGTTACCCAAATCCCAGTGCCATTGTGTAGGGCTTCCGGTTGATTGATCGGTAAAACTTACAATTAAAGGAGAGCAACCGGATAAAGGAGTGGCAGAAAAATTTGCCGTAAGTTGAGCCAAGCCAGCATAGTTGTTTGATAAAAAAACTATTACCGAAAGCAATATATAACGGCGAATGGCCGCATTTTTGGCAGTCATAGTACTTGGCTTTATTAGATTTATATATAAAACTAACAAAAAATGTGCCATAAGGCAACTTGTAACCGAAAAAGGGGGAAAGTATTACTTAGAGTAGTATATAAACTATAAATGCTTAGTAAGTTGCTGTTCTAAAACTTCAAGTGCTTTTGTAAATTCTTTATGCTGTTGTTCGTTGGGTTGAGATGCGGCTTGTGTAGCGTACCAAATTAAAACCATTGCAATATAGTCTTGCATATCCTTACCGGCAAATTGTGTTTTAAACTCCACAATTTTTTCGTTAATGGTTTTTAGAGTTTTACGTATTGCTTCTTCATCGTTAGGAAGGGTTTTTATACGATACGTTCTATCGCCAATTACAATATTTATAGGTATTAAATCGGCCATATATTATTCGCTTAAATAAGTAATGCACTTATCTATTTCTTTAATGTATTGGTTAATATGCTTTTCAAAATTCTTTTTATCCGCCTCGTTCATATCGCCGGTTGAAGCTTTTAATATATTTACTTGTTGTTGTAAAGTACGTATTTGTTCGCCACTGCTTTCTTTTTGTTGTTGTAATTCTTTAATGAGTTTCCCCTGGCGTTCATTATCTTCTTGCAATTGCTCGTATTTCTTAAGCAATTGCTGAAGCTTTTGGTTAATTCGGTTAATATGTTGTTCCAGTTCTTGCAAATTATTTTCGTATTTCTGCTCCTAATTCTTTTTCGTAAGATGAAATTATTTTGCTCATCATGCCATCAATTTCCTTATCGGTCAATGTTTTTTCTTCATCTAAAAAAGTAAAACTTACAGCCATGCTTTTTTTGCCTGCACCTAATTTTTCGCTTTCAAAAATATCAAACAAGTTTACGCTTTTTAATTTATTAACTTTTGCTGCGTATGTTGTTTGTTCAATTTGCTGATAAGTTAGGCTTTTATCTACAACAACAGCTAAATCTCGTTGTACTGTAGGGTATTTTGATATTTCGGTGTATGTTAATTTTTGCTTTTTTGTTAATTGTATTACTTTATCCCAATTCATATCGGCATAAAAAACAGGTTGTTTAATATCCATTTTGGCAGCCTCTACTTTTCTACTTCTTTTACCTCGGCTACTATATCATTTCCTTTTTTTAGTAAGATGATATGGTTCTCAATGGTAATTGTACAATCCCTTAATCCTACAATGTTTAAAATTTGTTGTACTACGCCTTTCGCAAAATAAATATCCATTTTGGAAACTTTAGTATTCCAACTATCTGCTATTTTATTACCTGTAATGTATAAACAAAGATGATTAGCTTCTGCATACTTACCTACTTCGGTTGTGGAATAGGTTTTGCCAAACTCATAAAATTTAACATCTGTATTTTTCCTGTTGATGTTGTGTGCAATAGTTTGCAAACCTGTTTGCAACATGGATGGCCTTAGTACATCCAGCTCTGCACTAAGGTTATTCATCATTTTTACTGTGGATTGCAATGTAGTATCATCAAAATAAGCACTGTTGGTAATGCTATTGGTAAATATTTCGTTAAAACCCAAGCCAACTAAATAGTTACTTACTTTTTCTTGATAAGCCGCTTGATGAGCCAATGTTTCAACAGAAGGAGCTATGGTTATAAACTGTGGAATTTCTACATTATCCAATCCATCAATACGCATTATTTCTTCAACCAAATCGGCAGGGATAGTTACATCGGGTTTACTAAAAGGCACTTTTACCCAAAGTTCATCCATGCCTTCTTTAATAATTTCAAAACCAAGGCTGCTTAAAATATCTTTTACTGTATCGCCATGGTAATTTTTTCCACTCAATTTTTTCAGGTAATGATATTTTAGTGCTATCTCTGTTTTTTCTTTAGGGTTAGAATAAACATCTGTAATATCGCTTGCAATTTCGCCACCAGCAATTTCTTTAATAAGCATGGCAGCTCTTTTTAAAACATTTACCGTGTTGCTGATATCTACACCTTTTTCAAAACGAGTAGCAGCATCTGTACGTAACCCATGGTGTAAAGATGATTTTCTTATAGAGGCTGGATTAAACCATGCACTCTCTAAAAAAATATTTTTAGTAGATGGTTTTACACCGCTTGTTAATCCACCAAAAACACCGCCAATACACATTGGCGTTCCGTTACCATCACAAATCATTAAATCATTTTCACTTACCTTTCTTTCTTTTTCATCTAAGGAAATAAAAGGTGTGCCTTCGGTTACATTTTTTATAATTACTTTTTTGGCCTCAATTATATCGGCATCAAAAGCATGTAAAGGCTGGCCGGTTTCATGTAAAATATAATTGGTAATGTCTACAATATTATTAATGGGCCTTACACCAATGGCTTTTAATTTTTGTTGCAACCATTTTGGGCTTTCTGCAATAGTTACGCCTTGTATGCTTACGCCTGCGTAACGAGGGCAAGCATCTGTATTTTCTACCAATACATCCATTTGCAAACCTTGATGGTCTACTTTAAAATTATTTTTAAAAGGCGATTTTACATGTGTATCTTTTTTGGTATGATGGCTTAAATATGCACAAACATCTTTAGCTACGCCCAAATGGCTCATAGCATCCATCCGGTTAGGCGTTAAGCCAATTTCAAAAACAGTATCATTGTAAGGTTTAAAATAATCTGTTGCAGTAGTACCCACAATAGCATCGTTTGGTAAAACTAAAATTCCTGCATGGTTATCACTCATTCCAATTTCATCTTCGGCACAAATCATTCCGTAGCTTTCGCTACCACGTATTTTTGCTTTTTTCATGGTAAGCGGTTCGCCATTGGTTGGGTAAATGGTAGTACCAATTGTGGCTACCACTACTTTTTGCCCAACAGCTACATTTGGAGCACCGCAAACTATTTGCAATAAATCACCACTTCCAATATTTACTTTTGTTAAACTTAATTTATCAGCATCCGGATGCTTTTCACATTCTAAAACTTCGCCAATTACTAAGCCTTGTAAACCACCTTTAACTTCCTCAAAAGCGTCCATACTTTCTACCTCTAAACCAATAGCAGTCAAAATTTTACTCAATTTTTCAGGTTCTATTTGTTCAGGGAGATATTCACTCAGCCAGTTGTAACTTAATGTCATTTAATATATTAGTTTATAATTCAAAAAAGGGAAAAACGGAAAATAAAGTTATTTATGTTGCAAAAATACACATTTGCGAAAGAATGTTTTTATACTTTTATTCAAATCCTTAATTACTTTGAGTAACTTTGCAGGCAAATTAAGGTTATTATTATTATGCAGTAGTAATTAACCCAATGTGCAACCTTTTTTTTTATTTAATAATCTTATTAAAAAAATACATGAAAAACCTATTACTTTTTTGTAGTAAACTTTTTGCAACTGTTTTAATGATTTTACCTACAAATTATAGTATTGCTCAATGTATGGGTTGTACTTACACTTACAATGGTAGCGGAGGAACAAGTTTTAATTTAGCTGCTGCCGAAAAATTGTGTATTACAGGGAATGCCACTGGTTTAAATATTAATTACAATGGTGCTAATCCTAGAGTATGTGTGGCATCAGGTGTTGTTTGGAATGCAGATGGGCAAAATTTTAGTAATGCTCCTATAATTGATGTTTACGGAACTCTCACTCTTAACAATGCTAATTTTAATAGTAATATTACTTTTAACGTTATGAGTGGCGGAACGTTCAATTATGGTCGAACGGATTTTTCTGGCAATGGTAAATTTACCCTAAATAATAGTGGGACAGTAAACTTTACAACTACATCTCAATTTACAGTACAGGGCAATGGCGGGCAAGAAAAAACAATAAACAATAAACAATTTAACTGGGGGTGTTATTAATGCTACATCACCAAGCCTTGTTCAATTTAACCAGCAAAATGCAATTTTGGTAAACAGCGGCACCATAAATTTCAAAAATTTAGAAAATGCAGAATCTAATATTACAAACAATGTGGGTGGAGAAATTACAATACAAGGCACTTTGAATAATCATGGTGATTTTAAAAATTATGGAAAAGTAAGGGGCTTAGGTACTGTTTCACCAAATACATTTACAGTAGGGGATAAAGGAGCCGGATTTGGTTTTAAAAACTACTCAACAGGTATTGTAGTTTTTAATGGTAATACTACATTTCAAGGGTATACATTAAATGATGGAATTATACAAATTAATAATGGCAATTTGAATATTACTTCAAACCCATCAAACAATATGGCTGGTACAAATGGTAGAGTAATAGTGACAAATGGAACTAGTACAATATCAAACTCGGGGGCATGTTTCGCAGGTACAGGTATGAAGTTTTGCGATGTAAATACAGCTGGCCATGGCTTTGATGCAAATGCAAACCCAGGCTGTGTTGCAGGCACTAATTATACTATTGATTGTTCGTTAATATTGAATCTTAAATTAATAGGTTTTGATTTTGTAAAACAAGGAGCAGATAGTAGACTAAGGTGGATTGTAGAAACAGATTTAGAACAAAACAAGTTTGTATTGCAAGAAAGTTTTGATGGTATAAATTATACTACTTTTGAAACTATTGTGGATAATAAGAAGGGATTAATAACATACTTATCCAACCCATTAAAAAAATATGAAGGAAGAGTATTTTATAGAATGGGAATTTTTCAAAAAGATGGTTCTCTTAAATATTCAAATGTGTTAACTTTAGATAACAATTCTAATTCAATAAAAGCCTACCCAAACCCTGTAAATAAAAATACTATTTATGTAGCTGTAAAATCAACAAAGCAAACTATTATAAATATTTTTAGCATTGATGGAAGATTGTTATTAACTAAAAGGGTAGAAGGTTTAAAAAACTATGTGGTAGATTTAATCCCTAATATTAAGGGTAATATACTTGTAGAAGTAATTAACGGAGCAGAATTTAAGAAGTTTAAAATACTTGTTTTATAAAATGAATAAACTAAGTTTTCCAAAGGCCATTGGTATTTTATCAATGGCTTTTATTTTTTATTTGGCAGTTATGTATGCCAAGCACAAACTTTTATGCAAATGGAGGTGTTATTAATGATTTTAACGAAGAATTTAATAGAGATATTTTTCCCATAGAAGTCGTTGGATTAACAAATCAAAAAATGGATACTAGTTTTGGCTTACTATCTGTTTGTATCAATATTAATCATACTAAAATTTCAGATCTTAAAATTCAATTAATGTCGCCGGATGGCACCACTATTTGGCTTACCAATAGAAATGGGGGCAATAATGGCCAAGATTATCAAAATACATGCTTTACCCCCAAAGGATTTAGCGGTTATATACATGAAGCTAAAGCCCCATTTGTTGGCGAGTATACACCAGATAGCCGAATGGAGTATATAAATAACGGCCAAAGCCCAAATGGCTTTTGGTATCTTATTATTGAAGATTTGCATAAAGAAAATATTGGTAAATTAAATAGTGTATCGTTAAAATTTGGAAAAAATCCAGTGTTTAACACTACAAGCAGTTGTACTGTTAATAATGCAAATGCATGCCAGTGCTCTTACCCACAAAAAGATTCTTTACTATTACCCGATTTAGTTATTTTACCAAGCTTTTCAGTAAATCAATTACAAGAGTATAGCTATAATGATTTACAATACCCAGGCCAAGTAAGGGTAGCGGCTTCAATAGCTAACATAGGCGAAGGACCTATGGAAATCAAGGGCTCTGGAAAATGGTATTGTGGTAATACATTAGTAGATAGTGGGACAAGATGTACTAATAATGAACTTGCAAGGCAAACAATATTGCAAGTCATCTACAAAAAAGTAAATGGGAAATTGGTAAAAATTTATAAAGAAGCTGGTACTTTATATTTTGATGAAAAGCCTGGTCATCGACACTATCATGTAGATAATTGGATAGAATTACGAATTGTAAAAAAAATAAGAACAAAAAAACGTGTAGTACAAAAAATAATAGGTAAAAGCAATAAAGTAAGTTATTGTTTATTTGATACGGGCATTTGTCTTGAGAATGATAATTTATGTAAAATTAATAATGTGGGTTATAATGTACAAAACCTAAAAAACTATGGCTTAGGTAGTTATACAGACTGCCATAGCCAAAGCCAGGGCATTTCGGTAGGTGGGTATGATACCTATGGCATGTTATATGAAGGACAAGCAATACAGTTACCCAAAAATTTACCTATGGGTTGGTATTATTTACAAATAGAGGTAGATCCATTGCACTTATATAAAGAGAGTAAATCTTCAAACAACTTATTTGAGAAAAAAATATTTCTTCAAAAACAGTAAATTTTGGCTTATTTGTTTACCGCCTCGATCTTGCATTTATTAGCCGTGCAGAAAAAGAAAATTTGGTATTATCAAATTGTTAACAAAGCGAAAGAATAGCTTTATTTTGCTGAATTTTTTAAAGTGGATTATCTGTTAATAGGTGGTTGATAACTGTGTTTTCAGGTGAAAATACTGTGGAAAAGCACTAAAAAATAGCGTAAATTGAGAGTGTGAATAAAAAAGATGGTGGATTTTATGTTGAATTGCATTTATCTTAGCCGCTCTGCAATTTTTTTGCAAAACCAAACCAAGCAACGTAATTAACAATGGAATTAACTAATCTAAATAAAGACAGAAAAACGGGCAGAAGAAAATCGCCGTTGGATTTAAATACCATGATGTATGGTAAAGTACCACCACAGGCCAAAGAATTAGAAGAAGCCGTATTAGGTGCTATAATGCTTGAAAAAAGTGCTTTTGATACGGTTGTGGAAATTTTAAAGCCCGAATGTTTTTACAGCGATGCCAACCAAAAAATTTACAGAGCCATGCAGGGGTTGGCAATAAAAAGTTTGCCCATTGATATGCTTACTGTGGTAGAGGAATTAAAGTTTAGGGAAGAGTTGGATTTGGTTGGTGGAGCATATTATGTTTCTAAACTTACCAACGCAGTTGTATCAAGCGCCAATATTGATGCACATAGCAGAATTGTTTTGCAAAAATTTATACAACGGGAGTTAATACGCATTAGCGGCGAAATAATTGGCGATGCTTACGAAGATAGTACCGATGTATTTGATATGCTAGATGAAGCCGAAGGAAAACTTTTTGAAATTACCAACAGCCATTTACGTAAAAATTTTGATAGCATAGATACCGTATTGGTAAAAACCATACAGCGTATTGAAGATATGCGTAACAGGCAAGAGGATATAACAGGTGTGCCTACCGGTTTTCCAAGCCTTGATAGAATTACGTATGGTTGGCAACAAACCGATTTAATTGTTTTAGCCGCAAGACCATCGGTAGGTAAAACTGCCTTTGCACTTAACCTTGCCCGTAGTGCAGCATTAGATGCACACAAACCCACAGCAGTTGGCTTTTTTAGTTTAGAGATGAGCAGCAGCCAGTTGGTGCAACGTATTTTAAGCGCCGAAAGTGAAATATGGTTAGAAAAAATTGCCAGAGGAAAATTAGAAGAGCATGAGATGAAGCAATTGTATAAAAAAGGGATAGAAAGATTGAGTAAAGCGCCTATTTTTATTGATGATACTGCGGCATTAAATATTTTTGAATTAAGAGCAAAATGCCGAAGGTTAAAAAACAAACATAATGTAGGATTAATTATAATTGACTACCTGCAATTAATGAGTGGTGCCGGCGAAAACAGAAACGGAAACAGAGAACAAGAAATTAGCAGAATATCCCGTGATTTAAAAGGCCTAGCAAAAGAATTGCAAGTGCCCATAATTGCATTATCACAATTGAGCAGGGAAGTAGAAAAAAGAAAAGAGGGCGCTAAAATTCCGCAGTTGAGCGATTTAAGAGAATCGGGTGCAATTGAGCAAGATGCCGATATGGTTATGTTCCTTTACAGGCCAGAGTATTACGATATTACTGCCAACGAATTTGGCGAAAGCAACAAAGGCGAAACGTATGTAAAAATTGCCAAGCACAGAAATGGTAGTTTAGATACCGTTAAATTAAAAGCCTTGCTGCATATTCAAAAATTTATTGAAGATGAAAGCGGTGGCGGTGATTTTAACCCGGGTTTACCACAGGGCGGCAATTGGAAGCCTGTTGCCGGGCTTGATGGCGGCGGAGGAAACGATGCAAAACTGTACATACAAAAAGGCAGTAAAATGAATGATGGAGAGTTTGATGATGATGCACCATTTTAAAGACTCACCCCAACCCCTCTCCGAAGGAGAGGGAACTCGAAGGTGAAAGCGAAGAATATTTATTGATAATCTACTTTATTTGGAATGAAGAATTAAATTTGATTTTTCATTCCATTTTTAATTATGTCATTACCATTTTTTTACAAAGAAGATATTTACCCTTCATCTACACAAATAACTTTAGATGAACACACCAGTAAACATATGGTGCAAGTATTGCGAATGAAAAATGGTGAGCATTTACAATTAACAGATGGTAAAGGAAGTTTATTTACATGTGAAATAATTGATGATAACAGAAAGCGATGTATTGTAAATCAAATTCAACACCTGCCTGCCGGTAGGCAAGGTTCAAAAATTCAAAATTCAAAATTCAAAATTACTATTGCTATCTCACTACTAAAAAACACTACCCGGTTTGAATGGTTTTTAGAAAAAGCAACTGAAATAGGGATTACCCAAATTATTCCGTTAATATGTGAACGCACCGAAAAAGCAGCTTTTAAATTTGAACGATTAAATAGTATTTTAATAAGTGCCATGCTGCAAAGCCAGCAATGTTGGTTGCCTGTATTACAAGCACCACAAAGCTTTGATAATTTTGTTAATCAAAAATTTACAGATACCACAAAATTTATTGCCCATTGCGAAAATGAAGAAAAAAAGCAGCCTCTAACTTCTAAACTTCTAAATTCCTCAACCTCTAAACTAATTCTTATTGGTCCCGAAGGTGATTTTACTCCAAAAGAAATTGAATTGGCTTTGCAGAATAATTTTGAACCTGTAGGGTTGGGTAATACAAGGTTGAGGACAGAAACGGCAGGGGTTGTTGCGGCAGCATTACTTGCCAGTAAGCAATATTTTATTTATCTTTCCTTAATGACAAGCAAAAAATTGTTTTCAATTTTTACTTTTTTATTGTTAGCTAAGTTTAGTGTAGCACAATATGCTGTTTTAATTGATTCGGCGAAAAAAAGCTCTATTAATTCAAATTCAGAGGCCGAGAATATTAAAACCTTTTTTTTTATTGCAGATACTTACATGGAGATTGAGCAATACGATTCGGCTCAAATTTGGTTGAATAAAATACATGCCATTTTGCCGGTAAAAGCCAACTCGTTAAATAATTATTTTTTAATTACCCGCCAGGCAGAAGTTTATTATTATAACAATTTACAGCAATTGGGTTTACAGGAAAGCCGCCGTGGCCTTGCAATGGCGCAAGCGCTAAATGATAGTTTACTTTTGGCAGATAGCTATAATTTTTTAGGCTTGTTTTATATGAATATAGATAGTGTTGAACAATCAATACCATATTATAAAAAGGGATTATTGTACACACAACAACCTCCATTTCCTTCAACTTATTTAAGCTTAAGTAAACCACATCACTTGTATGGAAATTTAGCCGAGGCTTATTACAAATTAAAAAATTATGAAAGTGCGTTGGCATGCAATTTAAAATCTTTAGAAAAGGCAACCGAAATAAGTTGGAAACGTGGTATTTCTGTAGCTTATTCAGGTTTAGGGGATGTTTATTTGCAATTGCAAAATATAGATAGTGCTAAAAATAATTATATCAAAGGAATAAATACGGCCTTGTCGTCAAAAGATATAGATGTGGCGCTGGTTTGTTATGGAGGCTTGGCAAAATGCCATCAGCTTGTACAAAATAACAGCAATGTAAGTCAAACGTTGGCTTATGGGTTTGATTTATTAAAACAAAATCCAAATATTAATCGTTTTTATGCACTCAATTTTTTAAACACTGCAATAGATATTTACCGGAAACAAAATAATAATGCCGAGTTGGTAAAAACACTTGAACTAAAATCTTCCATTGAAACTGCAAATATAAAAGGGAGTAATACTCAAATTCAAACTATATTAAATAGTGGGGTAGCCAACGAAAAGCGCTTGCTTAATATGGAGGTAGAAGATGCGAAACAAAAACAAAAATTAGCTAATACACGGTTGCTAATGGTGCTGGCTGCAATGGCATTATTAGTAGGACTTTTTTTATTATACAGATATTACCTTAATCAAAAAATTGCCGTTGCAAAAATGCGGCAAAAAATAAGTCAGGATTTGCATGACGATATTGGAGCATCCTTAAGCAGTTTACAAATTTATGGAGCCATTGCAGAAAAAACAATTGAAAGCAATCCATCAAAAGCAATGGACATGGTTAAAAAAATTTCGGCACAAAGTAAATCTGTAATGGAAACCATGAATGATATTGTTTGGAGTATGCGTAAGAATGATACTGCTACAACTTCGCTTGAAACGAAAGTAAAAAACTTTGGAGCAGAATTATTAAGTGAAAAAAACATCCATTTTAAATACAGCATTACTCCGGAAACAGAAAATGCGCTGGTTAATATTACTGCCCGAAAAAATATATTACTCATAATAAAAGAAGCAATGAATAATATGGCCAAATATAGCATGGCTACAGAGGCTTCTTTGCTTATGGAGATAATGAATAAACACTTGGTGTTAATAATTTTTGATAATGGAATTGGCTTTGATACACAAAAAAATACCAACGGTAACGGCTTGCAAAACATAAAGCAAAGAGCAAAAGAACTTAATGGTACTTGCACTATTGAATCGGGTAAAAATAATGGAACAAGAATAAAAATTACAGTTCCACTAAAATGGCTGTAACTAAAATTAGTGATACCGATTAGTAGTATTCCTGTTAATTTTGATATGTGGCAATAAAAGTTTTTATATACGATGATAATACTGTAAGGCGTGATAGCCTGAAGGCTTTATTAGAACTTAGCCCCGAGTTACAATATGCCGGCGAAGCACCCAATTGCACAAATGTGTTGGTAGATATGGAAACGTATTTTCCGGATGTGGTGTTGATGGATATTAATATGCCTGATGCCGATGGTATAGTTGGATTAAAATTAATAAAGCAAAATCATCCGCATATAAAAGTATTAATGCAAACAGTGTTTGACGATAGCGATAAAATATTTGAGTGCATTAAAAATGGTGCCAGTGGCTACATTTTAAAGAAAGACTCACCGCAACGCATACTGCAAGCAGTGCAGGAAGTACATGAAGGCGGTGCGGTTATGAATCCGGGTATTGCATTAAAAGTACTTGAGTATTTTAAACCACATACAAATACCGTTGCCTTATCTGCCAGAGAAATGCAGGTGCTGGAGTTACTGGCCGAAGGGCTTAGTTATAAAATGGTTGCCGATAAATTGTTCTTAAGTTTTCATACCGTAAATACACATGCTAAAAGGGTTTATGAAAAACTACATGTTTCATCTTTAGGCGAAGCTATTGCCTTTTACTACAAAAATTTGCATCAACACGGCTAAACTAATTCACTACAATTAGTGAGTTATAAGTTTTTTTTCCTTTTCATTTTTACATTGTCAAAGTAAGCACTTCTTTCCTTGGTAGTTTTAAAACAATTACCTCTTGGAACATGAATGGCATGTTGACAAATATTTTTTTTCATCAAATTAGTTAAATCATAAAACGCACAATCATGAAACAGTTTTTTTCTTTTATCCTCATGCTAATGGCATTAGCAGTACAAGCAACAGTGCACACTGTAAGTAATTCTCCAACTACATTAGCACAATTCAATAACATTCAAACAGCGGTAAATGCTGCTGCTAATGGCGATACTATTTATATCCATGGTAGCCCAAATGCTTATTTTGCTTTTACACAAACGAATAAGCAACTTGTTTTTATTGGACCAGGTTGGACACCAGATAAAAATTTGCCTTTTACGGTATCAATACCCGGTTTTACTATTACTGGAGCCGGTTGTGCAAACTCTGAGTATCAAGGGTTAGTTTTTACAAGTACGATTAGTATTAATTCTTCAAAGCCAGATAACCTTCGTTTTATTCGTAACCACTTTTCTAGCCTTTCAATGCAAATTACTCAAGGTGGCATTACTTATAGCGGATATTTATTTGAGGGCAACTTGTTTGATAATAGCAGCGTTGATGCAAGTTCAAGTAGCACTTATCAAAATTTTCTTTTCCAAAATAATAGTTTTTTTGAAAATGGAACTGCAAGAGATGGTAATCTATCTGGATTTAATAATTGTATAAATGTTTTATTCGATCATAACTTATGGTATGGTCCTGGTAGCGGCACTCGTAATGTTACAAATGCATCTGTAAACAGATTTATGACATTTTCTAACAACATATTTGTACGCCGTTCATTTAATACAGGCCGGGTTTTAAATAGTACTTTTAATAATAACATAACATTCAATTCCGGTATAAATAACCCATGGGCAAATGATGGTAATGTAAATGGGGTAGGTAATGTTGAAAATCAAGACCCACAAATGGCCAATCAAACAGCCGTAAATGCAGGTACAGCCTCTTCAATATCTGATTTTAGTATCGCCGCTGGCCCTGCAAATAACAGTGGTAGTGATGGAAAAGATATGGGCTTTTTGTTTGATGCTGTGGGTAGTTTAAACTGGGCTAACAGCCGCAACAGTCGCTTTCCACGTATTTTTAGCATGAATGTAATTACACCAACAGTGCCTGCAGGCGGTAATGTTACTATTAATGTAGATGCAAGAATAAGTAATTAATGTTTTCTCTTTTTTAACAATTAAAATGAGTTAACATGAAAAAAATAATTTTATTAGTAATAGCTTGGAGCAGTTATGTATGCACCCATGCACAAACAATTGTTGCTGCAGAATTTTTTGTAGATGCAGACCCTGGCGTTGGAAATGCAACACCTATTACTGTTTCGCCAACTGGGGCAAATGTAAATTTTGTTGCATCAGTGCCTACTACATCTTTATCTAATGGGTTTCATTTTGTAGGTATTCGTACAAAAGATAATTTAGGCAAATGGGGTTTGTACGAAAATAGAGGTTTTTATATAAGTTCTTCAACAACTAATGTTGGCAACATAACAGCCGCCGAATTTTTTGTAGATGCCGACCCTGGCGTTGGAAATGCAACAGCAATAACACCAATTACTGCTGGACCAAACCCAACATTTGTTGCTACCATACCAACAACATCTTTATCAAATGGTTTTCATTTTGTAGCCATACGTACCAAAGATGTAGATGGCAAATGGGGTTTGTTTGAAAACAGAGGATTTTATATAAGTTCTTCAACAACTAATGTAGGCAACATAACAGCAGCGGAATTTTTTGTAGATGCCGATCCTGGTGTGGGCAATGGAACGCCTATTGCTGTTACATCGGGAGCAAATGTAAATTTTGTGGCTACAGTTCCAACCACATCTTTAACACCTGGTTTTCATTTTGTAGCCATACGCACAAAAGATGTTGATGGTAAATGGGGATTGTTTGAAAACAGAGGATTTTATATCAGTACACAAACTAATAATGTAGGTAATCTTGTAGCTGCTGAATCTTTTGTAGATGCCGATCCCGGAGTAGGTAATGGCACTCCTATATCAGTTACAACAGGTGCAAATGTAAATTTTGTAGCATCAGTTTCTACTGCGTCATTAGCAGCAGGTTTTCATTTTGTAGCCATACGTACCAAAGATGCAGATGGCAAATGGGGCTTATTTGAAAACAGAGGGTTTTATATAAGTACGCAAACCACCAATAGTGCAGGCATGACGGCTGCTGAATATTTTATTGATACGGATCCCGGTGTTGGTAACGGTACGTCATTTACTATTCCTGGTGGGCAAAGCTTTAATCAAAATTTTGTTTTACCAATTCCTGTAGGTACATCGCAAGGGCAACATTTTATAGCTATACGTACAAAAAATGATTGGGGTTTATTTGCATTTGATACCATAACAGTTACCGGCACAGTGCCTTTAAAATTATTGAGTTTTGATGCCTATAAAAATCAAAGCACCGTTTTGCTAAAATGGAAAACAACCAACGAAGTAAACACATCGTATTTTGATATAGAAAGAAGCAGCAATAGTGGTTTGTATAGTAAGATTGGCTCTGTGGTTGCAGTAAATACATCTGGTAATAATAATTATGCATTTGAAGATGTACAGCCTTTAAAAGGTGTAAATTTTTACAGACTAAAACAAGTTGATATTGATGGAAAAACTACTTATAGCAATATTGTAAAAGTATTGTTTGATGAGTATGGCAAGCAGGTAAATATTTATCCAAACCCAGCAACACAATTGGTAAATATTGATTTTGGCGGAAGACAAAAAACAGTTATCATAAATGTTTACGATGCACAAGGCAGGCAAGTAATAATTACATCCATGCAAAATCAACAACCTTTAAAACTTAACATCAATCATCTTCCCAAAGGAAAATATATAGTGCAATTAAGTGATGGCGAAACAAATAATACTGCAAATTTTATAAAACAATAAAGAGTCTCTCATGCTTAAAAAGGCCGTCTTCATTTTTTTGAAGGCGGTTTTTTATTTTACTAATATTAGTAACACTATTAATTATTGCTCTTATATTTTTGAGTAGGAACCCTATTAAAAACAAGGGTAATTTCTTTACACTAATAGCTATGCTCTTGCTAAACAAGTCCTATTAACCTTGTTTCAATTAGCTATATTATTTCTGTAGTGCAGTAAATATTTATTTTGCCTGATCACTCACATCGTTATTCATTTCTTCCAATTCTGGCTCTTTTAACTCTACAGGTTTGCTCTTTGTTTTTTTACGCATTAGCATGTTCATCATTTCTACACCAAAAGCAAAAGCCATACTTACATAAATATATCCTTTTGGTATTTCTTTATGATGTATAGGGTGTAAGCCTTCAAAAAATAAGCTAAAGCCTACCATTAATAAAAACGAAAGTGCCAGCATTTTTAATGTAGGATGTTTATGTATAAAAGAAGAAATTTTTTGTGCAAAAAAGAACATAATTATCATAGCAATAATAACGGCTACAATCATTACAGGTACTTGATTTGCCAGGCCAACTGCTGTAATAATGCTGTCGAACGAAAACACCATATCTATAATAATAATTTGGCTCATTACTGCACCAAAATTAACAGAGCTTTTGTTTTTTATACCAGCTTCATCAATGTCTTCTCCTTCAAGTTTTGCATGAATTTCTTTAACGGTTTTGTATAATAAAAACAAACCGCCCACAAACATAATTATGTTACGTAAATTAAATCCATAACCAAAAACATTAAAGATTTCAGTATTACCATTAGCCACTAACCAACCCAAGCCCAATAACATTAAACTTCGTACCGCTATGCCGGCTATCATCCAAATTTTACGGGCATTATTTTTTTGTTTGTCATTTAACCTCCCCATAAGGATAGACACAAAAATTACATTATCTATCCCAAGCACCACTTCAAGTATGGTTAAGGTTAATAAGCTCACCAACGAATCGGCCGTAAAAAAATCTTGCATAAAAAATATTTGTGCAAAAATAGCTAACTAAACCTATTTATTTGTTTCTTCTGTAAGATGAGGTTCTCTTAACTCCACAGGTTTCGATTTTTTGCGTAGTTGCATATTCAATATTTCTACGGTAAACGAAAATGCCATGGCAAAGTAAATATAGCCGTGCGGTATATGTACAGCATCTACATGTATGCCCTCAACAACCAACAGTACTGCAATTAAAATTAAAAATGATAACGCCAGCATTTTAAAAGTTGGGTGTTTATGTATAAACGAAGATATTTTAGGTGCAAATACAAACATAAAAGCCATGGCAATTAATACGGCAATTACTCGTATAATAAAAAAATCATTTTTTACCATGCCAATGGCTGTAATAATGCCATCAAAACTAAAAACAATATCTATAATTAATATTTGACCAATAATTGATTTTAAAGTGGCAGCTTTTTGATTTTTTACTTTTTCATTTGGGTCTTCGCCTTCTAATTTATTATGTATTTCAAGTGTTGTGCTAACTAATAAAAATAATCCTCCACCTAACGTAATAATATCTTTTAAACTTACCGAATGATGTAAAATGGTAAACAACTCACCCGTACGTTCTATTAATTGTGCTAAAAAGAAAAGTAAAATTAATCGCATGGCAATACCTACAATCATCCATGCCAAAGAGGCTTTCTTTTTATCTGCGTCATTGGGTAACCTGCCTAAAATAATAGATACAAAAATTACGTTATCGATGCCCAACAAAATTTCCATAAAAGTGAGGGCTATTAAACTGGTAAGTGCATCTATAGTTAATAATTGATCCATGTGTTCGTTTTCTGCAAATATAATTATATAGGTATAAAAAATCCGGTTTGTGAAAAACCGGATTAAAGTAATTTAAAAATTGAATTAGCTTTTTGGCTCTTCTTTTTTATCAGCATCGCCATCAAATTTGTCGGCAATTTTTTCTTTTAAGTCGTGTGCTTTTTCTTTTGTAGCATCCCAGGCATCTTCAGCTTTGTCTTCCACCTTGTCCCATACTTCCTCTGCTTTATCTTCTACTTTGTCCCAAACTTCTTCAGCCTTGTCTTTAATGTCTTCAAACTTGTCTTTCAATTTGTCAAAAAAGCCTTTTTCTTCCGGTGCTTCTTCGCCTGTTTTTTTTACTTCTTCGCTCATGGTAATTGTTTATTTTAATTGTTAAAAAATTATTTTGTATTTGTAAAGATGTGGTTTTAATTAATTTCGTTGCATATTTTTTTTACAATACTTGGGCCTTCGTAAATAAAGCCAGTCCATACTTGTATTAAACTTGCTCCTGCATTTAGTTTTTCTTTAGCATCAGAAGCTGTAAATATACCGCCACTTGCAATTATAGGTATTTTTCCATTTGTTTTTATATAAATGTATTTTACTATTTCGTTACTTCTTTCTTTAACAGGCAAACCGCTTAAACCGCCCAGCTGACGACTGATGACTGACGACTGACGACTAAGACCTTCTCTACTTATAGTAGTATTTGTTGCTACCAATCCATCCAAGTTAATTTCTAAAGCCAAATCTATTACATCATCTAATTGCTCAGTGGTTAAATCTGGGGCTATTTTAAGTAAAATTGGTTTAGGGTTTAGAAGTTTAGCGTTTAGCGTTTGCAGATTAGATAATATTTTTTTCAAGGAATCTTTTTCCTGTAACTCTCTTAAACCAGGTGTATTTGGGCTGCTTACATTTACTACAAAATAATCTACATAAGGATGTAAAGCTGTAAAGCAAATTTCATAATCTTTCCAGGCATCATCGTTAGGTGTGGTTTTGTTTTTGCCAATGTTACCACCAATAATCAGTTTGCAGTTTACAGTTTGAGGTTTGCTGTCAACCTGCCTGTCCGGTAGGCAGGCCGCCAACTTCCAACTTTTAAGCCTTTGTGCAATAACCTCCACTCCATCATTATTAAAACCCATTCTGTTAATAAGTGCTTTATCTTTTGGTAAACGAAACAAACGGGGTTTATCGTTACCGGCTTGAGGCTTGGGAGTTACGGTTCCAATTTCTACAAAACCAAAACCAAGTGCTTCTAATTCATTTAAGTATTGGGCATTTTTATCAAAACCGGCAGCAAGGCCTACTTTATTTTTAAATCGTAAATTCAAAAATTCAAAATTCAAAATCTTAGTTGGTTGAAATAATTTTTTAACAATCAATTTGCCAAAAGGTAATTTACAAATGAACCTAAGGCTATTCATACTAAAATAATGCACCCATTCAGGCTCAAATAAAAACAGAAAAGAACGAAAGATTTTATACATTAGTCGTCTATCTTTTTTAATAAAGCAGATAAATCTTTTTCGGTAATATTTTCTTTGTCAGCCTTATCATATACATCTAATAAAGTAATTGTTTTTCTTTCAATTTTTACATAAGTAATTACTCTGGCACCACCACTCTTACCAGTTTGCTTGGATGAAATTTTCCATCTGAGTTTATAGCAATTTTGTCCTAATGAAGTTCCTGTTGTTGGATTTGTTTGTAGGATAGAAAGTAATATTTCATAGTCCCTTTTTAAAGAAGGATATTTTTTAGCTAATTGTTTGAGATGCTTTGTAAACTCGGAGGTACGAATAATATTATAACTCATCTAATAAACTTTGGGCAGTTTTCAATTTTATTTTCCCTTGCTCAGCCAATTTTGCCTCTTTAAGTGCATTTAAAAAATTTCTGCCCTGAACTCTTTTTTTGCCGGTTAAGCTCAATAACGGATCGCTTACTATTTTAATAATATTTAGGTCCTCAAGGTCTTTTATAAGTTTATTAGCTTTAGCACTCTTTAATTCTATAAGAATTCGTTTTGCCATAAAATTTTATTTATACAAAAATACAGTTTTCCCTTTCAAATTTTTTATCTTTGGTACATGGTTGCATAAACAACCAATATTACATCTTACATATAAAATATTCAATAATGCAAGAAGCATACATTATAGCTGGTTACCGTACCGCAGTTACCAAAAGTAAAAAAGGTGGTTTTAGATTTACAAGGCCAGATGATTTAGCAATTGATGTAATTAAAGGTTTACTGGCAAGTATACCGCAATTAGATGCAAAAAGGGTAGATGATGTTATTGTAGGTAATGCTGTACCAGAGGCAGAGCAAGGCTTACAAGTAGGCCGTATTATTGCTGCCAGAGCAGTTGGTATTGCTGCAGCAGGTATTACCATAAACAGGTATTGTGCCAGTGGTTTAGAAGCTATTGCTACCGCAACCGCAAAAATAAGAAGTGGTATGGCAGATTGTATTATAGCCGGCGGCGTAGAAAGCATGAGCCTTGTACCTACAGCAGGATGGAAAACAGTACCGGCATATTCCATTGCAACAACCGAACCCGATTATTATTTAAGTATGGGCTTAACCGCCGAGGCAGTTGCCAAAGAATTTAATGTGAGCAGAGAAGACCAAGATGCATTTAGTTATAAAAGCCACTTAAAAGCCGGCAATGCAATTAAGGAGGGTTATTTTAAAAGTGGAATTTTGCCCATAAATGTTGAAGAAATTTATTTAGATGAAAAGGGGAAAAAACAAAAAAGAAATTTTGTTGTAGATACTGATGAGGGCGTAAGGGCAGATACCAGTATAGAAGGTTTGGCGAAATTGAAACCGGCTTTTGCTGCAGGAGGTTGTGTTACTGCAGGCAATAGCTCACAAACCAGTGATGGTGCAGCTTTTGTAATAGTAATGAGCGAAAAAATGGTGAACGAATTAGGTTTAAAACCAATTGGCAGGCTGGTAAATTGTGCCAGCATTGGTGTGCCTCCTCGTATTATGGGTATTGGACCCGTAGAGGCTATACCAAAAGTATTAAAGCAAGCAGGAATGACTTTAAACGATATAGATTTAATAGAATTAAACGAAGCTTTTGCATCGCAATCTTTAGCTGTAATACGAGCTTTAAATCTTAATCAGGATATAGTAAATATTAACGGTGGCGCTATTGCTCTCGGGCATCCTTTGGGCTGTACAGGTTGTAAATTAACAGTGCAATTATTAAACGATATGAAACGCCTGAAAAAGAAATACGGCATGGTATCGGCCTGTGTTGGCGGCGGCCAGGGTATTGCCGGCATAATTGAAAATATTGAGTAAAAATACTATAAACTTAAATTTAATATGCCCGGCTTTATGTTGGGCATTATTTTTGTTATCTTAGCAAAGACGAAAGACCAAAAGAAGAAACTAGGTTAAATACTACAACCTATTAAACCCATCAGAAAAATTATAGTCGAAATAATTTATAGCTTATTCCAAATAAACTGCCATGGATAGAAGAGACTTTCTTACCGCAGGTAAGACAAAGAAAAAAACATCAGTACCATTTGCATCGCCAGCCCGAACATTAAGTGGTATTAACCCTTATGCAGGTGCATGGACAACCAATGAAGTAACACATCTTTTAAAACGAGCCATGTTTGGTGCAAAAAAAACAGATGTAGATTATTTTGTAACCCGTACAATGAGCCAGGCTGTAGATGAATTATTAAATCCTGCGGCACCCGAGCCAGCACCGCCTTTAAAGGAATATACCACAAGTACCGATGTACAAACCGGCCAAACACCCGACACCAATATAGCACAAGGTACTACATGGGCAAACGATTGGAACTACCATAGCGATACGCAGGGACGCCGCCAAAATTCGTACTACAAGTGGTGGACAGGCGTATTAATTAATCAAGATAGAAGTATAAGAGAGAAGCTGATGTTTTTTTGGATAAACCATTTTGGAAATCAGGGAAATGAAGTTTTTATGGTAATTGGATATATCAACAGCATACAACACTACGGCAAAATTGTTTGGGCAATTTTAAAACAATGGTAAGAGACATTACTAAAAATGCTGCCATGTTAAATTACCTTAATGGATACTTAAACACAAAAGCAGCACCTGATGAAAACTATGCCAGAGAGTTGCAAGAGCTATTTACACTGGGCAAAGGCCCGGATAGCAAGTACACAGAAAGTGATGTAAAAGAAGCCGCCAGAGTATTAACAGGTTGGCAAATAGGCAATTGGGGCGTAAACGGCCAGCCTGCTCAGGGAATTTTTACGGCAAGCAGGCATGATACAAATAATAAACAATTTTCTTCTTTTTTTAATAACACCCTAATTACAGGGCGTACAGGTGCTACAGCCGGCGATTTGGAATTAACCGATTTGTTAAACATGATTTTTGCTCAAAATGAAGTAGCAAAATTTATTGTACGCAAATTTTATCGCTTTTTTATTTATTATGAAATAGATGCTGCAACCGAAGCAAATGTAATTACGCCTTTGGCAGATATTTTTAGAAGCAGCAATTACGATATTAAACCTGTGCTAACTACTTTGTTTAAAAGCGAACATTTTTTTGATGTTGCAAACCAAGGTTGTTTAATAAAAACACCTGCCGATATTGTAATTGGAGCAATGAGGGAGTACGAAGTAAAAATGCCTTTAGCAACAGATTGGGATACTAATTACGGGCATTGGAATACACTTTATTATCACATGATATTACAAGGCCTTAATTTACATAATCCGCCGAATGTAGCTGGTATTCCTGCTTATTATCAAGAGCCGTCTTTTCATGAAATTTGGATAACAACCGATTCTTTACCCAAAAGAAATCAGTTTACAGATATTATGACAAACTCCGGCTACTCCCGAAACAGTTTTAGGATGCAATTTAATTTTGTGGATTTTGCCAAAACCTTATCAAACCCGGGCAATCCAAATGATTTAATTGACGATGCTATAAAATATTTGTACAGAATGAGCGTATCTCCGCAGGCAAAACAACAAATGAAAACACAAATGTTGTTAAGTAATCAGTTGTACGACTATTACTGGACAAATGCCTGGAGTGCATATATCGCTAATCCATCAACGGCTAATTTTAATATTGTAAATACAAGATTGAAAGATTTGTTCAGGTATTTAATGAATTTAAGTGAATACCAATTGTCGTAAAGTTATTGGTCAATAGTTATTGGTAGTAATTATTTAAGCACTCACCATTCAGCAAAATGAACTATTATGAAACGTAGAGAATTTTTAGGAAAATCAATAGCAGCAAGTGTTCCGGCTTTAATAAGTGGATATGCTGTAAAAGCACTTAATGCCGATTCTCCATTAGTGCAGGCATTAATGGGCACCGGCACAGATACCGATCATGTATTGGTAATTGTGCAACTATCGGGCGGAAACGATGGACTAAATATGGTTATTCCTATAAGTACATATAACTTATACAACGCAGCCCGTACTAATATTGCCATTCCCGAAAACAGCATCTTACGCTTAAACGGATATACAAATACAGGCCTCCATCCGAGTATGACCGGGTTGCAAACAATGTATAACGAGAACAAATTAAAAGTAATTCAGGCGGTAGGATATCCGGAACCTAATTTTTCTCATTTTAGAGCAACAGATATTTGGATGACGGCCAGCAACAGCAGCCAGGAAGCTTATACCGGCTGGGCAGGCAGATATTTGAATTATGAATATCCTAATTTCCCCAACGGATATCCAAACACCAGTATGAAAGATCCATTGGCTATACAAATAGGATCTACAGCTACACTTACCACACAAGGACCAAGTGTAAATATGGCCATGAGTATTACAAGCGCTACCAATTTTTATCAATTAGTAAACGGCACAAGCGACCCTGTGCCTGCAACCAAAGCAGGTAAAGAGCTAAGCTTTGTACGTACCATTGCTAAGCAAACACAGCAATACTCCAGTACAATTATTGCAGCAGCAAATAGTGTAACACAGCAAAACCCTTATCCAACCAACAATAGCCTGGCCGATCAATTAAAAATTGTGGCTAGATTAATAAAAGGCGGACTAAAAACAAGAGTGTATATGGTAAGTTTTGGTGGTTTTGATACGCATAGTTTGCAAACTCAAACTACCGACACTACCGTGGGTGCTCATGCAACGCTGTTGGGAAGGGTAAGTGATGCTATTAAAGCTTTTCAGGATGATTTGGTTTTTTTGGGTGTAGAAGATAGAGTAGTTGGGATGACGTACAGCGAATTTGGACGCCGTATAAAAAGTAACAGCAGCGTAGGTACCGATCATGGTGCAGCAGCTCCGCTATTTGTTTTTGGTAAAGCAGTGCAGGGCGGTGTTTTAGGCGATAACCCCACCATACCAACCAATGCCAATGTAAACGATAACGTACCTATGCAGTACGATTTTAGAAGCATTTATGCCACACTGTTAGAAAAATGGTTTTGCCTCCCAAAAACTACCGTAACAAGTTTGTTTCCTCCGGCCATTAACACAACACTGCAAGATTTGCCTTTAATAAAAGATGGTACATGTAAAGTGCCAGCACCGCCAAGTACATCGGGCAGTACGGTAATTACCAACTACCCCAATCCGTTTACCAATAAAACAACTATTGAGTTTACAACCGAAGGTGGCCATACTTTGATACAAATTTTGGATACTTCCGGCAGATTAATCGCTAACTTATTGGAGAAAGATTATGCCACAGCAGGCAAACAAACCATTACGTTTGATGCATCACATTTACCCAATGGTATTTATTATGCCCGTTTTCAAAACGGCACCAACCAGCAAGTAAGGCCAATGATGAAGGTAAGATAGTGCACTGTTTTTCAATGAAGAAGAATTCTATTATTAAGTTTATTAAGAGCAATTAATACCAACCCCCAAACAGTATTTATTCACTGTGTTCTTTGTGCATTTCCTTTATAACAAATGGGAAAAAAAATCATCGGCCTAATCCGTTATTCTATGTCCGGCATTAACCCAATCTGTAATTTTCTGTTTGTCTTGTGCCGTTAATGCTGCATTTGGCAACGCAGGCATTTGCGATGGAAGGTTATCAACTGCCCTTGCTTTTATTCTGTCCCAATTGGCAACAACTGCATCATCGGCATCAAAATTTTTGCTACCGCTAACACCACCATTTAAATGGCAAGGCCCGCAATAGCCGTTAATAATGGTACGTACATTAAAAAATTTAGCACCGTAACCATTAATGGTATTTACTAAAGTGCCTTTACAACCTAAACTGTTTTTTACAGTTAAAGTATGATTGCCGGCCGGCAAATTAAAAAAGTTGGCAGATGCCTGAAACGTAGTGCCATCAATACTATATGTATAGCCCGACCCTATTGGTGACGTAACAGTAATAGTACCTAACGACTGTCCGGTAATAGTATGCGTTTTTGTTGCAAAAGGAGTAATAATAATAGTATCGCATGGGTTTATTGGTGGTGGAGGCGTTGGGGTAGGATCTGTTTTTTACAGCTTAAAAACGTAGAAATAAATAAGATAAATAATGAACTATATACGATTCGTTTTCTCATAGTTAATTTTTGTATGGTATAAATTTAATTTAAATAGTTTAACTGCCCAATTAT
Source organism: Chitinophagaceae bacterium (assembly GCA_016721385.1). Classification (GTDB taxonomy): domain Bacteria; phylum Bacteroidota; class Bacteroidia; order Chitinophagales; family Chitinophagaceae; genus Ferruginibacter. The sequence continues at coordinate 232,987 of JADKIE010000002.1, read as the reverse complement.
TACAACAAATACGCATAATATTATTGATATTTTTATTAGACAATTCAATTCTTTTAAAGTTTAGTGCAACTCAAGCCTCCTCCTGCTTTTTCACTATTTTTGCCCAATGCAAATAATACCAGTCAATAATCCAACTACAGCTAAGCAGTTTTTGCAAGTTGCAGTAAATATCAACAAAAATGATACCAATTGGATACGCCCTCTGGATAAAGACATTAACGATGTTTTTGATAAAGAGAAAAACAAAGCTTTTAGGTTTGGCGAAATAGAAAGATGGCTTTTACAAAATGACAATGGAGAGTTTATTGGCCGTGTGGCAGCATTTGTAAATAAAAAATATAAAAATAAAGGCGATGATGTAGCTGTTGGCGGCATGGGTTTTTTTGAATGCGTAAATAATCAGGAAGCTGCAAATAAATTGTTTGATACAGCAAAAAATTGGCTGCAACAAAAAGGCATGGAAGCAATGGATGGCCCAATTAATTTTGGCGAAAGGGATAAATGGTGGGGGTTGGTAACCCAAGGTTTTCATCCGCCACTATACTGCTTAAATTACAACCCGCCATATTATGTAAATCTTTTTGAAAACTATGGCTTTAAAGTTTTCTTTAATCAAATTTGTTTTGGGTTTAATCCACAGGCACCGTTATCCAAAAAAACGGTTGAAAGACATGCATTAGTAGCGCAAGACCCTGATTTTAGCTTTGCTACCATCAAAAAAAATAGTTTACAAAAATTTGCAAACGATTTTGCAATTGTTTATAATAAGGCTTGGGCCGGTCATGGAGGTTTAAAAGAAATGGCAAAAGAGCAGGTATTAGTAATGTTTAATAAAATGAAACCTGTAATGGACGAAAACATAGTTTATTTTGCTTACTATAAAAACGAACCTATTGGGATGTTTTTAAACCTGCCCGATTTAAACCAATATTTTAAACACATGAACGGTAAGTTTGGTTTATGGCAAAAACTAAAGTTTGTTTTTTTGCAAAAATTTAAACCCACAAAAAAATTTAACGGTTTAGTGTTTGGTGTAGTGCCTGAGTGGCAAGGCAAAGGCATAGATGCCTATTTAATTGGCGAAAGTGCAAAAATTGTACAAGCTCCACCAAAAACATATACCGAGTACGAAATGCAGTGGATTGGTGATTTTAATCCTAAAATGGTAAACGTAGCCGAAAATTTTGGCGATACTTTCCGCAGCAGAAATTTAGCTACCTATCGCTATTTATTTGATAGAAATAAAGAATTTGCAAGGCATCCTACTTTATCGTAACAGGTTAGTAAACTATGCTTAAATTGCATATTCTTAAAATAACTTAATTAAAAGCCCCTTCAGGGGTTTGAGGTATATGGATAAATTCATCGTTTCGGCACGTAAATACCGTCCTCAAAACTTTAGCACAGTTGTAGGGCAGGCGCATATAACAACAACATTAAAAAATGCCATTACCAACAATCAGTTGGCGCATGCTTTTTTATTTACCGGCCCTCGTGGTGTGGGTAAAACAACCTGTGCCCGTATTTTAGCCAAAACGATCAATTGCGAAAATCAAACTAAAGATGGCGAAGCATGTAATGTATGCCAGTCTTGCGTTTCGTTTGATGCCGGTAGTTCAATGAATATACATGAGCTGGATGCTGCCAGTAATAATAGTGTAGATGATATACGAAATTTAGTTGAGCAAGTACGCTTTGCACCACAAGCCGGTAAATACAAAGTGTATATTGTAGATGAGGTACACATGTTAAGCTCTGCAGCATTTAATGCGTTTTTAAAAACTTTGGAAGAGCCACCGCCTTACGCAATTTTTATTTTAGCTACTACAGAAAAACATAAAATATTACCAACCATTTTAAGCAGATGCCAAATTTTTGATTTTAAGCGAATTACCAATGCCGATACGGTTGAGCACCTGCAGGAAATTTGCGATAAGGAAGAAATTAAAGCCGAAAAAACTGCCCTTCATATTATAGCGCAAAAGAGTGAAGGCTGCATGAGAGATTCGTTAAGTATTTTAGATAAGATAGTAAGCTTTACCAACGGCCAGCTTACCTACAGTAATACATTGGAGCATCTTAATATTTTAGACGAAGACTATTATTTTAAATTACTTAATTATATGCAACAACAACAACTGGCCGATGCTATGTTGTTGTTTGATGAAATAAATGCCAAAGGTTTTGAAGGAGATACATTGATAGAAGGTTTTGCAGAATTTTGCCGAAACGTATTGGTAAGCAAAGATGCAAGAGCTGCAATATTACTTCAGGTGGCCGATGATTTTAAAGAAAAATATGTAGAGGCCGCCCAAAAAATAAATGCAGCATGGCTTATTGCCGCATTAAATTTATTGAATGATGCAGAAGTAAATTACAAACAGGCACGTAATAAAAGATTACACGTAGAGTTGGCTATCATAAAACTTACACATCTCAGTCAGGCAATAGAATTAAGCACTGCAGATAGCGGCGTAATAAAAAAAAACTAACTGATACTGTAAAACCTGTTTCGTTTAAAGGCTTGCAGCCTATACGGTTGGCTAAAGTAAATGCTGCACCGGATAATCATCTGCCGCTGCAAAAAAGAAGAAACGCAGGCTAAACTTACAATTGAAAAAACGGTAGCTAAACCTATGCCGGAAGTAGCTGCACAAATGCCTCAACCCAAAGCAGGTTTATCATCTTTACAAAAAATACGACAAAAAGTTGCAGAGCAAACAAAAGGCGATTCAAATACAAAACCCTTAACCGAAGAAGATTTGTATGTTGCCTGGGGAGTTTTATTCAGCAATTAGAAGCCCGTAAAAACCACAGTGCCGTTACTAATTTTAAAATGGCAAAGCTTAATATTATTAATAACGATAGTATTGAAATAATAACCGAAAACAATATTCAGCAAAAATTTATTGAGCAGGAAAGAGCTTTACTGATAGATCATTTGCAAAATTACTTTGGCAATAAAACACTTACATACAATGTTGTAATAGTAGAATCTGAAACACATGAACAACCAAAAGATAAACCGTTAAACACAAAAGAACAATATTTAAAAATTATTGAAGAATATCCTTTGGTAAAGGAATTAAAAGATAAACTACGTTTAGAATTGGATTATTAGCTGTTGCAAGGTGCTCCTTTTCGGCAATTTTGCCTTAATTTCACACCTTAATTTATAAATAAGAAATACATATAATATGGCGGAAGTAATACGAATGCCCCGAATGAGTGATACGATGACGGAAGGGGTAATTGTGGCGTGGCATAAAAAAGTAGGCGATAAGGTTAAGCCAGGCGATTTATTGGCCGAGGTAGAAACCGATAAAGCAACTATGGAATTAGAAAGTTACAACGAAGGAACTATTTTATATTTAGGTGTAGATAAAGGTAAGGCAGTACAGGTAGATGGTGTTTTGGCTGTTGTTGGTAAAGAAAACGAAGATTATAAAGCGGCATTAGAAAGCTCTGCAACGCCTGTAAAAGAAGAAAAAAGTACAGTTATTGAAATGCCTAAAACAGAAAATATAAAACAGCAAGCAGTTACGCTACCTGCAGGAGCCAAAGAAATACGTATGCCGCTTTTAAGCGATACAATGACGGAAGGTAAAATTGTGGCATGGCATAAAAAGGTTGGAGATTTTGTAAAAGCCGATGATGCTCTTGCCGATGTAGAAACCGATAAAGCAACAATGGAAGTTGTGGGTTACGAAGAAGGAACTTTATTATATGTAGGTGTAGAAGCCGGCAATGCCGCTAAAATAAATGAAATTATTGCAATAGTTGGAAAAGCCGGTACAGATGTAAGCGCTTATATTGCAGCCGAAAAAAGCGGAGCAAATAAATCGGCTTCAAGTAGTGAGTCGTCAATTGTAAATAAAGAGGCAACCGCTGCTACACTCATTAATCACAACACACTACAGACCACTACAGACCAACGCATAAAAGCATCACCGCTTGCAAAAAAATTAGCGGCCGATAAAGGAATAGATTTAACACAAATTAGCGGTAGCGGCGATGGCGGAAGAATTACAAAGAAAGATATTGATGGATATAAAACAGTAACAAGTAGTCAGTCGTCAGTTGTGAGTAAAGTGGCAGAAATTTCACCACTCCCCACTAACTCCTCACCAAACACATACCTAACGGAAAGCTATACCGATACGCCACTAACGCAAATGCGTAAGGTAATTGCTCGTAGACTAGGCGAAAGTAAATTTAGTGCTCCTCATTTCTATTTAACAATGGAAATAAATATGGACAATGCCATTGTTTCCAGAGTTAGCATGAACGAAGTAAGCCCTGTAAAAATATCATTTAACGATATGATTATTAAAGCCTCGGCAATGGCTTTACGTAAGCATCCCGATGTTAACAGCAGTTGGATGGGAGATTTCATTCGTCAAAACCATCACATACATATAGGTAGTGCAGTTGCAATGCCCGAAGGATTAATTGTGCCTGTAATTCGCTTTGCAGATAATAAATCATTATCGCAAATAGCTGCAGATGCCAATGAACTTTACACAAAAGCAAAAGAAAAAAAATTACAACCGCAAGAGTTTAGCGGCAATACGTTTACTATTTCTAATTTGGGTATGATGGGTATAGAAGAATTTACCGCAATAATTAATCCGCCCGATAGTGCAATTTTAGCCGTAGGCGCCATAAGCGAAAAAGTAGTAAAAAGGGAGATAGCTTTGGTGTAACCAATGTAATGAAACTTACATTAAGCTGCGATCACCGCAGTGTAGATGGAGCAGTGGGGGCATCATTTTTACAAACATTAAAAAAGTATTTAGAAAACCCGGTAACCATGCTGGTATAGCAAAAGTAAATTTTTATAAAATGATTTGGCGTTAGTTTAAAAGCTAACGCTTTTTTATTTTATCATAACCCGTATTAATAATTTATAGTATCTTAAGCCTATGAATAAATATTACTTGTTTGGTGCAATTGCAGTATTAGGTATAATAGGCACGGCTTTTGGGGCATGGGCAAAAATTACCCATCAGGCTTATGCTGATACAGCTATGACTGTTGGTTTAGTTTGCAGAGCTGTAGGATTGGCTGCATTGGTGTGGTTTTTGTTTATGTGGCTAAAAAAGAAAAATTAATTTTTTAAATAAATGCATATTCAACCAATAATATTATTTGATGGTGTTTGTAATTTTTGCAATAGCTCGGTAAATTTTGTTATAAAAAGAGATAAACAAGCGGTAATAAAATTTGCAGCATTACAAAGTGCAACAGGGCAACAACTGTTACAGCAATATAGTTTACCCGTAAACAAAATGCAGTCGTTTGTTTTTATTGAAAACGGCATTACATACACACAATCAACGGCGGCATTAAAAGTATGTAAATATTTAAAAGGTTTGTGGCCTTTGTGTAGTGGCTTTATTATAGTGCCCAAATTTATAAGAGATGGATTATATAACTATATAGCCAAAAACAGATATAAATGGTTTGGGCAAAAAAATTCCTGCATGATTCCGTCACCAGATATTAAAGCAAGATTTTTATTATGACATACAAAACAACACTTGTACTTGGTGCCTCAGAAAAAACAGACAGGTACAGCAACAGAGCCGTTAAACAATTGCTTCAACATCGTCATCCGGTAATAGCAATAGGCAACAAACCGGGAGTAATAGATGAAATAAACATTCAAACAACATTAACGCAACATCAAAATATTGATACAGTTACATTATATCTAAATCCACATAATCAAAAGCCATATTATACGTACATACTTTCCTTAAAGCCTAAACGAATAATCTTTAACCCCGGCACAGAGAACGTTGAACTTGAACAACTAGCAGAAAAAATGGTATTGAAACCATTGAAGCATGCACACTCGTTATGTTAGCTACAAATCAATATTAGTAGATCTACCTTTAATAGTGTAGTACAATTACGATGTTAAGTAATTTTTTGCACTTTATTTATCTCTTACATAATATCTTATAAAATATAGCGTTTAGTATAGCTGTGCAGGTTGCTGCAATATCCAATTTCTTTAAAAAACCATAACCACAAACCAATGAAACGCCTTAAAGCATTTCCATTGATGATGTTAAGTATATTTATTACTATAACTTCATTTTCACAATCTGGCCCTGCCGCCAAACCTACATTATTTAATAATTTTCCGGCAAGCATAGCATGCAATGAACCCGAATTAGAAAGAATTTTTTCTATAACTGAGGGACAACAAATTGCGGTTGTATTTCAAAACGGATTTACGGTAAATGGAACCGTTACTACTAATATAGTAAGGTATTCAAATTTGCAATCTGTAGTAATAAAATCGCCACAGTTTGATAATGCTGTTTTTAGTATATCAAAAGTAACTAATACCGACAGAAGTATAACTTATACAGGCCGTATCATTAATCAAAATTATTTTGATGGGTATGAGCTCAAAAAAGATGCTTCTGGAAATTATACACTATCAAAAATAGAAACCGACAAAACTTTGCATACCTGCAATCAGCAATAAAAAGCATAAAAACTTTAATATCCTCAACACATGAAAAAACATTACCTAACGTTACTTACAGGCATATTACTTTTACTTACAAGTACAGCATATAGCTTACCTAAATTAAACAGTTATCCATCTGCAACTGCAACGCTTTTTTTAGACTTTGATGGCCATACTGTAGTAGGCACAGTTTGGAATGGCGGCAATGCTATGTATTGCGAAGCTGCACCTTTAACAGAAGCACAGATTGTTGAAATTTTCAACAGAGTTTCAGAAGATTTCCGTCCTTTTAATTTAAATATTACAACCGATTCTTCTGTTTATTTAAGTACGCCATTAAACAGGAGAAACAGAATAATAATAACACCAACAAGTGCATGGGCGCCGGGTGTAGGAGGGTTGGCATATATTAATTCGTTTTCTGCTTTAGATGATATTCCTGCCTTTGTATTTTCGGATAGATTAGGCCCTAATAGTGGAAAAATGATTGCAGAGTGTTGCTCACATGAGTCAGGTCACACACTTGGCTTGCAACATCAATCAAAATATGATGCCACCAATTGCGATTATCCGGTGCAAGAATATTATAATGGCGTTGGTACCGGCGAAGCAGCATGGTCGCCAATTATGGGAAATAGTTATTATAGAAACATGACTAATTGGAATAACGGACAAATACAAACCGGGTGTACTAATACAGAAGACAACCTGCAAATAATTACTACGCAAAATGGCTTTACATATCGTACAGATGATTATGCTGAAAATATGAATGGCAGTACCACAGCTTTTGCCAATGGTAATTTTACTGTAGATGGAATAATTACTACCAATACGGATATTGATGCGTTTAAGTTTACATTAACTAACAACTCAAACGTACATGTAACAGCAATCCCTTATAATTTAGCTGCTAATTATGTTGGTGCTAATTTAGATATTAAGCTGCAATTATTTAATGCATCGGGTACATTAATACGTACCTACGATCCGGTAGCAAGTATGAGTATAACAGTAGATACTGTTCTTAATTTAGGGACATATTATTGGCGTGTAGATGGTGCAGGTAATGTTAATGTAGGGGAGTATGGAAGTTTAGGCAGCTACACATTAAGTAGCACTAGTAGTGCGTTACCTATTAAAGATATTGCTTTAACGGGATTGGTAGAAAAAGGAAAACATTCTTTAAGTTGGAAAATAATTGCCGACGAGCCAATAGAATCTGTAGTTGTGGAAGCATCGCAAAATAATGGTTTGTCATTTTCAGCTTTATCAAATGTTCCATCAACCGGCAACAAATTTATTTATACCCCTTATCAAACCAATACAATTTACTACAGATTAAAAGTAACTTCTGTTATACATCAAGTAGCTTATTCAAACACCGTTGCATTAAAGAGTATCGAGAATACAGATGCAGCGTTTAACGTATCTACTTTTGTGCAAAATGAAATAAGGGTAAATGCCGCTGAAAATTACCAATACAGAGTAGTAGATATGAACGGCAGGCAAGTTGCTAACGGAAATGGTGTTAAAGGGATTTCAACAGTAAACATAAGCAAAGAGGCAAAAGGTATGTATATTATTCAATTATTTACAAACACTAAAATTCAATCAGAGCGGATAATAAAAAACTAGAGCCAAATCAAATTAGCAATAATTTGATAGGTTGAAGAGTATAAGGTAGATTCATGTGTAATAAAGGGGTAACAGGGATGTTGCCCTTTTTTATGAAATAAAACCTAAGCAAATAAACCAATTCAACTTTCCCAAGGTTATCTTTATATTAAAATAAAATTCGAATTATAAATTTCCGTAACTTTAAAAAACCCATTTTTATGTTATGGAGAAAATTTAATGGCGAATCAATCAAACTCCCCATCAAAGATGCTGTAGAGCAAGCCATCAAAAGAGAAACTACAGCCGGCAACAAATTAAAAGTATGTATAGGCACCGATAGCCAGGTAAAAGGAAAAGAAACCGAGTTTGCAACAGTAATTGTTTTTTTACGAGAAGGCCGCGGTGGCTTTATGTTTATACACAACGAAAAAACATTTTACAAACACAGTATAAAAGAACGCATGTTGGTAGAAGTTGCCAAAAGTATTGAAATTGCGTACGAATTATGTAATTTATTTACTGCATACAATGTAGATATGGAAGTACATGCAGACATAAATACAAACCCTCAATTTAAAAGCAACGAAGCTTTACGGGAAGCAATGGGCTATATTTTAGGAATGGGCTTTGCATTTAAAGCCAAGCCCGAAGCCTTTGCCAGTAGTAGTTGTGCAAATAAAGCTGTAAATTAAATTATTTTTTTTGTTTTGGTTTTCTCAATAACCCAATTACAAGTATAGCTAAAAATCCTATTCCAATAGCAATATTGGTTAATGCACTTTTCATCTTTATTTTTTTATTTTCGTGTACTAATGCAAGTAGGGCATTATTATTATTTTTAAAATAGATCGCTTGTGCTGTACTGTCTTGCATTTGTTTTAGTTCGGCATTTAACGAGTCTAATTTTCTCATTCCGGCCTTGGCATCTTGTATATTTTTTTCAATGGCAGATGGTGTTTGGCTTGTGGCAAAAACAGCAGTAAATAAAAGGGATATAAGTAAAAATTTTTCATTTCTTTTTTTGTAAAAAAATGAAAACTAGTGACAGGTTACAATACCGTCTATTGGGTATTTATTTCGTCAATCAGGCTAAGTACTTTATCTCGGCCGGTTTTTTTAAGAGCACTGGTTACAAAATGCTGCGGTAAAAATTGCCAGGTTTTTTTCATTGCTTCTAAAAATAGCTTTACATTTTTACTAACAAGGGCTTGCTTTTCTTTATCGCTTTTTGTAAATACAAGGCAAAAAGGAACCCCCCATTTTTTTAATTGCTCTAAAAATTGCAAGTCAATTTTTTGGGGAGAGTGTCTGGCATCTATCAAAACAAAAACAAGCGAAAGATTTTCCCGTTTACGTAAATAATTTTCTATCATTTGCTCCCAACGCCTGCGGCTGCTTTGGCTAACTTTAGCAAAACCATATCCAGGCAAATCAACTAAATACCATTGTAATTGTGTATCAGATTTAAGGGTAGATGTAGAAAATATTTCGAAGTGGTTAATTAATTGTGTTTTTCCCGGCGATGCCGAGGTTTTGGCAAGTTTTTTCCATGCCGCATAACATATTTATTAGCGATGACTTGCCTACATTACTGCGTCCAATAAATGCATACTCCGGCTTGTCGGGCAACGGGCATTTATCAAATGATGGGCTGCTAATAATATATTTTGCAAACTTAATAACCATGCTGCAAATATACAGGCTTAACACAGATGTTAAATGATATAAAAGGTTGTACAGCCCCATAACTGAATAAACTACGAAGTACTATCTTTGCAGCCAATGACCAATTTTGCACATGATACAGTAATGCCTTACAAAGATGCTTCAACAAGCAAAAAGCAACAAGTTGCCACCATGTTTGATGATATTGCAGGCAAGTACGATTTTTTAAATAGGTTTTTAAGTGCCGGAATAGATATTGGCTGGAGAAAAAAAGCACTTAAACAATTAATAGAAATAGCTCCTAAACAATTATTAGATGTTGCAACCGGCACAGCCGATATAGCAATTATGGCAGCTAATATATTAAAGCCAACAAAAATAACAGGGATAGATATTAGTGATGGAATGCTTGAGGTTGGGAGGAAAAAGGTAGAAAAAGCAGGTTTACAAAACACTATAGAACTGTTAAAAGGCGATAGCGAAACAATAAGTTTTGCCGATAATACGTTCGATGCCGTAACAGTTGCATTTGGTGTACGTAATTTTGAGAACTTGGAAAAAGGATTAAACGAAATTAAACGGGTGTTAAAACCAGGTGGAAAGTTAGTAATTTTAGAATTTAGCAAACCTTTGTTACCGGGTGTAAAAACCATTTACAATCTTTATATGAAGATTGTAACACCAACAGTAGGTAAACTAATTTCTAAAAATAAAGAAGCGTATAAATATTTAGACGAGTCGATACAAAAGTTTCCGGAAGGAAAAAATTTTATTGCCATTTTAAATAGTGGAGGATATAAAAATACTTATTACAAAAAACTGAGCTTAGGCATATGCAGCATTTATTGCGGATCAAAATAATATTTTTACTGGCCGTTTTTATTTTATCTTCTTTATTTGGGTTTTCTCAAAGAGGAATAGATTTAAACTTGCCCGACCATGATAGTAAGCGGATACATTTTGGTATAAACATAGGATTTAACCGATCGCATTTTAGCTTTACACATCATCCATTATTTATGAATCAGGATAGTGTAATGATAGTGGAGAGCATTAACAGCTCGGGCTTAAACCTTGCATGGTTAGTTAATTTAAATTTGAGCGAACATTTTGATATAAGAACATATCCTTTAAACTTAACCTTTACAGAAAAAGCGTTTGAGTATAATTTAAAATATCCGGATAAGCCAGCCGGCGAAGATTCAATCACTATTAAAAAAGTACAATCCATATCGCTTACGCTTCCATTACAACTAAAATTTAGCAGCGATCGCATCAATAACTTTAAAGTGTATATGATGGCAGGGGTAAAGGCAGAATACGATTTGGCATCTAATGCAGGAGCCAGAAAAGCCGAAAACCTTATTAAATTAAACCGCTTCGATTTTGGTATTGATGGTGGTATAGGATTTCACTTTTACTTTCCAATGTTTGTACTTACCCCCGAACTTAAAATGGGCTGGGGTTTAGGTAATTTACACAGCAGGGATAAAAATCTTAAATTCTCCAACGTAATAGATAAAATTAACTCCCGTACCATTTCTTTTTCGCTAACGGTAGAGTAAATTAATAACAGCTACTTTAATTTACTATTTAAAAAAGCTACTATTTTATTAAACAAATGTATTCGGGCAGTATTGGGTGTATTGTCGTTTATGTCATGTAAATAATCCGGATAAAACTGTTGTTCAAATTGTTTGTTAGACTTTATGAGGGCTTTGCTTAAAGCCATACTGTTTTGAAAATGCACATTATCATCTGCTGTGCCGTGTATGAGTAATAAGCCACTTTGATAGTTATCTGTAAAATTTACCGGCGATAAATTAAAGTATGTTTCAGGGTTTTCTCCCGGCGCTTGCAAATATCTTTCGGCAAACACCGTTTCGTATAATCTCCAATCTGTAACAGGTGCAATGGCTACAGCCGCTTTAAACTTTCCTGCATATTTTGTTGCGGCTAAAGATGATAAATAACCGCCATAGCTCCAACCCATTATGGCCATTCGGCTGGTATCAACAGGTTTGTTGTAATTGCGTATTAAATTATTGCGTACAGATATTATATCTTCCAAAGCAACGTCGCCCAACTTATTGTAGCTTAATTTTCTGTAGGCCTCACCTTTGCCCGGGGTGCCTCTTGGATCAATACCAACAACCAAATATCCTTGTGTAGCCAAATACTTTAGGGTTAACATTATTCTATCATCCCATTTATCTGTTACAGTTTGTTTTTCGGGAGAGCCATACACGTAAAAAACAACAGGCGCCTTTGTGGTTAGTTTTGAAATAGGTTCAATTAAAAATGTGTTTATTTGTTGATTTCCGCTAACAGTATAATTTCTAAATAATACATCAGGTATTTTGTATTGCGATAGCTTAGTTTTTAATTCCTTATTTTCTATTAATTTACTAAAAAGTTCTCTGCCACCCGATGTGTACATTTGGTAGGATGAAGGCTTATTGCTGGTACTGTATTCGTCTAAAAAAAAGCGTTTATTTTCTGTAAAATAAGATTGATGATTGCCTCCTCCATTTGTTAAACGAATTTTGTTTGTACCATCTAGATTTATCCTATAAGTATTTTTATCTTCCCTAGCCGATTCGTTACCGGAATAAAACAAAAATTTTCTTTCCTCGTCTATGCCTTCTATGGATGTTACTTCCCAATTTCCTTTTGTAATTTGTGTAGCACTATCTTTTTTTATTATTTCATAAATATGAGTAAACCCATTTTTTTCACTAAGCCATAAAATAGAGTTTCTTGTAGTTGTATACAACCCGTTATTTGGATAAATTTTTACAAAATCGGGTTTTGTTTCGGTGTAATAAACACTGGTATTGCCAGTTTTGGCATCGGTTTGTAACAAATCTAAAACATTTTGTTTTCTGTTTAAACGATGAACGTATAAATTACTGCCTGTGGCATTCCATGTTAAACCGGTAATGTATTGGTTTGGGTTAATGCCCAAGTCAACTTTAGTTAACACTTCATATTTTACATTATAAATATAAACATCTGCTCTTGGTATCATTTCTCCTGCTTTTGGGTAAGGAGCGTTATTTACACTGGGGTAAGTATTTCCGTAAGATGTAATTGGGAATGCCTTTACCGGGCTTTCATCAATTCGTACAAAAGCAATTTTTTCACCATCGTTACTCCATTTATACATTTGCCCTAAACCAAAACCATTTTCGTACAAGGCATCGGCTGCGCCGTAAACAACTTCATTTTCTTTACCATCCAATGTAACTTGTTTTACAATATCGGTTTGTAAATCTTTTACATAAATATTATTTTGATAAATGAATGCCAGTTTTTTTGAGTTACGCGAAAAACAGGAGTAGCTTTGTTTACCGGTTGTTAAAACAGGTTTAATGGTTTTATTTTTGGTGTACCAAACATAGCAAGCTTCTTTGGTAGATGTTCTAAACAAAGGCTCTGCTTGTGTTTTTATTAATATTTTTTCATCATCGGGTGAAAAATTAAAATCTTCAAAATAGGTAAATGTAATAGGTGTGCTGTCGTTTGGTAATTTTATTTGATTGCTAAAAACGGTGTCAATTAATTTACCGGTTTCAAAATCCAGCGAAAAAATCATTTCCAATTTTTTTTCGGGCACAGCTTCAATAAATGCAAAACGGTTGCTATTATGCATCATTCGTACATTCAATTTTCTTTCATCAAAATAACCACTCCAAATACCATCTAACGATAAGTTTAGTTTTTCATTCGTTTGTGCAAAAGCGCTAACAGAACTAAACAATAAACCCAGTGTAAATATTTTTTTTTGAAGCATAATTAAAAGTATTCATTTATAATTTGTAACAAGCTTATAAAAAGCTGATTACATGTTATAGCAATAATCAAAGGGTATGATGTATCTAAAAATCATAATTACGCTTAAACATATTTAAGCGAATGCCTGCAGTTACAAGCGTTGTGTTGCTTTGGCCTGCTACATTTTGTATCTTATAATTTCTATATAAAAGCGATACATCAAAAAATAAATTCTCTTTCCACTCATAACTTACTTGTAAAAAACCATTTAGGCAAGTAGCTTTTCTGCCACCGGCAACTGTAAAACCATCGTTTGTGCTTCTTGTTCGGTAATCATTAAATATATTGCCGCCAAAGTTTTTTCCGGCACTATCTAATCCCTGGTTATAATAAATAGCTTGTGCATACACATACCATTTTGGATAAGGTTGATAACGTATTATACCAATAAACTCCTGAAAGTTTGCACCCAATGGATGTGCCAGAGGTTGGTTGTAATGCGTATAATTGGTTATAGAATCTCTGGAATAGGTAAAAGGCCTTACTCTGTTTATTTCAATTTGAACATCTAAATTTTTAACATTAAATGCGTCTAAATATTTTATACCCAATTGCACACCCCATTTATTTACCCAACTGGTAGGTTTATTTTTTACTTCCGATAAAATAAATTCGTCTAACAAAAACTGCCCGTAAAATTGAGCCTTGTGGGCAATATTGGCTTTAAAATCTATACCAGCCAAAGCGTTATCGGGACTACCAACCGAGCCTTCAATATGTCGGTAAAAAATAATTGGGTTAAGGTATTGAAAATCAAAATGATCCCTTCTTGCAAATACCACACCTTCAAAAACACCAATATTCAACCACCTTGTTACATTCATACTTAAGTGGTGCATTGCAGCATATTTTCTTGCCAACAAAGTGTCGCCGGATTTTTTATACTGCGGTATTAACTCCATAAACAAGTTTTGATAATTTAATTTCCAAATCTTTGTGTTAAGTTTTGCAAATAAATAACTGTTACCCCAATCGCTTAAAAATAAACTTCGGTAACCGTTGCCTATAAAATTTTTATCGTGGCCAAATTGTACATCAATATATTTAGTTACATTAAAAGTTAAATAACCCCTTGCATCAAAATAATCAACGCCATTTGTTTTAAAAGGTTTGTAAAAGCCAGCGCCGGGTACTGCACTAAACTTGCTGATTTGTTGCTGAAAAAATTGAGGGCCTCTTTCCTGATTATCTGTTATTGTGGTTGAAAATCCTATTTTTTTGCAATCATTCCTCGGGCAGTTACGCCACGGCTGTTTAAAAAAATGGCTTGGTCGTAACCGGGCTCAATAGCTTGATGAATTTGCAAAACAGGGTTAAGCGCCAGAAAAAAATCTTTATTATTTATCTCTAAAAAATTGGGCTTGGTCTTATAAAAGGCCTTTAAAAATGGTTTTTTGCTATTATAGTTTTCCTTTGGTACACTAACCCATTCGCTGTTATTCATTAAAAAACTTTGCAAATTATACTCATCAATTGGCGTAAGGTCAAGGTCTGTCCATTCCTGATATTTATCTACGCCGGTTAACGAATCTGCATAACCCAACCTTGCGCTATCTAAAAATTCGGCTTGGCGTACAATTGCCTTTCGGTTAAATGGTTTTAGGGTAGAGAAATTTAAATTTGTATTTGTTTGTTGTTTAATTTCAAGCCGTTCTACAAAATGGTAATCTTTTGCACCCTGGTTTAAGTAGGTAGATTGCGCCGATGCAAAAGCCGGTAAAATAAAAATAATAAGATTGAATAAGCTTTTAATAATTTGCATTAGATTTCGGTTGTTTAAACATTTCATTTTCAAGATATGCAAAAATACCTTTTTAAAAACATTAAGCTAGTAAATGATGGAAATATTGTAAATAAAGATGTTTTAATCAATGGGGAACGTATAGAAAAAATTGATAACAATATTGAATGCAAAGGCAATTTCATTGAAATAAATGGTGAGGGCAAACATCTTTTTCCGGGTATGATAGACGATCAGGTGCATTTTAGAGAACCCGGGCTTACTCATAAAGCATCTATTTACACCGAAAGCAGGGCTGCTGTTGCAGGCGGTGTTACCAGTTTTATGGAAATGCCCAACACAATACCCAATGCGTTAACCGGCCAATTGCTTGAAGATAAATACACTATTGCAGCCAATACATCATTGGCAAACTATTCTTTTTTTATGGGTGTAAGCAATACAAATGCAGATGAAGTGCTGAAAATGAATAATAGAAAAAGAGATGTATGCGGCGTAAAAATTTTTATGGGTGCCAGTACAGGAAATATGTTGGTGGATAACCATGCAACACTTAATAAAATTTTTAACGAAAGCGAAATGCTTATTGCAACACATTGCGAAGACGAACGTATTATCAAGCAAAATTACGAAAGCATAAAAAAAGCAAAGGGTAATTTATCGGCATCAGATCATCCGCTTATACGTAACGAAGAAGCTGTTTTGAATCGTCGCTTACAGCCATACAATTTGCTAAAAAATATGATAGCCGCTTACATATTTTACATATTAGTACCGAAAAAGAACTGCAATTGTTTGGCAATATGCTGCCTTTAAAAGATAAAAAAATTACAGCCGAAGTTTGTGTACATCATTTGCATTTTACTGCCGATGATTATGAACGGTTAGGATATAAAATTAAATGCAACCCTGCTATAAAAGCATCACATAACAAAGAGGCTTTATGGCAAGCGTTGATAGATGACAGATTAGATGTTATAGCCACAGACCATGCCCCACATTTACTTAGCGAAAAAGAGGGTAATTATGAACATGCACATGCCGGCCTGCCTTTGGTGCAACATCCTTTACAACTAATGCTGCATTATTATGCTGCAGGGAAAATTTCGTTAGAAAAAATTGCCCAAAAAATGAGCCATGCCGTAGCCGATTGTTTTCAAATTAAAGACAGGGGTTATATAGCCGAAGGATATTTTGCCGATTTGGTTGTTGTAGATTTAAATAAACAGCATACTGTAACCCCAAACAATATTTTATATAAATGCGGATGGAGCCCTTTAGAGAATTTTACATTTTCTGCATCTATAGATAAAACATTTGTAAATGGTAAATTGGTTTGGAGCGATGGAGTTTTTAACGAAGATAAAAAAGGCCAGAGATTGTTATTTAACAGGTAAGAGTTGTTTTTTGTGTTTAAAACAACTTAACGCAAATATTCAATAATCAATATTACATTCCTAAATGGAAATAGACAAAACAACGCTTGCAGATATATCAATTTTTAATGCAGATGAAGAATTATCTGTTTTTAGTAAATTAAACTTATGCGATACTGTAAATGGTAAAGAGCAGTTATTACATAACTTTAGTAACCCTTTGCAATCTGTTGAAGAAATATCTGCTGTACAGCAAATTATAAAACTACTTATAGAAAATTTTGATAAAACTCCAACACAAATAACCAACGGCACCATAATGGTGGTAGAAAAATTTTTTACAGCCACTATTGATGAGATACCATCTACTGCATCACCCATACAAGCAATAAATTATAAACTATTACATGGGCCAGATTATTCTTTGGTAAAATACAGTGCCCAGCACTGTTTTGATTTTATTAAAGGGATGAAAGCATGGGTTAAATTATTGCTTACAGAAAGCACTTCTTATCCTTTAAAAAAAATAGTAACCTATGCAGATAAGGCATTGCAAAAACCACAATTTAATATTGTGGATGAGTATGCTAATGCAAAAGCGTTGTCAAACGGGCAGTTGTTACAATTAGCGCATTTTATTCGCTACAACTATAAGCATAATATGCATGAGTTAATAGCCGTACATGCTACTATAGATGCCTGGTTAGGTATGGCAAGAGCAGTAAAAAAATACAATTTAATTTTCCCTGATTTTGTGGAAAACGAAAAGCCTGTTTTAGAAGTTAAAGGATTGTATCATCTTTTATTACCTACACCGGTAGCGTACGATGTAGCACTTAACCAATTAACCAATTTTTTATTTTTAACCGGAGCCAATATGGCCGGTAAAAGCACTTTTATAAAATCGGTTGGTAGTGCGGTTTTTTTAGCACATACCGGCATGGGCGTACCTGCAACAAATATGCAACTTACTTATTTTGACGGGTTGCTGAGTAATATTAATGTGGTAGATAATTTAATAAAAGGCGAAAGCTATTTTTATAACGAAGTGCAACGCATTAAAGCAACGGTTACTAAAATTAGCAATGGAAAAAAGTGGTTAATTTTAATTGACGAACTTTTTAAAGGAACCAATGTGCAGGATGCCATGAAATGCTCGGCAACAGTTATAGAAGGCTTACATAAAAACACAACATCTATATTTATATTATCTACACACTTATACGAAATTGCCGAAGATTTAAAAAAATACTCCAACATTTGTTTTAAGTATTTTGAAACATCTATTATTGACGATCAACTGCAATTTAGTTATCAGTTAAAAGAGGGTGTAAGTAACGACAGGCTTGGTTATTTAATATTAAAAAAAGAAGGCGTAGTGGATATGTTAGAGAAACTTTAGAAAAGTATATTTGTTGCAACACTGTTAAAATTTAAATTAATTGTATATGCGGCATTTGCACAATAAAAATGTTGTATAAATTTAGCCATGGAAAATACACAACAACCTGCCGAAGACTTAATTACAACCGATGAACCGGTAGAGATAAATAAATTGCCTCTTACTTTGGGCATAATTTCTATTAGTGCCTTTTTGCTTTCTTTTTTAACAGGGTACGGTTTCTTGCCGGGCTTAGGTATCGTTTTATTTGGTGGCGCATTTGTTGTGTCAATTATTGGTGTAATTACTGCCAGAAATTATAATAGAAAATACAATAATATTACTGCTGCATCTAAACAAAAATTAATGTGGGCAAAAACGCTCTCGTTGGTAACCCTGATATTATCTTCATTGGTAATACTTGCTGCAGTTTCGTTGCTTATTTTAATTGGTGTTAACGGGTTTGGGAGATAATTTTTTCCATGCAAAACATACTTAAAGCTCAAAAAAATTATTTAGCTCAATGGCTGCCGGATACAAAAGGTTTAGCCAAGCCGTAGGCTTGGCCGCAGCGATAGCGAAGCCTGTAGTAGCCGGAACTACTGCTCATTATTATTTTGTTGCTTACAGCCCCAAAGTTTTTCCTTAATTTTCAGTTTTTAATTTAAGCGTATGTTAGTTAAAACCTATGGAAGCGCTGTGTACGGCGTAGAAGCAATTACTATAACGGTAGAGGTTAGTGTAAATAACCAGGGTAAAGATTATTTTATTGTTGGCCTGCCCGATAGTGCGGTTAAAGAGAGTTTGCAACGTGTAGAAAGTGCCATAAAAAGTAATAAATATTTTATGCCTCGTACAAAATTAGTGGTAAACCTTGCACCAGCCGATATTAGAAAAACAGGTACTGCTTTTGATTTGCCCATTGCTATTGGAACATTGGGCGCTACGGAGCAAATAGAAAACCCCGGAAAATTAAGTGAGTATGTAATTATGGGGAGCTTAGTTTGGATGGAGAAGTACGACCCATAAAAGGGGCTTTGCCTATAGCTATACAAGCCCGTAAAGAAGGTTTTAAAGGCTTGATTTTGCCTAAAGCAAATGCCCGGGAAGCAGCTATGGTAAACAACTTGCATGTGTATGGTGTAAACCACATTAATGAAGTGATTGAATTTTTTTAGACGAAAATTCATTACAACCTACTATTGTAAATACAAGGGAAGAATTTGCTTATGCACAAAGTAATTTTGAAATTGATTTTTGCGATGTTAAGGGTCAAGAAAATATTAAAAGAGCCTTAGAAATTGCGGCAGCAGGTGGGCATAATGCTATTTTAATTGGTCCGCCAGGTGCAGGTAAAACTATGCTTGCAAAACGGCTACCAACTATTTTGCCTCCGTTAAGTTTGCAGGAAGCATTGGAAACAACAAAAATTCATAGTGTAGCAGGTAAGTTACCGGAGAATGCAACACTAATAAGTAAACGGCCTTACCGTAGCCCACACCATACCATTAGCGATGTTGCATTGGTTGGCGGTGGCGGTAATCCACAACCCGGCGAAATTTCTTTAGCACATAATGGTGTTTTATTTTTAGATGAACTACCCGAATTTAAACGTACCGTACTAGAAGTGATGCGGCAACCAATGGAAGAAAGAAAAGTAACCATCAGCAGTGCAAAAGTGGCATTGGATTTTCCGGCTAGTTTTATGTTAATTGCCAGTATGAACCCTTGCCCATGTGGCTTTTTTAATCATCCCGAAAAAGAATGCACTTGTGGGCCAGGCGTTGTTCAAAAATATTTAAACAAAATAAGCGGCCCCTTATTAGATAGAATTGATTTGCATGTAGAGGTTACCCCGGTTGCTTTTAGCGAACTATCAAGCACCCAACAATTTGAAAAAAGCGAAAGTATAAGAGAACGGGTTATTAAAGCCAGAGAAATACAAAGTGAAAGATATAAAAACAGCGAAGGAGTGTATGCCAATGCACAAATGAGCAGTAAGCAATTAAAAGAAATTTGTTCTATTAGTGCTGTTGGGCAAAATCTTTTAAAAACAGCAATGGAAAAATTAAACCTTAGTGCCAGGGCTTACGACAGAATTTTAAAAGTAAGCAGAACCATTGCTGATTTGGCTGCAAGCGATGATATTAAACCCGAGCACCTGGCCGAAGCGATACAATACCGCAGCTTAGACAGAGAAGGCTGGGGTGGATAATACCAATTGTAATTATTAAATAGCTTTAAAGCTATTTAATAATTTTACAATGGTAATGCCGATATAACAAATTAATAGTACAATAAGACGAAGTCGAAATTGGACTATATAATTTGTATAATCGGTATAATAAATTTATACATTGATATTATTCGATGTATTTTTGCTAAATTTTTTTTATGAAAATTTTATTGCAATATTTAAAGCCTTATAAGTGGCTGGTTATTTTGTCGTTGTTTTTAGCGGCTGTTAACCAATGTTTTTCGTTGCTTGATCCATACTTTGCCGGTAAGCTGTTTGATAAATTTATTACTCATCCATTAACCTATGATGTTGCCGGAAAATTCCCCAGAACAAAGTCAGAATTTATTTGGGGAACCGTAGGTATGTTGGGTATTTTAATTGGCGTAGCAATGATAACTCGTATTGCCAAAGCCTTTCAGGATTACTTTAGTAGTGTAGTTATACAAAAATTTGGGGCAAAAATTTTTACAGACGGGTTAGCACATAGTCTTAAACTACCTTTTCAGGAATTTGAAGATCAACGAAGTGGCGAAACCTTGTCTATTTTAAATAAAGTAAGAACAGATTGCGAAAAATTTATTTCGGCATTTATTAATATTTTGTTCGGCGTTTTCATAGGCCTAATCTTTGTAATCATATTTGCGTTTAGAATTCATTGGAGCATTCCTTTTGTTTATATTGGCGGCGCTGCTTTATTGAGTATTTTAATAAGTGTATTAAGCAAAAAAATTAAAGTTGTACAAAAAACAATTGTAAAAGAAACCACAGCATTGGCAGGCAGCACAACAGAAAGCTTACGAAATATTGAATTAGTAAAAAGTTTGGGACTTACCAATCAGGAGGTTGGCCGATTAAATAAAAATACATTTAAAATTCTTGGGCTGGAACTTACTAAAGTAAAAAAACTTAGAAGTTTAAGTTTTATACAAGGCACATTTGTAAACTTATTGCGTCAGGCAATTGTTTTTATATTATTGTTGCTTATTTACGACACATTAATTACACCGGGGCAATATATTTCCTTGTTATTTTATTCCTTTTTTATTTTTGGCCCTTTGCAAGAAATCGGAAATATTATTCTTTCGTACCGGGAAGCAGAAGCATCGTTAAATAATTTTCATAACCTAATGCAAAAAACTCCGGAACTAGTGCCAACAAATCCAAAACATTTGGGTAGTATACAAACGCTGGCATTTAATAATGTTTCGTTTAAACATAAAACGGCTACACATAAAGCTATTGACAATATTAATTTTAATGTTAGTCAGGGCGAAACTATTGCTTTTGTTGGCCCAAGCGGTAGTGGAAAATCTACCTTAATGAAATTATTAGTAGGTTTATACAGGCCAAATGAAGGAAAGATATTGTACAACAATTTGGACGAAAACGAAATTCATTTTGATGATTTACGTAAGCAAATTGGTTTTGTTACACAAGATACCAACCTGTTTAGCGGCACAATAAAAGAAAATCTGTTGTTTGTAAACCCATCGGCAAATGATGTTTTGCTAAACGATGTATTAAACAAAGCAAGTTGCACTAATTTATTGCAAAGAGCTGAGAAAGGATTAGATACGATTATTGGGGAAGGCGGATTAAAACTAAGCGGTGGCGAAAAACAAAGACTATCTATTGCCAGAGCATTATTACGCCAACCACATTTATTAATTTTTGATGAAGCCACCAGCGCTTTAGATTCATTAACAGAAGAAGAAATAACAAATACCATCCGGGAAATATCTTCTCAAAAAGAACAAATAACCATATTAATTGCTCACAGGTTAAGCACTATTATGCATGCCGATAGAATTTATGTGTTGGAAAAAGGCGATGTAGTGGAAACAGGAACACATGAAAATTTACTTGCAGAAAAAGGGTTGTATTATGCCATGTGGCGCCAGCAAATTGGCGAAAGAAAAAAACAACTTCAATAAAAAAATAAATATGACTGCTATTCAAATTTTAGGCTTAGCCGCCGGCACAATAACTTCAATTACTTTTTTGCCACAGGTAATTCATATTTGGAAAACAAAATCGGCTAAAGATTTGTCGTTACAAATGTTATTGCTGCTTATTTTGGGTGTAACCATGTGGCTTACTTATGGCTTGTTGGTAAAAGATGCAGCCATTATTTATACCAACAGTATGGTATTGATAATGAGTTTAGTGTTGCTGTATTTTAAATTTAAGTTCGGTAAATAAAAATTATCTTCGCAGCATGAGTTATCCATCTATGCCTAAGCCAAATTATTTTTGGAGTGTTGGTACAATGAAATGCCCCAGATGCCGCAGAGGGCCAATGTTTAAGGACAGCAACCCTTATCGAAAATTAACATTGAGCCATATATTTGATATGTACGAAGAATGCCCACATTGTGCTCAAAAATATGAGTTGGAAACCGGCTTTTGGTATGGTACCGGATACGTTAGTTATGCACTTACGGTTGCTTTTTCTGCATTTACATTTATTGTTTGGCTAATTTTATTGGTATAAGTATTAAAGATAACAAATTTTTATTGGCTTGGTTTTAAACATTGCACTTATTGTTTTATTACAACCCTGGCTAATGCGGTTAAGCCGTGCAGTATATTTATACTTTTTATAAGGTATGATAAGGAGTATAAAAAAAACAGCCCTAAAATATTTGATTATTAAGTTAATTGTTATCCATTGTAAAAATATCGGTAAAGATATTCTGCCTGTCTAATTCTTCAATATCGCTTAACTCCAGCTCAATGGCCTTTGTGCTTTTATTTATTTCTAATAGAGATAAAATAATAGATGCCAGCAAAAAAATAAGGCTTGCAGCAAAAATCCAGTGCGATAAATTGGGCCAACCCCTAAAAATGGCATACATACATAATACACAACACAAAAAGCTTAAAATACCCAAGCCTTGCATGTAACGTATTAAATTTAAGCGGCTTCGTATATTTTTTATTTGCAGTAAAATGTTTTTTTCTTTTTGGCCTTTTATATACTCTATGTGCAATTTACGTACAAGCGATGCCAGCGATAAAAACCTATTAGTATATGCCAGCATTAAAAGCGTAATTGCCGGAAATAATAAAGCAGGTGTGTTAATATTAATGTCTATCATAAATTTTAATTAATTATTTACGATGTTTTTTGTTGATGAGTTGTTGAATTTTTAAACCGGCCCAGGCACTTCCGGCACCAATTAATGCGCCAATAAAAACATCGCTGGGGTAATGCACACCCTGATACATACGTGCCCACGCTACACTACCGGCATATAAATATGCAGGCACAATTATATACCATTTTTTGTAACGTAAACTTAGCGATGTTGCCATGCAAAATGCGGCACTGGTATGCCCACTTGGCATAGATGTATTTGCATCTGCGTTGGTACGTTGTGTTATGAAATTATACTTTTGGTAAGGCCTCTCTCGTTGAATTATATGTTTTGCAGCTTGTGTTACAATTGTACTTGCTACATAGGAGCCCGCTATATAAATTGCATCTTTTTGCAGTGCTTTATTTTTTGTAATTAACCCAACAGATAAAATGGTTAGCGGCGAAGCAAAACTAAATGAGGTAGTAGTTTTAGAACAAAATTTTGCATAACTATTTTTAAATGCTGTTTCATTTTGGTTTATTGCTTTTGCAATATTAATATCCGCATTTTGTGCAATACTTGCATGTGACACAAGAAAACTTGCCATATACAAATAACTCTCTTCATTAATTGAAGGTAAATTATTTAAGTGTATAACTAAAAGGTATATTTATTTTAATGCTATAATTTCTGCCCATATTAAAAACACCTATTCTACCGGTTGATAAATTTTCGGCTGCATACTTTAACCTGCTTAAATGATTTTGATAAGCAACATTTGTTAGGTTTAAACCACTAAGGGCAATACTTAGTACCGTGTTGCCTTTTTTATTAACCACATTTGCGCCTAAGCCAATATTTAGTAAACTGTAGCCACTCGTTTTTGTTTCGGTATTGTATGCTGTAAATATTTTGTTTTGCGTAAACGTGTTATCCAATTCTATTTTAGCATATAAATCTTTTATAAAGGGATTTATTTTTTTAAAATTGCCTCTAAATTCAGTGGTTAAATGTGGTGCAGGAATAAAAGGTAAGTTTTTTGATCCTTCAATTGCGTTTGCAAATCTTCCATCAACCAATGAAAAAGTATTTTGTATATGCAACCAATCTAACGGATGTGGGTGCAAATCAAGCATTGCTTCAAAGCCGGTTAATAAAGCGTTTTTCTGATCAAATTTAAAAGCGGTTAAGTTATCTCCATTAACGGTAACTAACGAATCGGCTCCAAAAACGGATTGCAGTTTTCTGTAAAAAATAAAATTATTAAAATGATTATAAAAAAAGCTTAACCCAAAAGAAATATGGTCGGTAGCATACTCCACACTTCCATCTACTTGTAAGCTTGTTTCACTTTTAAGGTTAATATTACCGTACTCATATCTTGTAGTGCCTTCATGTGCTCCGTTGCTTGCAAGCTCTGGTATGCTGGGTGCTCTAAAAGCTCTGGCAATATTAAATTTAAGATTTACCCTGTCTGTAGCTTGTGCAGCTAATCCTGCACTACCCGATACATTTGAGAATGTTTTTTTAAAGGCATTGCCTTTTACAATTGTTCCATCTAATAAATCTTTTGTAGTTAAGTTTTGGGTGTCGTACCTAACACCACCACTAAGCGTAATTTTGTTAATTGTTTTTTGTGTAAAAACATATCCGCCCAAATCAAATAAATTATAGTCTGGTATTAGTTGCTCAACTCCTTTATTGGTATTTGTTTGTTGCATACCGTTAACACCAATGGAAGTTTTAAAACCCTTTATTTCTGCAAAATGAAATTGAGTTGTGTATGTAAATGTTTTTAAATCAAAAAACAAGGCAGTTTCATGTATATCGTCAATATTGCTAAACTCTTCTCTTTTATTTTGCTGAAAACCTGCATTTACGGTTAGTCTGTTTTTGTTTAGTTTAAAACTATTGTCGCTTGCAATTTTAAAATGTTTAATTTGTTGAAAAGGTATTTGGGCTGTAGTAGTTTTAAAATCCATTGTCGTGGCTCTTGTATTTCCTCCGCCGGCAAGCGGTTTTATAAAAAAGCCTTCAACATCTCTTTCTCCTTCTACTAATCCGGTTTTTAAATTAAAATTGCTTAACAATAAATGACTGTATCCCCATTTACCATTGTAACCAATATATCCGCCAACATTATGTTATTTAAATTTGGAATTATAAACATAACCATCGTATTTGTTTTTATAATCGGCAGCAGCTTTGTTACTGGTATAAATATTCCAGTTAAAACCATTTTTATTACCACTAACGGTAGCGTTTACACTACGTAATTGATTATTAGTTTGATAATTACTGCTTACATTTCCTTTTAGGGTGTTAATAGCAACCGGCACGTTTGTAATAATATTTAATACACCGGCCATGGCATCGCTGCCATAAATTAACGAGGCAGGGCCTTTTAATAATTCTACTTTATTTACACTGGCTTCATCAATTTCAATACCATGCTCATCTCCCCATTGTTGCCCTTCTTGCCGTACACCATCATTAATGGTAAGCACCCTGTTGTAACCAAGGCCACGAATTACAGGTTTAGAAATTGCAGGCCCTGATGCTAAAGTTGCTACACCGCCAATTTTTGAAATACTTTCTATTAAGTTTGGTTGATGTGTTCTGAAAAATATCTTGCTTACGTATGGTAACAACCGAAAACGGAATTTTTTTTAATGTGGTAGCGCTACTTACGCCGGTTACTACAACATTGTTGTTTTCTACAACCATTTCGCTTAGCACAAAATCTTTTTTAGTATCACCAACAATATCAACTAGCTCGGCAATGGTATTGTATCCAATATGAGAAACTTCTATTAAATGTTTTCCTTCGGGAATATTTCCTATCAAAAAATTGCCATTAATATCGCTGGAAGTACCAACTTTAATGTCGGTAATATATATAGAAGCTCCGTCTATGGCTTTGCCTGTTGCTGAAAGTATTTTTCCGGTAAATGAACCTTTAATAGAAATAGTACCGGCAACTGCAAAAATTCGTAACACTAAGAAGGCTGCTATTAAAAAGCCATATTTACGCATAAAATAATGATTTATTAATTGTAACAATGTTGCAAATATATGTTTTTTTGCAACATTGTGTATTTTTTTAAATCAAATATTTTTATAAACATCACAAAAAGTATGCAGTAATATATCGGCCTGATAAATGTTTGTGGTAACAAGGGTTGTTAAATCATTTTTTTGGTAGCAAAACCTAATATCCAGCGCATCAATATATTTTGGTGATAAAAAATGGCCGGTTAATAAATTATCTGTAAGGGTAAATTGTAAATAAATAGGAAAAGGTTGTACATTTTTAAACTGCAAATCTTTGTATCCATACGCAACAGTAGCATCACTGCCCAAGGGTGTAAATCGTTCTTTATCGGTATAAATATCAATGCTATGATGGTGCCTTTCTATTATTTGCATACCAGCATGCAAGGCTAAATAATATATCAATCCACTTAACTGGCAAAGGCCGCCCCCTATTTCTTGCTTTAGTTCATTGTTAACAATTGCTCTGCTATTTTGGTAACCCTTTTTTTGTGTTGGATTACCCACCAAGTGCCAAAATGAAAAAATTTGATTTGGCCTAATTACAACATTATTTAATTGCTTTATAGCTATAGATAAATTGTGTTTTTTTGAGGCCGAGGTTGGTGTTTTTTTTAAAGCTTGTGTAATTTCTTTTACACAGAAAAGATTATCTTCTTTATTGTGGCTGTTAGCCAGCATAAAATATTTGCCGGATATAAACATAACAACACTACGCAAAAATTGTTTACATTTTTGTTTTACAGAAAGAGGAATGTAGGCTTTTATAGAAGGCATTTATAAGTGAATATAAAAAAAAGAATTTATTTACTTGTTAGTTGCAAATAAATTAAAGCAACTGCGGCAACTGTCATTATAAGTAACGCAATTGCTCCTAAAATATTTGTAGTACGGCTGTTTACAAACTTGCCCATTATTTTTTTGTTATTTGAGATATGCAGAATAATGGCAATTAAAACCGGCGCAGTTATGCCATAAAGTATTGCCGTATATATTAACGCTTTAATGGGCGAAATACCAATATAGTTTATAGATAAACCCAGAATTAGTGATATAGCAATAATTACATAAAACCCTTTTGCTTCATGAAATTTTTTATCGAGGCCTTGCTCCCAACCAAATGTTTCGGCAAAAATGTACGATACCGAACCGCTTAAAACCGGTATAGCAATTAACCCTGTGCCAATTACTCCAATGGCAAAAAGTAAATAAGCCATTTTACCGGCAAGTGGTTTTAATGCACTGGCAGCCTGCTCTACGGTATCTATTTGATGCACACCACCATTAAACAAAACCGTACCGGTTGTAAGGATAATGAAATACATAACCATGCCCGAAAATGTCATTCCAAAATCCACATCCTGCTTCATTTCATGGATAATTTTTTTATTTACCATTAAATGTTTTTTCTTATGGCGCATTTCTTCCACCTCTACCGATGCCTGCCAAAAAAATAAATAAGGCGATATAGTAGTACCTAAGATGCCAACCAATATAGCTATAAAATCTTTATCAAATTTTATAGTTGGGATAAAAGTATTTTTTAAAATTGCTCTAAAATCTTGCACATATAAAAAGGGAACAATAAAATATACCAGCATAACTATGCATAAATATTTTAACGCTGATGCAATTTTTACATAAGGCAAATATATAATTAAGCCCAAAAGCACAACGGTAAAAACCACACTAAAATAAGTGGCATCTATAGATGGGAAAAGTAAATTACCCACAGCACCCATTCCTGCAATATCGGCACCAATGTTTAGTATTATTGCCGGAAAACTAAACAACAACATTAGGTACAAAACCGGTTTTGGGTAATGCTTTTTTAGCGTACCTGTTAAGCCTTGTGAAGTAACCAAACCAATTCGGGCACACATTTGCTGTATAGAAGCCATTAGCGGAAAAGCAACTATTGATGTCCATAAAGTAGAAAGGCCAAAAGCTGCACCAGCTTGAGAATAAGTAGCAATGCCGGAAGGGTCATCGTCACTGGCGCCGGTTACTAAACCAGGCCCAAGTAGTTTCCAAAAGCGTAAAAATTTTGCCGGCTTATTTTTTTTAACGGTCATTTTATTAAAGCAAATATCTTACGCCAATGCAACTGCCCGGCAGAAAATATTTCTTTAAAGTTAGCACTTATTTATAAGGAATACCTTTCCAATTAAAGAGGATAGCTTGATAATTTTAACATGTTAAAAATCGGATTTAAAATAATTTAGCTTAACTTTATATATAAATAGTATTATCTGGTAAAAATGAAAAATTGGATTACAACCATAACAGCAGTATTTATTTTTGTAATAGGCTATAGTCAAAAAATTGCCCAAATTACAATTAACGGAAAAGGTAATGCAGATGCTTTTATTATTGGGCTTGATGAAAATGTAAAAGTGTATTTGACTAAAGACGGCAATATTACAAAATGGGGTTACGACAGGTACGAGGTGTGCAAAGAAAACTACAACGATTTATTGGATGCGTATGTTGGCAGGGTAGAGTATTACACTCAAAACGATGATGAAGCGTTACGGGGCAAAGTAAAATATATTGGAAAAACCTTGCTCACCTATTATCCATCTTACGAAAACGAAATACTTAAAGGAAAACTTAAGGCAATAGGCTCTATAAATATTGATTATTTTTTAGCGTATGAAGATGCTGCCGTAAAAGGCAATATAAAAACTTTGGGGCAACAAAATATAACTTGGTATGCCTCTTACGAAAACGAAGGCTTAAGAGGTAAATTAAAAACAGTTGGTACCACAACACTTGCCTATTATAGTTCATTTGAAGATAAGGCCTACCGGGGAAAAGTTAAAAGCATTAATAATAATATCATCACTTACTATTCTTCTTTCGAAAATTACAGTGGTAATTTTAAAACCGGCCGCCCAATATTTACCGAAAATGGAATTAAATATTGGATAAGGAATTATTAAACCATCGAACGGTTACAGTAGGTAGCTTTTTCAAAATCTCGGATATTGATGGATATAATAGGTACATCAGGAAACATCAATTTTAATTGAGTAATAATTTGTTTGGAAAGATTACTTTTTTGTTCTGTACTTCTTCCTTCCATAATATTTGCAAAAACATGCATAAACGCCTCTTTTTTATCCCCAAGTTTATAGTACACAAAAGGGTTTATACGTACTTTAATATCGCCTTGTGCAAATAATCCGGTTGCTTCGGCGGTATCATAAACAACTTGCATTATTTCATCCGGATTTTTTTTAGTTAGTATATTTTGAGAACAATCAATTATAAAATGTGGCATTGTATTATATTTACTATGAATTTATAACATTAAAAGTGCAGTAGCAATACAACTCCACAGTATATAGCATAATGTAAAATTGATTCAAAAAAACTCAAAATTACCCCATTTTTCATTTTCCTTTTTTAATTAGATTACCTACCTTTGCGGCTCAAAATATATACTACATATACTTAATACATTTTTATGGCCAATACAGGTAAAGTAAAATCAGTAATCGGGGCGGTTGTGGATGTGCAGTTTGACAGTGGTAGCAAGCTACCCGAAATTTTAAACGCCTTAGAACTTAAAAGAGAAAACGGCGATACATTAGTGCTTGAGGTTCAGCAACATTTGGGCGAAGATAGCGTACGTACCATAGCCATGGACGGAACCGAAGGTTTAGTACGTGGTACAGCCGTAGTAGATACAGGTAAGGCTATTGCAATGCCTGTTGGTGATGCCATTAAAGGTCGTTTATTTAATGTAACCGGTGACGCTATTGACGGTTTACCACAAGTTAGCAAAGTAGGTGGCCGACCAATACATGCCAAACCGCCAATTTTTGAAGATTTAAGTACTGCTAATGAAATTTTATTTACAGGTATTAAAGTAATCGACCTTATTGAGCCTTATGCAAAAGGTGGTAAAATTGGTTTGTTTGGTGGTGCAGGTGTAGGTAAAACAGTATTAATTCAGGAGTTAATTAACAATATTGCAAAGGCATATTCCGGTTTATCAGTATTTGCTGGTGTGGGAGAGCGTACAAGAGAAGGTAATGATTTGATGAGAGAGATGATTGAAGCTGGGATTATGAACTACGGCGAAAAATTCAAGCATAGCATGGAAGAAGGCGGCTGGGATTTAAGTACTGTAGATGTAAAAGCTTTAGAAGATAGTAAAGCAACCTTCGTATTCGGACAAATGAATGAACCACCGGGAGCAAGAGCCAGAGTGGCATTAAGTGGTTTAACAATTGCTGAATATTTCCGTGATGGCGATGGCAGTGGCCAAGGTAAAGACATTCTTTTCTTTGTAGATAACATCTTCCGTTTTACACAAGCAGGTTCCGAGGTATCGGCGTTATTAGGCCGTATGCCTAGTGCGGTGGGTTATCAACCAACATTAGCAACAGAAATGGGGTTAATGCAGGAACGTATTACCTCTACTAAAAACGGTTCAATTACCTCTGTACAAGCGGTATATGTGCCTGCGGATGACTTGACGGATCCGGCTCCGGCAACAACATTTGCCCATTTGGATGCTACAACGGTATTAAGTCGTAAAATTGCCGATTTAGGTATTTATCCTGCGGTAGATCCGTTAGATAGTACATCAAGAATATTAACACCGGCTATTGTAGGCGATGAGCATTACAATACGGCCAACCGTGTAAAATTAATTTTACAACGCTATAAGGAGTTGCAAGATATTATTGCCATCCTTGGTTTAGATGAATTAAGCGATGATGATAAATTAACAGTATCAAGAGCAAGAAAAGTACAACGTTTCCTATCTCAACCATTCTTTGTGGCCGAGCAGTTTACAGGTTTAAAAGGTGTACTAGTTCCAATTGAAGATACTATCAAAGGCTTTAATGCTATTATGGATGGTGAGGTAGATGAATATCCTGAGGCAGCATTTAACCTTGTAGGAACTTTAGAAGATGCAATTGAAAAAGGTAAGAAGTTGATGGCGGCTGCACAGGCGTAATTTAAGTAGCTAGTATTTAGTAAATAGTTGGGAGAATGAATAAGTTCAAAGATTTAATTGTTTGGCAAAAGGCAATAGATTTGGCAGAGAGTGTTTATTTATTAACCAACGATTTTCCTAAAGAAGAAAAATTTGGGTTACAATCACAAATACGAAGATGTGTTGTTTCTATTTCATCAAATATAGCTGAGGGCGTTGGTAGAAATTCAAAAAATGAGTTTAAGCATTTTCTTAGTATTTCACTTGGTTCAAGTTATGAGTTAGAAACACAATTAATTTTATCAAATAGACTTATTTACATATCAAAAGAAGAGTTAGAGGTAGTATTAGTTAAACTAGATGAAGTTCAAAAGATGATAGCTGGATTAAGCAAAAGTTTAAACTAACTACTAACTACTAACTACTAACTACTAACTACTAACTACTATGATTCTAGAAATATTAACACCAGAAAAGAAAATTTTTAGCGGCGATGTTTACGGCGTTATACTTCCGGGTATTGGCGGTTCGTTTGAAGTGTTGGATAAGCATGCTCCAATGGTAAGTGCTTTAAAAGCAGGTACGGTAAAAATTTTAAGTACCAAAACTGCATCTCAAACGTATACGATCCAAAGTGGTTTTGCAGAAATTATCAATAACAAAACAACCGTGTTAATTGAAGGTGCTGAAGAAAATTAATCTTTCAATTTTTTGATATTATTTAGGATGCCGCAAGTTTTGCGGCATTTTTTTGTACATTTAATTAAGGACAAGCCACAGTGGTGAAAGAGGAAAATTAATAACCAAACAAATTGCTTATAAATAATGCCGCAAATTTTGCGGCATTATTGTTTAATACATTACGGCTTTTGTGTTTTAGGCAGGAAAATCATCCTTCCATTGTACCCAACTTAATGCCAACAAAGGAAAAATTAAAAAGCTTGTAAAACCCCACCAATAGCCGGTTACAGCTAAAATTAGTAATGATACAAAAAGCAAATAAAACGAATAACCTAAAAAGCAACTGCCTAAAATAATAGAGTCGTAATGGCCTGTATGCTTAGCCTTTTTATAAATAAAATTCTTTAACGGAAAATAAAAAGGCAAATGAATTATCCATCCAATTATTGCCGGTAAAAAAAGCAAATATTTTTTAATGTAAGATAAAGGGGTAGAAAAAATACTGCTGTGTTTTACTTCATCATTTGCATCAATTTCGTAAACAAGCGTACTTAGTTGGGTTTGTAAGTTAGATGTAATATCATTTAACAAAATACCATCGGTTTGTAGCGATTGTGCAAAATTTTGCTTGCCAATAATTTCTCCTGTATTAATAATAACATGTTTGCCAAAGCTTTTAAAATCGCTGTAGTTAATACCAATTGGCAAAATTTGTAAAGGAATATTTTGTTGCCATGCAGTTACAGCTAACCTTGCTGTGCCTTTTTTTAAGGGTCGCAAATGCCATTCGTTAATACACAAGGCTTCGCTAAAAATTAAAACAATACCATTGTGTTTAAATATGTCTATACATGCATCAAATGTGCGATAATTTTTTTGCAAATGTTCTGCACCTTCTCTTTCCCGGTAAACAGGCAGTATATTTAATTGACGTAATAAATTTGCAGCCCAATTTTTTTTAAAAGCATCGCCTCTTGCTAATGAATAAATAGGTTTTTTGAAAAGCGTACATAAAATTATAGCATCTAAAAATGAGTTAGGATGATTGCAGGCCAGTAATAACGGGCCATTATAGTTCAATACATCCGGCTTATCAATACGCAGGCGTTTGCAATAAATTTTAATGGCAAGTTTTGCCGGAAATTTTAATAACGAATAAAGCAAATGATAAATTTTTCTCTTTAGTAGATTAGTTTAATTGGGGGTCAACCGGAAAGTTAATCATCATCTCGTATTTACTTCCCAATAATTTTATACCATTTTTCCAAATAGTGGCAGTATTGGTATCAAATACCAATTTGGTATTGGCATTGGTTAAAAGCAGGTATTTTCTTTTATTTCATCTTCTAATTGGTTTTTATCCCAGCCACTATAGCCAATAAAAATTTTTAATTTATTTAAATCAATGCTTCTGTTTTTTATGAGTGTAGTTAGTGTTTCAAAATTTCCTCCCCAATATATGTCATCACAAATTTTTATGGCATCGGGTATTAAATCGGGATATTGATGAATAAAATGAATACTTGTCATTTCTACAGGGCCGCCATAATAAATGGGTATGGGAAACCCTTTAAAATCTACATTTAGTTCATCCAACCTGTATTCGTAAAGACGGTTTAATACAAAACCAACGCAACCATCTTGGTTGTGCTCACACAATAGTAGTAGTACTTCTTACAAAGTTAGGATCCTTTAAAAAGGCTCGGCTATTAATAATTTTCCTGCGGCTGGTAAAATCATATTCTAAAGTAATAATTAATTTGTAAACAGGGCAATTCATTTTTATTAAATAGACATATAAACCTTAGTTAAATTTTGTTAATTTACCATTCAAAATATTAAGTGTACTAATTTTGATTTGATGAAAAGAATTTTACCTGTAATTACTGTACTTATAACCTTATCGCTTTTTGGGATTATATTTTTTCAGTTCCTTTGGCTTAAAAGTGCTAAGGAAGCTAAAAATAAGCAGGTAGAAGAAAATTTGTATCTGGCCATTAGCGAAGCCGCTCAAACCTTAATGCAGGAAAAAAACAGCATTCTTCCTTTTTCAAAAAAAAACGATTTATTATTTCCCAGCGATAAACTTCAGTTGCAATACTTTAAACCATCTGTAATACAACGGTATACTAAAGATGAAATTTATGAAATAATAAGAAAAGCATTTGATAAATATCAACTAAAAAAAATCCCCTTCGAGTTTGCTATTTCTACCAATTCCATCTCAGGAGAGCAATTGTTAAGCGAAAATTTCTACAAACTTTATATTGACTCTACCAATAACTTAAATCATGTTTTTCCTTTAGAAGCTCAAACAGGCGGTGGTTACGAAGGTTTAACTAATGAAGAAATGTTAAATGTAATTGTACCTAATCAGGATGCTATTGTTTTAAAAGAAATGCTCTGGTTCATCATTGGCGCTATTTTATTTACATTAATTATTACAACAGCTTTTTTTATTACTGTTCGTACATTGTTACGACAAAAAAAATTGAGTGAAATAAAAAACGATTTCATCAACAATATGACGCATGAATTTAAAACACCTTTGGCAACTATTTCGCTGGCGGTTGATGCGTTAAAAAACGAAAAAGTAGTTAATGATAAAGAAAAAACAAATTACTTTACTGCCATTATTAAGGAAGAAAACAAACGGATGAATAAGCAGGTAGAAACCATACTGCAAGCAGCTTTGCTGGATAAGCAAGAGGTACAACTTAATCTTAAAAAATTACCTGCACACGAATTAATTAACGGTGCACTAAATAATATTACCTTACAAATTGAAGAAAAAGGAGGAAGATTAGAGGTAAATAAAGCGGCTGAAAAAGATTTAATAATGGCCGATGAAGTTCATTTCACCAATTTGGTAAATAATTTATTAGATAATGCCGTTAAATATTCTAAAGAAAATCCCCACATAAAACTATCTACACAAAATGTGGGTAAACAATTACGAATAAAAATTGAGGATAATGGAATTGGGATGAACAAGGAAACACTCAATCGGATTTTTGAAAAATTTTACCGTGCCCATACCGGTAACGTTCATAACGTAAAAGGCTTTGGTCTTGGCTTAAGTTATGTAAAAACAATGGTTGATGCACACAAAGGAACCATTAAAGCCGAAAGCACTCTCGGAAAAGGCAGCACATTTACAGTAACTATTCCATTAGTTTCGTAAAAGCTCAATTTTTAAGTAAAAAACTGCTCATTAAAGCTGCAATTCACAGCTATTCACATCTATCCACATGTAATTCACACTCACTTTGCCCAAAAAGGCATTTTTCCCTTTACCACAAAGGCTTTGGCCTTGTGGATAAAAATGTTTAATATGAAAACATAATAAAAGTGGGAAAATGTGTTATTTTGTGTAAGTTTATGTAATAAATAAGCTAATTAATTGAAAATGATAGGTTTTTTAGGAGAATACGAAGCTACAATTGACTCAAAAGGTCGTTTCCTGCTTCCGGTGGGCTTAAAAAAGCAGTTGCCGGATGTTGGCGGAAACCTCTTTGTTATCAATAGAGGCTTTGAAAAATGCCTTACACTGTATCCGCAGCAAAGTTGGGATCCTATCTTTTTAGAAATAAGCAAACTAAATGATTTTGACCCTAAGGTAAGAGAGTTTCGCAGATATTTTTTAAACGGAGCAACACAAGTTGAGTTGGATAGTGCCGGAAGATTATTGTTGCCCAAAAATTTAATTGAACATGCCGGTCTGGATAAGGATAGTAAAGACATAGTGTTGGTATCGGCCGTAAACAAAATTGAGATCTGGGATAAAAGTAAGTATACACAGTTCTTTGACACTTTTACACCGCAAGCCTTTAGCGATTTGGCTAACGAAGTGATGAACAAAGGTGATGTAAGTTAATTGGGTAAATAGTTAATTAGGTAGTACGTATGGCTAACAATAAAACATCAATACTAATTAACCAATTAACAGAAAACCCTGTTGAGTATCACATTCCGGTTTTATTAAACGAAGTAATAGATGCTTTGAATATAAAACCCAATGGCATTTATGTGGATTGCACTTTTGGTGGGGGCGGACATAGCAAAGCTATACTTAACTATTTAAATAAAGATGGTCGTTTAATTGTTTTTGACCAGGACGAAGATGCAAAGGTTAATGGACCAAATGACGATAGAGTATTATTCATTCCACAAAATTTTAAGCATTTACAACGCTTTTTGCGTTTGCATAAAATTTTAGAAGTAGATGGTATTTTAGCCGATTTAGGCGTAAGCAGCCATCAGTTTGATGAAGCAGAAAGAGGTTTTTCAATACGCTTTGATGCAGATTTGGATATGCGTATGGATAAACGCCAAAGCCTTACTGCTGCAAATGTTTTAAAAGATTTTACCGAACAGCAACTGCATAAAATGTTTGAACAATTTGGCGAAGTAACCAATGCAAAAACCCTGGCTAAAACAATTGCGCAGCAACGAAGCATTGCATCCATCAAAACAATTAACGAATTTAAAAAGGCAATTCATACAGCGGTTAAAGGTAATCCTCAAAAATACTTTGCCCAGGTTTTTCAGGCTTTACGCATTCAGGTTAATAGCGAACTAAATGTGTTGCAGGATTTGTTGCAACAAATTCCATCCGTTTTAAAAACAGGCGGCCGAGCAGCCATTATTACTTTTCATTCTTTAGAAGATAGAATTGTAAAAAACTTTTTTAAAACCGGAAGCATTACCGAAGTAGAAGAAGACGATGTGTACGGAACCAAACCTTTTAACCCTTTATCCATCATTACCAAAAAACCAATAACGGCATCGGAAAATGAATTAAAAAATAATTCACGGAGTAGAAGTGCAAAACTTAGAGTAGCAGAAAAAATTATAAATGGCAGAAAATAAAAATACAGATCAACAACAAACCACATCTAATCAAAAAATAGAGTGGAAAAAACTGTTGAATTATAAATGGGTAGAAAAAAACATCCCATTCTTTTTATTTCTGTCGTTACTGGCTGTACTATATATATATAACGGGCACTTTAATGATAAAATTGCCCGAAAAATAAGCACAACCGAAAAACACATTAAAGAGATGGAGTACGAGTATAAAACTATTAAAAGCGAAGTGATTTTTAGAAGCAAAGCCAGTGAGTTGGTAAAAGCGGTAGAGCCATTAGGGTTAAAAGAATTATTAACACCACCGGTTTTATTATCGGATACCATTAAATAAAAAACAAAATCTCCTTTGGAGATAAATTGATGGATATAAAAAAAGACATATTGTGGAGAGTTTATCTCTGTTTTATTGCAATGGCATTGCTTGGCATGGTAGTGCTGGGCAGGGCTTTTTATATTCAGCGAATTGAAGGTAAGTACTGGGAAAAAATGGGAGATAGTTTGCATTTAAAATACTTGCCTATACAGGCCGAAAGAGGCACAATATATAGTGAGGATGGGAATATGCTTAGCACATCTGTTCCAATCTTTGATGTATTTATAGATTTTGGAGCTGAGGGTTTAAGAGAAAAAATGGTAAACGTTTTAGGGAAAATATAGATTCGCTAAGTATTAGTTTAGCAAATCTTTTTAAGGATAAAACCACCACAGAGTATAAAAAAGTATTACAACTGGCATATAAAAATGAAGACAGATATTTTACATTAAAAAAGAAAATATCTTTTTCGGAGTACAAAGCATTACGTGATTTTCCGTTAGTTCGTCAGGGACGAAATAAAAGTGGCTTTATTATTGACCCAAGAGATAAACGTATTAATCCGTATGTATTATTGGCCAACAGAACAATTGGTTTGTCAAGAGAAGATAGTAATAAAAATGTAGGCTTGGAAAGAAGCTATGATAGCCTGCTAAAAGGCAGTACCGGCCAGCGTTTGATGCGTTATATGGCAGGTGCTTATGTGCCGGTTGACGGTGCAGAAGTTGATCCTGAAAATGGCAAAGATATTATTACAACATTAGACACTTATATGCAGGATGTTGCTGAAAATGCTTTAATGAAAATGTTACTAAATAATAACTCTATACATGGTACGGCTATAGTAATGGAAACCGCTACAGGAAAAATAAAAGCCATTGCCAATTTGGGTAAGCAAGCAGATGGTACTTACGCCGAAGATTTAAATTATGGAATTGCAAAAGCAACAGAACCGGGCTCTGTATTTAAACTGGCAACACTAATGAGTTTGATGGATGATGGTTTTGTAAATAAAAACACCATTGTTGATTGCGAAGGCGGCGCAAAATATTTTTACAGTTTACGCATTAAAGACTCTCATTTAGGTGCAGGGGCTATTACTGTTAAAGATGCTTGTTTACGCAGTAGTAATGTTGCTTTTGCAAAATTAGCCGATCAATATTATCATAATCAGCCATCTAAGTTTATAAATAATTTACATAAATACAGATTAGATGTTTTAACTGGAATTGATATTACTGCGGCATCTGCAAAGCCAACAATTAAAAAACCAACAAACAGAAGCTGGGCAAATACAACCATACCATATATGGCGCATGGATATGAAGAGTTAGTAACTCCTTTACATCTATTAACATTGTATAATGCAGTTGCTAATAATGGCAAGTTAATGAAACCATACTTAGTTAGTGCAGTTAGGGAGTATGGGGTAGATGTAAGAAAAATTGAACCGCAGGTATTAGTACAAAAAATTTGTAGCGATGAAACCCTGGCTCAATTATGGGAATGCTTAAGTGCTGTGGTGGATAGTGTACATGGTACCGGACATAAAATTTTATTTGATAGCGCCTATAAAATTGCAGGCAAAACGGGTACGGCTGTTACAGCTTTAAATAATAAAGGGTACAATAAAGGAAATAAAATTTATCAGGCATCTTTTATAGGATATTTTCCTGCAAATAATCCAAAGTATACAATGGCTGTAGTTATTCAAAACAGTAACCAATCAAAATTAATTTTTGGTGCAGATGTGTCCGGCCGTGTATTTAAAGAAATAAGTGACAGAATTTACGGCAGGTACTTAAGCACTCAAAAATACAAATCAGCATCCGTAACAGATAGCAGTGTATACAACTACATTGGTTTTAAAAATGATTTAAAATCAATTTTCACTACTATGGCTGTGTCAATTTCCGACTCAACAAATGCCGGTTACTTACGCACAGTGCAATATAAAAGTAACAAAGCGGTGTTGAGTAACAATATCACAGATTTAAAATCCATTATGCCAAATACTGTTGGTATGGGATTAAAAGATGCAGTATATATTTTAGAAAATAAAGGATTAAAAATAAACTTGGTTGGCCGAGGTAAAATTGTAAACCAATCTATAAACTCGGGTTCAGCAATTAAAAAAGGGCAAACAGTAACATTAGTATTAAATTGATTTTACAAGACATACTATATAAAGTAAGTATAAAATCTATTGCTGGTAATACGGCATTAGATATAACTGCTTTGCAGGCAGATTCTCGTAAAGTGATTACAGGTAGTTGCTTTATTGCCATAAAAGGTTCGTTATCTGATGGGCATAATTTTATTAATGCAGCTATCCAAAAAGGAGCAGTTGCAATTATCTGTGAAACGTTGCCGGAAGAATTACATCCGAATATTACATACATAGAAGTTGAAAATACAGATTTCGTAGTTGGTATAATGGCTTGTAATTTTTATGGTAATCCCTCTTCAAAAATTAAATTAGTTGGTGTTACAGGCACAAATGGAAAAACTACAATAGCAACATTGTTGTTTAATTTATTCTCTTCATTAGGGTATAAATGTGGCTTAATAAGTACTGTACAAAATCAAATTGCCGATGCAATTATTGAGGCAACACACACTACACCGGATGCAATAAATTTAAATGCATTGCTAAAACAAATGGCTGATGCACAATGCACATATGTGTTTATGGAGGTAAGCAGCCATGCCATACATCAGCATAGAGTACAAGGCATAGAATTTACGGGTGCTGTTTTCAGCAATATCACACATGATCATTTAGATTATCACAAAACATTTGATGAATACATTAAGGTAAAAAAATCGTGGTTTGATAATTTGCCGGCTTCATCGTTTGCAATAAGTAATGCAGATGATAAAAGAGGCATGGTAATGTTACAAAACACATCTGCCAGAAAAATATTTTACAGCCTTAAAACAATTGCCGATTATAAAGGGAAGATTTTAGATAATAGCCTGTCAGGCTTGCATTTGTTAATAAATGATATTGATGTGCATTTTAAATTAATTGGAGAGTTTAATGCATATAACCTTTTAGCCGTTTATGCTACGGCAATAGCACTTAACCAAGAAAAAATTAAAGTACTTCAAATACTTAGTAACCTAAAAGGTGCCGAAGGAAGATTTGATTACATAGTAAGTATAAAAGATAAAATAATTGGCATTGTAGATTATGCACATACACCGGATGCACTGTTAAATGTATTAGCAACGATTAATAAATTAAGGCAAGGGCACGAAAAAATAATTTCAGTAGTTGGATGTGGTGGAAACAGAGATAAAACAAAACGCCCAATAATGGCAGAGGTTGCTTGTGAGCATAGCGATAAAGTAATTTTTACATCCGATAATCCCCGAAATGAAGATCCGGAAGAAATACTAAACGATATGCACAAAGGTGTAAATGTTGTAACAAAAAGAAAGGTAATAACAATCGCAGATAGAAAAGAAGCTATTAAAACGGCTGTAAGCCTTGCATCGTTTGAAGATATTGTTTTAGTAGCAGGTAAAGGGCACGAAAAATATCAGGAAATAAAAGGAGTGAAGTACGATTTTGATGATAAGAAAGTACTAAAGGAAATGTTTGAATTATTAGAAAAGTAAACGGTTTTCGGTTTGAGGTTTTCTGTTAGCAGTCTATGTATAGAGAGGCTGCTAATAAAATAAACTTTAAAATTGATAAAACCACAACAGTAAACACAAAACAGTAAACAGAGAATATGCTCTATCACTTATTTGATTGGTTAACAAAAGAGGGATTTAATTTCCCCGGTAGCGGTTTGTTTAAATTCCAAACCTTTAGAATACTATTAGCAGTATTGCTAAGCTTGGTTATTACTACTGTTTACGGAAAAAAATTAATTACTTATTTGCAGCGTAAGCAATTAGGCGAAAGTGTTAGAGATCTTGGCTTGGCTGGTGAGCAGCAAAAAAAAGGCACACCAACTATGGGTGGTATTATAATTTTATTAGCAATAATCATTCCCACTTTATTATTTGCCAATTTAGATAAAGTGTACGTAAGGCTTCTGCTTCTTTGTACTGTTTGCCTGGGCACTATTCGTTTTATTGATGATTATTTACAAATAAGAGCTAAACGAATTGAATTGGCAAAGGGTATAACGTATAAAAAAAGCGATGCAGACGGGTTAGCAGGCAGGTTTAAAATTTTTGGGCAGGTAATGTTGGGAATTATTGTGGGTGCAACATTATACTTCACGCCAAGTGTAACAGTACAAAGAGAAGTGTATGGTGCTAATAAAGAAGAAATAAGAAAAGAAATTGAAAGTTCAAAAGATAATCAAAAATGGATTGGCGATAGTGTTATTATTAGAACTATAGATGGTGTGCCACATAAATATGTAAATGTAAAAGATATTATAACTACCATTCCATTTGTAAAAAACCATGAGTTTAATTACGCCAAATTATTGCCAGAAGGGTTAAGAGGTTATGCCTATATTCTTTACATCTTAATTGTAATATTTATTGTAACAGCAGTAAGTAATGGGGCAAATATTACCGATGGTTTAGATGGCTTAGCTACAGGAGTTAGTGCCATAATAGGTATTTGCCTGGGCATATTTGCCTATGTAAGCGGCAATATAAAATTTGCCGAGTATTTAAATATAATGTACATACCTAACCTTGGAGAGCTGTCTGTTTTTATTGGTGCTTTTGTTGGAGCATGTATTGGTTTTTTGTGGTACAACTCGTATCCGGCGCAGGTTTTTATGGGAGACACCGGAAGCCTGGCTTTAGGAGGAATTATTGCTGCACTTGCCATTATTGTACGTAAAGAATTATTAATACCTATTTTCTGTTTTGTGTTTTTGATAGAACTTTTAAGTGTGATGATACAGGTAACATATTTCAAATACACCAAACGAAAGTATGGCGAAGGAAAACGAATTTTCTTAATGAGTCCTTTGCATCATCATTACCAAAAAAAGGGTTATCACGAAAGTAAAATTGCAGTACGCTTTTGGATTGTAACCATATTGAGTGTAGTGATGGCAATAGTAACATTAAAGATGAGATAAAGAGAGTACTGGAAAACCAAAAGTAACCTATCTATGTTTTTCCATTATTAAACCAATGCCTGTGAAAATCTAAATGTCCAATGAAATGCTGACCTGTTAAATTCTATACTATAGAAAAACCATTTTTTTAAAATTGATGAAGAAACAAATAATCATATTAGGTGCAGGTGAAAGTGGAGTAGGAGCAGCTCTACTTGCCCAACAGCAAGGATATGATGTATTTGTTAGTGACGGAGGAAAAATTGCTGAAGCATACAAAAACGAATTAAAAAATATAAAATCGTTTTTGAAGAGGGTCAGCACAGCGAAGAAAAAATTTTATCGGCAAATGAAGTAATGAAAAGCCCGGGTATTCCGGAAAAAAATGAGTTGGTAAAAAAAATCAGAGCAAAAGGAATTTCAATTATCAGTGAAATAGAGTTGGCATACAGGTTTAAAGGGGATAGTAAAATAATTGCAGTAACTGGGAGCAACGGGAAAACAACAACTACTTCCTTAATTTATCACATGTGCAAAACAGCTAATAAAGATTGTGCAGTGGTTGGCAACATTGGGTATTCGTTTGCACGGCAAGTGGCCTTAATGCCTAAGCCATTGTACGTTGCTGAAATAAGTTCTTTTCAATTAGATGACATAAAAACATTTAAACCCGATGTTGCTGTGCTAACTAATATTACAGAAGATCATTTAGACAGGTACGACTATAATATTCAAAATTATATAAGCAGCAAATTTCGGATTACCCAAAACCAAAATGAAAATGATGTTTTTATTTATTCATTAGATGACGAAACAACAATAAAAAATATTACTAACTATTCCATTAAATCAACACTAGCCCCATTTACCATGAGTAAACAACTGCCACAAGGTGCCTACTTGCTTAACGCAAAAATGCACTTAAAATGGAAAAACGAAGAAATGCAAATGAACATATCAGACTTTGCACTTAAAGGAAAACATAATCAATATAATAGTATGGCAGCAAGTTTAGCAGCAACAGCGGTTGACATTAGAAAAGAAAAAATTAGAGAAGCGCTTCAAACCTTTGAAAGCTTAGAGCATAGAATGGAGCCGGTAGCAACCATTAAAAACGTAGAGTTTATTAATGATAGCAAAGCTACAAATGTAAACAGTACATGGTTTGCATTGGAAAGCATGGAAAAACCAACCATACTTATTTTGGGCGGTGTAGATAAGGGGAATGATTATTCGTTAATTAAAGAATTAGTTAAGGAAAAAGTAAAAGCTATTGTGTGCATGGGTACAGATAATTTAAAAATACATGAAGCTTTTGGAGATGTTGTGTCATTAATTGTAAACACTGTATCTGCAACCGAAGCAGTAAATGCGGCATTTCATTTTGCCGAAAAAGGGGATGTGGTTTTACTAAGCCCGGCATGTGCAAGTTTTGATTTATTTAAAAATTATGAAGATAGAGGCAATCAATTTAAACAAGCTGTAAAAGAATTATAATTGGCAGATAACATAAACATAAAGCAATTTTTTACACCTTCATTTAGCAATGTAGGCAATAACCTGGTTTCCAAAACCAAGGGTGACAGGGTTATTTGGGCAATTGTAGTAATACTAACTCTTGTAAGTTTATTGGTGGTATACAGTAGCACAGGTTCATTAGCTTATAAATATAACAAAAGCACCGAAAGTTATTTGTTTAAGCAATTTGCGTTTATTATTTTAGGTGTATTGGTTATTTATTTTGCACATAGGATTAATTATAACATTTATGCAAGAGTAGCTAAAATCATATTCTTAATTTCTATACCGCTGCTCATTTACACTTACTTTTTTGGAATGAAATTAAATGAAGGAAGCAGATGGATTAAGTTACCGGTAATAAACATGACGTTTCAAACGTCTGATATGGCAAAGCTGGCTTTGTTTATGTACTTAAGCCTGCAACTAAGCCGCAAGCAAAACGTAATTAAAGATTTTAAAAAAGGGTTTTTGCCAATTATAGTTCCTGTTGCAATTATTTGTATGTTAATTGCTCCGGCAAATTTATCTACAGCTTTATTAATTGGTGCTACAAGCTTAGTGCTAATGTTTATTGGACGTATCAGTACCAAACATATTTTAGTAACCATAGCCATCGGGCTTGTACCTGTGTTTATTTTATTTTCTATTGCAGTAAAATATTACGATAAGCAAGAGCATAAAACAAAAGAACTTCCGGCAATTTTT
This sequence comes from Chitinophagaceae bacterium, assembly GCA_016721385.1. GTDB lineage: Bacteria > Bacteroidota > Bacteroidia > Chitinophagales > Chitinophagaceae > Ferruginibacter. The sequence continues at coordinate 188,407 of JADKIE010000002.1, read as the reverse complement.
TCTGCAGGAAGAATACCAACATGGATAAGTCGTATTCAAACATTTGTTTACTCAGATAAAAATACCGAAAGCGAAAAATTATATCAAATCAATCAGGCAAAAATAGCAATTGCTAAAGGTGGATGGATTGGTTTAGGCCCGGGAAAAAGTGAGCAAAGAAATTTTTTACCACATAGCTATAGCGATTTTATTTATGCAATAATTATTGAAGAGTATGGTTTTTTGGGAGCATCATTCATGGTATTTATTTATTTATTGTTTTTGTACAGGTGTATTCGGCTATTTAGAAAATGCCCTTATGCAGTTGGTGCATTTTTAGCGCTGGCGCTGAGTTTTACATTAGTTATTCAGGCTATTGCAAATATGGGAGTAGCTGTAAATGCTTTTCCCAATACAGGTGTTACGTTGCCGTTGGTAAGTATGGGCGGCAGTAGCTTTTTATTTACATGTCTTGCCATTGGTATAGTATTAAGTGTGGCCCGAAACGTGGAGCAGTTGGAAGGCAAAAATCAACAAGTTGTAGTAAATGAGTAATAAAATAATTATAGCAGGTGGTGGTACAGGGGGGCATATTTTTCCGGCCATAGCCATAGCAAATGCTTTAAAAAAAATACAACCCAATGCTGAAATATTGTTTGTAGGTGCAAAAGGAAAAATGGAAATGGAAAAAGTACCTCAAGCCGGGTATAAAATAGAAGGATTAGATATTGCCGGATTTAACAGAAGTTCTTTGATAAAAAATATTGGCTTACCATTTAAACTAATTAAAAGTTTTATCCAGGTACGTAAGATTTTTAAAATGTTTAAACCTGTTGCAGTTATTGGTGTTGGAGGTTACTCAAGTTTTCCGGTACTAAAATTTGCACAAGCAAAAGGTATAAAAACATTTATACACGAAAGCAACTCCTTTGCAGGTAAAAGCAATATCTACCTTGGTAAAAATGCTACAAAAATATTTGTAGCAACAGATGGCATGGAAAAATTCTTCCCTTCAAATAAAATTGTAATTACGGGTAATCCTGTAAGAGAATCAATAGTTAAAAATAAAATAGGCAGAGAAGAGGCAGTGAATTTTTTCGGATTAAACCCTGCAAAAAAAACAATTCTATCTGTTGGAGGAAGCCTTGGCGCAAAAAGCATAAATGAAGCTTTGCAAAAGCATATAAATGAATTTGCAAAAAACAATTTGCAATTAATATGGCAATCGGGAAAACCATTTGCCCTAATAGCAAAAAAAGCAACAGAAGGAATGGATAACATATGGACAAATGATTTTATAACCAAAATGGAATATGCCTATTCGGCAGCCGATTTGGTTATTAGCCGTAGCGGTGCTATGGCAATAGCCGAGTTGTGTGTGGCCAAAAAGCCGGCTGTTTTTGTGCCTTTTCCATATGCGGCAGAGGATCATCAAACCGCAAATGCACAAAATTTAGTTAATAAAGGTGCAGCACTTATGATAAATGATAATCAGGCGTTAGATAAATTAGTAAGTACCATTATTGAGTTGTCGAAAGATGATGTAAAACAAAATGAACTTAAACAAAATATAGCAAAACTGGCGGTAACAAATGCAGATGAAATTATTGCAAACGAAATTTTAGGAGCATTAAATTGATAGAAATAAACACCATAAAACGAATTTACTTTATTGGCATTGGGGGCATTGGTATGAGTGCTTTAGCAAGGTATTTTAATGCAAAAGGTGTTATTGTTTCCGGTTACGATAAAACAGAAACCACATTAACAAAACAATTAGTTAACGAAGGAGTAAATGTTCACTACGAAGATAATATTACGTTAATTGATAAAGAAGCAGCAATAATAGTTTACACACCGGCAATACCTAAGGATAGCAAGGAATTAAATTATTTTTTACAGAATAATTATACAGTTGTAAAACGCAGCGATGTGCTGGGTGCAATTACCAATAGCTCTTTTAATATCTGTGTTGCAGGTACGCATGGTAAAACAACAACAAGTACGATGGTTGCTCATTTATTGCAACACAGTGGCTATGGTTGCAATGCTTTTTTGGGTGGTATTGCAGTAAATTATAATAGTAATTTTTGGTCGTCGCCAAAAAATGTTTGTGTGGTAGAGGCAGATGAATATGACAGAAGTTTTTTAAAACTGAGTCCGGATATTGCAATAATTACGGCCATGGATGCCGATCATCTGGATATATATGGCACAGCCGAAAATGTGGAAAATGCTTTTATTGAATTTTCTGCCCGGGTTAAAAACGGAGGATGCTTAATAATAAAACATGGTTTAAAAAGAGGAGCCGAATGTAAAGTAGCTGATACATGTACATATAGTGGCAAGGATAGTGGCGCAAATATTCATGTTGAAAATTTGCAAACAATAAATGGCAGTTATCAATTTGATGTAGTAAACAATTATTGGCGCATAAACAATGTTGTTTTGAATATGGGAGGTTTGCACAATGTTGAAAATATTATTGCAGCAATTGGCGTAGCAAAATATTTAAAAATAGAGGATGATAAAATTAAGGCAGCTGTAAGTTCTTTTAAAGGTGTAAAAAGAAGGTTTGAGTATATAATCAAAAACGATAAAATTGTTTTTATTGATGATTATGCTCATCATCCCGAAGAATTGAACGCATTATTAAGCGGAGCAAAAATTTATTTCCCGATAAAAGGTGCACAATTATCTTTCAACCGCATTTGTACAGCCGCACAAAGGATTTTGCAGACGGTTTTGCAGAGGCGTTAGATAAAGCAGATGAAGTAATTCTTTTACCAATTTATCCGGCAAGAGAGTTGCCAATAGACGGGGTAACTAGCGAAATGATTACAAAGAAGATGAAAAATAAAATGCGCTGTGTTTTAAATAAGGAAGAGTTGTTAAATTATTTGTTGGTATTAAAATCTTCTTCCATTTCCGAAGACTTTAACGGAAATGTATTTATAACAGCAGGTGCAGGCGACATCGACACACTAATTAGCCCAATAAATGAAATATTTAGTAATTAAGTGAGCAGTATAAAAACATATAATATTAAGCAGATTTTAATAATAGCGGTTTGGGTGCTTTTAGCAACAAGTGCCATAGTACTATTAGTTGCTGCAATAAAAAAAAGAGATGATAAAAAATGCAACGAAATTGTTGTTAGTATAATCGGAAGCGAAAGTAATTTCTTTATTGAAAAAAACGATGTATTAGAAATACTGAAAAAAGCAAACAAGGCAGAAATTGTTGGCTGCCCCATTGGAAAAATTGATTTACGATTGCTTGAAACCGAATTGGAAAAAAACACCTGGATTAAAAAAGCAGAGTTGTTCTTTGATAATAAAGAAACACTGAAAGTAAATATTGAAGAAAAGATTCCGGTTGCAAGAATTTTTTCACTTGCAGGCACATCATTTTATATCGATAGTACAATTTCTAAACTACCGTTAAGTGATAAATTTTCAGCAAGGCTTCCAATATTTACTGGCTTTCAATCCGATAAAGCAACACTATCATCTGCAGACAGCGTTGTTTTAAATCAAGTGAAGTTGTTAAGTATGGCTATACAAAAAGATTCTTTTTTAATGGCCATGATAGAGCAAGTTGATATTACGCCGCAGGCTACATTCGATCTTATTCCAAAAATTGGTAATCAGGTAATTCAATTCGGAGCTGCAACCGAAGTAGAAAGTAAAATGCTAAGGTTAAAACTGTTTTACAAACAAGTAATGGCAAAAGAAAGTTGGAATAAATACAGTAGTATCAATTTACAATATGCAAATCAAATTGTTGCAAAAAGAAGAGATGCAACCGATATCTCGGCCGATTCGTTAAAAGCAATTCAAATAATGCAACTAATTGCAGCGAATGCCGAAAGGCAGGCAGGCGATTCTTTACAAACAATGCAACAGGATAATAGTTCTAACTCAGCCGATAGTACTATTATACTGCAAAGTTTAGAAAGAGATGATGAAGGTGCGTCAAATCAAAATGCAAGTGAAAACCCTAAACCACAAGATGCTGTAACATCTAAGCCTCCTGTAGTTGTAAAACCGGTAAATTCAAAACCTGTTGTAAATCCAAATAAACCAGTAAAACCTACCTCTGTAAAACCAAAAGCAATAATGAAAAATAAAAACTAACTATAAATTTTTAACACAAACACACAAAACACACAATTATGAATCAGGAACAACCCATTATCGTAGGCCTCGACATTGGTACTACAAAAATTGCAGCCATTGCCGGTCGCAAAAATGAGTATGGCAAATTAGAAATCTTAGGATTTGGCCGTGCTAATAGCAATGGTGTACAACATGGTATGGTGCTCAACATCGACCAGACCATTAAAGCTATCGAAATGGCATTAAAAAATTGCTACGATAGTAATCCCAATTTAGAAATTGGCGAAGTATATGTTGGCATTGCCGGCCATCATATAAAAAGCCTTCAAACCCGTGGCGATATTGTTCGTCAGGCTGTAGAGGATGAAATTAGCCAACAGGAAATAGACAGGTTAGTTGCAGACCAATACAGAACATATATTCCGGCAGGAGATCAAATTATTGATGTTATTCCGCAAGAATTTACAGTCGATAATTTTCAAAACATTCCTAACCCAATTGGCTACAGCGGTGTAAAAGTTGGAGCAAATTTTCATATTATAACGGGCGATAAAAACGCTATTAGAAATATAAATAGGAGCGTAGAAAAAGCTGGCTTAAAAACAAAAGATTTAGTACTTCAGCCATTAGCATCTGCAGCGGCAGTAATGTGCGATCAGGACTTAGAAGCAGGCGTAGCTATTGTTGATATTGGTGGTGGTACTACAGATCTTGCTGTTTTTTACGACGGAATTGTAAAACACACAGCAGTAATTCCTTTTGGTGGAGAAAACATTACCAATGATATTAAAAACGGCTTAGGTGTTTTAAAAACGCAGGCCGAGCAAATGAAAGTGCAATTTGGTAGTGCATTAAGTGATGAAGCAAAATCAAATGCATTTATTACAATACCGGGTTTAAGGGGTATGGCTCCAAAAGAAATATGTGTTAAAAATTTAGCAGCTATCATTCAGGCAAGTATGAGTGAGATTATGGATTTTGTAACCTATCATTTAAAACAGGTTGGTTTAGATACCAGAATGTTGAATGGTGGTGTAATTCTTACTGGCGGAGGATCTCAGTTGAAACACTTAATTCAATTAACCGAATATGTTACCGGTTTAAATGCAAGAATTGGTTATCCAAATGAACATTTAGCAGGTGGTCATATTGATGAATTGGCAAAACCTATGTACTCAACTTGTATCGGTTTAATACTTAAAGGATACAACGATTACGAAAATAAAACTAAACAGTTCGAACAAAATTTCAAACGTATTAATATTCCGGATGGTTTACAACAACAAGCTGTAGACGAAACATTAGATATGGCTAATGAAAACGAAACTGTAAAAATTAAACATCGTAAAACTTTAAAAGGTTTTATGGATGGTTTTAAAAATGGATTAATTGATTTATTTAAGGAAGAAGAAGACGCTAAATTATAAAAGAGTTCTTTAAATACTAACCCAAAACGCAGCAACATTTTTCTTTCTTACTAATTGAAAATTAAGCTGCAAAATTAAAACAGCTCTTCCAATTCCCTTTTAGGGAATTTAGGGGTAGCACAAACAAACAAGCTATGATACATTTTGATTTGCCTAAGGATCAGTCTTCCATCATCAAAGTAATTGGTGTTGGCGGCGGCGGAAGCAATGCGGTAAACCACATGTTTTCGCAAAACATTGAAGGCGTAAATTTTATTATTTGTAATACAGATGCACAGGCAATTGCCCAAAGTAAAGTGCCTAACAAAATTCAACTTGGGCCACACTTAACACAAGGCTTAGGTGCTGGTGCAAATCCAACTATTGGCAGGCAAGCTACCGAAGAAAGTTTAGAAGAAATAAAGCGCATATTGGAAGTAAATACTAAAATGGCATTTATTACCGCAGGTATGGGTGGAGGCACTGGTACAGGAGGTGCCCCAATTTTAGCAAAAATTTGTAAAGATTTAGGCATCCTTACTGTAGGTATTGTTACTACACCTTTTGCTTACGAAGGCAAAAAAAGAATTGCACAGGCAGAGGAAGGTGTAATGCTTTTAAAAAACCATGTAGATACGTTGCTTGTAATCAGTAATGATAAATTACGTCATCAGTTTGGCAATTTAAAAATGAAAGAAGCTTTTGCAAAAGCAGATAATGTTTTAGCAACTGCTGCCAAATGTATAACAGATGTAATCAATAGCACAGGTCAAATCAATGTCGATTTTGCAGATGTTTGTACCGTTATGAGTAATGGGGGTGTAGCTATCTTGGGTAGTGCGTCTGCCGAAGGCGAAAACAGGGCACAAGCTGCAATTGAAAATGCACTTAACTCTCCGTTATTAAATGATAATGATATACGTGGCGCAAAATGGATTTTAATTAATATCAATTCTGCCGAAGGCGAACATGAGTTTACAATGGATGAAGTTGAAATTATACAAAACCATTTATTAAGCCAGGCTGGCGAAGAAACAGATGTAATATTAGGGCTTGGATACGATAACAATTTAGGAAGCCAAATAGGTATTACCTTAATTGCAACCGGTTTCGAACATAAAGATCCATTTACAAAATCTGCTCCAACAAACGAAGTAGTAGAAAAAAAAGATGATAAAATTGTGATGACTTTAGAGATGCCTGTAAAAGAAGAAAAAAAGCCTTTGCCAAAACCGGTTTTATTATTTGATGATCATGATGACGAAAAAGCAATTGCCGAAATTACGGAAGCAGCTATAGAAATTAAAGAAGACGAAATGATGCCTAAGTTGGTAGAAATTACCAGCGAAAAAACTACCGTAAGTTTACCAAGTAAAAATACTGTGGATAATTTAGAAGATAAGCCTGTCTTTTTTGAAATATCTTCGGCAGCAGATCAAGTTCCTGTAATTGAATTTGATATACCCCAAAACCTCAACCCTGCCGAAAAAACAGCTGTAGTAAATACTACAAATACCGAACCTGTTTTAGAAGAAAAATTAGAATTAAATAAAGAGGCTAGCAAGCCCCTTTCGTCGGGGGTGCAACTGGCTAAACCTGCACAAATTTATGTGGAGGAACAGCCTAAACCAGAATCCAATTCGACTGATGAGCCACTGCCGTTGCAGATAACAACAAAGGAAGACGAACCTGAAATTGAAATGCAGCTGGTGGTTAAGACCCATCAAGCGGCGGAGGATGAGCTACTTGAAAAGCAAACTCAGCCCATTATAATGTCCAATGTTGAGGAACCTGCACCGCAGGACGAAACAGAGGAGCTTAGGCGCCGGGCTATGGAACGCATTGCGAAGCTGCGTAATTTGTCATTCAACATCAATGCAGCCGATCCTAATAATGAGTTTGAAACGGTACCTGCTTACCTTCGCCGCAACATGGAATTACATAATTCCATTGCCGACGTAGAAAGTTTTACAGCAACTACACTGTAAAGTCCGACGAAAATAATCAAGCCGAAATAAGTACAATTAATACATTTTTAGATGGCAAAAGCCAGACTAAATGATAGCTGTTTGCAAGTATTGTAAACGGCTCTACATATTTGTTTGTGTTTGGTGATTTATATTGTGTAACCCCATTCGCCCTCGGCGGATGGGGTTTGTGTTTCGTCATATCCAAACAATAAAGGAATTTATTTTTGGTAACAAGCTTTATATTTTCATAGCAGCATCGTTGGCTTGTCCCAATTTTTCGGGAGTCACTCACTTGTACTGCATACCATTGGGCAACTTTTAGCCACTATATTAACATGCTTTGCAAAAGTTCATTGTTCACAACTTAACTTCTGTAAACAAAAACAAATACTTACCAAATAGAAATATTAAAGCATATCTTTCAACCCTCAACTATATTCTATGAATCAACAATTTGATCTTCTCATCAATACTTATCTCAAAAACGAAATAGGCATTGCCCCAAATTTTTTAACTCCCGAATTATCTTTAGGCCTTCAGCAAAATATTATTCAATTACAAAAAGATAAATTACTAACAGTATCAACCATAGGCAATCATGATATTAAAGATGCCAATCAAAAAATGCGAAGCGATAAAATTTACTGGCTCGATAAAAACCATAACAATACATTTGAAAATCAATTTTTACATCAGGCCCAAAGTTTTATCGATTACCTCAATACAACTTGTTATACAGGTATCAACGCATACGAGTTTCACTATGCCGTGTATGAGCCTGATAACTTTTACAAACGCCATAAAGACCAGTTTAAAACGAATAGCAATCGAAAATTTACACTCATTACATATTTAAATGAAAACTGGGTAAAGGAAGATGGGGGCCAGTTGCAAGTATATATTAACGAAACCATGCAGCAAATTTTACCCCAATCACAAAAAGCCATATTTTTTAAAAGTAATGAAACCGAGCATGAAGTAATAAAAACCAGTCGTACCAGAATGAGCATTTCGGGATGGTTAAAATGTGTATAGAAACTTCAGACAAATAAAAAACCCTTTCAAAAATGAAAGGGTTAAATTAAAAAGTCGGGATGGCAAGATTCGAACTTGCGACCTCCTGGTCCCAAACCAGGCGCGATAACCGGGCTACGCTACACCCCGAAACCTACATATGTATTTAGAGCGTATTGGGAAAACTCCAAACTTAAAAATTTTATAAGAACTTTTGCGGAGAGAGTGGGATTCGAACCCACGGTACAGTGTGACCCGTACGACGATTTAGCAAACCGTTCCTTTCGGCCTCTCAGGCATCTCTCCAGCCTGCCCTTAATTGCTAAGGGGTGGCAAAAATACAATTCAAAGCGATAACACCCAAATCAAAATGAAAAATAACTGCAAATAGTTGTAATTAAGTGCCATTTTTATAAAGAAAGGGTTGTTATCTGTATTAATTGTTATTTATTTATGCCAATTAGGTGCATGTTTTATAAAATAATTATAATTAATATAGCCAGAAACCTCTGGCTATATTGGGTATTACTTATTTTGATTAGAAAGAATAATTTAAACCAAACATAACTAAATCGGTTGTCATATTATATGATACGTTACTATTGGGTATTGCACCATATGGGTTGCCGGCCGAAATCATCATGGGGTTTAATAATGGGCCACTTGTTGAGCCACCGCTTGAGCCATGATGATAAACCGCATTAACTGTAACATTCTTATTAAATTCGTATCCAAAGCCTATTTGAAACGCATTTTTTATTACTGCTGTTGCAGGAGTTGAAAAAAATGCAAGTTCGCTGCTGATTGGATTTGAACTGTAAGTATATCCTATTCTTACAGGAAATTTATTTATCCCTTTGTATTGAATGCCTGCAGATACGACAGATATATTGCTCCACCCAAAACCGGCTACAGATGCTGTGTTTGTCCATCCTTTTGCTTTAAAAGCTTCCGTGTTTTTGTAATTTACAAATCTGTAATCAAGTGCAGCATCTATCTTGTTTTGTGAGTAACCTATACCTAATGATAAAATAGATGGATAATTCATTTTAAATTTTACATTAGGAGCTTTGCTGCCATCTAAATATGTATTGGTAAAATCAAAATCTTTAAACATTTGTTTTGATTTGTAAGAAGCACCTAATTTAACTCCCTTGCCCGAATTATAAAACAAACCAAATTGTGCACCAATGCCTAATGCGGTTGCCTTATCGCTTACAGGATAACCTAGTGTTGGGCTTGGCGATGAAAGTGGGTTTGGGGCTAATTTTAACGATGAATAATTAAAGGTTGGTGCAAGACCAATAGAAAATTGTTTAGATACTTTATAGGCATAAGTAAATCCTACCTGCATTAATTGATAATCTGATTGAATACGGCCAAAACCACCCATGCTTTGAGGCATATTAATTGCATTATTGTAATTCTCCGGAAAAGTTACACCAAAACCACTGATACCAAATGCAGATACGCCAAATGTATGTTTGCTATCTTTTTTGCCCCAAACCATTGCCAAAGCAGGCATTACAGAAACACCTCTTGCATCTTTGGTTACGCCACTAAAAGGGCCATCTGTTGTAGGTACTGTTGAGGATAAAGCTGGTGATGAATAAAATAGCCCGGCGTTTACCGAAAATATTTTTCTATCAAAAGCCGATATGCCTGCCGGGTTCCATTGTAATGCTCCATTAATATCAATTGGTTGTGCAGTAGCAGCACCACCCATCGACATATTTACTGCACCAATTCCCTGCATAATGTGGCCAGCTTGTGCAAATAAAATAAAAGGTAATAAGCCTAATCCAATTGTTGTGATTACTTTTTTCATAATAGAATTTTTTTCTGCAGATAATGCAGTTTTTATTTAGCTCAAATTAGTGTAGCAAGTTTTTTAATGTAAACTTTTTGTGCTGACTAATATTTGCAGTACCCCGAGGCCTTGCCTCAAAAATTCAACTTATAAAAAACGCTACAACCATTAAATTATATAATACTTATTTTATACAAACAACATATGTACGCCTTCGCCTTCGCTTTGTTTATAAAAATCACCTACGGTAATTATATCCTCCACACCTTCGTACAAATCTTCTTTTTTATAGTGGAACATATCTACGGCTAATTTGCAAGCCCACATGCGTACTCCAGATGCCGATAAAATATCTAAAAACTCATGTATATCGGGCATATCAATTTTTTCCATTTCTTTTTTCATCATATGTGTAGCCAATGCTTCCATGCCGGGTAAACCACCAAGCATTGTAGGCATGTGCATAGCAGGGTTGCCTACTGTAGCTACATGCAAATGCTCTAATTTTTTCTTATGAATGGCTTCTAAACCAAAAAAGGTAAAAAATATTTCGGCTTCAATGCCCTCCATACGGGCACCATTGGCCAGTACAAATGCGGCATAAACATTTTCTAATGTTCCTTTAGATAAGATGATCATCATCTTATTGATTGCTCCTTTATTTTCGCTCATGATTGATAATTTTTTAAGTTATTAAATGCAACTGGCTGGTTTAGGAATACCGGCAATTTTCGTTGCTGTTTTTAATGGGGCATTGGGGAATAACTGATAAAATTCTTTGATATCAACTAAACCACTTTTTCCTATACGCCTGATACTTAATGCAACCTGGTTTTTGTGTTCTTCTTGTAAATATTTTATTACTTCCCAATGGCGTGGAGTTAATGCAATATTAGCTTCGGCAGATAATGCCTCACCAACTTTTTCGTCCCATTGGCTAAAATCTGTTAAATAACCTTCTTCGTTTACGGTAATGTTTTTACCTGCTATTGTTCTTTCCATGATTTATTTATTTTATTGTTTAATATTTTATTAATTTAAGAAGCATAATGTTTTCCCTTTTCGCTCATAGTTGCCGATACAAAAGGTATATGTGTTCCTTTTAGTAACACATGCCAATAAATCCATCTAAAAGCAAGCTTACCCATATGGTTCATACGGCTTTCTTTTAATAAGCGTAATGGGCCAATGCCGGCAAACGGAAAGCTTCCTTCCACTGGTTCGTGTGTGTAGTTAAAATCAATTAACAGCGCTTTTCCTCCGCCTGTTTCAATAAAGCAATTGGCATGTCCGTCAAATTCTTCTTTTAAAGGATCGCCATGCACAAAACGAAGTATATTTTCGGTTAATATTTCGGCTTCAAAGTGAGCAACAGAGCCGGCTTTACTGGCTGGTATATTGCTGGCATCTCCCAATACAAAAATGTTTTGATATTCTTTTGATTGAAGGGTGGCTTTATGTGTAGGTACATAATTTAAATCATCACCCATTCCAGATCTTTCAATTAATGCATCGCCTTTATTGGTTGGTACAGTTACTAAAATATCAAATGGAATTGCCCTTCCGCCATAGTCAACAATTTCTTTTTTATCATTATCTACATGTTCAATGGCAAAATCGCTTTCTATATTAATATGCTTTTCTACCAACAAATGTTCTAACGTTTCGGTTGCTTTTGGCTTTGTAAATGCACCACTTAAAGGGGTAACGTACGTAATCTCTACTTTATCCCTCATGTGTTTGTGTTTAAAGAAAGAATCGGCTAAAAATGCAAATTCCAAAGGTGCTACCGGGCATTTAATGGGCATTTCGGTAATGTGCACTACCAATTTTCCGCCTTCCCATTCTCTTAATTTATTGCGCAAAGCAAGCGATCCTTCAAAAGTATAAAAATCAAAAACAGATTTTTGCCATTCGCTTCCTTTCATTCCTTCTGTTTCTTCGGGAGCTATTTTAGCACCGGTTGCAATTATTAAGATATCGTATGATAACTCAGATCCTCCGGTTAATTGAATTTTATTTTCTTTAGGTAAAATGCGGTCTATTTTATGTTTAAGTAGTGTTACATCCTTAGGTATAAATTCTTCAATTGTTTTAACAATATCCTCGGGTGTGTAAGTATCAAAAGGTAAAAAAAGATATCCGGGTTGATAGTGATGTTCTTCCCTTTCGTCAATAATTGTTATTTGCCAGTCGGGTTGTTTTAAATTATGATGCAAATGGTTTGCCATCATTGTACCTGCTGTACCGGCTCCAAGTATTACTAAATTTTTCATTTTTTGTAAGATTAATTTACAATTGTTTTACAGTGTAAATTTCTTACCAAATGCCAAACCTTTTAATGAGGGAAATAAGTTTTAAATAAGATTATTATCAGAGAAAAATATGATTGTTGCCCAAAGTTGATAAAATAATATAGAAGTGTGATAAATGTTACTGTGTGTTACATTTTTTAGGGCATATAATTGAGCTAAAAAGTAGATTTGTAAAAGCTTATCGCATTTTACTTATGCTTTGTACTTCTTTACAATAACACTTGCATTGTGGCCACCAAACCCAAAAGTATTACTTAAGGCTGCGTTTACAGTACGGTGTTGTGCGGTTGTAAAAGTAAAGTTTAGCTTAGGGTCAAGCTCCGGATCGTCGGTAAAGTGATTGATGGTGGGAGGTACTATATCTTTTGTAACTGCCATTATGCAAGCAAGTGCTTCTAAAGCACCGGCAGCGCCAAGGCAATGGCCTGTCATACTTTTAGTGCTGCTAATATTAAGGTTATAAGCATGCTCTCCAAAAACAGTTTTTATGGCTTTGGTTTCTGCAATATCTCCCAATGGGGTAGATGTACCATGTACATTAATGTAATCTATTGCTTCGGGCTGCATACCTGCATCTTTTAATGCGGCTTTCATTACATTATTTGCGCCTAAACCTTCGGGATGTGGTGCTGTTATATGGTAAGCATCAGCAGTGGCACCGCCTCCTGCAATTTCGCAATAAATTTTTGCTCCACGGGCTAATGCATGCTCCAGGCTTTCTAATACCAATACACCACTTCCTTCGCCCATTACAAAGCCATCTCTGTCTTTATCAAATGGCCGGCTGGCGGTTTTAGGGTCGTCATTACGTTCGCTCAATGCTTTCATGGCATTAAAGCCACCTAAGCCGGCGGCACTAATTACTGCTTCGCTTCCACCGGTAATAATAATATCGGCTTTATTTAACCGTATATTATCGTAAGCATCAATTATGGCGTTGGTAGATGATGCACAAGCAGACACAACGGCAAAATTTGGCCCTCTAAAACCATGTCGCATAGATATTTGCCCTGCGGCAATATCCAATATCATTTTTGGTATAAAGAAAGGATTGAAACGGGGAGTTCCATCGCCTGCGGCAAAATTCATTACCTCTTCCTGAAAAGTGATAAGCCCACCAATGCCACTGGCGAAAATTACGCCAACCCTATCGGGGTCAACATTTTCTTTGCTAATGCCGGCATCTTTTACTGCTTCATCGCTTGCAATTAATGCAAACTGGCAGTAGCGGTCCATTTTACGGGCTTCTTTGCGGTCGAGGTACGTTGTAGGATCAAAATCTTTAACCTCACAGGCAAATCTGGTTTTAAACTTGCTGCAATCAAATTGTTTAATATCATCGCAACCGCTTACACCATCTTGCAAACCTTGCCAATATTCGGCTACAGTTTTACCCAATGGAGTAATGGCACCCAATCCGGTTACAACAACACGTTTTAAATCCATAAAATTTGCCTGTGATAGTTAATGTTAATTACTTAGCATGCTCCTCTAAGTAAGCATTTGCCTGTCCAACGGTAGTGATGGTTTCGGCTTGCTCATCGGGAATAGAAATATTAAATTCTTTTTCAAATTCCATAATTAATTCTACAGTGTCCAAGCTATCGGCACCTAAATCATTGGTGAAAGACGCTTCGGTGGTAACCTCTGCTTCATCAACACCTAATTTGTCAACAATAATTTTCTTTACTCTTGTTGCAATGTCTGACATGATAATAAAATTTAGTTTTTACTAACAGCAAAAATATACTTTTTGCAATAAATACAAAGAAATATATGTAAAACTGAGAGTGATGTACCCAAGATGGTGATTTTATGTTAAAAAATTGTATATTGTACATACCTTTTTAAACGGCATTTTACCTAAAACTAAATGAATTGTTATGGCCTTAAAACAAATAGACCACGGCACAAAAGAATATCAGGAAATGGTAAACCTGCGTAATGAATTGCTAAGGCGGCCGTTGGGGCTTTCGTTTTCGCCGGATGAACTGGCCAGAGAAAAAGAAGATATTTTGATTGGCGCCTTTGACGATGATAAAATTTTGGCTTGTTGCCTGCTTACTAAAGTAGATGATAATAGCCTTAAATTAAGGCAAATGGCTGTTCAAAACAATTTGCAGGGTAAAGGTATTGGTGCCAGTATGATGAATTTTGCCGAAAATGTAGCCCGTGATAAAGGCTTTAAAAAAGTAACGATGCATGCCCGTAAAAATGCTATGGGTTTTTATGAAAAACTGGGCTATAAAGCAGTAGGAAATGAATTTGAAGAAGAAATTAATTTTTGGAACTTTCTGTAAAAAATCGTAGACTAATTGATATCAATTTATTTAGCGGAGAGTTGACTTACACTGGTATTTGTTTAGCTGCAACAAAACAGCTTGTTGTTATTGCCAATTATAATTTCAAAAAAAAATCTCTTGACGGGTTGAGTATTTTTAAAAATCGAATTGACTTAGAGAATTGCTGACGTTTTCAATTCAAGTAGTATAATTGAAAAATATAAAATTAATAAATACAAGACTTTTTATCTTGGTAAAAACTTAATAACATGGAGGAAAAAAAACAAAACACAGCCAACTGGAAAATTAAAACTGAATTACTTTTTTTTCTCTAAAAATCTTCCTTGCTTCTTGTTCGTCATTGCCTGCAAAAGCTTCTTTAGGCACAATAAAAAAGGAGCGGCTATTAAAGTAAAGGTGAAAAAAATGTGGGCTTTCCATCCAGGTACTAAACTCACTCCAAGCCCAGCCTTTACGGCCTCTTTCATTTTCCAACGCAAACTCTGTATTGCTTAATATGGCCTGAAACCTGTCTTGAAAAGTTTGTGCTTTTTATAAATCATTTTTGGCAATAAGTACCAAAACATAATCATTAATGCAAACCAAAGTACAGAGCTTACTAAAAAGCCAGAGGCGATATTTTTTAAAAAAATAATGCGGCAGATGTAATGGAGAAAACATTTACCAAAATCATCATTATTTTAATTTCTTTTCGGCTAATGAAATGATAACGTAATGCTTGTAAAACTTTTCCCTTATTGTAAGTAAAATATTGTGAAGTCATGCTGTAATTTAATTTACTTTTGGTGTTTTTAAATCTTTTTCGCTAACAAGCCATTGCCCAAGGTTTTCGCCTTTAGTGCCAATAAATTCAACCTTTAAAACACGGTCTTTATTTTTTCCGGTAATTGAAACTTTCGCAAAATTCTGTTTTTCATCCAAAGCAAACACTCTTGCCGGATTGTTTTTTTCGGGTCCGCCAAATTTGTGTGTGCCGCTTGTGTATGGCGATACGGTTACATCGTACAATGGATAAGTGCCGTTTCGTTCCTGCTTAATTACTTCGCTGTGATGCCTGTCGCCGGTGAAAAACAATACACCATTAATTTTATTATCGCCTATCATAGAAAGCAAAGCATTATAATCAACCGGAAAACTTCTTACACAATCAAATGGGCTGTATGGGTTTAAAACCTGACTGCCGGTGGCTATTACTTTAAATGTTGCACTGCTTGTTAATAAAGCATTTTGCAGCCAACGTAATTGCTCATCACCATACATTCTTTTGTTGGGGTTGGGTAGCCCGTTTACAGAGTCGGGTAAATTATCCGAGTCTCTAAAATATCTGTCATCCAATAAAAAGAAATCTACATCGCTAAAACTAAATTTGGTGTAAATACCTTTACCGTTTTCGCCATAGCTTGGGTTAAGCCAGTAGTTTTTAAAAACTTCACGGCTTTCTTCTTTTAAAACAAAGCTACTGTTGCCATCATTTGGCCCAAAATCATGATCGTCCCAATGGCGTATTGTGGCATACTGCTCCAAAATTTTTGTAATACAGGTAAGCTTCTATCCCGGCTGGCTCTGTAATTTAAACCCCACGGTGTAAAATAATCTACCTCTCTGGTGTACCAATTATCGCCAAGCCATAAGTGAAAGCTGGCAGGTGTTTTTGCCATTGTTTCAAATATCGAAGAGTCGCCACCATAGGGTTTTCCGGGCCTGTCGTAAACAGGTTCGTTAAAGTATGAGCAGCTGCCGGTTAAAAAACTAAAATCAGGCGCTGGCTTTCTAAACTGCCAAAGCTCTTTTGTAGTAAATTGTGTTTTATAACCCACATCAATTGGTTTGCCATCAATAACAACAGCATAAGTATATGTGGTGTTCATATCCAATCCATTCAATTCAATTTTTACAGGGTTAAAATACCAATAATTTTTTTATTAGCATAAATTTGAAATTGAATATGCGTAAAGATACAAACAAAGTTTGCTTTTTTAATTGGATGCTTTTGTTACCTTTTTCTTTATTATTTAGTTGTAATGAAAGGAAAGAACCACGGCAAATAGAACGGAGTTTTTATTATTGGAAAACAAATCTAAACTTATCCGCCTTCGAAAAACAAAAGTTAAAAGAGCTTAATGTAAGAACACTTTACGTTAAATTTTTTGATATAGACTGGAATACTCCACAACAAAAGCTTTACCCATTGCAAAACTTACAACTAACGAAAACAGTTTGGCAGATGTAAGAGAAACAAAGTATGTAAAAACTTTAAAACTCAATGTAATTCCAACTATATTCATCACAAATGAAACATTTATAAATATTGACACAGCAAGCATTACAACACTTGTAAATAATACATACAACCTGCTTACAAACACCATTGCTCTTTATGCATTTGATAATATTGGCGGTATTCAATTTGATTGCGATTGGACGGAAGCTACCAAAGGAAAATATTTTACTTTTTTATCTGCCTTTAAAAAAGTATATGCCAACACTAATATGGAAATTAGTGCCACTATTCGGTTACATCAAATAAAATTTTTGGTAAAAACAGGCGTGCCTCCCGTGCACAGAGGAATGCTGATGTGTTACAATATGGGGAATCTTAAAAATGCAGCAACAAAAAACTCTATTATTGAAACCGCAGAGTTAAAAAAATATATCGGCAATTTATCAAATTATCCTTTGCCGTTAGATGTTGCTTTGCCTTTGTTTGACTGGAATGTTTTATTTAGGCAAAATGCATACAATGGAATTTTAAGAGATTTCTCTGCCTCTGCTTTTACATCCTCATTTACAAAAAAAAATGATAATACTTTTATGCTGCTTAATGATACTGTTTTGCAAGGCTACAACTTAAAGAAAGGGGATGTAATTAGAAATGAACAAAGCAATTATACCGAGATTTTAAGCACAGCAAACGAAGTAAGCAAACGCCTTAAAAATACCCTTCAAAGGGTATCGCTCTACCACTTAGATTCTGTAATTTTAGAAAAATACTCAACACATGAATTGGAAACTATTTATAACAGCCTGCGTTAGCAGCGCATTGATTTCTTTTCCTCAAAATATTATTGGCTGCGGCGGCGAAACAGATCCTTACGATTACTACATTTCTTTTTTTAATCAGCATATTTCGGCCAATAAAAATTTTAAACCATTTTATTACACCAACGCATATTTTTTGTACGATAGTGATGAACCTACTTCTGTATCAGATATTTTGGCAAAAGAATGGAGTACTTATTGCAACAATAGCGTAACCGAAAAAGATGCCTACCAATTTGTAAATAAATATGCTTTAAAAGACTTAACCAGCCTGTATTACAATATTGAAAAAAAAGCACCTTTAAAAATACCAGATAGTGTTAAGCGAAATAGCATGACGAACTATTTTATTAAAACCGGCGATACTGAAGGACTTGGTTATATAATGTTTGCAAAGCAAGTAGAGCCTTTTGTTTATTTAGAAAGCGAATGGGATGCAGAAAAAAGAGACATTGCTAAGATGACAAAATTGATAAAAAACGGCAACCAGTTATATACCGCTGCAAAAAGATATTTTCAAGTTAAAATACGCATACCAAATTTTGCGCCTTAGCCACTACAGTGGCGATTATGCCAACACTATTGTGAGTTACGAAAATTTGGTTGCTAATAATACTACTCAATCTGTATTGCAACCACTTTGCCTGGCATTAAAAGCAGGCGCATTATTTAAAACAGGCAATCATAAATTAGCTGCATATTTATTTAGCAAGGCATATGCCATGTCGGCTGCAAAAAGAGTATCTAACTACCTTGGCTTTAGCTGGAGTGTAAAAAGAAGCGAAGACAAAAAGATTATTTAGCACTTTGTAAAACAACGAAGAAAAAGCCAATATGCTTTCGATGTTTGCTTTAAATAATTTGTATAATGATGTAAAAACGCTTATGATATTTTTGCACTTAATCCTGCTAATGATGCTTTAGAAGTTTTAGCTGTACGTGAAATAAATAAATTAGAAGAAAGATTACTAACGCCAACACTTCAAAAAGAAAAAGGCATTAAAAATATTTATATAGATTTTTCTGAAAATGTAGATAGTACCATTGAAAAGGCAAAAAAAGATGCAAAACAATTAGTACAGCAATTGTATACAATTAGCCAGCATACAGCTACAGCAAATAAAGCTTTGTTTGAAACAGGCGCAGCATATACTTCGTTTATGCTTAAAGATTTTGCAGCAGCAAAAAATTATTTAGCCAGCGCCAAGCAAATGAGCCCAAATGCTAATGTTGCCGATCAATGGGCATTAACTAATTTGCTGGTTACTATTAATGAAAAAGATAAAATAGACGCTGCTTTTGAAGAACAAATTTTACCATCGGTACAATGGTTAATGCAAAAAGCAAAAGCCGAAAAAATTATTAAAACAGCCGATAGCTGGAGCGATATAAGCCCGTGGAAACAGTTTTACCGCAATTTGTTTAACAATATAATGGCACCATTGTATCACAAACAAGGCGATTTAAATAAAGAAGCGTTGGCTTATGGAGCGGCAGATAACATTTACCCCAATAACTACTCTATGTTTTATGGTGGCGGTATTGAGTTTTTAAGAAATAAATTAAGTGTAGTTGATGTTGAAAAATTGTACAGCTTACTTAGTGGTAAACAAAATAAGTTTGAGCAATTTGTAATAAACAACAATCAAATAAAATTAAGTACAGTAGTTGATTTTGCAGGTACTGCTTATTTACGGGAAGCAAATTATACGAAAGCTATAGAGTGGTTAAAAAAATCGCCGGCAGCTTCAGCCGTTAACAAAAACCCATTTATTGATTTGCTGTACGATAGAGAAGGAAAACTACCCGAAGATGCAAAAATTAAAACAACCAAACTTGCTTTTGCACAAGAAATGTTGCGCCTGCAAAGTTTAGCTAAAACTGATAAAGCCAATGCAGCAAAGCATTTATACAAAATGGCTTTAGGATTTTACAATACAACATATTACGGCCATACCTGGGAGTTGGTACAATACAACCGCAGCGGCAGCGATGGTTATTACCTGCCCGATAATGCCACTGCTTTTGAAAAAGAATACTACGGCTGCTATGCAGCACATAACTCCTTTAAAGCAGCTATGGACGCCAGCAACGATAAAAACTTTAAAGCCAGGTGTTTGTTTATGATGGGAAAATGCAGCCAAAAAACGGTGCATCAGCCGCAGTACAATGAATTTCCAAATAATTGGGAGGCGTATGATAAAGCACAAGCCAACTACTTACCAACTTTTAAAAACAACACTTACTTTCCGCAGTTTGTAAAAGAATATAAGGGTACAAAATTTTATGAAGAAGCCTTTAATAGTTGCAGTTACTTGAGAGATTTTGTGGGGAAGAAATAACTCTATACTGTATTTGGTTTTTCACAATGGCTTATAAAATAAGCCATTTTTTATTTGTAACCAGCTTTTTGTTTTTATGTAAACAACGTTGGCTTGCCCCTATTTTTTTCGGGAGTCGCACTCTTGTACTGATCACAGTTGTTAGGCCCTTATCTTAGCTACGAAATCGTTGTTTTACTAATACAGACAAGCCTTCTCTTTTTATTTATAATTATCACTTCAATAACATAAAACAAAAAACCATCAGCTTTTAACTGATGGCTTTTATTATGTGCTTATGTTATCCTTCATTAATTTTTGTTGGTCAGAGACCAACAAAGGCTACTAACTACAACCCATACTGTTTCCGCAATTCAAGCATTTGTAGCAGGTACCGCTACGTACAGTAATGTGGCCACAGGTGTTACAAGCCGGTGCATCGCTTTGCATGGTTTTAGCAGCTCTGTTTACAGCATCCATACCGTTATCGTTATTGGTTACTTTTTTGCTTGCCATTCTGTGTTCTGCTTTGGCTGGTTGTGGTGCTACGCTTCCTACAATTCTTACTTCACTTAACTCGGGTGTACGTTCGCCAATGGTTGGTGTATTTATATCCCATTCTTCGTTGCCAAGATTTTGTACTTCGGGCTTATCTAATACATGAACTAAATCGTTGCGGCCAAGATATTCGTAAGCTAATGAACGGAACATAAAGTCAACAATAGATGTAGTTGATTTAATATTTGGATGCTCAACCATGCCACTTGGTTCAAAACGGGTAAACACAAATTTTTCTACATACTCCTCTAACGGAACACCATATTGCAGGCCAATAGAAATGGCAATGGCAAAACAGTTTAGCATGCTACGCATAGTTGCTCCTTCTTTAGCCATATCAATAAATATTTCGCCTAAAGTTCCATCGCTGTATTCGCCGGTGCGTAGGAAAAGTGTTTGTCCGTTAATTTTTGCCTTTTGGTTAAAGCCACGGCGTTTGGCGGGTAAAGCCCTACGCTCTACAATCATTGCCAATTGGCGTTTTAACCGTGTATCGGCACTATTTTGTACACGTTTGTTCATCTCTTCCAGCAACTCATCAATGGTTAATTTGCCCATATCTACTATGGACGAAATATTGGCTGCTAACTCTGCAGCTTTGTCTTCACTTATTACATCATCCAATTTCTTTTTCTTATCCGATTTGTTGCTAAGAGGTTGGCTTAATTTACTTCCATCTCTGTATAAAGCACAAGCTTTTAAACCAAGCTCCCAACTCATACGGTATGCATCTGCAATTTCTTCTACAGTTGCTTCGTTTGGTAGGTTAATGGTTTTAGATATAGCACCACTTAAAAAGGGTTGTGCTGCAGCCATCATACGTATGTGGCCATGTGCATGTATGTACCTTTCGCCAATTTGGCCACACTTATTAGCACAATCAAATACAGACAAATGCTCGTCTTTTAAATACGGAGCACCTTCTACCGTCATTGTACCGCATATATATGTATTCGCTGCTTCAATTTCTTCATCGCTAAAGCCTAAAGCCTCTAATAAACTCCAGCCAAAATCGTTGTATTGCTCCGGTTTAAATCCAAGGCGTTGCAAACATTCTTCGCCTAAAGTATATACATTAAATACAAAACCAATTTCAAATGCAGCACCTAATACTTTATTTACTTTTTCTACGTCCTGTGCAGTAAAGCCTTTTTCTATTAATGTTTTAGTATTAATGAATGGAGCATTGTTTAAAGAGGCATGTCCTTTTGCATAATTTACAATTTCTTCAATTTGCTCTTCGCTGTATTTTAAATTACGTAATGCAGCAGGTACACTTTGGTTAATTATTTTAAAATAACCACCACCACTTAATTTTTTAAATTTAACTAAAGCAAAATCAGGCTCAACACCTGTAGTATCGCAATCCATCACCAAACCTATTGTGCCTGTTGGTGCAATTACGGTTGTTTGAGCATTGCGGTAACCATACTTTTCGCCTAAGCGTACAGCATCGTCCCATGCTTTAGTAGCGGCTTTTAATAAATAATCGGGGCAATATTTTGCCTGAATACCTTGTGGTTTTATTTCAACGCCTTCAAAAGCATCTTGTGCATCGTAAGCAGCGGCACGGTGGTTACGCATTACACGTAACATGTGTGTTTTATTTTCTTGGTACTTATCAAATGTACCAAGGAAACTGGCTAACTCTGCCGATGTTTTATAGGCAACGCCGGTCATTATTGCGGTAATTGCACCTGCAATACCTCGGGCTTCTTCGCTATCGTACGCAATACCCAATACCATTAGCATACTACCAAGGTTGGCATAACCCAAACCAAGTGTACGGTAATCGTAACTTAATTGTGCAACTTCTTTACTTGGAAACTGAGCCATTAATACAGAGATTTCCAACACGGTTGTCCATAAACGGCAAGTGTGTTCAAATCCTTCTACATTAAATGTATTGGTGCTTTCATCAAAAAACTGACGAAGATTTACACTGGCTAAGTTACAAGCCGTGTTATCTAAAAACATATACTCACTGCAAGGGTTACTTGCTCTTATTGGGCCGCCTTCTGGGCAAGTATGCCATTCGTTAATGGTAGTATCGTATTGAGTACCGGGATCTGCACAACGCCATGCTGCGTTATTAATTTTATCCCATAACTCCTGTGCATTTACTTTACGCATGGTGCGTCCGTCGCTTCTTCCTTTAAGTTCCCATTCGCCACCCTCGTCTAATATTTTAAAGAAACTGTTTGGAATACGTACAGAGTTGTTGCTGTTTTGACCACTAACGGTTTTGTATGCTTCGCCTTCGTAATCGTGGCTGTAACCTGCAGCAATTAATGCAGCAACTTTATCCTCTTCCTTTGTTTTCCAGGTTACAAATTCTTCAATTTCCGGATGGTCTAAATCTAAGCAAACCATTTTGGCAGCTCTTCGGGTTGTGCCGCCGCTTTTAATTGCACCGGCAGCCCTATCACCAATTTTAAAAAACTCATTAAACCACTGCTTGTACCACCACCGCTTAACTTTTCGCCTTCGCCACGAATGCTACTGAAGTTGGTGCCTACACCACTTCCATATTTAAAAATTCGGGCTTCACGTACCCACAAATCCATAATACCGCCTTCGTTAACTAAGTCGTCATCTACACTTAAAATAAAACAAGCATGTGGTTGTGGTCTTTCGTAAGCGTTCGATGATTTTTTTAATACACCATCAACAGCATCTACATAATAATGCCCTTGTGGCTTACCTGTAATGCCATACACTTCGTGTAAACCGGTGTTAAACCATTGCGGACTGTTAGGTACACATGCCTGGTTTAAAATAGAATAAACTAATTCATCGTAAAATACTTCTGCATCTTTGGGGGTTGCAAAATAATTATATCTTTCGCCCCATACACGCCAGCAATGTGCCATGCGGTGGGCAACTTGTTTTACAGTTGTTTCTCTTCCGGTAGTTCCGTCTTCTTTTGGAACACCAGCTTTTCTAAAATATTTTTGTGCAAGAATATCTGTAGCAATCTGGCTCCATTGTTTTGGCACTTCTACATTATCCATTTGAAATACAATTTCACCCGTAGGGTTTTTAATTACAGATGTTCTGTAATCGTATTCAAACATATCGTATGGACTTACACCATCCTTGGTGAATTGCCGGCTAAACTGTAGCCCTTTTTTTGATTGCTTTTTTGTTGACATAAAATATATAGTGCTGGGTTAGTAGGTTAACAAATCGTTAAGCAAACGAAAATATCTGTTGTAACTGAACAAACAAACTTTTAAATATTAACACCTGTGGACAAAAAAGGTGGATAAATTGGTAGATGCAAACGGGTAGGGCATTTGCTTATTTTTCCCCATTATTTTAAAAAAATGTTTGTTTAAAATGTTGGAAATTTCCCTAAAAAATACAACTGCCCATTTTAGGGCATTTCAGCGGTTTTGAGCAAAATGAGCAAAAGCCTTGCATTACAAAAAAGTAATTTTTACATTTACTAAAACGTAAATAATATGAACAAGAAATCATTGTTTTCTGTACTGGCCGTTTTATGTATTGTTGCATCAGTGGCAATGTATATGATTGGGAAAAACAGCAGCCACCTAAGTGAGTTAAAAGATTTTTGGTGGATGCCATTGCCACTTGGTGCCATTTCACTTTTGTTAGCATCAAAACGCAGCTAAGCAACTTATTTGTTTACTACATTTGCTGTTATGAGAGTTGTAATACAAAGAGTACTTAAAGCAAGTGTAACCATTAATGAAGAGCTAACATCTTCAATTGATAAAGGTTTGCTTGTATTTGTAGGTATAGAAGATGCAGATACAATAGAAGACATAGAATGGTTAAGCAATAAAATTATAAACCTCCGCATTTTTGATGATGAAAATAAAGTACCTAATATTTCTGTAAAAGATATTGAAGGCGATATTTTATTGGTGAGCCAATTTACTTTACACGCCGCAACAAAAAAGGGTAATCGGCCTTCTTACATTAAAGCAAGTAAGCCAGATGTTGCCATACCACTTTATGAAAAGCTGATTGCACAATTAGAAAAAGATTTTGGAAAAAAAAATTATACTGGAGTGTTTGGGGCAGATATGAAAGTTGAATTGGTGAATGATGGACCGGTGACAATAGTGATAGACTCAAAAAATAAAGAGTAAAAAATATCTAAAATATCAATTAGGTAATGTTAATTTTAAAATCATGCAAATGCATATAAAAGCTCACTTAAAATTAATTTTACCATCTCTTTTTTTCTTGCTACCTCGTTAATAGCGCATAGTCAATGGTTAAAATCATTTACAAATTTTAATTTAGTAAACGGATTACCCGATGCAAATATTAAAGCAATAACTCAGGACAAGTACGGCTACCTTTGGATTGGTACCGAGAATGGGTTGGCACGGTTTGATGGGAAATACTTTACCACGTTTACTTCTTCTAAAACAATGTCTGCCTTACCCTCCAACAATATTTATAGCCTCCAAAATATTGACAGCAACCATATCGGTGTAGTAACAGAAAAAGGGCTTAATGTTGTTGAGATTGACAAAATGGTTTCTTACAATTTAATGATACCGAAAGGTCCTATCATTTATGAAGAAAAAGCCAATCACCTGAGGCGGATACATACAGGCAATAACGGAGATATTATTATTGTTTCCCGGTCGGGGTTTTATCATTTTACTAAAGAAAGAAAATTAATTTTTCGCTATGATGATTACACAACAGCACAAGCGGCGGGTGGTTTATCGTTTGGTGAATACAGTCACTGGTTAAATGAGGAAACGCTTATCCTGTCGGGTAAAAAAGGCATTTATAGTTATAATATTCATTCTAGAGAATTTAGTAAAGTAAACAAAGGCGATGCATCATTTCTTATTTTCAGCCTGTCTTTCCTGTTTAATGCAGATGCAAAATATCATGTGTTCCAATGTAGAAAAGGCCAATTTATTGTACTAAATTACAAAAGCGATTCGCTGATTTATATTGATGAAAAAAGCAAAATTTTAACCTATTCAACAATTGGTTTAAAAAAAATTAACTCATCCTTTAGCTGGCGAAGTAAATTGTTCGCTATCAACGACTCTTCATTATTATTTACAGGAAAATTTAGCGGACTTTATACTTTAAGGCTAAACCAACATACTGGCCAAATACAATTAGACACAAGCGCCTACTTTGCAGACAAAAAATGCAATTATTTTTTTATTGATAAAAGAAATAAATATTGGTTGGGATTTGATGATGGGCTGCAGGGTGAGAAAAGCAACCTGATAAATTTGCAATTACACCCTGATGCTAGTATACATGAACCAATGAATAGCCGCAAGCCATTGCTGCAGGTAGCCGCTACCAATAATTATTTGTATGGCGCTTCACCAGTTAGTGATGGTATATACCAATTCAATAAAGCCACTCTGGCATTTGAAAAAACCATCCCATTTACCTTTCCTCCCTATGGCAATAAATCAATGTTTGCTGTGGCAAGCTGGTTAAGCGGCATGGTTGTATGTGGAAGCGATGCCGGCCTTTTTGTGTACAATGAAAAAACAACAACCAGCAGGTATGTTGGTATGCCCGGCTGGAACCCCCAAAACAATTTTGTGGCCGACCTTTTTACTGATAGCAAGCAAAATATATGGATTACCACTAACTTACCCGGCGGAGTATATGTTTGGAAGCCGGGTGCAAAGATGCCCGAATGGTTTCAACTAGATACCAGTATAAAAAGAATGTCCGAAGTGTATCATGTAACAGAAGACAAAGAAGGTAATCTCTGGTTTGCAGGCAGAGGTATGGTTAGATATAATAAAACCCTCAAAAAAAATGATTTATACATTGACAGGTTTACTGCCGGTGCAGGTGAGCCTGTCGCCATAGATGCTTTAGTTGCGGACGAAGATGGTGGTATTTGGGCTATTAACGGCGATGCTGGGGTGGCACTATATTACCCCCATTTAAAAAAAGCAGAACTTTTTAAACAGAAAAATGGCTTGCCGGATGATAAAGTAATTGGATTAACCTA
Organism: Chitinophagaceae bacterium; assembly: GCA_016721385.1. Lineage (GTDB taxonomy): Bacteria > Bacteroidota > Bacteroidia > Chitinophagales > Chitinophagaceae > Ferruginibacter. The sequence goes on along the minus strand of JADKIE010000002.1, from coordinate 161,582 downwards.
TCACCATGGTTATGTATGGATAACTACTAAAAATGGAATTGTAAAAATCAATTGCCAAACAAAAAAAATTACCGGTGTCTGCAACCTGAAAGATGTATTTTATAAACAATATAATTCCGGAAAATTGGTGTATGACAGTAGTAGTGCTTCTTTTTTTACGGGTGTTGGAAATGCGGTTATTCGTTTTGAAGAAGAAAATAAACAGATTAAAAATAATGGCCCGGATTTAGTAATGGTGTATGCAAGAGTAGGCGAAGATTCCACCATTTGGTTTCCTTCTTCAACTATTAAGCTACAATGGCAAAACAAAAACCTCACTTTATTTTATAATGCAATCAATTTTGAAGATGCAGATTTTCAAAAATATGCATATCGCATTATTAGAAATGGAAAAGAGTATAGTTGGATAAATCAAGATGACCAAAGAAGAATTATATTAACTGACTTGCAAGCCGGAACTACTACTATTGAAATAAAAGTTTACTCTCCACAAAACGCCTGGCCAGAAAAAACACTACAGATGGAGGTAAACGTAATTGCCCCGTTCTGGAGAACAACCTGGTTTTTGTTGCTCTGCTTTTTGTTTATTGCGGCAATACTGTATGGAATTGTTAAATACAAGTATAACCAGGCACAAAAAATAATCAAAATAAAAGATGATATTTCTAAAGACCTGCATGATGAAATAGGTGCCACACTCAGCGGCATCGCCATGTACAGCCATTTAATAAAAACTAACCTGGCCAATAAACAATTGGATGCGGCCAGTCAATCAGCAGATATTATTCAGGATTCGGCCACAGATATGGTAACCAAGCTCAATGATATTATCTGGCTTATCAATCCGGAAAAAGAATCATTTGAAGATATCATCATCATTTTGAGGGAGTATGCACAAAAAATTTGTACGGCAAAAAATATTACAGCCGATATCGAAGTACTGGGTGTAGCCAGCGCCTATAAACCGGCTATTGAAACCAAAAAAAATATTTACCTTTTCTGTAAAGAAGCCATTAACAATGTGGCAAAATACAGCCAGGCCACTTCGCTATTGATTCAATTCTCTTTACAGGATAAGCTGTTGGGGATTCTTATCCGGGATGATGGAAAAGGATTTGACCCAGAAGTAGTTAAGAAGGGAAATGGATTAAACAACATGCAAAAAAGAGCAGCCGACATGGGAGCCGATTTTATATTGCAATCCAGCCATGGGCAAGGTTGTACTATTTCATTAACCCTAAAAATCACCCAATGGGGTATTGCCTAACAATATGCAAAAAGCCAATTTTACACCAATGGATATTAAGGTAGCCATATATGAAGATGGTAAACTGGTTAGGGATGCATTGCAAACGATACTGAATGGCACACCCGGCTATGCCTGTACCGGTGCATTTAGTAATGGCAGCAACTGGGAAGCCGACATCCGTCGCAGCAACCCCGATGTGGTGCTTATGGATATTGAAATGCCGGGCCTGAATGGCATTGATTTGACCCGGTTGATCACTCAAAAATTTGAAGGAGTAAAAGTGCTGATACAAACCGTGTTTGATGATAGTGATAAAATATTTAAAGCACTCTGCGCCGGAGCCAGCGGTTATATTTTAAAAAACGATCCGCCTAATAAATACTTAGAAGCCATTACGGAAGTTTACAACGGCGGCTCTTTTATGAATGCATCGGTAGCCAAAAAAACATTGAACTTTTTTACCCAAAAAAACATCATACTTATTTCACCGGAAGGTGCCGATTACCAATTGAGCAACAGAGAAAAAGAAATACTTACTGAACTAGTGCAAGGAAATCCATTGAAAAATATTGCCGCCCAACTTTTTATCAGTCATGAAACAGTGAGGACACATGTAAAACATATTTACAGCAAGTTGCATGTGGCCAACCGCACCGAAGCGGTGATGAAGGCAGTGCAACAGGGTATTTGCTAAATTAGTTTCTCCGGGAAAAATCACCCGTTGGGTGATTGTTTTCTGAAGAGGATTGGGATAATTTAGTGCAAACTTTTTTTATGCCAAAGTTGCCAGTTTTCCTGACCTTATTATTGTTCCTTACAATTAATGGATACACTCAATCTACGCTTACTGCCACTTACACTTTAGCAGATTTACCCACCAGTTATAATGTTTACGACCCAGGTTGCAGCAATGCCACCCTTTCTGTTACACTGCCTGCTGGCGGTAGCTATCAGGTAACGAATACTAGTGTAGAGTATGCTATACAGGCATTAGGCGGTGGCAACCGTTCGGAGCAGCGGTCGCAATTAGTTTTGCAAAACACCAATACTGCAGAAGCTGCAGAAGCAAGCGGCACTGGTGGTGCAGGCTTTCAGTCGTACAGCCGAAATACTACTGTTGGCAATGGCATCTATCCTGGTGGTACCACACTTAATTTTTTATTACGGGTAAAACGTACAGTTGAAGTAACCCCCGGCTGCAATACCAGTGTGCAAAAAGTAATAAACAGCAGTTGGATAATTACTATAACCTATATCCCAGCCTACAGCAACATCCCTATTTACACCAATGGCTGTAGTATGGGCGATAGTATCAGTTATTTTTCATTAAAAGGAACGGGCAGTTCTGTCATTTATAACCCATCAGGTAGTAATTGTAATACCTCTCCCATTGGATATTCAGACTATACGACATTATTTGCACCGGTGAATATTGTAAAAGGTGAGTGCTTTACCGGTTTTATGAAAACGGGAAGCAATGATAATTATGCTACTATATGGATTGATGCCAACGATAATAACCAGTTTGAAGACAATGAACGAATATTAGACAACCTGCAGATTGGCACTGTAAAAAAACTGTACAGTATTTACATTCCTTCTACCATGCTTACTGGCATTCATCGTCTTCGGGTACGTATGATATATACACCCTTACGGGCTGTTCATCTTACTCATGCTAACAACAGTTACAGCCGTGGTGAAACTGAAGATTATCTGGTAAACATCAGCAGCACGCCAAGTGCAAGGCAGGTGGCACCAGGTACACCCGGTGCATTTCTTTTAAGTTCAGAAACCACCATAAGTACAAGCAGTAATAATAATGCAATTGGCACATGGGTTATGTTGATGGATTCAATAAACAGGTATATCGTTGGTATTGATGCAGGCGGGCTGAACACTTATGCAACCAAAGCAAAATTCTATACCCATAACGGACCACCAAGGATGGATTATAATAGCACGTATTATTTAGATAGAAATATTCAGGTTATTTCACAATACCAAAACCTAAACTATTTTAATATCCGTTTTTTCTTTTTGAACGCAGAATTAACTGCCCTGATAAGCCAGCCGGGAAGTGGTGTTACCTCTGTTTTTGATATTAATTGTACAAAAACCTGTCGTATTCCGCTTTCGGGTAATTCATATTATCAAACAGAGGAAGACAATTTTGGATCTGGCATTAGTTTTTCGTTTGGGTTTGGTTTGCTTGCAGGAGACAGATACATTGATGTGCAGGTAAAGGGCGATAACTTTTTTTTGCATGGTGGCACTATTCCTCTAATTCAGAATCCAATAAATGTACGTAATGTAGTATCAACCAATGTGAATAAATTAAATTTCGCCAATACAGTTTGCGATGGCATTTCAGAAGCACAAACTTTCATATACTACACAAACGGTGTTTCAATTAAGGCCTATGCTCCTGATAATTTTGAAATTGCACTTCAAGACGGAGGATATACAAGCCGTGTCACCCTGCAGCCTACAACAATAACTGGTCATACAATTTATGTAAGAATGAAGCCTAGTGTAGTCCCTGACTCGGCTGATGGTGAAATTATTTTATAGACACATTACCTATTGCTTTTGGTGAAACAAGTCCGTTTAAAGTATATGTAAGGGGGTATAAACATGTTAATCTTGAATTAGGGGGCAGCATAGGTAACATTGTACAGAAAACGCTGCTTGTTTTAAATCCAGTAAATGTATTTACCGAACCCGGCACCTGCAAAGTTCTGGCAAAACTTACATCTTCAGGTGCAGCCCCTATAAATGGAAGCACCACTACCAAGCTTTGGATAGACAGTAACATAGCCATGTTTGGAAACAGCCCATTTGTAACCCGCCATGTAGAAATACTACCCGTGACCAATGCAAACAATGCCACCGGCAGGGTTCGGCTATATTTTTCACAAGCTGAGTTTAATGCGTTTAATGCAGATAGTTACAGCATGTTTGATTTACCTGCCAGCCCTACAGATCCATTAGGTATTGCCAACCTTCGCATTTATAAGTTTGCTGGTAACAGTATGGATGGAACCGGTAAGCCATATACCTACAGCAATTACACTATTATAAATCCTGCCGATGTGAATATTACATGGGACGCTGCTGGCAATTTTTGGGAAGTAGATTTTGATGTTACCGGCTTTGGTCATTTTTATGCCGGTACGGATTTAACGGTGAATGCCTGCACAAATGGTTTGTACCGGCAACAGGCAGATAACAGCGGAATTGCATACCAATGGCAACGAAATACCGGCAGTGGTTTTGTAAACCTTACCAATGGTGGAATTCATTCAGGAGCAACAACCAGTGAGCTAATTATCATCAGTCCGCTTACGTCGGGTTATGGCCACCAGTATCGCTGTGTAGTGGATGGTATTCCATCGGCTTCAATTTACACATTAAAATTTGTAAGCACCTGGCTGCGTAACACCAGTACCAACTGGAATACAAGTACCAACTGGGCTGCTTGCAATACCCTGCCAGACCAATACACTGATGTAGTGATACCACCGGGCCGTACAAATTATCCTATACTAAATACAAACAGGACGGTAAGAAGCTTACGCAGCGAAACGGGTAGTTCGGTAATGGTGCAACCTGGTGTTACATTAACAGTGGTGGGAAATTAAAATAAGAGGTTATAGTATATTTTAAAATCACCCAATGAGGTATTGATTGCTAATGTCCTGGCGGGTAGTTTAGCATTATAAAATTATTATCATGGTTAAATTATTATTTATCCTATTTTTTACAGTTAGTGCTATTTGTACACAGTCGCAAAATGTAGGTATTGGTACTACAAACCCAAATGCTTATGCCGCTTTAGAAATAAGCAGCAGCAATAAAGGATTATTAATACCCCGTACCAGTACTAGCAGCCGAACTGCAATTGCCGCCCCACCAAAAGGCCTTTTGGTTTATGATAGCAGTTTTTCTGCTTTTTATTATTACGATGGTGGCAGGTGGCTGCCGGTAAGTGAAAAAAATTATGATAGTTCAACCGTAGATTACAGTAGTTCGGCCATTATTGGCACAAACCTTCCCACTTCAACTGGCGCTTCGATCTCTATTTCAAGTAATGATAATAGTGGCTTTATTTATGATAATGGCGGACCTTCGGGCAATTATTTACTTAATAGTAACAGTAGTGTAACAATTTCGCAGGATGATGCTACATTGGCTATAAAAATTACTATTGAAGAATTGAATGCCGAAACCTTTTATGATAGCCTTTTTATCATATATGGATCTTCCATTTTTAATGGCAACACTCTGGATACTGTTGGTATTAGTGGTACACAGCTTGGGAGTTATACATTTAATACCAATGTAAAAATACTTTTTAAATCAAATGCTGTAAACCAGCTTGCCGGATTTAAAATACGATGGTCAAGGATAAAAATGAATACTACAGCAACAGAACCTACCCCGGTATATGGCTGGTATTTTAATACAGCCAAACAAGCCATGCTTGGTGGCACATCAAAAAATAATAACTGGCAATTAGATAGTATAGGTATAAACTCATTTAATTATGGCATTGGTGCAAAAGCTAAAGGAGAAAGCGCTATAGCAATTGGGAGATTTTCTTCGGCAATCAATACCAATTCAATTTCTATTGGCGAAATCAGCAAGGCATACGGTGATGGAGCAATTTCAATTGGTAAATTTACAGAAGCAAATTCCAGCTATACCACGGCAATTGGATATGGCAATAGTGCCAATGGATATTCGGCTACCTCAATAGGGCATCTTGCAAATGCCCTCGGAGATTTATCAGTAGCCATAGGTAGTGAATATTATATTGGTACATCGTATCCCACCCAGGCAATTGCAGATTATGCCACTGCATTGGGTTCAGCAGCTTCAGCGAGGGAATTGCTTCAACTGCACTTGGTTATTTTTCTAATGCTATAGGTACAAGCTCAACTGCATTTACAGATGCATATTCCTACGGCTATTCATCTGTTGCCTTGAAAGGAAAAACCTTGGGCGATTTTTCAACATCAACTGGAAGGTCGAACTATGCAACAGGTTATTCAACTTTAGTTGCTGGCATGTATAATGATTCCATTATTACGAGGCAAACAGCAGTAACTTCAAGCACTCCATTATTAATTATAGGAAACGGTAATTCAGAAATTGATAGAACCAATGCGTTAGTTGTTCTCAAAAACGGCAATGTGGCCATCGGCGATAATGGCAACCCGGTAAACAAATTGCATATAACAGGTACTATCAATAATGTAAGTTTATCAGACAACTCAGGTATGATGACAATAGGTTATACCAGCAGCACCAATATGGTTATCGATCAAAATGATTTACAGGTAAGAAACAGTGGTGCAATTTCTGATCTATATCTGCAACGTTTAGGAGGCAATGTTGGTATCGGCAATACTGGTGTGCCGGCTTACCAATTAGAGTTAAGTACTAATAGTGCAGGTAAACCGGGTACTAATACCTGGACAATTGCAAGTGACCTGCGGTTAAAACAAAATATAAATCCTTATACTCAGGGCTTGCAGCAACTTATGCAAATAAATCCTGTTACTTATCATTACAATGAAAAGAGTGGTTTTGATACAAAGCCAGAATATGTGGGCATCATAGCTCAAGACTTACAAAAAATTGCACCATATATGGTGAGTACTGTAAAAAGAAATGATGCTGATTATTTAGGTGTAGATAATGGAGCTATGACGTACATGCTTATCAATGCCGTAAAAGAACAGCAGGAAATTATAGAAGCGCTGAAAAAACGGATTGAAGTACTGGAGAGAAAATAATATCAAACCGAAAGGACAAAATCATTAAACCATGATCTCCTGATTTTTTTTGTACTAAAATTGTAATGAGTCAAAGTGAATAAGCTGGTTTGGCGTTTCTTCACGGTGTAATTATAAAAACAAGTTATTTTTCTTCCCCCAAATTCATTTGTTAGCTTTGAGAAAAAATACAAATGACAATTGATGCTGCACAAACCAATGTTGACCAATGGATTAAAACCGTTGGCGTAAAATATTTTAGCGAACTTACCAACCTTGGTATTTTAATGGAAGAGGTTGGAGAGCTGAGTAGATTGATGGTACGTAAATATGGTGAGCAATCTTTTAAAGAAAGTGATAAAGGCAAAGAATTGAGTGATGAAATGGCTGATGTTTTGTGGGTACTGATTTGCCTTGCCAACCAAACAGGCGTAAACTTAACTGAGGCTTTGCAAAAAAACTTTGAGAAGAAAAATGCAAGAGATGCTGAAAGGCACAAAAGCAATGATAAACTTTTATAACATACAGATTGAAGGGATGTAATTTTTTTTAGAAAACAAAATCTGCGTTTATCAGTTTTATCCATATTCTATCCAACCACAAAATCCAACTTACACAAACTTAATGCTTCATTCAATTTTCCTTCTTTTAAACACTCGGTTAATTGCAATAATCTTGGGTGATATAAGTTATAATCTTTACCATAAGCGCTTTTTAAATTTGCTTCTTCCAAATCAGACAATTTGCCATCAAATGCCGCAGATACCGTAAATAAATCGAGTAAAAAATTTCTTTCCTTTTCAGTTACTTTGTTTAACGTTTCTAAAAATAAATTCCAATCGTCGTATTTATTTTCTTCAGTAATATTTAATATTTGTTGAAAGCGCACTAAAAGTATAATCATATTAGGATGGTAATTCTTAGTCATTACTACAGCATTACCAATAGCTCGTAAGCAACCTACTTTTGCCAAAGGCGAAAGCTGTTGCATGCTGTTTTCTTTTGTAACATCATTAGCAATACGATTGGCCAAGGCAAAGCCAAAAGGCGTAGCCTTGCTTCCAGTATTACTCTTTTAATAACAACGCTATTCCAAAAGCTTCTACAAACAATGCCTCATACAAAACAGAAACACCAAAAATGGTTTTGCCGGCAATAAAACGTAAGCTATACTTTGCTACCAAATTGGTTAAAAATATTTTGGCCTTATACAATAAGCCTAATACAAAAAGATTTTTTTTACTGATACGTTTAAAAGGGTCTATTCCTAAAATTTTCAACTCAGGGTCGGGTAATTCTAGGGCAGTACGAGCCAAAATATTTTTTACACTAAACATATTAAAATGCAAAAGCTCGTTTTCGGAGGCATGCATATTAATAAGCTCACTTACTTCGTACACAGCTTTTAGGGCAATAATAAAAAGTAAGTAAAACTCTATAGCAATTGATAAAACTGTAATGCCGCTTACCCACCCATAATGTATGTACCAGGGTTTGTTTTCAAAAAAAACATCGGCCCACACCGTTGGATAAACACAAACAATACCAACAATACTTGAAAGAAGAATGCCTTTCCATGTAATGCGTTTAATGCGTTTGGCTAACTCGGTATCTGTTAAGTCAAATACGCTGTGGTCGCTATCGAGGCGTTTAAAAAGATTAAGATAAAATAAACCAAAGCGTTCTAAACGGCTAGGTTTTGCTTTGGGGATATCTATTATTTTTTGCAAAGCGATTTCTATTGAAAAATTTGATTAAATTTTAATGGATTTTGTCTTCCATCCCAAATTGAAATAACACTTATGTATTCATCGTAAATACGATATACAATTAAATAATCCCTCACAATTTTTACTCTTGTGTTTTGATAATTTGTAAGCTTGCCAATATGCGGATGAACTGAAACAGCCTTTAAAGACTCGTTGAAAAGGTGATTTAATTTCAAGCTGTAAAGGGTAGATTTATTTCTTTTATTCCAATAGCCAAATATTTCTTTGCGGTCATTTTGTGCAGTAGCAGTCCAAACTATTTTTTTAGCCATTCTTCAATTTCTTTATTTGCATCTTCATTACTTAAAAAATTGCCTGCTTGCATATCGTTTATTCCAGCATCAATTTTGGCTTTTTGATAATCAGACAAAATTATTGTGTCAATTTCTTCGTTATTTATTTCAAGTAATCTATACACCTCTTCCAAAAGGCCCTCATCATTTGTGGATTGTATTTTTTCAATCAATTCTTTCTTCATTTCAATAGTTGACATGGCGTATTATTTTATTTAAAGTTACTGATTTTTAATTTGTGGCAAAGTATGCTATTGAATAGGTGGGTTTGAACCGAAAGCCACAGATGCCCAAAAATATGCCGTTGAACGGACTGCGACGCAACGATGATGCCCAAAGCACAAATGCCCGAGTTTAAATAAATAAAACAGTATGCCTTAGTTTTTTTATTTTTGCACCCTTATGGCAAACGAAACAAACATTTTTGCAGCACTTATTGCACACTGTAAAGAATACGGTTACATTTTTCAAAGCAGCGAAATTTATGATGGCCTTGCGGCTGTATACGACTATGGTCAAAATGGTGCTCAGTTAAAAAAGAACATCCGAGACGAGTGGTGGAAAAGTATGACACAGCTACATGATAATATTGTAGGTATTGATGCTGCTATTTTTATGCACCCAACAACATGGAAGGCCAGCGGCCATGTTGATAATTTTAGCGATCCTATGATTGATAATAAGGATAGCAATAAAAGGTACAGGGTTGATCATTTAATTGAGGGATTTGCGGAAGAGCAAAGAGAAAAAGATGGTACTAATCCGAATGGGGATGCAATTATTGCTAACATGGATGCATTGCTAGCCGCAAATGATTTTGTTGGTTTAAAAAATTTAATTGAAAACAATAAAATAAAATGTGCCATTAGTAAAACCTGCAACTGGACAGATGTAAGAGAGTTTAATCTAATGTTTAGTACACAAATTGGTAGTGTTGCCGAAGAAAGCGACACCATTTATTTAAGGCCCGAAACCGCACAGGGTATTTTTGTGAATTTTTTAAATGTGCAAAAAACCGGCCGAATGAAAATACCTTTTGGTATTGCACAAACCGGTAAAGCTTTCCGTAACGAAATTGTTGCAAGGCAGTTTATTTTTAGAATGAGAGAGTTTGAGCAAATGGAAATGCAATTTTTTGTAAGGCCCGGCACACAAATGCAGTGGTACGAATATTGGAAGACCGAACGTAAAAAATGGCACGAAAGTATGGGCATACCTACCGATAAATTGCGTTACCATAACCATGTAAAACTGGCGCATTATGCCGATGCTGCATTGGATATTGAATACGAATTTCCTTTTGGGTGGAAAGAACTGGAAGGCATACACAGCCGTACCGATTTTGATTTAAAACAACATCAGGAATACAGTAAAAAGAAAATACAATATTTTGATAATGATTTAAACGAAGAAGGAAAAGCATTTGGTAATTACACACCATATGTTGTAGAAACCAGTGTTGGTTTAGACAGATTGTTTTAACCATTATGAGCCTTGCTTATGCCGAAGAAAAATGGACAAAAGAAGATGGTACAGAAGATAGCCGGGTGGTATTAAAAATACCTGCAAAAATTGCACCTACAAAATTGGCAATTTTGCCTTTGCTTAAAAAAAGATGGCCTGCCCGAAATTGCACGTCAATTGATGGATGAGTGCAAGCAAAGCTTCATGTGCTTTTACGAAGAAAAAGATGCTATTGGTAAACGCTACCGCCGCATGGATGCTATTGGTACACCTTTTTGTGTTACGATAGATCATCAAACAAAAGAAGATGGCACCGTTACCATTCGTTACAGAGATACCATGGCACAAGAAAGAGTGAAATTGAGTGAGGTGAAGAGTTTAGTGTTGGGGAAGATTGGATAGAACTGAATACTTATTTCTTCTTTAAAACTACCGGTTCTTTTAAATACTCAAACATTCGTTTATAAATTTCCTGCAAAATGGGGTAATCTTCTGCAGAGTATAAACTTTTTTTAAAATCAATCAGCAGCAGGCAAGTTATGGTGTTTGTTTCTTTATCGTAAGATATTGTTCTTGTAAAAAGAATATCATTATCAGGAGTAGTCATTCTTACCGGCTTGGGCAGTTCATCTAAAATAAAATTTTTGGGTAACGAAATAGAGGTATATGTGTTTATGGTTCTTTTATACCCAAAATTTATATTGCTAAATCGGTTATCATTGATAAATGGATTGTTTTCGAAACCCGAAAAAAGATTTAACGGTATAGTTAAATAATTACCATTACCTGAAAGTGTTGTGGTGAATTTAAATTTTTGCTCAAGCGGTAAAGTGTCGTTATTTATATTTAAAAATTCAAAATCTTTAAAGCTAATTCCATTTTCTCCAAACTGGTTGCTGATATATTTTTCTTGCCCTTCTTTTTTATATGCACTGGCTTTTTCAATTTTTGAATAGCCGCTGTTTTGTATTAATACTTCACCCGATAAGCCGGCGTTATCGTTTAAATCAAGTTGAGCATTTATATAGTCAGTATATTGTAATGTTTCATTAACAATATTTATTAAACCTCCATTTTTCTTATGCACAATAAGTGCAGTGGTATTTAAAATATCTTTCGGAATAATATGAGAAGGAGTTTGGTTATCTGTGGCATCTAAAAAGTATTTTTTACCATTTGAATTTACATAGGCAAATACCGAATTAAATTGATCAATAAACGGGTAGTCGGAATTTACTTTACCATGAAATCTTTCGCTTACTAAAATTGGGTAAACTTCCAAACCTGTTTCCTTTAAAAGATTTATTAATATCAGATTTATTTCCCCACTTGTTCCTTTCTTTTTATCCCAGGCCTCTTTAATACCGTCAATGGCATATTTACCGTAAAAACCATTCCAGGTCATTGAGTTTCTTACATAATTATAAACTGCTTTAATTTTATCATCTTCTGTCGGTAATTTTTTTATTTCGTCGATAACAGCTTTGGTGCCAGGTATATTTTTTCCTAACTGTACTCCAAATACTTTATCATCTAATAATTCTTTTATTACTTCTTTCCATGATGTCATGTAATTTAATTTGCCATAACCATTATTGTATCCGCTTAATTGAAAAATGGCCTTTTGCACATAATCTTCTCTTGCATCCATGTATGGCTCCGATGTTAAAGATGGAACATTATTCATCTCTAAATAAATTTTTGCACTTTCTTTATCTACATTAAGTATCACAGGCAAATCTTCCCTTTTTTGAATGCGGTATGTAAACTCTGTTGTAGGTAAAATAGTTAGTGCATAACTGCTTTTATAAACGGGCAGGTCTTTCTGAAATTCCCAATCATCTAAGCCATTGTAATTTTTCATAAAACTACGGTAGCTATATTCAATAATACTTCCTACTCGTATGTTGGGGAAGGTAAAAATTACCAAACCAATTCGTTCATTTAAATCTTTTTTGTAAAATGCCTTTTTGGGTAGCTTTTCGGTTGTAATATTTCCATCAGTATTTTTATTGGTAACAATAGCTTCCAGTTGATCTAAAAATTCAAAATCATCCTTTCGCCAATATTTTAATTCAATATTAGCTTCATCAAACCCTTTTTCACTTAATATTTTAATTCTTACATGATGTGTGGTTATTAAATGATATTCATCGTCATGTGTTGCTATTGCTTCATTTAAAAGTATAACTGCATTGGCTTCTTTATCAAATGCACACTCTTTTAAATTAAATTCATCATTACTTATTCTTCCAAAATTGGGAAACTCTTGCGCTGTTGCTGATAAAAAAAATGCAAGGATAATTGCAGTAAATGAAATTATTTGTTTCATAGATTTTAGATGCAAATACTTTTTACCAAAGTAATTGAATTTCTTTGAGTTTTATTGATTAGGGTTAATCTCATTGTTGGCAATGAAACTTTGCAAATATAAGTACGAAACAATTTAATTAATATGACTTTAGCCCTTCTACCACAAATTCTTCAACTTATAATTAACGCTCAATGTAAAAAGTAAATGCCCATCCATTTCGGTATTAGTGGATTTTTGTATTAATACTTTTCCATCATTGGTATCGGCATCTATATCTTTTCCAAAATGCAACATATATTGGGTAGATAAAGAGCAATCGAATTTGGGCGTAATATTTATATGTGTTCCTAAACCGGCTTGGGTAGCCATACTCAGCCGACTGGCATTGTTTTGCTTATTTGCCTTTTCAAAAACTTTTGTATTATCAAAGCAATGGCCTGCAATTAAATACGGCTGTAACAATCTGGTAAAATCGTAATTATTTTTTAAATAAAATAACAGCGACCATCCAATATGATAATCGTTACGGGCTGTTAAGTTGGTTTTAGATGTAATGTAATCAAAGTACCACTCGGAGTTAATGCGTTTGCTTAATTGTAATCTTGCTTGCCCGCCAATTCCTTTTCCAATTGCTTCATCATGGTTAAAGGCACTTAATGTATTTCGGGTTCCAAGGCTAAACATTCCGGCATTCTTTTGTGCTTGTTGTTGGCTGTATGCAGCAGTGTACAACAGCATTGCTGTTGCAAAAATGATGATGTGTTTCATTAAAATAGTTTTAGGTAAAATTGCTGCGGTAGCAAAATATCAAGTATTATGCCATTGCTTGATTATGAAACAAAAAATCAACTCAACATAATTTCAATTAACATTTATTTATAAAATGCAAATTTATTATCCGTATAGTTCCTGATGTATAGATTTTTTATCGTAACCCAATGCCAGTAAGCGCTTTTTAGCTTCGTCTACCATGTTTTGCCAGCCACATAAATAAAAAGAGGCAGGTTTTACAACACTTTCATTCGGGTTAATTGCCGAAGCTGTTTTATTTGCATCACAAATTTCTTCATATACCTGATGTACATAACCGGCTCTTATAAAAGGATTACTATTGTCAACACTTTCTTTGGAGTAACAAATATAAAATGTAAAACCTTTTAGCTTGTTCATTAACTCAATAAGTTCATCTGCATAAAGTAAATCGCTTGGTTTTTGGCAGCCAAAAATTAAGTACACATTTTTATGTTGTATAGTTTTGTTAGCTAAGTTTTGCACCATCGATCTAAATGGTGCAATGCCTGTGCCTGTACAAATTAAAAACAAATCGTTTTCAACAGTATCAGGCAACGTAAAAACTCCGGCAGGGCCACGTAAGGTAAGTTGGCTGCCTACGGTTACTTTGTTAAATAAATAGGTAGACCCAAGGCCTTCATCAAATTGCTCAATACACAATTCAAAAATGTTTGTATCATTTGGGCAATTTGCAATAGAATAACTGCGCCAGCGTTTATTTGCTTTTTCGTGTATCGGAAGATCAAGTGTTACAAATTGCCCGGGTTTAAAACTAAATTTTTCTAACTCAGGCACTTCAATAAAAAAACTACGTGTATTATAAGTTAGCTGTTTAATTTTTACAACAATGCCGATTCTCCATGGTTCTAAAGCCATATGTGTGTTTTAATTTAATGAGTACAAAATTATAGTAAACTCATCTGTATTGTTCTGGTTAAATAATTATCTTTGCCGCCTGATGAATTTGGACGTGTTGAAGAATGAGTATAGTAATGATCCCCGCTGTTTTCAAATAGCGGACAAGCTATCGTTTGCCCAACCGCAACATGTACATCTTAAAGGCTTACAAGGCAGCTCTCCGCAATTTGTTTTTAATGCTGTTTTTAATCATTCCGTATCAAGCCAGCTTAATCATTTAATTATTTTACGAGATGCCGAAGAGGCAGCATATTTTCATAACTCGTTAGAAAATATAACCGGTGCTATAAACTTATTTTATTTTCCTTCTTCCTTTAAAATAAAAAAAAATTACACCCTTTTAAACCCAAGCCATGTTATGCTTCGTACAGAGGCATTAACCAAGCTAACCACAGCTGCAAACAAAAATATTATTGTTACTTATCCCGAGGCCTTGTTTGAAAAAGTGGTGGTATCTAAAACACTTAAAGAAAATATTATCTCTATAAAGCAAGGCGATGTTTTAGATGTAAATGCAGTACTATCTAAGTTTGTTGATTATGGTTTTGAAAGAAATGATTTTGTGTACGAGCCGGGCCAGTTTGCTGTACGTGGCGGCATTTTAGATATATATAGTTTTGGAAACGAAAAGCCATACAGGGTGGAGTTGTTTGGTAACGATGTGGATAGCATTCGCATTTTTGATCCGGAAACGCAGTTGAGCGAAAGAAAATTATTGCAGGTAAATATTATACCCAATGTAGAAACCCAATTTGAAAACGGCGAAAAGGTTTCTTTGCTGGAGTTTTTGCCCGAAAATACAGTGGTGTGGATGGAAGATTGGGAATTTATAAAAGAAAAATAGAGATAGAAGAAGATTCGTTTGAAGCCTGGAGTTTAAGTTTTGGCAATAGTAAAATTGCAGATGAAAACGAAGATATTCTTACCAAAAAAGAAGTAAGTGTAAACGATTTTGTAAATGTTATTGATATTGAAAAACAAATTCTCCTTAGGCATATAGTAGAGTTTGGTAATAAATCCTACTTAAGCAATAGTACAAAATATGCTATAACAAATATTCAGTATGCAATAGTTTCTCAACCTGCTTTTAACAGAAATTTTGATTTATTAATTAAAAATCTGAAGGAGTACGAAGAGAAAAAATATAATATTTACATATTTGCCGAAAACCCTAAACAGTTAGAAAGGCTGCATGTAATTTTTACCGACCTTAAAGCCAATATACAGGTAATACCAATACCAACAAGCATTCACCAGGGGTTTATTGATGATGATTTAAAATGTGTTTGTTACACCGATCATCAAATTTTTCAGCGTTATCATAAGTATAAAGTAAAGCAAGCGTTCAATAAAAATAAGGCGCTTACTTTAAAAATGCTGAGAGAGTTGCAGCCCGGCGATTATATAACCCATATAGATCATGGCGTGGGTGTGTACAGCGGCCTGCAAAAAATTGATGCAAATGGAAAAATGCAGGAAGCTGTTCGTATTCAATACAAAGATGGCGATTTGCTGTATGTAAATATTTCGAGTCTGCATAAAATAAGTAAGTATAGTGGCAAGGAAGGCACTGTGCCTAAAACAAATAAACTGGGTAGCGATGTTTGGAATAAACTAAAAGAAAAAACTAAAAAGCAGGTAAAAGATATTGCTACCGATTTAATAAAATTATACGCACAACGTAAAAGTCAGGAAGGTTTTGCACATAGCCCCGATAATTATATGCAAACCGAGTTGGAGGCAAGTTTTATTTATGAAGATACACCCGATCAGGGCAAAGCAACCGAAGATGTAAAACGAGATATGGAAAAACCAAGCCCAATGGATAGATTGGTTTGCGGCGATGTGGGCTTTGGTAAAACAGAAGTAGCCATAAGAGCTGCATTTAAAAGTTGCTGCGATGGCAAACAGGCTGCAGTGCTGGTTCCTACAACAATTTTGGCGTATCAGCATTACAAAACATTTGGCGAAAGGTTAAAGGATTTTCCGGTAACGGTTGATTTTATTAATCGTTTTAAATCGGCCAAAGAAAAAAAAGAAACACTACAAAAAGTTGCCGATGGTAAAATAGATATTATTATTGGTACACATGCTTTGCTTAGTAAAGATGTAAAGTTTAAAGATTTGGGTGTAATGATAATTGATGAGGAACAAAAATTTGGCGTTGCTGCAAAAGAAAAGTTAAAACAACTGCGTACTACGGTTGATTCGTTAACACTAACGGCAACACCTATACCACGTACCCTGCAATTTAGCTTAATGGGTGCAAGAGATTTAAGCATCATTAACACGCCGCCGCCCAACCGCCAACCTGTACAAACCGAGGTACATGTATTCAACGAAGATTTTATACGAGACAGCATTTATTACGAAACAGAAAGAGGCGGACAAGTATTTTTTATACATAACAGAGTTAACGGCTTAAAAGAAATGTGCGGCTTAATACAAGGGCTTTGCCCCGACCTGAGCATTTCGTATGCACATGGGCAAATGGAAGGCGATAAGTTAGAAGATACTATTTTAGATTTCATGGATAAAAAATATGATGTACTTGTTTGTACAAATATTGTAGAGAGTGGGGTGGATATACCAAATGTAAATACTATTATTATCAACAATGCACACCAATTTGGACTAAGCGATTTGCACCAGTTACGTGGCAGAGTAGGGCGTAGTAATAAAAAAGCTTTTTGCTATTTATTTGCACCACCAATGAGTACGTTGCCGGCAGATAGCCGTAAGCGGTTAAGTACGTTAGAACAGTACAGCGATTTGGGCAGTGGTTTTCAAATTGCCATGAGAGATTTAGATATACGTGGCGCCGGCAATATGCTTGGCGGTGAGCAAAGCGGCTTTATTGCAGAGATTGGTTTTGAAATGTATCAAAAAATATTAGACGAAGCAATACGAGAATTAAAACGAAGTGAGTTTAAAGATTTATATGCAGCAGAAATAGCACAGCAAGATGATTTTGTAAGCGACTGTACCATTGATACCGATTTGGAAATTTTAATACCCGACAGTTATGTAGAAAGTATTACCGAACGCCTGTCGCTTTACAGCCGGTTAGATAACTGCGAAAATGATGCAGATCTTACTGCTTTTCATGCAGAGATGGAAGACCGTTTTGGCCCAATACCACCGCAGGTAGAAGATTTATTTACCACAGTACGCTGCCGCAAATTGGCTGTTGATTTAGGCTTTGAAAAAATGCTTTTAAAAAACGACAACCTAAAATGCTTTTTTGTAAGCAATCCGGATAGCCCTTATTTTCAGAGCGAAACATTTACCAGCTTATTAAACTTTATTCAAACCAAAACCAATAAAGCCAAACTTAAACAGGTTGGTAAAAATGGCATTTTAGTGGTAGAAAATGTAGAGACAATGACGGATTTGTACGCTTTCCTTGAAGCAGCGGTTAAACATCTGTAAAATAAAAAAAGCCGCAACGGCGGCCTTTAATTAATTCATTTTTAAGCGATTACCAGCTTTTTTTAGCAACACCATTTTTTACAGCTTCCAAAGCATTTGCTTCGCTAAGCATGGTAGTCATTTTGTTGCCTTTACCGTCGTGGCCTTGTGCCATATATCCGCCACGGCTTGTTTTAGTTATCACTGCATCTTGCATTGGAACGTTTTTTTCTTTCGTTTTCATGCAATAGGCTGTTAACATTTTACTCATTTTTTTAGAATTTATGGTTAGTAATAATGGGTGTACGAAACGCTAATTAGCTATTTTGTACGTAGTAATTAGGCAACAAGCTACTAAAAATATTGGTTTTAGCAAAATATTGTGGGAAAACGGGTATGGTTAGTTTTAAGGAAATGAGTTTCGTCACAGGCGAATCGTTAAAAAATACAACACCAATAAAAGGCCAATTAAGAAATATTGTACAAGTGAGTGACACAACAAAAGCTAAAAATGTACAAATGTTGGTAGAAAAACCGAATTTACAATTTGTAAATTCGGTTTGTATTTTTAATTTCAAATATATCCAATGGGTCATGACCCATTGGAATTACATCTATCTTAGCATATTTAGCATGAGTTTCAATAAACTCTCTACGTGGAGGCACTTCATCTCCCATAAGCATACTAAATACTCTATCAGCTTCGGCAGCGCTTTGTATGGTTACTTGTTTTAATGTACGTGTGGCAGGGTTCATGGTGGTTTCCCATAGCTGCTCGGCATTCATTTCTCCCAAACCTTTATAGCGTTGTGTGTTTACACTTTCGTCTTTACCTTGGCCAAATAATTTTATAAGGGCTTTACGCTCTTCATCGTTCCAGGCATATTCCTGATCTTTTCCTTTTTTAACTAAATACAAAGGCGGCTGGGCAATATATACATAACCTTGCTCTACCAACTCTTTCATGTATCTGAAAATAAACGTAAGTATTAGTGTAGCAATATGGCTTCCGTCCACATCGGCATCGGTCATAATTATTAATTTATGATAACGCAGTTTAGATGTGTCTAATGCTTTTGGATCTTCGGGTGTGCCAATTTTTACGCCTAAAGCAGTAAACATATTACGTATCTCTTCATTATCGTATATTTTATGCTCCATAGCCTTTTCTACGTTCAAAATTTTACCACGTAGGGGCAAAATAGCCTGATAGCTTCTATCTCTGCCTTGCTTGGCAGTACCACCGGCCGAATCACCCTCAACTAAATATAACTCACAACGGTGTGGATCTTTATCGCTGCAGTCGGCTAATTTACCGGGCAAACCACCGCCGGTAAGTACACTTTTACGTTGTACCATTTCCCGGGCTTTACGGGCAGCAGCACGGGCTTGTGCTGCTAATATTACTTTTTGAATAATAGTTTTAGCCTCTTTAGGGTTTTCTTCTAAATAAGCCTGTAATACACGGCTAAGTGTACTATCTACCACACCCATTACTTCACTATTACCTAATTTGGTTTTTGTTTGCCCTTCAAACTGCGGCTCGGGTACTTTTACAGATATAATGGCAGATAAACCTTCTCTAAAATCATCGCCTTCAATTTCTACTTTGGCTTTTTCAAACATACCTTCTTTTTCGCCATAGCTTTTAAATACTCTGGTAATGCTACGTCTAAAACCAGCCACATGTGTACCACCTTCAATGGTGTTAATATTATTTACATAGCTAAATAAATGCTCCTGATAACCGGTATTGTATATCATGGCAACATCCACGGTTACATTTGTGTTGGCGTCGTACCCTTCGCAGTTAATAACTATGGGTAATAAAGGTTGACGGTTGGCCGTTTTATCCAGCATTTCAACAAACTCGGCAATACCGCCTTCGCTGTAAAATGTTTTGGTGTAATGCGTACCATCTTCATTCTTTTCTCTTAAATCGGTAATGTGTATGGTAATTTTTTTATTTAGGTAAGAAAGCTCTCTAAGGCGGCCTTCTAAAATTTCCCGGTTGTAAACACCCGATGTAAAAATGGAAAGGTCGGGCCAAAATTGAACTCTTGTGCCATGCTTATCAGATGAGCCAATTTCCCTAACAGGATATTGCGGCACACCAATGGCATACTCTTGCTCAAAAGTTTTACCATCACGGTTTACTGTAACATGTAATTTACTGCTTAACGCATTTACGCAACTTACACCCACACCATGCAAACCACCCGATACTTTGTATGAGTCTTTATCAAACTTACCGCCTGCATGAAGTACCGTCATTACTACTTCTAAAGCGCTGCGGTTTTCTTTGGTGTGCATACCTGTGGGAATACCCCGGCCATCATCTTCAACGGTTATCGAATTATCTTCGTTAATAAAAACCGAAATGTTTTTACAATGTCCTGCTAAAGCTTCATCTATTGAGTTATCTACCACCTCATAAACCAAATGATGTAAGCCTTTTATGCCAATATCGCCAATACACATGGCTGGTCTTTTACGTACCGACTCTAAACCCTCTAACCCCTGTATACTATCGGCTCCGTAATTGGCTTTGTTAGCCGCTGTTTCTGTACTCATAATTTGCCTAAAATCTTTTTAATTCGTTATCTATACTATAATCGGGCAAATATAAGTAAAATCAAGGGTTTAAAGGCATTTAATTGAAACGATTTTGCAGTATTTTTTAGCAAGATTTCCACATATGTAATAAAGGAATATTTGATGATGAAGTAGACTTTTTTTGGTATAAGGCACATTGGTTTAAAAGAAGGGGTTGAGCCACTGTTGAGCCACTGTTAAGCCACTATTGAGCCACTGTTAACCCAGTGTTGAGCTACTTCATAAGAAGTGGGTTAAATATGGTTTAAAAGTGACCTGTAAATGGCTTAAAATAAAAACTAAATAGATTTTATATCCTTTACTATAATTTGTATTGTATTTTATACTAACTGGTTAGCTCATCTAAGACTAGTATGATACTTGGCGGAGAATTTATATTGTAATTATTTAGTACCTTTACATCGAAATTTTTCAATGAATACACTGCAAGACATATTAACCATTGCCCACAAAACTCCTTTTATGCAAGAGGACTTACATCTTTGTTGGATGTAAATAAAATTGTGCCCGGCTCGGTTAATTACTCAATAAAGCGGTATCAAAAACAACCCGGTTGGAATATTGATGACATTGGTATTTTGGTATATCATTTCGAAAAAAATAATCCGGCAGCCAATTATTTAGAGCTTAAATTTTGCGTAAGTGGTAATGTGTATTGCAAGCAAAAACAAATTGAATGCGATAATTGTAAATTCAGTGCATCTAAAACATGTGTTGAAAAAATTGATAGTGTAGATGTGTTGAGTTTTAGCTTTTCACCATCTTATCTTACGCAGTTTAAAAAAGCAAAAAAGAAACCACTCTTTCCGAAAAAGTGTTGGCGTTTACACATACCACATCATTTAGTAAACAATTGCCTTTGTGTGGTAAAACAAGGTTTGCAATAGAAGCATTGCTAAATCACAACTATACAGATACGTTAGAAAATATATTTATAAATGCTCAAACACAAATTTTGCTTTTATACAGCATGGATTGTATGTTGGGTGAGCATCAAAATACATTTGCCTGCAAGTTTTTGGCCAACGAAGCCGATAGGGAAAAAATTGCCAAAGCCAGAGAAATTTTATTGTTGCATATTGGCGAACCCTTAACCATAAAGGCTTTAAGCCGTAAAGTAGCTATTAATGAATGTTACCTTAAAAAGGGATTTAAAGAATTATTTGGCACTACTATTTTCGATTTTTATCAAACGCAACGCATGGAGCATGCTAAATATTTGTTGTACGATAAAGCTTTAAGTGTTACAGATGTTTCTTCGCTTTTAGGTTATAGTTCTATCTCTCATTTTAGTACTGCATTTAAAAAACATACAGGCATTAAGCCTTGCGAATTACTTTTTCATAATTAGTTTTAATTACAAACTGATATTTATCAGCAGCGGTTATGCTTGTTATCATGTAGTGTGTCATCACTTTGTAAAACAATTGCATTTTACTGTTCGTTAAAGTATAATGACAAATCTGTGATAATTCTCCATGTATGCTAACTCATTTTTGCTTTTGAAATGAAAGCAATAAAAAATAATTATCAAACTTTAATAATACTTTTTGTAACAACATTTTTTACAAATTTTTGTTTTGCTCAAGTAAAAGATACCGGGTTTAATAAGCTAAGTACAATCGACGAAGTGGTTGTTACAGCTACTCGTACACAAAAATCAATTGGCTCTATACCTGTTCCGGTACAGGTAATAGGCAAAAAATTTATACAACAAACCGGCTCTCAAAAATTGATTGATATTTTGCAGCAACAAACCGGTTTAGTTTTGGCCGATAATCCGTTGGGGCAAGCCTTACAAGGTTATCCCAATCCTTTGGGAAGCGGTATTCAGCTACAAGGCTTAGATCCTGCTTACACGTTAATACTAATGGACGGAGAGCCGCTAACCGGCCGAAATGCAGGCATTTTAAACCTTGGAAGAATTGCAGTAGGTAATATTAAACAAATTGAAATTGTAAAAGGCCCGGCAACTAGTTTATATGGGAGTGATGCATTAGCTGGTGTTATTAATATTATTACCGAAAAACCTAAGCATACATTGGCAGATGTACAATTACATCAATCTATCAATAACACTTGGGGTGTTACAGCAAATACTTTCATTAAAAATAAAAAATCGGCTTTTCAATTATTTGCCAATAGATACAGCAGCAGCGGATACGATTTAGATAAAACAATTTATGGCAAAACCGCCGATCCATATGTTAATTACTCTTTTGCAGCTAAAGCTTTTTTAGATATAAGCAACCATTCGCAACTGCAAACATCGTTACGAATATTTTCGCAAAAACAATTTAATAATTATTTAGTTTATGTAGGTGCACAGCCCGCGGCTGTAGATGGTAGCAGTAACGAAACAGATTGGAGTGTTAACAATCAGTTGCAAACTGCTGTTTCAAAAAAAATAAAATTGATTAGCAGGTTTTATGTAACCGGATATAAAAATAATGCCGGCGTTTTTTTACAAAGCAATCATCAACTTTTTGACAAATCTTTTTTACATCAATTTTTATTAAAACCCGAAGTACAGTTAGAGATTGGTGAAAATGCCAATCAAAAATTTATTGCCGGTGCCGGATATAATTACGAAACGATAAATGCCAACAGGTATGCATCTCAACATAATTTTAATGCCTTTTATTTTTTTGCACAAAAGGAGTGGCTCTTTAATAATCGCTTAAATGTAACTGCCGGTACCAGGATAGATAAACACACTTTATACAATTTACAGTTTAGCCCTAAGTTGGCAATGGCATACAAGTTTTATAATAATCTTACTGTTAATGCATCAATAGGCACAGGGTTTAAAGCACCCGATTTTCGGCAGCAGTTTTTGAGCTTTTCAAATTCGTTAATAGGTTATACATTATTGGGTGCAAACGAACGTTCTAACGGTTTACAACAGCTAAAACAACAAGGGCAAATAGATAATTCAATTGATATTACTCCTTATTTAATAAACCATACGTTACTGCCCGAAAAATCAATTGGTATTAATGTTGGCGCTAAGTTTTCGCCATATAAAAAAGTACAAATAGCCACAAACCTTTTTGTTAATCACATCAATAATTTAATAGACAGGTACAATCTTCCATTCACAAAAATTAATAATCAGGCAATTTATAGTTATGCCAACTTCAATAAAATTTTTACCCGTGGGTTTGACGTAAATGTAAATTATCAACCCAACAAACAAATTGTAATAAGCAGCGGATATCAATATTTAGAAGCAAAGGATAAAGATGTTTTACAAAAAATACAAAAGCAAGAATTGGTAAAAAGAGATCCTGTAACATTTGTAAGCAATTATGTAAGTAACAAGGAGTATGGTGGTTTATTCAATCGCAGCAAGCATTCTGCAAATATGCAATTGGCGTACAGCAACAAAAAAAACAGTTTTTCTTCAAGCTTACGTGCAGTGTACCGTGGACGTTTTGGTTATACCGATATAAATGGCAATGCCATTTTAGATGATAACAGGGAATATGCAAACGGGTATGTTTTATTAAATGCCTCTGTTACCAAAAATATTTAAAAATGGGATAGCGCTACAAACCGGCAGCGATAACATTTTAAATTATACAGATAAAAACAAACTGCCCAATTTATTTGGCAGAACATATTTTATTAATTGTACTGTAATTATTAAACAACTTATTAAAAAAAATAAAAAATAAACAAATGAAAAAAACAATTTTAGCAAGTGTGGTAATATGTTACGCAATGTTTTTAAGCTTAAGCTCTTGCAAAAAAGACGAAGTGCCGCAGGTTACCATTATTGAAAAAACAGATTCTATAAAAGTAAATTTTAGTGCAACAACGCCATATACATTTTTTAGTTTTAAAAACGATGCAATTGTAGCTAATACAGATAGTGCTACTACCAAATGGGATTTTGGATTACGCTTTACCACCTTCATTTTAAACAGCCATGCCTACGGGCCGGGTAATGCAGCTGCTATTTTGCAAAATACTATTTACAGCAGTGTAACTACAGCACCCGATGCCGGTTATGCCTACGATACCTCTTCTGCTCAAAAAGCCATTAAAGACGGCAGCTGGTATAACTATAACCCTACCACACGTACTTTTTCGCCAAAGGCAGGGCAAACATTTATTTTTAAAACGGCCGATAATTTTTATGTAAAAATGGAATTGCTTGCAGTAGATTATGAAACATTTACAGGGCCTGTACCACAGCGTTTAATTTATCGTTTCCGGTACACCTATCAATCCAACGGTTCAAAAATATTTTAATTTAATATAATCATGTAAGAAAAGGCATTCTTTTTAAAGAATGCCTTTTGTGCTTGTGTTACAGTTTTATCTGTAAAAAAGTTAATCTGTTGGGAATTGGTTTTTGATTTTTCATTTATAAAATTGGATTTTAAAGCTAAAACGTAACAATTATTTTATGGCAAATCTCAATTTTATCGACATGAATCATAATGCCAATACTATGCCAAAAGGTTATAATTGTGGATAACTCATCTCAAAAAAGTATAATATCATTAGATTTTGTAAAAGTCCAAAAACCGTTCCGAATTTTTACGCATGCTTTAACAGAATTATTCAGAAGCTATTGCAGTAAAACTACTGTAGTACAAAAGCCTCTGTTTTACTACCTTTGCACACTTATTTAAGAGATTTAGCAAAAAATATTATGTCGGGAAAATATAAAGAATATCAGCAATTAAACCTTCCAACCATAGGAGAGGAGATACTGGCCAAATGGAAAGCAAACGAAGCATTTACAAAAAGTGTAAAGCTTACGGGACGGCAAAATACCTTTTGTGTTTTACGAAGGACCGCCAAGCGCCAATGGTATGCCCGGTATTCATCATGTAATTAGCCGTACCTTAAAAGATTTAGTTTGCCGTTATAAAACCATGCAAGGCTTTCAGGTTCAGCGTAAAGGCGGCTGGGATACACATGGCTTGCCTGTTGAGCTTGGTGTAGAAAAAGAATTAGGCATTACAAAGGAAGATATAGGCAAAAAAATAAGCGTAGAAGAGTATAATAAAAAATGCCGTGAGGTTGTAATGCGCTTTAAAGATAAGTGGGATGATATTACCCAAAAAATGGGCTATTGGGTAGATTTAAAAAATCCCTACATCACTTTTGAAAACAATTATATAGAAACACTTTGGTGGTGCTTAAGTGAACTGTACAAAAAGGATATTTATATGAGAGCGTAAGCATACAGCCTTACTCACCTGCGGCGGGTACAGGTTTAAGCAGCCACGAATTAAACCAGCCCGGCACGTATAAAGATGTAAAGGATACGAGTGCTACGGTGATGTTTAAATTGGCCTCACCCCAACCTTCTTCAAACAAAAGGGAGTTTGAACACTCAACTAGTACAAAAATATTTTCTGCCATTGCAGACTCTAAAGTTCCCTCTCCTTTGGAGAGGGCGGAGGGAGAGGTTTTCCTCATGGCCTGGACAACTACGCCATGGACACTTCCATCAAACCTTGGTTTAACAGTTGGTGCAAATATTGATTATGCGTTGGTACAAACATTTAATCCATACACACATCTGCCAATTAATGTCATTCTTGCAATAGCACTGGTAGGCAAATATTTTAAAGCCGAAAATGAAAACATTGATTTTTCATCTTACCAAAAAGATGGAAAAAATATACCGTATAAAATTTTAGCAAATTTTAAAGGCAGTGAATTGGAAGGCTTAGAATACGAACAACTCCTTCCATCCGAAGCAAACACTCTTGAAAAAATTCAGGAGATATCATCCGATGCAAAACCATTTCGTGTAATACTTGGCGATTTTGTTACCACCGAAGATGGTACCGGTATTGTACACACCGCCCCTGCTTTTGGTGCAGATGATTACCGTGTAGGTAAAAAAAATAATTTAGGCATTTTAACGCTGGTTGATAAAGAAGGAAAATTTGTAGATGGTATGGGCGAATTTAGCGGCCGCTATGTAAAAAATTATAAAGACGAAAAAGATTATGTAGATGTAAATGTAGATATAGCCGTAAAATTAAAATTAGAAAACAGAGCCTTTAAAGTAGAAAAATACGAACACAATTATCCGCATTGCTGGCGTACCGATAAACCCATTATTTACTATCCGTTAGACGCATGGTTTATAAAAACCACTGCTGTAAAAGACAGAATGGTAGAACTCAATAAAACCATTAACTGGAAGCCAAAAGCCACCGGCGAAGGCCGCTTTGGTAATTGGTTAGAAAATATGGTGGATTGGAATTTAAGCCGCAGCCGTTTTTGGGGAACACCATTACCTATTTGGAAAACAGAAGATGGAGAAGAAGAGAAATGTATTGGGAGCATTGAAGAATTAATCAAAGAAATGGTCAAGGCATACGAATTTAATCCGGACTTAGGAAATTATAAAAAAGAAACATGTAAAACTTGTAATAGAACAATTTAAGAAGCAAAAAGATTATGGTTACAAATTTGCAGAATCTATAGGCCTTGATTTACATAAACCATATGTTGATGATATCGTTTTAGTTTCTGCCACAGGCAAACCAATGAAACGTGTACCCGACTTAATTGACGTATGGTTTGATAGTGGTGCAATGCCTTACGCACAATGGCATTTCCCTTTTGAAAATAAAGATGAATTTGCCAAAGCATTCCCAGCCGATTTTATTGCCGAAGGCGTTGACCAAACCAGAGGTTGGTTTTATACCTTACATGCTTTAGGTGTGTTGTTGTTTGATAGTGTTGCATATAAAACGGTAGTAAGTAACGGATTGGTTTTAGATAAGAATGGTAATAAAATGAGCAAACGCTTAGGCAATGTTGTTGATCCGTTTGATACCATCAATAAATATGGGGCCGATGCTACCAGATGGTATCTTATTACCAATGCAAGCCCCTGGGATAGTTTAAAATTTGATGTTAGTGGAATACAAGAGGTGCAGCGTAAATTTTTTGGCACATTGTATAATACCTATCAATTTTTTGCTTTGTATGCCAATGTAGATGGTTTTGCTTTCAAAGAAAATTATATTCCGGTAAACGAACGTCCCGAAATAGACCAATGGATTTTATCCAGTTTAAATACATTAATAAAAGCCGTACAACAAAATATGGATGAGTACGAGCCAACACAGGCAGGCCGTGCCATTGAAGATTTTGTGGATGCTCATTTAAGTAACTGGTATGTACGTCTTTGTCGCCGCAGGTTTTGGAAAGGCGAGTACGAGCAGGATAAAATAAGTGCGTATCAAACCTTGTACGAATGTTTAGAAACTATATCATTATTAATTGCCCCAATAGCACCGTTTTTTGCCGAGTGGTTGTTTGGTAACTTAAATGAAGTAAGTAATCGTTACACAACCGAATCGGTGCATCATGTACTTTTCCCTAAAACAAACGAAACTGTAATAAATACCGATTTAGAAAACAGAATGCAGTTGGCACAAGATGCTTCTTCGCTGATATTATCATTACGTAAAAAAGTGAATATAAAAGTGCGTCAGCCATTACAAAAAGCAATGATACCAGCGTTGGATGAATCAATGGTTAAAAGTATAAAAGATGCCGAAGAAATTATTAAGGCAGAAACGAACATTAAAGAAATAGAAATACTATCTGCCCAAAACGACTTTATTCGTAAAAAGGCCAAAGCCAATTTTAAAACCTTAGGTAAAAAATTGGGCGCAAATATGAAATGGGCGGCAGATGAAATTAGTAAATTTGATAATATATTAATCGGTAAATTGGATAACGAAGATATCTGTCTTACAACTCCAAAAGGCGAACAACTTACAATTACGAAGGAAGATGTGGAGATAGTTACAGACGAAATTCCAGGCTTTGAGGTTGCTTCAAAAGGTTCATTAACAGTTGCTTTAGATATTAATATTACTGATAATTTAAAGAAGGAAGGCAATGCCCGTGAATTTGTGAACAAGATTCAAAACATACGCAAAGACCAGAACTTTGAGATAGCCGACAGAATTATAGTGGAAGTACTACAAAATGAAATGCTGCAAACATCGTTAAATGAATATAAAGCCTATATTTGCGGCGAAATTCTAGCAGATTCGCTTGTATTTAAACCTAATTTAACCGAAGGAATTGATATTGAAGTGAATGACGCTATATTAAAAGTGAACGTACTAAAAAAATAGATAGTATGGCAACAAATAAAAAGGCTGTAAAGCCTGTAAAAAAGGCTGCTCCTGCTAAAAAAGTAGTAAAACCAGCAGCAAAACCAGCACCTAAAAAGGTTGTTAAGCCTGTTGCAAAAGCACCTGCAAAAAAAGTGGTGGCCGCAAAAAAAGCAGCAAAACCAGCACCTAAAAAGGTAGTTAAACCTGTTGCAAAAGCACCTGCAAAAAAAGTTGTAGCCGCAAAAAAGCCAGTAAAACCTATTGCAAAAGCGCCTGCAAAAAAGCCAGTAATAGTAAAGAAATCAGTAAATAAACCAATGACAAAAAAGATTGAAGTAAAGAAAGCGGCTGCAAAACCTGTGGTAAAACCAGCAGCAAAACCTGTGGTAAAAGCGGCAGTAAAGCCTGTTGCTGTAGTAACAAAACCATCTATGCCGGCAAAAGCAAAGGATATAAAAATTACTCCTGCCAAGCCTGTAGTAATACCAAAACTAAGTACTAAAACGGCTCGTACGTATCAGCCCGATTTTACTAAGTCTGTTTTAGATCAACCAAAGGCCGATCCGGGGGCACCCATTGTAAGATACAGCGATACAGATTTAGCCGAGTTTAGAGATTTAATTCAACGCAAGTTAGAATCGGCTAAAGAGAATTAACCTATTTACAAGGATTAATCACCCGAAAAGATGAAATGGGCGGCGATACAGAAGATTCGCGTTACATGACAATGGAAGATGGCAGTATGAGTATGGAAAGAGAGCAGTTGAGCCAAATGGCAAGTCGCCAAATTACGTTTATAGATCATTTGGAAAAAGCCTTAATGCGAATTGAAAATAAAACCTACGGTGTATGCCGTGTAACCGGCCGTTTAATAGATAAAGCCCGTTTACGTGCTGTACCACATGCTACGCTTAGCATTGAAGCTAAAATGGGAGCGGTAAAATAGTACAAAGTAATAAGTATAAAGTAATAAGTTAGGAGGATGAGCAATCATTCTCCTTTTTTGTTTTAAATAATTTGAGTATTTTGTAACAGAAATTTTTTTTAAAATATTCTGTGCTAATCTATGAAATCTGTGAGACACCATGTTTAAAAAATTAAGAACCGTAGTATATCATGTAACCGATTTGCAAAAAGCAAAAGAGTGGTACATAAATATAACAGGCATACAACCATATTTTGATCAACCTTTTTATGTAGGCTTTGATGTAAATGGTTGTGAGCTGGGCTTAGATCCGGATATGACAGGCATTACTGGGGGCAATCATTCCTTTGTGTATTGGAGTGTAGATGATATTGAAGCTGTGTAAAAAAACTAATTGAAACAGGAGCAACTTTAATTGACGATGTAAAAGAAGTTGGCGGGGGCATAAAAGTTGCCGTAGTAAACGATTTATGGGGTAATGCCGTTGGGTTAATAGAAGGAGCATAAATATTATTTTAAAAAGTAACTCTATCTAACTTCCTGCATATCTACCAATTTTTTATAAAAACCATTTTGTGCTATAAGGCTGTCGTGTGTACCTCTTTCAACAATTTCACCATTTTGCAATACTACAATTTCATCGGCGTGGCGTATTGTACTTAAGCGATGTGCAATAACAATACTTGTACGGTTACTCATTAAATTGTTTATAGCATCTTGCACCAAACGTTCGCTTTCGGTATCTAATGATGATGTGGCTTCATCTAAAATTAAAATGGGCGGATTTTTTAAAACAGCTCTTGCAATGGTAAGCCTTTGTCTTTCGCCACCACTAAGTTTGCTGCCACGGTCGCCAATATTACTTTGGTAGCCATCTTCTTTTTGAATAATAAAATTGTGTGCATTGGCGATTTTTGCAGCATCTTCAATTTCCGATAATTTAGCATCTCTCATCCCTAAAGCAATATTATTAGCAATGGTATCATTAAATAATATAGGCTCTTGCGTTACAATGCTAAGCAGGTTGCGTAATGAATGAAGAGAGTAATCTTTAATATTAATTCCATCTATTAATAACTCACCACTGCTTACATCATGAAAACGAGGCACTAAATCGGCCAGTGTACTTTTGCCTGCACCACTGCTGCCAACCAATGCAACGGTTTTTCCTTTTTCAACGGTAAGGTTTATGTTTTTTAATATTTCTACATCTTCATACTTAAATCCTACATTTTTAAATTCAATTTTACCTGCAAAGGCATCAATTTGTTTACCGTTGATATTTTCATCCACTACAACCGGAGCTTTAAGAACTTCTTCTATACGGCCAATAGCAGCAGTGCCTTTTTGCATATTGCTAAAAGATGTTGATAATGTTTTTGCCGGATTAATAATCATGTAAAACAATCCTAAGTAGCCTAAAAATGAAGCACCGTCTAACGCTATACGTTGGTTTAAAACTAAATATCCGCCATAACCCAAAATGGCACAAAAAAGCATAATGCCCATTACTTCACTTAATGGCGAAGCTAAATCTCTTCTGTATCCAATTGTGTTTTTTGCTGTAAGTAATTCTTTGTTTACCGTTTCAAATTTATTTTAAGTAAAGCTTTGCATTAAACGCTTTTATCACCCGTAAGCCTCCAAGCGTTTCATCAACAGTACTCATACTTTCTCCATATTTTTCGGCAACCTTTTGCGAATGCTTTTTAACGATTTTGATATTCGCCCAATGGCAATGCCCATTACCGGAATTAGCATTAATAAAAACAATGTTAGTTGTGCACTTATAAAAAACAAAGTGGCTAATGTAATAATTATAGTAAGCGGATCTCTAATCCAACCTTCCAGCGTTCCTACAACCGAGCCTTCTACTTCGCCAACATCATTGGTAATGCGGCTCATAATATCGCCTTTTCTTTTTCGGTAAAATAGCCAATGGGCAATTGCAAAATCTTACTGTAAATATCTTCTCTTAAATGATTAACTATTGTGTTTTTTAGAGGATTTAAAACATAGTAGGAAAGATATAAAAAAAGATTTTTTAGTAAGATAAAACTAATCATTAAGGCGCAAATAATACCAAGTGTTGCAAGTTTCCCTTTTGTGGTTATTGAATTAAGCAACCAACTGTTTATGTATTGTACTGCCGGGTTCGAGCTTCCTTTTGTTAAGCTGCTGCAATCGGCACACAATGGATCCGGGTTAGTAAATATTAACTGCAAAAAAGGCATTAACATGCCAATAGATACAATGGAAAAAGCAATGCTTAAAAGTGTATATATAAAATA
Organism: Chitinophagaceae bacterium; assembly: GCA_016721385.1. GTDB lineage: Bacteria > Bacteroidota > Bacteroidia > Chitinophagales > Chitinophagaceae > Ferruginibacter. The sequence continues at coordinate 129,637 of JADKIE010000002.1, read as the reverse complement.
AAGTACAATTTTTCCTTTGTAAGGCAGCAGGTAATTAAAAACCCTCGAATATTTCTTCATCTGTAATAAATAGCTGTATAAACGGCAAAGTAACTAATTTTACAGCTATAAAAGCATAAATAGTATGTTAGAAGGTAAAAGACAAAAACAAGTGGCAGGCTTATTAAATAAAGAACTAAGCGATATTTTTCAACGCATGGGGTTAAGTATGATGGATGGTGGTATGGTTTCGATAGCTTCGGTAAAAATTACACCCGATTTATTTGATGCCAGAATATATATAAGCTTTTTTAAAGTAGCTGATGCACAATTGGCGTTGAAAAAAATTGAAGAACATGCACACGAAATAAAAAGAGAATTAACTGCAAGAGTGCGGCATCAGCTACGCAGTATGCCCAAGCTCACTTTTTATATTGATGATACGTTGGATTATGTAGATAAAATTGAGGAACTATTTAAAGAAATAAATAAGGACAAAAAAGTTGATTAGTTTCAAATACATTATTACTATGTACTTGCCAACTTGAAGTTACCAATATGTATTTAACCTTTGCCTGGCGATATTTTAAAGCAAAAAAAAGTGCTAATGCCATCAATATTATTTCATGGGTAACCATTAGCGTTATAGCCTTTGCCACTTTCTGCCAGTTGTTGGTACTAAGTGTTTTTAACGGGTTTGAAGATTTGGTTAAAGACTCTTACTCCTCTTTTTACAGCGATATTAAAATTGTGCCCAAAAGCGGTAAAAGTTTTTTGCTTACTGCCAGCCAATTAAACTTAATTAAACAGCAATCTTTTGTTAACTATTTTTCCGGCGTAGCCGAAGAAAAAGCTTTGCTGCAAAACGGCGAAGCTCAAAGTGTTGTTTATTTAAAAGGCGTAGACGATAACTATAAAAATGTATCGGGTGTAGCACAAAAAATAAGCAAAGGAAAATACTCTTTAGGTACAATTGACGAACCATTGTTGGTTGTAGGCTCGGGCATTCAAAATGCGGCTGGTATTAATATTGATGGTGCTTTTACAGCCAATGATTTAACCATCATCTTGCCTAAAAAAAATACAGAAAGTAACGATCCTTTACAATCTTTAAGCGAAGGCACTACACAGGCATCGGGAGTATTTGCCATACAGCAGGAGTTTGATAATAAATACGCTGTAACCAATATTGATTTTGTAAAAAGGCAAATGAATTTTTTGCCTAATGAGTACAGTGCTGTTGAAATAAAATTAAAGCCGGATGCAGATCCTAAAAAATCAAAAGAAACTCTGTTTAACTTACTCGGAAAAGATTTAATTGTACAAAATAAGTATGAACAAAATACGAGTTTGTACACTACCATGCAGTTGGAGAAATGGGCCATTTATGCTGTGCTTACGCTTATTTTAATAATAGCAGCTTTTAATATGATAAGTGCATTAACAATGTTGGTGCTGGAAAAACAAAAAGATATTAGTGTGCTGCAAAGCTTTGGTGCAACCAACAAAACTATTTTAAAAATATTTTTATCCGAGGGTGTTTTACTTGGGTTAATTGGCTCCGTTGTTGGAATAGCACTGGCCTTATTAATTAGTTTTGCTCAATTAAAATGGAAATTAATTCCACTTAAAGGCGGTACTTTTTTAGTAAATTATTTTCCTGTAAAAACTGTAGCAACCGATATTTTACTGGTAGCATTTACAGCAATCCTTATTGCTTTTGCAGCAGCCTGGTTTCCGGCTTACAAGGCATCAAAACAAAAAATAGAACTCAAATAAAATATTAATAATCTCCCAAAGTTTCGGGCAATTGTGCCAAAGCTTTTGCCAATTGCTCATCGTTGGGTGCTATACCATGCCATTCGTGGCTTCCTTCCATAAAATCTACGCCTTTGCCCATGGCTGTTTTCATAAGTATTACAATTGGCTTGCCTTTGCCAATAAATGTTTTTGCTTTATTTAATCCGGCAACTACAGCATCTGTATCGTTGCCATCCATTTCTAACACTTGCCAATCAAAAGCTTCAAACTTGGCTCTTAAATTACCCAAAGCCATTACTTTTTCGGTTGGCCCGTCAATTTGTTGTCCGTTCCAGTCTATGGTTGATATTAAATTATCTACTTTATGATGAGCAGCAAAAAGCATAGCTTCCCAAATTTGCCCTTCATCTAATTCTCCATCGCCATGCAGCGAATAAACAATATTTGTATCGTTGTTTTGTTTTTTTGCCAAAGCCGCACCTATTGCCACACTCATTCCCTGGCCTAATGAGCCACTGGCAATGCGTACACCGGGCAAATGCTCATGCGTTGTGGGATGGCCTTGTAACCTGGTATTTAGTTTACGAAAACTGGCTAACTCCTGCACAGGAAAGTAGCCGCTTCTTGCCAAAGCACTATAATATACCGGCGAAATATGGCCGTTGCTTAAAAAAAATAAATCTTCGCCAATACCATCCATAGAAAATGGTTGTGGAGTGTGTTTCATTACTTCAAAAAACAAAGCGGCAAAATAATCGGCACAGCCTAACGATCCGCCAGGATGGCCACTTTGTATGCCATGTACCATTCTTACTATATCTCTACGTAATTGACTTGATATATTTGCTAAATTGCTCATATGTAGGTAATTGTTATTGCAAACCTAAAGCAATTACCAATATACTCAAAGAGAAAAGAGAAAGAATGGCATAATAGTTAATAATAAGTTTATAATTAATTCGTTATTTAGCTGTCATTTACTGTGGATTAAAATAAGTAGTAGATATACAACTCTTTGTAGTAAAAAACTGTCTATTAAACGATTATGGGGGATGTAAAAAAAAATTAATACTTTTGTATAAAATCCGAACTTAATACGAATAAAACTAGCTGAATGGATAATATTTTACTTAGTGCGGCATTAGCGTTTTTGATAACATTTTTTGCTATCCCTATAATTATTCAAGTAGCAAAAGATAAAAAATTGTTTGATGAGCCTGATGAAAGAAAAGTACACAAAACAGTTATACCCACACTTGGTGGATTAGGGATTTTTGCAGGGTTTATTATTGCTACATTAATGGGTGTCCCTTCGGGCATTGCATCCGAATTACAATATTTTGCAGCTGCAGCAACGGTTATATTTTTCCTTGGGCTTAAAGATGATATTTTGGTACTATCTGCCAGTAAAAAATTTATTGGTCAATTAGTTGCCGCAGGTATTGTAATAAAATTTGGCGGCGTTAGAATTACTGATATGCATGGCTTTTTAGGCATTAATGAAATACCGCAAATTGCCAGCATTGTATTGTCTTTCTTCACAATAATAGTTATCACAAATTCTTTTAATCTTATTGATGGGGTAGATGGCCTGGCCGGAAGTTTAGGTATGTTAACCACTATAGTTTTTGGTGTATATTTCTTTTACGCTGGTCAGTTAACGTATGGTGTAATGGCGTTTTCTTTATCAGGTAGTATAGTAGCATTTCTTATTTATAACTTTTCGCCGGCAAAAATATTTATGGGAGATACCGGATCTCTTTTGCTGGGATTGATCAATTCTATTTTAGTAATAAAATTTATAAATATTGCAGGTAGTCCTACATCTAACCTGCCTCTGCAAGCAGCACCAGCCATTGGTTTTGCCATATTAATGATTCCGTTGTTTGATACGCTAAGAGTATTTACCATTCGTATTTTAGATAGAAGATCGCCATTTAGCCCCGATAGAAATCATGTCCATCATTTTTTATTAGACATGGGTTTAAACCATAAAATGGTTACTATAACCTGTGTTTTGGCAAATATTATTTTTATTGCGTTGGCATATTTTTTAAGTAGCAAAGGAACAACTATTGTAATTTTTGCCTTACTAGCATTTGCACTTGTATTTATTGGGGTAATTTACTATTACGGTCGTTTAAAAAGTAAAGCTGCTAAGCAAGAGAGGGTCTCTAAAGCAAATATTATAAAAACACATAAAGTGCTTTCATTGGCATCCGAAGCTGTTGAAGCCGAGTAAATAAGTCTGATAATTTCTTCCATCTTATCTCAACTGTTAAAAACATAATTCATTGTCATCTTTATGATGCCGATACATTTCTTTTTTATAGCTTTGCAAGCACTTAATGTTACGTTTTATGTCCGAAGAATTAATTAAAATACAGGAAGAAGCTACAGCTTCAATGCACAAAGCTATTAACCATTTAGAAGCCGAGTTAATAAAAATAAGAGCCGGAAAAGCAAATCCTAATATGATTGATGGTATTATGGCCGATTACTATGGCAATCCAACGCCGATTAATCAGGTAGCTAATGTATCTACTTTAGATGCAAGAACCATATCAATCCAACCATGGGAAAAAAATATGCTGCAAGCTATTGAAAGAGCTATAATGGCAGCTAATATTGGTATTACTCCTCAAAACGACGGCAATTCTATACGTTTATTTTTACCACCTTTAACCGAAGAGCGTAGAAAAGAATTGGTAAAAAGATGTAACGGCGAAGGTGAACATGCAAAAATTGCGGTACGCAATATTCGCCGTGATGCAATTGAAGATATTAAAAAACTGCAAAAAGATGGTTTAAGTGAAGATGCTGCTAAAGATGCCGAGGCTGATGTACAAAATATAACCGACAAGCATGTGGCACTTATAGAAAAGCATTTAGAAGCTAAGGAAAAAGAAATAATGGCGGTTTAAAAAACAGTTGGCATATATCAGACTAATAGCATTGCATGAACTACGCAAGAGAAATATGGGTATTGTTAATTTCTGTGCCCTTTTATGCAATAATAATTATTACCGAAATTATTTTTAGCAACATACAGCATAAAAATTACTATTCGTTTAAGGAAACAGTACAAAACATTTACCTAACCTTAATAAATGCCGGCTTAGATGCATTGTTGCGTTGGGCATTTTATGTAAGTATTTTAATGTGGAGTTATAATCATCATTTCTTTAAAATTGAAAATGCATTTCTTTATTGGTTTACACTGTTTATATTAGAAGATTTAGCTTTTTACATAGAGCACAGGGTAGATCATTATTGCAGAGTATTTTGGGCAGTACATGTAACGCATCATTCATCCGAAGAGTATAATCCTACAACAGGTTTGCGATCCTCGGTTTTACCACCGGTTTACCGTTTCATCTACCTTATGCCCTTGGCATTTTTTGGTTTTCATCCTGTAGATATTGTATTTATGTACAGCATTACCCAAACCTATGGCATATTGGTACATACGCAATACATTCATAAAATGCCCAAGTGGTTTGAGGTGTTGTTTGTAAGTCCCAGCCATCACAGGGTACATCATGCAAGTAATGTACTTTACTTAGATAAAAATATGGGCATGTGTTTAATAATTTGGGATAAATTATTTGGAACTTATCAGGAAGAACTGCCCAACGAACCTGTAAAATACGGGCTTACAAAACCTGTTGAAAATCATTACCATCCTGTAAAAATCATTTTTCATGAGTGGCAAAGTATTGGTAAAGATTTAAAAAAGAGAACATCTTTTATTAATAAACTCAAATATCTTTTTATGCCTCCCGGCTGGAGCCACGATGGCAGTACTCAAACTGCAAAAGAAATGAGAGCAGCGTTAGTTAATAAATCAAATGTACTATCTGCCTAAATTATTGCCGCAAAAAATTTAACTTGCCTGTTAATGGCAAAAACAAAAAAAGCAACAGAAGAAAATAGTATTCCAACAGATACCATTGAAGTGTTTGGCGCAAGGGAACACAATCTTAAAGACATCAACATATCTATACCCAAAAATAAATTAGTTGTTTTTACCGGTGTAAGCGGAAGCGGAAAATCGTCGTTAGCATTTGATACTATTTATAACGAAGGTCAGCGCCGCTACATGGAAAGTTTTGGCGCTTATGCCCGTCAATTTGTTGGAGATATGGAGCGGCCCGATGTTGATAAAATAACCGGTCTTTCGCCGGTGATATCTATAGAACAAAAAACAACTAACAAAAATCCCCGAAGCACAGTTGGCACCGTTACTGAGGTGTACGATTTTATGCGTTTACTTTTTGCCCGTATTGGCCAGGCATATAGTTATAACACCGGCAGGCTAATGGTAAAGTTTAGCGAAGAAGAAATTACCAGCAACATTTTTGAAAATTTTGAAGGGCAAAAAATTAATTTACTTGCCCCGTTGGTAAGAGGCAGAAAAGGGCATTACAGAGAGTTGTTTGAAGAGATTAGGAAAAAAGGTTTTGTAAAAGTTAGGGTAGATGGCGATATATTGGATATTGTACCAAAAATGCAGGTTGACCGATATAAAATTCATGATATAGAAGTTGTGGTAGATAGATTACCGGTAACCGATGATATGCACTTGCGCCTGAGTCAAAGTGTTCAAAAAACTTTGCAGCTGGGGAAAGATTTAATGTTTGTTTCACTGGAAAAATCCAACAAAGTAAAACAATACAGCAAACAATTAATGTGCGATGAAACAGGTATTAGTTACGAAGAGCCATCACCCAATGCCTTTTCGTTTAACTCTCCATACGGAGCTTGCCCAACCTGTAAAGGCTTAGGTAATATGTACACCATTAATATGGAAGAAGTATTGCCCGATAAAACTAAAAGCGTAAAAGAAGGTGGTATTGTACCGCTTGGCGAAGAAAGAAGCGCAAGTGTTTTTTTGCAAGTGCAAGCATTTGCAAAAAAGCATAAAATAAATTTAGATAAAGCTATAAAAGATTTACAGGCACAACAGCTTGATTTGCTTTTGTATGGCGATCAAAATATTAACCCTGCATTGGAAATGGATTTAAGCGACGAAACCATTCCGCAGGTTTATACAGGCAGTTACGAAGGCATAATTCCAATGCTTAAAAGATGGTTTTCATCGTCGCAAAGTACCGATGTGTTAAGAGAATGGGTAGAAAAATTTATGCATCTTAAAAATTGTACAAGTTGCCATGGTGCAAGGTTGCGAAAAGAAAGCCTTTGGTTTAAAATAGATGATAGAAACATTGCAGAATTATCAAATCTTAATTTAGATAATTTAGCTGCATGGTTTGATGGTTTGGAATTGAGGTTAAATAAAAAACAAAATGCCATTGCAAAAGATGTTTTAAAAGAAATTAGAGAACGCCTGCAATTTTTATTGAACGTTGGTCTCACTTATTTAAGCATTAACAGACCAACCAAAACCCTTAGCGGTGGCGAAAGCCAACGTATTAGGTTAGCAACACAAATTGGCTCACAATTACAAGGGATTACGTATATTTTAGATGAGCCAAGTATTGGTTTACACCAAAGAGATAATCAACGATTGATAGATGCATTGCAGCATTTACGAGATATTGGCAATAGTGTACTTGTAGTGGAGCATGATAAAGATATAATGTTGGCAAGTGATTATTTGATTGATATTGGTCCCAAAGCAGGCAAGTATGGCGGCAGCATTGTAATGCAGGGAACACCTGCAGAGGTAATAAAAAGCAACTCCGAAACATCGCAGTATTTACGTGGCATAAAAAAAATTGAAGTACCGGCACAACGACGTAAAGGCAACGGAAAAAATATTGAAATAAAAGGAGTGAGCGGAAATAATTTGCGAAATATTTCTGTAGATTTTCCGCTTGGGAAACTAATTGTAGTAACTGGAGTAAGTGGTAGTGGAAAAAGTACACTCATCAACGAAACACTTTATCCGCTTTTAGCAAAGCATTGTTACAAAAGTAAATTAATGCCGCTGCCATATAAGTCTATAAAAGGATTGGAAAACATTGATAAAGTAATAGAGATAGATCAAAGCCCGATAGGGCGTACGCCACGTAGTAACCCTGCAACATACTGTGGTTTTTTTACAGATATACGTACATTGTTTGCTGCAGTGCCCGAAGCTAAAATAAGAGGTTATACTGCAGGGCGTTTTTCGTTTAATGTAAAAAGCGGCAGGTGTGAAGTGTGCGAAGGCGGCGGTATGAGAATTATTGAAATGAATTTTTTACCCGATGTGCAGGTACATTGCGAAAAGTGTAATGGTAAACGTTATAATAAAGAAACACTGGAAATAAGATACAAAGGAAAAAGTATTAGCGATGTGTTGGATATGTCGGTAGATGAAGCGGTAGATTTTTTTAGTACAGTGCCGTTTATTTACCGTAAAATAAAAGTTTTGCAAGAGGTTGGTTTGGGATACATTACACTTGGGCAAAGTGCTGTAACGCTTAGTGGCGGAGAGGCTCAACGGGTAAAGCTAAGTACCGAGTTGGGAAAAAAAGATACAGGTAAAACTTTTTATATTTTAGATGAACCCACAACAGGTTTGCATTTTCAGGATATACAGCATTTGCTGGAAGTAATTTATAAACTGGTTGACAGAGGTAACAGTGTTTTAGTAATAGAGCATAATATGGATGTAATAAAAGTAGCCGATTATATCATTGATATTGGTCCCGAAGGTGGCGATGGCGGTGGTCAGTTACTTTTTGAAGGAACGCCGGAAGAGTTAATAAAAATTAAAGAAAGCCATACCGGAAAGTATTTGGCAAAAGAAATGGCCTAAAAAAAATCCATGCCTCGTAAACATGGATTTGGATTTTAATCGACTCGTAATAAGAAGTAAAGGATAGCAAGGAAGTTTAAAGTTTTGTGGTTTCAGAGGAAAACTGGTTATATAAAAATATCCTCAGGCTCCTTGGGGACAAACTTCGTTTGTATCACTTTACATTTCTTATTAACAAGCATTATTTTGTATAGTACAATACCAGCATAGCCAGTGTTGTAATTATCGCCAATGTTTTTAACGAAAATGGGTTGATTTGTAAATTGCTACTCATAGTAAATATTGGTTTTAGTGGTTTAATATAGTGATGGGCATTTAGTTTGTTTGGCCGCTCTTTTTGCAAAAGCACTTTCATAAATTGGCCCAAGCCTAATCCCAACTTTTAATACAGCGGAAAAATAGGTATCACCATCTTTAACATCACCACGCTGTGTACCTGCAGGAAACCTGGCCTGACCCGGAAAAATAATTGGAATGGATTTGTCGGAAAGTTGATAAGCAATAGTTGCTTCCTGTGCCGATAAATATTTTGAAAACTTACTTGGATCAATATATTTTTGACTAACATCATCAATATAATCTGTAAATGTTTTTCTGTATAAAACTTCTGTGCTTAAGTTAATTCTATCCGATGCATAAAATTTTATACCGGCTCCCAGTGGAATATTAAGCTGTGTTAATTTATATGGCTTGCTGTAAGGATACTCTGCCATACCTTGCCCTTCTAAGCGAAGCGGTTGTAAATTATACCATGTTTTATTTCCATTAGCATCTGATAGCGAACCTTGCGGATTAAATTTAAAGGCACCAACACCAGCCAAAATATATGGCCTTAATTTAGGTTCAAAGCCTTCTTCGTTTTTATAAAATATCATTGTAGGAAAAACCTCAATGGCTGCATACGCTTCCCAAATATTTGTTCTAAAATCTAAATTGCGTTGCTTTCGGTACAATTCATCTATACCTGTTGTAGTAATAATATTATCTCTTCCTTCTAAATATGTGTAATCAACAGCTAAGCGTACACCCAACCATTTATTCAGGTAGGCTGTAAAAAATGCCCCTTTCATCATTTTGGTAAGTTCCAAATTAACATCTTTCAATGTATTTTTTCCTTTACCTGAATTGCCTCCTAAATCGCCCAGAAAAAAACTTGGACCAAAGTTGAAACCGGCCTCAAACTTAATTTTTCGCCACCAAACATAAGTGCCTTACGTAAGACAGTGAGAGTATTGAGCAGAAAACAATTGCTAATAAAAACCGTTTAGCAACAAAGTTTTGTAAACTTGGTTTCATTCGAAATCAGATTTAGTCTTTCTAAAGAAAATTGGATATTAGTAAAGAAATCGGCTTTTTTGTAAAGAAAATTGCTTTACTAAACTATAAAACGACATAAGGGTAACAATATTGCTTATAAATTAAGATTTTTTTAAAAGCATGGGGATATGAGGTATACCATCTTCCAAATAACCCTCTCCATGTTGTTCAAAATCAAGCTTTGGTAAAATTTTTTAAGATAAAGCTGAGCGCCAATTTTTATTTTTGTATTGGGATAAAGGTTATTTGTAAGTTCAATAGCTTTGGCAATAAGCAACTTACCAAAGCCAGTGTTACGGTATTTAGGTGATGATATAACTCTGCCAATGCTAGCATAATCATCATATGCCAACCCTTTAGGTAAAATGCGGCAGTAGACAACCAGCTCATTATTTAGCCACCCACATAAATGGTAAGATGCCTGATCTTTATTATCTGCATCCTGATAAACACAGTTTTGTTCCACCACAAAAACTCATTGCGTAATTGCATAATGGCATATAGTACTTTAGCAGATAATTCATCAAACTTATTAATAGTCCATTTAATTTGCATGGCTTGTACTCATTTTAAAAAACATAACATCGGCAATTGATTTTGCCCTTGTTTTAGCAAGTGTTGCATTTTTTCCTTCAAATAATTCATCTACACTTAAAAGGAATAGGGCAATCCAGCTTTCAAAATAATCTTTTATAAGTGGCGTTTTTTTATTTACATCATAATGCACTTCCATTGCATTTTTTTTGTAAATAGGATTATCTAAAAGGATAGTTTCCCAAAAATCAACAATCACCGGAATATGATGCTGCCAATTAATGTCTTTAAAAAGAAAACTAATTTTTTCGTCAGCTCTCACTTTGCTGTAAAACTGCGTAATCAACTTTTCAATATCTTCTCTACATTCAATATCTTTTTTCATTAGTTAACTTGTTTTAAATAGGGTAATATATCTTTTAGTGTAACAGACCTTTGTTCGTCTTCAATATTAATTACAATTAAGTACCCATTAGCACCACCTGCTTTTTTTACAGCATCAATTAATTTTTGTTGATTACTTTCTACTCTTTTTCCATCTATGTTGCTCCATATTTCTTTGGTACATAAGCAACCTTCGGTTGGCGTATGTGGGTAATAAGGTTGGCCTTTGTAATAATCAGGATTTACTGTTGTACCATGTGCAATAATTTCGGTACGGCCTGCAAGGCCTGCAAAAAATGCTTCGTATATTGTAACGTTTCCCCGCCAGTGTTTTGGTAATATATTTTTATAATCTTGCTGTTGCCAGTTATTATCTGCAATTGCAGAGTCGTTAAAATATTGTTGTTTAGTACACTCTACAGGTAGGGCAAGCTGTAAATTTTCGGTTGGGCCAATTGCATCTAATTTGCTAACATCAAAACCATTCATTTTAAAAACGCCTTGAGGTGTATTGCCGTTGGTTAAATAGCCGGGCAAATTATTTATACTTCTTGCCAATTGTGGCACGGAAAAATAAGTATCATCCTTATCTTTTACAAAACTGCCATCACCACTTCTTACAATTGCTAAACCCGGATAGTTTCTGTTTTTTCGTTGAAAACTATACACTATTACATTACCGGGCAAATAATCTTTACTTAAAAAATCGGGAACGTATTTTAATAAGTTTAAGGCTCTTTCAGTGGGCGTTTCTTTTGCAAAACCCATTTGAAAACGGGCATTAATAGCAAGGCTTATCAAAAAAGGATTTGTTTTGTTTGCACTGTCGTTCTTTATTAAATTTTCAATTCTGGTATAAATTGCAGAAGCGAATTTTGCTTTATTTTGAGGCAACAACAAATATTCGCCACACATGGCAAGTATTTTAAAGTGAGATACTGTATCAAATGTTTTTTTTACAATTGCATTGTAGGTTACTGGGAATTTTGCATAGCACAATTCCAACAACGAACGTTGAAATTGTGGTGTGCGGTTTTGTATTTGTGTAAATGCCAAAGCAACTTTGCTATTAACTAAAGCAGACTGATAATTGATTACTTCAATAGCATTAAAAGCATCTTGCCAATTCTCCTCAGTTTCGGTAGTTAGTGCAAGCGATAAATTTTGTTTAATACTTTGCTGTGTAAGTGCGTACAATTTTGCTTTTGAATTTTGGGCTCCGTTTTTATATAATAATACAGAATCGCTTTGGCAAAAAATTGCCTTTGTGCAAATAATAAGGAATAAAAAAAATGCTAACTTTTTCATATTACAAAGTAAAATAAAAAAAGCACCAACATGGTGCTTTTAAATTAGTTAAAAAGGTTAATTATCTAACATTTGCTCTTAAAAATGCCTGCACCTTATTAAAAGCATCGGTATAGGTAGCATTGCTCCAATCGCCATGGCCGCCGGTTGGGTAATTTACATATTGATTGGTAACACCTGCAAGTGTTAATAAATCTTTTACTTTAATAGATTGCATAGTATCTACCAAGGGATCTAAACTGCCGTGTAATAATATAGTAGGTGCCGATGTGGAGCGAATAAAATTTACAGGGCTGCTGTTTAAATACAATGGCATATCCTGTGTTGGTGTTTTACCAACCGCTGCTGCCAAAAGTAAACGTAAAGCATTACTACCACCAACCGGATTTATATACATATCAACTAAATCGGACGGACCAAAGAAAGAAACAATTGCTTTAGGTTTTACCGTAAACGAATCTTTATAGCCTTGCAACATTGCCAAATGCCCACCGGCGCTAGCGCCTGCTAAAACTATTTTTTGACTTACCTGATAATCGCTTGCTTTATAATAAACATAATTTAAGGCAAGGCGTATATCATCTTCCTGTGCTGGAAAAACATTGGTTGTGCCGCCAGCCGATAACCGGTAATTGATATTAAAAAAGCATATTCGGGCAGGCGTTTTTTAAAAGAATCTACATAACTGTTTAGGTCAATTTTATCTCCGGTTGTCCATCCGCCACCATGTATGAGTATCATTACTTTTGTACTATCACTTCTGCGGCCTGCAGGTAAATAAATATCCATTGTTTGCTTGCCATCGGGCCCATAAGCAACATTATATAAGTTTTTAGCGGTAACGGTTACTCCGTCGTTATAGGGTTCATCTTTTTTGCAAGATGCCATTACTGCCAATAACAACAGCGCAACAAATAGTCTATTCAACTTCATACAAAATGTTTTGTGACGAAAAGATAAGAAAAAAAGTGGAAAATCATTCTATCTTTTAAATCCGTTCAAATCAGGTTCATCCTTATCTCCCCCTATTTCAAATCCAATTTTATCTGCAATTCCTCAAACTGTTTAGTATCAATAGTTGAAGGTGCATCAATCATTACATCTCTGCCACTATTATTTTTAGGAAAAGCAATAAAGTCTCTTATGGTTTCGCTGCCACCTAATATTGCACACAATCTGTCAAAGCCAAAAGCCAAACCACCGTGTGGCGGAGCACCATATTCAAAAGCACCTAATAAAAAACCAAATTTGTGTTGCTGCTCTTCTTCATTCATACCTAAGGCAGCAAACATTTTTTGTTGTAATTCTTTTTGAAAAATTCTTATGGAGCCGCCACCAATCTCATTGCCATTAAGCACCATGTCGTAAGCATTGGCTTTAATGTTTGCATATGGATGTTCTAAATATTTATCCAGGTTTTCAACCTTCGGCGAATTGTTAATCATTGTCTCCACATCACTTGGTTTGGGGCTTGTAAACGGATGATGCCTTGCCACCCAACGACCAGCACCGCCACCATCTTGATCTTCCAACGCAAATTCAAACAACGGAAAATCTAACACCCACAACAATTTAAATTCATCTTTTTTACGTAGGCCTAATTTATCTGCCATGTACATACGTAAATCGCTTGTGGCTTTACGAGTACGTTCTTCTGTGCCAGCTAAAATTAAAATTAAATCACCAGCTTTTGCATTGGCAGCTTCAGCAATAGCTTTTAATTTTTCTTCGCTGTAAAATTTATCTACACTACTTTTAAAAGTACCATCTGCGTTACACTTAATAAACACCAAGCCTTTCATGCCAATTTGCGGCCGCTTTACCCATTCAGTTAATTCATCGGTTTGTTTACGAGTGTATTCACTGCAATTTGGAATGGCAATTGCTACAACCGTTTCAGCATCGTCAAACACACCAAAGTTTGCACCATCAATTAATGCAGATTGGCTTTGCTTAGATGGAAATGTGTGTTGTGGAAATTTAATATTACAAATTTTAATATCAAAACGAATATCGGGTTTATCATTGCCATATTGCCACATGGCTTCCTCCCAAGTTATGCGTTGTACTGTGTCTGTATAGTCAATACTTTTTACATCTTTAAAAATTCGTTTTACCAACCCTTCAAACATTTGTAAAATATCTTCTTGCTCCACAAAACACATTTCGCAATCTATTTGAGTAAATTCCGGTTGCCTGTCTGCCCGTAAATCCTCATCTCTAAAGCATTTTACAATTTGATAGTATCGGTCGTAACCACTAACCATTAACAATTGCTTAAAGGTTTGTGGGCTTTGTGGCAAAGCATAAAACTGCCCTGCATTCATACGGCTTGGCACTACAAAATCTCTTGCACCTTCGGGAGTGCTTTTAATTAAGAATGGTGTTTCAATATCCATGAAATTATTTTCATGCAAATAATTTCTGGTACTTCTACCCACGGCATAGCGTAGCTCTAAATTTTTCTTTACAATATTTCTTCTTAAATCTAAGTAGCGATATTTCATTCTTAACTCATCGCCACCATCGGTATCATCTTGTATGCTAAAAGGAGGTACAGCACTTTTATTTAAAATCTTAAATTCGGTAACAACAATTTCAATTTCGCCGGTAGGAATGTTTGCATTTTTACTGCTGCGTTCGTTCACTGTACCCGTTACTTGCAAAACAAATTCTCTGCCCAAAGGATTGGCTTCCAACGCTGCATTCAAATTTTCTGAAAAAAGCAACTGAGTGATACCATATCTGTCTCTTAAATCAACAAAGGTTATGCTCCCAAACTTTCTTACAGTTTGCACCCATCCGGCAAGGGTTACGGTTGCGTTTACATCAGTTAATCTTAATTGCCCACAAGTGTGTGTACGATACATATATTGTTATGAGTTATAAATGATAAATTATGACTTGGTTATCCAATTTCAGCTAACAAAGATAAGTATTTGCTGTAGGGCTGCCAAAGGTGTATGGGTACGATGAGAAGAACTTAATTTATGATTTATTCGCTATTTAAAATTTCCTTTGAGCCAAGCAATCTGTCTATTGACCTGATACCTACTAGCACCAAACTCCAAACTGCCATCTTTAACAATACTTTATCTCACACCTAATCAATTTTTCATATTACATTTATGCAAAATTTAAACTAACAACAAAATGAAATCAGACTCGTTTCTCAAACCCGCCATTATTGGGTTATCAATTATTATTACAGCTTTTATTTTAGGTGCAGCTTTAAAAATCGAAATGCTAAGCAAGATACTATTTCGGTTGTAGGCCTTGGCACCAAAGATTTTACCAGCGACGAAATTTACTGGAGTGGGCATTTTGACACCAAAGCAATGGATGCAAAAGAAGCTTACAACTTAATAACTGCCGATAAGGCTAAGGTTAAACAATTTTTTTTAAGCAAAGGATTTAAGGAAAGTGAAATTACGTTTAGCGGTGTAAACTTCGATAAAAGCTATCGTACAGTAACTATTGAAAGTGAAAACAACAGCACAAAATCCGAAAGTATTTTTGATGGCTACACCGCCACACAAACCATTTCTTTCAGCAGTAAAAAAAATCCTGAATTAATGAAAAAGATTGAAACAGTAATTGATCAAACGGCAGAGTTGATTAATTCGGGTATTCAATTTAATCCCAATCAGGTGCAATACACTTTTAGCGACTTACCAAGCTTAAAACACGATTTAATTGTAAAGGCAACACAAGATGCTAAAGAAAGAGCACAAAAGATTGTAAAAACCGGCGATGGAGATATTGGCAAATTAAAAGATGCCAGTATGGGTGTGTTTCAAATAACGGGAAAGGGTAGTGTAGAGGAAGATAGTTACGGTGGTATTAATGATACATACAGTAAAGATAAAACTGCACGTATTACAGTGCGACTGAGTTATATTTTAGATTAAAATTTTTAGTGCTAAGGCAAAAACTTGTTGATCAGAAATTTGTTGGTCGGCGACCAACAAAGGCAATGAGACCAACAAAGGCAAATTTTAAATGAACTTATTTTGTAAAGATGAAATCTTTTAAAAAGGTGTCATCTTTTTTATAAAGTTTCAATAGCATCTTTATGTCTTGGCTTCCAAATAATATAATAATACATTAAAGAAAGTAAGCCTAAGCAAAAAGGAATCATGGCTGTTTGTTTGCCGGTTAGGCCAAATAGTAAATGGGTTTCATCAAAATTAAAAAATTCACTTATCATCCAAAAACTGTTGGCGCTTATCCAAAATACAATAGCCAGGTTGTGGCACACTTCGCTTACAAAATCTTTGTTTTTAAATACAATCCAAATGGCAATAGCTAAAGTTGGCACAATCATGGCAATGCCTAATGGCTTCCATACCATACACCAACTAATATCTTTTAATAACCAAAAAACAATATGAAGGTTTTCCATTTTTCTTAAACGGATTGAGATGGAATAAGCTTGATTATTGGGCGTAGCACTCATAAATTGTAGTTATACATTAAATGTACGTATTTTAAAAAAAAGAGATGACATCTTTTTAAAAGATGCCATCTCTCAAACAAAATAATTGAAATTTATTATTCCACATTTACCCTAATACCTTCGCTATGGCTGGTAAACTCAGGCGCATACATGCATTGAATTGTGGTAATACCATTACTAAAATTACCTGTATGTGTTACAAACATGGGGTATTCAAAAACATAACTGCCGCGGCTAAGCCAGCTAAAGAAAAAGTTGGTGCTGGCATCTTTTGTACTTTCATAATATCCTAAGCCTCCTTGCCATTTATATTCGCTGATAACATTGGTAGGCTCCATACAAGCGGCTCTCATATCTTTCATGTGTACGTATTCCATATCTCTGTCTACTTTTAATTCGATACGCACTTTTACTTTATCGCCTACTTTTAATTCATCTCCATCCTTTATAGCAACTAAACTTGGGCCTTTATCTGTGTTAATTTCTTTAAATAATTGCTTCTTTAATTTAAGTGGTGTTTCTGCCGAAGTAATTTTGTCAAGGTCTTCAAAATATTGCCAATAAACTGAGCCCCATGAAGTAGAGGTTTGGTTTAGGGGTTTATGCACAGCTTCCTGAGGAGAAGTTGAGGCGTTTAGATTAACTGTTATGTTCCCCATTTCCGCTTTTACTTTTTCTCCGTCTATTCTTTTTTTGAAGTAGCCTGTGCCGGCTTGTGTGGCATCGTCTTTACTATTTATTATTACACTATTGCCCAGCCTGATACTCACTTCTTTTTCTTCAGATAACCAATTGCTGCCGCCTAATAACAATGCATAACATGCTTCAGCAGTGGCTTTGGTTGTTTTCCAGTTTTGTGTTTGTTTTTGTTTAAGTAACCATGTTTTTAAATCATCAACTGTTGTAACATTACCATCAATATCAGTAAAGACTTCTATCATCATTGCCTGACTTTCAATTGGTGCCTGATGCCAGTAATAGCCACCACCACTTGCCCAATCTTTCCAGTACATGCCCATTTCTTCTTTGTAAATAGCATTTTCTTTTAAAGATTTTATAATGGCTTTTGGTGTGGTCGCATCTTTACCTCTGTGTAAGGCTAATGCTATCATGCCTTGCATGTACTTGCTGTTTTGTAACCAGTATTTTTTTATTTGGCCTGTGTAATAATCAACTGCTTTTTGCGATGATGCCGCAATTTTTATTTCACTAAAAAAGCTACGCATATACAAATATTGAATTTGTGTGTAGCCGGTATTATTGGCAGATAGTTTGGCTTTGTATTTTATTAAATTGTCGTAATCTTCTTTAATTTTTTTATCTAAATATGGAATGGCGTTATCTACAATGGTTTTTACATTTTCGTAATTGCTGCTGTTTAAAGCCTTCAATTTACGCAGATGACCAATGCCGGTAATTATATATTGCGTCATGTACCTGTCATCTCTGCCGCCTTTAAACCAGGTAAATCCGCCATTATCCAACTGCATTTCTTTTAGTTTAGTAAATGCTTTTTCCTGCTCTGCACTCATCTTAACCATATCAAACAATAAGGCAATATTCTTTTTTTGTTGAGCTTCGTTTTGTGCTTCTAATACCCAAGGGGTTTCTTGTAATAAGGCAGATTTTAACTCTTCGTTTTTTTGCAGATTAGAAAGTAAAGCCGCAGTATCTACATTTTTCCATTTTTCAAAAACCGCTTTTATTTTTGGATTAGAGTTAGATACAAAACTTGCCAATGTATTAGCATAATAGCGATTAAATGTTTGTTCGGCACATTCGTACGGATACTCCATTAAGTAAGGCAATGCCTGTACAGCATACCAAGCCGGATTGCTGGTGTATTCAACCGTTACCGCATGATTGCTTAAAGTTGTACTGCTGCCGCTATTAATTAATTTTTCAAACTTAAATGTTTTGCTATTTGTGCCTCTAACATTAAGCGGCATACTTTCTGTAATCAACATTCTGTTGGTTAAAACAGGAATAGCCATTTCTTCTCCATCACTTGCATCGGCAGTTTTTGCCACAATTCTGTAGCTCATTGCACTGTTAAAGTTAAATGGCACTTCCATCGGAAATTTAACAGCACTGCTTTGGCCTGCCGCAACGGTAAAATATTGTGTAGGGAAAATGTTTTTAAACCAACCATCAACCGGAGTATTGGTTGCAGCATCAATTAACTCTAGGGTAGCCGTACCTGTTACTTCCTTGTCGCTTAGGTTTACCACTTTGGCGCTAAACTCCATTTTGTCGCCTTCACGTATAAAACGGGGAGCATTAGGCTGTACCATTAAAGGTTTTTGTGTAACCACTGTTTTTTCTGCATAGCCACTTGCAGCATCTTTTGTATGTGCAAGGGTTAATAATTTCCATTGCGTTAATGCTTCCGGAATGGTAAAACTAAACTCTACATTGCCCTCCGCATCTGTTTTTAATTGAGGAAAGAAGAAGGCTGTTTCGTTGAAGTTTTTTCTAACTTTTACTTCTACTAATTTTTGTGTACCTAATAGTTTTCCAATGCCAGAGTTTGTTGTTATAACAATTGCCCCATTTTTCCCTTTTTCCAAACAAGGCCTGCTCTGTTTGTACAGTAACATCTTTAAAATCATCTAGGTTAATATTATCAATATTTGTTAAAACTGTTCCATCAACAACATATATAACATCTACTCCTTTTCCAAGAACACTTTCTCCTCTTAAACGTATTATAGTTGTGATACCTGAATTACAGATGATTGACTTCGGACTTCAATACCCAACTTTGCCTGCAATGCATTGTTCACATTTGTAAATCTTATGTCATTTAATTGTCTTGCGACCGGTTCTTTATAACCTTTCCCATCCGTCTATTTACAAATTCATAATTATAGTAGTCATTCAACAATCCATCGTACGATTTTGCTTCTAACGGATAATATGTCCTTTCTAATTGGTTAAACTCTTCTGAGTTTACTTGTGCAAAACCGTTTTCTTGCCAGGCAACAGTATTGTTTAAACCCGGCCAAATATTTAGTGCATCCCAACTGTGTGGTTTAAATTGATCAAGCGATGCATCGTACATACTTGCCAAAACTTCTGCCGCTAATTTTTCTCCTTTATTACCACTAATTTTTACACTCCATTTTTCGTTGGCACCAGGCAGTAGTTTATCTCTAAATGTATTGTAGGTAATTTGTAAATCTTTATTACTCCATGGAATGCTAAAGTTTTCATTGCCTTTATATACCCGGTTGTGTTGTACAAAAGCGTAGTTTAGGGCAATGCCGCCTCGGTCGGTTTCTCCCGTCAATAGCGCAGATGACGCTGATTGTGATTTGGTAATGGTTAAGTAAGTTGTTGGGTTTGTTTTATCCATTTTACTTAAAGTATGTATCAACCAAATTTTATCGAAACCTGTAGCAATGGTGTATTCTGCTTTTTGGCCAGGTTGTAGGTTGGTACTCTTTGGTATAACAGAAATTGCCTGGTTAATTTGTTTATCCGTTAGTTCGTTCAGGATTTCTACATATTTTTCGGCTCTTACTTCTTCGCCGTTTTTATCTTTTGCAATTGCAACTACTTTGTACCAACCTGCCGCTAATTTAGTAATTGGCCATTGTTGGTTGGTACTGTCTGTTTTGTTGTAAACTGTTTCGCCTAAATCGCAGACTTTAATATCATTTTCATTTTTATAAATATCGTAAGGGAAAATTGTATAAAATTCATCCTTACTCATTACAAATTGATCGGGTTGTTGCCAATATCTTGTTCTAAAAATTTTATTAGGCGCTTTTACTTTTTGTAGCGTTACTGTAGCCGTTGTTTTTTCTTCAATATCATTTATGTTGGTGCTTTTACTAAAATACTTTTTAAACTATCGGCATTTAATTTATCAGCCACGGCAATATCTAATTTTATTAGTTGGTACGATACAGCTACAGATGTTTCGCCGCTTCTGGTTTCGCCATTTATATCAGTAACATCGGCGCTTACTTCGTAATAAAATGCAGGCTGACTTTTTTTATCTACACTTTCATCTGGTTGTGCTTTAAAGGTTATTTTAAATTCTCCTTTAGCATCGGTTGTAGCCGTGCCGTTCGTAATTTCTACTTCTTCGTTACGACCAAAATTGCCACGACGATACCAACCCCAATCCCACCAAATTGGGTAACGTACTTTACGCACTACACGGTATTTTACATTTGCACCATCAATTAAATTGCCGGCATAACCTTTAGCAGTACCGGTTACTTTTACACTATCGT
The DNA here is from genome assembly GCA_016721385.1 of Chitinophagaceae bacterium. GTDB lineage: Bacteria > Bacteroidota > Bacteroidia > Chitinophagales > Chitinophagaceae > Ferruginibacter. Next base: position 108,879 of record JADKIE010000002.1, on the reverse strand, counting down.
ACACTTTATATGTACCTTTTGGCTTGGCAACTTCTACAAAAAATTTCGGCCGTTTGTATTCTTCCACACTAAAATCGGTTGTGGAATTTGTTACAGAATCTTCAATGGTAAACTCTCCGGTTAATAAGCCATCGGGCAATTTAAAATTACCTGTGTAACTTCCATAGTCGTTTGTAGTTAATGTAAAGTCGGTAACTTTTTGCCCGTTAACATCGGTAATAATTACTGTTGTTTTAAAATTGGGAGCAACTTTGTTTTTAGTAGCATCTTTATCAGTATTTATAACAATTCCTTTAAAGTAAACGGTTTGGTTGGGTCGGTAAATGCTTCTGTCAGTAAAAATAAACGATTTATATTTTTGCGGCTCTTCGTAACTATTATAATCGGCGTAGCCATAATTATTATCATCCATAAACAACTCATCGGATGCCGTTTTCATTTGTAATAAAAAATTGCGATACTCGTTTGTTTTCTTTAAGGTAAACATGCCATTTTTGTCGGCTGTATATGTTTCGGCTTTTATTTCTTCATTAATATTTTTGCTGTTATTGTAACGGCTTTCCCAAATTTGTATTTGTGTATTAGCTAATGGTTGACCGTTATCTCTGTGCAAAACATAGTACTCATTTTTTGAATTATGTATGTAACTGATGTTGCTTATATAGGTAAACTGCTTAGCAATAATATTTTTAGATAGCTTAAATGTTTCATCCGGGCTGGCTAAAATTAAATATACTCCATTGCTTGTGCCGTCAATTTTAATTTCGGTGCTGTGTGCCTGATAATCTTGCGGATCGGGTAAGTTAACACTCCATGATTTTATCGATTTTAAATCAGTTAATTTTTGCCAATATGCTTTATAATCTCTACGGTCTATATTTTTTAATTCTTCTCTGCTGGTTTTACCAAACGTACATAAATTGTTTTTACATTTTATATTGTACCAGTGTTCTAAAGGGCTGGTCAATAACATTTACTTTTTCGGTGCTTAAATTTAGGGATGGTTGTAAATGGTAGTTAATAAATTTTGTGCATTTATTGCGCCTTCGCTTTTAGGAAATTTTGCAATGGTAGCATCTAATAATTCTTTTGATCTTTTTATTTCGTACTGATTTTCGGTGTTGCCTAATGGCTGGTATTGTTGCCCACGGTTATAATAAATTTGAGCCCTTGCAAACATGGCTCTTGCTGTTATTGGATTTGTTGGGTATTTATCTTCTATGCTTTTTAAAGCTGTTTCGTACAACTTTTCTTTTCCCTGCATTACGCCGTAATTATTTACAAACATTAAACGTTGTAAATCCACATCTATCAAAGCATCTGGCTTAGTGTCGGCAGCATGAAAGGCCAATAAATTTTGAAAAAGCAAAATAGCATTGTAGTAAAGTGAACCAGTATCTTTTGTTTTAAAAGTATATTTTGCAAAGTCGTTGGCTGGCGCAAAAGCTTTATCATCGTTTATAGTAAACTGGTATGCAGGCTTTGTTAAATCGCTTTCGCCGGTTGTAAAATAACTTAAAGCACGGTGGGCTAAAAAATCGTAAAGGGTAGGCCTGAGTTGCCTTGTGTTAATGCCTTTTACAATAATTGCATCTAATCCATCTAAATTGGTAGTTTTTAACTTTTCTTCATTACTGATAGATGTTTTGTATAATTTACTGATAGTTTCATGCAGTTTATCTAAACTCCATGTAGTTATGTCTTTACTTTTTTCTTCGGTTAATTTTGTTCTGTCGTTAAATTTCCAACGGTTATTTTGCAGGTATTGCCAAAACATTTCGGCCTGCATACTTTGTAAAATATTTTTTGCAGGGGTTTTAGCTTTTGCAATTAATGTATCAACAAAAAAAATATTATTTTCGTTGGCATCTTCTTCAACCATATTTCTGTATTTAATTTGATGCATGCATGCTTTTATTTGCTGTGCATCATTATTTTCTTTTATGGCTAAGTTGTAAATACCTATTACTTCTTTAATGGCAGATTGAGTTAAACCTTTTTTTTCAAAGGCATCTACTTTTTTCCATTGAGCGGCGTAGTCGTTCATTTTTATTTGGCTAAAAATTGAAAAGTTAAAAAATACAGCAATTATGCAGAGTAAGAATTTTAATTTATTTAAAATCATTGTACTATTTTTTATAAAGTTACTTAATATAGATGTAGGATGCAATGCTTCTCTTTTTTTCATAAACTGTGTTGGGTGTTCTTAAATCCATTTTAAGCGCCTGAACTGTATTAACATTTTCTTATCAATTAAAAATGAAGTATGGCATGTGTATTGAAATAGTTAACTAAAACAAATTGTTCACTCTTAAATTGACGAAAATGAAAAAGATAACTTTACTGGTACTAGCAGCGATTTTTTCCCTGAGTACTTTTGCCATGTATGATAACACCAGGCTGGTAATTAATACAAATAATCAACAAAGTTTGCGGATATTGATTGATGGATATATGGTTAGCAACAACTACAAAATGGGTAATGTATATACCATAAGTGATATAAACAGTGCCAATCACCGAATACAAATTTATAAGCAATCGTCATCTATTTTTGGTGGTAACAACCAAAAACTGGTGTACGATAATACGATTTATCTTAAACCTAATTACGAAACCTCTTTAACGTTTAATATGTTTGGTAACGTTGTAATAAACGAACAACAAATATATAATGGCGGTGGTACTAATGGCGGATGGAATGGTCAAAACAATGGAACATACAATAATAACAGTGGCCATCGTGGACATGAATGTGAAGAAAAAAGAGGAAGAGGGCATAAAAAAAATAAAAACCATGATTGCGACGATGATAATAAGGGAAGCTGGAACAACAATAGTAACAGTGGCGGATGGAATAATAACAATGGCTGGAATAATAATGCCGTAATGAACGACAAAGCTTTTTATCAACTAAAGCAATCTATACAAAACGAAAATTTTGATGATGCCAAGCAAGCTATAGCTAAACAGGCAATGACGGGTAATTATTTTACTGCAAGCCAGATAAAAGAAATGGTACAGTTATTTAGTTTTGAAAGCAGTAAACTAGCTATTGCAAAGTATGCATACAAAAACACAATTGATAAGCAAAACTATTATGTGGTTAATGATGCTTTTAGTTTTAGCAGCAGCAAGCAAGCGTTAATACAGTACACACAAAATATGGGCTAATCTGGTTTTTAACTTTGATATAAGGAGGCCTCCGGAATTTTTTCGGAGGCTTTTTAATTTACTTACGGAAAACCTATTGTTTGCGCCAAGTTTAATTCATAGTACGTTTCATTGCTCCAGTCAAAAAATTTACGACGAAAAAAAACATCCAACGATGCAATGGTGGTAGCTTCCCAAATACAGGTCATTTCTGTCATATCAATGTTGGGTAGCATTTGTATTAATCGTTGCACACCACTTGTAGGTAACAGAGGTAAAGTTCGCTGTGCAGCTTCCCAAAAATTTGTGTATCGCTTATATTGTGCTTTACAATAATAATCATGGTTTACGTTTATAAACGCAAATATGGGTAAAAAACTTCATAGTAAAAATACTATTTTATTTGAGTGAATATACGCTTAAAAATTATGTAGTATAAATACTATAAAAAAGCCCGACTTTTTAAGCCAGGCTATAAAATATTGATAAATAATTAATTATTTAGCTAAAGCCTCTGCCATTGTTTTACCAATATCGGCGGGGCTTGCGGCAACATGAATGCCACACTCAACCATAATTTTCATTTTGGCTGCAGCCGTATCATCGGCACCACCAACAATTGCACCAGCATGACCCATACGGCGGCCCGGAGGAGCAGTTTGTCCAGCAATAAAACCAACAACAGGTTTTTTATTGCCTGTACTTTTTATGTATTGTGCAGCTTCTGCTTCCATACCACCACCAATTTCGCCAATCATTACTATGGCATCTGTTTCCGGGTCGTTCATAAATAATTCAACAGCTTCTTTTGTGGTTGTACCAATTATTGGGTCGCCACCAATTCCAATTGCAGTGCTAATACCTAAACCAGCTTTAGCTACCTGATCGGCAGCTTCGTAAGTAAGTGTACCGCTTTTAGATACAATACCAATTCTTCCTTTCTTAAAAATAAAGCCGGGCATTATACCCACTTTACATTCTTCGGCGGTAATTACACCCGGGCAGTTGGGGCCAATTAAACGAGTGTTTTTGCCTACTAAATAATTTTTAACTTTAACCATATCCTGTACCGGAATACCTTCGGTAATACAAACCACTAAAGCTATACCAGCATCGGCTGCTTCCATAATTGCATCGGCTGCAAAAGCCGGCGGCACAAAAATTATACTAACATCGGCACCGGCAATTTTAACTGCATCGGCAACCGTATTAAACACAGGTTTATCTAAATGCGTTGTACCACCTTTGCCGGGGGTAACACCACCAACAACATTTGTACCGTATTCTATCATTTGGGTGGCATGAAAAGTGCCCTCTGTACCGGTAAAGCCCTGTACAATTATTTTAGAAGATTTATTTACTAAAACTGACATAATTTAATTAGGAATTAAAATTAAGAATTTGGAATTGTGCAAAGATAGGGCAGATGCGTTATTGATAAAAGGATATTTTGGTAACAGGCATTTGAGCTTTAATGAGGCTTCGGTGGCGTCGCACTACGTTCATCGGTAAATCAGGGATTTGGCTTTTATCGTAGCGGAGATAAGCTTAGCGATTTTGTGTTATTGATATTCATGGTCAGACCAAGTTTTATTTCAACAATTCATCCATATTTCTATCATCACTAATTTTCCCTTTTGCTTCAAGCATTCGCATGTCTTTAGCATCTTGTAAAAATTCGCTTGCAAAAATAAAGCTGTTAAGTCGCTCATTTTTGCTAAAAATTATTTCTTTATTATTTCCTGTCCATTCCTTTCGGCCTTGGTACATATACAAAATATTTTCGCCAATTTCCATCACACTGTTCATATCATGCGTATTTATTACAGTTGTCATGTTAAACTCTTTGGTAATATCCATAATCAGTTTATCAATTACCATTGCAGTTTGTGGGTCGAGGCCGGAATTGGGTTCATCGCAAAACAAATACTTAGGATTTAGTACAATTGCTCTGGCAATACCTACACGTTTTTTCATACCACCGCTTATTTCGGCAGGATATTTTTTATTTGCATCAACTAAATTAACCCTTGCTAAAACTTCATTTACACGTTTTATTTTATCGCTATGGCTCATCCTGGAAAACATATCTAACGGAAATAATACGTTTTGTTCTACCGTCATACTATCAAATAATGCGCTGCCCTGAAACAGCATTCCTATTTGCTGCCTTAATTGTTTTCGGTCATCCTCAGTCATGTCTGTAAAACTTATACCATCATAAATAATTTCGCCGCTATTGGGTTCAAAAAGGCCAACTAAGCATTTTTGCAAAACGGTTTTGCCACTACCACTTGTTCCAATAATAAGGTTGCATTTCCCTGTTTCCATAATGTGGCTTACATCATCTAATACCACCTTATCGTCAAACGATTTTTTTATGTTTTTAAACTCTATCATTTTTTGGGGCTATAAATTTAGCTATAAATGCAAGTGCAAATATTGCGGTAAAAATTAGTTGTAATAAAAGTAAAAGCTGTTTAAAATAAAATTTATTGTTGTTTATTAATTCTGTATCGGAATATAACTCGTAATAATATCTTTTTGAAAAATATCGTTTAATTTTTTTTGTAAAATTATTACCCTCATTATAATCTAATGAAAGAAAAATTTTAAGTCTTTGGTTGAATTATAGGTATAAAAAAAATTATTTTCTAATTTATTAAAATTAATTGATTTTAGTAAAGTATCGCCTACTGCTTGTGCTACATGTACTGTACTATCGTCTTCATTTGTATTTTTTACTTCAACAGCATTCATTAAAGCTCCATTACTTCGGGTATAAAAAACATTGTTATAAAGTAAATCAATAGCAGCCCATTTTTTTTGCTCGGGAATATAGTATTCGTTAAAAATATGCAGGTGCCGGCAAAGCCATTAACTGTTTTATTAATTTCTACATACCGAGTTTTTATTCCTGCATTTTTTGCAAACAAATTAAAAATATTGGCATAATTACCACACCATATTTTAACGCCGTTTAAGCCACTTTTATATTGGTTAAAAACAGATAAGCGGAGTAAGCTGTCTGTTGGTAAGCCAGCTGCATTTCTTAATTTATAACTCAGGTAAGTTCCAATTTTTTTTACTTTATTTATTGTGCTTTCACTTTCTGTAATACCCATGGAGTCTTTAAGAAGCTGTTTTAAGGCCACTTCTTCCTGCGGTGATACTGTAATTTCATCATCTCTCCATTTTGATAAATCTGTTAATTGAGTTGCTTGTGGTAAAGGTGTGTTGTAAATGGTAATTCCGCCATTTAAACTGTTGCCTTGTTTGGCATAATCTTCTGTAGCAAAATATTCTACCGCAATGGTAATGCTATCGGTAGATGAAGCGCCGGCTATTTTATACGCATTAACACCTTTTTGCAATTTAATTATTTTGCTTTCGTCGGTTAGCTTCTTATTTGTTTTGTTTAAAACTACTTCGAGTGTGGAGTCGTTAATCTTATTAAATTTTTTTATGGTACTTAAATTGTAATTGGGATAAATTTGGGCGTAAGTGGATTGTTTAACAAAACTGTAATTATTTCTGTTTACGTATATACATAAATTACCTGCAGTAACCAGTATAAGTAAAACCAAAAAAAAATTTTTGTAAAACATTTTATAAATGATTATCGAAATGCCTGTATTAAAATATTCTTCATTTTTACAGAAAAATAGCAGCTAAAATATAATCGGCAAATAAAATCATAATACAGCTTACTACCACACTTTTTGTACTACTTCTGCCAATTTCTAATGCACCTCCGTTTACAAAGTATCCATAGTATGCCGGAATACTGCTTATAATAAATGCAAAGGTTACGGCTTTATACATGGCAAAGCGTACATTAAATGGTATAAAATTTTCCAGCAACCCTCTGTCGTACGTTTCATTCGATAATATGCCCGAAGCTGCGCCAGCTAAACGGCCACCATAAATACCTAAAGCCATTGATAAAATTACCAACATTGGTATTGTAATAATGGCTGCTACAATTTTAGGCAAAATTAAATATGCTTTTGTGTTTATGCCCATTATTTCCAATGCGTCTATTTGCTCACTAACCCTCATATTACCTAATTCGCTGGCAATTTTACTGCCTATTACTCCTGCTAAAACTATACAAACTAAGGTAGGTGCAAATTCCAGAATAACGGTATCTCTTACAATTTGTGCAATGGTAGATTTTGGTATTAACGGGCTTACCAGCTGATAGGCAGTTTGTACAGCACTTACCGCACCCATAAATACAGAAATTATTGCTACAATACCTAAAGCACCTATACCTATTTCTGCACATTGATGCATAAACTCTTTCCAATATAAACGCATGTTTTCCGGTTTGGAAAACATGCCTTTAAGCATTAAAAGATACTTGCCAAAGTGAGAAAAAAGTGTCATTGAACTTTTATTGATTCTATATTTTTGTTAATGTAAAACAGAAGAAATTTAAATTTTAAAAACCTTTAATTACATGTCATGCGATTTTTTTTTAAAACCTTTCCACCATTTACTTTTTTTAACTTCTTCCTGTGTATTGGTTGCGCTTTTTATTTGAGCAGCTACAACGGCTATTAAAACCATGTTAAATATAGATCTTATTGAACTGCCCAATTGCAATACATGAACAGGCTTTTTTAAACCAAGCAAAACCGGGCCAATAGAATCGGCACCACCCACTTCCTGCAATAAATTATAGGCAATATTACCTGCAGCTAAGTTGGGGAAAATAAGTGTGTTTACTTCTCCATCCAACAATTCGGTAAAAGGATAATTTTCTTTTAATACTTCTTTGTTAAAGGCTAAAATACCTTGCACCTCTCCATCGCATACCAATTTTGGTTCTTTGGCTTTTACTATTTCTCTTGCTTTACTTACCAAATTGGCTTCGGGGCTGTTGCTGCTTCCAAAGTTTGAGTAAGATAGCATGGCAATACGTGGCTTAATATTAAAGTGGGCAACTTCTTTGGCAACTAACAATGTAATTTCTGCCAACTCTTCGGCAGTTGGGTTAAAGTTTACAGTGGTATCGGCTAAAAATAATGGGCCACGTTTGGTAAACATGATGTACATGCCGGCAATTTTTTTAACACCTTCCTCTGTACCAATTACTTCAATTGCAGGGCGTATGGTATCCGGATAGTTTCGACTTAAACCACTAATCATACAATCGGCTTCGCCATTTTCCACCATCATACAACCAAAGTAATTACGATCTTTCATTACTTTATACGCCTCGTATTTATTTATTCCTCTGCGTTGGCGTTTTTTAAAGAACATTTCGCCATATTTTTTTCTGATATCTTCTGTAATATCTGCCTTAGGATCAATAATTGGCATATCGTCCAAATCAATTCCGTTTTCCTCAGCCAATGCCAATATTTTTTCTACATTACCCAACAATATCGGATAACCTACACCATCTTCTTGTACAAGCTGAGCTACTTTTAATATTTTTAAATTTTCGGCATCGGCAAATACAACTCTCTTAGGATCTTTACGGGCTTTATTACCAATTACACGACTTAGTTGGTTATCTAAACCCAAACGTTTATTAAGTTCTAATTCATAATTATCCCAGTTGGCAATAGGGTATTTTGCTACACCACTATCCATTGCAGCTTTTGCAACGGCCGGTGCTACAGTAGCCAATAAACGAGGATCTACAGGTTTTGGAATAATGTATGTTGGGCCAAATGATATACTTTTTTCGTTGTATGCTAAGTTTACAATATCCGGCACAGGAGTTTTGGTAAGTTCTGCTAAAGCCTTTACTGCAGCTAGTTTCATTTCTTCGTTTATTTGAGTAGCTCTTACATCCAAAGCACCTCTAAATATATATGGAAAACCTAAAACATTGTTTACCTGATTAGGATAATCGCTTCTTCCGGTTGCCATTATTAAATCTTTTCTAACAGCCATTGCATCGTCATAAGCAATTTCGGGATCAGGATTTGCCAAGGCAAAAATGATAGGGTTTTTGGCCATAGATTTTACCATTTCCGGAGTAACTACATTTCCTTTACTTAAGCCAATAAATACATCGGCATCTTTCATGCCATCTACAAGCGTAAGATCTTTTGAGGATGAAATAAAGCTCTTTTTAATTTCATCTAAATCTGTTCGGCCGGCATGTATTAATCCTTTGCTATCGTATACTTTTATATTTTCTTTTGTAGCGCCAAGGCTTATATACAAACGCATACACGACACTGCAGCAGCGCCTGCACCATTAACAACAATTTTTATTTTGTTTATTTTCTTTTTTTGTAATTCAACGGCGTTTAATAATGCCGCTGCCGAAATAATTGCAGTACCATGCTGGTCATCATGCATTATCGGAATTTTGCAACGCTTTTTCAACTCTTGCTCAATGTAAAAACACTCGGGGGCTTTAATATCTTCTAAATTAATACCGCCAAAAGTTGGCTCCAGCGATTGTACAATTTGTACAAATTTTTCAGGATCAGTTTCATTTATTTCAATATCAAACACATCAATATCTGCAAATATTTTAAACAATACACCCTTGCCTTCCATAACTGGTTTTCCGGCAGCAGGGCCAATATTTCCCAGCCCAAGTACTGCTGTACCATTACTAATTACACCAACTAAATTTCCTTTAGCAGTGTATTTATAAACATCATCGGGGTTGGCTTCAATTTCCAAACAAGGTGCAGCCACACCCGGCGAATATGCCAACGATAAATCTCTTTGCGTTTTGGCTTCTTTGGTAGGTATTACTTCTATTTTTCCCGGCCTTCCTTTAGCATGATATTCTAAGGCTTGTTGTTTTAGTAATTCTTTACTCATTTTTTAGTAACCTGCTGTGCAGCAGGAAATTTGTTTTTGGTTACCAGCATTTGTACAAGCATCAACTCTGGTGGCGTCGCACTCTTGTACATTTATTTTTTAGTGAACTTAAAGGATGCAATTTAACAAAAATAAAGGGATGAATAACCGCTTTAACTTTTTGCTTTAAAACTCCAAGTAATAAAAAATTCAGCTATTACTTCATTAGTATCATTTTTTCCAACAGCTTTTGTTGTAATAGTCTTTCCTTCGCCGGATTTAACGGCATCTTCAATGGTTTGTTTTATTAATAACCCATCATTGCAGGTAAATGTTGTTTTTGCAGTTGCTTTTTTTACAAAATGTCCCTCAATTTTTTGCACCAACATACTTACAGCAGGGTTGCGTTTATGTATATGTGCCAATGCAAGTACGCCTGTACTCATTTCGGCAGCCATACTCAGGCAGGCAAAGTAGGTACTTTTAAACGGATTTTGACTAAACCATTTGTAAGGCACTTTTACGCTACACATTTCTTCATTTACGTCTACTACTCGTACACCGCTAAAAAATGCACTGGGTAATTTGCTTAATAAAAATAGCCTAAACTTTATAGGGTGTTTTATTAGCTTAAAAAACTGGGGAGGGATTGCCATTATTTAATCTTTATACAATTCTGGGTTTAGGGCATTGGGGGTCCAGTTACTTAAAAAGTTAAATACTTTTTCTTCGTCGTAGCTTTTTTTGCCGTTTTCTAAATACTCACTGTTTTGAATGTGTAGCTGCATACCATTGCCATCTAAAATAATAAAGGAAGGAAAACCAAATCGCTGGGGATAACCGTATCTTTTAAATGCTACCAAATTTTTGTTTTCTTTACTATAGTTAAGATGGTACCAAACAAACGAAGCATTTATCAATGAATCTATTTTTGGAGTAGCCTTGCAAAACCTTACAAACTCTATACACCAACTGCACCAATTACCCCCTGCTTGTATTAATACAAATTTATTTTGGGCTTTTGCTTTTTCTGTTGCATAGGCAATATCCTCAATAGCATTTGCATCTGGAGTATATAATTTTTTTTCTTGTGCAATAGCTATCGTAGTAATTACCACTGCAATTGTTGTTACTATAATTTTTTCAAAATGATGAGTTTATTGTTTGTTTATCTCCACCACACAACCCACAATACTTTTTTGCTCATTAGCATCTGCCTTAAAATAAATATTACCTGTGTTGGTACTGCTAAATTTTACATTGCTTATGGAGGCGTTACTAATAGCTTCATTTAATTTACCTGCATATGTAGCCTGTGTGCTTTTAGATATTGCAGCGTTTAGTGCATTATAATCTAATGGCTTTTTACTCACAACTATTGCCATATAATCTTTGTTGCCAACGCTATCTGCCATAAGCGATTCTTTACGAGGAAATAACCGATAACCTGTAACACCAAAATATGGCGAGTGTATAGCTTTGTAGGGAAACAAAACATAACTGGTGTTATTTGTTTCTTGTCCAAAAATATACGCATAACATTCTACGGCATTTTTTAATTCAATTTTAAACTTGGTTCCTTTTTTTATTGAGGTTGTGTTTGTAAAAGTGTTGGTACCACTTACTTTTAGTGGTATATACTGTTTTGCATCTACATTTACCAAGCCAATATTGCACTCAAAATCTATATTTAAAGCTGCACCACTTTTTGGCAAAGGATCTAAACCATAAGCTTCCCGTACAAACTCCTTAAAATCTGCATATTTAACATATCCAATACCATTTTGTCCCCACTCTGGTCCCCAACTATTCATTATTTGAAAAGCTCCACCTTCTATTCTATCATCGTATCCAATTACACACATGGCGTGGCCACCAAAGCCAGCCATGCTTCTATCGCTGCCGCCTGGGTGCCAAACTTTTTGGCCCATCATTCCTTCCATAAAGCTACCGCCAACCATCATACCAATTACCACCGGTGCATCTTTAGCTAAATGCTCTTTAATGGCTCTAAAATTTAAGTTGCTTACACCATCGTCATCTGTTAAACGAGTAAAACCATGTATTTTAAATTGCTGTGCAGTAGCTGCCAATGATTGTGTTGCCTGCCGGCTGCAATCATTTTCGTTGTATGGAAATTGATTGTAGGGCAAAGCACCATTTTTTTGCATAAACTCCATTGCTCTTATTATGTAAGAACCCTGGCAACCATCTAATCCAATATAATTATATAAAAATGCAGGACTAAACGCAACACTGTTAGGCTCGGTACGTGTACTACTGCTTTGCAAAATAGTACGGGCTGCATAGGCGCTACTCCATGCTACGCAACTTCCCTGCTTGCCCTGATTTTTTCTATCCGGTGCATAGCGAAGTAAACTAACGGATTCGGGTAACGGATTTTTTGTCGGATCATCTGATAAGCCTTCGTAAACGCTTGCTTTTTTAAATTCGTTTGGATCTAACTTTCCTCCCTTGGTAAAGTTGCTAACAGTTTCCTTTACACTTGAGCATGCTTTGCTTTTAAATAAAAAATATCCTGCTGCAGCTAAAAGCAAAATCCATATTATACTTTTACCTCCTCTAAAAAGGCCGAGCAGCAAGGGTAAAAATTTAATAATCCGCCACCGCCACCGGGAATATCAAATCCGCTTTTACCCCTCCGGAATTATCATCTGTATTTTCGTTATAGTCGTTTTGATTTTCGGGATCATCCACCATTCTTATTGGCATCTCTTATAATTTTATAATTAAAAATGAAAGAATTAAGGCATGAAAGTTAAGAAAAATATAAGGAATTTTACAAAATCTGATTTCTTACTAAATCTTCAAAAACATCTCTTTTTCTTATCAGCATTGCTTCGCCATCATTAAGCATTACTTCGGCTGGTTTTAAGCGGCTGTTAAAATTACTGCTCATTTCAAAACCATAAGCACCGGCATTGTAAAAAACAAGGTAGTCGCCTTCTCTTATTTCGGCAATATCTCTGTCTGTTGCAAATGTATCTGTTTCGCAAATATTGCCTGTAACGGTATAGGGTTTTGTTGGGCGGTTGGGTTACTTATATTTTCTATTTGATGATAAGCATCATAAAACATGGGGCGTATTAAGTGATTAAAGCCGGTATCTACACCAGCAAAAACAGTAGATGTTGTTTCTTTTATTACATTCACTTTTGTAATTAAATAACCACATTGGCTTACTAAAAATTTACCCGGCTCAAACCATACCTGCAAAGGCTTGCCATTTGGATTGGGATGATTGGCAAATGCTTCGTTTACTTTTTGTGCCAGTAAAGGAATATTTGTTTCTTCATCGCCTTTTTTGTATGGCACTTTAAAGCCTCCTCCTAAATCAATTGAAGTAAGTTCTTTAAAATGCGGTATAATTTCAAACAATACATCAATTCCTTTTACAAAAACATCTGCATCTTTTATATCGCTACCGGTATGTAAATGTAAATTTTGAATATGCATATCATTGTTTCTTACAATTGCAAGTATTTTGTCTAAATCATCTACCGGAATACCAAACTTGCTTTTATCGTGTCCTGTAGATATTTTTAAATTTCCACCTGCCATAATATTAGGCCTTATACGAATACCTACAGGATAGCTATGTCCGAATTTTTTACCAAACTTTTCTAAATTATTAAGGCTGTCGATATTGATATGTACACCTAAATTTTTTGCTTCTTCAATTTCAGAAAAATGAATTCCGTTGGATGTATATAAAATATTTGCAGCATTAAACCCTGCCAGCAAAGCCAGTTTTACTTCGTTGATGGAGCTGCAATCTACACTGCAGCCAATTGCTTTAATGTGTTTTAAAATATTAATATTGGTTAATGCCTTACAGGCGTAAAAAAACTTAGTATTGGTTTGGGCAAATGCAGTTGTTAATTTTTGATATTGGGTTGTAATTGTATCGGCATCATATACATATAATGGCGTTGCAAATTTATTGGCTATTTCTGTTAATTGCTGATGTGTTAAAGGCATATTGCGAAAATACGAAGGACGTAGTATAAATATTGCATTGAGTAATACAAATAAAAAAGCATTCCAGTTATTTTAGAATGCTTTATAAATATTTTTGAAGAACTTAATTATGCTTTAGTATTTTCTTCGTTCGTTTCATTTTTGTGTTCTTCTACAATTTCTACACTTTCTTCAACTACAACATCTATCGCAGTATTGGCTTCATTATTTTCAAATGCTTCCATTTCTTCTTGTGCCTCTTGAACGTTGGTAGCTTGTACCAATTCTTCCATCAACACTTCATTTATTTTAGGTAAATCATCGGCACTGTTAATACCAAAATAATCCATAAATGATTTGGATGTATTGTAAATTAACGGTTGGCCTACAGCTTCTTCTCTTCTGCCAGAAATAATTACTAAATCTTTTTCTAATAATTTTTGTACGGCATAATCGCAGTTTACACCACGTATGGCTTCCATTTCGCTTTTAGTTACTGGCTGTTTGTATGCTATAATGGCAAGGGTTTCTAAAGCGGCTACAGATAAGCGTTTTAAAAATTTATCGCCGTTTAACTGTGCAACTGTTTTATGATAAAGTGGTTTTGTTAAAAATTGCCAACCGCCACCAATAGCTTTTAACTCAAAGGCATAAAATTCACTATCATATTTTTCTTTAATTCCTTCAATGGCTGCATCAACCTGATCAAGTGTTGCCCTGTCTTCAATAAACCCTAAAGCATTATTTACATGCTCAACAATTTCAATAGCCGGCAAAGGCTTATCGCTTGCAAATATTAATGCTTCTATATGAGGAATAATTTGTGAAAGTTCCATTGTTGTTAATGTAATAATTAGCTGATATGCTAATTCGAAAATAATTTAAAGCTAAGTTAACTATGAAATTTAAGCCTTAGTAATAAAATGAATTGATTGATTTTATGGAAATTAGCATATTATTGAATTAGCTAATTATCCCATTAAAATCTATCCTTTTAATGCAGCAGCACCACTTACAATTTCGGTTAACTCGGTTGTAATTGCAGCCTGTCTTGCTCTGTTGTAACTAATTTTTAATGATTTTAATAATTCGTTGGCATTATCACTTGCCTTATCCATAGCTGTCATTCTTGCACCATGTTCACTGGCGTTAGCATCTAAAGTAGCTTTAAACAATTGTGTGTTTAAAATTTTAGGCATTAACTCAGTTATCAAAACATCTTTGCTTGGTTCGTATATAAAATCAGCATTTTTTGGCCGGCAACTTTTGCTGTCTTTTTTACGGGCAAAAAAGCTTCGGCAACAAAAATTTGAGTTGCAGCATTTTTAAATTCGCTGAATATCAATTCTACCGCATCTACTTCTTTATTGGCAAAGGCATCCATTGCATGTTTTGCAGCAGCTTGCACTTTATCAAAACTTAAACCGGTAAAAATATCCCAAAACTTATTTACTACCTTAAATCCGTTTTTGGTAAAATGTTCGTATCCTTTTTTACCAATGGGTAAAAATTGCACATTGCCTTTAGCAAATTGCTCAGGATATTTATCTTTAGCCACTTGTTTGGCCAATTTTATTAGATTACTGTTGTAACCACCACACAAACCTCTATCGCTTGTTACCACAATTATCATTACTTTTTCTACAGCTCTTTCTGCTGCCAGAGCTATATTAATTTCGCCTTCGCTGTTGCTAACAATATTGCTTAGCATTTCCTGCAGTTTGTGTGCATAAGGCCTCATTTGCGTAACGGCATCTTGTGCTCTGCGTAGTTTTGCAGCACTAACCATTTTCATGGCTTTAGTAATTTGCTGTGTACTTTGTACCGATTTTATCCGGTTTCTTACTTCTTTTAATGCACCACTCATAAAATATACTTATTGTATTAAAGGCTTATTTTGGGTGGCAAAGGTAACAAAAAAGGGTGTAAAAACACCCTATAAAAATTTGAAACTGTTTTGCTTTATAACTTATTGAACTTTAATCTCTTGTGTACGCATTCCGCCCATACCTTTAAATCCGGCATTTTGCTGCTGCTTACCAACAAATTTTTGCAAGCGATAAGTAAAAGTTAGCATAAAAAACCGGGTTAAACGGTTGCTTCGGGTATCTATGATGGAATTGCCACTTATGGAGCGATTTACATTGGTGTTTTGATTAAACAAATCGTAAGCTGCCAGTTTTATTACCCCGTTTTTCTTTTTAAATAATTGTTTTTCTACCGAGGCATTCATAATGGCTAAATTTTACTTACGCCGATGCTAAACCGTTGTTGATGGTATAATCAAAATCGTATTTAATATTCCATGTTTTGTGTAAATCCACATTTATGTTGCTGCTAAGCGTCCATGCATTGCTGGATGAATTGATTAAAGAAGTTGAAGTGTTTTTTGAATACTTAACATCGTTTAAGCTATAGCTTACACCTGTGCCTAAAGTAAACCAATCTTTAATATTATACTCAAAATTTGTACCCTGGCTTATTATCCAGTTATTGCCAATTGTTTTTTTGCTATCTACCAAATTTATATTATGGTTGTAATTGGCAGTACCGTTTAAGGTAATTACGTATTTTCTGTTTTTGTACGGTTTGCTAAATGTATAAAAGCCCATTGCATTGTAATAACCATTTACGTTTTCGGGCTTACTTAATTGAGCGCCTGTATTATTTTGCAAAGTGGTACTATTTACTATTTGGTTTTTTATGGTACTAAAAGTAAAGTTGGTAAATAGTACTTTGCCGGTAATAAAATTAAAGTTGTTGAACGACAAATTTACGTTATGATTAATGGATGGTTTTAAATTAGGGTTGCCTGTAGTTATATATTGCCTGTTGCTTACATCCACTACATCTTGCAATTGCGAAAAGCTAGGCTGAGTAGCATTTCCGCTATAGTTAATGTTTAATGTTTTGCTTCTTGAAAAATTATAGGCAAATCTTGCTATAGGGAAAATATTAAACCTTTTTTTGTTTTTATAGGCACTGTCTTTTGTAATTGAATTGCCTTGTAAGTTTACCGGTTGAAAACTCATGCCCAATGTATAGTTATACTTTTTTTGAATAGTACGTAAAGAAATTCCTGTCCGGTTATTGTAAAAATTATTTTCATAATCGTTAGATAAAGAATGCAATAGGTTTTAATAGCGGTAATTGGTTCAACCATATAGGTTTCTTTATTATTGCGGCTATAATTTAAGTTATGTGAAAAACTGAAATCTAAATTTTTGGTTTTGGTTAATGGCTCAGAGTAAGTTAATCGTAAGCCGTAATTATGGTTATTATTAACTTGATTAATAAATTGATATTGATAAAGAGTACCCAACGGTGCTACATAATTTACGGTTGTGTTTCTGGTATCTTGTTCACTATCCGATTTTGAATTACCCAAACTTAAGTTGGCTGAAAAATTTCTGCCTTTTTTTCTAAACTTATGATTGAATAATAACGAGCCACTTATGTTTGGCGTAGTAGTATTGCTGTTATTAGCATTTACTCCATCTGTAGTTTATGGTGCCGCAGATGTTTTGCAATTATCAAACAAACTTTTTGCTGGCGCCTTCGTTTGTTGAAAACTGCACTTGGGCTAATTTTAATGTAGTTAAAACTATCCATTTGATACTCCATATTAAAATAAAAACGATGGTTATCGCCAATGGTGGATGAAGTATTATCCTGATTAGTTAAAAAAGATGTATCGGTAAATATATTTTGCTGAGCAGTGTAAGTTAATGCATCATTGTTTCTATGGCTAAACGAGTAGCTGCCGTAAACATTAATTCTTTTACCCCATTGATCTCTGTAATTAAACCCAACCGAGTTAGAGGTTGTAATGCCACCATTACTGCTTTGATTGCCTCCAATAAAACTTCCATCTCCGCTGTTCATGGCATTCATCATACCGCTGGCTCCGCCCATATCGGCCATCATCGATTTTCCTTGTCGCATCATATTACTCATGCCACGGTTGCCACCAAAACTTCCAAAGTTGAATAGAGATTGATTGGAGTTATTGCTATTGGCGAATAGAGAGATTTGCTTGTTGCCGTTAAAGTAATTTCCGTTAAAAGATGCCTGATAACGTTCATCTGTACCTGCACCAACCGTTGCCCTGCCAAAAAAACCTTTGTTTTTATCTTTTTTAATTGAATGTTTAATACTTTTTCGGCATCACCATCTTTAATACCGCTTACGGTTGCCTGATCGCCATAATCATCAATAACCTGAATTTTATCTACCAAATTTGCAGGCAATTCTTTTGTAGCAGTTTTTACATCTCCCCCAAAAAACTCTTTACCATTTACCTTTACTTTAGTAATGCTTTTCCCTTGCGCTTTTACGTTGCCATCTTTATCCACTTC
This sequence comes from Chitinophagaceae bacterium, assembly GCA_016721385.1. Classification (GTDB taxonomy): domain Bacteria; phylum Bacteroidota; class Bacteroidia; order Chitinophagales; family Chitinophagaceae; genus Ferruginibacter. Next base: position 90,604 of record JADKIE010000002.1, on the reverse strand, counting down.
TACGCCGGGCAATTTTTTTAATAAATCTTCTACAACTGCGCCTTCCTTTACTTTAAACGCATCTGCTCTGTATTCCACCGTATCTTCCTTAACAACAATGGGTGCACCAATCACAACTACTTCATCCATTAATGTGCCACGGCTTATCAGCTCTATTTTACCAAGGTCTATTGTTTTTTGAGGTGTGGCTATCGGAACATATTTTGCCACAGGCGTAAAACCCATGTTAGTAATAATTACCGAAAAATTTGAGGCTGGCACATTGCTAAATGAAAATGCACCTTTTTCGTCTGTAAACGTATAAGTGGTATCGGTAGGGTTGCTTTTTACAACCAAGCCTACAACGGCTTTGTCAATTGCTTTTTTTGTGGCAGAGTCTGTAACTATACCTTTAATTTGGGCTTGTGTTAATACGCCAATTGAAATAAATAAAACACCTAAAAGTATCTTTCTCATAAATTAACAGTTAATTCGAAATACGAATTTATTCGTTCAAAAATACGGGTTACTTTTTTAATGATTGTTTTAAATAGTATAAATGGTAAGTAATTATAAAAAGATTAACAAGTTATAAGCTATGCTAGTTACAATGGGTATCTTTTTTTAAGACATTTATTTTACTTTAAATAATGTACTTTTAAATACAAATACCAATTTATTATTGCCAACAGCTAAAATTTTATTTATGCCTTTTTATTTTTTAGATATACCAATTGAGGACTCTTATTTATTGGGTACAAAAAATATTTTACCGTTAGTTTTAGTTTCGGTTTTTGCCATTGGAACATTGGCTGCAATATTTTTTTGGCGTAAAAACAATAAAAACAAACAGTAATGAAATTTCTCACTTTCTTTTTATCAACCGTAGCTTGGGGCCAATTGGCAATTGAATTTTTGCTTTATATTTTTGTTCCTTTATGCTCATTATTTATACTTTATTATTTTTTAATTAAAAAGAAAAAATAAAAATGAGTATATGGAAATACTTTGTTTTAACACTCCTGATAGAACTGCCGATAATTTATTTTTTGTTTAAACAGGAAAAAAAGTATGTTTTGCTCATTGCTTTTTTATTGAATTTGTTTACCTGGCCTTTGTTGCATGTGTTGCTTTTTTATACAAAAATCAATATCAATATTTTAGAGCTGGGAGTAGCTATGGCAGAAAGTATTGGCTATTATTTTTTATTAGGTTGTAGTTGGAAAAAGGCAATGCTGGCGGGTTTTTTGGCCAATACAATTAGCTATGGAATTGGCGTAATTTTAAATACCTATTTCTAAAGTGAGAAATAATTATCAACCTGCCCTTTGGGGCATTTTACACGGCTTAAACGATTTTGCTGCCGGCTTTATGCTGGCTTATTATACCTACCATAATGCATCATCGCAGGCATTGTTATTAATTGTAGTGTATAGCATAATTGGTTTTGGTGGTCAATTACCCGTTGGGTTTTGTTTAGATAGTAAAAAGCAAATAAAACCCTTTGCTCAGGCATCTTTTGTATTGTTGCCATTAAGTATTGTGTTGTTTTTTATAAATGAAGAAGCAGGTATTGTTTTTAGCGGAATAGCATCTGCATTTGTACATGTTACAGGTGGTGTTGTTTGTTTGCTCCCGGAATTCTGCGGACAAGTGCCTGAAAATAAAATTGCGCCATTGGGTTTATTTACAAGCCCCGGCGTTTTTGGATTAGCACTTGGTGGCATTTTGGGGCAATATAGTTTGTGGCCGTTATTGCCGCTAATTGCAGCAGTATTTGTAATTGCATATTTAATTTTTAAAAACGATTTACCTGTATATAAAACCCCGGTAAAAACCGAAAACCAATTAGATACACATGATTTTATTATGCTTGGCTTGTTACTGGTAATGTGTTTCCGCTCTTTTATTTTTGATGTTATTAATTATGCGGCTCAAGAGCATAGTGATGGTATAATAATTATTGGCGTAAGCGCTTTTTTGGGCAAACTTTTTGGCGGTTTTATTGCCGATAAAATTGGCTGGAAAAAATTTGTTTATATAACCTTGCCGCTGGCATTTTTATTTTTTCAGTTAGGTAAGCAAAATGTTTATGCACTTGGTTTTGGTATAGCCTGCTTGCAAAGTAGTGTGCCAATAACTTTAATGCTAATAAGCCGTAGTTTACCTGTATATCCTGCAACTGCAACAGCATTAAGCTTAGGTGTATCTGTTGCCCTGGCTGGCTTGCCGCTGTTTTTAATAAACAACAAAAAAAATATTATAACACATTTTGACAATGGATGGCTTACAATAATTGCATTTTCTTTCTTTTTATGTATTGGTTATTTTATTCTAAAAAAAATCAGTAAGCAAACAGTTTCTACTGCAACTTAACCTTAGTTGGTTTTAACGAATACGTTAACTCCATTTTACCTCCTTCTGTTGTATTTTGTTGTAGCGGAATTGATTTGAATAATGTAGCTTCAAGCTCTATCGTTTTTGCTTTTTGCCGTTTCATCTCTTCGGCGGGAATTACAATTAAATTTCCTGCATCTTTACCATAGTGCGATATTGTAAAACTACTATCGCTGTCTGTAGTTCTTATTTCTATATAATCATCCGGGTTTAAGCTAGATGTCTCAAACTTAATTTCCAATGCCTTGTTGGCATTGGCCATTGCAGGAATGGCTACTCTAAAACTATCAAACGAAAAACTGTTCTCGTAGTTTTTGTTATCAATATTGGTAAATGTAATGTTGTGTTTGCCATAAAAATTAGTAAGTGGTTTGACGATTTTATAAAATGCACCACGTACATCATTACTGTCTACGGCTAATTTTTCGCCATCAAAACTTACTTGGCTTGGGTTGTTTAACACTAAAGTAGTGCCATTTTTACCGCCAAATCGGTACTGACAGGTAACTTCGGCATAGTTATTACCCTCTGCATGTGTAATGTAATACTCTTGATAAATTTTTTCCTGAGCAACATCTTTACTTTCGCCAATTTCGTTGCTGGTGCAGGCTATCAGGCCAAATACTAAGACAATAAAGGCAATAAACATCTTGTTTTTGATACAATACATGGTTTTGTTTTTTATTAATACAAAAAATGAAGTAAGGTTTGTTAAAAAAGATTTAATACCTAAAAAGCAGGTTTAAACCGTTGTAAACTTTCAATTTTCAACTTGTAACTAATTCTTACCTTTACCGCCCTGTTAAATACAGGTACAATCTCTGTCAATTTGGCTTTATATGTTTTTAAGCACCATATTTGACAATTGTAAAACTCATTAATTAAACGTATTTATACAATACCCAATAACACTGAATTTTATGTTAGGCATTATTTCTAAACTTTTTGGCGGTAGTAAGAGTGAAAAAGATGTAAAAAAAATAGCTCCCGAGGTACAAAAAATAAACCAATTTTTTGCACAGTATCAATCCCTAAGCAACGATGAGTTGCGTAACAAAACAATTGAGTTCCGCAGCAGAATAGCTCAGCATCTTACACCCATTAATAAACAAATAGAAGATAAAAACCAGGCCGCCGAAGATTTACCTATAGAGGATATTAACGGAAGAGACGCTATTTATAAAGAAGTAGATGAGCTAAAAAAAGAAAAAGACAAAGAAACAGAGATAATTTTAAAAGAACTGTTGCCCGAAGCCTTTGCAGTTGTAAAAGAAACCAGCCGTCGCTTTAAAGAAAATGCAACGCTTGAAAGTTCGGCTACAGAACTTGATAGAACACTTGCTGTAAAAAAAGACAGTGTTGTAATTGAGGGCGATAAAGCCATTCATAAAAACACATGGACAGCCGCCGGTGGTCAAGTGCAATGGAACATGGTACATTACGATGTACAGCTAATTGGTGGCGCCGTTTTACACTCGGGAAAAATAGCTGAAATGGCAACCGGTGAGGGTAAAACATTGGTAAGTACTTTACCTGCATACCTTAATGCACTTGCAGGCCAAGGTGTACATATTGTAACAGTTAATGATTATTTGGCAAAAAGGGATAGCGAATGGAACGGGCCAATATTTGAATGGCTGGGTGTTACGGTAGATTGTATTGATAAACATGAACCTAACAGTGATGCCAGACGAAATGCATACAACGCCGATATAACTTATGGTACCAACAACGAATTTGGCTTTGATTATTTAAGAGATAACATGGTACATAACCCCGATGAAATGGTACAACGCAAGCACCATTTTGCCATGGTAGATGAAGTGGATAGTGTATTAATTGATGATGCCCGTACTCCGTTAATTATTAGCGGTCCGGTTGGCCATAGCGATAACACACAACAATTTTTTGAATTAAAGCCACGTATTGAAAGTTTGGTAGAGGCACAACGAAAAGCTGTAAACCAATTTTTAATTGAAGCTAAAAAAGAAAATAGCCGAAGGCAATGACGATCCTAAAGATGGTGGCCTGGCGTTAATGAGAGCCCACAGAGGGTTGCCAAAAAATGGTGCGTTAATTAAATTTTTAAGTGAGCCGGGCATTAGGGTAAAATTGCAAAAAAGCGAAAACTATTATTTGGCCGATCAACAAAAGGAAATGCCAAAGGTAGATGCTGAACTGTTTTTTAATATAGATGAAAAAAACAATCAGGTAGATTTAACAGATAAGGGAATACAATTAATTACCCGTAGTGGCGAAGATCCGGAGTTTTTTGTACTGCCCGATATCGCAACAAAATTAGCCGATATTGAAAAAACGGATTTAAGTGCCGACGAAAAATTACATCGCAAAGAAAATTTATTGAATGAGTATTCTTTAAAATCGGAAAGAATACATACCCTGCAACAATTATTAAAAGCATATACATTATTTGAAAAAGATACCGAATATGTTATTATAGAAGATCAGGTAAAAATTGTAGATGAACAAACAGGCCGTATTATGGAAGGCCGCCGTTACTCCGATGGGTTGCATCAGGCATTAGAAGCAAAAGAAAATGTAAAAATTGAAGCCAGTACACAAACGTATGCAACCGTAACGCTGCAAAACTATTTTAGAATGTACCATAAACTTTGTGGTATGACAGGTACTGCCGAAACAGAAGCAGCAGAGTTTTGGAGTATTTATAAATTAGATGTGGTTAACGTGCCTACTAACATACCTGTTACCCGAAAAGATGAGCAGGATTTGGTGTTTAAAACTAAAAGAGAAAAATACAAAGCTGTAATTGATGAAGTAGAGCGTTTACGCCATGCCGGTAGACCATGTCTTGTAGGTACAACATCTGTAGAAATAAGTGAATTGCTTAGCAGAATGCTTAAGCAAAAAAATATACCACATAATGTATTAAATGCAAAACAGCATGCCCGTGAGGCACAGGTTGTTGCCGAAGCAGGTTTGGCAAGTGCTGTTACCATAGCCACTAACATGGCTGGTAGAGGTACCGATATTAAATTAGGTGCTGGCGTAAAAGAAGCCGGAGGTTTAGCTATTATTGGTACCGAAAGACATGAAAGCCGCAGGGTAGACAGGCAGTTAAGAGGTAGAGCAGGCCGCCAGGGAGACCCGGGAACATCCAGCTTTTTTGTAAGCTTAGAAGATGATTTAATGCGGATGTTTGGTAGCGAAAGAATTGCAGGCCTGATGGATAGAATGGGTTATAAAGAGGGCGAAGTTATACAACATAGTATGATTAGCAAATCCATTGAAAGAGCACAAAAGAAAGTAGAGGAAAATAATTTTGGTATTCGCAAGCGTTTATTAGAGTATGATGATGTAATGAATAAACAACGTAATGTAGTTTATGGCAAACGTAATCATGCATTGTTTGGCGAAAGATTAGCACTTGATTTAGATAATGCATTTTACTCTGTAGCCGAAGGTTTAATTTTTTCTTTTAAAGAAAGAAATGACCATGAAGGATTTAAGTTAGCATGTATTTTAAATTTTGGAATAGATACCGTTATTAGTGCCGGAGAATTAGATAAAGATGATGCCAATACATTAACCAATCGTTTATATAACGAAGCTATTACAGAATACCGCCGCAAAGGAGATGCTATTGCACAGCAAACTATGCCTATTATCAGCAATATCCGCAGAGAACAAGGCAATCATATAGAAAATGTAGCTGTGCCCTTTACGGATGGTAAAAAAGGCATACAAGCTTTAGCTAATCTGGATAAATACCTGGCATCAAACGGTAAAGAGCTTAACAATGCTATGGAGCGTAGCATTACACTTGCATTAATTGATGATGCATGGAAAGAGCATTTACGCAGCATGGATGATTTGCGCCATAGTGTGCAAACAGCCAGTTACGAACAAAAAGATCCATTGGTAATTTATAAGATAGAAGCTTTTGATGCCTTTAAGCGTATGGATGATCAGGTAAATAAAGATATTGTAAGCTTTTTATGTCATGCACAAATACCAATGGAACAAACCAATGCAGGGCAAATTAAAGAGGGTAGAGAGCAAAAAACCGATATGAGCAAAATGGCCGCAAATAAAGCTGCTATTGATGCTGCCGGCGAAGATTATGCAGCTAACGAAAAAGATTATTACGACCCAAGCGAATCAATAAAACAAATGCCTGTAACCGTTGAAAAAATGCCGGGTCGCAATGAGCCTTGCCCATGTGGTAGTGGCAAAAAGTATAAAAATTGCCACGGTAAGTAAGTAAAAAATTCCCTTAAAATATTTAGCAGGTTACTTAATTTAAGTAACCTGTTTTTATGTCGTCATTTAATCGATTAAGTGCGGAATAAAACAACTTGTATTATCTGTTATTAAGGATTTAGACTCTCTTATTCCAATACCTGCCGGCTGTTGCCCCACAATCCAACTACCAATAACAGGGTAATTATTACCATAATTAGGTAATGTAAATAACTCTTGAAAAATAAAACCCTCTTTACCATATTCACCGTTGCTGTTTTGAATTAATTTTTTATTTTCAATCAACTGGATATTTGCTCCTTCTCTACTAAGGATAGGCTTTTTTGCGTAGCTACTAAATCCATCTTCTGTAAATTCTGCCTTAAGTAACAATGGATGTTTTGGGTATAATTGCCAAAGTATTGGCAGTATTCCCTTATTGCTTAAAATCATTTTCCAGCTTGGTTCTATCCATTTAGTTTTTGATGAATCTGTTATAATATTTTTGCCAAACTCATCTTGTAATAACCACTCCCAAGGATAAAGCTTAAAAATATTTGATATAACCTCATCATCGGCATCAACAAAATTTTTAGTTGTTTCATCCCAACCAATTGTATCTATAAATGTTAGTTTAGTATTATATCCGGTCTGAATGGCACAATCTCTTAAATACTCGCTATTCGTTAAGTCTTCCAAACTTTCCTTTACACAGGCAAAATGTAATTTACCAATGTTCATATAAGGCATTAAATATCCCCAATAGGAAATTAATTTTTCGTGAAGGCTATTAAACTGATCTTTAGTCTTATCAAAATCGTTTAACCAAAACCATTGTACAATAGAGGCTTCAAACAGGCTGGTTGGTGTGTCGGCATTAAATTCTAATAGTTTTATTTCTCCATTCTTATAGCATAAATCCATTCGGCCATAAATAGAAGGTTCATCATTTTCCCAACTGGCTTCTATATGCGGAATTATCCAACTTGGAATTTTAAGCAATTCATATTTTTTATAATCAATTACATGCTGTACAGCGCAAAGACTCATTTCGTACAAGTTGGCGGTAGCCTTTTCTATTGCATCAATTTCATCTGGTCTAAAACTGTAATAAGCAGATTCATCCCAATAAGGGACTTCGGTAGTATGAAATCCAAAGCCCAGTTTTTCAACAATTTTTTGCCAATTATTTCTGGGAGTTATGTTAATTCTTTTCATTTTTATTATCCTCCACTTTTACTGCTTCTGCCAAATCCTCCACGTACTGCTCTTGATTTACTATAGTTCGTTCCATAATTACTTGCCATTGGTATGGCATTGCTCGAAAATCCATTTCTTGTAAAAAATCCATTCGTATTATAACTGTACATAGGTCTAAAAGCATAAAACCACATTCCTCCACCATGGTAATGAGATCTTGCATAAGGTGCAGTAGAGTCACTTCTTAAATATGTTTTGCCTCCATTTCCATTTTCCCAATCGGTGGGAGTATTATTTTGATTACAACTTGCTAATGCAGCTGTGATGAGTACTAATTTTATTTTTTGATTTCTTCATAGCAGGATTATTTTACAGAAATGAAAATGTCATAGTCTCTCTTAACTGTTTTTTATTATTGTTTTCATCATACACATCTTTAAAACCTAAACTGGGGATAGTATCTGAAGTTGCTCCATTTTTAATGGAAATTCCATTTTTCCATATTTTGTATTGCGTAATTAAAATATCTAAACTATCATTTAAGTGCTCTACTTTAATATCAGATTCAATTGCGCCATCTTTGGGTACATCCTTTACAATATCTTCCTCGTTTGAATCATTTGTGCAAGAAAAAAGTAAAAGTGTAAACAGGGGAATTAAAAGTATCTTTTTCATCTTTAAAAATACAAAAAAATGTAACGATTATATAATGTGAAATAAAAATATACACTTTATAATTTCTATTTCTCTTGCCTTTGTGACTGGCTGGAAAGTATAAAAAATATAAAATTGCCACGCTAAGTGGTATGCTATTTGTTAAACTTATTAAATACTTAAGTATGCTCCTCAACTAAGTGACATTTTTTTAGAGATATTAACAATTTACCAAATAATATTATATACTTTTAGTTAGGTTTACATTGTTCATTAAAAATAAACTTATGAAGATTAATTATTTAATGATATTATTTATGGGTTCAATTGTAATAGCAAGTTGCGATAAAAATGATACCATTGATCCTCCGCCACCGCCGCCTCTGGGACCACTTAGAGATACCACAATTCTTAATATCCCCTATGGTACTAATGCCAGTCAGGTGTTTGATTTAGGCTTGCCGGCTGGCAGAACATCAGGCACAACATTAATTATATCGGTACATGGCGGTGGTTGGTCTACCGGCGATAAAAATGAACTAACGTGGATGCTTAATGGCTTTAAACAAAGAGGCTTTGCGGTGGCAAATTTAAATTATCGCTTAACCAATAGTACTCCAGATAATTATAAAACAGAGTTAGATGATATTGATAGTGCTGTACAATTTACTTTACGATTAGCATCCACTTACACATTCAATGCACAAAAATTTACATTGTTGGACATAGTGCAGGCGGACATCTTTCACTATGCTATGCTTATACCAGAAATTCTTCCGGTAAAATAAAAGCGGTTGGCTCTATGGCAGGCCCAACAGATTTGTTTGCTATGGGATATTATAACCCTGTAATTTATAATTCAATTTTACAGCCCTTTTTGGGTGTATCACTTTATCCTATTACAACCACTTCGGAGCAACGATATAAAAACTGCAGCCCTCAATATCAGGCAACAGCAACGGTGCCGCCAACAATCTTTTTTCATGGAGATTTGGATCCTGTAATTTATCCGGAACAAAGTGTAAATATGTATACTAAGCTTGGCACATTAGGTGTAGATAAAAAGCTTATCACTTACCCTTTTACTTTTCATGATTGGTGGGCAGATGGTGTAAAAACAACAAATACATTAGATGAGCTGAAGAGTTGGTTCATTAATCATCCATAGGTATATTACTAAAACAATTTATTAGGTAGCCTGTGAGATTGTTTTTTTATTTATAATAATTGCTAATATTTTTGTTCGAATACATTTTGAAAGCATCCGCAAAAACTAAAACAGGCCGGTTGAAATTATAATTTTTCGAATTAAGAGCAAAGTTTAAAGTTGTTTGGCCTGCCCGAACTAAAGATTGGATTTGCAATTGGCTGATGTTTGTTAAGCCACACTTGCAGTAAAATTTTTTGTTGTAAGCATGCCCTTCGCCCACTCAATTTTACTTTCGGTTATGCTAATTGTCAATTCTTAAATTATGATTAGCATATTTTAACGTTTTGAAATACATGAAACAAGTATCTGTCTTTCTTTTACGGCTTGGTTGTAAGGCCCCAAATTCACATTCCCGGAACAGACATAACCCTCTTTATCATTTCCGGTCGCTACTTTGTAGGTAAAACTAATTTTGTAACGGTTCTGTAATTCAATGGGAAATAGAAATGCACCGTTAGCTGTCGCCCAATAATCAATTACCGGAAATTCAAAAAGCCCTTCTGGAATTTGATAAGTAACGACTGAATCTTTTGATATTCCTCTATCAATTTCTAACACAAAACCGGCACCAAATACTTTGTTTGGGGCTTTATAATGTCCGCAAGGGTCATATCCAATTATGCGTCCAATCCCCACATTTGTGTAGCATGTTCTTGTTTTGACTTTTTTACAGCCGAGCATTAATAAAAAGGTAAATAGAAAAACAAGAATGAGCTTCATAAAAATAATGTTTAATAAATTGACAATGTATGTCTCTAATTTGCTGCATCATTACTATCCTTTGTTATATAAACATATTACTTAAATACATATTTTTTTAAGTCCATTGTTTTGTATGTTGAGACACACAAAAATTCGGAATGTGTCTAATAGGGTTGCTTAAAACGAGTATGCCTTGTGTAGGTTGGGTGCGTTGAACTGCCCGACTTGAACTAAAGCCGATTAAAATTGTTTATTTTGAAGTTTAGCAAAAAAACTGATTAGAATGCTGTACTCCGGGTATTAGCTGAATAGCTTACAACTGCTGATGATTGCTGGTGAAACCCCATTGATAAAAACTTTTGTCAGGTGTTCGTTGTTTTTCTTCGGCTATATTTATCCCTTATAATTCGAGTCAAAATCTACCATCCATTCAATTCCATATTTGTCTCTAAACATACCAAAATATGAACCCCAAGGGCTGTCAGAAATGGGCATTTCAATTTGTCCGCCTGCCGAAAGCCCATTGAATAATTTGTCAGCTTCTTCTTTGCTTTCTGCACTAATTACAATTTTACTTCTGTTTTCATTTTCATTCGTTCGCCCCAATATTTCAGGTACATCATTAGCCATTAAAATACTTTTTCCAATTGGTAAAGCAATGTGCATTATTTTATTCGCTTCATTTTCTGCTACCGGAAATTCAGCACTTGCTAAATCTTTGAAACGCATTATTTTTGCGAACTCTCCGCCAAATACTGATTTGTAAAAATTAAATGCTTCTTCTGCATTTCCATTAAAATTAATGTGTGGATTGATACTTGCCATAATTTTAATTGTTATTGAAATTTTATTTTTAATTTATCTAATTCTTCACACTCGTAAGAAAATGTTTTCAGTATTTATGATTTTTCAATGAATTGTCCGTTTGTAGTGTGTCGCTGTACTATGGTACATAACAATCAGGTACTGTTGCAGGGCTGGATTTTTATAATTGTCCGCCCGGTACAGAAGCCAAATTGTTGAGTATAGGTTGAAGTTAAGAAAAAAAACTGACCAAATTTACGTTCACTGAAATTACTGTAAAATATTGATTTACATCTGATTGACTTAAGTATGTTCAGCCAATAGCAAAGCTTTTGTTGTAGGCCGTTTTAATCGATCTAACTAAGTCCTTTTGCATTTTGTCAAAACTATGATGGAAAATGGCAGTTACGTTTATTGAATAATTTAACTCTACTATTTAGGGTTTTCTCTATCAAAAACCCAAATGCTATGATGATTCTTAGGCAGGCCTGTAAATTCTTCGTCAGCAATAAGTTCATTTTGAGTTGCCCCAAATTTATAATTTACACTATTTAGGTAATTCTTTCTCCACATTGTGGCTTGCAAACTATTTTCTTTCTGTTCCAATTTACCTTTGAATATTATTTTCACTCTTCGTGTCTTACCATCAGTAAGCATTCTGAAACTTATTTTCTTTTTTTTGTCACCATAAATGTGATAGATTTTTAAGCTAAATTTATTACTATCTTGTTTGATAACGAATATTTGGCCGGTAAGCCCATTGAGGTTATCATTTTTATCCAAAATACTTTTTTCAAAATTTAGAACCCAGGTCCCGCTAAAATTAAGTGTCTGGGAAAATGTTTGTAATTGATACACGAATAAGCCAATTACTGTCAATAAAATCCCTAACTTTTTGTTCATACCTTTTTTGTTTATTTTCAAAGGTCGTATTGAATGTATTAGTGCTTAACAATTTTATGTTAAAAATCAATTTTAATCTTTATTAATTTGGAAAGACGGGACTTGAAATTTAAAATGGTGGTGTAAAAAAATGGTGTACAAAGAGCAGGGCGTTGCGTTCGGTGGGGGAGAGTTGAACTGTCTGCCGGATAGTTGCTGAATTGTCTCGGTTGCTGAAGAAACAGTTGTTAAGCCCCACTGACGCAATATTTTTTGTTAGTGGCTGGGCTTTTTGGATTTCTTACTTGATTTCGCTTTGTCATTAATATCAAGAGCAAGTTTTATCCAGTAGTCAAATTCATTATTATTTTTCATACAGAATTGTTGATCAACATATATCCTTTCATTGGCCTTATTATAAAGTCCATAGTGCAACAATCAATTTTTTCTATAGAAGTTTCGTGTAATACCGGGTAATATGGCACATTAATTTGTCTTTAATAATTCCAATACACATTGTGTCGTTGTATTTAAAAGTCAAATCTCCCATTATTTCCTTTTTAGTTATGTTGGGAAGTTTTGCAAATTTCTGTCATCCCCTTTCAGCTAATGTCTCACTATACTTTTTCATTATTTCATTGAATGAAAAGCTATTTTGTTACCTTCTGTGTCTGTAAACATTGCCATAAAACCGTTGGCTCCAATTGATTTCTTTGGAATAAGAATTTTTCCACCAGCAGCTTCAACTCTTGATAATGGTATAGATAAATCTTCTCCACCGTTTAGATATACAACAGCGCCGTTTTGAGAAGGCTCATATCCTTGTTCTTCAACAAGTCCGCCTCCAATTTCTCCATTTTGCATATCAACAGGAAACATTGCATATTTCATTCCTTCAAAAGGTAATATCATTGTAATATCTAAAACAGTTTCATAGAATTTTTTAGCTCTGTCAAAACTTTTTGCTGGAATTTCAAACCAGTTAATTGCATTTGCCATTTTATGTTTATTTTAATTGTTAATTGTCAAATTTAGGGGGGCGAAATATACACAACGAGCAGGGCATTTTGCAGGTTGGGAATTAGTATTCCGTCCACCCGTTACTGCTGCTAAATTAAAATATTTAAGTTGAAATTTTACACAAAAGTTGAAGTTTGCTTGTCCAGCCCCACTTGCTGTAATATCCATGTTAGCGGTTCGTTGTTCTTTATTCCTTTTCCTGTCGCTCTGTTATACAATATGAATTGATACTCAAAAATTTGTTATCTAAGTCAAATTCGTAAACGTCACACGAAGAAATAAATGAAACTCTTTTACCTTCATGAATAAATTCTGCTGTCCCATTGATAGCTACACAATGGTCATTTTCTATCAGATTGAGTTGTTTAAAATTTGTATTTACGCTATTAAAGTAGGCTGCAATTTTTTTACAGAAAGGTTCTATTTCTTGTCTGCCTGTCAAGAATTGCTCACCAGGTGTATTCCAAATAGTTTGGTCTGTCAAGTAGTCCAAACACTTTTCAAATTGTCCGCCTGAGAATGCCTGTGATAATTCTGATTTCGTCATTTTGTCGTTTATTAGAATTTATTGAATGAAAGTCCTGCTTTTGTTAATAAATCAATTAGTTTCGGAACAGTGCTTTTGCCCATTCCGTGAAAGTTTAGGACTTCTTTTTCACTGAATTTTGAAAGTTCTTCCAATGTGGCAATTCCGTTATTTTCCAATGATCGTCTTGCTGGTGCTCCAAGTAATGAGAGAAAACCATCTTTGGGTTTGCGTTCTTCTTCACAAATTGGGCAAGTTGGAAAGTCAGAACTTTTATAGAACCGATGTCCATTTACACAAGTCTTTATTGTCTTTTTGCTTCCATCTATTGTTCATTCTGTTATCGGTGCAGTTCGTTACAATGACCGCAACGAGCAGGGCTTTGTGCAACGGTGGATTTACTAATGTCCAGCCGATAACCGCAGCCCAAATAAAAATATATGTTGAAGTTACCAACAAAAAGCGAAATTGGAAAACGTCCAGCCGGAACAGCAGAACCATAGCGAACTAAGGTTGATTGCAGTTTGTCCCGCCACCGATTGCACAAAACCCAATGTTATACGCCGTGCAAAGTATATGTAGATCTTCGCTTCGATAAGTCTATAATATTTGTTATTACCAACTTTTTATTTTGTGTCAAACCAAAAACGGTTTTGGAAATATAAAAGCAAACAATCAAAACTACACGAAAATAAAAATTACGATATTTTGCGTTTTATAATTTGTCCGCCCGAAGCGGAAATTGTCAAGCCGAAAATAATGGTTGATACTTGCAAATTGTCCAACCGAAAAGTTGCAAAAATGTTTTGGAATAAAAAATCAGTTTGTGTCAAACCCAAAAGAGCAACAAAAAGCGCAAACTGTTTTTTGTTATACGTTGTTCGATTTAGAGATTTTAGTCAATTATTTTTTCTTTGTCAAGGTTTGTTTTCTGTTGTGTTTTCAAATGACTTGAGCAAAAGTCCACCTGAAAAAATGCAGATTAAAAAACAGATGAACAAAAAACAAACAAAAAGCAAAATCGATGTATGTTAAGCCAAATGTGGACTTTAGGTCAAGTCAATACTGCGTCTACCGAAAATACTTTGCTAAAAATAAATTACTATAAAAATTGCTGAGTCGTATGGCGTATAACGAACAGGGCTTTTTGCAGGTTGGGAATTAGCATTCCGTCTGCCCGTACCGCTGCTGATTGAAAATACCTTGATGAAGTTAATTACTAAAGTTCAACAATGTTTGTCAAGCCCCGAACCAATGCTTGGCTTTGCAATTGGTTGAAGTTTGTTTGTCAAGCCCACCTTGCAAAAAACCCAATGTTGTAGGCAGTACTTGTCACTGTTTGTTTGTGATTGTTTTTGTGTCAGGCTGATAGTTCCCTTTCAAAACTTCACGTATATCTGCTTGTAATTTCGCAAAGTCTATATTTTTGTCGTAAGTATAAGCATACAGTGTTCCGCTTACTTCATTTTTTGCTGTCTCAAGTCGCTTTGTCAATACATAGTCAAATTTAACAGACGCATCACTTTTATGGAACATTAAAACTTGAAGTCTATAAAGTTGTTCATTGTCACTGCCATCTGGTTTTGTGCTATAAACGTAATAAACAACTTTTGAAAAACTTTTTTCAAATCTATTTTCTGGTATTTCTTCAAACCATTCATAACCCCAAACGTTTTTGTTGTCCCACTTAAAGAAAGTAAAGTTGAAATACTGATCAATGTTTTTAGGAAGTTTTTTCTCTTTATATGCGGCGTATAAAATATCCTTATATTTTTTTGCATTGTCCAGTTGCCCTAAACCAAAATAGGAAACGATAATATTCTTAGTCATCCAATACTCTCTTGCGCTAAACTTTTCATCAAAGTAACCTTTGCCTTTTTCAATAAGTTTTAAAGTCTCAAGTCCGTAGTACAGCGAACTGTCAAATATCTCTTTATCTCTAAATTTTTTCTCCAATTCTGTCGCTGCACCAACGTAATACCATAAAATGTAGTTGTAAAGAGTATCCTTAGTATCACACTTTGGCTCAATTTCTTTAAGTATTAAGTAAGCTTTTGAGAAGTTGTTTGCTTGAAGCAAACTGTCTGCGGACTTGTACTTTTCCGCAATTTGAGACTGTCCATAGGAAAACAGGGAAACAGTCAATAGTAAATTGATAAATGTTATTTTCATTGTACTGTGTCTTTAGTATTGCCTACAACGAACAGGGCTTTATGCAGGTTGGGGAAATAGAATTCCGTCCGCCCGAACCACTGTTGATTGAAAATATTTTGATGAAGTTAAATACTAAAGTTCAACAATGTTTGTCCAGCCAGAACTAATGACCGGCTTTGTAATTTGCTGAAGTTTCAACGTCCAACCCCACTTGCAGCAATACCAATGTTGTGTGCAGTTCTCTGCTTGTTTAAGATGTCTCAGCCCTTTAAATAGCTTGAGATATTTTTATAAAAAAATGCGTAAAGAAAAAGAATAAGCCTTTCGCCGGTTTAGCTTATAAATAGTATTTGGAAGATTGAGGTCATAAAAAAATGAAACAAGAGTATTCTTTAATTTTAATGCCACGCTTGGTACCAGTGCGTCACCTAGACGAAAACCAATGCCTCCTGTAACTTTATACCTAGAACTATCATCAAGATTACGAGTATAGGTAGCACCCAAAAAATGTTCATATACACCATTGTGCCAGCTAAAATTTGCATAGCCTCCTATAGTAGCAATCTCATTAAAGGTAGTTGTATAACCTGCCTGCACACCATTATTTGACCCAAGCCTAGATGTACGATTCCATTCTGTATAAGGATGATTAAAATTCCTTGTTGATACACCAGCATACCATTGTGTATTTTCATCGGTATGAAAAACGGATATGCCAGCACCGCTACTAAAGTACCCAAAGTTGTAACCAGACAGGAATGGGTCGGCAACTATTGCAGCCCCTAATGCGTCCTGTTTGTCAAATCCTTCAGGATAGTATCCACCATATATGCTAGTTCCGATATTGTTAAAATTATAATTTGCATTAAAACCTGCAGAAATATAAGTGCCATAGCCATCAAGAGGAAGTGCATAGGTAAGAGCCAAAGTAGCACCAGAAGCAGCCAGCGACCTATCGGTAGCCCCTGTTGTGTTAATAGCCGCTGCAATATCGAAATAGCGGGTAACATCAGTAAAATCCTCATTTCTCGGTACCAGCGGTAGTTCAATTGCTATCAGTTTAGACGAATATGAAATGATGCCAGGATAATTTACAGTACGAAAACCAACATAAGTTTTTGTGGTCTTGTCTGTTTTTAAAGCTGGATTATATAATATATTTAATTCCTGCAAAGCTGGCATATGAATATCCTGTCCATGTATCAACGAAGTGGAGAAAGTAAGTGCAATGGTTTTAAAAAAAACTACAGTGATTTTTATTTGTTTCAATTACTAAAATTTTAATAAACTCATGAGTAAGGTTTCTTGCTAAATGTAATTTGCAGAAACTTTTAAGGTAGAATTATTAAATAATAGTGTAGTTTTTTGTGAGTGTAATATTCTAAGATAATACTAATGTTTAAAACGCTGCTTCGCTATTTAAATTGTTATTGTTAGCACAAAGAGAAAACAATTTATTATGTGAGACTTTCAGTAAGAAGAAAATTTTCATTTTGAAGATTTGTAGGGTCTGTACAAATTGCACACAACGAGCAGGGCTTTGTGCATTTGTGGAATTAGAATTCCGTCCGCCCGTAACCGCTGCTACTTGAAAATATTTTGTTGAAATTAAGAACTAAAGTTGAAAGTTGTTTGTCCAGCCCGAACTGAAGATTGGATTTGCAATTAGCTGGTGTTTGTTTGTCCAGCCACACTTGCACAAAACCTTTTGTTGTACGCTGTTTATTCTGTTGCAAAGCTTATTTCAAAAGGCTCTTTTGTTTCTTTAAGGTCAACTTTTTTAGATATTTCAAGCAAGTACTTTATCAATTCATGAGTCACAGCAGGTAAGAAGAAATTCTTTAAGTATTTCACCTTTCCGTTATAATGAATCTCCAGAGTATATTCAGGTGCATCGTATACTTGTTGTTTCCATGTTTTTAGTTTATCTAATTCTGATAATTCCAAAATATCAATTAATGACTGAAATAAACTATCTGAAAGAGTTGCGGCGTAAAAGCCTTGTTTAATTGCATACCTGCGTCCAATAAACAGCAATCTTTTTTCTTTGTCGATTTGTAGTGTGAGGCTAGGGCATTTACCGTAACAATTAGTTGAAATAAATTTAACCGTCTCAAATTGTATTTTGGGTTGTTCAACTAGATGCCTTTCACAATATTCTATTTTTTTCTTTCCACCAGATAGTTGCAAGGAATTTGAGTCAATGGCAATTAATGTCAAATATGATTCCGTCAAAGTTGTGATTAGGAAGTCGTAATTTTTTATATACTGCTTTTTAAAGTTGTCTCTTGAAGTTGAGTATTTGTCATAAAGGCGAAGAGTATCACCTATCAGATAATATTTTTTTTGTTTTGGATAGTTGCCAAATACTTCAAAATTCACCCTCTGGCTGTCAATGGAGATAAATTCTAAATAATTACCAACCCAACTTTTTTTTATGTCAGGGTTTTGAGAAAATACATTTCCGAAAATAGAAGTCAGTAGTATCGTGATGAGGGTCTTCATAATAGCGTACAACGAACAGGGCTTTATGCAGGTTGGGAATTAGCATTCCGTCTGCCCGGGCCGCTGCTGATTGAAAATATTTTGATGAAGTTAAGAACTAATGACCAGCGATGTTTGTCCAGCCCGAACCAATGCCCGGCTTTGCAATTTGCTGAAGCTTAGTTTGTCAAGCCCAACTTGCATAAAACCCAATGTTGTACGCTGCCTAATTTACTTCCTTTTGTATCAATTTAATTAATTTAAAAAGATGTGTTGACGAGTTAAAAGGATAATTTAAATTCGGTGTTTCCATATATTTTTCTTCGATATCTTCCTGACGATTTTGAACAAGTAATGACAATCCATTATAATTAATAAGTAGAGAAATTGTGCAAGGGTGTAGATGATCCATTTGCGAATAAACAATTGAGTCGCCAATTTGTACTTTACAGACAACGGGAACAAGTTGTTCATTCTGGATTTTTCTGCATACTTTGTTAAATAGGAAAAGATAGTGTCATTGTTAATTATCCTGACTGTATATAGAGTTTTCTTGTTTTCAATATTATTATATGTGTATGTTATAATTTTTGTACTTGAGCCCTGCCTCCATAATATATATTCGTTGAGATCACCAAAACCATTGAACATTCTTGGTGAAAGTGTATTACATTGTCAATGTTTCTTTTCTTTAAACTATCTATAATTCTAAGAATATTTTTCGATTGACCATTGGATATAGAACAAATGCAGATGAATATTGCTGTGATAAAGATTTTCATTCGTTGGGTGTTTCTATAAGTAGCGTACAACGTGCAGGGCTTGGCGATGGGCTGGACGTTTTAACGTCCAGCCCGGAACTGCAGCCCGATTGAAAAATTTAAGTTGAAGGTAACAAAAAAAAGTTGAGCAAATTTCCGTCGAGCCCCGAACTGAAGTAAAGCAGAATTACAAGGTTGGGGCAGGACAACGTCCTGCCAGCCTATACGCCAAACCCAATGTTATATGCAGTCATAGTCTCGGCCCAAATAGGTTGAATATTAAAAATCCTAAGCTAATAGCGGCAACGGTTGATATAAATATCGTTACAAATACCGCAGAATTATTTTTTGACTTTTTTACTATTCCCTTGATTATAGCGTAACATAAGATACCTACACCTATAAGTATGAGAATGTGTACAGCGCCTGTATATATAAAAAAGTACCTAATAAACTTCCTGAGATCAAAGCAGCGATTGCCCCAGATATAATACAACGACTCAGCGTTAATTTATCAACTTTTCTATCCTCAATGTCTTTTGTCGAATAATCATGTTGCTTGTTAATAATTTCATTAACGCTTTCGACCGATAATATCTCTGAAGAAATGGCTTTTTTTATGAAGTCTTTGTCAAATCCGCTTTGTGTTAATTCGTATATTTCTCTTTTTATTTTTGAGTTTCGCCTGCGAATTGTTGACTTTCTACAATGGAATTTGTCAACCTGTTTAGCCCACCTTTGTTTCAATTACATGAGCTAAAGCCATTTTAGCATGTTCGCTATAGCCCTCAATATTTTGGTATACTTCAAATAATTCTTGATCAGAATATTTACTAAATTTTGTAATAAAGTCGTCGACTGTTAGCATAAATTATAAAGGGTTCAAAGATTGCATATAACGAGCAGGGCTTTGTGCATTTGTGGAATTAGCATTCCGTCCGCCTGTAACCGCTGCTGATTGAAAATATAAAGTTGAAATTAAGAACTAAAGTTCAAAGTTGTTTGTCCAGCCCGAACTACAGCTTGGATTTGCAATTGGCTGATGTTTGTTTGTCAAGCCACACTTGCACAAAACCCAATGTTATGTGCCGTACTTCTTCGTGTCACCCTTAGTTTTTATTACAACTGAATTTGCAATATAGTCGTGAATTGAACGCCTTTTATTATTGAAAAGCATTGTTACCATTTCAGCAACTATCCAAACCAAAGTTGATAGTGATATTATTTGTTCTCCGATTTCAGTGTCGCCGTAATCTAAAACAAGAATTAATAGTTGTAATAAAAAAATTGCAACTCCTATGCTGTCTCTCATAAATGACTGACGAAAAGAAAGTAGTTTATTCTCGTCTTGATTTTGAACAACTTTTATTGAAGTAATTTTCTTGCCAATAGTTTGTCCATAAAGGGTGTGTCCAATTATTGAGTAAGCATAGTACAGACCATTTTGAATAATTTGCCAACCGATTGATTTTTCTGGGTCAGGCCCAAAGAGTTCGTTGCTTAAAAATAAAACTGGCAAGAAGATAATAGCGTCAATTAATGTTGCACCAAGCCTGTTAAAGAAAGTTTGATATTTGTTATTTATAGTTTCGGTCATGTTGTTGTTGTTGTTATGTGTAGTGCTAATCAGTAATTTTTGGTCAAGGTTGCAGTGATTGTCAAACCGTGTATTGTGTCCGCTTGCTTATGAATTGAACAAAAATCCACCCGATACAAATGTCCAATTGAAAAACTAAAGATGAATATTTTTTTCAAAAGTTGAACAAAGAACGTCAAGCTGGTGTGGGCTTTGGTTCAAGTCAAACCTAAATGATAAATAACATTTTTACTGTCGCCCCAATGTTGGTGAAATTGCTGGGCAGTATGGCACATAACGGGCAGGGCTTGCTGCAGGGCTGGAATTCATCGCTCGTCCGCCCGGAACCGCTGCTGATTAAAGATATAAAAGTACAGGTTAACAAACAAAAGCCCAACTATGTGGGTCCAGCCCAGATGAAGTACAACAGCGATAAAATGACCATTGCTCCTATGTCCAGCCAGACTTGCAGCAAACCCAATGTTAGCAGCAGTTTATTGTTGTGCTACAAGTTTTTTTATTTGCAAATAAAAGTCTTCATAACTATTGTCTGTGTCAACAAGTATTACTTTTCTATTTTTATCCAAAAGGATTTTAGTCGGATAATTTACAATAGCAAATTTCCTTGCAGTAATTGATTTTGAGTCATTAATATTTAGCCAAGATAAACTGTTCTTATAAATGGTGTTTTTCCACAATTCTTTTTCGCCTAGCTGATCGATAGAAATTCCTACTATTTCAAAATTATTTCGGTCAGTTTTTGAATATAGTTCTTGTAATTCTGGGAAAGATTTTATACAGGGCCCACATCTTGAAAACCAAAAATCTAATAAAATGTATCGGCTTTTAATGTTGTTTAATTGAATAACTCTACCTGCTGTGTCTGGCAAGCTGA
Source organism: Chitinophagaceae bacterium (assembly GCA_016721385.1). Lineage (GTDB taxonomy): Bacteria > Bacteroidota > Bacteroidia > Chitinophagales > Chitinophagaceae > Ferruginibacter. The sequence continues at coordinate 69,139 of JADKIE010000002.1, read as the reverse complement.
TATTGTCAATGATATTGCCAATAGTAAGTTGAGATCTTGCTTTTAAATAATTTATTATTCTTTCCCCGAATTCAGATGATTTTATTTTAGGGCTAAGTTTATTGAAATATTTTTGTATGGTATCAACTTTTATGTCAATGTCACATAACGAAAGATATATAATTTCTGCTGCGGCAATATCATTCGAATTTTTGTTTATAACTGTATCGAGTTTCCAGAAATTCTTAGTTCTAAGTTGAGGTTTGTATTCAGAAATAATTTTTTCACTTTTAGTTAAGTCATATACCGGTTCATTTTCACCAGTTACTGTTATTAGTTTAGATTTTAATTTATTTAATACTCTGATAGTCTTGCCCTGGTAAGAGGATGCTGATACGTCTGTTGTTCGTAAATTCAAATTAAATGAAATAAAGTCTTTTTCCAGTTCAAAATGTAATCTTTTAGACTCTTTTGATAAAACAGAGTCAATTTTGTCAGTACCCTGAATGTTAACGATTGTTGTATAGTTGGAATTATTAACCAAGACAAGATTAAAGTAGTTCCCAGTAGTTTGAGCCTTAATTGTCATCGAGTGTATAAGCACTAAAAATATCAATATAATCGTGTGGTTCATAAAAATTGCTGCTAACGGGCAGGGCTTGCTGCAGGGCTGGAATTCATTGCTGGTCCGCCCGGAACCGCTGCTGATTAAAGATATAAAAGTACAGGTTAACAAACAAAAGCCCAGCTATGTTTGTCCAGCCCAGATGAAGCACAACAGCGATAAAATGCCCAATTGCTCCAATGTCCAGCCAGCCTTGCAGCAAACCCAATGTTAGCGGCAGTTATCGGATTTTCCTCAAAACTAAATGTATGCCAGCTTCGTTTATGTTTTGTAGATATTCCTTTTTGTCGAGTTCAATAGTTTCAGGATCAGTTATACCCCTCTGCTCATAAAATCTATCTAACCAGGTATCGATTAATTTTAATGTTGCCTTGGAAGTTCCTTGCTCATATTCGGACGTAAAAACTCTTAAATATTGCTGTTTTGGAAAAATATAATCAAAATCTTTTAGTTTGAAATAATGTTTAAAATATTGATATCTATTTGGGTCTGATGAATTATTTCCATAAAACTTGGTCGAATGAACTGCTATATAAATTAAAGTTCCAGGCATAGCTAAACCATCGATGATCTTACCGATTTCAACATTCTTTTTAAAGTTAAAAAAATGAAGGATGTTAGAGAGTATAATTACTGAATAGTGATTAGAAGGAATTATATCCTCTGGAAAGGTCAAGTTTAAGAACTTCCAGTTTTCAATTTTTTTCTTTTCCAACTTTTCTACACGTTTTTTTAAAAGGTCAAGCTGGAATTGATCATTGTCTATAGCATATATCTCTCTATCTGTGTTTGCGTAATCTAGTAAAAGCGCCGACTGGCCACAACCAATTTCAATTATGGGGCCTTCAATAAATTCTTCTTCGTATTTACGCAGCGGGGTTGCTGCATGCCTTAGCAAATAATCATTAGAATGCTCGTCAAAAGTTACTTGGTTAAGACATTTAATTGATTCGTCCATATATCTGGTATTTAGCTGCCACTTTTAATTGCCGCTAACGTCGGCGGCTTTGGGCCAGGTGTGGGATTTTCCAACTGTCCGCCCGGAACCGCTGCTGATTATTTTGTTTAGATGAAGTTAAGAACTAAAGCCCAAAATTGAACGTCCAGCCAGAACTGAAGACCGGAGATGCAGTTAGCTGAAATTAGTTTGTCCAGCCACACTTGCCCAAAACCGTTTGTTGGCTGAAGGCTTTTACGAAATGTTGTTTTCTACAGCCCACTTTCTAATAAGTTCAATACGGTTCAAAGTACTATTTTTAAAATTGGTATTATCTCTGTCCTCCGTTGCTGCAATCAAGTCGTGCATAAACTTTAATTGCTCTTCTTCCCATTTTTTAAAACCCCCAACATAACGCTTTATGAAATCTTTTTCAAACTCAATTACTTCCTCTTCAATTTCATTATCTGTCTTAGCGGGAATAGCATTAAGTTGAGATAATAAATCTTTAGTTTGGGTGTCTTTATCTGCAATGTTTTGAATTACTTCTAATTTATCCGCCTCAAGAAGCGATGAAATAAGGCTCACATTGAAACTAACTTGAGCAAAATTTGGCATATCAATACCGAACTTCCGATAGTAGTCAAACTTGAATAAACCCAAAGGATATTTTAAGAGGTGTAACGTAACAACAATTACTGCAATCTTTTCATAAGTTGTTAGCCACTCTTGTAAAGCAGATGCTATAAAAACTTGTGAATTCCCTTTTTGTCCATCAAGTGAGTTAGAATATTTGTGTCCTTTTGTATGTACATAATTGTGCAAATAGCCAAGAGAAAGGTAATCGCTTTTTAGATTGAACTTGTTGTTATATTCTTTGATGTTTGAATTAGATAACAAAATTTTCCAAATCTTGTCTGCTCTTGGAGTGTTTGAATCTGGACTATCAAGAGAATAAAACCATTCTTTCACAGCTTCATGTCCGTCATCATTTATATTATAGTAAACTGAAAGTAATCCAAGTTCTAAGCCACTTCTTAAAGTTGAGAAATTTTGTTTATACAATCCAAAAAAAACATAGTGTTGCAGAAATTTGGATGTCGTCCCAGGATTCGGAGAAAGGAAATGAATGACCCGACCAAAAATTTTCAATTGTTTGGGGAACTGAGTGACCTATTGAGCTATAAATGATTCCTAATGTTTGTATTTTGTCTTTTACGCTCTGATTTTCTTCCAAATACTTCAACGTTTCGCTGTACGTTTCAATACTTTTTTCATTGTCATATATGTAAGGAAGCATGTTCATGTAAACGGAATGTTCTTTAAGCTTTCAGCCAACGTCGGCGGCTTTGGGCCAGGTGTGGAATTTTCCAACTGTCCGCCCGGAACCGCTGCTGATATTTTTGTTTAGTTGAAGTTAAGAACTAAAGCTCAAAATTGAACGTCCTGCCAGAACTGAAGACCGGAGATGCAGTTAGCTGAAATTAGTTTGTCCTGCCACACTTGCCCAAAACCGTTTGTTAGCGGTTCGTTGTTTTCCTGATTTTCGATGCTATGTATTTTGTCAATAGTACCAATAATGCGATTAGTAAAATTAGAAAATAAATTGTCGTCAATGTGCTTTTAGAAATTGAAAACACATTTGTCATTTGAGAAATTGTCGTAGAGTTATCGGGGTAACTTTTCAGCATTATAATGATTCCGATGTTTTCCAAATAGTCAAAAATGCCAGCAAAAACAGGTATTAAACAGAGATAGAATAAAAAGCTGTTTTCTTTGCCAAGTTTCTTTATGATAAATGCAAAAATCAAACAATACGTTACTCCAAACAAACAAGGGTAAATTAAGTCTAACGGGATTTGTTGAAATAAATAAGCAGTTCGACCATCTGAACCTAGGGCATTTAAAAGGGAATTAACGTAATCAGCTGTGTAGCCTGTTGGTAACATATCTAACAATTTCAATCCGCCTGCAAAGTTCATTACTTTGGGAATTGTTATTGTTAGCATAACTGTATACACGATGCTTGTCAGAATGAACAGAATTAGGATTTTCTTTCCGCTTAAATTTCGGTTAATTAAATCTTTCATTTCTTACATAAAATGTTGTTGATTGAGTAGTCTGTTTACAATGACCGCTAACGAACAGGGCTTTATGCAGGTTGGGTATTAGTATTCCGTCTGCCCGGGCCGCTGTTGATTGAAAATATTTTGATGAAGTTAAGAACAAATGCCAGGCGATGTTTGTCCAGCCCGAACCAATGATTGGCTTTGCAATTTGCTGATGTTAAGTTTGTCAAGCCCAACTTGCATAAAACCCCATGTTAGCGGTTCGGCGTTTTTATAGTCTACTTTCGGTGTTTATTATAGTGAGGTATGAACTGTTGTGTATAACAAATATTAGCTGATTTAAATATACCTTTCTCAAATGCTTTTTTATGCAATTCCGGTAGCTTCTTAAATTCTTTCTTTCGAAGTCTATCTACTTTCTTGAGGGTTTTAAAATCATAAGAACCGCTTAACATCATCACAACCTCCACCTCATCACAATTATCTCCAAGTTTAATAATTGCTGGCTCTAGTCCAACAGATTTAAGTAATAGTTTATTAACGGAAAAAGGGATGTCTATTTTGAAAAACCCATCTAAATCTGTTTTGCCAACTTCAACTGTGTCATTTGCAATAATTAGCACGTATCCCAAAGTTTCCAATTGATGATTGTCAATCACTCTTCCTTTAATAGTTTTATTCTGAGAATAAAGACTAAATGTTGAAAAACTGATTACAGTAAATAGAATTACTAATTTCTTCATCTCAATTTATTTCTTCCCGTCTATATGTACATTAGGGTGTGGGTATTGCGCTGACCGCTAACGGACAGGGCTTGGCGTTGTTGGGGAAATAGAATTCCGTCCGCCCGGAACCGCTGCTGATTGAAAAACTGATGATGAAGATAACAACAAAAAGCCAAATAGAATTCCGTCAAGCTGGAACAAAAGCTGAACAGAAATACAAATGCTCATTGTTACCACGTCTGCCCTAATAACGCCAAACCCCCTGTTAGCGGCTGGCGTATCGCTGTCAATAAAGGACTGCTATTTGTTTTAGCAACTTTCGCTGCATATTGTTGAAGTCCTTTAATTCTTTCGGGTGTTGAGTCTTCGGTATTATTTAATTTTATTTTAAAGTTGTCTGTCAATGAAAGTTTATTGTTTTTTACAACAACACCTGTAACAACTGGCATTTTTGTTTTGTAGTTAGTCTTGTTGTGGCTTATTTTAAAACCGTCTGCTTGTAAAGTCTCAATAATAAATTGTGCTTTGGATTTAAAGTCTGTTGGTGCTGAAAATGTAAGGTCGTCAACAAATGAAGTAAATGTTAGTTTGTTTTCTTTGGCAAATTCAAGCAATTTTTTTCCTGTCTTAACGAATACAAGATTTGCAACTGTTGGAGAAGTTGGAGCACCCTGTGGAAGTCTCCCTTTGAAAGTTGTTAGCTGTGTCAAAACCCTTGCAACTGTTGGAGAAAAATTGAATGAACGAAACATTTCAAAAACTCGTTTGTGATTTATTGAAGGGAAAAAGCTTTTAAGGTCGGTAGTAAAAATATATTTTTTCCCTTGGTGTTGTTTAGCATTTTGAACGTTGTCTTTCCCTTTTACCGCACCAAAAGCATAGTCAGGCATTTCTAATTTCAGCAAAATATTTCTCTGAATATTTTTTTGCAACAATTTTAGCCTTGTAATGCTTGGATTTAAAACTCGTTTTTGAATAACTCCATTTTTAAGTTTTGGATTACCGAATTTATCAGGTTTAATTTCAACTTTTTCGTAATAGAACTTATCAATATTATTAATGATGCTCTCTATTTCGGGAAGTTTAAATTTTAATTCAAACGCCAAATGTGTTAATGTATTAATCATTTCCTTTTGAGGCATTAGTAAAAAATTCAGCAATCATAGCTTTGATTGAAGGAGCTAAATGATTATAGGCTATTCTTTTTTCTGGTTTTATGTCCTCTGTGTCAAGAGATAAGAAAAATAAGATTGGAAGTGGTAATCCTAATTTTTCTGAAATAGTCCGAAGTGTAGAAATATTGGGTTCTTTCACATTATTTTCCAACTGTGAAAGATATGTCTGACTTATGTTACATTGTTCAGCTAATGAATTTTGTCTAATCCCTTTTGCTGACGTATGTTTTTTATAGTGATGCCTAAGTCCATAATATAATTTTAAAAAAATTAAGGGTGTCGGTTTAGAAGATGTCTTTCAAATGGTCACTTGCAATAAACACTTTACTCAGAATTTCAAAGACTTTGACTATTAGGTCAAGGTTACTACTTTTCTTTGTCTGCTGTAATGCAACGACACAATCATTTAAAAGAACTTTTTCTTCATCCGAAAACGAACAACGGCTCTCCAATAGGAGTTGCTTGATTCCTTTTCAAGGTCATCAAGGCTTTTAACATTTCTTATCATATTTGTATTACGGCTTTAATGCCTGCTACATTCAATGAAGTCCGTAACCAAATCCATAAACGTTGTTCGTCTGTTTGCACCCCTAAAATTCCTGCTACTAAAAAATAATAACAATAATAGAATAACGATGTAGTAAAATTAGTTGTGAGTAGTCAACTGGTAGTAGTAGACTGGTACAACATCACATCATTGCTCCAAAAGAACCCATTAAGGTTGTGTAACTAAATACACTTTACGATTTGAACCTGGTAAACGTAATTGTCAAAAGCACTATTTAAAGAACTGGTGCAAATATACAGAGTTAAACTGTCAGTTAAAATAAATTGGTAATCTATTTTTCAACAGCTTGTGGATAAAATAGGGAAACTGTGAAGTAGTAGGGTGTCAAAACGCTTGCCGCTAACGGGCAGGTATTGCCGATGGTGGGGATTAGAATTCCGTCCGCCCGGAACAACTGCCGATTGAAAATAGTTTGATGAAGTTAAGATTAAATGATCAGCGTTGTTTGTCCCGCCCGAACTGAAGCCTGGATTTTTACTGCTGCTGATTGTACTTCCGTCCAGCCCCACTATTGGCAATACCAATGTTAGCAGCAGTTTTTTTTAAGGAATGTCATTGTACAAAATTTGTCCAACTAACTTATTGCCTTTGAAAAACATTGTTATTTGATGCCCATAGCTGTCTTGAGCAAGTGCTTTGCCCTTAAGGTTTTCTTTTCCGTCGTATAAATTGTCTCCTGTAAACTTCCACACTAATTTTTCAAAACCATTATTTAATGTCTGCTCGTCAGGAGTTCCGTAAAGTTTAATAGCTTTCTGTTTATTGTCGCCAAGTTTAAATCCTTTGTCCGAAACAAAATAGGTTGAGTTTATTTTTACTGTCTGGTTTAAAAAACCTTGAAAATCTTCTTGTTTTTGTTTTTCGCTTACAACTTCCCCGTCTTGTGTATGAAGTTCTATCTGTTTAATCAAGTCAGGCGGAAAGCTATTGTTGTAAAAGTTAAATGTAGCTAACCTGTGATAGTCTGTATAAAGTTCAAATACAAGGGTCTGTTTTACTGTGTCATTACCAAACCAAACTTTGTCTAATGATTGTGTCAAACCGCTAACTTTCCTAAAAGTTGAGGAGTTATCAACTCTTTGTTGAGCAAACATTTCGTTGGTCACTGGATAATCATCAACGACAAGTCTTTTGATAGTGTCAGAAACATTTTGTGTTACACTTTTCTCAACTTGGTTTGTGTCCGAAACAGGAATTTTATTGTTATTGTTAGAATGCTCTGTCTCGTTGTTTGCACAAGAACATAAGCCAATTATTAATGCTACTGAAATTATTTTAATGGTTGCCATAAAATTGCTGCTAACGAACAGGGCTTTTTGCAGGTTGGGGAAATAGAATTCCGTCCGCCCGTGCCGCTGCCGATTGAAAAAATGATGATGAAGTTAAGAACAAAAGCTCAGCGATGTTTGTCCAGCCCGAACTGAAGACCAGCTTTGCAATTGGCTGAAGCTTAGTTTGTCTAGCCCAACTTGCAAAAAACCCCATGTTAGCAGTAGCCTGTCTTACCTCAATAACTATCAATTACTATTGCTCCTTCTTTTTGTTTTTGAATAGTCGAAATTTATACAATGGATTTTCTTTCGGAAAGACTACCCATCCTTTCCAAGTATAATTAAAAAATGCCACCATCTTATCGAGAGTTGCAAAGTCAACTATTCCGATAAATTCCCTCATTTTAAATTTATCATCACTTTTCTTTTTAGTACCCTTTACAATTACACGTTTGAATAAAAATTCATTAAAGAATACTGAATCAAATTTGATATGTGCCCATACACTCATAGCCTGTTTATCAATTTGATAGTTTGTAAATTTCTCTGTCGGGATATCATCAATTTTAAAAGTCCATTGAAAATTATAATCAGGCTTTTTACATGCACTCCATTCAAGAATGTGGATCTTTTATTTCCTACACTGTCCTGACTAAAACCCACGTTCTTAAATGTCAATAATAAGCCAATAATAACTAAAAGATGTTTCATGTTTGGAGGGTGTCCAGGTTACTGCTAACGGGCAGGGCTTGCTGCAGGGCTGGAATTCATTGCTCGTCCTGCCCGGAACCGCTGCTTATTAAAGATATAAAAGTACAGGTTAACAAACAAAAGCCCAACAATGTTGGTCCAGCCCAGGTGAAGCACAGCAGCGATAAAATGACCATTGCTCCAATGTCCAGCCAGCCTTGCAGCAAACCTGATGTTACCTGCAGCTATGTAATTTTTGTAGCTTCATTTCTCAACCAATCCCAAGCATCCTTTACCAAAAGTCCATTCCTGTTTTTTAGATTCAGTTCCATCAGTAAAAATATTTTCCCAGTTGGGAGTAGGGGTATTATTTGGTCGGTGAGCTATGTGGCATTTGTTGAACTTGAAATTATAACGTAAGAAGATTTTATATAGTGCCACCAGGTAATTACACTTGGAAGTGTTGTCAATTTATCATGGAACTCCTTATAATTCACTTCGTCGTCCCTGTCAAATGTTAGTATGTATGCTTTTCTCGCCATTAATTTGTTTCAGTTTCATTTTCGGAATCACCGTTTTCTAAACGTTTTGTATCTGGATTGGTAATCAAGACTATATTTTGTGCATCAATTGGTAAAAGCTTGTCTTTGTCGCCTAATATTTCTAAAGACTGTTTTCGGAGATGATATTGTTCGGAACGCAAATAATCGGGATTTTTAAATGTAAAATACAAATAGCCAAACGTTGCGATTAGAAAGAGTAATCCTGCAAAACAAAACAAAGCTTTTGTCACCCAAGGTTCCTTTGAAACAGCGCTTGAAATAAGGCCAAACAGTAACACAAAAAGTCCATAGAACAATGGCATGTCTACCACATTCTTAACTTTTATTGTACTTACTTGTTTTGTTAACCTACTCCAATCCATTGTCCAAATTTATAGTATTTTTCTTATCGAATGCTGCCACTCTATAGTTGCAGGTAACGGGCAGGGCTTGCTGCAGGGCTGGAATTCATTGCTTGTCTGCCCGGAACCACTGCTGATTAAAGATATAAAAGTACAGGTTAACAAACAAAAGCTCAGCAATGTTTGTCCAGCCCAGATAAAGCACAACAGCGATAAAATGACCATTGCTCAAATGTCCAGCCAGCCTTGCAGCAAACCTGATGTTGTACGTAGTTTTATTTAACTGGTATTGAAAACGTGTCGAAAATAAAAGGAACTTCAGTTGTGTCTCCTAAATGTTGTTTAATAAAAACCTGTATTTTAATTTCTTTCAAATCGTCAAAATGTTTTGATGTTCTTATACTGTATTCCCTGTCAGTAATACGACTTATTATAGCTCCTGTGATTGAAATGCCTCTGTTATAATATGGCAGTCCACTGTTTATAATTGTAATTGTATCTACTTTGTCTTGGTCAAAATAATTTCTATTGCTTTTGAAATAAAACTCTGTCTTCCCAATACTTTTAATGTCAAGAGGTGTTTGATATTTTAATTCATTTAGAGTGTCATACATTTTATGACAGATCAATGTGTCATTTTTATACTCATAAGAATATATACCGTAGTCAGGATAGTATTTATTTTTTATCCCATCTAACTTGCCAGTTTTATATTCAACACTTGAATCAAGATATCCATCTTCGTTAAAATAAAAGCAAATGCCGTCCTTAAGGCTGTCTTTGTTTAATGAAAGAATTTCTTTGATTCTTGCTGTCGAATAGAATGTCTTGACAATAATATTTTTCTCATCTTGCTTCGGTTGTGTGCAACTTGTCAAAAAGAAATAAATAAAACTATATGATAAAAATTGCCTCATAAGGTGAGTGAAAAATTACGTACAACGAACAGGGCTTTTTGCAGGTTGGGAAATAGAATTCCGTCCGCCCGGGCCACTGTTGATTGAAAATATTTTGATGAAGTTAAAACTAATGTTGAACAATGTTTGTCCAGCCCCGAACCAATGCCCGGCCTTGCAATTTGCTGAAGTTTGTTTGTCAAGCCCAACTTGCAAAAAACCCCATGTTGTGTGCAGTTTCTCAAGATTTCTCGTAAGGTAATCCGTCAATATAAAGTATCGCATTTTGATTTAATTGTGAATAATTTATGCTACCCTTAAACGGCTTGCTATAATATATTGTTTTACCATTCACAAATTTGAGTCTTAGTAAGGTTTTGTAATCTCCTTTATATTTATAAATTGACGTAACTAAATACTCATTTGGTTTTAATCCCTTCCAGCCAAACCCAACTCCACAATTAAAGGATTTAGTTTTTCGATTGGCTGCCATTTGCCATTTTTGTCAATAGCTTCTTGTATAATTTCTATGTAACTACTTTTCAGATATATTGCTTTTTGCTTTTGTGTATTATTTAGTACATAAACTGGATAGCCTTTGAATGTAATTGGAGTGTCTTTGTTACATCGAAATTTTGTTTTCTTTTATCGGAATTAACGTAAGTAATATATTTAGGACTCGAGTATAGGCCATAATCTTTATCGCTTTTAACGAAGTATTCGTACAAGTCGATTTCTTGAGTTGTATCAATAATAATAGTTAATCCTCTTTGCTTTTCGACTATAGTTCCTAGACTATCGTCGCCTTCGAGATTGTCAAAGTCAGAATGCTCGTAACTTAATAAAGAGTCATAGTTTCCGCCAACTCTTACAATGCCATCTATGGAAGGTATGTAGGAATATTTTGCATATGGCGAGAAAAATATTTTGCTCGTTTTAATTGAGTCAGGATATTTTATATAGATTTCCCCTTGACCAAATACCGCTCCAAAATAAAAGTCAAAAATGCTAAAAGGGATAAAAGATGTTTCATAAAATTGCACACAACGAACAGGGCTTTTTGCAGGTTGGGAATTAGTATTCCGTCCGCCCGGGCCGCTGCTGATTGAAAATATAATGATGAAGTTAAAAATAATGCCCAACAATGTTTGTCCAGCCAGAACTAATGACCGGCTTTGCAATTGGATGAAGTTTGTTTGTCAAGCCCAACTTGCAAAAAACCCAATGTTAGGTACAGGGCATTTGTGTCACTCAAATAGTTCAAGAAAAACTCCTTTATGGTCACTCATTCTCGTCAATTTATTTCCTGTGTCGTTCCAAAACCCGTTTACAATTTTCTTGTTTGCAATGAACTCCTTGGCCAAAATAATGTGATCTATGTTTTGAGTAATTTGTTGTGTCATAATTTTCATTCCAAGTTGTTCAAATGAATTTCGGAGCTTTTCTCTTCCTTCTTTCGTGAAATATGTGTTGTCGGAAAAGGAAATATTTAAGTCGCCTATTATGCAAAAATTTTGTGCCTTACCGATGGCCTCAAAATCAGCTAGTTGCTTTTCAAGGTCAAGTTTAAATTGGTCGCCGCCATTACCAAAATTTCCAATGATAGTTCCGTAAATTATTAATTCTCCGTACGGGGTGTCAACCGTCAAGCATAAACTTGTGTCTGATCTGAATGTTGGAATGTGTCTAACAATTGGGTACTTTGAAAAAATACTTACTTGTCTGTCACCTTGTTTGTAGAAACTTCCTGAAAATATTTCTGTGTGACATAATTCATACTCTGAACCCAAATTTATAAACTCATTTGTTTCGGTTAGAACTAAAATGTCCGCATTTACCTTCTTCAAATATTCTAGAATAGCAGCACTCTTTTGTCCATTTCGTGTTGGTCTTTCTAAATTCCAAGTCGCAATTTTCATAATGAATGTAGTGCCGATTTGCCTTGTACCTAACGGGCAGGTATTGCTGCAGGTGGGATATTTTATAACGTCCAGCCCGGAACCGCTGCCCAATTGAAAATATAAAGTTGAAGTTAACAACAAAAAGCCAAATAGATATTCGTCTGCCGGAACAAAAGTACAGCGATGCAAACAGCCGAAGTTTCAACGTCCAGCCCCACTTGCAGCAATACCAATGTTGGCTGCTGTATTTCTAAAACGGAAGGTCGTCATTAGTTTCAGTTAACGGCTCTTCTTCGGTATTCGCAGACTGCAAAACTTCTTCGTCTTGGGGAATGTATTCTGTCAAAAGTCCAATTAATGTCTCAATAAAACTGGGTGTGTATTCAGGTGTATTCTCAATAACTTTTCTTGCAATGTATCGAGCAATGACACCCTTTTGTTGATTGCCTATTGGTTTTATTATTTGCTTAGCTTCTTGTTGATACTGATTATATAATTCTGTTCCAATTTCTTCTTTGAGGCAAGTTTCAAAATCGTTTTTAAGGATAAGTAATGGGGTTGTGTCTACCATACTTTCTAAAGCAACGTTCGTGCCGTCAAAATTTAGGATATGGTCAATCGGAATACCAAAGCAGTTAGAAATATTGGTATTTGATTTTTCTTTGTCTGGCGTATTATCATTATCAATTATTACGATAATCGGAATGTCAAAGGTTGAATAAAGCCGCCAGTATTTGGGAATTTGATTTTTGCCATTCACTGAAATAATTGAAATTCCAAGTGCATCACAATTAATCCCTCGATTGTTTAAAAACACTGGCAATGCTAATTCTTCTGTCTCACCTTCAACCAGAATAAGGCACTTTGAGAAAAAGCCTTCATTGAGACGAATGTTTGAAGTAGTTTTATAAAATTCAACAATGCTACTCTCGTCCGCCTTTAATATTGGAACACCAGTATCGTGACATTTTTTAACCAATGCTGCTTTCGACGTCATTATTATATTTGTTTCATCATTACCGTCTGCATTGGTAACTTTTACAACTCTACCAATTTCGTCAAAATATTCTGTGTCAATGAAAGAAGATGAGTGAGTTGAAATTATTACCTGTATTCCATTTTTTGCTATCTCGTGAAGTATATAAAATAAATGTCTTCTTGCGTGGGGATGTAGAAATAATTCAGGTTCTTCCAATGCTAGAATTCCTGAAAGTTCTGTTGTGCCTTTAAAGTTTTTGGCATAGCTTCTTAGTAAGGACAATAATACTAAGTTTCTTGCTCCTTCACCCAATTCGTCTAAATCAATTGGCTTATTTCCTAAAGAAGGTTCGCTTGCAATTATTTGCAGGGTTTTAAAATAATTAGAAGGTGAGAAGGGTTTAAAATCGATTTTAAGTTTTGATTTTGAGTAAGGCGCTAATTCATTATAAAAATTGCTGAAGTCATTCCTAAATTGGTCAAAGCCCGGAACCTTGGAAAAGCTTTGAATTATTTCCTCAAATTTTGCTTCTAATTCCTTCTTTGAAGCGTCTGTAACTCTTTTGTGAAAAGCCTTTCTAATTCTACCTATAAGTGTCCAGTCATAAAAAGACAGATGTTTATCTAATGTTCTGTCAGCTCCTAAATAAGTACAAGGGAAATCATCTTTAATAGATTGTCCAAAAGGCATTTTAGTGGTTTGTTCCCAATTCTTGTAATAAGCAACTCCCCAATCTTTAGGTGAAGGTTGAAAGCAAAAGCTTTTGTTGTCATCATAATAAAGGTCAACTCTGATTTGCTTTTTTGTGTCTCGAAGATAATAGTCTCTGTCTTCCAGTTTTTCTCTGCCGTACCAACCTTCCCCACAAATTGCATCTATTGCTCTAATGATATTTGACTTACCGCTATTGTTTTCACCAACCAAAACAATAATGCCTGTGTCAGGAAATTCAAATTCAATGTCTTTGATTGATTTGAAGTTTTGTATTCTTACTTTTTTAAGCTTCATAAGTTTTGGGGTCTAACAATATAGCAGCCAACGGGCAGGTATTTGCGAAGGCTGGGAAATAGAATTCCGTCCGCCCGGCAACCTGAAGCTAAATTTATAAATAAAAGTTGATGATTTGCACACAGCTAAATTATTAACGTCCTGCCCGATATGAAGCCAAATTGAAAAACAAAAGTTGAAACACAGCTTCCGTCCGCCCAGCTTTTGCAAATACCAATGTTGTAGGCAGGCTACTTAGTCTTCACCCCTCAAAAACTTTTTAAACTTATTGAAACTAAACCCCATGCCAGCAAAGTTTGGTTCGAAAATTATCGAATCTACTAAAGCCCCTCCGACACCTTTCTTCTTTTCGGTTTTTATCGAAAAATAATCCAAATCGTTTTCTTGTTTGATGTTTAAAAAAATCTTTTGAATTAGATCAATCACTTCTGTTGTATCCTTGCAATACTTTTTCAAAGGAAAGAGTATCAATTTCAAATTATCATCCGCAATCCTTTCAATCTGAGAGTCACGTCTTTGTTTAAATTCTACAGGATGCCTGTTTGTTACCAGTATCGCCGGTAGCAAATCATTTTTGTCTGCATCGTCGCCATTTATGCTATGCCAGGAAAGTACTTGATCGCTAAAATGAGCACCTACTTCGGTTGGCATGATAACTACAGCATTTTTTTGTTCTGATGCTAACGTTGCCATTCGATTGAAGTTCTTTTTTAAAGCTTCACTTAGTGGCTCATTCCAACCATAGTCAAGCAAATAAATGTAATAATCTCTGTGGTGTCCCTCAGGAATACCTTCTAAACTGTGAACCATTAATCCCATGTGCTTTAATATTTAGGGTGTGTCTATTAGCTTGCCTACAACGTGCCGGGGCTTGCCGAAGTACGGGAATTTCCCAACTGTCCGCCCGGAACTGAAGATGAATTTATAACTAAATTTTGAAGTTGCGTACAACTGCCCGGCGAAGTTTGTCCAGCCCGGAACCAAAGCTGAGAAAGAGCTGAAGCAGAAGTTTTGTTGGTCAAGCCCGTATTTTGGCAAACCCCATGTTAGCGGCAGTATTATTAGTTAAAAAGATTGGTAATAATTAATTCTTTATTCATTCCCTTTTCATCTTGCACTTCTTTTGATAGCCTGTTCTCCTTTTTTTCACAGATCATGTCATTTGGATTGGCAGCATGTAGTTTTGTGAAATCTAGAGTATATTCTGAGTTTTTTCTTGGCGAAAACCTTCCGCCAAATGAAAAAATGATTTTTGCTTTATTTTGGTTTCTTTCAACTTTATGAGGGTCAAATGCAATTAGCTCAGATTCATAAACTGGTTCGCCATAATGAAACACATTTTTAGCGTTTTCTTGATAAAACTCATGGCCTTCAAGAGCGTATCTATTAAGTGTCGGCAATCGTGAACTATTGAATATGCCATCAGTTACAAGAATTCTAAACGAGAGTTGTTCTTCATTTTGTAGTGGTGTCCAATTAAAGAAAAATACTGTGAAAGTAACGTGGTATTCTGAACGACCAGAGTTTGACTGGAACAATTCTGCTTTATTTATTTTTAAATACGCCTCAAGATTTGGGAATTTTATTTTCTTAAATAAAGCTTCAATATAGTGATGCGGAGCTGGCTTTGATTGTCCATCAATTCGCATATAATAAGTATTTGCAATCTGGTGAGGCGAATATTCACTTGGGTCAATTTCAAATATGTAAATACTTTTTGAGGCGATGCTTAGAATTGCAATCCGAATATTAGATGGTAATGGAATTATAGCATCTGAAATTTTGCTTATTAAAAAGTCTTTCTCAATAGGGACTAAATTGAATGTTAAAATACCTTGGTAAATCTTTTCTTTTTTTTCATGTACTTTTTCCCTTCTGGGGCACCCCAAATTAGTAACCCACCACTTGAATTTAGAAAAGCGCAAATACTTCTTTGAATTCCTAATATTTTATCATTCAAATTTCCATGTTGTGAAATTGATTTGAATTCTAGTTGATCTGTTTCAATTCGTTCTTGTTGAAAGTATGATTCTATATCTTGAATTGTAAGATCATTTAATCTTTTTCCAAAATGAGAGGTGCAATAATCCATAAAGAGTCTTTAAAAAATACTTCAAATTGTTGGAATGTGCGAAAATATTGCCGCTAACGGGCAAAGCTTTGCGTTCGGTGGGGAAAGTTGAACTGTCCGCCCGGAACTGAAGCCTGATTTTGTTGTTTATGATGAAGTTAAGAAAAAAAGCTGAGTAGAATTCTGTCCGCCGGATAATAGCTGAATTGCGCACAACTGCAGATGTTTGCTGGTCAAGCCCCACTGACGCAAAACTTTTTGTTGTGGGCAGTGCTAGCTGAGAGTATCTTTTCTCTTGGAATAAATCAGCTCTGCAGGCTTCTTCTCGACATTTACTAAAAACTCGTCTAAATAATTAGGATCATACCAATCATCCCAAGGTGTCAATTTGTGAAAGGCTGCCAAGAAATCAATTGCTAATCCTGCGTCATAACTTACTGCACCAACATATCCAACATCTTTAAACTTCTCATTTTTAAAATCACTTTTCGATGCAATTAATTCCCTGACTTCCAAGTAAAATAAATCCTTCAGCAAAATCTAATTCATGGCGGCTAAGTGCAACTAATGAAATGATGTCGGCAGAATTTACAACACTGAGATTTTCATCTAAAGCATTTACTTTTTTATCCGTTATAGCTACATATAGAAAGTTGGTCATAAATAGGTCAATAACTTGCAATAAACCCAATTCTCCATTAGGGAGTTTGGCGCCAAATATGTCTCCAAATTTCCACTTAATTTTTTTTCTTCTCATTTTGAAGATGTCAACTTTGAAAGGCAGTAAGGGCATTGCCCACAACGAACAGGGCTTGCCGAAGTACGGGAATTAATATTCCGTCAGCCCGGTACTGGTGATGATTGAAAAACTGATGATGAAGATAACAACAAAAAAGCTAAATAGATAATGTCCAGCCCGATATGAAGTACAATAGAATTACAAAAAGCCGAAGATAACTTCCGTCCGCCCGTATTTTGGCAAACCCCCTGTTGTACGTTCGCCCTATCTCCGCTGTCATCTATAATGTGGGTCTGTGTCCAACCGTAGAGTGTTGCCTGTGCGTTGGCACAAGGCAGGCTCTTTTGCAAGGTTGGCTTTTGTGTGTCGGCTTTGTGTGCCTTGCAAATGTGCCTGACTTGGTGCGTTGGTTAAATGCTGTTGAATAATTCTCCATTATTTACTAATGCTGTCAAGTCAATGTGTTTTAATGTCGATAAGTCTGATTTGTATCTTACTTCTGAAACTGCGTCAGGAATATGCACTTCCTCAATTTTACTAATGTCTTGGTGGCGATAAAATAATAATGATTCTCTTGCAATGTTATAGTCAAACTTGATTTTAATTGATTGCTCTAACGAGTTGCCAAGTGTCTTACAAACAATGTTGTTTAGTTTGTCGGTCAGGTCGAAATTATGGTTGATTTTAATTGTAATGTTGTCAACAAGTTGCTGAATACTTTGTCCAGCATTGTTTTGCCTTACAAAAATAGAAGCTATTAAAACTTGTGTCCCTTCTGGTGGATTTAGTTGTTCTGATGAAAATGTGTGTTGTCGTTCAAAGTTTGAGTTGCTTTTTACTTCAATCCTTTCTCTGCCTGAATTAAAATCAAATTTTTCTTCGGGTATGTTGTGCCAATAGTTTAAAAGTGTCTGTGGGTTTTTTGAGTTGTCAATTAAAAAAAGTTCTGTCCAAAGTCCGTGAACTGTATTTGTTGGTGTGTCGGTTAAGGCTCTAAATACCTCAACGAATTTATTGAGTGATTCGATTACTTGCTGTTGAGTTGGCTTGTTGCTTAATGTTTTTACAAGTGTTTCAGAAATTCTTAAAAAGTATTCTTGGAGATTTCTATCTGCGCTTGTAAAAGTAATTACCGTAAATGTCTGGAAACTACTTTTCCCCTTTTCCGAAATTTTGCACTCAATATTTTGTTCAAGTTGCAAATATTTCAGGCGAAAGTTTTTTAAAGCAATATTGTTTATTGCATTTGCAACTGACAAAAGAATAATAGGATTGCCTTCAATATCAATCGCAACTCTGAAATTTGGGTATTCAGGAATTGGTATAGCATTGAAAACTTTTTCATCGCCGTCTGGAAACGAAAGTGTATCGTATAACTCAATTAAATTCATGCTTGCCTTATTATGTCTCTGCCAATGTGTTCAGGAACCCAAATTGCAAGTGTCGGGACACTTGTAAAGTCTGTATCTCTGATGTTGAGCAAATGAATTTGTATTGTTAGTAAATTTTCATTTTTGATTTCCGAATCACCCGGGTAAATAACTTCGCCTGTTCTTGGATTTCGTCCTTGAAATAGCTGTTGTATTTCATCATTTCTATCTAATCTACGTGTTCTTCTAGTCCAATCTTCCAAACTGTTGGCACTCATTAAATAAACCAAACAATCATCGTCTGGATGTTCATCTAAATACCCTTTTAAAATTCCTCGTAAGCTTGAATATGTTGCAGAGTCGCTTTCTCTTGTGTATTTGAGTTTGTTTAGTAGGTGGTCTAAGCATACTCTCATTGATATTCTTGCAACCAAATGTTTTTGCTCTTGTGTTCTGTTTGCATGACCCTCGTCTTCTGCAAACATTGCAGACTTTGGATTTAAAAAATCAAATAATGCAGTACTGTTTGATTGAATTAAATTTTCTGTATCGTGAGGTGCATTTATTCTATACCAATCATCACCAAATCTATCTCGGTCTAAGCCATCGTATAAAATATTTGCCCTCGTAAGATTTAGCATTTGGTCTAATACGGCTTCTCTATCCCAATCGTTCAAGTGCCTGTTACTGACATCAAAACCTACCAATCGGTTTCTTACATCTTCTTCATGTTCAACAATAAAGTTATAGGCATCAATTGTCACTTGGTCAAGGAATACACGGCAATAACCTAAATAACTTCTTTTATATCCAAAAAATCTTGCCCTTTGTTGAATGGTATCAACATTACCAACGCCAACATTTCGTGGCATATAAGTGACGGTTAAACCTTCAACCGTAAAACCTCTGTCCATTGATTGCCCGCCAACTAAAATCCATGAATAAGAATCTTGCCAATTAATTTGTGGTGTTGCACCTCGTCTTGAATTTACTTCTACGATTGGAGTGTATTGTATTGCATGAACTAAATTGTAATCAGTCAAAGCTTCAAAAGCTGGCAAATCAGGGGCTGTCATTTGTAAATCATTGTAAGTTGTTCTGAAATCACGGAGCAAATCTGCTTTTTCTTCTTCGTCACTACCTGACAACAAACGCCTCCAACTTTCTTTAATCGTATTTACCCAGCCGTAAAAGGTCGTGTGGTCGCCTTGCAATCTTGAAGGATGCACAAGCATAGAACGGTTGCGTTGGCTTGGCAATCTGAATAATTCTAAAACTGTTCCTGCAACAACTCCT
Organism: Chitinophagaceae bacterium; assembly: GCA_016721385.1. Classification (GTDB taxonomy): domain Bacteria; phylum Bacteroidota; class Bacteroidia; order Chitinophagales; family Chitinophagaceae; genus Ferruginibacter. The sequence continues at coordinate 49,936 of JADKIE010000002.1, read as the reverse complement.
AAATAAAATACTTGTAAAGCCTCCAGCAAACTGTCTGGCGGTTCTTGTAATTGTTGGTTTGCATTTGGAATATTATTTAATGGAATTTCACGAATAAGATTTGGATTCTCCCTAAAAAATTGGATGCCTCCTGTATATTCATCACCAGGAGTTAGCAGCTTTATAAAGTTTGGTGATAATCTGTCCATGATATTGATGAACAAATTTGCTTGAGGTGTTGCCGTATATTGCAAAAAAGTATGGTGAGGAAAAATATTTCTTAACGCCGTTATCCTTCTATAAATTGTTGAAACTTCATTTTCAGTTAAATCTTCAACATCAATTCCTTGTCTTGCTGCCCATCTTGCTCTTGTGTTCAAACTTGCGTGGTCGCCTTCATCATCAATTATCAAAGTAGGCACACCGTTTAAATTCGTTCCGTTTATTAAGTCTGCTAAGTTTCTCAAATGAGAACCGTTTTTCATTACAGTAATTAAAATTGTTCTGCAACGGTTATTTGGAAAAGTTGGATTTGCCCATTGGTCTAATGCGTTTGTGATTGTATCAAAATCCTCTTGCGTATGTGGGTTTGTAATCTGTGTCCACTTCTGCTCAAACCCGTAACGACTGTCAATGCGTAAATCTTTTCTTACTCGTTTTGTTGACTGGTCAAGAAGATTTACAGAAGTCCCACCAATGATAATTACGATTTGATAATTGTTGTCTCTTGCTAAAGCTGTCAGTGTTGTGAACGAAAGTGTTTTTCCGCTTTGTACATAGCCAATTACAATCCCTGTTTCGCTGTTGGTTGCTGTGTTTGGGTTTCCACACACTTGCATAATGCGATAAGTTTCGTCTAAAACTCTAACACCATTTTCATTTAGTGTTCTGTCGGGGTTAGCAAATCCTTTGCTTCGCAATAATTCATTTGTTTCTTCACCTACAAATGGATTCCAGTTTGCGTTGTCTGCGTTGTTTTGAATTTCTATTACTTCAGCCATAGTTTACTGTTGCTTAGATAAGTTTGAAATAAGTTCGTTAAAGTTTCTTCTAACATCTCCTACTATTTTGCTTCGCTTTGCAATTACTTCTGAAAGTCCAAAAGCTGCTGCAATACGAAGTATCGGTTCAATTTTATTGGTGTCTGCACCTGCGAACTCCACCATAAATGGATGAGTGAGTGAAAGCCGAATTCCAATTTGCCGTATTGATTCGTCATTTGACTTTTCTTTTATGAAGCTATCACCAACTTCAATCATTTCTTTTAGTGATGGGTCGTATGAAAGTTCAATTGAAACTTTCCAATTCTCTTTGTTAAAACGAATTTCAAATTCTCTGTGAAGCGTTTTTTCTGTCGGGGTTAAAATTTGTTGTTCGGGTTCTGAAACATGTGATGCTGTGTTTACAACATCAGCGACTGCTTGCGGTGCTTTCTTTTCAAGGTCATCAACAGTTTCATCAAGTGCTTTTTTAGCTGCTTTATATTCTTTTTCTGACGCTCTTACTCTATATTGTTCAGCCTGCTGTAAAAGCGGAAATTCCTTACTACTAATATCATCTTTTAAAAGCCGCAAAAATATTTCAAGATTTTCATCCCATTGGATTCCTTTTTTTGTAAAGTTTACATCAAAGCCTTCCAAATGTAGTTCTCCGAAAACTCTTTGATAGCGATAACTATTCGGAGCTCCAAAAATAAAGTCAGGTCTAAAACCATTATCATAGCTTCCTTCAATTACTCTACCTCTACGAAATAGTGCAAACCCTGCTTCCGACGTAGATGCCTTCTCTCTTATTGCAACAAAACCATGAACACTTAAACCCTCTTCAATATCGAATTTGATTTCTTTCCTCCAATGAATTGCCTCTTCCTTCGGCTCGTCATAACGTGGTGCTGATAATATTTTCGGGTCTTCAAATGATAGTTCTTCATTGTCAACTTTTAAAATCAAAATTTCGCTTCTGATGAACTCTCTGTAAATGCTTTTTAAATGGTCTTTTACTTTTCCAATTCCTCTACGCCTCGGCATTCTATTAACATCAAATAATTCTACGGTTGTGTAGTGATAATTTTTATTGCAACTTTTTGTTTCTACATCTAACTCCTCGATTTTGTCTTCAAATATTTGCTTCATGTCAAATTTTACTTTTTTTCTACATTTTCACCTAATGCAGTTGAGGTAACACACCAATTGTCAGCAAACCAACAGGATGCTGATTTCATTCCCATTCCAAATTCAGAAAGTCCTGTGTTGTCAGGTGGGATTTCCGCCGCCCTAAAAGCTCTTACATAATCTGCTTGACTTTCTATTCCTCCTGCATTGTCCTAATTGTTATTTTGTTTTCTGGCTCGTTAATTTCAATTATAACTTCTAATTGAAAATTATTTCCTAAGTTGCTTTTATGCTTTTTCATTTTCAAGATAACTTGCAATTGCATTATCAATAAATTCCGCTAATGCAAACCATGTTTCGTATTCTAAGTACTTTAGAACAGAAAGCATTGTTACTTGCGGTCTTATACTTACTTTATCTTTGCTGCTCATGCTTTTAAAGATTGAAAGTGATTGTATTGTTTTGAAGCCATTCTGCGTTCAATTTCTTTGGTCTATTATAATTGTTTTGCAATTAATTTTACAATTTTAGAATTTACTGCATTGCCAAGTGCTTTGAATGCTGCATTATCATTATCTGGTAATTTTATTCCAGTTAATGATTGAAGTTTTAATCCCTCAGATTTAGTGATATACCGTTTTTGCCAGCCGATTATTGGAATTTGGGTAGTGGTGCAAACTAACGATGGAAAAAAATCAATCTTTTTTACTCTTATGCCAGAAGCCCTGAACTGCAAAATGTAGTTATTTATTTTTCGTTTGCCGTCGCCAACATTCCATTCTAATTTTTGCCAACTTTGTGATGGAAATTTTGCAATTTGTCTTACTACATCTTCAATATATTTTTGTTATCCTTATAAAAGGCTCTGCTATATTTAATATATCTTTTTTTCCAACCCGGAAATTTATTTTCAACTCTTGCATAGCTTGGTAAGTTTGCCAGTTGTTCTTCCTTGGTCATTCCTTTTAGGCTGCAACCAAAGTTTCCTTTGTATTCTGCAAGTTCCTTTTGAGAAAGTAGATGAGGATAAGTCTCATCAAATGGATAAGTAGCTCCAAACTCCATTCCCCAGATAGGGAAACCGGGCATTTTGGTTTCTTTCGGCAAGCAGTCAATAAGTTCCTGCCAAAGCTTAATACAATCCTGATTAGCCTTTGGGAGTTTTTTTGCATCAACAGGACTTTCTTCAATGTATTTGTTGATTTCTATTATACTTCTTTTGTGCTTATCCACTCTATCAAAACTAAAATGACTAAGTCCTGTTAACGAACCCACAATAAAAATTCTTTGCCTGTGTTGTGGTATCCCAAAATCGTGTGGAGAGTAATCCTGTGGTCAACTTTGTAACCCAATCTATCAAACTCGGCTTTCATTGCGTTCCATGTTTCTTCATTATCATGCTTAGCAATGAAGCGTACATTTTCAAGAATAAAATATTGAGGCTTCTTTATTTCTAAGATTTTTATGATTTCATCAAATAATGTACCCCGGTCATCTTTTCTTCCAAGTTGTTTCCCTGCTTTCGAAAAAGGTTGACAAGGAAATCCAGCACATAAAATGTCGTGGTCAGGAATACTATTAATGTCGGTTGCAACAATTTTTTAATGTCGCCTTGAATATTAATGTCTTTGCCCCAATTAAGTTTGTATGTTTCTTGTAATGCAGGTATTAGTTCGCTGGCAAATACGCATTCATGTCCAAGTTCGTGCAATGCCTTATGGAAACCTCCAAGTCCAGCAAATAGGTCTATAAATTTCATTTAGTCTTTAATCTTTCTTTGTTTTATTATTTAGGATTCACAAAATACGTAAATGTCAGCTCAATGTGTTGTAATACTGATTGATGATTAGCATTTTGTCAGGTGGGTGGTGGGTGGGCTTTGGTGTCCAGTAAAGATTTTTTGCTGAAGTGTTGAACCAATGCCGATAGATATTCGTCAGCCGGGGTGCGGTGGGCTGTGCGTTGGCATTTTTAGCTCTTTGCAAGGTTGGCTTTGTGTCGGGGTTTTGTGTGCCTTGCAATGTGCTAAAAATAGCGTGGGGTCGTGTCGGCAAAGTCATGTTAGTTTGAATTTTAGTAGGATGCTGTTTAGGGTGACATACAACGTTTTTGGGCTTGGCGAAGGTGGGGTTTAGAAAGTACTAAAGTTCAAATTTAGTACAAAAGTTAATAGAAAGTACAAATGTTCAGCCTAGTACTAAAGCCCCACTTTTGCCAAACCCATGTTAGTGGCAGTGTATTTATTTTTATTGTTCTCGTAATATTTTCTTTGTGTTAAACTTAAAGCTTTTTTAATTCTTTCAAATTGTTCTCCGTTTAAGTTCAAAAGTTTAACCTTATTCTCTTCTTTTTTTAAGCTGATTGCAAAAAATCGTTTGTCATAAAATATATTCTCGTCATCTAATCTTTTGAATAAATAGTTCAACATTTTAGGGTCAAGTTTTCCTTCTAAATTGTATCTGTCAATACAATAGATATCAAGTTCTTTGTTATTCCTGTCATTAGTTTTACCCTTTCCATCCGTTTTATCTAAATTTTCAAATACTAATTTAATATGTTTTTTTCTAGCTTGTTTTTGTAGGTACTGGTCTTTGTTTTCTGTTATTTCATTTCCATGTTCGTCAAAAATTGTAATATCAAATTTTTCTATACACTTGCTACCAACCCATAATGAATTGTCAAGCTGATTTTTAATTTCAAAATGGTATCGTAATTCATCTTTTTCACATAGTTCACAAGTTTCAATTGGTGTTTCATGGTCAACAATTTCCCCGGTAAATATCCATTCTTTTAACGCTATCTTAAAATCTTCCTTCTCCTCTGAAAGTGGCAGTAAATTTTTTGAAGAATTTTTAACCCAAATATTCATTTGTCATAAAGGTCTTTGGAAGTGTAAGGTTCGGTATAATTGCCACCAACGGTTTTGGGCTTGGCGAAGGTGGGGTTTAGAAAGTACCAAAGTTCAAATTTAGTACAAAAGCTAATAGAAAGTACAAATGTTCAGCCTAGTACAAAAGCCCCACTTTTGCCAAACCCATGTTGGTGGCTGCCCGATTTGTGGTTAGTATTTTTTCCATTCAAAACTTTTAAAGTTGCTTTCTGTTGTCCATTTACGCCAAACTTCCTCAAGAATTTCATTATCTCTCAGACCTGTCGGATTTTTATAAGTTTGTAATTTAGTATTTTTATCTCTTTCAGCCGTTTCTAAAACGTGAAGATTAATAAACTGATTTTTGTCGTTTGTTACTTTTGGTAAACATAGCGAACTATTGTCTTTAAGTGCTGTTGCTATATCAACTTTATTTATAATGCAATATTGTCTTATTTTGTCTATTTCTGGATTTCCGAAATAAAACTGTTTGTTAGAATTTTTGCCTCTATATTCCAAATAGCCGTCAGTGAAAATGTAAATGTGATTGTCGTAATTGATAAATGTTGAATCTATACCATTAGTCAAAACTGTGTTTTTCTTTATCATTGGATTGTTTTCAATTTTGTCAATAGTAACGCTCATTCAATCTAAACCTTTATTTCGAATGTTATCGTAGGCATTTTGTACTTTTTGTTTAAATATGACAACTTCAGATTTCAAGCCGTTGTTTTGATACTTACCTGTTGAATTGATAAATTGTTGTTTAGCCCCTAAATCTTTTATTTTATCAATGTCAATACAAGCAATAGATTCGTTTGAAAACGTAGAAAATGAAATACAAGATTTATCGCCAATTTTCTCACCGGGCTTTACACATTCGTCATTGAAAAATTTGAGAATTTTATCAATTTCGTTTATGTCTTTTGATGGATATTGTTCGTTTGGGATATTACCATTTATTATAGGTTCAATTCTGTCGGACAAATCAGATAAAATAATTATGTTTTGATACGTTAATCTCTTATTTTGAGGTTCGGGCATACACGATTGTAACAAAAGTAATGTTACGAATAATACTGAAAACTGCTTCATTTATTACTTACGATTGTTATTGTTTATTACTTGTTCAATTTGTCTAACTCTATTTGCAACTTCAATTTCTGCGTAAAATTCAGGTAAGTATTCAATATAACCCGATTTATATGCAGTAGAAATACTATTTAAAATTTCATCTGTAAAGATTTTGCCACTTTTTAATCTTGTAATAAAATCATCATAAATTGCTCTTATGTTTTTTAACAATTCTGTAAAAATATTTTCTATATTATTTTCTTGAGTGTTTATTTCTCGCTCTAATCGTTCCAAGTCGGTATTTTTTTGTTTCAACAATTCATCCTTTTCTTTGATTTTGTTTGAAAGAAGTTCTTTTTGTAAATTAAGCTCAAGCAATTCTTTGTCTAACATTTCAATTTGCTTGTTTTTTTCAGCACCAACAGTTTCACGTTGTGAATTTTGGTAAGCATCAACAATTGATTCAATGATAAAGTGTGTGATGATTAAAGGTAACATACCGAATACAAAAATGAGCCAAAACTCACCGTGTGCAGGAACTTGCCAAATTTTAAGTTGAGATTGTTGACCTATTAACAAATTCTTTATTTCATCTGTATTCATTGCAACCATAATTGATACTACAATGTCAAAAACTAAAATGCCAACCCAAAAGCATAATTTATTAACCCATTCTTTTTTACTACCAATTAATTTTAAATTTGACAATAATACAGGAATTAAAAAGAAAAATAAAGCCATTATACCAAATAATGCTCCTTGAGTTTTAAATATTTTTACGATAGCATTTGCATCAACAATTTGTGGAAGACCTGGATTTACACCTGCTTCTAAAGAATTACGAATTATATTCCCCTCAAAAAATACTTTATACATTGCCGAAGCAAAAAACATTGAAAGGTAGAAAACTAAAATGCCTAATAATGCCAACTTAAAAATTGTACCTGCTGTCCAAAACTTTTTTATCACAAATGACGATTCTAATGAATTTCTTTGAAGTTTATTTTTTTCAATATCGGTGTTGATTTGTAAAAGTCCTTTTTCACCTGAGTTTTGATTGCCCGATTCAAAAATTGATTTTTCTTGTTTTATTTCTGAAATTTTTGAATTAAGTTGTCTTAATTCAATTTCGTGATTTGATTTTACAGCTTTAATTTCGTTTTGTTTATCTATTTCCAACTCTGCCTTTTTACTTTCAAATGCAGAATTGATGTTTTGAGTTATCACACTTTTTTTGCTACTTAAAGTGTCATCAGTTGCATACGGTTTTATTTGTTCTTTGATTTCTCCGTAGTTTGTGCTGAATATTTCTATACTACCTGCACTATCCTTTGAGTTTTCATAGCCTTGTGTTCTGTAACTATCTGTATTTATGTTTGCTGTTGCATAAATTAAATTTGATAATTGTTGAGAAAAAGAATCAGCCGTGTTTATCGGTTGAACTGTTTTTGTGATAACTTGCTCCATTGGGTTTACTGACTTTATATTTACGTCTATTTGGTGGTCTATATTATATTTAAGTCTTTCAAATTCAGCAAATAATTGTCTGTATGTATTTGGGTCGTCTGATACTTGAATGTTTTCTACATTGTTGTTACTTGCGTTATAGGAATAGTTGTAAGAACCGTTAATAGATATTCCGTTGTCAATAAGGCAAAATTTATGATGCATCATTCCACGTTCATCACCTGTTTCAAATGCGTGAATACTGACGTTATTATCTTTAAACATTTGCTTAACCGTTTCGTTTTGAGCATTTGAGGATAATATTATATCAACATTAATATTTCTGTTTTTCGCAGTAATAATTGCGTTCGCAATATCTCTATCTGTAAACCAAGCCATTGCAAGAAAAATGTTTTGGTTTGCTTTTTGAATTTCAGAAATAATTCTTTGCTTGATTTCTGCTCCGTTAGTTAAAATGTCATTCATACTTTGTTGTTCTTACTGTCGATTGTTTTGAAAAGTTCATTGTTTTTAGGGTGTCCGTCACGGGTTGCCACCAACGTTCGAGGCTTTGCGTTCGTGGCGGTATTTTTTAACGTCAAGCCTTAACTGATGATAAATTAAAAAACAAATGTTCAAATTTAAAATAAAAGCCCAAAAGCGTTCCGTCTGCCGGATAATAGTTGATAGCGATTTGCTGCCGATTGTTATTCCGTCAAGCCGCCATGACGCAAAACCTTTTGTTAGTGGCAGTTTATCGTCAACATGAAATCATCAATTTTGTCAATAATCGTAATAATTGCAAGTGTCATTCTATTTATCTTTTGTCGCTTGTCGCTTTATGAAATGCTTGTCTTAATAATACTCTGTAGCATTTTAGATGAACTAACATATTTACGAACAATCATAAATAACAAGAAATGATTTACTGTCTATACCCAACACTTATAGTAACACATTTTTTATTAAATTGGCTTGCTCCAATTTCAACGCCTTTAACTACTGGTGCTCTTTGGAATTGTCCAATACCACTGGCTTTTAAATTTTGTTCTTTTAGAAATTGTAATATTTCTGTTGCAAAAATTAATGCCTCATTATTACCTGCCATTGCAGAAACCTCAATACAAGAATCCGTAATATTTTTTTGTTCAATTGTTTGGTATATTAACTGCAATAATTGTTGTTTAGATGGTTCGTTAAGTTTGCGCTGTATTTCATTTACGTTGACCTTAACATCATTATTATTGCCAATGATACCATTGTTTGTTCCTGTATTAATGTTAGCTGGTTGGTTTTGTACTGTTACAATTGTGTCGCCTGATTTTACTGATATGCTTTTAGTTGGGTCTTTAGTTGGTCTTGTCGGTGGTGCTTGTTTTATAACAATGGTAGATTTGTCTATGTACTGTGTGTCTGTTTTTGTCTCTACTATTGTGTCATGCACAACTGGCTTATCACCCACTTCCAAACTCCCTACTTTAAACGGCACTCTTAAAAAAATTAAAACAATCGCAACTAATAGCAACGTGAGAAATGAGAAGAAAGTTAATTTCGGATGTTCTGCAATAAAGTCGAAAAATGTCCGACCATATTTTTTGTCATTGTTTGCTGTCATTGATTGTAGGGTCTTTTTAAATTGCCACTAACGCCCGGGGCTTTACGCAGTACTGGAATTAGTATTCCGTCCGGCTGGCTGAATTAAAGTTAGTAACTAAAATTTTAATTTTTACTAAAAAGAATCTTGGTTTTGTGTCTGACCGACAGGTGATGAGTAGCGTTACAAAAGATCAGTTTTAATTCCGTCTGCCAGTATTGTGGAAAACCCTTTGTTGTGTGCTGTACTTCATAGTTAGTACTTTTTTTAAACTTGAAGTCTAAATGTTTTTTAATATTTTCTATTGCAAATGCTGTTTAAAAAAGGCTACAGATTTTTCTATTGCATCAGATGTGTTGGTATAGTTGAACCCGTGTCCATCAATATATTCATAATATTGATTAATTACTCCTAATGTTGTTAGTTGCCCTTTTAACCATTGGCTTTGATACAACGGAACTACTGCATCTAAAGTACCGTGAAATATAATTGTTGGTTTAGACTGCGTCGTGGCTACCGATATAGGACTGTTTGATGCATATAGAGCGTCATTCCAAGCACTTCCATTATAATTAGTCAATACTTCAGTCATTGACCTGTTTATAAAAACATTGAATGTATTATACCAAGTCCAATCATTTAGCTTTGCAGGTCCAAAAAAATCGGCAACACATTTTACGTAATTGTTGGAATTAAATTTGTATGTATAAAGCATTGCTAAGTGTCCACCTGCACTTGCTCCCATCATACAAATGGTATCAGATGTAACAAAATTACCTTTATTATTTACTAATAAATTTACAGCAGATGTAACATCAGTCATTATTTCTGAATGATGCACATTTGGGTTGCTTGTCAACCTATAATTAATTGTAGCTACGGCTGCTTGAGGCCATTTTAGTTTTATTAAATTAAACATTTGTAAATATTCTGGGTCGGACTTACTGCCACTTTCCCAACCACCACCGTGAATAAAAATAACAACTTTTGTTGCTGAAGTTCTACCTGCTGGCAAATATATATCCATTTTTTGATAAGGATTTGTTCCGTAAGAAGTGTCTGAAATTATTCTTTCAGCCAAAGGACTTGTTCCTCCTCCTCCTGTATCTACAGGGGCTTTTGTACAGCTAAAAAAAGTTGAACAAATAAATAATATAAGTATTGTTTTTTGGTTAAACTTTATTAACTCTACAAATTGGGAGTTAAAATATGTTCTGTTCATATTGAATTATTTTTATATTAAGATAAGTTATTTAGTTTTAAAAATTAATTACAAAGCCTATATTTCCACTATTTGTTAACCCCAATTTTAGGGTTGTTTCTTTTAACATTTTATTATTAAATTCGCTAAAGCAATATTTTAATTGTTTATGAGCTTTTAGTTTATAGTAAAATCCTGTTGTAATCCCAGCGGAGCCAAGTATTAATAATATCTTTTCAGTATTGGTGATTGGAACTTTTGCAAACCGAACAATTTCATTCGAAAGTTTTGTTATAATTATTCCTCCTCCAACACCAAAAGTACAGCACCTGAATAACCAAAAAATATTCCCTGTTTTATTTAGTTTTTATACGTATTAACATTTGCTTTTAAAAAATCCGTTTCAGAAAGAATATGTAGTGCTTCTTGTTTTTTTATTTTTTCATCATTTAAGTAATATTTATATCCCAAAAGAGTGTTCTTTTCTTCAAGTTTATTTTGACCAATTAACTTTGAATAAAAAAGCAATAATATTATAATAATTTTTATCTTCATTTTTTTAGATTTTGTAAGTTACAAGATGTTTTTTAAATTTAGGGAGTGTCTCGTATAGCACACAACGAAAAAGGCTTGGCGTTGTTGGGAAATTAGCATTCCGTCTGCCCACAAGCGAAGCCCAATGATTGCAATATTGCTGATGTTTTATTCATAAGCCAAATTTATAACGTCAAGCCCGAATTAAAGCTCAATAAAGAACAAATGTTGAAGCAATATTCGTCAAGCCCCAATAATGCCAAACCTAATGTTGTACGCTGTTTTTTCGTCAAATTGTACTTGAGTATGGTAATGATTTTATATAGTTTTCCATAAATTCAAAGTCGGGTTGTCCGTCATTTGTTATTGGCAGTTTTATGTTTGCTCTTTTCAGTCTTGTTTGGCTTGCCTTTCGTCCATAGTTATAACGATATTGTTCTTTGTTGATAATTGTCGCAATAAATAATGCTATGTATTTATTTAGTTTAAAAGTTGGTGTTAATTTTTCAACGTGGTCGCTTGCTGAAAAGTCTAAAGGTTGGTATGAACAATAACCAATAACAGCACTATCAACTGTTAAAACATTTCCTGTTTCTGTTGAGAAATCAAAAAAGCCACCAATTCCGTTGTTACTGGCTTGCGTTGTTACAAAAGGATTTTCACCTTTCCCATATTCTTCAAGTTCTAATAATGGTGTTGTTTTGAACCTGATATTTTAAATAGTTTTGGGTCACTTAATGAAAACCAACCCCAATTATTATGATTAAGTTCTACTTTAGAATTTAAAACACTTTCTCTATTTAAAGTATTAAGTTCAGAAATATTTAATTTTTCAAATGATTTTGGTATTATAGAAGGAACTAATATATCTTTTAAAGTTTTATTTGCTTGTCTGCCATAATTGTATTTGTATTTATTTTGTCTGATGCAATAACAATAAAACAATTTTCAATGTCAGTCATTTCATTTTTGGGAAATAAAACTTTCATATGAAATCCTGTATAAAATTTTCTTGTTGCAAAAATGTTTCTAAAACTGAACCCCCAACAGAAACAGTTATTAACCCTTTTTGAAAAGGTTTAACATTCTCAATTTCTTTTACAAATCCAGAAACTCCATTATTTAACATAGTCCTTGAAACGAAAGCAACAGAGTCTTGGTCATCTTTGGTACAAGTTTCTAAATTGATAAATTCATAAGAATTACCATATTCAATGTTAAATAATGTATGAAGTGGTACTAATTCCATTGTTTTATGTATAGTTCGTTTGTAAAAACAAAGTCTTTGATAGTTTTAATAAAATCAATTTCGTTCAAAGAATTATAATCTGTTTCCATATAAGCTTCTGCACACCATTCATCATCTGCTGTTACTGATTTCATTACACTCATTCCTGCGATAGATTTTTTATTGATATAGCTTTCTATCCATTTTTCCTTAACACTTTGCCACTTATTTAAAGCATCATAACGACCTTTAATTTTTCTTTTTACAAAACCATCGTCTTTCCAATAGCCAAAGTAAGTTTCTTTATTTTTAGGATGTGCTTTGTGAGCAGTAAAAACCATAATACAAGAAACTACTCCAACGTTTGAATTAAAAAATAATTCATCTGGCATACTCATTACTGCTTCTAATGTATGTTTAGAAAGTATTTTTCTTTAGTTCAAGTATTTTACCTTTTTGGGCTAAAGCACACTGCATTGGAATAATTGCAATACAAGTGCCGTTAGGCACTAAACATTCTAAATTATTTAATACAAACTCTAATTCTTCTGTGTCTTTTTTTTTGTTTGCCTTGTATGGTGGATTTAAAAAACCAATATTTGGATTAAATGTTTTTACTTTTTTAATATGTATTTCTTCAAAACAACTTCCATAAATTAAATTACTTTTCCCATCGCCTTGCAAATACATATTACTACAAGCCAAAGCATAAATGTCTGATTGTGCTTCAATGCCAATAAGTTGTTTTTGTTTGATATTATCTTCTCTTGTTATATCACCTTTTGCGTCTTTAAACATTGCTCTCATAGCACTTACAAGAAAACCCGAAGTTCCTGTACAATTATCAAAAACAATACTTTCTTTATTAGTACCTGCAATAGCATTGAACAAATCTGTTATGTGATGAGGTGTTAATACAATACCTAACCCCTTATCACTATTAGATTTTCTTAAAAATTCAATGTAAAATTCAGATAAAACGTCAAAATATTTATGAGAACGAATAAAACTATTTACTTTCTCATCAATGTTTTTTATTAAGTTTACTAAAACATCTTTTTCATTTGCTAATGCACCGTGTACTTTTATAAATGAATAAGCAACTTCTAAATTTTCAAGTTTATTTACTCCAATTTTTGCATTTTTTAATTGTGTAATAACTGTCGTGACTAAACTGTCTGCAAGGTCTTTTGGTGTTGTATGCTCTTTATATGTCTTTGAAAAAACTCTATTGTCAAGTGCTATCATAATACCACTTATCAATAGGCTGCGTTGATTTTCTTTTACTTTTTTATTTTGTAATTCTTCGTTTAGTTCTTTAGAGTATTTAATTAAACTTTCATAGTCTTGTTTAAATTTTTCTGGGCTTTTTAAGAATCCTTGTACATAACTGTCAATGTCTAAAAGTTTATCATCAAATATTGTGGTGTAATTTTTTTGTTCCTTTAAAAATAAAAAATGAGAAACCTTTAAATCTTTTTTTGTTTCTCCACTTATTCCTATTGCAATTACATTGTACTCTTTCTGTAAAAAAGAGGCATAAAGTAAAGCCCCATCAACAGCAAAATCTGCATATTTGTCAAACTTGGGGGTATTGCTTTGATGTTTAATGTTGTCTGCTTTACATTCAATAACTATTAGTAAATCGGGATATTCATTAAACGAAATAATGTATTCAGGATAACCTTTGTTTTTGCCTTTCTTTGAGGCGTTTTGTAAAAGTTTGTCAATAGCAGGATTGCTTGACTTTTTAGGCTCTATAGTTATTTTGTCTTCAAACTTTTTGAAGTGGTCGTAAACTAATAATTCTGTTTTACTCTCGTTAGCCATTGGTAAGTTATAAAAATTTTAGCAAAGTTAAATGAATTTTGTAATTTTAGGGTGTCAAATAAAATAGCGTACAACGTGCAGGGCTTGGCGATGGGCTGGACGTTAAAACGTCCAGCCCGGAACTGCAGCCCGATTGAAAAATTTAAGTTGAAGGTAACAAAAAAAAGTTGAGCAAATTTCCGTCGAGCCCCGAACTGAAGTAAAGCAGAATTACAAAAGTTGGGGCAGGACAACGTCCTGCCAGCCTATACGCCAAACCCAATGTTATATGCAGTCATAGTCTCGGCCCAAATAGGTTGAATATTAAAATCCTAAGCTAATAGCGGCAACGGTTGATATAAATATCGTTACAAATACCGCAGAATTATTTTTTGACTTTTTTACTATTCCCTTGATTATAGCGTAACATAAGATACCTACACCTATAAGTATGAGAATGTGTACAGCGCCTGTATATATAAAAAAAGTACCTAATAAACTTCCTGAGATCAAAGCAGCGATTGCCCCAGATATAATACAACGACTCAGCGTTAATTTATCAACTTTTCTATCCTCAATGTCTTTTGTCGAATAATCATGTTGCTTGTTAATAATTTCATTAACGCTTTCGACCGATAATATCTCTGAAGAAATGGCTTTTTTATGAAGTCTTTGTCAAATCCGCTTTGTGTTAATTCGTATATTTCTCTTTTTATTTTTGAGTTTCGCCTGCGAATTGTTGACTTTCTACAATGGAATTTGTCAACCTGTTTAGCCCACCTTTTGTTTCAATTACATGAGCTAAAGCCATTTTAGCATGTTCGCTATAGCCCTCAATATTTTGGTATACTTCAAATAATTCTTGATCAGAATATTTACTAAATTTTGTAATAAAGTCGTCGACTGTTAGCATAAATTATAAAGGGTTCAAAGATTGCATATAACGGCTACGTATTGGCGATGGTGGGGCATTTGAAAAACGTCAGCCCAACATTTGCACAAATGCCTCATAGAATTACAAATGTTGAGTTTACAACTGTCAGCCCCACTATTGCCAATACGATGTTGTGCGTTTGCTTTTATTCTCTTCATACCACTTCATCATTTCTTGTGTAACATTTTGTTCGCTTGTTGTATCCGTAAGAATTTGTTTGTAAGTCATTCTTTTGATATTAATACAATATTGAATCAATGTCCAACTTTCATAATATTCTCTTGGTGCAATTGTACTGTCCGTAAAAGTCACTTCCCATTTTGTTTTATTAGTCGCATTAAGTCGTGCAATGTTTTTTGAAAGGTCTTTTTGGTCAGTTTCTTGTCTGGAAATAAATTCAGCCTCATCCTTCCCATTTCCAATTTGGAATATTTGCAACGGGATTTGATTTCCATAACCCTAATTTGTCGAACTGTAAACAATGTGTCATTTCGTGTGCCAACAGCTGTGTCAAATTCCATTTGTAGCTATTTAATTCAACATTGTTGTCTTGATAATTAGCAGTTCCCTGCAATACAACTTTGTCGTAAAAGCCCCAAGCAAATGCTTGTCCACGAATAGCTCTTATTATATTTGGATATTGTGAGCCGTCATTTAAGCAAATGTCAAGTTTAAGTTTTGAATTATAAAATTCACTACTTTTTAAAGGTTAGTTGCTTGGTCAGGTTTGATTGTAAGTCTTTGGTCAGGTTCTTTATTGTGCAAGATTGTGTAGTTATTATGAGTCGTTTTATTTGCGTATGTTAAAATTGGGTTCAGAATAATAACGAGCAAAAGTCCCGCAATAAACAGTCCAGTTACTGTCAGCCGAAATGTCCATTTTTTAATTTGTCGTTTCATACGCAATGTCTGTTTAAAGTGACGCACAACGTTTTTCGGCTTGGCGATGTGGCGGATTTTTAGCACAAAAGTTCAATAGAATTACTAATGTTGAACCTTGCACAAATGTTTCATAGAAGCACTTCAGCCGCCATATTGCCAAACCGATGTTAGCAGAAGTTTCTTTATTTTCCATATTTCATAATTGCCATAATTAGTCCCACAAGTAATGATAAAAACATATATGAAAATACAACGCCTACACTTCTTATTATCAAGGATTTTTTTGAATAACCGAACGTAGAAAAGAATTGTCTATAAAACCAAAAAGCATAAACTAAGGTGAAAAGATTGATAAAACTATAAATTATTGTCAACACTTTTATATCAGTATATAATATTGTTAATAGCAAAAATAATAGTCCAATTAATGATTCTGCAACAGTTTTATAAGAATTTAGCACAAAATGTTCAGTTAAATTTAGTTTTGATTTTCTAAACCAAAGAAAACTGAAAATAGAATAAAAAGGAATTGTGATGAGTAGCACAGTTTTAGGATATTTCATTGTGAATTCTTGAATATCATTCATAGCACCTTTACTACTTTCAGGCATTAAATCTGATATTTTTACTTGGGCATACTCAGATAAAAAATGTGAAATTCCAAGAATGAGTAGCAACAATGTAACAAAACTAAAATAGCCAACTCTCTTTCCATTTACAAATTCTCTTATACTGTGTCCTGGTCTTGTAAATAACTCTTTAATTGTAAAAAATATTCCGTTATCAACGTGCCAAATTCCGTGAATTAAGTCGTGTTCAATAAAATGTTTTATAGAATATCTGTGAACACTTGTTTTTGTCCGCATTTAGGGCAAAATTTGTCAGTAATTGGATTTGTACAGTTTAGACAATTTTCAGTTGTTACCATTTTAAATTACGTTCATTGAATAAATTTTGTAATTCTTTTACTTTTCTATTTTTTGGGTCGTTAACCATCTTGTAAATAAAAAATAACGGAATTAATGTTAACATTCCCCAACTGTTTTTAACAAAACTGAAAACTATAACTCCTGCTAAAAACCCAATTAACAAGGCATTTGTTATAGAAAACGATTTCATTTTTTTTGCTTCGTCCAGCAATTCTTGGTCTGTCATTTTGGTGTATTCTTTTTGCTCCATTTGTCAAATATAAATGTTTATCTATTTTTTCCTGTTGGTTATCTGAAATTTCTGCTAACGTGCAGGGCTTGGCGATGGGCTGGACGTTTTAACGTCCAGCCCGGAACTGCAGCCCGATTGAAAAATTTAAGTTGAAGGTAACAAAAAAAAGTTGAGCAAATTTCCGTCGAGCCCCGAACTGAAGTAAAGCAGAATTACAAAAGTTGGGGCAGGACAACGTCCTGCCAGCCTATACGCCAAACCCAATGTTATATGCAGTCATAGTCTCGGCCCAAATAGGTTGAATATTAAAAATCCTAAGCTAATAGCGGCAACGGTTGATATAAATATCGTTACAAATACCGCAGAATTATTTTTTGACTTTTTTACTATTCCCTTGATTATAGCGTAACATAAGATACCTACACCTATAAGTATGAGAATGTGTACAGCGCCTGTATATATAAAAAAAGTACCTAATAAACTTCCTGAGATCAAAGCAGCGATTGCCCCAGATATAATACAACGACTCAGCGTTAATTTATCAACTTTTCTATCCTCAATGTCTTTTGTCGAATAATCATGTTGCTTGTTAATAATTTCATTAACGCTTTCGACCGATAATATCTCTGAAGAAATGGCTTTTTTTATGAAGTCTTTGTCAAATCCGCTTTGTGTTAATTCGTATATTTCTCTTTTTATTTTTTGAGTTTCGCCTGCGAATTGTTGACTTTCTACAATGGAATTTGTCAACCTGTTTAGCCCACCTTTTGTTTCAATTACATGAGCTAAAGCCATTTTAGCATGTTCGCTATAGCCCTCAATATTTTGGTATACTTCAAATAATTCTTGATCAGAATATTTACTAAATTTTGTAATAAAGTCGTCGACTGTTAGCATAAATTATAAAGGGTTCAAAGATTGCATATAACGTGTAGGGCTTGGCGAATTACGGGAATTAGCATTCCGTCTGCCCGGAACCGCTGGGGATAGTTGCTTTTAAAGTTGAAGATAACAATAAATGCTAAATATAGTTTGTCCAGCCGGATATGTGGTACAGTATAGCTGTTGCAGTTGAAATGTACAAACTTCTGCCCGTATTTTGCCAAACCCAATGTTATATGCAGCCCTATTTGCTTTTTATTAATGGTTTTTGCTATTTTATTGCTGCGATAGCGCAATGAAAGATTACACTTTTAGCCCTTTAATTAAAACATACTCGGTAGAAGTATTACCATACTGACTTTTTACAGCGTCTTTAATACGTTGGGTAATGTCTGTAAGCTGTTTGTAAAGGTCTGAACGGTCGTCTCGTTTTTCTTTTAATGCACCATAGGCAACTGTCACGGCAGTATTAGCTGATGTAAGAGTAATTAACTTGTCTTTAAGCTGTGGAAGTTTTACAATGTCGTTGGCAGGGTTATAACTTGCTCCGTAATTTTCTAATGTAGCAATCATGTCTGCAAAAGTCTGTGTCATACTACCGTAGCTGCGTTCACTTTGGCTTACTGTATCTGCGTTAGGCTCTTTACTGTCTTTTTTAATGCTTATGCCCCTAACTTTTGTAACCAAAGAAGCAATGTCTGCAGCTTCTTTAGAAGTTTTACCAAAGGCAGAACGAATGGCAGCCCCGATAGGTGTCATAATTTTGTTTAATGAATCACTATTTTTTTGAAATAGCTTTTGCCGAATATCTACGGCAGCCGAGTAAGCCTGTATTTTACTAGCCGCTTCGTTGTTTTGTACTTTGATGGTTGCAATAAGTGTTTCATAGTTACTGATTGATTGTTCGTCCGTTGAAGGATTGTAGCCTGTAAATGCTGTAAGATGGGTTAAGATTTTTTCTGCATTTAGAAGGCGGGAGCCAAATGTTTTTTCTGATACAGATGCCATTGTTTTAAGATTTAGAGTGTTAGGAAAAAATGATTGTGCATTAAAGTTAAAACGGGTAGAAGTTAATAAAAAGCTAAAAGTACAGGAAGCAAACCCAATAGTAAAACAAGTAAATGACTGTGTAATAAAAGTAATTGGTTGTGCAAGGAATGCAAGCCGTTATGCAAACGAAGCAAGTACCTGTGCAAGATATACAAAGGCTTATGCAAACGAAGCAAATAGCTATGCAAGAAAATCAATATCCTATGCAAACGAAGCAAGTGCTTGCGCAAGAGATGTAAATGCTTATGCAAACGAAGCAAATGGCTATGCAAGAAAATTAAGAGCCTATGCAAATGAAGCAAGCTATGCAAAAGAAGTAAGTGCTTGTGCAAAAGGCAAAATAGGCTTAGTATTTATTATTTTGGTGTTTTTAGAGTAAGGAAAAGATAAAAGTCGGGGGAGAACCCCCGACTTTTTATTAATTGTTTTTTCTTAAGATGTACTTTTTTACTTTTTTATCAATCAAAGGAACTAAAAAACCTAACAAAAAATACTTGTTAGGTTTCTTACAACTATCAAGTTATTAAGGTTTACTTTATATGTGAACAAAGAGATAGTTAATATTATTACTAAAAAAACTGTAGCAGACAAGAAACATTTATAAATTAATTTTATGTTCAATTTGTCTGCAATCAATATGTATATTAAAATTGCTATTGACGAGATGACTAAAACTAGTAATAAATATATATTTATAGGGTTATTTACAGAATAGTAGTTAGATTTATTTAAGATACTAGTAAAGTGAGTTTTAATAATATAATTACTAACTAAAAATAATATCACTCCAATTGAGGTGATACTTAACAGATTAATAAAATATCTTACAAATTTATTTGTTAACATCCTAGTCTTTGTTTTAAGGTTTCAAAAGATATATTCCCTTTCAAATAGTCTTTTACATCATCCCATTGAGGCCTAGAGCCATATGACCGTTTGTAATAAAATTGAGCATTACCTCCCGGCTGTGAATTGATATAGTTTTTTACATTTTCTTGAACATTTAACCACAAAGCATCTGCTTGCTCGAAACCATTGAATGTTACTTCACCTAGAGTGTTCCAAATATCCCAAGTTCTGTCAACTGCCATTGTATAAAATGTAAGTTCATTAGGATTTGCTATTGTATTATATATTCCAAATTCACGATTGCCTGCGACAGGATGCTCGTGGTCTAAAGGTGATGACATTGTGGTAAATTTAAACCTATTTTTTTCAGTAGCACCATTAATTATTTGTTCATAATCTGACAATAAAACTGTGCCATTATCGGGATTAATATAAATATGCATTAATGCTCCTAATGAAGTTTCGTATGAGGAATTCCATTTAGATGTATCGCTAAATGAACCATCACTATATGCAAAAAAGTGAGCATCTTGGGGCGGAGTGATAAAGTCATTTATATGCGTTCTAAAGTATTCTAGAAAACTTCTAGGGGTCATACCGCTTGGTAAACTATTAACCTTTAGAGGGAAAAAATCGCAATTTACAGTTGGCCCATACGCTTCATCCAAGGATTGTATATTGAAATTATCAACAATCCAATTGGGGGCAACTGTTCTAATGGAATCTACTCTATTTCTAACATATTGGTTAGGTAAGAATTGAGCTATTCTTTGATACATAGTGTTAAATTCTCCTAATGGTGCTAAAACTAAGCTATCGCAAGGGTGTAAACCAAAAGGGTTACTTGCAAGATAATTAGTCAAATAGTTTTTCCTTGATTGCAAAAAACCATATTCATCTATAGGGTCAGGCGGCGGCGGATTACATGGCATAAAAGAGTAAAAGGCTTCGTTACAGCCAGTAGGGCCAGTAGGGCCCCCGCCATTACCCCCACCACCAGTTCCGCCTCCGCCACTAGTTCCCCCACCACCTGTACCGCCTGTGCCCCCACCACCATTAGGGTAGATTGGTGTGCATATAGTCCAATGTCCGCCTAAAGGGCAATCTGGGTCATGGCCATAGCAAATAGTGCAAACATACTCAACACAAACCCATGTAATAGGAGCGTAGTTGGAAGAAGAAGTAGTGTCGTCTTTTATAGTAATTGTCTTATTACCATCCGCATCTAATGTTGTAATATTAGTGAATAAGTTAGGAGGAATATGATAGAAAGTAGTAGTTTCGAAAGCTTTATTTTCCATGTAAAAGAATACATTTAGATAATGCATAGCTAAAGTAGTATCAACATTTGTACCATGCGTTATGTTATAAAGGTAATCGTTAGTAACATAGCAGTCGATTTGCAGGGTATCGCCACTTGTATCGTTTTTTACTACGATGATAGAAGATAAACTGCTATCTGTAATTGTTAGGGGTATAATATAATTGACTGTAGAATCTTCAACCAAATTATTTGAGGTTGGTTTTTCTAAAACTATTTTATCCCAAATAGGTAGCCCGCAATTTTTAGGAAGCTTGTTAACGAACTTTGTACGTTCATTTTCGGCTTTAAGCAGGTTGATTGCATTTTGTACAACAGGTTGTACAGGTTTTTTTGTTTCAAAGAATTTTTGACTAAAGTTTACCTCATGTGGTGGAGTTGGTGGAGAGACGTCCAACTTGGTACAGGAGAAAACAATAGCAGAGAGTAGTAAAGCGTAAAGTAATAAAACTTTAAACCTTTTTTTAGCAGTTGTTTTTTTGTGCATAGTTTTTATGTTTAGGGTTAAAAAATAGAAGGATGCTAAAATGAATAAAAATGCACAATAGAAAACGGATGAAGGCTGCAAGCAAGAGTATGTAGCTAACAGTCATAGAGGATAAAGTACTAATTAAAGTTTTCATTGTCATCGTTATACTTTTTGTGAACCGCTTACTAAAAGTCTACCATGCAGCTTTGAAAATTGAGATGCATGAGATCTGGTAAGGGTTGCAATATAACGGGCAGGTATTGCCGATGGTGGGGGATTTTATATTCGTCCGCCCGGAACAACTGCCGATTGAAAATATATTGATGAAGTTAAGAATAAATGATCAGCGTTGTTTGTCCTGCCAAACTGAAGCCTGGATTTTTACTGCTGCTGATTGTACTTCCGTCCAGCCCCACTATTGGCAATACCAATGTTATATGCCGTTATTCTTTGTGGTAGTGTCGCCCGTAATAAAAATAAAGTTTGTAACGGTTGTCAATTAATTCATCTTTAACCAAAACCAATTCCACACAATTTGTGTCAGAAAGTTTGTCGTAGTTTGTGAGTTGCGCTATTTTACGATTGTTTTGTGTAAAGGTTTATTCTGTCTTTGCTAAGTGTATCAAAGATTTTATAGATACTATCAAAGCAAATAATTGCATCATTGTAATTTTCAAAGGAAAAGTATAGTGTCCAACCAGAAATTAATGGCTTGTCCGCTTTCTTTTCAAGTGACTCAAAGTCCAGTCTTCCTTTAACAAAATTTGTTCTTACTAGTTGGTGTTTAGTAAAGATAAATGAATGAACTGTCGTGTCAATGTTTGAACTATCACTTACTTTTAGATTGTAAGCCCAACCAGCATTTTCGTTTTTATTCCAACCTAAGAAGTCAGGAAAATACTTCTTTAAGAAAGGCTGTATTTGCTTGTTAGGATTTCTGTCAAATACATTAAAATACATTTGTTCAACCAGTTGAGCAAATCTTGTTTTCTGTCCAAAAGAGCAAAACGCAAAACCTAGAAGCAAAGCTGTCGTAATAATTCGTTTTGTCATAACACTATCTCTCTATAATTATTGGGGTGGTTGTATTTAATGGCATATAACGAACAGGGCTTAGCGAAGGCGGGGGAAATGTTGCTGTGTCCGCCCGAACAAATGCCCAATAAAGTTGTGATGATAAATTTAGTTGAAAAAGTTTATTAGTAATTCGTCCGCCCGAACCAATGCACAATAATGAGTTGTTGCCGAAGTTCCAATGTCAAGCCCCGCTTTAGCTAAACCCAATGTTATGGGCTGGTTTTATTCCGATTTAAAATAATTGTATACTATTCCTGCTAACGCTGCACCTGCAATTGGAATTAAAATAAATAGCCAAAGTTGAGAAAGTGCCCAGCCGCCAACAAAAACAGCTTGACTGATACTTCTTGCTGGATTAACTGAAGTATTTGTCACAGGGATACTTATTAAGTGTATTAGTGTTAATGCAAGTCCAATTGCAATGCCTGCAAATCCCTTTGGAGCCTTCTCATCCGTTGCTCCTAAAATTACAAGTAAAAACATAAATGTCATTACAAATTCAGTAACAATGGCAGCAAGCATATTATACTTTCCAGGGGAGTGTTCCCCATACCCATTAGCAGCAAAGTCTCCAATTGAGCTTCCGTTTCCAGTAACAATAATATATAAAACAGCTGCAGCCGCTATTCCTCCTGCTACTTGTGAGGCTATGTAAGGTAAAATTTCTTTTGAAGTAATTCTGCCTCCCATCCATAAACCAATAGTAACGGCTGGATTTAAATGGGCACCTGAAATGTGTCCAAATGAATACGCAATTGTCAAAACGGTTAACCCGAATGCAAATGAAACTCCAAGAAGTCCATGCCTACGTTTGGAAAACCTGCGGCTAGCATTGCACTTCCCACAACCACCTAATACAAGCCAAAATGTCCCGATAAATTCTACTAAATTTTTTTTCATTTTATTTTTCCCATTTTAAATTTTCCTACTCGTAAGGCTTTTCGGTGTCGCCCCGTTTTTGGAGTGGTCGCTGGACTCCACTTTTTATTCTTGGTTCTTGTCGGTCGTGAATGATTGTCAAGAAGTGTCAAGGTTGAAATTTATTAGTGTCCGTCTGCTGTGTTGCTTTTTAAACTTGCCCATAACGGTTTCGGGCTTTGCGTTCGGGCGGGTTTCGGAGCACAAAGTTTCAATTTAATACTAAAGTTCATTAGAAGCACAAAGCTCCAATTTTGCACGTCAGCCCGCCTGACGCAAAACCCTTGTTGGCAGAAGTATTTTTTATTTTTCTACTATTTCTACTATTTCTACTTTGTCTTTGGATAAATTATATTTTAGATAAATTCCTAATGCTGGCGAATAAATTGAAAATTCATTTAAGTCATATAGTTTACCATATAGTTTAAAAGTGCAAATATCAGTTGCAGAAATAAAAGGATTTGTTCTTAAATGACTATGTGTAGTTTCAGTAACTTTTCCACCATTTGGAGTTGTTGTATAAGTTGGAATAAGTCTTGAATGAAATCTTTTCCACGATTCAATTTTTCCGTTTTTGTCTGTTTGAAATAAATAATCATTTCCAAACGGAATAACATTTGATTGACTTGTACCTGTTATTAAATATAGTTTGTATTTCTCATTTTCAGGAATTAAAATCGGGTTTAAATTAAAACCTTCTGGAACTCCAACGTCAAATTTTTTATCGGTAAGTTGTTCTAAAATTATTTCTTTTGTTTTTTGTAAATTTTGTTCAGTTAGTGTAAAGTTTCTTTCAGCAATTATTTCTTTATTTGGTTTTTTAAAATCATCGATAAATATATATTCAGCAATACATTTATTTCGTTCTTTATCAAAAATGATTGTTTTTATTGTGTCATTTGATTTATATGTTAAAAAACCACCAAATTTTTTTCTAATTTTCTTATTTTCATTTGCTAAATCTGTTGAAATCCAAGCAGATTTTTCATATTGGTAAAGCAAGTTTGCTTCAACCATAATTGAGTCTAATTTTATATTAATTTCATCGTTCGTAAATTTTTTACTTTCTTGCCCATACACCAATGAGATTGTTAAAACGCTTAAAATTGTCAAAATTTTATTCATAATTAATTTAAATTTTATTTGTTACGGTAATATTTTCATAATATTTCTGCCAACGTCGGCGGCTTTGGGCCAGGTGTGGAATTTTCCAACTGTCCGCCCGGAACCGCTGCTGATAATTTTGTTTAGATGAAGTTAAGAACTAATGCTCAAAATTTAACGTCGAGCCAGAACTGAAGACCGGAGTTGCTATTAGCTGAAATTAGTTTGTCCAGCCACGCTTGCCCAAAACCGTTTGTTGTACGCAGTTTAGAGTGATTTATGTAAATTGCTTAGGAAAAATGCTGTTGTTCATTAATACAAGGTTGTTGAAGACTTTGGCCTATAAAGTCAAAAATTGTCAGCAATTGGCCAGCCTAAAAAAGTTCTTAGTTCAATAAAGAAATGTAACCAATACGGGTTGCAGCTCATTATGAAAATCCCAAAGGTTTCAGGAAGTGATTATGTATAGTTCCTAAATATTTTAAGTCTAGGAGAAATTTTGAAACCCAGTACATTTCTTGATTCTTTATATATTCTTCATAGTCTGGGTCAGCCGATTGTTCAAATGTAACTAATTGACCTTTCATATATTTTTCGTAAATAGCAGGCCTTAAATTATATGATGTTAATAAGGATGGTTCCAATTCTTGAACCTTTTTGATTATGTCGTCAATTTTATGCCCCAATCTTAAAACGTTAAATGCAGGGTCTATTTTTAAAACAGTAGCTTTTAAGTATAACTCAGCAGCGTGTGCCAACCGTAAATAGTGTCACTGGAACTGTTTGTGCGTCTAGTCTACTATAAGCAACTAAATATTGGTCACCAAGCATTGCAAAGTTTTGCCACATAAAATGAGAGGTTAAATTATTGCGTACAACGAACAGGGCTTTGCGCAGGTGTAGGATTAGTATTCCGTCCGCCCGAGCCGCTGTTGATTAAAAATATTTTGATGAAGTTAAAACTAATGTTGAACAATGTTTGTCCAGCCAGAACCAATGCCCAGCTTTGCAATTTGCTGAAGTTTGTTTGTCAAGCCACACTTGAGCAAAACCCCTTGTTAGCAGCTGTATTATTTCAGGGCTCAATTTCACGAATTATCTTTTTACAGTTTCATTTGTCAAAAGAGAGTCCGTCAGAATTCTTAGAGGCGGATAGTTATTGTATAATGCCCTTACTTTGTCAATATTTGTTTTGTCCGGAGCAAACACAATAAGATAGCTATATGTATCATCGCCTAAGTAGTTGTTACGAATAATTTTCTTAAGTGGAATGTATATTGAGCCATCAGAAACTAAAACACTTCTTTCTCTGAATTGATTCTGAAATAAGGGATGAAGTCCACTAACGAGTTTTGCCATTTTCACAATAACTTCACTTAATTCAGTAGAATCTCCTTTATGAGTTTTTAGATATTCAAGCCATTTTGCATTTTGTTTAGATTTAGTTGTGTCAAAAAATTAAAACTGGGATCGACGAGCAAAGAATTTGTATTTGCTGCCTCATTTTGTTTAAACGAGACAAAATCATCAAAAACCTTTTTGGATGATAGTTCTATAACAGAGTCTAAAACTATCTTATTTTTAAAGTAATAAATTTCTTTTTCAGAATCAGAGTAATCGTTATAGTATGAATACTTTTTATTGAAAAGAAAATATTTGCTTTCACTACATGAGTTTGAAGCAATTAAGACTATTAAACTTGTAAGATAGAGCCAATATCGTCTTTTTAAATTCGATTTCATGAAATGCTCGTAAATATAGCTGCTAACGAGCAGGGCTTTGTGCAACGGTGGATTTACTAATGTCCAGCCGATAACCGCAGCCCAAATAAAAATATATGTTGAAGTTACCAACAAAAAGCGAAATTGGAAAACGTCCAGCCGGAACAGCAGAACCATAGCGAACTAAGGTTGATTGCAGTTTGTCCGCCACCGATTGCACAAACCCAATGTTATACGCCGTGCAAAGTATATGTAGATCTTCGCTTCGATAAGTCTATAATATTTGTTATTACCAACTTTTTATTTTGTGTCAAACCAAAAACGGTTTTGGAAATATAAAGCAAACAATCAAAACTACACGAAAAAAAATTACGATATTTTGCGTTTATAATTTGTCCCCTTGAAGCGGAAATTGTCAAGCCGAAAATAATGGTTGATACTTGCAAATTGTCCAACCGAGAAGTTGCAAAAATGTTTTGGAATAAAAAATCAGTTTGTGTCAAACCCAAAAGAGCAACAAAAAGCGCAAACTGTTTTTTGTTATACGTTGTTCGATTTAGAGATTTTAGTCAATTATTTTTTCTTTGTCAAGGTTTGTTTTCTGTTGTGTTTTCAAATGACTTGAGCAAAAGTCCACCTGAAAAATGCAGATTAAAAACAGATGAACAAAAAACAAACAAAAAAGCAAAATCGATGTATGTTAAGCTAAATGTGGACTTTAGGTCAAGTCAATACTGCGTCTACCGAAAATACTTTGCTAAAATAAATTACTATAAAAATTGCTGAGTCGTATGGCGTATAACGGGCAGGTATTGCCGATGGTGGGGAATTTTATATTCGTCCGCCGGAACCGCTGCCTGGCTTTTTGATAAAGTTAAATATTAAGAACTAAAGCTGTGCTTTATTCGTCGAGCCCCGAACCGCAGTACAACAGAATTACCGCTGCTGATTGTTTCAATGTCCAGCCCCACTATTGGCAATACCAATGTTAGCAGTAGTGCTATTTACTCTTCAAGACATCACCAAATTTCACTACTTGATACTCTGGGGAACATTCAAACAACCATTTTAATATGGCTATATGACCAGCACCAAATAATACTAAAATCCTGTCGTCTCCTGAGGTTTCAATACGTTGAATATTTCTAAAAATTCTCAAATTCCTATTCATCCAAAACATTGAGAGAGCATCAGGACCTTCATCTTCAATGGATGTAAATTGTCCGCCAGCAATATAAGCCCCAAAGTACCTGTTTAACACTTTATCGGAATTCAAATATTTAAAACTCTCTAATAAAGTGTTGTGTAGTTCATATTTGTCTTGATAGTCGTAAAATTGTTTAAATCTGTTTTGTATACTGTCGCTGCCTCCAAAGTAATGCCGTTTAGTTATAGAATCTATGTAAGGAGTGCTTCTAAAGGTGCTGTCATAAAGAAAATCCATTAGTAAAGCACCGTCATCAACACCATAAACGGTATCCAGTTTTAATTTATCCATTAACCGAATGCCTATTTGGCTTCTTTCACTTGCATATAATCTTGTTTTACCAGCTTTCCATTCTTTAAAATTGTAGGTTAAATAACCTGTAATAGCTCCCGATTCTAACATTATTTTTGTTGGCTTAAACACAGCAATATAATTAATGAGTTCTTCTAATTCTTTTTCTTTGTTTGGAATAAATATTAATGCGGTCTTTTCTTTAGTTACATTAGCATCTAAATCAGAGTAATTAAAAATGCCAAGAACCAACTAATAATATTTTGGGTATTTTTTATTTTTCTGTAATATTTTATCTGGGTCAATTTGGCTATAACATTGCTTTTTAAAAGTTAAAAATGCGATACAAGTTAGTACAATAACAATTGTATAATATTTCATTTTGTTTTTATTTCAAAAATACTTGCCAATACTTGTAATAATAAATCTAATCTGCTAACACAGTTTATTTATCTGCAAACAAACTAGCAGATGAAATTTAGTAGTTTGCAGACGTTACAATCATTTATAAACCGATTTCTAATTATTTTATTTCTTATGTAGTAAGTTTGCATATGCCATTTAAGTTTAAACAACTCCTTCTTTATTTCATTCTGTTCAATTTTATTTGGAGTATTTCTTTAGGAGCAAATAACGGAAGCTTTTTTGGTTATTTTGAAGGCATTTTCAAAAATTCCACTTCTTTTGGGTTGAAAATTACAACAACCTTATCTTTTTATTTATATACATTGTCTTCGTATTATTTTCTTTGGTTTTGTAGCAAAAGGAAAAAGCAAGTAGCAGCTTTTTTTCTAATCTTGATTTGCATTCCGTTAGTAATATTATTTCGCTATTTTTTAGAAGAAATCATTTGCCCTGTCATTTTCGGATTTCAAAACTATAACCCAAGCACAACTTTGTCTTACTATTTGCAGGACAACAAATATTTTTCCATCCCTTATACTGCATTTGGTATTGTTTATTATTTTTTACAAAGCAACCGCTATAAAGAAGTTGAAAAAAGTGAGCTTGAATTGCAAAATCATCAGTCCGAATTAGAATATTTAAAGTCTCAGATAAACCCTCATTTTTTATTCAATAACTTAAATAGTATTTATTCGCTTATTTACCATAAATCAGATAAGGCACTCAAAGCAGTTGAACAACTTTCTTCATTATTACGATATATGCTTTATGAAAAAATAAGGAAGTATTACTTACAGAAGAAGTTGACTACCTTAAAAATTTTATAGAACTTCAAAACTACGGTTTGATTATGAAATACCTTTGGCTGTAAATATTTATAACAAAAATAAAAATGAAAAAATTGCTCCATTATTACTAATACCATTAGTTGAAAATGCTTTTAAACACGGAGATTTTAAACATCCAGAATTTCCATTAATTATTGAATTGCTCAATTTTAATAATGAATTGAGTTTTATTGTAGAAAATAAAAAAGGGCAACAACAAAAAGATAAACTTTATGGAATCGGAATAGCCAATTTGAAAAGGCGATTAGAGCTTATTTACCCAAATAGATATTATTTTGATATTGAAGAAAGCGAAAAATCATATAAAGCAATTATTAAAATTAAATGGTAAAAAAAGATATTAGCTGTATTATTATTGATGATGAACCATTGTCGGTTAAGCTTTTAGAAAGCTATACTAAAAACTGTGCTGATATAATGTTATTACAAAAATTTACTAATCCCATAGATGCGTTACATTATTTAGAAACAAATATACCAGACCTGATTTTGCTGGATGTACAGATGCCTGAACTAAATGGCATTCAGTTAATAAAGATTTTACAAAAAAAATGTTTTATTGTATTGACTACTGCTCATCCTGAATATGCAATAAATGCCTTTGATTTAGATGTCGTTGATTATTTATTAAAGCCAATTGTTTATGAAAGATTTATACAGGCGATAAGTAAAGTAAAAGAGCAATTAGCCGTACAAAATAGTATAGTTGAACCTAAAGATGCCGCAGATTATTTTTTTGTAAAAAGTGAATACAAAATGCTTAAAGTATATTTTAAAGATGTTTTATATTTAGAAGGTCTTAGAGATTATATTGCTTTACATACGAGACAGTGTAAGATTTTAACATTACAAAGTATGAAAAGTTTTGAGCAAAATTTACCTCATAGTTTTGTCAGAGTCCATAAATCTTACATTGTTAACACAGATGAAATCACAAGTGTCAATAGTAATACTCTTTTATTAGGCAAAACAGTTATTCCAATAGGGGCTGTTTATGCACAAAATATAAAAGGAAAATTTAAACAACTATAATTCATTGTACGCTGTCTGTAAGCATTACTGCTAACGTCGGCGGCTTTGGGCCAGGTGTGGAATTTTCCAACTGTCCGCCCGGAACCGCTGCTGATAATTTTGTTTAGATGAAGTTAAGAACTAATGCTCAAAATTTAACGTCGAGCCAGAACTGAAGACCGGAGTTGCTATTAGCTGAAATTAGTTTGTCCAGCCACACTTGCCCAAAACCGTTTGTTGTACGCAGTTTAGAGTGATTTATGTAAATTGCTTAGGAAAAAATGCTGTTGTTCATTAATACAAGGTTGTTGAAGACTTTGGCCTATAAAGTCAAAAAATTGTCCAGCAATTGGCCAGCCTAAAAAAGTTCTTAGTTCAATAAAGAAATGTAACCAATACGGGTTGCAGCTCATTATGAAAATCCCAAAGGTTTCAGGAAGTGATTTATGTATAGTTCCTAAATATTTTAAGTCTAGGAGAAATTTTGAAACCCAGTACATTTCTTGATTCTTTATATATTCTTCATAGTCTGGGTCAGCCGATTGTTCAAATGTAACTAATTGACCTTTCATATATTTTTTCGTAAATAGCAGGCCTTAAATTATATGATGTTAATAAGGATGGTTCCAATTCTTGAACCTTTTTGATTATGTCGTCAATTTTATGCCCCAATCTTAAAACGTTAAATGCAGGGTCTATTTTTAAAACAGTAGCTTTTAAGTATAACTCAGCAGCGTGGCCAACCGTAAATAGTGTCACTGGAACTGTTTGTGCGTCTAGTCTACTATAAGCAACTAAATATTGGTCACCAAGCATTGCAAAGTTTTGCCACATAAAATGAGAGGTTAAATTATTGCGTACAACGTTTTCGGGCTTGGCGAAGGTGGCGATTTTCACCACAAATGTTGATGCGGAGAACCAATGTTCGATTAACCACAAATGTGTCTGCGGAGCACTGAACCGCCACTTTTGCCAAACCCGTGTTGTACGTTCGTTCTATTTTTCCAACCATTTGAATATGTCATCAATTACAGCATTAGCCTTAAATCCTAATCCTATTTCTTCTCCGAACTTCCTTGTTGTTTCACTATAAATATGGTCATAATTCGGATAAACTTTATAGGTCAAGTTTTGTTTCCCTTTTCGTATAAATTCCAATGCGGCATAAGTCAGTATTGGCAATATATGAACCTTCAACATCTCGTCCACTTGCGATTAACATAACTGGTATATTTAGTTTTAACATATTTTCCAAAGGCGTTTCTTTTGAATAACTATACCACTTATTAAAGGGTTCTTCCCAAAATGTTTGAGTAACACTATTAGGTGATTTATAAATTTCCCTTTGAACAGTCAACAAACTGTCCACTACATATTGAGCTTCTTCATAACTCATTTGGTTGTTTAGTGCTTGTTGTCTTGCTAATAATATCCTGTCATAAATGTGGTCAAGGGAATTGCTGGACATCATTACAGCCTTTTTACTTTTTATTTAAAACGGCAACTTTGGGTGCAACTTGTCCGCCTTGTGAGTGCCCTACAACTACAACATTACTTGTATCAACTTGAAGTACTTTTACTAAATAATCTATTGCTTTTGAGGCACTCTCTGAACGCCATTCCATTGTGTTGTTCTCTTCGGCAAATTTGGTTGCCTTGTATTGTTCATTTGAATTTTGTACTGTATCATATAGTGGGATTCCTGCTTTATTTATAAACACAATATGGTATTTGTCTTGATACTTCAATAAATCTATAAAAACCTGTATAGTAAACTTGTTTATCAGAATTATTGAACTTAAAAGTTGGTTCAAGTCCCGAACCTCCAAGAAAAAGTAAAAGTGGTTTTTTCTTGTCAATGTCTTTTTTTAAAGACACAAAATTCTATTTCTTTTAGTTTAGGGTCATTTATTTTATAAATTTTGATTTGGTCTAAAAATTCAGTCTGTCCCTTTAAAATAAAAGGAAATAAAACTGTCAAAATAATTAGTATTAATTTCATCTCTTTGGTTTTTAGAATGACGTACAACGAGCAGGTATTGCCGATGATGGGGAATTAGAATTCCGTCCGCCGGAATTCTTCTCGTAGCTTTTGATAAAGTTAAATATTAAGAACTAAAGCTGGGCTTTATTCGTCAAGCCCCGAACCACAGTACAGCAGAATTACTACTGCTGATTGCTCCAATGTCAAGCCCCACTATTGGCAATACCCATGTTGGTTGCAGTTAAATTTTACGGAGCAGATACTCTTTTTTCTTTGTTGCGACACCATTTTCATCATAAAATGTAAAATTTTTCATTGAACCTTTTTCGTCTAATTCACCTTTTAGTTTCAATTTCCCATTTTTGTATCGATTAGTCAAAATACCCAATTGCTTTCCCATCAACATATGTCATCTCTACAAGTAAAACACCTGCCGTGTCTGTTTTTGTCCAAAGACCTTGCTCAATTCCATTTACGTATTTTCCATTCACATAGCATTTCACTGAGTCGAACCAATCGTAAAAATAGCTTGTATACTTACCGTCCTTAACCCCATTTTTTACATCAAATTTTCTCCAAAGCCAATTGTGTCATAACAAGTAGTTTCGCCATTTTCAATATCATCATTAAACACAGATTTCCATTCGGGTTTGCCATTCGGGAAGAAGCAAATCCATTCACCCTGTCGTTTTCTATTCTTTGATTGTCCATATGCCTGTACATTCCCATTCTCAAAATACACTTTCATCAAACCAACGCTGTCTTGAGTAACAGGTCTAACGAGGTCAATGGTTTCTTTGGGTTTGCCGTTTAGAAATTTAGAGAGAATTACTGTCTTTGGTTTATTACAACTCATAACAATTGTTGTTGTCAAAAAAGCCAAGACAATAATTTTATATTTCGTCATACAGTAGGGTTAATTAATTGCAACCAACGTGTTTGGGGCTTGGCGAAGTGGGGCTTAGAAGCACAAATGTTTAGTATAGCACAAATGCTAAATAGAATTACTAATGTTCAATTTAGCACTTCTGCCTCCATTTTGCCAAACCCCTGTTAGCGGTAGTTATTTTATCATTCCAATTAAGTTTGCTAAAGTGTTTGAAAGGTTATGAGAAATAATTGGTAGTAATATACTTTTTGTCTTGATAGTCATATAACACCATAATGTCCCAAGAATAAATGTTTTTACAAAATAGAGAAGATTAAATGCTAAGTGCCACTCTTTGTCAAACTGCAATGAGTGAATTATACCAAAAAGAATCCCGACTATCCAAATAGAAGGCGAATTAATTACAACTTTACCAAATACTAATTTTTTTTGCATAAAAGTTGAAAATAACCCTAAAATTATACCTCTGTATGCCATTTCTTCGTCAATACCTGGCAGTGTCGCTTGAAATAAGAGAGTTTCTGTGTCCCATTGCTGGTTATAAAACAGTATTCCTTCAAGTATGGCAATAGCTGAAATAATTAATAGAATAATGATATTTGATTTTAAATATTTATTCTGAGGGTTGAAATTAATATAT
The DNA here is from genome assembly GCA_016721385.1 of Chitinophagaceae bacterium. GTDB lineage: Bacteria > Bacteroidota > Bacteroidia > Chitinophagales > Chitinophagaceae > Ferruginibacter. The sequence goes on along the minus strand of JADKIE010000002.1, from coordinate 16,448 downwards.
AACTCTTGTTCAAAATCTTGTTTAAACTTGTAATAAAAAAGTATAGAAAATAAAATAGCTAAAAGTTTGCCCAACCAATTCCAATTTAAATTATCGGTTTGCATCCAAGAAATGTAACTTGGCGTTAGTAAGGCAATCTTGTAAATAAAAAAATAGGAGAAGACCAAGACAGTATTTTTCTTCCATTTTGGCTGAGTTCTATTTACAGCCAATAGAATAAATGGTAGAAGAATAGCGATATAAATAAGGTTGATTACTATTTCTTTTTCCATTTTTATTTTATTTTATTGATTAACATATTCCAATTTTCTTGCAGCATAGGCGACCAATGTTTACCGTTATCAATTGTTATTAGCTCTTTGTCTAATGAGATTGAATTTTTATAAAGATTTTGTCCCATAAAATATGGCAACTGTTTATCTGCATTACCGTGCATAATAATCAATTTAACTTTATAACTTTTTATTTTTTCTGTATTAGATACATTTAATAGATATTCGTCTGCTGAGAATTTTATAAAGGGTCTAAAAGAGCTTTTATTCCTCTTGTGTTTTGTTTTTTGAAATACTTGAACAACTCTTTTGTGTTTGAGAACAGGTGCTAATAAATTTAGAGCATCCGTTTTGTTTTCTGTTGCTGTGTAGATGCAAATACGGACCCTAATGAAAAACCAATTACGAAATCTAATTTATTTTGTTTTTGTATGATTTCTTTGGTTATTAACGAGTTGTCAGAAAATTGTGTTGAAAAAGAAGGCGTTCCCTTAGATTTTCCATAACCACGATAGTTTATTACATAAATTTTAGATTTTGTTTGAGAAGATAGCCTAAAGAGGTTATCAGCGAAATCAAAAATATTGGAACTATTCCCCATATAAAAAAGTCCGACTTTATTTGTTTTTTCAGGTTGAAAGACAAAATATTCGATTGAAATGGTATCATCAATTAGGTAGAAGTACCTGTTTAATTTTACATTTTCTTTTTCAATAATAGATTCATTTTCAGTATTCAATATCGTTTCAATTGATTTTTGACTGAGTTCTTTTGTCTATTGAAGAAAAATTATATTTTCTAAGTTTTTGTCAAGTTGCTCTTTTATATATTCCGATGATGCAAAAGCCCATTTTTCTTGAACTTTTATAGTTTTACAAGATTGAAATAGTCCTAGCAATGCCAATATTAGAATTACAGAAGAACTGCTAATTGATTTTTTCATTGATTTCATTTTGTGTCATTTTAAGACGTTTAACTTACTTATTTGTTACAAAGTGCTGAGTTCTATAATTACCGCTAACGAGCAGGGCTTTGTGCAACGGTGGATTTATTAATGTCCAGCCGATAACCGCAGCCCAATTAATAATTTGTGTTGAAGTTAATAACTAAAAACCAAATTGGAAAATGTCCAGCCGGAACAGAAGCACAGCAGCGAACTAAAGCTGATTGGAGTTTGTCCCGCCACCGATTGTACAAAACCCAATGTTATGTGCTGTACATCTTATACGTAGATCTTCGCTTCGATAGTTTATAATATTTGTTATTACCAACTTAATATTTTGAGTCGAGCAAAAAATGTTTTTTAAAAAGGGTAGAGTTCAACTTCCAAATACCCAAAAATAAAATTACAGGGCTTGCAACTTACAAATTGTCAGCCCGAAGTAAAAATTGTCTAACAGAAAAAAGTGGGTTAAACCTTTAGAAGTTATCCAACCGAATAGTAGTAAAAATTGAAAATCAATGTTTATAAATTGTCAGGCCAAAAGATGTTGCTGAAAAAAGCAAACTGAATCAAAAGTTAAGTGTTGTATGAATCGATAAATTTGTCGCTTATTTTTTCTTTGTCGAGATATATTTTCTGTTTGTATTCAGATGACTTTACCAAAAGTCCACCCGATAAATTGTTGAATAAAAAGCCACAGAAGAAAAATGGACAAAAGGAATATCAAAGATTGTCAAGCCTAAAGTGGACTTTTTGTCAAGTCAATACTATGTCTACCCGAAAATAGTTTGCTAAAAATAAAGCGACTAAAAATTATTGAGTCGTATAGCACATAACGTCGGCGGCTTTGGGCAGGTGTGGTATTTTCCAACTGTCCGCCCGGGACCGCTGCTGATGTTTTTATTTAGATGAAGTTAAGAACTAAAGCTCAAAATTGAACGTCCAGCCAGAACTGAAGACCGGAGATGCAGTTAGCTGAAATTAGTTTGTCAAGCCACACTTGCCCAAAACCGTTTGTTGGGCGTTCGCTTTGTAAACGTTAATTAGAAACCTCGTAAACAACCGTAATCTTTTCTTCAAGTTCAGTTTCTTCGACTTGAAATTTGTCGAACGAAGATTTATAACTAAAATCTGTGTCCCCAGCAATTTTTGGAGGCGTAAATTTTACAAAACTGATTTCATTCGCCAGCACTTGGATACGGGTATTTTCTTTATATACTTGTTTGACTTTTGTGATACTTAATTCTAAACTTTTAGAAATGTTCATTGCATTTGCTTTGGCATCTTCTATTGCTAATTGAACTAATAAAACTCGAGTTGCTTTTTCTAAACTGTCCGAAATGCCAGTTTCATATGTTAGGTCTAAGTCCTTAAAATTGCTGGTCTGTATTTCATTGTAAAGCGCATCAATTACTTTATTGTCAAGTTTGAATTCTACTTTTAAAATATTTGTTGCAGTATATTTTTTTTGTTTGTCGTCATCGTCAAAGGAGCTTGAAATCCGATAATCAGATATTTTGATAGACTTGTTTTGAAAACCAAGCCTTTCTAAGGATTGGGAAAGAGATTGAATTTCTTCATTGAGAATTTTGATTACATTTTTTTCAATGGTGTCAGTTTTGTCAATTGTCAGAGTAAACGTAACAATATCAGGCTTTACTTTTAATCTTGAACTGCCTTCAGCAGTAATTTCAGCTAGCTTTTTATTTTGTGAAACTGCATTGAAATTGAAAAGTGCTAAAGCTGTCAAAATTAGTGTAATGCGAAGAGGAAAAGAATTGTTGCTCATAAGGAAAGTTTAGTAAAGAGATTCAAATTTTTAAGGGTTCCACAAAGTGACACCCAACGAGCAGGTATTGCCGATGGTGGGGAATTTTATATTCGTCCGCCTGGAACCGGTGCCTTACTTTTGATAAAGTTAAATATTAAGAACTAAAGCTGGGCTTTATTCGTCGAGCCCCGAACCACAGCACAACAAAATTACCGCTGCTGATTGCTCCAATGTCATGCCCCACTATTGGCAATACCAATGTTGTACGCTGTTTTATCATAGTGCAATTGTAGAGTCAACAAAAAGTTGCTGTTCTTTTGAACATTTGTTCTGCCAATTTCCCTGTCAAATAAATTTTCCTTGTGCTGTCTAAGTCTGGCTTTATTAATCGAAATATTAGCACAAATTATTTTGGTAAAATTTGACTCATAAAGTGTTATTCCTTCTTTTATAAATTTACCTGATTTAATTGTAATATCTCCATAGTTTCTATCAATTGTACATAGGTAAAAAGTAAACTTAATCGTTGAGTCTTTTGGTGTGTAAAATGTCCACTGTACGACTTCTCCGTGTGACTTACGAGTTCTGTTTCCAACTGAATCATAAGTCAAAATAAAACTGGCATCGTTATGGTCGTTATACAAGAAAGCAAAAAAGCGTAAATTATCTTTGTCGTCAAAACGCATAATTCCTCTGTATCCATTTTTTGAGGCTTTGTCCAATACTTCAACTGCAGCAGAATCTGTCCCTCGAATAATTTCAAGATTTGTCGTGTCAATTAGTTTAAAAAGGCTGTCATACTTAACAAAACAATTTGAGTCATTTTGAACTTTTGATTTTGAGCTGCAGGAAATTATTGCAACTGTCATAAGGAAAAGAAAAATCTTATTAAGGGTCATTCTATGTCTATCGTTAGTAGGATGTCAGTAAATAGCGTACAACGGCTACGGCTTGGCGATGTGGCGGATTAGAATTCCATCCGCCTGGAACCGAAGCTGATTGAAAAACTTTTGATGAAGATAAAAACAAAAAGCTAAATTGAAAAACTTCTGCCGGAACCACAGCCCAATAGAATTACAAATGCTCATTGTTATTCCTTCTGCCCGCCATATAGCCAAACCGAATGTTGTACGAAGTTTTCAATATCTTCACTCTTTTTGGCAAAAAAAGCTTTATCAAAGTCACGGAATATATTATTATATTTTTTTGCTTTTTCCAAATAAACTTTAGACTTTTCAATATCTCTTAATTCATTTTTGTATAAGTATAAGTCGCTTAATATTAAAAATGAAATCACTGTGCTTGTTGTTATTTTATCATACCCTAGAATGTCTGAATTCTTATAATGAAAAATAGCTTTAGAATAATCTTTAATAGATAAAAAATAGTTCCCAAGTGACATAGCAGCAAATGCAGGATTTACAGGATTTAGGTAGTGATAGTCTTTGATTTTAAAACTATCTATTTGACTAATAGCTTTTGAAAATTTTTGAGTTTCTTCTTCGAAGAATAATATTCCTTCATCATCCTTTTCTAATACGCAACAATTTATGCAACGACTATTTGAATCACACTTATTTATCAATTTTTCAATTTTATAGAAGTTTCTAATTCTATAAAAGGCTATTTTAGCTCTATCACTTTTAGTGTAAATTCTAATTGTATTTTTAAAAATCAAAGGAGTGAAATACTCTCCTAAGATGCTTAACGCAGAAAATTTGTTAACATCTATATTATTGATAAATTTTTCATATTGAAAACAATTTAATTTACTTTTTGAAACTCGTTTCAAGTCTATTTGTTTCATCATAATCGCATTCATTGCATAACTATCTATAAATTTTGATGGGTTAATATATTTATAAATCTCAAAAATTTTTGAGATTGCATAATTATCCGCATTTGTCTCACATAGTATTGGGTCTTTATCGTACATATTTAAATGATGATAAAATTCGTGTAGTAGAATGAAAGTATTAACTAAAGTAAATTTAAACGATAATACATTTATACGATATGCTTCATCTACATTTATTAAATCAATAGTCGTAGCAGCATTAGGGATTAAACTTTCTAACTGTTTAAAAATGTCTATTTCATCTATATTTATTATCGAATAAAGATATTCAAGGTTTGAAATTTTATTAGCACCATTTATTGTATTAAAATAATCTATAATCTGTTCATTAAAAAATGAATGCTTAAAAGATATTTTTTTATTTTCATAATTTACGTCAATGAATTTGTTAGCTATTTCAAATTTAAGAGCCCGAAACTCCTTTAATTCCTTTTTGCTGTATATTACTGGTAAAATTGAGTCATAAATGAAATCAATTTGTAACATTAACAAGTCAGAATACATCCAAGCATTTAATTTTTTGGATGAGAAAGAACCATTGGCATCCAAAAGTAGTTTTTGTCTTTTTTAAACAGTCTTCATATTTTTTACAAATGCTTTGCCACGTTTCAAAAACAATTCTCTTAAATAAAGTGAATCTATGTTTTTAAAGAATATTTCTTTTCCGTTAAAAGCCGAATCAAAAGTTGAGTTACTTTGAGATTTGCAATTAATATAAGAGAACAGGATGAAAAAAAATATAAAGAATTTCATTTTTTTGAATTAATGAACTCCAGATATCAAATCTATTATGTCTGAATCGGCTTTGCCATTCAAATTTTGTCCATCTAAGAGTTTCTTTATTTCTTGATTTAGGTTTTTTGAATTGTTTAGTAAAGTAGTCATTAAATTTAAATTTTTAGGTAATCACTGTATGCTTTTTCATCACAAGGGCGACTTTTAAATGCTGTATAATATCCAATCATAAGTGATAAGTTCAAAAATGTTTGGTTATCAAGTTCTTTAATTTTTTCATTATATACTTTTTGTATTCAGTCTTTATTTTGGGTTCGAAATTTCTAAGATTTAATACTGTTGCATCAATTACTCTTGAAATTGAATCATTAATTGGAGTAAATGGCTCTTTTTTGGGTATCAGTCTTATAGATGAATTGTCCCCTTTAATGCAAAAAATTTTATAGTCAGGTTTGCTTACAGCACAACTTGAAAAAATAAATAAAAAAAATACTATGTATCTCATATTAGAATTTTTATGGTGGATTTAATTTCGTACAACGTTGACGGCTTGGCGAAGTACGGGTATTTGAAATTCGTCCAGCCCGAGCCGCTGATGATAGTTGTTTTAAAAGTTGAAGATAACAATAAATGCTAAATATAGTTTGTCCAGCCGGAACTGAAGTACCACAATGCTGTAATTGCTGATGGTTACAATCTTCTGCCCGTATTTTGCCAAACCGAGTGTTATATGCAGCCCTATCTCAACTATGAGTAATGTAAACTATGCTATTAGTTAGAGAGGTTGCCAAGAAGCGTAGGGCAAATGAAGCTGTTGGTACTGGTTTGCCCATGTGAGTTGGCTTTTGTGTGCCAGTACCAAGTGCTTTATTTGCAGCCGAGCTAAGTTTGAACATTGCTTTAGTGTCCACCGATGAGAAATTACCTATTATTACTAATGCTTAAACTAATTTTTAAGTGTCAGGCCATAAAATGGTGTCCGCAGTAAGGAGTATTGCCGACGCAGTTGCAAACATTAAAACCGCAGTTCGGAGTTTTAAGGTCTCAATCTGTCATTTTGTCAAAGCAGTTGCTCCAACTAAAATCGCAGTCGGTAATATTGTCAACACAGTTACAACAATTGAAACCGCAGTTAGCAGTATTAAAACCGCAGTTCGGAGTTATAACATTGCAGTAGCTCCAACCGAAAGGGGAGTAGCTAGTATTAAACTTTTAGGGTGTCCACCCGAATTATGACTTAACGTTTTTAAACTCCAACTTGCTCACTTGCTTGAACTGGGGGCTTGTAGCACCAAAGATGGACTTAACATATTTTTTGATGTCTAACGCTGTATTAACAAGACCTGTCAATGGATTGTATAAAGCAGCATTACGATTGATACGGCTGTTGCTCCAATTAGTATAGCCATCTATTACTGCTGTATTGGTTACTTTAAGTTGGTCTAACTTAGTTTGAATGGCGGTAACTGTTAATTCTGTTTCATTAGGGCTATAATTACTGTCGGCAGAAAGCAACTCAATAAATTTTGATAAGTGTTCAATTTGTTGGTCGTAACTCTGTTGGCTTGTAGAGATTGTTTTATCTGCTGGTGGTGTAGTCCCTTCAGCTACTGCTATTTCTGCTACTTTGGGTGTAGCCCTTTGTCCTTGTATTTTTCTGTTAATGGTTCTTGCATCTTTTACAGTTTCAACACTAGCATCGGTAGCATCTAAGGCGTTGATAATTTTTGTGCCTAAAGATTTTAAAGGCTTGAACGCTAACATACGATTATTGGTAGCATTGTTAAAAGCGGTTTGTGTTGTTTTAACTTGCTGTAAGGCAGCTTGGGCATTAGTTAACTGTACTTGTAAGTTAGCAATGGTTAACGCACTTTTACTGGGGTTGTAGGTAGCACCATAGCCAGTGCAAAAAGAAATTAAATCTTGAAAGTTGGCTACGTTTTTTGCATGACCTGTTTCGGAATGTGAGGGCATAATTTAAAATTTTAGAGTGTGATTATTTTTTTACGGAGTAAATGTAAAATCAAAAATTATTTTTGGAGAAATCACGAAGCAGCAATAATTAAAAAAATAGTTAAAAATAGAATCGGGGTAGAAACCCCAATTCGCTTTTAATCCGTACCCAATGAAAACAAATTTTGAATTAGTGGTTGTATAATGACTAGGTATTAAAGATAAGCATTATTTTTTACGCTTTTAATTATGTTATAATAAAATCGTTGAAGCAACCGCATATCTTTTTGTAATAATTTCGCCTTGTGCTTGTAAACCATCCCTATATTGTACTTGCTTATTGTAATTAGTAGTTAAACCTTGCAATAAATTAACTTTTGCTAAGTAACCGCTATCGGTACTAATGTTACTTATAAAATCGATTTTACCTTTCACGCTTCCGTATTCTTGGAATGGATAAGATGGAAACTTTAATAACACTTCTTGCCCTTTTTGCACTTTACCAAAATTGGTTTGAGGGATATAAACTTCTGCATAATATTGTGTGTTTTCAGGATTTATAAAACAAATAACTTGATTGGCTTGTAGCTGTTGATTTTCTTGTAAGAAAGTAGCAAAAGCAATTTTACCGCTTGTGGGTGCTATAAATAAATACTTTTGTTTCCACTCGTCTATTTGGCTTTTGAATGCATTTAACGATTGGTTGAATATTGATTTTTGTTGAGCAATGGTATTTTCCAATTCTGCAATTTCTTTTAGTTTTTCATTTTGCTGTGCTTCGTTACTAATAATATTTGAACTTATTTGTGGAAGGGTTAATTTTTTGCTTATTAGTTTTGAAGTTTCGTTGCGGTAATCTAATTCCGAAATTACTTTATCCTCTTTTAAAGATTGGTTGGCATCAAATGTTTTTTGTTGTAAGGCAAGGTCTTGTGTGTTTAATCCTTTTTGATTTAAAAGATTGCTGTGCATCTTTTGCAAGTATGATAAATCATTTGTGAGCATCCCTTTTTTTACGAATATAAAACCGTTGCTTAAATAGCTTTAAAAGTTTGGTAAGCAGTAGCAAACCTTTGATAGTCTTGTTGTAATTCCGCCAAGATTAGCATAATCGTTTTGCAAAAAGGATAATGAACTTTGTAAATTGTTATTGTTAAATAAAATTGTAGCCGTATCTATATTTTTTGAAAGCAAAATTACTTCTTCATTATTTGCAATGCTTTCCATATATCCTAACACATCGCCTGTGTAAGCCTGTTCATTTTCCTTTGCAAACAGTTTTATTAATTTCCCTGCTATTTTTGTAATGACTACTTTAGGTGCATTGATGGATGTTAATTTTGCTTTTGTGTTAACTATATCGGGATATTGTATAAACCAACAAGCTACAACCAAAAGGATTAGCGTAATTAGAAAAAAAACAATACCGTACTTTACTAAAAAGCCAGGCTTGTTTGATACAATTTCTTGCACCATTTCTGAACGCTGAAAGCGTCTTGTATTTTGTTGTTCAGTATTTATATTTTCTACCGGCATTTTAGTTTCCTAATTCTAATTGATTTTTTACTAACTCGTAATACTTCCCTTTTTTATTGGCTAATTCTTCGTGGTTTCCTTCTTCAATAATTTCTCCATTTTCTAACACAATAATTTTATCAGCATCTTTTACTGTACTTAATCTATGAGCAACTACAATAACTGTCCTTCCTTTGAAAAAGGTTTGCAAGTTTTCCATGATGGCTTTTTCATTATTTGCATCTAAAGCGTTTGTGGCTTCATCAAAGAATAAAAACTGTGGGTCTTTATAAACAGCCCTTGCAATTAATAAACGTTGCTTTTGCCCTGCACTAATACCGTTGCCCTCTGCACCAATTTTTGTATTAGCCCAAAGGCAACGTTTCTATAAAAGATAAAATGTTTGCCACTTTACACGCATGAATTAATTTTTCATAGTTTGGGCTTTCATCCCCAACTGCAATATTTTTTTCTATACTATCGCTGAATATAAAACCGTCTTGCATAACGCTACCTGTTATGCTACGCCAAAAGTATGGGCTTGTGTATTTTAAATTAGTTTCGCCAATTTTAATTTCGCCTTGATAATGATTATAAAATTTTTGCAACAATTTTAATATAGTGGTTTTACCACTGCCACTCATACCTACTATGGCAGTTACTTTACCGCTAGGAAATATTACATTTATATTTTTTAGTACAGGTGTATTACCAGCTCCTGCATATGTAAAGTTTATGTTGTTTAATTGTATTGCCCTCTCCCCAACCCCCTCTCCAAAGGAGAGGGAACCTGAGGATATTAGCGAAGATTGATTTGTAGTGTTTTCTTCGTCTTCTACCTGATGGATTTCGTTTAAACGTTCTAAACTAATTTTTGCATCTTGTGCCTGCTGGGTAAATTGTATTAATTGCTCAACCGGGCTATTTAATTTCCCAATTATATATTGTACTTCAAGCATAGCTCCTAATGTAAGTTGACCCTCTACCACACTTTTAGCTACTAAATAGGTGATAAAAATATTTTTACCCTCATTAATAAAAAAAGCTCCGGCTTGCTGATACTGGCTTAATGATAAGGATTTAAAATTAAGTTTGAATAAAGATGCTTGTATGCCCTCCCACTCCCAACGCTTTAAATGTTCGGCATTGTTGAGTTTAATTTCTTGCATACCTTGTATTAACTGCATCGTCATGGTGTTTTCTTTACTGGCAATGGCAAAGCGTTTATAATCTAGCTGACGCCTGAATTTTAAAAATAATCGTATCCATAAAAAATACAGCATACAGCCAAATGCAAATACCATAAAAATAGTAATGTTAAAATGGAGCAACACAAATGAATACACTACTAAATTAAAAATTGAAAACAGCGTTTGCAATGCTGTGCCGGTAATAAAACTTTCTATTCGTTTATGATCACCAAGGCGTTGCATAATATCCCCCGTTTGCTTAGTATCAAAATAATACAGGGGTAACTTCATTAGCTTTATCCAAAAATCGGATAGTATAGCTAGGTTGATATGTGTGCTAATGAATAATAAAATACGACTACGGATAAAATCAACAAACGTACGGGCAAAAAATAAAGTAAACTGTGCTATTAAAATAAGTTGTATAAAGTTTAAGTTATGTGTATTTATACCAGTGTCAACTATACTTTGGGTAAGAAAAGGAAATACTAATTGCAATAAACTGCCCAGTAATAAACCTAAAAACAACTGAAATATTTGTGCTTTATATTTTAGTACATATTTGCTTAACAACCCAAAACCTATTTTTGATTTACTTCGTTTTGTTGTTGGTGAAAGTTGGCGGTGGGTTCTAAAAGCAAGGCAATGCCTTTTGCTTCGTTATTATCAATACTACTTAGCCAATTTTTCTCAAACTCTTGTTTTGATAATTTGATAATACCTTTTGCAGGGTCTGCAATAGTAAAACTATTCTTTTTTGCTTTATAAAGAACTACAAAGTGATTCTGTTGCCAGTATAAAACACAAGGGCTTTCTACAGTTAGTAACTCTGCAAGGGTAAGCTGTACACCCATTGTTTTAAAACCAATACTTTCCGCAGCTTTGGCAATACCCAAAATACTTACACCCTCTTTGCTATATTGGCTTTGTGTACGTAATTTTTGTATGCCAATACTTTTACCGTAAAATTTAGCAACCATGCGAATGCAGGTAGGGCCACAGTCCATGGTGTCGTGTTGAGGGTAAAAAAAACTTTTTTTAAACTTTGTGGGCAATGGGGTAATAATTTAACTATGCAGTTATATAAAATTTAATGAATTCGTTTCTTTATTAGATAATTAAACTAAGGATTATTTTGCTTTTTTAACTTTTCAAGTAAATCAAAATATTTTTTTATTTCAGGTCCATAAAGTAATAATTTATTATCAACATCTAACAGTATCGCATTCGGTATAGATGAAAAAGCGAAGTATTTAAATATAGGTGATTTGTTTCCACTTAGCTGTGATAGATGAGTGCAACTAAAATTATACTTTGCAATACTTTTTTCCCAAGCTGATTTTTCATTATCGATATTTACAGGGTAAATTTTTAACCCAATAGAGCTATATATTTTCTCTAGAGAATCTAAAATTGGTATTTCGGCAATACAAGGCACACACCAACTAGCCCAAAAAACTAGTAGCTTATATTTTCCGTCCAGTTCAGTTAGGTTTGTTTTATTAAGTTTTGTGCTAAAAAAAGAAAAATTTGGCACTTTTTTACCCACTACAACATTCTGTTTAAAACCGTATAGCCTATATTTAACATCTTCTAAGGAGGTAATTTTGAACAGTTTTTGGAAGCATGGTAAAAAAACTTGTAACACCGTGTCGGGCATTATTTCGATTGTAGCCATACGTAAGGCTCTAAAGCTACATAGGGCCTCTGTTTTACATTTTCTTTATAAAAATTATAAATACGATTTCTGTGTGCTAATGTTAGTGCAATCATACTATCATTTATTTTCTTATATGCACTACTGTCAATGTCTTTTCTACCAGGTAATCGTTTCATCATAGCAAAGTACTCACTATCCCAAGGTTTATAAATTTCTTTAGTAAATTTTTTATAAAGCGTTTCATTAGCAGAACCAATAACTTTAGATCGATATATTGTATCTGCATGACCTGATATAAGAATATTTCCTTTGTCAATCAAAAAACTCTGCCAACCATTGTCTAGTTCTGTTTCTACACTATAGTCTGTTACATAATTAAATTTATGTTTCTTAAAATAAAAGGAATCTTTAACGGAATAAACTGAGTCGAAAAAAATCGGGATAAAAGTAGGTCCGATACCCTTAGGTTTATTTCCAAGATATACTTTTTTCCCTGTGCCAAGACCTTTTAAATAACCTTTTAAAATAAATTCATTTTGACATAATACTTTATTAGTCAAAAAAAATAAACCGATAGTTAAAAAAATAATTTTTCGGAAAGTACAATTAAGCATAAATTAAATTGTTTATATTTATAAAGGATTCGGATTAATATCCGAATCCTCTAAATTTTAGATTTGTTGATTTTAGGCTTCGGCAGGTTCAGTAACATCTTTACAAGGGTCACTTGTGCTAACAATATCATTTCCATTCGTACAATTCACTGTATTTTGTGCTGTTGTCTCACAAGCATTTGTACCGCAATCAACAGAATGAAACTGTTTGTCAATACATTTTATACTACAACTAGCAACAGCATTTCCACCCAAAATTTGCTTCATTTTTTCGTTTGATAGTTTTTTCATTTTATTAATTTTTAGATTTAGAAAATTATGCTACTGTCAAAGTACTCCAACTCATTACACCTGCTCCATTTTGACAAGTAACTGTGGCATAAGCCCAGCTATTGCTTTCATCTTTATAATAGCAAGTAGCACCTATATTGTCAGCCCAGAACACCCCAAATTACTACCATCACCACTCCAAGTTCCGGTATTTCCTGCACAACTATAAGTGTGCCCATTACCGCAAGTTACACTTGCTGTACAATTGGGTTCGGCAACACCGCCCATCACCTTTTTCATCTGCAAATCATCCATTTGCTTAAAATTTTTATATTTCATTAACATAATATTGTAGCAGTTTTATAAAATTTAAAAGCTGCCAAAAACTTTAATAAGCCCCACCTAGCCTCCCTATAGGGAGGAAAACAAGGCTGATGATTAATAAATGTACCTACTCTTTTTTTTAAAGCCTTTGTTAAAAAACATGGGCAGGGTTTTCGGTAGTACTCCCTTAATTTAGCTTTTACAATGTTGTACACCATTGTATTGGCTTCTTTGCAAAGTATTTTAATGTTGGTTCCTTAACATGATATAAAAGCATCTATAAAATATATTTCAGTTCGTTTACATTATAGTTATTGGGTAATTGCTTGCCGTTTATAAAAATGGTTGGTGTAAATTGTATTTCTGCTTTATTACACCACTCACTCATTTTTTCCAGTGTTTTATATTGTTGGTTCAGTTCCCCATTCATTGGATACTTTTTTGCAAACGCTTCATAATCTTTTTTGGGTGCCAAGTACCAATCATCCAATGCTTGTTGTGTTTTTTGTAAGTTACCTAAGCTGTGTATTGCCATTAAATGGCTTGTAGGGTTTTGCCTTCATCCGTAGCATTAGGTTTTGTGGTAAAAATTATTTGTAACTTATAATCATCATTGTTGTGTATTAGCTCTTCTAACACCGGGTGTGCTTTTGCACATGGTCCACAATAGGGGTTGCATACTTTTAAAATTGTATTGGGTGCTTGTGGGTTACCTATGGTAATGCCTAAATTTTGCCAGCCATCTATTGCCTGCTGTTGTTGTAATGATGTATTAAAAGTATCCGGATGGTATAGTAAGCGTTTATAAGCAGCTTTGTATTGTGTGGTTTCTCTGGAATTTAATAATAGAGGTTTTATAAAATACCAGAGGACAATGGGAAGTAATACTGCCCCCACTATCTCCCCCCATGAAGGAGAAAATGTTGAAGATTGTAGCGAAGATACTATTATGCCGTTACTATTAATTGTATAGTACAACCCCCAACACAATTCTGCTGCTAATACAATTTGTGTAGCCAGGCAAAGTGGGCACCATTGCTTTACTACTTTGTACTGGTAATAAATACTAAATAAAATATAAGGCGATACAGCTATTGCTGCAAAGCTTAACCATGGTAGTTTTGTAGTAAATGATAAACCAGGTATTACAAAAAATAAAAAGGTGCTTACAAAGTAAAAAAAGCCTACTTCGCTCCAACTCATACCTAAAAACTTGGCTGCTCCACTATTTAATATAGCATCGCAATTGGTTTGCTTACCAGCAGTACATATATTTTTTACAAAAGTGTTACTCTTATCAATTTCGTAAATAAGTAGTAGCGATGTAATAGCTACGCCTGATAGTTTTGTAAATAATATGATGCTATTATAAACATAATTTGTACTAGCTGTTGCAAAAGAACTAATAATGAGTACTACTAAAATTGCAATAGCTCCTATGTATTGTAAAGCCCTTTTCTGTTTTGTAGATTTTTCCTTTGCTAGTTTTTTATCATAATCCATTTCACCACTTGCACTGTTTGCCTCTGCCACCAATATTATCTTTTGCCATCTGCCTAAAAACTCTTTTTGCGTAATGGTAACTTCTTTATTGCCTTGTGCAATATATGTTACATTGTCATTGTCTTTTTTTGTTATTAGCACAAAGTCTTTACCTGTATTGGGTGTTTGCATATAGGCTACAAAAGGGACTTGTACTTCGGTTAGCTGTTCTGCTGTAGCTTCAAATGCAACGGTTTCAATTTTATATTTACTAAATGTATTACTAAGGCTGTATAGGCTTGGGTAAAATGGGTTTTGTTCAATGGTTTCCTTTATAGATTTATCTGTAACAAGTATATTTAAGTGCTGCACATATTTTGCAGCGATGTTACTAAGGTTGGTATTAAAAATATGAGCCACTATCTTTTATTTTTTAAGGGTTAATGCTTATTGTGTTTTCTATAGATGTATAATTTATCTTTTTAAGTATTCAATACCACAAAGTGGTAATATTTTTTTAGATTATTACTACCTAAATTAAGAAAGGGAAATACAGGGGGGCGGAGCCCCCCTATATTTCCCTTTCTCCTTCTCTTCCTTTTCTTTTAAAGTGGCAGAAAGATCGCTACCATAGCAAAGAGTATTTATTATTGGTTGAATTAAAAATTGATTGCTGTGTTTTGCAATTGCAGCTCTTTGCAAGGTTGGGTTCTGTGTGTTGGGTTTGTGTGCTCGCAAAAGTGCTGTAATGAGCGTTGGTTAATAGAAATTTTGAATCTAATATTTAAAATTTTGTTCAGCATAAAGAGTCAGCAGTTAAATTTCATTGTTATTAATTGTCGCCCGAAAAAAGCAAAATATTACTAAGAGTAAGTAATGAATTGCAAATAAAAGTCATACAGTTATTAATTTAATGACGGTATGATTTTGTAACGGGTTGCAATATAACGTGTAGGGCTTGGCGAATTACGGGAATTAGCATTCCGTCTGCCTGGAACCGCTGGTGATAGTTGCTTTTAAAGTTGAAGGTAACAATAAATGCTAAATATAGTTTGTCCAGCCGGATATGTGGTACAGTATAGCTGTTGCAGTTGAAATGTACAAACTTCTGCCCGTATTTTGCCAAACCCAATGTTATATGCAGCCCTATTTGCTTTTTATTAATGGTTTTTGCTATTTTATTGCTTTGATACAGCAATGAAAAGTTACACTTTTAGCCCTTTAATTAAAACATACTCGGTAGAAGTATTACCATACTGACTTTTTACAGCGTCTTTAATACGTTGGGTAATGTCTGTAAGCTGTTTGTAAAGTCTGAACGGTCGTCTCGTTTTTCTTTAATGCACCAGGCAACTGTCACGGCAGTATTAGCTGATGTAGAGTAATTAACTTGTCTTTAAGCTGTGGAAGTTTTACAATGTCGTTGGCAGGGTTATAACTCTCCGTTATTTTCTAATGTAGAATCCTCTCCACCAAAGTCCCATGTCATACTACCGTAGCTGCGTTCACTTTGGCTTACTGTATCTGCGTTAGGCTCTTTACTGTCTTTTTTAATGCTTATGCCCCTAACTTTTGTAACCAAAGAAGCAATGTCTGCAGCTTCTTTAGAAGTTTTACCAAAGGCAGAACGAATGGCAGCCCCGATAGGTGTCATAATTTTGTTTAATGAATCACTATTTTTTTGAAATAGCTTTTGCCGAATATCTACGGCAGCCGAGTAAGCCTGTATTTTACTAGCCGCTTCGTTGTTTTGTACTTTGATGGTTGCAATAAGTGTTTCATAGTTACTGATTGATTGTTCGTCCGTTGAAGGATTGTAGCCTGTAAATGCTGTAAGATGGGTTAAGATTTTTCTGCATTT
>JADKIE010000001.1:552500-1107506 GCA_016721385.1 Chitinophagaceae bacterium | reverse complement strand
AAGTGGCGGTTTGTTTCAAGTAAGATATTATAGTGAGGCAAATAGTAGTTTGCAACTTTCGTTAACAGTTTATAATAACAGAGGAGCAAAAATTATTTCCAAAATTTTTACACAAACTATTCCCTATCAAAAAATAGATATAGATGTAAGAACACATGGGAAAGGTATTTACTGGATTGAATTCAGAGATGTTAGCGGTAAGCGTCTGGCAATAAATAGAGCTATGGTTCTTTAACAATTCAAATGTAAAAAGTAGGTATAGCAGTAAACTTTAGTTAATTTATTTTTACAGTCTTCCGAAAAACGGGAAGCTGTTTTGTTTACGCAGTATTATATTTAGTTAATTTACAATTCAATACAATTTACTTTAATGAAGGAAAGCATAATAAAAATATTTCAACAAAAATTTAATACAACCAACGTACCATTAATTGCCAAAGCGCCGGGCCGGGTTAATATTATTGGTGAGCATACCGATTACAACGAAGGCTTTGTATTACCTGCAGCCATTGATAAGGCGGCTTATTTTGCCATTGAATTAACGAATGACGATGCTATTAATTTATATGCGGCCGATTTAGATAGTTTTTTTACAACAACAATTAATGCAATTGCACCTTTACAAAATAATAAATGGGCAAATTATATTTTAGGCGTAGTCCATCAATTTAAAAAGCTTGGCATAAATGTAAAAGGATTTAATGCTGTATTAAAAAAGCAATGTGCCAATAGGAGCAGGGCTATCATCATCTGCAGCAGTAGAATGTGCTGTGGCTCTGGCGTTAAACGAATTACTGCAAACTGGTTTAGATAAAAATACCTTAATAAAAATGGCTCAAAAAGCCGAACATGAATATGCAGGGGTACAATGTGGTGTTATGGATCAGTTTGCATCTGTAATGGGCAAAAAAAATAATCTTATAAAATTAGATTGTCGCACACATGAATATGAGTATGTTCCTTTACAGTTAGATGGCTATAAAATTTTATTATTAAACACCAATGTAAAACATAGTTTAGCAAACAGTGAATATAATAACAGGCGAAGCGAATGCAACAAAGCGGTTGAAATTATTAATAAACATTTACCACAAATACATTCGTTAAGAGATGTTACAATAGAAATGCTTGCCAAGTATGTGTTGCCTGTAAATGAGTTGGTTTATAAAAGAGCCATGTATGTAGTGCAGGAAAACGAAAGATTATTAGCAGCATGTAACGATTTACAAAATGACGATATACATGCACTGGGTAAAAAAATGTTTGCAACGCATGAAGGACTTAGTAATGCATATGAAGTAAGTTGCAAAGAGTTGGACTATTTGGTTGAATTTGTAAAAACCAAACCCTACGTAATTGGCGCAAGAATGATGGGTGGCGGCTTTGGTGGATGTACAATTAATATAATAAAAGAAGAAAATATTGACAGCTTAATACAGGAACTGGAACCGGCGTATAAAAAAGAAACAGGGTTGCCACTCACTTATTATATTGCCGGATTAGAAGATGGAGCTTGCATAATTTAAAGAGCTTTAAAAAAGCAAATAAATTATGGTATCAATTTTTTATAATGATGTATTGTAAAACGGTTCCAGCCTTTTTTTGTTTTTGATTCAACAGCCCAGTTAAAACCCTCATCTGTACTTGGCCAATAAACCATTCGTGCAAGGCCTGCAGGCATTTGAGCTTCAAAACAAATAGCTTCGGGAGGAATATCGGTTCCATCTGCAATATCACCTTGCGATTTTTTACCATCCGAAGTAAACGACCAAAAAGATATTTTTCCATCATCCATTCCAATAATAGCATGCTCCTGATATACAGATTTCCCAAAATTCCATTCAGCCGTAAGTTTAATATAATTAGAGCCAAGTACAGGCTCAAACACACGAGTGCATTTTAGCTTGCCCATGGAAGACTCGGCCTCGGCAATCCACGAGCCTATTAAAGGCGATAATACACCTAATTTTCCTCGCCCTTTTTTCCAGATAGGTTTTTGTTTTGCCATTGCTTAAATGTTTTATATAACAATGATAGCAACGAAAAGGCTAGGTGTTGTTTGGGAATTTGTATTCCGTCCGCCAGAACGCTGCTGATTGAAAATATTTTGCTAAAGTTAAGAACTAATGCCCAGCTAAGTTTGTTGAGCCTACCTTGCATAAAACCCTTGGTAGCGGCAGTATTATTTTGAGGCCTTACCATATTCCGATGTCAATTTCAATGCAAGTAATCGTATAAAAAAATATAAAATTGCACCAAGTACACCAGCAGGAATATCGTTAATGTCTGAAGTTGTTGATGTTGATTGTGTCAATTCAAAAATTGCTACAACGAATATTGAAATCAAACTTGCCAAAAATGCATTTTTCCTTGTAGATATTTTAAATCCTAATAGTTTATACGATTCTCTCTGCTTAAAAAGAAATAAATTGGAAACGCCATCTACTATGAAAGCAATAACATAACCATTTACGAAGTCACCGAAATTATAATAGTAAATATGTTGAAGGCGTTTAGTTAAGGGTAAAATTTTATGAGAGGTTCTTGAACTTAGCCTAAACGACTCTTGCCACAAAACAACAAAGAAAAATATTGTTTCAAGAATCCAGGGCTTTCGTAAGTAAGGAAATGTTCTCTTATCGTCAGAATGTTTACTCACTGTAATTTTCCATTATAGTGTTCAAAATATTGCAAACTGATGTTACAGGCTGTGTTTATTTCTTTGTATTTTTTAAGATATTCTTGAAATAGTTATTTTTCGCAAATTTCTTTCAACTTGTCGAGTGCTTTTGGATAGGTCTGGTTCATATAATCTAAGAAATCTTCATTGGTGTCTAAGTCAACCGTGACGGTTGCAGTTCCATTGTTTTCTTCGAATGTATAGTTTTCAAATCCGTTTGCCCATTTTTCCACATCTGGTCCTTCTGTAATTTCCTTGTTTGCTTTAAAAGACCATAGTGTTGAATTGAAACAAAACGGTTGGGAATGTTTTCAGCTATTCTGGAAACCATACCTCCCTTTTCTCCTTTCTCATCTACTCCAATAAATAGAATTTTATTTCCCTTATCCCAACTTCCTTCATAGGTAGATGTTGGGTTAAATAAAGAAGTCCATTGCTCATAAGTTGATTTACTGTTGATGCCAAGCATAAAGTCATAAATTTTGGTCGCAGGTGCGTTGATGCTTACTTTGAACTGTAACTTTTTCATACAATTAATGTTTGTTTAAATTAATCTTTATTCTGTTTTGTTTAAAGCCCAAATCATTGCTTTTTCCTTTGTCTTTCTAAAAATTGTCGTGTGCTTTTCTTTTGGCTCGTCCGAATAATTCCATTTTAAGTTTAAACGATTTTCAGTTTTAAATATTTCCGCTAATTCTTTGGTATATGGCGAGACTTCCCCGGCGCTTGAACCTGCAAACCAAATGCGCTTTTCGGCCGCCGGGAATTTTGATAAATTTTCTTTTGCCGTTCTCACTAAATAGTGATTGTTCCACCATAACGAAGGGTCAAAAGCTATATAATTGTCAAACATTTCAGGCGATAGAAAAAATGTTTCCATTACAAAAAGCCCTGATGCTGATTCGCCAATAATACTTTTTTCATTTGTGGTTCTATACCGCTTTGTTATTTCAGGAAAAAGTTCGTCTTTAATAAATGCTCTAAATTTATCAGAACCACCAACAACTGGTGCAATTTCTTTGTCTTTTGCCACCTCTGTATAACCTGTTAAATCTCTTCTTCGCTGTGTATTTTCTATGCCAACAAGAATTATTGGTTTAATTTTTTTTAATTGAATAAGCTCAGCCAAAGTATTTGCAATATGAGGGAAGTCCTCTTTTAATCCACCGTCTGCCATATACATAACAGGTAAAGAATCTAAAGCGGATTTGTAGCCTGCTGGTGTCCAAACATTTATTGTTCTTACTTCTCCAACCAGCTTGGATTGAATTGTAAAAATTTCGTGTTCGGGAATTGGGTCGTTTGGTTGTGATGCATTGGAACAACTCACAAGTGTCACAAGCGTAATAAACAAATTGTAATAAATGAATTTCATCTTCTCTTTTTTTGTCTGATAATATTTTGAGCAATTTTTTTTAGCTGACGGACAATGTAACAGGGCTTTGTACAGGTTGAGAAGTAGTGTTCTGTCCGCCTGGAACCGCTGTTAATTGAAAATTTAATGTTGAAGTTAAGAACTAAAGCTGAACATTGTACGTCTAGCCCGAACCACTGCTGATGCTTGCACATAGCTGATGTTACATTGTCCAGCCCCACTTGCCAGCAATACCCATGTTGGCAGCAGTTTTAATTTTTAATCTTACATGGGTACATATGTCGAATAAAAAATATTCCGTCAAATATTTTGTTCCATTGTGCAGGATAGCTTTTATGGACATTGTTATCGCTTACGCAACTTTTCATTTCAAATTCAGTTGTAAATTGGGGATTCAGCGAATTGAATTTTTCAAAATCAATAAAAGCATATTCTGCTGAATTATCTATCCATGTTTCAAGTCCGTTTTTGTCAGGATTGTCAACAGTAAACGTTTTTGTTCCAATACGACCGGCTTCACCAACATAAGAAGTAAATCCTAAGGAATAAGTTACTGTGTCAAATGCTTTGTCTTTAACAAGTTCTGTTGCCATTGAAATATTGTCATTAAGTGATTTCTTCTTAAAGTGTCCCATGTTTTTTGAAATATGATAATTGGCGGCCCAAATAATTATTTTTTCATTTGGAAATTTTACTTTGTATAACCATTTTAAGGTTTCCGCCATTTGAATATCTCTTATATTAACCATTGTGGTAAAATTATTCTTCTTGAGTAACTGTTGTGTAAATGCAATTAAATTGTCAATTAGAACACACCCAATATTTTCATTACCTTTTTTTGTCTTAAATTCTTGTTTTAAAGTAGTTAAATCATTTATCGAGTTATCATAGAACGATTTACTCTCAGCAATACACAACATCGGGTTAGAAAGTTTCATAATACTTGTTAAGATGCGTTTAAACAAAGTTTCATTATTCAAGATATCCAATTTGTATTCCCTCGTGAGACTGTCAATGTATTGAGACAAATGTGATGTAGAATATTTATAAAACATTTGATTGTCAAAACCAGCGATAATAAACGGATTGTGTGTGGCGAAGCTTTCTGGAATAACTTTAGTAAACAAAGGAATGGATGCATCGCAAAATGTCCAATACGGAACAATATTCGCTTTATAAAATTTGAGGAAATCCTGCTTGGTTTTAGTAATATTTTCAAACCCGTATGTGGCGGAGAAAAAGTCACTTTCAAATGCTATCACATTAAATCCTTTTTTTTCGTGCAAATATTGTATGAGTCTGGTTTTTGCTAAAAAAGTGGGTGCGTCACCATGGTCTTGTTCACCAAGCATAACAATTCTGGCGTTTCCAATTGAATTTCCAATACTTTCAAAGTCGGAAAAATCTAACGAATCAGGACTTATTGATTGGATAGGTATTGTATTTGAAGCAACAAATGTCTTGATTTCACTTTGTGAAAAAGTTACTGTAGCTAAGAATGTTATTATGCAAGTAAATGTAAATTTCATACTTCTGAATTATTATTAACTGTCATTTAGTAGCTGAGGGTTTTTAATTGCTGCCAACGGGCAGGGCTTGCTGCAGGGCTGGAATTCATTGCTGGTCCGCCCGGAACCGCTGCTGATTTTTTTAATTAGATGAAGTTAAGAACTAAAGCTCAAAATTGAACGTCCTGCCCAGATGAAGCACAACAGCGATAAAATGCCCATTGCTCCAATGTCCAGCCAGCCTTGCAGCAAACCTGATGTTATATGCCGGCTGGTCATTGTTAAAATTCATTGACAATTTGAAAAAAGATTATTGACAATCGAAATTAATAGTATCTCGGGTTTCCCCGAAATTTCTCAGTGAGCCCAATTTCTATAAATGTAGTAGATGTGGCTACGGGCTTGTTTTATAATAGTGTCGCCAACATACAAGTACATTTCGGTATTATATCTGGGAATCTTAACTAATGAATCGTCGAGCAATATTTGTATAGGACGAGATTTAATTCCTAATCCGCTGTAATCAGTAATAACGCCATTTAATGATAATTTGTATTCCTCCTCACAAAATTCCCGGTCTTTCTTTTTACTTTCTTTAAACTGCGATGGCAAGTTTCTTAGTGAATA
Organism: Chitinophagaceae bacterium; assembly: GCA_016721385.1. Classification (GTDB taxonomy): domain Bacteria; phylum Bacteroidota; class Bacteroidia; order Chitinophagales; family Chitinophagaceae; genus Ferruginibacter. The sequence continues at coordinate 1,101,316 of JADKIE010000001.1, read as the reverse complement.
AGCTACACCAATTACGAAAATTACAATAATTACAGAGTAACTAATCTGAAAAGTTCTTTGACTAATTAGTTGCTTTAATGCCATAAGTCAGAGTTTAATAAGATGTCTTGCATAAAGTGTCTGTCTTTGTAGGCTGGCATATAACACAATATTATACGAAATAACTAAATATTCAAAACCTATTAAAAGCCTATCTTTAGGCTATATATTTAACAAAAAGTTTAGCAATAGCTAAAATACCCCACAAAGGGTATATGTAAATGTAGTTGTTGCATCTATTTTTACACCCATAAAATAGTAACATGAAAAAAATAAGCTTTTTAGTATGCACCTGCGTTTTGTTTGCTTTTCATTTGCAAGCGCAAAACACTATTGTAGGTAAATGGAAATTAGAAAAAATGACGTTTCCGGATATGGGAACAATGCATATTAATTTAAACAGCATTAAAGAATTAATGTATGCCGAAAGAACTGCACTTAAAAAGGATACTGCCCTTACAATGGTAGATTCTATTGAAGTAGAAGAACTGTCAACGGCCTTATACAATCAGTTTAGTGCAATGCGGTTGGATTATAAAGCCAACAAAACATACAGCGGCACATTTGGAGGTACAACATCTACAGGAACATATATTTATAATGCTGCTAAAAATACGCTAACCAATAAACCCAAAAACAAACCCGTTAAAACTACAAAGGTTGTATTTGAAAACGGGATGCTGGTAATGGAAGACAAAACTGAAAATATTACCATGTACTTTGTACGGATAAAATAGCTTTTAGTATATATATAAAAATGTAGAGCAACTGCGAAACAATTTTGTTTCGCAGTTTTAGTATAAAAAACTATTTTTAAATATGCAAAACAATTATCAACAATACTTTGATGCTAACAAAGAAGGCTGGAATAAAAAAACCGCTATACATAAAACTTCATCCTTTTACGATTTAGAAAGTTTTAAAAAAGGTAAATCATCTTTAAATAAAATAGAGTTGGATGAGGTGGGTGATGTAAAAGGAAAAGCCCTGCTGCACCTGCAATGCCATTTTGGAATGGATACACTTAGCTGGGCTAAAGAAGGCGCAATAGTTACCGGTGTAGATATCAGCGATGAAGCTATACAGCTTGCCAACGAATTATCGGCAGAGCTAAATATACCAGCTCAGTTTATTTGTTGTAATGTGTATGATACATCTAACCATGTACACCAAAAATTCGATATAATTTTTACATCTTACGGCACAATAGGCTGGCTGCCTTCCTTAAAACCCTGGGCAAAAGTTATTGCCCAAAATTTAAAACCAGGCGGTGTTTTTTATATTGCCGATTTTCATCCCACACTTTGGATGTACGATGATGCAATGGAAAAAATTGAATACAGTTATTTTAATGATGAAGTAATTGAAACGGCACAAACAGGTACATATGCAGATAGGTATGCTAAAATTGAATATAAAGAATATGGATGGAATCATCCTTTTTCCGAAATATTGGAATGCTTAATTAGCGAAGGTTTGCAAATTGAATTTTTACACGAATTTCCTTACTCGCCGTACAACTGTTTTAGCAATGTGGAGCAAGGCAACGATGGCATGTGGCGTTTTAAGGACCGGGGAAATAAATTTCCGATGATGTATAGTATAAAAGCAGTTAAGCGTTAATTTTTACTGTCTAAAATAATGGGTGCATTTCCCTTTCCCATTACAATTACTTTGGCATTTTGCGATAAAGCCAGTTCTTTCATGGCTTTAATTTGTTCGTACTGTAATTGGTTATCGGTTAAGCCTATATTAATAATGCGTTGGTAATCGGATATACCTTGTGCTTCTACTCTTTTTCTTTCGGCTTCCTGCTTTTCTTTTAATAATACAAATTGCATTTTTTGTGCATCTTGCTCTGCATTAATTTTTTGCTCAATTACAGCCTTTACCGATGCAGGTAATGTAATATTTCTTACCAGTAAATTTTCTAGTTGTAATCCTCGTTTTTTAAACTCATCATCAATGCTTTTATAAATTCTGGCCTGAAACTCATCTCTTTTAGAGGAGTATAGTGCAACAGCATCGTAATACACAGCGTTGTCTCTTATTTTTGTACGTGCAATGGGGCGTACAATTTTTTCCTGAAAATCTATGCCAGTTTCTTTTAATAATTTAGGTGCTTCGCTTTTATTAACTCTAAACAGTACTGTTAAATCTATGGTAACTTCTAACCCATCTGCAGTAAGTACTCTTATTGCATCATCGCCGGTTTTATCGCCTTCGTCGTGTACACCACTCATGGTATAGTTAAGCGTTTTTACATCTATCTTTTCAACTTCATATAAAGGGTTAATAAAATGCAAGCCACTTTCCAAAACATCGCTTTGTATTTTACCAAACATCTTTTTTACACCTACTTTTCCGGCATCTACCTGTACAAAACAACTGGTTACTAAACCAATTATAAAAATAAATACACCGGCATATTTTAACCCTTTGGTATATTTATTTATAGTGTCTATATTATGTATGGCAAAGCCTGCAATTATAACAAGAATACCTAAAATCATTAAGACCATAGTGGTAAGTTTTATGCATAAAGGTACTGTGTTTTTTAAGTATTAAACTACAAAGCTTTTTACTGTATCTTCGCTATAGAATTATCCAACTACATTAATTCTTTTTATAAAATTATGGCTGCTAAATACAAACGCATTTTACTGAAACTTTCCGGCGAATCATTAATGGGTAGTAAAGACAGTTTTGATCCCATTGATCCATCTATTATTGCACAATATGCAAAAGATATTAAGCAAATAACCGAGCTGGGTGTGCAAGTGGCAGTTGTTATTGGCGGCGGCAATATTTACAGAGGAATGAACGAGGCCGAAAGCGGTATAGAAAGAGCACAAGGCGATTATATGGGTATGTTGGCTACAGTAATTAATGGTATGGCTGTACAAAGTGGGTTAGAAAAAGCAGGTGTATATACTCGTTTGCAAAGTGCTATTAAAATGGAGCAAATTGCCGAGCCATACATTAGGCGAAGGGCTATACGCCATTTAGAAAAAGGCCGTGTGGTAATTTTTGGCGCAGGCACAGGTAATCCTTATTTTACCACCGATACAGCCGGCAGTTTAAGGGCAATTGAAATACAGGCCGATGTTATTTTAAAAGGCACAAGGGTAGATGGAATTTATACTGCCGATCCCGAAAAGGATCCAACAGCTACAAAATACAACACTATTTCTTTTACCGATTGCATTCAAAAGAATTTAAAGGTGATGGATATGACAGCCTTTACACTTTGTATGGAAAATAAATTGCCCATCATTGTTTTTGATATGAACAAGCAGGGTAATTTACTAAAAGTAGTACAGGGTGAAGAAGTGGGAACATTAGTAAGCTAATAAAACAACAATGCTTACCGAACAGCAAATAAAACAACTTATGCCCGAAAACGAAAGTTTAAGGGTACAGTTAAACGAAGCAAACGAAATTCTTACTTTACGGGAAGAAGAGATTGAAATTTTAAAGCAAAATGCTTTTGATATTACCGAGTTGCGGAGCGATATGGATGGTAAATTAAATCAACTTCAATCTTTGCAAAACATAATAGGGCAAAAACAACAAGAGGCGCAAGGAGCCGCCAACAGAGAAAAAGAACTGGAAGATGAATTGATAGATGCAGCCAAACTACTGCGCCAATACAGCGAACTTAAACAACAGTACACGTACCTTACTACTCAACTGCTTGATTTAGAAGCAAGACTTACAGAAATGAATAAGCGTAATGCAGCGCTTGAGCAAAAGTTAGAGAATAATAATACATAGATGTTAATTATATCTGCAAAATTGCAGCACTTAATACTTGCAAAGATGTAATCTATTTAATAACTTACAGTTCTAAAACTTATTGTATATGAACCTTATAGAAAGAGTTAAAAACATACTATTAACTCCAAAAACAGAATGGGATGTAATTAATGGTGAAACTGCAACACCAATGAGTTTGTTAACGGGCTATGTTTTATTACTAGCACTAATTCCGGCAGGATGCTCTTTTTTAGGGGCGATGCTATTTACAGGCGGATTAGGTTGGGGTATGAAATATTATATTACATTGGCAATCATTTCGTACATTTTAAGTGTGGCAAGTTTTTTTGTGTTTACTTACGCTTTAGATTTATTAGCAACATCTTTTGGCTCAGAAAAAAACATAAATAAATCGGCTCAGGTAGCGGCCTATTCTTCCACTGCATCTTACGTTGCAGGTATTTTATCTATCATCCCTTTTTTAGGTATTTTAGTAAGTTTGGCTGGTGCTGTGTATGCTGCTTATTTAATGTATTTGGGCGTTGGTCCTCTTAAAAAAACACCGGAAGATAAAAAGGTAATTTATGTTGTAGTTGTAATTCTGGCTGTATTTGTTGCCTATGCTATAATCAGCGCAATTTTAGGAGCTGTGCTTCTTGCAAGTTTTAGAACATCTGTTTTAGGATACTAACAGTTAATATAAAAAATTGTAAGCATCTCATTTGAGGTGCTTTTTTTGTAGTTAATATAAAAAGTGTAGATAAAGAAATACTACTTTTGTGTTGCAATTTAATATATGCAAAACATAAGCCAACATACGTAAAGAATACAAACAACAAACACTTTCCGAAAACGAACTTGAAGCCAATCCGTTTACGCAATTTGGCAAATGGTGGCATGATGCCACAACAAGTGAAGTAGATGAAATAAATGCCATGACGCTGGCAACGGTTAAAAGCAATGGTGTTCCATCTTCCAGAACAGTATTGCTTAAAGGATTTGATGAAAGAGGATTTGTTTTTTTTACAAATTATAACAGTAACAAGGGAATTGAGTTGGAGCAAAACTCCAATGCATGTTTGGTTTTTTTTTGGGCTGCTTTAGAGCGTCAGGTAAGAATTACCGGTAAGGCCGAAAAAATTAGTACCGAAGAAAGTATTGCCTACTTTAACAGCCGGCCCGAGGGAAGTAAGATTGGTGCATGGGCATCGCCGCAAAGCCTGGCAATTGCCGGAAAAGCATGGTTAAAAGAAACATTTGATTATTACAGAGAGCGGTTTAAGCATGGCGAAATTCCAAAGCCGCCTCATTGGGGAGGTTATCGCATTATACCTGCCGAAATAGAGTTTTGGCAAGGGCGCCCCAGCCGCTTACACGATCGGTTTTTATATACGCAGCTTACTGAAGAGGGTAGTTGGAAAATAGAACGATTAGCGCCATAGATATTTAGCTATTTATAATTTACCATCTCACATTTTTAAGCGATTAAAATGGTAAATTATAAACAGTAAATTTTAATTAAGCTTTCTTTTTTGCTACAGCAGTTTTTTTGGCAGGCTTTGCAGCTCTTATTTTACCAAACGAACCGGCAAAAATTTTTCCTTTTTTTGTTTTGATATCACCACGTCCCATAATAAGTATGTTTTTGTTTTAATGGATGCAAAGGTATAAAAAAGCCCCGATTAATCGGGGCTTTTAATTCATAAAGCAATAATTACATTTTAGCAGATAATTCTTTACCAGCTTTAAACTTAGCAACTTTTTTAGCTTTAATTTTAATAACAGCACCTGTTTGAGGGTTGCGGCCATTACGAGCAGCTCTTTTAGAAACAGAAAAAGTTCCAAATCCTACAAGAGTTACTTTGTCGCCTTTCTTTAAAGTTTTAGTTACTGCATCTACAAATGAATCTAAAGTAGCATTTGCTTGTGTTTTTGTAATACCTGCGTCGTCAGCAATTTTTGCAATTAATTCAGCTTTGTTCATAATAATTTTTTTGAATTTTTTTAACTGCAACAAATATAGATGCTTTTTAATTGCAACAAAATATTTTTTATTTTATTTTACTTTTTAAAATAGCTGAAATCCGCAAGGGGAGTGGTTTTATATGCTGTTTATAAACTTAGTATTAATTGAAAAATAATGTTTAAAATAGCTAAAATGCAGTGTGGTAAAGGGTTTTAGCCTGCAATCTTTAAAAGCCGCTGCACATGCGGCTTTGGCGGGAATATACAATCCTATTTCATATAACCAAATCCTTTTTTTGTTTTGCACATTTAGTTAACAACTTGCATTACAGAACGAAAGGCAATGAATTTATCGCCCCATTTATCAAACCCTTTTTGCCGCATTTGGGTTGCAAATTTTTCCATATAATTATTATACAACGATTTACTTTCGGCAAAATATTGTACTGCATACGTTGGGCCTTCGCTATCATCTACCTCCAGTAATTGTAAAACGGTAGCATGTGTAAAACATCCGGTATTAATTACATCTGCAATATGTTCATCTTTTAACCATTGTAACCAGCTGGTTGCAATATCGGCAGACACTTTTATGGTTACATTATATACTATCACTGATATTATTTTTTTAAGATGATACCTCTAAGCACAGTTTTGTGTTGTTATAATTTTATTTCTACATAAATAGGGCAATGATCGCTGTGTTTAACATCCGGAAAAATATCGGCATCTTTCAGTTGTTTTTTTAAAGGCTCGGTAACGGTAATGTAATCAATACGCCAGCCTTTGTTATTTAGCCTTACAGTAGGAAAACGTTGGCTCCACCAGCTGTACCGGTGTGGCTCCGGATGAAATTCTCTAAAGGTATCTACCCAGCCGCTTTTTAAAAATGCTGTCATCCACTCTCTTTCCTGAGGTAAAAAACCACTGCTGTTTTTGTTTCCTTTAGGGTCGTGTATATCTATTTCGTTGTGGGCAATATTATAATCGCCTACCAAAATAATTTTAGGATATTTCTTTTTTAATTTATTTAGATATCCATGAAATTCATTTAACCAGCCGTATTTAAATTGCTGCCTTTCATCGCCACTTGTACCGCTGGGGAAATAGGCATTTATTAAGCGAATATCGCCAAAGTCTACTTGTATTACTCTGCCTTCATCATCGCTGCCAGGAAACCCACAGCCTAATTCAATCTTGTCGGGTTTTATTTTACTAAAAACGGCTACACCACTGTAACCTTTTTTTTGTGCACTAAACCAATGATGATGAAACCCTAACGCCTCTAACTGCTTTACATCTACATCACCTTGTGTGGCTTTGGTTTCCTGCAAACAAATAATATCAGCCGGATTAGTTTTTAACCAATCTATAAAGCCTTTTTTTATAGCGGCACGTATGCCATTTACGTTGTATGAAATTATACGCATTGAAATATTTTTATTACTATTGTAAAAATAACATTAGCTATGGAAAGTACCAATGAAATAACAAATAACAATGAACATCAAGATTTATTAACGGACGAATCGTATGAATTAAATCCGTTTGTTTATGCAACTCAAGGGCAACGTTTTTTAAACTGGCTAATTGATAATTTGTTAATGCGTTTTGCACTGAGTTATGCAACCGGAATTGCAATTGGAGCATTATTGGCAAACATTGCACCAGAGTTTTTAAACAGGATTGCGTACTCTGAAGGAAGAATGAGTGCAGAGATTTTATTATTGTCAATGTTAATAGGGTATCTTAATTATATAATTTACTATACGCTTTGCGAAAAATTATTTAAAGGTTATACATTGGGTAAAATAATTACAGGCTCCAGAGCCATTAGACAGGATGGAGATGAGTTATCTTTTAAAGATGCTTTATTACGATCACTATCCCGTTGTGTACCTTTTGAGGTTTTTAGCGGCTTTAATACATTAACATGGCATGATAGCTGGACAGATACCATGGTTATAAAATCGAGATAGATTACTCTATTACCGGCCTCAACCACTTGGTAGCTTCCTCTATACTCATTCCTTTGCGTTTGGCATAATCTTGTAATTGATCCTTATCAATTTTTCCAATTCCAAAATAATGGCTTTTAGGATGTGCAAAGTACCAGCCACAAACCGATGCAGGTGGGTTCATGGCAAGGCTTTCGGTTAAGTCAATACCAATGTTTTCGGTAACATTAAGTAAGCTAAATAGTTTTAATTTTTCGGTATGGTCGGGGCAGGCAGGGTAGCCCGGTGCAGGACGAACCCCTTTATATTCTTCATGTATCAATTGCTCATTAGTAAGCGTTTCATTTTTATCGTAACCCCAGTATTCTTTTCTTGTTTTTTGGTGTAAACATTCGGCAAAAGCTTCTACAAATCTATCTGCTAAAATTTGAACCAATATTTTATTATACTCATCAAACTCTGCTGCAAATTTATCAATGTGTTTTTTTGCACCATGTATGGTAACTGCAAAAGCACCCATGTAATCTTCACCAATATCATTGGGCATTACAAAATCGGCTAAAGAATAACTTGGTTGCCCAACCGCTTTTTTTAGCTGCTGCCTCAGCGATTCTAATTGCACATTACCGTTTTGTGTTTTTAAAGTAATGGTATCGGCATTATTACTGCTTGCCTGCCAAAAACCAATTACTCCATCGGCAGTAAACCATTTTTCCGCTATAATTTGCTGTACTAATTTTTGGGCATCGTTGTATAGTTTGGTAGCTTCTGCTCCAAATACTTCATCCGTTAATACTTCAGGAAATCTTCCGGGCATTTCCCAACCAATAAAAAATGGCCCCCAATCAATAAACTCAGCAATAGTTGCTAAATCAAAACTCTTTAATACTTTAATACCTTCTACAGCTGGCTTTGTAGGTTGATAATTATTCCAGTCGAAATATTCTTTCATCACAACCGCTTCCTTGTATGGGATTAAAATTTTGCTACCACGTTTATTTAAAAACTGCTCTCTTAAATCATCATACTCTTTGTTAACCTCTTTTAAAAAAGATGATCGCTGCTCTTTATTAAGCAAATTACTAACAACCGTTACACTTCTGGATGCATCTAATACATGTATTACACCATTATCGTATTGTGGTGCAATTTTTACGGCGGTGTGCATACGACTTGTTGTTGCGCCGCCAATAAGTAGAGGCTGCTTCATTCCCCTGCGTTTCATTTCGTGTGCTACATGCACCATTTCGTCAAGCGATGGCGTAATTAAACCACTTAATCCAATAACATCTACATTCTCTTTTTGGGCAGTATCTAAAATTTTATCGGTATGTACCATTACACCTAAATCAATAATATCGTACCCATTGCATCCCAGCACCACACCTACAATATTTTTTCCAATATCATGCACATCGCCTTTAACGGTGGCAAGTAAAATTTTTGCAGCGCCGGCAATTTCTTCATTTTTTGTGCCTGCGGCAAGATGGGCTTGCTTTCTGTCTTCTTTTTCCTGTTCGATAAAAGGAGTTAACACAGCCACAGCTTTTTTCATTACCCTTGCACTTTTTACAACTTGCGGTAAAAACATTTTTCCGGCGCCAAATAAATCACCTACTATATTCATACCATCCATTAACGGACCTTCAATTACATCCAAGGGTTGCGGATATTTTTGTCGGGCTTCTTCTGTATCGGCATCAATATAATCGGTAATGCCGTTTACTAAAGAATGTGCTAAGCGTTTTTCTACCGATTCGGCTCTCCACTTTTCATCCTTTACTATTTCTTTTCCTTTTGCTTTTACGGTTTCGGCAAAACTTATTAATGCTTCTGTGGCCTCATTGTTATCATTGTTTCTGTTTAGAATTACATCTTCGCAAAGTTGTTTTAATTTAGATTCTATATCATCGTAAATAACTAACTGGCCTGCATTTACAATGCCCATATCCATACCAGCTTTTATGGCGTAGTATAAAAATGCACTGTGCATAGCTTCACGTACGTGATCGTTTCCTCTAAACGAAAAAGATAAATTACTTACACCACCACTTACTTTTGTAAGTGGCATTAAGGCTTTTATTTCTTTGGTGGCTTCAATAAAATCTACTCCATAATTATTATGTTCTTCTAAACCTGTAGCAACTGCAAAAATGTTGGGATCAAAAATTATATCCTGTGGCGCATAACCAACCTGCCCGGTTAAAATTTTGTAGGCTCTGTGGCAAATTTCTACTTTGCGTTGTTTGGTATCGGCTTGCCCTTTTTCATCAAACGCCATTACAATAACTGCGGCACCATAGCTTTTGCAAATAAATGCCTGTTCAATAAACTTTGCTTCTCCTTCTTTCATAGAAATGGAGTTTACAATGCATTTGCCCTGAACACATTTTAAACCTGCTTCAATAATTTCAAACTTACTGCTGTCAATCATTATAGGAATTTTGGCAATATCGGGCTCAGCTTGTACAAGGTTTAAAAAAGTAGTCATAGCTTGTACGCCATCAAGTAATGCATCATCCATATTAACATCTATAACTTGTGCACCGTTTTCTACCTGTTGTCTTGCAACAGACAATGCTTCTTCGTAAAGATTATCTTTTATTAGCCGGGCAAATTTTTACTACCCGTTACATTGGTACGTTCACCAACGTTTACAAAATTTGTTTCGGGCCTAACAACTAATGGTTCAAGGCCAGCTAAACGTAAGTATGGTTTTATTGTGTGCATGTTATTTTACTTTACTTTACCACAAAGGGGCACTAGGGTTAGCACAAAGCTACAAAGTGTCCTTTATATGATTCTCGTTATTCTAATTTAACTTTTAGTGTTTTTTGTGAACAATCTTTGTGTGCCTTTTGCTAATAGGCTTCCTCCACAACAGGCAACTCCTTTGGCTTACACTTTTTTACTTCTTCGGCAATATGTTTAATATGATCTGGTGTAGTACCGCAGCAACCGCCTACTATATTTACAAAACCTTCTTTTGCCCACTCTTCAATAATATGTGCAGTTTGGTGCGGTTGCTCATCGTACTCACCAAAGGCATTAGGTAAACCTGCATTTGGATATGCAGATGTATAACAACCTGCTATTTGTGACAGCTCCTCAATATGCGGCCGCATTTCTGTTGCCCCTAATGCACAATTTAAACCTACACTTAAGGGATTAGCATGTGCTACAGAAGTATAAAACGCTTCCAACGTTTGCCCACTTAAAGTACGACCTGATGCATCGGTAATTGTACCGCTGATCATTATAGGCAACTCAGGTAAATTGTTTTTCGGAAGAAATTTTTTGCAGCATAAATAGCAGCTTTAGCATTTAATGTATCAAAAATAGTTTCTATTAAAAGAACATCCACACCACCATCTACCAAGCCTTTTATTTGCTCTGTATATGCTGCGGCAACTTCATCAAATGTAACGGCTCTAAAACCGGGGTTGTTTACATCCGGCGATAAAGAAAGTGTTTTGTTTAAGGGGCCAATAGCGCCTGCAACCCAGGCTGTTTTACCTAATTGCTTTATGGCTTCCTTTGCACACTTTGCACTTGCTACATTCATTTCGTAGGCAAACTCCTGCATATCGTAATCGGCTTGTGCAATGGATGTGCTGCTAAATGTGTTGGTTTCAATAATATCTGCACCGGCTTTTAAATATTCTTTATGTATGCCAATAATAATATCGGGTTGGGTAATGCTGAGTAAATCGTTATTACCTTTTACATCTTTGTGCCAATTTTTAAAACGCTGGCCACGGTAATCGGCTTCTTGTAATTTATGGCGTTGTATCATAGTGCCCATGGCGCCATCTATAATTAATATTCTTTCTTTTAATGCTTGTTGTATTGTTTGCATACTGCTATGAATTTAAGGTGATGCTTATTGGTATCCTGTACAAGAGTGATTATTTTTCCTTTTTATCAAAAAAAAATAACAAACCGCTGTTGCCAATGAAGTTGCTAAATGAACTTACTGTTGGGCTAACAAAATAAAACTTATAAACGCTGGAAAAACCCGGTGGAGTTTTGTGGACGTTTATTAGTTCTGTTGTAAGGCTGAACAATAAACAAATCTGCCTGTATTGAATGCAAATGTACAATGCAAAAGCCGTAACACAAAATATGTTACGGCTTTAATGTTTAACAGTATAAATTTAGGTTATTGGAAAGCGGGGCTTTTAGTTTTTTATGAACTGTAGTTTATCGTCTTGTGCAGGATTATCGTCTTTTAGTTTAATACTATTAGTTGTTTTTTCTTCTTTTAGCCAATTGCTTGTTATGCTGCTAAAAACAGGGTCGGAGCCAAAGTCTATATTAAATTTTGTGCTTGTTTCGCTCCATGAGCCACTTATGGTACTTGTGCCATTTGATGCTACAATTGTGCCATTGGTGTTAAACGTAAAATTGTATCCTACAAATTTGTTGGTTTCATCTTTTTTATCCCAATACAAGGTTACTCTCCATGTTCCACTAACATTTCCAACAGTTGTACCGGGTACATTGTCGTCGTTTGAGCAAGATGATGATTGCAATGTTGTAAATAAGGTTACCAATGCCAGTGCAGCAAAAAGGTTGATTGTTTTGGTTTTTAACGTGTGTATCATAATAATAATTTTTAAGAGTTATTTGATGAAGTAAAATTGCAGCAGATTTTTTTTGTGTAAAACTTATATATACCGAACGGGTATTTTTTACTGCTGAGTAAGAATATCATGTCGTTGAAATATGTATAATAGTGAAGCCCTGCGGCTATTAACCGCAGGGCTTGCTTTTTTGCTATGGCATTACTGCCTTTAGCGGTTTTTTGGATTGGATTTTTGCATTAACAAGAAACTTAACAGCAGATATTTTAACTGATGTAAAAATAAGGTGCTGCAGATGTATGAATAAATGAAACTGACTTAACAGGCACAAAACACTACTGAATAAGGCAAAAATATGCTTGAATAAAGACTGACAAACCAGTTACTCGCCAAGCCATAGTTTAAACTCGGCGGAGCGTTCGGTGCTAACAATGGTTTCATGCTTTGCTGCAGGGTTTAGTTTTACCAAAACCCTGCCTTTTGTATAAGCAAACATTTCTGCAATGGAGTGTATGCCAATAATGTATTGGCGGTTAATTCTAAAAAATGTTTTAGGGTCAAGTAATGCTTCTAAAGCATCTAAATTAAAATCTATTACATAACGCCTTCCGTCTTTTGTGGTTAAAAAATTAGCTTTGTCTTCGGTATTAAAAAAAGCGATTTCTTCTGTATTAATTGTTTTTATATGTTCGCCATAGCGAACTACAAATCTTTTTTTATAATCTGAAGATGTGGAACCAATGCTTTTTAAAAGTTGTGTTATATCTAAAGCCGGAGCAGTTGATTTTGCTTTTTTATATTTTGTAAGTGCGGTATCTAATTCTTCTTTTTTTATTGGTTTCAAAAGATAATCTATACTATTTACTTTAAAGGCTTCTATGGCATAATGATCGTATGCGGTTGTAAAAATTATTGGGCAAGTAATTTCAACAGTCTTAAAAATTTCAAAACTTAAGCCATCCGATAACTGAATGTCGGATATTATTAAATCGGGCATTTCGTTTTCGGCTAACCATTTTATGGCTGTAGATACACTTACTATATAATCTAACAAAATTGCATTTGGTTCAATTTCTTTTAAATGCTTTTGTAAACGTTTAACGGCTGGTTCTTCGTCTTCAATAATTAAAATTTTCATTTTCTATTGTTTTAAAGATGGTAATGAAACAGTAAAAAACTTGCTGTCATTGTTTACAGTAACTGCTTCTGAACTAAGAATATTGTATCGGTTAATAATGTTTTGTAACCCCATGCCTGTGCCCGACTGTGGATTTATTTTAGCGTTAATATTGTTTTTTACCACTATTTTATTTTGGGTAAAGATATCTATTGTTAAAATACTTTCTTTAGAAACGGCATTGTGCTTTATGGCGTTTTCTAAAAGCAACTGAAGCGTAAGCGGAGGAATAAATAGATTGTCTTTTTCGGTACCAGTTAAATGGATATTTAATTTAAGGCTATCTCCATATCTTTTTTGTTGCAAATAAAAATAAGTTTGAAGCAGGTTAATTTCTTCGCCAAGGGATATTACATCTTTATCCCTGTAGTTTACAATATTTCGAAAAAATTCAGACAAATGCTCCACATAATCTACCGCCATTTTCGGGTCTTCTTCTATTGCAGATATTAATGTATTGAAACTGTTAAATAAAAAATGCGGATTTACCTGATTACGTAAAACCTGAAATTGAAATTGAATTTTTTCGTTTTCGAGCTGCTGCAATTTTTTTAAATTAGTTTCTCTGCTCTTAATATACCAGTACAGTAAACCTGCTGCAAGCAGTAAACATAAAATAATAAACCAAAGCTTACGCCAAAGCGGTGTTGCTATACTAAAACTATAGGTAGCTTCGGTTGCATTTATGAAATTTTGGTTTAAAGACGAACGTACATGAAAAGTGTATTTGCCGGGCCTTAAATTAGGAAAAGGCACACTTTGATCTTTAGTGTTTATCCAAACGGTATCTCTGCCTTCTAACTTATATTGATAATGTACTTCTGCAGGGTTTGTAAAATACAAGCCGGTAAAATAAAAAGTTATATCGTTTTCATCATACTTAAATTGATGTACAGAGTCGGCATTAATATCCTGTAAAAATAATTTTACATTGGTAATAATTGTTTTTGGTTGTAAGCTGGTATTTGCAATTGGAGAATAAAGTACAATGCCTTTTTCTGTAGAGAATAAAATATTTTGAGCAGTATCTAGTGCAATACTTTCAATAGCAGGATTTATTGCAGATAAGCCTTGGGTATTATTTAAGTAAGAAACAGTACCGGTTTGGGGATTTAAAATATCAAAACCATTTTCATTTACTAAAATAACATTACCAAGCTTATCGGTTTTTAGCGAAATAATTTTTAAGTCGCTTATGCCATTTGTTTCATTATAATTCTTAAACGTAGTGCCATCAAAACAGTACACGCCGGCATCTTTGGTGTTAAACCATATTTGCCCTTTTAAATCTTCGGTAAATGAGTAAACATGCTCATCTTTTAAGCCGCTGGATTTACCAAAATTTTTGAAACTTCCATTTTGTAAAACAGTTACACCCTTTCCGTCTGTGCCAAACCATATACGCCCAATTTTATCTTTGTAAATAGAGTGAATGTAATTGTTGCCAATGTTGGGAATATTATCGTAATTGGTAAAGACATAGTTGTTAAGAATTTTATTATTGACATCAGTTACTTCAAAAATGGTAGCAACGCCTTCTAATCCGCCGGCATACACATTATTACCGGAACCATTTATAGAAAGCACACTGGCTTTTTTAAGTAAAGGATTTTCGTTAATGTTTCTATAGTTTCCAGTAAATGGGTCTAAAACAAAAATACCTTCGCCCATTGTGCTTATCCAAATATTGTGATATTTGTCTTGATATAAACCTGTGATATCTGTTTTACTGGTTAATCCGTTGATACGATAGTTTTTGTTTTTAATAGTGTTGTTTGTAATTGTATACTTTATCAGTCCACCATCTGTACCTACCCAAATATTGTTTTCGTAATCAGATAAAATAGTATGTATTTTTTGATACGTTGCATTATCATAAATAGGTAGTAGCGAAAGTTTATCGCCAGCTGTGCTAATTAAATCTGTTGAGCTTGTCATCCAAATATTACCTTCATTGTCCTGCAATAGATTATTAATATTTGTTTTGTTGAAAATTTTATCAAATGCCTCAATAGTTGCATTACCATTTTTGGAGCATTTTACTAAACCACTCACCTGAGTAGCTATCCATAAATTATTGGGTGTAGCTAAAATAGAGTTTACCTGTCCGTACGGCCAAAGTGTACTTACATTTGGTATTATAATTTGTTTTGTAATATGATTGTATAAGCAAACTCCTTTTTCTTGCATACCAATCCAATAGGTATTATTGCCTGCAGGCATTATAGATGTAATATAGTAATCGGGCAAGCCATCTTTTGGGCCAATTACCTGTACATTTTTTTTTGCCCCAACTATATTACAAATATTAATTCCCTGATCGGTTGCAGCTAATACATCGCCATTGTTAGTAAGGGTTATGGTGTGTACAAATTTATCGCTAAGTCCATCGGCATCATCTATTAAATACAAATGATTATTGTTAAAATAATAAATACCCTCACCGTTGGTAGAAAACCAAATATTACCTTTGTTGTCTTGTAAAAATGCAGTAATAGGTGCATTTGGGGTGCCTTCTTTAGGATTAATATATTGTAATGCCGGACCATTTTTTTTTGCAATCTTTCCATTTTTAAAACCTACCCATAGTTGATTACTGTTATCTTGAAAAATGGCTGTAACTGTATCTTTTATGTTAGGGTTAGTAAAGTTAACTTTAGCGAAATTTATTCCATTAAATGTGTAAAGGCCATTAGTGGTTCCTGCTAAAATAAAGCCATCTTTATCTTTATAAATGGTATTTATTTTATAGGCCTGATTATTTTCGGTTAAGGAAAAAAGTTTATTACCTAACGATTGGGTAAATCCTTTTTGCCATGGAGCAAAGACTGCAATAAATATAATGCTATTTTTTAACAGCCTCATGTAAGAATATATTATTTTAATGCCAGATTGGCCTTAACCTCTACCTTAATTTCGGAGGCTAATTTTTCGTGTACTACTTTTGGGATAGGTATATTATGATCTTCCAGTAAAACAGAAAAAATTGATTTTATATTAAAGTTGCCATTTTTAATGGTTAAGTCACATTTTATAATACGCTCCTGAGTTACACCATGTATGGTAAGATTACCCTTGGCTCTAATTGGGTAAGTGCCATCTTTTGCAAAATCAACATCTTCAATTATTTTTCCTTCAAAGGAAGCTGTTGGGTATAAGCTGGTTTCTAAATAGTTTTCATTAAAATGCTCTTGTTGTAATGGGCTGTTAAATCCTTTAAAGCTATTAATGTTTACTTTAAATGCAAATTGTTTTTTTTCGGTTAAAATAATACCTTTTAACTCATTACTTTGTGCTTTTATTAATTCTAACGAGGCTTCGGATTTAAAAGAGATAGTTCCGGAAGTTACCCTGTATTCAACTGACGGGGTTAATGCTTTAAAAGAAAACAAAAGTAATGCTCCAGCTAAAATAATTGTCTTTTGAATCATATTGTAAATTTAGATTAATCTAACATATGACGCAGTATTAATATCGGACTGTGCTAAAAAACTGTTAACGATTTTTACCTATTGTAAATACCCTTGAAATATTAAAGCCAAAATAGATATCGCCTTTGCCCCAATCACCAGTGGTTTCTGTTACAAATGTTCGTTCGCTCATGCCTTGTGAGTTGGTAAAATGTAATTGAAACACATGGCCTCCGGTTTCAATGTCAAATCCTATAGAAAGGGAATTGGTTGTATTAGTAAGTTTCTATTGTGCAATTTGATAATAATACTCAAAGTTTAAGCTACTCTTTTTGTAAGTTTTTGCCTGCCGCCAATACCTAAGGCAAATAAATCGTTTGATTCTGCTGCCAACGACACTAAGTTTCTGTGAGAATATGTTGGCATTATTTGAAACGAAGTGCCTTCCGAAAACTTTCTACCTATCAGTAATTGATGTGTAAAATACAAACGTGAAGTGTAATAGTTTTGCCTGGTAGGGTCTTCAAACTTTACTGTTTTTAATGCAACTGTAGGTACATACGATAATGTTACAGGCATGTTACGTTTACCCTTTGATTGACGTAATATTTTTAATTTTAGAAAGGCATCATATGTTTTTTGGTAAGTGCTGCGGCCAATACCTACCATTAAATAATTGGTAACTCCGTAGTCAACACCCATACGCATAGTGGCATTATCTAACCCAAAAAGCTGGTAACCGCCGCCGTTAATTTTTCCAAAACGATGCGATATTTTTACATCTAAAACATGCTTCCCTACATTTTCAATTGTATGCCCGTTTATTAAACGGGTTGTTTTAAAAGTGGCTGTAGCATAGTTAGTTGTTTCTTCTATTTCGCTTTCTAACCGGCTCATGAGGTCGGTTGTATCTTGCGCCTTTGCTGTAAAGCCAATACACAAAATCACCAAATAAATTAATATTATTTTTTTTGCTTGCATTGTTAATGGTATTAAGGGTGCTGCTTGTTAGCAAATTACATTTTTTGGTCCAACTTGCAGTTTACTGTAATGTCAATTGCTTCTGCAATATTACCCTTTACTGCTCCGGGAATTGAAATATTAAAATCGGATAGTTTTATTGAAAATTTTGAAGATGCTGTAATTTTCCCTTCTTTAATGGAAATAACGCCATTTACCAGGATATTTTTTGTAACACCATGCATAGCTAAATCTCCTTTTACTGTTACATTATAGGTGCCATCTTTTTTAAAATCTACTTTAGATAAATCTGTAATTGCACCCTTAAATGTTGATTTTGGGAACTTGGAGCTTTCCATATAGTTTTCATTGAAATGCTCTTCCATTAAAGCCTTTTCAAAATGAAAACCTTTATTTAATACCGAAAATTGAAAATCGCCATTTTGGGTGTTAAGAACACTTAAAGTTTGATTATTATTAGCCTTAATATCTTCCATTTTAGTAGTTGAATAAAAAGATATCAAGCCGTTTTTTGTGTAAACTTTTTGTGCAGTTACTGTTGCAGTACCAATAACTATAATTGCTGCAATTAAGATTAAATTTTTCATTTTTTGTTTTTAAGATTTGCTTATGTTTTTAATTATTAGGTGCACCGGCATCTATCCATTTTTTAATTTTGGCTAAATTACAAGCACTAAGTTTTGTGCCATTTTTGGGCATGGGTGAGTAAGCTGCACTTTGTGATATTGCCCCCCAAAGCTTTCCATTATCTACTTGCGTTTTTACACCGGCATATGTGTCTAATGCAATGCCGGCCGATGGTGTATTGCCACCATGGCAACTATTGCAGTTTGAGCTTATGATGGGTAATACAATAGCGCCAAATGTAGTTGTTGAAGAATCGCAGGCTGAACCGGGATATAGAGTTTCCTCTTTATCGTAATAACAACTCGAAAAAGAGCAGATATAATTAGAGTGCAAATTATTATTGATACCAAGTAATTATTTGTTGCTTTTGTATTCATCTTTTTAAGTTTAATTATTTAAGGCACCTGCTAAAATCCATTTTTTTACCTGTGTAATTTTGCAATCACTAAGTTTGCTGGCACTTTTTGGCATTGGCGAATAACCTGCGGCTTGTGTAATTGCACCAATTAATTTACCATTAAGTGCCTGCTGTTGCACACCGTTATATGTACTTAAATTAATATTAGCCGATGGAGCAGTTCCTCCATGGCAACCTGTGCAATACGTACTCATAATTAAGCTAATATTTGCACTATATTTAAATTGTGTGCTATCGCAAGATGTGCCGCAGTTTACAGTGTTTTTTGCCCCTTCATTTATCCACTTGCCAATTAATGCTTTTTGAGCTGCGGTTAAATCCGGATTTGGGGGCGGTGGCATTTTATTACTACCTGTTTTAAAAAGTACTTCGTACAAATCGCTGGCATTTGCATTGCCCGGAACAATTTTTTTACGAATAATGTTAGCGTAACTATCTAGCACTAAATCTTCAGTGTGTGTGGCCGCATCGTGACAACCCGACTTTGCACAGTTGCTTTGAAAAAGGGGTAAAATTTCGGTTTCGAAGCAAACCCCACCATTGGGCACAGGGCCAGGCTGTGGTGTAGGGTCAATTGGAATAGACACATTTTCGTGTTTACAATTTGCAATAAAAATCGCAAGGGCAATAACAGCAATAAGATGCAGCAGTTTATTTTTCATAACTAGTTTTTAGCAATTAAACATCTTGTTAAAATAACATCGCCGGGTATGCTCATGTCGGTATCGTAATTATAGCCTGTGCACATCCCTTTAATAGTAATTGCATTACCAATTGTAATATTGCCTGCTTTTGCTTCTAAAGTGCAATTAATAAAAGCACCTTCGTTAGAAGTTTTCAGCAACACTACGGTACTGCCTTGCTGGTCTTTAGCAACTTGGGCAACTTCACCATCTACCTTTATAACTTTTTGGTTTATTTCGTCGCCAACAAATTTGTTTTTGGCATTTAAAGAGTCTTGTACAAAGGTTTGGTGTAATGAAGTTGCAGATAATTCGGCCACAGGCTTTGCTTTTTCTATACTAAAATGCTCTTTATTGTATAATTTATATGCAGTAATAGCCCCTATTACAGATATTGCTAACATACAAAGAAGTGCTATTTTTTTGCTTTTAGGTGTCATCTTGTTAATGTTGGCGTAAAAATATAGTAGCATATTTTTATATGTACATCAAATAAGCTGAGCAAGTATTTTTTTATACTGAACGGGAAAATATAACATCTGGTTGCTACGATGTTATGTAATTTTCTACGGGAATACGGTTGCTAATGCTTTTGGCAAGCGTCATTTCATCGGCATATTCCAACTCGCCGCCAAAGGCAATGCCCCGGGCAATGGTGGTAATTTTTACAGATTTACCTTTTAATTTTTTGGCAATATAATACACCGTAGTATCGCCCTGTATATTGGGATTAAGGGCAAAAACAATTTCTTCAATATGTTCGTTCGTTATTCTATCTATTAGCGAAGTAATGTTTAGTTGCTCTGGCCCAATTCCATCTAATGGAGAAATAATGCCGCCCAAAACGTGATAAATGCCATTAAATTGCTGTGTACTTTCTATGGCAATTACATCTCGTATATTTTCTACAACACAAAGTAATGCTGTTTTGCGTAAAGTGTTTTTACATATGGCGCATAAATCTGTATCGGAAATATTGTGGCAACGGGTACAAAATTTTATTTCGTTACGCATTTGTGTAATAGCTGCACCAAATTGCATAGCATCGCTTGCAGGTTGCTTTATTAAATGTAACACCAAACGCAATGCTGTTTTTTACCTATGCCCGGTAATTTGGCAAATTCGTTAACAGCATTTTCTAAAAGATGAGAGGAGAATTGCATTACCCAAAGATAATTGATAATGGCTTAACGAGTTAAAGTTCTATATCTCTTTCATTATCCCAATTGGCTTTGATGCTTAGTTTTTGGGGCAGCGTTATCACTTTTTCGGGCTGTTGTTTTTTATTGTAATTGCCTGTATCCCACTTGCCATTTTTATTTATATCGTATAAAATACGTAACTCATACTCGCCGGGTGTAAATAGTTTATTGCTCCACTCGGCCGCTGTTATTGCAAACGATTGTTTTATTTCATCGCCAACAACAAATTGTAAAACCTGATTTTTTGCAACATCTATATTTTTAAACCGAAGTACTACATTTCCATAGTCGCTTTCTTTTTTTGCAGTAATTTTTATGGTGTCTGTTTTTGCTAAAGAAACATTAGCGCTATCGGCAAAATCATCTTTATTTAAAATAAATTTATATTGCTCTGCCTCTTTCCATTTGTTGATAATACTTAAAACTTTGCTGGTACTATCAAGGCTAAAAGTAGCTGTGGTAATAGCTTTGTAGTTTGTATCTAATAACAGTAATTTATTTAGCTCCGCTTTTTTTAATGGCTTATTAAATTGAATAATATACGGAGTAAGTAAGTCTTGAGTGGCATCTTGCGGTAAAGTGTAACGTAATTTTTTGTCAGCACTTTTTGTTGGAGTAGCTGTTTTTTTATCTTCTTTTTCCTGGACGAAGGCATTTAATAGAATAGTATCGTTAACAGCTTCGGTAGAAATATCTGTATTTAAAAATGCAAAGGGTTCTATTTTAGAGTTGTAGGTTTTGCCACCATCGCCATCTTTTAATGCATACAGTTTAAAATTCCCAGCAGGTAAATTAACAAATGTAAAACTACCATTGCCATTTAATTTGGCAATGTAATCGGGCTTTGTTTTTTGTACAGATGAGTCATTTGCATTGCGATACAACATAGCAATAAATGTGCTGTCTGTTTTACCGGTTTCGGCAAGTATTACTTTGCCCATAAGTGTGAGTGAGTCTATTGTAGCGCCAGTTGAAAAAACATAGGTAAAGTTGGATAATGGGTTGCCTTCGTTTATGTCTTTTATGGCATTGCCAAAATTTATACTATAGGTAGTGTTGGGTTGTAAAGTGTCTTTAAGCTTTACGGTTACAGTTTTTAGCTTGTAGTTTATTTCGGGATTTTTTTTTGGCAGTGGCGATACCAACACATTTGCCTGCGCTTCTTGCACTTCTACATATTCGTTAAACGTGAGTGTAATTTTGTTGCCCGTAAAATTTATGGCCTTATTGGTTGGGTTTGCAGAAACTAATGTTGGCGGAATAGTATCTTTTGTGCCGCCTGTAGGCATACCAATTTGAGCACAACCTGTACCTATGGTACTTATTACTGCCGAAATTGTTACCAAACCAATTAAATAAGTAATAAATGAAAACTTCATCAAATAATTTATTTTGCAAACATAGCTTGTAATTTGTGGATGCTGTGCAATAAAATCATAAAATTTTATTCTTCAAAGGTTTCCTCTATATCATGCAACTCAACAGCCAGCTTATTATCTTTTACAAAATTACACCAATGACATTCTTCTTTGCCACAGCCGGTATAAAACTCTTTGTTTTGAATTTTTTTCCAGGTATTGGTAATTTGTTGCGTAACCGTTTCGGTATCGGCATGTGTAATTATAATTTTTTCTTTTCGGTATTCTTTTTTTTTGTCGGGCTCTACAAAATCAAACTCGGTACTAATTACATTCCAACTTTTTTGTTCGTAGTTATCAATTAGTAGTTTATAAAATACTGCCTGACGCCAATAATCGCCACCATTGGGCTCTTTATCGTTTGGTGCTTTTAATTTGGGGATTGCTTTATCAATATCACCACTTTTATAATCAACAACATTTACTTCTTTACCGGTAAACTCCAATTTATCTAATTTGCCTTTTAGCGGAACATTATTTACAACAACTCCTCTTATATTTCTTTCCACCGCCACAATTTTATTCCATGTATTAATGTATTTAGTGTAGTAGTTGATAAGCACTTCGTAGCCATATTCCATCCGCCGGTCAAAAGCCTCTTTAGTAAAGTTTTCTCTGTGGCGATGCATATACCAGTTAAAATCGGCAATCATTTCCTCTTTAGGCGGAAATACATCTTTCTCTTGCATTTTTCTAAACAATTTTTCCAACGCATGGTGTATAGCGCTGCCAAACTCCGTTGCTTCACTTTTGCCCGATGGTATGCGTATTAAATTTTGATAGTAAAATTGCAACGGACATTTTAAGTAGTTATTTAATGCGGTTACATTCATTACAAATTTTGCCAACAGGCTATCAATAAAATCATCCTCGGCATGCTCAATTTCGGGGGCTTGTGTAGTGAATTGTAATACTGCAAATTTAGCCAACACCTCAGAAGACAATACTATTTCTTCAACCGGAATATTATGTTGCTGCAAAATTTCGGCAATAAACATTGAAGGTTCTTGTTCTTTACCATCGGGCTTATATTTTGAGTAAGATAAAGCCAAATGTTTTTCGGCACGGGTTAATGCCACATAAAACAATCTTCTCAACTCCTCATCATCACCGGCTTTTGGGTTAGACGAAAACATGGTGTCGGGTAGTTTGTAACCGCCGCCGGGTTTTCTTTTCTTTTCCCAAGATGAGGCATTAAGTCCTGCAAAAAAAACATATTCAAACTCCAGCCCTTTACTGCCGTGGGCTGTTAGTAGGTTTACGCCTTTATCTGTTCCGTTAATTTCATTCATTGGTAATGGAAGATTTTCTTTTTCCATTAAATCTATAATGCTTATTAAGCCGGATAATTGTAAGGATGGATTGCGGCTGGTTTCATCTTTAATGAAATCAAACAAAGCAGTCAGCAATTTTAACAATGATATTTTTTCAGCACTGCTCATTACATATGACAGTACACCGGCCTTATTAATTACACTTGTAAATAATTGCTGTAAAGTAAGATTGGACACATCGCTAATTAATTCTTCTAATTGAGAGCTAATGTTTTTTAAATTTTTGTTAAGACCATTATCAAACAAATCTTTTGCAGGCGTATTGGCTTTATCAAATAAAAGCTTTCGTATAGAGGTAGGATGATCGCCATATTTTTTTGCATTAACTTCTACGGTAAGTTTTGCAATTTCAATAGGCGGAATTTTATAAAAATCGTAATGCAAAATTTCAAACAACATTTCATCTCCGCCATAGGGTGCATCTAACTCGGCATTTAAGTAGTGCAGGAGTTGTATAATTTTTTTATGAAAGGAGTTGTAAAATATCAAAACTACGTTTGTTATAAAACGGAATGTTTTTTAAACGAAAGTATTGCGATAAAGCTTCGCCATATTTATTCTCTTTATAAATAACTGCAATTTTACCTGGCTGTATATTTTGCACCAGTAAAGAATTTATTTGATTGGTAATGGCAATCATTTCTTCGTTAGCCGTACTGTAAGTGATAATTAACGGCGATAATTGCAAACCACTTAAGTTAGCGTTAGCTGAAATAAGCTCTTTGCTTAACCCATCAATTTGTTTTACTAATCGCTCTTGATTGCTGTTGATTAATGTTTTTGAAATATCTAAAATAGGTTGAGTGCTGCGGTAGTTATTGGTAAGCACAACTGTTATTAAATCTTTGTGTACGTGTTGGCAAACTCCAGCATGTTTTCAACATTAGCGCCCTGAAAACGGTAAATACTTTGATCATCATCTCCTACAACAAATACATTGGGTTTATCCCAATAATTTATTAAAAGCTGTACCAGCTTATTTTGTGTGCCGCTAGTATCCTGATATTCATCTACCAATATGTACTGAAATTTTTCCTGATAATTAGATAAAATATTTTTATTTTCTTCAAACGCTTTAATTACCCAGTTTATCATATCATCAAAGTCGTACCTGTTTTTTTTACGCATCAGGTTTTGATAATTGGTAAACTCTGCAACAGCAGCTCTTAGCTTTTGCATTTTTTCTTTTTCCTCTTCTATTTTATCTGTTTTTATATCGCCGGCATTAAATTCTTTATATTTTCTTTTATAAATAAATTCATCCCTTAAGGGTAAATCTTTTATATACTCATCAATTTTTGTATTAATAAACTCGGGCTGCCAGCCCTCTCTTTTCATTGCAGAAAAAAGCTGGCGCAAATTATTTATTTCGAAATACACATCGCCACGGTATCTTTTTAAAGGATGGTTTTTAGGAAACTCATCAATCAATTGTTTAAAGAGGGCAATGCTTTCCAGTTCGGAAATGGCATCTAAACTGGTTTTTTCAAACAGTGATAAATTATCTTGGATTACATCATTGCAAAAAGCATGAAAAGTGTATATGTTTACCTTGTAAGCATCGGCGCCAATAAATTGCTGCAGGCGTTTACGCATGGCAATGGTGCCTGCATCGGTATAAGTAAGGCATAAAATATTTTGAGGTAGTGCGTCTGTTTCTAATAATATTTTACCAATACGGGCAGCTAATATTTGAGTTTTGCCGGTGCCCGGGCCGGCAATTACCATTACAGGACCTTCAATAGTATCTACAGCTTTTTGTTGCTGCGGATTAAGTTTTTGATACTCTTCTAAAAACTTATTTTTTAGCTGTTGATTATTTATTTGCATTGATATTTAATGGGGTGCTTGTGTTATTGTTAAATAGCGATGCAACTGTACAAGAGTCATTAATTTTTATTTCAAATATTAAAAGAAGTAAAAATCATTAACTAACTGTTGCCAATGCAGCTAAATATATAACAAAAAAATTGGCTCAAAAAAACAAATTACACTTATAATTGTTAATGAACTAAACAAAGTTATATGAGCAAAGTATATTCCATAAAAACAATACAAAAAATTCCTGTGCCTCTTGAGGTTGTCTGGGATTTTTTTAGTGGCCCCGCCAATCTTAAACAAATTACGCCGTTAAATTTGGGGTTTAATATTATTAGTAATTATCATGGTGATAAAATGTATGCCGGACAAATAATTGAATACAAAGTGAGCCCTGTTTTAGGTATACCAATTTATTGGATGACAGAAATTACCCATGTAAAGGATAAACAGTATTTTGTGGATGAGCAGCGCTTTGGTCCATATAATTTATGGCATCACCAGCATCATTTTAAGAGAATAGAAGGTGGTGTTGAAATGACGGATATTGTACACTACAAATTGCCTTTTTGGGTTTTAGGAGATGTAGCCAATGCCTTATTTGTAAAAAGGCAATTGCAAAATATTTTTGATTTTAGATGGAAAAAAGTAGAGGAACTGTTTGGGATTTTGTAACGCTGAGGATATTATGTAGCATAGATACTGTTAAGTAATAGCAACTCTTCTTATTAAAATAGTAGGTATCAACTTACCCCGGCATACGCCCAATATATTTTTCTATTTGCTTAATTTGATCTACAATTTGAGGAGTTGTAGGTTTAAAGCTTTTTGCTTTACGGAAAAACTCTTTGGCAGCTCTAAACTCTCTTTTGTTCATCATTATTGAGCAAAGTTGCAGGTAAGCAGCTGCATTATTTTCATTGTCGGGCAAACCTGCTCTAATAGCCTGACGTATGTAGGTTTCGGCTTGTTTCATATCGCCTTTTTGCATAGCCAGCATACCTAATTGTAATTTATTAGCACCTTCGGCCTGTGCCATTTGCCCTTTCATAAGGGTGCTGTTTTGCATTAAGGTGTTACTTTTTTTAAGATTTGTTTCGGCTCCTGCATAGTCTTGCTCCATCATGGCAAGGTTGCCTTTTATTGTATAATAAACCGAACGTACAGGCTTTATGAGTAAACCGGGAAACCAAATAGAGTTAATTACATTTTTGGCACCATCAATATCACCATCTTCCATATAACCTTGTATTAGGCGCATTGGCCCCATTATAAAATGGCCTACAATAGCTATTACAGCCAATAAGTATAAGATAAACGATGGCCAAAAGCCAGCTTGTATATTGGTAAAGATGGCTAACGCTAAAAGCACAATGCCTATCCACAAACGATATTTTATTAAGATATTAAGCCACTTCATACTATGTAATTTTGGGAGGCAAAGATAGGATAGATTTGATATTTACGATTTTGGATTTTTTGATTACTTATAATGTCATAGTTTTGCCAACCCAATTATAAAAGGGTTTGGTCCCGTAGTTCAATGGATAGAATAGAAGTTTCCTAAACTTTAGATCCAAGTTCGATTCTTGGCGGGACTACTAAAGAGGGCAAATTGTTTTGGAAAACAGTTTGTCCTTTTTTACACCTTAATATAAATTTTCTTTTTATCTAACAGCCATGCCAAAAACCACATTAAGGCAATAAAGCAAAGAGCATAAATTAAAGAACCTATTCTTGGGTCCGTTGTAAATATAGGTTTGCACAAATGTTCGTAAAACCAATTAAATGGAGATAAGTATTTGGTTTTTCCTTCTGCAGTTAAACCGTTGTTGATTCTTATTAATCCAAGCAAACGAGGTAGTACACCACTCATAACAAAAATAAAAAGTGCATTTTTTCCAAACACATCAAAAAACTTAGTCCATACACCTTTACTATTTTTAAATTCTATTAAATAAATAAGCACCGATAATATAATTATAGCAAGGCCTGTTGTATAAATAGTGTAACTGCTTGTCCATATTTTTTTGTTGATAGGAAAAACCATATCCCAGCAAAAGCCTGCAAAAATTAATACGCCACCTGCAACAAATAAGCCGTTAAGCATTTCGTGGGTTTTGCCTTTGGTTAATATATAATTACCTGCTAAGTAGCCAAAAATAACTTGTGCAATGGCGGCAAATGTGCTCATCAACCCTTCTGGGTCAAAAGCTATTCCATCGCCGTGGTACATGTGTTTATCACCTAAAATTACTTTGTCTATTGCTGTACCAAACCAGCCGGTAATGCTAAACGGATCGGCAGGATTGCCGGCAATGCATAAAAACCAATATACTAAAAGCAATACAGTGCCTGCAACAAATGCGCCTCTTACTTTAAAAAGATGAACAATTACTGCTGCAAAAAAATAACTGAGAGCAATACGTTGTAATACACCAAAAATGCGAAGGTTTTCAAAAGGCTTGCTCACAATATTACCGGCATCATTGTACTTTATAAACGGAAACCAGTTTAATAAAACACCAATTAAAAAAATCAGGAGCGTTCTTTTAATAACTTTTTGCCAAAAATATTTTCTCCTCCAGCTTAGGCATCACAAATGCCATGGCGTTACCTACAGCAAATAAAAAAAAATACCAAATCGGTTGGTGTACAACCATGCCATTTTGCATGATCTAACGGAGGGTAAATATGTGCCCACGATCCGGGATTGTTTACCAATATCATTAACGCAACTGTAGCGCCCCTAAAAACATCAAGAGAGTAAAAACGTTGATTCATGCAGCAAGTATAAAAAAGTAAGTTACTTAATTCTATTTAAAACAACAACCCATTACGCACCAATGATTAGGTACCATTCACACCTTTTCACTCAACTCTAACCAACGCATTTCTTTTTCATCAATAAGTGTTGTTAATTGACCAATACGCTCAGCTGCTTTTTGTAATTCTTCAAAAGCTAAATTGCCACTACTTAATTGTAATTCTAAATTGGTTTTTTCTTTTTGAAGTTGATGTAACTCTTTATCAATGTTTTCCAACTCTCTTTTTTCGTTAAAGCTAAGTTGTTGTGTATTTTTTTTTGGTAAGATGGGTGAGGGTTTTTCCTGTACAGGCAAGTCCTTTATTATTTGCCTTTCATCGGTTAGTAAGTTATTGGTTAAGGCTTCTCTGTATTGGCTATAGTTGCCCGGAAAATCTCTTATTATACCATCGCCTTCAAAAGCAAAAAGATGATCTACCATTCTATCCATAAAATAACGATCGTGGCTTACAATTAAAATACAGCCCGGGTAGTCTAATAAAAACTCTTCTAATGTTCTAAGTGTTTGAAGATCTAAATCGTTGGTAGGTTCATCTAAAATTAAAAAATTGGGGTTTACAAAAAGTACGCTTAATAAATGTAAACGCCTTTTTTCGCCACCACTAAGTTTACTTAAAGGTGTATATTGTTGCTCGGCACTAAAGCCAAATTTTTCCATAAACATACTGGCACTAAGCTTTGTACCATCTGCCAACGGAAAAAACTCGGCAAAGTCTTTTACGTACTCAATAGCTCTTTTATCAACTTTATATTTTAATCCTTCCTGGTCAAAGTTTCCAAACACAACAGTATCGCCATGGTTAATTTTGCCGCTATCGGGCAGCTCCTGATGTAGTGCAATTTTTAAAAATGTGCTTTTACCTACACCATTTTTACCAACAATTCCAACTCTTTCGCCACGTTTAAACGTATAATCAAAGCCTTTTATCAATACCTTATCGCCATAGCTTTTATTAATTTTTTTCATCTCCAAAATCTTGCCGCCAAGCCTTGTCATTTTTACCTGCAGGCTTACTTCAAGGTCGTCCTTTTTTTGGCTTACCCGTTCCTCAACTTCGGTAAAAGCATCCTGTCGGCTTTTACTTTTTGTAGTTCTGGCTTTTGGTTGCTTACGCATCCACTCCAACTCTTTTCTAAAAATATTTTTATCTTTTTGTAGTTCGCTGGCTTGCACTTCTTGCCGAAGGCTTTTTTGTTCTAAAAAATAATCGTAATCGCCTTTATATGTAAATATTTTTTCTTCATCCATTTCTAATATTTCATTACAAACAGCATCTAAAAAATATCTGTCGTGGGTTACTAAAAGCAGTGTAACTTTTTGTGCACCCAGGTAATCTTCTAACCACTCAATCATGCTTACGTCTAAATGGTTAGTAGGCTCATCTAATATTAATAAACAACGGCCTTGATGCAATTGCATTTCAATTAAAGATTGTGCCAGTGCAACTCTTTTGCGTTGGCCGCCACTCAGGTTTTTTACAGGCTCGTTTAAGTGATGAAGGTTTAGCTTGCCTAAAATTTGTTGTAATTCGTTTTCAAAATTCCAGGCATTATGCTCATCTACCAATGCCATTAAATCGGTTAATTTTTCTATATTGTCTGGGTCTTCTTCCAAACATTGTTCGTAAGCTTTTACAACTTTTACTACAGGGTTATCCATCCGTAATACATTATCCCAAATGCTTTTGTTTTCTTCAAAGGGAGTGTCTTGTTGAAGCATTATTACTTTTATATCCTTATGCACCCAAATAGTTCCAGTATCGGGTGTATCTAATCCGGCAATTATTTTTAGTAAGGTTGATTTACCACTGCCATTACGGGCTACAAAGGCAATTTTATCGCCTTCTTCCACAAAAAAACTGATGTTTTTAAAAAGTGTACGTATTCCAAACGATTTACTGATATTTTCTATTGAAGCATAATGCATAACTGCAAAGGTAACCCTGCAATGCAGATTTTTGTGTAGAGATATTGAAATACTTTGATTAATTACCTATAAACAGAAGAATGAGTGATTACTACCGTTATATATTTACATTTGTAATTGTAAAAAATTGGAAGAAGAAAAATTAGCGACAGTACTACTAAATGTTGTACAGTTTTTATTGCATGTTGTATCTATTGTACTCCGGTAAATTTAAAAGAAGTGCAAACTTGCCAACCTAAACCAAACTCACATTTTATTTATACTTTTGCTTACTTTTAAACAGATTTATGCATACAATATTAATAACAGGCGGCGCCGGTTTTATTGGCTCACATCTTACAAGATTATTTGTTACAAAATACCCAAACTACAAAATTGTAAACTTAGATAAACTTACATATGCTGGTAATTTAGAAAATTTAAAGGATGTAGAAAATGCACCCAACTACACGTTTGTAAAAGGGGATATTACCGATTTAAGTTTGCTAAGGGAATTATTTGTCCAATATAAATTTACCGGCGTATTGCACTGTGCAGCCGAAAGCCATGTAGATAGAAGTATAACAGATCCGTTGGCATTTATTAACACCAATGTAGTTGGCACAGCCTCGTTATTACAAGCTGCAAAAGAAGGCTGGAACGGCCAATACGATGAGAAAATATTTTACCATATAAGCACCGATGAAGTGTATGGCTCTTTAGGCAAAGAGGGATTCTTTTACGAAACTACAGCGTACGACCCACGTAGCCCTTACTCTGCTTCAAAAGCCTCATCCGATCATATTGTAAGGGCATTTTACCACACCTATCATTTTCCGGTAAAAATATCTAACTGTAGTAATAATTACGGGCCATTTCATTTCCCCGAAAAATTAATACCTCTTTGTATTCATAACATCATCAACAATAAACCGTTACCTATATACGGCAAAGGTGAAAATGTAAGGGATTGGTTGTATGTAGAAGATCATGTAAGGGCTATAGACACTATCTTTCATAAAGGAAAAATTGGCGAAACATACAATATTGGCGGCCATAACGAATGGACAAATATTGATTTGGTAAAAGAATTATGCAGGCAAATGGATGAAAAACTAGGAAGAGAAAAAGGCACATCCGAAAAACTAATTACGTACGTAACAGATAGAGCAGGCCACGATTTACGATATGCCATTGATGCAACAAAACTAAAAAACGAATTGGACTGGTTGCCATCTTTACAATTTGAAGAAGGCTTAAGCAAAACAATAGATTGGTATTTGAATAATAAAGAATGGTTGGATGAGGTTACAAGCGGTAATTATCAAAAGTATTATAATAAGCAGTATGGGGTTTAGAAGTTTAGTGTTTAGAAAGTTTAGATGAGTATGTATTGATCCCATTAATGTAAAAAATCGAAGCAAATGAAAGTGTATTCCTTTGAAAAATTAGATTGTTGGCAACAAGCCCGAAAATTGGCAGTTTGGACGTATAAAATTACTAAAGCATATCCTGATGAAGAGAAATTTGGATTAGTTTCTCAAATGCGGAGGGCAGTAGTTTCAATTGCTTCAAATATTGCGGAAGGAACATCTAGGAAAACCAAAAAGGATCAGGCAAACTTTAGTACAATAGCATATAGTAGTACAATTGAGTTATTAAA
Source organism: Chitinophagaceae bacterium (assembly GCA_016721385.1). Lineage (GTDB taxonomy): Bacteria > Bacteroidota > Bacteroidia > Chitinophagales > Chitinophagaceae > Ferruginibacter. Next base: position 1,069,545 of record JADKIE010000001.1, on the reverse strand, counting down.
CGATTTAATTATATCAAATGACTTATATTTTATAAAAGAAAAAACATATCTTGAAGGAAGAGAGTTAATTGAAAAACAAACCCTGTTAATTGCCGGATTAAGAAAATCACAGCAGTAACTTAAATGTAAACTCCTAAACTTCTAAGCATCTAAACCACTAAACTAATAATGAAAGGAATAATACTGGCAGGCGGCTCGGGCACAAGGCTTTATCCTATTACAATGGGCATAAGCAAACAATTAATGCCTATTTACGATAAACCGATGATCTATTATCCGTTAAGCACATTAATGCTGGCAGGTATAAAAGATATTTTGGTAATTACTACTCCCGAAGATCAGGATCAATTTAAACGGTTATTAAAAGATGGCAGCCAATGGGGTTGTACTATTCAGTATGCAAAGCAAGAAGTGCCAAACGGTTTAGCACAAGCTTTGTAATTGGCGAACATTTTATAGGGAATGATAGTGTGGCCTTAGTACTTGGCGATAATATTTTTTATGGCAGTGGCTTTAGTAAGTTGTTGCAAAGTAGCGTAAATACAGAAGGCGCTGTGGTTTTTGCTTACCCCGTTAGCGACCCAGAACGATATGGCGTGGTGGAGTTTGATGAAAATAATAACGCAATTAGTATAGAGGAAAAACCAGCTAACCCAAAAAGCAATTATGCAGTACCAGGTTTGTATTTTTATAATAACGAGGTTGTGCAAATTGCAAAAAATATACAACCAAGTGCAAGGGGCGAATACGAAATAACAACTGTAAACGACCATTATTTGCAACACAAAAAATTAAAAGTTGCGGTGCTTGACAGAGGCTTTGCCTGGTTAGATACAGGCACATTTGATAGCCTGAGCGATGCTACCGAATATGTACGGGTAATAGAAAAAGGCAAGGCTTAAAATTGGTTGCCCCGAAGAAATAGCCTACCGCATGGGCTTTATTACTAAAGAACAATTAGTTTCTTTGGCAGAGGGGCTAAAGAAAAGTGGCTATGGCGAGTACTTATACAAAATTCTTCAGTAATGCAATTTTATATACATACTACTGCTGTTGTTGATGATGGTGCCAAAATTGGCCAAGGCACAAAAATTTGGCATTTTAGCCATGTTATGAGCAATGCCAATATTGGTAATAATTGTGTGCTTGGGCAAAATGTGTTTATTGCATCAACCGTTGTGTTGGGTAATAATGTAAAAGTGCAAAATAATGTAAGTCTTTACGACGGTGTTATTTGCGAAGATGATGTATTTGTAGGTCCAAGTGCTGTATTCACCAATGTAATAAATCCACGTAGTGCAGTAAACCGCAAGGCCGAATTTTTACCTACACTGGTAAAAAAAGGGGCAACAATTGGTGCCAATGTCACCATTGTATGCGGCAATACAATAGGCGAATTTGCTTTTATTGCCGCAGGTTCTGTAGTTACAAAAAATGTTTTGCCTTATGCCTTGGTTATGGGTAATCCGGCAAAACAAGTTGGCTGCAGTTAGCGAAATGGGGCAAAAACTACAATTTAATAATACTGGCGAAGCTATTTGCCTCAAAGTAAAACACAATATATACTGCAAAATAACGGGGTTGTAAAAAGCGAATAAATTTTAAATAATTTGCTTACTATCAGTGTATTATAACTTTTCGATAATTACCTAATTTTACTAAATAAACTTCAAGTTTACTTGGTAAATATAAAATAATTACTATTTTTGAGTAATTATTCTACTCATTATTAATGATTGAAACATTAATTTCTTCCAAAACTCGTATTAAACTGCTGCTTAAATTCTTTTTAAATAGCAATAACAAGGGCTATTTACGTGGTCTCGAGGAAGAGTTTGGCGAAAGCACCAACGCCATTCGGCTGGAGCTTAACCGTTTTGAACAAGTTGGAATGATTACCAGCGATATTGAGGGCAATAAGAAATTCTTTAAGGCTAATACAAAGCACCCTCTTTTTTCCGATATACATAATATTATAAAAAAATACATTGGTATTGACACCATAATAGAAAATATTATTAACCAACTTGGTGAGGTAGAAAGTGTACTTAACCGCGATTTTGCCAATGGTATAAACAACAACAATATTATTGATTTAGAATTTGTAGGGAACATTAATGTTAATTATTTGGTTGAGCTTGTAAACAAAGCCGAAACACTTATTAAACGAAAAATACGTTACGTGGTTTATTCTGCATATGAATATGCTATGTTACAAAATACTCATGCCAGCAATAAAAAGTTATTGATTTGGCGTAAGTAAATAGCGTACATTTTTTTAAAAAACTCATGTGACTGAGGAGGCGAAGCTATGCAAGGTTGGAAAAAAAATCATAAATTTATATTTTATAAAACATTGATTAATAAATCATTTCAATAATCTTAACCCTTTTTGTTTTTCATGCCTTGGTTTGCCATTTACACAAAATCCAGATGCGAAAAAAAAGTGCATGAAGCCTTAGAACAAAAGGGGATTGAAAGTTATTGTCCGTTAACTAAAGTGGTAAGGCAATGGAGTGATAGAGTTAAAAAAATTGAACAGCCACTTTTTACCTCATATGTATTTGTAAATGTAACACAGGTACAACAATCCGAAGTTAGGCAAACAAACGGAGTTGTAAATTTTGTGTATTGGCTTGGCAAACCGGCAGTAATACCATTAGCAGAAATTGATGCCATTAAAAAATTTGTTGATGGGTACGAGAAAGTTTCGTTTCAAAAATTATTATACAAACCCGGCCAAAAAATAGAGGTTGCAGAAGGTATGTTTAAAGGCCAGAATGCAATTGTTCAAAAAGTATATAAAACCAAAATAGAGCTTATACTTCCGCTGTTACAAGCAAAATTGGTGGTTCCTATAAAATAATATTTTACTTGCCAATACTTAATATAAATAGTAGTAGTACTAAAATGATTCTCATTTTAGTGTCTCGTATTTGGGCTGCATTGGTGGCTATTATTTTAGTACCTGTTTATGTAAAAATTATTGGTGTAGAAAGTTACGGCCTGGTAGCTTTTTACAGCACACTTGCCGGAGCTTTAGCCATTTTAGATTTAGGGTTAAGTGCTTCCATAAGCAGGCAGGTGGCTATTTTAAAAACACAACATGGTAAAGAAAAAGAACTTAACGATTTGGTTTTTTCTGTAGAAACACTCAATTGGTTAATTGCTGTAATTGTTGGCTCGTTAATATTATATTATCACATCCCATTGCAGCACATTGGGTAAAAGCTAAAGATTTAAGTATAGATAAAATACAGCATTGTGTAATGTTAATGGGTGCTGTATTTGCTTTTCAATTTCCATCAAGTGTTTATGAAGGTGCATTTACAGGGCTTCAAAAACAGGCTGTAAGTGCAATAATTAATTTTTGTTTTACTACTTTAAAAGCGGTAGGGGTTTTAATAGTTTTAAAATATATAAGCCCCGATATTGAATCTTATTTTATTTGGCAAGCAGTAGTTACGTTACTATTTACATTTGCCATGCGGTGGTATGTTCGTAAAAATATAGGCGTTAAAAATGTTAGGGCAACTTTTTCTACTCAGCAATTAAAAACAATTTGGCGGTTTGCAGCCGGTATGGCCGGCATATCCTTAGTAACATTTTTTTTGGTGCAAATAGACAAAATTGTAGTAAGTAAAATGTTGCTATTAGAGTATGTGGGCTATTACAATTTGGCATTTTTACTGGCAAGTGGCATTAATGCTATTATTTCGCCAATGCAATCTATTGTATATCCAAAGCTTACTCAATTGGTTGCTACCAATAATATGGAGGGATTAGTAACCTTATATCATAAAGCCTGTAAATGGATATCAATCATTGTGTTTCCGGTAGGGTTTACATTAATATTCTTTGCTAAAGAAATATTATTTCTGTGGACAAAAAACACAACACTTACCAATGAAACTGCACCAATTTTGCAAGTGTGTGCTGCCGGAACAATTTGTAATTGCTTAATGTGGATACCACATTTTGTTTTGCTGGCAAAAGGTAACACAAAATTTGGCTTATATCAAAATACAATAGCATCAATAGTTTTAGTTCCTTTGCTTTTTTGGTGGACAAGTAAGTATGGTGCCTTAGGGGCAAGTTTTGTTTGGTTAGCGGTTAATGTCGGTATTGTCTTAATTTCAATACCATTATTTCATCATCTTTATTTAAAAAAGGAAATATGGAACTGGTTTAAAAATGATGTTTTTATTCCATTGTTGGTAGCTGTTATATTGGTATTTGGAGCCAGGTATTTTCAACAACAATTTTTTAATAGTCTTAATGTTTTTACTATTGTATTTTTATTAATGGCAATTTCAATACTGTACGTATTAATAATTCCTGAAACAAAAGCATATCTCACTAAATTATTTTTTTTAATAAAAAGGAAATGAAAATAGATTACGATAAATATTTTCTACAACAAGGCTGCCCCGTTTGTAATAGTTCAAACAATAAAATTTTATATAAAAACATTATTCATACCTGTCATGAAAAAGCAGGAGTACAAATAAGTAATGCCGATGCTCCTTCCGATGTTTTAATTTGTGAAGATTGCGGTCATCATTATTTATCAATGACGGTAAAAGATGAAATTATCAATTATTACTATAATGCCGTAAACTCAGAGTATTATGATACCGTAAAAGATAAGCCTTTTGATAGAAGAGCGGAGGATACAAAAAAATTTGCCAATTTAATTGCTAATGAATGCCGAGGCTCCAAAACTGTTTTAGAAATAGGCTCTGGTATGGGTTATTTATTAAATCAGTTAAATCTAAAAGGGTTTGATTGTTATGGTGTAGAGCCGTCTAAATTTGCAAGTGCTTATTCAAGAGACATGTTTGGGTTAAATGTAATTACAGAATTGCTAACACCGGCAACTTTTCCAAACAAAAAATTTGATATTGTAATAATGAGTGATGTGGTAGAGCATGTATCTAATATTAATGCATTGTTTAGCATAGCACAAGAATATCTCGTTGATGGTGGTAAAATAGTAATACTTACAGGCAATACCGATAGTTTGTATGCAAAATTTTGTGGTAGAAAATGGCTCTATTATTTTTCATGGGAGCATGTTTCTTTTTTTAATAAAAAATCAATTCAGCATTTATTTAAAGCACATTCGTTGAAGTTAGATTTTTTTACAAAAACACAACACTCTGGTACATTAGCAAAAAATTTGTTTATTATTGGCTATACTTTTTTTAGTATGCTACGTAACTTTTTTGGCATACGTAAAGAAAATTATTACTACATGGCATTTGATCATTTTATAGCTATAGGTAAAAAATAACATTAACTATGCTGGCTAAGATTATAAATAAGCTAAAATATTTTTATTATAAAACCAAGTTTAAACAATTTGGTTATGGATCTTCTTTGCGTAGCCCTTTAAATATTAACTGTGCACAAAATATTTCAATAGGCAAAAGCACAGCTATTGGATATAAAGCATGGTTGGCAGCCGTGCCATTAACAAATAGCACAACTGCTGCATTAATAATTGGCAACCATTGTTCTATTGGCAACTTCAATCATATTTACGCCACACAAAAAATTGTAATGGAAGACGGTGTTTTAACGGCCGATAAAGTATACATATCCGATAATATGCATGGATACGAAGATGTAACAACAGCAATTAAATTACAACCCATTGTTCAAAAAAACGAAGTAGTTATTGGTAAGGGAACATGGATTGGAGAAAATGTATGTATTATGGGATGCAGTATTGGTAAACAATGCGTAATTGGCGCAAATGCTGTAGTTACAAAAGATATACCTGATTATAGTGTTGCTGCAGGCAACCCGGCAAAAATTATAAAAAGGTATTGTTTTGACACTAAAAACTGGAAAAAAACAAATTCAGACGGAACATTTATATAAAGTAAAATGAAAATTTTAATAACCGGGGGCGCAGGTTTTATAGGCTCAAATTTGGCATTAGCATTAATTAATAAAGGCCATAATATAGTTGTGCTGGATAATTTATCGCAGCAAATACATGGTAGTAATGCAGTTGAAACTTCGCCTTTGTATAATAGCATAAAAAATAAAGTAACTTTTATTAAAGGAGATGTTACTATTAAAGAAGATTGGCAAAAAGCACTTACAGGAGTTGATGTAATTGTGCATTATGCAGCTGAAACCGGTACCGGCCAATCTATGTACGAAATTGACCGATACACTAAAGTAAATATTGGCGGCACAGCATTAATGTTAGATTTGCTGGCAAACGATAAAACGCTGCAAGTAAAAAAAGTAGTAGTAGCATCATCTCGTTCAATATATGGCGAGGGAAAATATTTTAGTGAAGAATTAGGGTATGTTTATCCAAAACACCGGGATGATTCTGCAATGCGGAAAGGCGATTTTGAAGTAAAATATGCCAATCAACAATCGGCTTTGCAATTAGTAGCAACCGATGAAGAATCTAAAATACATCCATCTTCTGTATATGGTATTACCAAACAAAATCAAGAGCAAATGGTGCTTTGTGTTTGCAAAGCCATTGGCATAAAAGCAATAGCCTTTCGCTATCAAAATGTATACGGGCCTGGCCAATCGCTAACCAATCCGTACACGGGTATTTTATCTATTTTTTCTTCGTTAATATTAAATAACAAACCCATTAATATTTTTGAGGACGGAAAAGAAAGCAGAGATTTTGTTTTTATTGATGATGTGGTGGCTGCAACTGTTTTGGGTATTGAGAATGATACGATAGAAAACGATATTTTTAATGTTGGTGCAGGTGTAGCCACAGATGTAATTACCGTGGCAAAAACATTGGTAGTAAAATATAATAAAGATGTACCACTAACTATTACGGGTAACTATAGATTAGGCGATATACGCCACAATTATGCCGACCTTACTAAAATTAAAAATGCTTTAGGCTTTACACCAAAAGTATCTTTTGAAGAAGGGATTACAAAATTTGCCAAATGGGTAACTACACAAACCATTGTTGAAAGTAAGTTTGATGTTAGCATTAACGAAATGAAAGAAAAGGCTTGTTTAAGTAATGCAAAAAAAAGTATTAATAGTTGGCCCCAATTTTTATGGCTATAATGAAAGTGTTGAAAGGGCTTTTATAAAATTGGGCTTTTCAACAAAAGTGCTGCCCTTTTTAGAAAAAGATGCCGAAAACGTAAAAGAAAAGATAAGCTTCCATTTAACAAGAAAAAAAGAGCACTTTTTTCATCAAAAAAAGGTACGCTTTAATAAATTATTTATAAGTGTTTACGATGGTTATAAGCCCGATATACTATTTATAATAAAAGGCAGTGTGTTTTTTCCTGAGTCAATTGTATATGCCGATAAAAGTATAAATATACTTTGGATGATGGATAGTATTTTTAATAATCCAAACTCTTACAGTTTGCGTAAACTGGTAAATCATTTGTTTTTGTTTGAAAAAACTGATGTAGACCGCCTCCAAAACGAGGAAAGTATAAAAGCTCATTTTTTACCCTTAGCTTTAGATGAAACAGTTTATTACCCTATAAACAACAGTAAAAAAGAAATAGATATACTTTTTGTAGGGGCTTTATACAAAAACAGAATACAATTATTAAACAGGCTAATAAAGCATTTTCCGGATAAGAAAATAAAAATTTACGGCCACTTTTTTTCGCCACTGCGAAACCCGTTAAAATTTTTGTTCAGAAAAAACAAACATATTTATACCAATAAAAATGTAGAACCTGACCAACTGAATATACTTTACAGCCAATCTAAAATTTGTTTAAACATTCATCATACACAATCGGTACTTGGTGTAAACCAACGGTTTTTTGAAATACTGGGATCTAAATCTTTAGAGATAACAGATTATAAAGAATTTGTAGCCAATAATTTTACACAAGATGATTTACTTTGGTACAAAAACGAAGATGAGATGATTCAACAAATTGATAAGGCATTATACAATTACCAGCAAATGGAAAGCATAAAGGCAAGTGGGTATAAAAAAGTTGTTGAAGGGCATACGTTTTTAGATAGAATAAGGTATGTATTAGATGTAATTAAGTGATAAAGCTTTAAATTAACTTGTTTAACCCCTTTCATTAAGGCAACTCGTATTTTAGTAAAGATTGATGTCTTTATCTTATGCCATTTCAAAACTAACGAATAGCAAAACCAGTACAAATTTGTTGCGCTGAGTACTAAGACTTTTTTATATAGAAAATATATAGTAACTAATAAAAATATTACTTTAAGTTCCCTTTCTATTGCGATTCATTATATTAATACAAATTGGTAAACTAAGTTTTTGAATTCATGTTTTAAAAGATAACAAAATCATCAACTTTTGCAAAAAAATCTGTTACTTTGCTAAGTAAAGTAAGACTCTCAGAATTAATTTATTATATTGATTGTCAATCATTTAATAATTGAAATAGCGAATAATTATTTTATAATGTTGTATAATTCCTTTTACAATTAGGCGTTAACTAATATAAGCGTAGTAACTTTCATGTTTTTGAATTTTTTTATATAAAATATAAGTTGAATTAATTAGGTATAACAATATGTAGGTATAACAATATGCAAATAAATTTTTTTATACATCCTTCATCAATAATTGATGACAATTGCGATATAGGCGAAGGCACAAAGGTTTGGCATTTTTCACATATCATGAGTGGTGCGGTAATTGGTAAAAATTGTAACCTTGGTCAAAATGTTGTGGTATCGCCAAAAGTAACACTTGGAAATAATGTCCGTGTACAAAATAATGTAAGCATTTACGAAGGGGTTATTTGTGAAGATGATGTTTTTTTGGGGCCCAGTGCTGTTTTAACAAATGTTATTAACCCACGAAGTGCAATCAGCCGTAAGCAGGAATTTAAAACCACTTTGATAAAAAAGGGAGCCAGTATCGGCGCTAATGCCACCATTGTTTGTGGTAATACCATTGGTGAATATGCATTTATAGGTGCCGGTGCTGTAGTAACCAAAAACGTACCAGCTTACGCCTTAATTGTAGGTAACCCTGGTAAACAAACAGGTTGGATGAGTGAGCGTGGACAAAAACTAATTTTTGATGAAGATGGAAAAGCGGTTTGTGCAGAAAGTGGCGAAGTGTATAAGTTAGAAAATAACATGGTAAGAAAGTTTTTATAATGAGTTTAAAAGTAAGTATCGTTGTAAACCTAAACTTTCTATGTCCCTAAACAAATTTTAGATGAAAAACTTTGTATTAATAGGTGTAGGTGGATATATAGCTCCCCGACACATGAAAGCAATAAAAGATACAGGCAATAATTTACTAGCTGCTCTAGATAAGCATGATTCTGTGGGGATAATTGATAGTTATTTTCCTGAAGCAGAATTTTTTACCGAGTTTGAGCGCTTTGATAGGCATGTAGAAAAGCTTAAAAGGCAAGGTATAAAATTGATTACGTTTCAGTTTGCAGCCCAAACTATTTGCATGATGCTCATATAAGATTTGGATTAAGGATAGGGGCAGATGTAATTTGTGAAAAACCAATTGTTTTAAACCCCTGGAATGTTGACTCTTTGTTAGATATTGAAAAGGAAACAGGAAAGAATGTATAGTATTCTCCAACTTAGAATTCACCCGGCTATTGTAGCATTAAAAGCAAAAATTGATACTGCACCTAAAGATAAAAATTCTGATTGATTTAACTTATTTTACATCTCGTGGTCATTGGTACCACACAAGTTGGAAAGGAGATATACAGAAAAGTGGCGGAATAGCTACAAATATTGGCGTTCATTTTTTTGACATGTTGATGTGGATTTTTGGCAATGTAAAAGAGAGTATTGTATTGGAACATGGGATGGAAACCGCATCAGGAAAATTAGAATTAGAAAAAGCAACAGTAAATTGGTTATTAAGTATAGATGCTAATAAATTGCCACAGCAAGCAAAAAACGAAGGTAAAAAAACCTTTAGAACCCTTTCAATTGATGGAACTGAGTTTGAATTCAGTGAGGGATTTACAGAACTGCATACCGATTCTTATAAACAAATTTTAGCTGGAAATGGATTTCCTTTGATAGAAACCAGAAGATCCATTGAACTAGTTAGCGAAATACGAAAATATAATAAACAATAAGTATGAATTTAGAAAATCAAAAATGCCTTGTTATTGGAGGCGCAGGCTTTATAGGAAGTTTTATAGTTAAAGAACTTTTAAAAGAGGCTGTAGCAGAAGTATTAATTTATGACAACTTTGCCAGAGGCAAAATGCACAATATTACAGAATGTTTGAAAGATGAACGCTGTACTTTATATCCAAATGGAGGCGATATTAGAGAAATAGATGTTTTGAACTCGGCAATGAAGGGAAAAGATATTGTATTTTGTACTGCCGCTTTGTGGTTATTGCATTGCAAAGATTTTCCACGTACAGCATTTGATGTAAATATCGCAGGTACGTTTAATGTATTAGAAGCTTGCGTAAATAATAATATAAAAAAATTAATATGGAGTTCATCTGCGTCTGTATATGGGGATGCAGTTGAGTTGCCAATGACAGAGAAACATCCATTTAATAATAAAAACTTTTATGGAGCTACTAAAATAGCTGGCGAAGCAATGGCAACAGCTTTTAATGATCGTTATGGATTAGAAATAATCGGACTAAGGTACATGAATGTTTATGGCCCGGGTCAAGATCAAACGGCGGCATATACAGGGGTAGTGCCAATCATGTTAAATAAAATTGAAGCAAATGAAGCGCCTATAATCAATGGAGATGGGTCTCAAGCGTATGATTTTATTTACGTGGAAGATGTAGCAGCTTGCAATATTGCTGCTGCTAAATCCAAAACAAGTTTTGGCTTTTATAATGTAGGAACGGAGGTACAAACATCAATAAAACAATTATGTGATACTATTTTAGAAATGAAAAAATCACCTTTGCAAGTTACTTACAAACCATATTCCGAAAACGATGCAAGAGCTATGGTTCAAAATAGAATTGGAAGTAAAGAAAAAGCAGAAAAAGAATTGGATTTTTTATATCGCATCAATTTAAAAGAGGGTTTGCAAAAACTAATTGATTGGAGAATTGAAACTGGCGTAGATAAAAAATAAACAATAATAGCAAATTTAAATAAATATCAGATGGAAAAAAGAAATATACCCATTGGGTTACCAAGTATGGGTGTAGAAGAATGGGAAGCTTGTAAAGGGCCTATAGAAAGTGGTTGGATTACACAGGGACCTAAAGTAAAGGAGTTTGAAACCATGTTTGCTAAAAGGCATAATGTGAAACATGCATTTGCAGTATCTAATTGTACTACTGCATTGCATTTAGGCTTGCTTGCATGTGGTGTAGGGCCCGGCGATGAAGTATTGGTTCCGGCTTTTACATGGGTATCTACAGCTAATGCTGTAAAATATTGTCATGCTACTCCCGTATTTGTAGATATTGATATCAATACTTTTAATATTGATATAGATAAAATTGCAGAGAAGATAACGGCTAAGACAAAAGCCATTATACCCGTACACCTTTTTGGGTTGTGTGCAGATATAGAATTGATAAAAGAAAAATTTCCGCAACTAAAAATAATAGAAGATGGTGCTTGTGCAGCAGGTAGTGCAATAGGTGATAAACCAGCGGGAGGCATGGGGGATGTAGGTTGTTTTAGTTTCCACCCACGTAAAAGTGTAACTACAGGCGAAGGAGGAATGTGTACCACAAACAATGATGAAATAGCTACCCAAATAGATAGATTAAGAAATCATGGGGCTTCTATATCTGAAGAGCAAAGGCATCATGGACCTAAACCTTATATTTTGTCTGCTTTTGAAATGGTAGGGTATAATTATAGAATGACAGATATTCAAGGCGCTATTGGAGTTGTTCAATTAAAAAAATTAGATTTTTTTATTGATGAAAGACAAAAGTGGGCAGATTATTATGAAGAACAATTAAAAGATATAGAATGGCTTACTACACCAAAAGTTCCTAAAGGTTACAAACACGGTTGGCAGAGTTATGTAACTTTTGTAGATGAATCCAAAGCTCCAATGAAAAGAAATGACATAATGGAGTACTTACAACAAAATGGAATTTCTACCAGACCAGGTACACATGCAGTTCACATGTTGGATGTATACGCAAAGATGTATGATATAAAACCGTCAGATTATCCAGGTGCTTTTGCTGCCGATCAATACAGTATGAGTATTCCAATGCATAATAAAATGGTAAAAGAAGATTTTGACTACATTATTCATTTTTTAAAAAGTGTAGGTAAATAATCTTATGTGTGGGATAGCTGGCATATTTAATTTTAACAAACAACCTGTAGCGCATCAAACTATTAAAACAATGGCAGATGCAATGGCTCATCGTGGGCCCGATGGTGAAGGGTTGTATATTGATGAAAATATGGCTCTGGGGCATAGGCGGTTATCAATTTTAGATATATCGCCAAAAGGTGCTCAACCCATGGCTAGCCATAATGGCGATTGGGTTATTGTTTTCAATGGATGTATTTATAATTATTTAGATTTAAGGTTAGATTTAAAATCAAAAGGGCATGAATTTGTTTCTACAGGTGATACAGAGGTGATATGCGAAGGGCTTGTAGAATATGGAACTACTTTTTTTGAAAAATTAGATGGTATGTTTGCTATTGCTGCTTGGCATAAACCAAGCAAAACGCTATGGCTAAGCAGAGATAGGTTTGGTGTAAAACCACTTTATTATTATCAACAAAATGGTGTGCTGCTATTCGCATCTGAAATAAAAGCCTTTTTAAAACATCCTGCATTTAAAGTAGAAGTAAACTTATCTGCATTAAACGAGTACTTTACTTTTCAAAATGTATTTACGTATAATACTTTATTTGCAGGAGTAACAATGTTACCACCTGCTAACACTGTAAAAGTAAATATAGATACCCCATTGTTACACCACAGCTGGTGGGATTATGATTTTACAGAACCTGACAATAACATAAGTTTTGAAGAAGCAACATTAGAAACAGAAAGGTTATTGGCAAATGCTGTTTCAAAACAAATGGTTGCAGATGTGCCAGTAGGAAGTTATTTAAGTGGCGGTATGGATAGTGGTTCATTAAGTGTGCTTGCAAGCAAACATGTAGACAGGCTTTATACTTTTACAGCAGGTTTTGAAATGAGTGAAGTACAGGGAGTAGAAGCTGGGTACGATGAAAGAATCGATGCCGAACTTACTGCCAATTTTATTAAAAGCGAACACTACGAACAAGTATTAAACGCAGGAGATATAAAGTTTGCTTTACCAAAACTCGTTTGGCATTTAGAAGATTTACGAGTAGGCATGAGTTACCCAAATTATTACATCAGCAGGCTTGCCAGTAAATTTGTAAAAGTATGTTTACAGGGTACTGGCGGGGATGAGCTATATGGTGGGTATCCCTGGCGTTATTACAGGGTTTTTCAATCTTTAAATCAAAAAGAATTTTTTAATAACTATTATGGGTTTTGGCAACGGCTTACTAATGATAATGAAAAAAAATCCTTGTTCCAGCCTGCTATTTTCAGCCAAATAAAAGTAGAAGAACCACGGAAAATATTTGAACGTGTTTTTACCTTTAACCCAAAGTTGAAGTATAGTACGGCAGAGGAACAAATACAAAACAGTTTATACTTTGAAATAAAAACTTTTTTGCCTGGCTTACTTTTAGTAGGCGATAAACTAGCCATGGCACATGGTTTAGAAGAACGCTTTCCATTTTTAGATAATGACTTGGTAAATTTTGCACAAAAAATCCCTGTAAAACATAAACTTGGTAATTTGGCAATGATGAAACAAATGGATGAAAATGTTTTAGGAAATAAAAAGAAAGTGTATAGCGATTTTGATGATGGAAAAAATGTTTTACGAAAAGCCATGAAAGACATTTTACCTGAAAAAATTATTAACAGAAAAAAGCAAGGCTTTAGTGCACCAGATGAAAGTTGGTATAGAGGGGAAAATGCTGCTTATGTAAAAGAATTGTTGTTGGGAAAAAACATAGCTTGCCATGAATTTATACAACCAAGTTTTATAGAAAAAACCATTTACGAACATTGTGAAAAAAGAATAAACCATCGTTTATTACTTTGGAGTTTAATGAACTTTGAGTGGTGGTGCAGGTTGTTTTTACATAATGAAAAAATAAATTAATATAATAAGTGGAGAAAAAATAACTGATTAATTTTTGTGCAAATAATTTTTTCATATTGTATTATGACAATACTTAGATTTTTGTATAAAAAAACAGTTTAAATAAATATTCGCTTTGTAAAATGATAAATTTTTGTACACTTGGACTAAAAATAGCAAATAATAGGGCTATTGATATCAAAGTAATTTAGAGAGAAATATTTAAAGCTTAATTGATTTTTATTTATGATTCAACAAATAGTAATAATTGGAGCAAGTAATGCTTTTTGGGAAATAGATGAATTAATAAAAGATATAAATGCAGTTTCAGCGAAGTATGAAATTGTAGGTGTATACGATGACGATAAATCTTTATGGGGGAAGCAATTTAATAACCTTGTAGTTCAAGGCCCTATTCAAGAGGTAAAAACCTACCTTCGCATATTAAATTTGTTTTTGCAATAGGATCTTTCAGAACTAGAATAATTCGTGCTCAGATTTTAGAAAATTTGGGCTTTGCAGATGATAGGTTTGTTTCATTAATTCATCCAACGGTAAAAGTATTTTCTACTGCACAGGTGAGTGAATATGGCTGCATTATACATTATGGAACTGTGATTTTTAATCATACTAAAGTAGAACCATTTTGTGTTATAGCCGCTAATTGCGTAATTGCGGTAAGTAATTATATAGGAAGAGGCGCATTAATGGGATCAAACATTACGACTACAACCGGAGTAAAAATAGGATCTTATTGCTTTATTGGTTCTAGTTCTTCTATAGGAGAATATGTTGAAATTGAACCTGGTGCATATATAGGAATGGGCTCTCTGGTGTTAAAAAATATAAATGCAGGATTTTTTGTATTAGGAAATCCGCTAAGAGTACTTGATAAAATTGAAGTGCCGGAAAAAATACTAACTAAGTGGTTAGAAGATAAAAATAAAAATTAAACCAATGGATATATTAAACTTAATTTATGAATCGATTGATGAAATCAATTTAGATTTAGAAAGTGGCAAACAAATAGAAAAAAGAGAAGATGCTATTCTGTTCGGAGCAAATAGTAATTTAGATTCTATGGGGTTAGTAAACTTAATTACTATTGTAGAGCAAAAAATAGAAGATATTACTGGAGAATTTATTTCAATAGCAGATGAAAGAGCTATGTCAATGGAGTATAACCCTTTTAGCGATGTAAGCTCATTAAAAAAGCATGTAGAGATGCTGCTGGATGAAAATAAAAACTAAGGTTTATGAAAGTGATGCTTATAACAGGAACCAGTAGAGGTATAGGTAGATACCTTGCAGAGTATTATGCATCAAATAATTTCCTTGTTATTGGTTGTAGCAGAAGTGCATCTACTTTAACACATAAAAATTATCAGCATTTAATAGAAGATATTTCAAATGAAAAAAGCATTTTGAATATTTTTTCAATTATTAGAAAGCAGTATAAGAATTTAGATGTGCTAATCAATAATGCCGGTATTAACCCTGCTATTTTAAGTGCCGCTTTATTACCATATAGTTTAATAAAAATGTATATGAAGTAAATACCATTGCGCCAATGATATTTTGCAGAGAAGCTGTAAAAATAATGCTTAAGAAGAAAAGTGGTAGGATAATAAATATTGGCACAATGGCAACTAAACATGAAGTGCCGGGTGAAGCATTGTATACCTCTTCCAAAGCAGCTTTAATAGCTTACTCAAGAGTTTTAGCTAAAGAAACTGCAAAGGCTGGCATTACAGTGAATATTGTAGCACCATCAGTAATAGAAACAGATCTTTCTGAAAAAATTGATAAAGAAGCACTTAGTGAAGTACTAAAAAGAAATGCAATACATGGTTATGGCATTATGAGTGACGTTTCCAATGCTATTGATATATTATTGAAGTCAGAAAGTAACGCAATAACCGGACAATTAATTTATCTGGGAGGGGTATAATATGAGTTTGCAAATTTTTTATATCTGTACAGGCGCATGGAAAGAAAACGCTTATATCATAATCAAAAATAAAGAATCTATTTTAATAGATCCAGGAGATAATTTCTCTGAATTAGATACGTATTTTAAAACTTTTAACACAAACTATAAGGCTATAATAAATACACATGGTCACTTTGATCATGTTGGAGCTGTAGAAGAGTTTAGAAGGAAATACAGCATTCCATTTTATATACACTCTAAAGATAAAAGGCTAGTACATCAGGCAAATTTATTTAGAAAACTTACAGGAGTTTCTGGTACAAATCCTACACCTACTATAGACTTTTTTCTGGATAATTTAATTTCCATAGAATTGTCGGATACAAATATAAAGATTCATCATGTTCCAGGTCATTCAGAGGGAAGCGTTGTATTTGAGGTTGAGAATAATTTAATAATAGGTGATTTGTTTTTTAATGACTCAATAGGTAGAAATGATTTGCCTGGGGGCAATCTAAAAAAGCTAATGGAATCGATTTCCTACGTTTTGGATAATTTCAAAAACTTTATGATCTATCCTGGGCATGGAACCCCCTTTTTATTGAATGAGGCAAAAATTGACAGACTAAAAAATATATGCAATGAATATAACAATTAAATACATTGAGTATTTTCTGCCAAACAATTTGATAACAAATCAAGAATTAGATAAAAAAAAATCCTCAGTGGGAAGTAGATAAAGTGGCCGAAAAATCAGGTGTGTATAATCGCCA
Organism: Chitinophagaceae bacterium; assembly: GCA_016721385.1. Classification (GTDB taxonomy): domain Bacteria; phylum Bacteroidota; class Bacteroidia; order Chitinophagales; family Chitinophagaceae; genus Ferruginibacter. Next base: position 1,052,713 of record JADKIE010000001.1, on the reverse strand, counting down.
TATAGCTAATCCTGACGAAACTGCATTTGATTTGGCTTGCACAGCATTAGAAAAATTATTTGCAAATCAAAATATTTCAAAAAGCGATATAGATGGAATTGTTTTTGTACTCAAAGTCCAGACTATATCATGCCTTCAAATGCTTTTTTGATCCATAAGCAATTTAAATTTGATAAAAAGGTATGGGCATTTGACTATAATTTGGCATGCTCAGGCTATATATATGGCTTGGCAATTGTAAGAGGTATGATTATGACTGGAATGGGGCAAAATGTACTTTTAATTACTGCAGACACTTATTCGAAATATATTAATAAAAATGACAGGGCTACCAGCGTATTGTTTGGAGATGGTGCTGCCGTCACGTTAATAAGTAAATCAGAAAATGATGGTATCATTGATATCTCTTTAGCATCCTCCGGAAACGAATATGAATCATTTTATATACCTTCTGGTAGCAGAATACCTAAAAGTGAAGTAACTAAATTAGAACAAACAGATAATAGCGGGAATATAAAAACGTTAGAAAACATTCATATGAATGGTTTTGCGGTATGGAAATTTATTTCAAAAACAGTTCCGGAACAGGTTAACGAATTGCTGACCAAAAATAACTTAGGTGTCAATGATATTAGTTTGTTTGTTTTTCATCAGGCAAGTATGCTTACTTTAGATTCATTGATAAAAGCATTAAAAATTGACAATAGTAAGGTTTTTATTAATATTACAAATATTGGCAATACAGTTTCTGCATCTATTCCAATAGCTTTAAAAGATGCCGAAAATGAAGGAAGACTAAAGAGGGGAGATTTAGTATTACTCTCCGGCTTTGGTGTTGGTTTATCTTGGGGTAGTTTAATAATGAAATATTAGCAGATATGAATACATCTTTTTTTATAAAAGTTTTTAATGATAATGGGGCTAAACCTGCAATTATTTGGCAGGATAACTATATTGATTATTTACAGCTACTTGAAAAAATAAATGAGGCAACAAATTTTTTAAGAGATAATCAAGTGATGAGAGGGCAAGTTATTGCACTCAATGGCGATTTTACTCCGAATACAATAGCTTTTCTTTTTGCATTAATTTTTAATGAAAATATTATTGTACCCTTTAATTCTCCCATTAAGGAAGCCGAATATATAAAATACGAAATAGCACAGGTAGAAAAAGAAATAATTGTAAATGTTGAAAATGATGCCTATTCTATAAATGATAAGCAGGTTGTAGCAAACCACGAATTTTACAGACAATTAAAAGAAATTAATGCACCTGGGTTAGTTTTATTTACTTCTGGTACTTCTGGTCAGCCAAAAGCTGCTGTGCATAATTTTAATAAGCTGTTAGAAAAGTTTTCAGTTCTTCGAAAATCAATGAAAACTGTAAATTTTTTATTATTTGATCATTGGGGAGGGTTAAATACATTATTTCATACATTGTCAAATGGTGGCTTGGTGTTGGCTTTAAAAAATCGTAGACCTGAGGCTGTGTGTGAGTTTATTGAAAAATATCAAATAGAATTACTGCCAGTATCCCCAAGTTTTTTAAATTTATTAATACTAAGTGAAACGTATAAAAAATACAATCTAAGCAGCCTTAAATTAATTACATATGGTACCGAACCAATGCCTATAAATACCCTTAAGAAAGCAAAACAAATATTTGCAGATGTTAAATTTCAACAAACTTATGGCCTTATTGAATTAGGCGTATTAAGATCAAAATCAAAGGATGAAGAATCTTTGTGGGTAAAATTAGGAGGTGAAGGATACGATTTAAGGGTTGTAGATGATATGCTTCAGATTAAAGCACAATCAGCAATGATAGGATATTTGAATGCTCCAAGTCCATTTACAGCAGATGGATATTTTAAAACAGGAGATCAGGTGGAGGTTGAAGGAGAGTATTATAAAATATTAGGGCGAAAGTCAGAAATTATTAATGTAGGTGGTGATAAAGTATTTCCACAAGAAGTTGAGAATATTATCCTGGAATTGGAAAACGTACTTGAAGTAACTATATATGGTCAAAAGCATGCAATAATGGGTAATATTGTTTGTGCAAAAGTTATTTTAAAGAATCCCGAAGATCCCAAAGAATTCACTAGAAGACTTAAAACATTTTGTAAAGTAAAATGCAGCCATTTAAAATACCTGTAAAAATATCAGTTGATACAGACTCATTGGTTAATAATAGATATAAAAAAAAGCGAAACTTTTAAAATACTTTAAAATTTTATATTTTCTAACCGTAGTTTATTATTAGTTTGCTGTAAATTCAAAAAAATAAAGAAGATAAATGAAAGTCCATTTGTACGGTAATACACTTAATAATTCTTATAATTTAACAATTTTTTTAAGAGAATTAGGAATAGATGCCCATTTTTTTTTGGACAATCATTCGCCATTACAACAGGATTATCCATGGTGGGAAGATAAAGATATTTCTGTAAGCAATTTGCCAGATTGGATACATTATTTTCCTGCCAAACCTTTTTTTCTTTTTCCAGGAAAAACGATAAGGAATTTAATAAAAGAATTTGGCAAATGCGATATAGCTTTAGTATGCGGTTATGGACCAATTGTAGCTATGAAAGCAAAGGTGCCTTTTGTTTTTTACAGTGCCGGGAGTGATTTAAACTGTCTTGATGTTAAAGAAGAATTAATATCAATATTTAGAACTAAAAGTACCATTAAAGCAAAAATATTAAGGCTCATTAAGATACTTACTTTTACACCATTACAGAAAAAAGCGCTGCAACAAAAAGCTAACAGAATTATGGTAGGTATGGGTTATCAAGTAAAAAGTTATGTAAATAAATTTGGCTTAGCTCATAAAACAACTAAACATAGATTGGCATGGGATATAAATAAATATGCAATCAAACCCAATACAACATTAACAGAAAAATATAAATCATTCGACATTGTATTCTTTATGATTGCTCGACATAATTTTTCATCTGTGTGGTTAGATATTAAAGGAAACGATAAATTTTAGAGGCATTTGCAACATTTGTTTCAGAGAGCAAGAAAAACGTAAAATTAATTTTAATAAATAAAGGCTCTGATGTGCACTTAAGTAAAAAGATAATTGAGAAACATAAAATTGAGGATTATATTGAATGGGTTGAAATGATGGACAAAGATGGTATACGAGCTTACGAATCTATTCCCAATTGTGTAGTGGTTGATCAATTTTGGCATGATGATATTGGGCAACGTTTCGTTGCAGATAAAGGCAATCCAAAAATGGGCTTTGGCTCGGGAGCGGTTGAGGCTTTAGCTGCATCAAAACCTTTAATCACGGCTTTTACGGATGTTGAATTCTACGACAACAATACACCTCCAATATTAGCTGCATTTACTAAAAATGAGATATTAGCTAGGTTAAATGAAGTTTATAATATGTCTCCAAAGGACAGAGCAGATATGGGTCAAAAAGGGCATGACTTTGTAGTGCGATGGCATGATTATAAGAACACTTTACCAATATATATAAATGCAATGAAAGAAGTGCTTGTAGAATTAAACATGAAAGCAAAAGTTCAAGAATAAATTATTACTTAATGAACTTTAGCAGGTTAAAGAATTATAAGCAATTTCTTAATAGTAATTTGTTGAAGGAGGGAGTATTGGTTAGCCTCACAGAGTACTTAATGTTGGGCTCCTTATTTGGCATAAATATTATAATTAATAGAGGTTTTGGAACTGCGGAACTAGGTGAATTTACTTTTGCTTATACAATAGCCCAGATTGTTATTATGGGTGTTGGAGGGGCATTTAGCCCATTGCTCCGCAGAGAAATAATTTTGCAAAATAAAGAGGATGCAAATAAGTATCTAATTTCTGTATTACAATTACGGGTCTATATTATTACATTTTGTTGTGTGTTATGTAGTTTACTTTTTATTTTCCTTCATTCTTCACAAGTAAAGCTCAATACCATTGTACTTATTATGTTATTAATAAAAGGGTTGGATTCATTAACAGAAACCTTTTATACAACCTTTCAATCTTTAAAGCGGTATAATACATTTGCACTAATAAAAAGCAGTAATGCCATAATTAACATAGTTGCAGTTTTGCTCATAGCGTTGTTAAAGCTCCCCGTTTTAGCATTATATTTTAGTTTAGCAATGGTGGCTTTATTTTACCTTATTTGTAATCTTTTTTATGTCTCAAAAATTTTTAAAATAAAAAAATATATAAAATTAAATTGGCATTATTCCGCTGAAAAAAAATCGATTGTTATGGAGGGTTGGCCCTTGATATTGAATTCAATTTTTTTTCAAATAAGTTCGAGAGTAAGTGTAGTATTTGTTTATTCTATTTCCGGAAAAATTGTTACTGGGGTTTTTTCGGCAGCAATTATGATGATAACAGTATTTACTGCGTTTGCAAACTCTTTGGGAGTTGTTTTCTTTCCAAGACTTGCACAAATTTATACTCAAAACAAATTAGCCCTATTTAAATACTTGCAAAAAACTGCTTTTGTAATTGGTACTTTAGGTACTGTATTGTGCGGTATATTTATAGCTACAATTTATTGGCAATTAAAAATTGTAGGCCATATGCCTCCGTACGCATATAGGATGTTTTTTATTGCAGGGCTCAGCATTCCTTTTGCAATATTGTCTGCAGTATTTGGAAACGTATTTGTTATCTTGAGAAAACAAATCTTAGGTATGTATTTAGCAGCAATTATTTTAATTATTAACTGTGTACTTTATTATTGCTTGCCACAAATAGATTCTATTCTTGGAGCTTCATTTGCCTATCTTATTTCTAATGTGTTGATAGTAATAGTTTTCACTATTTTTATTATCAAAGTTTATACGGAGCTTAAAAAGGGGGTGCTTAATTAAATACTTCCACCATTTATTTTCAATATTATTTTATTTTTTTTATTAATTAACTTATTACTTAATAAAAGCAAGGTATAAAAAAATGGCACAAATGGCACTTTGTAACGTACTAATGTACCAAAATTAAGTGAAATAAAACCTACCATTGGTGCAAGTATTAATGTGAAAAAAAATGCAAATTGTAAAATTGGTTTTTTAGCAAGTACAGAAAAAAACAAATAAAATTTAGCCTTAATTAAAATCCAAATAAAAAATAGCATTACAATAAACGACTCTAGTGCATTCAATAAAGTCATTATATTATGCGACTCCCAAAAATATGGCCTAAATAACGCAACGTTTGTTGATTGTAATAAGCTGTTTATAATTCCGGGTAGAGATAAATCATCAACCCCCGGTAAAATATAGCCCGATCCATCACTTTGTATAGTTGCCTGTATGGCAACATCTTGTATTGCATCTGTTTGTTTTTTAAAAGTAGCTACATAAAAATCGCTAAATGTATCGGGGTAAATGGATAAATAAATAAAACCCAAAAGCAAACCAATAATTGTAATAATATTAATGGGTAACCGCTTTTTTCTATTACTTATTACAAAGTTGGCAGAAACAAATATTGTTAGCAAGGTAGCGCCTGCAAAGCAAAGTAAAAGATAGGACTTTAATGCTAATAAAATTACTACACCAATTGGTATGCTTACCAAAGATTCTAGCTTGTTGGTTTTTTTAAATAAAGAATAAACGGCATTAAATAAAATCCCAATAGCAAAAACGCACAAAGGGTCTTTAAAATATTTGTACTCCAAAACAGAGCAGACGGGGCTAAAAGCGTACCAACTGCTATCAATTTGTGATATTGAGGAAATTCTTTATAAAATACCGTAAAAATTTTCCAAAGGCCATAAAAACTAAATGCCGAAAAAATAAGGGCAATAGGTAAATAACTACCAAAACAAAACAAACCAATGAAGCCCGAAATTTTAAACATATAAGTTGTAGCATCGCCCCAGTTGGCATAATCCATATGTACTGCATAGGTTAGTGCTTTTGCAGAGCATTGGGATAATGGCTTAAAAATTAACTCCACGGCATAGGATGGTTTATCTTTAAATGCTGACCATATTTCGGTGGCGCCGGTAAAATAATTAAAGGAGTCGCCATAGCCATAATAAAAATGAAAAATTAATGCCAAAATTACACAAGCAATTAACTTTAATGCAAGTGCAGGAAGTATGTAAAATTTAATTGGGTTGTTTGCGTAAAATTTTTGCCCAATATACCTGGCTACAATTAATATTAAAAAGAAATAAATAAAGCCAAGATAGATATCTTGAGAAGTTAATATATATGAAAGCTGATGGTTTATGAACATAAAATAATAAATGTAAAGTAATAAAAATAATTGTGCAAATACCTTACAAATTCATATAAGTACAAGAAATGCTGGTAAGCAACTTCCCAAAAGTACAATACCAAGGGGTATGATTTATTGTTATGCCGAAATCATAATTGTATTACAAAGCCCATATTTGTTTAATTGACGGCTAATTTAAAGTTGGTGTAGTTAGTTTATTTAATAGCCAATAAACTTAAACTATTTCTTTTTTCCTACGGCGTGATAGTAGGGGCTATTTGGGCTTACTATAATATTCTCCAAGCCGCAAAATTCCATCATTTCAATAACCTGCTTTTTAGAAAAACGCTGCTCAAGTGCTGTGCCAAATCTGTCCAGTGCATCATTTCGTAATACAAAAAAATTCTTGTTTTTATAAGATGTTAACGGTAGCTTATCTCCTAATTTTTTTGCACCAATAAAGTATAAAAATCGTACGAGTGATACAATAGGTAAGTAAATTGTTGCAGCTAAAATATCACAAACAAATCTTTTTAAACCAGCAGGTAAACGGCATACACCCAGGCGAATTATGTTGCTGATTGTATATGTAAATCTAAAAAAAGCACCCCTGTTTTCAAGGTTGTAGTATAGGTAAGTATAAAAATAGCCGCCTTTTTTTACCTTTTTAACACAATCCATCATGGCTTTTTGTGTATTGGGTATATGATGAAGTACACCAATACTCATTACAAAATCAAACGTGTCATCGGCAAACGGCACAGTTTCGGTAGAAGCTTTTGTTAAACGTATGTTTTCAATTCCTTTTAATAAATTATCGGCTGCAATTAAGGCATTGCTGGGGTCAATAGCCTCTATATAACCACAACGGGTGCTCATGTACTTACTCCACCTGCCGGTGCCACACCCAATATCGGCCATATAAGTATCTTTATTTACCATTTCATCTGTAATGATATCAAAATACTCTAAAACAAATTTCCGTATCGTTTCATCGTCATAATCCTGAAACTTTAACCATTCTTCGCCAAATGCTTCTACCACTGAGTGATCAATATTTTCACCAGCGGTATTAAAAACGGCTATCTCCCTGTTTTTGCCCTTTAGTACTGAATCGGGCTTTCTTATATACTCTGCTTTCATACAAAAATTATGGACGCAAAAATAAGGGATAAAGTACGGTTATAGTAGTTTTTATATTTATATTTTTTGCCGTTAAAACACCAGGTATAGTATGTATTTTGAGGAGTTAGATTAAGGGAAAGTATAATGTTTATCTCAAAATAATTTTTAATAAACGGTGCCAAACAAAATTGTAAAGATGGAAATAAATAGAGTAGTAAATAAATAGAACTTTCTTTCTGCGATAGCGCCAAAAATCAAAATGGTATAAGTTTGTATCTTCACGCCTTAGGCTTTACATTATGCATTAAATAGTTGAGGCAACATATCTTTTTAAATTGTTTAAATAACGAATAAAATATATATTTTTTATGTGTGGAATTTCCGGCTTTGTAGATTTTGCAAAAAATAGCAACCAGCAATTGTTAGAAAAAATGAATAGAATAATGGCACATCGTGGGCCCGATGGGGAAGGTTATGCCATGTACCAAACAAACAATGCTGTTATTGGTTTAGGGCATAGAAGATTAAGTATAATTGATTTAAGTGAAGGAGGTAAGCAGCCCAAAAGCTATAAGAATTTGCACATTACTTTTAATGGCGAAATATATAATTATCTGGAAATTAAAAAGAGGTTGGAGGATAAAGGACATATTTTTAACTCACATAGCGATACAGAAGTTGTGCTACATGCATACGAAGAATGGGGGCTTGAGGCCGTACAACAATTTGTTGGTATGTTTGCTTTTGTTATTTACGATGATATAGCTAATAAATTAATAGCTTACAGAGATAGGGCTGGCGTAAAACCATTTTTCTATTATTATAACAACAATGTTTTTCTTTTTGCCTCAGAATTAAAAGCATTGATGCAGCATCCGGCTTTTGAAAAAAATATTGATTTGAATGCCGCCGCCATCTTTTTGCAAATTGGATATATTCCGGCACCACATAGTATTTTTAATAATACATATAAACTAAAACCGGGGCATTATCTTCAATTAGACTTTGCTGCAAAAAATTTATCTGTAGCGCAATATTGGAATGTTTATGATGCCTATAATAAGCCTTTGCTTAATATTAGTTTTGAGGAAGCGTTATTAGAAACAGAAAAAATTATTACCAGTGCATGCCAATATAGAATGGTTAGTGATGTGCCTGTTGGTGTGTTTTTAAGTGGCGGTTATGATAGTAGTTGTGTAACGGCACTTCTTCAAAAAAACAATACCGAAAAAATAAAAACATTTACCATTGGGGTACCCGATGATGGATTAAATGAAGCGCCATTTGCCAAAGAAATTGCTACATATTTGGGAACCGATCATACAGAATATTATTGTACACACAAAGAAGCTATAGATATTATTCCTCAACTGCCTTTTTTTTATGACGAACCCTTTGCAGATAGTAGCGCCATACCAACCACATTAGTGAGCAAAATTGCAAGGGAAAAAGTAATAGTTGCTTTATCTGCCGATGCAGGCGACGAGGTGTTTGCAGGATACAACCGATACGATTATTTGATTAAATATGGAGTTAGGTTAAGAAAAATGCCTGCAATTATTAGAAAAACTGCAAGCAGTATTATGCATAGCATACCTGCAAATGCGTATCCTTTTTTAAAAAACACTTACCTTTTTCCGCAACGCTACGAAAAAATTAAAGCTTTTTTGAAAAATCCTTCTGATAATAATATAATGAAAAGTATTACACAGCAAATTAATAACGATGATTTAGCAAAACTGTTTAAGCAACCTATTAACGATTTACAAACGGCATTCGACAGTATAGAATTACAGGAAGAATTTTATTCCCCACTTTCATATATGATGGCAATTGATTATCAAACTTACTTACCCGATGATATTTTGCAAAAAGTAGACAGAGCAACTATGAGTGTTAGCTTAGAAGGACGAGAACCTTTTTTAGATCAACGGGTAATAGAATGGGCAGCCCAATTACCTTTAAATTATAAATATGATAAAGGGAATAAAAAATATATTCTAAAAGAAATTGTACACAAATATATTCCCAAGCAAATGATGGATAGGCCTAAAATGGGCTTTGGTATTCCGGTAGCCAAATGGTTGCAAAAAGATTTAAAGCATTTTGTAGATGAGTATTTTGATGAAGCATTTGTACTAAAGCAAGGCATTTTTAACAATACCGAAATACAGCGTATACGAAAAGCATTTTATGACGGTAAGGTAGAAAGGGCAGAAAAAATATGGTTTATACTAATGTTTCAAATGTGGTACGATAAGTGGATGAATAATAATTAATAAACTCCTGCACAATAATTTACTAAACCTGTAGTTTATGTGTTGTTTAAAACACTTAGTTTAATGCCTGCAAAAAAAACAATTCTTCATGTTATAGATTATATGGGCCGTGGAGGCGCAGAGGTAATGCTGGTGAGATTGTTGAAGGAATTAACGGAGTATAACCACATTGTTGTTACATTAAATGCTAAAGCAAGCTTTTCTGTAACCGAAATTAATTGCAACGAATTTTATTGCTTAAACATGGGTTCATTCTCCAAGTTTCCATGGGCTGCAATAAAATTAAGGCGGTTTATAAAAAAAGAAATATCCATTTAGTTCATACACATTTATACGCAGCAACAATAGTGGCAAGATTGGCCACTCCAAAATCAGTTCCACTTATTACCACCATTCACACAAACGTAAATGCTTCTGATGAGTATAAGAAAAAATGGCTGATAGCGCTTGAAAAATTTACATATAAGTTGCAAAACAATATTATTATTGGTGTTTCTAAATATGCATTAGAAGGCTACTACAAATTTTATAACCACAAGCCGTACAAAAAGTACTTACTATACACTTTTGTAGATGTGGATGCACTAAAGCAGCCAAAAATAAACTATCAAATAAATACAAGCACTCCTTTTAGGCTTTTAACAATTGGAGCCATTCGTTATCCTAAAAATCAAGAATATTTAGTAGAAGTATTTAAGAAATTAAAAGACGAAAATATTGTTTTGCATATTTACGGCACAGGAGCAAGACATCAAGTAATAAAGCAATTAATAGAAGAAAGTGGTGTTAATATTGAACTAAAGGGCGAAGTAGAAAATGCTTCCTCACTAATGTCGGATTATGATGTATATGTAATGCCATCTTTTTTTGAAGGGTTTTCATTAAGTGTATTAGAAGCCATGGCAATGGGAATACCTATGATGTTAAGCAATATACCTTCATTTAATGAGCAATGTGAGGATACTGCATGTTATTTTGACTTGAATAATGTGGATGATTTTATTAGTAAACTTAAAATGCTGGAAAATAATCAGGCAGAAAGAGAGCGTCTGGCAAAATTGGCAAAAGAACGAGTGATGAAACATTTTACATTGCAACATCACTTGCAACAATTAAGAAAAATTTATAAAGAAAATATTGTAGCATAAAATGGACTGTAATAAGAATGTGCTTTTTATTTCTTACGACGGAATGACGGATCCCCTGGGGCAAAGTCAGGTAATACCATATTTAGCAGGCCTTACTAAAGAGGGATATCATTTTGTAATACTAAGTTGCGACAAACCCGAAAAATATACCGCCAATAAAGCATATGTAGAAAAATTGATAGAACCTTATCCGATAAAATGGGTTTCTATCCCGTACCACAAAAACCCGCCGGTAATTTCATCTGTATTTGATTTTTTTAAATTAAAACAAAAAGCTTTACAGCTTCATAACAAATATAAATTTTCGATGACGCATACAAGAGTTGGTTTGCCACAACTTGTTGCTTTGTCTATGAAGAAGAAATTGGGTGTAAAATTTTTGAATGATATACGTGGTTTTTGGGCAGATGAAAGAGTAGATGGCGGCATGTGGGATCTAAAAAATCCACTGTATAATATAGTATATAAATTTTTCAGAAAAAAAGAAGATGAGTGCGTAACCATTGCCGATTATAATACTTGCCTTACCTACAAAGCCAAAGAAATTATGCAGAGTTGGAAACAAGTGCCACAGCCTGTAAAAGTAGAGGTAGTACCATGCAGTGTAGATTTAGATTTGTTTAATCCGGCAAAAATTGACGTGGATTTAAAGGCACAATTACAAAATGAACTGGGCATAAAAGCAAACGATTTTGTTATAAGTTATTTAGGTTCAATAGGTGGTTGGTATCTTACAAAAGAAATGATGCAGTTTTGCAAACTATTGCTAAAGAAAAAGCCAGAGGCAAAATTTTTATTTATTTCCAATAACAGGCACGAGGACATTATTACTGCTGCAGCACAATATGAAATACCTGCCGAAAAAATTATTGTAAAAATGGGTAAAAGGCACGAAGTGCCTGTACTGCTGTCATTCAGTAACTATTCGCTTTTTTTTATAAAACCCTGCTATTCTAAACTATCATCATCACCAACCAAGCATGGCGAAATTATGGCAATGGGTATACCGGTTATTGCGAATAGTGGTGTGGGAGATTTAAAAGAAATTATTGAAAAATATAATGCCGGATATGTAATTGATGAATTTACTGAGCAAGAAATGCAAAAAATAGTAAATTCGATTTGTAATAACACCAATGGCTTTAATGCAACAGCTATACGAAATGGAGCAATAGATTTTTATAATTTGGAAAATACCTTGAAGACATATAGCAAAGTATATAAAGAAATAATTGGATAAACAACTTGCATGAAAAATTTTTTAATTATAGGCACAGGCTTTTCAGGAGCAGTACTGGCAAATCAATTAGCAAATCAATTAGATTGCACAATTGATATGTGGGATGAACGAAATCATATTGCAGGCAATTGCCATACTCAACGAGATGAAAAAACCGGTATAATGGTCCATCAATACGGGCCACATATTTTTAACACGGATAAAAAGGAAATATGGGATTTTGTAAATTCTTTTGTTGAATTTAAACCCTATGTGCATAGGGTAAAAGCGATGAGCAGTGGTAAAGTATATTCTTTACCGGTAAACCTGCATACCATAAATCAACTTTTTCAAAAATCGTTTACACCCAATGAGGCAAAAATATTTTTAGAACAACTGGCTGATAAAACAATTACGGATCCTCAAAATTTTGAAGAGCAGGCGCTTCGATTTATTGGTAAAGAATTATATTATGCTTTCTTTTACGGCTATACCAAAAAACAATGGGGTTGTGAGCCTACAGAGTTACCAGCTTCAATTCTAAAACGAATTCCGGTTAGGTTTAATTACGACGACAATTATCATAATAATATTTATACAGGTATTCCTGCAAATGGATATACAGCATTAATGGAGGCATTAATAAATTTACCAAACATTACTGTTACTTTAAATAAAAAATTTACACCAACAATGGATGTAAGTAAATACGACCATGTTTTTTATACCGGCCCAATAGATGCTTATTTTAATTTTAAACATGGCAGGCTGGGTTACCGAACAGTAACTTTTGAAACTATTTATGCCGATGGCGATTATCAGGGTGTAACCCAAATGAATTTTTGCGATGCAGATGTGCCGTATACTCGTATTACAGAGCATAAGCATTTTACTTATTGGGAAAAACATAATGAAACAATATGTTATAAAGAATTTAGCAAAGAAACAACAGCAGATGATATACCTTATTATCCCAAAAGATTGGAAGTTGATAAACAATTGCTGTTAAATTACAGAAGTGATGCAGAATTATTAAAAGGGGTTTCATTTCTGGGAAGATTAGCCACCTATAGATATATGGATATGCACCATGTAATTGGCGAGGCATTAAATTTTTCTAAAGAATATATTTCATCTTTACAAACACAAACAAAGCCGCCGGTGTTTCCAAACATCGAATTATAAAACTATAATTATCTTTGAAACTTAATTAGCAGGGATGAAGAATGGCAATTTTGTAATATCGCTTGATTTTGAAATATATTGGGGTGTATGGGATGTGGTTAAGCTGGAAAACTACTCAAACCACTTACACGGTGTTAGGCAAGTAATTCCGGGGCTTTTAAATTTATTTTCTAAATACAATATTGAAGCAACTTTTGCAACTGTAGGTTTCCTTTTTTTTGAGAATAAAGAGCAATTGCTTCAAAATATCCCAAAAGAAAAACCAAGCTACACAAACAAAAAAATTTCGCCTTACGAAAGCCATTTACACCTTGTTGGCAATAATGAAGCAGATGATCCTGTGCATTTTGCCCCAACATTACTTAAACTTATAAAAGAAGCAAAGCAAGAAGTAGGTTGCCATACATTTTCGCACTATTATTGTTTAGAAGATGGGCAAACTGTAGAAGAGTTTAGACAGGATTTGCAGGCTGCCAAGGCTATTGCCAAACAACTTGGAGTAGAATTAAAAAGCTTCATTTTTCCTCGTAACCAATATAACGAAACTTATTTGGCCACATGTAAACAAGAAGGAATAATTGCCTACAGAGGCAATGAAAATTCCTGGCTTTACGAAGCAAAAAATTACGAAAGCGAAACGTATTTGCGAAGAGCATTAAGGTTAGCAGATGCATATATAAACCTTACCGGACATCATTGTCATGATGTAAAATGGCAAAATGAAAATGAACCCTGCAATATACCAGCCAGCAGATTTTTAAGGCAATACAAAAAAGGATCAGCATTTTTAGAAGGGTTAAGATTGCAAAGGATTAAAAAAAGCATGACACATGCAGCAAGAAAAGGCCTTACCTATCATCTTTGGTGGCATCCGCATAATTTTGGTGTTAACTTAAAAGAAAACTTATCTTTTTTAGAAGAAATTTTAAAGCATTATCAATTGCTGCAAAGTAAATACAACTTTAAAAGCACTAACATGCAAAATTTAGCACAAGCCAGCCGCAAATAAAATGAACAAACCTAAAATAGTATTACTTGCAGGCAAGGGTGAATCAACAAATATTGTATACCACCGCCTTTTGCAACATATTGCTTTTGCTGCTGTTGTAATTGAAGAGCCGGTAAATAAAAAGAATTTTAAAGAAAAGAATAAAAAAATTAGGTATAGTAAGGGTCATTGGCCAAATGATGTTTCAAATACTGGTTGTTAAGTCGCTAAATATCTTTTCTAAAAAGAGGAAAACAGAAATTATAAACCAAAATAATTTAATAAATACAGCTATACCCAACAAAGTAATTACAAATGTTTCTTCAGTTAATGATGATGCCTGTAAGGCAATACTTAATCAAATAAATCCGGACATAATTGTAGTAAACGGAACACGTATAATTTCAAAAAAAATATTATCTGCAACGAATGCAAAAATAATAAATATGCATGCAGGAATAACTCCAAACTACAGAGGTGTACATGGGGCATATTGGGCTTTAGTAAATAAGGATAACGAAAATTGCGGCGTTACCATTCATTTTGTAGATGCCGGAATTGATACCGGTAATATTATATATCAACAAAAAATAACGATAACCAAACAAGATAATTTTGTAACCTATCCATTCTTGCAATTAGCTGCCGGGCTGCCTTTTTTAAGCAAGGCTATAGCCGATATTTCTGATAAATCTATAAAAACAGTTGCTGGCTCATCGGTATCTGCTCTTTGGAGCCACCCTACCATATGGCAATATTTGCTCTATAGGGTAACAAAAAATGTAAAATAATTTAATGGTATAAAACAATAAAGGCAAACTTTCTCCGTTTAATAGACGTCCAAATCTATTAAAAAACCAAACTTCAAAACCAATGGAGAAGGTAATCGCTGTGGTTGTAACGTACAACCGTCGCACACTTCTTGCCGAATGTATCGATGCATTGCGTAATCAAACACGTAAATTAGATGGTATTTTTGTTGTAAATAACGGAAGTACCGATGATACAGAGCAGTGGCTTACAAAACAATCAGATATCACTTTTATTACACAAAAAAATGTAGGCTCAAGTGGCGGCTTTAGCACTGGTATTAATTGGGCATATAAGCAAGGCTACTCCTGGATATGGCTTATGGACGATGATGGATATCCTAAATTAGATGCTTTGGAAAATATTTTAGCTGCCGATAATGGGCAAATGCGTTTAATGAATTGTGCTGTAATTGATAAAGCCGATAAAAAATCGTTTGTTTGGAAAACACAAAATTATAAATCAATTGACGAGGTAGATGCAAAAATTATTGAAGGAATTGGCCACCCGTTTAACGGCACAATGTTGCACAGAAATATTGTGGAAAGAGTAGGAGTACCACAACCTAAGTTTTTTTTATGGGGAGACGAAACGGAGTATTACTATCGAATTACCAAAAAAAATAACATCCCTGTATGCACCGTTTCGGATAGTATACATTATCACCCTGCTACAGCTTTTTCTTTAAAGCAAGATTGGGATTATGCATCCGGCTGGAAAATGTATTATTATATACGTAACCGGTTTTTTGTGCATCAGGTAAAATTCAACAATAAATTTATTGCCTTTATTAATTACTGTTGCTTTTTATTGGCATTTACAGGCGTAGTACTACTTTATCAAAAAACAGATAAGTTTAAAAAATTAAGTTTTATGGCATGGCCGGTTGCAGATGCATTTAGTAAAAATTTTGAGGCTACACCGCCAACAATTTTATACAGGCTTAAAACAACACCTAAACCTACAAACTATAGTACTTTGTATTTAAAAGGGTTGTGGTTTTCTATACAATCAATATTTACACCATTGAGAGCAAACAGGGCAATGGGAGTATAATTAATTTTTACAATTTTTTTAAATGGCAGCTTTGGTAACAAGGCTGCTTTTTAATTTTTGACCCCTATCGTAAATAATGTACATAGCAATTACGTAAAAGGGCATACAAGGTATTTTATATCTAACCAACGAGCCAAAATTAGAAGTAGTAACACCCACAAATAATGCAAACAATAACGAAAAAAGTAAACAGTAAATAACGGTTGGGTCTTTTAAACAAGTGGTAATAAAATGTCTGGCACCAAATTTAAAAAAAAACAAATAAAGTAAAATACATAATAAACAAACTTTCAAAAGAGGATAGTAATGTAGATACATTTCTGCTCTCCCATAAAAATGGCCGGTATAATGTTGCAATAATTGCTGCAGGTGCAATTAAGCCCAGTCGGCTCATCGAAATACCATTACTCAAATCAACCCCCAGCGAAAAACTAGAGCCACTTTCCCTGTAAGCCTGTTGTTTTCTTTCCATACTTTTTGTTAATCCATCCGTACCATATTCTCCCAACGATTCGGTTAATTTGCCCACTATTTGAGTAAACATAGCCATACTGCCAAAAATTAAAACACAAACAATTGTAACCTTTAAAAACTTACTTTTCATTAATGACATGTTTTTTAATATCAAAAACAAAAAGAAAAATGGCAGGTACGAAACCAATATATAAACTTTAAGCACCGATAACATGTAGCTGGCAAATAAAATTATGCCAAGGTTAACCAGTAATTTTTGCTTTTTAAATAGTGCTTCATAAAGAGAAAATGTTAACCAACCTAAAGCACCAATACAAATAGAATCTTTTAACACCCCCGACGACCAAAATACAAAAGTGGGCAAATATAAAATAGCAATAGCTAAATGCTTGTGTAAATGCGGATATAACTCATAAAAAAACCGGTATAAACGCCATACTCCGGAAAATGCCAGCATCGAAAAAAATAAATTGAGCAGTAAATATTTACCAAAACAAAAAAACAAAAAAATAGTAACAACCCGTACTACCATATAGTTGTTTTCGGCCTAAAATATCCTCGGTTTGCATCATTATAAAAAAGAGATATATCAAACTCTGTGCCTGGTAAAAAAAGATATTTGGCATTATGTGAATCATTTAAGATCAAATTTTTAAAGTTTACACCTTCTGTGTAATACAAACCATGAGAATCGCCATAGGAGATGTATACATTAAATATAGTAAATGCAATTGCAGCAAAAGCCTTGATCCAAAAACCAATTTTATGGTAATGTTCTAATACAGGATCATTATAATTCTTTCTTCGGGCACTAAATAAAAAATAAAAAGCCGCAACATAAAAAGGGTATAAAAGTATATCAAGAAAGCCCATTATGTATAATTTGATTATTTTTGCTGCAAATTAGGTAATATTTTATATCTGTTACCTTAAATAAAATTACATTATCTGTAAATAGTACAAAAGAAAATTGCTTACGTGAAGGGTTTAGTTAATACACCAAAAATAAGATGTCTCAACATACAATCGCAATAATTGAAAATAATATTATAGCAACAAATACCATTAGGGAAGGTTTGTGTCGAGCACTTAAAGAAAAGGGGTTTAATATTTTTGTTTTAACCAGTGGCACCAATACAGATATTGAACTTGCAAAACAAAAAGGCTTTAATGTTATTAACATAGGCAGCAGTACTCAAAACCCATTGGATATTTTACGCTATATGTTAAATATAAAAAAAGCCTTAAAAAAAATTGAGGCAGATGTTTGTTTAACATTTACAATACGCCCGGCTATATGGGGAAATGTAGTAACCCGATGGCTCAAAAAAACTCCCACCATAACTAATATAACCGGTATAGGGCCTTTATTTGAAAGAAACAATATTGCCTATAGAGCAGCACGTACTTTGTATAAATTTGTTTTACAGAAAACAGCTAAGTTGTTTTTCCAAAACCAGGATGACATGCAAATTTTTTTGGAAAAAAAATTTGCAAAACCACAAATTGCGGAGTGTATTCCCGGGTCTGGGGTAGACTATACATATTACACTCCTTTACCTGCTAAAAATAAGACAGAAGGGTTTCAATTTTTATTTATAAGCCGGTTGGTAAAAGATAAGGGTATTGTGGAGTATGTTAAGGCTTCGGCACAAATAAAAGAAAAATATAATCACGTACAATGTAATGTTATTGGCCCCATCTGGCATCAAAACTTAAAAGACAATACGGTAACCCAAAATGAATTAAATGAATGGGTCAACAATGGCTTTATTAATTATTTAGGTGAAATAAAAGACGTACGCCAAAATATAGCAAATGCAGATTGTATTGTACTGCCAAGTTACAGAGAGGGAACATCGAATGTATTATTAGAAGCAAGTAGTATGGCCAAACCTAGCATAACCTGTAACACTACAGGGTGCAAAGAAATTGTAGAAGATAATGTAACGGGTTTTTTGTGTAATGTAAGAGATGTAGATAGTCTTGCAGCTAAAATGAACGATATGCTAAAATTATCCGCAGACCAAAGAAACGAAAAGGGGCAGCGGGCCAGGGCCAAAATTATAGAAGAGTATGATAAGCAAATTGTAATTAATGCTTATTTAAATGCGGTTAATAAAATTATTAATAATAAATAGACTACATGGCTTTTAGTACACTAAGCATTGATTGGGAAGATTTCGGGCAGCTTTATGGTAAATATCATTATAAAGATATAACCGAACCTGTGAATGGAGCAATTGAACGACAAACAGATATTATTTTAGATTTGTTAGATGAAACAGGGCATAAAGCTACTTTTTTTGTATTAGGTATTTTAGCAAAATATAGGCCCGGTTTGGTAAAAAAAATTGCCGCTAAAGGGCATGAAATAGCTTTGCATGGACAAAATCACGAAGCAATGTTTTCACTTTCTCCACAAGCTGCACAAAAAGATTTAGAGGATTCTTTAAAAATAGTATCTGATATTACCGGCGATAAAATTTATGGATATAGAGCTCCGTTTTTTTCTGTTAATGAAACTAATTTATACGTTTTAGAAATTTTGGCAGAATTAGGGCTTACTTACGATAGTAGTATATTTCCAATTAAAATGTCTCGGTATGGTATAGAAGGGTTTAATCAAAACGATGCACTTTACCAATTACAAAACGGTATGGAGATTGTGGAGCTTCCACTTACAATATCTCAATATGTGAAAAAGAAATGGCCGGTATCCGGCGGCGGTTATATTAGGTTGATGCCTAAGTTTTTAGTGAATAAAGTGTTTGCCGATTTTAAGACCAATGGCAAGGATAGTATGATATATATGCATCCATATGAATTTGATACAAATTGGATTAATGTGTCGGATAATTATCCAAATGATGTTACTTATTCAAAAATCAAAGTGTTTGCCCTAAATTTGCGCTGGAATTTATTTAGAAACTCAGTACGGGAGAAAATAAAATCATTATTACAACAACATCAATTTAAAACTTGTTTAGAAAAAGCTAATTATGTCAAAAGCAACGGAAACAGTACAAAGCTATTGGGATGCCCGAAGTGATTTATTCGGCAATTATTATAAAAAACCATCTTTATTTGATAGAATATTTAGAAAAGGTGTTTATGAAAGGCAAGCAATAGCCATTAAGGCTTGTAAAGCAATACCTAATGCAACTGTGTTAGATGTAGGTAGCGGCCCTAGGTGTAAATAGTGTATCACTTATCAAAAATGGGGGAGCATCAAAAGTGTTTGGGGTAGATTTTGCCCAACACATGGTAGATTATGCCAAACAAACTTGTAAAGATGAAGGTGTAGCCGATAAATGCGAATTTGTATTGGGTGATGTATTAACATACGATTTTGGCGGCAAAACATTTGATTACTCATGTGCCTTAGGTGTATTTGATTATATAGAAGAAGCTCAGGCATTGGTAAACAGAATGGCAAGCCTTTCTAATAATTCTTTTATGGCATCTTGGCCTGAAAATGGATTAAGAATGGCTTTGCGTAGATATAGATACACTTGCCCATTATTTCATTATACAGAGCAACAAATAAAACAATTGCATTATAATGCAGGGATTAAGCCAGAAAATTTAGAAATAATAAGAATTGGCGGTGGATGGGCTACTGTGGCTAAAAAATAATATAAAAAGGTATTTACTTTCTGTTTTAAAACCGCCTTTTTAAAAAGTAAGAACAAAACAAAAACAAATACCATGATTTTGATAGGCTACTCCGGGCATGCATTTGTTGTGTATGGCATAGTAAAATCTATGGGTAAAAATGTAATTGGTTATTGCGATGCCGAAGAAAAATCTGTTAACCCTTTCAACCTTTCATACTTAGGTAGCGAACAATCACCTATAGCAATACAAGCACTATCCGAAAGCGATTTTTTTATAGCCATAGGCGATAATAATATCAGAGAAAAAATTGCAATTTCATTAGCAGCAAAAAATCTTTTTCCTGCAACCGTTATACATGCATCAGCTGTTATAGACGAATCTGCAATAATACATCCGCAAGGGGTAATGATTGCAGCCAATGCAACTATAAATCCGTTAGTAAAAATAGGTAATGGCGTAATCTGTAATACTAATTGCAGTATAGATCATGAATGTATTATTGACGATTTTGCACATATTGCGCCAGGAGCAGTACTTTGCGGCAATGTAAAAATTGGCAGTAAAACTTTTGTAGGAGCCAATGCCGTAATAAAGCAAGGAATATCCGTTGGTAAAAATGTAATGATAGGCGCAGGGGCTGTTGTTGTAAAAGATGTACCGGATAATGCTACAGTTAGGGGCGTACCGGCCAAGTAATTATTTAGTTATCTTTTCTGCATCTTTTTAATTTCCATCTCAGATAAGGGCAAATAGTTAAGCCCATTTCCTAAATCTGTACAACCTTCACCCACTTTAGGTACACATCCCGTAATATTATACCATTGTATTTTATCAGAAGGGATTTGTAAAATCTATTATTTTTAATTTATTTTTTTAAGAATAGAAGCAAATAGTAAAGTAGGTGTAGGCTGAATAAAATAATAAAAAGCACAATTTTCAATAATAGGTTTTACATTTTCATTTGTACAATCGTAAGAATCTGGGTCTTTTTCAATAAGATAAGAAACAGTTGAAGATGAAGAGTATTTTTCAAACACACAATTACTTATAATCGCTTTATAGCTTAAAACTAAATTTAATAATTTTCTATCTTTAAATATTTCACCATTATACAAATCAGAAAAATAGCAATTTTTAAATACACAGGGAGGGGTTTCATCAATGGAGCTTCCATAGTTAAGTACATTGCCATAAAACTTACATCCATCAAAAGTTACTCTATTAATAAAATTATGAATTGCCGAGTTGTATCTGCCAACTACTGTACAATTTTTAAAATAATGATTGTAACTATAGCCATAACCTAAGGCATCTACCGGGTTATCTATAGACGTGCCTGTAGTAAAACCCAAACCGGCATTATCTTTAAAAATTGTATTAATAAAATAGCCATTTGAGCATAATACATGTTTAGGGTTTCCTTCAGGCTCAATATCCATTCCATAGGCCGGAGCGGTTGCTATTCTCCCTGTTCCTGCATTGGTAAAAGAAGAATTAGAAATCAAAATATTTTTACCGCCAACCCAACTTATAGAGTTTCTTCCCGAAAAACTACTTTTTATGTTTAGTAAAACAATGTTATTAAGCAATGGGTAAGTAGTATCGTTATTCGCAAAATCAGAGTCAAGTAAAATATTATCAACGCCAAAATGATGGATTGATAAGTTTTTTAATGTGGCATTTTTTACGTTTTTTAATACAATTCCATAGCAATTATCCAATTCAATAGGCCGTTTACCTAACCCCCAATTGCCTCCAAGAATATATTTGTTAGAGTTGCCATTAATATCAATATTACTAATTTCAATATTTATGCAATTTTTTAAATGAATAAAATCTCCAATTAAAGCTGTTGGGAGTAGTCTGCTATTTTATTTACTCCTTTTTTGAGGAAGGATTAAACAAGTCCAACTCTTCGGGTATTTTCCCATCAGTTAAACCAAATGTCCCAAAACGAAGAGAATCTTTATAAATGATGAATACTTTTTTTAAACCAATTATGGATACATTCTCAATACTATCCAATTCCATTGGGCTTTCGCCTTCATATACAGGATGATAATAATTTGCTTTTCCAATATTTTTTTTTTGCCGTCCAACAATATATCTTCCTTCCGGGATAATAAGTTTTACATTCCGCTTAACCTTGTTAATATATTTTGCAGCATTAATAAAAGCATCATGGTCATCTGTTTTACCATCTCCTTTTGCATGAAAATCTTTTTTAAATCTTTTGTTACCTGTAATGCAGAAACTATTTTAGCGCCAACTGGTAAGTTTTGGGCAAAGTCCAATTTAGAAAAAAATAATAGGAAGAAAAGTAATATAGGCGCCTTATATTCGAATATAATATTATGCATTATTGCGTTGGTTTACCCATAAAAGTATGTAATAATTAAAACAAAGGGAGTTAAAATTTGCCTACTTTTGTAAACAAAATAAAATCATTTTTAAATGAAAGTATTAGTTACAGGCGGAGCCGGTTATATAGGCTCAGTATTGGTTCGTCAGTTATTAAACAAAGGCTACAATGTAAGGGCATTTGATAATTTAAATTTTGGAGGCGATGCATTGTACGATGTAATGTTGAACCCAAATTTTGAATTTTTAAAAGGGGATGTACGTAATGCAGATGATGTACAAAAAGCATTAGTTGGTGTTGATGCTATTGCACACTTAGCCGCCATTGTTGGCGACCCTGCCTGTAAAAAATACGCCGATGATGCCAACTCTACCAATTGGGATGGCAGTGTTGCTCTTTTTGAAGCAGCAGAAAAAGCCGGTGTAAAGCGTTTTGTATTTGCAAGTACTTGCAGTAATTACGGCAAAATGCCCGATCCGGATTCTTTTGTTACAGAAACCTCAGAACTTAATCCGGTAAGCCTTTATGCCGAGTTAAAAGTAAAGTTCGAAAACTATATAATGCACGAAAGAAAAGATACTAAAATGTGCAGCACAGCTTTACGTTTTAGTACTGTATATGGTTTTAGCCCAAGAATACGGTTTGATTTAACTGTAAATGAATTTACACGAAATGCAACGGTTAAGGGCGAGCAAGAAATTTGGGGAGCACAATTTTGGCGGCCTTACTGCCATGTAGATGATTTAGCCAGAGCTGTTGTGTTGGTATTGGAAAGTGCAGATGAAAAAGTAAGAGCCAATGTATTTAATGTAGGCACTACAGAGGAAAACTATAACAAAGGAATGATAATTGAAGAAGTTTGCAAAGTAGTACCTAATGTAAAAGTTAATTATGTTGAAATGAACGAAGATCCCAGAGATTATAGAGTAAATTTTGATAAAATTAAAAACGAGCTGGGTTTTACCATTACTAAAACCGTACCCGATGGTGTAAAGGAAATTTACAAGCTATTAAGTACAGGTATTGTAACTGATTCTTTCGGGCAAAAATTTAGAAATATATAATTGATTTTTATACTTCAAAGATGACACCTCCTTAGTCCAACGAAGGATAAAAGGTGTCATCTTTTTTTATGGTATAAAGCGGCAATATTTTTTTGTAACTTCACGTTTTAGTTTTCAATATTAAACTTCATATATGCTTTTACTCTCTGGCCCAAACATGGGCGGCAACGAATTAAAATATGTAACCGAATGTATAGAAACAGGCTGGGTAAGCAGTGTAGGCAGCTATGTAGATAAAATGGAAAAAATGAGTGCCGAATTTGCCGGTACTAAATATGCCGTAGCAACTAGTTGCGGCACCACAGCTTTGCATATTTGTTTAATACTCATGGGAGTTAATAAAGATGATTTAATTATAACTCAAAATATAACATTTATTGCTACCATAAATTCAATAAAATACACAGGCGCAAACCCTGTTTTAATAGATACTGACGAAAGTAATTGGCAAATGGATTTAAACCTGCTGGAAGGTTTTTAAATAACGAAACAGAACAACGCAATAACGTTTGTTATCATAAAAAAACGGGCAAGCGCATTCCAATTATAATGCCTGTACATGTATTAGGTAATATGTGTGATATGGATAAATTTATGGCAATTGCAAAGCAACATAACCTTATTGTAATTGAAGATAGTACAGAAGCATTGGGCAGTTATTATAAGGGTAAACACTCCGGTAGTTTTGGCTTAATGGGAACATTTAGTTACAATGGCAATAAAATAATTACAACTGGCGGAGGCGGAATGATTGTTACCGATAATGAAACACTTGCCAAAAAAGCCAAGCATTTAACCACACAGGCCAAAAGCGATAGTTTTGAATATATACATGATGAAATTGGCTACAACTATCGTTTGGTAAATGTTGCTGCTGCAATGGGTGTAGCACAAATGGAGCAATTGCCGGGCTTTATACAACGCAAAAAAGAAATTATTGCATTTTATAAAAAGGAGTTACAAGGAGTTGGTGATATCAGTTTTCAGCAAGTAAGCGATGATGTAAACCCTAATTGGTGGTTGCCTACAATAAAAACAGAAAAGCAAAAGAAGTTTTGAAAACTTTGAATGATAGCAAAATGCAAAGCCGTCCGTTTTGGGTTCCCATGAACCAACTACAAATGTTTAAAGATGATATTTACTACAATAAAACGGATAGAAGTGATTATTTATATAAACGTTGTTTAAGCATTCCTTGCAGTACCAATATTACTAACGAAGAACTAAAAGCCGTAGCTGATAAAATTAAAGAGTGTTATTAGTACTTTAGCGAAGTCGAAGTATCATTGAAAAATCATAGCTATGAGCGAAGTTGAAGAGCGGCAAATTGAGTATATGTATAATATTATAAAAAGAATTTTTGATATACTTATTGCAAGCATTGCATTAATTTTATTGTCTCCCATTCTTATTCCTTCTATAATAATATTATTATTCACCGGCGAAAAAGAAGTGTTTTATTTTCAAAAACGGGTAGGCTTTAAAAACAAACTGTTTAATATTTGGAAGTTTGCCACCATGCTTAAAAATAGCCCAAACATTGGTACTGGCGAGATAACATTACGTAATGACCCGAGAGTAACCGGTTTTGGCAAAATATTACGAATGACTAAAGTTAATGAGCTGCCGCAAATTATCAACGTGTTTAAAGGCGATATGAGTATTGTAGGGCCAAGGCCATTAATGGAAGTAAGTGTAAAACTTTATCCGGAAGAAATTAGAAATAAAATTTATAATGTAAAACCAGGAATGACGGGAATAGGGTCTCTGATTTTTAGAGATGAAGAAAAAATTATTTCCGATGCTGCCAACCCTAAAGCAATGTATGCAACTATTTATCCTTATAAAGGTGCATTGGAAATGTGGTATCAGCGGCATGCATCTTTGTATACCGATTTTATGATAGTTTTTTTAACCGCTTGGTCAATTATTTCCCCCCAAAATCAATTAGTACATAAAGTATTTAAAGATTTGCCGCCACGAAATTTTTAATAACTATTTTAATGCCTTATTAAACAATTTGTTGATTTTTTTGTAATACAAGCTAATTATTATGGCGACCAACAATTTATTTACTATTAAAGATCTGGAAAATCTGTCGGGCATAAAGGCCCACACAATCCGTATTTGGGAGCAGCGGTATAATTTTCTTAAACCAAGTCGTACCAATACTAATATTCGTTATTATACAAATGACGAATTAAAAACCATTCTCAACGTTTCTCTACTTAATAAATACGGTGTTAAAATTTCTCAGATTAATAAGTTGTCTGAAGCGGAGGTACAAAAAAAAATCATAAACCTCAATCAAACAGAAGCACAGGAAGAGCAACAGGTAAACGAACTCTTGAAGTATATGTTAACTTTTAACTTAGAAAATTTTGAGTTGCTGCTTGATAAAACAATAAAGGCTAAGGGTATTCAAAAAACAGTTACAACTTTAGTTTTTCCTTTTTTAGAAAAGATTGGCATTTTATGGCTTACTAATCATATTATTCCTGCTCAAGAGCATTTAGTGACCAACATCATTCGCCAAAAAATTATAATGGCTATTGAAAAAGCTCCTTTATCTAAAAAGAAAAAAACTCCTTTATTTTATTTTTGCCCGAAGGCGAATATCATGAGCTTGGTTTATTGCTTGTTCATTTTATGCTAAAAGCAAAAGGGATGAAAGTATATTATTTAGGGACAGCAGTGCCGTTAAAAGATATTTTCTATACTGTTAAGGCTGTTAAGCCCGATTATTTGTACAGCCATTTAACCTCGGTAAGTAAAAATTTTAAACTGGATAAGTTTATTGAAGAGATCACTTTACAAATTCCAAATGTGCCGCTTGTGGTTTCGGGCAATGTTGTTAGTACTTACAGTAAGAAATTGCCTAAAAATATTCACAAAAAAAATAGTTTGAAGGAAGTAATCGATTTTATTTCAGCTATTTAGGCTTTTTTACTTTTCAAATTCAAAAAATGTTTAATCAATTTTTTAATATTTTAAACAAAATTTTGCACATTAAATTTATTTTGTTTAACTTTAAGGTGTAAAAATTAAACAAAATAAATGTCAACTACCGAGTTTACACAGATGCTTACAAAAAATGAAGACAGTTTAAAACCATTTGCTGTTACATTAACCAGAGATGTAGAAGCAGCTAAAGATTTACTGCAAGAAACATACTACAGAGCTTTGGCTAATAAAGAAAAGTATAATGTGGGCACTAATATTAAAGCATGGTTGTATACAATTATGCGTAACATCTTTATTAATGAATATAGACGTAAGGCAAAACAAAAAACAATTTTAAATTATACACCAAACGATTTTCTTTTAGATACACAGCAAGTGACAACTTCAAATGCTGCACTAGATAATATGCAATTAAAAGAAATACACAGTGAAATTTATAAGTTGCCAACTATGTTTAAAAACCCTTTCATGCTGTATTTTGATGGATATAGGTACAACGAAATAGCCGTAATGCTTAATGAACCACTGGGTACAATAAAAAGCAGAATACATTTTGCCCGAAAGCAATTAAAAGATCATATAAACAGATTTTAAAAAACATTTGTTTCGTTTTTAATATCCAATAACCGTATTTTAGATTTGTGAAAAAGGTAGTAATAATAGGAAGTGGTTTTGCAGGGTTATCTGCAGCATGCTTTTTGGCTAAAGCCGGATGCAAAGTAACTGTTTTGGAAAAGCAAAGTACACCTGGTGGTAGAGCAAGGCAATTATGTAGCAATGGTTTTGTGTTTGATATGGGCCCAAGTTGGTATTGGATGCCCGATGTTTTTGAACATTTTTTTAAACAATTTGATAAAAAAGTGTCCGATTATTATACGCTAAAAAGATTAGACCCTTCGTATAGTGTTTATTGGCAGGATGCAATAATGAATATTCCTGCTAATTACGAAGAGTTAAGAAACTTGTTTGAAAGTATTGAAAAAGGAAGTGCAGTACAGTTAGATGAATTTTTAAAGGAGGCGGCCTATAAATATGAAGTTGGTATAAATAAATTAGTGCATAAGCCAAGTCAATCGGTAACAGAATTTTTAGACTGGGATGTTATAAAAGGAGTGTTTAGGTTAGATGTGTTTAATAATATGAAAAACCATATTGCTAAATATTTTAAAAACCCTAAACTGCAGCAGTTGATGGAGTTTCCGGTATTGTTTTTAGGCGCATTGCCGCAAAATACACCGGCATTGTACAGCCTTATGAATTATGCAGATATAAAATTAGGTACTTGGTATCCGCAAGGCGGCATGTATAAAATTGTGGAGGCAATGTATAATTTGGCAATTGAGTTAGGAGTAAAGTTTGAGTTTAATTGTGATGTAAATGAAATTGTTGTAGATAATAAATTTGCAAATAAAGTTCTAGCTAAACAAGTGATTAATCAGCAGGTAACAACGGTAAATTTTTGGGCAGATGCAGTTGTAAGGAGTGCCGATTATCATTTTACTGAAACCAAATTACTTGCCCAACAATACCGTTCTTACAGTGAAACATATTGGAATAAAAGAATAATGGCACCTAGTTGTTTATTGTATTATGTAGGCTTAAATAAAAAACTTAAAAATGTACAACATCATTCTTTGTTTTTTGATGCTGATTTTTCTTTACATGGCAACGAAATTTACACCACACCACAATGGCCAAGCAACCCATTGTTTTATGTAAGTGTATCATCTGTAACCGATAAAACAACAGCGCCAGAAGGCTGCGAAAACATTGTATTTTTAATACCTGTTGCTGCAGGGCTACAAAAGGATACAGAGGAATTAAGAAGCAACTACCTCGAAAAAATTATTAAGCGATTTGAAGATAAAATAGAGCAAAAAATATCCGATTCAATAGTGTATAAAAAATCGTATTCGGTAAGTAATTTTAGCGAAGACTATAATTCATTTAGAGGTAACGCTTACGGATTGGCAAATACATTAATGCAAACGGCCATATTAAAGCCGTCATGTAAAAGTAAAAAAGTTAAAAATTTGTTTTATACCGGGCAATTAACTGTGCCAGGTCCGGGTGTGCCGCCAAGCTTAATAAGTGGAGAGGTAGTAGCAAAAGAAGTATTAAAACAATTTGTATGATGCATTTATTTCATAAAACCAGCGAAGGATGCAGCAAACTTACAACAAGTTTGTACAGCACATCTTTTAGTAGTGCTATAAAATTATTGCATAAATCGTTACGTTCACCCATTTGTAATATTTATGGATTTGTACGTTTTGCAGATGAGATTGTAGATACATTTCATGAGCATAAAAAAGAAGATCTTTTACATGAATTTAAAACAGAAACATATTTAGCTATACAACGAAAGATAAGTTTGAACCCTATTTTACATAGCTTTCAGCTAACTGTAAATCAATATAAAATTGATAAAAATTTAATTGATGCCTTTTTTAAAAGTATGGAGTTTGACTTAAATAAATCAACTTACGATGAAGATGGCTATAAAGAGTACATATATGGTAGTGCTGAAGTTGTGGGGTTAATGTGTTTATTAATTTTTTGCGAAGGCGATAAAAAACTTTACCAGCACCTAAAACCAGGAGCACAAGCTTTTAGGTGCTGCTTTTCAAAAAGTAAATTTTTTGAGAGATATAAAAGCAGACTATGAGCAACTAAGCCGTACATATTTTCCCTGGGGTAGATTTTAGGAATTTTACTGCAAATATGAAAAAGCAAATAGAAGAAGATATTGCTAATGATTTTGCAAATGCATACAATAGTATTTTGCAGTTACCTGTTAAGGCAAAATTTGGAGTATATGTAGCCTACAAATATTATTTCTCTTTGTTTAGTAAAATTAAAAAAACAAACACGGTAGATATTTTGCATTCCAGAATTAGAATCCCTGATTACTATAAAGCAATTATTTTAGCAAAAGCAAGTTTACGTACACAATTAAACATGTTATAATTTTTATTTTGCAACAATTAATTTTAGTTGATGAAAACGATTTGCCGGTTGGCCTCATGGAAAAAATGAAGGTACACCAGCTTGGAATTATGCACAGGGCATTTAGTGTTTTTATTTTTAATATGGAAGGCGAAATGTTATTGCAGCAAAGAGCATTAACTAAATACCATAGTGGTGGTTTATGGACAAATGCTTGCTGCAGCCATCCTTATGAAGGACAAGAAATTTTACATGCCGCAAAACAAAGATTGTTCGAAGAAATGGGCTTTACTACAACTATACAAAAGGCGTTTCACTTTAAATACAAAGCCTCTTTTGAAAACGGCTTAACAGAGAATGAGTTTGACCATGTATTTGTAGGTTTGTATAATGGCAAAATTAAACCGGACGCAAATGAAGTGGAAGATTATTGTTATATGGCTGTTGAAGTTGTTAGAAGAGATATAGACTTGCATCCTGAAAAGTATACCGAATGGTTTAAAATTGCTTTTCCCCTGATAGAAAACTATCTTGCTGAAAATTTCAATGCTATTTTTACAAAGTGATTGAATTTTTGCCTAAATGGATAAAAATAAAAATGTAATAGTAATTGGTAGTGGTGTAGCAGGCTTAGCTGCAGCAATTCGGTTGAGTGTGCAAGGTTATTCTGTAAGCGTTTACGAAAAAAATGATTACCCCGGAGGAAAATTATCGGCCTTTAAAACAAATGGATTTTCTTTTGATGCAGGACCATCTTTATTTACGCAGCCTCAAAATATTGAAGAGTTATTTGAGCTTGCCGGCGAGCCAATGCAAAACTATTTTGAATACAGTAAAGTAGATAATATTTGCAATTACTTTTATGATAATGGTAAAATTTTAAATGCTAACGCTAACCCAATTTTGCTGGCAAATGAAATGGCCGAAAAATTAGGTGAAAACCCTGAAACGGTAACAAAGTATTTAAAAGCATCAAAAGCACTGTATAACAATATTGGTAAAATATTTTTAACTAATTCGTTGCACAAACGCAAAACATGGTTTAGTAAGCAAATATTAGCAGCACTTAAAACGGTTAAGTATAGTTATTTATTTAAATCACTTAACAGCTACAACTCTTCTAAATTTAAAACACCCGAAGCAATTCAATTATTTAACCGGTATGCAACATATAATGGCAGCAACCCTTACAAAGCTCCCGGAATGTTAAGTTTAATACCACATTTAGAAATGAATGAAGGAGTTTTTTATCCTACAGGCGGCATGATAAGTATTACCAATGCTTTGTATGAACTTGCAAAAAAAGTAGGAGCAAAATTTTATT
This sequence comes from Chitinophagaceae bacterium, assembly GCA_016721385.1. Lineage (GTDB taxonomy): Bacteria > Bacteroidota > Bacteroidia > Chitinophagales > Chitinophagaceae > Ferruginibacter. The sequence goes on along the minus strand of JADKIE010000001.1, from coordinate 1,021,921 downwards.
TTAATACACCTGTTAGTAGCATTATTCATAATGACGGGAAAATTATAGGCGTTGTGGTAAACGATAAAAATGTTTTTGCAGAGATAGTTATATGTAATGCAGATGTTTTTTTTACATACAAAAATTTACTAAATAATCAGCAAAAAGCAAAACAGATTTTAATACAAGAAAGGAGCAGCAGCGCAATAGTTTTTTATTGGGGAATTAAAAAAGAGTTTGCTGATTTATGCTTGCATAATATCTTTTTCAGTAAAAATTATAAAGCAGAGTTTGATTGTTTATTTAAACAAAAAACAATGTACACAGACCCTACCGTGTATATAAACATAACGAGTAAACTTGAAAAAGTCAAGCGCCAGTTGGAAAAGAAAATTGGTTTGTGATGGTAAATGCACCGGCAAATTGCGGACAAAATTGGGAACATGTAGTACAAGCTGCTAAAAAAAAGGTTATCGAAAAACTAAACAACATTTTACAAACAGATATTGAACCTTTGATAGAGATAGAGCAAATATTAGATCCGTTACAAATTGAAAATCAAACAAGTTCCTATATGGGAAGTCTTTACGGAACAAGCTCTAACAGTAAGCTTGCTGCTTTTGTGCGCCACCCTAATTTTAATAACAACATTAAAGGGTTATATTTTTGTGGAGGAACGGTGCATCCGGGAGGTGGTATTCCGCTATGCTTACACAGCGCAAAAATTGTAAGCAATTTAATTCAATCAAAAAAAAATAACGTTAAAAGAGAAATAATTATTACCATCAATTCAAAACACTTTCCTTTACGGAAAATAAGAAAATGAATTTTTCGAAAAATCAAATTGCTACAGCAATTGCTATTTTATTTCACTCTATTGGTTTAATAGGCATATTGTTTTTTAATAGCGCTTTTATTATAAATGCCACTTCTTTTAATTTGTTGCTGTCATTTGCTCTAATCCTCTATACGCAAAAGCAAAAAAACAAATACTTTTATTTTTTTATTTTTACAACCGCAATAGCAGGAATTTTTGTAGAAGTAATTGGTGTAAATACCGCTTTGCTTTTTGGGGAATATGTTTACGGTAATGTGCTTGGAGTTAAACTTAATAATGTGCCATTAATAATTGGCATAAACTGGATAATTATTATTTATTGTTGTGGAGTAAGCATGCAAACAGTAATGCTAAAGGTAATAAATAGCATTGCATTACAAAGTGGCCATCCACCTAGAGCAGTAAAGGCACTGTCTGTTATTATTGATGGTGCTACATTGGCTGTATTTTTTGATTGGATTATGGAGCCCGTAGCAATAAAATTGGGCTATTGGCAGTGGAATGCCGACGAAATACCTGTATATAACTATATATGTTGGTTTATTATAAGTGCTTTGCTGTTAACTATTTTTCATTTTGGTAACTTTAACAAAAAAAACAAATTTGCTATTCATTTGTTATTAATACAGTTAATGTTTTTTTTGTTACTTAGAACATTCTTATGAACTGGCTTTTATTTATCACTATTGTAGTAATTACCTTTATTTTAATGGAGGGAGTAACATGGTGTACTCACCGTTTTGTAATGCATGGCTTTTTGTGGTACTTACATGAGGATCATCATAACCCAACAGGAAGTAAGATTGAAAAGAACGACGCATTTTTTTTAATATTTGCAATACCAAGCTGGCTCTGTATTATGTTAGGCCTGCAAAATAAAAATTATATTGCTGCTGCAATTGGCTTTGGTATTGCTTTGTACGGATTGGCATATATTATTGTACACGAAATAATTGTGCATCAAAGGGTAAAGTGGTTTACACGTAGCAAGAATACATATATTAAAACAGTTATGTGGGCACATAAAATGCACCATAAACATATTGATAAACACGATGGGGAAAGTTTTGGTATTTTGTATGCAGCAAAGAAGTATTGGCAAAAAACAAAAGCAGATAAACAGAGGCGGTTGTAAAATTATTTTTTCCAAGTTTTTATATGGCCTGGCATCACAGTTGCGAACTTTTCCTGTTAATTTTTCTTTGCGAAAAAATAAAAACCTATCTTACTTGTGCAACATACCTTTGTGCAACCCCTTAAATTTATAACAACATTCATTGCACAATCAGTTTACATATTTTATTATTCTTGCGGCTTCTATTACCGGGCCATTGGTATTAAGCTTTGATAAAAAAGTAGCATTCTATAAAAAATGGAAATATGTGTTTTCGGCAATGCTATTGCCTGCATTGTTTTATATAGTATGGGATATGTATTTTACTAGCAAAGGGGTATGGAGTTTTAATCCAAATTATAATATCGGATTTTACATATATAATTTACCAATAGAAGAAATATTATTTTTTATAGTAGTGCCTTATTGTTGCATGTTTATATATGAATGTATAAGGTGTTATTTCCCTAAATTAAGAAACAAGTCTTTAGCTGATTTATTTTTACTAGCATTGGCCATTGTATTTTTAATAATAGGTATAGTATTTAAAGAACAACAATACACATCTTGGACATGCATTTTCAATTTTATTTTCATCACACTTCTTTATCTGTTTCGTAAATATTTTAAATCGTTTGATGCTGTTTCATTTTTAATTTCTTACCTCGTTTGCCTTATCCCTTTTTTAATAGTAAATGGATTTTTAACAGCTTTGCCCGTAATAGAATACAATCATGCAGAAAATTTAGACATTCGTATTTACACTATACCTATTGAAGATATTTTTTACGGAATGTTATTAATTTTAATGAATGTTGTAATTTACGAAAAGTTACAATCAACATCGGTTTAATGAAAATTATTACAGCCTTCCTTTGCTTATTATTTATTTATGCATGTAGCACTAATAAATATGCAACTACCAATAAAGACTATAAAAGGCAAGCCAAAACATTTGCTAAATTATTACAGCAATATCCCTTAAGTGATTCAAGCGGCTTAAATTATGCTCAGCAATTTGTAGGCACTACTAACTTTACTATGCGTAAGCCCAACTATGTAATTATTCATCATACTGCACAAGATAGTTGTGAGCAAACCTTACGAACATTTACCCTTAAACAAACACAAGTAAGTGCACACTATGTAATTTGTAAAGATGGCACGGTGTATCATATGTTGAATGATTATTTAAGAGCACATCATGCTGGCGCTGCAAAATGGGGCAATACTTCAGATATAAATTCAAGCAGTATTGGTATTGAGCTAGATAATAATGGTTTTCAATATTTTGACGAACGACAAATAAACAGTTTACTCATTTTATTAGAAAGATTAAAAAAATCATTTTCAATTCCCACAGCAAATTTTATTGGGCATGGTGATATAGCACCTACTCGTAAAAATGACCCTAACTGGCGCTTTCCTTGGAAAACATTAAGCGATAAGGGTTTTGGTTTATGGTGGAGTGATACTGCTAAAATTAATAAACCACAAAACTTTGATTACATCACAGCATTACGCATTGTTGGGTACGATTTAAAAGATACAAGTGCCGCCCTACTTGGTTTTAAACGACACTTTATACAAGACACTACTAAAGGTATTACTCCCGCCGCAGAAAAAGTATTATTTAATTTGTACAAAAAATATTTGTAGACATGGAATTTGGAAGAGTTTCAGAATATGAACTAGACGGCATAGATTTTTCATTACCTAAAGAGCCTGCTTTTAATGAAGCAATATTAAGCGGCAAGACAAACAAAAATTCAAAAATTTATGTAGGCTGTGCAAAATGGGGCAGAGAAGAGTGGGTAGGAAAAATTTATCCACCCAAAACAAAAGAAAAAGATTTTTTGCAACATTATGTACAGCATTACAATAGTATAGAATTAAATGCTACACATTATAAAGTATATGGTGAAGCTGGCATAAAAAAATGGGCAGAAAAAGCGACAGGAAAAGATTTTAAGTTTTGCCCAAAAATGTATCAAGGTGTAACACACCGAGGAAGTTTAAAAGGGAAAGATTTTATTACCAATGAATTTTTTAGAGGTATTGTAGGTTTTGAAAAACATTTAGGTCCCATCTTTATACAAGTAAGCGATACTTTTTCTACAAAACGAAAGGATGAATTATTTGATTACCTAAAAACACTACCCACAGATTTACAATTTTTTTTAGAAGTTCGACATCCTGATTGGTTTAGTAAAGAAGATATAAAAAATGAAATGCTTACTACCCTAAAGCAACGAAATATGGGTATTGTAATTACTGATACTGCTGGCAGAAGAGATTGTGCACACATGAACATTACTATTCCAAAAACCTTTATACGTTATGTAGGCAACAGTTTACATAAAAGTGATTACACTAGATGCGATGCTTGGATTGAGCGAATGAAGTATTGGCTAAAAAACGGTATGGAAGAAATTTATTTTTTCATGCACATGCATGATGAGGCTACATCGCCAGAACTAACAGTTTATTTAGTAGATAAAATGAATGAGCAGTTGGGCTTGAATTTAATTAAGCCAACTTTTGTTGAAAAGCAAAAAGAGTTATTTGATTAATCCTAATCAACACAAAAAAGCAAACCAGTTTTACATTTTTTAATACATAATAATGTTAAAGGTGTAAAGGCTTTTAAGCCCCTTTAGGGGTTTGGGGTTCATTTCACCACAAACATCTCCTCCCATCTTGTAGTATATCTTGGGCTACGCAGTTCTTGCCTCATTTTCCAATCTCTTGTAGTGCCGCTACTTGCAAATTTTAAAACATCATCTCTTTGGCTAAAATTTATATTGTCAATCATATCCATTAGTAAGCGATTATTATTTTTTGTTTCCGATAAAAATAAATTTCCCTGAATAGAATTATCAGGTACTATACCACTCAGCATTACACCAGCTTTTTTATATGCTGTGTCTTTTTTGTATAAAGCATCCACCAATGCTACCGCAGGTTTAATCAACTCTTGTGTAAACGATGTGGCAGTTGGCAATATAGTATAAGCACTATGCGTAACACCATGGTTAAAAGTTACAGAGTGATTTTCTCTCTTAGCTACAACAAATACACTTATCATTTTTGCGGCACTGTATTGTCGTCTTAATTTTTCTGCAGCTCTCGATGTGTAGGTAGCTACTGCTTCTTTAATAGATTCAATATCTGTAACAGGGCTGCCAAACATTCTGGTAGTAGCAATCATTTTTGTTAACCAATTCATCTTCCATTTCATTACTCACAATACCCTTTAATTCTCTTATCAGTCTTTCACCTACTACGCCACCTAAATGTTTCTTACCAAAAGCCTCACTCAATTGTTGTAATTGCAAGGCATCATAAATACCCCATTCATCTCTTAATTTATTGGCATATTGCCTGCCTACACCCCATACATCACCCACAGGTGTTTTTTGTAAAGCGATATTTATTTTTTCTTTGGTATCTAGCACTACACAACATTGTGTGGCTATTTTATTTTTCTTTGCTAAATGATTAGCTACCTTACTCAACACCTTTGTAGGCGCTACACCTACCGATACTTTTATACCAGTCCATTGTTCTACTGTTTCTCTTATGTGTAAACTTACTTTGTACAAATCATCATTAGTAAAATTCTCTAAGTTTAAAAATGCTTCATCTACCGAATATACCTCTACATTTTCTTTGCCCACAACAGTTCGTAAAGTTTCCATTACCCTCCAACTTAAATCACCATACAAATTATAGTTAGATGAAAATGTAGCCACATTATGTTTTTCAATTAATGGCTTAGCTTTAAAATAAGGCCCAGCCATTTCTACACCTATTTGTTTAGCCTCATCACTTCTGGATATAATGCAGCCATCATTGTTGCTCAATACAACAACAGGCTTATCATCTAGGTGTGGCCTAAATAATCTTTCGCAACTACAATAAAAACTGTTACAATCTACAATGGCTTTCATACTCCAACACGTTAAAGTAAAAAGAAGTTTGCATAACCCCGACAGCGGCTACAGGCCCTGTCGGCGGTTAATTAAACAGCCTATACTATTCCAAAATAAATTTACTCATGTCGCTTTTCTCAAATCTACTACCATGAGCTTTCTCAAATTCATTTTTGCCGCCAAACCAATCAAGCACCTTACTTGACGATAAAAATGTATTGTTATTTTCTAAAATAGAATGATATGATGTGTATTCCCAATCCTTAAAATCTTTTACAAACTCATGCCATTGAGCATTGTAGTGGCAATAATAAATCATAGAGGTAAGATAGCTATCATCATCAATTAATTTTCTTTCAAAAGGCGATTCAAATAATGGCCCAGTACGATTATTGACTTTATTAATAGATTGTGCATATGAATTAAAAAAGTGCGATAATTGTTTAGATGCATTTAGCTGTATAGTACCCTCTCTATTACGTTTAGGTACTTGCACATTTTCTTTTACATAAACTAATAAATGAAAATGGTTTTTTAGTAAAGCGTATGCAAATGTTTCAAAAACATCGCTACAATAAGCTATATATTGTTTAAGAAAATATTCATAATTTCTTTTTTCTTTAAATAAATCTTCACCATTTACACCTCTGTTATAAATGTGAAAACACTCTCCTTCAATAAGTGGTTGTATGTACATTTTATTTTGTTTATTTTAATGTCCCTAAACCCCGTCGGCGGTTAAAATAAAGTGTGTTATTAAAATTAGTTAATCTCTTCTTGTTCACCCAACCGCCGTCAGGGTTTGCAACCGCTGACGGGGTTTACCACTTCACAAACATCTTATCACACACACCACCACACCCCAAATTATACAATCGCTAAACTCACTCACTTCAATAGGCGATAGCTTAGGTGTTTCTGGCACTAGCCTAAGTTTGTTAATTGTTTTTTCGTAGCGACGTATCAGCATTTCGCCATCAATTACGGCAATTACAATTTTGTTGTTTGTAGGCTTTACACTTTTATCTACAATAACAACATCACCATCAAAAATGCCAGCATTAATCATACTGTTACCACTTACCTTCATAAAAAAACTAGCAGGTTTATTTCTAATCAGTTGTTCGTTTAAATCAATACCCCGTTCGGCATAATCATCCGCTGCCGCACCAAAGCCGGTAGCGTTAGCAGTTGTAATGTTGTGCTGTGTAAAGCGTTTGCTACCAGTATAGCTGCTACCTACAATTTTTTCAACTTCCATATATAAGTTTTTAAAAGAAATAATAATTTTTGTAAAGCTAAATTATTTAGTATATATTTACTAATAAATTTAGCTAAATATTTTAGTAACGTAAACTTTTATGATATGAAACTCACTCCCACAGCCTTACCCGGCTATAAAGTGTACGAATGTTTATTAGTGTTACAACCCCACGAAGAGTTGTGGCATCGCATTGTAAAAAGTAAAAATGAGTTTGCCGAAAAGTACCAAAGCAATTTTGCCAAGTGGGGTAAGCCCCACATTACGCTGGTCAATTTTTGCAGTACCAAATGATGGAAGAACGAATTATCAATCATTTGCATACCATTGCCATGAGTTACCAGCCAGTAAAAATTGAGCTGAAAGATTATGGCAGCTTCCCCAGCCATACTATATACATAAATGTAACCAGCAAATTGCCTATACAAAATTTGGTAAAAACAATACGAACAGATGCACAGCGATTAATGAAATTAAACGACGATAACAAACCACATTTTATTTTAGAGCCGCACCTTACCATTGCCCGAAAACTTTTACCATGGCAGTACGAACAAGGTTGGTTAGAGTATAGCCACAAACATTTTACCGGCCGCTTTATTGCTGATGGAATGTTATTACTAAAGCGGCCTGCAGGCGAATTAAAATACGAAGTAGCCAAGCGATTTAAATTTGAAAATTTAGCAGTAGCTACTACAACGCAAGGAGAGTTGTTTGCTTAACCCCGTCAGCGGTTGCAAACCCTGACGGCGGTTAAAAAGAAATAATTTTTATGTACCAAGCTTTATTAATTCTATTCACCTTCATTGGCGTCGCACTCTTGTACAACACAACATTATTCATCTCTTCAGATTCAAGACTACTTTTCTAAAAATAAAACACTTCAATAAAAAGAAAATTGAAATTCAGCACACAAACTACACCTAAGAGTAGAATTACCAATGCCGAAGCTACAGTAGTACAAACGATGCACATAGCTGTATCCGACAAACGGGCTGTATTCGTTTGTCGGGCTCTTTTGTTACTTTTTGGAGATTTTAATTCCGATTTTTCGGAAAGCAAAAAAGAAAAACTATAAAAAAATAAACAACCATGGAAAATAACAAACTACAACAAGACCACCACAAAGTGGCCACAAAAACTCAAGAAGACACTGTGCAATACAAAATAGGCCGTGGAGCACAATTCAATACCAAAAACCGCTTTATAAAAAACGAAAGCACACAAGAACACATAGAAGGAATAGACGATTGGGAACAACCTAATCCACAAACCCAATACATAGAAATGCAAAGCAAAACCATTGTAAACAAAGTTGAAAGCAAAGATGTAGGGATGAGTTACAGCATGAACCCCTACGCTGGTTGTGAGCATGGCTGTATATACTGCTATGCCCGTAATGTGCATGAATACTGGGGTTACAGTGCTGGGCTAGATTTTGAGCAAAAAGTTTTAATAAAGAAAAATGCACCACAACTACTACGTAAATTTTTACAACACCCCAAGTGGGATGCTACACCCATTATGCTTAGCGGCAATACCGATTGCTACCAACCAGCCGAACAAAAATACAGATTAACCAGAGGCTTGCTGGAAGTATGCAACGAATTTAACCAGCCAGTAGGCATACTCACAAAAAATGCTTGGATATTAAAAGACAAAGATGTGCTGCAAGAAATGGCCAAGAAAAAAATTGTAAGTGCCATGGTATCTATCACCAGTTTTAATGAGGACTTACGCCGAACCATGGAGCCACGTACAGTAACGGCTAAACGAAAGCTAAAAGTAATAAACGAACTTAGCAGTGCAGGTGTACGAATGGGCATAATGATGGGGCCAATGATACCTGGCTTAAATGAGCATGAAATGCAACGCATAATGAAAGCCGCAGCCGATAACGGAGCTACGTTTACCGCCTATACGTTTATACGATTAAACGGTGCTATAAAATTTTTATTTCATGATTGGTTGTACAAAAACTTTCCCAACCATGCCGATAAAGTATGGCATTTAATAGAGCAAAGCCACGATGGCAAAGTAAACGACACCCGATGGGGCGTACGTATGAGAGGCGAAGGCAACATTGCCAACCTAGTAGCACAGCAATATAAAAAATACGGCAAGCTATACAACATGAACGCCGAAGAATGGAGCTTAGATACTACAAAATTTAGAGTGCCGGGGGGGCAAGGGAGATTATTTTAACAAATAAATTCTCAGGCAGCCCTCAACATTTTGGGGGCTGTTTTATTTTAAACTATTTTTACCATTGTAAAACAAACTAATGCATAATACTACTGATAAAATAAAAAATCTTTTTGCCTCTTTCTCTAAAGAAACAATAAGTGCAATTGATAAATTGCCGCAGGCCGGCAGTGAAAGGCATTATTATAGAATACATACAACCAATAAAAATTATATTGCTACTTACGGCATAAACATTAAGGAAAACGAATCGTTCATTTATTTTTCGGAACATTTTAAAAAGAAAGAGTTAGCTACGGCACAAATTTTATGTATAAATGGCGATAAGGATATTTATATTCAGGAAGACTTTGGCGATACATCTTTACTTAATAAGCTTGAGGAGCAAGGTTATGTGCAAAATGTGTATGATTTATACAAGGAAAGTTTACATCAACTGGCACTGCTGCAAGTAAAAGGCCATGATGGATTGGATTATAAAAAATGCCTTACCAATTCATCATTTGGTAAGCAGGCTATAATGGCCGATTTGCTTTATTTTAAGTATTATTTTTTAGATGCTTTACGTAAACCATACGATAAACAAAAATTAATTGATGATTTTGAAGCGTTGAGTAATTACCTGTCGCATACAGAGTATAAATTTTTTATGTTTCGGGATTTTCAAAGCAGAAACATAATGGTAACAAATGACGATAAAGTTCATTTTATAGATTACCAGGGAGGGATGAAGGGAGCTCCGCAATATGATGTTGCCAGTTTGTTATGGCAGGCCAAAGCCAATTTGCCTGATGATTGGAAAAATTATTTATTGGAAGATTATATTAATTCTTTTGAAAAAATTGTAGAAGAAACTGTTGATAGAGATGTGTTTAAAAGCCAATATAACGGGTATGTATTAATACGTTTACTACAGGTGTTGGGTGCTTATGGCTTTAGAGGCTTATTTGAGCGTAAGGCACATTTTTTAACCAGTATTCCATTGGCATTGCAAAATTTAAAATGGTTTATTAATAACCAAAGTATTGGTATTGCCGTGCCGGAGTTTAAAAAAGTATTAGAGCTTTGCACAGGTGATGATGTAATAAAAGAATTTACTCCTGTACAAGCAACAAATGAAACCCCTTTGGTTGTTGATGTTTGTAGTTTTTCATTTATACAGCAGGGCTATCCAAAAGATGAAACAAAAAATGGCGGAGGCTTTGTTTTTGACATGAGAGGCATTTTAAACCCTGGCCGATTTGAGGAGTACAAATATTTAAGTGGCTTGGATAAGCCTGTTAAAGATTTTTTAGAGCAGCAAACAAAAATGCCCGATTTTTTAAATAGTGTTTATGGCATTATTGACATTAGTGTAGAAGACTATATTAAAAGAGGCTTTGAACATTTGTGTATTAATTTTGGCTGCACCGGAGGTCAGCACCGAAGCGTATATGCCGCCGAAGCCTTAGCAAGGCATTTGAAAAATAAGTTTAAGGTAAAAATTAATTTAGCACATACAAATAAAGAAAATTGGAAAACATCTCTAAAGCAATAATATTTTCTGCAGGTCTGGGAACAAGGTTTAAGCCATGGACGGATAAGCACCCGAAAGCATTAGCAATAGTAAACGGTAAATCTTTATTGCAAAGAAATATTGAATACCTGCAGCAATATGGTATTACAGATGTGGTTGTAAATATTCATCATTTTCCACAACAAATAATTGATGCAATTGAGCAAAACAAAGGCTGGGGAAGCAATGTAATAATTAGTGATGAAAGTGATGAAGTGCTAGAAACCGGTGGCGGATTATTGAAAGCCAGACATTTACTGGAAAGTGACGAACCCTTTATTTCTTTAAATGTAGATATTTTAACCAATTTGGATTTAAACAAATTGATGGCCTATCATCAACAACACAAACCTTTAGTAACCTTTGGTGTTACCAATAGAAAAAGCAGCAGAGTTTTATTGTTTGATGAAAGTAATAGATTGTGTGGCTGGAAAACTTGCAAACCGGCGAAACAAAAATTTCAATTGATAAACCTAATTTAACTGAAAAAGCGTATAGCTGTGTTGTAATTTACGAACCGCAAATTTTTTCTTTAATTAAACAAGAAGGTAAATTTTCTATAATGGACGCATACCTCAGTTTAGCTGCAGAGCATGTAATACTTGGTTACGACCATAGCGGCGATAATTTAGTTGATGTGGGTAAACCTGAAAGTGTAGCAGTTGCTGAAAAGCTGTTTAAATAAAATTTATTACTTATCAAACAAATCCTTTTTATCTACAATCTTCACTTTATCTTTTCTTTTAGGGTTTTACTTACCAATTCGTAAGGTCCTGTAATTACTTCTTCACCTTCCTTTAAACCTTCGGTAATTTCTATATAGTTAATATCTTGTATATCAGTTTTTACTTTGGCCTTTTTAACTGTACCATCTTTTTGTAAAAGAAAAACAACTACATCCAAATCATCAAGTGTAACCTCTTGCTGAGCACTCATATCCGAATTGTCTTTATTCTTTTTTACATTCGCTTTTGTACTATCAACTTTTTCTCTGGTAGTTACAGCATTGATTGCAACGCTTAAAACATTGGTATGTGTTTTGGTTTGAATATCTGCACTGGCACTCATTCCCGGTCTAAAAGGAAAACTGCCTTTGCCTAACAAATCGACATAGCTTTCAGGCAAAATTCTTATGTAAACTTTGTATTGAGTAACATCGCTACTTGTAGTTGATAATACATTTTGTGCCGCTGCACCATTATTGCTGCTGGCAATTTGTGTAACCAATCCTTTAAATTTTCTTCCGCTGTAAGCATCTACTTCTACCAAAGCACTATCACCTAATTTTACTTTTGGTATGTCATTTTCGCCAACATCAACCCTAATTTCAATTTTTTGCATATCTGCAATACGCAAAATTTCGGTACCTACATTAAAGCTGTTACCGGCAACGCTTTCACCTTTCTTAACATTTAATAACGATACAACACCATCGCTTGGTGCTACAATAATTGTTCGGCTTAAATCTTTATTAGCCCTTTGTAATGTGGCTAACGATTGTTGCACACCTGCCCGGGCACTTTGCACATTGGCACTACCGCCTTTAATACCTTGTAGTGCTGCGTTATAGTTGGCTTTTGCACTACGTAAGCTAGCATCTGCAACATCCAATTCGCTTCGGCTAATTACTTTTTCATCAAATAATTGTTTTAATCTGTCGTAGTTGCGTTGTGCCTGTTCTTTTTGAGCATTTAAAGCGTCTAATGCTGCCTGTGAGTTATTCACTTGTGCTTGTGAAGCATTTACCTGCGCCTGCGATTGTGCCACACCGCCTGCAGCCTGGCTTCGTTGAATGTTATATTGATCGGCATTTATTCTTGCCAACACTTGCCCTTTTTTTACCGTATCTCCCTCTTGTACATTTAATTCTGTTATTATGCCACTGATTTCGGGGCTAACTTTAACCTCTACCTCAGGATATATTTTACCACTTGCATTTACCACCTCGGTAATAGTTCTTTTCTGAACCTTTTCTGTTGTCGCTTTTTTGCCTTCATCCTTACCAAATACACCCAATTTAGAAAGTACTATTAAAAGCACTAATAAAACTCCAACACCAATTAAAATCCATTTTAATTTTTTACTCATTGTTTATTTTTTTGTGAGCCCGGCCAAATTTCTTTACTCATCTGTATTGGCGTCGCACTCTTGTACAGTATATCTTTATGCAACTAATTAAACGCTGTATTGCCCAACTAAAATTTTAACCCCAAGCCTTTATAAAACTCCAGCACTTTCATTTTAAAAACATAATCAAACTGATTTAACGAATACTCCAATTTGCTTCTAAACAAATTGTTTTGATTAGTAAGTAATTCAAGTGTAGTAAGCATGCCTATTTCATAACGCTTATTAGCAAAGTTGTAACTACGTTCGGCTGTTTCAACGCCTTTTTTACTTGCATTATATTTTTCTAATGCCACAACAGCCGCATTATATGCCTGATAAATATCTTGCTTAAGTTTTTGGTTATCTAAATCTTTTTGAAATTGTAAATTTTTAATAGTTAGCTTACTTCTTTGCCAGGCAGATTTTGCATTGCTTCCATTGAATATTGGAACGCTTACTCCAAGCCCGATAGATTGCCCAAAGTTTGTATTAAATTCGCGTAAAATTTTAGGTGCATCAAAGCCACTTGGTTTTACATAGCTGGTAGCAAGGCTGCCAAATGCAGATAGTGATGGATACATGCTACCTTTGGCAGCTGCTGTAGTTTTTTCTGCAGCTTTTAGTTTAAAAACATTATATCGCTGTTGTGGCATATTAGCCATTGCAGATGCATATACCGCTTCGGGTTGCAAATCGCTTATTTTTTCAACAAAAATTTTATCGGCAGGAGGTGTATCAATATCAAAAGCAGTTGCAGCATCAAACCCCATATTAGCTTTTAATGATAAAAGCCCTTGCTCTACATTTCCTTTTGCCGAAATATAGTTTGCACTATCTCTTGCTACCTGTGCCTCAAGCTCTGCCGCATTTAATTCGGGTAACGATCCGGCGTTTACCAATTTACGGGTATTTAGTAATTGCGCCTTGGATTGTTGTAATTGAACATCAGCAATTTTCTCTTGCTCCCTAGCTAATAAAATTTGCAGGTAAGCATTGGCGACAGCGAGAGCAATGTCATTTTTCAATTTATCGTTGCTTGCTTTAGCGGCTTCTACCTCCCAACTATTTGCGGCTATGGTATTTTTTTTGCTAAACCAGTTAAAAATATCTGCACTGGTTTGTACATTTAAGCCAATATTAAAAAAGGTATTGTCTACTAATATACCGGTAGCCGGGTTTTCTCTTCTTCCAAAACTCAAGCCATAGTTATTGTTTAGGTTAGCATTAGGGTATTGCCCCATTTTACTTTGCTTTAACTGCAGCTCAGACAAATTGGTTTGTAAAGCATTTTGCTTAATTACAATGTTATTATCCATAGCATATTGCACACACTGCATTAAATTCCACTTTTGTTGTGCAGTGGCAGTACTGTTAAAAGCAAAGGCTAAAACCAAAGAGTATAAAAGGTAACGCATACACAAAAATATAACATACTTGGGTAAACAAATAATGTAAATGGTATAAACGGTTAAAGTACTGCTTAATAATTAAGAAGGCAACTATTTTTCACCTAATTTTTTTAGTAAAAAATATAGCCCAATAAAACCCAACATTACCGCTAAGCCTATTGTTGCTGCATTAGCAATGCCCAAGCTGGCCAAAATATCTTTTGGCTTATAATCAAGGGAAATGCTTATGCCTACAAAAACATAAGCAGCAATAAATATAAGTGGTAATAAAGGAAAAAGCTTCATTTTATAAATACCTGTACTATCCAAATGCTTGGTTTTTTTGCGTAGTATAAAAATAGTTGCGGCAGAAAGTGCCATGCCAAAGCAATCTAAAAATATGGTAAAGCTTAAAATTTCATCAAACTCTTTGGCCCAAAAAACAATTAAAACACATAAAACAGCAAATACGGTTAAAGAGGTAGTTAATACATCGGTTTTTGTGTTTCGTTTTCCAAAGGCAGCAGGTAAAATTTTATCCTCACTCATGGCATACATAACTCTTGGATTGCTCATTAAAAGTACATTTACATAAGCCAGCACACTTAAAAATAAAAAGCCCGATAAAATTCTTTCGGCATTTACCCCAAACACTTTTGATGCCATTACGGCAGCTATATTTTTAGTATCTTTTAATGCATCAAATCCAATTACTTTAATGTAGGCGTAATTAATAGTTAAATATAAAATGATGATAATTGCAATACCTAAAAAAATTCCACGAGGTACATTTTTGGTTGGCTTGTTTACCTCGGCTCCAAAATTTATAGTTTGCTGATAACCTCCGTAGGTGAAACTTACAGCCACCAAGCCAATACCAAAGGCTTTAATATATTCTTTAAATGAAGGATTGGTAATTGTATTATTTACTTGTTGAATTGCCTGGCTGTTATCGGCAAAAAATAATGGTGTAATTAGCAGTAAAATTAAAATAATTTTTATTACAGTTAACACACTTTGTGTTTTAGCGCTCATTTTTAATCCCAATAAATTTACGCCGTAAAATATCGCAATAGCCGTAATAGCAATTATTATTTGTATATTTTGGATATAGCTGGCATTGGCTGCAATCTTCATCCACTCCGCATTTTTGGATAGTGGCACAAACAACGCAGTAATATACTCGCCGCCAACTAAAGCAACCATGGCAAGAGATGCTGCATTACTTACTAGTATTACACAGTTTATTGCAAAGGCTATACTGGGATGATATGCATATGAAAAAACTTTATAATAGCCACCTGTAACCGGTAACCTGCTGCCAATTTCGGCATAGGTTAATGCACCGCAAAATGCAACCAAGCCACCGGCAATCCATGCAGTAAAAAACAAAAAAGTATCGGGCGACTCGGCTGCTACATTTTTTGGGGTACGAAAAATCCCCATACCTATTACAAGACTTACCACTATCATGGTAAAGTCAAACAGGTTTAATTTTGATTTTGCTGTCATGCTTTAAAGTTACAGAATGAGGGGGAATAATATAATGATGGGTTTCAATATGATTTCCATCATAAAAGAAATAGCAAAATGGATTACTTTTGCAGTAATGATTAAGCAATTAACAGCATCGCTATTATTATTGGCATTTGTGATACAAATGTTCAGCGGTCAGTTTATAAAACTTGATTATTATTTAAATACCGCGGCTTATGCCAAAAATTGCGAAAATAAGGCTAAACCAAAACTACACTGTAATGGTAAATGCCAAATGATGAAAAAATTGAAGCAAGAGGAAAAAAAAGACCAACAACTGCCAGAAAGAAAATTTGAAAACAAAACTGAAGTACTCTCTTCAAAATCATTTTTTTATAGTATTGAAAATACGCTTACCCTAATTATAGAAAAACCATCAGCTTTTGAGCAAAAGCAATCATTAGCGGATATTTCCTACGCTTTCTTTCATCCCCCACAAGCATAGATTGGGCTTCTCAGAACATTTATTTTAAAATTTATTTGTAATTATTAGATAAGATCTAATCTATAGTTATATGTGTATGCACAGTTGTGTATAACGGCGTACAACTATTATAATTAATTCAAAAAAACAAACAATGAAAAAGATAATACTATCAATATTTTTACCGGCTTTACTATTTATTTTAGTTATCTCGTCTTGCAAAAAGGAAGAAAACGTAGAGCCTGATCCTACGCTTGGGCTTACTAAACAAGCCGAAGGATATGCAGTTGGCGCAGCCACTAAAGTAGTTGTATATACCAAAGAAGCATTGGTTTATACAGGGTACAATAAATTTTATATAGCCTTATACGATTCGGTTACAGGAAAAAGAGTGGATGAGGCTCACATACACCTTATGCCTATGATGAATATGGGAGCTATGCAGCACTCTGCTCCATACGACAACCCAATATCGGAAAATGCAGCTAATCATTTGTTTCCTTGTAGCGTAGTATTTATAATGCCATCAATGGGCGGAGGTAGCTGGACGGTTAATTTAAATGTACACAACCATGTAAGCGATAAAGAAGGAGAACTTACAATACCCTTTACGGTTGTAGACCCGGCAAAATCTAAAATGAAATCATTTACTGCAGCACATGACGGTGGTAAATATTTTATTTCACTTATTGAGCCATCTGCACCTAAAGTAGGAATTAACGATATGGAAATTGCTATTTACAAAAGGGCTACTATGATGAGTTTCCCTGCTGATAGTAGCTTATTAGTAACACTTACTCCCGAAATGCCAACTATGGGGCATGGGTCACCTAATAATGTAAACCCTGCACACACTGGCAATGGGCATTACAAAGGAAAAGTAAACTTTACAATGACTGGTTTGTGGAAGCTAAATCTGGATTATATGGCAGGTACAGCCGTTGCAGATACTACTACACAATTTTTTGAAGTACAATTTTAATATAATATGCAATCAATCTTTACTAGATTGATTGCATATCTTTTTATAAGTATAAACCAGCTATTACTGCTGGCTATGTTTACAGTTTATATTAAAAAGTATATATAAAAAAGCCATAACAAAAGTTGATAGCAACTAAAATGTTTATTGGCGAATTACTTTGTATGTTCCGATTTTTCGGGATGATAAAATCAATAAAAATAAACACATGAAAAAGTGGTTAAGTTTTTTGCTTTGTACTTCAGTTTGTTTTAATACTTTGGCACAAAAAAATATCTCAATAACAACAGATAGCTTACACATCATAGAATTGAATGAACTAACCGTAAGCGGCATCATTAAAACCCCACAGCAACATTTAGTTAATTTCTTTAAATCAAACAATGCAGCTACGCTGGAAGATATTTTAAGCAGATTGCCCGAAATATCAATTTTGCGAAGAGGTGCTTATGGTATGGAGCCATCGATAAGATATTATAGTGATGGACAAATTAATGTATTACTTGATGGAATGCAAATACATGGTGCCTGTACCGATAAAATGGATCCTGCAACAATTTACATAGAGCCAATTAACTTGCAAAATTTGCAAGTGCAAACTGGGAATAGTGGTTTTGCAAATGGCTCGGCTATTGGCGGTACGGTTAATATGAAAATGATTGAACCGCAGTTTGACTGTCATAATAAAATTACCGGTGCTTTTAATAGCGGCTATCAAACTGCAGCAAAAAGTGTATACGAATCAGTAAGATTAAATTATGCATTAGGAAACTGGGCATTTGCCGTAAGCGGAACATATCGCAATAGTAAAAATTACAAAAGTGGCGGCGGAGAGATAATTCCATTTTCTCAGTATAAAAAAGTAAACTATTCTATATCAGCAAAATTTCAGTATAATAAAAGCACTTATTTTAAAGCAGATTTTTTGGCCGATGATGGCTGGAATATTGGTTACCCGGCTTTGCCAATGGATGTTGGTTATGCCACAGCAAAAATTGCATCGCTTAGTATGCATAACGAAAATTTTAGAAAACGGTTATACAAATGGCAGGCAAAAATTTATGCCAATAGCATTGAACATTTTATGGACGATACTAAACGCCCCTTTGTACCCATGCACATGGATATGCCTGGGTTTAGTAAAACTGTTGGTGCTTTTGCCGATGGAGAATTGAAACTAAATGCAAAACAAAAATTACTGTTTAGAGCAGATGGGGCATCTACCTTTTTAACAGCCTCAATGACGATGTATCAGGCAGGGCAACCCAATATGTACATGTTAACCTGGCCCGATAATCGAAAAAATAAATACGGATTTTCGGCATCTTGGTTGTTGCAACCGGATAGTACAATGCAAATAAAATTATCGGGAAGAACAGATATGGTTTTATCTAATTTAACTACCAGCGAAGCTAAAAATCAAATTAGCATATTAACCAGTACATTTAATGGAAGAGCTGATTTTTTAAAAAACATATCGGCGCAAATTTCAAAAAAAATAGGACAAAAAATTAAGCTAACATCAAGTATTGGCTATGTCCAAAGAATGCCAACCGCTACAGAAATGTTTGGCTTTTATTTGTTTAATAGCAGCGATGGCTTTGATTATTTAGGCAATCCAAGTATTAAGCCCGAAAAAGCCTTACTGGTAGAAGCTTCTGTAATATATAATGTTAAAAAATGTCGTATTCAATGGAGTGGATATTATAATAGAGTGACCAATTTTATTGCCGGTAAAATTGAACCTTCCCTAAGTACAATGACTATAGGTGCAAATGGCGTAAAATCTTTCAGCAATATTCCATTTACCTCAATTGCAGGTGCAGAGTTTAGTGTATATATTAAGCCGCAGAATGCCGCAGATATTGTTTCTACGGTTAAATATACTTGGGCAAAAGATAATAATAACAACCCATTGCCATTTGTGGCACCATTAAAAAATATAACATCGGTAAAATATCAGCTCAAAAAAATATCAGTACAAGTGGAAACAGAAGCAGCACTTAAACAGTCGAAAATATCTAAACAATATGGCGAAGATGCTACACCCGGATATTTTTTGATACATACCAGATTTGGATATATTACAACTATTTATAAAAAAGAGGTAGAGTTACAAATCGGAGCAGAAAATGTGCTGGATAAAAAATATCATGAGCATTTGGATTGGGGGAATTTAGCCCGGCCGGGGCGTAATTTTTATATACAATTAAAAATAGCATTTTAAAAGTAACACTAATATATAAGTATGCTGTAATTTTGCAGTGCAACAATAAAAAACTAAAATGAAAAAAAATACTAATGGCTGCTTTAGTTGTACAAGCAATTATTTCTTGTACCGAAAAAAAGAGCAAAAACCAACACCGGTTGTTGATGTTAAACCAACACCAATGGAAGTAAAAGAAGATTCTGCTTTTAAAAATGTAGTGTTTGATGCTAAAAAAGATTTAGTTTGCCAAATGCCTGTAACCGCAGGGGTATCGGATACGGCACATTATAAAGGCAAAGTATATGGCTTTTGTGCAAAAGAATGCAAAGACGAATTTTTAAAAGATCCACAACAATATTTAACCGCAAAAAAATAACAAGATGAACAAAAAAATTAAATTAATGGCAGTTGCTTTACTGCTAACCGTAACAACTGCTTTTGCACAAACAACAAAGCCGGCTTGGGCACAAATGAAAATGTTTCATTCTTACATGTCTTCAACTTTTCATCCGGCAGAGGAAGGAAATTTTGCGCCCATTAAAGCTAAAGCAGACAGCTTGCTTATTGTGGCAAAACTTTGGAAGGCTTCTGAAATACCAGCCAATTATAAGCCTAAAGAAACCAAAACTCAATTAAGAATGCTGGTAAAACAATGTAAAAAAATAAGTAATGCTGTTAATGCAAACGAAGCAGATACTGTGCTTAAAAACGAATTAACAAAAGCACACGATATTTTTCATACAATAGCAGGCGAGTGTAAAAAAGCAGATGAGTAAAGGGGAATATAATTATTTGGAAGCCGCTTATAGAGCGGCTTTTTTATTTTTCCACAAAAGGTAGATATCTAAGCATTTTTTAAAAAAATCAAATACTTACATTTGCAACAGATTTGGTTCCCGGTTTTCAAAATCGGGATTAAAAGGGAATCCTGTTAAATTCAGGAGCTATCCCCGTAGCTGTAAAACCCCAAACCCCTGAAAAGGCTTTTGGATTCTAACAAATAAACCACTGTTCATTTACATTAAGTAGAATGGGAAGGATGTTAGAAATGGGTTGAGCCAGAAGACCTGCCACATCTGTCAACAATCATTCAAAGCTTTCGGGTGAAAGGCATGGAGTGTAAAAGCTGTAAAGCATTTATATTTCTTTCTTTATCTTGATTTGTTTATTCACAAATCATATTATTTCCGAAAGCAGTCACAACAAAAAAATTTTTCAAAAAAAATGAAAAAGAAAATTTTTATTGCGGCTGCTGTAATTATTAGCAGCACTGCAGAGGCGCAAGACAGTACAAAATTATTAAACGAAGTAGTGGTTACGGCTGCAAAATTTCCAATAAAATCAACAGCTACCGGTAAGGTTGTAACCATTATCACCAAAGATCAATTGGAAAAATCCGGCGCAAAAGATTTAGCTCAAATTTTAAATGAACAAACAGGTGTTACTATTAATGGTGCTAATAGTAATTTAGGAAAAGATAAAAGTATTTACTTAAGAGGAGCAAGGCCCGAACATACTTTAATACTAATTGATGGCGTGCCTGTTTACGACCCAAGTGGAATTGGCAGCAATTTTGATATTAGGAATATTGCCACAGCAAATGTTGAAAGAATAGAGGTTTTAAAAGGTAGCCAATCTACCTTGTATGGTAGCGATGCCATTGCAGGCGTAATTAATATTATTACAAATAAAAGTATAAATAAGGCAATTGGATTAAATGGAGTAGTAAGTGCAGGTAGCAATAATACCTTTAAAGGAAGTGTTGGCATCAGCGGTAAAAAAAATAATATTGATTATAACATTGGCTACAATATTACAACCACTAAAGGTATTAATGAAGCCGTAACTGCTGCATCCAAATTTGATAAAGATGGATATACGCAAAATGGCTTGCAAGTAAATGTAGGAGTACAACTCACAAAAAAAATACGTATTAATCCATACGTGAGGTTTACCAATAATAAAGGCGATATTGACCAGGGGGCTTTTATTGACGAACTGGATTATGCCTACACACAAAAAAGTACGCAAGCCGGTTTTAAAAGTATAATGGATATTGGAAAAAATAAATTAAATATTTTATACAATTACAATACTATTAACCGAAATTATATAGATGATTCAATTAAGAGCCAAAATGGATATGATAAATACAGTAAAGGAAAATATAGCGGTAGCGAACATTTTGCAGAAACCTATGCTATTATTGATATGGTAAAAAACATAAAACTTACTGTTGGTACAGATTTCAGAAGCTCTGTTTCAAATCAAGCGTATAGCTCAATTGGGTTTTACGGGCCTAATAACACTAAATATTCCGATGACAGTTTAAATCAAAATCAAGTAGGTGTATATGCAACCGCAAATATTACGCCTATCAAAAATTTTAATATAGAATTGGGTAACAGGTTAAATATTCACTCAGAATATGGCAGCCATTATGTATTTAATATAAATCCGTCTTACTTAATACAAGAAAAAGTAAAATTGTTTGCAAATGTTTCCAGCGGATATCGCACGCCTTCGTTGTATCAATTGTTTTCGGAGTATGGAAACCCAAATCTAAAGCCCGAGGCTGCTGTAAATTTAGAAGCAGGATTTCAATATTTTTCTGCAAGTAAAAATTTTGTAACAAAAACAGTAATTTTTAACAGAGCAGTAAAAGACGTAATTGCTTTTTACACCAACTATACAACTTTTAAATCGTATTACATAAACAGAGATAAGCAAAAAGATTATGGGGTTGAATTAGAAGCTACGTACACTGGCTTTAAGCACACTAACATCAAGCTTTTTTATAATTATGTAAATGGAAATATTACCACCAAAACCGGCGCAGGAAAAGATACCACGTATTATAATTTATTGAGGCGACCTAAACATAATATAGGTTTAAACATTGGGTGTCAAATTACAAAGCGTTTGTATGCAAGTACAAGTTTATCTGCTTTTAGCAAAAGAGAAGACAAATATTTTGATGCAGCAACATTTGTTACTGTAGATGTTACTTTAAAAAATTATGCGTTGCTAAATCTTTATGCTCATTATTCTTTTTTAAATAACAAGCTAAAACTATTTGCCGATTTGCAAAACCTAACCAATACCAACTATGTTGAAGTAAGCGGCTTTAATACACTTGGTATTAATATAAATGGAGGTGTTAGATATAACTTTTAAAATAGTATGCATAATCCACAAAATAAAATTTGTATGCGTTGCGGAAAAACATTTGAATGTAACGCAAATAATATTAAGCTTTGCCAATGCAATAGCATCTCATTAACAGAAGCAGAACGTACTTATTTGCAAAATAAATACGCTAACTGTTTATGTATAGATTGCCTAAAAGCAGAGCAATCTTTTTTTCAAAAAAATTACAGCAATAACCCGTAGGTTTTTGAAGGGTATTTTATTAATATCTTTACTATAAAATATTTGTTATGAACTTTGGTGAAATAGCATTAAAAGAAATATTAACTGTTTCGTTTACTTTATTTGCAGTAATTGATATGTTAGGGTCAATACCAATACTTGCAACGCTTAGAGCAAAAATGGGGGGCGTAATAAAATCTTCGCAAGCAACATTCGCAAGCGGAGGATTAATGATATTGTTTTTATTTATTGGACAAGAATTTTTGAAGTTACTGGGATTAGATGTTAAAAGTTTTGCAGTGGCTGGTAGTATAGTAATCTTTATATTGGGATTAGAGATGGTTTTGGGATTGGAATTTTTTAAACCCGAAAAAGACGCTAAGAGCGGAAGTGTAGTGCCAATTGCATTTCCATTAATAGCAGGTAGCGGTACACTTACCACCATTATGAGTTTAAAAGCCAACTATGCCGATGTAAATATTTTAATAGGCATATTAATAAATTGTATTGTAATTTATTTGGTGTTAAAATCTTTAAAGTGGATTGAAAAATTTTTGGGACCAAATGGAATGGCTGTAGTGCGTAAATTTTTTGGCGTAATACTTTTGGCCATTGCTGTTAAAATATTTGGAAGTAATATTGTAAAGTTTGGCAGATAGTTAAAGATTTAAAACCGGCTTCTTAGTTTAATGGATAGAATTTCAGATTCCGATTCTGAAGGTACAGGTTCGATTCCTGTAGAGGCTACTAAAGAACAATATAATTATCTCTCCTCTAAAAGAGGTAAATCGTTTTTTTGCCACTTAACTCTTGATTTTTCACAAAAGAAAACTCAAAAAATTACTGCAATTGAAATCTTAATATATTTTGAGTATTTCGTAAAAGAAAACCAATATTTACATAATGTCTGCCAAAGTAATAGAAAGTAGTTTTGGAATATTTGAAGGGAAACCTGTTACTAAATATACCATTAGCAGCTCCGATGGACTGCAAGTTAGTATCATTAATTATGGCGCAACTATTACTAATATTCTAATGCCCGATAAGGAAGGAATACCTGGAGATATTGTTTTAGGATTCGAAAATTTAGAAGGTTATATAAATGCTTCCGGTGTTTATATGGGTAGCATTTGCGGAAGATATGCAAACCGAATTGCAAATGGTAAATTTTCAATTAACAACACGGCGTATCAACTATCAAAAAATGATGGTAATAATATGTTGCATGGTGGCTTTAAAGGATTTGATAAAGTTTATTGGAATGCTTCCATATTACCGGAAAAAGACGGCGTTGTTTTTTCATATCTCAGTAAAGATGGGGAAGAAGGTTTCCCCGGCAACCTGAGTGTTTCGGTAACATATCGTTTAATAAATGAGTAGTTGCATATTGAATATAATGCAACTACTGATAAAGCTACCCCTGTTAATTTAACAAGCCATTGCTACTTTAATTTATCCGGAAATAAAGAAGAAAATATATTTAACCACGATTTACAAATAAATGCACCATTTTTTTTAGAAACAAATGATGCTTTAATTCCTACAGGCAAATCAGGTGCAACAAAAAATACAAAAAAAGATTTTACTACTCCGCAAAATTTGGGAGAACTTATCAATCAAAATCAAGAATACGATAACTGCTGGGTTTTAAATAAACAGGAAGACGATATTGTAAAAGCTGCTACGCTGTTACATAAAAAATCGGGGAGAATGGTAACCGTATGTACAACAAGCCCCGGATTACAGTTTTATAGCGGAAATTTTTTAGATGGAACGTTGAAGAATACTAAAAATGCAAAACAGTATAACAAATATGCCGGGCTTTGTTTAGAAGCCCAACACTTTCCGGATAGTCCTAACAACAAACATTTCTCTAATACAATTTTAGAACCCGGAAATGTGTATCATCAAAAAACCATATATTCATTTCATCAATCGACTTAAATAAACTGCTATATGAATACTTTACAAGCAAAAGACTATTTGGTGTTTTTATTTTATTTTTTGGTTGTAGCCGGATACGGGTACTGGGTGTATCGTCGCAAGAAAAAAACAACTGTAACTGCTTCTCATGATTATTTTTTGGCAGAAGGTTCGTTAACATGGTGGGCAATTGGTGCTTCATTAATTGCATCCAATATTTCTGCAGAGCAATTTATAGGAATGAGCGGCAGTGGGTTTAAAATGGGGCTTGCTATCTCTACATACGAATGGATGTCGGCTGCAACACTCATAATTGTTGCAATATTTTTTATTCCGGTTTATCTAAAGAATAAAATATATACAATGCCGCAATTTTTGCATAAACGATACAACGGCACGGTAGCAATGATAATGGCAGTTTTTTGGTTACTACTTTATGTAGTGGTAAATCTTACATCCATTTTATATTTGGGGGCACTTGCTATTAATAGTATTTCGGGGATCAACCTAACATTTTGTATGTATGCCTTGGCCATTTTTGCTGTTTTTATTACGCTTGGTGGCATGAAAGTTATTGGTTACACAGATGTAATACAGGTTTTCTTTTTAGTATTAGGCGGCCTTGTAACCACTTATATTGCTTTAAACTTAGTATCCGAAAAGTTTGGTACAACCGGTGTAATAAACGGGTTTACGATAATGACCCAAAAAGCTTCGGATCATTTTCATATGATTTTTAAAAAGGAGAATGCTAACTATATGGATTTGCCGGGGCTTACGGTTTTAATAGGAGGTATGTGGATTGCAAATCTTAATTATTGGGGATGTAATCAATATATAACTCAACGGGCATTAGGTGCAGATTTAAAAACAGCAAGAAGTGGCATTTTGTTTGCCTCTTTTTTAAAATTATTGATGCCGGTAATAGTTGTATTACCCGGTATAGCTGCGTATGTGTTACATCAGCAAGGAAGTTTTCAAACGGAGATGTTGCAAAACGGCGAACTTAATCCAGATAAATCTTATCCTGTATTACTAAATTTATTACCGGCCGGATTAAAAGGCTTGTCCTTTGCGGCCTTAACTGCAGCAATTGTAGCATCGTTAGCAGGGAAAGCAAACAGTATTTCCACCATTTTTACGTTAGATATCTTTAAGAAACAACTACAACCCAATGCAGATGAAAATAAACTTGTACGGGTAGGAAAGATAACTGTAATTATTGCTATGATATTGGCAGTTATTATTGCACCATTAATGGGTATTGATAAAAAAGGCGGCTTTCAATATATTCAGGAATATACAGGGTTTGTAAGTCCCGGTATTTTTGCCATGTTCATACTTGGTTTCTTTTGGAAAAAAACTACATCTAATGCAGCATTATTTGCCACAGTTGGTGGTTTTGCTTTTTCATTATTCTTTAAGTTTTTGCCGGGCATAATGGATTTATCATTTTTACAACAAGTTGGTTTTGCAAAAGCAAATGATAAAGGTGTTTTTGAAATTCCATTTTTAGACAGAATGGGCTTTGTATTTTTAATTTGCGTAATAGGAATGGTTATAATTAGCCTCTTCGATAATAAACGTGGCATAAAAGCAAACGGGCTGGAAGTGGATAAATCAATGTTTAAAGTAAGTCCTTCATTTGCAGTAGGAGCCTTAATAGTTTGTGGAATTTTAGCTGCCTTATATACTCTCTTCTGGTAAATGAATATTTTTAACAGTCCACAATTAAATAAAAAATATGTAATGAATCAAATAATGGTTAATTATAAATCCTTTCAATCGCACTTTTGTATTTCTCCATTATCACTTTACGTTTAAGCTTAAGCGTTGGTGTAAGTTCGCCGGTATCAACCGTCCATTCGTTGGGTAGTAATTCAAATTTTTTAACCTGCTCTACATGATTAAAAAATTTATTGAATGAGTCTATCAATTCTCTGTAAAGGTCTAATACCTTCGGGTTATGTACTGCATCTTCATTGGTCGTAAACGGAATATCTTTATGCCGCATCCACTCTTGCAAACTTGGGAAAGAGGGAACAATTAATGCCGCTACAAATTTTTGCTCTGCACCAATAATCATCATTTGCTCCACAAACGGGCTTTCTTTCATTTTATTTTCTATAGGCGAGGGGGCAACATATTTACCACCACTTGTTTTAAAAAGTTCTTTTTTACGATCGGTTATTTTTAAATATTTATCTTCTTCAAAAACGCCAATATCGCCGGTATGTAACCATCCGTCAATAATGGTTTCGGCGGTTAAATCAGGTCGTTTATAGTAGCCTAACATTACACTTGGACCTTTTACACAAATTTCGCCATCGGCTTCTAATTTTATTTCTTGCCCTTCAATACAGGGTCCAACTGTTCCGATTTTAATATTATTTTTTTGGTTTACTGTAATTACAGGTGAGTTTTCTGTAGGGCCATATCCTTCGTAAATAGGAATTTTAGCAGCATTAAAAACTCTTAATAATCTTACCTGACATGCGGCTCCACCTGTAATAATCAACTCTATATTTCCACCCAAACCTTCTCTCCATTTGGTAAAAATAATTTTATTGGCAATTGCCAGTTTTATTTTGTACCAAAACTTTTTCCTTTCGTGTCATACTCGTTACCTAATTCTAAACTCCAATCAAATAGTTTTCTTTAATACCGGTTAATTCCGAACCTTTAGCCACAATTTTTTCATACACTTTTTCTAAAAGTCTGGGTACAGTTGTAAATAAAGATGGTTTTACCTCTTTTAAATTATCGGCAATGGTTTCTAAACTTTCGGCATAATAAATACCATTACCGCTTACAATGTAAATGTAGCTTACCATTCTTTCAAAAATGTGATTGAGTGGTAAAAAGCTCAATGCTTTTTTTGTTGTATTTTTTTCGAACGGAAAACTCTTTACTGCATTAATAACATTACTTACAATATTGCTGTGGCTAAGCATTACGCCTTTTGGTGTGCCTGTTGTGCCCGATGTATAAATTATTGTTGCACAATTTTGAGTTACAATTTCTTTCTTTATTTTTTCAAGCCTGTTTTTTTCTTCGGAAGAGGGTTCATGCAATAAATTTTCCCAATACTCAGCACTATCCAATTTATCAAAGCAGTAAATATTTTTTAAGCTGGATACCTTATTTTTTATACTATTGGTTTTAGACAATATTTCATCACCGCTTACAAAAGCATATTTTACTTCGGCGTCATTAAAAATAAATTCTAATTCGTTAATGTTAGTGGTAGGATATATTGGGCATAAGCATACACCAATTTGCTGACAGGCAAAATCTAGCATAAGCCATTCCGGCCTGTTTTTACTAATTAATGCAATTTTATCTTGTTGCTCAACAGGCATATTATTTCCGCCACCAATACCCAATGCTAATAGGCCAATACTCAGTTTATCAACGGTTTCGGTAACTTCTTGGGTACTATAAGTACGCCAACTGCCATTTTCTTTTGCAGCAAACATATCTTGCTTGGGAAAATTATTTAACTGATAGGTTAAAAAATCGAATAAGCGATAATTGTAATTCATAAGCAAATTTGAATCGTTGATAGTACAATATAATACATTGCCGGAAACTAAGATAATAAAAAAAGCCATCTCAATTGTATGAGATGGCTTTTCAATATAAATTTTGTACTTATTTTTTTGTTGCAGCTATGTTAAGCTTTAAGTTAACAGTTTTGCTAATCACCCAATCTTGCGGATTATTTGGGCCTTTGTAATTTAAACCCCAAAGCGTTCTGTCGATATTAAAATCGGCTGTTGCACTTATTTTATCTCCATCAACAGTTACTTTAGCAGGGAAAGAGATGTTTTTTGTACTGTCTTTTAATGTTAGGTTGCCTTTTATAGTGTGAGTGGCATCTTTCATAATTACATCTTTCATGGTTAGGCTATCGTATTTAAAAACCTCCACACCAGTAATTTCAAATTTTGCGGTAGCAAATTTTGCCACATCAAAAAAATCGGGGCTTTTTAAATGACCTTCCAACTTAGCTTTTTCATCTGCTACTGTTAAATCGGCATTGGTTAATGAGTTAATATCAATAACTACAGTTCCTCCTGTTAATGCTCCATCTTTTGCAGACAGGCTACCTTCTTTTAATTTAAAAGAACCTGTGTGAGCACCGTTAGGTTTAGTGCCAGTCCAGCTTACAAATGAGGTTGAGTCTGTTACATAACTTGCTCCTTCAGCAGCAGCTACATTTTGCTTTTCGCCGGTTTGAGCTTTATCGGCTTCTGGCGCATTGTTGCAGGCTACAAAAAAAGTTATAGCCGCTAATGGTAAAATTAATTTTTTCATTTTTAATATTTTAAAAGCGAAGGTATATAAAATAA
Organism: Chitinophagaceae bacterium; assembly: GCA_016721385.1. Lineage (GTDB taxonomy): Bacteria > Bacteroidota > Bacteroidia > Chitinophagales > Chitinophagaceae > Ferruginibacter. The sequence continues at coordinate 992,736 of JADKIE010000001.1, read as the reverse complement.
TCAATGTTACAACATTAATAATTGTTAATTTTTGCCATTGTAGTATTGTCCGGCCGGGATTTTAAAAATTCTACCCTTTTGAAAACGAGTTAATTCTGTGTACTCTGTATTGTGCGTACTTGTCCAGGTTTGATAAGCAGGTAAATTTTGTGCAGCAGTAAATATCCAGTGATTGTATGCTTCAAAAACACCCTCTTGCAGCAATTGTTTTTGCCAATCAAACAGGCGATTAGGAAATTTATTGGCATTTTCACTAAACCAATCCAGTATAAAACGAGAGCGAAGCATAATTAAGTTATCTGTATTGATACCGGTTGTTACTACATTTGACTGCTTAAAAATAGTTTGTAAAAAAGCCGTAACAAAGGGATTATTTTCTTTATTATTTTTGGCCACATCGGTATCGGCAAAAAGTTTTTTATAACTTTCTAATAAAATGGTTTTTATTTCGGGAGATGAAGTGCTCATGGGCTCCATATTTAAAAATATTTCGCCATAAATTATACTCCATACTTTATCGGTACTAAAGTAATAAAACTTACATGCGTTAAAATAATTTTTAGAAAAACTCGGACTTACTTCAATGCCCTTTTCCCACATCTTTATGGCATCGTAATTTTTTTGAGCCCACATCAATTTACCATATTCGTTATAAAGCGATCCGCTATTAGGGAATTTTTTAATCCCTTTTTTATATAATTTTTCGCAATCTTTTGTATTGTCTTGAGCCAAATAAATATCTCCGGCTATTTGATAGCATTGGTCATCTGCATCTTCTCTGTCTAACAATGGCTTAATTATTTCTTGCGCCTTTGTGTAATTACCCGAAAAATAATAATTAAGGGCTAAATCCTTCGCAATTTCAATATTGTCGGGCTGTAATGCAATTGCTCTGTTTAATACTAAAATGGCATTTGGGTAATCTCCCTGCATCATAAAAGTTCTGCCGGTTTCATGCAGTTCTTTAGCATCTTGTGCAAAAGTGCTATAAAAAGAAAAAACAAGTAAAACGCTAACAATTATCTTCTTCATGTAATAAAGATAATAAGGAAACAGGTTATTCTGATATAAGATGTGTTAATAATCCATCTCTTAACTTGGGCTCAAACCATGTACTTTTTGGCGGCATTACATTTCCGCTATCGGCAATATCAAAAAGTTGTGTTAAGCTTACCGGATGCAGGCTAAAAGCAACAGCCATTTCGCCACTTTCCACTCTCTTTTCAAGTTCGCCAAGGCCACGGATACCGCCTACAAAATCTATTCTGGTATCTGTACGTTGATCGGCAATACCAAGTATTGGCTCTAAAATATTATTTGATAAAATAGAAATGTCTAAAACACCAATTGGGTCTGTACCAAATGTATTTGGGTTAGATGCCAATTTATACCATTGTTTATTTAAATACATGCCAAACTCATGTAACTGTGCCGGCGAGAATGCGGCATTTACTTTTTCTACAGAAAAAATATTTTTTATTTTTTCTATAAAATCATTTTTACTTAAACCATTTAAATCTTTAACAACCCTGTTGTAATCCATAATTTGTAGTTGATTACTTGGGAAAAGTGTGGTTAAAAAATAATTAGCACTTTCTGTAGCATGAGAACCCATTGCTAATTTTACCTTCGCCGCACTTGCTGCTCGGTGATGGCCATCGGCAATATAAGTGCAGGGAACTTGTTCTGCAAAAAGTTGAGTGATTTTATCAATAGTAGCCTCATCATTTACAATCCAAATGGTATGTTGAATTTCATCATCGGCCACAAAATCATAAACAGGACTTTTATTTTCTTTCCAATTATTAATTACGGTATCAATTGCATCAATATTTTTGTAAGCTAAAAAACATTGCCGGTTTGTGCACCAATAGTTTTCATGTGCTCAATTCTGTCTTTCTCTTTTTCCGGCCGTGTAAACTCATGTTTTTTTATAAGACCAGTTTCATAATCGGCAACACTACTTGCTGCAACCAAACCTGTTTGGCTACGGCCATTCATTATGAATTGATAAATGTAATAGCAAGGTTTATTTTCTTTAAATAAAATATTGCGGCTTATAAATGCGTCTAAATTTTCTTTTGCTCTATCGTATACTTCTTGTGAGTGGATGTCAATATCATCAGCTAAATCAATTTCGCTTTTGGTAATATGCAAAAAAGAAATAGGATTTCCCTGAGCCTCAATTTTTGCCTCTGCACTATTTAAAACATCATATGGCTTAGATGCTACTTGTTTTGCTAACTGGGCTTCCGGACGTAAGGCACTAAAGGGTTTTATAATACTCATCTGTTCAATTTTTTTAAGGGTGCAAATGTACTATAAATGTTGTTAAGCGTATTTTAACGCAAATGCTTTCATTAATTCTACCAAATATTTAACACTCTCCATAGGCAATGCATTATACAACGACGCTCTAAAGCCACCAACCATTCTGTGGCCTTTAATACCAATTATATTATTTTCTTTTGCAAAGGTTAAAAAAGCTTCTTCAATAGTTGCATTATCCATTACGAAACAAACATTCATTTTACTTCTGTCTTCCTTAGCAACTGTACCTGTAAATAATGCATTAGCATCTATTTCGTTATAAAGTAAAACTGCCTTTTCGTTGTTAATTTTTTCAATTGCTGCAACACCACCTTGCTCTTTTAACCAACGTAACGTAAGCATACAAACATAAATAGCAAATACCGGCGGCGTATTTAACATACTGCCTTCTTTAATGTGATTTCGATAATCCATTATGGTTGGAATGCTACGTTTTACTTTTCCTAAACAATTTTTGTTTACTACAACAACATTTACACCTGCTGCGCCAATATTTTTTTGTGCACCAGCGTAAATTAAATCAAACTTATTAAACTCAAGTTCTCTACTTAATATATCGCTGCTCATATCTGCCACCATAGAGTTGCTTGTATGCGGTATTTTTTGCCATTGCGTACCATAAATGGTATTGTTGGTAGTTATGTGAAAATATTTTGCATCATTAGGTACTGCAAAATCTTTAGGAATATAATTATAATTGCTTTCTTTAGATGAGCATACAACTTCCACATTGCCAAAAAGTTTGGCTTCTTTAATGGCTTTACTGCTCCATACTCCCGTATCACTAAATGCTGCTGTTTCTTTTTCGTTAAGCAAATTCATTGGCACCTGCATAAATTGGGTAGAAGCTCCGCCATGTAAAAAAAGCACTTCATGGTCATCATCCAACTTCATCAATTCTTTTAGCAAAGCTCTTGCCTCATCCATTATAGGCTGAAAGGTATTGGTACGGTGTCCAATTTCTAAAATAGATAAACCTGTATTATTATAATTTAAAACAGACTGAGATGCTTGCTCAAAAACTGTTTTTGGTAAAATAGATGGGCCTGCATTAAAATTATGAATCACTTCTAACGTATTAATCAATGAAAAAACTAGTTCGTTGGCAAAAATACTTAATTAGATATGGATGCTGATAAAAACTTACAATTTATTCTTCTCTTCCAATCATTTTGCCGCCGGATGCCCATTTGCTGTTTAATTCTTCAAATTCTTTGGCATCTGCTTCGCTTAACTTGCCCGTTGTTAAATCTTTTAAATTGGGTTGCCCGGCATTTACCCAGGCGGTGTACCAAAACGAAGCAATGGCTTTTATTGATTGTCGCATTCTTCGTTCAATCATGCCATCTAATTTTTTATTAAAGGCTTTTGTAAATGCACTGGAGTATTGTTTAATTACAACGCCATTTCTTTCTTCAAACGAATATTTTTTATCGGCAGCAAATTGCAGTGTTAGTTGTTTTTCAAAAAGCAAGACAGAGTCGGATGCTTTAGCACTTTCTAAAACCCTTGCCCAAATAAACTCTCCCGGGTTTTTTATGTAATCGGCTTTGCCAATAAAAAAATCCCATTCTTTTTCGGCAAGTAATTCGGGTACACGACTTTCCCAAAAGCCATGTATACCTTTTTGATTAGTAAATTGCCCGTTATGATTACTGTTGGCATGAAGCGGAACATGTGCATCGGCAATGTAATGGCCAATCTCTGCACTGTTCTTCATTATTTTACTAAAATTTTTTTCTTTAAATGCAACGGTTAATCTGCCAAGCATGGTTTGCACATGCCACGGCACAATGCCATATTGTATTAACGAATCTTCGCCAAATTTTGCAACTGCATCACTCCATTTACGGGGAATATTTGTGTATGGGTATACGCCGTAATGATCAATATCAATATAATGCCTTGGGCCTTCTTCGGCAATGGCGTATCTTCTTTTATCCGGATCAACCGCATGCTCGGTTAAAAAATCAATATTGGCCTTGTATAAAACCATCATTTCTGGCGGCAGTAAAAAAACAGCATAGTTGTTTATTTTTTTGTGTGCATAAAAACCCCAGCAGTATGAGGGGAAATGAGCAATAAGAAACAGAAAAACAAAAAATAGGGGAACGAAAAACCTTTTCATGTGTATAGATTTACAATAAAAAATACCATTTAGAAATTTGATACGGATAAAGTTCGTAAACCACATTATCTTCTGTAAATGTATAACCTTTCATAAAATTTTCTCTGGATAAAAGGAGTAATTCTTTGGCCTCTTTGTCTTTATGCAAATAACGCAGGCATTTTGCTTTGTAATATTGAGCGTCCGAAAAAGTACTATATTCCTTTAATGTTTTATCAAAATACTCTATTGCTTTTTCGTAGTGCTCTTTTTCGTATTGTATAATGCCAAGGTAAAACCAGTTCATAAAATGAATGGAGCTTTCTTTGCTATTGGTAATATCTTCTTCAAAAAAATATTTTGCGCTATCTAATTTATTAAGCATTAAATAGCTGAGGCCAAGGTAAAAATTAGTGCTATGTTCCATTCTTACCTGTACACCATATTGTTTTTTAAACAAACTATAATCGGTAATGGCAGCAGTATAATTTTTGGCAAAAATGCAATAAATAAATCCTCTGTATTGCAGCCATTCTTTAGGGTCAATTGCTACGGCTTTATCTAAAAATTGCATACCTACTTCGTATTGCCTGTGTTTAAAATAAGGCATAGCTTTTAGCTGCCAGTATTGTGCATTATCAGGTTCAATTTTCAGTAAGCTATCATAATAATTCTGCCACCTGTGGCTAAAATAGCTATGTGCACCGCTACGGGCTATTCGGTTATAAATAGAATCGGATATGTGTTGTTGAGCACTGCTATCTTTTTGAGCATAGCCCACACTATTTAAAAGGAGTAAATAAAAAACTGCTAAACCAAATTTAAACTTCATTTAAATATATTTTGGAATGAATGCTTTGAAAAAACAAACTATTTAGTTTTACTTTCATCTTCATCAACATCTGTAACGCCGCCACTTACAGCAAACTTCATTGTTTGGGCAGCGCTGATATTGGTTATTGGCTTTACCCGTTCTTTTGGTATAACATATACATTGCCTGCAACCGAATAAGCCATGGGTATGTAAACGGTTACATAATCCTTTAAGCCAAAATCTACCATATCTTCTTTGGTAACAAAACCAAAACGCCATACATTATTATCATCCACATTGGCCAAAACATGTTTGGTAAACTTCTTTTTTTCGCCGGCAAAGGCTTCAAAAAAATCTCTGGTGGTGGAGTAGATATATTTTATGCCGGGAGTTTTTTCTAAAATTTTATCAACAAAACTTACCACACGGCCGGTAATAAAAAACGAACTAAAAAAGCCAATAAGTACTAATGCCGCAATTATGATTAAAAAACCAATACCATAGTTTTGCACCCGTACATTTCCCTGTAAATCTTTATAGGTAAATATGGGTAATAAACTATCTACAGATGTTATTAACCAAAAAATAGCATAAGCTGTAATAGTAATTGGGGCAAGTATAAGTAGCCCTTGTAAAAAATATTGTAAAAGCTTTCGGTAGTTAAACTGCTTTTTCATCTATTATTTTTTTTGTAAAGATACTTTATTTAATTAGGGCAAAAATTGCTAAATCTTTATAAAATCTTTATATAAAACAGCTTTCATTTTATATAACACTTACATTATGCATACTACCTTTGTGTTTTAAAAGTACAAATGACACTAATATTTATTAATAAGTTAAGCAAGGTAAAACAGTTTTTATTTGGGTTGCTGCTATTGCTTATAGTTAGTGTAGTGTGCTTTGCCGTTTCGGGAAATAATAGGATATAAAGTTGTAGGTTTTGTTTTATTGATTACTGTATCGTTATTGGCAATGGTACTTGATATTGTACCTATAATTTGTTCTGCAGCTATAAGTGCTTTGGTTTGGAATTTCTTTTTTATTCCACCAAAATTTACATTTCATATAGGCAGTGCTGAAGATGCTATTTTGTTTTCAATGTATTTTGTTGTAGCCATTGTAAGTGCAGTACTCACAAATAAAATACGACAAATGGAAAAGGTTGCACAGCAACAACAACAAAAAGAAAATACAGTAAAATTATATAATACACTGCTTAATTCTTTATCGCATGAGCTGCGTACTCCTATTGCGGCTATTATTGGAGCCACAGATAATTTGCAAAGCAGCAACGCAAAACTTACTCCACAAAACAAAAACGAGTTAGTAGCCGAAATTGCAAAAGCATCTTTCCGTTTAAACCAACAGGTAGAAAATTTATTGAACATGAGTAGGCTTGAAAGTGGATTTATTCAGCCTAAAAACGACTGGTGTGATATTTCGGAAGTGGTGTATGATGCAGTAAAACGATTAGAAGAAAATAATGTGAGCCAAAAAATATGTATAAATATAAACCCGGCTATCCCATTATTTAAATTAGATAAGGGAATGCTGGAACAAATTATATACAACATAGTAAACAATGCCGCACAATACACTAATAGCAATTGTGTTATAAATATATCGGCAGCTTGCCATGCCGACATGTTGGAGATAAATATTGAAGATAATGGCAAGGGTTTTCCTGCCGAAGAAATAAAAAATGTATTTGATAAATTTTATCGTTTAAAAAACACATCAACGGGAGGCACAGGTTTAGGCTTATCTATTGTCAAAGGCTTTACAGAAGCAATGGGAGGAAGTGTAGGTTTGCAAAATGCCGCAACGGGAGGTGCAGTTTTCACTATAAGTATTCCGGCAGAAACATCGTACCTCAAAATTTAAAAAATGAGTAACAAGGTTGCCATATTAATTATTGATGATGAAGTGCAAATGCGTAAGCTGTTGCAAATTACCTTGGAAAGTAACGACTATATTTTTACGGAAGCGGCTACAGCAAAGGATGGAATGATAATGGCAGTTAATCATCCACCGGATTTAATTTTATTGGATTTGGGGTTACCTGATGAAGATGGACATACTGTACTAAAAAAATTAAGAGAATGGTTTACCAATCCTATTATAATAGTATCGGTTCAAAGCAGCGAAGAAGATATTGTAAAAGCTTTAGATAACGGTGCAAATGATTATTTAGTAAAACCGTTTAGAACAGGTGAGTTACTAGCCAGAATACGAAGTGCATTACGAGGAATATTTACGGAAGAAAATAATCCTGTAATAATTAATGGCGATTTGCAAATTGATTTATCTGCAAGAACAGTTAAAAAAAATGAAGAGCTTTTAAAACTCACCTCTACAGAATATAGCTTATTGGCACTTTTTGCTAAAAATGAAGGCAAGGTATTAACACATCAATATTTATTAAGAGAAGTGTGGGGGCCCGGTTACATTAACCAATCGCAATACTTGAGAGTTTTTATAGCACAATTAAGAAAAAAAATTGAAACTGATGCAAATCGTCCTGCATTTATTGTAACCGAATCCGGCGTGGGATACAGGTTTGCAGCCAAAGAGTAAATCACAACACATAAAAATTTATAAGATGAATTCAAACACAAAAAGTTTGAACAAGGTAACTATTGCCTCCTTGTTAGTAGCACTTGGAATAATTTATGGCGATATTGGTACAAGCCCATTATACGTTTTAAAAGCCATCGTGGGCTCAAGAGAAATTAATGAAACATTGGTGTATGGCGGTATTTCATTGGTATTTTGGACACTTGTTTTTCAAACAACTATAAAATATATCATCCTTACGCTACGTGCCGATAACCAGGGCGAAGGCGGTGTGTTCTCTTTATATGCCTTAGTACGCCGTTACGGAAAACACTTAGTTATACCAACTATTTTAGGAGCTACAACTTTACTGGCAGATGGCATTATAACACCACCCATTTCAGTTGCATCGGCCATTGAAGGATTAAATACCGTAAATGGCTTGGAAAAAATAATAGTACCTGGTAATACATTAACTATTGGTATTGTAGTGGCAATAATTTCGGCACTATTTTTCTTTCAACGATTTGGTACACAAAAAATTGGCAAAGCATTTGGTCCAATTATGTTTATTTGGTTTGCCATGTTATTAATTATTGGCTCCTCACAAATAATACATCACCCGGAAGTACTAAAGGCATTAAGCCCACATTATGGGTATGATTTATTAGTTAACTATCCTCATGGCTTTTGGCTATTGGGGGCTGTATTTCTTTGCACTACAGGTGCCGAGGCATTGTACAGCGATCTTGGGCATTGTGGTATAAAAAATATCCGCATTACATGGATATTGGTTAAAACTAGTTTAGTAATAAACTATATGGGGCAGGCAGCTTGGGTAATGAATTTAAAAGAAACTACACTAGACGGACGCAATCCCTTTTTTGAAATGATGCCGCATTGGTTTTTATTGCCCGGCATTTTTATTGCCACCGCAGCAACCATTATAGCATCACAAGCGCTTATCAGCGGCTCTTACACACTTATTAGCGAAGCTATGAATTTAAATTTTTGGCCAAGAGTTACGGTAAGACAACCCAGCGATATTAAAGGACAAATTTATATACCCAGTGTAAATACAATTTTGTGGATTGGCTGTGTGTTAATGATTATTTACTTTAAAGAATCGTCTCACATGGAAGCAGCTTACGGTTTTTCTATAACTATTGCTATGATGATGACAACTCTTTTACTCAATTATTTTTTACTATTTAAATTAAAATGGAACAAGATTTATGTAGTACTTATCATTGGTGTATTTGCCATTATTGAATCTTCCTTTTTTATTGCCAATGTTGCTAAAATAAAAGAACGCTGGATGTTTTTATTTTTTGAGCTTTTTATTTTTATGACGATGTATGTGTGGTACTATGCCCGTAAATTAAATAATCGATTTGTAAAGTTTGTTGATCTTGGAAAATTTGCACCACAATTAATTGAGCTAAGTATAGATGATGCTATACCAAAATTTTCAACACATCTTATTTATTTATCTAAAGCTAATACACGGAACCAAATAGAAGAAAAAATAATCAATTCAATCTTATCAAAAAAACCCAAAAGGGCAGATGTGTATTGGTTTGTACATATAAATCGCACCGAGGAACCTTACACTATGAGTTATGATGTATCGGAATTGGTAGATGATAAAATAATAAAAGTTAATATCAATATTGGTTTTAGAATTCAACCCAAAACTGAATTGTACTTTAAAAAAATTGTACAAGAGTTGGTTACAAATAAAGAATTGAATTTGCACATACGTCCCGATGGTAGTACAAAATACAATGGCGAGCCCGACTTTAAATTTGTTGTAATAGAAAAATTTCTGTCGGTTGAAAATGAATTAACCCTGCGTCGGGGAATTTTGCTGAATGCTTATTTCTATTTAAAGAGTTTGGGCTTAAGTGATGAAAAGGCTTTTGGGTTGGATAAGAGTGATGTAGTAGTAGAGCAAGTGCCTCTTATTTATCAGGCTACTCCCAATATTGTTTTACAAAGAAAAAAATAAAAATATGAAACTGAAGTTAATGATATCACTGTTTGCATTAAACACAACAGTAAGCTATGCACAAACAGAAAAACCCAATCAACAAAAAGGCGAACCTTTTGAAGGTATCGATCAAACCTGGCACAATGGAAGTGATAGAAGAGAGTCTTCTGTATTTAAAGACATGAAGTATTTTACACCAAGTATTTTAATTGATGTAAATTATACGCACTCTTTTAATAACCCAAACGATAATACAGTGGTGGGCTCTACAGCTTTGGCTCGTAATAACGAAGTACAACTTTCGGCTCTGCATTTTGGAGGAGATTTTACTTACAAAAATGCAAGAGCAAGATTTATGACACAGTTTGGTACACGAAGTATTGTAGTGCCTCGTAACGATTATAGCCCTTACAGAGGGCAATATCAATTAGCTAATGTATATCGTTATTTAAGTGAAGCATACGCCGGGTATCATATAAATAAATGGTACGGTATAAATATTGATGCAGGGATGTTTATGAGCTATATTGGTTTAAACTCTTATTATCAGCCCGAAAATTGGGAGTATCAGGCCTCATTTACATCCGATAATACGCCTTGGTTTTTTAATGGCGTTCGTATTCAAATACATCCCACCAAAAATTTAAAAATAGAACCTTGGATAATAAATGGCTGGCAGAGTTATGGAAAATTTAATAAAATGCCCGGGATTGGTGGTAATGTAACATGGATGCCAAATAGCAATTTAAAAGTATTAACCAATAATTATTTAGGAAAAGATGCTGCAGGTATTCCTAGTCGTAAACGTTTTCATTCCGATAACAGCTTGTTGGTACGTTACTATAACAACCCTTCATCAACCGGAATTACAAAAGCAGCCTTTTCGTTAACGGCAGATGTTGGTTATGAAAAAGGTGGAGGAGTAAATGGGTTTAAAAACAACGACTCCACTAAAGGGCCTGCTCAATATTTTGCCAGTGCAATGTTTTATAACAGAATATGGTTTGCAAAAAATAAAATGGCTTGGACAGTTGGTGGAGGGATGATGACAAACCCGGGTAGATATTTAGTATTATACCCTACTGGGCAGGCAAGTCCATTACCCAATCCAAATAATCCCACACAAACCGAAGGCGCATTCCCGTTTAGTGCAAACCCAGGCGATAAATTTAAAGGGTGGGATATTTCAACCAACCTAGATTTTATGCCAAATCAAAGTCTAACATTTAGGGTCGAATTGGTAACCAGGCATTCAACCATACCATACTTTGCCGGTAAAGGCGGTGTTACTTCTCAAACTGGCTATAGTACAACACCACTTGATCCTGCCTGGCGACCCGATTTAGTAAAAGATGAAACAAGAGTGCTGTTAGCGGTACTTTTCAGGTTATAAATTATTTTATGCAACACTTTATAAAGCAGCCTGTTAAGGCTGCTTTATTTATTTGTAAATATTAAGTTTTGGTTAAGCGGTAAAATATTAGGATGGAAACTTTGGTTACATTAAAAGTTTTCTTAGTTTTGCGGTTCGATTTTTAAAAATGGAAATAAAAGACAGAATAGTACAAGACTCCTGCGCCTTATTTATGAAATATGGGTTTAGATCGGTATCTATGGATGATATAGCCGGAAAGTTGGGTATGAGTAAAAAAACCCTCTATCAGCACTTTGCCGATAAAGACGAACTGGTAGAGGCTGCCTTGGAATATGATATTGAGTTGGATCAAAAGGATTGTATGAAATCTACCACCAACTCCAATAATGCTATTGAAGAAGTGTATAATGTGATAGATGTGGTGGCAGAGCAATTAGGCGAAATGAATCCAATGGTGTTGTTTGAAATGCAAAAATTTCACCCCACTGCATTTAAGCGTTTTCAAAAGCATAAAGATGAATTTATTTTAAAAATGATTCAGCAAAATATACAAAGAGGTATTGCAGAAGGGCTTTACAGAGATGATATTAATGTAGAAGTGCTGGCAAAATTTAGATTAGAATCGATGATGCTGGTATTTAATCCGGAGGTTTTTCCGCTTTCCAAAAAATATCCTTTAAAAGATTTAATGTTAATTATTGGCGAACACTTTTTGTTTGGAATATCATCGCCAAAAGGATACAAATTAATTCAAAAAAAACAACAAGAAAGATTAAAAAAATAAAAGATGGTATTTAAAACTCAACGTATTTTAAAAAATATTACGGCAATAATTATTGTATTTTTTTCGCTACCTGCTTTTGCACAAAACACCAATTCTTTTTCGGTAAAGCAAGCGGTAGATTATGCGGTAAACAACACCATACAGGTTAAAAATGCATTGTTGGATGTTCAAATACAAAAGCAAACTAACAGAGAATTTACTGCAGTGGCTTACCCACAGGTTAGTGGCAGTTTTTCGTTTAATGATTTTTTGGATATTCCCACAAGCCTAATTCCGGGAGAAATATTTGGTCAACCCGGAATTAAAATTCCGGTACAATTTGGCACAAAATATACTTCTACTGGCTCAATTGATGCTTCGCAAATTTTGTTTGATGGGCAGGTTTTTGTTGGTTTGCAAGCCCGTAGTGCAGCATTGGAGTTGGCAACAAAAAATGTAGAAGTAACCCAAGAGCAAATAAAAGCAAACATTTATAAAATATATTACCAGTTGGTTGTAGCTAAAAAAGCAAGTGGCAGCTATTGATGCTAATATTGAACGCTTTGAAAAACTGTTGCATGATGTTAAAGAAATATTTAAAAATGGCTTTGCCGAAAGGTTAGATATTGATAAAGTGCAGGTACAGCTTAATAACTTAACCACCGAAAAGCAAAAATAGAAAACCAAATTGCTGCAGGAAATGCAGGTTTAAAGTTTTTGATGAATATGCCGAAAAAAGATATTTTAATATTAACGGATACCATAAGCGAAGAAACATTGAAAGAAAATATTTTAACCGATGCTTACGATTACAAGCAACGCAAAGAAATTCAAGTGTTAACTATTGCTCAGCAACTAAACGAGTATAATGTAAAACGGTATAAATTAAGTAAAATTCCTACTGTAGTTGCATTTGCCTCTTACCAAAAAAATGCACAACGCAGTAAATTCGATTTTTTTGGCAAAGGCGATTGGTTCACAACTTCGTTGGTTGGGTTAAAAGTAGCCGTGCCCATTTTTGATGGCAATGCCCGTAAAGCAAAAATTACAAAAGCACAATTAGATGTTGATAAAATAAAAAACAATATTGAGTTGGTTAAACAGTCTATTGATTATGATGTAAACACATCTAAATTAAAAATGACAAGCGCTTTGTTAACCATAGATGTACAAAAGCAAAATATGGCTTTAGCCGAAAAAGTGTACAATACAACAAAAAAGAAATACGAACAAGGCCTCGGCAGTAATCAGGAAATATATACAGCTCAAACGGAATTAAAAGTAGCGCAAACCAATTACTATAGTGCATTGTACGACGCTATCAGCGCTAAAATAGATTATTTAAAAGCTGTAGGAAAACTATAATTTAATTAAGAATTGTTAATTAACTATTTAAAATTTATTCAAATGAAGGGAATTGTATCAATGGCTGTTGTTTTAATCAGCATTACGCTAATTGCATCTTGCGGTGGCAGTAAAAAAGATGGTAATGCTACATTAAATGATAAAAAAACAGAACTGGAAAAACTTAAAGGCGATAAAACTAAAGCCGAAGATCAAATTAAAAAACTGCAGGACGAATTGGCAAAATTAGATACAGCCAATGGAAATAATGCCAAAATAAAATTGGTTAGCACAATGCCTGTTGCTACACAAAATTTTCAGCACTTTATAGATTTGCAAGGGCATATTGATGCCGATAATATTTCTTACATATCGCCCCGTTTAGGGCCTGCACAGGTAAAAGCTGTTTATATTAAAGAAGGGCAATCTGTAAAAAGAGGCCAATTGTTATTAAAGTTAGATGATGCCATTGTACGCCAGCAAATTGTTGCAGCCCGTAAAGCTATGGAAGGCATTAAAACACAACTGGGTTTTGCAAAAAATATTTATCAACGCCAGAAAAATTTATGGGATCAGGGCATTGGTACCGAAGTGCAATTGATAACCGCTAAAACAAACGTAGAAAGTTTAGAAAACCAATTGGTAGCAGCAAACGAACAGGTAAAAGTTGCCATTGAGCAATTAAATACCAGCAATGTATATAGCGATGTTAGTGGAATAGCCGATGTGGTAAATATTAGAGTAGGTGAAACCTTTCAGGGAATGACTGCCATGGGTCCACAAATAAAAATTGTAAATACTAGTAGCTTAAAAGCAGTAACCAATGTGCCCGAAAATTATTTATTAAGGATGCACAAAGGATCTTTTGTAGAAATTACTATTCCGGATTTAAACCGAAAAATAAATTCTACCATATCATTAATAAGCCAATCGATAGATGCTACGCAACGTGGCTTTGTTGCCGAGGCACGTATACCTTACGATGGTGCTGTAAAACCCAATCAAACCGCTATTTTAAAAATATTGGATTATGCGGCAGCAAATGCAATGGTAATTCCGGTAAATATTATACAAAGCGACGAAACAAGTAAATATGTTTACGTATTATATAAACAAAGCAATGGTAAAACAATTGCCCACAAAAAAAATGTAACTGTTGGTGAGGTTAACGGCTCATTAGTTGAAATAAAAGGAGGGTTAACAGTCGGAGATTTAATTATTACAGAAGGTTATCAAAATTTATACGAAGGACAATTAGTGGCGGATAATACCAAGTAAAAGAATTTCCAAAACAGCGTAATGGAAATAATGATGACTACAAAACAAATGCTATGAACTTAATTGAAGGAATAAAAACAAAGATTAAAGAATTTAAACTTACCAGTTGGGCTATAGATAACCGTACGGCTATTTATATAATAGCCATACTTATATCTGCATACGGGTTAATTAAGTTTAATACCATGCCTAAGGAGCAGTTTCCGGATATTGTTGTGCCTACAATAAGTATCTCAACAGTGTATGTGGGTAATTCCCCAAAGGATATAGAAAATTTAGTAACCCGGCCAATTGAAAAACAATTAAAAGGTATTAGTGGTGCAAAAGTTAAAAAAGTTACCAGCACATCGCAAACCGATTTTAGTTTAATAATTGTAGAGTTTGATACGGATGTAAAAACCGAAATAGCCAAACAAAAAGTTAAAGATGCAATTGATAAAGCCCAATCTGATTTACCAACCGATTTAACGCAGCAACCCAATGCACAGGAATTTGCATTTAGTGAAATGCCAATAATGTTTGTAAACCTTAGCGGCGATTACGATGGGGTTAAGTTAAAGCAGTTTGCCGATAAAATGCAGGATCATTTTGAAGAACTGCCCGAAATTACAAGGGCCGAAATTGTTGGTGCTCCCGAAAGAGAAATTCAAATAAATGTTGATCCCTACAAAATGCAGGCAGCACGTATTAGCTTTAGAGATATTGAAAATGCTGTTAATTACGAAAACAGAGATATTACTGCAGGCCTTATAGAAGTAGGCGATAAAAAACGTACACTAAAAGTAAAAGGCCAGTTTACCAGTGCATTAAATTTACAAGATATAATTGTACGCAGCAGTGCCAGAGGTGGCAGTGTTTATTTAAAAGATATTGCACAATTAAAAGATACAATAAAAGATAAGGAAAGCGTAGCAAGGTTGGATGGTA
Organism: Chitinophagaceae bacterium; assembly: GCA_016721385.1. Taxonomy (GTDB): domain Bacteria; phylum Bacteroidota; class Bacteroidia; order Chitinophagales; family Chitinophagaceae; genus Ferruginibacter. Next base: position 977,245 of record JADKIE010000001.1, on the reverse strand, counting down.
AAAATGTAATTACATTAAATATTGTAAAAAGAGCCGGCGAAAACCTGATAAATGCTGCCGATAAAATAAAAGCCATTACTGCCAAAATGCAGGCCGAGGACGAATTACCTAAAGATTTAAAAGTAGTAATTACCGGCGATCAAAGTAAACAAACAAAAACATCTTTTGAAGAATTGGTGAATACAATTATAATAGGTTTTGTTTTAGTGTTACTTATATTGATGTTTTTTATGGGAGTTACCAATGCATTTTTTGTGGCACTAAGTGTGCCGCTAAGTGTGTTTGTGGCTTTTTTATTTTTACCCATTGCAGATGGCATTGTAGGCACTAACGTTACGTTAAATTTTATTGTGCTGTTTGGATTGTTGTTTGGATTAGGAATTATTGTAGATGACGCCATTGTGGTAATTGAAAACACACATCGCATTTACGATAATGGTAAAGTGCCCATTATTAAAAGCGCCAAAGAAGCTGCAGGGGAGGTTTTTATTCCGGTATTGGCGGGTACTGCAACAACACTTGCTCCATTTTTCCCTTTACTTTTTTGGAAAGGGATAATTGGTAAGTTTATGATTTACTTGCCTACTATTTTAATTTTAACCTTGGCAGCATCATTAATTGTAGCGTTTATTTTTAACCCTGTATTTGCCGTAAGCTTTATGAAGCCAGAGGGTAAAGCATTTGATAAACCCAAAAATGCAGTATTTAAAAACAAATGGTTTTGGGCTGCAATAGTTTCCGGCATTTTGTTTCATTTAATTGGGGCAGGCATGCTTGCAGGTAAAGGAGGTACATATCATGGCTTTGCTAACTTTTTATTTTTTATGGCATTGCTAATGCTTATAAATAGTTTCTTTTTAAAAGATGTTATTTATAAATTTCAGCACAGCGCCTTACCAAAGTTGATGGATAAGTATGAAAAATTGTTGCGTTGGGTATTGCAAGGATGGCGACCTGTTTGGATGTTGGTAGTACTTTTTTTACTGTTTCCTGTTTCAGTGGTGTTATTGATGGCAAGAGGTAATGAAAGTACCTTCTTCCCCAGTGGCGATCCTAATTTTATTTATGTGTATTTAAAAATGCCTGTAGGTACCAGTCTTCGTACAACCGATAGCGTTACTGCTGTGCTGGAAAAAAGAGTACATGCTGTTTTAGGAAATGAAAACCCCGGAACTCCCGGAAGTATTGTAGAGAGTATTATTACCAATGTAGCCAACAGTGCAGGTAATCCAAGAGATAATAACAGAAGTGTACGCCCTAATTTAGGTAGAATACAAATATCATTTGTGGAGTACGAAAAGCGCCATGGTAAAGCTACCAAGCCGTTTATGGACGAAATACGTAAACAAATGACAGGCATACCGGGCGCAAGTATTGAAGTAGCGCAAGAAGATGGAGGGCCGCCAACAGATCCACCGGTAAATATCGAAATAGTAGGCGATGAGTACGAAACAATTGCCAAAGTGGCAAGCAGCCTGTCTAATTATTTAGATACCAATCAGGTTTATGGTGTAGAGAATTTAAGGATGGATGTAGATTTAAACAGCCCCGAAATTACACTTAATATAGACAGGCAAAAAGCGATGATGGAAGGCCTTAGTACTGGGCAAATAGGAATGGAATTACGTACGGCATTATTTGGTAAAGAAGTAAGTAAATTAAAAGTTGGCGAAGATGAATATAAAATTCAACTACGCTATTCCGACTTATTGCGTAATAACATTACCGATTTAATGAACATGCGTATTACATTTATGGATATGAATACCATGATGGTAAAATCTATACCTATAAGCGCTGTTGCCACGGTAGATTATACCAATACATCGGGAGCAATTGCCCGTAAAAATGTAAAGCGTACCATACAATTACAGTCAAACGTATTAGATCCTTCAATGACAGCGCAGGTAAATAAAGAGCTGGCCGAAAAAATAGCCAACTTTAAATCAATTACAAAAGTACCTGCCGATATTGTTATAAAACAAACCGGGCAGGGAGAGCAAGAGGCCGAAACCTCAAAATTTTTAGGTACAGCACTGGCAATTGCCTTGGGTTTAATTTTTCTGATTTTAGTTTTGCAATTTAATTCGTTGAGCAAACCTTTTATTGTTCTTACCGAAATATTTTTTTCTGTAATAGGCGTATTATTAGGCTATGCACTTACGGGTAAAACTATAGCCACAATTATGCTGGGTGTTGGTATTGTTGGCTTGGCAGGTATTGTAATTAAAAACGGCATTTTGTTAATAGAGTTTACCGACGAGTTACGTGGCCGTGGAATGAAAACCAAAGAAGCAGCTATACAAGCAGGTAAAATACGTATTATACCGGTATTGCTAACGGCAATTGCTACCATACTTGGATTGCTTCCATTAGCCGTTGGGTTTAATATTAATTTTGTGTCTTTCTTTCAGCACTTAAACCCTCATATATTTTTTGGTGGCGATAGTGTGGTGTTTTGGGGACCACTAAGCTGGACAATTATTTACGGATTAATATTTGCATTCTTCCTTACACTTATGATGGTACCAAGTATGTACATTATTGCGGAAAGGTTAAAAAGGCCAATGGAAAGATTTTACGGCACTAAGTTTATTGCCATATTAGGTTTTGCAGGTCCTTTCTTTTTTATTTTTGTTGGGTTAATGTATTTAATTAAAAAATTACAAGGCAAAAAAGTGTGGAATGGTTTGTTAAAAGAAAAGAAGTAGGTTTTAAATATACAGTTTACAAAAGCCATTTGATGTAAATCAAGTGGCTTTTTTGTTAGTTTATAAACTTTATTCCCGCTGCTATAGTTTTTATTATACAAACGGTAATACCAACACGGATGCAAATTTTATATTTGTTTTCCAAACAAATATTATGAGTGAAACAAAAAAGCAACTTTTTAATGCCCAACAAAAAGCAATAGAGTTATTTGATACTGTAGAAAACAGAGGGTTAATAGTTGCCGGAAAAACCGAAGCACAACTTTCTGATGAAATAGTACAAATAGCAACAAAAGAATTTGGCACAACAACTCATTGGGGCAAAAAAATAGTACGAACAGGCGTAAATACATTACAACCTTATATTGCCGACCCTCCCAACATAATGATACAGGAAGACGATATTTTGTTTTTTGATTTTCATCCTGTGTTTAATGGCTGGGAAGCCGATCTTAGCAGAACGTATGTTTTAGGAAACGACCCATTAAAACTTAAAATTAAAAAAGATATTGAAGCCGCATGGTATGCTGCAAATGAATGGTACTTTAAACAAACTACACTTACAGGATCACAATTTTTTAATTACGTAGATAGCCTTACGAAAAGTTATGGGTACCAATTCGGCAATCCTATTGCCGGGCATATTATAGGTTATTATCCGCATGAACAACCCGACGATCCCAATGACTTATGCTTAGATGTGCATCCGGATAATCATGCAGATATTTTACAATCAGATAAAAACGGAAACCAGCGACATTGGATGCTGGAGCTTCACTTTGTGGATAGACAAAATAACATTGGCGCATTTTTTGAGCAATTGCTTGATGATAGTTTGTGTAAGTAAAAAAATAAATAAACTATTCTTTTTTTGCCAGATATTAAACCCAAAGGCGTTATATAAATTGAAGCAACTAATCTTAATTTAAATATTTACTTTCGAAAAAAATTACAACCATGGCAACAGCACACGAAATTGATTACAAAATTTATGGCGAAGAATTACAATTTGTAGAAATAGAGCTGGATCCCAACGAAACAGCCATTGCAGAAAGCGGCGCCTTTATGATGATGGATAATGGCATTGAAATGCATACCATTTTTGGCGATGGAAGTCAGCAGCAAGATAAAAGTTTACTCGGTAAACTTTTCAGCGCCGGTAAAAGGTTATTGGTGGGCGAAAGTCTATTTATGACAGCTTTTACAAATACAGGGCAAGGAAAAAAGAAGGTAAGCTTTGCCTCACCATACACCGGCAAAATAATTGTTTTCGATTTGAGCCAATTAGGCGGCAAAATAATTGCACAAAAAGATGCTTTTTTATGTGCAGCAAAAGGAGTAAGCATTGGTATAGAGTTTCAAAAAAGATTAGGTACAGGCATTTTTGGAGGCGAAGGTTTTATTATGGAAAAATTAGAAGGCGATGGTTTAGCCTTTGCACATGCAGGCGGATATGTAGTAGAAAAGAATTAAAGGCAGGTGAAATTTTAAAAGTAGATACCGGGTGTGTAGTAGCATATACAGCAGGAATTGATTTTGATATTGAAATGGTACGGGGCATTAAAAACTGGATGTTTGGTGGCGAAGGGTTGTTTTTTGCAAAACTTACCGGCCCGGGTAAAGTACGGCTACAAAGCTTACCTATCAGCCGGTTGGCGGGTAGGTTGCAGCAATACACATATCATAGAAAGAGGAAGGAAGCCTGTTGGGCGGCTTAGGTAATTTATTAGATGGAAGAGAGTAATGTAAATAATTAATTGTTATTACAAGGTTGCCAACTTTTAAAGTTGGCAACCTTTATATTCTACACCTCTATTCTATATAAAATTTGGTAATCCAATTTATTTAATCGTATATTTGCGATATAAGATTAATTATGGCAACCCACAAAAAAGAAGAGTTTACACAAAAAGAGCAGGATTTGGCAGCATTTGCAAAAGCGCTGGCGCATCCGGCACGTATTGCTATACTTAAGGTGCTGGCACAGCAAAACGAATGTATTTGCGGACAAATTGTAGATGTACTTCCGCTGGCACAAAGCACCGTAAGCCAGCATTTAAAAGAATTGAAAAACGCTGGACTGATCAACGGCACTATCGACGGGCCCAGAAGTTGCTATTGCATTAACTGGAAAGCTTTTGAAAAATTTATGGGAGAGTTTGCTTTTTTATTTAATAAACTAAAAGTGCAAAATACAAAAGGCTTGTTGTTAAAAACTAATAATAAAAAAAGAAGATTGTACTGAAAATGAAATTTTATTGTAAAATTTAAAACATAAAAACATGAATACCGAATTAGAAATTAAAAACCTTGTAAAAGAAAAGTACGCCGCAATAGCAGAGCAAAGCCAAACACAAAATGCCACATCTTGCTGTGGTGCAACCTCAAGTTGCTGCGGCGATGAAGTGTACAATATTATGGCAGATGATTACACTAAGTTAGAAGGCTATAATGCAGAGGCAGACCTTGGATTGGGTTGTGGCTTGCCAACAGAGTTTGCCAAAATAAAAGAAGGCGATATTGTAATTGATTTAGGTAGCGGTGCCGGCAATGATGCATTTATTGCCCGAAAGTTTGTTGGCGAAAACGGAAAAGTTTTAGGTATAGACTTTACTGAAGCAATGATTAATAAAGCCAGAGAAAATGCCGATAAATTAAAATTAAATAACGTAGAGTTTAGGTTAGGCGATATTGACGATATGCCCGTAACCAGCAATTATGCAAATGTAATAGTAAGTAATTGTGTGCTAAATTTAGTGCCTAATAAATATAAAGTTATAAGCGAAATATTCCGAGTATTAAAACCCGGCGGCCATTTTAGTATTAGCGATGTAGTGTTGGAAGGCGAGTTGCCTGCCAAATGGAAAAATGTTGCAGAGTTGTATGCCGGCTGTGTTAGCGGGGCTATTCAAAAGCAAGTTTATTTAGAAATTATTGAACAGGCGGGTTTTAAAAATGTGGCTATTCAAAAAGACAAACCTATAATTATACCCGATGATATTTTGGCCAATTACTTAAGTGCAGAGGAAATTCAGCAATATAAAAATGGCAAAGTAAAAATTTCGAGTATTACAGTGTATGCCGAAAAACCTGCAAAAGACGAAAGAGGTTGCTGTGAGCCTGGCAGCGGTTGTTGTTAAATAATTTAGGTTGCCTTCTATTATAAAGTTGGAAATTTTGTTTTAAAAAAATAAGTATGTCATCTGGTAATTGTACTCCGGCACATCAAAGAAAAAAATTAAGTTTTTTAGACCGGTATCTTACGCTATGGCTATTTTTAGCCATGGCCATTGGAGTTGCCGTTGGTTATTTTTTTCCATCCTCATCTAAATTTATTAATTCGTTTTCAATAGGCACAACAAATATTCCTTTGGCAATAGGATTAATATTGATGATGTATCCGCCATTAGCCAAAGTACGGTACGAAAAAATGGGCGAAGTATTTAAAAATACAAAAAGTATTGGGTGCTTCACTGTTTTTAAACTGGGTAGTTGGGCCGATATTAATGTTTGTGCTGGCAATAATATTTTTACAATCGTATCCGGAGTATATGATCGGAGTAATTCTTATTGGATTAGCCCGTTGTATTGCAATGGTAGTGGTGTGGAACGAGTTGGCAGATGGCAATAGAGAATATGCCGCAGGGCTTGTTGCACTTAACAGTATTTTTCAAGTATTATTTTTTAGCGTATATGCGTATATTTTTATTACTGTATTGCCGCCTTTATTTGGTTTAAAAGGATTAGCGATAAATATTACCATTGCCGAAATAGCAAAAACAGTGGGTATTTATTTAGGCATTCCGTTTGCGGCCGGAGTAATTAGCAGGTATACGCTAATTAAATGGAAAGGCCAAATCTGGTATAACGGAAAATATATTCCGGTAATTTCTCCCATTACACTAATTGCACTGTTGTTTACCATTTTAATAATGTTTAGTTTAAAAGGAGAGTTAATTGTGCAGATCCCTTTTGATGTTTTACGAATTGCAATGCCACTTGTTATTTACTTTGTAATTATGTTTGTTGTTAGTTTTTTTATTGGCAAATTTTTTGAGGCAGATTATTCCCGTTCAGCTTCCATAGCTTTTACTGCTACAGGAAATAATTTTGAACTGGCTATTGCGGTAGCAATTGGTGTATTTGGCATAAACAGTGGTCAGGCTTTTGCAGGTGTTATTGGGCCATTAGTAGAGGTTCCGGCGCTAATTGCTTTGGTTAATCTTGCTTTTTGGTTTCGTAAAAAATATTATTCAAATACATTAAGCAATGCAAATGAAAATAAAACGCATAAAAATAAAATGAAAAAGAAATTACTATTTGTTTGTATTGAAAACAGCAATCGTAGCCAAATGAGTCAGGCTTTTGCCAAAATAATTGGAGGTGATAAGGTAGAAGCTTTCAGTGCAGGTAGCAAACCCAGCGGTATTGTAAACCCTAAGGCTATTGCAGCTATGAAAGAGTTAGGTTACGATTTAAGCACACACGATAGTAAAAGTTTAGATGAAGTAAAAGCATTTGCACCTTTTGATACAGTAGTAACAATGGGTTGCGGAGATGCCTGCCCATGGATGCCTGCCAAGCAATTTATAGATTGGCAAATACCCGACCCCAAAAATATGGAGCCAACACAGTTTAATGAAGTAAGAGATTTTATAAAACATAAAGTTGAAGAATTAATTAAAAGCCTTAAATAAAAAATGCTCCTTTTAGGAGCATTTTTAAATCCGTTTTATTCTTAAAAATTCGTGTAATTTAAAATTAATCCCTGCTGCTCAACTTACTCAGCAAACGTAATATCTCTAAATACAACCAAACAATAGTTACAAGTAGGCCAAAAGCGCCATACCATTCCATATATTTTGGTGCGCCAAATGCGGCGCCTTGTTCAATCATATCAAAATCTAAAATTAAATTAAGCGCTGCAATTGCAACCACAAACAGCGAAAAACCAATGCCCATCATACTTCCTTCATGTAAAAAAGGGATGCTTACTCCAAAAAAACTTAATACCCAGGTTAGTAAATAAAATATAGCAATACCTGCTGTGGCTGTAAATATAATTGCTTTAAATTTTTGTGTAGCTTGTATAATTTTAAAGCTGTACAACAAATACATTCCTGCTGCACATGCCAGTGTTAAGCCTACAGCATTCATTACAATAAATGGCGCTTTTGCTGCAAAGGCAAAATTATAATACGCACTAATAGCACCAATAAATAAACCTTCAAGTAAGGCATAAGCTGGTGCTAAAAAGGGCTCCATTCTTTTTAAATGCTAATACAATAGCAATGGCCAAGCCGCCAAAGGCTCCAATCAGTATTAAAGGCATTACATTTCCTCCACTGGCAAATTCTTTCCAACTGTAAAAAGCTGTGCCTAGTACCATTATCATTAAAAAGCCAAACTTTTGTAATGTACCTCTAACTGTCATGGCGTTTTCATGTGTTACTACGTCGGCCAAAACAGTATCTCTAAATCTTTTTTCGCTTAGGGTTGGGTTACCCGATTTAAATAATGACATTTTTATAAATTTTAATAATTAAAAGTAGTTATTTTATTTAATCTACTTAGTTAATTTTTTAGCGCCGGATACTTACTTATATTTTCAAAATCGTACTCATCTTTGGCTTTTAACTTTATTATAAACTGGTGCAAATAGGCCGAGTCTGCCGTATTTGCAAAAGCCTGGTCGTGTGCTAACAATACTAAATGATCAGGCGTTTTTGTTTTAGCTTTCGCAAACAAACTATCTATTTCATTAATTACCTCATCATCTGTTTCGGTTAATTTTAAATTGTTATCAAAATGCCATTCTAAATCCCAACCAACGGCCGTAAAATTATTTTGTTGCAGGCTATCGGCAGCAGCGGTACTAGTATTAATATCTGTAGTGTTAATAGTATTAGTTCTCCAAATATTTCTACCCGGTGTACGTATAATATTGCTGGTTAAATGTAAACTATCGGCACAGCGTTTAAAATCGCTTACAACACTGTCTGGTACTGTGTAAAATTTTACAAACTTATTATGTGCATGGGTGTAACTGTGGTTAGCAACTTCTATATATCTGCTATTTACAATGCTGTCAAAAATGGCTGCTTGTTCTTTGCTGCCATATACATGTTGCCCAATAATAAAAAGCGTAGCATTTACTTCCTCTTTATCTATTATTTGATAAACATTATTTGTGCCCTTATTTGGACCATCATCAAAGGTTAAATAAATAGTCTTCCTTTTCTTTTTTGGAGAAGGTGATTGGCTTTTGACAACGCTATCTTTTGGTAAAGAAAGTTGAATGGTTGATACAGATGCAGATGTTTCGGTTTTAAAATAATTGCAAGACGAAAAAACAACAGTTAATAATGTGGTTTTTAAAATTTGAGAAGCCACTTGCTCGGCTTCGGAGTCGGGGTCCATACAGTTTTAGTTAAAATTTAGTTTTAAATGCTAAGATATAATTGTGATAAAGCCGTTTCCAAATTTCAATTGTTAAATATTGTGTAATACTGAGCTAAATGCCTAAAACGGTAAACTTCTTATCTTTGCGGCATGGAACAGTTAGTAAATCAAATAAAAGAACTTAAGGATAAAATTGTAGCAAATGTAGAAAAGGATGCGGAGGCTTTTAGGATAAAATACCTTGGTACAAAGGGTTTGGTAAAAGCTATAATGGGCGAAATGAAAAATGTAGCTGCCGAAAATAAAAAAGAAGCAGGGCAAAAGCTAAATGAGTTTAAGTTATTTGTTGAAGAAAAATACGAAGAGTTAAAGCAGGCTACTTCCAGCACACCAATTACCAATCATCAATCAATCGACTTAACCCTGCCGGGAGATGATTTGCCATTAGGTAGTCGTCACCCAATTAGTTTGGTAAAAAATAAAATAATTTCAATCTTTCAACGCCTTGGTTTTGCAGTTGCCGAAGGGCCCGAGATTGAAGATGATTTTCATAATTTTACTGCACTTAATCTTCCCGAAAATCATCCTGCAAGAGATATGCAGGATACTTTCTACATTTCTCAAAACCCCGATTGGTTGCTACGTACACACACCAGTAGTGTACAAGTACGTGAAATGCAAAAAGGTAAATTACCCATTCGTATTATTTGTCCGGGCAGAGTGTATAGAAACGAAACCATTAGCGCCAGAGCTCATTGCTTTTTTCATCAGGTAGAGGGTTTGTACATTGCCGAAAATGTAAGCTTTGCCGACCTTAAACAAACACTTTACTTTTTTGTACAAGAAATGTTTGGCAAGGACGTAAAAGTGCGTTTCAGGCCAAGTTATTTCCCTTTTACCGAACCAAGTGCCGAGATGGATATTAGCTGTTTAATATGTGGTGGCGATGGTTGCAGCGTTTGTAAAAAAACAGGTTGGGTAGAAATTTTAGGTTGTGGTATGGTACATCCCAATGTGTTAGATAATTGCGGCATCGACAGCAATAAATACACCGGCTTTGCTTTTGGAATGGGCATAGAGCGAATTACCATGCTAAAATACCAAATAAAAGATTTGCGTTTGTTTAGCGAAAACGATATGAGGTTTTTGAAACAGTTTACAAGTGCGGTGTAATATTTTGGGAACAAGCAATAGAATCAATTCTCAACATCGTTGTGTCACTCACTTGTACTGCATACCAATTAGGGCCTTTTATCTAAGCAAATATTTTATACATAATACTATCGAATGAATTTTTCTGTCAATACCATTTGCACAATAGGCGCAGGCACCATGGGTAGCGGCATTGCACAAGTGTGTGCCCAAAGTGGTTTTTATACTTTGTTGTTTGATATTAATAACGATGTGTTAGAAAAAGCCAAAACATCTATCCAAAAAAACTTACAATACCTAGTTGATAAGCAAAAAATATCGGCTCAGGAAAAAGAAGATATTTTTAAAAGGATAAAATTTGTAACTGATACCAACGATTGTATTGCCGATGTTTTTATAGAAGCTATTATTGAAAAAGTAGAAGCTAAGGTTGCTATTTTTAATCAGTTGGCCGAGGTTAATCACAGTGAAACCATTTTTGCTACCAATACATCATCCCTTTCTGTTTCCGATATTCAGGCAGGTATACAAAACCCTGCAAGAGTGGTAGGGATGCATTTTTTAACCCTGCACCATTAATGAAGCTGGTAGAGGTTGTTAAGGGTAACCAAACATCAAACGAAATTGCAAATACCATTTACCAGCTTTGCAAGCAATTAAACAAAACGCCGGTAATGTGTAAAGATGCGCCTGGTTTTATTGTAAACAGGGTAGCAAGGCATTATTATTTGGAAGCAATGAAATTGGTAGAGCAAGGCATTGCTACTATTGAAACCGTAGATGAACTGATGGAAGCAACAGGTTTTAAAATGGGGCCATTTAAACTAATGGATTTAATTGGTATGGATATTAATTTAGCGGTATCTCAATCTTTATACGCAGCTTTTAATAACGAAGAGCGTTTTAAACCATCACCTTTGCAAATTGAAAAAGTTGCTAATGGCGAGTTGGGTAAGAAAACAGGAAAAGGGTTCTATCAATATTAAACTTGCCTGCCGTTAGGCAGGTATTACATCATACCTATACAATTGTACAATGATTTTAGTAACAGGCGGCTCCGGATTGGTTGGCAAAGAATTAATTACGCAACTTCTTGCTAAAGGAAAACAAGTAAAAGCAATTTATAACAAAACGCCTCTGCCAAATTTTAACTCCAACAATGTTCAACAAATTCAATGCAATATTTTAGATGTAATTGGGCTGGAGGAATTGATGAATGGAGTTGAGCAAGTTTATCATTGTGCTGCAATTGTGTCTTTTAATCCAAAGCGCAAACAACAAATGTTTAAAATAAATATTGAGGGAACTGCTAATGTTGTAAATGCAGCATTGGAAGCCGGAGTTAAAAAAATGGTATTTGTAAGCAGCGTTGCAGCATTAGGAAGAATAAGAGAGGATAAACCCATTGATGAAACAATGAACTGGACGGAGGAAACCAGTAACAGTGCATACGGACAAAGTAAATACCTAGCCGAAATGGAAGTATGGCGTGGTGTTAGCGAAGGACTAAATGCTGTAATGGTAAACCCAACAATTATTTTAGGCAACGGCAATTGGGAGGACGGTAGTAGTAAAATATTTAAAAGCGCTTATAACGAATTTCCGTGGTATACAGCTGGTACAACAGGCTTTGTAGATGTAAAGGATGTTGCAAGTGCAATGATTCAATTAATGGAAAGTGATGTAACGGCTCAACGATTTATTTTAAGTGCCGAAAATAAAACTTAGCAGCAAGTATTTAATTTAATGGCAACTACATTTGGCAAAAAGCCTCCGCATAAACAAGTAACACCATTTATTGCAGCAATAGCCTGGAGGATAGAGGCAGTTAAAAGTTGGTTTACTCAAAAAGAACCATTGCTTACAAAAGAAACAACAAAAACAGCTTTGGCTAAAGTAACGTTTGATAATTGTAAGCTAATAAAATATTTACCCAATTTTACTTACCATAAAATAGATGATACAATTAAAAGAGTTTGCAATGAAATAAAAAATCAATCACTGTAATTAGGGTAATCAGCAAAAGGAAATTCTACTTTCCCATTACTTTTTCCCATAATAACGGAATTCGTTTTACCCAAACCAATTCTCGTTTTGCAATACCGGCTTCTTGTGCAGGAGCACCAAAGTAAGTTTTGTTGCCTTCCAAATCTCCACCTACGCCTGTACGGGCAAGCAACACTGCGTTTTCGCCAATGGTTAATGTTTTATTGATGATTACACCGCCCCAAACTACTACGCCATCTTTTATTGTAGTACACCCACCTACAATAACATTGCCTGCAAATAAACAGTTTTTACCCACAGTGGTATCGTGGCCAATATGAATAAGATTATCAAATTTTGTACCTGCACCAATTACCGTATCATGGCTAACTCCTCTGTCAATTGTGCAATTTGCACCAATTTCTACGTTATCTTCAATAACAACTCTTCCGCAACTGGGCATTTTTTTATACCACATTTCCCTGTCTTTTTTGGTGTTGTAATAAAATGCATCACTGCCAATTGAAGTACCGGCTTGTATAATTACATTATCGCCAATAACACAATAATCCATTATTGAAACATTTGGATGAATAATGCAGTTTTTTCCAATGATAACATTATTACCAATAAATGCATTAGGATAAATAAAACTTCCTTCGCCAATTTTGGCACTGCTGCTTATTAAAGAAGAGGAAGGTTGAAAAGGGCGAAAATGATTTACAATTTTACAATAGGCTTCAAAAGGGTTTTCAACAATAAGCAAAGCTTTTCCTTCTGGGCAATTGGTTTCCTTATTTATAATAATAAAATCTGCAGCACTGTTTATGCATTTATCATAATATTTAGGATGATCTACAAAAACCAAATCACCTTTTTCTACCTTATGTATTTCGTTAATGCCTGTTGCATTACCCAACGTATTGCCAATAGGTTTTGCTCCAATAAATTCACTAAGCCATTGTATAGAAACAGGAGATGAGAACTGCATAAAAAATTATTTGTACAAAGGTAATATGCTTTGTGCTATATGCCATATCTTAAAAACAAGCCAAAATTTTATACTAAAATCGATTTTTATCAAAAATTTTAAAAATATTTTTTCTCCAAAATAGCATAAGGTATTTCAGATATTATTGTGTGGCGTCAATAAAATGGTAACAAACATTTTTTTAAAGATGTTGTGGCGCTAAAACTTTCATTTGCTTGAAACTACTGTAAAATCAATACTTCTATTATAGTAAACATAATTTTAAATGAACTTATTTTCAACTTTTAAATTTTTATTCCTACAATAAAAAAGCTAACGAAGAATATTTTATATAGCATTATCCACAGCTGTAAAAAAAATGTTGATAAAAAATATTGAAATATATTTTCTATTAGCAAAATTATTTTTTAATATTGTGAAGGGAATTTATTCCCGGTACTTACTAACCCATCTATATATTAAAGTCTAACACAAAAATGTTAGACTTTATTTTTTTAAACACTTCATCTTTTTTTAGTTATGCAGCAGTACGAAGTTGTTAAAAATAATTTTATCATAAGTGCCGATAAATCTAAAATTAATTTAGATGTAGTGCATAATTATTTAGCTACCGAAAGTTATTGGGCAAAAAATATTCCAATAGATATTGTTAAAACAAGTATTCAAAATTCTTTTTGCTTTGGTATATATACTTTGAATGCACAAACAAAAATGACAGATGAACAAATTGGTTTTGCAAGAGTAATTACAGATTGTGCAACATTTGGTTACCTGGCAGATGTATTTATAGTACAAGAATACAGGGGTAAAGGGTTAAGCAAATGGTTAATGAAAACTATTTTGGAGCATCCGCAATTGCAAAATTTCAGAAGATGGTTATTAGCTACTAAAGATGCACATGGACTTTATGAACAATTTGGGTTTAAAGAACTAACCAACCCCGAAAGATATATGCGTTACAGTGTTTTTGAAGAATATCCTGTACAAAACGTATTATAACAACACTTTAAATTTTATACTATTTACTTTGTACTTCGTACTCAGTACTAATATTACTATCTTGCAACTAAATAAAATTAACGTATGTTAAAATCAATGACGGGTTTGGAAGGGCAGAGCAAACAGCAAATGATAAAACCTTTTAGTAGAAATAAAAGCGCTCAACGGAAAGCAGTTTGAACTGCAGTTAAAATTACCGCCGCTTTTGCGTCCGTACGAATTTGAAATTAGAAATACTTTACAGGAGCAGTTAATTAGGGGTACAATTGATTGCATGGTTACCATAAAACAAAATGGCACAACTAAACCCGTAAATATAAATACCGATCTAATTAAAGCGTACTACAAACAAATTACTGAAGTTGCTACCGAATTAAATATGGATACCAGTGCTGTGTTAAGCGCTTTATTGCGATTGCCCGAAGTAGTTACACCAACAAATGATGTACTTAACGATGCCGATTTTGCAGAGTTTAATAAGGTTTTATTAGCAGCATTAGGTAACTTAAATCAACATAGAATAGAAGAAGGCACTGTGTTAGAAAAAGATTTAATAAAACGTATTACTAATATTAATGAACAAGAAGAGGCTATATTGAAATTAGAACCTAACCGAAAAAAAAGAATTAAAGACGAAATAAATCAATTGTTGGAAAAAATGTGGGCAAAGAAAATATTGACAACAACAGAATGGAACAAGAGTTGATATATTATATGGAGAAGATTGACATACATGAGGAACAAATAAGATTAAGACAGCATTGTGAGTATTTTCAATCAATCTTAAAAGAAGCAGAAGAAGGAAAGGGGAAAAATTATCTTTTATTTTGCAGGAAATTGGACGGGAAATTAATACAACTGGCAGCAAAGCCTATGATGCCGATATTCAAAAATGTGTTGTAAAAATGAAAGATGAGTTAGAAAAAGCCAAAGAACAGGTTTTAAACGCTTTATAAAATTTGATAGTTTTATTTAATGAGAAATAAGTTGCATAATAATTTTTTTTTAATGCCTGTTGCCTGTTGTCTGATGATTTTGGTTGCAGGCAATTAGAAGTTTTGAAAAAACACCACTATTCCCAATTACAATTGGCAAAGCAATTTTACAGCATCAGGTGCTGTTTCCATACTTGATACCGCTTCGGCATATAATTTGTACGTAGTATTGCGCCATACAGATGCATATAAATACAATAATATTTGGGTACAAATAAATGTTTCATCACAGGGAGATACATTGGTTAATCAAAAATTAGATTTATCATTGGCTTCGGATGCTACCGGTTGGGAAGGAGTTGGAATGAACGATATTTGGGAAGTGCGTAAACTTATTACGGTAGTTCCTTTTAAGTTTAAGAAAAAAGGAGAATATAAATATAACATTGCTCAAATAATGAGAGATAATCCGTTGCCAAATGTAATGAGCGCCGGAATACGAGTGGAAAAAGTAAAATTTTAAAAAAATTAACATACTTGTAACGGATATATTTTTCCCTTGCTCGTTTTAACAAAACAATTCTTTATTTTGCAAATATGAAGATGAAAACCATAGCCTTAGTACTGTTTACTTTTTTTACTTTTCATGCAATAGCGCAGGAAAATTATGAGTATGTACAAAAAGGAGAGTTTGGTATTTCAGCAGGTATGGCACACTATTTTGGCGATTTAAATACCAGAGCCGGCTTAAACAGGCCAAAACCTGCTGTTGGTGTTTTTTTTAGAAAACAATTTGGAAATTATATAGCAGCAAGAATAAATGCACACTATGCACAGGTAGGTTACAGCGATACATACAGCAAAAACGAATATCAAAATACAAGAAATCTTAGTTTTAACAGTAATATTTGGGAGCTTGCTTTGCAAGGCGATTTTAACTTTTTTAAATTTATTCCCGGTAGCAAATACAATTCTTTTACACCTTTTGTTACATTAGGCGTTGGTGCTTTTTCTTACGATCCATATGCTTATTTAAACGGTAAAAAAGAATTTTTACGTCCGTTAGGTACCGAAGGACAATTGATAGGTTACAAAGGTCGTAAACAATACAGCCCTACAGCTATTTGTTTCCCCATTGGCGTTGGTATAAAATATAATATAAGCGATAATTTAAATTTATCTTTTGAAGTAACACAGCGTATTACCAATACCGATTATTTAGATGATGTAAGTACAACTTACATTGGTGTTGGAAATTTTGTACCGGGCTCTTCAGCAGCATTATTACAAGATCGTTCCTACGAAGTAACAACACCTGTGCTGGGTGTAGAGGGAAGGCAAAGAGGATGGAGTAAGCAAAAAGACCAATACATCATTGCTGAGTTAAGCATTTCCTTTAATATTAGTTCGTATAAATGCCCGAGTGCAAATTAATTTTGTTGGTATAATAAAATCATTATCTTTATAGCCCCCAAATAAATAAGAGATGAGTAATGGTATCTCTTCATGTTTCCCAACCAAAGTATAACAAAACACAAATCCTTTTATTTCTGTGATGGAACCATAGTTTTTCACCGCACAAACAATTAAACTATGGCGTTCATTCGCTGCTGTATCATTGCAGTGGTTTGGGTATTTTGTATGCCAAATACAAATGCACAAACTGTTTATTATCCGGTTGGGGCATCTCAACTATTAAAAACAACAGCTGCAGATGTTGCCCAATTGTTGCAAAAAGCAATTTTGGGTAGCCAGGTAAATGTACAGCAGTACACAACACTTCCCTCCAATGGTATTGTGTTTATATACGATTCTATCATTAAGGGTAATCAAACCTGTATTGCAGAAAGCAACGGCACAACTTTTTTAAAATTTAAAGCACCCGAGGATAACGGACTGGTTTATGGAGTATATGAATATCTTAATAAATTAGGATTTAAGTTTTATCAACCCGGAAGTATTTGGGAAATAATACCAAATCTTACATCGCCTTATAAAAACGGCAATACCAGTTTTACCAATAAATATAAATACAAAACCTGGTTTATTAGCGGTGGCCACAACAGATGGATAATGGATAATAATGCCAGCTATGGTTGGGATAATTATTATGGAGATAATGGGCATAATTGGGCTTTATACCAACGCCGCAACAGCATGCTTAGCGAATATAAATTTACAGGCCACAGGGGCGATATTATGAACGCAAACTATATTGCTGCTTTGAAAACAATCCTTGTTATATAGCAGCCTATAATGGCGAACGAAAAGCAACCCCACAATCTGTACCCGATATTAATAATGATGCTTCTATGCAAATGTGGAGTAATGCCATTGAACAAAAATATACTGCTAATAAAAATATTTTACAAAGTAATCCCACATTATTCATAAATCAATTACGCAATTTTAAATATGGCGATGAGTATTTAGGTATAGAAGTGCCTGATGGCTCCCAATGGGGAAATTCAATGAGTACAACGCCGGGTTGCAATGCTCAAAATTATCCTTCCGAAACAGATCAGCATTTTATTTTAGCAAACCATACAGCACAAAAAATTAACAGCATTTATCCCGATAAAAAATTTCAGGTATATGCCTATGCAAGCCATGCAAATATTCCTTCATCATCTATCAATATAAATAAAAACATTGATGTACAATTAGTGCCTACTGTTTATCAGTTAGAGAGCAGTACCAACGGATTAAGAAATAAATGGTACAACAGGTTTAATAATATTTCCGAATATCATTTTTTAAACCTTTCGGGATGGAGCGGAGAAACACCTTCTTTTAAATGGAGCGATTTAAAATCAACTTTGCAAATTGCAAATGATAAAAAACTTCAGGGTTTAATGTGAGCTTTCCGGCAAAATTTGGTAGCCTGCCCTATTTATTAGCAGCCAACAGTTATTTAAAAGATGGTATTGCTGTAGATAGTACCTTAAAAGAATTTTGTACGAATATGTTTGGTAAAGCAAGCATATCCATTTACAAAATATTGCAAATGTGGGGTAACGAAAACACAGCACCCAGCAAACACAAAATGCAATTGTATGTGCAGTTGCTTAACAGAGCAGTGCAACAAATACAAGATGATTCAGAAGTAATTAAAAGCCGAATTATTGAACTAAAAGCTTATATGCATTACATGGTTATGTACTTTGATTTAGCCAATAACGACAATAATAAAGCAGTAACCAAGGCCGATAAAGATGCTGCCATTTGTATGTATTTAGCTAAAGCAAATAAAATGCAACTGGTAAATAGTTATTACCTGATTAATACTATTGTAAGCAAATATGCAACTACAAGCGATTTTTATGTAAGATATAATGTAACTAACGGCACAGCTTATAATAATGGCAATCTGGCACTATTAACTACAGCCGAAATTGAAAATAATTTTTTACAGGATGTTGCAAATTATAGCAGCTTAATCAACGATTTTGTTTTTGAAGAAGAAGATTTTGTTCAAAGCCAGTTTGAATCCCAAAGCATTGCTCCTTTACAAAAAATAAACACCCGTCTTTATTATACAAATGGTGCAAACTATTATAACAAAACAGCATTTAATTTAATTGCACCGCATGCTGGCAGCTTTACTATTCAGTATAAACCTGCTTTTGAAATGAAAGATAAAGGGTACGTAAATTTTGTAATAGAAAATGCTGATGTTGCTTTGCAAATAATAAAAGATGTTACCATAAACAACACAAATGGTGCAGGTACATTTAAAGTAGATTTACCCAAAGCAGGTAAGTACTTACTAACTATTGTTTCAAAGTATAAAACAATACTTGATTTATCTATAATAACCAACGGTAATTACTTTTACAAAAAAGGTCCTTTTTAGGCAATAAAACCGAGACTTATCAAGCTGATGTTGCCAGCTTGCCCGGATATTTTTATATTCCTAACGGATTGGATAAAATATATTTTAACGTACTCAATAGCTTCTCTAACGGAAAATATGCCAGTGCAGATGCTATAAGCAAAAGTTTTAACATAAAAGATAATTACGGTAACTTAATAAAACCTCGATTTGTAACCCCCAAAGATTCAACGTTGTTTTATTTAGAAATTCCACAAACTGCAAATGGTACATTTTGGCAAGCAACTACAATGGGCCAGTACAACTTGCAGTTTGTTAATATAAGCAACTTGCTATGGTATGCAACACCTGCCGGTTTTGAAAAAGCAAATAGCTTAATGGCAAATGAAAAAGAAGAGCTTATTGCATCAGTTTTTCCTAACCCTTCAACAGGTATGTTTAAATGTATAAAGGAAGGGCAACTTGTAACCGCAGAAAGCATTACCATATTAAGTGCCGAGGGTACCAGAGTAGCCACATTTAAAAATGTAAACGAATTTAATGTCTCTAATCTTGCCGCAGGCGTTTATTTATATACCATGCAAATAAATGGAAAATTGGCTAATGGAAGATTGGTTAAGCTGTAAATAGGTAGTATAAAACTTGCCCATTTTATAAAGCTCAAATTAGTAGTACTCAAAATTCCGCTGTATATTTACTATGCATAAAATTTTGGAAGAGATATAGATACTTTAAACAGTTTTTAGTCTATAATATTTATTCTAAAAATTATTAAAAATCTGTATTACTTTTTTGTATTTACCCTAAAAACATCAACATGAGAAAAGTAAAATATATTTGCCTGCTTTCTTCTATAATAATAATTCATCAGGCTTGCTCACCAAAATATGTACCTAATGTAATAAACGTTCCATTGCTAAGTAAAAAAGGAGAAGTTCATGCTACGGTGAATGGCGGAATTTCTGGCTTTGACCCTCAGGTAGCCGTAGCAGTTAGCAACCATATTGGTGTGATAGCAAATGGAAGTTTTGCAAATGAAATTCAAAATAATGGAAAGGATTTTCATAAACATAGTTTTGCCGAAATAGGTGCAGGCTATTTTGATACCATTCAAAAAAATTGCTGTACGAATTTTATTGTGGATACGGGCATGGTAAATTAAGTGGTAAGTCAGAAGGTGGTTGGTGGATTTCAACCGCAGATGGCATAACAAATAGCTTTTTTTACAAGGAACAACAGCATATAAATTAACAAATTTTTCGGCTGCTTTTAGTACTCGTATTAAATGGGTAAAACTAACACAAGTCTCTAATTCGGCTAAGGGTGTATTTATAGAACCTGCCATAACAATAAAAGCAGGTTGGCCGGTTTTTATGATTGTAACTCAAGTGGGCACATCAATATCACTTAATAATAACTTTAGTAAAAACAATACTGATATTAATTTGGAATATCAACCATTTTTATTATCCTTTGGTTTAGATATTAATATTCAGGAGTTAATAAAGCCAAGAGTAAAAAATAATAAGTAATTAATTGATATTCAATTATTTGAATTAAATATTTTTGATGGATAGCCCTTTCGTAATTATAGAAAAGCAGTAGAACATCATTATCCAAACAAACTCCCAAATCTCTGCCATATTTTACCTACTTTTGCAGCCCAAACTCAGGCTGCAAGCCTGATGAGTGTTTTTACAAAAAATGAGTTTAAAAAATTCCATAAACATGCAGCGTTTGCCACGCCATATTGCCATAATAATGGATGGCAATGGCAGATGGGCAACCGAAAAAGGCGAAGACAGGCTTTATGGGCATTGGCATGGTGTAGAAAGTGTAAGAGACATTACAACAGGTTGTGCAGAGTTAGGGTTGGAGTATTTAACACTTTATGCTTTTAGTACCGAAAACTGGGATAGACCAGCCTATGAAGTAAAAGGGTTAATGGAGCTGTTAATAGAAACCATTAAAAAAGAAGTGCCAACCCTAAATAAAAACAATATTCGCTTGCATGTAATTGGCGATGTAAGCATGTTGCCCGATGCTGCCAAAAACGAATTAAACGAAGCATTAGCCGAAACAAGTCATAACACAGGCTTAAATTTAATAATGGCGTTAAGTTACAGCAGCCGTTGGGAAATTACCAAAGCAATACAAAATATTGCTGCAGATGTAAAGCTGGGTAAGCTTTTGCCGGAAAATATTAATCAGGATACAGTTAAAAATTATTTAGCAACAAAAAATTTTCCCGATCCGGAGTTGATGATAAGAACCAGTGGAGAATACCGGATTAGTAATTTTTTACTTTATCAATTAGCTTACAGCGAATTATATTTTACGGATACACTTTGGCCGGATTTTAGAAAAGAAAACCTTTATGAAGCAATAGTAGATTATCAGGGCAGAGAAAGGCGTTTTGGAAAACGAGTGAGCAACTAAAGTCTGTTTAGAGTTTTGGGTTTTCGGTTGGTTAATTATGTTATAAAAGCTATAAAAACCAAAACCATATAACGCAAAACAGTAAACTGAAGCAATCTTAACAAATACTTTTAAATAAAGGGCTTAATTTGCCCACCGAAAAATAACCATTGATGCAGCGATTTTACAAACGAATTTTATTTATTGTAACCATTCTTTTTAGCAGCCAGTTTGTTATGGCTCAGCATGATACCATCCCTACTTCTGTAGATCCTGCTTTACTGGAAATATACAAATCAAAATTCCCTAAGGAATACACCATTGCCGGTATAGAAGTAACCGGCTCAAAAGCATTCGACGAAAATTTAATAATCTCTATTTCGGGCCTTGCTGTTGGCGATAAAGTACAATTGCCCGGCAGCGATGTATTTGGTAAAGCTATTAATAAGCTATGGAAGCAAAATTTAATTGCCGATGTAAAAATTTATCTTACCAAAGTTGTAGATAGAGATATTTATGTGCTATTGGAAATTACCGAAAGGCCAAGGCTTGCAGAATTTAAGTTTGAAGGCATTAAAAAAGGTGAAAAAGATGATTTAACAGCAAAAATAGGGTTGGCAAAAGACAGAGTAGTTACCGAAAATATGAAACTTAGTGCTGTAGAAGCTATAAAAAATATTATGCCGATAAGGGGTATCGTAACGTAGATATTACAGTTTCCGAAACAGTTGCAACAAACTTAAACAATGCAATTAATTTACTTTTACCATTGACAAAGGAAAAAAAGTAAGGGTTAACTCCATCAACTTTACCGATAATGAAGAAATAGCCGACCCAAAGCTTAAAAAAGCAAATGAAGGGCACAAAAGAAATGTCCAGAGCTACATTATTCCCGGCAAAAGTACTAAGCCCTTATGGCGATACATCTAAAAATTTAACCTTTAAACAATACCTTAAAGATTACGGCTTTTTATCGCTTACAAAAACTAAAGAAGTATTAGATCCGTATTTACGTTTTAAAATGTTTAGCTCGGCAAAGTTTAACGAAAATAAATATGCCGATGATAAAGAGAAAGTATTGGATTACTACTACTCACAAGGTTTTAGAGATGCTGTAATAGTAGCCGATACACAATTTTACGATGTTAAGGGAAATATTAATGTTGATATCAAAGTAAAAGAAGGACGCAAATATTATTTTGGCGATATTGCCTGGAGAGGTAATACCAAATATGGCGATTCTACTTTAAATTATTTATTAGGTATTAAAAAAGGCGATGTTTATAATTTAGAGTTATTAAACAAGCGTTTAGGCAAGCAATTATCAATGGAAGGCGGTGATATCAGCAGCCTTTATATGGATGATGGATATTTGTTTTTTAGAGTAGATCCTGTTGAAACGGCCGTTTATAGTGATACTATAGATTTTGAAGTACGTATGACCGAAGGGCCGCAAGCAGTTTATGGAAATATAACCGTTAGTGGTAACGATAAAACAAAAGACTACGTTATACGCAGAGAGTTACGTACTGTACCCGGCGAAAAATTTAGCAGGCAAGATATTATTCGTACACAAAGAGAATTAGGGCAATTAGGATTTATTAACGCCGAAAAAATTAATCCTAATGTAGTGCCTAATGCAGAAAATGGTACCGTAGATATTAACTGGGAAATAGAAGAAAAATCGGCCGATCAGTTAGAGCTTTCGGCAGGCTTTGGCGGAGGCATTGGTTTAACAGGTACTTTAGGCGTTACGTTTAACAACTTCTCTATAAAAAATATTACCAAAAAATCTACCTGGGATCCCTTACCAAGTGGTGATGGACAAAAATTAAGTGCAAGAATACAATCAAACGGTAAAGCATTTCGGTCATATAATTTTTCGTTTACCGAACCATGGTTAGGTGGTAAAAAACGTAATTCGTTTACTATAGGATATTCAAATACCAAGTATGCAAATACCTACGATGGTTCAACAGGCTTGTATTGTAAAAAATGCGGCGATACTTCTTACGTAAAAACAAACAATTTTAGTATTTCATTAGGAAAGCAATTAAAGTGGCCAGATGATTACTTTAATCTTATTTATGCATTAAATGTACAGCAGTACAAATTAAAAAATTATAACATTAATGGTTTGGGTGGATTAAATAACGGAACATCAACCAACATTAGTTTAAAAATTGCATTGTTACGTAACTCTGCAGGGCCTAATCCAATTTTCCCAACATCAGGTTCAAACTTTATGTTGAGCACTCAATTTACTTTGCCGTACTCCTTGTTAGGCATTAAAACCGGCGATGCAAGCCAATTTAAATTACCCGAGTTTCATAAATGGCGTTTTGATGGAGAATGGTATGTGCCCATAGGAAGGCCAAAAGGAACCGAAAAAAATAAACAATTTATATTAAAAGCTGCTGCTAAATTTGGTTTTATTGGCAGGTACAATAAAGATTTAGAAATATCTCCGTTCGAACGTTTTCAACTTGGCGATGCAGGTATGAGTAATAACTTTGCATTGTTAGGGTACGATATTATTGCACACAGAGGCTATCCGGTGTACAGTTCATCTAACCCAAAAATAAATCCTGATAATGGTACAACTGAACAAAAGTTTTCTATTTTTAATAAATATACGCTTGAGCTAAGGTATCCTTTTAGTACCAACGCAAGCAGTACAATTTATGGATTGGCATTTTTGAAGCAGCAAATGGCTGGTATAACTTTAAAGAATATAATCCATTTAAATTACGTCGTTCTGCCGGTATTGGTATGCGTTTCTTTTACCAATGTTTGGTTTGTTAGGATTTGATTATGGCATAGGTTTTGACAGATACAACTCAACAAGTGGAATAAAAGGTGCAGGTAAATTTACATTTATGCTTGGCCAGGAACCACAATAGTAATTGATAATAAAAAACCAGCCCATCGGTTTAGGTGGGGTAATAGTAAAATGAAAAAAGCCCTTTTAATTGCCAGTTGCTTTCTACTGATTGCATTTGCAAGTAATGCTCAGCGTTATGCTGTTATCGATTCTAAATATATTTTAGAAAAAGTGCCACAATACAAAGAAGCACAAGAAAAATTAGATCAATTCAGCATGCAATGGCAGCAGGAAATTGACCAAAAACAAACTGCAGTAGATAAAATGCTAAAAGATTTTGATGCAGAGCAGGTAATGTTGAGTGACGAACTTAAAAAGAAAAGAGAAGACGAAATTTTTAATAAAGAAAAAGAATTAAGAGACCTGCAAAGAAAACGTTTTGGGTTTGAGGGCGATTTATTTAAGAAAAGGCAAGAGCTAATAAAGCCAATACAAGACAGGGTTTACAACGCTGTACAAAAATTAGCAGTAGATAAACAATATGACTTTATTTTGGATAAAAGTGAAGGAATTACCGTTATCTTTGCCGACCCTAAATTGGACAGAAGCGATGATGTATTACGTAATTTAGGTGTTAAATAAATGATAATATGCTTTTTAAAAGCAACAAAAACGGGTTATTAAACTACTTATAAAACAAAAACAAGTAAAACAGTAAATGAAAAATGAAAAAATTAATTGTAGCAAGTGTTATGGCGTTAGGATTTTTTACAGCCTCAGCTCAAACAAAAATTGGTTATATTAATACAGAAGAATTAATAAGCGTAATGCCTGAAGCCGCAGTGGCCGATAAAGAGTTAGAAGAGTATAAAGGATCCCTTGGTCAGCAAGGACAAGACATGGCTAAAGAAGCCGATGAAAAAGCAGAACAATTTGTAAAAGACTCTGCAAAATTATCTGCAAGCATGAAAGAAATTAAAAGAAATGAAATAATTGAGTTATATCAAAAAGTAAATAACTGGGAGCAAAATTGCACAACAAAATATAATCAAAAGCACAGGAAAAATTACAGCCAATACGTGTAAAAGCAATGGATGCAATTAAAGCTGTTGCTAAAGAAGCCGGTTATGCGTATGTTTTAGATGTAAACTCTTTAATAGTAGCGCCTCCGGCAGATGATATTATTGGTTTAGTTAAAAAGAAATTAAACATTAAAGATCCTGCACCGGCAGCACCTGCAAAAACAACCCCAAAGACAAACTAATTTCAATATAATAAATTAGCAAAAGCCTTTCAAATTATTTGAAAGGCTTTTGCTTTTGTATAATGAGCCCGTATATCCTCCTCTCCAAACGAGGATATGGTGGTTTTGAGACTTTGTCTCTCCGTTACCTATAAAAATTTTATTTTTACTAAATGAAGCAGCAACCCATTGGTGTTTTTGATAGCGGTTATGGAGGTTTAACAGTACTAAAAGAAATTGTAGCCACATTACCACAATACGATTACCTATACCTTGGCGATAATGCCAGAGCTCCTTATGGCACACGTAGTTTTGAAACAGTATATCAATATACATTAGAATGTGTTCAATGGCTTTTTAACCAAGGCTGTTCACTCGTAATTTTGGCTTGCAATACAGCATCGGCAAAAGCACTACGTACCATACAGCAAAACGATTTGCCTAAAATAGATGCCTCAAAAAGAGTTTTAGGCGTAATACGGCCTACGGCAGAAGTTATTGGCAATTACTCCAAAACAAACCAAATTGGCATATTGGCTACATCTGGTGCAGTGCAATCCCAATCTTACCCAATAGAAATTGAAAAATTTTATCCAACTGTACAACTTTACCAACAAGCTTGTCCAATGTGGGTTCCGTTAATAGAAAATAACGAGTACAATAATGATGGTGCTAATTATTTTATTAACAAGGATGTAAATGCCTTATTAGGCCAATCTGCTCAAATAGATACCATTTTACTGGCTTGTACGCATTATCCTTTGGTTACGGAGATAATAAAAAGTGGGTTACCAAAAAATATGAACGTTATATCGCAAGGAAAGATAGTGGCCGATAGTTTAAAAGATTATTTGCAACGCCATACCGAAATGGAGGAAAAATGCAGTAAAAATGGCCAAATACAGTTTTTTACGACCGATTCTACCCAAGATTTTGATAATCATGCATTTAATTTTTTTGGAAAGATGGTAAAATCCAAGCATTTAGACTTACATACTGTAAATTCTTAATTATTAATTACCAAATATTAATTAAAAGTGCTACTTTTGCCGTCCTTTCAAAACCAACGGGGATGGTGCCTCGATGGATGTTTTAGAAATAATATTTGTAAAAGGAAAAAAATAAAACAATGCCAGGTAAAAAAAGAACCTACCAGCCCCATAAGCGCCGTAGAAAAACAGTACACGGATTTCGTAAGCGTATGCAAACTGCAAACGGACGTAAAGTATTAGCTAGCAGAAGAGCAAAAGGACGTCATAAATTGACAGTTAGTAGCGAACACGGCGATAAAAAATAAAATTTTATTGCTATAAAATATTCAGTCCTGCTTTTATTGGCAGGACTTTTTAATTTTGATACGTTGAATAAAACTGAACGATACACACTTGGCAAAACCGAACGTTTAAAAAGCCGCAAATTAATTGACGAAGTTTTTAAACAAGGTAAAGCATTTTCCATTTTCCCTTTTAGAGTGGTATATCTGCTAAAAACTATTGACACATTGCCAACTGCTAACAGCCAACTGCAAGCCGGGTTTACAGTAAGTACAAAGTATTTTAAAAAAGCAGTAAATCGTAACAGAATAAAACGTTTAATGAGAGAAGCATATCGCTTGCAAAAAAATGAATTAATGCAAGTGGTACAAAAAAATAACTTACAACTTGCTGTTTTTTTTATTTATACCGGAAACGATTTACCTGCGTATAATTTAATAGTTGAAAAAACCGCAGGGGTACTTAAGCGGCTAATTAAAATAAGTGATGAAGCAACTAAAGCAAATACTTAGTTTTCCTTTTATAGTGTTAATTAAACTGTATCAATGGATCATATCGCCCTGGTTGGGCAATAAATGCCGCTACCAACCAACTTGCTCACATTATGGTATAGAAGCACTAAAAAAGTACGGCCCAATAAAAGGCTTATGGTTAACTATAAAACGAGTAAGTCGTTGCCATCCCTGGGGTAAAAGTGGGTATGATCCGGTGCCGTAAAAGCAATTTTTTCATCCTCGGAAAATAGGAGGATAAACTAGGTAATAGATGCATCTTATCATTGCAGATAAAAAAATACGGATGTTTATACTGTTTCCTTCTTCTTTCTTTTAAAAAACCAAACAATACCACCCAAAGCTGCCAACCCCAAGGTTATAAAACCTCCAATTTTTAAATAATGATTTTGCTTGGCTTTTTTGGCATCGGCAATGAGTGTTTTATCGTTAATTTCATTGGTGTTGGTTTCGGATACAATTGTATTTTTATTTGACAATTCTAATCGATTGTATAAAATAGAATCCTCTTTTATTTCATTAATAATAACTACATAATCCGGCGAGTAATAATTGTGAAATGAAACTGTATCGGTAGATTTTTTGGTTTGGTTATTTACAGCCCATAAAAAATAATCCATTGGGGCGCCTCCGGTTGCACTCATATATTGTGATGTATCGGAAATAAGTATTACATTATTTTGCTGTACGCCTGCAGCACTCCAATAAAAAGTATAGTTGCTAAATTTTACTATGTTTTGAAAGCTTATTTTACTATCAAACATTTTTCGTTTGCCGGGTGTATCTGCAAACGTATAGGATAAAGAGAAAAATAAAAATACAGTTAACAGTGCTTCATATTTGATTCGTTTGGTAATACAAGATAATAAAAAAACTGCAACCCTGTTTTGGTTGCAGTTTATAGATATGATTTTTACGCTACAGTAAAAGCTCAATAATGAAATATTGTACAAGAGTGTGACGCCACTAAAGCCTAATCAAGGAATAAATGCTTGTTACAAAAAATTAACCTAACCTTTCGGCCACTTTGGTCCAGTTAACCACATTCCAAAATGCGGCTAAATAATCGGCACGGCGATTTTGATAATGTAAATAGTAGGCATGTTCCCAAACATCGCAACCCAGTATTGGTGCGCCTTTTACATCGGCAATATCCATTAATGGATTATCTTGATTGGGTGTAGAGCATACTTCCAACTTGCCATCTTTTACAATAAGCCAAGCCCAACCACTTCCAAAACGAGTCATACCAGCAGCGGCAAATTTTTCTTTAAATGTATCAAAACTGCCAAAGGCTTCGTTAATGGCATCGGCTAATTTACCGCCAGGTGCGCCACCTGCATTAGGTGCAAGGCTCTCCCAAAAAAAAGTATGATTCCAATGGCCGCCACCGTTGTTGCGTACTGCAGGCGAAATGCTGCCTGCTACGGCAACTAATTGTTCAATAGTTTTTCCTTCATGCTCTGTACCGGCAATGGCTTTGTTTAAATTATCAACATAGGCTTGGTGGTGCTTGCCATGATGTATTTCCATTGTTCTGGTATCGATATGTGGCTCTAATGCATTGTGTGCATAAGGTAATGGTGCTAATGTAAATGACATAGTATTTATAATTTAAGTTTTATAATTTATTTGGTTACAAATGTAAGGTAGAATAAGTTTGGTTATTTGTGAGTTTGGAAAATTAGTATTAAACTTTAAATATTTTGCAACAAAGATTTGCTTAACCGTTTATGTTTATCTCTGTATATATTAAAGTATTTTGCTTTCATATCGTCATTTAAAAAACTTTTTTGGGTTAATTTTTCTACCTGTTCTGTTTTATCTAAAAAATGCAGTATCATTCTTTTTGCTCTTTGTGGTAATAAGCCAATGCGTTTGCCAAACTCTAAAAAATCATCAAAGGCATAAAAGCCGTAAGCAGCATAGCTTGCATAAGTGTAGTCGTTTTTATACAAACCATCTGTTAATGCTAAATCGCTATCATCTACATGTAAACGAGTGTTTATTAAATCGTATGCCGGTGTTAAAAATGCATCACCATTGCCAATACAATCCATTCGGCTAAAGTTTTTTAAATGAGCATCTCCATTGCTAAATAAATAATTAAAAACTACCAGTTGAAAAAAAAACTCTTTTGTTTTTATGGCAGTAGGTATAAAAGCATCTATTAAAAAAGCCATTTCTTCGTAACTGTATTCATATTTATAATTTTTACCTGTAGTTTTAGTAGTTACTTGTGCTAATGATGCAAAATCTTCTTTTAAACATTTTGTGCCATCTTCCTTTACATCAAAGCGTTTGGTTATATATGCCGGAACACCATCATTAAAAAAAATTAAAGCATTTTTTGCAGTAGGTAATTTATATACTTGTGCAGCTATTTGCATAGTTAAATGCTCATTGGCAGGCACTTGGCTTACATACATTAAATCGGCAGGGATAGGTTTTAAAATATATTCACCACCCTTATCGGTTAATTCAAGATTATTGCCTGTTAATTTTAAAGAATATTTTTCTTGTACTCCCGATATGGAGATACGGGTTTTGTTTTGGATAAATAATTTTTTTTGTTCTCCTTCATTTTGCGGCGATGGAAAATTAAGAATATGACTTACCCTGTTGCCTTTAAACATTTCTTTACGGCACTTTGGCGAATAGGTAGTAAAACCTGCCGCTAATGTACCCGGACAAACTTGTATGGTAGGTAAATTTGTCATTTAAAATTCTTGCACATGTATTGCACCAACGGTTTCATTGTTGGCGGTTTTTAATAATAATCCAAAGTCATCTTCCTCATCAATTTTTAAAATGCGGCATTGTAAATTTCTATTTACGCCTTCGCTAAGCATGTTAAAAAAAAAGGGAAATAACTTCTTGGATTTGTATTGCTGTTTTCCTTTTGGTAAGGTTACACTTATTGGCGGCAAAGTTGTGTTATAAAAATAAGCATCATCGTAATGAAATAAATATTCGCCATTATCCATTTCGGTAATTACGCCAGCTAAAATATTATTGTAAAAAACTTCTCCTTGTCTCATCACTCATGGGTTTTGATACTATTTTCATTTCTAATCCTAAAATATCTAATATTTTAAGCCAATTTAAAATACTTGTACCACCGTTTCCTTTTTCAATCGATCGTATTGTTCTTTCACTAATGCCGGTAAGCTCAGCAACATCAGCCTGTGTATATGCTAAAAACTCTCTTCGTTCTTTAAGCTTATGTGATATAGTTTTAAAATCTATCATAACGGCAAATTTTTGCTGCTTTGCACATAAAAATACACAAAAAAATACTTTAAAAGACAAATACGGAAAAATTTTTCCGTATTTGTCTTTTAAAGTCAAATACGCTAATATAATTAGTAAAATCGGAAATATATTTCCTTTAATGCTATTGGTTTTTAAAAAATGTTCAAAATCTTAGCGTTTGGCTTTAAAAAAATCTTTCATTAATTGCCCACATTCATCTTGTAAAACACCGCCCATTAATTCAGTTTTTGGGTGAAATGGATTTGAACTTCCACAACATTTACGGTAGCTGTTTTTGTCATCGGTTGCACCGTAAATAATTTTACCAATTTTGCTCCAGTACAAGGCTCCGCTACACATAAGACAAGGCTCAACAGTTACATACAAAACAGCTTCGGGTAAATATTTGCTACCTAAAAAATTATATGCTGTGGTTAATGCTAAAATTTCGGCATGAGCAGTACTATCATTTAAAAGCTCAACTTGATTATGGGCTTTGGCAATAATAGTGTTGTTTAAAACTATTATTGCGCCAATAGGCACTTCATCGGCTTCAAAGGCTTTTTTAGCTTGTAATAAAGCTTGTTGCATGTACTGTTCATCTGTCATAAACATTTGTATTAACTTACAACAAATTTAATGGTAATGGCAGATATTATTCAATTCAACAATTTAAAAACCTATTTTAAAACAAGTGTTACAAAGCCGTACAAGTTTAGGATTGAACAGCTAAAAAAATTAAGACAAAGTATTTTAAACCACGAAGAAGATTTGTACAATGCACTTAATACAGATTTAAAAAAGAGTAAAGAAGAAACCTGGGTTACCGAAACAGGTATGGTATTATCGGAATTAAATGCCGCCATAAAGCATCTGAAATATTGGATGGAGCCTGAAAGAGTTGGTACTAATTTACTAAACTTGCCATCTTCCAGTAAAATAATACC
This sequence comes from Chitinophagaceae bacterium, assembly GCA_016721385.1. GTDB lineage: Bacteria > Bacteroidota > Bacteroidia > Chitinophagales > Chitinophagaceae > Ferruginibacter. The sequence goes on along the minus strand of JADKIE010000001.1, from coordinate 945,761 downwards.
CGAACCTTTAGGCGTTGTGCTAATTATTGGGCCGTGGAATTATCCTTTTCAGCTTTTAATAAACCCTTTAATTGGGGCAATAGCAGCAGGAAATTGCGTTGTGCTTAAACCCAGTGAGTTTGCACCTGCAACAGCAGCGGTAATGAAAAAAATTATTGAAGAAAACTTTGTAGCTGACTATATTTTATTTGTTGAAGGCGATGGTGCAACAGTAGTGCCTGCAATGCTGAACAATTTTACGTTTGACCATATTTTTTATACTGGCAGCACGGTAGTAGGGAAACTAATTTATAAAATGGCTGCCGAAAACCTAACGCCTGTTACATTGGAATTGGGCGGCAAAAGCCCCTGTGTGGTTGAAGAAGACGCTAATATAAAAATAGCAGCCAAAAGAATTGCTATAACAAAGTATAGCAACTGCGGACAAATGTGTGTAGCACCGGATTATGTATTGGTGCATGAAAGTAAAAAAGATGAGTTAGTTGCGGCACTTAAAAAAAGCATTGTTTCTTTTTTTAGTGAAGATGCTGCCAATAATTACAATTACGGGAAAATAATTAACACCAAACAATTTGATAGGATAGTTGGCTATTTGCAGCAAGGAACAATTTTGCATGGCGGAAAAACAAACAGAGATCTATTGTTTATTGAGCCAACAATGGTTGATAATATTTCTTTAGAAGATAGCATTATGAAGGATGAAATTTTTGGACCAATACTTCCAATACTTTCATATAAAACAAAAGAAGAAGCGTTAGCAATAATTGAAAAAAATAAAAACCCGTTAGCTTTTTATGTGTTTACATCAAGCAATAAAAATGAAAATTTTTGGGTAGATAACATTGCGTTTGGTGGCGGATGTGTTAATAATGCCAGCTGGCATTTAACCAATCATAATTTACCCTTTGGCGGCAGAGGATTTAGCGGTATGGGTAGTTATCATGGCAAAAGTAGTTTTGATACATTTACCCATAAAAAAGCTGTAATGAAAACACCTACTTGGTTTGATCCTTCTATAAAATATCCGCCGTTTAAAGGTAAATTGAAATTGTTTAAATGGGTGATAAGATGATTGTCTCCCACAAAGACACGAAGTCACAAAGCTATTTGTTGATTAACTGTACTTGCAACTTTGCGATGCAAAAACATGACTTGGTATACACTAAACGTATTATGTAATCATATCTCTTAAGGACATAGAAATACAAAATTTTTCTTTGTTGGCTTTGCGCCTTTGTGGGATAAAATATAAAATAAAATATGACGGAAAACGAATTAGCAACTGTTGCAGTTGATATCGCTTATAAAATCCATACAGTACTTGGACCTGGTTTATTGGAAAGTGTTTATGAAGCTGCATTTGTTGTAGAATTAGAGAGGAGAAAATTCCCTATTTAAGACAGCCTCAAATACCAATTTACTATGAAGGAGAATTATTAGATGTATCTTTTAGAGCAGATATAATAATGGGAGGACTACTTTTAATTGAATTAAAGTCTGTTGAAAATATAGAAAAAGTGCATCATAAAATTGTACTTACTTATTTAAAACTTGCAGAAATAAAATTAGGTTTGTTAATTAACTTTAGTGTAAATCTCATTAAAGATGGGATATACAGAAAAATAAACGGAGACTTAACTTAGTGTTCTTTTTGTCTTTGTGGGATAAACCATTAATCATGAAAAAACTAAAACGCTTTTTTATTGTTATACTTGTATTATTAGGGAGCTTTGTTATTTATGTGCAAGTAGTAAATCGTAACTCAAAAAATATGACATTTAGACAAAAAGTTTTAAAAACAATTTATCCTGCTTTTATTTGGTTAACAAAGCTTACAGGAAAAAATACCGAAAAACTAAGTAGCACCAAAGAACCCATTGTTTCTTTTTATACATTAAGTGATACACTAAATAACAATTCAATTTTAAATTTTGAAACTTTAAAGGGGAAAAAAGTATTGCTAGTAAATACTGCAAGCGATTGTGGATATACAAATCAATACAACGATTTGCAAAAATTATCTGAATTATATAAAGATAGGTTAGTAGTTATTGGTTTTCCGGCAAATGATTTTAAGGAGCAGGAAAAAGGAACGGATGATGATATTGCACAGTTTTGTAAAATAAATTACGGCGTTACATTTCCTTTGATAAAGAAAAGTACTGTTATAAAATCGGCGGAGCAAAACCCGATTTTTCAATGGTTAACCAACGCTGCTAATAATGGCTGGAATGATAAAGCCCCAAGCTGGAATTTTAGTAAATACTTAGTGAACGAAAAGGGGGTTTTAATAAATTATTTTGATCCTTCAGTATCGCCATTGGATAGCGAAGTTAAAAATGCTATAGAACACTGATGTGTATTCACGGAAGAAACTGATTTTTGACGGATTTGAACTAGTTTATTTCTATGTAATCCCCACAATAGGTAAAAAGACCTAATCGTCTAAATGCAAAATAGTATTGTTTAACTTTCTATGTTGTAACCAATCTGCATCAGTTGCATTATATAACGGAATTATTTTATGTAGTTTTTCTTTCCAATCATCTGTTTGCATTAAATCGCCAAAGCATTTTTCCAAGACATCAAGCATTGCCATTACACTTGTAGATGCACCTGGCGATGCTCCTAACAGTGCAGCAATACTACCATCTGCACTATGTACTAATTCGGTTCCAAATTCTAAAACCCCACCTTCTTCCTCATCTTTTTTAATAACCTGTACCCGTTGACCGGCAATAGCTAATTCCCAATCTTCATCTTTTGCATTTGGAAAATATTCTTTAAGTGCCTTCATTCTATCACTATGACTTTGTGTGGCTTGTTCAACTAAATATTTGGTTAATGCCATATTATGCCAGCCAACACTAAGCATGGGAATTATGTTATCAAACTCTATGCTCAAGGGCAAATCAAAGTATGATCCATTTTTTAAAAACTTTGTACTAAAGCATGCAAATGGGCCAAATAGCAATGCCCTTTCACCATCAATAATTCTGGTGTCCATATGTGGCACACTCATTGGCGGTGCACCTACTTTAGCCTTACCATAAACTTTGGCATTGTGTTGCTCAATTATGTCTTTGTTCTTGCAAACTAACCATTGTCCACTTATCGGAAAGCCGCCGTATCCATCAGCTTCTTTAATTTTCGATTTATCTAATAATGGCAATGATCCACCGCCTGCACCAATAAAAACAAAATCGGTATAGCGTTCATTTTTTTCTTCAAAGGCTAAATCTTTATAGTGCACCAGCCATGTACCGTCATCTTGTTTATCTAAATCTCTTACTTAGTGGTTTAATAAAAGCTCAATTCCATCAAGGCTTGTAAGGTGTGTAAATAGAGATCTTGTAAGATTGCCAAAATTTACATCTGTGCCAATATCAACTTTGGTAGCTGCAATTTTTTCATTACTCAATCTATGCTGCATCACTAAAGGCATCCATTGCATTAATTCACTAACATCATCGCTATATATCATATCTGCAAAAAGCGGATGTTTTTTTAAAGCTTCAAACCTATTTTTTAAAAATGCCACATCATCATCTCCCCAAACAAAACTAATATGCGGTATATTGTTGATGAAGCTTTCGGGCTTATCAAAGTATTGCTGTTTTACTAAATAAGCCCAAAATGATTTTGACAATTCAAAAGACGATGCAATTTTAATTGCCTTTTTAATATCAAGACATCCATCTTCTTTTTGTGGAGTATAATTTAATTCGCAAAAGGCAGAGTGGCCAGTGCCTGCGTTGTTCCATGCGTCGCTGCTTTCGGCGGCCACTTCATTCAATCGTTCGTAAATAGTAATGGTAAAATTAGGATTTAGCTCTTTTAGTAAAATGCCTAATGTAGCGCTCATAATACCGCCACCAATAAGGCTAATATGTTTATTAGGGCGAGTATTAATTTTATCCATAATTTTTTTGTAACCTAATTAATGGGGCATTTTTCGTGATAGTTAATTAACTCTATTGGCGTTTTTGCAAATTCATAACCGGCATATTTAATAACTATCTCATCCAATACGGCAACAATTTCTTCAACTTTTTCAAGCGTAACTAATTTAAGGCGATAATCTTTAATGCCTGGCAAACCTTTTAAGTAATTGGTATAATGTCTTCGCATTTCAAAAATGCCCACCTTTGGGCCTTTCCATTCAAATGATTTGTGTAAATGCTTTTTACAAACAGCAACTCTGTCTTCAATAGTTGGCGATGGTAAATGCTCACCCGTTTTTACAAAGTGCTTTATTTCGTTAAATATCCAAGGATAGCCAATAGCGGCACGGCCAATCATAACACCATCCACACCGTATCTGTTTTTATATTCCAACGCTTTTTCTGCACTATCAATATCGCCATTGCCAAAAACGGGAATGGTTATACGAGGATTGTTTTTTACTTTACCAATCAAAGCCCAATCGGCTTCGCCTTTATACATTTGCGCTCTTGTGCGGCCATGTATGGCTAGGGCTTTTATGCCTACATCTTGCAAGCGTTCGGCAACTTCTTCAATATTTTTATTGTTATCATCCCAGCCCAGCCTGGTTTTTACTGTTACAGGTAAGTTTGTGCTTTTTACAACGGCATCGGTTAATCGAACCATTAAGTCAACATCTTTAAGTACACCTGCGCCTGCACCTTTAAGCGCTACTTTTTTTACGGGGCAGCCAAAGTTAATATCCAACAAATCGGGGTTTGTAACATCTACAATTTTTGCAGCCAGCGCTAAGCTTTCTTCATCTCCACCAAAAATTTGTACGCCTACCGGTTTTTCGTAGTCAAAATATCCAACTTTTGGCGGCTTTTAATAGCATCTCTAATCAACCCTTCACTGCTAATAAATTCGGTGTACATTAAATCGGCGCCTTTATCTTTACACACAGCCCTAAATGGCGGATCGCTTACATCTTCCATTGGTGCAAGCAACAAAGGAAAATCGGGTAGTTCAATATTATCGCCAATTTTTATCATGTTATTTTTTGTTTTTGGGGCTGTAAGCATTTTACAGCGCTTAGCTTTTGTTCCGGCTTTGCATTTCAACTTTCACTTCGTTTCGGTTTACACTTCAATCCGGCAGCCTGTCAACATTTATTTTTCAATCGGCAAAAGCCACTGTTAGTATTAGCTATAGCTAAGTGCTCTGTTTCAACTCGTCAAACGAGGGTGTCATACCAAGCGAAATGCCTATTTTTGCAGCAAATTTACAACATCTAAAACAATGGCGAATTTTAAAAGCCCAAAAGGGCATAGCGGATGGATGCAATTGGCTATCTTATTGGGTTTGGTGGGTTTGGGCATACTTGCAGCTTTATTAGTGCAAACCATTTTTATGAACGCTATGGGCATTGGTATTAGCGATATGCAAAACAAAAAAGATTTTATAGCTAAAATTGCTAATCCTAAAAATGCACAATTACTGCAATGGATGCAATTTGTGAATACGCTGTTAATGCTGTTTATTCCATCGTGGTTATTTATAAGAATTTGTTATGGCAAATCTTTTTTTTGGGCGGGTAGCAGCAAACATTTAAATATGGCGCAAGTAGGGTTGGCATTTTTAATTATTTTGGTTACCAATTATTATGCACAGCCGTTACAAACTGCCAGCGAAGCACTGCTTCAATTTTTTCCAAAGCTACATGCACTTTCAAAAGAACTTGAAACACAATATAATTCAACGGTAACAGCCATTAGTAATCTAAATGGCATAGGAAGTTATTTGCTAGGCCTTATTATTTTAGCGCTTTTGCCTGCTGTATTTGAAGAATTGTTTTTTAGAGGACTTTTGCAAAATCTTTTTGTAAAATGGTGGCAAAAACCCATGTTGGCTATTTTGGTAACAAGTGTTTTGTTTAGTTTAGTACATACAAGTATTTTATGTTTTTACCAAGGTTGGCATTGGGGTATGTATTAGGCGTACTATTTTATTACAGCAAAAATATTTGGGTAAATATTGCAGCACATTTTATTAATAATGCATTGGCATTAAGTGTAATGTTTTTTAGCAAAAAAAGCCTGGAGCAGGTAGCACAGGTTGATAAAACATTACCGGTGTGGAGTATTTTTATTACCCTTGCTATTTTAGCTTTTTTGTTGCATTATTTTAATAAGGCATCTGCAAAACCGGTAAGTGAAATTACAATGCAAGAGCAACGTTTCATTAACGAAATTGAAAACACCGCTTAACTATGGCACTTAACCTGCAAACACTTAAAACCCGTAGCCTAACAGCAGTAATTTTTGTTGTTGTAATGCTGGTGGGCTTGTTGTGGAATTTTTGGAGCTTTCTGGTTTTGTTTACCATTATACATTTTGGTTGTTGGTATGAGTATATAAAATTGATAAAAAAAATATACGGCAATAATATTTTATATTTTTTGTTTGAATTGATTTATATAATTGTACCAGTTTTATTGATGTTGGATTTAGGAAGCGAATGGAAAGTTTATACAATTAATAATACAAACGAAATAATTTTCACGTACGTCATTCCTTGCGCAATCATATTCTCCATTTGGATAAACGATACAATGGCCTACATAGTTGGCTCTTTAATCGGTAAAACACCCTTCTCAAAAATCTCCCCAAAAAAAACTTGGGAAGGTACTGGCGGAGGAGCAATATTATGTGTTATTGTAATTGCTGCTATCGCTTATTTTAGCAAACTTATACCTGTAAAAGATGCAGCAATTATTGCAGCTCTTTGCGCCATTTTTGGAACCCTTGGCGATTTGTTCGAACGCAAATTAAAACGCATGGCGAATGTAAAAGACAGCGGCAGTTTTATCTTATGGTCATGGCGGTTTTTTAGATAGATTTGACAGCTTACTTTTTGCAGTACCTGCTGTGTGGGTGTATGTAAAGTTGTTTTTATAGTTGTAAGTTAGGTGTCTGGTCACTAAGCACAGCTTTTAAAACTTACAGAGTATTTAATAGTGACCTGACACCTAAGCAAACTCCAAACTGTAAACCGCATTCCTTATCTTTGCACCTCAAAACTACTGCATGACAATTCATAGAGAAGGATATCAATCTATAGCTATTGGCACTTTAATTTTTGGTGCTATTAATTTTGCTTTTTTATTTTTTTAGCGCTTCATTGCCTCTTTTATGCTACATCATTTTTGCAGCTACACTTTTTTATTGTTGTTTTTAATTTCTTTTTTTAGAGTGCCTAATCGTACACTTACCATAAATGAAAATGCCATTATAGCACCTGCAGACGGAAAAGTTGTTGTAATTGAAGAAACGGTAGATGTTGAATATTTTAAAACAAAAAGATTACAGGTTTCTATTTTTATGAGCCCGGCAAATGTGCATGTTAATAGAAATCCACTGAGTGGTGAAGTGGTGTATAATCAATACCACAAAGGCAAATATTTAGTAGCCTGGGATCCTAAAAGCAGTACAGATAACGAACGCCACTCGGTTGTAATAAAAAAGGGAGAAACTGAGGTTTTAGTTAAGCAAATAGCAGGTGCTTTGGCAAAGCGTATAATAAACTACCTGCAGGTTGGTCAAAAAGTAAACCAAACCGACGAAATGGGCTTTATTAAGTTTGGAAGCAGGGTAGATATGTTGTTGCCGCCGGGCACCAAGGTAAATGTACAGCTAAACCAAGTGGTAAAAGGTGGCGTAACTGTTATTGCTACTTTGTAAATTTTAACAGTTTAATGTTGCTTTTTAGTGTTTTGTAAAGTACTTTTACAATGATTAATCACCCAAAATAGTTTAAAATGAAGAAGTTTTTATTATTAGCTACTGCAGCATTATTAGTTACAGGTGTAACATTTGCTGACAATGGTAAAAAGAAAAAGAAATGTGCAAAAGGTAAAACTTGTTGCTCTAAGGATGCAGCAGCAAAAAAGTCTTGTTCTAAGGACGAAACAGCAACAGGAACAAAAAAATCTTGCTGTAAAGACAAGCATAATGCTGCAACCGCACAAATGTAATTAAACCCTTTTGGGTAAGTACAAAACCTCTCTGTTATGAGAGGTTTTTTTATGCCTATAATATGGTTTCTATTTGCTGCAAATGTGTAACCGTATAGGTTGGCTTTATGTTTGTAACAGCAGCATTAATATGGTTTACAAAAATGCTGTCCATTCCTGCATTAATGGCGCCCTTAATATCTGCTTCTAAATTATCGCCAACCATTATACTTTCTGTTAATTGTGCATTTGCTTTTTGCAGGGCAAAATCAAAAATTTCTTTTTTAGGTTTTAAGCTGTTACTGGTTTCGGAAGTAATTACATGTGTAAAATAGTTACTCAAACTACTGTTGCTTAATTTACTCCATTGTGTTTTTTCAAATCCATTTGTAATTAAATGTAAAACGTATTTTTTATTGGTAAGATAATCCAGTAACTCCATTGTGTATGGAAATAACACTTTCTTTGTGGGTAATAATTCTAAAAACTTGCTGCTTAATTCTTTTGCCAAAGGTTCGTCTGCAATTTTAAAATCAAGCATTGTACGCCACATGCGTTTCCACTTTAATTCTTCGGTAGTAATAAGGCCATTGTGGTACCTGTCCCATAAAATTTCGTTGTGGTATAAATAGCTTTTATAAAAATCATCGAACGGTACTTTAATGGTAATATCCAGTTCAAAAAGGCATATAAATCTGTAAGTGTTTCTTTTGCATTGGTATTAAAATCCCAGAGCGTATGATCGAGGTCGAAAAAAATATGTTTATACTTCATATCTGCAAATTACGAATTACCATTTAAGGTTTAACCAAAAAAATATTCGTACTTCGTACTTCTAAATTAAATGACATGTACGTAGTTATTACCGGAGCATCAAAAGGAATAGGAAAAGCGATAGCAAAAGAATTTGCCGAAAATGGTTACAATTTATTATTGTGCTCAAGAAATGAAATTGATTTAAATAAAACGGCTGAGGAGTTACAAACACAATTTTCTTCCGTTAATATAAAAGCTAAGGCGTTTGATTTAAGTAAACAAGCAAAAGAATTTGGACAATGGGTTTTGGATAATAATATTACTCCAAAAATATTGGTAAATAACGCAGGTGTGTTTGAGCCGGGAAATGTATATAACGAACCCGATGGTTTACTGGAAAAACAAATTGAAACTAATTTGTACAGTGCTTATCATCTTACCAGAAAATTATTACCTAAAATGATGGAAGCTGCAACAGGGCATATTTTTAATATTTGCTCAGTTGCATCATTACAAGCCTATCCAAATGGCGGTGCCTACAGTATTAGCAAATTTGCAATGGCTGGGTTTAGTAAAAATTTACGACAAGAGATGATGCCACATAATATAAAAGTAACTACCGTTTATCCCGGAGCTGTATTTACTAAATCTTGGGGCAATTTTGATAATAGCAGCAATAGAATTATGGAAGCAGAAGATATTGCAAAAATGATTTATGCTGCATCGCAATTATCCGCTGGAGCTTGTGTAGAAGAAATTGTACTTCGGCCGCAACAAGGTGATTTATAAACTTTATTAACAGTTTTTTATTACCATTTGTAACATGTATAAATTATTTTTTAAGGGTATGCATTATTTTTGTAAGCTATGTTAAAGAAGGGGTTTAGTTTTTTTGTACTACTATTTATATTAACCAACAATGTATTGGTAGCCCAGGTAAAATTTGTAGCTACCATTGTGCCCAACGAAATTGGTAAAAATGAATTTGCTCAATTAAAATTAAGTGTTGAAAATGCTCAAAATGTTGAAAAAATTGTTACACCTAACTTAAATAATTTTATTGTAGAAAGTGGTCCAAATCAAGAAACCGGCTTTAGCGATGTAAACGGTGTTGTGAAAAAACATGTTGCCTTAACCTATATTATTCGCCCAAAAAGTACCGGAACCATTACTATCCCTTCAACAACAGCAATTGCCGATGGGGTAGAATATAAAAGCAATAGCATAAAAATAAAAGTTGGTAATATTTCGGTAGGTAACAGTAATGCAATATCGCCGTTTGGGAATATGGGTATAATGCCTGAGCCACAAACTAATTATAAAGATCATATAATTAAAAAAGGCGAAAATGCTGCAGATAAGGCAAGGCAAAACATGTTTGTAAAAGTTGATGTAACTAAAACAACTTGTTTTGTAGGTGAACCAATTGTTGCCACATATAAATTATATACAAGACTTAAAAGCGAAAGCAATGTAGTAAAAAGCCCATCGTTTAACGGGTTTTCAGTTATTGATTTGGAGCAGCCCAATAGTATGTATTATAGCAACGAAACGTTTAAAGGCAAAGAATACAACGTATATACGTTACGTAAAGCCCAGCTTTACCCGTTGCAGGCAGGTACATTTAATTTAGATGAAGCTGAAATAGAAAACACAGTTTCTTTTATTAAAGAAGAATATATAAAAGGAGGAACACAAAATTTATTTAACGCTTTTGGCGAAGCAATGGTTCCGGAAACTGCCTTTGAAAAATTTAAAATTAGTTTAAAAAACAATTCTGTTTCAATTTTAGTGAAACCACTTCCATCAAAAAACATTCCTGTAAGTTTTAAAGGCGCTGTAGGCAGGTTTCAAATAAATGCTACGCTTGAAAAAGATAAATTTACAACAGACGAAACTGCTAAACTTCGTATAACACTAAGTGGTGAAGGTAATTTGCATTTGATAAATATACCCGAAGTAAAATGGCCTAAAAATATTGAAGTTTTTGAGCCTAATACAAAAGAGGATTTATTTAAAACAACAGTGCCGGTTAGTGGCACAAAAATCATTGAGTATCCGCTTGTTGCCGATAGTGTCGGAAATTATTTGCTGGATAGTTTGCGGTGTTCTTATTTTGATGATAAAACAAATTTGTACAAAACAATAGCAGTAAAACCTATTGCATTTACGGTTAGCAAGGGTGTATTAAATAAAGAAAAAGCAAATACAACAGAATTGCAAAAAAGTACAAGCTGGTTAAATTCCTTTTTTTCGAACAGGCGCTTAGTAATCAGCTTTTTGCAATTGTTGCTTAATTGCACTTTCTTTTGGGCAAGAAAGATAAGCAAAAAACATTGATCAAGTAGCTATAAAAGTAACAATAGATAAAGAAAATGCACTTGTAGAAGCAAAGATTCTTTTCAAAGAAAAAAATTGGTTAACACAAACAAAACATTGTCTGGATACCGAAAATGCAGAAGAATTTTACAAAATTGTTAATACTGAAATGAAAACCTTTTTGGCCAATAAAATTGGTATAGATGCAGCAACTATAAGTAAAAATGATATTATTGAATGGTTAGATGCAGGTAAAATATCATTAAGCACATCTATGCAGGTACAAAATTTTATTAATAATGTAGAATCGTATTTATATAACCCGTTTGCTGAAAAGCAGCCAATGTATATGGTTTACCAAGAAGCGGAAGATATTGTTCAAAATTAAGGAACTGTAGTTAGTTTTCAATAAACCTGTATCCAATTCCTCTAACCGAAAAAAGTATTTTGGATTTCGGCTATCTGTTTCAAAATATTTTCTGAAATTTAAAATAAAATTATCAATTGTTCTGGTGGTAGGAAATACATTATAACCCCACACGGCCTGTAAAATTTTTTCACGAGTAACAACTTCGTTTTTATTTTCGATAAGTAGCTTTAAAAGCATTGCTTCTTTTTTTGTAAGCGATAGTTTATTGCCATCTTTATCAATACACTCCAGCGATTTAAAGTTTATGATATTTTTCCCAAAAGCATATGTTTCTGCCACGGGTTCTTTAGTACTAAGCCTTTCGCTCTTAACCAAAAGTTTGTTTACCCTTAATAACAACTCTTCTAAATTAAATGGTTTAACCAAATAATCATCTGCACCTTTTTTTAATCCTAAAATTCTATCAGCACTGCTGTTTTTAGCACTTAAAATTAAAATAGGTAAATCGGGGTGTTGTAAGCGTACAGCTTCACAAACACTAATGCCATCCAACTCCGGAAGCATTACATCTAAAATCATTAAATCAAAATACTCCTGATGCACTAATTTTAATGCCTCTACACCATCATAAGCACTGCTCACTTCATAGTTTTCCAACTCAAGGTTCAGCTTTAATGCTTCTTGTAAATTTTCTTCATCCTCTACAAGTAATATCGATTTTTTTTTGCTCATTTTAGACGATTATATTAATTGATGTACAGTGGTAATTGTATTTCAAAAATACTGCCATTGGGATTGTTATCTGTCACAGAAATGTATCCTTTGTGTTTTTCAACAATTAATTTAGTTAAATACAATCCTAGTCCTGTGCCTTTAGCACTTTTTGTAGCTGTATTTCCGGCTCTAAAGAATTTTTTAAAAACATTCACTTTATCTTCCGGGCTTATTCCTTTTCCTAAATCGGCAACTTGTAAAAGCGCATTGTTGTTTTGAGCTTGCAGCTTTACACTTATTTCGGATTCTTTAGGCGAATATTTAATAGCATTATCGAGTAAATTATTAATAGCTATTTGTAAAAGCATTACATCGCCGCCAACAAAAATATCAGTAGAAATATTTTTAATAAAATGAAATTTTGGAAATCTGTTAATATACTCATTGGTACTTGTTTCTACAATTGTGCTCAAATTTTCTTCTTCGTTATTTAAAGCATAGCTTGATGCATCTATCTGCGACGATAAAAGCATATTAGTACAAAGTGAATTTAACCTGTTAGCTTCTTGTAAAGTGTTTTGAATTAATTTTTGCTGTTGAGGTTCTTCTAATTTTCTTTTTTGTAGGGTTTCTAAATTAAGTGTGGCAACTGCAATGGGCGTTTTAAGTTCATGTGTAAGTGCCATCATAAAATTTTGCTGCTCCATATTAAACCTAAATTGCCTGCGTACCGCTCTAAAAATAAATATTGCACCGGCTAATATCAATAAAAAAAAAAGTAATTCCTTCGCCAATATACTGTACTGTTTTCCTTTTTTGTAAAGCCAAAATAGCAGTTTTCTCCTGAGCAAATGAGGGGCTGCCCGGTTTTAAATCCTGAATTTGAAAAGCAGTCATTTGCTTATTCTGTTCATTTAAGGCAATAAACCACCAAATTAATGCAGCAATTATATACGCCAAAAAAATCCAGTAAATAATAAAAATGGTTCGTATTTTTTTTTGCTTTTGCATAGTTAGTAAACGAAAAATATGAAAGAACTAATTTCTTATATCTAAACCCCAGCTTAATTTATTACGCAGCGTTTGTAAAAAATTATTTTCGTTTAGGCGTATTAAATTAATATCAAAATTTTCTTTTTTTACTGCTAATTGAATTTCTTTTGATACTAATTCCCTTCGGCTGTCTAATGTGCAAATAAAGCCATCTGTACGGCCTTCTACCTCAAAGGAAATAATGGTATTATCGGGCACAACAATTGGGCGTATGTTTAAATTGTGCGGAGCAATGGGTGTAATAACAAAACTGCTACTGTCGGGGAATACAACGGGGCCGTTACAACTTAAGGAATAGCCTGTAGATCCGGTAGGAGTGGCTACTATCAACCCATCTGCCCAATAGGTATTTAAAAATTCGCCGTTTAAATAGGTATGAATTTTTATCATTGGCGATGTGTCTTTTTTATGCAACGAAAATTCATTAAGTGCATAAGGTACATCGTCAAATAAAGGAATGTTAGATTCTAAATGTATTAGTGTTCGTTTGTCTAAAACATAGGTTTGATTAACCAAAGCTTTTACTGCAGCCTGCATTTCCTCTTTACCAATATTGGCTAAAAAACCCAAACGGCCATAATTAATACCTACTACAGGTGTGCCTGTATCTTTTACCAAAGTAACAGTATCTAATAAAGTACCATCGCCACCAAGGCTAATAATGCAACTTATAGACTCGTCTAAATCGGTAGATGAATTAAAAGTTGAGTATTTTTTTATTTGCAAAGACGAATAAAACTGGTTAAAAAAATCTTGAAAAAAAACAGGTTCAACGCCATGCTTTTCAAGTTCAAGTAACAGCATATTAAAATCTTGGTGCTGAGAGTTTTCAATTCCTCTGCTATAAATTGCTATACGCATTGTTTAAATATAAGGATGAGCAAAATTATTATAAGCCTGTTTGAACACGTAAAAATAGCCCCTTTTCGTTTAATTGGTTAATACTATACTCTACTCGTATTACAAAATCGTAAAAAGTTAATACATCTAATCCAATGCCTGCTGTGTATAAAAACCTTCTATTCAAAAAGGAATCGTTTGTTTTATTGTAACTATAGCCTAAATCGGTATAGGTTTTAGCATAAAAAGAAAAGGGGATTTTTTCTTTACCTTTTAAGAAAAAAGGGATGGCAAAAGGTAATCGCAAATTAAAAGCAGCGATTTTCTTTTTTAAAGTTGTTTTAGATATGGCAAATGCCACACCATCAATGGCATATAACTCAAGTCCTCTTAATACCGCACCACCAAAGCCAAGCCCTCGTTGGTTAATATACGGTTGTGTAAATGGTAGTTTTACAGATGCCATTGAACTGCTTATTAAATACCATTCTTTACCTAAATCAATAAACTTATTATATCCTGCCTGAACGGCAAACATATTTGCTTTGCCCGTAAAGCCCAGCCCTCTTTTGTTAAGTGTAAGAAACATAGATTTACCTATTAATGGATAAGCTATATTATCTACTTTGTTATGTGCATATGTATATGAAAAATCGGGGAATGAAATGGATGAAGATGTGTTGCCAAAATAATTGGGATTGTATTTAATTTTTATAGAATCAGTAACGTTCAAGTATGAGTATGAAGCATTAAAAATGTGTGTATTAAAGATGCCTTTTCTTTTACGGTAAGAAGCACTAAATGAAAACCCTTTGCTAATTAACGAATTTATGTTTGCATTAATTGGTTTTTCCGAAAAAAACAACAGCTTATTACTATATGATGTTCCATAATTAATTTCCCGGCCTTGTGCAAAATTTATACCTACCGAAAAGCCTTCGGTAAGTTTATTATTACTGTAAGGCGCTGTGTACGATATTGCTACACCTCTGCTGTAGCCGTTTACAAAATATACTCTTAATTGATCTCTTCTTCCGCTTAAATTATAGTGTGCAAATTTTACTCCATAAATTACTCTTTGTAAATCTCTATGATAAACCTTACTCCACTCCTTATAATTTCTGTCAACCAATTTAAATTGTGGTGTAGGAAAAATGTACCATTTTTCTTTCACTATAATTTCAATATTCATATTAAAAGCATCAATGGCTATGGTATTAATTTTTACTTCGGTAAAAAGGGTAGTGTTGTAAATATTTTGCCTTGCTTGTTCTATAATATTATAAAGATTTACAGTATTAATAGAGTCGCCTGGCTTTACCTGTGCTTCTCTCAAAATAACATAGTCTTTTGTTTTTTTGTTGCCCTTTATGCTTACGTTGTTAATGTGTAAATGATATATAGAATCAATGGAAGGAAAAAAGCTGGTATCAATATGGATATCAATATTTTTCTTAAAAGAGAGTTGCGAAAAAGAAGTGCAGCTTATCAATATTAAAAGAAAACAAAAAATTATATGCTTATGCACTTTCATTTTATCCTTGGTTGTATGCTATTTGAGTAAAAATAAAGGATAAAAGCGTAATATGAACAGTTGTTAAGAAGGATAACTTAAATATCTAAATAATTCATAAGATGCTTATAATTGCTGTGTATTTCGTTTTCAAAATTTTCTGTTCCAAAGAAATATAACACATCATATTCGTATCTTTCAAATGTAGATACTATTGCAGAAATTTCTTTTTTATTAATGTGTAATGTTACTGTAAATAAGCCGGTATCATTTTGTACGGTTGTATTTAAATGCAAAATAGTAGCATCATTACTTTCTACAATACGGCTGATTTCCGAAATAGAAAATTGGCTTCTTTCCATTTCTAAAACAATAATGCCACCAATTTCGTTGGTGCCGGCAAAATTGCCCAGAGTTTTAAGTAAATCTGTACTTGTAATTACACCAAGCAAATCTTTACTTTCGTTTACAACCGGTACTACCGAAGTATCAAATTGGTTGCTGCAATTTACTGCACTTAAAAAATGCTCATTATCAAAAACAAATGGATTTATAAAGTGTTCTTGTAGTAGCTCAATTGGCATTTTTTCTTCTTCGGCATCCAATAAATCTTCTTCACTTACCATGCCTAAATACTTGTTTTCGGCTACCACAGGTAAATGTGTAACTCTAAAATCCTTGATTAATTGCAATGCTTTACTTACCGAGTCTTGTAGTTGTAATCGGGGAATATTGCTGTTTATGAGTTCTACTGTAAGCATCTGTTATTTTGTATTAATAATGTAATAGCATTTAATAATAAGACGCACTTTACACTTGTTTATATACAAAGAAGGACAAAAATTTTTGTTAAACCGTTGCAGCAGGGCTGCTTAATTTATCTAAAAAGGTGCTTAATATTTTATTAAATTCATCAGGCACCTCCATCATAGGAGCATGCCCACATTTATCAATAAAATGCAATTCGCTGTTAGGTATTAATTTATTAAACTCTTTACCTACAAATGGAGGTGTAATGGTATCATTGTTGCCCCAAATCAGGCAAGTAGGCTGTTTTACCTGATTTAACTCTTCGCCTAAATTATTGCGTATGGCGCTTTTTGCCAATGCAATAATTTTAATAACTTTTAAACGGTTGTTGGTTATTTCAAACACCTCATTTACCAACTCTTCGGTTGCCATTGCAGGATCGTAAAAAGTTAAAGCAGTTTTATTTCGTATGTATTCTTTATCGCCACGTTTTGGATAAGAGTCGCCCATACCGTTTTCAAACAAGCCCGAGCTTCCGGTTAGTATAAGTGATTTAACATGCTCCGGATGTTTTAAAATATACACTAATGCTACGTGGCCGCCTAAAGAGTTGCCCAGTAAATGTATATTAGTGTATTTGCGATGCTCAATAAATTTTTGTACAAATTTTTGCAAACCTCCAACAGATGTATGAAGCAAATCTAACTCCAACAATGGAAGCATAGGTACAATTACTTTGTTTCGTTTTCTAAAGTATTCAATAAGTGGTTCAAAATTACTTAATGCCCCAAATAAACCATGTAAAATAAGCGGTTCTCCTTCGCCAACCTCTATAAATTTAAATTTCCCGTCTTGTTTTATTTCGTAGCTCATTAGTTAGTTATCGTTGTATTGATAAATTAGTTGCAAAATAATTGATTTGAAGCAAAAAAACGGTATAAAAGTGTAAACTGAGCGTTTAATTAAAATGTTTTAAAAAATTATTGAGGAATTTTAGTAGAAACGGTTCCAAAAAAATTGCTTAAATCGGTAAACATATCTTTAAAAATTGGAATAACAACACCTATGCCATTTATAACTTTTGGCCCCCAAGGCTGTATTATAGAATATGTTGCAGATGCTTGTATTACTGATGGTTGAATGAGCTGCACCTTTTCGGCATAAAACAAAAAAATACTGAATATTATGGTGTATAATGCCAGAAAAAAAACAATGCCACCAAGTCTGTTAATCCAACCCAGCAAAGCCATTTGAAAAGTTTTTTCTATAATTTTTGCACCCATTTTCACCAATAGTACTACAAGTAAAAAGACAACGGCAAAAGCAATAAAAGGCAACCATTTTGCAGATACACTTATACTATTACCCAACCAGCCTGCAACTGCTGCAGATAATTTTAACGCAGCCGCAAGGCCAACAATAAAGGCTAAAATTGAAAATAATGCTACAATCAATCCTTTTTGAAAGCCTTTAATGCAAGCTAAAATTAGTATAGCAGCAAAAATGATGTCGATAAACATATTTAACTGGTTAAAAGTTCTTTTACAATGCCGCTGATAGTTTTTCCATCGGCAAGGCCGGCTAATTGTTTACTGGCTACGCCCATTACTTTACCTAAATCGGCTGCTGAGCTAGCGCCAGTTTCGGCAATTATTTTAGCAACAGCATCTTTTATTTCTGATTCGGTTAATTGTTTGGGTAAAAACTTTTCAATAACAGCCATTTCCTCTCTTTCTTTAACAGCTAAATCTTCCCTTCCCTGTTTTTCAAAAATTTCCAACGAATCTTTACGTTGCTTCATCATTTTCTGTAAAAACTTTTGCTCCGTTGCTTCATCAATTTCGCCGCCGGCTCCGGGTTCGGTTTTAGCTTTTATGATTTCTGCTTTAATAGCTCTTAATCCACGTAACACAGCTTCATTTTTACTTTTCATGGCGTCTTTCATTTCGGCCATTATCTTTTGTTCTAAACTCATATCAATAGTATTTAAAAATTTATATTTTAGTTATTGTGCATTTTCTTTTAATTGTATAGCCCTGAATTTTTCAAAAAACTTTTAGCAAATGTTTTCATTTCATTGCTTAACTCTTGTTGATGCGTTGCTCTGTTAAAGGTATCGGCCATGCTCATAAGCATTTGAAAATAGAAATCCGCCATTTCATCTATCATCATTTCTTTTGTCCATAAATCAATTCGTAAGGCAGTTTTATCAGCACTGTCCCAAAATGCAATACTCATGGCTTTTGCTTTTTGGGCCATATCGGCACTGCTATCGCTGGCTTGCCATATAATTTGCTCAGGTACTTTGTTTGGGTCAAGTAAAACGTCAATTGTTATAGTAGATTTATTCATATTCTATATATTGTTTACAAATGCAAAGGTAATGTCTTTGAGGATTAGTTAAATTGCATCGGGGCTTATTGAAATTGCCTCCCATAAAGTTGAGCAAGTGTTGTTCCAATGGTAGTTTGCTGCAATTATTTTCCCCTTTTCTATCAAATTGTTTCTGCTGTTTTCATCTTTATACAACAAAATCATTTTAGCGGCAATATCATCTATTTTATTTGCATTTACATATTCAACAGAATCAGCAAAAGTTAAGTTAATATTATTAATATTTTGTGTTACTACTGGTATTTTGCATTGCAAAGCTTGTAAAATGGCAATAGGCAAATTGCTTTGAAAATAAGGGTAAATAAATGCGTAAGATGCTGCAAGTAGTTTTGCATAGTCTTGTGCAGTAATATCAGTAAGCAATTGAACATCTTCTTTGTATTTGTACGAAGTAAGTTGCTGTTTTAATTGGTGTATATTTTTATTTTGGATAGATATAATTATCAATTGCAAACTACTTTTTTGCCACTTTTTAAATTTAGAAAAAGCTTTAAGCAAAAGGATAAAATTTTCTACTAACAATGAATCGCTTTTCACTAAAAAATAATCTTTTCCATTTGTAGTGTTGGATTTAATAGCTATTTGATCTTCCCAACTTAATGGAATAAAATTTTGATTAATTGCCAGAGGTAACAAACCAATATTTACTTCATCAATAGAATACATTGTTGCTAACTTATGTTTGACCTCCTCCGATGTTATCCATATTTTTTTTGCTTTGCAAAGATATTCTGAAGCGTTGTTTTTATAATATTGCGTAATTTTTTTTGAAAAGATTGAATTGCCATCAGATAAGCTTACATGCTGTAGCAACATGTATTGCGGCACAGTTGTTCTTAAGCAATAAATACCATTAAGGCTAATATAAGCGTTTGCTTTTAGCCTTTTTAATACGCCAGGTATTTTGTAATTATACCAGTATTTCCAAAGTAAATTATTGACGGGAGCTTTGCCAATTTCTGTTACGGAGCAATTACTATTTAATATATAATTAAAATTATTTTTACTTTCTGCCAAAAAAATAAACTGATGCTTTGGGTGTTGTTGCGCCAAGTGAATAAAACTCTCTGCAACAAAGTTAGCGGCATCATCATCCTTTATTAACGAGTGAGTGTTTATAACAATTATCATGCAGATGTGTGGTAAAGAATGGAGTTACTTTAGCACTTTTAGTTTTACAGTTTCTATTCTGGTATCGCTTACGTTTAAAATATCGTACTGGTAATTACCTATAATTATTCTGTCTTTTTGTTTGGGAATTTGCTCATTGTTTTGAATAATATAACCCGATAAAGTTTCAGCTTCTTCATTGTCCGAAAAAACCAAATCGTATTTCTCTGCAATAAAGTCAAGCTCTAATCTGCCGCTAAAAATATATTCGTTTGTAGCTAATTGTTTATCAACAAATTCTTCGGTATCGTATTCATCTTTAATATCGCCAAAAATTTCTTCCAGCAGATCTTCCATAGTAACAATACCTGCAGTGCCTCCAAATTCGTCTACTACCCAGGCAATACTTTTTCTTTCTTTGGTAAATTTATTCATTAAATCGGTAGCACTCATACTTTCGGGTACTGTTGGTATAGGTAACAAAATTTCCTGTAAGGTTGCAGGCTTTTTAAATAAATCTAATTGGTGTGCATAGCCAACAATTGAATCTATACTATCGTCATACACAACCAACTTGCTTAATTGTGTTTTAATAAATTTATTTTTCACCTCTTCAATGGGCGTATTAATTTTAATAGCTTCAATTTCCTTACGAGGTATAAGGCACTCTCTTAATTTTACTTCGCTAAGCGATAGGGCATTTTCAAACAATTCTTTATTTATCTCACTTGTTTCTTCCTGCTCATTCGTTTTATTTTGCTGCATAAAATACTCCAAATCCATTTTGCTAAACACTTCTTTTTTTTCGTTAAGTTTTACATTAAAAATGTATTTCAATATCCACTCGGCTATTTCTACAAAAAAGTGTGCAATGCCCGAAAATGCTGCATAAAAAAATTGCATTAATGATGTTAAAAACCCGTTTTTTAAAATACTGTTGCTTTTTGCTTTAAAAACAGCTTTAAAAATAAACTCAAAAAAAAGTAGCGTAATGGTAGATAAAATGGTTTCTAATAAAAGGCGTATATATGTATTATCAATACTCCATTTTTGCCAAATGCTAAGTTTCCAAAGTGGATCAGTAAGGTTACTCCAAAGTAAGCCGTAAATAACCATTAAAATATTTATGCCTATAAGTGTTGTTCCAATAAACTTTGCAGGCTTATCGGCATACGCTGCCCATACTTTTCCTGTATATGAGCCTTGCTTTCTGTTTAACTCAATTGATAGTTTATTTGCCGACACAAAAGCTATTTCGATACCGGCAAAAAAGCCAATTAGTAACAACGAAAAAGCAATTGCAATTAAAGGCATCCAGTATTCCATATTATAAAAATACAAAACTTAAATTAATGCACTATTTATTAATGAATTCATCAACTATTTCCTGTGCATGTGTACAAGCTTCTGTTAAATTGTTGTTGGTAACAATTTTATTAAAATGCTCTTTAAACGAAAGTTCGTAAGCGGCTTTATTTAATCTTGCTTGTAAAGAAGCTTCGGTTTCGGTACCACGGCTTAGTAACCTGTTTTTTAACTCATCAACCGATGGAGGTTGTATAAACAAGGATAGCGATGTGCCCGGAAATTGCTGCTGTACATGTATGGCACCTTTTACATCTATATCCAACACCGGAATTTGGTTATTGTTCCAAATGCGTTGCAATTCGCTTTTAAGTGTACCGTAGTATTTTCCTTCGTACACCATTTCCCACTCAATAAATTGGTTTTCTTGTATTTTATTTTTAAAATCTTCTTCGGTAATAAAATGATAATCTATACCATCTTTTTCATTTGCCCTTGGCTTACGTGTAGCAGCACTAACCGAAAATGCCAGTTGCGGAAACTGCTGCATTAAATGTTTAGTAATAGAAGTTTTACCTGCGCCGGATGGTGCGGTGATTATTAAGATTTTATTTTGTGTATTACTCATCATTCGTTTATTGAGCTGGTAAAAAGTGCATTACAATACTTTTACCATTGGCTGCACTGCTAAGCACCAACTCGTTTTCGGTTAAAACAGTAATAGTGTAAATGTTACTGTTGTTTTTTGAGCTGGTTGTGCAGGTTAATGTTTTTTCTTTATCATCCATTATGTATGTTCCTTGTACAACTGTGCCCGCTGCTGTGCCTGTTGTGTACGAGCCATCATTTTTAAACGTCCAGCTAAGGCTTTTCATGGCAGCTTCTATTGCGGCTACTTTTACCGAATCTTCGGGTGTTTGAAATTTAGTATCTACCGGATCAAGATTATCTACCTTAACACAATCCCATTTTTTAATTAATAGCTTTTCTGTTTTGCTTTTGCATGAAGCAAGTAAAATAATTATTGTTAAGATGGATAAGAAGGATTTCATTTAATTACAAGTGTTATTATATTCTAAAATAAGGTTGAAAGTCTTTTTTTCGTCCATATCAGCCTTTACTTTCTTTTTTATGTTCTCACAATCGCTAAATAATTCTTTTAAAATTATTTTTCTATTTGAAAGTAACTCAAACTTGAACAAGTAATATACTCCGCTATTCTTTTGTAAATAATATTCATATTTTATTAATGACGAATTAGGTGTTGCTGAATAATAAAATCGCTTAAAAACAGAAATTTTACCAAGTAATACTCTTTCAACAAACAAATTGATTTTGCCAAAAAGTCCTTCAGTAATTATTTTAACAAAGTGATGAGAGCCGTTATTTGTAAATATTCCAAATCCTTTCCAGGTATTATTTTTACTATTCAGCATTTGACCGGCTGAATCATAAAATTCGATATAGCTATCCGAGTTAAAAACCAGCTCGTGGTTAGTAACTATATAATTCAATTTTAAAAAGCCCTTTGCAGTATCTCCATAAGCTGAAATCATATAACCTGGAACAGGGTTTTGACTAAACGAAAACAAAGTACTAATCAAAAAAATGTATGTTATTAATATTATTCGCATTTAATTTATCCGTTTAATATCAGCACCCAAATTTCGTAAACGTTCATCAATATTTTGATAACCTCTGTCTATTTGTTCAATATTTTGAATTATGCTTTTGCCTTGTGCACTTAATGCGGCAATAAGTAAGGCTACTCCTGCTCTAATATCGGGGCTGCTCATGGTTATGCCACGTAAATGTTGCTCTCTTTCCAAACCAATAACAACAGCTCTATGTGGATCACACAAAATAATTTGTGCACCCATATCAATTAATTTATCTACAAAAAACAAACGGCTTTCAAACATTTTTTGATGTATTAGAACACTGCCGTGTGCTTGTATGGCCGTTACTAAAACAATACTCAATAAATCGGGTGTAAAACCCGGCCACGGATGATCGTAAATGGTAAGCACACCGCCATCCATATACTTTTGAATATGATAATGCTCTTGTGCAGGTATATGAATATCATCGCCAACAAAATTCATTTGTATGCCAAGCTGTTGAAATTTTTCAGGGATAATACCCAAATGTTCAATGCCGGCATTTTTTATGGTAATATCACTTTGTGTCATTGCTGCAAGGCCAATAAAGCTGCCAACTTCAATCATGTCGGGCAGCATTTTATGAATGCAACCTCCCAACGTAGTTACACCTTTTACAATAAGCATATTGCTGCCAATGCCGGTAATATTTGCGCCCATACTATTTAGCATGCGGCATAGTTGCTGTATGTATGGCTCACAGGCTGCATTGTAAATAGTTGTGGTACCTGTAGCTAATACAGCAGCCATTAAAATATTTGCCGTGCCGGTAACACTTGGCTCATCTAACTGCATTAAAGTGCCTTTAAGGCCAGTGGTGGTTAAATGAAAAAATCCATCTTCGTGATAACTGAATTGTGCACCTAATTTTTCAAAACCAATTATGTGTGTATCTAACCTGCGGCGGCCAATTTTATCGCCACCGGGTTTTGGTATATATGCCTTTTTAAATCTTGCCAGCATTGGCCCGGCAAGCATTACAGAGCCTCGTAACTTGCCACTTTTTTTATGATACGCTTCGCTGTGTAAATAATCAACATCTACATTATCGGCTTTAAAAATGCAGGTATCACTGCCGGTACGATTTACTTTTACGCCCATATCACCCAATAATTCTATTAATAAATTAACATCAATAATATGGGGTATATTGGTAATGGTAACTTCATCGGCCGTTAACAATACGGCAGATATTATTTGTAATGCTTCGTTTTTAGCACCTTGTGGAGTTATGCTGCCATGTAATTTTTTACCGCCTCGTACTTCAAATGATTGCATTGATTTTTGTATTGATTATTCTTATTACACCATTTTTAAAGTAGAATAAAAAATACCTGATATTATTAAACATCAGGCATTTATAAAATTTGTATAATTCGTGTAATTAGTATTAATATCTCTTTTTAAAATTTCTGTTATTTCTGTTATCTCTTCCGCCATTACTGCTACCACCTCTATTATCCCTGTTTCCGCCTGTTCTGTTATCTCTTCCGCCAGTGCCTCCGCCTCGGTTATCCCTGCTGCCAAAGTTTTTGCGATAGTTGCTATTACTTCTTCCGCTGCCATAATCTTCTCCACGATTATCGGCACGGTGTTTTACAAACGGACGATTGTTAAACTCTAGCTCGCCATGTGTAATGGCAGATAACTCACTTTGTATGGTATCGTCATGCACCAACTCTTTATGCCAGTTACTGTATGTTAATTTCATGTAATAAGCAATGGAGTTTGCAAAGCCTTGCTTTTTTTCAGGATTTTCTTCCTTAAGCGCTTTGTCAATAACATGCTCAATATTTTTACCTAAATGATTGTGCTTTGGATATCGCTTTGGATAGGCTAATCTTTCGGGTTTTGCTTTAAGTGTTTCCTTTGTAGGTATTGGATAAGGGCTTTCAACATCTAACTTAAATTCACTTATTAAAAAAAGATGATCCCAAAGTTTATGCCTGAAATCTTCCACATTTTTTAAGTGTGGGTTTAAAAAGCCCATTAACTCAATTAAAGCGAAAGCGTTTTTTTGTCGCTTTTCCTTATCCTCAATAGTTAAAACGTATTCTACCATTTTTTGAATATGTCTGCCATATTCTCTCATTGTAAGGTAATTTCGTGTTGTGTTGTACTCCATCTCTAAAATATGCATCGTTGCACAAATGTAAGGTTAAAATATGGATGAAAAAAGCCACTATGCTGTTTTTTAGCCTAAATAGCCACCCTTTTTTTGCAAAATATAAAGGCTAATAAAGCGCCAGAACTGTCGGCTAACCAATCAAACCAATCAAAAAAACGGCCTGTTATAAAGTATTTTTGAATAAACTCGGTGGCCAATCCCCAAACAATAACCGAAAGGGTAATTTTAATAGCGTAGTTAATTTTTTGTTTTTGAGTAAGATTAAATTTTAAAACAGGCAAAATAAACAGCAAAGCAAGCACACCAAAAAGCCCTGCATGTACCCATTTATCAAAGGAAATTTTTTTTAAAAAACCTACATCATCCGGAAGATTGGATGATGGTATACAAATTAACACCAGCACTAAAAAAAACCAGGCAATGCCTGGTATAAATTTTTTTATATTTTGTTTTGATGTAATCATTTAGCCAACAGTTGCAGAATATGCTTCGGCGCTTAGCAAAGCAGCAACATCTTCTACATTGTTTACGGTCATTTTTACCATCCATCCCTGGCCGTAAGGGTCGCTGTTTACTAACTCCGGCGCACTATCTAATGCTGCATTAACTTCGGTAATAGTACCTGCAACAGGCAAAAACAAATCGCTAACTGTTTTTACTGCTTCTACAGTTCCAAATACTTCCTCCGCAGCTAAAGATTTGCCAACAGAACTAATATCTACATAAACAATATCACCCAATTCTCTTTGAGCAAATTCTGTAATGCCAATGGTAGCAATATTTCCTTCTAAAGAAATCCACTCATGGTCTTTGGTGTAGCGTAAATTTTCCGGAAAAGTCATTTTGTTTTTTTTGATGATAATGATGCAATTTAAAACTAATTTTCTAAACTCCTAAACCTCTAACCTCATAAACCTATTTAATAATCTCCATTTTCATTCTAATATCGGTATTTGGCCTGTTCATACCATCGCCGGGCATAGCGGCTATTTTGTCTATTACTTCTAATCCTTTTTCTACTTCACCAAAAACAGTATATCTGGTGTCTAAAAATGGCACACCACCTAATGTTTTATAAACTGCTCTCTTTTTTGGCGAAAACTTTGTACCCATTTGCATTTCCAGGCCACTTAATTCTTGGTCGCTGTACTTTTGCCTTGTACAATATAAAACTGGCAACCGCTACTTGCTTTTTCTGGATTTTCGGTTCTGGCTGCAGCTAAAGCGCCTTTTTTATGAAAGTAGGTAGTGTCGAACTCGGCAGGTATAGTGTAGCCAACATCGCCATTACCAAGCATAGCGCCGGGGGCTGCGTTTTTGCTTTGCGGATCGCCACCTTGTATCATAAAACCATTTATAACTCTATGAAACAGTAAACTATCAAAAAATTTTTCGCTTGCCAATTTTATAAAATTATCTCTGTGTTTTGGTGTGCCATTATATAAGCGTAAAACAATAATACCACTATCGGTAGTTAATTTAATACGAGTGCCGGGTTCTTTTATGGCGGCTACTGGTTTAACCACTACTTTTTTAGTAATTACCTTCTTTTTTGCAGGCATTTTTTTTACCTGAGCAAAACTGCTGCTTACAGCAAACGTTAATAACATTAAAACAGATACAATTAATTTCATTTTTTTACTATTTAATATTTAGGAGGGCAAAAATAAGTAAGAATTTTAAAGTAGCCGTTAAATAAACCCTAATTGCTGAAAATATAGCAATGCATGGTCTTTTAAAAAATTCTCCTGCTCAATGGTTTCAAAAGTTGGTAATGGCTTTAGCTGCTTAAAATGGGGCCAGTTTTCTTCATCATATCCTTCCATAACATAATAACCGCTTTGTGCCAATAAAGTGCATACGGCAATATGCATTAAATCTTGTTTTTGTTCTTTGGTAAACTCTTGCTTGCCGCTACCCAACTCTTGTATGCCAATTAAAAATAACACACCATCCATGTCGGGCTTAATACCAAATTGTTCTTTTAACTTAATACGTAGTTTAAGCCATCTGATTTGTAAATCTTCGGGTGCATGTTGCATTGGGCAAAGTTAGGAAATGGAAAGCTGATGACGCTGATAGAACTGATTAATACCATTCTTTATTTCTTATTTAGATAATAGTAAACAATTTTAAAAATATCTGTACAAATCAACTCAATCCGTTAAATCTGTACTTCATTCAATATCTTTGCAAAAATTTTAAAAACAGATGTTACAAATAGGATTTATACGCCAAAATGCCGAATTAGTAAAGCAAAAATTGGCTGCAAAATATTTTACGGACATTGATTTAGTAGACAAGATAATTGCTTTAGACGAAGATGTACGAAAGTTAAAAATAGAAACAGAAACATTGCAAGCATCTGTAAACGCAGCCAGTAAAGAAATTGGTATGCTAATGGGTAAAGGTGAAAAAGATGCAGCCGAAATTAAAAAGCAAGATGTAGCACAAAACAAATCTGCTTTACAAAACCTTAGTACGCAATTAAGCCAAACAGAGGCTTTGTTGCAAGATGAATTAGTTAAATTACCCAACTTGCCACACAGCTCTGTGCCTAAAGGAAAAACACCTGAAGAAAACGAAGTAATAAAAGAAGGAGGCGTAAAGCCCAATTTACCGGAGGGTTCTGTACCTCATTGGGAGCTTATTAAAAAATACGATTTAGTTGATTTTGAAACAGGTGTAAAGCTTACCGGTAGCGGCTTTCCATTATACAAAGGCAAAGGCGCAAAATTGCAAAGAGCCTTAACCCAATATTTTTTAGACTTTAATACAGCGGCAGGCTATACCGAATATTTGCCGCCATTAATGGTAAACGAAGCAAGTGCTTATGGCACAGGCCAATTGCCCGATAAAGAAGGGCAAATGTATCATATTACTGCAGATGGTTTTTATATGATTCCTACTGCCGAAGTTCCTGTAACCAATATTTACCGAGACGAAATTGGAAAGTAAGAAAGCCTGCCCATAAAAATGACGGCTTTTTCGGCCTGTTTTAGGAGAGAGGCCGGAAGTTTTGGAAGCGATGTAAGAGGGTTAAACAGGGTACATCAATTTGATAAAGTAGAAATTGTACAACTGGTGCATCCGGATACAAGCTACGAAGTGCACCAGCAAATGATTGATCATGTAGAGGCATTATTAATTAGTTTGGAACTTCCTTACAGAATATTGCGTCTTTGCGCTGGCGATATGAGTTTTACGAGTGCACTAACGTATGATTTTGAAGTATATAGCGCTGCCCAGCAAAAATGGTTGGAGGTTAGCTCTGTTAGTAATTTTGAGGCTTTTCAAACCAACAGAATGAAAATAAGGTTTAAAGGAGAAGATGGGAAAACACAATTATTACATTCTTTAAACGGCTCATCTTTAGCATTACCACGTATTGTGGCTTGTTTGTTAGAAAACAATCAAACAGAAAATGGAATACAATTGCCTAAAGTATTGCAAAATTATTTTGGAAGTTGCAACATTGATTAGGTAAAAATGTATATTTACTTTACAAAAAAGATAAAAATGAAAAAATTTGTATTTATTATTTTAATGGGAATGGCTGTTGCCAGTTGTGCAAAAAAAATGACACCTGCGACAGCAGAAACTCCTGCCGGTAATACAGGCGGTGTAACAGCAACTGCAGATAATGACAAAGCATCTAACAGTGGTTCAAATACTGTTGCTGCAGGAACTGCTACAATAGCTGTACCAGCATCGGCCGAAGGATCAAAATCCAGT
The DNA here is from genome assembly GCA_016721385.1 of Chitinophagaceae bacterium. GTDB lineage: Bacteria > Bacteroidota > Bacteroidia > Chitinophagales > Chitinophagaceae > Ferruginibacter. The sequence goes on along the minus strand of JADKIE010000001.1, from coordinate 917,174 downwards.
GGTGAAGTTAAAGACCCTAGCCCTGAAGTTGCAGGAATGCAAACCTACAATGCAAAATGCGGCCGTTGTCATGGGTTAAAAGTTGTGTCAGACTATTCAGCAGATCGTTGGATTACGGTAATGCAAGTAATGGCGCCAAAAGCTAAATTAAGCGATCTTGAAAAAGAAAATGTTTTGGCTTATGTAAAGGCGAATGCAAAAAGGTAATTTTTTAATTAGATAAGATAATAAAGAGGGCTCATTTTTAATGAGCCCTCTTTTACTTTTTGCCTAACTCCAACGGCTTATTCTACAGTTGCTTCATGCTTGCTGTGTGCTTCTACAAGTTTTTTCTGTATTTCATAGGCCACAGGTGTGTACGAATGAAATTTCATTGAAAATCTTGCTCTGCCTTGTGTTAAACCTCTAAGCGATGAAGAGTATTGATGCATTTGTGCCAAAGGCACTTTAGCAATTATTTTTTGAAACTGCCCTACACCTTCCATGCCTTCTACCACAGCAATACGGGTTTGTAAATCTCCCATAACTGCACCAACCATTTCATCGGGGCAAAGTACTTCTACTTCGTATAAGGGTTCCAGTAATTGCGGAGTAGCTTCGTAAAATGCCTGCCTGAAAGCCTGTAAGCCTGCTATTTTAAATGCAATATCATTACTATCTACCGGGTGCATTTTTCCATCGTAAACACAAACTCTTACATCACGTACATAGCTACCTGTTAGTGGGCCATTTTGCATTTTTTCCATTACACCTTTTAATATAGAAGGTAAAATCTTGCATCAATAGCTCCGCCAACTATGCAATTACAAAATACCAGCTTGCCTCCCCAGTCTAAATCAATTTCATCTTTATGCCTAACGTTTAATCCGGAAGGCTCTGGCATACCTTCATAGTAAGGTTCTATCCGCATGTACACTTCACCAAATTGCCCGGCGCCACCACTTTGTTTTTTGTGGCGGTAGGTAGATTCTGCCATAGAGCCAATAGTTTCTCTATATGGAATTTTTGGTTTATCAAATTTTACATCTAATTTATGTATGTGCTCAATTTTCCATTGTATTACATGCAAGTGTAATTCGCCCTGGCAATGCAATAAAGTTTGTTTAAGCTCCGGCGATACTTCAAAATGTACGGTAGCATCTTCTTCTTTTAAAGTATGTAAAGCTTGCGATAGTTTTTCTTCTTCGCCTTTATTAACAGCAGATATGGCTACAGTAACATTAGGTTTTGGAAATATAATAGGCTGCAATTCTATGTTTACACCTTTTTCATGCAAAGTGTTGTTTACATGCGTACTTCTTAATTTTATAGTAGCGCCTATATCGCCGGCAACCAACTCTTGTACTGCAATACGATTATGTCCTTCCAATAAGTAAAGCTGATTTATTTTTTCGGTAACACCTGTATTTTCGTTTACCAATTCACTTCCAACTTTTACAACACCGCTAAATACCTTAAACAAACTAAGTTCTCCAATATGCGGCTCAATAATAGTTTTAAAAATAAAAATACATGCAGGGCCATTGCTGTCGCAAGGCAGGCTGGTACCTAGTTTAGTAATTTGCGGAGGCATTTCGGTTGGCGCAGGGCATACGTAATCAATAAAACTCATTATACGTCCTGCACCCATATTTTTTTCGGCCGATGCACAAAACAGCGGAAAAATATCATGCTTAATCATAGATGAGTGTAAACCGGCTTTCATATCTTCTTCACTTAATTCGCCTTGCTCAAAATATTTTTCCATTAAGCCTTCGTCGTTAGATGCAATTGTTTCTACCAACTCTTTATGTAATTGATCTGCTTTAGTTTTTTCGCTATCAGGTATAGGTAATTTTTCGGGTTTGCCGCCTTGAGGGCCAAATTTGTACATTATCATATTTAACACATCTACAATGCTGTTAAAACCTGCACCAGTTTGTACAGGATATTGTACGGCAACTACATTATCACCAAAATGAGCTTTTGCTTCTCTTAAGGTTTTATCAAAATCGGCCTCTTCTTTGTCTAATTGATTAACAATAAAAAGCGTGGGTGTTTTAAAAGTGTTGGTGTACTCCCATATTATGTCGGTACCAACTTCCACTCCCATTGCAGCATTTAATACAATTGCACCCGTATCGGCTACCCGTAAAGCGCTGATAACTTCTCCTGAAAAATCGTCGTAACCAGGTGTGTCAATAATATTTATTTTATACTCATGCCATGGCGTGTGCATTAATGATGCAAAGGTTGAACTTTGTCTTTCTAACTCCAGCTCATGATAATCGCTGGTTGTATTGCCTTGAGCTATAGTGCCACGTCTTGTAGTAACACCTGCTTCAAACAGCATACACTCGGCCAGGCTGGTTTTTCCGCTGCCTGCATGGCCGAGTAATGCTATATTTTTTACATGATTTGAATCGTACGATGCCATAAAAAATTATTTATGCTTTTATCAATAATGTAAATAGATAAACTTTACATTTATCATTTATTAATGATTTTAGCCGGTGATAAATTTGTGAAAGTCCTGATCCAGTTTATCTATATCTGATAACAAGGTGTCCAGTTTTTCTTTTATATTATGATGTGGAATGCGATGTCCAAAATCGGGATGCTTTTCGGCTTCATTTACATGATAACGTATTTCGTGTTTTAAATCATGTATGTTTATAAGCTGAATATGAAATTGACTATGATAATGTTCTATTCCAATTAATACATCTTTATCGGTTTTTCCCGGAGCAAAAAAATATAACTCGGCTTGAAGTTTTTTAAGTTTTGCACTGTAAGATGCTAATTGGGTATACCATGTATTGCACTCTGCAATCATGCCTCTGTGTTGTTCTTCAGTAATCATTTTTGTAAGTTTTTAATTTGGTAAATGATTCAGTATTTCTACCGTTATGTGTAACCAAAGTTAAAATAGAGGACGTAATAATTTATGATAACAATCAGTATTGAAAATAAGTAAGGTCAGTTTTTAGGGCTGAATAGTTTTATAAATACGGGAAAGGTTACTAGGTTAATTTGCTGCTTTTAAGCGCTTTAACTTTTTATTCATTACATAAAACCAAGCTGGAGGCACCAAAGCTAAAACCATGCTGCCGGGATAGCCTGTGGGCAATTGTGGAGCATCATTGTAATGCTTAAGTATTTGATATTTGCGGCTTGCCATATAATGGTGGTCGCTATGGCGGCTAAGTTCAAAAAGCAATATTCTGCCTATAACATGGCTGCTATTCCAGCTATGATGCGGCATGGTTCTTTCGTATAAATTCTCTCCTGTAGCTTTACGTTGTAATCCGTAATGTTCAATATAGTTTACGGTTTCTAATAATAAAATACCAATTAAGGCAGCGGCTAAAAAATAAAGGGTAAGCATACCTCCAAAAAAATAATATATAACGGCAATTAAACCAATCTGAAAAATATGTGCTTGTAGCATTTCGTTTCGCCAATTAAAAACAGACAGGCCTTTTTTAGTTAAATCACTATGGGCAATTTTCCAGGCCGAGAGGTATGAAAAAATAATTGTTCTAAAATAAAAAAGATAAACAGGTTCGTTGTATCTGGCGCTGCTGGGATCTTGTGGAGTTGCTACGTTTTTATGATGCCCTTTATTGTGCTCTATAAAAAAGTGCATGTAAAGCGAAGTAAGCAAAAGTGATTTTGCTAAAAATTGTTCAAATTTATTTACTCTATGTCCAAGCTCATGCCCAACATTAATACCAAAAGTGCCGCATAATAAACCCATACTAAATACTCGGCCCAGTTTTTCCCACCATAATAACTCATTTGTTTTAAATGAATTTAAAAAATAAACGAGTGCAGCATATTGTGCAATTACAATTATATAAAGCATGTAATCATACAACTTGTTATTTTTTGCCAATTCTTCCTCAGCAGCACTCAGATTTTTATTGTTGGGGTTTATAAATAGTTCTAAAACCGGAATTGCAATCCATGCATAAAGCATGGGCAACCAGGTAAGCCATCCTGTATTGGAAAAAGATAGCCATGCACTTAAATAAATTGTTAAAGGGAGTAAATATTTTAATGCTTTAACGTTCATGGAATAATAATTGCATTGGAAAGTTAACAAATCTTACAGTAAATTAACAGCAGAATTTAAACTTTAGTCAAAACCTAAAGTCCTACATTAGTTATATAATCAACTATTTATTATGCCGATAACCAATCGATTAAAAAATCAACACCTTTTATGGCGATCCGCCTTTGGGCCTATGGCCGAAAATGTTGCTGAATTAGATACTCTATCGCAAAAGCAATTATGGAATCTTTTGGTAAAAACATCTGCCAATACTCCTGATAAAATTGAAGTAGCTCAAAACCTTGCCGATGGATTAATTACAGGGATTAAAGATGTGGTGGATTTACAAAAAAAGGAATTGGATAAAGCGCAGGCAAAAAAAGAAGAGAACAATCAAGAGACGACTTAAAAAAATTTAAATATTCGTTGGTTGGATGAAATGATTAACAGCGAAGCTCAGTTAAGAGAAAAGCTAAGTTTATTTTGGCATGGTCATTTTGCCTGCAGGGTAATAAACAGTTATTTTCAGCAAGAGTTGTTGCATATTATACGCAGCAATGCATTGGGAAATTTTAAAGATTTACTCAGAGAAGTAAGTAAAAGTCCGGCAATGATTCAGTTTTTAAATAATCAGCAAAACAGAAAACAGCACCCCAACGAAAACTTTGCCAGAGAAGTAATGGAATTGTTTACGTTGGGCAGAGGCAATTATACCGAAAACGATATTAAAGAAGCAGCCAGAGCTTTTACAGGATGGGGCTTTAATGCCGGTGGTGAGTTTGTTTTTAGAAAATTTGCACATGATGATGGCAGTAAAACAGTACTTGGCAAAACCGGTAATTTTAATGGCGATGATATTATTGATATTTTACTGGAGCAAAAACAAACAGCTGTTTGCATCACCAAAAAAATATACAAATTCTTTGTAAATGAAAATGCTGATAATGAAAAAGTAGAGTGGTTGGCAAATCGTTTTTATCAAAACGGATACGATATTAAAAAATTACTGGAAGATATTTTTACAAACGATTGGTTTTATGCTGAAAAAAATATGGGCAATAAAATAAAATCGCCAATAGAATTACTTGCCGGCATACGCCGTTTTTTGCCTATGCAAATGGAAAACGATCAGGCACAATTATTATTTCAACGAACGTTGGGGCAAATACTATTTTATCCTCCAAATGTGGCCGGCTGGCCGGGCGGTAAAACGTGGATTGACAGTAGTACATTAATGGTGCGTTTGCGAATACCACAATAACTATCTGCCAACGAAATATTAAATATTCGCCCAAAAGATGATGATGATGTTATGATGGGTCAAATGGCAGAAGCAGCATTGAAAAAATAAAAACTGCAACTAAAGGAGGTACTGCAAATATTGAGTGGAGTTTGGTTACAAAGGCTTTTGCAGCTGTAACAAGAGAAAACTTGCTTGCTAAAATTTCTGAATCTGTTTTACAAACAAAAAGTAAAGTAAGTACTAACCTTTTAAATAAGTATGTAAATAACGAAAGCCGGGAAAATTATATTAAAAGTGCCATCATTAATTTGATGTGTACGCCGGAATATCAACTATGTTAATTATAAGTTATGAGTTATGAATGATAAGTTTAAAATCATAACTCATAACTCAACATTTATCATTCATAATTAAAACACATGGTAATAAAACGTAAAGAATTTTTGCAAATTGGCTCATTAGCAACAGCATCGTTTATGATGCCTAAGTTTTTAAAGGCATTTGAAAAGCCTGCAATGGTGCCACCGGGTAATAAAGTTGTTGTGGTAGTACAGTTGGGTGGCGGCAACGATGGGTTAAATACGGTAATACCTGTACGTAATGATATTTATTACAGGGAAAGGCCAAAGCTGGGAATTACAAAAGATAAAAGTTTGTTGTTAACAGACGAAGTTGGTTTAAATCCTGCATTGGAAGCATTTAAGGGATTATATGATGATGGAAGTTTGGCTATTATGAACGGTGTGGGTTATCCTAATCCTGACAGGTCGCATTTTAGAAGCATGGATATTTGGCATAGCGCCAGTGAAAGTAACCAATATGTTAACACAGGTTGGATAGGCAGATACTTAGATGCACAATGTAACGGGTGCGATAAGCCAACACATGCATTGGAAATAGATGATGTACTAAGCCTTGCGTTAAAAGGTGAACAAAGCAAAGGACTGGCGTTTAAAGATCCCAAACGATTATATAACAGCAGTAACGAAAAGTATTATAAAGAGATAAATGCCGATCATCAAAAAGGAGAAGAAACAATTGACTACTTATATAAAACAATGAGCGAAACATTAAGTAGTGCAGATTATATTTTTAAGCAAAGTAAGTTGCATCCAAGTAATCAAACTTATCCGGCAACCAATTTGGGCAAAGATTTGCAAACTATTGCGTCCTTAATTTTTTCGGACATTAATACCAAAGTTTATTACGTAACCTTAGGTAGTTTTGATACGCATGTAAATCAGGAAGCACAACAAAAAAGATTATTTACCGAATTAAACGATGCCGTAAAAGCCTTTACAGCCGATTTAAAAAAGAATAACAGGTTTACAGATGTATTGATGATGACCTTTAGTGAATTTGGCCGCAGAGTAGCGCAAAATGCCAGCGGCGGAACCGACCATGGCACAGCAAACAATATGTTTTTTATTGGCGGAGGCTTAAAACAAAAAGGCGTATTAAATGCAATGCCCGATTTATCAGACTTAAACGAGGGCGATTTAAAATATAAAGTAGATTTTAAGAATGTATATGCTACCGTTTTAAATAAATGGTTAGGGGCAGATGATAAAATTATTTTAGGAAAGAAGTTTGAAATGTTGAATTTTATTTAGGATATCTATTAAAAGTAAAATGGTTCGTTCTGCCAGACCGAACCATTTTTTTATATCTTAAAATTAGTTAACTCCTTTTTCTTTCATTATTCTGTTAAGCCATTTTAGCATACCAAAAATGATAAATGTTGCAATTAGCAATAAAACAAAATTCACCCAAAAAAAATTGGCTTTATGCTCGTAACCATCCCACATGGTAGCCAGTAAACCAGATAGTTTGTTACCAATAGAAGTTGCCAAAAACCATCCGCCCATCATGAGCGATGTAATACGTACAGGGCTTAATTTTGATACAAGCGATAAACCCATTGGGCTTAATAATAATTCGCCAATGGTAATAACACCATACGTACCCATTAGCCACCAGGCGCTTGCTTTTTCGGCTCCGTTATTACTTACATAAGCTGCGCCAACCATAACTAAAACAGATAATGCAGAAATTAATAAACCAAATGCAATTTTAGTTGCAGTAGACGGCTCTTTCTTTTTGCCTCTTAAAAAAGCAAAAAACGAAACAACCAAAGGCGTTAATAAAATTACCCAACCCGGATTTATAGATTGGCTAAGCGGAGTACTCCAAAGTGTTGCTTTTTCGCCATCGGCAGGTAATTTAGCAGGCTCTACATTTTTAAAATAAGTAGGATAATTAAATTCTTTTACCACTTTACCATCTTTCTTCTGTAATCTAAACAGGGCATCGTACAAATTAACCGAATCTTTTTTGTACGTAACATCCTCGGCTAATTTTACACCTCTGAAAACATCGCCGGTTGTGCCGCTAACTTGTCTGTTGGTATAAGTATCTGCCCAAATAGTAAGTGCAGTACCGTTTTGCTTAAATACTGCCCAAAATAAAATTACAGCTGCAAAAATGGCCAGCAAGGCGGCAATTGGTCTTTTTTCATCTTTAGCAGCTTTAAAATATAAAGTAGCATAAAAATAAATTACAGGTAAACAGGCAAAAATAAATGCATCGTTACTATCGCTTTTAAAAATATCGCCGGGTATAAGCCAGCCCAACACACCTGCAATTATGGAGGGAATAAAAATGGTTAATACAATTTTACTAAAAGGCATATCTGCTGCCGTCATTGGTTTTAAAACATCGCCGCTTTTGTAATGTTTTGTGCCAGTTATAAAAATGATAACGCCTAAAAACATACCAATGCCTGCCGCTACAAATGCATACTTCCATCCCCAAATAATAATTATAGCAGCACTAAAAAAATTGCAAATAAATGCACCAACATTTATGCCCATGTAAAAAATATTGTAGCCTTCGTCTTTACGGTGTGTATATTCTTCAGTACTATATAAATTGCCTAAAAGCGTACTTATGTTGGGCTTAAAAAAACCGTTGCCTACAATTACCAACGTCATAGAAAGATATAGCATGGGTAAATTATGCACAGCCATCAGGCAATAACCTGCACCCATCATTAAACCACCTGCTATGATAGATTTGCGATAGCCAAAATATCTGTCGGCCAATAAACCACCAATAAATGGAGTAAGAAAAACAAGGGCGATAAATGTACCATACAAATCGGCAGCCTCTTTATTACTCATGGAAAAACCATGCTCTACATTTTTAAGATAGAGTAAAAAAATACCAATCATTAAATAGTAGCCAAAGCGTTCCCACATTTCGCTAAAAAATAAAAAGGGCAGGGCTTTTGGGTGTTTTTTCCACATAGTAAAATCGTTTTTGAATTAGAAAGATAAAAAGAAAAGGCGACTTTTTATTAAAGCCGCCCTTGTGAAAAAATATTTTTAAATTCTTTTACTTAATACCATGCATCATTTTTTTAAGTTTGGGTGTAAGTAAGAATAGTAAAACAGCGGCTACGCCACAAAGCACTACAAAAACCATAAAAAATTCAAATAAATTATGAATTGTAAAACCTGCAAATGTGGGATAATCTGAACTAATTTTTTTGTCCGCTAAAATTTTAATTTGCTCAGCAGTTGGGATTAGCTTTTTATCTAAAACACCTTGCAAGTCAATTCCTGCAGATGTTGCATCTTTAAATTGGTCGCCTGTTGCAGGTAAAATTGAACCTAATGTACCTGCCAGTGCATAACCAGAGGCATTAGATAAAAAGAACACACCATACAAAAGGGATGAAAATCTTTTTGGAGATAATTTACCAACCAATGATAATCCAATTGGAGACAAACAAAGTTCACCAAGAGTTTGAATTAAATAAAGTAAGATTAACCACTTAACAGCCAATAAACCACTATTCCCTAAATCTTTTACATTATGTGCTATAATAAAATAACTTATTGCTATAAGTGCTAAGCCAAACGATTGCTTCATAGGAGAAATGGGCTCTTTCCCTTTAGCTCTTAACTTATCCCATAAAATACTAAATGGAACGGCAAGTACAACTACAAAAATGCCATTAAAAATTTGCACCATTGATGGAGGCATATCCCAACCAAAGAAATTTCTATCTGTTTGGTTATCGGCAATAAAGGTTAAGGAAGAACCTGCTTGCTCAAATGCAGCCCAAAAAAAGATGATAAAAAAGGATACAATATATATTACCAGAATTCTGTCTCTTTCAACTTTTGTTAACGATGTATCCGAAATAATTAAGCCTGCTAATGTAATACCTGCTGCATATATTATTGAGTAAATTACATTTTGCCCAAATACATAAAGAAAACTAGGCCAAGGCCAATAAAAGCAGCCACAGCAACTCCTAAAGCTGTGTTAGAAAACTTAGCAGTTTGAGCTTCACCTTCGGCATAATCTTCGGCTGTATTATTTTTTGGCAATCCTCCAATTGGCCTGCCCTCCGAGTTCTTACATATTTATTTTTTAAAAAGTAAAAAGTAGTTACACCTATAAGCATAGCTAGCGAAGCAGCCAAATAACCCCATTTAAAAGCATGAATATCTCTTACACCATCTTTTACAACATCACCAACAATTGGGCAAATTAACTGGCCTAAAAAAGCACCCATGTTTATGCCCATGTAAAAATTGGTAAAGGCGGTATCCAATTTATTTCTTTCGGCAGGCGGATAAAGGCTACTAACCATACTGCTTATGTTAGGCTTAAAAAAACCGTTGCCTAAAATAATTACACCAAGTGCAACATATAAAAGTGTTCTTGCAAGCTCAAGATTAGAGCCAAAAATACTTGCACTAAAAAACAAAAGCATTTGTCCTGCTGCCATTAATAAGCCGCCAAGCATAATACAATTTCTATTGCCAAGGAATCTGTCAGAAATAAAACCTCCCAACATTGGTGTTAAATAACATAGACCCAAAAAGCCACCATAAATTATGGACGATTGCTCTTTGCTCATCATCAATGCGTTAACAATAAATAGAGTGAGAATGGTTCTCATCCCATAAAAGTTAAATCTCTCCCACATCTCTGTTCCAAATAAAACCCATAATCCTTTTGGGTGCCCTTTTTGTTGTATTTCAGTCATAATAGTTGGTTGGTTTAAAATTTAATAGCCCAAAATAGTAAAAAAATCTGTTAAGCGGCACAAAATATATTTTAAACAATTTAAAAGTTACGTTAATATATAATTCAATATATCTGCCAAATAATAAAAATAATCTTGAAATACGCTTGCAGAATTATAAATTGCAAACCAAATCTACTAACTCTTATTTATGAATATCCTTTTGATTGGCTCCGGTGGAAGAGAGCATGCATTAGCCTGGAAATTAAAACAAAGTTCACTGTGTAATCAACTTTTTATTGCACCCGGTAATGCTGGTACTGCAAATTTGGGGACTAATTTACCCATTGGTGTAAATAATTTTGACTTGCTTGCGTCTGCTTGTTTGGACAATAATATTGAAATGATGCTTGTTGGACCCGAAGAACCTTTGGTAAAAGGCATTTATGATTATTTTAAAAATAATGATGCAACAAAACATATCCATGTAATTGGCCCATCTAAAAATGCAGCTCAGTTAGAAGGAAGTAAAGCCTTTGCAAAAGCATTTATGAAAAGGCATACTATTCCTACTGCAGCCTATGCCGAATTTACAAACGATAATTATGATGAAGGTATTACCTATATCAAAAATCATACTTTACCAATTGTTATTAAAGCAGATGGATTAGCTGCCGGAAAAGGCGTTGTAATTTGTACCAATACAATTGAAGCTTTATCGGAGTACGAATTAATGTTGCAGCGTTCAAAATTTGGCGAGGCCGGAAAAAAAGTTGTTATTGAAGAATATTTAAACGGCATTGAGCTAAGTATTTTTGCATTAACCGATGGCGAAAATTATTTATTGCTGCCGGAGGCAAAAGACTACAAACGAATAGGAGAGGGCGATACAGGGCTTAACACCGGTGGCATGGGAGCAGTTAGTCCGTTACCATTTGTAACGCCGGAGTTTTTGCAAAAAATAAAAACTCAAATTGTAGAACCAACCATACATGGGTTTAAGAAAGACGGGTTTGAATATAAAGGATTTGTATTTTTTGGTTTAATGAACGATAACGGTAACCCAAAAGTGATAGAATACAATTGCAGAATGGGTGATCCTGAAACTGAAACAGTAATTCCACGTATCGAAAATGATTTAGTAGATTTATTATTAGCTTGCTCACAACAACGAATACACGAAAAAAAGATCGTCATATCAAAACAATGCATAGCTACTGTTATTGCTGTTAGCGGAGGTTATCCAGGCGACTATGAAAAAGGAAAAATTATTGAAGGGTTAGATAATCCAACCATTCCCGATTGTATGCTTTTTCATTGCGGCACAGTTAAAAAAAACGAACTAACGGTAACTAATGGGGAAGAGTAATAGCTGCAACATCCTATGGCGATACTATAGCCGAAGCGGTTGAACATTCTGTTTACAATTTGGAGCAAATTAATTTTGATGGAATGTATTACAGAACAGATATTGGCTATGAATTTAAATAGTTAAATACCTTTAGTTAGTAACGTTATAGCGTACATGTAAAATTGATGCACTACGGTTTTTAAAAAATACCTGTAAAAGTCCAAAAGCATAACTTAAATTTGCTAAAAACCTTAGCAGTTAAGCATTTTGGAAACAACCGCCCCAAAACCGCAAAACAAAAAATTATTGTAAAATGTTGAAAAATAAAGGATTTCCCGTTGTTTAATCCATTTTTTTCTCTCAACTTTGCTTCCATTATTTACAACTTATTTTTCTCAACATACAAATGGGACTTTTTAATTTTTTTACACAAGAAATTGCAATTGACTTGGGTACAGCAAATACCCTAATTATACATAACGACGAAGTGGTGGTTAACGAGCCATCTATTGTGGCGCTGGATCGAAACAATCCCAAAAATATTTTGGCGGTGGGCAAAAAAGCATTGATGATGCATGAAAAAACCCACGAAAGTATAAGAACTGTACGGCCTCTTAAAGATGGTGTAATCGCCGACTTTAATGCTGCTGAGTTGATGATCAGAGAGTTAATAAAACTGGTTTATCCTAAAAAGCCATTTTTTGCTCCAAGTTGGCGTATGATGATATGCATTCCATCAAGCATAACCGAGGTAGAAAAACGTGCTGTAAGAGATAGTGCAGAGCAGGCTGGCGCCAAAGAAGTTTATTTAATACATGAGCCTATGGCTGCGGCTTTAGGTATTGGCATAGATGTAGAAGAGCCTGTGGGTAATATGATTATTGACATTGGTGGAGGTACAACAGGTATTACAGTTATTGCACTTGCAGGTATAGTATGTGATCAAAGTATCCGTATTGCAGGCGATGAGTTTACTGCCGATATTATGGAGGCTTTACGTCGTTATCATAGTTTGTTAATTGGAGAACGTACCGCCGAGCAAATTAAAATACAAGTTGGTGCTGCAATGAAAGATCTGGATAATCCGCCGGATGATATACCCGTAAACGGTAGAGATTTGGTTACAGGTATTCCAAAGCAGGTAATGGTAAGCTATCAGGAAGTTGCCGAAGCATTGGATAAAAGTATATTTAAAATTGAAGAAGCTATTTTAAAAGCGCTGGAAACTACTCCGCCGGAGTTGGCGTCGGATATTTATCGCCGTGGTTTATATATTACAGGTGGTGGTGCATTATTGAGAGGATTAGATAAACGCCTGGCTGCAAAAATTAAGTTACCGGTACATATTGTCGATGATCCATTAAAAAGCGTAGTAAGAGGCACAGGCATTGCGTTAAAAAATTATGACAGGTATCCTTTTGTAATGAGATAAAAAATGGTTAATGAGTTTCGGGTTTCAAGTTATTTACAAGTCATTAAACTGTTTACACTTGAAACTCAAAACTTGAAACTCAAAACTTAACTTCCTTGCGTAATATTTTTCTTTTCATCAGGCGTTATTCAACCTTTCTGCTGTTTTTTATATTGCAGGCTTTTAGTATTTATTTAATTGTACATTATAATAAATACCACAATGCTATATTCAGCAATACTGCCAATCAATTTACCGGAAAAATAAATACCCAATACAATAAAATTGAAGATTACTTTAGCTTACGCAAAACCAACGACTCGTTGGTAATTGCAAACGAACGATTATATAATAAGCTTAAAGAAAATTATCAGTTGCCTGATTCGGCAAATAAACTTGTTGTAGATTCTATTAAAGTAGATTCGCTGGTAAAGTTTAAAAAGTATAACTATATGCAGGCAACTGTTGTTGCCAACTCTGTTGTATCGCAAAATAACTATATTGTAATAAGCCGGGGAAAAAATCAACAAGTAAAAGTTGGAATGGGTGTGGTTGATGAAACCAATGCTGTAGTGGGTATTGTAAAAGATGTAAGCGATGATTATGCTGTAGTAATGAGCCTTTTGCATAAACAGGATAGTCACATAAGCGGTAAACTTTTTAAAACCGGCGAAACCGGAACAGTTGTTTGGAACGGAGAGCAACCCAATATACTGCAGCTTAGCGATATACCCAAAAGTGTAAAAGTTGCCAATGGCGATAGTATTATTACAAGTGGCTTTAGTACCAGTTTCCCTAAGGGAATGATGATTGGTGTTGTAACAGCGGTTACACCGGAAAAAAGTAATAGCTTACTTGCGCCCATTTTTTATCAGTATTTTAATTCCGCAGGAAGGAGCCGATACCAATTACGAAGAACCGTCAATAAAAAGCATGGGAGGTTTTACACCGTACGTTGTTTTTGTAGCCGCACTTACTATCATTCATCATGCATGGCTATTTTTGTTAGAAGCCTGGCAAGTAGGTAATATATGGTACTTTTTTGCAAAAACACTTTTATCGGCCGCAATTAGTTTGTTGTTAATCATTATTACCGAGTTGTTATTTAACCGAAAACAAAAATTTAAAACCAATACTATTTAGGTTCAATAAATGAGTACAACAATAACTATAAACTTTCAATCATTAATTATCAACTAACAAGTGGCCGTATTTAACCCATCCAGAAAAAATGTTGTTTTACTAGTGTTTATTGGAATGCTGGCACTCATATTATTTCAATTAGCCAATCTGCAGTTGTTTTCATCTAAATATAAATTAGCTGCCGAAGATCAGGGTATTTTCCGAAAAGTAATTTATCCCGATAGGGGAATTGTGTACGATAGAAATGGCAAAGCCATTTTGCAAAACACTACTATTTACGATTTAATGGTTATTCCGGGAAAAATAAAAGGAACAGATACGTTTGCCCTTTGTAATATTTTGGGTATAGATACTGCAGAGTTTAAGAAAAGAATAATAGCAGCCATCCTAAAAAATAAAAGTTACAGAGCATCCGTTTTTGAAGCATTGCTAAGTAACGAAAAAATGGCAAAGCTTAATGAAAGCATGTTTAAGTTTGAGCCTGGCTATTATTTACAACAACGTTCTGTAAGAGATTATCCATTTGATGTAGCTGGTAATATTTTAGGTTACTTAAGTGAAGTGGATTCTACCACTTTAAAAAATCCAAAATATGTTGGGTATAATATGGGAGATTATATTGGTAAAGTTGGCCTTGAAAAAACCTACGAAAAGGTTTTAATGGGGCAACGGGGAATTGAGTTTTGGAAAAAAGATAATAAAAACAGGCTAACGGAAAGGTGGGAGTCTGGTAAATACGATACTATACCCATAGCTGGGCAAAACATGCACACTTCGTTAGATATTGAGTTGCAAGAGTTGGGAGAGAAGTTGATGGAAAATAAATTAGGCTCAATTGTTGCCGTGGATCCAAAAACAGGAGGAATACTTTGTATGGTAAGTGCCCCAAGTTTTAAGCCAAAATTATTAACAGGTGCAGAGCGTAGAAAACACATAAATGAATTATTAACAAATCCTGCACTACCATTATTAAATCGTTCGGTAAGTGCATCTTACTCACCAGGCTCTACATTTAAAACATTACAAGCCTTGGTAGGCTTACATGAAGGGGTAATTACAACCCAAACGCAAGTAAGTTGCGGAGGAGCATTTTATGGCTGTGGTAGCGGTAAACCAATGAAATGTTTAGATTATGGAACGTTTAATATGCAAAGTGCAATTACCGTATCGGATAATACTTATTTTGCTACTGTAATGCAACGGGTAATTAATAATCCAAAATATCCTAATATAGATAGCAGCTTGGCAAATTGGGACAGATACATGTATGCGTTTGGGTTAGGCCATAAGTTAGGCGTAGATGTACCTTCAGAAAAAAGAGGCTTAATACCAACTCCTGAGTATTATAACAAAGCACACGGAAAAGGAAACTGGAATTATTGCAGCTTTCGAAGCGTTAGTATCGGACAAGGTGAAGTTGATGTTACACCTATACAAGTTGCAAATGAAATGGCGTATATAGCCAATAAAGGGTGGTACAAAATACCACATTTGGTTGATAGCATCGAGGGCGGCGATAAATACGATATGTTGGGTAAGTACAAAGAAAAACAACAAACAATAGATATTCCCGATAGTATTTTTGAAGTTGTACATAGTGGGATGGAAGGGGTTGTAGAAAGAGGTACAGGGCGCAGATCTAAAATACCCGGAATAACTATGTGTGGTAAAACAGGCACAGTGGAAAATTATATACGAGGAGTAAAGCAAAAAAATCACTCCTTTTTTGCTGCATTTGCACCAAGGGAAAACCCTAAAATTGCCATAATGTGTGTGGTTGAAAACAGCGGACAAGGCGCATGGTTTGCCGGGCCAATTGTAAGTTTAATGGTAGAAAAATATTTAAAAGATTCTATTACTGAAAAAAGCAGGCTTGCAAAAATTGAAGAAATTTCAAAACTAAATTTAATACCTCCACGGATTTACGCAGAATTGCGTAGGCAAGATTCGGCACGTCATTCCGGGGATAGTGCGTATTTAATAGCCAAAGGATTTATTAAAATTATTAAAGATACTTTAGAGTTGGATGATGATGAAGTAGATGCGTTAGACAAACTTAAAAAGGATAAAGAAACTGTAAAAAAAGATACTCCAAAAAAAGATAGCGGAAATAGCAACTTAAATAATAAGCCTGCAGCTATTTTACCCGATGAAAAAAAGAAGCAAAATATAACCGACACAGTAAAAAATAATTAAAATAAACATGTATCAACGAAACCCAACACTTGTTAAAGGAGTAGATTGGCTAATGATTTGGCTGTATGCTGCCTTGGTGGTTATTGGGTTACTTAGCATTTTTTCGGTAGAGTATAATAGCAATGATAGTGTGGTTCAAAGTTTTTTGGGCTTTAAAAAAGAATATAGTAAACAGTTGTATTTTTTTGGAATTAGTTTAGTTATTGGCATATTTATTTTACTTACCGATAGTAAATTTTTTACGGCAATGTCCAACTTGGGGTATTTATTTGGCATTTTATTAATACTGGCTACGTTTGTTGTGGGTAAAGAAGTCGGCGGTAGTAAAAGCTGGATACCATTAGGCTTTATGAATGTACAACCTGTAGAAGTATGTAAAATATTTACATCATTAGCACTGGCAAAATATTTATCCTTGCCCGAAACAAATTTTAAAACCACCAGAGCTCAGTTAATAGCTGCTGCAATAGCATTTTCGCCGGCAATATTATCTGTGTTGCAAAAAGAGCCCGGCGCTGCAATCGTTTATTTTTCATTTGCATTAGCATTTTACAGAGAGGGGTTGCCAACACTTTATTTAGTTATTATATTTTCGTTAGGTATTTTAGTTATTGCAAGTATTTTGGTAAGCCCTAATACACTGTTTATTGTTTTTACAATTATAGCAGCCATACTTACTTATTTAAACAGGCGAAGAATAAAAAGAGATAAAGCTATTTTATTTATGATTGCAGGCGTTTGGTTGTTATGCGTTGGTGTGCAAAAAATTGGAGTACCTCTTTTATTTAATAAGGTTTTAAAACCGCATCAAATTGTACGTATTTTATCCACTTTTGGTAAAGACGATTACAAGTTTAAAAGCGAAGAGCGTACAGCAGAAATTAATAAAGAGTTTGCTAAACTGGGTACTACAAAAAGAAACCCGGTGAAAAAGTAGAAAGCTATAATGTAAAGCAAAGCAAAATAGCCATAGGTAGTGGTGGTTTTTGGGGCAAAGGCTTTTTACAGGGTACACAAACCCGGGGCGATTTTGTACCGGCACAAAACACCGATTTTATTTTTAGTAGTGTTGGTGAAAATTTTGGCTTTTTTGGATGCATGGTTTTGTTGATACTTTACTTTGGTTTAATGTTCAGGCTTATTTATTTGGCAGAACGGCAAAGAAGTACATTTAGCCGAGTGTATATGTACTGTGTGGTTGGTATTTTATTTTTTCATGTGGCCTTAAATATTTGTATGACGCTGGGTTTGGCCCCATCACCGGGTATTACTTTGCCATTAATAAGTTATGGCGGATCTTCATTAATAACCTTTACCGTTTTATTGTTTATTGCAATTAAGTTGGACAGCGATAGGCAAATGGTACTTAGATAAAATACTATGCAAATAATACCGCTTAGCGAAGGAGCTTTCACTATAGATTCTACCAAAAAATTTATTCCTTTTATTGTTGGTAAAGATGATTTACAGCAACGTACTGTTGGTAGCTTACTTGTAGAGGTACAGCCATTTGTAATTATTACAAGTAAAGATATTTTGCTGATAGATGCCGGTTTGGGTTTTTGTAATGCCGATGGAACCATGCAAATACATCAAAATTTACTGGATAATAATATTAACCCATTGGATGTAACAAAAGTATTGTTAAGTCATTTACACAAAGACCATTCTGGAGGTGTTGCCAGAGAAGATAAAATATTGGGCCAATCTTTTATGAGTTTCCCTAATGCTACATACTACTTAAATAAGCAAGAGTTTGAGTTTGCATTGGCAAAAGGCAAACCATCTTACACGCCAGATGAATTTGCTATTTTAGGTAAGGCAGATAATGTAATTTTTACAGAAGGGAATGGTAAGATTGACGATTATATAACTTATGAAATCAGCGGAGCACATAGTCCATACCATCAAACTTTTATGATTGAGGAAGATGGGCAAAAAATATTTTATGGTGGAGATGTAGCACCACAGCTACAGCAAATGAAAAGTCGCTTTATTGCTAAATATGATTATGACGGTAAAATGTGTATGGAGCTTAGGCAGCAGTGGTGGCAAAAAGGCGAGGCTGAAAAATGGACGTTTTTATTTTACCATGATATTAAAACACCTGTTTTTTCTTTCTAAAAAAAATCCCAACTTTTTTGAAGTTGGGATTTTTAATGTGCTATAATTTTACTGTTTTATAAATCGTTGTGTTAAAACATCACCTTTATCTGTAATTAATTTTACAAAATAAACTCCACTCATAAATTGACTAGCATTTACAGGTATGTAACCAAAATTACTTGCAGGTAAATAATCTTTCATCTCCCTTCCGGTTGCATCGTAAATGGTTATACGTTGTACAACCGATAAGTTATTAAACTGAATTATAAAATTATCCGTTACAGGATTAGGCGCAATCGTAAATGTATTTTCGCCGGATAAATTTATTTTAATAATATTTGAGTAAACGAAAGCTCCGGTATTATCGATAGATTTTAATCTGTAGTAATTTGCTCCGTTGCTTGGGTTTTTGTCTACATAAGCATAATTGCTACCAGATCCATTTAATCCTTGAGCCGTTGTAATATATAAAGATGCAAAGTTTATTCCGTCAAAACTTCTTTCTAATTCAAATTCTTTGCTGCCAAGTTCTGTACTTGTTTTCCAGTTTAAAACCACATTGCTATTAACCAATTTGCCTGTAAATGAGGTTAGCTTAATAGGTAGTGCAATCGAATTGTCAAATAACACAAATTGCGAAAAGCCTGTAAAGCTTGCTGTATAAGCTATATAACCCAAGGTTGCGGTTTGATCATCTATTAACGTTGGAACTACAATTGTACTGTTAGTTCCATTTATTGTGCCGCTGGTAAGGTCTATTCCATCATTTACTTTTAAAAATTTAAGCGATGATTTACTTGCTCCCCAAACGGCAATTTCGGCAGAGGTTAAATAAATAGTTAATTGGTAAGTGGCCGTTGGATTTGCCACACTTGGTGTAAATTGATATACTTTTTGAGAGCGATAATAATTTGTTCCGCTAACATTAATTGGCGTTTGTGCATTTCCGGTAGCTGTAACTCTTCCATCAATACAACCAATATCTACACTTGCGTTGCTAATTTTGCTTACCAATTGGCTATCGGCAGTACTATAAAAATATACGGTACTTGTGGCCGGCACATACTCTAATTTACCTTGCGTAGGAGTTGATTCTATTTGTGTTTTTTTGATGGTTTGTGTACCAGTAACCAACACATCATCAATTGTAAAAGGTGGGTTTGCACCAACTGCATTATCATTTATCCATCTAAACCTTAAATAAAATGTTTTGTTGCCAAAAAATGCTATCGGGTAAAGAAAGTGAATAAGCAGTTGTAGCAGTTTTGTTTTGTAAAATATCGGGCAACGAATAAAATGTAGTGCCGTTTAAAGAGTATAGAATTTGTCCGTAATCCCAATAGGCATTAATATCTTGCTCACCAAGGCATTTGTAATTGAATGAAAAAGTCATTCCATAAACGTTAGTGGCATTTATTGCAGTTGTAGTTAAGTTAGCTACAGCAGATGATGAGACTGTGTAAGCTAATGGCTTGGTTGTAATGTTATTTGTAATGTAAGCGCCTTGACCTGTACCAACGGTACCATTTGTTCCAATGGTCCAAACATTTGTTGTACCGGTTGTGTTTCCCGATGTCCATCCTGTAGGAAGTGTGCCACCCGATGTGCCAAAATTTTCATTCATTAAAGTAACCGGGCCAGATGTGGTTGTTCCTATTACGGGTGCAACATCATCATCATTAATTGTAACCGTATGTGTTTGATTAGTTGCACCTGCAACAGCATTGCCACCGTTTGCATTTATGGTGTAGCCTAAAACAATTGTTTCATTGCCTTCAATTATAGCATCGTCGTAAATTGTTATGGTAACATTTTGAGTACTGTTAGTACCTGCGTTAAATGTTATAGATGCAGGCGATATTGCAAAATCTTTTCCAACCAATGCAGTACTACCTGTAGTTGTAAAAGTTACAGTTGCATTTTGGGTAGCATTGGCATCTAACCTAACACCTTGTGTAAATGTTTTAGAAGGATGACAAGTATTAGACAATACAGTTTCACTTATGCTTGATGTTGCATTTATAAAATGTATGGAAGGAGTACAAGTTGCACTATATATTGCACCAACACCTACAGCATACCATGCATTAGTTGTGGCAATTACTTCTGCCGAGCAAGGACCATAAAGGGTTGTAGCTGCAGTTATCGCTGCTGTTCTTGCTGCTGCGTAATTAGAGGATGCGGTTAAAAGTGTTTCGGTTAAATAAGCTATTTTTTCTGATTTGGCAAAGCCCACCCCTGTAACATTATACACACTACCAATATCATTTGTTCCGGCTTCGCCTTGCGTTAAAATATAAAACCATTTGTTTAGTACACCGCTGTTGGTATGCACACCACCGTTATCTGCTGTACCTGTGTACCAATTAATTCCTAAATATGTATCTGGTTGCCCTTGTGCCGGTGGATTAGCCATGTCTCTCAAAGCATTTCTGTTAACGCCCTTCACCCATGTTTGATCTATTTGCTCACCTATTAAAAATATTTCGTACGTAGCGTTTCCCGGATCAACCATGTTTTCTAAACATGCAGCCCATATATCACTAAAGCCTTCGTTCATTGCACCGGACTGATTGCTGTAGGTAAGATTACAAGTGTATGTACATACTGCATGCCCAATTTCGTGGCTGCACACATCAAGGCTTGTTAATGGTTTAAAGCCACCTGCCGCAGGGGCACTTCCGTCTCCATAAGTCATAAAATCATCATTCCAATACGCATTATCATACGCATTATCATAATGTACATAACTGGCTATTTTTCCGCCGGCGTTGTCATAACTATTGCGATTTTGTATATTTTTCCAGTAATCGTACACTTGTTGTGCTCCCCAATGAGCATCCAATGCTGCATTATCTTTATTGGCATTGTTATATTCTGCGGCTGTCCAGTTATTATCATTATCAGTAAAATCTACAGCCAAATTATAATTGGCATTTTTTTGCATGTTAAATGTTTCAATACCTAACATGGTAGGCGATGTTCTTCTAAGACGGTAATTTGTACCTGTAAAATCGGTAGTTATACTTTTAGTACCACTATATTTTGTAGCGGCAGTACCTAAGGCATTGGTATGTTTTATAAGTGCGTTTTTAAAAACTACTTTTCCGTTTGCAGCATTTACATAAACCAAATCACGGCTTACGGGTTGGCTGGCATAAATATTAAATTTATATGCCAATACAATGCCTTCGCCATTTAATGCATCATTTATATAAACCAATTCGGCTTTTGGTTTTTTTGCTAAAGCTAAGTCTCCCATATTGTCCTCTTGCCACATGTACTTACTGGCATGTATGTAAGAGGTAGCCTTGCTAAGGGCAATTGCCTCTGTTATTGTTGCCGTTTTTTGTATGTTGCTTTTAATGCTATATGTTTCGGCAGATATATAATTTACCTCATCATTTACAACAAGTGCAACAACTGTAGCCAACTCTACTTTAACATTATTATAGTATTGCTGATAACGTACTACCTTGGTAGTTGCATTAATGGACAATTCATTTAGTAAACGAAAATCGGTATTATCTCCAAAGTAAGATTGCAGTAAGCCGTTGATTACAGTTACTTTGGGTAAGCTACTCTTATTAAAATATAACGATTGAATAGTGTTTCTTTCTTCATTAATTATAAAAGATTGCAGTTTTTTATCTTGTTGAAGTGTTTCTTCAAGATGAATTGTTTTTTTTGCCGAAGGCTTTTGTTGTGCAAAAAGTGTTGTGCTAAATAAGGTTAAAGCACAAATAATAACCAGGTAATTTTTTTTCATTTGGATTTTTTTTGTAAAAATTTTCGCTTTGTGATGACTAAAATTAACGCTTTTTGCAAGCTTTTATTACACCGAGGTAGTTATAAATACAAGAAAACCTCCAATTGGAGGTTTTCTTGTATTTAATTTATTGAGTATATGTAAGTTAAACACCTCTTCTCATTCGGGGAGGTTGATTATTTTGACGTTGCTTACGAAACCGCTCTACTAATTTTTTTTGAAAAACAGCTCTCATTCTAAATAAGCGTTCGCAGCGGTTTGTACCTAAAATGCCATTAAACCTGCCTTGATATTTTTTCTTAACATTAAGTACAAGTTGTTCTTTTTCCAACTCGGGCAAATCTTTTTTAATGCCTCTTAATTCATTTTCAAATTCGTTATGTACCGGCCAAAATTTTTGAGCCTCTTCGCTGGTTAGGTTTAATTCTTTAGTTACGTAGGCTACATACAAAGCCTGTATTTTTTCGTTCTTCTTAAAATCATCGCCTGGTTGTTCCTCTTGTGCTTTGGCGGTAATAAAACTACCGGCAAATAATACGCACATTAGTAAAATCTTTTTCATCTTTATTAGTTTTTAAGGTCGTCTAAATTTATATTGTTTAAAAAATTATCTAACGCTTTTTCATCGGTAAGATAATCTTCTTGTGTTGGTAATTCTGTTTCATCCACAACATTGGCAAGTAAGGCAGCATCTGCATCGGCCGCATTTGTTTCTAAATACTTTACAATATCGTCATCGGTAACTTTTGCCAATTCTTCGTCAAACTTATTTTCTTTTGCTATGGCTAAACCCTGTTGCGTAACTGCATCTAATTTATTACCCGAAGCTGTATATTTAAAGGGGCCAAACGCAATAATACCGGTAAACACAGCAGCTACTGCATATTTTATAAACGTAAAATTGCTTTTACGCATGGTAACTACTTTTGCTGCTTGTGGCTCTACCTTATTAACCAGCTCGTTGCTTAAATTTTCAAAATAGCCAGTTGGAGTGCTATAAACATTTTCGTTTTGTATGCTATATAACATTGGCGATAAATTCCTCAATTCTTCACCAACATTATCAACTTGTTGTTGCTTTATTTTAGCTAATATGTTATCTGCCAAATTATCAAAATAACCTGCAGGCACATCGTTAACTAAAACTTTATTGTTTGCTGAAAAACTATTTTTTTCAATATTTAGCGTAGCTAAAATATCATCGCTTAACAAATCAAAATATCCGTTTGGAACAGTATAAACATTAACCTGTTGCAAACCAACTAACACCGGGCTAAGTGCTTTTAATTCGTTCAATATTTCTGTTCTGTTAGTCATTACAATTTTAAGACGGTTTTTGAGCCTAAAAGTTTAATTATTCAATATAAAATCTTCAATTTTTTTTACAGCATGGTGGTAACTGGCTTTTAGCGCTCCTTCACTGGTTTCCAGCACCTTACTCATTTTTTCGTAAGGCATTTCATCGTAATAACGTAAATTAAATACAACTCGTTGTTTTTCAGGCAATTGCTGTATTGCTACTTGTAACTTCCATTCCAACTTATTAGCATCAAAATGCTCACTTGCTTTCACTTTATTGCTTAATCCATTTTCGTCATCACTTAAAGATGTAGTAGCTTTTCTTTTTTGTTGGTCTAAAAAAGTTAAACACTCGTTGGTAGCTATGCGGTACATCCAGGTATAAAGTTGGCTATCTTCTCTAAAATTATCCAACCCGTTCCACACTTTAATAAACATGTTTTGTAATACATCATTAGCATCTTCATGCTCTACCACCATACGGCGAACATGCCAATACAGTTTTTCCTGGTATTTTTTTATAATACGAGTGTAACCTTTTTCTTTAGTAGAAGGCTCTTTAAACTGGGCTAAAAGCTCTTTATCGTCTAAATGTTCGTTCATATATGATTGTTGCAGCAGTAAAAATAAAAAATCCAATCGGTAAGATTGGATTTTTGAGGAGAAGTTTAATGCAAATTTAGTCTTTTAAAAAATAAACAAATTTAACACCAGCGGCATACCCGTTAAATTTATAAGAGGATACACTTTGGGATTCAAATATGCCGGTTAAACTTTTTTGTGCAGCAAGAATAATTAAATATTTATTAAATTCAATACCTGTGTAAATAAAATGCTGTGTACATTTTTGAGGCTCCCTTTGTATTTGCAACAGATATATCACTAAAACTGGTATTTGTTTCCTTTATTAAGGCCTTATTCCCCAGCACAATATTAAATGAAGAGCCAACCCCGAATTTTAATTTTGCTTTGTATAAATCAATTTTGTAATTGAATGTTATTGGAATATTTAAATAATTAATTTTATGTTTATTGATTGTACCTACTATGTTGCCATTCGCATCAATACCTTCCATAAAATTACTTTTATATGAAAAAGGAGTATATAATATTTCTCCGGCAAGTGAAAATCTTTTTAAAACCATATTCAGTAAAGCCGCCAAATAATGGATTAATTTGCGCCGTAGTTGGTCTAAAATTTAAATCAAATTGAAAATTCATATTGGTTATTTGAGCCCCGGCAACTATACCTATTTTTAGTTGACTAAAACAACTAAATGGTATTATTAGAAGTAATGAGGATAATATTGTTTTCATAATACAGTATTTATTTTCTTGCCATAACTTTTTCCGCTGCTGCCACAATATTTGGTGTATCTAAACCATATTTTACTAAAAGCTCAGATGGTTTACCGCTTTCGCCAAATGTATCATTTGTGCCAATATACTCAATAGGTATCGGGCAATTTTTTGCAGTTACTTGAGCAATGCTATCGCCTAAGCCGCCAAGTACATTATGCTCTTCGCAAGTAACAGCACACTTTGTTTTTTGGATAGATTTTATAATAGCTTCTTCATCCAAAGGTTTTATGGTATGAATATTTATCACTTCTACACTTATTCCTTTTTCTTCTAAAAGTAGCCCTGCTTCTACGGCCTTCCAAACTAAATGACCACAGGCAAAAATGGTAACATCTGTGCCTTCGGAAAGTTGTTGTGCTTTACCAATTACAAAATCTTCTTCTTTTGTAAAAATTGGCCAAACCGGTCGGCCAAAACGCAGGTAAACAGGCCCTTCATAATCGGCAATTGCTTCTGTTGCTGCTTTGGTTTGATTATAATCGGCAGGTACAATCACTGTCATTCCGGGCAACATTTTCATTAGCCCAATATCTTCTAAAATTTGGTGTGTAGCACCATCTTCGCCCAAGGTTAAACCGGCATGGCTGGCACAAATTTTTACATTTTTGCCGCTATAGGCAACACTTTGGCGTATTTGATCGTAAACCCTACCGGTACTAAAGTTTGCAAATGTTGTGGTGTACGGAATTTTTCCGCCAATGGTTAAACCGGCAGCAACACCAATCATATTAGCCTCGGCAATACCACACTGGATAAAACGCTCCGGAAATTCTTTTATAAAACCATTTAATTTTAAGGAGCCTGCTAAATCTGCCGTTAAGGCAATAATATTTGCGTTTTTACGGGCAGCGGCTAAAATGCCATCGCCAAATCCGCTACGAGTATCTTTATTTCCGGTAACTTCTATTGCTTTTAACATGTTATGAGTTATGAGTTATGAGTTCAAATTTAGATTGGCGAAGATACATTGCCACCCAACAATTAGCAAATTAGCCAATAAACACTTTATTCAATAGCACATTTCTTTTCCCAATTCCAAGCGGTATACATCATATCTTCTAAAGAATATTTAGGGTTCCAGCCAAGTTCATTTTTTGCTTTTTCATTGTTGGCGTAAATAGCAACTACATCACCACTTCTACGTGGCCCAATTATATAATTTAATTTTTGCCCGGCAACTTTTTCAAAAGTATTTATTACTTCTAAAACGGTGTAACCATTACCTGTGCCTAAATTAAAAATATCGCAATTGGTTTTATTTTTTTTATTAAGAAGATAGTGTAATGCCAAGGTATGTGCATGAGCTATGTCGCTTACATGAATATAATCTCTTACGCAACTTCCGTCTTTTGTATCATAATCATTCCCCCATACTTTCATTTGAGGCAATTTGCCAATTGCGGTTTGCGTAATGGCAGGTACAAGGTTTTGTGGTTTACCAACCGGCAGTTCACCAATTTGGTTACTGGGATGTGCACCAACCGGATTAAAATAACGTAGTAAAATACTGGTAAAAGTATTGGAAGAAACATCTGTAACAATTTGTTCGCCCATTTGCTTTGTAGCACCGTAAGGCGATTCGGCTTTTTTTTGTGGTGTTAACTCGGTTACCAATGCTGTATCCGGATTACCATAAACGGTGCAGGAAGAGGAGAATACAAAATTATTTACACCAAACTCCTTTGCACATTTTACAATATTAATTAACGAGGTAAGATTGTTTTCGTAATACATTAAAGGTTTTTCAACCGATTCGCCAACAGCTTTATAAGCTGCAAAATGTATTATGCCTGCTATATCAGTGTTTTCCTGAAAGATGGCGTAGGTTTCATCGTAATTACATAAATCTACTTTGTAATTCTTTATTTTTTTATGAACAATTTTTTCAATGCCATTTAAAATAGATTCATTGCTTCTGGAGTTGTTATCTACGCTTATAACTTCAAATCCATTTTCAACCAAATCTACTATGGTATGGCTTCCAATAAAGCCACAACCGCCGGTTACTAATATTTTGCTCATACAGTTTATAAAATTGTAAAACGAAAGTACTATATAGTTTACTGTAAATAAAAAAGCATCCGTGTAAGGATGCTTTTTTGCAAATGAAAAATTTTATTTAATAAAAAAACTAACAATCCAATAAGTTAATGCGGCCAATAAACCACTTACAGGTATGGTTAATATCCAGGCCCAAAGTAAATTTACCGTAACACCCCAGCGTACAGCACTTAAGCGTTTAGTGGCGCCTACACCAATAATACTACCCGTAATAGTATGTGTACTGGAAACAGGTATGCCAGCTTGCCCTGTAAAGAATAATGTAAAGGCACCTGCGGTTTCGGCGGCAACACCCTCAAGCGGAGTAACTTTTGTTATTTTAGTTCCCATTGTTTTTACAATCTTCCAACCCCCGCTCATTGTACCAAGGCCAATGGCTAAATAACATGCAAGCGGTACCCAGTTAGGTAAATCTGAAAAATTTTGAATTTGCCCACTGGTAATTAAAGCAACACCAATTATACCCATTACCTTTTGGGCATCATTTACACCATGCCCAATGCTAAATGCGGCGGAACTAAATAACTGTAGTTTTTTAAACATATTTGCTACCTTAAAGGCTGTAGGTGTTTTTATTTTTTCAACATATATGTATGTTAAGCAAAATATTATAGATGCTATAACAATGCCCCAAGCTAAACCGCTATTATCTGATTTCTCAATGTCTTTTGCTAATGCTTTTTCAATGCTGAATTTTTGTATTTTTTCCTGCACTTTTGATTTAAACTCTTGTGCAATTGGATAGATAGCATTTAATACAGTCATTGTGCTATCTAAGGACAACTCGTTATTAAAATATTTTTTTAGAGGTATTTTATAATCTTCAGTTAGTTTTTTTGCTTTATCAAAAATTGCTTTAGATTCGGCACTTTCGGTTGCTTTTGATTCCAGTATCAGGTAGCCATTTGCGTTACGAACATCGTCTTTTAACCTGCTGGCTTCTATATCTTTTAACCAACCGCCTTGCTGTGCTTTTTTTGCAATGGCAGTAGCACCTTGTGCATCGTAAGATGCTAATTCTGCTTTAATTTTTTCGTAATTAGGAGTTGCTTTGGCTAACTTTTCTTCGGCGGTTGCTAAAAATTTTATGGCATTGCTATCGGTAGGGTTGGCAGCCAGTTTTTCTTTACCTTCCTCTACCTCAGCTTTGTATTTATCTATTTTTAAAAACTTTTGAACGCCCTTATCCATTTTACTGGCTTCAAACTTATTAAACGCTAAAAAAGTAAGAAATGTGGTTAATGCTATAATACCAATCCTGAGCCACACATTACGCATGATAGTTACAATAGTAATATAAATGGATATTATCATTCCAATTAACGGAGCCAAAAAAATAAAAATAATAATTTCAAAAATTGTTTTTGATTCTAAAACACTTCCCCAACTTACACCTACACCTTTCGTTGTCATGGCATGTGTAAGAGCAGCGCCAGCAAGGCCTCCTACAAGTGTATGAGAAGATGACGAAGGAATGCCGTACCACCAGGTTAGTAAATTCCAGAAAATGGCCGCAATTAATCCAGAGAATATTACAGGTAGAGTAATAAATTCTTTATGAACTGTTTTGCTAATGGTGTTGGCAACGGCATGGTCTTTAAAAATAAAATAGGCTACAACATTAAAGAACGCAGCCCATATTACTGCTTGAAATGGCGTAAGCACTTTTGTTGAAACTACTGTTGCTATTGAGTTAGCAGCATCATGAAAGCCATTAATGTAGTCGAATATTAAAGCAAGGGCTATTATTATTATTACTAAAGTCATTTGCAGAAATTAAGGAGTTAAAGAATTGGGAATTAAAAAATATTTTTTTAATTCTTTCATTTCTTCATTTTTTATTTGCCTAAGCGTATTTCACAATTATACTTTCAATTACATTTGCCGCATCTTCGCACTTATCTGTTACGATTTCCATTACCTGATAAATTTCTCTTTTCTTGATTACTTCTTTAGCATCCGGCTCCGTGTCAAACAAACGTTCTATACTCATGTCAAAAATATCATCGCCCTGGTTTTCAATGCTGTTAATTAAAACCAATGCATCGGTTATTTTACGCATGTTTTTCATATTACGTAATTCAACCACAGCGCCATTTACTGCTACGCAGCCCTGTGCAATTATATCGGCCATTTTTTGAATACCGCTATCGCTTGGGTTTACTTTATAAAAATTTATTTTTTTGGCAGAAGCCTGAATATAATCTGCAATATCATCTAATGCAGTAGCTAAATAATGTATATCTTCTCTATCAAAGGGAGTAATAAAATTTTTACCTAATTGTGTAAAAATTTCATGAGTAAAATCATCGCAGGTATGCTCCATATCTTCCACATCTTTTATCAATTTCCCTCTTTTTTCAAAATCGGGTTCGCTAACTACTTCTTTTAATTTTTCGCCCATTAAAACAAGGGTAGATGATACACTTTCAAATAATTGATAAAATACCCTGTCTTTGGGTAAAAAATTTTTAAAATTGAGTTTATGCCTGCCATAATATTAAATTTTGGCAAAAGTATAAATATGCTGTAAAAATTAGTGCTTTCTGGAATTGTTAATAATTTGATAACATAGAGGTAATATTAAATTGTTATTCCTTTGCAGCAAATTTCAAAAATGCTTAAGAAACAAATTGCGCTATTAGCCGTAACAATACTTCTTTGCAATCTTTTACGGGCACAGTTTTTAATGGATATGGTAGATACCTCTAAGGCCGAGGGCAAGGGTATTTTAAATATCTACAAAAAATTTGATCATTTGCGTATTGGTGGCTACATCCAGCCTCAATTTCAGGTAGCTCAATCTAAAGGAGTAAAAACCTTTGAAGGCGGCGATTTTGGAGCACAGGTAAGTAATAGGTTTATGCTAAGGCGTAGCCGTATTAGAATTGATTATGTACACTTTACCAATAACACTAAACCAAGTGTACAAATTGTTTTTCAATTTGATGCCAATGAAAGGGCCTTTACTGTTAGAGATGTTTGGGGACGACTTTTTGAAAACAATTGGAAAGTATTAAGCTTAACAACAGGAATGTTTGCCCGCCCTTTTGGATATGAGGTAAACTTGAGCAGCAGTGATAGAGAAACGCCTGAACGTGGAAGAATGAGTCAGCTATTAATGAAGAGTGAACGAGATTTAGGAGTCATGTTAAGCCTAGATTCCAGAAGAAAAGACACGAAGCTAAAATATTTAAGAGCGGATATCGGATTTTTTAACGGGCAAGGCATTAATGCATCCGGCGATTTTGATAATATAAAAGATTTTATTGGCAATATTGCCTTGAAACCATATCATATAACTAAAAAAATTACATTATCGGCAGGAGCATCAGTTTTATATGGGGGGCTTGTGCAGAATACAAAGTATGTTTTTACTACTAACATCATATCAGGAGTAAAAAAAGTTACAGTAGATTCTTCTGCAAGTAATTTATATCAAACATCACCAAGGCGTTATTATGGCGTTAATGCACAACTCAAATTTAAAAACAATAAAGGGCTAACTACAGAAATACGGGGTGAATTTGTAATGGGTAAACAAACAGGTACATTAAATAATTCTGAAACGCCAGTTGTATTAACAACAGGTACAGAAGGCTTTCATGTACGCAATTTTAATGGAGCCTACTTTTATTTATTGCAGCAAATTTTTAATAACAAAAACCAACTTGTTATTAAATATGATTGGTACGATCCTAATACAAACATAAGCGGTAATGAAATAGGTGCTGCAGGAAGTAATTTTACCGCAGCTAATATAAAATTCAACACATTAGGCTTTGGGTATGTAAATTATTTAACAGATAATGTTAAACTGGTTTTGTATTATGCAAAAGTAACCAACGAAAAAACGCAATTGACGGGCTACACCTCAAATGTAAAAGATGATGTGTTTACCTGCAGGCTGCAATTCCGGTTTTAATGCAAGTGTTAACATTGTGGTAATATATAAGTAACCTTTAGGTAACATCTGCGTAAACTTACCTTAACATGCTTTGGTTCTCTTTGCAATAAATAAAATTGCATGAGACTAGTTTTTATTATTGCCTTTCTTACAAGCCTATTAAATGTAAATGCACAAACAGGAAAAGTTGAAGGAAAAATTACAGACTCAAAAACAGGGAACCCAATTGCAGGAGTAAATGTTATACTTAACGGTACAAAATCCGGTGCTGCTTCAAATAACGATGGGTATTTTGTTTTAACACTTACGGCAGGGAAAAAATATGCCATTACCTTAACATCGGTAAATTATAAAACAAAACTAATTGAGGATATTGCAGTAGTAGCTAATGATGTAAATCATTTGGATATTGTGCTGGAATCTGCTTCTAAAACAGAAACAGAAATTATTGTAAAATCATCGTCTTCTAAACGTTTAGAAACAAGTGCCGCACTTATAGCATATCAAAAAAACACTGCTGTTGTGGCACAGGTAATTAGTGCCGAAGCTATAAGAAGAAGCCCCGATAAAAATACTGGTGAAGTATTAAAAAGAGCACCCGGAACATCTGTACAAGATGGAAAATATTTGGTAGTTAGAGGGTTGGCCGACAGATACAATCAGGCAATGCTAAATGGTATTTTATTAAGTAGTACCGAGCCAGATAGAAAAACATTTTCTTTTGATTTGTTTCCGGCAGCAGTTATTGATAATATAATTGTAAACAAAACCTTTATTCCTGAACTTCCCGGTGAGTGGGCCGGAGGTTTAGTACAAGTAAATACAAAAGATATACCAAGCAAAGGGTTTTTATCTGTTCAATTTGGTACAGGATTTAACAGTCAAACATTAGGGAACAGTTTTTTCTCTTACAAGGGAGGTAAATATGACTGGTTGGGGGTTGATGATAAAACCAGAAAATTACCTTCGGAAACATTTCCTGTAAAATCAAAATTTCAAGTACTGTCTCAAGATGAAAAAAATGCATACGCAGCACAGTTTAGTAATACATGGACTGCTACAGAAGGTAATGCAGGCTTAAATGCGTCGGTACTAATTAATGGAGGATTTAAAACAAAACTATTTGGCAAAGATGCCGGAGGTTTAATTTCAATAAGCTATAATAAGAGTAACAAAAATCTAGCTTTTCAAAATAAATTTTATAGTATAAATGGAACAAATGCCGATGTTAATTTTGATTATCAAAACAACAAATATTCGCAAGATGTTTTGGTCGGAGGATTAGCCACATTTGCTATACAGCTAAATAATTATAATAAAATAAGCATTAAAAACCTGTTTAACATAAATGCTACGGATTATACTACAATACGAACAGGAAAAGATTTTGAAAGCGATCCGATATTGGGTGAAAATATCAGAGCTAAGGAAATGGCATTTAAATCAAATATTTATAATAATACTCAAATAATTGGTGACCATAACTTTGCAAAAATTAATGCAAAATTTAAATGGTATGGTGGTTTTGGTATTCTGGATCAATACATTCCCGATCAACGTCGTATTCAATACAATCAGTCTGTAGCAACTGCCAATCAGCCTTATTTGGCTTTAATAAGTAATTCGTTATCTCAAAAAACAGGCAGCCGTTTTTTTAGCAATCTTAACGACTATATCTATACTGTCGGAGCAGATGTTTCAAAAACATTCCGTTGGTTAAGTAACTTTCAAACTATTAAAGGTGGTTATTTATTTCAGGTAAAAGACCGATTGTTTGATTCCCGTCCGTTTTCATTTTATCTGGCTTCAGATAATCCTGCACTTAGAGCTCTTGATGAGAATACTATTTTTAGCCCGGCAAATATTGGAGGAGCTAATAATAAGTTTTCGTTTGATGAAATTGCAGGCAACCGCTTTCGGTATATAGCTAACTCCATTTTAAACGCCGGTTATATACAATTCGATAATTTATTCAGCAATAAAATACGAGTGGTTTGGGGCGCAAGAGTTGAGCATTTTGATCAGGTTGTGGGTAGTATGAAGCAAGATGACCCAAGGCATGTTTACTCCAAAGTACTGGATATTTTGCCAGGGGTAAATTTTACATATAAAGTAAATTCAAAAACAAATATTCGTTTTGCAGCTTCTCAAACTGTTATCCGGCCTGAGTTTAGGGAGATTTCTTCGTTTGCATTTTTTGATTTTGAGTTAGGTGCAACCATTTTAGGTAACCCAAATTTATCCCGTACAAAAATTTCGAATATAGATTTGCGTTACGAATTATACCCTACAGCCGGAGAATTAATTACATTAGGCGTTTTTTACAAATACTTTAAGAAACCTATTGAGTTATATTTTAATCAAAGTGGTGTAGGAACAAGCAGTACATTCAACTATTTAAATGCCGAAAAAGCTATAGGCTATGGAATAGAGCTTGAACTTAGAAAAAAATTATCTTTTATAAGTGCACTTAAAAATGCAACAGTTTACAGCAATATTAGTTATATACGTAATGAAGTAAAAGACAATACTGCAAATATTAACCGCCCAATGCAAGGACAAAGCCCTTATGTAATTAATATTGGCTTGCAATATGATGTAGAGAAAATTGGTTTAAACACTACGCTATTATTTAATCAAATTGGCCGAAGGATTTTATATGTAGGTAACGAACAAGTGCCTGCCATTTGGGAAAATCCACGTCCGTTAGTTGATTTTCAAATTGCAAAAAAAATACTGAAAGACAAGGGTGAAGTTAAACTGAATATTTCGGATTTGCTAAACAAGCCTGCTTATTTCTATCATGATTTGGACAACAACAAAAACTTCAAATCTGCAACAGATGCGGTTGCCATAAAAAGAAATTATGGTACAACATTTAGTATTTCATTTGGATACAATATCAAATAATTATATCTGCCAAAAGCATAAAAAATTTAAAATAAAACACACATGAAAAAAGTTTTAAGCATTGCAATTGCAACAGCAATTTTTGCTATAAGTTGCCGTAAAATTGAAGTAGATGGCACTACTGCAATTATAAATACACCGCAAGGTGGAACTACAGGGCAAACCATTACTTTAGAGGGTAAAATTAGTAAGGACACAACCCTAAAGGCAATTAATACTTATATTTTAAAAGGGTTGGTTTATATAACTAATAATGCAACAATTACAGTTGAGCCTGGTACTACAATTAAAGGAGATATTATTAATGCCGGGGGATTAATAATAACCAGAGGTTCAAAATTAAATGCACAAGGTACAGTAGATAAACCAATTGTTTTTACATCAAATTCTGCATCGCCACGGAGCGGCGATTGGGCAGGTATTGTATTGCTGGGCAAAGCACCAACAAATAGTAGTTTTAATGGCAGTGCAGGAGTTGGTGAAATTGAAGGAGGCGTAAACGATGCAAGTGGAAACGGGCTTTATGGTGGTACAGACGCTGCTGATAATAGTGGTGTTTTAAGTTATATCCGTATTGAATATGCAGGATATGCATTTTTACCCGATAAAGAAATCAATAGTTTAACAATGGGTGGTGTTGGTAATGGTACACAAATAGATCATATAGAGGTGACGTATGCAAAGGATGATGCTTATGAGTGGTTTGGAGGAACCGTTAATTGTAAATATTTAATTGCATACAAAACACAAGATGATGATTTTGATACTGACAATGGATTTAGCGGTAAAATACAATTTGGCTTAATTGTCAGAGATTCTTCTGTTGCAGATATTTCAAAATCAGAAGCATTTGAAAGTGATAATGATGCCAATGGTTCTGCAACAAATCCAATAACTTCTGCAATCTTTAGTAATATTACAGCCATAGGCCCTAAGGCAACTTTAACAAATACCGGCAGCAGTTTATTTTTAGCTGGTGCACAATTAAGAAGAAATACCCGTGTGTCAATTTTTAACTCGGTTTTTTAGGTTGGCCAACGGGTATATTAATAGATGCCAGCAAAGGCACTCCTACCGATTTAAATATTAATGATAGCTCTTTAAAAATTAGAAATTGTATAATAGCAGGATGTACTACACCAATTGCTTATGCAGCAAGTACATCTGCACCTACTGGTGCAACAACAGTCTCTATACAAGCATGGTTTACAAACCCGTTTTTTGGCAACAGTATTTTGGCTACAAACGATGATGCAAAGTTTGTAAATCCTTTTAACTATACATTGCCAGATTTTGGTCCGTTTGGTACATCTCCTGCATCAACAGGCGCAAGCTTTACAAACCCAATGCTTGCAACCGGATTTAGTGCAGTTGCTTTCCGGGGTGCTATTGCTCCGGCAGGAGCTGATGCTGTATGGCATAAAGGGTGGACAAGATTTAATTAAAAAATGTTTGAACAAATAGTTTCTTAAGCAAATAGCAAGTTTTCTCATGCTACCGCCTCCTTTACTCTTATTGGAGGCCTTTTTATAGGTTAAATTAATGTTACCAAATTGTTACTATACACATTTAAATCACATTCTTTTTTACACGTAAGAATCTTGTTTTTAAAAAATTATATTCACACTATCAAAAACTAAAACAATTGTTTATGAAATGGGTTAGCACTAACGCAAGTTCTTTAAACGAAAATTTTGAATTGTGGCAGGACGATAAAAAACTGGCAGATATTTCGTTTACAAAAAGCACACACATTGTCAGGTTTGTAAGCACCATTAGTAAAAAACTTTTCTTTTTTGAAAAGAAAGGATTGTTTTCACCTAAGGCGATTTTAAAAAATGAATATGGTATTAAAATTGGGAAGGTAGAGGAAATAAAATCCGGAGCCGGAAAAGGTTTTATTGAAATGAATGAAAAGAAATATTATTTTGTTTATAACGAAAATAATTCAGGTGAACTGGAATTGTATGATGAGTCTAAACAAAAAAGTTTACTAACCTGCAGCTTTAATACATTGGCAAAAGGGTTTACCAAAACCAAATCTTTGTTAGATTCTAAGTTTCCGAGTTTGTTAATGGCACTTTGTTGGTATGCATTGCAACCTCATTTGCCTATAGGTACATTAAATAAAGCAATACATTAATTTTTTCTTTTCGAAAGGGTAAACCCAAACGTACTGCCTATATCAATTTTACTACGCACATGTATGCTTTGTCCATGTGCTTCAATAATATGTTTGCAGATAGATAAGCCTAAACCGCTGCCACCAACTTTGCGGCTACGGGCAAGGTCGGTTCGGTAAAAACGCTCAAAAATACGGGGTAAATGCTCTTCAGAAATTCCACTACCATCGTCGCTTATTTCAATTAATACCCGTTTGCCATCCAGTTTATAAAAACTTGATTCAATGGTTCCTTTTTGTTTTCCGTACTTTATTGCATTGTCAATTAAATTGGTAAGCACCTGCCTTATTTTTCTTTATCGGCAAAAACTTCTAAGGCAAACTCACAACCTTTTTTACAATATATTTAATTTCTTTTTCATCAGCTTTAATGGATAACGAATCAAATACTTCTTTAACCAAATCTTGTATAATAAATGCAGTTTCGTTAAGTTGTAATTGTCCGCTTTCCAACTTAGATATTTCATCCAAATCATCAACCAAATTTGCTAATCTATCAATATTACGAGATGCATTTTGCAAAAACTTTTGATTTACCTCTTTATTATCCAACGCTCCATTTAATAAGGTTTCCACATAGCCTTGTATGGCAAAAATGGGAGTTTTTAATTCGTGGCTAAGGTTTTGTAAAAATTCTTTTCTAAACGATTCATTTTGTTTTAATAATTCTATTTCTGTATTATGTTGCTCAGCCCATTTTTCTACATCTTCCCTTACTTCATCAATATCTTTTTGTGGTAAAATATTTTTGTAATAAAATTCTTCTTTTTTACTTGCTTTGGTTTGACAGATAAATTTGTAAATGAGTTTTATTTTTCGGTAAATAAAACGCTGAAGAGTGTAATAAATGAGCGCAAAACTGCTTAGAAATAAAATAAATGAAACAACTAATGCTATCCACCAAACCGGCCTTATTGCATATATGGTTAACCCAACTGCTATAGCAATTAAAAAGGCTGTAAGCGCCGATAATTGTTGAGGAGAAAGATTTTTTTGTGGGAGCATTGAGTTAATGATTCATGTTAATAGTTCATAGTATGTAATTCAAGAAGTAAAATTAAAGGCTTTACTAATACTATGAACAGGCAACTATTAACTATAATTCAAACTTATACCCAACACCTTTAACTGTACTAATACAGTCCATATTTAATTTTTGCCTTATTTTTCTAACATGTACATCAATGGTTCTGTCGCCAACAATAACCTCGGTACCCCAAATTTGGCTTAGTATTTCATTGCGTAAAAAAACCTTACCTGGCTTACTTGCTAAAAGTGCAAGCAATTCAAATTCTTTACGGGCAAGCGATATTTCGGTGCCGTTGTGATTAATAATATATCTTTCTCTGTTAATTTGTAAATCGCCAACCTGTATAATATTGGGAATATCTTTATTAACACGCCTGAAAAGTGCATTTACTTTACTTATTAAAACTTTTGGGCTAATGGGTTTGGTAAGGTAATCATCTGCACCGGTTTCAAGCCCTTTTATTTCGGTAGTTTCATCGCTTAAGGCCGATAAAAAAATAATTAAAGTGTCTTTAAACATAGGTTGCAAACGTAAAATATTACAAACCTCTATGCCATTTTTGTACGGCATCATTATATCTAAAATAATAAGATCGGGCAAGTATGTTTTGGCAGCTTCAATTGCCTCGTTTCCATTTTTTGCTGTGTACACTTCAAAGCCTTCCATTTCCAGGTTAAACTTAATTATCTCTACAATATCCGGCTCATCATCAGCAATTAATATTTTTTTAACAATACTCATATTTGCAAAAATAGCCTTTGCAAGTAACTGATGGTACTAAATTGCAGCATAATTTGTATTATCAAATTGTTAAGCCATTTCTTAAAAATTGCCCAAGGTTTTGTGGGCTGTACAACTACTCACTAATTTTTAGCATCTTTGTACCAGAAATACATATGAAAAGATATATACCCTTTATTATTTTGTTACTTGTTTCTGTAAATGTATTTGCCACGGCAGATACCGTTAAAATACCTATACACAGAATTATTAACCACGATAAAATTAATGCTGAGCAAAAATTACTGGATAAAGCCGATGGTAAAATTGATGGTATTATTAAAGCCACCCATCAGGAGGATATAAACTTAGCAATAACCGATGCCATGCTGCGGCAGGTTAACGAAATGCAGGATTCTGTAGAAACAAACTATAAAATAAAAGGCCAGCAACAAAAGGTTTTATATCTTAATTATATTGAGCAATTAGTAAGAAGTTTTAGAGAAAAAACAAAACAAAAATTACTTGATCCTGCTTACGCTCCATTACTTGTAACTACTTTTTACAATGTAATGCTTGCAACGGCCGATAGCACAAGCATGGCGCCCATTATAAACGAAGCGCCATACGATGTAGCAAAAATTGTTACCGAAATTTTTATAGAAAACAAAGGGTATAAAGAAAGCAAGGCTATACTTTTTCATAAATTTTCGTTTCTCTTCCCCGAAAAAATTATTTCTAACATTGAGCCTTTTGTTAACGAGCCTTTTGCCGATAGCTTACTGGTTGTGGGTTGTAAGGCAAACCCAACCAGCGTATATAATTTTGCACAAGCTACCAATACAGCTACCGGAATGCTCATACACCAAAGTAAAAACACTATGGTGCAAAAAGTGGTGGAACTTTCTAAAACTAAAAATGCCCTTTTTATTTTCCTTTTTTAGATAATATTTTAAATGGTAAAACAAGCATAGACTCGTTACGTAAAATAATTGGCGATGGCGAAAAAGGCTACGATAGTGTTGCGTATTTTAAAACTCTGGTGCAAACAGAGATAGGTTATTATAAACGATTGCAAAATGCCGATACACCCATTGCCATGTTTGGCGCAAATGGTTTAAGAGAAACACTTGCCAAAAAAGCAAACCAGCATTTTGTAAAAATTATTAACGATTTACACGAAAAACCGGAGCAAGTTAGGATGAAGGCGGTAGAACCTTTATCGTCTGTAGATTTATATTATATGATTGTTTTGGGCGAAGCAGAAATTTATACAAGCAGTTACAAGCATAGTTTTACAAGATTATTGCAGCGGCTTGGAAAAACCCCTAAAACCGATTCACTACTGCAATTAGTAAACTACGATTACTTTAAGCGCTTTATAAAAATGGCCGCTAATTTTAATCGGTTAGACACTTTTTTAAAGTTGATGCCTGTTTCAAAATCTGAGCAAATAATGCATCGCTTTGTAGATAATTTAGATAAAACAAAAGATTTGGAAGATGCGGTAGATGTTGCTGATAGTTACAGCAGCATTAACAATAAAAAACTGCAACAAACTATTTTGCAGTATGTAAAAGAAAACGAAATAGCGGCTAATACTATAGAAAATGCAAGAGGAAAAGTAATTTACAATTTACTTAAAACAATTTTTTTAAGTGCAGATAGCACTAATAAAATAAACCTTACTGCCGAGTATGGCATCCCATCTATTTACACCGTAGATAATAAACAAATTGCAGATGATAGCGGAAGAATAATAGAGCAGGTATTTTTTTATGGAGATGATGATGGAAAAAAATTCTTTCCTGCATTTGTAAATTCATTTGCCGATAAAAAGTTGTGGCAAATAACGCCCAAGGCAGAGTGGGTAGAGATAAAATCGTTGCAGGGGCAAAAGGTTTGGATTTTTGTAAACCGGCCGTTAGAAAGTGATAAAAATTTAGATGATACCGCACAATATCATTTAATAAGTTATATGGCACAGCAAGGTTTAGTGCCATCGGTAATTGTGCATCGTGGCCACAGCTATTGGTTAGAGCGTACTTTAAAGCGTATGCCCGATGATGTAAAAATTATTGTTTTAGGCAGTTGCGGCGGCTACAAAAATTTAAGCCAAATATTTAAAAAACAGTTCTAATGCTCACATTGTATCAACAAAGGAAATTGTCGTAGGCGATATTAACAGGCCAATACTAAACTATCTTAATCAAAATTTTCAATCCGGTAAGGCGTTGGATTGGCGTACCATGTGGACGGCACTATCTAAAACATTTATTAAAGATCCAAATAAGGCCGTAAGAGAAAGCTGGGAAAATTATATACCGCCATACAAAAACTTAGGTGCAATTTTTATTAAAGCGTATAATAAAAAAATGACGGAGTAACTACAATTTTTATACTTGTTTAATCATGATTTTTTTATTCGGTTTCCAATACTTATTTCAAAATGTATCATCTATTAAAACAATTGATGTATGAAGATTGTTATAGCTTCCATTTTTTCTTTTTTCTTTTTGTACAACAAAGCAACTGCACAAGATAGCAGCAAACTTAGCGTTAGTGGTTATATAGATGTTTATTATCAGTTTGACTTTGATAAACCGCAAAATCACCAACGCTCTTTTTTTTTATACAATCATAAAAGACACAATGAAGTAAATGTAAATCTGGCGTTTGCAAAAGTTAATTATTTGGCAAATAAAGTAAGAGCTAATCTTGCAGTAATGACAGGTAATTATCCTCAATATAATTTAGCAGCTGAACCGCAAATTTTGCAACATATTTACGAAGCTAATATTGGCATAGAGCTATCTAAAAAAAACAAAATTTGGTTGGATGCCGGTATAATGCCCAGTCATATTGGTTTTGAAAGCGCTGTTTCTGCAGATTGTTACACTTTAAGCAGAGGCTTATTGGCCGAAAATTCGCCTTATTTTGAAACAGGAATTAAACTTACAAAAACCAATAAAAAGAAAATGTTTTTATAGCCGTTATGTATTTAAATGGTTGGCAGCGTATTCAAAAACCGGATGGTTATAATAGCCCATCTTTTGGTATGCAAATAAATGCAAAACTTAACAGTAAATTTACACTTAACTATAGTAATTTTTTAGGTTCAGATAAACCCGATTCTGTTAATACATTTAGAACGTACCATAACTTTTACAGCATTTACGAACCCAATGGTAAAACAGGTTTTATTGCAGGGCTTGATATAGGTACAGAAAATAACGCCATTTGGTATTCGCCGGTTTTTATTGTAAAAAGAGCTATTGCAAAAAAACAACAGTGGCAGCAAGAGCAGAATGGTTTAATGATAAAAAACAACTATTGCAAACAACAGGCACACAAAATGGGTTTAATGTAATTGGGATTTCTGCCAATTACGACTATGCCATTGCAAGTAACATATTGTTTAGAGTTGAAGCAAAAAATTATTCTTCAAAAGATAATTTATTTAAATCCGGCACAACTAATAATAATTTTAGTTTATTGAGTAGCCTTAGTGTTAAGTTTTAACATACGTTGGCAACCCTGCTGCAAACATTTATCTTTGTATGAATGTCATCTCCTAAAAAAATATTCAATTTTAATTTATTAAGACGGGTATTTCAATTTGCGGCACCATATAAAAAAAAGTTTTACAACTCTCTTATTTTAGCAATTGTATTAGCTATTATGGCACCATTGCGGCCGTTGCTAATTCAACTAACCATTAATCAGGGTATAAAAGGCGGCACAGAGGCTTTTTTTATTAAAGGTACAGGCGGCTTTATAATTGAAGTAACTATACTGCAAATTGCGTTGTTATTACTGGAAACGGCTTGCAGATTTTTCTTTACTTTTTTAACAGCATCGCTTGGGCAAAATGTAGTAAAAGATTTAAGAAATGCTACATACAATAAAATACTGCATTTAAATTTAGCACAATACGATAAAACCCCCATTGGGACATTAACTACCCGTACAATAAATGATATAGAATCTATCAACGATATTTTTAGCGATGGATTAATACCCATTATTGCCGATTTACTCTCCATAATATCTGTACTTACGTATATGTTTATGGTAGATTGGAAACTTACGCTGGTTTGCCTAGCTCCTTTTCCGTTATTAATAATTGCCACTTACTTTTTTAAAGAAACGGTGAACAAATCGTTTACACAAGTACGTAATGCAGTGGCTAACTTAAACGCTTTTGTGCAAGAACATATTACCGGTATGAGTGTGGTACAGGCTTTTTGCCGCAGAGGAAAGAGAGCACAAAAAGTTTACAGCCATAAATAAAGAGCATCGCAATGCTAATATTAAAGCCATTTTTGCATACTCAGTTTTTTTCCCAATTGTGGAGTTGGTTATGGCTGTATCAATAGGCTTACTGGTTTGGTGGGCTGCAAAAGATGCCAATTCATTGACCATTTCAATTACCGAAAAAGAGAAAATTGCAGGCGTAATCACCTCGTTTATTCTTTGTCTTAATTTATTGTTTAGGCCATTACGGGTATTAGCCGATAAGTTTAATGTTTTGCAAATGGGTATGATAGCCAGCGAACGGGTTTTTAAAATACACGACGAACCCGATTTTATGCCTAACAACGGCAAATCATCTGCCCAACATTTGCAGGGCAAAATTGAATTTGACAATGTATGGTTTGCTTACAGCGATGATAATTTTGTATTAAAAAATATTTCTTTCCAAATAAATAAAGGCGAAACATTGGCCATTGTAGGCCACACAGGTAGTGGCAAAACATCTATTATAAGCTTAATAAACAGGCTTTATCAAATACAAAAAGGTACAATAAAGGTAGATGATAAAAATATTGAAGATTACTCATTAGATGAACTACGAAGTAAAATTGCAGTGGTTTTGCAAGATGTTTTTTTGTTTAGCGGCTCTGTTTTAGATAATGTTACGCTGCACAATCCGTCAATTACCCAAAAAGAAGTGGAACAGGCGGCAAAATTAATTGGTATTCATCCGTTTATAATGCAACTGCCCGGTGGTTACAATTATAAAGTAATGGAAAGAGGAGCAACACTTTCTCTGGGACAAAGGCAATTATTATCTTTTGTAAGAGCATTGTTGTATAATCCGGCCATATTAATTTTAGATGAAGCTACTTCATCAGTAGATACTGAAAGCGAATTACTTATACAGCAGGCTATAGATAAACTCATTGCAGGCCGTACTTCTATCATTATAGCCCACAGGCTAAGTACCATACAAAAAGCCAATAAAATAATTGTTTTAGATAAAGGCGAAATAAAAGAAACAGGCACTCATCAAGAGTTGCTGGCTAAAAAGGGAGCCTATTATCAACTGCATAAAATGCAGTTTGAAAAGGAGTTAGCTTAAACACAAAAAATTGCTCAAAAATGGTAGTTTTTCAACTCTCAATTTTTAATTTAGCCGCCGGCTATGTATCTTTGCGGCAAATTTAACGGAAGTTATGGCATTTAAAGGCATCAAATCATTACTGGTAGCGGCTTTAGCAGGTTTTTTACTGCTAAATTCCGGTGTGGCAAAAGCACAGCATGAAGGCGAAATTAAGGCAGATACAACCGCAACTCATGGCGAAAAGGAATTTGATATTACTGAAACCATAATGGATCACGTAAAAGATAGCTATGGATGGCATTTATGGGGGCATACTTCGGTTCATTTACCCGTAATGTTATATACAGATAAAGGTTTGGAGGTATTTAGCTCAAAAAACTTAAGGGACGAACATCATCAACCGGTTGTTTACAATGGAAAAAATAGCTATAAACTAAACCACGAAACAGGTAAAATAGAAATTTTAAATGCAGATGGTACTTCAAACACCACAGCCAAATTATTTGATTTTTCCATTACTAAAAACGTAGCTACACTATTACTTTCCATGTTGTTGGTTTGTATTATCTTTTTAAGCATTGCTAAAGCATATCAAAAAAGAGGGGTAAACTCTGCTCCTAAAGGCTTGCAAAGTTT
Source organism: Chitinophagaceae bacterium (assembly GCA_016721385.1). Classification (GTDB taxonomy): domain Bacteria; phylum Bacteroidota; class Bacteroidia; order Chitinophagales; family Chitinophagaceae; genus Ferruginibacter. The sequence goes on along the minus strand of JADKIE010000001.1, from coordinate 873,421 downwards.
TTTAGAGCCCATTATTTTATTTGTAAGAGACGATATTGCAAAGCCTAATATTGGCCCAAAATACACTAAGTATATGCCCTTTTTATTATCCATTTTCTTTTTTATATGGTTAAATAATATGTTGGGTTTAATACCTTTTTTTCCGGGAGGTGCTAACTTAAGCGGTAATATAGCTTTTACAATGGTGTTGGCCTTAATAGTATTTGTAGTGGTAAATGTTAGTGCAAACAAAAACTATTGGAAACATATTTTTTGGATGCCGGGTGTAGCATGGCCTATGAAATTATTTTTAGCGCCAATTGAGTTAATGGGAGTGTTTATTAAACCTATCTCATTAATGATTCGTTTGTTTGCAAATATTACAGCCGGCCATATTTTGGTATTGGCACTAATTTGTTTAATTTTTGTATTTAAAGCTGTAGCAGCAGCAGCAGTAGCTGTGCCGTTTGCAGTATTTATATATTGTATTGAATTGTTGGTTGCTTTTTTACAAGCCTTTATCTTTACCATGTTAACAGCATTGTATATAGGTATGGCTATTGAAGAACATCATCACGAAGAAGCACATCATTAAAAAAACACAATCTTCCAGTTCCTTCTCCTTTGGAGAAGGGTTGGGAAGAGGTCTTTAAATATTTTTTTGTAAACCCGTTGAAAGGCAACTTTCAGCAAAAATTGTAAAACTATGGTCGGAAGTATTGCAGCAATTGGTGCTGGTTTAGCAGCAGTAGGTGCTGGTATTGGTATTGGCCAAATTGGTAAAGGTGCAACAGAAGGTATTGCTCGTCAGCCGGAAGCAGCGAATGATCTCAGAAGCACAATGCTTATTGCAGCAGCGTTCGTAGAGGCGGTTGCTTTATTTGCTTGTGTAATTGCATTCTTAGGCTTAAAATTAGGTGCATAATACCAATTGCAAAAAAACTAATGCAAGTTTGATGCACAGGGCGGAGGACTTGCATTTAATTAGAAAAAAATAAAATATACTATATGTTTTTTTTAGATTTAGATCCATTAGTAAAACCCGACTTAGGGTTAATAATATGGATGACGGTAACGTTTTTTATTGTAATGTTTGTATTAGGCAAATACGCCTGGAAACCAATATTAAAAGCAGTACATACAAGAGAAAACAAAATTGAAGATGCTATTACCCAAGCTGCTAAAGTACAGGCAGAAATGGCACAGCTAAAAAATGATAACGAAGCCTTATTAACCAAGGCCCGTGAAGAAAGAGCAGTAATGCTTAAAGAAGCTAAAGACATAAAAGATAAAATTATAAACGAAGCTAAAGACCAGGCTAAAGTAGAAGCTAATAAAATTATTACCGATGCACAAGCAGCTATTAACCATCAAAAAATGGCAGCACTTACCGAAATTAAAAATCAGGTAGGTAATTTGGTAATAGAGGTTAGCGAAAAGTTTTACGCAGAGAGTTAGGCAACAAAACAGAGCAAGAAAGCTATATTAAGCAATTAGCCGGAGAAGCAAAGTTGAATTAAAAATTAGGAATTAAGAATTAGGAATGTTTTGTAACTACTCCTGATTTATAATTGCACATTCGTAATTAAGTATGAACAATCCACGTTTAGCAAACAGATACGCCAAAAGTTTAATTGATATTGCAACAGAGCAAAATCAGTTAGATGCTGTGCAGGCAGATATGAAATTGCTTAAAAGCATTTGCAAAAGCAATCCCGATTTTGTGTCTATGTTGGTAAGCCCAATCATTCAGGGCAGTGTAAAAGGAAAGATAATTGAAGCAGTAACGAAAAGCAGAATAGGAAATCTTTCTAATTTGTTTATTAATTTACTGGTACGAAAAAACAGAGAAAACAGTTTACCCGAAATTGTAGAGGCATATATAGAACAATACAATAAAGTAAAAAATATACAAAAGGTAAAAGTTACTACGGCTGTACCAATGAGTGATGAATTGAAAAACGAAATTTTGGCAAAAGTAAAGGCCGGCGGCTCTGCATACGAAGTAGAAATGGAAACTGCCGTAAAAGACGAATTAATTGGCGGGTTTGTTTTAGAAACCGAAAATACCTTGATAGATGCCAGTATTTTAAGAGATTTAAAAGATATACGTAAGCAATTTTTAAACAACGATTATATACATAAGCTAAGATAATAGTACAAAAATGTTAAAGCCGCTTTATACCTAAAGCGGCTTTTTTATTACCTGTAAAAAAATGTATTTGATATTTCAATTAGATATACATTTGTACCCATAAAAAACATAAGCATACAACCTTATGTTTTATAAAACCATCTTTTTAATAAATTATTTTTTGTGAGCAAACATGTAAATAAAGTAACCGCCGCAGGCTTACTTATTGCTTTAGGAATTATTTATGGTGATATTGGAACTTCTCCGCTCTATGTATTTGATGCCATTGTAAACGGAAAACCTATTGATGAACTGTTAATATTAGGATCGTTAAGTTGCATAATTTGGACGTTAACCCTGCAAACCACTTTTAAATATGTAGTACTTACCTTAAAAGCCGATAACAGGGGTGAAGGCGGCATATTTTCGTTATATACTTTAGTACGCAGGCAAAAAAAATGGTTGGTAATTCCTGCTATGCTTGGTGGCGCCGCTTTATTGGCTGATGGTATGATTACACCACCCATTTCGGTAACATCGGCTGTAGAAGGTTTACGCAATATTCCAAAATTTGCCGATATTTCTACATCTACAATTGTATATATAGTAATAGGAATATTAGTTGTGCTGTTTTTAATGCAACAATTTGGAAGTGCAGGTATTGGTAAATTATTTGGCCCAATAATGATGGTTTGGTTTACCATGTTATTAGTATTAGGCATTTCGCAAATACCCAATTACTGGGGCGTATTTAAATCATTAAATCCTTATTATGCTGTAAAATTGCTTACACAATACCCACACGGCTTTTGGATTCTTGGCGCTGTATTTCTTTGTACAACAGGTGCCGAGGCTTTGTACAGCGATTTAGGCCATTGTGGAAGAGGCAACATACGCATATCCTGGATATTTGTAAAAACATGCTTAATTGTACAATACTTAGGGCAAGGAGCATGGCTTTTAAGTAAACATAGCGGAACAGTATTTGCAGCATCGGCCGATTTAGAAAAAGTAAAACACATATACCCAACTGCCGAAGAAATAATTAAACCCATTTATGGTATTATGCCACAATGGTTTGTGTTACCTGGCATTGTAATAGCAACAGCTGCAGCAATTATTGCAAGTCAGGCATTAATTAGTGGTTCGTTTACACTAATAAGCGAAGCCATGCGTTTAAATCTTTGGCCCAAAATGAAAATCAATTACCCTACCGAGGCCAAAGGGCAGTTGTTTATACCGGCAATAAACACATTGCTTTTTATTGGTTGTGTAGGTATAGTTTTATTTTTTAGAGAAAGTAGCAAAATGGAAGCCGCTTATGGTTTGGCAATAACACTATGCATGCTGGCAACCACCATTCTATTTGCTAATTATTTAATTACCAAACGACGGAAGGCAATTTTTATTTATCTTTTCTTGCTTGTTTACATAACAATAGAAATTAGTTTCTTAATAGCCAATTTAGATAAATTCCCTCATGGCGGTTATGTTACGTTAATAGTAGGCGGCGCTTTATTTGCGGTAATGTACACGTGGTACAGAGCAAGAAAAATTAAAAACAGGTATGTAGAGTTTGTTAAGATGGACGATTACATACCTAAGTTAGAAGAATTAAGCAATGACAGCACTGTGCCCAAATATGCTACACATTTAGTGTATATGAGTAGTGCCAATAACCCTAAGGAAATTGAGCATAAAATAATTTACTCCATATTAAGCGGTATGCCCAAACGTGCCGATATTTATTGGTTTGTACATGTAGATACGGTGGATGAACCTTACACTTGTGAGTACGAGGTAACACACATTATACCCAACGACATTATTAGAGTAGAGTTTAAGTTAGGCTTTAGAGTAGCGCCTCGTATTAATTTGATGTTTAAAAAAGTAGTTTCGGAATTGGTGGCAAACAGAGAAGTAAATGTTACCAGCCGTTACGAAAGCCAGCAAAAAAATAATGTAGTTGGCGATTTTAAATTTATTGTAATGGAAAAATTCCTTAGTCAAGATAATGAATTACCTTTTATAGAAAGAGTTATTATGCGACTGCATTTCTGGCTTAAAGAGCTATCTTTAAGCGAAGAAAAAGGCTTTGGTCTGGAACAAAGCTATGTGCAGGTAGAAAAATTTCCGCTAATTGTAGCGCCTACAACAAAATTAAAATTAAAACGAATTTATACCGACGAAGAGGGCGAATAAAACTCCTTATATTAACCCGGTTCAACTAAAATTAAATAGTGCTACAGCTAATTCTATATATAGTGATAGGCATTGCAGTACTATCTGTAATAGCTTATTTTGTACAAGAAAAATTTATTTTTAAGCCCGAAAAGCTGAAACAGGATTTTGTATATAAATACGACGCTCCTTTTGAAGAACTTTTTTTTATGTAGAACCATAAGGCGTACGAATTAATGGCTTACATTTTAAGGTAGAAAACCCCCTGGGGTTAGTTTTATACTTTCATGGCAACAGCCGCAGTATAAAAGGCTGGGCAAAGTATGCAAAAGATTTTTACAGATACGAGTACGATGTAGTGTTAATTGATTATCGTGGCTTTGGCAAAAGCACCGGTAAGCGTAACGAAAAAGATATGTTGAGTGATACACAGTTTGTGTATGATACGCTTACTAAAACCTACCACCAAAATCATATTATTGTGTATGGAAGAAGCCTTGGTAGCGGATTTGCAGCAAAATTGGCAGCAGATAATACACCCCGTTATTTAATTTTAGATGCACCCTATTTTAGTTTCAAAAAAACAATAGAACGTTTTTTACCAATGCTACCACTTAAGTATGTGCTGCGTTATCATTTACGTACCGATAAATGGATACCAAAAGTAAATTGCCATACCTATATTTTGCATGGTAATAAAGATTGGCTGATACCTATTAGCCAAAGTAAAAAATTACAAGCGCTAAATCCCAGAAAAATTACTTTAATAACAATACATGGAGGAGGGCATAATAATCTTCCTTTTTTTCCGGAGTATCATAATTTTATACGAGATATACTTAAGTATTAATAATCCTGAATCGCATAGAAAATTTTTAAGTTTAATGAATGAATAAGAAAAAAACATTTAGATGGATTAAAATAATAGTACTCCTTTACTGTAGCATAGGCATTGCTTTATATTACTTACAAGAAAAGTTCTTATTTCATCCTGTAACACTGGCGGCAGATTATACATTTGATTTTAAAACCCCTTTTGAAGAAGTTGCTATTCCGTTAAATAGTGATGAAACTATTAATATGGTTAAGTTTTTTAGTACAGATACAATTACCAATGGAGTTGTGCTTTACTACCATGGCAATAAACAAAATATAAATCGATATGCAAAATTTGTAAATGCGTTTACTAAAAATGGCTACGAGGTTTGGATGCCCGATTATCAGGGATTTGGTAAAAGCACAGGCCTGCGTACAGAAAAAAAATTGAATGAATTAGCCTTACAGGTTTATAAAATGGCCAATGCAAAATTTAAAAATGATAATATAATTATTTACGGTAAATCATTGGGTACTGGCATTGCTGCTTATGCAGCATCCGTAACAAATAATAAACGATTAATTTTAGAAACACCGTATTACAGCATTCCATCGTTATTTAGTTGCTATGCACCTATTTATCCTACAACAAAAATGAGTACATATAAAATTCCTGTAAACGAATATTTAGGCGAAGTAAAATATCCAATAACGATTTTTCATGGTACCGATGATGGCGTAATACCGTATAGAAATGCAAGTAAGTTGAGAAATGTGCTAAAACCAATTGATGAGTTTATTACTATTGAAAACGGAACCCACCATAACTTAGCAGAATTTGATTTGTATAAAAAAAAGCTGGATAGTTTATTAAAGCTCCGATAGTAAAACACTTTTGCTGCCAACCTTTAAATCATATTTTACACCCACTTTTAGTGCTACATTTTCTGTGGTGTGGCTTACAGGAAAATTAAAACAAACCGGATATTTATATTCGGCAACAATTTCTTTTATTGCTTCTTCAACCGTTTTTCCAAAGGGCCTGTCGGTATCTTTCATATCGGTAAACTTACCAACAACCAATCCGGCAAGATTTTTTAATTTACCGCTGCGTTTTAATTGATACAGCATTCTATCAACACTATAAATTTGTTCACCAATATCTTCTATAAATAAAATTTTATTTTTTGTGTTTATGTCGCTTGGTGTACCAATACAATTGGTAAGCAAAGCTAAATTGCCACCAACTAATTGTCCTGCGGCATTTCCCTTTTTGTTGAACGAATGTATTACTACTTTGTATTTTCCCTTTTTACCAACCAATGCATTTTTTAAGGAAAGAATAAATTCATTTTCACCTTCATTAAATGCAGCAGCCATTGGAGCATGTAAACTGGCGGTGTTACAATTGGTATGTAAATGATTGTGTAAAACAGTAATATCGCTAAAGCCAATAATCCATTTAGGATTTTTTTTAAATTTTGTAAAGTTTAGCTTGTCTATTATTCTGCCAACACCGTAACCTCCTCTGCCAAATAAAATAGCATCAATACTTTTATCATCAAGCATAGCTTGCAGCTCATCTCTTCTATCTTCATCTGTACCGCTAAAATAATTAATGCTGTTGCTACCTAATGTTTTGCCAACCATTACATTATAACCCCATTTTTGTAATATGCTAATGCAAGTTTGAGCTTTTTCGGCAGCCATATAACCAGCAGGGCAGGTAATGCCAATGGTGCAACCTTTTTTTAAGTATGGTGGTATCTTTATCAAAACTTGGTGTTTAAAAGTTAGAATTCAACAAAATTATAATTAAATTTACCAGTATTAAACAACTGCTTATGCGTTTTTTGGCTTTTTTTTTACTGCTTCTTCCTTTTGTTGGTAATGCACAAAAAGTGAGGCCAGCTAATATTTCAAATAGGCCATTAGGTCCATGTCAGGGACCAGGTAGTGCACCACCGGTAGCAACTGCAGTGTGTGGAAATGTTAGATTTACAGAAAATAATACTCAGATATGCACTGAAATGGAAATTTGCCTAACCCAACAGCTGGTTGCGGAGATATTGTAACGACGGATAATTCGCTTTGGTATAAATTCCATTGCTATCAGGCTGGAGTATTTGGTTTTTTGCTTACTCCTTTATCTGCTGGAGATGATTTTGATTGGGAAATGGTTGATATTACCGGTAGATCTCCCAACGATGTATATATAATGGAACTAAGAGTTTCATTAAGCTTAAGCGGTGTAACCGGACCTACAGGTTGCACTGCTGCCGGCGCATCTGATGTGGCCTGTGCAGGAGGCCCTCCCGGCTCACAATTTAACAGGCTGGTTAATTTGGTTACAGGGCATGATTATATGTTGATGGTTAATAATTGGTCAAGCTCCGGATTGGGTTACACAATTGATTTTAGTGGTACTGCAGTATTAACAAACAGTGCTGCACCTACCATTTCAAATGTAAATATTGTTGGTTGCGATGCATCTAAACTTAAAGTTACTTTTTCTGAAGATATGTTATGTAACACCATTACTCCATTGGGTAGTGAGTTTACAATTATTGGCGGAGCAACGACAATAACAGGTGTAGTTTCGGATTGCAGCATTGGTGCAAATGCTGTTACTTCATTAGTAATTGATTTACCTGCTCCATTGCCATCAGGTAGTTACACATTACAAGTTGCAGATGGCACAGATGGTAATACATTTGAAAATGTATGTAGAAGATTATTAGCTCCTGTAGATATTCCTTTGTAGTACCAGTTCAAACACCTCTTGATTTTGCTGCAACAAATTTTACAGGTTGTGCCCCAAGATATATTGATGTTGACTTTAACAAACTGTTTGAATGTAGTAGTGTAACAGCCAGTGGTAGTGAGTTTGCAATTGTTCCGGGTAATCCGGCAATTACATCTGCAACCTATAATTGTATTAATGGCAGAGCAACAGGGTTGCGGTTAAACTTACAAAATCCATTGCCTTATGGCAATTATCAATTGGTAGTTAATAACGGAACCGATGGTAACACAGTAAGAGATACTTGTGGAGTAGATATGCTAGCTGGTAAAACTATTGCTATAAATATTCCACAACCCACCGTTTTTCCAAAGTTTGATTCTGTGCAATATGCTAAGTGTACACCTAACACAATTAGAGCATTTTACTCAAAACCAATCCGTTGTGCAAGTATTGCCGCTAACGGGTCAGACTTTTGGGTTACTGGTTCATCTGCAGTTACAGTAACTGGAGCTACACCAGATGCTACTTGTGTATCAGGCGGCTATACCAATTGGGTGGATGTACAGCTATCTCAACCAATTACTACACAAGGTTTATATACATTACACAATAAAATTGGAACAGACGGCAATGGGATTTTAGATACTTGTTTTGCCGTACAAAATGTAAATGAAACAATTGACTTAAATATCTTGGGTAAATTAAACCCCACTTTTTCAAGTGTGGTAAAATGGGATTGTGTTACAGATACTATTGCTTTAAGTCACCCTGGTGGTAATGGTATAAATAGTTGGGTGTGGACATTTAGCGATGGCACAACCCAAAACGGGCAAACCGTTACTTACTTAGCTGCTACTACTACACCTACTGTAAGCATTACATTAAAAGTGGATAATGGTTTTTGTAACGAAACAGCAACACAAGATGTTGTTTTGGGTAATTATTTTAAACCGGGCATTTCTCTATTGCAAAATGATACCACTTGTTATGGAACCGATGTGGCTCTTATTAATACAACAATTGGCGGCATTGGTTTACAACACCTTTGGCAATTTGGCGATGCCAGCATTTTTAACGGAATAACGCCACCGCCACATTCGTATGCAACAGCACAAAACTACACAATACGCTTAATTGTAAATGACATATATGGCTGTATAGATACAGCAGAGCAAACAATTGTAGTAACACCACCGGCATCAATAGGTATAATAGGATTGCAACCACAGTATTGCACAAGCAACTCTATTTTATTAACAAAAGCTACCAGCCCATTTGTAGATAATTATTTATGGGATAATGGCAATGGAAAAACATTTGCTAACACCCGTAATGTATTATTCAAATATCCCAACGAAGGTAATTATACTATTACACTAACAGGTATGGATAGGTTTTGCGGACCCGTGAGTACCTTTAAAAATGTACAAATTTACGCCATACCTAAGTTAAATTTAGGGAGCGATACAGTGCTTTGCCCTAACGAAACAATGCTGATAGGTGCTACCCCAATTACAGGGTATAATTATAGTTGGAATACCGGAGCTACAACAGCTCACATTGTTACAAACATGTTTACCAGAAAATATAACTTGTTAATAGATAATCATGGTTGTAAAGTGCAAGATGAATTAAATATTAAAGTGCTGGATGCCTGTTTAATAAAGGTGCCTGGTGCTTTTTCCCCCAACAACGATGGATTAAATGATGTACTAAAAGCTGTAAATGCAGATTTGGCAAAAGCATTTTCTTTAAAAGTATATAACCGATTAGGAGAGCCAATGTTTACAACAAAAAACCCCTTAGAAGGCTGGGATGGACATTATAAAGGCCAACCTGCCGATTATGGAACGTATGTTTGGGAACTAAGCTACATTAACCCATGGACCAATAAAGCCGTATATGAAAAAGGAACTTCAATATTGATTAGATAATACATTGGCTTTATTAAATTAAAGCTTTAGAATTTGAAAAATCATGAAACCAATTACTAATCTTTTAATCCCTCAAATATGAAAAAGTATTTAACACCAACTATTTTTTGTTCTATTTTATTTTTATTTAGCAATGCACAAAAAATAAACTTTGAATATGGCTTACATGGCGGAATAAATATAGGCTCTGCAAACGGAAATGCAATTTCAAAAGATTATAAAAGTGTATTGATAGGCCCAAGCTTTGGCGGACATGTTAAATTGAATGTTACTAATGAGTTTGGTATTAAAGTATTGGCGCAATACGATCAATACGGATGGATGTATCGTTCTTTAACATTTGTAAGTGCAAACGGTACAGATTTAGTGAAAGGTAATGTGTTACATAAATTAAATTACCTAAACTTACCTGTTTTGGCCGAATATTCCTATGGAAGCAAAATTAAATTTAATATTAATGCAGGTATATTTTTAGGCATTCCATTAAGCAATAAAATTGTTATTAAATATCAGGCACCGCTGCCTGCTAACCAACCATCAACTACCGAAAGCAGCTCCGACTACTACAAAAAAATGAACTTTGGAATTTCTGTTGGCACAGGATTACAAGTGCCTGTTACTAAAAAACTAAAACTTGATTTTGGTGTGAGCGATAATTACGGGCTTTCAAATATTTATAAATCGCAAACAGGTTCTGGTAATGTTATTAAAACAAATGCGGTTACCATTTCTACCGGATTTACAATTAGTATGTAAATGTGGAAATAAGGCTTTTTATTTAACCTCACTTAACATACACTCATTTAAATGTACAGCCAGCCTGTGTTGTATGCCACACTTTAAAGCAAAATTGTTTTTTTGATGCCCTACAGGGAAATCAAAACAAACAGGATAGTTGTATTCCTTAATTTTTTCTAAAACAATTTCTTCAAGCGTTTTACCAAACTCTTCGCCGGGGTCATCTTTTTTAATTTTAAAACCCCCAACAATTAACCCCTTCAATTTATCAAGTTTACCGCTGCGTTTTAAGTTCCAAAACATTCTGTCCAAACTATATAAATATTCGCCGGTATCTTCCACAAACAAAATTTTTCCTTTGGTGTCAATATCGCTTTTGCTTCCGGCAAGGCTTTCTAAGGTTTTTAAATTACCGCCAACCAACTCGCCATCGGCAATACCGGTTTTGTTATTAATGTTTGGTGTTATGAGGTATTTCATTTTTTCGCCTAGTAAAACCCGTTTTATGCTTTCAATAGTTTCAATCTGTATTGGCTCTGCTTTACTCCAATCTGTTGGAAAGCTGTTGCACATTTTGCTGTGTATGGAGGCAATACCATAATTGGCAGTTAAGTGGCTGTGCAAAACCGTAATATCGCTAAAGCCAATTAGCCATTTGGGTGTTTTAATAAATTTTTTAAAATTTAAATCATCAACAATACGCACAAAGCCGTAACCTCCTCTGGCGCATAAAATGGCTTTAAGGCTGTTGTCATCCAACATTTGCTGAAAATCGTTTAGGCGTTCAGCATCTGTTCCACCAAAAGTAAAATCTCTTTTACCAATAGTGTTGCCAATTTTTACATTAAATCCCCATTCTTTTAATTTACTAATGGCAGGTTGTATCTCTTCCAAAGTAATATAGCCGGCAGGTGAGGTAATGCCAATGGTATCATTTTTTTTTAGTAAGGAGGTGTTTTGGCATTAGGAACCTCTTTGTTTTTAACGCCTGCTGATGCTGCCAACGCAGCACCTAAAGGAAGTATGGTAGAAAGAAAATCTTTACGTTTCATCCTTAAAAATACTCAAATTTCGGATTTGAAAATGTTTAAGGTATTTTTGCCTTAATGAACAACCCAAAACGATATTTAATTACGGCAGCATTGCCTTATGCAAATGGCCCTGTGCATATTGGACATTTGGCTGGCTGTTATTTGCCTGCCGATATTTATGTAAGATATTTAAGAGCACAAAAAGAGATGTAAAGTTTATTGGCGGCAGCGATGAGCATGGTGTGCCTATCACTATTAGGGCAATGAAGGAAGGCATTACACCACAACAAGTAGTGGATAGATACCATGCTATAATAAAAGAAAGCATGGAGCAAATGGGTATTTCGTTTGATATTTATAGCCGAACAAGTAACCAAGTGCATCATAAAACAGCTAGCGATTTTTTTAAAAAATTGTATGATGATGGTTTGTTTGAAGAAAAAGAAACTGAGCAATATTTTGATGAAAAAACAAATACATTTTTAGCCGATCGTTATATTACCGGTACTTGTCCTGTTTGTGCTAACCCCAATGCCTACGGCGATCAATGCGAAAAATGTGGCACCAGTTTAAGCCCCGAGCAATTGATAAACCCAAAAAGTGCATTAAGTGATGCCATACCTGTAAAGAAAAAAACCACACACTGGTATTTTCCATTACAAAACTATGAGCCATGGTTAAAAGAATGGATTATTGATGGGCATAAAGAATGGAAAAATAACGTATACGGCCAATGTAAAAGTTGGTTGGATAGCGGCTTACATAGCAGAGCTATGACCAGAGACAGCAATTGGGGAATAAGAGTGCCTTTACCAAATGCCGAAGGAAAAGTTTTATATGTATGGTTTGATGCTCCCATTGGATACATATCGGCAACGAAAGAATTAACAAACCAATGGGCCGATTATTGGTGTAAAGAAGATACTAAACTGGTGCATTTTATTGGCAAGGATAATATTGTTTTTCATTGCATAATTTTTCCGGCTATGTTAAAAGCACACGGCAATTTTGTATTGCCCGATAATGTACCGGCGAACGAATTTTTAAATATTGAAGGAGAGAAAGTAAGTACCAGCCGCAATTGGGCGGTATGGGTAAATGAGTATGTAAAAGATTTTGAAGGATGTGAAGATGTGTTACGCTATGTACTTTGTGCCAATGCACCGGAAACAAAAGACAATGATTTTACCTGGAAAGATTTTCAGGATAGAAACAATAGTGAGCTGGTAAGCATTTTTGGAAATTTCGTAAACCGTACTTGGGTGTTAATGCACAAACTATGCGGTGGCAAAGTGCCCAAACTGCATGAAGACATTTTAGATGATAAAGACAAAGCATTGATTGCTGCAATTGAAAATTCAAAAATAAAATCGAAAGTTTAATTGAGGAATACAAGTTTAGAGATGCGTTGTTTGAAGTAATTGATTTAAGCAGAACAGGTAATAAGTATATGCAGGAAAAAGAGCCTTGGATTGTTGCAAAATCACTTGCAGAAAACCCGGAGGTACAAAAGAGTATTGACAACTGCTTGCATTTGTGCTTGCAACTAACTGCTAATCTTGCTATTCTTATCAATCCATTTTTACCTGCTACTGCAAAAAAAATGTGTGGAATGATGAAAGTGGTAGATAAAATGCTGGATTGGGAAAATGCAGGTAAAATTGATTTACTTAAAGTTGGCTATAGTTTAAGAGAACCGCAATTATTGTTTAGAAAAATTGAAGATGAGGAAATTGTTAAGCAAATTGAAAAATTAAAAGCCGGATTAATTAAAAGCACAGCTACACTTATGGAAGAAAATAAAACGGAAGCAATAACGGTAAAGCCCGAAATTATTTTTGATGATTTCGCAAAAATCGATTTAAAAGTAGGCACTATTGTAGCTGCCGAAAAAGTTGAAAAAGCCGACAAATTATTAAAACTGCAGGTTAATTTAGGTTTTGAAACCAGAATAATTGTAAGTGGCATTGCCATGCATTTTAGTCCGCAAGATATAATAGGCAAACAGGTAACCGTAGTATGCAATTTGGCGCCACGTAAAATGAGAGGCATCGAAAGTAATGGAATGATTTTGATGGCAGAGGATAAGGCAGGCAAACTGTACTTTGTAAATCCCGACGGCGTAGTGGATAATGGCAGCGGGGTAAGTTAAATACTAAAATAAGTAATAAAAAGAACCACTTATAAGGGTTCTTTTTTATCTTCGTACCAAATAGTTGTTTAACTAACTAATTTTGTACTTTACTAAAATAGAAGAGGTGTTTTACAAACGTTTATACAAAAATTAATATTATGTCAAAAAGAATTATTAAAAAAGTTGCGGTATTGGGTAGTGGTGTTATGGGTAGCCGTATTGCCTGTCATTTTGCAGGTATAGGTTTGCAGGTTTTGCTTTTAGATATTCAACCTAAAGATTTACCTGCCGATGCAAAGACATCTGATAAAAATAAGATAGTGAATGATGCATTAACGGCAGCTATAAAATCTAACCCATCTCCTGTTTATAATAAAGATGTAATTAAAAGAATTAAGACAGGAAACTTTACCGATAACATGAAAGACATTTCCGATTACGATTGGGTTATAGAAGTTGTTGTAGAAAGATTGGATATTAAACAATCGGTTTTTGAACAAGTTGAAAAATACCGTAAACCCGGCACATTAATTACATCCAACACATCAGGAATTCCCATACACATGATGGCAGAAGGAAGAAGCGATGATTTTAAAAAGCATTTTTGCGGCACTCACTTCTTTAATCCGCCAAGATATTTGCGTTTGTTAGAAATTATTCCAACACCACATACAGACCAAGCGGTAGTTGACTTTTTAATGGATTATGGAAGTTTGCAATTGGGTAAAACAACTGTTTTATGTAAAGATACGCCTGCGTTTATTGCTAACAGAGTGGGTGTTTTTGGTATGATGGCTATTATGAATGCAATGGATAAATTGCAATTAAATGTAGATGAAATTGATGCACTTACAGGGCCAATAATTGGTCGGCCAAAATCGGCAACTTTTCGTACAGCCGATGTAGTTGGTATAGATACTTTAGTAAAAGTAGCAAAAGGAGTGGCAGATAATTGCCCTGATGATGAGGCAAAAGAAATTTTCAACATTCCATCTTGGTTAAACAAAATGGTAGAAAATAATTGGTTGGGAGATAAAACAGGGCAAGGTTTTTTTAAAAAAACTAAAAGTGACGCAGGCGAAAAAGAAATATTAACGCTAAACTTACAAACACTTGAATATGGGGCAAGGCAAAAACCAAAATTTGCTACTCTTGAAACTGCAAAGCCCATTGATGATTTAAAAACAAGATTAAAAGCACTTTGTGCCGGCACAGATAAAGCCGGAGATTTTTACCGCCAATTTCACTATAATTTATTCAGCTACATCTCTCATCGTATTCCCGAAATTAGTGATGAACTGTATAGAGTAGATGATGGCATGATGGCAGGCTTTGGTTGGGAAATTGGTGCCTTTGAAAGCTGGGATGTACTTGGCGTTGCTAAAACTGTGGAAGCTATGAAAGCGGCTGGCTATAAGGTAGCGGCTTGGGTGGATGAAATGGTTGCTGCTGGAAATAAAACATTTTACAAAGTAGAAAATGGCAAACGTTTATGTTACGATGTAGCATCAAAAACATATAAGCCATTGCCCGGCGGCGATGCATTTATTGTAATGAAAAATTTCGAAAACGAAACCGTTTGGAAAAACAGCGCCTGCCGTACCTATCATTTAGGTAATGATGTTTTGGGCTTAGAGTGGTACACTAAAATGGGCAGCATTGGCGGCGAGGTTTTAGAAGGAATTCAAAAATCAATTGCATTAGCCGAAGAAAAATGCAAAGGGTTGGTTATTGCAAATGAAGGCGCAAATTTTAGTGCAGGCGCAAATGTGGGTATGATTTTTATGTTGGCCATTGAGCAAGATTATGATGAAATTGACATGGCAATACGAATGTTTCAAAATACCATCATGAGGGTAAGGTATTCGGGAATACCGGTTGTAGTTGCACCACATGGGTTGGCTTTAGGCGGTGCTTGCGAAATGAGTTTACATGCTGATAAAGTAGTTGCGGCAGCCGAAACATATACAGGGTTAGTTGAAGTTGGTATTGGTGTAATCCCCGGCGGTGCCGGCACTAAAGAATTTGTTTTACGTGCCGCAGATGAAATGCATGAAGGCGAAGTAGATACACTTACATTGCAAAACAGATTTTTAACTATTGCTACCGCAAAAGTGGCTACAAGTGCATATGAGGCATACGATTTGGGTATTTACAGAAAAGGTAAAGATATAATTAGCGTAAACCAGGGCCGCAGAATAGCCGAGGCAAAACAAGCCGTAATTGATTTGTACGATGATGGATATGTAATGCCGGTACAACGCAATGATATAAAGGTTTTAGGTCGCAGCGCATTGGGAGCAATGCATGCAGGAATAAACGGAATGCGTTTAGGTAATTATGCAACTGAGCATGATGCAACCGTTGCCAAAAAACTGGCTTATGTAATGTGCGGCGGCGATTTAAGCGAACCTCAATTGGTAAGTGAGCAGTATCTTTTAAACTTAGAAAGAGAAGCTTTTTTATCGCTTTGTGGCGAAAAGAAAACGTTAGAAAGAATACAAAGTGTTTTGAAAAGTGGGAAACCATTGAGAAACTAAAAGATTAAATTGTAACTTTAAAAGCACCGGTAATTTATCGGTGCTTTTTTTATAATACATTTGCTTACCAATTTATAAATATGAAAAAGATAATTTTTATTTTATTAGCCTTTGCTTGTTCACAAACCTTTGCACAAAACAAATTGCTATCCATGGAAGATGCCATGATTAAAAACAGAAGCACACTTGCTGCAGAAAACTTAAAGCAATTGCAATTTGTTTATGGAGCTAACGATTATGTGTATTTGAAAAAAATGGACGGAAAAGATGTTTGGGTAAAAGGAAATTTTAAAACAGCCGAAACTCCGTTTTTAACTTTAGAGCAATTAAACGAAAAACTTAAAGGAACAGTTTATGGTGAACTTAAAGCTATGCCTGCAATACAATTTAATAAATCTGCCAATTGGATTTTTACCGCCAATGGTAATAAAATTGCTTTAAATCCTGCAACAAATCAGGTTAAAGAAATTATACAAAAAACGATTGCAGAAAAAGATGCAGTGGAAGAGAGTACTGCTGACTTTGTAGCTTACGTAGATAATAATAATTTATTTGTAACCTCTTTGGCTTATGGAAATAAGCAAGTAACAAAAGATGGTAGCAAGAATATTGTATACGCTCAATCGGTGCATAGAGATGAGTTTGGTATTAATAAAGGAACATTTTGGAGTAACAATGGAAAATTGCTGGCGTATTACAGAATGGACCAAACTATGGTAACTGATTATCCTATTATTGATTGGACAAAATACCCGGCCCTAAACGAAAACATTAAATATCCAATGGCTGGCGGTAAAAGCCATCAGGTAAAAGTAGGTATATATAATGCAGTGGTAAATTCTACAACCTGGATTAAAACCGGCGACCCGGCGGAACAGTATTTAACAAATATTGCCTGGAGCCCCGATGATAAATGGCTTTTTATTGCTGTACTAAACAGAGAGCAAAACCATATGAAGCTAAATCAATACAATGCTACAACCGGCGAATTTTCAAAAACTTTGTTTGAAGAAAAAGACGATAAATATGTAGAGCCATTGGTGCCAATTTTATTCTTAAAAAATAACCCTAATCAATTTATTTGGCAAAGCAACAGAGACGGATGGAATCATTTGTATTTATATAATATAGATGGTAGCTTAGTAAAGCAATTAACAAAAGGAATTGGGAGGTTACAGAAGTGAAAGGATTTGATGCTAAAGGAGAAAATTTATTTTATGTTTCTACGGAAGAATCTCCCGTTATAAAAAATTTATTTCAACTAAATATTAAATCAGGTAAGGCAAAAAGAATAACATCTGCAACAGGCTTACATGCAACACAAATAAGTACAGACGGCAGTTCTGTAATTGATGTGTTTAGCACCACAGAAAACCCAAGAACGATACAAGTAATAGACTTAAAAACAACCAAATCAAAAACGTTATTGCAAGCTGCTAATCCAATTGCTGATTATGCTATGGGAAAGCTCGACATCTTTACTATAAAAAATAATAGCGGAGATGATTTGTATTGCAGAATGTTTAAACCTGTAAATTTTGATGCCACTAAAAAATATCCTGTAATTGTGTATTGGTATGGTGGCCCACATGCACAAATGATTTTAAATAGCTGGAACGGCGGAGCAGGGGATTACTGGTTTCAATACATGGCAGAAAGAGGGTATGTTGTATTTACATTAGATACAAGAGGTAGCGATAACCGGGGCAAAGCATTTGAACAATCTATTTTTAGAAAAGCCGGAGATGTACAAATGAAGGATTTGGAAAACGGCGTAAATTATCTTACCGGCCAACCATTTGTGGATAAAAATAATATGGGCTTATTTGGATGGAGTTATGGAGGTTTTATGACAACC
The DNA here is from genome assembly GCA_016721385.1 of Chitinophagaceae bacterium. Classification (GTDB taxonomy): domain Bacteria; phylum Bacteroidota; class Bacteroidia; order Chitinophagales; family Chitinophagaceae; genus Ferruginibacter. The sequence goes on along the minus strand of JADKIE010000001.1, from coordinate 855,330 downwards.
AATTTTGTACTAAATCATCCGGGAGTATTTAAAGCAGCAGTAGCCGGCGGACCCGTGATGGATTGGAAATATTATGAAATTATGTATGGAGAAAGATACATGGATACACCACAAGAAAACCCTGAAGGCTACGAGGCAACTAACTTAATAAAACAAGCAGGTAAACTAAAAGATAAATTGCTTTTAATACATGGTGTTCAGGATCCAGTGGTAGTTCAGCAACATTCTGTAAATTTTGTAAAAGCCTGTGTTGATGCCGGTGTTCAGGTAGATTATATGATTTACCCGGGTCATGAACATAATGTGCTTGGAAAAGACAGAGCTCATTTGTATCAAAAGGTTACAGATTATTTTATGCAAAATTTAAAATAAAATTTTATGGGAACAATTGAGCTAAATCAATCCGATAATAAACTATTTATCTATTCAAATATATTGTTTTATGGCAATCAGGCTACACAAGAACTGGTAGATCAATGTGTGGAGGAAATAAATACCATGTGGAACGAACCCAATGCGAAAGTAATTTATAAAGGCGATGAATATTTTGTTGAATTTGTAGTAAAGGGATATTTGTTTTTACATATTACACCGCAAGATATTTTTGAAAACAGAAATCCAAAAAATAACTATATACGAATAGAAGAGTATGCCGCCGGTAATATTTCTTTTGTAGATGGGTTAAAAAGTAATACAGGATATTTTAAGCTGGAGAATTTGTATAAAGGAAGTACAACTGCTGCACATGAATATGGCCATACGCTTGGATTAGATCATCCAACCGATTTGGATTTAAGAGGTAAGGGTGTGCCGGGTATTATGTATCCAAGAGGCACTTTGGTAGACCCTCAATATCAGTACGACCCTAATGTACCTGCCGGCGAAAAAGGAGGAACCATGCATCCAATGCATAGAAAAGTAACGCAAAATGATATTGATAATTTAAAGTTGCATGAGTTAAATTTGGTTAACCCAAATTGTATTTTAGGAAGTTACTCTGCCATTTATCATCAACCGCATACATCTAATCAGGCTTAGTGTATATTGCATAATAATTAAAACATAAATAGTGTCATCTGTACTTACCATAAATAATCTTTCAAAAACTACGGCAATATTAAAGCGTTACAAAATGTAAGTTTTGATGTGCCTAAAGGCTCAATTTTTGGAATACTCGGTCCTAACGGAAGTGGCAAAACAACATTGCTGGGTATTGTAATGGATGTTTTAAAAGCCAGTAGTGGTACATTTAGCTGGATTGGGCATACAAACAATGATACAATGCGAAAGCAAATTGGTACATTGTTGGAAACTCCTAATTTTTATCATTACCTGAGTGCTACAGATAATTTAAAAATTGCGGCTAAAATTAAAGAAAGAGGAGAGGAGGATATTGACAATGTGTTACAAGCTGTAAATCTTTACCAACGTAAAGACTCTAAATTTAATACATACTCGTTAGGTATGAAACAGCGCCTTGCTATAGCATCGGCACTTTTAGGCAATCCGGAAATTTTAGTATTTGACGAACCCACTAACGGGCTCGATCCTGCAGGAATTGCCGAGATTAGAGATTTAATTAAAGACCTGAGTAAAAAAGGTAAAACCATTATTATGGCCAGCCATATTTTGGATGAAGTTGAAAAAGTTTGTACGCATGTGGCTATTATTCAAAAAGGAGTGTTAAAAACAGTTAGCTCTGTAAAAGATGTAATGTCGTCTTCAACCAATGGAAATAGTGCAGATACTGTACTGATAGAATTAAGTGCAGACGATAATGAGCAACTAAAAAATATTTTGCAGCAAATGAGCGGTGTGGTTAAATTAAATTCTGTTGATAATTATTTACAAGTTACCTGTGCCGAAAATATTACAGCTGCAATGGTAAATAAATACTGCTTTGATAATGGAGTTATTCTCACAAAGCTTAATGAAAAAAGAAAATCGTTGGAAACAAGATTTTTAGAAATTACAGGTAAACAAAGCGGTTAAAAAACAGTAAAACATTAAACAATACAATGGTAAAGCTTTTAAAAATAGAATGGCTTAAAATAAAAAGTTATACAGGCTTTATATTATTAACCAGTTTTTTTGCATTGGGTGTAGTTGCCACAAACTATATTGTATATGCTTTTAAAAAAGATGTGGTAGATAAAGTTCAGGGCTCTCAAATATTATTTTCCGGTTCTCCATTTGATTTTGATATGGTTTGGCAATCGGTAAGTTATTACAGTAGTTTCTTTTTAATGCTTCCGGCTTTGCTGATGGTTATTTTAATATCAAACGAATTTACCTTTAAAACACATCGTCAAAATATTATTGATGGATGGAGCCGCTCTGAATTCTTGAAAGTAAAAATTGCGTTAGCCTTACTTTTGGCCATTGCAAGTACATTGGTAGTTGTACTTACCTCCTTAATATTTGGAGCTTTATCCGGCACTTCATTTTCTTTACATGGCTTTCAAAACGTTGGCTATTTTTTATTAAAAGCCATTACATATAATATGGTGGCAATATTAATTTCTTTGCTTACCAAAAGATCGGTGGTGGCCATTGCCGTATTTTTTATTTACACCATTTTTGAAAACGGCGTATCTATGATGCTGTTCTTTCTATCTATAAAACTAAAAAAGATTCGAATATAGATTTGGGTAATATGGGTAATTACCTGCCAATGAACGCATCTGACGGGTTGCTAACATCTCCGTTGGATAAATTTACCAATATGGCAAAAGAATTTTTGCCTTCCGATTTTAATTGGATTGTGCTTTCGTTTGCATTAGCCTATTTACTACTTTATTATTTTTGGAGCAGAAGGAAAATGCTTCACTCCGACTTATAAAATGTGATTAAAGCCTCACCAATAGTACTATGCAAAAAAGTAAACCCTGTATTTATTAATTTTTGGCAACTTACTGTAGTACTTTTTAGCACTTCAATACTTTTACTACCCAAAATTAGTTTTAATAAAAATGCCGGTACGTAAATGGGTATGTAAAACGTTGGCGCTATTATTTTAGCCAAGGATAGGGTTAAATATTTATTTGATACAGGAGTTGGTGCAACAGCATTAAATACCCCCTGCATATTTTGGTTTTCAATTGCAAATAAAAAAAGCCTGCATAAATCATTTATATGTATCCAACTTACCATTTGTTGCCCATTGCCCAAAATGGCAGCAATTCTCAGTTTTAATGGCTTAATAAACTCTGCTAAAGCGCCACCTTGTTTACTAAGTACAATACCAATTCTAAATTTTACCAACCTTATTTTCAGCTCTTTTACCGGTTCAATACTGGCTTCCCATAACTTGCATGTATTGCCTAAAAAGCTATTATCTGCTTCATCATCTTCATCAAAAAAATAACCGGGTTTTTCATCCTTACCATAATAACCAATAGCACTGCTACTAATAACAGCCTTTACGTTATGTTGACATTGGCGAAGTGCTTGTATTAAAAGCCTGCTACTTATTGTACGGCTGTCAATAATCTCTTTTTTATAATCTGTTGTCCACTTTTTATCCATTACCCCGGCACCGGCTAAATGAATAATACAGTCGGCTTTTTTTATAGCATCTATATCAATGTAATTATTGTTAATATCCCATTTAGCATACGTTATGTTGTTGTTTTGGCTGCTTTTGCTTTCTGCTCTGCTTAAAATAATTACTTTATACCCCCTTTGGGTCATAAATTCACTTAATGCCCTACCTACCAAACCTGTACCTCCTGTAATTAATATTGTTTGCATATAGTTTTTATTAACAGGTTATGTAAAAACAAATTTTGTTACATCTTGTTTAATGTAATGTACAGCAGTTGTATATAAAAATTGTAATTTTAAAGTAAAGTTTTATTATGTATAAGCTTATTTTCTTTCTTTTTATTTCGAATATATTTTGTTTGCAAAGTACATTTTCACAAAAAATCACTTTGTCTGATATTGATAAAGACGACAGGAGTGATATAAATTTTGAAATTATTGGCAAGATGAACTCAAATGTTTTAATTTATAAAAACATGAGGTGGAAACACAGGATTACAGTACTGGATAACGAAATGAAAGAACTGGAAAATATTAAATTGGATTTTTTACCTGAGAAAACTTTTAATGTAGACTTCGTAAGCTACCCGGATTATTTTTTCATGATTTATCAATATCAAAAGAAAAATATTTTGCATTGCATGAGTGTAAAAATGGATGCGTTGGGCAAAAAACTTGCCGAACCTGTTGAAATTGATACTACCCAAATTTCGTTTTTTGCCGATAATAAAATTTACACTTCCATCAGCAGCGAAAACAAAGAAAAAATAATGGTATTTAAAATTCATAAAAAAAACGATACCTACACTTTGGCTACAAAGCTATATGATAAGCAGTTTTCACTTCTAAGCCAGCACAGGCAAGCATTAAATTTTGATGAAAGAAGAGATGCCTACGATAATTTTTCGGTAGACAATGAAGGCAATTTTATTTTTACAAAAGAAACCAGAGATGGTAACAGAAGCACAAGCAATCAACTAAGTTTAATTTTGTTAAGTGCAGTTACAGATAGTTTCACTCATGTAAAAATACCCTTAGATAAAAATTTTGTTGATGATGTAAATATTAAAATTGATAACTTAAACGGCAGGTATATAATTAATTCGTTTTATTACAAAAAAAACAGAGGAAATGTAGATGGCTTATTTACAGGTATTTGGGATAAAATAAACAACAAACCGTAAGCAATTTTGCACCCATTTACGATTCGCTAAGAGATGAAGCCAAAAGGAAGGTCACTTGCGGTTTGCTTTGGATGATTTTTTATACGACAGGTAATAGCAAAAAAAGATGGTGGATTTTTAGTAATTGCTGAGGACTATAGTACACAAACAAGAGGTAATTTAAATAGCTGGAACCGCTGGGATTATTTAAACAGCCCTTATACCTCTAACTCTTATTATTACAGCCCGTATTACGGATATTACAGGCCATATAGCAGCAGTAATTATCAAAGTACACGGTACTATTATGCTAATGTATTAATATTAAGTATGAATAAAGATGGAGTACAGGAGTGGAGCAAGGTTATTCAAAAAGATCAATTTGAAGATGAAACGGATAATTACCTTTCGTATGCTGCCATTCCTTTTGGCGGCGAAATACATTTTTTGTTTAACAACGATAAAAGAAATGAAATTGTGGCCGATCAAAGCATTAACGCATTGGGCTTAATAAAACGTAACCCTACATTTAAAACCGAAGAAAAAGGACACCAATTTATGCCAAGGCTAAGTAAGCAAGTAGGTGCAAAGCAAATTATTATACCTTGCAGTTACAGAGGATATATTTGTTTTGCAAAAGTAGATATGCCTTAAGCTTTCATTATTCTGTATAAATGAAAATTAAATTAGTAACCTTTGCAAGGATTACTAAATTTGCATTTCAATACAATTTATAGTGACAGGTACATTTAAGGCTAATAACCCGGTAAATACTTTTATCTTACTACTTTACGGTGCTTTTGCTTAAGTTGCCTTTGTTTTTGCATCCGCAAATACCGCAGCCACAGCAAATAGATGGTTTTTTATATAAAGGCCTTTTGTTATGGCTAACACCAATTGCAAAAGAGCTTCCCTTCATTTACTCAATAATTACATTTATTTTACTATATGCTCAGGCTATTACGTTAAATAAATTGGCAAATGATCAAAAACTATTTGCCAAGCCTAATTATTTAACGGGCATGAGTTACCTGCTTATTACTTCGCTATTTACCGAGTGGCAGGTTCTATCGGCCCCGCTAATAATCAGTACCATTATAATTTGGGTATTATCAAAAATGAGTAATTTATACAATACCCAAAATGCCAAAACAGATTTATTTAATATTGGGTTAGTAATAGGCATTGGTACGTTTTTTTATTTTCCATCGGTGGCATTTTTATTATTAGTATTGTTTGGTTTGGCATTAATAAGGCCATTTAAACTGGCCGAATGGGTAATAGCATTACTGGGCGTAATTACTCCGTACTATTTTTTATTGGCATATGTCTTCATAGCCGATAAGTGGCAGGGGTATACTTTTCCGGGTTTTGCAATTACAAGGCCATTTTTTAACCAAACAAATCTGGCATATATTGCCATTGGGCTTGTTTTAGGTGCATCAGCATTTGGATTGTTATTTGTAAACCAAAATTTCAGGCGGCAGCTTATCCAGTCACGTAAAAGTTGGAACCTTATTTTCTTATATCTGCTTATCGCAATTTTTATCCCTTTTATTAATGCTACACATACCTTTAATTACTGGGTATTATGTGCCGTTCCGTTTGCGGTTTTAATTGCTGCAACCTTTTTTTATACCAATAAAAAATGGATTTCTTTAAGCCTGCATTGGATAATGGTAGGTTTGGTAATAGCTTTAGAGTACTTTTTTAAAAAGTAATCTATCCATTATCTTTGCACTTAATTTACTCAGCAACATCCTTAATAATTTATTATGAAATTTGGCGTAGTCGTTTTTCCGGGTAGTAATTGCGATAGAGATATGATAGATGCTTTAGAAAATGATTTAAAGCAAGAAGTAGTAAGGCTTTGGCATAAGGATAAGGATTTAAGTATGTTTACTACAGATGATTGCATAGTACTGCCCGGCGGATTTAGTTATGGCGACTATTTACGTTGCGGTGCAATTGCACGGTTTAGCCCAATGATGCAAAGCGTTATTGAGTTTGCCAATAATGGCGGCAAAGTGTTAGGCGTTTGTAATGGCTTTCAAATTTTATGCGAAAGCGGTTTGCTGCCCGGTGCTTTATTGCGTAATGCCAACCAGCAGTTCATTTGTAAAAATATTTTTATGAAAGATGCTGTTGCAGAAAATGCATCTCCTGTAAAAATTCCAATTGCACATGGCGAAGGACGGTTTTTTGCCAATGATAAAACATTGGAAGAGATGGAATTGCATAAACAAATTATTTATCGCTATTGCGATGAAAATGGTGTTGTAAACAGCCAGGCCAATCCTAACGGAGCTATACATAATATTGCCGGTGTTTGTAATAAAGAAAGAAATGTGTTTGGCATGATGCCTCACCCTGAAAGAGCTTGCAGTAGTATATTGGGTAATGTAGATGGTAAAACGGTATTTAACCACTTATTTGGGGTTAATTAACATTCTTTAACATCCCAAAAACAAAATTTGGTTGTTATTTTGCATATTAATTTTAAAGAATAAAATATGAAGAAGGTATTATTAAGTGTGTTAGTTTTAATGAGTGTATTTTTTGTTAATGCACAGGTACAAAATCCTGTACAATGGTCATTTACTTCAAAAAAAATAGCCGATAAGGTTTACGAAGTATATTTAACTGCTACCATACAAAGTGGCTGGCATTTGTATTCACAAACCCAGCCTAAAGATGCTATAAGTATTCCTACCGAAATTACGTTTAACGCTAACCCTTTAGTAAGCTTAGATGGTAAAGCTAAAGAAGTGGGTAAAATAGAGTTTTATCAAGATAAAAAATTAAAAATATCAGCCAACCAATATTCCAGTAAAGTTGTGTTTGTACAAAAGGTTAAATTAAAAGCTAAGGCCAAAACAAATATTAGTGGTAGTGTGGAGTATCAAACCTGCGATGATAAAAAATGTTTACCTCCTGTAACCAAAACGTTTAGTGTGGCACTCAAGTAATATGAGAGAGGCTTTTTCGTACGTAATATTTTACACTACGAAACCACGATAACCACGTACATTAGTGATAAATATTACTGAATATTAATCCATTACTTTGTTACTTTGTAAACTTTGCTTTACGAAACAAAATAAAGCTTATCTACTGCCTCTTTTTGTAATACATTATTATGAATAAATTTTTAACTCTTTTAATTGGCATTTTTGTACTTAGTATAAACCTATTTGCTCAAACAGATTCTGCTACTTATAAATGGACAGTGTCTGCTAAAAAAATTGCGGATAAAAAATACGAAATTACGTTTGCAGCACCTGCAGTTGGTACCAACCAACTTTATGCACCTGGCCAAGATTTAGACGGAATAAAATCTGCCGAAATTGCTTTTTTAGATTCATCTGTAAAAGTAGAAGGTTTTACGGCAACATCTTCAAGCCAGCAAACAAAATCAACCATTTTTGAAAATAAAACAGTGCATTTGCAAAGCGGAAACGTAGAGTGGAAGGCTATTGTAACTTTTGCAAACAATGTACCGGCTAAGTTGTTGGGTAGCCTTACATTTTTTTATAACAAGGGAGATGAGTTTATGAGTGATCCTCCGTTTGCATTTAATACATCACTGGAAGGTGGTGTAGCATCTGGCGTAAAAATAAAAATAGCATCCATAGATATTAAAAATCCTGCAGCTAATTGTGGTGACGATGATACTCAAAACAAAAGCATTTTTACTATTTTTATTTTAGGTTTTTTGGGTGGATTAATTGCTTTAATAACGCCTTGTGTTTTTCCTATGATACCGGTTACTGTAACTTTTTTTACAAAGAAGGCTCAAAACCGTAAAAAAGGAATTAGTAATGCCATATTTTATGGCTTGTTTATCTTTTTAATTTATGTTGCTATAACCATACCATTTCATCTTGCCAGCAAAACAATAAGCCCCGAAATTTTTAATAACATATCAACCAATGTTTGGCTCAATTTGATATTTTTTGCTGTGTTTGTATTTTTTGCATTATCGTTTTTTGGTTTATACGAAATTGGTTTGCCATCTTCCCTTGCTAATAAAGCAGATAGTAAAAGTAGTGTAGGTAATTTAGGCGGTATATTTTTTATGGCAGGCACTTTAGCCATTGTATCATTTAGTTGTACAGGCCCAATATTAGGTACGTTATTGGCCAATGTTGCCAACCAGGGAGCATGGCCACTTACAGCAGGTGCTGCTGGTTTTGGGTTAGCACTAGGTTTACCTTTTGCGTTGTTTGCCATGTTTCCTAACTGGTTACAAAGCTTGCCAAAAAGCGGTGGTTGGATGACGGATGTAAAAGTAGTATTAGGTTTTGTAGAGCTTGCCTTAGCTGTAAAATTTTTAGCCAATGCCGATAATGTAGAGCAATGGGGAATAATTAAAAGAGAAGTGTTTGTGGCACTTTGGGTAATTATTGGCACATTAACTGTGTTGTATTTATTGGGTGTAATTAAAATTGGGCATAGCTCACCCATTAAAAAATTTGGAAGCACACGAATATTTTTTATAGCATTGTTTGCGGCATTTACCATTTATTTAATACCCGGTTTGTTTAATAGTAAATATGCAGGTTTAAAATTGCTAAGTGGCTTTCCGCCGCCCTTATCTTACAGTATGTATAAAAACCATGTGTTGTTAGCTAAAGGAATTGAGCCAATACATAACGATTACGAAAAAGCATTGGCATTAGCCAAAGAGCAAAACAAACCATTATTAATAGATTTTACAGGCTGGGCTTGCGTAAACTGCCGCCGCATGGAAGAAAAAGTTTGGACAAATGCAGAAGTAAACAACTTAATGAGCAAAGATTTTATTGTAGTATCTCTTTATGTAGATGAACGTACAAAGCTATCGGCAACCGAACAAACTGTATATAAAACCAGCAATGGTACCGATAAAAACATTGTAACGGTTGGTGATAAATGGGCAACTTTTCAAACAGAAAATTTTGGAGCTACCAGCCAGCCACAATATGCTATTCTAAGCCCCAACGGAAAGCTACTAACTAAAACCAAATTTTATACACCAACCCCAAATGAATTTGCAGAATGGCTGAAGTGTGGGTTGGGAGAGATGAAGAAATAAAGTCATAATAAATTAACTATATGCATTTATTAAATCGTTGTTTATTCTTAATAATGTTTGGATGCTTGTGTTTTGAAACTGTAAGAGGTCAACAAGTTGCAGTATTAGATGAAATAAATAAATCAAAAAATAGTGCAAAACTTCATAAGAAGAAGATTGCTAGTCTGCAATCTGTTTTAATAAGACAATTTTTAATTCAAGCGAATAGCTCCACATCTAAACTAAACAAACAAATTCATTCCTTTATTGATACTTATAAAAAAAGTGGTCGAAATAATGAATTTTACAAATATCCGCAGAGATTAAAAAAATCGAATTTGTCCTTATTAGTTAAGGACTTCGATATTAATTGGGGGATTTTACCATCTTCTAGTGATACTTCAAATCTTGAAGGTTACGGAAATTCTACCCTTACTGTTATTATATCAATACCATTATATGACAATTATCATCGTGGCGAGGCGATTAATTCAATTTCCTTTTTATGTACATTAACTGAAAATGTTAGTTGGGCCGAGACTTCTAATAATAAACTACCAATTGAAAAACTACCTAGCTATAAGCGTATTATTAAACTGAATACAGAGTATTTAAATTTCGATAAATTCAAGCCATAATAAAAGCAGTACCCATTTTTTATGATTTGCATTGCTGAAAACTTCTTTGCTTCTATAAAAATGTGTTATCGTTTTAGGTTAATAGCGAAATTCTCATAAACAAAAAACCCTCAACTAAGAGGGTTTTTAAATTTGGGAGTTACAGTTCTTTAAAAGGTAATAGTATTATAATGCTATTTGTTTTTCTGTCATCATTTTGCGTAAGTTAATTAAGCCATAACGCATACGGCCTAAAGCAGTATTGATGCTGCAATTAGTAAGGTCGCTAATTTCTTTAAAGCTTAAATCGGCGTAGTGGCGTAAAATAATTACTTCACGTTGGTCTTCGGGCAGCATATCAACCAATCTTCTAACTCTATCGTGGCTTTGGTTAGCCATCATTTTTTGATCGGCACCTGGCTCAAAAAAGTTCAATACCTCAAAAATATCTTTGTCATCACTAGTTTTAATAGTAGGCGTACGCTTTACTTTTCTAAAATGATCAACACACATATTGTGTGCAATACGCATTGCCCAAGGTAAAAATTTACCTTCGTCGGTATATTTACCAGCTCTTAAAGTGTCAATTACTTTAATAAATACTTCCTGAAAAATATCTTCGGCCAGATATCTGTCTTTTACTAACAAATAAATACTGGTAAAGATTTTTTCTTTGTAACGCATTACAAGAGTAGCCAAAGCATCGGCATCTCCATCTACATACAAATGAACAAGTTGCTGGTCGGTTAAGTTTGTTAGGCATTTAATAACTTCTACAAATTTTGGTTTAGGATGTTGTTTGTTAACAGGAACCAATAATGTTTATTTTGCGTAGAAGTCTATTTGATAGGCTTTTTTGCTTTTCACTTTATTGGATATTGGTGATGTAAAATTATGATTACTGCCGAAATATACTAGTGTACAAGTACTCAATTTTTTATAGTAGTTATACGATAGTATATTTACGAAATAAATCTACCAATTAATTTAGGTTATTAATTCAGTAGTATTGTGTTTTAAGAAAATTTTAGCAAAACCCAAAGCAGCAGCACTGCTTATATGTAATAAACAATGTCAATTTTAAATAGTATTAAAATAAAAGGAGCAAGGGTACATAATTTAAAAAATGTATCGGTTGATATTCCACGAAATAAATTAATTGTGGTTACCGGTGTATCCGGCTCAGGTAAATCATCTTTAACTATAGATACACTTTTTGCCGAAGGGCAACGCAGATATGCCGAAAGCCTAAGTGCATACGCAAGGCAATTTATGCAGCGTATGAATAAGCCCGATGTGGATGATATAAAAGGCCTTTGCCCTGCAATTGCAATTGAGCAAAAAGTAATTACCCGTACACCACGTAGCACTGTAGGTAGTATGACGGAGATTTACGATTACCTGAGATTGCTGTTTGCAAGAGCTGGCAAAACCATATCGCCAATAAGTGGTAAACAAGTAAAAAAAGATGATGTTAGCGATGTGGTTAACGCCATCAATGCATTAAACGATGGAGATAAGGTTTTTATTTTAGTGCCTTTTAAAATAAATAAAAACAGAGATGTAAAAGAAGAGTTGAATATTTTATTGCAAAAAGGTTTTTCGAGAATTTATCACCAAAGCGAAACAATAAAAATTGAAGACATACTTGAAACTAAAAAACTATCAACTATCAACCTGCCTACCGGACAGGCAGGTTCTCAACTATCCACTTTTGTTTTAGTTGACAGAATTGTAAAAAAAGATTTTGATGAGGAAGATTTGCATAGAATATCCGACTCGGTAAACACAGCTTTTTATGAAGGTGAAGGAGAACTGTTGTTGGAAATTAACGGCGAAAAAAAAATACCTTTTAGCAATAAGTTTGAAATGGACGGTATTGTGTTTGAAGAGCCGGTGCCTAATTTATTTTCGTTTAATAACCCTTTTGGTGCTTGTCCGGTTTGCGAAGGCTTTTCGCAAATATTAGGTATAGATAAAGATTTAATAATTCCAAACCAACAATTAAGTGTGTACGAAGGCGCTGTTGCTCCCTGGAAAGGAGAAAAACTAGTTTGGTGGAAAGATCAATTTATAAAAGGAGCAAAAGTTACAGGTTTCCCTATTCATAAAGCCATTATAGATTTAACAAAAGAGCAGTTAGATATTTTATGGAATGGTGCAAAAGGCACGTTAGGGATTAACGATTTTTTTAAAGAGGTAGAAGCTAATTTGTATAAAGTACAATACCGAGTTTTGCTGAGCAGATACAGAGGCAGAACAGAATGCACATCCTGCAACGGTTATCGGTTACGTAAAGAGGCTTTGTATGTAAAAGTTGGTCATAAACACATTGGTGAGTTGTGTGAGCTGCCGGTAAAAGATTTAAAAACATGGTTTGATAAATTAAAACTAAGTGAGTTTGATGCCAAAGTTGCCAAACGGATTTTAATAGAAATAGAACACAGAATAAAAACATTGTTAGATGTTGGTCTGGGGTACCTTACCCTTAACCGATTAGCCAACTCTTTAAGCGGTGGCGAAAGCCAACGCATTCAATTAACCCGGAGTTTAGGCAGCAACCTAACCAACTCGTTATATATTTTAGATGAACCCTCTATTGGTTTGCATAGCAGAGACACCAATCGCTTAATAAATGTATTAAAGGAATTAAGAGACTTAGGAAACACTGTTGTTGTGGTAGAGCATGATGAAATGATGATGAGAGAAGCAGATTATATTATTGATATGGGGCCGCTTGCAAGCCATTTAGGCGGCGAAGTTGTTGCCGCAGGAAATTACGATGAATTAATTGCGAATGAAAAAAGCTTAACCGGAAAATATTTAAGTGGTAAACTTAGTATTGAACCACCAAAGCAAGTACGCAAATGGATACGGAGTATTACAGTAGAAGGTGCAAGGCAAAATAATTTAAAAAATATTAATGTAGAGTTTCCTTTAAATATTTTATGTGTGGTTAGTGGCGTAAGTGGTAGCGGAAAAACTACATTGGTAAAACAAGTTTTGTATCCTGCATTGCAAAAATTAAAAGGCGAGTTTACAGAAAAAAGCGGCATACATAAAAGCATAAAAGGTGATGTAGATTATATTGCCCAAATAGAAATGGTAGATCAAAACCCCATTGGAAAAAGCAGCCGCAGCAATCCTGTTACTTATATAAAAGCATATGATGAAATAAGAGATTTATTTAGCAGCCAACCTATGAGTAAAATACGAGGCTTTCAACCAAAGCATTTTTCGTTTAATGTAGATGGAGGAAGGTGTGATGCATGTAAAGGCGAGGGCGAACAAACGGTTGAGATGCAATTTTTGGCAGACGTGCATTTAACCTGCGATGTATGTAACGGAAAGCGATTTAAAGAAGAAGTGCTTGAGGTTAAATACAACCACAAAAATATTTATGATGTATTAGATATGAGTGTAGATGAAGCCATCGATTTTTTTATAGATGAACCAAGTGTTGCAAAAAAAATACAACCCTTAAGCGACGTTGGTTTAGGTTATGTAAAACTTGGCCAAAGCAGCGATACACTAAGTGGCGGTGAGGCACAAAGGGTAAAACTGGCTTCTTTTTTGGGTAAGGGAAAAGCACAGGGAAGTGTATTGTTTATTTTTGATGAGCCAACAACAGGTTTGCATTTTAATGATATAAAAAAATTACTGGCAAGCTTTAATGCATTGATAGAGCAAGGGCATAGCATATTGGTAATTGAGCATAATACCGATGTAATTAAAAGTGCCGATTGGGTTATTGACCTTGGGCCAGAGGCTGGCGATGCCGGAGGTAACTTGGTTTTTAGCGGAAAGCCCTCCGATTTAAAAAAATGTAAAGAAAGTTTTACGGGAAAATATTTATAAATGCTACAGTTGTGCCTGTGCAGTTGGTGCTTTTAACTCTTCAATAGATTTGTTAATCCATTGTGCTGTATTGGGTGCTAAGCCAGAAGTGTGAAAATATACTTTTCCATTTTGGTCAACAACAACATTTGTAGGATAACTGGTAATATTGTTTTCTGTAGTTAAAAACCTGCCATTATCAATAATCGCATATTTAAAGGGGTGAAGTTTTAAAAATTTTTCAATTGTGTTAGCATCATCCAATGCAATCGAAATAAAAACCACACTACTATCGTTCTGGTATTTATCTGCAATTTTATTTAGCTCAGGCATTTCCATTACACAGGGCATACAATTGGTAAACCAATAGTTTAGTACAATAATTTTCCCTTTAAGGCTTTTGGTGTTTATTTTATTGCCATGTATATCTTTTGTTTTAATCTTGGCAAAAGTTTCGCCGGTTTTAAAACACTTACTTTCTGTTGGTCTGGGCATCTTGTCTATTCTGGCTTGCCGTTGCAGTTTTTCTTTTTCTGATAGTTGATATAATGTAAACGAAGTGTTTTTGTCATTTGCATTCTTGGGTTTCATACTGTAATTGCCGGTTGCAATTAAGCCATTCCAAATAGCATAGGGTAATACTTGCCCCGTAGAGTCTACAACAATCGTTTCTTTAGAAAGTGTAATTCGAGTACTTGTTACTTTACTATTTTTAGCACTATCCTGAGCAATTGTATAAAAGCTGCAATTGAAAATTAGTAGAAGGGTAAAAATTATTTTTTGTATTTCATTATCAAGCAGGTTATTGTTTTATTAGCGCAACCTGTCAGTGCTTTTTATCAGTTTTTCATCTTTATTAATTGATCTTGCCGCTAAAACAATAAATAAAATAATAAAACTATGTAGTAGTGCTGTTAATGAATACGTACCAACGGTAAATGTTTTTAACTCTCTGTAATACAAAAAAAGTGTAACAGCTTCCAGCAAAATGGCAAGTACACATAACCTAAGTTGTAATAGCCTGTTTTTGTATAAAAAATAGTTATTAATAAAACAACAGCAATAGCAATGGTTAGTACAAGTAAGTAAATATTTTCTGTAGCAACAAGTTGATACGATGCTTCACCTTTACTATTTGTACCACTATAAAAAGGAAATTTTATAGTTAAAAAACTGCATACAGTTGCAAGCAGTAACCAAACAGATTGTATTCTTTGTAGCATAAAAGAAAAAATTTAGTAAACAAAATTACCTATAAAAGGGCATAAAAAAACATCCTGTACTTTTCAATACAAGATGCTACTTAATAATAAATAAAAACGGTTTTGTGGCTCTACTATAAATCAGAAGCTTTTACAGGTGCAGATTGTAATGCCGGCGAAGTTGCAGCTTTTGGTGTTGCAGTTTTTGATGTTGTAGATATGCCTGCATTTTCAGTTATTTTTGGGGCTTTAAAAGTACCGTTAAGAGTGCTTTTTTGTTCATTTGTTAAGCCTGCTGTGTTATCAGTTTTAGCATCTGCTATTACAAGTTTCGATTTATCTATATCATTGGGTGCAGCAGCCACAGCTCTCTTTTCTGCTGGCATTGCCTTCACAGGCATACTGGCCAACGGTGCTACATCTGTTGCAGCTAAAGCCGGTTTGCTCCCCGGCGCAGGGGTGCTATTTTCTATAGCCACAACCGGCTTTGCTACCAACTTTTCGTTTTGTAACTGTTGTGCAGATACTGTTTGATTTACTACTAAACCGGTTGTTAATAACAAAAGTGCTTTTATAATTTTCATGTTTATTTTTTTATAAATGGATAAGATTCTGTTTCTCCGTTGGTTTTAAGTATGCGTAAAATATATGTGCCTTTTGCTAACGCTTGTACATTTAACTGCACTGTATTAACAGATGGTTTTAAGGTAGAGATAAACCTACCGTCGATAGCATATAATTGCAATGTAGATGTACCAATATAGGATGATGGCAACTGTACATTTACAATATCAACAGCAGGGTTAGGGAAAAGTTTTACAACCTCTAATCCTTTGCTAAACTTAACTCTTTGAATTGGAGAGTAAGTTATTTTTCCTCTTATATCTGTAATGCGTAACCGGTAATAATTCCATCCATCTGCAGGTGTATAATCGTAATCGGTATAAAGCCATTGCGCTTTTTGTAATGAGTTAACGGTGTTTATTTTTGTAAAAGAAGTACTGGTGAGTGATTTTTCTACTTCGTATTTAACTACTTCCTGCTCATCTTTTACATTCCAGTTTAGGCGAACTTTGTTACCATCTGCAATGGCTGTAAAGTATAAAAATTTAACGGGTAAGGCATTGTATTTGCTAAAAGACCCTAAAGTAAACCTTCGGTGATCAAAGGTAAAAATGCCGTTAAACGTATTAGATCTTACATAACCTGATAAACTATCTGGCCCAAAAACATTGCCTGTAGCCCAAAGACCCGGAACATCCCAAGTCCAACCAGGTCTATTAATATACTGAGCTACCAAAAGGCTATCTCTTACAGCGGCACTTGCACTTACATTACTATAACCTCTCCAACTAAGCCAAACCTTTGCATCATCATCTTGGCCTGTTGGTATGTTACTTGTAATTTCCCAGTTTTCCACATCGCTGATATGATCAATAGGGGGCGAAAAAACAGTTAATCTGTCAAATGGTGATGTTGGGAAATACTCAACTTCATATCTTGCCAAATTGGTATTAAATTTTGATAGTTTTACGGGTGCATATAAGGTGTCTTTTCCTACCTGAAAAACATAATCGTTTCCATCTGCACCGGTGCCGGCAATATTGGTAGCTCTTTCCAAACGGCCGTGTATCCAACTTGTGCTAAAGCTATTTGCACTTTGTATAGCGTTTAATGAAGTATTGCTAACATACATTTTTGTGGCAGGTAAAGTATAAACAAAACGCTTATCTAAATTTAAGATATTGCGTACTTCAATATTGGAGTTTAGTACCACACCGCTATCGCTAAAGCTTCGTAAGTTGTAAAACTGCGTATTGCCATAAATGTATTGAAAACTATCGCTTTCAAAAAACACTTTGCCGTTACTGGTTAAATCATACACACCTGCTGCTGTACTATCTAACCAGTTTTCTTGTCCACCCAGCGTATTTGGGCGTAAATATACTTCGCCGCTATCCCTAAAATTAGTAGTGCCGGTAAATGTAATACCACCACTAAGTACCAATTTGGTACCTGGGGAGGTTACTAAATTTACATTGGTAGCTTTAGCTATTTGTTGTGCTTGTACTTGCAGTTGCGTTGCAACAAAAAGTGTAAGTAAGGTTAATAATTGTTTTAGCATATTAGCTTAGTATTATATAGTAAAGGCAATTTAGCGTTTTATGGAGCAATTTAAAGTTTTTAAAACTTTTTTGTATCCCCTTTTTGGGGGATATTATTGCATCCTCAATTTTGCTTTATGGCTTTAATATCGTTTTCTAATTGTTCTTTTTTTATTTTTTGTCTCCATTTTTTTTATCTTATTACTGTTACATAAAAGAATGGGGTTTGTGCCGCAATTGCCGCAGCAGTTACATTGCCAACCCATACCGTAACTGTATTAGCACCTGTTACCCTTGAATAAGCCACAACGGTGCCTGGTGTTAAGGTTATAGTTGGCGATACCATAACTGTACTGCCAACAGTGGCATTGGTAACAGTTAGGGTAAAGCTTGCAGTACCATTTACCGGTATAATGGGAATAGATGCTGCAACTGTTTGTTTTATAACTTCTGTTAAAACTGTTCCATTTACACCTAATGAAAAATTTCCGCTTACATCAAGATTGGCGCCAGGAGTTGTAGTTCCAATACCTACGTTGGTGCCGGCCTGCCCAAGCACCAGTGAATTGCTTTGAGCTACACTTGCATTATAGCCAATTGCCGTAGCATTGGTAAGGTTACTACTGGCTACATCGGCATTAAATCCTAACAGTGTATTGTTGGTACCGGTAGTATTTGTAGTTCCTGCACCGCTTCCAATCGCTGTATTGCCATTGGCACTGGTAACAAATAAAGCACCTGCACCCAAAGCTGTATTGTTATTACCTCCGGTACCTAGTCCCATTACATAATTTCCCACGGCGGTGTTAAACGACCCGGATGTATGGTCAAGAAATGCCCAAGACCCCATTACCACATTTTGAGTTCCACTGGTGAGGCTTTCAGCAGCACGGTCTCCAAAAGCATTGTTAAAACCACCAATATTGCCACCATCATAATTATACAAAGCATTCCAGCCAAAAGCATTATTGGTATGCGACTGAGTGTTTGAATATAATGCCCCATTACCAACAGCGGTATTAAGGTTGCCGCTTGAATCGCTGTACATGGCGCTGTAACCCAAACCCACGTTATTACTGCCATTGGCAATCCGGTTTAAAGAATATACCCCCATACCTGTATTAGCATTACCGGTATCAACTGCATAATTACTTCCCGGGGATCTTTCGCCAACACCAGAATAAGCACCGATAAAAGTATTGTACGATTCTTTTTGATTATAACCAGCATTGATACCAACGCCTGTATTTAAAATGCCCGTTTTATTAATACGGAATGCAGAGGTACCCACGCCGGTATTTTGATAGCCACTGCTATCTTGCTCCAGCGCAAAGGAACCCAATCCTGTATTATATGTAAATCCGGCTCTTTTATGTTGTAATAAAGAATTATACCCTACGGCAGTATTAAAATCACTTGCAAGGTTTGTATACAAAGCATTTCGTCCCATGGCCACATTAAAATCGCCGCTGGTGTCTGAGGCCAAAGCCTGATATCCAACAGCGGTATTAGAAGCACCGGATCTTATATCCGATAAAGCAAAACTTCCAACTCCGGTGTTTGATCCTCCTGTGCTAAAACCAGCAGCACCCTCACCGGCATAGCTACCTAAAAAAGCATTATAACTGCTTGTTACATTATAACCGGTGTTAATACCTACACCCACATTCCTTATTCCGTTTCCATTTAATCTGAAAGAGGAAGTACCCATAACAGTATTTTCGCTTCCGGTAGTATCGGTTTCTAAAGCATAGTAGCCGATAGCGGTATTCCAAATTGTATTACCAAGCTTTTGCCCGGCGTAAGTGCCTATTGCGGTATTACCCTGATTACGAATTTGACTTAGTGTTTTGTAACCCACGCCAACATTATCTTGTGTATTAAATGCATTACCCATAGAGCTATCACCTACAGCAACATTTCTCAAAGTATTTAGACCAGCCCTACTAATTGTCTCGGCACCAATAGCTACATTAAAAGCACCGGGGCTTCCGGCCATAGCACTGTCGCCAATAACGGTATTTCTACCACCATTTGTGTAGTCTGTATAAACATTACCTATTTTTTGCATAAGCGCTTTAAAACCAATGGCTGTATTTTTACTGCTGGCAAAACTTCCAAAACCAGCATTAGTACCCAAAAAAGTTTGTTCTTTAGAAGGGGCTAAAGCATTACTATTTGCAAAATAACCTGCTCTATCACCAATTGCTACATTACTATCAATAGTATTATAATAAAGCGATTGTGTTCCAATTGCTATTGTAGAGCTAGCAGAATCATTATTTAAGGCTGCCTGGTAGCCAATTACTACATTGTTAGATCCGCTTGAGTCTTGCAGCAAGGCAGATGAACCAATTGCAATATTATTACTACCTCCTCTAATTGAGCTTGCTGCATTAAAACCTATACCTACATTATCACTGGCTGTACTATTACTAAATAATGCACTATCGCCAACAGCTACATTTCTGTTACCGGAGCCAATTAAATAGTTTCCGTTCATTGCCTGAAAACCAACAGCGGTATTTTTTGAGCCGGTTCTGTTTTGATAGCCTGCACCATAGCCTAAGCCTGTGTTTTCTATACCCTCATCAGGAGCAGCATTAAGGCTATTATATACTAAACTGTAAGCACCGTAAGCAGTAGTATAATCTCTTTTATTATGATATCCCGAAAAAGTACCAATAGATGTAGAATGAATTGCACTATCTGCCGCTTGTCCACTTTGATAACCCATATACACATTATAATTTCCAAGTTTTTGCCCAAAGCCGGCATACCTGCCTACAGCTGTATTCCAGTTGCCACTTGAGTCTGCCTCTAAAGCTCCAACGCCTATAGCTGTATTTTCTACACCTATTTTATTATTGCGTAAAGAGCGCCAACCTACTGCGGTATTGTACCATCCGGCACTATCGTATTGCATAGCTTCCATACCAATTGCGGTATTTAAATTTCCTTTTTTATGTAAATACATTGCATCGGCACCAACTACGGTATTGTAGGAAGAGCTGTCGGAAAAACGCATTGCACTTAAACCTAAACCTGTATTGTAAATGCCGGTACGGTTATATTCCATGCTGTAAGCACCGATGGATGTATTGTAGTATGTGTTTTTGGATGAATCTCTTTGGCTATAATAACCAACTGCAGTGTTGTAACCATTATTTATTTGTTTTGCTAAGGTTTTATAGCCAATGGCTACATTACCAGATGTGTTAAAAGCGCCGCCCAATGCACTATCACCAATTGCAATATTATATGCTACCCCATTTGCCCTGCTTAATGCTTCGGTACCTACTGCTACATTTGAATTGCCCCAAGTAAAGCCCATTGCGCTATCTCCTACGGCTGTATTTCTATTTCCGGCTAATACTGTATTTCCGGTTCTATTATAAAGAGCTCTAAAACCTACGCCAGTGTTTTTATTTCCACTCCAGTTTCCATGGCCTGCTTCTGTACCTAAATATGCATTTTCGTTACCTTGCGTAATACCGGGAGCAGTAAAATTGTTGGCGTAACCGGCGGCATAACCAACAGCTGTGTTATTATCTCTTTTATTATAGCCTAATGCATACGAGCCAATTGCAGTTACAAAATTCGCACTATCCGCAAGATTTCCGGTAGCATAACCCACTGTTGTATTTAAAATCCCTTTTTTTTGATAGTAAGAAGCATATCTGCCAATAGCAGTATTATAATTCCCCGAACTATCTGCTTCTAAAGCTCCTACACCAACAGCGGTATTTTCGCTACCAGTTACATGGTTGCGTAATGCTCTCCAACCAATAGCAGTATTTAAACCACCCGTTGTATCTTTTTGTAATGCCTCCACACCAATGGCTGTATTGTAATCGCCTTGTGTTCTTTCTTGGTTAGATAAATATCCAAGGCTGGTATTACCTACCGCTGTAGTACGATTAGCTAACGATTTATAGCCTAATGCGGTATTTTGTGTAGCACTATCTAATATACCGGATGGAATATTTTTTATCCTAAACCGCAAGGCAGTATCGTTGGTGGTACCTAAAAAATTAGCCGATGTTATGTTACTGTTACCGGTAATTTTCCATGCAGTAGTGTCGTTTGTATTGCCCGAAGGGTTAATGTACACCCATTGTGTATTGGGCAAATCGTAGTAATAAAAGCCTATACTATCTGGCCCTGTTTGATAAACTAATAACGCATTAGCCGGAGCAGCTATAGCATTTTTTTGTGTTTTATCCATACGGGGAACCAATACTCCTTTGGTAGTGCTTGAGGCGTCTAAAATAGCACTTGGTGCAGCAGCAGAACCGGTATTATTAATTGCTAAATTTTGTGATTTTGCAGTAAAAGAGGCAGCAGTTGCAAACAATAGCGCAAATGCTAAACGTAAACATTTAGTCATAATAGTTAAGGTTTAATAATAAAATTTAGTGGCTCTTTTAGGAAATTGAAAACTTGCCGGGGTAGGGTTTTTCTTATTAGGAATAATAAAAATAACATATTTTTTATATTTAATAATAAAAAAGTATGTTATTTACCAATCATTTTTTTGCTTGCAAATTATTTACCAATATAGTAGCGTAAAAATATGAGTTTGTATAATAAAGGGCAATACTACATTAAGGGTAGTGAGAAAGCTAAAAATATTTTATTAGACGGGTTAGTACTTAAAAGTTAACATTATAATATTCTAAATTAATATGAATAGTGTATTGTGGTGTATTTCAGCCGCTTTATACATAGCTGTTAAAATGTATAATTTTTTTTGAAGCCTCATACTTTAATGTTAAAAATGTATAAAGAGCACCCAAAGCATCAACTCCGCCTAATAAGAGTATAGTTATTGGCATTTGCCCAAAGGCAAAAAGTAATATGGTGCCTAAGGAAAACGCTAATCGAATATATACAGAGGCTTTAATGAATGGTTGTATATTATTCAATCCAGAAAAAATATCATAGCTACCTATTACAAATGCTAGCAAACCAATAAATCTTGCCCACTGTAAGGAGATTGCAGGTAACTGTGTTAATTGAATTAATTTATCTGGAAAGATGATAAATAAAAACCCGGTACAAACAACATAAATGCCGAAAAAAAATAATGATTTTGCTGAAAGTGTCATAATAAAATATTTTTTTATTTAAAATCTATTAGCACTGGATTTTCGTGCGTCTTTTATGGTTATTTTATATATTATTGAACGATTAAAAAATGATAGGTTTGTGATGCAGGGTCGATTGCCAATCCGGTATTATTTCTAAATCTTATCTTAACTGTATTAGCTGCTGAAACTCTTGCCCACTCAATACTTACACCAGCTTCAATATCTGCCGAAGGCGAAACTGAAACAGCTGTAAAAGCGGAAATATTAGCGATGGTTACCAGTACATCCAATTCACTATTAGCAGCTATGCTGCCTACATCTATAACCACATTGGCACGTATCATAGAGTTGTTGATTGAGCCTACACTACCCAATTTAAAAGTGTTTGCCACATCTAATCTTGCGGTTGGTGTAGTAGTGCCAATACCTACACTGGCACTTGTAGGAGAACCATTTACTCCTGCAATAGAACCTAATATTAATGTATTGCTTTGTGTGGCAGCTGAAAAACTACCAATGGCTGTAGCATTTGCAATTCCATTAGTTAAAATATTGGCACCTGCACCTACCAGTGTATGCTGATTACCTGAATTAAAAAATCCGGTATTGTAGCCAATTGCTGTATTAAAATTTCCAGAGCTAAGTGAGTCTAAAGCAGAATGACCTACTGCTACATTTTGAGAATTACTTACCGCATTATACATAGCTCTTTTACCCAAAGCTGTATTTGAGCTTCCACCAGTTAAATTTCTTAACGCTTGACTACCGACCGCCATATTATTGGCACTTAAATTAGCAAATAATGCGCTATCGCCAATTGCTATTATATTGCTGCCATTAAAAGCTGACCTTGCCGCCATAAAACCCACGGCTGTAACACCACTGGCAAGGTTTACAGAAGTTGCAGCCTGGTAGCCAATTAATGTATTTCTACTAGCTTGATTATTAGCAGCACCTGATCCTGCACTGTAGCCTACGGCTACATTTCCATTACCCGATAAATTATTTATTAATGCAGCAAATCCAATGGCTGTATTAGATAGCGTAGTTGATTTATCTCTCATTAAAGCAGCTGTTCCAATAGCTACTTTTTTCATTACCAGTGGTGTCTCCATTTAAACTAAGATATCCAATTGCTATGTTATTGCTACCGCTACGATGCTCCTTCATTACTTGGTAGCCCATTGCCGTGTTGGAAAACCCTAAGGAGTCGTTGTAGCCAGCCTCGTAACCAATATACACATTTCCTCCTCCCGATTTAGAAAGTCTATGAGCACTTCTACCAATGGCAACATTTTGGTAACCTGTTGTATTATCATGCATGGCACCTGTGCCTACTGCTGTATTCTCTTGCCCAACTGTATTTAAATAAAGAGCTTCACTACCAACAGCCGTATTTTTATATCCATTGCTGTTTGTTGTGGGTTGATTAAAAAAAAGTGCTTTAGAACCTATAGCTGTATTATCTGAAAAATAAACGATATTACTATTATTGAATGATTGAGTGTACATGGCGGAATCGCCTATAACAGTATTACGGCTAGCTACACTATTAAAACCTAAGGAATGAGAACCCATTGCAATATTGCCGATGCCACTTGTATTATTTTTGCCAGCATTTTTGCCAATAAAATATGTGCCTTGGTTAAAATCCAACTGCCCAACCCAGCCATTATTTTGTTTAAAGCGCAGCGGCATATTATCGGTAGTGCCGATAAAATTCACAGCCGTATCCGTTCCGGCATTACCAGTGGTTGTCCAGCCAGAGATATTGCTTGCGGTTGCCAGCCATAACCAGGATGTTCCGTTGTAATAATAAAAACCGACACTATCCGGTGCGTTTTGAAAAACCAGCAAGCCAATAGCTGGTGTGGCAATGGCATTGCGTTGCAGCTTACTTATACGTGGCACCAACACACCTTTATCTGTACTTTTTACATCTAAAATAGCACTTGCATTTGCTGTGCTACCATCTGTATTAATGGCAAATGATTGTGCATTTGTACTTTGGATAAACACAATAATTAAAAAAAATATAAAGCTAACTCTCATTTGTCTAAGGTTTTTTTAAGCGATAAAAATATTTAACCTGTACACATAAAAAAATCCCCGAAAGTGGGGATAAGCAATTTAAATGAGATATTGAGCAAAACTGTATTTAATCAAAGTCTTCGGTTAAATTTGTTTTCAATTAAACCTTCTGATGTGAGAAAACTACTCATCACATTTCTTATTATTTCAACTGTTGGGCTTGTAAATGCCCAGCAAATTTCTTCTAATATTACGAGGGATAGTATTTTAAAAATATTTGAAAAAGCACAATCTGACATCAATAAAGTAAACTTACTTAATGAATTAACTTTAGTAATATCAAGAAGCGATATGCCAAATAATTTAATGCAATACGCTTCTGAGGCTTTACTTATTTCTCAAAAAGAGCGCTACCAAAAAGGCATAGGCATTTCCTATTATGCAATGGGTTTTTATAATTATGCAAAAAAAAATCACATCGATGCTTTGAGCAATCTGACACAAGCTCAGATACAATTTGATGCTATTGCCGATAAACAAAATGGTGGAAGATGCAAGTATTTAACGGCAAATATTTTGTTTGACAAAGGTGATTATGCAGGATCGATAAAAAATTGTACAGATGCATTGCAGCTATGGCAGTCATCAAAATATAAAACTTTAATAGGCGCATGTTGCAATGATTTAGCACTCTTTATGCCCGAATGGGTAACTACAGCAAAGGTGTGGAGTATGCTTACAAAGGATTTAAGGCTTCGGAAGAAGTGAATGATAAAAAAGAAATGGCACAGTCGCTACACTTAATGGGTTATTTGTTTTATGAGTTTAGGAACTATGAGAATGCTCTGAAAAATTTTGAAGCAGCATCTGTTATTTACAAAGAAATGAGTGACGATTTGGGCTTTGCTCGTAATAATAATATGATTGGCGAAATATTATTGGAACAAAATAAGTGTAGCGAAGCCTTACAAAAATTTAATGCATCATTAGCTATTTACAATAAGCCTAATGCGCCTGCATGGGGCAAGCCTTGGGGCTACTCTAACCTCGGTAGTGTTTACGAAAAACAAGGGGACTCTATAATGGCTGCATTATCAAATACAGCTGCTATTACCAAATACAAGGAGGCCCTAAAAACGTTTTTAATTTCCTTGCATCAATTTGAACAAATAAAAGACCCTGCTGGCATAGCTGAGCAAAATATTTTTATTGGAAAAATATTTTTTAAACTAGGGCAAGTTGACAATGCTAAAAAATATTTACAGAATGCAGTAAGTATGGCAAATGTTGTTGGTGAGAAAAAAAACTTAGCAACATGTTACTTATATCTTTCAAAAATAGATAGTACACAAGGCAATATTAGTAATGCTTATAAACATTACAAGTTATATACTGCCTTTAAAGACAGTATATACAATTTACAAAGCTCTCAAAACCTTTCTTTGTATAAAACACAATTAGATATTGAAAAGAAAGACCATGAAATAGCGCTTTTGGCAACTGAAAATAAATTGCAAACTACCCTTGCCGAAAAACAATCGCAACGCAGAAATTTTGCTTATGTACTTGCTGGCTTATTACTTGCTGCTGGCACTTATGGTTTCTTCCGATTTAAAAAGCAAAGCAAAATAAAAGGAGAGCAAAAGTTATTAAAGGAACGATTGGCAATAAGCCAAGATTTACATGACAACATTGGCTCCACACTTAGTAGTATAGCGGTTTACAGCCAAGTGGCAAAAATTCATAGCGAAAAATATGAACAACAAAATATGAGCGAACTGTTGGAAAAAATTGGTACAACATCTAACGAAATGATTACAGAAATGAATGACATTGTGTGGGCTATTAATCCCGGCAACGATAGCATGGAAAAAATTGTTCTTCGTATGGAATCATTTGCCAAACCATTGGCAGCAGCCCGTAATATTTATTTTGATTTACAATGCGATGCGAATTTATCTTCCATTTATTTAAACATGGAGAAACGAAAAAATTTTTACCTCATATTTAAAGAAGCAGTTAACAACGCCATAAAATATTCTGGGGCTACAGGAATTAGTACAAGCATTAATAAAAATGCAAACTATTTGTTGTTAACTGTAAACGATAATGGCGTAGGTTTTAATATAGATGTTGAAATGACTGACCACAAACTTTCTCTTTCGGGAAATGGACTAAAAAATATGTATAAAAGAGCCGAGGAGTTGAATGGTAATTTACAAATAACTAGCAACCCCAATTCGGGAACAAGCATTAGTTTAAAAATTCCAATTAATGGGTAATACACAATCCCCACATTTGGGGATTGTGTTGCAAATAAATTATACAGACCTTTGAAATAAGAAAAAATGAGTTTACGCATTTCCATATTTGACGATAATAAAAACATACGTGAAAGTATTGTTATGCTTTTAGGTACCGAAAATGATTTTGAAGTAGTGGGCTCATTTAGTCATGTACTTGATTGCTTAGATGATGTGAAAGAATGTAAACCTGATGTAATATTGATGGATATTGAAATGCCCGGCATGACGGGCATCGAAGCAGTAAAAATTATTAGGGCAGATTTACCCAACGTATTAATATTGATGCAAACTGTATTTGAAGATGATGACAGAGTCTTTGATTCTATATGTGCTGGCGCAAATGGTTATATTCTTAAAAATTATCTTAATACTAAATTGATAGATGCTATTAGAGAGTTACAATTTGGCGGTTCACCTATGAGCCCTTCTATTGCAAGAAAAGTGCTTACCAAAATGCAGCAAATGCCACAAATTGCTAGCAATACATCTGCAAATAATTATAAACTTACTCCACGGGAAAAAGAAGTACTTGCATGTGTGGTAAATGGCTTGAGTCATAAAATGATTGCAGATACACTCTTTATAAGTTATGAAACGGTACGTACACACATAAAGCATATTTACGAAAAATTGCATGTGGCTTCACTTACCGAAGTAGTACATAAAGCCATGAAAGAGGGAATTAAATAATTATAATTCCGGATACAAAGGAAACTGCTGCATAAAAGCTTTTACCCCTACTGCAATAGAAGCTAACATCGCCTCATCATCGGCATTCATCAATGCCTTATCAATAAAATTTACTACTATCGGCATATGCTCTTCTTTCATACCTCTGGTAGTAATGGCTGGTACACCCACACGTATGCCGCTGGTTACAAAGGCACTTTTATCATCATATGGTACCATGTTTTTATTAACGGTAATATCTGCTTTGCCCAACGTTTGCTCAGCTTTTTTACCGCTAATGTTTTTATTGCGTAAATCAATTAACATTAAATGGTTATCTGTACCACCACTAATAATATTATAGCCTAACTCTACAAAAGCTTTTGCCATTGCCTGTGCATTTGCAATTACTTGTTTGGCATATACTGTAAATTCATCGGTTAATATTTCGCCAAAGGCAATGGCTTTAGCCGCAATAACATGCTCCAATGGGCCGCCTTGGGTGCCCGGAAAAACAGCCATATCCAGCAAATTGCTCATCATACGTGCATTGCCTTTTACATCTTTTAAGCCAAATGGGTTTTCAAAATCTTTTTTCATTAAAATAATACCACCTCTTGGCCCACGTAATGTTTTGTGTGTTGTGCTTGTTACAAAATGGCAATGCTCAAATGGTGAGCTAAGCAAGCCTTTGGCAATCAAGCCGGCAGGATGCGCCATATCGCACCATACAAAAGCATTTATTTCATCGGCAACTTTTCGTATTCTGGCGTAATCAATATCTCGGCTGTAAGCACTGGCACCGCATATAATTACTTTAGGCTTTTCAGTTCTGGCTTTTTCTTCCAGCATTTCGTAATCAATTAAACCGGTATCTTGCTTAACACCATAAAAAACCGGGCGATAAAGTTTGCCGCTGAAATTTACAGGGCTGCCATGAGTTAAATGTCCGCCCATGCTCAAATCTAAACCTAAAATAGTATCGGCGGGTTGTAAAATGGCCAATAGTAATGCCGCATTTGCCTGTGCACCGCTATGTGGTTGTACATTGGCATATTCACAATTAAATATTTGCTTTAGTCTGTCTATAGCTAATTGTTCTACTTGGTCAACTATTTCGCAGCCGCCGTAGTATCTTCTGCCGGGATAACCTTCTGCGTATTTATTGGTTAAAGATGTACCCATTGCTTGCATTACCTGTAAACTGGTAAAATTTTCGCTTGCAATAAGTTCAATGCCATTGCGTTGGCGTTCCAGTTCCTGATTAATTAGGTCAAAAATTACAGTATCTCTTTGCATGTTGAATATAGTTAATTTAGTAGAAGTGTGTGACACAACCGGAGTTAAATATTGCAACTACAGTTGGTAACAAAAATATGTGCAAATGTACGGTGTGATGTTTTTATTATATGTTTTGGGTAAGAAATTAATTTATGTATATAATATGTATTGATTTTAGCCATATGTAATTCGCCGATGAGTATTTTCGGTTGTTATCAACTTTTTGTTATAGCTCATTTCACATAAAATCCCTAATTTCACACCCCTTGTAAAAGTGTTGCTAAACAATATCAAGCATGAAGGCAATAATTCCAGTAGCAGGTGCCGGAACCAAGCTACGTCCACATACATATACACAACCAAAAGCATTAATTCCGCTTGCCGGAAAAACTATACTTAGCATAATTGTAGATCAATTACACGAAGCCGGTATAAACGATTTTATTTTTATAATTGGATATTTGGGCGAAAAAATACAGGATTATGTAGAGCGAAATACCCCAATTTAAACTGCCACTTTATTCAGCAAAGCGATCGTAACGGAACAGGCTATGCCATAAATCTTACGAAAGAAATTGTAGGCAATGATGAAGTAATGATTGTTTTGGGTGATACTATTGCAGAATACAATGTTGCCGAGATTTTAGCTTCCCCAAACTCTTTATTAGGGGTAAAAAAAGTAGATGATCCCAGAAGTTTTGGTGTGGCCGAAACAGATGAAGAAGGCTACATACTTAAGTTGGTAGAAAAACCTGCAATACCTAAAAGCAATATGGCTTTGGTGGGGGTTTATAAAATAAAAGAAACACATTTATTGTTTGGATGTATAGAAAAAATAATTGCAACAAACCTTAAAACATACGATGAGTTTAACCTCACAGATGCATTGGAGTGCATGATACAGCAAGGAGCAAAATTTTACTCCTTTAAGGTAGATAATTGGTTTGATTGTGGTAAAAAGGAAACGCTTATAGAATCTAATGCAACATTGCTGAAAAAATTTGGGAGCAACATATCAAGCCAACATCACTTTGAAAACACCATTATAATTCCTCCTGTAAATATTGCCGAAGGTTGCCAAATTGCCAACTCGGTAATTGGGCCTAATGTTACCATTGGCGAAAACACTAATATCAATTACGGTATAATAAAGGATTCAATCATTGGCTCTTACTCCAATCTTTTCGAAATTGTACTTAACAACTCCTTAATAGGCAGCGATGCCGAGGTAAAAGGTGTAAGCCGCAACCTAAATATTGGTGATAATACAGCTATAGATCTTGGCGGAAGCAGCAAACTTTAATTTTCTGCTCAAAATTTTCGGAAATATTAAAATAAAATCACTTACTTTGCGTTTCAAAGTACTTTTTATTTGTTTTTAAAGAAGAAAACAAAAACTTTACATTTGAGTATGCAAAACAGGGTAACACAACTTTTTGGTATTGATTTTCCCTTAATTCAGGGCGGAATGATATGGGCCAGCGGCTGGAAGCTGGCCAGTGCTGTTAGTAATGCAGGAGGTTTGGGCTTAATAGGCAGCGGAAGTATGTACCCCGAAGTGTTAAGAGAGCATATTATTAAATGCAAGGCAGCAACCAATAAGCCTTTTGGGGTTAACTTACCTTTGCTTTATCCGGATATTGATAAGCATGTTGAAATAATCATTGAAGAAAAAGTGCCCATTGTATTTACCAGTGCCGGCAATCCTAAAACGTACACTTCTGTATTAAAAGAAAACGGAATAAAGGTGGTACATGTGGTAAGCAGCAGCAAATTTGCCCAAAAGCACAAGAGGCAGGTTGCGACGCAGTGGTAGCAGAAGGCTTTGAAGCCGGAGGCCATAATGGAAGAGAAGAAACTACAACAATGGTATTAGTACCGGCAGTTTGCACAACGGTTAATATTCCGGTAATTGCAGCAGGTGGTATTGCAACCGGGAGGCAAATGTTTGCAGCAATGGTGTTGGGAGCAAGTGGTGTGCAAATGGGTAGCAGGTTTGTAGCAAGTATCGAAGCTTCGTCTCACATCAATTTTAAAGAAAAAATTATTAATTTAAATGAGGGAGATACGGTGCTTTCTTTAAAAAAACTAACACCTGTTAGGTTAATTAAAAACAACTTTTACGAAGAAATAAAACGAGCAGAAGATAACTGTGAATCTATAGAGGAACTTAAAAGTATTTTAGGAAAAGCCCGGGCAAAAAAAGGAATGTTTGAAGGCGATATGGATCAGGGGGAGCTGGAAATTGGGCAAGTAAGTACGCTAATAAAAAAAATACAACCTGCTGCAGAAATTGTTGCAGAAATTAAGGATGAATTTGAACAACTGCAAAAGCAGCCTTTTAATTAAATGATTACCTTTGCACAATTTTAAAAATGTGCAAATGAATACTTAACAAATGGTAAAAAACTTTGGTACAGTGATGGTAGCACTTAAAAGGACTATAGCGTTAATAATTATGCTATTGTTTATTAAAACAAATTTTACAAGCACAGCCTCCAATAACTGATCCAAGTAAAGGAGGTATCCTGATTTACCTACAGGAACCTTAATGAACCCTGCCGAATTAAACACACTACTGAAAGATAAAAACTCGGAAAAAAAAACGGGGACAGATTTAAATCCTAAGAATAGAATTGACAGAGATAGTTTGGTAAAAGAAAATACTCCGCAATCTAAACCAACAACCGAAGACACATATGGCATGCACTTGTTTAGAAGCTGTGCTGTTGCAGAGCTTTCCGAACTATCTACTCCTCCATTAGATTATCCTATTGGTGTGTACGATCAAATCATTGTATCTATGTGGAACGGAGCCGAAGCTACATTGGATTATACCGTTGCAAGAGATGGATCTATTTTTCCGGCATCTATTGGTAAAATTTATGTACAGGGGTTAACATTTGCCAATGTACGCTCAATGCTTATGCAGCGCTTTAAAGCCTATGTGCCTGCAAGTACAAATATGACTATTTCTTTAGGGCAGCCACGTTCTATTAATGTAAATGTAGCCGGCGAGGTAAATAATCAGGGGCCGGTTACTGTATCAGCATTTACCAATGCGTTTAATATAATTGCATTAGCCGGAGGCCCAACAGAATTGGCTAATTTAAGAGAAATACAAATTAAAAGAGGCGGAAGAGTAATTGATGAGTTAGATGTATATAAATATTTAACTACAGGCGATTTTGGCAAGCATATTTACATGGAGAATAACGATTTTGTAATTGTACAAACTGTTGAAAAAAGAGTAAAAGCGGAAGGTAAATTTAAGCGCCCAATGTATTACCAACTTAAAAAAGGCGAAGGTGTAAAAGCCTTGTTGAAATATAGTGGCGGCTTGGAAAGAGATGCATTTGCAAGTGGTATGAAAGTGTATCGTACCGAATTAGAGCAACAGAAAATAAGAGACGTAAATGCAACTGCAATAGTAAACCCTACCAATGATCCAAGATTTACAAAAGAAGATTTTGAATTGCAAGATGGCGATATTGTAAAAGTGATTGGCGTAAATCCGGGGTTAATAAATAAAGTGGAGATAAAGGGAGAAATATCTTACCCCGGCCAATACGAAATACGTAAAGGCGATAAACTTTTTGATTTAATAAACAGGGCAGGTGGTATTACCAGAAATACTTATTTGCCAAGAGCATATATATTTAGAGGCGGTGGAGATAGTACTAATATAAAAACCAGCAGAGTTGATGTAAACCTTACAGACATCACAAAAAACGATACAGCAAGCCTTTATAATGTACCTGTTTATGCCAACGATCAAATTTTATTATTTAATAATAATCAATTTGGTGACAGGCAATATGTAGAAATTTTTGGTGAAGTGCGAGGAAGGAAAAGTAAATAAATATGGCGGAATGACCTTTACAGGATTTATTGTATTTGTCGGGAGGCTTAAAGCAGTCTGCCGAGTATGGCCGTATTGAAATATCAAGCGTAATTGATGTAGACTCTGCCAAAAGAGACCAAACGCCTACAAGGACTGTTATACGTACTATAAAAGTATTGCCTACACTTGAATTAGATAGTGCATCTGCAGCGTACACTTTAAAGCCTTATGATCAAGTTTATGTTAGAAAAAACCCAACTTTTGAATTACAGCAGTTAGTACAAATAAATGGGTTAGTTAAATATCCGGGCCCATATCCAAGATTAGACAAACACGAAAGATTATCGTCTTATATAGCAAGAGCTGGTGGAATAAGAGAATTGGCCGATTTAAGTGGCGCCATTTTGTATCGAAAAAAAACACAGTATTATAGAGATAATGTAACAAAAAAAGTAACCAACTTAACAGACTCAATAGGTAGTATTGTATTAGATTCCGTAAAAACAAATTTGGCAGATGTGGCACAAGAGCCTGTAAGTATTGATTTGTATAGAGCATTGAAGTATAAAAACTCTAAATACGATATTGTTTTACAAGAGAGTGATATTATTTTTATTCCGGAAATTAACCCTTTTGTTACTGTTCAGGGAACAGTACAATCGCCACTAAAATTAACATTTGATAAAGAGCATACTAAGGTTGGATATTATGTAGATAAAGCCGGCGGTTACGGGATACGCCCATGGAAAAGAAGAATTTATGTAACCTATGCCAACGGAAAAAGCAAACGAACTACAAGCATACTGTTCTTCCATTTTTATCCAAAGGTGGAAGAGGGTGCAACTATTACTGTACCGTTTAGGCCAGAAGGAAAAGAGGTAACAGATGCAATAGCACAGGTAATTACGGCTGCAGTTCCAATTGCGGTTGGTGCACTAATAGTAAAAATTATAAATAAGTAGTAAATGAATAATCTGGAATTAATAAAACAATTATTAGACAGGCTAAAGAAATTTGGTTGGTTGATTCTTTTATCAGCGGCTTTGTTTGGCGGATTATTCTTTTATTTAGCTAAGCAAAATATCAAAATATACATTGCAAAATCAACTGTATTTCCTCTTAATTCTACCAGCGAAAACTCTGTATCCAGTTCTGCAATTGGTAGTTTATTAGGATTAGCAGATGCCCCTAAATCATTTACGCAAGACGCATCTATAAATATTGTAGAGTTGGCTACCAGCCGCCGAACAAGGGAAGCAGTTGCAATGGAAAAAATCTCCAATTTAAAAAATCGCACAATTGCTGAACTACTTATTGAAGAAAATAATAAGCATGTGGGTTTTATGCAAAACCAACCAATTAAAATGCCCACCGATAGTTTAGGATTAGTTAATACTGCCAGTAATTTAATGAAAAAAAATTTTTCTGCAAAAGTTGGTAAAAATGGCATTTTAGAATTGATATATCAAAATAGCAGCTCCGATTTGGCACGTGAAGTGAGTTATGTATATATAGATAAATTATCAGAATTTTATATTGATTTAAAAAAGAAAAAAGCGAAAGTTGATTATGAATTTGCTGTACAAAAGGCCGATTCCTTAAAAAGAGCATTAGATATTCTGGATGCAAAAGCAATAGCTTTGGATGAAAAAACCTATTTTACCAACGATGAATTGAAACGATATAATATACCCAAAATCAATCTTCAATCAGAAAAGCAAACAGTACAATCGCAATATTATTATGCTATTAATAACAGAGAATCGGCGGCATACAAATTGCAAAAAGAAACTCCTATAATTGAGGCATTGGACAGGCCCGAACCTCCTTTTGATATTTTGCAAAAAAATAAAATTTTGTATATTTTAATAGGTGTATTTATAGGTCTTTTCGTTGGTTTAATAGCAGTAAGCTGGAAAGTAATAAGCAATTATTTAAGTGCAGAACTTAATAAAGCTATCGAAAAAGCCACTAAAGCAAAAGAAGAAGTTGAAGTAAAACCGGAGGTTTAAAAACTACCGGTTTTACTTTATTAAATTTTGTTATTTTATAAATGCCCATTTTATCATTTCTTTCCAACTTGGTTTTTTACCATACATTAAAATTCCTGTTCTGTAAATTCGGGCTGCAAACCAAGTAGTAAACATAAACCCTGCAATTAATAATGCCATAGATAAACCTTAACTGCCACCAAGGTACAGTGTTGGGAACACCAAAAGGAATACGTGCCATCATTACAATAGGAGAGCTAAATGGTATTATACTTGCCCATACTGCAACAGAACTGCTTGGATTTGATATTGCAGGCGTCATTAAAGCAATAGAAAAAATAACTAACATGGTTATAGGAAAGCTTAATGATTGAGCCTCTCTCATGTCTTCATTTATGGCACTGCCAATTGCAGCATATAAAGAGGAATAAAAGAAAAACCCACCTAATAAATAAAATATAAAACATCCCACAACTAAAGGAATATTTACACTTGTAAAAACATGCTGAATTTTTCCAACCATATCCGATGCAGCAGCACCACTTCCTCCGGTGTTTTTAGTAAGATTATAAATTAAAAATATACAGGCAATCCAAATTAAAAATTGTGTAAGTGCAACCATACCTATACCAACAATTTTGCCAATCATTAATTGAAATGGTTTTACGGATGATACAACCACCTCTGCAATTCGGCTCGTTTTTTCTTCGGTTACACCCATCATTACCTGGCTGCCATAAAGCAATAAAATAAAATACATTAAAAAACCACACACATAACCAATAACAGATGCTACCTCTGTATCGGCAGTTCTGTCTTTTTCATTGTTTAATTTAAGCGATAGTGCTTTGGTTAATATCGCTTCTTTCTTTACATCCAGGCCAAGACTATCATTTTTTATTTTATTCCACACCATATTTATTTTACGCTCAACCGGATTTAATGCTCCTGCACCAAAAGATTTTTTGGTGTTAATTTTTAATACATTCGGGCTATCTACACCCTTTTGCCAATCAAAATTTTGTGGTATTATTACATAACCATCATAGCCAAGTGAATCAAAATCTTTTATAAATTTTTCTTCGTTAGTTGTTATTAATGCTAAACTGCTGGAGGTGTCGTATTTGTTTACACTTTCAAGTATTTCTTTTGTAAATAAAGATGATTTGTCAATTAATCCAATCTTTAAATCTTCCCTTGTTTTATTTGCAATATAGCCTGTACCAAAAATTAACGCAAGGTATAGTAGCGGAAAAAGTATTGTACCTATGATGAAGGTTTTTTTTCTTACTCTGGTTAAAAACTCTCTTTTTATTATTAAAAATATTTTGTGCATCGTAATTAATTGTTTTGGATAAATTAAGCAATAGTAGCATCAAATTGCCTGGCCGTAGGCGTACCTTCAACAAGTTTAATAAAAATATCGTTTAAAGATGGCAGTATTTCCTTAAAAGAAATAATGTTGCTTCCGTTATTAATAAAATGGCTTAACACATCATTCGCCTTGTATCCGTCGTTTATTTTAACAACCAACTCTTGCTTATTGGTATGTATTACATTAAAGGAAGATGTTGAAATATTGCCCGGAATATTTTCTAAATGAATGCTAAATAAATTTTCTTTGAATCCCTGTTTTACATTGTTTACTGTGCCATCTAAAATTTTTTTCCCTTTTATTTACCAATAGAATATTGTTACAAATTTCCTCAACCTGTTCCATACGATGTGTACTAAAAATAATGGTTGTACCATTTTGAGCCAGCCTGTAAATTTCGTCTTTAATCAGGTTGGCGTTTATAGGATCTAAGCCACTAAACGGTTCATCTAAAATAATTAAATCCGGATTGTGTAGTACAGTAATTACAAATTGTAATTTTGTCCCATGCCTTTACTTAAATCTTCTACTTTTTTGTTCCACCAGCTATCCATTTCCAACCGCTTAAACCAATCCTTAATTTTATGCAGGGCATCTGCTTTGCTTAACCCTTTAAGTTGGGCAAGATATAAGCTTTGTTCACCGATCTTCATTTTTTTATACAAGCCTCTTTCTTCGGGCATGTAGCCAATATATTTGGCATCGTTTTCCGGATCAAATTTTTGCCATTTAAAATTATTTCGCCAGCATCGGGGTAAAAAATTCCGGTAATCATTCGTATCAATGTAGTTTTACCGGCGCCATTTGGGCCTAGTAAGCCAAATATGCTACCCTTTGGTATTGTTAAGCTAATATCATCTACAGCCTTTTGATTAGCAAAGTATTTTTTAAGATTGTGAACTTCTAAAATATTCATAAGCATAAATTGTTAAGGCAAAGATATTTCGTAAAAACGTTTACAAAGTTTCTATTTTATGGGTGGTAAAAGTAAAGTATAATTGTGCAACACAAATAAGAAAAGATTATGGTCTTAATGCACCGGTACATTCCTTTGCAACTCTTTCTCCATCCATTGCCGCACTTACAATACCACCGGCGTATCCTGCACCTTCACCGCAGGGGTATAAATTTTTTAGTTGCGGATGTTGCAGCGTTTCGTTGTCTCGTGGTATTCGTACCGGAGATGATGTACGGCTTTCGGTTGCAACTAAAACAGCCTCATTTGTAAAATAAGGTTTCATCTTTTTGCCAAATTCAACAAAAGCACCTTGTAACGATTGGGTAATAAAATCGGGTAAAGCATCTTTCAAAGAAACACTGTTTAACCCGGGCAAATAACTGCAATTGGGTAAAGATGCAGATACTTTATTATTTACAAAATCTACCAAACGTTGTGCAGGTGCAATAAACTTACCGCCACCAATGGCAAAACATTTTTGTTCCACCATTTGCTGAAAATGCATCATAGATAATGGAGTGTTCTCTATTTTAGCTTTAAAATTCTTTAAAACATCATTCAATTCTACCTGCACTACCATACCGCTGTTGGCATACGGATTATTTCTTTTGGAAGGGCTCCAGCCATTTACCACCAATTCGTTTGGTGATGTTGCAGCAGGCGCAATTATACCACCAGGGCACATGCAAAAACTAAAAACTCCTTTGCCATTTACTTGTTGTACTAATGAATAAGATGCTGGTGGTAATACGGCATTTGCAGCATTGCTCTTATATTGACAGGTATTTATTAACTCCTGCGGATGCTCAACTCGTACACCTAAAGCAAAAGGCTTTGCTTCTATTAAAATATTTTTTGCA
The DNA here is from genome assembly GCA_016721385.1 of Chitinophagaceae bacterium. GTDB lineage: Bacteria > Bacteroidota > Bacteroidia > Chitinophagales > Chitinophagaceae > Ferruginibacter. The sequence goes on along the minus strand of JADKIE010000001.1, from coordinate 817,396 downwards.
AATAGTAATTCAAATATATCTCTTGCACTATGGCCCGTAGCTAAAATAAATGCATCAGCTTCAAAACTATTACCATCTGCTGTTTTTACGGATTTAATTTTATCGTTTTCTATAACAAAATCAACTACTTTTTTCAAATAAAAACTCTCCGCCACAATCCAAAATTTGCTGGCGCATAGCAGTAATAATATGTGGCAATTTATTAGTGCCAATATGTGGATGTGCTTCGTATAAAATATTCTCATCGGCACCAAAACGTACAAAATGATTTAATATTTTATCAATGTTTCCCCGTTTGTTACTTCTTGTATAAAGCTTTCCATCACTGTACGTACCTGCACCACCTTCGCCAAAACAATAATTACTTTCGGGGTTTACAATACCTTCTTTATTAAGTATGGCTAAATCTCTTCTTCTGGCTCTTACATCTTTTCCTCTTTCTAAAATAATGGGTTTAATGCCGCCCTCAATTAATTGCAATGCAGCAAATAAGCCTGCCGGGCCTGCGCCAATAATTATTACTTTTTTATTTGCCTTAGCCACATCAGTAAAATGATCAGCTAATATTTCTCTATTTGTAAAGGGCTCATTTATAAAGGCATTAACAGTAAGGTTTATCCAAATTGTTTTTGCCCTTGCATCTATCGATTTTTTTAAAAGATAAAATCCAGTAACTGCACTTATGGGTAATGAGCAAGTGGAAGCTATGGCCTGTTTAATACTTGATGGGTTGGATGCCTCTTGCGGAGTTAATTTAAAAGATAATTGTTTTTGCATATTTGTATAGCGTTTGGTTTTTATCCAAAAAGCAAATCAAAAATAAGATTTTTTAACTTTGTATCTGTTTAGTTAGAAATATCAATTTTGTTTTGTGAGTGATATCAATCATGTACAGGTTTGATTTTTATCAGTCAAAACCAGCCAAAGCAAACACATTTTTGTACCTTACAAGTATCTAATTTTTACTATTATAGAAACATTATTGGCCATACAAACAAAATGCTTTCATTGCGGCGACAACTGCAACGAAGAGGTTATTACTTTAGAAGATAAAAACTTTTGCTGTCAGGGTTGTAAGCAAGTGTATTTACTGCTTAGCGAAAATGATCTTTGTGTGTATTACGATTTTGATAAAAACCCGGGGTTAAAAGCAAAAGGTAAATTTGTTAGTGATAGGTTTGCGTATTTGGATGATGCCGTAATTATTCAAAAACTGGCACAATACCAAAGCGACACTCAAATAAACATTACATTTTCGCTGCCTCAAATGCACTGTTCGTCGTGTATTTATTTGTTAGAAAATTTACATAGGATTAACGATGGTATAATAAAATCTCAAACTAACTTTCAACGCAAAGAAGTTTTTGTTGTTTTTAATCCGCTAAAAATTTCGCTACGTAAGGTTGTTGAGCTGTTGGCTTTTATAGGGTACGAACCCAATATTAGTTTGAAAGATGCAGTTACAAAAAAAACATCCACATTTAACCGCAGCCGTATTTACAAAATTGGCGTAGCAGGTTTTTGCTTTGCCAATATTATGATGTTAAGTTTTCCGGAATATTTTTCGTCGGGAAATATTGAGCAAAATGGATTAAAGGAAACCTTTACCTGGCTTAACTTAGGCCTATCATTACCTGTACTATTTTACAGCGCTTCCGACTTTTTTGTATCGGCCTGGAAAGGCTTACGCCAGCGTTTTTTAAATATTGATGCCCCCATTGCCTTAGCTATTTTAGTAACATATATACGTAGTTATTACGAAATTATTAGTGGGCATGGTGCAGGTTATTTAGACTCAGGAACAGGTATAGTTTTTTTTATGCTGGTAGGTAGATGGTTTCAGGATAAAACCTACGATTCATTTTCCTTTGACAGAGATTACCGCTCCTATTTTCCTTTAGGCGTAAGTGTTATAAAAGATGGTGTTGAAAAAAATATTCCGGTTACTAATTTAAAAAAAGGCAATAAAATTGTAATAAGAAACGAAGAAACCATTCCGGCCGATGCCTTACTTTTAAGTGGAAATGCCAATATTGATTATAGCTTGTTAGTGGCGAAAACACCCCTGTGCAAAAAATATTGGCGAACTGATTTATGCAGGAGGTAAGCAAATGGGTAGTGTTATTGAATTAGAAGTTATGGGAGAAGCTTTCCAAAGCTATATAACCCAACTTTGGAACAACAATGTATTTGCAAAGAAAAAAAACGAAGAAAAATCTTTCATTCACCCCTGGAGCCGGTATTTTACGTTGGCATTATTTTCCGTAGCTATTGCTACATTAATTTATTGGAGTTTTGTTGATACAGCTAAAATTTTACCGGCTGTTTCCTCAGTTTTAATTGTGGCTTGCCCATGTTCTCTTTTATTATCGGCAACATTTGCTTATGGGAATATGTTACGCATTTTTGGCAAAAATAAATTGTATTTAAAAAATGCATCTGTAATTGAAGCATTGGCAAAAATAAAATCGGTTGTGTTTGATAAAACAGGCACCATTACGCAAAACAGTGCATCTTCCATAAGTTACGAGGGTACGCCCTTAACTGCAGCCGAAACAAGTGCCGTAAAAACATTAGCTACGCAATCCTCTCATCCGCTAAGTAAAATAATTGCCTCTTTTTTAAATGTCGATAATATTGAAAAAATTACTGTTCAAAATTTTAAAGAATACACAGGAAAAGGTTTGGAGGCAACTGTAAATGGTAACAAAATTAAAATGGGCTCAGCAGCCTTTATTAATGAAGGAAACAGTCAGTTAATAAGTTTTGATACCAGCGGATCGCATGTGCATGTAGTAATAAACAATGTGCATTTGGGTAAATTTAATATAAGTAATGTGTACAGAGATGGAGTGCCTGACTTAGTAAAAGAGTTAAAACAACAACAACTTTCATTATCATTATTGTCGGGAGATAATGATACTGAGAAAGATAATTTAAAGAAGATATTTGGGGCAGATGTTGAGATGAAATTTAAACAATCGCCGCAAGATAAGTTTGACTTTATAAAAAATAATCAGCAAGGCAATGGTAATGTACTCATGCTTGGCGATGGATTAAACGATGCCGGCGCTTTAATGCAAAGTAATGTAGGCGTTGCCGTTAGCGATAACGCAGCTCAATTTTCACCGGCTTGCGATGCAATTTTAGATGGCAACAATGTAAAGCTAATGGCAAAATTTATCGCCTACGCCAAATCGGGTAAAACAATAGTAACCGCAAGTTTTATTTTATCAATACTTTATAATATTGTGGGCTTATCTTTTGCTGTGCAAGGTATATTATCGCCAATGGTAGCGGCTGTTTTAATGCCGGCAAGCAGTATAAGTATTGTAATATTAGTTACGGTATTATCTTCATTAAGTGCCAAGAAAATAGGGTTGCAATAAAAACCTTTAATTTAAACACATTATTTTGTAATGGCTTTATCTTTGTAGTTTAAAAACAAAAACAACATACTGCAAAACATTACCAATGCTGTAACAAGCAATGCTTCGTTTATATAGGGAAGGTTAGTATAATACAATGCAGCAACACCTTGAGCCATTAAAAAAAATTCGTTTACAAAAACTCCAATACAAAATATAGTTACAGAAATGGCGGTGTTTTTATTTGCCGCTATAAAGTTATTCGCAAACATATAACCTAAAATAAAAAGGGTAATTACACCCAATAATACTAAATGCAAATAACCAATAACAATTGGCCTAAAGCCAAAAGCTAATGTACTTAAGGATGGAATAGTAGAACCCAATTGCAATGTTAATTTTATGGTTAGTGCAACAGCAGACAAAGTTAAAACCCATCTTCCTATACTATTGAGTGATTCCTTTAAAAACATCAAGCTATTTTTTAATACACCAACAGTTAATACCCAACCCCAAAGCTGTATAATGGCGGCCAGAATTACTAATACATATACCCAAATTGGAATATTCATCCAAAGGGCCGATAAAAAATATGCAGGAACAGCAGCAAGGAAAAATAAAATAAAAATAGTATGTAATTTTTTTTGTGAATTAGTTGCAGATAGCTTCACCATTAATAAACCCATGCAAACAAAAAAGAACCAACCATTATATTGAAAATGTAAATAAAAATACTCAGAAGCTAAATACCAATTTTGATGAACCACTTTTTTAATCATCATAAATGCTAATGCAAATGCTCCTAAAGACGAAAATGCATTGAATGCCAAAGCGGCTTTAAACCATAAGTGAGCAATGTTTTTTTTGTTAAGTGCATTTAAATCTTTCCAAAAAACAACAGCAAAACTATATGCCACAAAAATAGAAAGGGTAGATGCAATTATTGAAAACACGCCATATCCCTCAATAGGAAAAGCAATGAGCATTGCGTAAGCAGTAAACAAATTGGCTTTTAAAAGCCAATCATACTTTTTAAAAATGTTGGTATCGTTTTTTTGTTGAGCTAAATAATCAACCAAAAAAATCATAAGTGCCTGTGTAATCCAGCCTACAAATGCAAAATGTGAGTGGCCATGCAGTAAATGTTTTTGATCAATAAAAGGAAGAGAAAAAGCTATTTTATATCTTAAAATAACGCCAATACCAACTACAATAAGTAAATTAAATAAGGCTATTTTTAACCACTTTTTTGCAGATAACATCATATTTTACTTTTAACAAAGAAACCAAGCTACAACTTTTGTTTGTATGAGTAAAATCATAATTAGCAGTAAACCTTGCCTTTATCAATTGTTAATTGCCCTTTTTGCTGAAGGCTTTTTATGGTACGAATAACGGTTTCTACCCTTAGCCCTGTCATATCTGCAATTTGCTGGCGGGTAAGCTTTATTTTATTACACTTGGGGCAAATATTTTTTTTAGTTTGCTTAAAATAACTCAGTAAACTCGAAATACTATGCTCCGGATTATGGTTTGCCATTTCTTTCAAAATCAAAAATTTAAAGCGTAACCTTTCTGCAAGCAATTTGCTAAAAGCAAAATGAATTTCGGGGTTTTCTTTGATTAATTGATGAAAAGTAGAGCAGTGCAAGCGAATAATTACAGCATCTTCATTGGCAATTGCGGTAGCGGCAAAAGGTTGGCCATCAAATAAAGGTAATTCGCCAAAACATTCTCCGGGCTCAATCATTACTTGTAAAAATTCTTTCCCTTCTTCATTAATATTTACCCAACGAACAGTGCCACTTACTAACTGATAATAAAATTGTGAGCAAGTACCTTCATTAAAAATTACTTCATTAGCAGCAACTTTTTTGTATGCCGCACCCCAAGCTAATAAAGTATCTATGTCAATCATTTGTTGGCAACCATTTTGTTTGATATTATTATCCGTAAACCTAATTTTCTTAACCCTTTAGTTCGATGATTATGATTATCTATAGGTATGATAATAATCATAATCGTATAGTGCAAAGCTACAAAGAAAACAAAATCAACTTGTTAAAGTTAATATTGCCAAAATATAAAAAAAGGGACTATCAAGGCTTTGGCGATATGATTAAACGCATAAATTATAACAAAATGCTTGTGTAATCTTGTAAATATTTTAAAAATTAAATGAAGTAATATGAAAAAAATTGCAGTTTTTTTTGGAATAAGTTTAATTATAGCAGCTTGTGGTGGTGGGGCCGATAAAGATACTAAAGCCACTACCGATCCGTATGCAGTAAAACCTGCCGAAAGCTCTACCGGAAACCCATCTTATGATCCTAACAGAGGTGTGGGAAAATTCACCAAAGTAGAAGTAGGAGCCTCATTAGATGCAGCAATGGCCGCCAATGGCGAAAAAACGTATGGTGTAAAATGTAGTAGTTGCCATAAACTTACCGAAGAAAAACTGGTAGGTCCGGGATGGAAAGGAGTTACAAGCCGCAGAGCAGCTGAGTGGATAATGAACTTTGCTACCAATACAGACGAAATGTTAAATAAAGATCCGCAAGCACAAGCTCAATTAGAAATTTGTTTAGTACGTATGCCAAATCAAAATTTAACCGATGATGATGCAAGAGCATTGTATGAGTTTATGCGTAAAAACGATGGCGTTAAATAATAAATCAATTATTGTTTTCTAAAATAATCATTATGAGAAATATTAAAACAATTATGGTAGCTGTTTTGGGTATCAGCTTACTATTAGGCTTTAGTGCCTGTAAACCCAAAAATGCCGGAAATGCAGTAAGTGCAGATGCTGCAGCAAAAGCTTATGTAGCGCCCGGTAAGTATGATGAGTTTTACAATTTTGTATCAGGCGGCTTTAGCGGACAAATGAGTGTTTATGGTTTGCCATCTGGTCGTTTACTTCGGGTAATTCCTGTCTTTTCTGTTGATCCTGAAAAGGGCTGGGGATATAGTGAAGAAACTAAACCAATGTTGAATACATCACAAGGATTTGTTCCGTGGGACGATTTGCATCATACCGAACTTTCGCAAACGAATGGCGAAATAGATGGCAGATGGATTTTTGGAAACGCCAATAACACACCAAGGGTTGCCCGAATTGATTTAACAACTTTTCGTACACAAGAAATTATTGAATTGCCTAACAGTGCAGGTAACCACAGTTCGCCCTTTATTACCGAAAATACCGAGTATGTGGTAGCAGGTACAAGATTTAGTTTACCGCCAGATGATAAAAATGGCGATGTGCCCATTAACACATACAAACAAAATTTTAAAGGCACACTGAGTTTTATAAGTGTTGGTAAAGAAGATGGTAAAATGGATATCGCTTTTCAAATTCAATGCCCTGGTGTAAATTTTGATTTAAGTCATTCTGGTAAAGGAAAATCGCATGGTTGGTTTTTCTTTAGCTGCTACAATTCCGAGCAGGCAAATACTTTGTTAGAAGTAAATGCATCGCAAAAAGATAAAGACTTTATTATGGCGGTTAATTGGAAAAAAGCTGAAGAATCTTTGAAAGCCGGTAAAGGAAGAAAACAAGCTGTAAAGTATGCACATAATACTTATAGCGATAAAACACACTCTGCAACATCCGAAATAAAAACAGAAGTAACTGTTTTGGATGCTAAAGATTTAAAAGACATTTGTTATATGATTCCTTGCCCTAAATCTCCACATGGTTGCGATGTTGACCCAACTGGTGAGTACATTGTAGGTAGCGGAAAATTAGCAGCATTAATACCTGTATTTAGCTTTGATAAATTACAAAAAGCAATTGCAGATAAAGCGTACGATGGTGAATACGATGGTATTCCTGTAATTAAATACGAAGCTGCTTTGTATGGTGAAGTTAAAAAACCAGGCCTTGGCCCTTTGCATACTGAGTTTGATGGAAAGGGAAATGCTTACACCACTTTCTTTGTATCCAGCGAAGTAGTAAAGTGGAATATTAAGGATTTAAAAGTATTAGATAGAGCCCCAACATATTATTCTGTTGGTCACTTATGCATCCCTGGTGGTGATAGTAAAAAACCTAATGCAAAATATTTAATTGCATACAATAAAATTACTAAAGATAGATATCTACCAACCGGGCCAGAGCTATCTCAAAGTGCACAATTGTATGATATTAGTGGCGATAAAATGCAGCTAATTTTAGATTTCCCAACTATTGGAGAGCCGCACTATGCACAAGCTGTAGCGGCAGATGTTATAAAAACAAAATCGCTAAAATTCTTTAAGATTGATGATAATGCAAATCCATATGCATCCAAAGGTGAAGCAACTGCAAAGGTTGTACGTGAAGGGAATAAAGTACATGTTTACATGACGGCTATCCGCTCACATTTTGCTCCGGATAATATTGAAGGAATAAAAATGGGAGACGAAGTTTATTTCCATGTTACTAATTTGGAACAAGACTGGGATGTGCCACATGGCTTTGCTGTAAAAGGCGCAGCTAATGGCGAATTATTAATAATGCCCGGCGAAACACAAACACTAAAATGGATACCAACCAAAGTAGGTATTTGGCCAATGTATTGCACCGATTTTTGTAGTGCTTTACATCAGGAAATGCAAGGATATGTAAGAGTATCGCCAGCTGGTAGTAATGTGCCATTAACGTTTAGCACAGGTAAAAACTTGCCTGCAGCAACCACTACGGCGGATACTGTTAAGAAAAAATAATTGATTAAGCAAAAAATAAGGTTGGGGCAGGGTTTTTATGCCTGCCCCTTTTTTATGAATAAAAAAAGCAAAATGAAAAACTCAAGAATACAAGGATGGATAAGAGTAATGTTAATTTTATGTGGCGCTGCATTGGTTGCCGTATTATTTTTACCTATGTGGCGAATAGATTTGGAAGCCCCACAATATCCTGAGGGATTAACCTTATTAATTTATCCAAACAAATTAGCTGGTAATGTTGATATCATAAATGGACTAAACCATTATATTGGAATGAAAACAATGCATACGCAAGATTTTATTGAGTTTACACTTCTTCCATATATCATTGGCTTTTTTGCAGCGGCTTTTATATTAGTTGCTGTAATTGCAAAACGTAAATGGATGAATGCATTGTTCATATTATTTGTGGCATTTGGTATAATTGCCATGTACGATTTTTGGAAATGGGAATATAATTACGGGCACAACTTAAATCCGGATGCAGCTATAATTGTACCAGGCATGGCTTATCAGCCTCCGTTAATTGGGTTTAAACAATTACTGAATTTTGGGGCATACTCATTGCCGGATATTGGCGGTTGGATTTTTATATCTGTTGGAGTATTATTATTTTTTGGTGTAGTGGCAGAATGGAGAATAAGCAAAAAGAAAATAGATGCAGGTAATCTTGCACTGCTGTTGGCTGTATCCATATTTATTTCTTCGTGTAATAGGGGACCAGAGCCCATTAAGATTGGCGTAGATAATTGCCATTTTTGTAAAATGACAATAAGCGACGAAAAATTTGGAGCAGAACTAATTACAAAAAAGGGCGTATTTACAAATTCGATGACGCCATTTGTATATTAAACTATCTTAAAACAAAAGATGTAGAGCAAAGCAATATAAAAAATATTTACATCACAAATTATAGCGGCAATCACCAATTAATTAATGTAAATAATGCATTGCTTTTAAAAAGCCAAAACTTACGAAGCCCTATGAATGGCAATATTGCCGCATTTGACAATAATGATAGCTTACAAAAAATACAACAAACCTTGCAGGGTAATGTTATTATCTGGACAGAATTAATAAAACCTTGAGAAAGCTACTAAATATACTGCCATTCATTTTTGTATCATTTTTTGTACATGCCAAAACTATTAAAGTAGGTAAATTACACGAATACACTTCTATTCAACAAGCAATAACTGGGGCACAAGCCGGTGATACTGTTTTGGTAGAAACAGGGGTATATAAAGAAAAAAACATTGTTATCAGTAAACCAATATATTTTATTGGGTTAAATTTTCCGGTTTTAGATGGCGAAAGTAAGTACGAAGTTGTTTCTATAAAATGTAATGGAGTGGTGATCGATGGATTTAAGGTTATACATTCAGGTGTTTCAAGCATCGAAGATTTTGCCGGCATAAAAATTTATAATTGCAGAGATGTAGTTGTAAAAAATAATATTTTGGATGATACCTTTTTTGGCATTTATGCACAACAAGCTACCAATTGTACAATAGAAAAAAATACACTTAAAGCATATGCCGAGCAAGAGCAACAAAGTGGCAATGGTATTCATTGCTGGAAAAGCGATAGTATGAAAATTATTGCCAATACTGTATCTGGCCACAGAGACGGAATATATTTTGAGTTTGTAACTAATTCTATTATTTGGCGTAATACTTCATTTAATAATATGCGTTATGGATTACATTTTATGTTTTCCAACAACGACTCATACATAACAAATATTTTTAAAAATAACGGAGCCGGCGTTGCCGTTATGTTTAGCAATCATGTAAAAATGATTCATAATTATTTTGAAGAAAACTGGGGCGATGCTGCTTACGGTTTATTGCTAAAAGAAATATCCGATAGTTATATTTCCAATAACAGGTTCACAAAAAATACTACAGGTATTCATATGGAAGGTACAAGTCGAATTGTTATGGAAAACAATGTTTTTGAAAACAATGGTTGGGGCTTAAAAATACAGGCAAGTTGTATGGAAATTAATTTAATCAACAGTAATTTTATAGGAAACACATTTGATGTAGGTACTAACGGAAGTTTGGTTTTAAATACATTTAACAATAACTATTGGGATAAATACGATGGGTACGATTTGAACAAAGATAAAATTGGCGATGTTCCCTATCGCCCTGTGAGTATGTACTCTATGATTATTGAGCAAACACCTCCGGCTATGATACTGTTCAGAAGTTTTATGGCTACGCTGTTAGATAAAACCGAAAAAATAATTCCTACACTTACTCCGGAAAATTTAAAAGACGATAACCCGTTAATGAAACCTCTGTCATTATGATAATAGCAACAAACGTTTCAAAAAAATTTGGCAAACTAAAGGCATTAGATAATGTTACGGTTACCTGTAATAAAGGCGAGTGTATTGCGTTAATTGGGCCAAATGGAAGCGGTAAAACAACGTTGATAAAAAGTATTTTAGGAATGGTGGTTTATAATAGTGGCTTTATTTCTTTTAACGGAAAAAATATTTTACATGATTGGCAATACCGATCGCAGATAGGATATATGCCTCAAATTGGCCGCTATCCCGATAACATGACTATTGGGCAAATGCTGGAAATGATGAAGGACATACGGCATAACAAGAATATTATATTGGATGAAGAATTAATACAACAGTTTAAGTTGAATGAATTGTTGGAAAAACGAATGCGAACACTCTCTGGAGGAACAAGGCAAAAGGTAAGTGCGGCGTTAGCCTTTTTATTTAATCCGGATGTGTTGATATTAGATGAACCCACAGCAGGGCTTGACCCTGTTGCAACAGAAATTTTAAAAGAAAAAATAATTGCAGAAAAGAAAAAGGGGAAATTAATTTTAATTACATCACATATTTTAAGTGAGTTGGATGATTTAGTTACACAGGTTATTTATATGCAAGATGGGGTTTTAAAATTCCATAAAAGTATAGAAGATTTAAGAGCAGAGACGGGGCAAGAAAAATTGGCTAAAGCAATTGCAAGTGTAATGGTAAAAATGTAAACATGAAAAAAATTATTAAATATGTAATTATAGATATACTGCGTAATAAAATTATGCTGGCTTATACTTTATTTCTGTTATTAATTTCATTAAGCGTTTTTAATTTAGAAGATAACTCAGCAAAAGGCTTATTAAGCTTGCTTAATATTATTTTAATAATTGTACCGCTGGTAAGTATTTTGTTTTCGGCAATTTACATTTACAACAGTGCTGAGTTTTTAGAACTTTTAGTAAGCCAGCCATTAAAACGAAAAACAATTTGGTTAAGTGTTTTTGTTGGCCTTGCCGGTTCATTAGCATTGGCTTTTTTTGTAGGTGCTGGTATACCTATCTTGCTTTACGAAGCAACCGCCACCGGAATAATGATGTTGGGTATAGGGTTAATTTTATCTGTAATATTTGTAGCCATTGCTATGCTGGCTGCTGTAAAAACCAGAGATAAAGCCAAAGGAATTGGTGTTACTATATTATTGTGGCTATATTTTTCTTTACTGTTTGACGGCCTTGTATTATTCTTGTTATTTCAGTTTGCCGATTATCCTATGGAAAAAGCAATGGTTGGCATTAGCACTTTAAATCCTATCGACTTAAGCAGAATATTAATCTTGCTTAAAATGGATGTGTCTGCTTTAATGGGATATACAGGAGCAATTTTTAAAAATTTTTTTGGCACTCAAATTGGCGTTGCTTTAAGCTTCATTATACTACTGCTTTGGATTGTAATACCAACTTGGTTATCGTTGCGAAAATTTAACCGAAAAGATTTGTAGTTTTTTACGTAAAAATGATTGTAAATGAAAAAAGACATTTCAACAAACAACGATATTATTTTATTGGTAAATACCTTTTACGAAAAAGTAAAAACCGATAATATTATCGGTTACATATTTACAGAAGTAGCACATGTAAACTGGGAAAATCATTTGCCTATATTATATAAATTTTGGGAGAATACATTGTTTTACACAGGCTCTTACGAAGGCAATCCAATGGAATTGCATAAACACTTGCACAGGCTTATGCCTTTAACCACCGAGCATTTTAATCAATGGACTACCCTCTTTAATACAACGGTTGATGAACTATTTAGCGGAGAGACTGCTGAATTAGCCAAGCAAAGATCTTCAAGTATTGCATCCGTAATGCAAGCCAAGATAAATGAATTGCAAAAGCAGGCTGATAAAATTTACTAGAATACAAAAACGGCAACTTTTAAGTTGCCGCTAAACTGTAAAGCTATTGGATTAATGCTTTTATAATTAAGAGGTATTATTTTGCCGGAGCAGGGGGTAGCAAAACAGCATCAATAACGTAAACAATGCCATTTGATGCTGGTACTGTAGCAATAACATTTGCAGTACCATTCACCATAATTTTACCATCTTTTTTACTTATAGTAATGTTTCCTCCATTAACCTGACCAATAGTTTGCCCATCTTGTAACATATCTTCTTTAAAAACACCAACTGAAACATGGTATTGCAAAATATCAGTCAAAGCATCCTTTTTTCTGGTTTTAGCAAACCTTCTACTGTACCAGCAGGTAATTTATCAAATGCAGCATTTGTAGGTGCAAAAACGGTAAACGGGCCGGCATTACTCAACGCATCTACCAACTCAGCCGCTTTTACAGCTGTTACTAATGTAGTATGATCTTTACTACCAACAGCAACCTGCACTACATTTTTTGCAGATTGATCATCTTGTACTCCCGACTGTCCGGCGCCTGGGGCATTACCCCCGGAAGCTGAGTTGCTGGGTGTAGTTTTTGTATCGGCAGAATTGCTGCAACCAAAACCTAAAAACATTGTGCCTGCTAAAAAGGCAACTTTTACAATACTTTTCATATTTGCTGTATTTAAATTTATTTTTTGATAATGTAAACCTACAATCACAAATCTTAAGCATTTATGATTCAAATCACATAAACAAACGAATGCATTTGTCCCACTTTTTTGCCACCTTTTTTTGCCAATTTTATATAGAATTATGGCAAAAACTGATTAAAATCATATACCATTTTGATTTTCCTCATATACAACTTTTAGTACTCCGGTTATTTTTGATAGATAATCAATATAGTTTCTAGTGAGTGCACTCTTTATTTTAATAGGCATAAGCATATTAGTTGCCGGAAGTTTTCTGGCAGCTTTTTTATGGAGTGTAAAAACGGGCAGTACGACGATGATTATACTCCATCAGTACGAATGCTATTTGATGACTTAAAAGAAAAACCATCTACAATATCAAACCAAAACTCAACAAAAAACAAACAGTAAATTATGCAGGTAGAAAAATTTTATTATGACAACAAGATTGTAAGAAACTTTGCCTACGCCACCGTTTTATGGGGCGCTGTAGGTATGTTAGTTGGCCTGTGGGTAGCACTTACAATTAGTGTTTCCAACGATGCTGAATATTACACAATATTTTTCGTTTGGAAGACTTCGCCCTTTGCATACAAACGCAGTAATTTTTGCATTTGTAGGTAATGGCCTTTTTATGGGAGTTTATTATTCCTTGCAGAGGTTATGTAAGGCCAGAATGTTTAGCGATAAGCTAAGTAATATCCATTTTTGGGGCTGGCAGCTAATTATTGTTTCGGCTGCTATAACATTGCCAATTGGGCTTACAAACGGAGCAGAGTATGCCGAACTTATTTGGCCAATTGACATTGCTATCACCCTTATTTGGGTAGTATTTGGTTGGAACATGTTTGGTACCATTATTAAGCGTAGAGAAAAACATTTGTATGTAGCGGTTTGGTTTTATATAGCAACGTTTGTTACGGTAGCGGTACTGCATATTGTACGTTCCGGAGAGTTGCCATATACCTGGTTAAAAAGTTATAGCTGGTACGCAGGTGTGCAAGATGCATTGGTGCAATGGTGGTATGGCCATAATGCAGTAGCCTTCTTTTTAACTACACCATATTTAGGCTTAATGTATTATTTTATGCCTAAAGCAGCTAATCGCCCTGTATTTTCTTATCGTCTTTCAATTATTCACTTTTGGGCATTAATATTTTTATACATCTGGGCTGGTCCACACCACTTGTTATACACAGCTTTGCCTAACTGGGCACAATCATTAGGTGTTGTGTTTTCATTTATGTTAATCTTCCCTAGTTGGGGTGGTATGATAAATGGTTTATTAACCTTACGTGGTGCATGGGATAGAGTAAGAGATGATGTTATTTTAAAATTTATGGTAGTAGCCGTAACCGCTTATGGTATGGCTACGTTTGAAGGGCCAATGTTGTCGCTTAAAAATATTAGTGCGGTAGCACACTATACCGATTGGATAGTAGCTCACGTACATATTGGTGCATTAGGTTGGAACGGAATGTTAACATTTGGTGTGTTGTATTGGATTATACCACGAATGTTTAAAACCGAATTGTACTCTAAAAAATTAGCTAACAATCATTTTTGGTTAAGCACATTGGGTATGTTGTTTTGGGCTATACCAATGTACTGGGCTGGTTTTACACAAAGCTCCATGTGGAAACAATTTACAGAAGCAGGTCAATTAAAATACAGTTTTCTTGAAACAGTTACATACTTAAAACCATTTTACGCAATGCGTTCAATTGGTGGTACAATTTATTTAGTAGGTGTTCTGTTTATGGTTTATAACTTATACAAAACTGTTAAGTCGGGTAAATTAGTAGCTAACGAAGAAGCAGAAGCAGCACCACTGCAAAAAGAATATGTAAAACATACAGGCGAACATTGGCACAGAGTTATTGAAAGAAAGCCAATACAATTTATGATTTTAAGCTTAGTTGTTATTTTAATTGGTGGAATTTTTGAATTAGTTCCAACTTTTATGGTAAAAGAAAATGTACCTACCATTAAATCTGTAAAACCTTATACTCCGCTTGAGTTAGAAGGTAGAGATTTATATGTAAGAGAAGGATGTTATGTATGTCACTCACAAATGATTAGGCCATTTAGAAGTGAAACAGAACGCTATGGCGAGTATTCAAAAGCTGGTGAATTTGTTTATGATCATCCGTTCCAGTGGGGTAGTAAGCGTACGGGCCCGGATCTTGCCAGAGAAGGTGTAGGTAATCTCAAAAAATCCGATGGCTGGCATTTCCGCCATTTCAGAGAACCATCCTCCATGAGTGAAGGATCTGTAATGCCGGCATATATGGTTTTCTTAAACAACGATTTGGATTTATCTAATACGGAGGCAAAAATTAATGCCATGCGTAAGTTAGGTGTGCCATACGAAACCGGTTATGAGAAAAAAGCCATTGCCGATTTGGTTGAGCAATCTAATCAAATTTCTAAAAACTTGTTGGCAGATAGCATTCAGGTTTCTCCTAAAAAAGAAGTGATAGCTATCATTGCTTATTTGCAACGTTTAGGAAAAGATATTACTAACAATACTACACCAACTTCAAACAGATAAAAATATGTTCAAGTTTATAAAACAATATACCGAAACAATGAAGGATGCAGCAATTTATCCTATCATATCATTGTTCATCTTCATAATATTTTTTACAGTGCTTTTAATAATGGTAAAAAATATGAAAAAAGAAACGGTTACTAAATTATCGAACATTCCGTTTGAAAATAATGAAACATCTAACTCAAACTTATAAATTAAATCAATATGCGTTTTATTCATTTAATAAAGAAAAAAATATTCCTTGCCTTAGCAGTGTTGTTTACTGCAACAGGTGCCATGGCACAGGATGCAGCCGCAACTGCCGAAAAAACTGTAACATCAAGCTATAATATGCTGGCTATACTTTTAGTGGTAATGACGGCCGTTTTAGCCTTTGTAATTTGGGGTCTTGGTCAGGTTTTGGTTACACTTAGCAGGCAGGCAATGGAAAAAGAACGAAAAGCTTCTAAAACCTCTGCGGCAGCTATGATTGTTTTTTTAGTACTGTTATCTAATGCAACATTTGCACAAGATGTAACAGCTAAAGTATTGCCTAATTACGGAGGATTAAGTGCTACAACTTTTTTACATGTTTGTAGCAGTAATTGTAACCGAGGTTTTTGCTGTATTATTTCTAACATTTTCTATTCGTAGAATTAACAGAGAAATAATGCCACAAAGCGAAATGGGCGTTGCTACAAAAACTCCATTAAGAGCATGGTGGGATAAAATTGATCAAAAACTATTTACAAAAGCTGTACCTATTGAAAAAGAAGCGGATGTATTATTAGATCATGATTACGATGGCATTAAAGAATTGGATAATGCTTTACCACCATGGTGGAAATATGGTTTTTACATTACAATTTTAGTAGCCGTTTTTTACTTATTCAATTATCATGGATTTGGTAATGGTAAAAACCCAACACAAGAGTATGCTGCTGAAATGGAAAAGGCTAAATTAGAAAAAGAAGCTTTTGAAGCAACTAATAAAGACAAAATAGATGAAAAAAATGTTCCAATGGCAGATGCGGCAGGTATAAAATGGGCGAGTGATACCTACACAGCCAATTGTGCTGCATGTCATGGTCCAAAAGGTGGCGGTGGTGCAGGACCAAATTTAACGGATGATTACTGGATTCATAAAGGTTCTTTAAACGACATTTATGCATCTATAAAAACGGGGTATCCGGATAAGGGTATGCAAAGCTGGGCAGTTAAATTTAGTCCTAAAGAAATGAGCCAATTGGCAAGTTTTGTAAAAAGTATACATGGTACCAACCCTCCGGGAGGATTACCACCTAAAGGAGATTTGTTTGTAGAAACTGCTACAACACCTGCCGGCGATTCGGCGAAAGCTGCAATTGTGGATACCTTACAAAAAGTTGTAAAAGTTGATACTGCAACAAAAAAGAAATAGAACTTAGAAATACATTGATAAGAGAAAGGAGTAACATGATATGATAGAGAAAAAAGTGCAAGATAACAGTGGTAGCTACAGAGATTCTGTAGCTACTATTTCTAAAGAGGGTAAACGGAATTTTATTAATCCTAAAAAACCTAAGGGCAGGTTGTATAATTTACGTACCTGGTTTAGTATTTTTTATCTAATTGTTTTTTTTACGCTTCCTTTTATTAAAGTGCATGATGAGCCACTGTTTATGCTAAATGTGCTGGAAAGAAAATTCATCATTTTTGGCATGGTATTTTGGCCACAGGATTTTTTTATTTTTGGCATAGGCATGCTTACGTTTGTTGTGTTTGTTATTGTTTTCTCTGTTGTATTTGGTCGTGTGTTTTGCGGCTGGGCTTGCCCTCAAACCATTTTTATGGAAATGGTTTTTCGTAAAATAGAGTATTGGATTGATGGCGATTCAAACAAACAAAAGCAACTGAGGGAAATGCCGTGGAATGCCGAAAAAACTCGTAAACGAACCTTAAAGTTTATTGTATTTTTCGTTATATCTTTTATTATAGCCAACTTCTTTTTAGCATACCTTATAAGTATGGATAAGTTGCTAAGTTATCTGCAACATCCTGCACAAAATGTAGGTACACTTATCTCTTTATTGGTTTTTACTTCTGTATTCTTTTTTGTTTATTGGTGGTTTAGAGAGCAAGCATGTATTGTGGTTTGCCCTTACGGACGATTGCAAGGCGTACTGCTTGATAAAAACTCAATTGTTGTTGCATACGATCATGTACGTGGAGAGCCAAGAGGCAAACATAAAAAAGAAGAAGACCACGATTGTAAATGTGTTGATTGTAAAGAAGATGGTGCTTGTAAAAGCATCAACGATAAGTTAGCCGAAGTACAACCGGTAAAAACACATGGCGATTGTATAGATTGTTTTGCCTGCGTAAGAGTATGCCCAACAGGGATAGATATAAGAAATGGCACTCAATTAGAGTGCGTTAACTGTACTGCATGTATAGATGCTTGCGATGCAATAATGACAAGTGTTAAAAACCCGAAGGTTTAATCAGGTATGCATCCGAAAATAGTATTACAAAAGGTGTTGGGCTTAAAATTACGGGCCGAATTAAGGCTTATGTAGCAGTACTAACGTTGCTGTTATCTTTATTGGCATTTCTTTTATTAAGCCGTACCGATTTAGATGCAAGGCTAATGCGTACTGCCGGTATGACTTATACTACATTGCCTGATGGACGGATTAGCAATTTGTACAACTTAAAATTGGCTAATAAAACACACTTGGATATACCCTTTGTTTTAAAATTAGAAAATGTTAAAGGCGAAATTGAGTACGTTGGAAGTAGTGACATGGTAGTAAAAAAAGAAGAATATTCTCATTTACAATTTTTTATTAAACTTAACAAAAGCGATGTAAAAGGTTGGAAAACAGAAGTACAAATTGCTATGTACGAAATAATGCCGGAAACAAAAGAGCTTAAAAAAATTAAAACAATTACGGCCAAATTTATTGGTCCCGAAATTTACAATTAAACTTTTAACTATGAACTGGGGATACAAAATACTTATTGTTTATGGTGCATTCGTTGCAGGCATACTGTTTATGGTGTTTAAATCATCTACCAGTAAAATGGATTTAGTTACTACCGATTACTATGCAAAAGAACTAAAGTATCAGGATAAAATTGATGAAAAGGGCCGTACAAATGCATTGTCCGAAGAGGTGAAATATGAGCTGGCAGATAATAAAATTATTGTGCATTTACCTAAAGATTTTGCAGGTAAAAAGTAAATGGGAATATTGAGTTGTATTGCCCATCCAACGAAAATAAAGATAAAAATAAAGCCTTTGACTCACAAGATTTAAACATTGAGTTGCCAATTGATGCAGGCAATAAAGGATTACATGAATTACATATTAGTTGGCAGGTAGAAGGTATAAATTATTATTTTGAAAAAAAGATATTTATATGAGCATTCATAAAACAACTGAACATCATATACGGCCGTATAAAATACTGGCACAAAGTTTTGGTATGTTGGTTTGTGCCTTTTTTTTACTGTTTATTATTGGTGAAGGTATACCGGATATTGTTAACGGAAAGGGCGAAGAGTTAATTCCTTTTTTGCCGTTTGTGTTATTACCCATTGTGGGCTATTTTATTACTTGGTTTAAAGAATCGTTAGGAGCAATAATTATGATAGTTGGCGCTGTATTATTGCTAATTTATTTGCTTTATTCAAATGGTATTGAAGCAGCGCTTATTTACTTCCTTCCGTTTGCAATAGCAGGTAGTTTGTTTTTATTACACATTTATAAACGTAAACAACTTAAAATCAATAGTAAGTTATGATGCAGTTGTTTATAGCAGCATTTGCAATGGGTACA
This sequence comes from Chitinophagaceae bacterium, assembly GCA_016721385.1. Taxonomy (GTDB): domain Bacteria; phylum Bacteroidota; class Bacteroidia; order Chitinophagales; family Chitinophagaceae; genus Ferruginibacter. Next base: position 798,066 of record JADKIE010000001.1, on the reverse strand, counting down.
TTGGGAAGCTTTCACTGCGTAGGCATGTGCGGCCCATTGGCATTGTCATTGCCAATAAACAACAATAGCTTTCAAAGTAAATTTTTGGGTGCGTTACTTTATAATGCAGGCCGAATAATCACCTACTCGGTATTTGGATTGGTGTTTGGTATTATTGGTAAAAGTGTTGCATTGTTTGGTTATCAGCAATGGCTATCTATAATTTTAGGGATATTGATTATTATGTTTTTGTTATTGCCCAAAAAATATACAGCATTTGCTAATAACAATTTTGTGCTCACCTTTTTGGAAAAATTCGTAGTGCTTTAGCAAAACTTTTTGTAACAAAAAATAATACTTCACTATTTACCATTGGTTTGCTTAATGGCTTATTGCCATGTGGGTTGGTGTATATGGCTGCTGCCGGCGCAATTGCCACCGGCGATATTTTAAGAAGTGTATTATTTATGGCTTTTTTTGGATTGGGTACACTGCCTATTATGTGGAGCATTGCTTTTTTGGGTAATTATGTGAGTATTAATATTCGCCAAAAAATACGAAGGGCATATCCTTACATGATGATGGTAATGGCTTGTTTATTAATTGTAAGAGGAATGGGGTTGGGTATTCCATATGTAAGCCCTAAAACCGAAATAGAAAAAAAAGAAATACAAGGTTGTTGTGCAAAACCGCAATAAAAAAATGTACTAAATATTACATGTTAGTAGAAATGATAAATAATGTAACATCTAAAATAGAACAGTTTAACCATGAGCACTTAACATGGCAACGGATGCTTGCATTTTTAAGCAAGAAAATTCGTATCTAAAAACACGGTTATCAAAAGTAGTTGATGGAAATACAGGTAAAGAGTTTATTGATTTGGCCGAACACTATCAAAACCAGTTTGTATTAAAAGATGAGTTTATTGATGATCTTAAGCAGGATGTAAACAAGCTTATACAATTCTTAAAAAAAGAAGAATACGGAAACTCAATTTCATTTAGAAAATTAGAAGCCAGTCAAAAAAGATTGCGTAACGAAATGGAGTCGCTGGAAAAAGTTTTACATTGCTGAAAAACCAGTTCAATAATTATTTGGTATCGGTATTATAATCCTAATTTAATAAGGCTGATAGTTTTTTTTCGTTAAGTATACTAATGTATCCTTCCTTAATTTCAATTAATTTTTCGCTTTTAAAATCACTTAAAGTTCTTATCAACGACTCTGTAGCGGTGCCGGCAATATTTGCCAAATCTTCTCTGGAAATATGCATCGAAAAAATTTCATCTTCCGTTTTTCTGTATTTCTGCTGTAGTGTTATAAGTGCATTGGCTACTCTTTTTCGCAGCGAATTGTAAGCAATGCTCAATAATTGTTCTTCTTTTTCGGATACATTTTTTGCCAAAAGTTTAATAAACTTTTTTTGTACCGATGCGTTGTTTTGAATAAGTTGCTCAAAATCTTCTTTTGCAATTACTGTAATGCTGGAATCTTCAATAGCTTGAGCACTCTCTTTATAATTTGATTCTTCCAGTAAAGCAGTATAGCCAAAAAAGTCTCCTTCGGTGTAAAGCCCTACTGTAAGCTCTTTACCATCATCATTTGTTTTATATACTTTTACTTTTCCTTCTTCTATATAAAAAAGGCGTACAGGGTGGTTCCCCTCTGTATAAATAACTTGTTTCTTTTTATAGTGATTTACATTGCCGGTTTCTGTTAAATATTTAATGGCATCTTTTCCTTTCAGGTCGCTAAGCATTTGCTGCATTCCTGTAGCATCGTATTGATATTCTGTTTTTAAAACTTCTATCTTATTAAACCTGCTTTCAACTGCATTTAAAAGCTCTATATCGCTAAAGGGTTTGGTAATATAGTCATCTGCACCCATTTCCATTCCTTTTCTAAAATCGCTTCGCTCTGCTTTGGCTGTTAAAAATATAAACGGAATTCCCTTTAAATCGGGGTTTTTGTTAATTAAATGAAGTACCCCATAGCCATCAAGTACTGGCATCATTATATCACAAATAATTAAATCGGGTTTTTTTTGAAGTGCCAGTTCAACACCAATTTTACCATTTTCGGCAGTAGCTACAAGGTAACCTGCCAGTTGCAAAATTTCGGCAGTATTTTCCCTTATTTCAGCATTATCTTCAATAAGTAATAAGCATTTCATCATTGGTTAGTATGGTGCTCTGTAGTTTTAAATTTTACAATAAATGTAGTTCCTTTTTCTAGTTCGCTTACAAAGGTAATATCTCCTTTCATAAGTTCAATATACTTGCCAACAATATGCAAGCCAAGCCCTGTTCCTTGTATGTTTACTGCATTTTTTCCTCTAAAAAAACGTTCAAATAAATGTTCTTGGTCTTCTGCCGATATGCCCATGCCCTCATCTTTAATACTAAGCGTTACTTCATCATCCTGTATAGAGCTGGATACTTTTATTTGGCCTTTTTCCGGTGAGAATTTGATGGCATTTGATACTAAATTAAGAAGAATATTTCTTAGTAACGCCGGATCTAAATGAACTTCTTCAATACCGGTATGTTCGTATATTATTTCCTGATCTTTTTTTGCAATACCTTCCAGTTCATTACATACAACACCAAGCATTTCTTTTATGTTAAATCGGGCATAGTGCGTTTCAATGCCACCTTCTTCTATTTTTCCTATTGATAAAAACTCGTTTAATAAATCGATAAGGCTGTTTACAGATGTTTTTATGCGCTGTATATGTTTGTCTCTATTTTCCTGTTGTACGGTTTCGGTATATTTCGCCACTAAAGATGCAGATGAAACTATAGTGCTTAATGGCGTCCTGAATTCATGCGATGCCATTGAAACAAAGCGGCTTTTTAAATCGTTTAATTCTTTTCCTTACTTAGCGCTTTGGTAAGCTCTTCTTTTGAAGCTTCCAGCTCTGTAAGGGTATCTTGCAATTGCTTTGTTCGTAAATCTACCTTTTTCTCTAAATCATCATTAAGTTCTTCTATTTTTAAATTTATTGCCGCTAATTCTTCTTTTTGATCAATCACATCCTGTTCAATTTTTTTTCGCCTCGTTATATCACTAACAAAGGCTATGGCAAAATTTCCGTCGGTTGAGGCATAATGGCTCAAACTTATCTCTACAGGAAACTCAGTGCCATCTTTTCTGAGAGCAAACAAATCTTTTCCAATGCCCATTGGCCTACGCTCCGGCTGTTTTTGATAGTTACTGGTATGTTTATGATGGTTACTGTGGTAACGAGATGGGATTAGAGTTTCAATTTTTTTGCCTATAAGTTCATCGGCTGTATTGTATCCAAATAAATTAAGCAAAAAATTATTGGCAAGTATTATTTCACTTTTGCTATTGGCAACTAAAATACCCATTGAAGCATATTGAAAAAGTGCTTCAAATTTTTCGGTTTCATTTAAAAGCCCTGCTTCCTGATTTGTGTTTGGTGCTGCCATACAATTATGTAGCCTTAAAAATAAATTTTGTGTTAAAACTAAAATGGCAAATCATCCACAGCATCTGGCGGTGTGGCGCTAAAAGTGTCTAAAGGCTCAATAAATTCATTGTCGGTTTTAGATGTGTTGGCTTGTAAAATTTGCTCTATTCTCCAGGCATCTAAATTGGTAATGTAATTTGTTTTGCCATCTTTTTCCCATTTGCTGCCCTTTATATTAAAGTAAACTTTTACATCATCTCCAATATTTACTCTATCTACAATTGCCGTTTTATCTTGTACACATTGAAATTTTGCAAAATTGGTAATGGTTCTTCCATTAATTTCTTCGCTTTTTTCAATTACAAATTCTCGGGTTTTAAACGTTTCTGTACGTTGTACAATATCGTATTTTGCAACTAATTTTCCGGTAAGTTCGTAGCTCATATAAATTGTTTATTGCCCCAAAAGTAAATCTATTTAGCGGTAATTTTTTTTTATTGATTTTTTTGTTTGTTCTACCAAAAAATAGCTACCTTTCTACACTCATTCTTTCGCCACAGTTTATTATGATTAACAGTAAAAAAATAACCATCTTTTTTGTACTACTAGTTGCTTTATTTTCTTGCCAAACCATATACCAACCACAATCTGTTAAGTACAACGATTATAGAGTTACGCAACGCAATAGCCAGGATAGTAATGTAATACAGCTTTTAAAACCTTATGCCGACAGTGTAAATAAAAGCATGAATGATGTTATTGCAGTTGCAGAATTTGAATTACAAAAAAACAACCCGAAGGTACTTTAGGAAATTTAATGGCCGATGCTATGCTGGCTAAAAGCCAGAAAAATATAAGCAAAAGGTAGATGGAGCATTTATTAATTATGGTGGTATTCGCTTACCTGCCATTCCTGCCGGTAATATTACAAGAGGCAAAATATTTGAATTAGCCCCTTTTGATAATATAATAGTATTACAAAAAATTAGTGGAAAAACGTTTCAAGCCTTTTTTAAATCATATTTCGGGCCGAGATGGTTGGCCAACAGCAGGTGTAACTTGGCAAATAAAAAACAAAAAAGCAATGAATATATTAATTGGAGGTGTGCCAATTGATGAAACAGCTACATATACCATTGCTGTGGTAGATTATGTGGCAAATGGAGGAGATGATTGCGAAATGCTGAAAGCTTTTCACAAATAAATAATGGCTATTTATTTAGAGATGCGTTAATTGAATACTTAGTGAGTATAAATAAGCAAGGAAAAAAAATAACATCAACCATCCAAAAAAGGGTAACAAATGCAGAGTAGGCGAAAATTTATACAACAGGCAGCATTGGCTACCGGAGCTTTGTTAACTTCTAATTCGTTATTTGCCGAGTTGCAGCAAGATAATGCAGCAGGAAAATTAACCATACTGCACACAAATGATGTACACAGCCGTATAGAGCCTTTTCCTATGGATGGAGGACGAAACCAGGGATTAGGTGGCGTAGCTGCCAGATCTGAATTAATTAAAAAAATACGCAGTCAGGAAAAAAATGTATTGTTGTTGGATGCCGGCGATATTTTTCAGGGCACACCCTATTTTAATTTGTATAAAGGCGAGCCAGAAATGAAAGCTATGGCTGCAATGGGATACGATGCTGCAACAATGGGTAATCATGATTTTGATGCCGGCTTAGAAAATTTTGCCACACAATTAAATCATGGAAAATTTCCTGTACTACTTTGTAATTATGATATGACAGGTACGCCAATGGAAGGAAAATATGAACCGTATAAAATATTTAAAAAGGGAAAATTAAAAATTGGCATTACCGGAGTTGGTATTGAGTTAAATGGACTGGTGCCTGAGAGTTTATATGGTAACAGCAAGTATTTAGACCCGGTTCAAAATGCCAATACAATAGCATATAAATTAAAGAAAGAAAAAGGGTGCGATATGGTGATATGCCTTAGTCATTTAGGCTATAAATACAAGGAAAATAAGGTAAGCGATATTCAACTGGCTAAAGAGTCAGAGCATATTGATCTTATTTTAGGAGGACATACCCATACCTTTTTAGATGCACCGGAAACATATAAAAATAAACTAGGGAGCGATGTGTTGATAAATCAGGTAGGTTGGGCAGGTATTATGCTGGGCAGGTTAGACTTTGAATTCGGAAAATCCAGCAAAAAAAACCTTGCAAAAGCCCATTCTGTGGTAGTAGGGAAAAAAACAAATGAATAAAAAATTTTTTTTTCAACATTTTATTCGATATTCGCTGTCCCACAAAACTTTTTTCAATTTATGTTGAAAAATGCTTTGAGGGAATTCCCAAAAAAAATAGAATAACTCAACATATAAATTGCTTAAGAACTAATGGATAAGGCTTTTGAAAAAGTATGGGCTAACTGCTTAGATATTATAAAAGATATTGTAGAGTGGCAACATTTTAAAACATGGTTTGAACCAATAAAACCGGTTGCTTTAAAAGAAAAAATATTAACCATACAAGTTCCCAGCCAATTCTTTTATGAGTACCTGGAAGAGCACTATGTTTCGCTTTTGGCAAAAACACTTAAAAGAGAATTAGGCAAAGACGCAAGATTGGAATACAGAATAATGGTAGATAGTGGCAATAATAAAAATAAACCACTTACTATGGATGTGCCCGGGCATGGTTTTAAATCATATTCAAACAACGAAATGGACTTTCCTTTAGTAATAAATAACCCGGTTAAAAATCCGTTTGTAATACCGGGGCTAAAGAAAATGCAGATTGATCCGCAATTAAATCATGCATATACATTTGATGCATTTATTGAAGGAGATTGTAACAGAGTAGCCCGTAGAGCCGGAAAAACTGTTGCAGAAAAACCAGGAGCTACATCCTTTAATCCTTTAGTAATTTATGGTGGTGTTGGTTTAGGAAAAACGCATCTTGCCCAAGCTATAGGAAATGAAGTAAAAAGATTACACAATAACAAAGTTGTACTTTATGTAAGCTCCGAAAAATTCATTAATCAATTTATTGATCATGGACGTAACGGCGCCATCAATGATTTTATACATTTTTATCAATTGATAGATGTACTGATTATTGATGATGTGCAATTTTTTAACAGAGCCGAAAAAAGCCAGGATGCATTTTTCTCCATATTCAATCATTTGCACCAAAGCGGTAAGCAACTTATTTTAACCAGCGATAAGCCACCAAAAGATTTGGAAGGTGTACAAGAAAGGTTATTAAGCAGGTTTAGATGGGGTTTAAGTGCAGATTTGCAAATGCCCGATTACGAAACCAAGATTGAAATTTTAGAGAAAAAAATGAAGAACGACGGCCTGGAAATGCCTCGTGAGGTTGTAAAATACATTGCATATAATATAAATAGTAACGTAAGAGAGCTGGAAGGCGCATTAATTTCATTATTGGCACAATCTTCGCTAAATAAAAGAGAAATAGACCTTGAATTAGCTAAAAAAGTGTTACGTAATTTTGTAAAATCATCCAGTAAAGAAATAACCATAGATACCATTCAAAAAATGGTATGTGAGTATTTTGATGTGCCGTACGATAAATTATTGCAAAAAACACGTAAAAGAGAAATTGTACAGGCTCGTCAAATTACCATGTTCCTTGCAAAGGCATTTACAAAAAATTCATTAAAAACAATAGGAGAGCATTTTGGCGGACGTGATCACACAACCGTAATACACAGTTGCCAAACCGTTAAAGATTTAATGGATACCGATACATTATTTAAAGAAAGCGTAATTGAACTACAGCAAAAAGTGCAATTAGCAGCTATGTAAAATAAATAACTTTTCTAAAAAAATCCAGGCATAATAGCTTGGATTTTTTTTTGAGTATAAAAGAGCTAATTTCACATAAATTATATAGTAAAGTTTTGGTTCAATTTATTAAAAATATATTTACACCCGATAGTAAAATACGGGAGTTTAAAAAACAACTCAACAATGTGCTTGGCTTTACCCCAGGCGATGTAGCGTTATACAAAACCGCATTAAGCCATAGAAGTGTAAGGGAAGGCGCAGACGAAAATAATGAGCGTTTGGAGTTTTTGGGCGATGCTGTATTAAGCTCTGTTGTAGCGCATTACCTTTTTAGAAAATATCCTTATAAAGGTGAAGGCTTTTTAACCGAAATGCGTAGCAAAATGGTTAACCGCCAACAGCTTAACGATATTGCATTAAAAATGGGGCTGAAAAAAATTACCTTTTATAATAAGTTCGATAATGCACTTAAAGTTTCTCAAATATTTGGCAACACATTAGAAGCCTTAATTGGTGCTGTTTATCTGGATAAAGGATATCCTAAAACAAAACAATGGGTAGAGAAAGTTATTATCATGCCACACTTGTTTATAGATGATTTAGAGGTGATAGAAATTAATATTAAAAATAAATTGTACGGCTGGGCAAATAAAAATGGTAAAGCATTGGAGTTTGAATTATTGCATGAAAAATTTGAAGGCGGACGAAGATTGTTTACCATTGGTGCAACCGTTGATGGCGAATTAATTGCCGAAGCAAAAGGTTATAATAAAAGATGCCAGCCAAATTGCAGCACAAATGGCTGTTGATAAATTAGGATTGTAATTTTACTAAACGTCTAAATGCCTAAACCCCTAAACATATGAAATTTGGTATTTTAGGAAGCGGTAGCTGGGAACAGCCTTGGCAAAAATTTTAACCGATAACGGTCAAACCATTTATTGGTGGAACCGTAGCGAAGCAGCAATAAAACATATACAAACACGGCATAATAATCCTCAATATCTTTCTACAGCCCGATTTGATGTAAACAAATTAAAAATTACCACAAACGCTGCTGAAGTAATTAAAAATAGCGATCGTATTGTAATTGCTGTACCATCTGCCTATGCTAATGATGCATTAAAAGATATGAATGCTACCATTTTTGAAGGCAAAAAAATTCTATCTGCCATAAAAGGAATTTTACCCGAAAGTAATTTGTTGCTTAATGATTATTTAAAGCAATATTTTAATGTAGCAATCGAAAATTATTTTGCTGTACTTGGCCCTTGTCATGCAGAGGAAGTTGCTGCCGAAAAATTATCGTACCTGACTTTTTCGGGTGTGGATGACGAAACAACCAATGTAATTGCCGAACATTTTAAAACATTTTATCTTAATACAATAACCAACAACGATATTTATGGAGTGCAGTTTGCTGCAATCCTAAAAAATATTTATGCAGTAGGTGCAGGTATTGCTCATGGATTAGATTATGGCGATAATTTTTTAAGTGTACTAATTGCCAATAGTGCCGATGAAATGGCTGGATTTTTACGAAAATTGGGGGTAAAAAATATTCAGGTTGGTTCTATAGATCATCATAAACCAATATTGCACAACCAGCCAATAACAACCAATTATGCCGGCTCCGTATATCTTGGCGATTTGTTGGTTACCTGTTACTCTTTACACAGCCTAAACCGCAGTTTTGGAAATATGATAGGTAAAGGATACTCTGTAAAAGGGGCACAATTAGAGATGAATATGGTTGCCGAAGGATATAATGCCAGTAAGTGTATGCATATAATAAACGAAAAAGTACATGCCGAAATGCCGATTGCCGAAACCATATATAAAATTTTATGGGAGCATTTACCGGCTAGCGAAGGATTTAACGAAATAGAAACAGTATTGGTATAAATACTTAATAGCTTTGTAAAACAAATTAATATAATGCCTTTCTCTTTTTCAAATATTGGTAGCTACACGTTAATTTTTATGATTAGTGTATTGATTTGTGCCGAGTTAATAAAGTATTTCAAAAAAAGTGTACAACACTAAAAAAATAAATCAGCAGCAATTCCATCTGCAAAAAGCTTTCCCTCTTTACTCAAAATTAATTTCAGGTTTTTTGTTTCAAGTTTTTTGGCGGTAATGTACTTTAAGCTTTGTGCTTGTATTTTTAAGGAGTAATCTTCCCCAAATTTTTCAGCTACAAAATTTAAGTCTAAACCTTCCATAGTTCTTAAAGAAGTCATTATGTATTCGTTTAACTGCTGAGTAAGCGTAAGTATTTCTTCTTCATAAGGTATAATATTTTTTTGTAAAGATTGAATGTACAAGGCATTATTGGCAATATTCCACCTTCGGATATTATCGCCATTAAACGAATGTGCCGATGGGCCAAAACCATAATATTTATGTCCCTGCCAATAACTGCTATTGTGTTTACTTCTAAAGCCGGGCATTGCAAAATTGCTTATCTCATAATGCTCATAACCTGCGGCTGCCAACCAATCTATCAATAATAAAAACTGATTGGCTTGTTTTTCCGTATCTACATTTTCTTTTTTCTTAAGGTAAATCATTTTATGCAAAGCTGTTTTAGGCTCTACAGTTAATGCATAACAACTTATATGCGGCACTTGTTTTTTTATAAGTAAATCAACATTCTTTTTCCAATTTTCATCATTCAATAATGGCGAACCATAAATTAAATCAACCGAAAAATTTGTGAAGCCTGCAGCTATAATTTTATCTATGCAAATAAGCGATTCTTCGGCTGTATGTGCTCTGTTCATCCATGCCAATTCCTCATTCAAAAAACTTTGCAAGCCTACACTTAAGCGATTTATACCAATACTTTTCCAAAACTGTAATTTTTCATCGGTTATATCATCGGGGTTAGCTTCTAAAGTAATTTCAATGTCATCTGCAAAAACAAATTTTGCTTTTAATGCTTCAAAAATCAACCTTAATTCATCTGCCAATAATATACTTGGTGTACCACCGCCAAAATAAAGTGTATGTATAATTTCTTTATTCAAACCTGTGTACGAATGGGTAAGATTAATTTCGGCAACTAGGGCTTTTACAAACGCATCTTTCAATTTTAAAGTAGTGGAAAAATGAAAGTTACAGTAATGGCAAGCCTGTTTACAAAATGGAATATGTATGTATATGCCCGACAATTTTTTACTTTACTCCCAATAAGTATCAGGATTATATTTTAGATTTGATAATTGATGAACAAAAAAAAACACATGTTTGGCAAAGGCACAATTATATTGTCGCTCTTAATGTTTAATGCAATATGCCAATCTGCATTGTTTGCTCAGGCAAACAAGCCTGTTTATCAATTAATAATTAATTACGTTGGTAAAGATACCGCCTTTATCACACAGCCACTTCAACTACAGCATAGTTTTACCGATAAGATTAGTTGCGATGCATACATTAGCCAACTCATTTCTTACTTAAATAATAAAGGTTACCCAACGGCATCTATAGATAATATAGAGCAAACAGATTCTGCAACAACCATTCAATTGTTTTTAGGTAGAAAATATCAATGGATAAAATTAATTGCAACAGGTATTGATAAAAGAGCACTTGATTTAAGTAGGTTTAGAGAAAAAAACTTTTGGGGCAAACCTATTAACATGCAACAGTTGCAGTTTGTACAACAACGGTTGTTAAATTATTACGAAAACAATGGGCATCCTTTTGCTGCAGTTTATTTAGACAGTGTTAATTTAAAAGGCGATAGTATAAACGCATTGTTAAAAATTAAAAAAGGAGTGTTGTATAAAATAGATAGCATTCGCCAGTATGGATCGGCAAAAATGTCGAACAAATTTTTACAGCATTATTTAGATATTTACAACGGCTCTGTTTATAGTAAAGTAAAGCTTTTACAAATAAGTAAATTGTTGTTAAACTTACCATATATACAAGAAGTACAGCCAAATGATATAACCATGTTGGGCAGCGGCTCTGTTGTAAACTTATATTTAGCTGCAAAAAAAAGCAGCCAAATAAGCGCTATTGTAGGCTTTTTACCTTCGGCATCGCAAACGGGTAAAATGCAAATAACCGGCGATGTAAACTTAAATCTTAAAAATGCTTTAGGTATTGGCGAGGCAATACTTTTTACCTGGCAACAATTGCAAACAAAATCGCCACGGTTAAATTTGGGCTATCAGCAACCATATATATTTAATACAAAGTTTGGGATAGATTTTTTGTTTGATTTGTTTAAAAAAGACTCTTCTTTTTTGCAATTGCAAGCCCAATTTGGTTTACAATATGTTTTATCTGCCAACCAAAGCGGTAAAATATTTGCACAATGGCAAAACAGTTTTTTATTGGCCAGTGGTGTAGATACCAATTTTGTTAAAGCAACAAAAAAACTTCCACCTAATATTGATGTAAGTGCTGTTAATGTGGGATTAGATTATGAGTGGAATAAAACCGATTATAAATTAAATCCACGTAGCGGAAACGACATTAAAATAACGGCAAGTGTTGGTATAAAAAACATAAAAAAGAATGATGCTGTATTAAGTATAAAAGATCCGTTGTTTAATTATGCCACTTTGTACGATTCGGTAAAAACAAAATCGTATCAGTTTAAAATTAAATTATCTGCCGCTCATTATATTCCTTTAGGAAAGCAAGCCACCATTAAAACAGCTTTAAATGCCGGCTGGTACAATAGCCCCAACATGTTTAGAAACGAGCTGTTTCAAATAGGAGGCTACAGGCTTTTAAGAGGTTTTAATGAAGAAAGTATTTTTGCTACACAATATGCTGTTGCCACAGCAGAGTACAGGTACAGGCTGGGCTTAAACTCAAATTTGTTTGGTTTTGTAGATGTTGGTTGGGTAAAAAACAAGTATCAATCTATAAATGTAAATAACAATTTTGCAGGCACAGGGTTAGGTTTGCTTTTCGAAACAAAATTTGGCTTACTTAATATCAGCTATGCCTTGGGAAAAAGAAATGATGTTACTTTTAACATAAGAGAAGCTTCAAAAATTCATTTTGGGTATATTAATTATTTTTAATTGCAGCAGAGCAATTATTTTTGCGTAAACCAATTATTTAGTGGGCAAATTTGTTTCCTCATTTTTTCTAATATTTTTTTGTAATCTTTCTGTGTTTTCTCAACAGGCAGATAGCTTGCTTTTGCCAAAAGATTCTGTGCCGGTTGTTCAACGTACCTATACCCAATACGAGTTGCTGCTAAAAGATGTATTTGGTAAACAACAATACATTAATGTAAATAAACCTGCAATTGCAGTGGTATCTACAATTAAAAAAAGCACTAATACCGATGTGCTATTTTATATTCTTGCAGCACTTACACTTTTGCTGGCAGGCTTAAAAGCATTTTTTGGAAAGTATTTTAATAATTTATTCAGAGTGTTTTTTAATACATCGCTAAGGCAAAGCCAGTTAACCGATCAACTATTACAAGCAAGGCTACCATCGCTTTTATTCAATATTTTTTTTGTGCTAAGCGGTGGAGTATATATTTATTTTTTGCTTAATTATTTTGGGTTGGCAAGTGGTGTTAATAAAGCTATTTTGCTACTATACAGCATAGTGTTTTTAGGGGTTATTTATCTGGGCAAATATCTTACACTAAAGTTAACCGGTTGGATCACCGGTAATTCCATTACAACCAATAGCTACGCTTTTGTTATCTTTTTAATTAATAAAATAACAGGGATTTTATTGGTTCCGTTAACAATAATAATAGCGTTTGCACAAAAAGGGCTGGCGCAAAGTGTTGTGTATGTGTCGTTTTTATGTCTGGGCTTTTTATTAGTCTTGCGATTTTTTAGATCATACGGATTACTGCAAAGCCAGTTAAAAATTAGCCGGTTTCATTTTTTTTTATATTTAATTGGGGCCGAAATATTGCCCTTGTTGCTGATTTACAAAGGACTGGTAGTTTTTTTAAGTAAAAACACGTAATTTTGCAGAACCATTTGGAAAAATAAGCATGGTTAAAACTGAGGTAAAAAAAGTTGCTGCCAATACAGCTACTAAAATAAAAAAGATACTTATTACTCAACCTAAGCCCGAAGGTGAAAAATCTCCGTACTTTGATTTAGCTAAAAAGTATAATTTATGCCTTGATTTTCATCCTTTTATAGTTGTAGATGCCATTTCTGCAAAAGAATTTAGAAAGCAAAAATTGATATTACTCAGTTTACTGCAGTAGTTTTTACAAGCCGTAACGCCATTGATCATTTTTTTAGAATTTGCGATGAGTTAAAAGTAAACGTATCGCAGGATTGCAAGTATTTTTGCATTACAGAAGCTGTAGCACTTTATCTTCAAAAATTTATTTTATACCGTAAGCGTAAAGTATTTTATGGTGCAGATGGTACTAATAAAAGCCTTTTTGATGTCATCAATAAGCATAAAGACAACGAAAAATTCCTTTATCCCTGCTCCGAGTCGTTTGATAGCGAAATAACCAACTGGCTTAAAAGCAATAATTGCGAATATGCTACACCTGTATTGTATCGTATTATAAGCAATGATGTAAAAGAAGTGGTTAATAAAAACTACGATGTTATTTGCTTTTTTACACCCGGCGGCGTAAAAAGTTTGATGGAAAATTTCCCGAAATTTAAGCAAAATGGCACTCGTATTGGCGTATTTGGCGGCAACACCTGCAAAGCTGCAGAAGACGCCGGCCTTACTTTAGATATAAAAGCACCTCAACCAAAAGCCCCAAGTATGATAAGTGCTTTAGAGCTTTTTTTATCTACTTACAAAAAAAAATAATCCTTTAAAAATTTGGTTAAACAGTAAAGCTAACACTGCATTTCTGTGTTTTAATATCCCAAAATCTCCCCAATCATCTTTACTATCTTTGGTAAATGCCAAATAGCCTCATTCACGAAACAAGTCCTTATCTTTTACAGCATGCACATAATCCTGTAAATTGGTATCCATGGGGAGAAGAGGCCTTGCATCTTGCTAAAAGCCAAAACAAAATAATATTAGTTAGCATTGGTTATGCAGCCTGCCATTGGTGCCATGTTATGGAAAGAGAAAGCTTTGAAAATGAGGATGTTGCAAAGCTAATGAATGATAACTTTATTAATATTAAAGTAGATAGAGAAGAACGACCCGATATTGATAATATATACATGGAGGCCGTACAAGCAATGACAGGTAGCGGCGGCTGGCCACTTAATGTATTTTTAACACCTGATGCAAAGCCTTTTTATGGCGGCACATATTTTCCGCCTGCAAAAGCATATAATAGAACCTCCTGGACAGACGTTTTACAAAGTATTAAGCAGGCGTGGACAACCAGAAGCCATGAAATAGCAGCACAATCCGAAAATTTAACAGAACATTTACAAAAATCAAACTTCACTATTTCTTTACAAAAAGAAGAGAATAACAGCGCATTTACTACCGAAAATTGCTTTGTAATAGCCCAAAATATTCTAAAAAAAGCCGATACAGAGTGGGGAGGATTTGGTGCAGCGCCAAAATTTCCACAAACGTTTACCATTCAATATTTGCTGCAGCACTATCATTTTTCAAAAAATGAGCAAGCATTAAATCAGGCATTACTATCTATAAATAAAATGTTGGATGGTGGTATTTATGACCATCTCGGAGGTGGCTTATCAAGATATAGTGTAGATAAAGAATGGCTTGCACCTCACTTCGAAAAAATGCTTTACGATAACGCTTTGCTTATAAATATTTTGGCAGATGCATATCAAATTACAAAACAAAAAAAATATGAAAAAGCTATACACCATATCATTCATTTTTTGCAAACAGAAATGATGGATGCGGCAGGTGGTTTTTATGCTGCAATTGATGCTGACAGCGAAGGCGAAGAGGGTAAATTTTATACATGGCAAAAACAAGAAACTGAAACTATTTTAAAAGAAGATGCAGAATTGTTTTGTGCATATTTTGATGTAACTGAAAAAGGCAATTGGGAGCATAAAAATATTCTACGAATTTTAAAACCTATAGAAACATTTGCAACGGAAAAACAATTGCAAATAAATGAATTTGAAACTTTTTTACAAGCCTGTAAGCATAAGCTATTACACCAACGAAATAATCGAATACGCCCAATTACCGATGATAAAATTATTTTAGCTTGGAATGCTTTATTAATAACAGCTTTGTGCAAAGCTTCATCAGCATTGAATTACAAGCCATACATACGTTTAGCTATAGATACATTTGAGTTTATAACACAAAAGTTTATAGTACAGAAAGATGCGTACGAATTTTATCATACATTTAAAAACGAGAGAGCAAAATATCCTGCCTTTTTAGATGATTATGCTTTTTTAATACAAGCGGCTATTTATTTGCAAGAGGCAACTGCCGATACAAAGTATTTACATTTTGCCCAACAACTTACAGCATATACTATACATCAATTTACAGATGAAGCAACCGGCTATTTTTTCTTTACTAATAAAAATCAAACCGATGCAATAATTCGTAAAACAGAAATGTATGATGGCGCTACTCCTTCGGGCAATGCAATTATGGCCCAAAATTTATTTTATTTATCCTTAGTGTTTAATAATACGGAGTGGAACAATCGGGCAAAAAAATGATCGATAATTTGCAAACGGCAATTACAAAATATCCAACATCTTTTTCAAATTGGGCATCATCTTTGCTAAACCAAACTATTGGAATAAATGAATTGGCCATTGTAGGAAAAAATTATGAAACTGTGAGAGAAAGAACTATTGCAAAACTTTATACCCAATAAAGTTTTGCAAAGTAGCAGTGCCGCCGATAATCTTTTTTTACTTTTAAAAGATAAAAAACCAAACAATGAAGCGTTTATATACAGGTGTATAGAATACAGTTGCGATAAACCTGTTACTAATGTGGCCGATTTGGTAAAACTTATTAACAAAACAGATAAAATAATATAAAGCACTACAATATTTTACTTATTTAATCGTTTTCCTCTTCTGGAACTCAATTTTGTTGAAAAAATTAATAATTGTTGGGGCACATTTGGTATTGAGAATAAAAATATTTCATTACATTTGTTGCTTAACACCCTCAAAGTTAAAAACAATGAAGAATAGACTATTCTATTTAGTAGCTGTAATAGCTATTGCAACTGCAAACACAGGCTGTAAGTCTGGCGGAAAATCTAGCTCATTGCCTAAAGATGGTCAGCTACACGGTGTAGCCCCTGCAGGCAGATGGTCGCTACCTAAACCTCCCGGAATGATTTATGTGAATCCTGGTACTTTCCATATGGGGCCAAGTGATGAGGATGTTACATACGCCCTAACTGCCAGAAATAAGGCGGTTTCTATTCAAGGATTTTGGATGGATGCAACTGAAATCACCAACAATGAATACCGCCAGTTTACCAATTGGGTACGTGACTCTATAGGTGCAAAGCTTATGGGTTATGTAAAACAAGGCCAAGATGGTAACGAGTATATTGACTGGACTAAAGCTAAAACCATTAAATGGGGCGATAAAGCAACGTTAGAAAAAATAGATGCTGTAATAGTTACACCTGATAACCGCATTTTTGGTAAAAAAGAGTTGGATGCCAACAAAATTGTTTATCAATCAGAAACATTTGACTACAAAGCAGCAGCTGTAAACAGAGATGCAAGTGTACCACGTAGTAAGTTTATCATTAAAAAATCAATACCTGTTTACCCTGATTCTTTATGTTGGGTAAGAGATTTTGCCTACTCATACAACGAGCCAATGGCAAAAAAATACTATAATCACCCGGCATTTGGTAATTACCCAGTAGTTGGAGTTAATTGGAAACAAGCTAATGCATTTTGCGAATGGAGAACACACTACTTAAATTCATACTTAGAAAGTAAAAAAGAAGTGCTGAAACTGATTTCCGTTTACCAACCGAAGCTCAGTGGGAGTATGCTGCAAGAGGTGGCCGTTCACAAGCATCTTTTCCTTGGGGAGGTTATTACTTACGTAACAAAAAAGGTTGTTTGTTAGCAAACTTTAAGCCTGGCCGTGGTAATTATCCCGAAGATGGAGGTTTTTATACTGTAAGAGCTGATGCTTACTGGCCAAATGACTTTGGTTTATATAATATGGCAGGTAATGTTGCCGAGTGGACATCTTCTTTATATTATGAAGGAGCATATAACTTCCAGCATGATATGAATCCGGATATCAGGTACAATGCAAAAGATTCTGACAAACCAAGAGATAAGCGTAAAGTTGTACGTGGCGGTAGTTGGAAAGATGTAGGTAACAGGCTACAATGCGGTACCAGAGATTATGAGTATCAGGATACAGCTAAATCTTATATAGGATTCCGTTGTGTAATTGATTTACCTCCGGTTCAAAAGAAAGGCAAAAAATAAAATTTCCCAATCAATAAAAATTTAACGTACGAGAGTATTTTTAAAGTATTTATCTTAATGAGTTACCAATTGCACAGTGTATTAAAGTTGTGTGTAGGATTGTATAGGTAAACAGATAAGTATTTTAAAGGCACTATCATATATAAACTTTGTAATAAAAATTAAAAAAACCCCCAGTTAAAACTTTAAAATTTAAAACTATGGCTCACAGAAAAAGGACTTTTTTAACTCTAATTGATGTTTTAGTAAGTGCCGGTGCTGCGGTAATTATATTCGCTGCTTGGGCAAAGCTTACGCACCAATCATACGCAGATATGATGTTGACAATAGGTATGTGGACAGAAACAGGAATTTTCCTTGTTTATGCCCTTATTGAGTGGATTAAACCAAAACATCACGAAGAAGATGATGAAGTGCCGGAAGTAGCTGTTGTTGGTAATCCTGCGTTAAAATCTATGGATAAAATGTTGCAAGAAGCAGATATTACTCCTGCAAACTTAAAAAAACTGGGCGAAGGGTTTCAAAAATTAGGTACTACAGTATCTGGCATCAGCGATGTTAGTGATGTGGTAAAATCTACAAGCGATTTTGGTGCAAAAACCAAAGAAGCAACTAATGCTATAGGTACTATGGCTACTGCTTTTGCAAGTAGTGCTGCTACCATGACATCTTTTAACAGTGCAAGCGAAAGCGCAAAAGGTTTTCATGAGCAAGTACAGGTGTTAACTAAAAACTTAGGTTCGTTAAATACTATTTACGAGTTAGAATTAAAAGAAAGCAACAATCACTTAAAAGCATTAAATGGCTTCTATGGCCAAATGGCTCAGGCAAGTCAGGCAATGATGGCAAGTGTGGATGATGCAAAAAGCAAAAGAGCAAATTGGTGCGTTGGCGTCAAATCTGGGTAAATTAAACTCGGTTTATGGCAATATGCTAAGTGCAATGCAAGGAAGATAGAATAAGTTGACGGTTTACAGTTTTCGGTTTGGGTTTACTAAACCCCAAAACCTCTAAACCTTCTAAACGAAATTAAATTAACTAAACAATCGTAAAATAATTAATTATGGCTTTACCTAAAGAGCCCCGGCAGAAGATGATTAACATCATGTACTTGGTGTTAACAGCAATCCTGGCGCTTAACGTATCGGCAGAGGTTATCGAAGCTTTTAAAACGGTAGATAAAAGTTTAGGAAACTCAAATACTAATCTCGGAAATTCTACTAATACAACTTTTAAGTCTTTAAATGATAAGCAAGCAGAAGCAAAAACTGCAGAGCAAGCAAAAATATGGTATCCAAAAGCAGACCAAGCGGTGCAACTTACAAAAGGGTTGGATACATATATTAATGGATTAAAAGATCAATTAAAAACAGCAGCTGGCGCTACAGCAACAAATCCTTCTTTTAAAGAAGATAATTTAGACGCCTCTACTCGTTTATTTGAAACAAATGGTTTAGGTAAACAGTTAGAGCAAAAGTTGAAGGACTACAAAACTGCAATGTTGGCAATTGATCCTAAAATCAGTGCCGAATTTGCTAATAATTTTCCGGTAAACACCGATGGTGTGGGAAGTAAAGATTTTACTACTTCTTATTTCCACATGACTCCAACTGTAGCCGCATTAACAATGTTAAGTAAGTTTCAAAATAATATTAAAAATGCCGAAAACCAAGTGGTAAGTTTTGCTCATAGCCAGGTAGGTGCGGTAGAATATGTGTACGATCAATTTAAAACAATTATTGGTACAAGCTCTACATACCTAATGCCAGGCGAAGAAATGGAAGTTACCGCAGGTATAGGTTCGTTCAGTAAATCGGCAGCACCAACGGTTACTATTAATGGAGTTTCACAATCTGCCAACGCAGATGGCGTGGCTATAAGAAAATTCCCGGTTAGTGGTAGTGGTACTGTTCATGTGGTGGTAACCTATACCAAACCAGATGGTACAAAAGGCACAGATACAAAAGATATTCCATACACCGTAGGTGTACCGGGAGGTGCTGCAGTAATGTTAGACAAGATGAATGTGTTTTATATTGGTGTAGATAACCCGATAACAATTGGTTCGCCAAAAGGATGGGATAAAACATCTGTATCTGGCAATGGTTGTTCATTAAGTGGTTCTGGTGGAAAAAGAGTAGTAACAGTTACAACTCCGGGTACTGCAAGTATTACTGTATCTGCTGAAGGTTCAACTCCTACAACATTTCCATTTAGGGTAAAAACAGTACCAAACCCTGTATTTAAAGTAGGGGATGGAAAGGCACGTATGGCTTCAGTGGCATTTAAAGGGCAGCAATTTTGCCGTGCCGAATTAGAGAACTTTGATTTTGATACAAGATTTAGTGTTGTTAGTGCTACAGTATATTTTTCTGGAGCTGGCTTTCCTAATGTGGCTACTGCACCCTTAAATGGTAAAGTTAGGACTTGGCGAATTTATCAAAGATGTGGCTCCTTGTGTGTACAGTAACTTTTGATCAATGTTAAAGTTACTGGTCCCTGGTGGTTCAAGAATAATAGATGGTAAGTCTATTGCGTTATATTAATAGAATAAACATAGTAAACTATGAAGAAGTATATAAAATATGTAGTATTGGTGCTTTGTTTGGGCGTTTTTACAGTTAATGTAGCTGAAGCTCAGAAAAAAAAGGCAAAGCCAAGAGTAGCTCAAAAAAGAACCCCTACAAATAAAAATGCTAAGGGTAAAAAGAAAGTTACTGTAACTAATGCTAATACAGTTACAGATCCTGTAGCTGCTGCTGCTGCACCTGCAGCTCCAACAGAGGATAGTTTACCTATACCTGTGGTAAAAAAATCGTTAAGGCCAACTTCTGCTTTAGAAGCATCTAACCTTAAAGACAGAACGCCTTTGCCTTACGAAAACTTAAGGGCCGAAGATGCAATGTACACACATACTATATGGAGAGAGATTGATACAAGAGAAAAACTGAACTTACCTTTCCGTTATAGTGCAAATGAAGATAATGGTAACCAACGTTTTATTTCTATTTTGCTAAAAGCAATTCAGGATAAAGAAGTTACTGTTTTTAACAGCATTGACGATAGATTTACAACGCCAATGACAATTGGTGATGTAGCTACAGCAATAGGGGGGGATTCAGTACCTGTTCCACAATATGATTCACTTGGAGTTCAAACTGGTGTAATATATAAGCGAAATGATATCAATTTAGATTCTTTCTATAAATTTAGAATAAGGGAGGAGGTGATTTTTGATAAAGAAAGTTCTCGTTTATTTTGGAGAATAATCGGAATTGCGCCGGTTAAAAATGTTGTTACTTCTATGGAGTAAACTTGGGTGAAACTGAATTATTTTGGGTTTATTATCCCGATATGAGACCAGTTTTTGCTAAATACGAAATATATAACGGTAAAAACTTTGGTGCCCGTATGAGCTGGGAAGAATTATTTGAAAGCCGTATGTTTTATGGCAGAATAATAAAAAGTACAATTGATAATCCTTACGATAGGTTTATTAAAAATTACCCTGGCTTAGCTGATTACCCAATTCTGCAATTATTAGAAGGAGAAAATATTAAAGAAAAAATATTTAACTACGAGCAAGATTTGTGGAGTTATTAATCGTAAAGTTTAAAATAACTAAAGCGTTCCAATTTTGGAACGCTTTTTTGGGTAAGAAATCACACTTATACATTAAAACCCGTCAGTTAAACATTAAAACCAACCATTTAATAAATACCACATTTAGGGTATTGGAAAGTATAGGAACTAATACTACATTTGCCTTGGTTTTTCATAGGATATTGGATTTTAAAACGGGGCAGGATTTCTATCCAAGCCCCTTTTTTATTTTGTACTGTTATCTTGTCTGGGCATGTAGCTTATAAAAACAGGTAGTTATACCCTAAACAATAATACATAAGTAATATTATTTTTGCCTTGGTTTTTCATAGGATATTGGATTAAAGCGGGGCAGGATTTCTATCCAAGCCCCTTTTTATTTTTTACCTAAAAAGTATTGTACTACTAAATCTGCCCTTTTCTTTCCAATAACTTCGGTTAAATCATCTATCGATTTTTCCTTTATTTGTTTAACCGATTTAAATTTTTTCAGTAAGAAATCAATTGTGCTTTTCCCAATGCCGGCAATTTGTTCTAATTCGTTATTAAAAGCACCCTTGCTTCTTAAATTTCTATGAAAAGTAATTCCATGGTTATGCACTTCATCTCGTATATGTCTTATTAATTTAAGGCTTGCGCTTTCCCACGGTAGTTTTATGGATTGTGTATCTCCCGGAAAAAAAATCTCTTCTTCATTTTTTGCCAAACCAACAACAGTTGTATAATTAAATGGGTGAGCAGCACTAAAATTTTCCTGATTTCTTAATAGATTTACACTTTGCATGGCAGCGCTTAGCTGCCCCTTACCGCCATCTATTATTATCAGTTGCGGAATAGATTGATTTTCTTCAATAAGCCGTTTATATCTGCGGTACACAGCTTCCTTCATGCTGGCAAAATCATTAATGCCCACAACGGTTTTTACTTTAAATCTTCTGTAATCAGCCTTACTGGCAGCACCATTTTTAAATACCACAACTGCAGACACCGGAAAGCTTCCATGTAAATTTGAGTTATCAAAACACTCAATGTGTAACGGCGGTTGTGATAAATGCAAATCTTTTTGGAGTTGATGTAAAACTTGTAATTTTTCAGCTTCCGATCTTTCCTCTAAGTTCAACATCTTTTTTCTTTTCAACTCAAACTGAAAGTAGTTTACATTTTTTTCGGAAAGAGTGAGCAGCTTTTTTTTATCTCCACTTTTTGGAATGGTTATTTTTACATCTTCCCCGGCATACACAATTTCAAATGGAACAATAATTTCTTTTGCTTCGCTTTTAAACTGTAATCGCAAATCGGCAATGGCAAATGAGAGCAAATCGGCAGCAGTTTCATCCAATCTTTTTTCTAAAATAACCGTTTTGGTTTTTACAATGGTTCCATTTGTAACAGCCAAATAATTTACATAGCCAATATTACCATCTTCTAAAATAGAAAAAACATCTACAGTGCCCATTCTTGTATTTACAACTGCAGAGTTTACCTGATAGTTTTTTAGATGCTCAATTTTCTTTCTGTAAATTTCGGCTCTTTCAAAAGCCATTGAAGCGGCTAATGTGTGCATTTCTTTTTTAAAATGCTGTATTACCGGCGATAAATTACCCTTTAATAAATTGGTTAGTTGTTGTAATTCGGTAGCATAATCTTCGGCGGTTTGCAATCCTTCGCAGGGGCCTTTACAATTTCCTAAATGATACTCCAGGCAAACTTTAAATTTCTTTCGCTTAATATTATTATCAGATAAATTTAATTTACAGGTACGAAGCAAAATATTTTGCTTTATAAAATTTAAAAGCTCTTTTGCACTTTGTACCGATGTGTAAGGTCCAAAGTAAGTTGAGCCATCGTTTATTTTCCTTCGGGTAAAAAATACTCTTGGAAATGGTT
The DNA here is from genome assembly GCA_016721385.1 of Chitinophagaceae bacterium. Classification (GTDB taxonomy): domain Bacteria; phylum Bacteroidota; class Bacteroidia; order Chitinophagales; family Chitinophagaceae; genus Ferruginibacter. The sequence goes on along the minus strand of JADKIE010000001.1, from coordinate 774,989 downwards.
CATTTTTAACAACAATGTATGGATAAGTTTTATCATCTTTCAGGCTAATATTATATTTTGGTTGATACTCTTTAATTAAAGTATTCTCCAGCAACAATGCATCGTGTTCGTTATTAACAATAGTAAACTCTATTCGTTTAATTCTGCTAACTAATTCAATTGTTTTAAAACTTGTATGGTTTTTTGCAAAATAGGAGCTTACTCTTTTACGTAAATGCTTTGCCTTGCCAACATAAATTAATTCATTATGTATATCGTAGTATTTATAAATGCCCGGGTTTGTAGGGATAGTATTGGATAGTATGGAAAATTCTTTGGATGTCATTTAAAAATCCCATACAATTTTTTCTTCTTTTTCAATTTTAAAGCTACCATCAGCATTAGATGTTAAATAAACCATTTTACAATTGGTATTATTAGTCCAGGTTAGTTGTATGGTTTTGGCGCCAATAGTTTTTACCAAATAAATACTTTTTACATTTCCTGTTTCGGGTTCAATATATACATTCCAATTCGATAATGAAATACTATCCGGTATTTTAGCAATCGGCTCATAAGTAAATGTAATGGCATTTAAAGTTTGGTCTTTAAAACTCTTTTCCAGAAACAGCGTATTCAAATTTGCAGAATCAATAACAGGGGTAAGAAATTCGGAAACTGCTGTACTTAAGTCTTCAATTTTTAACCAAACAGAATCTGTTCTGTTATCTATTGTTGTGTATTTTAAAGGATTTACCTTTTTGCTTAATATCAAAAGTTGCCCTTTTATGTAATTGGTTACCGGAAAAAATCGTTGTTTAGCTAAAGTATCCGTAGCAACAACCGCCTTGGTTTGGTTAGATGATTTATTCTTACAAGCGTAAATAAATAATGTAAGTGTAAAAAAAATTGCAATACTGTATTTCATGCTTCAAAATAAACTATATGCAGGTAATCGCCTAATGGCGACAGATTGGATAAATAAAATTTTAAGTTAAAAGCTATGCTAAAAAGTCTTGGCTATACCAACTTTAAAGCCAATATTATAAAGTTTTTCGGTAAGTGCTAAATTATTATTGTAGGTAGAAAATAATTGATAGCGTAATTGTGGCCCGGCATGGAAATTAATATCGCCAAACTTGTAATTTACATAAGCTTCAACAGATGAATTTAAATTCCATTTTCCAATTAAGGAAGCATCCGTGATGTAATATTTTCTATCCGACGAAATAATGTTTGCTTTTCCTCCAAATACATAAGTTGGCTGTAAAGAAGCACCCACAAACCACTCATATTTATCGTTGCCGGACAATTTTAATGCTGCTCCTAACGGTATAGATATTTGGTAAGTTTTGTTATGAAGTGTTATGGGGTTATAGATAGAAGAGTTAGCTGCTGTTGATGTTGCTGCAGCAATAGAAGGAGCTCCGCTATTAGGGTCGGTCATCATCATTGTTGTTATTACAGGATGGCCAATTTTGTCGGCAATTACCCCATAGCTGGTGTAATTTAATTGTAAACCGCCTTTAAGCCGTAGGTTTTTAGCAACTGTATAAGAAACACCTAACCCGGTTTCCAGCCCAAAACCTAGTTTGTGATTTAAACCATTATTGAAAGTGTTATTTGCAAGTAGCGAAGAAGATGCATTATATTCCGGTCCTGGGTTTAAATATCTGTAACTAAAACTAGGTGTTGCATAAAATTCCATGCTTGATCTGCCTTTCCACTTTTTTTGTTTAGGTTTATTTTGTAATGCAAAATCTTCTATAAATGGTTTAGATTCTGATGCTAAATCAAGTTGTTTTTTGTCGGAAATGTTTTGAGTAACTTGTTTTTTTTCTGATACTTCTTTTTCTGCTTCAAAATTTATTCTTGCCAAACGATTTTCAATGTTCTCAATAGTAAGGGCTTCTTCTTTATCAGAAACTTCTTTTTCTGCTACAATATTCTGTAGTGCTAAGTTGGTGATTTTTGTATCGTTTGTTACAGTTGAAGGGCGAATAGGTTTTACATTAGCAGTAACCATGTCTTCAGGTGTTGCAGTACTCTTTTTATTATTTTGTTTTTTTGAGTTTGTTATAGTAGAAGATGTTGAAATGTGAGTTGTTGTACTACCAGAAACTTTAACTTTAGTGGCTACAATATTTTTATTTATATTATTAACAAGTGGAGTATTAATATTAAGAGCAGTTGTAGGCTTTGATATTTTGTTTGCAGAGCCAGCGGTTAAACTGTGCTTAGTAGTACCAATTGAAGTACCGACAATGTTTTTTTCGTTATTTAACAATGCTTCTTCTTGCGTATTATTAGTATTAAAATAGCCAATAAATAATACAGAGGTAATTAAAAGCAATAGCATAGCTATAGAGGGCCACTTACGGCTTGGATGCAAATCGTTGTAAATGCTGTGCCAAACTCTTCTTGAAGGAATCATTTTAAACTCATCGGCTTTGTCCTTGACGAAACGTTCAAAATTATCCGTATAAAATCTTCTTTCCATTTTCACTTAAAAGCAATTGTTAGGTAAAGCAATTATTATCTGGGTGCGTTAGCAGCCAAATAATAACTTTTTTCTTTTGGTTTTTGTATAATTTTTTTTCTAATCAAAATTTCTTCAAGCATAGCCTTTGCTCGGGTGTACTGGCTTCGGCTGGTGCTTTCTTCAATGTCGAGCATGTGGCCAATTTCCCGGTGACTAAATCCTTCAATAGCATAAAGATTTAAAACTGTTCTATAACCTAGTGGCAACATTCTAATACACTCAACCACTTGTTTTGCCTGCATTATAGAAGGAATCATATCTTCTCGGATATGCATTCCTGTTGCATGTATTATATCAACACTATCCGAAAATTTTTTATTCTTTTTTAAAACATTAATGCAAGTGTGTACTACAATTCTGCGAATCCATCCTTCTAAAGCGCCTTCATTTCTGTATTGATGCATTTGAGTAAATACTTTTACAAATCCTTCCTGCAACATATCCTCAGCATCTTCTCTGTTTTTTGCAAAACGATAACACACACCCAACATTCGGGGGCTAAAACGATTATACAACGCCTCTTGTGCGGAGGCATTGTTTTTAAGACATCCGGCTAGCATTAGCTCTTCCGTCATATAGTGCTTAGTTTTCCTTAAAGTTAGACAATTTTAATTGCAAATATGCTGCGTATAAAAAAGGGGTCAAATTTTAACATTTGACCCCTTTTTGTAATTAATTGATAATAAATAAATTAGAATTTTGCTCTTAATGCAATCATTACATTTCTTCCGGGTGCAGAAAATCCGGAAGCAAAATACCTGTAATTTTTATCCAAGATATTTTCAATTCCGGCCTGCATAGATAGATTCTTTAAAAGAGTAAAATTTGCTTTTAAATTCATGGTCATCCAAGAAGGCATTCCGTCGGCTGTTGCATATTGTGCATTATCTTCTCCATCGGCATTGTATTGATCCAAATGTTTCCATCCATTATAAAGCAAATAAAATTCTGTGCTGAATTTTTTATGCTGAAAATGAAGGCTTGTTTTTCCGATAACAGGAGGGATGTGATCCAATGGTTTATTAGAAACACTTTTGTTTACTAAAACATATGTTCCGTTTGTTTGTTTTTCGTACACACTATTTAATTTTGTATTATCTGTTTTAAAAAAACCTTTGGTATAAGTAAGGGTACTGTTAAACGTTAGACCTGAAATAATTTCGGCATTTACCTGGCTTTTTACTCCGTTATAAATAATAGAATCTTGTCCATTTAATTTGTAAGATGCTTTTATTATTGCATTTCTAAAAAGTGCATAAAATCCGGTTAACTCAAAACTAATCTTATCGGTAATAAATTGATTAAGTGATACATCTATATTGTACGTGTATTCGGGTTTTAAATTTGCATTAGGCAAAACAACTTGTTTTGCAGCGGTGCTGGATTCAAAAACCTTAGCCAAATCATCAATATTGGGTGCTCTAAAGCCGGAGGATATGGATGTTTTAATAATGGTATTTTTATTGGGAGTAAACACAATACCAATGTTTCCTGTAATGGCAATATTATTTTGCTGTACAACTGTATCGGGTAACCTAAAAAATGAATTATCGAGTACATTGCTTTTTAAACGAATTGCCTGCAAACGTAAGCCATCATTTAATACCATTTTTTTGTTCGTAAATTTATAAGTGTGTTGTGCATAAATGCCAAAATTATTCATGGTATTTTTTCCATCGGGATATCGTGTTGCAATTTTGGTTATTGCACCGGTGGTTAAGTTTGTTCTTGTGGCTCTTGATTTTACATCATTCAATTGCATATCAACTCCAACTACTAACTCGTTGTTACCAAAAATTTTTCTACAACCAACAGTTGTTCCAATTACATTTACTTTTTCTACTTGGCTATCAAACCTGTCATTACGCCTGTATTCCCTTGTTTGCCTGCTTTCTTCAATGGCCTGATAATTAACATTTGCCTTTATTTCGTCAAAAAAACCGGTTTTGGAAGCGTTAAATTCGTAAGCGCCCATTAATCTTTTTTGTGGGCCATAAAACCATTCGGCGTAGCGTAACGTTGTACCAATGCTACCGCCAAAATTTTTAACATCTTGCAGGCGATCATATCTTGGAACATTTGTACTGTTTGAAAATTGAAAATTGAGAGAATGTTTAACTTTGTCATTTTGCTTAAACAATATTTTTTGAGTAATGTCCCATTGTTTATAACCGGAAAATTTCTGCACTCTGTCGTCAGCGTTTTTCATAACAGAATCTATGCCATTTACTTGGCCTACATAAAGGCTTCTTCTGCCAAAGTTGGGATATTCATCAGGATAGTTACTGCCCATTTTCATATCGCCAAAATCACTATAATTATAAGCTTGTAACCAGGCAATTTTTTTGCCACCAATACTTGCATCGGCATGTATTGTTTTTTCATTATTAGCACTTGAATATCTTGCAAATGCAGAGCCCGTAACAAGCATTTTTTTGTTTACGGATAATTGTGGCGACTTAGTAACCAAATGAATGATACCTCCTAAAGCGTCGCTTCCATAAATGGTAGACGAAGGTCCGTACATCACTTCTACTCGGCTTAAGGAGTTTTGATCGGAAGTGATAACGTTTTGTAAATGACCAGACCGATAAATGGCATTATTCATCCTTACACCATCTATCACTAACAATACTCTGCTTGCTTCAAACCCTCTAATAACCGGGCTGCTGCCACCTTGCTGACTTTTTTGTACAAAAATTTTACCGGTATTAATTAATAAATCGCCTGTGTTTTGGCTATTGCTTGCCGCTATATTTTTTGCACTAATAACCTCAATTCTTTGAGCAATATTTTTTTTCTTTTCTGCAAAATTGCTGGAAGTAATTACTATTTCTTCTAAAGAAATTTCTTTAGTGGTATCAATATTTTGTTGCCTATTATTTTGTGCGTTTGAACAGATTGCAACAAAGTAAAACACCAATGATAAAATTATATTTTTCATTAGCTCGTTTTAATAATAATAAATTGCATAAAACAATACTTGCTTTATGTTGTACTAAATTGAATTAAGCTAAATAATTTGGAGGCGGAGTAATTTTTGTAATAAAGGCAGGTTGGGTTTCTGACTTAAAAGGGCAATATCTTTTTTGTAATTGATCGTAAATTTCGTGCTCTGCAGTATACTTGTTTTGTTGAATTATGTAGGTAGTAAATATTTGTAAAAGTAAATTCTTGATAGATTTTGTAGTGGTATTATCTTTAGTAAGGTGAGATGACAATTCTTTTTTAATTGCTTTTCGTACTCATCAAACAGGCCACAAACAATTAAATATTCATTTTGAACAGAATAATTTTTAACATCAAACATTTCTCCATTAATAACTAATTCTTTTCCATTTTCAATCCAATGTACATTCTTCTTAGGTATGGTAAGTGTTGTTAAAAGAGATTTTTCTAATTTTTTTTCCATCTCTTTTTTAATAGCATACTCTTTGATCAAATAATTTATAGAAAGTAGTAGCGGCAGCATTACAACTACTAAAAGCGGTAGTACTAGCAAATATTTTTTTCTCTGATGTTCACTAATAAAAATAGTTATTTACTTAGCTTCAGGCTTTTTTTGCGGTCTTTTTAAACTATCCTCCGGATATTGTGCCTTAATACTATCTCTTAATGTGGTTACCCAATTGGCTAAACTTAGTTTTTGTTGATCGTTAGGTATAGCATCTTTATGTATAAGTGTATAAGATGATAAAGGCATTTCTCCTTCTTTTACCTCTTTATTTATTTCTTCTAACTTTTTGTACTGCCTGCCAATGCGATATGTTGCAAACTCAGAAAAATTAAGTTCTCTTTTTCCTTCTTTAATATGATCATCCAACCACCAGGCCACCGGCTGAATTTGACTGTACCACGGATAGTTGGTATTATTACTATGGCAATCGTAGCAACTGGTTTTTAAAATAGCTTGTACATCTTGCGGTACAGTATATTTAGTTGTAATATCATTGGCGCTTACACCTTCGGCTTTATTTTTTGCAGGCCTAAAAAATTGAATAGCAATAAATGCTAATAACAAAACAAAAAATAGTTTCTTAAAAAAATTTTTCATAATAAATTTATTTAATATAACGCTTAATTAATTAACACATCACCGCTCATTTCTAAAGGTATAGGTAATTGCATTATTTTTAAAATAGTTGGGGCAATATCTCCAAGCTTGCCATTTTTTATTTCACCTTTCCAATTATTATCTATTATAAACAAAGGTACAGCATTAAGTGTATGGGCTGTATTTGGGCTCCCATCATCATTAATCATGTAATCGGCATTGCCATGATCGGCCGTTAAAAAAATGGTATAGTCTTGCGCTAGTGCGGTGGTAACAACTCTTTCTACACAACTGTCTACTGTTTCTACTGCTTTAATTACTGCATTCCAAACGCCGGTATGGCCTACCATGTCGGCATTTGCAAAGTTTAGGCAAATAAAATCGGCAGGGTTAGTTTTTATTTCATTTACGATATTATCTGTTACTTCAATGGCACTCATTTCGGGCTGCATATCGTATGTAGCTACTTTTGGAGATGGTACCATTAAACGCCTTTCTCCATCAAAAGGGTTTTCTCTTCCGCCACTAAAAAAGAAACTTACGTGAGGATATTTTTCTGTTTCGGCAATGCGTATTTGAGTTTTGTTGTTTTGCTCTAATATTTCGCCCAGCGTATTTTTTAAATCATCGTTTTCAAAAACAATGTTTACATTTTTAAATGTTTGATCATATTGTGTTAATGTAGTGTAATGCAGATTTAATTTATGCATGCCAAAATCGGCAAAATCTTTTTGGGTTAACACTTCTGTAATTTCCCTGCATCTATCAGTTCTAAAATTAAAACAAATAACTGCATCGTTATTTTTAATAGATGATTGATGGTTTAAAATTTGAGCATTAATGATTGGTTTTATAAACTCATCAGTAACGCCTTGGTCGTACGATGTTTTTATTGCTTCTAAAATATTGTTTGATTGAACACCAATACCATTTACCAAAGCATCATAAGCCAGTTTTACTCTTTCCCATCGCTTATCTCTATCCATTGCATAATACCTGCCAGTTACAGAAGCTATTGTGCCGGTTGATTTATCTAAATGATTTTGCAAATCGGTTAAATAACCCAAACTACTTTTCGGGTCGGTATCTCTGCCATCTGTAAAAGCATGTATAAATACATTTTTTAAACCATTTTCGGCACAAAGCGATGTTATGGCTTTTAAATGATTGATGTGTGAGTGTACCCCACCATCGCTAACCAAACCAATTAAATGCAATGGCTTATTATTTTCATTTGCATAAGTTATAGCATTAAGCAATGTTTTATTTTGAGCAAATTCACCGGTTTTTATAGCAACATTTATGCGTTGCAGCTCCTGATAAACTATTCTACCGGCGCCCAAATTTAAATGGCCTACTTCGCTATTTCCCATTTGGCCTTCGGGCAAGCCAACATCTTCGCCACAGGTTACCAGTGTTGTATGCGGATAGTTTTTATAAAGTGAACTTACAAAGGTGTTTTAGCATGTTGTACGGCATCACTTTTTTCTACTTTTCCTAATCCCCATCCATCCATGATAATTAAAATTACTTTCTTACTTTGCATACGGTAAAGCTATATCATTTAAGCTAAAATTTGTTATTTGAACATAAAATCGGCATAAAAAACTACACAATTGTTTAACTTTAACATAGCTTGGCACAGTTTTGGCAAAACCCTTAAAAAGAATAATTTTACTATGAAACGATTTTTATTTTTAACGTTATTATTACCCATGATTTCGTTTGCAGTTGTTGCCAATTTAGATGATGTTATTAGCGCTTTAAAAGAAGGCAATGCTGCCAAAATGGCTAAGTACTTTGATAATACGGTAGAAGTTACCATGCCCGATAAAAGTAACAGCTACAGCAAAGGACAGGCCGAGATGATTATTAAGGACTTTTTTGCCACAAATGGTGTTAAAAGCTATACAGTTATACACAAGGGCGAAAACGGAGGCTCACAATATTGTATTGGCTCGTTGGTAACTAAAAATGGCACATTCAGAGTTACTGTTTATATGAAACAAAAGGGCGATAAACAGGTTCTTCAGGAAATTAGTTTTGAAAATACTTAAATGCATAATAATTAATTATTAAAAGCTCCGATTTTTTCGGAGCTTTTTTTGTGTACTTCCTTAGCTTTGTTTTATGAATTACGAAAATCAATTACTATCACTTATTAAGAATGCTTTGGCCGAAGATATTGGCGATGGCGATCATTCTACGCTTTCGTGTATAGATGCCTCCACAATGGGGAAAGCTGTTTTAAAAATTAAAGAAGATGGTGTGTTGGCAGGTGTAGAGGTTGCCAAAATAATTTTTAATTATTTAGAGCCTGATGCAACTTTTAATTTTTATAAGCAAGATGGAGAGCAAATGAAATTTGGAGAAATTGCTTTTGATGTAAAAGCAAAAGTACATACTATTTTGCAGGCCGAAAGATTAGTGCTAAACACCATGCAACGTATGAGTGGTATTGCCACACTTACGAAACAATATACCGACAAGTTAAAAGGGTATACAACTAAATTATTAGACACCCGAAAAACTACTCCCAATTTTAGATTGCTGGAAAAAGCTGCCGTTAAAATTGGCGGAGGATTAAACCACCGATTTGGTTTGTACGATATGATTATGCTAAAAGATAATCATATTGATTATTGTGGTGGAATAGAAAGAGCCATTAACAAAGCATATGATTATGTGCAGGCACAACAATTAAATATAAAAATAGAAGTAGAAACCAGAAATTTAGAGGATGTAAAAAAAGTACTTGCAGTAGGTAAGGTAGACAGAATTATGCTGGATAATTTCACATGAGCAAATTACCAATGCCTTAAAAATTATAAATAATAAATACGAAACGGAAGCAAGTGGCGGCATAAAGATTAATAATATAGAGGCATATGCTGCTACAGGTGTAGATTATATTAGTAGCGGAGCAATTATACATCAGGCTCGTAGTTTGGATTTGAGTTTGAAGGCAGTTATAATAAATTAGTGATTCAATGTTAGGGTTGCCAACAGTTAAAGATTGGCAACTCTAACCCAAAAAATAAACATGAAAAAATTAAATTCTTTTAGTGGGTTGGTTTATTCTACCGATCCTGATTTTAAAATAGAAGAGGAAGTGAATGAAGTAGAAACCTTACCATCATCTCAGCAAAAATTAAAAATAAAATTAGATACTAAACACAGAGCCGGCAAAGCCGTTACTTTAATAACTGGCTTTATTGGCAAACAAAAAGATGCTGAGGAATTAGGAAAAAAATTAAAATCTTTTTGCGGTACCGGCGGCAGTGTAAAAGATGGCGAAATAATTATGCAGGGCGATAACAGAGAAAAAATAAAACAGTGGCTAATTAAAAATGGCTATACTGTATCTTAATTAATATAATAACTCTACGTGTACAAACATGCAATATCAAATTATTTTGTACGTGGCAAACCAGCAAAAAAGCAGAGATTTTTATGCTGATGTTTTTAATATGCAACCTGTTTTAGATGTGCCGGGCATGACAGAGTTTTTATTGAACAGCAACTTAAAACTTGGGCTTATGCCCGAAGAAGGAATTACAAAAATTCTAACACCTAAATGCCTCATCTAATTTAGGTAACGGCATTCCAAGGTGTGAGTTATATGTTGTTTTAGATAATATAGAGGAAATTCATCAAAGGGCTATAGCTGCAGGAGCTATAGAAATAAGCCCAATAAAAATAGAGTGGGGCGATAAAAGTTGGTTATGTTGCCGATAAAGACGGGCATATAATTGCATTTGCAGCTAACAACCGTAAATAATATGCAAAAAATTCTGCATAAATTTAACCTTAGTTTAATATAAAGAAAACGTACTTTAGTATAGCAAAACAAAAGTAATATGTTTAAAATTACAGAAGGTGTAAAAGTAACCGTAGAAACATTTTACCAACCCGAGTACAGCAATGTGCTCAACAACGAATTTATGTTTGCGTATAAAATTACTATCGAAAATAACAACCCTTTTGCCATAAAACTTTTAAGAAGGCACTGGCATATTTATGATAGCAACGGTAGTTTTAGAGAAGTGGAAGGCGAAGGTGTAGTTGGGGTTCAGCCACAAATACAACCCGGTGAAACATACGAATATATTAGTGGTTGCAATTTACGTAGCGAAATGGGAAAAATGCATGGCTTATACCTTATGCAAAATATTGTTAATTATAAAAAATTTGATGTAATTATCCCTTCTTTTGAAATGATAGTACCTTTTAAGCTAATTAATAGTGTAATTCCTTACATTTTTGTTGTACCTTTAAAAGCGTTGTAAAGGATAGTGCAATTCTTATTTTGCCTAAACTACAACAGTATTTATTTTACAATTTAATGGCTATGGCAAAATCACTTTCTCCAACAAAAACAACGAATTTTTCAATCGCTAAAAACAGCAGTAGATGAATATTTTGAAAAAAATCATTTAAAAAAAACAGGCGATTGGAGATTGTTCAGTAAATCAATCATTTTAATAAGCACGGCTATTATTGGTTATTGCTTATTAATGTTTGCACATTTATCGGTTTTGCCGGCACTTTTAATTTGTATTTGGCTTGGATATAATTTTGCTTGTATAGGCTTTGCCGTAATGCATGATGCCAACCACGGAAGCTATTCTACCAAACCCTGGTTAAATGATTTGATGGGGTTAAGTGCAAATTTTTTAGGTGCAAGTTCTTATTTCTGGAAACAAAAGCATAACATTTTGCATCATACGTATACCAATGTAGATGGATTAGACGATGACATTGCTAAAAGCCCGATTATTCGCCAGTGTGAATCACAAAAGTGGGTACCGGCCCACAAAATTCAACATATATATTTATTACCGGTGTATGCTTTATCTTCTATTTTTTGGCTGTTCTTTATGGATTTTACAAAGTATTTTACCGGAAAAATTTATACTACCGAAGCATGGAAAATGAGTGCAAAAAATAAAGCCATTTTTTGGCTTACAAAAATAGGGTATGTAACATTTTATATGGTTCTTCCAATAATGGTTTGGGGTTTTTTACCTTGGCTTGTAGGTTTTTTGTTATTAAATGCAACAATGGGCTTAACACTTTCTTTAGTATTTCAATTGGCGCATGTTGTAGAAAATACCGAATTTGAAACCGTTGCTTTAGACGAAACCAAACATCTTGAAACTGCCTGGGCAGAGCATCAAATTAAAACAACATCAAATTTTGCAATGAACAATAAAGTAATTAGCTGGTTTGTAGGCGGATTAAATTTTCAGGTAGAACATCATCTTTTTCCAAAAGTAAGCCACATACATTATCCTGCCATCAGTAAAATTGTTGCACAAAAATGTAAGGAATTTAATTTACCTTATAACTACTATCCAACCATGTTTGGGGCTTTAGCATCGCATTTTAGAGTAATGAAATGGTTGGGTAATCACCCACCGGTTGCGCAACAACAAAATCAGGCAGCTTAAGGCTAAGGTTTGTACTTAGCTTCGGCAAATATTGTTTCGTTATCTAATTGCATTAATTGAGATAATGTTGTGGAAGGATTTTTCTTCATATACTTTTTTACAATTTGCCAGCCGGCAAAGCTTCCAATATTTCCGGGAGACGCTTCGCCAAGTTCCTGCGTTTTAGGGCTTTCACCAATATAGTTTTTATTATATTATTATCTATGGTTTGAAACAAATTATTTTGTGCAAATAAATTCCAAATAACAGCTTCGTGGCTGTAGCAATCTTTTAATTGCTGCTCAGTGTAACCAATTACAAAATGCTCTTTTGTTTTAGGTAAGATTTTACTCAACACATATAAACGTTTCCCTTTTTCAATCATTTGTTGCACCAAAGTTTTATCTTCTAATTTTTCGGGATACATATCCAACACTATATTTTAAGACTGTTTACAGTTATATACTCCGGCTCAAAGCGGCTGCTAATATAGGCAGGATACGTTTGTTGCACTTGCTCGGATTTATACAAAGAATAGTTTTTTCCTAAATGTAAATGCAGGCCAACAATAACAGCGTCATCCGATAAAATATCACCAAAACCATCTAATGGGCCAATGTAAGTGATAATTTTATTGGGTATTTTATAGTTAGGAAATAATAGTTAACAAACTGTAATCCTTTTTTAATTTCATTTTCGTAACTGGTAAAATCTTTAAAAACTAATGTGCTGGTATCATAAACAGAGTGATGCAGCTGTATAAATAATTTTACATAAGCCGCAACGCTATCTTCACTCCATTTAGGATCGGCTCCTAAAATTGTAGATATGAAATTTTCGCCGAAGGACGGATATGCGGCAATTACTTTGTTAAAGTTGTCCGAAAAATTTGCCGAATCTATAGCAAACAAACTTTTTTCAAATCGCTGTGTTTGTAAATCAATTTTAATGTTGGAAACGTCAGGAATTTTATCTCCATTGTTACAAGAAAAAAATAAAACAGTAATTAAGATAAGTACGTATTTCATGTGTAAATATTATTTTTTTATTAGCCATAAGGTGCCAATAACTTCATTCCTCTATTTGCTAAAATAAAAATAGCATATTATTTGTATCCATTCGTGTAAATTCGTGTAATTAGTGACATCAATCATGAAAATTTTTTTAGCACAACAAAACTATCACATTGGCAATTTTGAAAGCAATACACAAAAAATTATTTGTGCCATTGAAGAAGCCAAAAAACAAGGCGGAGATATAATTTTATTTAGCGAATTAAGTATATGTGGTTATGCCCCCAAAGATTTTTTGGAGTTTGACGATTTTATTAATAAATGTTATAAAGCAATTGACGACATAAAACAACATGCCGATACCATAGGTGTATTAGTTGGAGCACCTGATAGAAACCCGATAAAAGAAGGGAAAGACTTGTTTAATGCAGCTTATTTTCTTTGCAATAAAGAAATAAAAGCAATTGCACATAAAACCTGTTTGCCTAATTACGATGTGTTTGATGAGTACCGCTATTTTGAGCCTGCCTACGAATGGAACGTAATTGAATTTAAAGGCAAAAAATTAGCAGTAACTATTTGCGAAGATATTTGGAATCTGGGTGATAACCCCATGTACCGAGTTTGCCCAATGGATGAATTGATGAAACAAAAGCCGGATGTGATGCTAAATTTATCGGCATCCCCTTTTGATTACACACATGATGAAGATAGAAAAGCCACCATTAAAGCCAATGTTACAAAATATAAAATTCCATTATTTTACTGCAATGCTGTAGGTAGTCAAACCGAAGTGGTTTTTGATGGCGGCTCGTTGGTATTTGATAAAGACGCTAATTTATGTGGCAGGCTTCCATCTTTCGAATCATCGTTGCAATCGTTTATATTAAATGATGATGGTTCAATTGAAGATCCGGTAATTGAATATGCAAGTAAAATATCTGATGCCGAATTGAATCCTGCTGGGTTAACAGAAAATCTAAGCATTGAACTTGTGTACAATGCATTGGTGATGGGCATTAAGGATTACTTTGGTAAGATGGGTTTTACAAAAGCTATATTGGGAAGCAGCGGCGGAATAGATAGCGCTGTAACATTGGTACTTGCTTGTGAGGCATTAGGAAATGAAAATGTACGGGCCATTTTAATGCCATCCGAATACTCCACAGGGCACAGTGTAAGTGATGCCGAACAACTAAGTAAAAATTTGCAAAACCCTTACGGTATTATACCTATAAAAAATATTTATGGTGGCTTTTTGCAGGAGTTAAATCCTGTTTTCAAAGACTTACCCTTTAGCATCGCCGAAGAAAATATTCAGAGCCGTACAAGAGGGAATTTGTTAATGGCCATTGCCAATAAATTTGGATATATCTTGCTAAACACAAGTAACAAAAGCGAATTGGCTACCGGCTATGGTACGTTGTACGGCGATATGGCCGGAGGAATTGGTGTGCTTGGTGATTGCTATAAATTGCAAGTATATGCATTAGCCAAATATATTAATCATAATAAAGAAATTATTCCCAATAATATTATCACCAAAGCACCAAGCGCCGAATTAAGGCCAGGGCAAAAAGATAGCGACTCGTTACCGGATTACAGTATTTTGGATAAAATTTTATATCAATATATTGAACGCAGACAAGGACCAAACGAAATTAAAGCACAGGGTTTTGATGCTGCTTTAGTAGATAGAGTTTAAAAATGGTAAACGTTAACGAATATAAACGTAATCAATTTTGCCCTATTATACGCATTTCACCAAAAGCATTTGGAGTTGGTAGAAGAGTGCCGATTGTAGGAAAGTATTTGAGTTAAATTTTCTCCACTACAACCGCAGTACCATACGCCAAAACTTCTGTAACGCCATTCATTACCTCATTGGCATCATATCGCATATTAACAATAGCATTAGCACCACGTTCGGTTGCATGTTGTATTAATAATTGATAGGCTTCTTCTCTTGCTCTTTCGCAAAGTTCTGCATAAATAGAAATTTTACCTCCTAAAAGCGTTTGAAAACCTCCGGCAATATTTCCTAAAATGCTTCTGCTTCTTACTGTAATGCCTCTTACAACTCCTAAATGCTCTGTAATTCGATAACCTTCAAAACCTGTTGATGTGGTTATCCATTCTTGTTTTACCATACTTTTTTTATAAAGGTATAATCATTTTTAACAGTTTTTTGTTCCGCTTATCATAATGGCAAAATATTTGTTCGCACATTGTTTGTATTTTTCAGCATTCAAATTAAATTTTAAGGTATGGTTCAACCATCGGAAGATATAAAAGTATTGAATGAAAGAATTGCTGAGTCAAGTGCTTTTGTTACAAGGATAAATGATGAATTAAGTAAAGTAATTGTGGGGCAGCATGGAATGATTGAGCGCTTATTAATTGGCTTGCTAAGTAACGGACATGTTTTGCTGGAAGGCGTGCCGGGCCTTGCAAAAACATTATCCATAAAATCACTTGCACAAGCGGTACATGCTAATTTTAGCCGTATACAATTTACACCCGATTTATTGCCTGCCGATGTGGTTGGTACAATGATTTACAATCAGGCTAAAAACGAATTTATGGTTCGTAAAGGACCAATATTTTCAAACTTTATTTTGGCAGATGAAATTAACAGAGCTCCTGCAAAAGTACAAAGCGCTTTGTTGGAAGCCATGCAGGAAAGGCAAGTAACCATTGGCGAAACAACCTATAAATTACCTGAACCCTTTTTAGTTTTAGCTACACAAAACCCTATTGAGCAAGAAGGTACTTATCCATTGCCTGAAGCTCAGGTAGATAGATTTATGTTAAAAGTAATTGTGGGCTATCCATCTAAAACAGAAGAGCAATTAATTATTCGTCAAAATACATTAGGATTAAATTTTCAAACTATTAATCCGGTTGCAACTACTACCGAAATTTTAATTGCAAAAGAATTGGTACGGCAAGTTTATCTGGATGAAAAAGTTGAGAGCTATATTTTAGATATTGTTTTTGCAACCCGTTTTCCAGACAAGTTTAATTTACCAAAATTAAAACCATTAATTGGTTTTGGAGGAAGCCCAAGAGCAAGTATTAATTTAGCCTTAGCGGCAAAGGCATATGCTTTTTTGAATAAAAGAGGTTATGTAATTCCCGATGATGTAAGGAGTATTTGTAAAGATGTTCTTCGTCACAGAATTGGATTAACATATGAAGCCGAGGCCGAAAATGTAAATGTAGAAATGATTATTGATGAGATATTAAGAGGTGTAAATGTGCCATAATGCTTACAACCGAAGAAATACAACGCAAAGTTCGTGAGCTTGAAATAAAAAGCAAAAAAATTACTACGCATTTATTTACGGGGGAGTATCACTCTGCTTTTAAAGGAAAGGGGATGAGCTTTAGAGAAGTAAGGGAATATTATGCTGGAGATGATGTACGATTTATTGATTGGAATGTAAGTGCAAGATTTAGCCATCCTTTTACAAAAGTGTTTGAAGAAGAAAGAGAACTTACGGTAATGTTGTTGATAGACACAAGCGCAAGCAATTTATTTGGAACAGTTGCAAGGCAAAAAAAAGATTTAATAGTTGAAATAGCTTCGGTACTTACGTTTAGTGCGGTAAGTAATAATGATAAAGTGGGGGTAGTTTTTTTTAGTGATAAAATTGATAAATATATACCACCCAAAAAAGGAAGGCAGCATGCCTTATATATTGTAAGAGAATTACTAACGGTAGAAGCAACAAAAAAAGGCACAAACTTAGACGAAGCTATAAAATATTTTAGCACATCGGTAAAGCAAAAAAGCATTGCTTTTTTATTAAGCGATTTTTTAGATGAAGGGTACGATAAGGATTTAAAAGTAATAGGAAACAAACATGATGTTATTGGGATAAGAGTGTACGATAAAATGGATATGCAATTACCCAACATTGGTTTAATACAACTGCAAGATGCTGAGACAAGGAAGGGAAAATGGGTAGATAGCAGCAATGCTTTAGTACAATACAATTACCAGCAACATTTTCTATTGCAAAGCGAAATTTGTAAAAATTATTTTAAAGCTGCAAATGCCGAACTACTGCATATACGTACAGACGAGGACTATGTAAAAATATTGCAACAGTTTTTTATAAAGAGAAATTAAGCAATGGATAATTGATAATGAAAAAAAATGTAACAATTTATTTACTACTGATATTTACGCTAATAAATAAATACAACTATGCCCAATCCCCAACGGTTAAAACCTTTATAGATAAAACCAATATTTTAATTGGCGAACAAATAAAGTATAAAGTAATTGCAACTTATTCTTCCAATACGTATAATGTACATTGGATTAACACTGCAGATTCTGTTGCCCATTTTGAAATTGTAGAAAAAAGCAAAATAGACACCGCTACACAAAATAATAATATAGTAGTGCAGCAAACCATTACATTTACCAGTTTTGATTCCGGCAAATGGAACACACCAGCATACAGAATTAATTTTGATCCATTGCAAGATGATACTACTATAAATTTATTTACCGATTCAATTGCTGTAAATGTTGGCTATGCTCCTGCAGATACTACTAATCAATTAAGAGACATTAAACCCATCATGGAAGCTGATGATAAAAATTATTTTTGGTATTATATTATTGGGGCATTTTTTTTACTGTTAGTAGTGCTGGTACTTGTTTTGCGAAAAGTCACCAAACAAAAAAATAAAACTCCTTCTGCCGAGTTTACTGCCAGACATTCACCTTATGATGAGGCAGTACAAAATTTAAATAATTTAAAAAAATTAAATTTAGATAATGTCGAAAACACAAAACAATATCATTTTGAACTGGCAAAAATATTAAAATGGTATGTTAGCAGGATACAGCGTAAAAGTATAATGAATAAAACAACCGATGATCTGTTAATCCATTTATCTCAAAATAAGGTTAGTAAAGATATGGTTACAGATATTGCAAATGCTTTGCGTTGCGGCGATGCTGTAAAATTTGCAAAATATTTGCCTGAAACTACTCAAAGCGAAGAATGTCTTACTAAAATTAAAGATGCAATAACTTATTTACATACCAATAAACTAATTAACGGATAAACTAACTGATATTTTGCTTATTAACTATTTTAACGATATTAGGTTTAGTCAGCCTTGGTTTTTTTCTTTATTTGCATTACTGCCGGTTTTACTTATTTGGTATTACAAGAAAAATAATAAGCAGCAAGCAGCAATAACAGTTTCCGATACTTCGGCTAAAGGCTTGTCTTCTTTTAAAGTACTTTTCAGGCATTTACCTTTTGTATTAAGGCTATGTGCCATTAGTAGTATTATAGTTGCTTTGGCAAAACCGCAAACTAAAAACGAATTACAGCAATCCGAAGGTGAAGGGATAGATATTATGTTATGCATAGATGTAAGCGGCAGTATGACGGCACAAGATTTTAAACCTAACCGCTTAGAAGCTGCTAAAAATGTAGCTGCTGATTTTGTTTTAAAAAGACAAACCGATAAAATAGGTATTGTAATTTTTGCAGGCGAAAGTTTTACACAATGCCCGTTAACAACAGATAGTAAAGTGTTGTTAAATGCCATTCAAAATATACACAACGGTTTGTTAGAAGATGGCACAGCCATTGGTGCAGGATTGGGCACAAGTGTAGAAAGGTTAAGAACCAGCAAAACATCTTATAAAATTGTTATTTTGCTTACCGACGGTGTTGATAATGGAGGTAAAATTTTAGACCCTAATACTGCTAAGGAAATTAAAAGCATTTGGTGTAAAAGTTTATACCATTGGTGTAGGCACAGAAGGATATACACAACAGCCGGTACAAACACCCATGGGTGATATTGTGTATCAAAGTGTAAAAGTTACTATTGATGAAAAATTATTAACCGAAATTGCTAATGAAACAGGCGGTAAATATTTTAGGGCTAAAGATAACGACGGGCTTGCAAAAATTTATAATGATATAAATGGCCTTGAAAAATCGAAAGTAGAACTTACTACTGTAACTAAATACAACGAAAAGTTTTTTCCATTTGTATTTGCAGCTTTGGCCTTTTTACTATTAGAAGTGTTGCTTAAGTTTACTGTATATAAAAAATTTCCTTAAAACTTTAGTGTGCATGCTTGCAAAATGTAGAATAATAATTTTTGCTAAACTGTGCAATCTGTATCTTAACTGTTATTTTTGCTATTAATGCAGGCAACAGTTTATAAATCTACGGGTAGTTGGTATGTGGTAAAAGATAATACCGGCAAGCAGTTTAATGCCCGTATTTTAGGTAAGTTTAAAATAGACGGACTTACCAGCACCAATCCTATTGCTGTTGGCGATGTGGTGAAAATTGATTCTGATACAAACCGAAAGGATAATGAAAGTCAAGTGTCGTTTACCATTACCGAAATCGAAAAAGAAAAAACTACATTACCCGCCTTTCTCCTGCCAATAAAAACCAGCATCATATCATAGCTTCAAATTTAGATCAAAACTTACTTTTTGCAACACTTAAAGATCCTAAAACATCGCAGGGATTTATAGATAGGTTTTTAATTTCTTCCGAATCTTTTCACATACCTACCATAATTGTTTTTAACAAAGCCGATTTATATAAAAAGAAAGAAGAAGAAAAATTTGAAGAGTTAAAAAATATTTACGAAGCAATTGGTTATACTGTAAAAAAAATAAGTGTAGAAAAAAATGAAGGTATTGATGAACTTAAAGACCTGTTGAAAGATAAAATTACTTTAATAAGCGGCCATAGCGGTGTGGGTAAATCATCTTTTTTTAAATAAAATATTTCCGCAAATAAATTTAAAAACAAAAGATGTAAGTGGTTGGAGTGGTAAAGGAATGCACACAACCACTTTTGCCGAAATGTACGACTTGCCCTTTGGTGGAAAAATTATTGACACACCGGGTATAAGAGAACTTGGCCTGGTAGATATAAGCAAGCAGGAACTTTCGCATTATTTTCCCGAAATGAGAATATTAATGAACGATTGCCAGTTTAATAATTGTATGCATACCGAGGAGCCTAACTGTGCGGTAAAAAATGCAGTTAATACCAATAAAGTTTCGGCAGAGCGTTATATAAGCTATCGCAATATTTTAGACTCAATCGACGAAAAAAAATATTAATAAACTCTTTGCTCCAAATAATGAGCAACTTCTAAAACAGCGTTGTTTCCCTTTCTTACTTTCTTTACCTGTTGAGGCAAAATGCTAACGCCATTAAAAATACTATAGTGCAGTGTTAAGTAGTTTTTTTTATATTTAAAATCCCAATCTAGCGTATCGGCATCATCCACTTGGTTTAAAAATTTTACCTGCAAATCATTGGCAAGTGTTGTAGCAATAGCATAAAATTTAGATATGCCGCAATTGTCGTCTATAACGGCTTCGGTACCGCCATTATTGGTTTTTAAATGATAACACATGATATTTGGATTTTAGATTTTACATATCAAACAACCGTATCCTCAATATGACTTTCTGCCACCTTTATATTTAGCTTTATTGCTGGCTTTAATAGCCTTGTCATCGCCACTTGCAATTTTTTCAGCTCCTACATTTCGGCCATCCGTAGGGCAGCCATATTTTTCTTTCCTTTTAAAAACAGAGCAACTGCTCATTAAAAATGCAATGGTTAAAATTGTAAGTATAATCTTTTTCATACCTTAAAATTATGTTTTTATACGCTACAAAACTACATTAAACCCCGTCAGCATCAAACCATTTGCTGTACATTAAATAATTATTGGCAATCCGGTCTATTTCGCCGTGTATTAACTCCTGGCTAATGTCTTTTACTTTTTTGGCCGGCACACCTGCATATATAGTTCCAGGCTCTACCACTGTATTTTCAAGCACCACAGCACCTGCGGCAATAATGCTGTTACTGCCAATACGCACATTATCCATTACAATTGCTCCCATACCTATAAGCACATTATTATCTATAACGCATCCATGTACAATTGCATTGTGCCCAATGCTAACATTATTTCCAATTGTTGTGCCAAATTTTTCATAAGTGCAGTGAATAATGGCTCCATCCTGCACATTTACCTTATTGCCAAGGCGTATAAAATTTACATCGCCCCTTAAAACGGCATTAAACCAAACGCTGCAATCATCACCCATTACCACATTGCCAACAACGGTGGCATTAGGCGCTAAAAAACAATTAATGCCCATTACAGGCATTACTCCTTTAACCGGAAGAATTACTGGCATAGTTTATTTTTTTGTACTTAACTGTAGAATTACTATTTAACATCGTTGTGTCACTCACTTGTACCGCATACCATTACGCAGCAACTCAACTGCAACAAATAGTTTTATCAGTTGCAATTTAACCAAACATTTATAATTCAATTAATCTTTCCGAACTTTGCAAAATGACTAATCGCCAACTTTTTTTACAACATATAGGCCAAACATCAGATGCGCCATTGGCATTAGAAATTGTAAAAGCCCAGGGATGTAAATTATACGATATAAATGGTAAAGAATATATTGATTTAATAGGTGGAATCAGCGTTTGTAATGTTGGGCATAAGCATCCCAAAATTGTAGAGGCTATAAAAAAGCAGGCAGACGACTATTTGCATATAATGGTTTACGGCGAGTTGATACAAAGTCCGCAAGTACTGTATGCAACAGCATTAACCCATCATTTACCATCTTCCTTAAACTCCGTTTTTTTTACCGCAAGCGGTAGCGAAGCCACCGAAGGTGCAATGAAACTGGCCAAGCGTTATAACGGAAGAACACAAATAATTTCTTTTAAAAACAGCTACCACGGCAGCACACAAGGCGCTTTAAGTATAATGGGCGATGAGTATTGGCGAAATGCATTTAGGCCGTTATTGCCCAACACCATGCAACTCAATTACAATTCATTTGATGAGTTAGAAAATATTACCGATAAAACAGCTTGTGTAATTGCCGAAACGGTGCAGGCCGAGGCTGGTATAATTGTACCTCAAAATAACTGGTTAAAAGCATTACGAAAAAAATGCACCCAAACCGGAACGCTGTTAATTTTAGACGAAATACAATGTGGTTTTGGCCGCAATGGAACCCTTTGGGCTTTCGAACAATTTGATGTTGTACCGGATGTTTTATTATTGGGCAAAGCCTTAGGCGGCGGTATGCCATTAGGTGCTTTTATTGCTGATAAAAAAATAATGGATACCCTTACACATAATCCTGTGTTGGGGCATATCAATACATTTGGTGGGCATCCGGTTTGCTGTGCTGCCGGGTTAGCTGCATTTAATGTATTGTTTCAAGAAAGGCTGATTGAAGGAGTAAACAAAAAAGGTGAATTATTTAAAACATTATTGCAGCATCCTAAAATACAAAAAGTAAATGCCTGCGGTTTAATGATTGCTGTTTACTTTGATAGCTTTGAAACAAATAAAAAAATAATTGATGCATTAATAATCGAAGGCGTTTTTACCGATTGGTTCTTATTTGCCAGTAATTGTTTGCGTATTGCTCCACCACTTACTATTAGTGAGGAAGAGATAAGAGAGGCTTGTAGAAAAATTATTTCGGCATTAAATAATTTTTAATTTGGATGATAAACTCTCTCAGCTTTTCTATAAACTTCTTCTTTATCCAAACTTATAGTTTTGGTTTGTTGGTTTAAATACATTTCTACCTGATCATCAAAATGTTTGCTTTTGGGGTTTGCACTTGCTCCATACATATTTATGCTTTCAATTTTGGGTAAACTATCTTTTGCAAAACGTACAAACATTACAAGGCCGTCTCCGCCAACAGATTTTAATTTTCCATCCTTATATTTTTCTGTCCATTGTGGGCTAAGTAGATCCGGGAAACCCCAAAGCGGCCATTCTTTATCGCCTCTAACTAATTTTTGTATATCGCCTAAAACAATATCTTCTTTACCAAAATTTGTTTGCAGGTAGCTTTTAATGTGGGTGTAGGTTTCTAAAGCTTCTTGCCTTGTTATGTTTCTGGCAGTTTGCCCTTGAAGTTTATTTTTTAAATATTCATAAGCTAATAAAAATATTGCAGCTCCTTTGCTATTTGCATCGCCACGCTTATTCCAGTTTTTAAATGTGCTAATTAGCGTAGCTAGCTCAGGGTAATCATTTTCTTGTAAAGCAAACATGCTGCCTATTTTGTAAGTATATGCTAGTGTAAATGGAAGTTGCTTATCAAATTTTATTTCTTTAAATTTTTCATAACTCAATTTTTCATTTTGCGGCATCAACTCTAAAAATCGAAGGCTTCTGTTTAAATGATATTGTTCCCAACCATCTTGTGGCTTAACCATTTTGGGGTTTAAATTATCTTCTTTGGCAGTAGCTAAAAAGGAAGAATGATTTGTGTTAAATAAAAAACCACTTTTAGGATTTATATATTGCGGTAAGTCTTTAAGTGGCCTAAATTTTGTCCACAAGGTATTACTTGTATTGCCTGGCACAGTTTGTTTCCAGTGGTAAAATTCTATTGAATCTTTTGTAGGTAAAACTTTACTTTTAGTTACTTTAAACGATTGCCTAATGGGCATTAAAGCATTATTAATATAAAATATAGTATCGTATCTATCGGCATACATAATATTAAACATGCTTAGTTCTTGCTTGTTTAATGCTGCATAAAACTCTGTATAGTTTTTCGCCTTATTCATTTCGTACCATTGTTGCAATACACCTATTTTCATATTAGCTCCAAGGCGTATCGAAAAAAAGCCTTGCTTATTTTTCATTGTAGCACCATACTTACTCCAGTAAATTTTTCGTTTTATATTAATGGGGATTCCTTTAATTCGTAGCTTAATTGTTTTTACCTCCAAATCAATCCATTGTCCGTCAAATTTATATTGCAAATTGTTAGCAGTATTCATTTCTAATTGATATTCATCTAATCTGTCGCAATAGTTTACAGTATGTGCCCAACCTAAATTTTCATTTGCACCGTGTAATATACAAGGGCCACCGGCTAACAATCCTCCTGCTACATTTAAGCCTTCATTGCTATTAATATGAGCTTCGTAAAAAGATAATGGGCCGGTATTTGGTTGGTGTGCATTAATTAATAAAAAATTCTCGCCGGTTGTTGTTTTGGTAGAGTGAATAGCGGCTGAATTGCTTCCTTTTTTATTTAATTCGGGTAATTCCCATTCTTTATTTTTAAAAATTCTTAACAATGCCTTATCTGCACCATTAAATATAGTAAGGGCAAATACTGAAGCCGAAATATACTCTTTTGCAGTTACAGGAAACAGTTTTTTATGCAATATTTCCTTTTGATGTAGTCTTGCATAATTATTTAAAGCCTGTATATATCCATCAATTAAAGCTAAAAATTCGGGTGTAAGTGTATTCCATTTTTCTTCGGTAATTTCTTTGCATCTAAAAAGAGCAAAAGCATAATCGCCGGCTACGCCTTTTTTACCTTGCACCCTGCCCATCAAATTTTTAACAGGTAACATAATTTCTTGCATGCTTGCAAAATCATCCTCAGCCTCTGCCCATGCAAGGCCATATGCTACTTCGGCGTCTGTTTTGGCAAAAATATGTGGTACACCAAAGCTATCTCTTACAATATCTATTTTGGTTGGGTCAATTTTAGTTTGGCTAAATAATAATTGAGGAAAAACTGAAAAAGTTAATAATATAAGCAGAAGTTTCATAAATAAGGAATGAATAAGTTGATAACAGATTGCTTTAGTTGCATAATAAAGATATGAGATAAAGAATGACTAAGCATACTTGCGATAGAAGCGTAACATAATCGTAGGGCTTAGGGCAAAAAATAATTTGCAAAAATCAAAATCAATATCGTACTTTGTATTTCAAAGTGCTTTTTTATGAACGAGCAACAACAGTCTTTACAAGACATACAACAAATTAAACAAATGATGGAACGCAGCAGCCGTTTCATTAGCCTAAGCGGTTTAAGTGGCATAGCCGCAGGAGTTTGTGCATTAGTAGGCGCTTGGTTTGCCAATGATATTATTGAAGCCAATGGCGGGCCATCTGGTTACAGAGAGGCCATTTTTAATGGTATTGGTACCGAAAGTTTAAGAGAGTTTATGGGGCACAAATTGTTTCAGGTTGCTATGTTTACTTTTTTGCAGCATTTTTCTTTTCTTTTTGTTTACTTATTTACGTAGTAAAAAAATAAAATTCCATTATGGGGGTACTTCCAAAAGACTTTTTGTTAATGTAGCTGTGCCAATGCTTGCAGGTGCAATTTATTTATATAAACAAATGCAGTTTGGAAACTATGGATTAATAGCACCGGGGTGCCTAATTTTTTATGGCCTTGCTTTGGTAAATGCAAGTAAATATACATTAGGCGAAGTTAGATACTTAGGTTATTGCCAAATTTTGCTGGGTATTATAAATTGCTGGTTTGTTGGCTATGGCTTATATTTTTGGGCAATAGGTTTTGGCATTTTGCATATTGTATATGGTATTGTAATGTGGTACCGGTACGAAAAATAATGGATAATGTGTTAATGGATAATTGTTAATGAAATGAACTTAATAGAAAACTTAAATAAAATTTTTGATAGCAGAATACGGCTGGGCATTATGAGTGCTTTAGTTGTAAATGCCGAATTGAATTTTAATGAATTAAAGGAGTTGCTGGATATTACAGACGGTAATCTTGCCAGTCATTTAAAAACGCTGGAGGAGAGTGCTTTTATTAAAGTGCAGAAGGGCTTTATTGGCCGTAAAACCAATACAACGTACAGTATTACTAAGGCTGGCGAAAAATCATTTAAGATACATTTAACAGCTTTGGAAAAAATGATTGGCACTGTAAAATAAATTTTTTTATACTTTTACTTTGAAATGCAAAGTACTTTTAATAACATAAACAAACTAACATGGAATCGCACAATCAGCCTCAACCAAATTTTTGGCAAAAAAATAAACTTATTTTAAAATCTTTTTTTATTGCCTTTTTAGTATTGGCGCTGCTAATACCTACGTTTATAATTATGTATTTGGTAAACGACCGAAAAGATAGAAAGCAAGAAGTAACCAGAGAAATAAGCAATAAATGGAGTGCAGCACAAAATGTAACCGGCCCGTTTTTAACCATACCATACACCGATTTTGATGCAAATAAAAATGCCATTAAAAAGTACATTTATTTATTGCCAGAGCAACTAAGCATAAATAGTACATTGGAGCCCGAAATACGCTATAGAAGTATTTATAAAGTACCTGTATTTACGGCCAAGCCAATTGTACTTAAGGGGAAATTTAGTAACAACAGTATTGCATCTGCAGGTATTAATGAATCTTTTGTAAAATGGAACGAAGCAAAGTTGTGTGTCGGAATCAGCGATTTAAAAGGAATAAAACAACAAAGCATAAAATGGAATGATTCTTTACTTACTATGGAAACCGGTTTGCCCGAAAACGAAATTGCATATCAGGGTATTTCTGTACCAATAAATATTGATGCAAATTTTGCAACAAGTGACGGCATTTTTTCTATAGAACTAAATTTGCAGGGGTCCGAAAAAATTTATTGCTCACCATTAGGAAGTAGTACAGATGTGCATTTTAACAGCACATGGAAAAGCCCTGCAATTGATGGTAAATATTTACCCGATACAGAACGCATTAATAATACAGGTTTTGAAGCTGCATGGGCAGTATCAAAGTTTAACAGAGATTTTCCAAAAGTGTTTACAAGTGGCAGTAATTCTATAGGGTCTGTAAAAGAAAGCAGTTTTGGAGTAATTTTATTATCGCCTTTTGATGCTTATGCACAAACACTGCGTTCGTTAAAATATGCCATACTTATTATTGCACTTACTTTTTTTGCATATTTTTTTACCGAAATTTTTCAACGCAGATCGGTACATCCGCTGCAATATATTTTAATAGGTATTGCTCTTGTTGTTTTTTATACGCTGCTGCTTTCTATATCAGAGTATTTGCAATTTCCATTGTCTTACTTAATTGCAAGTACAGCTACAGTATTACTGCTAAGCTGGTATACACAGAGTATTTTTAAGAAAACGAAAACTGTTTTAGTTTTTGCGTTACTGCTGTCAACTTTGTATTTGTTTATTTATGTATTAATACAAATGCAGGATAATGCCTTATTATTTGGCAGCATTGGTTTATTTGTACTGTTGGCTTTGGCTATGTATTTAAGCCGAAAAATTGATTGGTATGGTATTGATAAAAAAACAACTGTTGCAGAAAATGTATAAGCAAGTTAAAAAAATACGATCTCAATTACTGGTTTACTTAACACATAAAATGGCATTGCCCGTTTTAAAGTTGATACGTAAGCCGGAGAAATTTCCTTACACTTTGCAGCAACTTAGTTGCTTTACAAACGGTAGTTTAGGAAAAGATTTATACAATTTTTTAGATACAAAGCAATTAGAATTGTTGCCCTATTATGCAAGGCACGATGTAAAGCATATTTTACTGGATTATGATACAACTGACGAGGGTGAGGGTTGTTTACAATGCTTTATGTTGGGCAATGGTCATGTATCGTTTCCGGTAATTGCAACAGTTTTATACGGCATAATTACAATGCCTGAGTATTGGAGTAGTTTTAAAAAAGCATACAAGAGAGGAAAAAGCTGTGCACCAATTGCAGATTGGAAATGGTTTGAAATTTTGCATGAACCTACACAATCTCTAAAAAATAAAATAGCCTAGTGTGTAATCTGCCAACAGTAAGCAAAGTAATTAGCAAGTATGAAATTATTAAAATCTTTTAGATACGCTATTGAAGGTTTGGTTAGTGTATTTAAATCAGAAATGAATTTTAAAATCCATTTTGTAATTGCTATTGGTGTAATATGTGCAGGATTATATTTTAAACTATCAAAACTTGAATGGGCTTTCATAATCCAGTGCATTGCCATGGTTTTGTGTGCCGAGTTGTTTAATACAGCCATTGAAAAATTGTGTAATAAGGTACAACCAAATATTGACCCACAAATAAAATGGATAAAAGACGTAAGTGCTGCAGCGGTATTAATTACTGCCATAGCAGCAGCAATAACAGGTATAATCATTTTTACACATCACTTTTTTTAGCATGAAACAATTTTCATTTAATAACACTTTGGGCTTATTGGTTTTATTTATTTGCTCATTAATTGTTGTCCGGGTTTGGTATACCAACAGTATGTTGTATGTGTTTTTGGGTTGGAATATTTTTTTAGCTTTTATACCTTATTGGATAAGTGGGCTGCTTAGGAAAACAAACTATCCAAATTGGATGAAAGGAATATTTTTTGGAACATGGCTTTTGTTTTTCCCTAATGCCTTATATATTATTACCGATTTAATTCATTTGAAAAGAGAAACCATTGTTCCTGTTTGGTTTGACGCTACTATTATTTTTTCATCTGCTATACTTGGTTTAATTGTAGCTTTTATTTCTTTATACAGGGTTGAAGAATTTTTGCGTTTAAAACTGAATAGAAATAAAATAAATATTGCTATCCCTTTTCTTTTATTCTTAGGTTCGTTTGGCGTTTATTTGGGTAGGTTTTTAAGATGGAATAGTTGGGATATTCTCCAAAATCCAATAGGCTTAATTTCAACAATTACCAACCGGTTTATTTTTCCTTTACAGCATTTACGTACATGTGGATTAACGTTTATGCTTACAACATTGTTTTATCTTTTGTACTTAGTTATAAAAAAACTGCCTGTTTATATATAACAGCCAGTTTAAAAAATGTATTCAAAAAATTAAAAATCTAACCCTAATGCTAAGTACAATTGTGGTTCGCCTCTAAAAATCCTTTCATTGTCCAGGCAGCATCAAATTTAACAAAATAGCCTAACAACGTACTTCTGGCACCAAAGCCATAACCACCGGCAAACGGACCAATACCACCGGCTTTAGAAATAACAGAAACAGGACTTCCATCATTAATTCTTATTGTAGGCCTTTGCAATTTATTGTAAGCACCATTCCATGCCGTTCCCAAATCAATAAATTGAGTAAGCTGAAAATCTCTTAAAAACTTATTGTTAATTGGCCGGTTAAATAAGGTGCTAAATACAGGTAACCTAAATTCGCTGTTTAATACCAATGCATTATTTCCATTAGCTATGTTTTGCTTAAAGCCTCTTAAATTTACAGCAAGGCTTTCAAACGCATAATTTTGATCATTAGCCGGCGGATTATTGGTATTAAAATATCTGTCGCTGCCATCTGCTTTAGTATTGGTAGGGTTAAACATTAACCATCCATCCATGCCGCCTAAGTAGTAAATTAATTTTTGGTTACCAAAACTAAAATCTCCGGCGGCTCTTCCGGCCCAAATAAAATTGCGAAAAATAGGATAGTAGTATCTGGTATCAAAACCAACATTAAAGGTTTGCGGCCCATCGGCATATAAAACTTTATTTACCTGCATATTCCAATCTACATAAGCCTTATAGCGCAGGCCATGCCAAATATTGATAGCAGGGTTTTGTGAGTTGTCGTAAACATATTCTAAATGTGTAACAGAGTACATGGTTTTATTGTCGCCTACTTCTAAAGATGGTAAATCAACTGCACCTAATACATCTTTATCTGAACGTATACCAGTGGTTAACCGGATGCTTCTGTTTACATCAAAAGGATAAGCAATATTGAATTGATACAGATTAGTATATAGCCTGCCAATATAGCCACCTAAATTAGTTTCGTAAACCAATTCCTGAACATTTCTATAATATGTTAAACCCCAATCAATTCTTCGCTTGTAATTTTGGTAGCTCATCAGCCACTCATTATTTTTAAATTGGTAGATATTTTATAACCTCCGGTTATTCTCACATCTTCCATTAACTCAGTTGTTCCTAAGCGTATTAATCCATTTAAGGGAGTGCTGGAGTTTAATCTAACAGGGCCAAAACCACCGCTATATGGTTGATAACGGTTAATTAAAACATTGTTTGTAAAAGTTGCCGATGCAGCATCTGCCGAAAACTTAGGTGGCTTGTATGTAAATAATTTTATTTTTTTAAGAATACTTTCGTTAGCTGTTTCTTCGGCACTATAAACTTTTCCTATTACACTGCTGTCTTTCTTTTCATTGGCAAATTCTGTTTGAAAAAAGTCATCATCCTTTTTGGCTGTATCAGCCACAGGCTTATCATCAGGGAATTTAAGTTCTGCTTCCTTTGCCTTATGCTCATTCATTATTTTTTTCATGTACTCGGTAGGCTGTGCACCCATATTTCTGCGACGAAGTACATCTTCATTAATTTTTAACTTATACAAAATCTTTTCATCGCTTTGCCTTGTTACTTCACTAACCTGGTTGTTGTCGCCGGCAATACGGGTTTCGCCTAAAGTACTTTGGTAATTGGTTAACGGAAATGTGTAAGCGCTATCGCTGCTTACGGCAACTACAGCAATACTATCCACATCTGTTTTTTTATAAACCCTTAATGCACTATCTACTTCCAGTGCACTTGGGTTGCGTAAAATATCGTCGCCAATTAAAACTAAGGTATCCAAGCCTTCGGCTTTTGTGGTAAAGAAACCGGCATAGCGATTGCCGATACCGTTTTCGTCGCTTACAAATGTAAAATGGTTTACATTATACTGCATCGGAAAACGGGCATTTCCATACTTTAATTTAGATAATTGCGAAAGTTGGTTAAGCTCGGGCTTATCGCCAAAATTGGTTAATAAAAATATATTGTATCTGTTATCGCTTGGCAAAGTGGTACTATCGCTTTTAGTAAATGCATCTGGCCTGTTACTGCTAAAAATAATACCTGCTTTATTAGGGAATGCTACATAGGTAGCATCCAAATCATCGTACATCGTTTGTTAATTGCTGCGCTTTTTCGGTAGTAAGGTTAAGCTCAAAAATATCTGTATGCCCGTTTTTTACAGCCGATACCAATAGTTTTTTACTATCAGGGCTGTACTTCATGTCCTGTATTTGATCAAACGTATTGGTTAAATCTATTTTAACAGATTTTACCCTGATTATAATATCATACACAAAAAACTTTAAGCGCCCTTCCTCTACATAAGCTACGGCAATACGGGTTCCCTTATTATCCCAAGCCATCATTGGATAGTTGGGGTTCATTTCGTTTTGATATGTACGACTGCCAAATTTTAATAACGTTTTATTTACGTCTTCATCATTATAAATAACCCGTACAATACCTTTTTTAAATTGTGTTACCACGTAACTGCGGCTGCGTTTGTTGGGGTTTACATTAAATCTAAAATAATTTAAGCGCTTATTAATATCAAAGCCATCAATATAACTTCCTTTGGGGTAAGGCTTGCGCTTAGCAAGGTCTTTATAATATTTTTCATCCTGATACTCCATAAAATCACTCAGCACTTCCTTAAATTTCTTTTTACAAACTTGTATACAGGCTTTGTTCATACTTTTATAAACAGTAGCTAAATAAAGCAGGTAAGTGGTGTTTTCTTTTTTATACAATTCATCTATATAAAACCAAAATGCATGACCAGCAATTTCTGGTTTTTCAAAAGCAAACTGGTAAAAGTTTTTATAATTGCTGCTTAGTATTTCGCTTTTAAGTTCATCATCTTTTTCGGTACTCCAGTTTTCGGCTAAATAATTTGAGTAACCATCGGTAAGCCATTTTGGTAAATCTAATAATGCCTGATTGCTGGCAATTTCAGTAAAATCATCGCCAAACAATTTGTTGTCGGTTAAAATTTTTGCAATGCCAGTACGTATTTGCAGCTTGAGTTTTGAATGGTCGGCATCAAAATAAACCACCATTTTATTGTTTACCAATTTTGCTACGCCGGTATTATTTTGCCAATCTTGACCAAGGCCAATATTGCTTTGTTGCATATCGGAATACTGATTGTACAAAATAACATTTGCCCTGCGTTGTAAACTATATTCTGCTGCAGTTTCTATTTGAGGTAATTCTTTTTCGGCGCTTTGTGCTACAAATTTTGCCAACTCCTGCCCACCTTCGTTAAAATAAACATTAAAGTTTTTGGTTTGATAATATTTCCACTTAAATTTTTTGTATTGTACTCTGTTTTTCCCAAACTCTACTGCATTTACCTGTGCTGGTGATATAGAAGGCAATAGGCAACAGGCAATAAGCAACAGGCAATAAGCAATTGGCAATAAATGCCAATTATTAAGCGATGGTTTTTGTTTGTTACAAGCATTTTTATCTTTGGTCATCATCGTTGTGTCACTCTCTTGTACGTTTTGCATAAACTGTGCTTTTATCGTAGCGTAATTAGGCGCTGCATTGTTTAATTCTTTCATCGTTATAGTATTATGCTGTTGCATTATCATTTACTTTTGTAATAATAAGTAATCATCCCATTTAGTTGTAAAAAACACAAAGAGTAATAGTGGTATTTAACAATTCTACTTTGTGTACTTAAGTGCCTTTGTGGGAGGTCTTAAAATTAATACTTAAAAATAGTTTATTTCTATTAAACGCAAACTATCAAAATTTAAAGCCCGTGTTAAAAATTAAGTCATTTGTTTTCAGCCCAATACAAGAAAATACCTATTTGCTTTACAATGAGTTAAACGAATGTATAATTATTGACCCCGGCTGTTACTTTGATGCCGAAAAAGACCAACTTACACAATTTGTAAATGATAATAATTTGCAACCCAAAATGTTGCTAAATACACATTGCCACTTAGACCATGTTTTTGGTAATAAGTTTATAGCAGAAACATATAAATTAATACCACAAATTCACCTAAAAGAAAAAGTGGTTTTGGAGTATGCGCCAACAAGTGGCCTTATGTACAATATGCCTTTTGATAATTATGTTGGCGATCTGGTTTTTTTAAAAGAAGGAGATAGTATTACGATAGGTAAAGATGAATTAAAAGTGATAGAAGCGCCTGGCCACAGTCCGGGAAGTATTTGTTTTTACAGTGCCGTACAAAACTTTT
Source organism: Chitinophagaceae bacterium (assembly GCA_016721385.1). Classification (GTDB taxonomy): domain Bacteria; phylum Bacteroidota; class Bacteroidia; order Chitinophagales; family Chitinophagaceae; genus Ferruginibacter. Next base: position 742,040 of record JADKIE010000001.1, on the reverse strand, counting down.
TAATTGGCGGCGATGTTCTTTTTAACCGAAGCATTGGCCGTACCGATTTGCCCGGAGGTAATCATGAGCAACTCATTAAAAACATACGGGAAAAATTATTTATTTTGCCAAATAATACGGTGGTTTATAGTGGACATGGGCCAGCTACAACAATTGACGAAGAAAAATCAGAAAACCCATTTTTAAATTAGTATAGGGCCGCCAACTTTCAAAAGGTTGTCAACCCTTATCTTTATCAATAAAATTTATAATTATGTTAATGCCCATTGGCGATGATAACTCCGCATTAAAAGAAAGGCCTTACATTACGTGGGCTTTAATTACAGCTCATGTTTTGGTTTGGATTGTTTTTCAACAAATGAATGGCGAGGGTTATTTTACCTACGCTTATTAAACGGTGCCTGCCGAAATTTTAACGGGCAAAGATATAGTTACACAAGTACAAACATATACCGATCCATACACAGGGTAACAGTTTTTAATTCCGGGTTTACAACCCACCGGAATACCTGTTTATTTTACACTATTTACATCTATGTTTATGCATGGCGGCTGGGGGCATTTATTGGGCAATATGTTATACTTATGGATATTTGGTGATAATTTAGAGTGCCGTTTAGGGAAAGGGAAATTTTTACTATTTTATTTGCTCACGGGAGTTTTAGCATCATTAAGTCATGTTTTTTCTACTTATTTTATGCAACAAAGTTCGGTAATACCAAGCCTTGGGGCAAGTGGTGCAATAAGCGGAGTGTTGGGCGGTTATTTATTATTATTTCCTAAACTAAAAGTAAAAGCACTTTTCCTTTACCAAATAATTGTAATACCTGCTTACATTGCTTTAGGCTTATGGATAGCCTTTCAAATTGTAAGCGGCTTAATGAGTGGTGGCGGCGGTGGTGTTGCTTATGCTGCACATATAGGCGGCTTTATAGCCGGATTAATGCTTATAAAATTATTTGATAGAAAGCAAGTTGCGGTAACATAATTTTCTAATCATCTTTTTTAGAAGATAATTTTAGGGCTTAGCCTTTTTGTGTATCTACCAAATTTTGATGCACTAACTTTTTGTTACGCCGTTGTGTTATATATTGTATAGCCTTGTGCTCTAAAAAATGGTGCAGTGGCAATAGCATACCAATTAATACAACTTTAATAGCTAGCACTTTCCACGGCTCGCCGTGTGTGGCATGATGTATCCATGTATCTGCCAATAAAATAATAAACTCAAATAAAAATATAAAGGAAATAAAACCTAACGCCCTTACCCATTTAAGCGGCACATTAAAAATACCCAATGTTGCCAGCAAAATAAATAACGAAATAATGCCCATTACAATACCCATGTATTGCCAGTTATGTCTCATTCTTGTTTTTTCTTCCTCTTCTTTTTGTAATCGTTCCTTTCTTTTATTTTCTGCATCAATTTCAAGCGATAGTATATCTTTTGCTTTACTTTTTTCATCGGATTCTATTTTTGCTTTTTGAAATAAATCGTTGTAGAAAAAAGCATTTTTATAATCGCCGGTTTTTTGATAGCAACTATCCAGTAATTGGTAACATTCTTTACTACCGTTAGTGGTTTTTAGGCTATCGTTAATAACCGTTGCTTTTTTTAAAAAACTAATGGCACTTTTATAATCACCTGACTCGTACAAAAATTTGGAATATTGATAGTAAATAGTAGGCAAATTAGAAGTTGAAGCAAATTTTTCAAACTGCGGTAAAGATTTGGTAAAATAAATTTTTGCCGAATCGTATTGCCTGGTAATTGAAAAAATTTGCCCCATCCCAAAATCTAACTGATAGCCCAAATTTATTTGATTAAAAAGTTCTTTTATTTGAGGGTTTTCCTTTAAATATTGAAGGCTTTTATTAGCTTCAGGTCCACTTATTAGTGTATTTACCATTCCAATTTGCCCTTGTATTTTATTATCGGGCTTTTTCAGGCTATCGGCTAGTTGTATCATTTCTAAAAAAACATTCTTTGCAGCATCATATTTTTTTGCTGCAGCATAGTTATTGCCGATGGCATATAGTGTAGAAAAAATGTCGGTGGTATTGTTATTCTTTTTAGCATAGCTTAATGATTTATATTGATAGTCGATAGATTTATCATAATCTTCAATACTGGAGTAAAAAGAAGCTAAACTATTATATGCCGAAATTTCCAGCCAATCTTTATTAGGGTGCTTAGATTTTTCAGCAATTGACTGAGCACTTATAAATGTTTTAAAAGCATCCAGTTTTTCATCGGCAGATAACTGTGTACGTCCGTAGCTCAATTTTGTTATTACAATTAACGAGTCATCGTTTGCATCTTCTGCAAGGGCTATAGCAGCTTCATTATACTTTTTTGCTTCGGTATTATTTTCTATAGTTCGCTGTAGCCTTGCCATTTGAATATTGCAGGAAACCTTTTCTTTTTCAATACCATTTACCTGCTTACATAATTCAAGTGCCTGAGTAGTATAACTAAGCGCTTTAGCTGCATATTCTTTAAGCCCGGCCATTTGCGAATAAATATTGCCGGCAATTCGTCGGGCTTTTATCATCATTGCCCTATCACGGCTTTCTTCGGCTATGTAAATTCCTTTATTTAAAATTTCTTCGCAGGCTGTTGGGTTTTTAAGATTATACTTTCCTGCTATTTCTAAAATGATGTCCAATTTTGCAGATACATTTGTGGTAGCGGCTAATTTTTTTTGCAAATTTGTTACAACTGTATCCGGTTGTGCATATCCGCTAAATCCAAAAAATAAGAATGCAAAAAATAATAATTGTTTCATGTTTTTTAAATCTGTAAGTCTGTAATTTTATTTTTTTCCTGACACAATTCTATTAACACACCATTTGTTCCCTTGGGGTGTAAAAAGCACACCAATTTGTTATCGGCGCCATTTTTAGGTGTTTCATTTAGTAAAGTAAAACCTTCTTTTTTCAGGCGTTCCATTTCGGCATAAATGTCATTTACATCAAAAGCAATATGGTGTATTCCTTCACCTTTTTTATCAATATATTTTGCAATAACTCCATCGGTTACGGTACTTTCCAAAAGTTCAATTTTATTTTCACCGGTTTTAAAAAAAGCGGTTTTTACATTTTCGCTATTTACTAATTCGGTTTTGTAACAAGATGTATTTAATAATTTTTCAAACAACGGAATTGAAGCAGATAAATCTTTTACTGCAATACCAATATGTTCTATTTTATTCATAAAAAGTGCTTTAGAGCTTAATTGAAAAACCAATCCTGAACGGAGCGTCGCCACTTGTGCTCCATCAAGAAATATAGCTGATAATAAAAACTATTTACGAAATACGTAAAATAGTACTTTGTTAACGCTTTCAAAAGCTAAAATAGAACCTTTTGCAGTAATTTTGCATTATACAAATAAAACAATTGACGATATGTTGAAATTGCCGATTTATTTAGATAACAATGCTACTACACCAATGGATCCCAGAGTGTTAGAAGCAATGACGCCCTACTTTTTGCAACATTTTGGCAATGCGGCAAGCCGTAATCATCCTTTTGGCTGGGAGGCAGAGGAAGCTGTAGACTATGCCAGAGAACAGGTAGCTAAATTAATTGGCGCCGATCCTAAAGAAATAATTTTTACCAGCGGAGCAACCGAGGCCGATAACTTGGGCATAAAAGGTGTGTACGAAATGTATGCCAGCAAAGGCAATCATATAATTACGGCCACAACAGAGCACAAAGCCGTGTTAGATACATGTAAACACATTGAAAAAACCGGAGGAGAGGTTACATACTTAAAAGTAAAGCCCGATGGTTTAATTGATTTGCAAGAGTTGGAAGCTGCAATAAAACCAACTACCATACTTATTGCCATTATGTATGCCAATAACGAAATTGGCACGGTAATGCCCATTAAAGAAATTAGCGCCATTGCCCGTAAACATGGTGTGTTGGTATTTACAGATGCTACTCAGGCAGTAGGTAAAATACCGGTTGATGTTAATAAAGATGGAATAGATTTAATGGCATTTACTGCACATAAAATGTACGGTCCTAAAGGTGTTGGCGCATTGTATGTACGCCGTAAAAATCCAAGAGTAAAAGTAACAGCACAAATGGACGGTGGTGGCCACGAACGTGGTATGCGTAGCGGAACTTTAAATGTGCCCGGTATTGTGGGCTTTGGTAAAGCCTGCGAAATTTGTATGCTTGATATGGAGGCAGATAACAAACGTATTGCTGTTTTAAGAGATAAATTAGAAACCGAATTAATGAAGTTAGAAGAAGCTTATATTAATGGAAGTACAGAGCATCGTTTGCCGCATGTAACCAATATTAGTTTTAAGCATGTAGAGGGCGAAGGGTTGTTAATGGGCTTTAATAAAAACATAGCCTTAAGTAGCGGAAGCGCCTGTACAAGCGCCTCTTTGGAGCCAAGTTATGTTTTAAAAGCATTAGGCTTGGGCGATGATTTGGCACACAGTAGTTTACGTTTTGGCCTTAGCCGGTTTACCACCGAAGAACAAATAGATTACACCATTAAGGCAGTAAGCGAAACAGTTCTAAAGCTTAGAGAAATGAGCCCGCTTTGGGAAATGTATAAAGAAGGAATTGACTTAAGTACGATAGAGTGGGCGGCACATTAAAAGTAAAAATGCAAAAAAGAACTTATAGGTATAAATATTTTTAATTTTTGCTTTTGATTTTCAATAAATAATTAAATTTTAAAACAATAACCATGGCATATTCAGACAAAGTGATAGATCACTACCAAAATCCAAAAAATGTTGGTACGTTAGATAAAAGCAGTAAAAATGTTGGTACCGGTTTAGTTGGCGCACCAGAGTGTGGCGATGTTATGCGTTTGCAAATTGAAGTAGATGATGCTACTGGTATGATTACCGATGCCAAGTTTAAAACATTTGGTTGTGGCTCTGCCATTGCATCTTCATCATTAGCAACAGAGTGGCTTAAAGGCAAAAGTGTAGATGAAGCCCTAAAAGTAGATAATATGGATTTTGTTGAGGAATTAAATTTACCTCCGGTAAAAATTCACTGCTCGGTTTTGGCAGAAGATGCAATTAAAGCTGCTATCAACGATTATCGTGTAAAAACGGTATGGAAGCCATTAAATTTGAAGAAAGCGTAATTCACTAAGGTTTATGATTGCAACAGAAAACGGGATTTTAATAAGCGACAAAGCAAAAGCAAAAGTTATTCAACTAATGCAAGATGCCGGCATTGCAGATGACGCAACTTATTTTTTAAGAGTAGGCGTGGTAGGTGGTGGATGCAGTGGCCTTAGTTACAAAATGGATTTTGATAACGAAGTAAAACCAATGGATCAGGTATTTGAAGATAAAGGCATAAAAATTGTATGCGACCTAAAAAGCTTTTTATATTTGGTAAATACCGAGTTGGAGTTTAGCGATGGCTTAAATGGTAAAGGATTCTTTTTTAATAATCCCAATGCAAGCCGAAGTTGTGGCTGCGGCGAAAGCTTTTCGGTGTAATTTTTTTATGTAATTGAAAATATTAACTACAAACTTAAAAACGCTGTTTCAATTTGAAACAGCGTTTTTACTTATATGCTTTGTTAATTATCTTTCACAATTTTGGGCGGCGTAAACTCATCTTGCTCCATTATAGGTGGTGGTGGAATTTTACCATACAGTTTTTCGTACTTAGCTTTATTAGCTTTCCATTCGCTTAAAGGGATACTTTTTTTAAACCCTTTTTTACTCACTATTACATTGCCTGTGCCATTAACATTGTGTACCGATATATTGTACCCCTGTTTATTTCTGTAAATTGGCGGTGGAGGAGGAGGTGGTGGCGGTGGTGGTGGCGGTGGTGGTGGTGCATCAATAGCCTCTGGAGGTAGTGGCTTAATTTCGGTTTGGGCATTAACTGAAATGCCAAAAACAGCCAATGCAAGCAGTAAAAATATTTTTTTCATTTGTTTGTTTTAAACTTAGATGCATCCTTAAAGTTATTCCATAAAAAATCCCCTGATTTTTTCAGGGAATTGAGCAGTTGGGTTTTACAAACCAACCTATTTATAGTTTAATAAATTTTTGAAGAGTAGTTTGAGTGCTTGTAAAAACTTTAATAAAATATACACCACTGCTTAAAGATCCAATATTTATATTGAGGATTTGTTTGTTGGTTAGTAATTGCTTTACAACTTGGCCGGCACTATTAATAACCAGTACATTAAACTGAAACTGGCTACCACTAGTTGGTAAATTCACTTTTATTTCATCTGTAACCATTGTTGGATATATTTTTACATCCAATGCCTTACCTATCCATATTTTAATTATTTTGCTATAACTAATTGTACCATTGCTTTCTATAATTTTTATGCGATAATAATTCCAACCGCTTTGTACATCACTATCTTTCCCTGAATATGTTATAGTATTTATACTTTTTAAAGAAGCGATTGAAGATGAAAATGTAAAATTTTTACCATCAATACTCTTTTCAATTTCATATTTATTAATTTGCTGCTCTTGTGCCACTATCCATTTTAAAGCTACTTTATCTGCTATATCTACTGCGGTAAAATCAATAAACCTGAGCGGCAAAATATTGTAAGGGCTTTTGCCGCCAAGTGTAAATGGGTTTCCGGGAAAAGATGGAAATGGAGCAAATAACCCTAAATCAATATTGGTTTTGATAATGCCATAGTTAATATTACCAATTTTATTAAAGCCCGGAGTAGATGAATTTACATAACCATCTATCCGCCATTTGGTACCACTACCATCGTTAAAATAATGAGCTAAGCATAAGCTATCTATAGCTTCGATATCATGCGCCGGGTCGCCATCACCTACATTGCTTTTTGGCCTCCAACTTAATCCCAACTTTGCATTAAAGTCTGAACCTGAATATTGTAACACTCTCCAGTATTCTTGCTCACTTACTTTTATCAATTGTGCTATATCTACTGTTAAGTTTGAAAAATGAGTTGGATAATATTCTCCTAAATACGCAGCAGAGATGGCATTTTGTTTTTCTAAATTAATGGGGGCAAATGTGGTATCTGCAGCAGTAACTTTACCAATAGGTAGCCATTTTATACCGGGTTCAATTTTATCAATATATCTTATTATGGGGCCACTTACAAAACTTTTTTCCCAACCTATATTTGTAACTGCACAGCAAGTATTATATTGGCTATTTGGACTTATGACAATAGTGGTATCATACATTACCAATGCTGAATTACCTTCAAAAATTCCTGGGGTAAAAGAGGTATGTAAATACCCTTGTGTTAAATATAAGCTGTCAAATACATTTATCAAAACATCAGAGGCATGCACAGATAAAGAGCTACCAGTTTTATTAAGTTCTAATGCAGAAAGATTTATTGTAGAAAGAGCACCTATACTCACAGTATGAACATATTGCAAATTACCTCCGCTAAAAGTAAGTGCAGATTTTGCATTATCAGTAGGATTATTTTTTATATCAATAATAGCTCCAAAGTCTAAATTTATATTACCTTTTATATCTATACCACCGCCATATAAATTGGGAGAGCTTACTTTTTCATTCGTAAATTTTGCACCCATTATTCCTAAATTAAAATTGCCCATTACAATAATAGGACTGCTTGTAGCACCAACACTTGCTGCATTTTGTACAACAGTTATTGAATCATTACTTTGTGGGTTATGCACAGCATCATATACTTTAATATTAAAATCACCTTTTATTGTAGGGCCAACACTACTGCTAAATGTGTTTACAGCACTTGTCATGTTCCAATGGGTGCCAGATATGTTTTCAAAACTTAATGTTGGGTACGTCATATTTGCACTTAAAAAGCTTGGAAAAGTAGTGCTGCTTATACATCTTAAATGCCACACTGCAGAGGCTGGTATATTGGCAATACCTCCATTATAATTATCTCTGTAAAATGTGCTTGATGTATTTCTTAATTTAAAAAAATGTGCATTGGGTTTAAGTTCCCAAGTTTCGCTACCTAAAAAATCAAGTATCCCAAAATTGGTAACATTTTCTGAGCTATCAACAAAAATACCGGCAATATCAAGTTCTACGCCAATTCCATCTACTAAATCTAAATCAGCATATCTTCCTAAACGTAAATTGCCTTCTACTCGTATTTCGTTTGCAACTACGCTACAGTTTGTAATGCTAACAGTATCATTTGCAGATATAATGATGCTATCGCTATTATTTGATGTAGGAAATTTAACAGCAGGGTTGTAAGGCCCGGCCAAATTACTTGAAGATTCCCATGTATTTAAATCGTACCATACACCATCTTGTTTGCTTCTAAAATAAACATCACTAATGCCGGCTATTCCACAGTTATTTGTATGAATACCTAAATTTGAAACATCATCCATATTTTTTGAATCCATTCAATATTTAGTGTAGGAAAACTACCAGTGCCGCAAGTGCCACCAATACTACCGTCATAACCTACACATACCTCAGGGTTTCTAATAAGTGTTTTATCAAGCGTTAAAAAGCTGCCTAATTGCCACCTGCTGCCTGGGTTACAACCTACTTGCCCAATTACATCTAAAACGGTACTTCCATTTTTTAAAACAATGGCATCGTCTCCATTAAAATTACAAACAGTACTCACCATTCCTCCAGTATATAATAAAAGCACCACTGTTTCTTAAAACTAAAACTTGGCTGTTATTCAAAGTTCCACTTAAGGATAATGTATTGGTTGGGGTAATACTACCATTAGCATATAATTCCACTACATAACCACTTAAGGATACGTTAGTGCCTGTACCATTATATATTTCTAAATACTTTTCATTACTACTTCCTTCAATATATTCCGAAAAAAATAGCGTAGCGGTTTGGCCTATACTAACACTTGCAATGAGTGATGCTAAGATTAATGAAGAAAATTTCTTTTTCATAAAGGGGTATTAAAATACTTTTGAAAGCCAACTTAAAGATAACAAAATGTGCCATAAAAAATATGATTAATGCTAATACCTGTAATTAAGAACAAAATGATTATTAGCAGCATTTTCCATAAAAAATCCCCTGAAAAAATCAGGGGATTGAGCAGTTGGTTTGGGCAAGCAAAAAGTGCATTTCTATATTTGGTAATTACTTGTCAGACAATTTGATAAATAAACGCTATTTACCCCAAAAATATACTTTGCGTATCTAAAACTAAAAACTATAGGCTTTTAATACTTATTTCAGAAAAAGACAGAGCAAGTTTCTAAAATGCTGCTTTTATGCCAAAAAATTAATTGAGTTACTTTAAAATGTTTTAAATGGCTTGTGGTATGCTATAAAATAGCCAAAACAATAAGGCCACCTAATAATCAATGAATATCATTTGATTATAATAAGAACTAAATTCAAATAAACACATTTACATACCATTCTAAATAGTAAATTGCAGCAATTTTATAACATATGTGGAGTATTTGTAAAAAAGAACTACGTCAATTTTTTAGCGGCCTTACAGGATACATTGCCATTGTTTTATTTTTATTGATAAACGGGCTTTTTTTATTTGTATTAAAGGATAGTAATATTTTTGATTTTGGATATGCTACGTTAGATAAATTTTTTGAACTGGCGCCGTGGGTATTACTTTTTTTGGTACCTGCAATTACCATGCGTTTGCTGGCCGATGAATTTAAAGCCGGCACTTTCGAAATTTTAAAAACCAAGCCCATTACCCAAGGGCAAATTGTGCTGGGTAAATATTTTTCGGTATTATTTATTATTTTGTTTGTCATAGCTCCCACCTTAATTTACGTTTTTGCTGTAAAAGCGTTAAGTGCACAAGGCGGTATTGATGGCGGCGGTATTTTAGGCAGCTATATTGGCTTGTTTTTTTTAGGAGCAGTTTTTGCAGCTATAAGCCTCTGCTGCAGCGGCTTTACCAATAATGCCGTTGTGGCATTTTTAATAAGTGTATTTTTTTGTGTTACACTTTATTTTGGATTTAATGCACTAAGTAAGTTGCCTTTTTTTGCAAATGGAGCAGACTACTATGTTGAAATGCTAGGAATAGATTTTCATTACAGTAGCATAAGCCGTGGTGTGTTGGATAGCAGAGATTTAATTTATTTTTTGAGTGTTATTTTTCTTTTTTTATTAGTTACCGTTAAAACTCTTGTTAAAAAATAAATGCAATTACTAAATAAAATATGGAAAAGTAAATTTTGGTTACCTGTTACCATACTTACTTTAATTGGCCTTAATTGGCTTGCATCGCAGTTTCATACCCGATTAGATTTTACCAACGAAAAGCGATTTACGCTATCTTCCCCAACAAAAAAGATAGTAAAGAAGCTGGATGATGTGGTACAGATAGATGTTTTTTTAAAAGGTGAGTTTCCGAGCGGATTTAAAAAATTGGCCAATAGTACCTCCGAAATTTTACATGAATTTAAAGAAGTTGGAGGCAAAAAAATACAGTACAATTTTATTAGCCCGGATGATGTTGTTGAAGGTACAGATGTAAAATGGGGCGATACACTGTCTGCAAACGGGCTGTATCCAATAAACTTAAAATCGCAACTAAAGGCCGGCGAACAACAACAATTGGTTTACCCTGTTGCGTTGGTACATTATAAACAAAATGTGTTGCCCGTTAATTTATATACCGGCAATAAAACATTTATTACTGCTGCCGAGTTAAATAGTGCCGAAGCCTTAATGGAATTTAAGTTTGCAGATGCTATTTACAAAGCATCGCAAACCACAAAGCCTATGCTTGCTTATGCTGTTGGGCATGGAGAGCCACAAGATATTAGAACATACGACCTTGCAGAAAATGTATTAAAACAAGATTATAATTTGCAGCAATTTAATTTAACAAAATTGCCTGTAATACCCGACACCTTTAAGCTATTGCTTTTGGTAAAGCCAACCGAAAAATTTACCGACGAAGAAAAACTTAAGATAGATCAATTTGTTATGAGAGGTGGAAAGGTATTGATGTTTATAGACAGGCTTAATGCAGAGATGGATAGCCTTAGAATAAAAAATGAAGTTATTGCTTACGATAGAGGATTAGAACTAAACGATTTATTATTTAAATATGGAGCAAGGGTAAATCCGGATTTAGTGTTGGATTTACAATGCGATTTTTTACCCTTTGATGTAAACGGAAAGGGGCAGTTTGAATTTTTGCATTGGAATTATTTCCCTTTGTTCGAGTCAAAATCAAATCATGTAATAAATAAAAATCTTGGGTTGGTTTCGGGTAAATTTGTAAACTCCGTTGATACGTTGGAAGTAGAAGGGATTAAAAAAACAATTTTATTAAGTTCTTCTTCGAACTCTAAAACCATTGCTACGCCTGCTTTAATCAGCGGCAAAGAAAATGTAAACGAACCCGAAAATGATAAGTTTAAAAAAGCAAATATTCCGGTAGCGGTATTGCTCGAAGGCAAGTTTACTTCTATGTTTAAAAACAGGTTATCGCAAGCAATGAACGATAGCCTTGCAAATTATGGGGCAATGTTTATGCAGGAATGTATTGCCAATAATAAAATTATTGTTGTTGCAGATGGCGATATGGTTTTAAATAGTATATCTAAAAACGAACCTCTGCCAATGGGTGTAAATCCTCTAACTGTGGGCTCACAATATCAATACCAGTTTGCTAATAAAGATTTTTTACAAAATTGCCTGGACTATCTGTTAAATTCATCAGGACTTGCAGAAGCCAAAGCAAAAGATTATACATTACGTTTGTTGGATACTAAAAAGGTAGAATCTCAAAAAATAATCTGGCAATTAATAACTATAGCTTTACCAATTGTATTGGTAATTTTGTTTGCACTGTTATTTCAATGGTTGCATAAAAGAAAATTTACTGTGTAAATAAAATGGATAAAAATCAGTTAACATATATCGTTTTTGCGTCTGTAATTATAATTGCTTTAGTTTTTGATTTAGGCTTGCTTAGCAAAAAAAATAAATCAATTAGTTTAAAAACAGCTTTAATTCAAACTCTTTTTTGGGTGGCATTATCTTTTGCATTTTGTGGTTTTATTTGGTATCAAAATGATGGAGGAAATGGCAAGCAAGACGCAATAGCTTTTGTATCTGCATACTTGTTGGAGTGGTCTTTATCAATTGATAACATTTTTGTCTTCATTATAATATTCACTTATTTTAAAGTAAAAGAAAACAGCTTTTCCAGGGTATTACTGTTGGGTATATTAATGGCTATTGTTTTCAGAATTTTATTTATTGCAATAGGTAGTGCTGCTGTAGCAAAATACGATTGGATAATGTATGTGTTTGGAATATTTTTGGCCTATACAGGTGTAAAAATGTTTAGTAGCGCCGAAGATGATGAATTTGATCCAGAAGAAAACTGGGCATTTAGATTTATGCGTAAATACATGCGTACAACCGATGAAGAACCTGATGGCCGTTTTATTATCAGCAAAAACAACAAAGCATATTTTACCAAATTAAGCATGGTGGTTATTATGCTTGGGCTAATTGACATTGTTTTTGCAGTAGATTCAATCCCTGCCGTATTTTCAATCATTCCAGACCCTAGTAAAAAATTACTCATTTATTCATCTAATATTTTTGCAGTATTAGGGTTACGCAGCCTGTTTTTTTTATTACGTGGTGCAGCAAGTAAGTTTGATTATTTGCAACAAGGCATTGCAATTGTATTACTCTTTATTGGTGTAAAAATGCTTTTGCCCTTACTAAAGTTTGCCGGTGTAGATGAACATTATTTGCACATCCCGGTTTGGGTTTCGCTGCTTATGATAGTAGTGTGCATTAGCGGTTCAATTGTATATTCCATTTATCATAAACGAAAGGGAGCGCCTGTTGAAGTTGAATAATGTTTAACATCTCTACAATAGCATACTGTTTAAACGCTACCTGGTTACAAAAAGGAAGTGATGATGTTATTGAACATTTGTTAATTGACAGCAGAAAATTACTGTTCCCCGAATCTTCTTTATTTTTTGCCATAAGTACATTGCAGCGTAATGCACATGATTTTTTGGATGAGTTGTACAATAAAGGAGTAAGAAATTTTGTGGTAGATAACGAGTATTCTTTGAAACCAACTATTAATAATGCCAATGTTTTACAGGTAAGCAATGTAATTGATGCATTGCAATTGCTTACAGCTTATCATCGCAAACAATTTACATATCCTGTAATTGGCATTACCGGCAGCAACGGAAAAACAATTGTAAAAGAATGGCTGTATCAATTATTACACAACAAGTACAATATTGTACGCAGCCCTAAAAGTTACAACTCACAAATTGGTGTACCATTAAGTGTTTGGCAAATGCACCCAAATAATACACTGGGCATTTTTGAAGCCGGTATTTCCATGCCACATGAAATGGATAAGTTGCAAAAAATTATTCAACCAACCATAGGCATATTTACATCTATTGGCGAAGCACACAGCGAAGGTTTTGATGATACAGCACATAAGGTTGAAGAAAAGGCCAAATTATTTGAAGGCTGTAAAGAAATTATTTATTGCAAGGATAATGCAGCTATTGCACTTGCAATAGAGAGCAAGTGCAACACATGTCATTTATTTAGTTGGAGTAAAAAAGACGGAGCAACATTAAGCATTACCGCTATACAAATACAACACTATAATACGGTAATAAAGGCTATATATCAAAATAGGAAAGTTAGCATATCTGTTCCGTTTACCAACGACGCCGCTATTGAAAATGCCATTACATGCTGGTGTGTATTATTGCATTTTGGGGTAGATGATGAAACCATATCTGCCCAAATGCTGCAGCTACGTTCTGTAGAAATGAGGCTGGAGTTAAAGCAAGGTGTAAATAATTGCTCGGTAATTAACGATAGCTATAGTGCCGATATTAATTCGTTAACTATTGCGTTAGATTTTTTGCAACAGCAGCAACAACATGATAAACGAACCGTAATTTTGAGTGATATTTTACAATCCGGCAAAAAAAATGTTGACTTGTACACCGAAGTTGCGTCTATTCTCATCCAAAAAAATATAAATAGATTTATTGGCATTGGTACCGAAATTACAAAGCAACAAGCTGTTTTTTCTTCCATTCCGCAAGTACATTTTTACACCTCTACCAATGATTTTAAACAACATTTTCCATCGCTTCATTTTAATAGCGAAACCATTTTATTAAAAGGCGCAAGAGTATTTGAGTTTGAACAAATAAGCCATTTGCTTGAGCAAAAAGTGCATCAAACTATTTTAGAAATTAATTTAAATGCCATTAGCCATAATTTAAAAATATACAAGCAACAATTAGCCGAAGGCGTAAAATTAATGGCTATGGTAAAGGCATTTAGCTACGGCAGTGGCGGGTTTGAAATAGCTAATTTGCTGCAATTTCATAAGGTAGATTATTTAGCAGTAGCTTACGCAGATGAAGGTGTAGAGTTGCGTAAAGCAGGCATTACGCTACCAATAATGGTTATGAATGCCGAGGATGCAACCTTTGATGTGCTGGTACAATACAATCTGGAACCCGAGTTGTATTCGTTTGAAATATTTAATGGTTTTGATAATTATTTATTGCAATCGGGCATTTCAAACTATCCTGTGCATATTAAAATAGATACAGGTATGAAGCGCCTTGGATTTGAATTAGATGAAATAACAACACTTTGCAATAAATTAAAAGAAACAACTTCTTTTAAAATACAATCTGTTTTTTCGCATTTGGCTGCTAGTGATAATGCAGAGCATGATGCTTTTACACAAGAGCAAGCCACAACGATTAAAGAGGGCTGCCAACTTTTGCAAGAGGCTATTGACTATCCTTTTATTAAACATATTGCCAATACATCTGCTATACACAGGCACAAAAATTTGCAGTTTGATATGGTACGTTTAGGCATTGGCCTTTATGGTGTAGATGCTCATACTACTGTTCAACAGCAATTAAAAAATGTTACCACTTTAAAAACCACCATCTCTCAAATAAAAAAAATAAAAAAAGGCCAAAGTGTTGGCTACAGCCGCAAAGGTTTAACCAATGAGGATGCTACAATAGCTACAGTTCGTATAGGCTATGCCGATGGCTATCCAAGAGTTTTGAGTAATGGAAAAGGCAAGATGCTAGTTAACGGTAAATTAGCTCCAGTGATTGGTAATGTGTGTATGGATATGACGATGTTGGACATTACAAACATTCCTGCTAAAGAAGGTGATGATGTAATTGTATTTGGCGAAGCATTACCCGTAAACAATTTAGCCCACTGGGCCGATACCATCGCTTACGAAATTTTAACAGGCATATCGCAAAGGGTAAAGAGAGTTTATTTTGAGGAATAAATATTTGTAACAGATAACGTAACAAAAGTTACGTACCTCTTAACCAAGCTGTTTTAACTTTGCATAAAATAAAACAATGGCAACAATTAAACTTACCACACAGGATTTTAAGCAAAAAGTGTTTAACTACGAAACAGAAAAAGACTGGAAATATACAGGCAAATTACCTGCAATTATAGATTTCTACGCCGATTGGTGTGGCCCATGCAAAATGGTAGCGCCAGTTTTAGAGGAACTTTCTAATGAATACGCAGAGAAATTACATGTTTATAAAGTTGACACAGATGTAGAACAGGAATTAGCTGCCGTATTTGGCATACAAAGCATCCCTACCTTACTTTTTATAGATGCAGCTGGCGAGCCGGTAATGCAACCCGGTGCCCTACCTAAGTATTTGTTAAAAAAAATAATTGAAGAAAAATTACTTTCTACAGAAAAAGGTGAGTAGTAAAACCACAATCTCCATTTACTCTAAAATCTAAAAGTATTTACTTTTAATTTTATCTGCTAAGATTATCTCTGAATTCGCCAAAAGGCAATTTCCTACTATCTTTGCCCTCATATGAAAGTAAGAAACGTAGCACTTTTGTAATATTAATACTGGCAGCCGATCAAGCCTTAAAAATTTGGGTAAAACCCATTATAATTTGCATGAATCTCATAATGTAATTGGTAGCGGTTTTCAACTGTATTTTGTGGAAAATATGGGCATGGCTTATGGCTGGAGTTTTGGCGGTAATTGGGGGAAACTGGCCTTAACTGTGTTTAGAATGGTAGCCGTTGTTTTTGGTACGTGGTATCTAGGTAGATTAATAGCACAAAAATACCACAGAGGGTTTATTATATGTGCAGCCTTAATTTATGCAGGCGCCATAGGCAATTTGATAGACAGTATGTTTTATGGAATGATTTTTGACAAAGGAATGTTGTTAAATGCAGCAACACAAGAATTTATTTATTACGATGGCTTAGCCAAATTTAGCAATAACGGATATGCTTCATTTTTACATGGTAATGTGGTAGATATGCTTTACTTCCCGGTTATAAAAGGGCATTTTCCTAAATGGGTACAGGTTGGGGCGGACAGTATTTCGAGTTTTTCAGGCCTATCTTTAATATTGCAGATGCAGCTATTTCAACAGGGGTTATCTCTATATTAGTGTTTCAAAAGAGGTTTTTTAAGCATAAAACAGATAACCAACAAAACCCTACAGTTGAAACGCAGGCTTTGGTGAATGATGAATCGCAAGTGTCGTAAAAGTTGTAAATTTAGCAACACATAATTTTTTTGAATGAAATGCGCCATAAGAAAAGTTGATGCTAATCAAATTTTTCGTTGGCGAATTCCATGTGGCAAAAATCAATAAAAATGAACACATGAAAAATGCCATCATTGTTTTTGTTACGCTTCTTTCCATTTTTTTGATAGAAGCCTGTCAAAAAGAACTTGCGTTTGACCCTGCCACAAACCCCTCCGGATTGGCAACAGGTACACTTAAAAGCAATACTACAGGCAACTGCCTCCCCAGCACGGTAAATGGTACTTACAAAAAAGATACTGCTTTAACAGCAGGTAATTATATAGAAGTTACGGCAGATATTACCCAAACAGGTACCTATACTATACAAAGCGATACAGTTAATGGCTTTTCTTTTAAAGCACTTGGCACCGTAACAGCAACTGGTTTAAACATAATACGCTTGCAGGGCTCGGGCACTCCCATAGCATCCGGCATTACAACTTTTACAATTAAGTTTGGTAATAGTATATGTAAATTAGATGTAAGTGTAACAGCGACTACAGCTCCAACTAATGCTGTATTTACTTTTGGCGGAGCTCCGGGTAATTGTTCCGGTGCTACGTTAGGAATAGGTGCATATATAGCCGGCACCGCACTTGGGCCTACCAATACGGTTACATTAAATGTAAATGTTACAACCATTGGCAATTACACTATTAATACAGGAGTTGCGGTAAATGGTATTGTTTTTAATGCATCGGGTACATTTGCAAACATTGGGCCTAATACAGTAATTTTAATTGGTTCTGGTACTCCAACTGCTGCCGGTAGCTTTAATTATACAGTCTCTAACACTACATCTAGTTGTATATTTTCAATTGCTGTAACTGCAGCCCCTCCTGCACCTAATTTAGATTATGTACCTCAAACAACTAATAGTAACTGGAGTAGTCGTTTTGTTGGTGGCACACCAAGCGATACTACCTATGTACAGGTTAGTGCAAACTCAAAAACATTTGGAGCCAACTCATATAAAATTTTTGAAATTAAAAACCTGGGTGTGCCAACCGATTCTATCTTCAATAGAAAAAACGGTGGACTTTATTATCAATATTTAGATGGTGATTTTGGTTTGCTGGATAACCCTATCAACAAAGAGTATTTAGTGCTTGATTCTAATTTGGCTGTAGGCGCAACCTGGACGGTAAGTTTAGGCAGTAATACTGTTAGCGGCTTTCCTGTAGCAATAAAAGTAAACAGCTTAATATTGGCCAAAGGCGCTAGTGCTACAATTGCCAGTATCAATTACACCAATATTATAAAAGTTAAGTTTAGTTATATTGCCAACCCGGGAACAGGCGATATTACTGCTGCCGAGGAGGAAAGATGGTTTGCAAAAGGCATTGGGGTAGTATATACAAAAATTGTAAATTTGATTAATCCTGCCACAATTGAGGCAGAAACAACCCGATCGCAAATATTTTAATGAAATTAATAAACGGTTATGAAGATGAATGTTTTGAAAACAATGGTATTGGCTTTATGCATAGCAATGTTTTGGAGTTGCTCTAAAGATGATGGTATTGATGTAAACACACTATCCTCCGGCAATGTATTAACCGATTCGTTAGGAGGTTGCTTACAATATAAAGTACATGGTTTGTATGTTGTAGATACGGTATTAACAGAAAATAATTATATTGATGTAGCAGTGAATGTTCGTAATACAGGCAATTATTCTATATCTACCAATACAGTAAATGGTTTTTCGTTTAAAGATACCGGAAGGCTTGGTTATCCGGGTGGTAATACAGTAAGATTGTACGGCTCAGGAAAACCATTGGCAAATGGAATTTATCCATTTAAAGTTAAGTATGGAAGCAGTTTGTGTACAGCAGAGATAAGTGTGGGTAATGGCTCAAGTGGCGCTGCAATTTATTCATTAGGCGGCTCACCTAACAACTGTAGTGGTTTTAATGCAAATGGTACCTGGAAGGCAGGGCAAATTATACTGGCAGGTGTTAATAATGTTGTGGTAAATGTAAATGTTACAGCTGTTGGTACATATCAAATTAGTTTACCTGCAGTAAATGGGGTTGTTTTTACTACAGGCTCTGCTCCGCTTAGCTTTACAACTTTGGGGGTTCAAAGCATTACATTATATGCAAGTGGCACACCTGTTAACAGTGGGGCGTTTAACTATGTTGTTAACAGCCCGTCTACAAATTGCACATTTAGTATTAACTATTTATAATTTTGGCAAATGTTTTGCAGTATAAGGTTGAGTAATCGTTAAAATAATTTTTACTTTTATAATAATCATAAAACGGGTAGTATAATAAACAATTGTATGATAAAAAGAGTAGCAGGAATAGCAGCATTGTTTTCGCTTGTGTGTTTAAGTGCATGCGATAAAGAACTGAGTGTAGAAAACGCAGACAATACGGGCAACGAATTAATTGTAGGTAAAGATTGCCGCATAAGTAAAATAGTATATACCGATACTGCTTCTAAAGCTAATCTTAGCTCAATAGAAGCAACCATTAATTTATTAGATAGGGTTGAACAAATTAACGAGTTTGATAGTCTGGCAGCTGCCTTAACATTTGCCACGAATGTTTCTTACTCAAACGATACTATTTATTTAAATCCAGATGAGTATTTTGTGATGGATATTATAAACAACAGGGTAAAACGTTTACATGCTCTAACAGATCCTACAGATGTATTGTCGCCGCAATATGATGCAGACTATAATTATAATGCGGCTGGCTATTTAATTAATAAGCTTTATTATTATACATCTGGCTTACCGGTTGTTTCAGTAGATTATTTATATACGGGCAATAATTTAACAAAAATGATTTTTACTAACCTTATTACAAGTGAAGTAGAAATGGATGCCGATATGCAATACCATACTAATATTGCTCCAAGAAGTTATTTGTACATTTTTCCCGATGAATTGTTTCATGCAGAGTACACCCAATTTTTTAATTTTGGTCGCAAGCCGGTAAACGCAATTAAAGATATTAAATTGCGTACTTACAATTTAGGCATTGCTGTTGATTCTCTTGTATCGCACTTTGATAGTTACCGAATGAGTCGTGATAATTATGTTTTGGATGTTATTATGAGTGGTAATGAGCAACCTTGTATTCCTGCTCCAAAATCTAAACTACGGTTTTCGTATAAATGCAAATAATTAAAAATGGCTATCAAATTTTGATAGCCATTTTTAAATTATATTTTTCCAACCATATTTTCAGGTCTTACCCATTCATCAAACTCTTTTGGTGTTACATAACCTAATTTAACGGCCATTTCTTTTAAGGTTGTATTTTCTTTATGCGCTTTTTGAGCAATTTCGGCAGCTTTATAATAACCTATTTTAGTGTTTAATGCCGTAACCAGCATCAGGCTATTATCAACATGCTTTTTAATATTTGCCCTTAGTGGCTCAATTCCAACGGCGCATTTATCGTTAAACGAAACACATCCGTCGCCAATTAATCTTGCACTATGTAAAAAATTATAAATCATTACCGGCTTAAACACATTTAATTCAAAATGTCCATTACTGCCTCCAATGCCAATGGTAACATCATTGCCCATTACCTGAGCTGCAATCATTGTTAATGCTTCGCATTGCGTAGGATTAACTTTGCCAGGCATAATAGATGAACCTGGTTCATTATCCGGAATATGAATTTCGCCTATGCCGCTACGAGGGCCAGATGATAACATGCGAATGTCATTAGCTATTTTCATTAAACTAACAGCAACTGTTTTTAAAGCACCATGTGCTTCAACAATGGCATCATGTGCAGCCAATGCTTCAAATTTATTTTCAGCAGTTTTAAATGGCAGTTTGGTAAGTTTCGCTATATGCTTTGCAACATTTACATCATATTTTGGTGGTGTATTTATGCCGGTGCCAACCGCTGTTCCACCCAAAGCTAATTCACTTAAATGAGCCAATGTATTATTGATGGCTTTTAATCCATGATCTAACTGTGATACATAACCGCTAAACTCTTGCCCCAATGTAAGTGGTGTAGCATCCATAAAATGTGTACGGCCAATTTTTACTACTTTTCTAAATGCTTTTGCTTTTTTATCTAATGTATCTCTAAGTTTTTTTATGCCCGGTATGGTTGTTTCTATTAAAATTTTATAGGCTGCAATATGCATAGCTGTAGGAAAAGTATCGTTACTGGATTGCGATTTATTTACATCATCATTAGGGTGTAAGTATTTTTCCTTATCAGCCAGTTTTCCGCCATTTATAACATGCCCTCTGTACGCTATAACTTCATTTACATTCATATTGCTTTGCGTGCCACTGCCGGTTTGCCATACAACTAAAGGAAAATAAGCATTTAGCTTTCCTTCTAAAATTTCTTTACACACCTTCCCCACCAAATCGGCTTTCTTTTTAGTTAACACACATGCATCAAAATTGGTTAAAGCTGCTGCATGTTTTAAGTATTCAAAAGCTGCAATAATTTCTTTTGCATTCGGTTAATATCCTGTGCAATTTTGAAATTATCTATACTACGCTGTGTTTGAGCTCCATAGTAAGCATCAACGGGTACTTTTACTTCACCCATTGTTCTTTTTCTATTCTGTATTCCATGATTTTGGTTATTTAGATAGTGAAAATTAAAATGTAAAGTTAGTAAAATAACTAGTTTAAGAATCGTCTATTTACTCGAAAAATTGAGTGTTTATGCTGTTTGCTTTTTTGTTTAATCATTTTATTTTTATATTTTCAAATCTAATTATTTATTTAAAACCAACTTACATGAGAAAAGTCTTACTCCTAACATTTGCGTTAGCATTATTTTCCACTTTTGGGTTTTCGCAAGCAGATAAATTTTGGTCTGCTAACAAAGAAAGCCGCAGTAATTTTATAACGGACAAAGCCGTTGCAAGATTATCCTATCCAAAAGATTTCAAATTATTTAATTTGAATATCGAAACTTTGAAACAAACATTATTTGCAGTTGTTGACAAAAGTTCTTTAAAGCAGTCAACCATTATTTCGTTGCCCAATGCTGCCGGAAGCATTGAACAATTTGAAGTATATGAAGCTTCTAATTTTGAACCGGCATTGCAAGCTCAGTTTCCACAAATAAGAGCTTTTTCCGGTAAGGGTATCACTGATAAATTTGCAACATTAAAGTTGAGTATTTCGCCGCAGGGAATACAAACCATGGTTTTTAGAACAGATAAGCCAAATGAATTTATTGAGCCTTACTCCCAAGACCATTCAGTTTATTCTGTGTATAGTTCTCACAGAGAAACCGGAAAATTAGGTTGGAGTTGCAGTACTGTTGAACAAAAGATGGTTTCTGGTTTAAATGCAGAGGTTTCTTCTTTAACAGGAAGCTCAAATGGCACTGTAAAAACCATGAGGTTAGCACAATCTTGTAACGGAGAGTATGCCAACTATTTTGGTGCTACAAGCTCTGCACAAGTTGGTTTAGTAATGGCAGCTTTTAATGCTACGCTTACTCGTTGTAATGGCGTATATGAAAAAGATTTAGCATTACATCTTAATTTAATTGCAAATACTACGGCTGTAATTTATTATAGCCCTTCAACAGACCCATATTCAACAACATTAAGCCAATGGAATGCACAATTACAATCAACATTAACATCTGTAATTGGAGAAGCTAATTACGACATTGGACACATGTTTGGTGCAAGCGGCGGCGGTGGTAATGCAGGTTGTATTGGTTGTGTTTGTGTTAATGGTTCAAAAGGCAGTGGTATTACTTCGCCTGCCGATGGAATTCCGCAGGGCGATAATTTTGATATTGATTATGTAGTGCATGAAGTGGGCCATCAATTAGGAGCTAATCATACATTTTCAATGAGCAACGAAGGAACAGGAGTAAATAAAGAAATGGGCTCTGGTATTACTATTATGGGTTATGCAGGTATTACAAGTCAAGATGTTGCACCACATTCTATAGATATTTACCATCAAGCCTCTATTGCACAAATACAAGCAAATTTGGCTACTAAAACTTGTCCTATAAGTACAAATATTACAGCAAATAATGTAGCTCCAGTTATTGCAGCTTTAAGCAATTATACTATTCCAATTAGTACTCCGTTTGCCTTAACAGGTAGTGCTACAGATGCTAATGGCGATGCTGTAACATATTGTTGGGAGCAAAATGATAATGCATCAAGTACACAAACTGGTACAAGTAGTGTGGCTTCGCCAACAAAAGCAACGGGGCCAAACTGGTTATCTTTTAGCCCATCTGCGTCTGGTACAAGAATGTTTCCAAAACTAGCAACAATTTTATCTGGTTTAAATGTTAGTGGCCCATTAACAGGTGGTGATGCTGGTACAAATACAGAAGCCTTAAGTTCAGTTTCTAGAACATTAAACTTTAGATTAACAGTAAGAGATAATCATGCATTTAGTTCTGTTGCTCCAATTGCTGTAGCACAAACTGCCTTTGCAGATGCTGTGGTCACAGTATCAAATACATCTGGTCCGTTTGCAGTTACCGTTCCTAACACTGCAGTAAGTTGGGCAGATGGATCAGCACAAACAATTACATGGAGTGTAAATAATACAACTGCAGCACCTGTTAGTTGTGCTAATGTAAATATTTTACTATCTACAGATGGTGGAGTAACTTTCACTACCATATTAGCTGCAGCAACACCAAATGATGGTTCTGAAACAATCATTATACCGTCTTCGATTAGTAGTACTTGCCGTGTAAAAGTAGAGTCTGTTGGTAATATTTTCTTTGATATTTCTAATGCAAATTTTTCTATTGTACCAGCACTAATTGTATTGCCAAATGCAGAAACAACAAAAGGATAAGGTGATCGTTTCTCCTAATCCTGCAAATTCGATAGTTAATGTAGAGTTTAGCACTAATGTTCAATCAAACTCAACCAAATTAACTGTTACCGACCAAATGGGTAATATTGTTTTGCAAAAAATAATATCAACAGTTAAAGGCGTAAATAAAAAAACTCTTGATATAAGTATGCTAAAAAATGGCATTTATTCTGTTAATATTACTAAAGCCAATACGGTCATTTCATCTAAAGTTATTGTAAATAAATAATCATTTTTTTTGGATTAAAAAGCCCCGAATTAATTCGGGGCTTTTGTTTTATCTTTCGTTTATGAAATTATTTTTATTTTGTACCCTATCTCTTACTATTATTAATACCAGCTGTGGAGATAATAACAAAACAATTGAAACACCAGTTACTGCAAACTTAATAACCAATGATTCAGCTGTAATTGTGGATGATAGCTCTAAAAATGATACTTTACTTATTCCAATCAAAGAGTTACCTACACAAATAAATAACACTGATACACTTGTAGCATTTGCTAAAACACTAATTGGTATACCATATTTGTATGCCTCCACCAATCCATCAAAAGGGTTTGATTGTTCTGGTTTTATAACTTATGTGTTTAGCCATTTTAACATACAAGTGCCTCGTTCATCTATTGATTTTACAAATTATGGTAAGGAGGTAGATGCTCAAAATGCAGTAGCAGGAAATTTAATTTTATTTACCGGTACAGATAGTACCAGTAAAGTAGTAGGGCATATGGGTATTATAACCCAAAACATAAATGGGGAAATACAGTTTATACACTCAACTTCTGGAAAAGCAAATGGCGTAACAATTACGCCATTAAATTTATATTATAAAAAAAGGTTTGTAAAAATTATTAAGTTGTCTTAGTTATTTACCCAAAAAATTTGCTTTACGTTTTTCTAAAAAAGCAGTTGTACCTTCTTTCATATCATCGGTTACAAAACAATCGCCAAAAGCTTCAACTTCTTTTTCGTATCCTGTTTTTCCGTTGGTGTAAGCACTATCGCTAAGTACTGCAATATTTATACAATCAATTACTTTACCAATAGCTACAGGAGCTTTGCTCATAATAACATGTAAAATATCTTTTGTTCTTTCTAATAAACTATCGGCAGTTGTAACATGATTTACTAAACCAATTTGCAATGCTTCGTTAGCGTCTACCAAATGTGCCGTCATTTGCAATTCCATACTTTTTCCTTTTCCTACCAGTTGGGTTAGGCGTTGTGTGCCGCCATAGCCTGGTATCAAGCCCAAATTTACTTCTGGCTGGCCAAATTTTGCATTGTCGCTACACAATCTAAAATGGCAAGCCATTGCCAACTCACAACCACCTCCTAATGCAAAGCCATTAACGGCAGCCACAATTGGCTTTTTACTATTTTCAATTTTAAAAAAAACATCTTGTCCTCGTTTGGCTAAGGCCATGGCTTCATCTTTATTTAAGCCACCAAATTCGGTAATATCTGCACCTGCAACAAATGCTTTTGGACCAGAGCCAGTAATGATGGCTGTTTTAATTTCTGTGTTGTTATAAATTTCATCAACAGCATTATCCAAATCGGTAAATACTTGTTTGTTTAAAGCATTTAATTTATCGGGTCTGTTAATTGTAATTGTAAAAATGCCGTTTTCTAAATTTGTTAAGATGGTTGAGTAACTCATGTTAGTTTATTGTTTTTAATTTTTTGTAATTGTTCAATACCCCATAATTTTTTTTGGCGTTTTGCTAATTGCATTGTTTTTATTAATGTTTTATAATCAATAAATACTATTGCAATTTTATTGCCAATGTTGCGTATTTTTTTGTAAGATCTGCTTTAAAAAATCAATATTAAAATGAATTTTAGTTATTACATTAATAACATTTGGTAAGCTGCCCAAGGAGTATTTGAAATATTCTGTAAAATTTTCGTTTCTAATATCATCAAATTCAGTTTTGGGGTAACCCATGTAAATTAGTATATTTAAAAAACATTTTTTATTTTGCTCTGTGTGGGCAATTCAAAAACCTAAGTCTTCGGCACTTTTATGAAATACATAAATGTTAACAGTATATCCTTCAATAGCTAAATACGTTAAATTGTTTTTTTTTGCACTGTTAAAAAAATTTAAACATTCTGGGTGTGCAATGTTCATCTTAATTCATTTTTTTCGAAGTGTTATTTTTTGAAATAGAGGTAAAGTTTGCTTTATTATTTTTTTGTAAATCGGCTAATGCTTTTTGCTATTCCAAAGGCGATAATGAATAAAAATATCGAATAAAATACATTTCTTGCTCTTCAAAAGATTTAAATATTTTTAGTTGCTTTTCCGTAAACTACACCAAAGGTAAAAATAATACCTAAGATAAAAACAACGCTTTTGTAAAAAATGTGTATGCCAAATAGTAATTAAACTACACAATTATTACCCATTTTTACCCCTATTAGTAAAGCTATCACAAAATGTTTTTTTGTAAATATATGTTTGCATTGTAAAACAAAACACCATGAAATTTTATTTTAAAAAAATGCCGCCAGTATTGCTTGTTTTAATACTGTGCTGTTTCTTGGGCAAAGCCCAGCCTTGTACTATTAAGTTACATGAATTTTTAGAATCTGCCCCAAATAAAAATGGCGATAGAGCTGTAAAAGTTGGTAAAGAATATACCAGCTTTAAAGTGCCAACTGGCGAAAATGCATTACGGGTATATATACAAACCAATGTTACCGACTTTAAAAAATTAAAAGTAAATAAACGGTTGGGCATTAAAGTATTTACAATAGATAAGGGAAACGAATTAATTATTCATGATTGGGGTTGGTATCCACTTACAAAAATCAACTTTTATCTACCAATTGTTATTTACCTGCTGGCGAAATTACTATTGCATTAATAGATGCCGAACACCCAGAAACTGTTTTTGCATTTCGTAAAATAACGGTGCAGCCAAACCAAGCAAAAGTGCAAAATACTGAAAGTAGTTTTCCTTATGAAAGAAAAAATTTTAAAATATGGACTTGCAAAAGTATTGATGATAATTGGAAAGCCATTGGGCAAACCACAAAAATAAAAGCCGGCAGTTGCATTAATTTATTTTTTGAAAGCACACAAAAAATTAAAAATTTAGGCATGATGCGTTGGGGAATTTTTAAGGTAGAGGCAGATGGTAAGGAAACATACATTAATCAAAAAGACCAAGGGTATCGCTTGCAGAGTGGCGTAGGCTTAGTTATGAAGAATGTGATGAATTTAAAACGCTAGGAAAATACCGCATTTATATAAGTACAAAAGATGATGCAGATGCATACTTTGGTGTAAACAACAAAAATTATTTTGCCAAAGCAGATTTGATTGTAGAATAAATTTTAAATTAAAAAACTGTAATAAATATAACATGAAGCAACAATTATTAAAACACATTTGTACGTTTGTTTTTACTTTGGTATTCATTTGCCAAAGTAAAGCACAAGTACATAGTACAAAATACAACGTAAAAATTTATTTAACAGCATACAAACATTTTTACGATTGTGGTACAGACAATGGCACTGGAAACCCCGATCCAAGATACAAATTTAGTTTTCAATGCCTAGCAGATGCTACGCAAGATGGTGGATATATTTTTAAACAAAATGACCAGCCGTGTGGCGGCTATGTTTTGCCAGGCACATTAATGTATAACAAAAATGTATGTAGCAACGATAGTAGGATAAGAATTTTTTATACAAGTTGGGAGGAGGATAACGGATCGGATGATGACTACGGTTTGGGTGATGACAATTTTGGGTCTAGCAACATTACCTACACATTATTTAGTGAGCCTCGTAGCAAAACTATACAAATGTTGCATGTAGGTAATTACGACGTTGATTTAAAAATTGAATGGACACCGCTTTATGACCAAAGCATACAACTTATTTCCACAGCCGACTCTGTTTGTAAGGAAGATGCCATTACTATTTCTGTAGCACCAACATCGCCGCCAGTATTTTTAGATTATAATTGGTATTACAGCTTACTGCCAAATGGATTGCCAGATGTTGCTACTTTTTTTCATAATGGCAATTCATTAAGTTTACCTTCAGGGGCATTAAATGTTGGCATCAATAATTTTTATGTAACGGGTAGTTTAGATATTAATGGAGGAGGTTCCTGCGAAAGCGGTGCCACAAAAAAAAACAATTTATGTAAGAAATGAAGGAAGTACACTTACACCAATTTACACAACAGATAGTGCTTGTGTTGGCTCATTAACTTATTTAACTGTAAGTGGTGCAAATAATTCCGAAACCTTACGTGCCTATTTTGATGCTAACTGCACCATTCCTGCCAGCGATGTTGTAAATGCACATTTAGGTAATAGTAATATTCAAACTTATCCAATATTACCAGATAACAATAGCCCTAATCCCAATATTAGACGAATATATATAAGGGCTACAACTGCTTTTGGGTGTACTGGCCCTTCTACATTCGTGGATGTTTATTTAGTAACACCACCACCGCCACCAACAATTTCAAACATAACGGTTTGTGCTAATCAATCTATTAGATTAATAGCAACATCTACTTTACCTACTAGTTATTTTAGTTGGGTTGCACCAAACAATAGTATTTTAGCTACACATGTAGCTACTACTTATTACGATACTTTAATTATACCAGGCATCACTACTCCAGAAAATTATCTTTACAGGGTTGGTAATGGTACTGGCTTTACAACACGTAATGGGTTTCCTATATCTTGCTACAGCGATTATAAATATTTTACAATTACAGTAATTGCACCTCCTACATTGGTTTCTACAACCATTGGCGATACTACTTGCCCAGGTGGCACGGCATTTTTACAAGCCACCGGAAATTCGGGTACGTATTTATGGTATAAAATGCCACTGGAGGTGCCGTGTTGGGTTCTGGCATTGCATTTACTACACCCCCACTAATGGCAACCGATAGTTTTTTTGTAGCTGTAAGTAATGGTGTTTGTGAAGGCCCTCGAAAAAAAGTGATAGCTATTGTACAACCACTACAACCATTAACAGGCACAGGTTATAGCACCTGCCCAGGCGATAATGGAACCTTGCAAATAAACCCGGTGTTTGGTGCTACACAATACTATTGGTATAATGCTGCAACCGGCGGTACACTTATACACCAAGGAGTTACATTTATTACTGCACCTTTATTTAATACAACTACATATTATGTAAGCTACTTAAAACGTGGTTGCGAAAGTGCAAGAATTCCATTAACTGTAACAATAACGCCTTTACCTTTATTAACGGCAAACAATGTAACTATTTGTGCCAATAATGTAGCACAACCATCAATTAGTCCTATAAATAATGCCACACAATATTTGTGGTACAACGCAAATACAGGCGGTAGTTTAATACATACAGGCATATCATATACAACACCAATTTTAAACACAACAACTGTTTATTATGTGAGTTATAAAAATGGCAATTGCGAAAGCGGTAGAACAGCCGTAACTGTAACTGTAAATACATTGCCAATTGCAACTGCAGTTACATCTAATAGCCCATTATGTGAGCATCAAACCCTGCAATTAAATACGGCAACTACACCAAATGTAAATTATTTGTGGACTGGGCCAAACGGTTTTACATCTACAATGCAAAATCCAACTATTGTAGATGTAATAGAGGCTAATCATCAAGGGTTTTATACACTGCAATTAACTAGTACTGCTACAAATTGCAAAAGTGTACCTGTTAGTGTTTTGGTAGATATTCATCATTTTCCTGATAATATTATTGCAGTTAATAATTCGCCTAAATGCGAAGGCAGTAACATAAATTTAGATGCATCATCTTTATTTGGAGCTTCGTACAGCTGGATAGGGCCAAATGCATTTACATCTTCTTTAAAACACCAGTATTAAACAATGTAAAAATTGTAAATGCAGGAATATACAAAGTAGTGTTACAGCAAGATGGATGTATTAGCGATACTGCAAAAACCACAGTAGTAATTTGGCCTTTACCCATAAGTAATGCAGGTAACGATACTACAATAATACAAGGTTCATCTTTTCAATTGCATGGTAGTGGCGGCATTACTTTTGGGTGGAACAATACACCTTACTTAAATACATTAAATATACCTAACCCAACAGTAAATAATTTGCCCATAGGCATACACAAATTTATATTAAATGTTTGGAGCGATAAAGGATGCACAAGTGCAGATACTGTACAGATAACCGTTTTGCCAAATTTTAGTTTGGAAATACCAAATTTAATTACTCCTAACGGAGATGGGTATAATGATAGTTGGAAGATTAAATATTTAGAAAACATAAACAATTTTACACTAGAAATTTATTCAAGAGGAGGGGCAAAAGTGTTTGAAACAAAATCGGCTTTACAATATTGGGATGGAACATATAAAGGAGCAAAACTACCAGATGGTGCCTACTGGTACAAGATAATAACCCCTCCAAAATTATATACAGGAGCTATTACGATTAAACGATAAAATATGAGCAACCTAAGTAATTAGGCTGCATTAAAAAACAAATTTTTTTAACATGATACACAAAATTAATAATCAAAAACTAGGCTTTTTAATGGTGGCAATTTTAAGTTGCTTTTTAAGCAAAGCACAACAAATGCCCATATTAAACGCCTATCATCAAACCAATTTGCTGTACAACCCAGCAAGTACTGGTAGTAATACCGAAACAAGTATTTTTGTTGGTGTAAAAAAGCAATATAGTAATGCCCCCTTTGCACCAGTTACAAGTTTTGTTACATTCGATCATTCATTAACCCAAAATAAATTAGGCTTAGGTTTTGTAGCCATGAGTGATAGAACACAATTTACTACAAACAATACAGCAATGGCAACCTTAGCCTATCATGCCCAATTAAGTAATAATAAAATACATTATTTTTCGGGCGGCTTTGGTTTGGGAATTGTTAACCAACGATTTGATTTTAGTAAGGCTGTAGTTGCCGATGCTAGCGATCCCATACTTTTAAACGACAACTCATCTGCAACAGTGTTTGATATGAATGTTGGTATTTTATATAGATACGAGGGATTAAAAATGGGTTTTTCGGTTCCACAAATTTTAAACAATACAGTGAGGTATAAAAATAATAAATTAAATGAAACTGCATCTAATTATAAATTGGCTCGTCACTATATGGCATCTTTAGGATATACTATAAAAATTAATAAAAACGAATTTAATACCATTACTCCATCAATAATAATGAGAAAAGTTGATGGAATGCCAACACAATACGACGGTAGTTTAAACTATAATTATTTTAACAAATTTTGGATAGGAGGAGGTTACAGATCGGGTATAAAATTAACCGAAGCAGCATCTTATCATGCTAGTGCTGGATTAGCTGTAAACAATAAATTAAATGTAACATACTATTACGAGCAATTGAGTAATAGCGGTGCAAAAACTGCATTTGGCAATGCTCATGAAATAGTTGTTGGGTTTAAAATAAATAAAAAAAATACTACTGCAATAACCACTACTACAACAGAATTGCCAACAACTACAACTAGTACAGATTACAACAATTATATTAACAATCAGCAACAAGCAATAAGTAAAACTCAAGAAGAGTTAAAAGCATTAAATGAAAAAATTAATAACGGAATTGTACAAAATGTAGAAGATGGAAAAAATGGGGCTATTGCTAAAGCAAATGTTATTTATAAAAAATTAGGCAGCATATATTTTAATTTAAATAGTGCCGATTTAACAGAAGAAACAAAAGCTAATTTAAATACAATAACAAACGCTTTAATTAATTTAAAAAGTAATGCCTTTGTATATTTGGCAGGTAATGCAAGCCAAGAAGGAAACGATGTAGCAAATTTAATTTTAAGTACCAAAAGAGCAAATGCAGTAAAAAAGTATGTAGAAGAAAAAGGTATAAAACTACCAATTTTATTATTAAGCTACGGCGAAAATAGCCCTATAACTACCCAGCAAATTGACGAAGAGGATAAAAATAAAAACAGACGAGTAGATATTTTTATTAGCAGCCAATAACGCTTCTTAATTTTACAAGTTTTGCATAATGAAAAAAATAGGAAATGATAAAGATAAAAAAAAACAGTTAAAATATTTCGACTAGTGGCTATTCTGTTTTTTAGCAATTGTTATTATTTTACTTGTATTTTTAGTAAATATTAAATGAGTATAAAAAAAATAATAATTAAATGGGTAATTATTGGTTGCATTATATTGCAGCCAATTTGCCTTTTTGCCCAACCCTACAATTTTACAACTTACACAGAAGCGAATGGATTGCCAAGCGGATACATAGAACGGGTATTTGAAGATTCCAAAGGTTATCTTTGGATTTGCACGTATGGCGGATTAAGTAGGTTTGATGGTAGAAATTTTAAAAATTATGACATTAAAGATGGGCTGCCCGGCAATTTTTGCGACGAAATTTTTGAAGACAAAATTGGAAACCTTTGGATTTGTACACGAAAGGGCATAAGTTGTTTTAATGGCAAAACGTTTACAAATTATTTAAACCCAGATACCTTAGCATCTACCTATACAGCTCATCCTAGCATAAATCAAAATAATCAATTTTCATTTGTTTTAAATGGAAAAAATGCGTTCATACAAAAAAATAAAATTCAATTTAACAATGAGTTAGATAGCTTTAAAAATTTGCCTACAACTAAATTTACGGTAGCAACTTTACAAAATAATTTAAAAATAATAAACACCAACTTGGGCTTATTTACACTATTACCAAATAAGCAACCTGTAAAAATTTTAAATTGCACCAATAATATAAATGTTGTTTTTGTACATCCTTCCGAAATAAATGCATTTTATTTTGTTAATCAACATGGTGTTTTTCATTGGCAAAATAATCAAATAAATAAATTAAGTACACACAATTTTAGCAAATCGCTTTGTGCAAGTTTGTTTGTAGATGATGAAAAAAAAATTTGGGTTGGCTGCGAAGACGAAGGCGTATGGCTGTTACAAAAAAATACATCTACGTTAATAAAAAATGAACTGCCTGGGCTTTTGGTTCCAAGCTTTTATCAAGATAAATTTGGAACAATTTGGATTTGCACCTTTAGAGGGTTGGTAAAACTAACACCAAAATGTATTCAGCACTTTAATAAGCAAAGCGGTTTGGTAAATGAAGATATTAGATCGTCGCAGGTTTTGATAAATAGTACTGTACTTATGCAAACAGCACTTTTTAAAAATAATGAGTTAACTAAGTTGCCACAACAAATACAACATTTAGCAACAAATTTTTATAAAGATTTTGTAAGCACAATATTTTTAGACTTTAAAAATAAATGGTGGATTTTTGCAGACCACGCCATTTACACTTACAACAACAATCGGCTAAAAAATATAACACCCCAATTAAAACCATATAGTTGTCGCAATGCCATATTATGTAAAAAAGATAGCAGCATTTGGTTTGCCAATTCAAATATCATTTACTGTGTAAAAAACGGTTCTATTAGTAAAACAATTTCAACCTTAAGCAATGGAAAACCATTAAGCAATGTTGTTTATTTTTACTCCGATTTTTACGGAAATATTTGGATTGCCGAAAAAGAACGATTATTACTTTATAATAACCAATCCTTAATTGACTTTACGCCTAATTTACAACTGCCTTCTAAAACATTGGCACAAGTATGTTATAGCAACCAACTAGGCTTTTGGATACGTACACAAGGCTTTGGAGCATTACATTTTTTATACACCAAAAATGGTTTTGTAAAAGATAAATTTATAAATACAGATAACGGGTTAACTAATAATTTTGTTCATGATATTAAAGTAGATGATTACCAAAATGTTTGGGTAGCTACTTTAAATGGATTGTATAGGGTTAAAGAAAATGAATTAATAAAAAATACCTACAGCGTAAAATATTTTACTAAAACAGAAGATGGATTAGATGTTACCAATTGGAACCTAGCTTTTTTAGAAAAAGATGCAAACCACAATATTTGGCTTGGCACTGCAAATGGGGTGTATAAAATAAATAGCAATAAAATAATTGAAAACACAAGCACCCCACAAATAAGTATTCAAAAAATTGCCGTTATTAACAACGAAAATGGTAATAAACCTTTCCTAATAAACCCCGATAGCAATAATGTTGTATTTACGGCCAATCAAAACGATATTACCTTTAACTATAATGGCATTAATATACAAAGTGCATTTATACAATACAGTTATATGCTAAAGGGTAAAGATAATGACTGGATAAATAACAAAAATAACGAACAAATTAGTTATTATAACTTGCCTCCTGGTAAATATACTTTTATGGTTAAAGCAATTAACGAAGCAGGAATACATAGCAAAACGGCAACATATTCGTTTACCATAATTCCTCCATTTTGGCAACAATGGTGGTTTAGAATTTTACTAATATTAACCAGCGTTTTACTTTTGTATACCTATATAATCAGAAGAGAAAAGCTAAAAGAAAAAGAAAATAAAATTGCTTTGCAAATGAGCGAATTAAAACTTACAGCCTTGCAAAGCCAAATGAATCCACATTTTATTTTTAATTCCTTAAACAGTATTCAAAACTATATACTACAACAAAAGCCTATTGAAGCAGCTAGGTATCTTAGTAAGTTTAGCAAATTAATGCGTAGAATTTTAGATCAAAGTTTCGATAATTTTACCCCCCTTAACGAAATAGTAGAAACCCTAAAAATGTATTTGGAATTAGAAGCATTTAGATTTAGTAATGAATTTACTTGGCAAGTAAAAGTAGATAATGAAAAAAATATTGCCAATGTAAAATTACCTGCAATGCTTTTGCAGCCATTTGTCGAAAATGCAATAATACATGGACTTATGCCTAAAATTGGCAATAAAAATTTACTCATTCATTTATACAAAAAAAGTAATACACTACACTGTATTATTGAAGATGATGGCATTGGCAGACAAAATGAACTGCAAAGTAAAACACACATTAGTAGGGGGCAAAAGCTTACAGCAGATATGCTTGCAACAATTGAAAATTTATTGCACACCAATGCCGAAATAATTATTACAGATAAAATAAATCAACAAAATTTACCAATTGGTACAATTGTGAATTTAATAATACCCTTAACCAATTAATTATGAATTGCATTATTACAGACGATGAACAAAATAGTAGAGAAGCATTAAAAAATTTACTTGCTTTAATAGCCCCCACAATACAAGTAGTAGCCGAAGCCGTAAATACACAAGAAGCCAAATTGTTAGTAGAAAAATTAAATCCAGATATTTTATTTTTGGATATAAATATGCCAGGGCAAACTGGTATTGAGTTTTTAGAAACACATGGCCCTTTAAATTGTCAGGTTATTTTTACAACTGCTTATAATGAGTATGCAGTAAAAGCGTTTAGATTAAATGCGATCGATTTTTTGCTAAAACCAATAGATCCCGATGATTTAGAATCTGCCATAAAAAAAGCAACTACATACAAAACTATATTTACATCTCAGCAATTACAAGCCACTCAAGCAATAATTAAAAATAACCATACAGCCCATAATCAAAAATTGGCAGTATCTAATTCCGATGGTATTCATTTTTTAGAAATACAAAATATTATATACATAGAAGCTTCGGGGCCGTACACAAATTTTTATATCAATGAACAAAATAAAATTACAATATCTAAACCTTTAAAAGAATATGATGAGCTATTGAGTAGTTTTAATTTTTTAAGAGTACACCAAAGTTTTTTGGTAAATATCAACCATATAAAAAAATATATTAAAGGCGATGGAGGGCAGCTTATAATGACCAATGACCATGAGGTAGAAGTAAGCCGTCGGAAAAAAGACAATTTAATGGAGATGTTAAAGAATATTGCTTTAAAATAACTACTAAAATGCTCTATTTTCCTTTACCCAATTTTTTATATAATCTGCTATTTCGGTAGTTGGTGTGCCCGGTGCAAAAAGTTTGCCCACCCCCAATTCATTTAAAGCTTTCATATCATCATCGGGTATTATTCCACCACCAGTAAGCAATACATCATTCATTTCTTTTTGTTTCATTAATGCAATTACTTTAGGAAAAACCGTGTTGTGTGCACCACTTAAAATGCTTATGCCAATAGCATCCACATCTTCTTGCAATGCAGCATTTACAACCATTTCAGGCGTTTGGCGTAAGCCTGTGTATATCACTTCCATACCAGCATCTCTTAATGCGGTGGCAATTACCTTTGCTCCCCGGTCGTGGCCATCTAAACCAACTTTAGCAATTAAAACTCTTATCGGTCTGTTCATACTTCAAATTAAGAATTAATAATTAACAATTAGGAATTAAAAATGTCCAAAGCATAGTTTATTCTTATTATTGTTTCTTCTTTTCCAATAATTGCTGCAATATCAAAAACTGGAGGCCCAAATTTTTCGCCAACCAACATTATTCTAAACGGTAATTGCAACTCACCTGC
Source organism: Chitinophagaceae bacterium (assembly GCA_016721385.1). Lineage (GTDB taxonomy): Bacteria > Bacteroidota > Bacteroidia > Chitinophagales > Chitinophagaceae > Ferruginibacter. Next base: position 706,134 of record JADKIE010000001.1, on the reverse strand, counting down.
TTTTATATTTTTTGCAGTTGCTATTTCTTTAAAACTGTTTTCAATAGAAACAGCATCCCAATTTCCTAAACTATTTAATATTGAAATCCAATCTACAAAAAAACTATTTTTATCTGCATTCCATTTTGGTTTTACTGCATCCGCATCTAATATTTCTGGTGCTATATAAAAAAACGATGCTTGTGAATAAAAATCAGTTAACAATGTACATCTTTCTTTACCAAATTTAAAATCACTTCGAATTTAGCATTATCATCTATTATAATACCCTTAGCCGCAAAATCATTTTTAATTCCTAATTCGTAATTTTTAGTTTCTAACTTTTTAATCCACTCCGCATTAAACCACTTTGCTTTTTCATAATCAAATTTTGCACCAGCACTATGCACTCTTTCCAAACTAAAATTTTCAATTAATTCTTCTTTAGTAAATAATTCTTGCTCTGTGCCTGCATTCCAGCCAAGCATAGCTAATAAATTAATAAAGGCTTCTGGTAAAAATCCTTTTTCTTTAAAGCCCTCTGTCAATTCATTGTTTTTTGGGTCAAGCCAATTCATGGCAAAAACAGGAAAGCCGTATTTTGCCCCATCTCTTTTACTTAACTTTCCACTAGGGCCTAATATTAATGGCAAATGAGCCCACTTAGGCATTTTATCTAACCCAAATAAATATTTCCAAAGCAACACATGCACAGGAGCACTTGGCAACCATTCCTCACCTCTAAAAGCATGTGTTATCTTCATTAAATAATCATCAACCACAACTGCTAAATGATAAGTAGGCATTCCATCAGCCTTTAGCAAAACTTTATCATCAACCAAGCCGGTTTCATTTTTAATTTCGCCACGTATCATGTCATCAAAACGTACAATTTCGTCTTCAGGCATTTTAATACGTATCACATATTTTGTTCCTGCATCTAATAATTGTTGTACCTCATCGGGTAATAACGATAAAGAGTTTTTCATCTTCATCCGCAAAGTATGATCGTACTGCGGCGATGGGTTTTTATCGCTTTTATATTCGCTACGCATTTTTTCCAATTCTTCGGGTGTATCAAAAGCGTAATATGCATATCCTTCTTTATTAATTGATTGGCATATTGTTGGTAAATTCCTTGCTCTTTTCTTTCGCTCTGGCGATAAGGTCCATAATCGCCGCCATGCAAAGGGCTTTCATCAGGTGTTAAGCCACACCAATCCAGGCAATCAAAAATATACTGCTCTGCTCCGGGTACAAATCTGGTTTGGTCAGTATCTTCAATACGAACAATAAAATCGCCGCCATGTTTTTTGGCAAATAAATAATTATATAAAACAGTTCGTACACCACCTAAATGTAAGCCGCCTGTTGGGCTGGGTGCAAAACGTACTCTAACTTTACTCATACTGCAAAGATAAGTTTTGATTTACGATTGCTCCGATAATTATCGGGATAAGATTGTAGATTTGTGTAAAATTTTTTTGATACCAGCGGTAGCTTTTCATAGCATCATCGTTGTGTCACAATCCTTTCATCTTTTTATTAACTATTGAGCTTTACAGCCTTTTTGCACAATGACATTTGTAGCACCTCATTTTTGGAAAAAAAAAACAAAGTCCATCTTTAATTTTTTAAAGAGAGATTTATACTTTGTAAAAACGCCTTGGTGGTTCAAAAAATTATATCCCAACTGTATGTGGGATATTAAAACTAATGAAAAGAATTTATACATCACTTTTGACGACGGGCCACACCCAACAATTACGCCATTTGTATTGGCCCAACTAAAAAAATATAATGCTAAAGCAACCTTTTTTTTAATTGGCGATAATGCAAAAAAATACCCGAATGTGCTTCAACAAATAGCGGACGATGGTCATGCAATAGGCAACCACACCATGCATCACATCAATGGATGGAAAACAGATGCACAAGCCGATTTAAATGACGTTAAAGAGGCAAAACAATATATAAACTCCAATTTATTTCGTCCGCCCTACGGCAGAATAACAAAACAACAAATTCAATTACTTACCACTAACGACTCAACATACACTATTATAATGTGGAACGTTTTAGCAGGCGATTGGGAGCAATCTTTATCGCCACAAAAGTGTTTTAATCAAATAAAAATCAAGTTTATCCCGGAGCAATAGTTGTATTTCACGATAGTGAAAAGGCATTGGAGAGGATGAAATACGCATTTCCAAAATTACTAGAATATGCCTCGGCAAATAATTATGTATTCAAGAAAATAGAACTGTAAACTACGGTTGGACGTTTGGAGCAAAAAAATAGGGCCTGAGTAGAAACTCTGGCCCGTTTTTAATCCGTACCCTATGAAAACTTTGCTAAGTTAATGCGACTTTTTTGAAAAACAAATTTTTTTTATAATTATAAATTTATTGGATACCCAACTCCATTAATATACAAAATGGCTTGGTTATCGCAACTGCCATTACCGTAATCTAAAAGAGCTTGGCGGCCATCTCTTGCTAAATTTACAGTACCTTTTACTATCCAACGGCAGGTAAATTTCTTAATTAATGGTTCAATAACGATGGATGCCCATGTATGACCCATTGAATTTGAACCTCTTGCACCTCCTGTTATTTTATATATATCATCTAAGGGGAAATGGGGTGTTCCGTTACCCTCAATTTGTAAAACATTTTTGGTACTATTCCACTTCTTCCATTTAGCAGTATTGGTATTAATTATTTTACCTTCCAAAACAGTTATTTTCCAGCCCTGCATATTTGATGTACTGGTATTTTCCGTAATATGAGTTCCTTCAATTTTAAAGCTATCTACAAAATAGTTTAGAAAAGTAGTAGAAACTTTAGCACCAGGTACCAGCATTCTGTTGGTATATATAGATACGATTTTACCTTTTCTATATTTCCCATCTCTACCCAAACAGCCATCGCCAAAATCAACAGTAACGGTTTTGGGAAATACTCCTGGAATATTAGGTACAACGGTAACCCTATAACAACGATGAGCAGAGTCGGTTCTGGCACCTAAATCGTCCAAGCCAGATACATTTACACCAAAGCCTAAATCTTCGCCGGCATCCTGTGCGTTAATACTCCCTGTAATGTTAAATACATCATCAAATTGTTCTTCTGCTTCGGCATCTTGTCGGGATGCTTCCACAGTTGCCTCCACATCAGTTGGAGCAATGGGTGTTAATGTTTCATTGCTTTCTTTTTTGCAACTGGTAAAAACCAGCAATCCAAAAAGGGCAGTAAATGCTAACCCTTTGGAAAAGTTGAATGTTTGTTTCATAAAAATTATTTTAATAAAGGTGAATAAATACTAAGGGTTGACTGACATTGCAAATAATAGTTTAAAGTGATGTTAAATTTTTTATTCATTTTTGCAACATATGAATATTGTTGACACATTGCCACTTATACTCAACGGAGTTACTTGATGACATTGAGGCTGGTATTAAAAGAGCAGAAGATGAAGGGGTTACTAAATTTTATTTGCCTGCAATTGACAGCACTACACATGATGCGATGATTAACGTAGAAAATAAATACCCCGAAAAATGTTTTGCCATGATGGGTTTGCATCCATGCAGCGTAAGTTCAAATTATAAAGATGAATTGAAAATTGCAGATGAGTGGTTAAGTAAACGACGTTTTGCAGCCGTTGGCGAAATTGGGTTAGATTTTTACTGGGATAAAACGTTTACAAAAGAACAGTACCAAGCATTTAATATTCAAATTGAATTAGCACTGCAATATAAATTACCCATTGTAATACATACCCGTAATGCTATGCAGGAAACCATTAATGTTGTAAAAGAATTTGTACCTAAAGGAATAAATGGAATTTTTCATTGCTTTAGTGGTAGTTACGAAAGTGCTAAGGAAATAATAAAAGCAGGCTTTTATTTAGGCATTGGAGGTGTTGTTACTTATAAAAATGCCGGGTTGGCAGAGGTTTTAGCGAAAATTGATTTGCAACATATTGTATTAGAAACAGATGCCCCTTATTTAACACCAGTGCCATTTAGGGGAAAACGAAACGAGAGCAGCTACCTAAAATATATTATTGAAAAAGTAGCTCAAATTAAAAATTGTACCATTGAAGAAGTAGCAGAAATGACTACAAAAAACGCTAATAATATCTTTTTATCTTAATTTTTGTATTTTTAGCATCTAATTATTATTATGTTTTCAAAATCATGCGAATATGCTATAAGAGCAATGATTTTTATTTCGCAAAAATCTAAAGACGAAGCCAGAGTTGGTATAAAAGAAATTGCCATTGGTACAAATACGCCACAACACTTTATTGCCAAAATAATGCAAACCTTAAGCAAAAAAAAACTGGTAAAATCCATAAAAGGGCCTAATGGAGGGTTTTATTTGGGTAAGCAAGATGCTAAAACTACATTGGCCGATATTGTAAAAGCAATTGACGGAAATGTTATTTACGACGATTGTGTACTGGGGTTAAAACTTTGCTCCGAAAAAAAACCTTGCCCTGCACATAACCAATTTAAGGAAATACGAAAAAATTTGATTCAAATGATTGAAAATAATACAATTGCAGAGTTTAACGAAAAGCTGGATTCCAAGCACTATTTTTTAAAATAAATTTTTCAAATAAAAAAGATAAAAAGGTATTAATATATTAATTTTGGTTACTAAAATTTAGCAATATGAAAATTGAACAAATTTATACAGGATGCTTAGCACATGCTGCATATTATGTAGAAAATAATGGCGAAGCCGCAATTTTTGATCCGCTAAGGGAAGTAGAGCCATACATTACCAGAGCGGCAAAAGATAATGCTCAAATAAAATACGTTTTTGAAACACATTTTCATGCCGATTTTGTGAGCGGCCACTTGGATTTAGCCAAAAAAACAGGGGCACAAATTGTATACGGGCCTACCGCCAAACCGGGATTTGATGCTATAGTAGCAACCGATGGGCAAATATTTAAAATTGGCAACTACTCCATAAAAGCCATACATACTCCCGGTCATACAATGGAAAGCACTACGTATTTATTAATAGATGAAAACGGAAATGAACACGGCATAATTTCCGGTGATACATTGTTTATTGGTGATGTTGGACGGCCGGATTTAGCACAACATGTAATTGCAGAGCTAACCGAAGAAAAATTAGCCGGCCATTTGTACGAATCATTGCGTAACAAAATAATGCCTTTGAGCGATGATTTAATTGTATATCCTAATCATGGAGCAGGTAGCGCATGTGGTAAAAACATGAGTAAAGAAACTACAGATACTTTGGGGCATCAAAAACAGGTTAACTATGCCTTAAACCCCAATCTTACTAAAGAAGAATTTATTAAAGCCATCTTAACCGGCTTAACAGCGCCTCCGGGTTATTTCCCGGGAAATGTATTAATGAACATTAAAGGGTACGATAGTTTAGATAAGGTAATGGAAAGAGGAAATAAACCATTAAGTGTGGAAGAGTTTGAAATTTTGGCAACAGAAACCAATGCACTTATTTTAGATACCCGTAATGCAAATGAATTTGCAAAAGGATTTATTCCAAATAGTATGAATATTGGTTTGCAGGGTAGCTTTGCACAATGGGCAGGCGAAATGATTACCGATTTAAAGCAACAAATTTTGTTGGTGGCAGATGAAGGAAAAGAAGTGGAAGCTATTACACGATTATCGAGAGTAGGATACGATTTTACAATTGGTTATTTAAAAGGAGGATTTGAAGCATGGAAAATGCTAATAAGCCTATTGATACACTGCAACGTATTTCTGTTAGTGAGTTTGCAGAAAAATATACTAATCATCCCTTAATATTTGATGTAAGAAAGAAAAGCGAATTTGACTCAGAACATGTAATTAATGCAATAAATATTCCACTAAATCAAATTAATCAACATCTTGCTCAATTTCCAAAAGATAAGCCTTTTGTAATGTATTGTGCAGGCGGTTATCGTAGTATGATAGCGGCCTCTATCCTAAAACAAAAAGGCTGGAGCAATTTTGAAGATGTATCCGGCGGCTTTGCAGAAATTAAAAATGCTAAAGTGCCTGTGTCGGAATATGTGTGCCCAACAACAATGTTATAAATTAAAAAAAAAATTATGCCAATATATCGTCAGGTAGGTAAAATTCCATCCAAACGTCATGTCGTTTTTCGGCAGCCTTCGGGTAAATTATATCACGAAGAACTTTTTGGTACTGAAGGATTTTCGGGCCTTTCATCCATTGTGTATCATCTGTATCCGCCTACAATTGTAAAAGAGCATGGCAATAGCTATAGTGTACGGCCAGAGGTTGCAGTTGAAGATAATTTGCAAAACCGGAGTTACTTAACTTTTGATGCAGCTCCCGAAGAGGATTATATTAAAAGCAGAAAAGTATTGTTTGTAAACAATGATTTACATATTGGTGTAGCAGCCCCTAAAAAAAGTTTTAAAGATTATTTTTTTAAAAATGCCGATGCCGATGAAATGCTTTTTATACATAAAGGAAGTGGTGTGTTTAAAAGCATGTATGGCAAAATTGATTTTGAATATGGCGATTATATTATTGTACCAAGAGGTACAACCTATCAAATAGAATTTGCAACAGAAGATAATAAAATTCTTTTTGTTGAATCGTTTAGCCCAATTGAAACACCGGACAGGTACCGAAATAAATACGGGCAGTTTATGGAAAACTCTCCATTTTGTGAAAGAGATTTTAAACTCCCATATGATATGGAAACACATGATGAGCAGGGAGAATTTTTAATCAATATAAAAAAACGAGGCTTAATATATCCCTACATTTACCAAACACATCCTTTCGATTTGGTTGGGTACGATGGCTGTTGTTATCCTTATGCAATGTCTATCCACAATTTTGAACCTATTACCGGTCGCATTCACATGCCACCACCAATACATCAACATTTTCAGGGAAATAATTTTGTGATTTGTTCATTTGTGCCACGCCTCTACGATTATCATCCGCAGGCTATTCCTGCACCATATCATCATAGCAATATTGATGCAGATGAACTTTTGTATTATGTAGATGGGGACTTTATGAGTCGTAATAATATTAAACAAGGACAAATAACCTTACACACAGGAGGTATCCCACATGGGCCACATCCCGGGGCAATTGAAAGAAGTATCGGAAAAAAAGAAACCAATGAGTTAGCAGTAATGATTGATCCTTTTAATCCTGTAAAAATTACGAAAGAAGCTGTAAATATCGAAATTAAAGATTACTACAAATCGTGGCAGTATGATTTGTAAATATTATTAAAAACAATTGCAATGAACACACCAGATTTAACAACAGTTAAAAATTTTGAGTATTCCGAAACAAAAAAATATTTCAGGATGCCAAAGATTTTTTACCCATTAACGGAACCGATTATGTCGAACTTTACGTTGGCAACGCCAAACAATCTGCACATTATTATAAAACTGCTTTTGGTTTTCAAGATCTTGCTTATGCAGGGTTAGAAACCGGGCTTAAAGACAGAGTTTCCTATGTATTGCAGCAAGGGAAAATAAGGTTGATACTTACAACACCTTTTAACCCCGAAAGTGAAATATCGCAACATTTAATAAAACATGGTGATGGAGTAAAAGTAATTGCACTTTGGGTTAACGATGCATACGATGCGTTTGAACAAACCGTTTCTAGAGGTGCTAAGCCTTATTTACAGCCAGAAACAATAGAAGATAAAGATGGCATTATACGCCGTTCTGGAATACATACTTATGGCGATACTGTGCATATTTTTATAGAACGTAAAAATTACAAAGGTGTTTTTTTACCCGGATACGAAAAATTGCAAACGGAATACCAACCCATTTCAACAGGGTTAAAATATATTGATCACATGGTTGGCAATGTAGAATTAGGTGCAATGAATAAATGGTCGAACTTTTATGCAGATGTTATGGGCTTTTTTAACTTAGTTACTTTTGATGATAAAGATATTTCTACGGAGTACACTGCATTGATGAGTAAAGTAATGACTAACGGAAATGGATACATTAAGTTCCCGATTAATGAACCTGCTTTAGGAAAAAAGAAATCGCAGGTAGAAGAGTATCTTGATTTTTACAAAGGTGCAGGATGCCAGCATATTGCTGTAGCTACAGATGATATTGTATTTACCATTTCGGAAATGCGAAAAAGAGGAGTAGGATTTTTGTATGTGCCAGGCACCTATTACGATACCGTTAAAGACAGAGTAGGCATTATTGAAGAAGATATGGAAGAGCTTAAAAAATGGGGTATTATGGTAGATAGAGACGAAGAAGGATATTTGCTGCAAATATTTACAAAACCGGTAGAAGACAGGCCTACACTATTTTTTGAAATAATACAACGAAAGGGTGCAAAAAGTTTTGGTAAAGGAAACTTTCAGGCCTTGTTTGAAAGTATTGAGGCAGAGCAGGCTCGTAGAGGAACTTTATAAATAACAAATCATTTTAATTATGAATGAAGATCAAAGATTAATTCAGTTTGAAGCCAGAATAAATGCAGGCGAAAAAATTGAACCCAAAGATTGGATGCCGGAAGCATACCGAAAAACTTTGCTACGCCAAATATCGCAACATGCACATTCCGAAGTAATTGGAATGCAGCCGGAAGCAAATTGGGCACTAAGAGCACCAACGTTAAGAGCAAAAAAAATATTACTGGCCAAAATTCAAGACGAAGGCGGACATGGTTTATACTTATACTCGGCTGCCGAAACCCTGGGTGTAGACAGAGCCGAAATGATTGAACAACTTCAACAAGGAAAAGCAAAATACTCAAGCATTTTTAATTATCCAACATTAAACTGGGCCGATATGGGAGCAATTGGCTGGTTGGTAGATGGAGCTGCAATTGTTAATCAAACCATGTTGGCCAAATGCTCTTATGGGCCTTATGCAAGAGCTATGCTACGCATTTGCAAAGAAGAAGGATTTCATCAACGCCAAGGCTACGAAATAATGGCAAAAATGATGGCGGGGAATGATGCTCAAAAAGCAATGGCGCAAGATGCTATGAATTGTTGGTGGTGGCCATCGCTAATGATGTTTGGGCCGCATGATGCCGATTCTCCGCATACAAAAGAATCCATGCAATGGAAAATAAAAGTAGAAAGCAATGATAAACTAAGGCAACGTTTTATTAACAGAACGGTTGAACAGGCTTATCATATTGGCCTAACAGTACCCGATCCTAAATTAAAATATAATAAAGAAACAATGAATTGGGAAATAGGTCCAATAAATTGGGATGAATTTTGGAATGTTGTAAAAGGCAATGGCCCATGTAATCATAAACGCATGGCACATCATATAAAATATCATAACAAAGGGCAGTGGGTAAGAGATGCGGCAATTGCATTTGCCCAAAACGAAACATTTGTAACCGCATTATAAAAAATATTTAATTTAAGAAGATGGAAAACGCTAATACACAATTTCAACAATGGGAGGTTTTTATACAAGCTAAAAACGGCTCGCCGTTTGAACATGCCGGCAGCATACATGCCGCCGATAAAAAAATGGCTTTGCAAAATGCAAGAGATATTTATACCAGAAGATGTGAAGGTAGAAGCCTATGGGTTGTGCCTACAAATGCAATTGCTGCTACAGTAGCAGAAGAGGAGGCAGAATTTTTTGACCCTGCCGATGACAAAATTTATCGTACGCCTAATTTTTATAAAATGCCTAAAGGCACAACCAATTTGTAATGATGAACACAAAAATGCACGATATAATTTTTGTTTGCGGTTGGCAGACAATAATTTGATACTTGCACAACGCTTGGCAGAGTGGTGCAGTAAAGGCCCGATCTTAGAAGAAGATTTGGCTATTACAAACATGTCACTCGATTTATTTGGTCAGGCCGAAAGCTTTTATGACTATGCAGCAGCCGTAATTGAAAGTAACTCATCGGCCGACGAGTTGGCATTTTTACGTAGTGAAAGAGAATATTTAAATACGTTGATGGTTGAACAACCTAACGGAGATTTTGCATTTACCATGATGAAACAAATGTTGTTTTCGGCGTATACAAAATTACTTTACGAATCTCTTTCAAAAAGTGTAGACAGAACACTGGCAGGCCTTTCTGCAAAGGCGCTTAAAGAAGCAAAATATCATTTAAGGCACAGTAGCGAATGGGTTATTCGTTTAGGTAATGGAACAAACGAGAGCAAAGAAAGAGTTCAATTTGCTTTAAACGAATTGTGGCTTTTTGTGGATGATATGTTTGCAATGGACGAAAATGACGAAGCATTAATTACAATTGGTGTTATAGAAAATACAAAAGATATTAAACCAAAATGGTTAATGTTTATCAAGCAAATTTTGGAAGAAGCAAATTTGCAAATAACATCAAACACAAATTCAATTAGCGGCGGCATTAAAGGAATACATACTGAGCACTTAGGCCATTTGCTTTGCGAAATGCAATATTTACAAAGAGCTTATCCCGGAGCAAAATGGTAAAAGAAGTTTCAGATATTACGGTACAAAAAGTTTGGGATGTATTAAATCAAATTCCCGATCCGGATATTCCGGTAATAAGTATTGTTGAATTAGGTATTGTACGAAATGTGGCAGTAAAAGATAATAATGTTGAAGTAATCATTACTCCAAGTTATTCCGGTTGCCCGGCAATGCATGTTTTTAAAGAAGATATAATTACTACGTTAACAAATATTGGTGCAAAAAAAGTAGAAATTAGTATTACACATTCTCTGGCGTGGACAACAGATTGGTTAAGCAATAATGTAAAAGAAAAATTAAAAAATTATGGAATAGCTCCGCCTGAGCAAAACAGCGAAACAGAAGTGTTATTTTCCAACAAAAAAATTACTTGCCCGTTTTGCAGTGGCACCTATACTAAACGTACTAGCCAGTTTGGCTCTACACCTTGCAAAGCATTGTGGTATTGTAATAATTGTCAACAGCCCTTTGAATATTTTAAATGTTATTAAAAAATGAAAACGGATATTTTAAATAAAGATGATATTAAGTTATTGGTAGATAAATTTTATGATAAAGTAAAAACCAACGAATTACTAGGTAATGTTTTTGACAATGTAATGCAAATAAATTGGGAAAAGCACCTGCCAAAAATGTATGATTTTTGGGAGTATATTCTTTTTCATAAGGGTAATTACAATGGAAGGCCGTTTCCACCGCATCTTAATGTAAATGAAAAAGTAACACTTACCGATAATCATTTTGGTGACTGGATCACACTTTTTGACTATACGGTTGATGAAAATTTTGAAGGAAAAAATGCCACGCTAATAAAAATAAAGGCACGAAACATTAAAGAAATCTGGAACCATAAGTTTAATCATATAAATCACGGCAATATGGAGGAAGTTGCATAATTACCCTCAAAATAATTAATTGCCAATATTTTGTACCGTTTAGTAATTTTGCCGCCTTAATCATATTTTAAAATAATGCAAGCAAATAAAATTGAATTATTAGCTCCGGCAGGTTCTTTTGAATCCTTAATGGCAGCAATACAGGCTGGTGCCAATGCCGTGTATTTTGGTGTAGAGCAATTAAATATGAGAACAAGATCTACAGCAAATTTTACTGTGGATGATTTACACAAAATTGCAGAAATATGTAAAGTACATAATGTTAAATCGTATTTAACACTTAATACAATTGTATATGATCATGATATTACTTTAATGAAAACAATTGTAGATGCAGTAAAGGAAAGTAATATTACTGCAATCATTGCCTCGGATTTAGCTGTAATGAACTATGCCCGTAAAATTGGAGTAGCAGTTCACATTTCCACACAATCAAATATAACAAACATTAATACGGTTGAGTTTTATGCTGCTTACGCCGATGTTATGGTAACATCCAGAGAGTTAAGTTTAATGCAGGTAAAATCAATTGTAAAAGAAATAAGGCGAAGAAATATTACAGGGCCATCCGGCAACTTAGTGGGCATTGAAATATTTGGCCATGGCGCTTTGTGTATGGCTGTTTCGGGCAAATGCTATTTAAGTTTACATAGCAATTACGCATCTGCAAACCGGGGCGCTTGCATACAAAATTGCAGGCGTAGTTATATTGTAACCGATAAGGAGGAGGGTGTAGAGTTTGAAGTAGATAACGAATATATTATGTCTGCAAAAGATTTATGTACCATCGATTTCTTAGATATTATAGTAAATGCTGGAGTAAGCGTTTTAAAAATTGAAGGAAGAGGAAGGTCGGCCGATTATGTATTTACAGTTACACAGTGTTACAAAGAAGCGTTAGATGCTTTAAGTAATAATACATATACACCTGAAAAAATTGAAGATTGGAAAAACAGGTTATCAACGGTTTACAACAGAGGTTTTTGGGATGGATATTATTTAGGTAAAAAAATGGGAGAGTGGAGTAATCAATACGGCTCTCAGGCAACCAAACGAAAAATATATATTGGCAAAGGAGTAAAATATTTTGATAAGCTTAATGTTGCAGAGTTTGTTATGGAGTCTAATAGTCTTGCTGCTGGCGACGAAATTATTATCTCTGGCCCCACAACTGGTTATATACAAACTACTATACAGGAAATGAGATTAAATGACGAAGTAATAAATAAGGTAAACAAGGGCGATAATTTTTCATTTTATATTGACCAAAAAATAAGGCCATCTGATAAATTGTATAAATTGGTAGATGCATAATGATTAGGATAACACAGCAAAGAGACAAATGCATTGGTTGTAATGCATGTGTAGAGGCAGCAAAATACCGTTGGCGAATTTCCCGTAAAGATGGTAAATGTACTTTGGTTGGCGCAGTGCAAAAAAAGGGTTTTACAATATTTTAGTGGAGGATGATGAATATGAAGCAAATAAATTGGCTGCTACACATTGTCCGGTAAAAATAATAAGGGTAGAAAAATTTAAATTATAAAAATGGCAAAAGCTGCAAAAGAACAAATTGTTAGAGTAACAAAAATTTTTACGTTTGATATGGCGCATGCTTTATTTGGCTATGATGGACCATGTAAAAATATTCATGGGCATACTTATCACTTAAGTATAACCATAAAAGGAAAAGTAATCTCAAATCCTGCTAATGTTAAAAACGGCATGGTGGTAGATTTTACCGATTTAAAAAATATTGTAAAAAGTAATATCATCGATTTGTTTGACCATGCACTGGTTTTAAACGGAAATGCTAAGGAGCATAAAGCTTTAAAAGACCAGTTACTTATGCAGTTCGAAAAATAATTTATCTGCCTATGCAGCCATCTTGCGAAAATTTGTTATTGCATTTTAAAGATATTTTATTGCCTGTGTTTACAAAACATAAATTAAAATTACAGTACGTAAAATTATCAGAAACGCCCAGTTCGTATGCTGAATGGAATGTAGAAGATAATAAGTAAAACAGCAGAGAGGAAGGGATTCGAACCCTCGATACAGTTACCCATATACTAGCTTTCCAGGCTAGCTCCTTCAACCACTCGGACACCTCTCTGTAAAAAGAATGCAAATGTAATGCAAAAAATACTACATAAAAATTAGCTTAGCACTTTTCCATTTGCATACTCCTGCTGCCCTTAATTAAAAAATTTGTATTAATAAAATTTTGCTTTTTTAACCATTCTCCGGCTTTTGCAGAGGTTTCAAAATATAAGTAAGGATGAGTTGTTTTGCTATAATCGCCACCTACAAGCACTACGTTTTGCCAGTTATATTGGTTAAGTAAATCAATTATATTTTTATGTTCGGTAATACTTTCCTTACCAAGCTCCATCATGCCACCCAACAATACAACTTTATTAGTACCATTCATCTTTACAAAATTTTCAATGGCAACTTTCATACTTGATGGGTTAGCATTATAAGCATCTAAAATATAGGTATTGCTATCTTTCTTTATTAACTGGCTTCGGCTGTTTGTAGGGACATAATTTTCTAATGAAGCTTTTATTTTTTCATCCGGTACTTTAAAATATTTTCCAATGGCAACTGCTGCTAATACATTGGGTAAATTATATGCGCCTACTAAATTTGTTTTAATTATTTTAATATCTGCTCCTCCGGAAATACATACTTCTAAAAATGAATTACTATTATTTACATTGCCACAAAGCATTGCATTGTTAGTTCCATAGGTAATAATATTTTGAATTCCTTTGCTCATCTCCTGTAAATACTCATAATCATTCATAATAAATGCTGTACCATTATGAGCGCTTAAGTATTCAAATAATTCGCCTTTACCTTGCTTTATACCATCTTCGCCACCAAAACCCTCTAAATGAGCTTTGCCGCAGTTGGTAATTAAACCATGCGTTGGCTGTGCATATACGCAATAACTTTCAATTTCTTTTTTATGATTGGCCCCCATTTCAATAACTGCAATTTGTACATCGGGCTTTATTTTTAATAGGGTTAATGGGATACCAATATGATTATTTAAATTTCCATCGGTAGTATACGTTTTATAGGTAGCGGATAAAACCTGATGAATTAATTCCTTAGTAGTTGTTTTTCCGTTGCTGCCTGTAATTGCAATGAAAGGAATTTTTACATCTATAAATTGCTCTCTGTGGTGTTTTGCCAATAATTGAAGGGTGGTGAGCACATCATCTACTTTAATTATTTTAGTAGATGCATTATCTATTTCTTCATCAACAATTGCATAGGCGGCTCCGGTATTTAAAGCTGCATTAGCAAAATGATTGCCATTAAAATTATCTCCTTTTAAAGCAAAAAAAATATCGCCTTGCTTTATTTTTCGGGTATCGGTTTGTATACTTGGGTTAGCTAAATAAATTTTATATAAATCTGTAATTTGCATAAGCAAAAATAGGGGAGAAATGTAAATTGTTAAGACGTAAAAAAAGCAATACCATTTACGATATTGCTTTTTATTTATTAAATTAATTTTATTTCTTTTTTCTTTTTTGTTTACGTGTTCCAAACGAGTTACCTTCTTTAAAGCCCGGACCTTCTGGTGGACCAAGATAAGTTTGAGCACAACGGAAACCTACGGTACTTGCAGCTTGTGTTTCATCCATAAAACGACGAGTGCCGGGAGATAACCAGTAAGGTCTGTCATTCCAGCTACCACCTTTAATTACTCTTGAGTGGTCGCTTATTAATGAAGTTGTACCATATCCATAATATACGCCACTTGCAGAGTCGCCATCTAAATAATTAATTACATCATTTTTTTGATAATTGGCACGGCTTCTAACTTCATCATCAGAGATATCAACTTTCTTTAAATGACCCATGCTGTCTCTTTCAACTTCGCCGGATGCATTTTTATAATATTTTTGAAATTTATTACCACGATAATAGTTAAAATCTTGTCCATCCATAGATGTCATTGGTCTGTAAACATCGCCAACCCACTCACTAACATTACCACTCATGTTATATAAACCAAATGCATTTGGATAAAAGGATTTTATATTTCCAGGGATAGCGGCACGGTCATTTAAACCACCAGCAACACCCATGTTATCACCACTTCCTCTTTTAAAGTTTGCAAGGAATTTACCTTGCCAGCTACCACGGCGGTTATCTCTTAAACCATTAGGATTGTTACTCCAAGAATATATTTGTTGATTACTTAGTAATTCCTCACCACTTTTGCTCTCTTTTTTACGAGGGCTTGGGTTTTGGGCTAAAATGCCATAAGCAGCATATTCCCACTCAGCTTCTGTAGGTAAACGGTATCCCATATTTAAAACACCATCTTCCATTTTTACAGTCCCTCTTGGTTTACCATTAACATCTTTTAAATCAGATTTTTTAGGCTTGCTTTTGCTTTGGATCATATCAGGCGCCATCAAATAGGTTTCTGTATTAAAAGATCCATCTGCACCTGCGCCTTTCATTTCTTTTTTAGCGGCATCTTTCTTTAAATAACCTTTTTAATTAGATTAAGTTCATTAACCCTATCTGTTCTCCAAATTGAAAAATCGTGTGCCTGTTGCCAGGTAACACCAACTACCGGATAGTAATTATATGAAGGAAAACGGAAATAATATTCTACGTATGGCTCGTTGTATGCCAATTCATCTCTCCAAACCAATGTATCAGGCAATGCCTTTCTCATTACGGTGGTATCTCCGCTAAAGGTGTTTTCTAACCAGTATAAATATTCTCTGTAATGTACGTTAGCAACTTCTGTTTCATCAATAAAAAACGAAGGAACTGTAATTCTACGAGGAACATTGTTCCAATCACCCATCACATCTTCATCTTTGGCGCCCATTACAAACGATCCGCCTTGTACAAATACAAGCCCAGGGCCAGCTTTTGGATATTTAACTTTTGATACATGGAAATTTCCCATGTTCTTGTCGTCGTAATTCCATCCTGTTGCAGATGATTTGTTACTTTTTTTACCAATGCCGCCATTTTTACATGCACTTAAGCTAAGTGCTGCGGCTACAATAATCATCAGGCTTTTGCCCGAAACGTTTTTTTGCATATTCATTCGTTTTGCAAGTTAATTAACGAAAGGTTCTCTTATTTATTGTGTAGGGGGCTACACAGGTTGCGAATATAAATACTTTATACGAATTACTGGCATTCAAATTCATTTTTAACGAAAAGATTGTATAAAAAATATCATCCCCAATTGCAGAGATATTGGTAAGGTATATTAAATCTTCACTTTAACGCAATATTGAGCATAATAATTTAATTTAGAATTATTTGCAGCACTTTTACAAAATAAAATGTCTTGTTAGAAAGGAGTAGGGGTAGCAGAAAGGATGATTTTGTTTGAAATATAAGCCAGGTCTGTATTGTTTTGTTAGCTTTTATACAAACAATGTTGCTTAAATAAATTATGACCATTACAATAAACAATTGCTCTTTACGTTTTATTTGCTAAATTGCATAACAAAATACTCAAAAAAGAAGTAACCCTTTTGTAGTATTGGATTAACTATTAAAAGTTACTATCTTTGAAAAATAAAAGATTTATTATTTTTTTTAACAAGATTTTAATAATTTAGTTGTTCGTATAAATAATTCTATTATTTTTACAATTAAATAAAACCATTAAACTAAACGCTTATAGAGGTAAGTCTACCTAACCAAGACAAAACAAAACGCATGAAACAAGTAACTTTGAAACTAACTGCCTTAGTTATGTTACTGGGAGGAACAATTACTGTAACTAATGCCCAGTCAACCCAACCATTAAATGTTGTAACCTCAGCTGTACCGTTTTTACGTGTAACGCCAGATGCCCGTAGTGGTGCTATGGGAGATGTAGGTATTGCTACTGCACCGGATGCAAATTCTATGTTCAATAATTTGGCTAAAACACCTTTTAGCGCAAGTAAGGGCGGTCTTTCTTTAAACTATGTTCCATGGTTAAGAGATTTAGCTATCAATGATATTTATATGGCATCTGCTTCTGGATACTATAAATTGGATGACCAAGCAGCAATATCTGCATCATTAAGATATTTCAGCTTAGGTTCTATTGAGTTTACCGACTTTTCTGGTAACCCAATTAGTACATTTAGACCAAGAGAGTTTGCAGTTGATGCAGGTTATTCAAGAAAATTATCTAGCAAAAACTCTTTAGGGTTAGCTATTAGATATATTAGTTCAAAATTGGCTTCTGGTCTTGTAAACGGTGTAACATATAAAGGAGGTTCATCAGTTGCAGGCGATTTATCGTTCTACCATCATGGTGCAAATGCCGCTGGTCAAGGATTTAACTGGGGAGCTACTTTAACTAACTTAGGAGCTAAAATTGCTTACACAAGCGATGCTACTCAAAAGGACTATATTCCTGCTAACTTAGGTTTAGGGTGTGCTTACACTAAGGTATTTAATGAAGACAGTAAATTAACTTTTGCTGCCGATATTCATAAATTATTAGTACCAACTCCAGGTGATACATCTGCAACAGCTTTACAAGATTATCGTAGCCAAGGTGTTGTTAGTAGCTGGTTTAAATCTTTTGGAGATGCTCCTGGCGGAATGGGCGAAGAATTGAGAGAAGTTAATGCATCTATTGGTGCAGAATACTGGTACAAAGACCAGTTTGCTTTTAGAGCTGGTTATTTCTACGAAAATCCTGCAAAAGGAAACAGAAAATATTTTACAGTTGGTGCTGGTTTAAAGTACAACATGATTGGTTTAAACTTTGCATATTTGTTTAACTCAGGAAGTGGTTACAACCGTAATCCATTATCTAATACATATCGTTTTGGTTTAGTATTTGATTTTGGTGGTGGTGCTGCTAACTAAATAAAACTATTTCATGTAAAAAAGCGTTACGCCTAAAGCGTAACGCTTTTTTATTTATTTACAATATTATTACAGATATTTACATTTTATTAAATGCAATCAAAATGGCTTACAGAATAGGCTCGGGGGTTGATTTTCATCAATTAGTAGAAGGAAGGGATTTATGGATAGGCGGCGTTAAAATTCCACATAGTAAAGGTGCTTTAGGGCATAGCGATGCTGATGTGTTACTGCATGCCATTTGCGATGCAATGCTAGGGGCTTTATGTTTGGGAGATATTGAGTACATTTTCCGGATACAGACAAAAAGTATAAAAATATTGATAGTAAAATACTACTGGCAAAATGCAGTGAGCTTATTAAGGGGGAGGGCTATAAAGTTGTGAATATAGACTCTACGTTATGTTTGCAACAGCCTAAAATAAAGCCTTATGTTGAACAAATGTAGCAAACAATTGCAAACATATTAAGCTTAAGGGTTAAAGATGTTTCTATAAAAGCAACTACAACCGAAAATATGGGTTTTGTAGGAAGGGAAGAAGGGTTGGTGGCGTATGCAACGATTTTGCTTGAGCATAAAAAACAATTGGTATTATGAAATTGAGAAAAGTAGTATGTATAGCTTTTATTTTTTTAAATAGTAGTTTTTGCTTAAATGCACAACGGACTTCAAATATTTGGTATTTTGGAAAAGGGGTTGGATTGAATTTTAATAATAATCCACCCACACCATTAACTGGCGGAGCATTAACCAGCATAGAAAGTTGTTCAAGTGTTGCAGATAAGAATGGTAATTTGTTATTTTATACAAATGGGGTTAGTGTAAATAATAGGAAGAAAGAATTAATGATAGGTGGAGTTCCAATTGGAGGGGACATGAGTAGCACAAATGGGGCAGTAATAATTCCATTTCATGGCAATGATAGTTTGTACTATATATTTACTAGAGGTGCTGCAAGCCAGGATGAGCAAAATTTAGCATATAGTATTGTAAATATTAATAGAGACGGGGGTTATGGGGAAGTTATTCAAAAAAATAATATAATAGAAGATAAAATTATTGAAAAACTTACAGTAGTTAGCCATTGTAACAAAAAAGACTTTTGGGTCATTGTTCGAAAATGGAATACAGATGAATATCATTCTTATTTAGTTACGAGTACAGGAATAAACTCAACACCTGTTGTAAGTCATACCGGTTTGGTTGTTTCCGGAGCGGAAACAAATGCCATTGGGGTTTTAAAATCTTCTACTAATAATAAAAAGCTTGCAGCAGTTCATGGTTTTCAAAATGATTTAGTGGAATTAATGGATTTTGATAATACTACGAGTTATTTCTAATGCAATAACATTTAAGCCTAATGCCATACCTCATGCACCGGGCTTTATTGGAATATATGGAGCAGAGTTTTCGCCAAATGGTAATTTATTGTATATCTCCGCAAATAATTCACTTACTAATCCAGCTACGTTATTTCAATTTGATATTACTTCGCACAACCCCACTACCATCTTATCTACAAAGCAAATTATTGCTGAACCAACTCCCTGGTATGGCGGAGCATTACAAATGGGCCCCGATCAAAAAATATATATGTCCATGTGGAAGGACTCTGCAATTTCTGTAGTAGAAAATCCGGATGTAGTTGGTGCAGGTTGCAATTTTGTACTCAATAAAATATCATTTGGATTGCCGGCGTCTGCAGAGGTTTTGCAATATGGATTACCCAATTTTATGCAAAGTAATTTTGACCCCAACTTAAGGCCTTATGATTTTTATAGAGGCGGCAATTGTACAGATTTAACTGTGCCTTTTTTTATAAATAGGCTTACTGGAATTGACTCTGTGAAATGGGATTTTGGCGACACTCAACTGTCTACACAATTAAATCCTGTACATCCATACGCAACCCCCGGCTTTTATACAGTTAAATTGAAAGTATATTATTTTAACCCTTGCTCAGGGCTTGAAATAGATGAGTCATCCACAAAAATTTGGATTACCGGCAACGAAAATATTTTAGGCAATGATTTAGAAGCATGTGTCTTTAATAATGAAAAAATTATAGCACAAATTAATTTGCCCAGTGCTAATTATTTGTGGAATACCGGAGCAACTACTACCGAAATTACCACTAGCTCTCCCGGAAAATACTGGCTTACACTAGATTATTTAGGTTGTAAAATAAGCGATACAATTAATTTATTTATTAAGCCTCCTCCAATTGTAAATATTGGGCCAGATACTACAGTATGCAATGCAAAGCCAATAATATTATCGGGGGGAAATTATGTTAATGCAACTTATTTGTGGAACACAGGTGAAAAGACAAGAGATATAATAATAAACAGAGCCGGGAAATATTATGTTACAGTTACAACTGATTGCGTTGCCAGCGATACAGTAAATGTAATTGCAGGCGATTGCGAAATTTTTATTCCAACCGCATTTACACCTAATGGGGATACTAAAAATGATAAATTTGGTGTTGCAAACGACTTTTCGGCGAAAGAATTTCATTTTGTAGTTTATGACAGATGGGGAAATTTAATTTTTGAAACTAAGGAAAACACTAAAAAGTGGGATGGCACTTATAAAGGAAAAACAATGCCTACGGGAAGTTATTTATGGACAATGAAATATACTACTCTTAAAGGAATACCTAAATACGAACAAGGAACAGTTATGCTTATACGATAAATAAAAACTGTTAAAATAATTCCTTTAAAAGCTGGCTGCACATAATTACCTTTTGTAAAGTATGAGCGATATTTTAATAAAATAATTAACACATCTAACAATCCTTTGCCAACTTATGCAACAGATGGTTCGTCAGGTATGGATATTAGAGCTGCAATAGATGTGGCGATTAATTTACAACCGCTGGAACGTTGTTTAGTACCCACAGGTTTGTTTGTTGAAATACCAATAGGTTACGAAGCTCAAATACGACCCAGAAGCGGCCTTGCAATAAAAAATGGAATTACCTGCTTAAATACTCCTGGCACTATTGATGCCGATTACAGAGGAGAAATTAAAGTAATTTTAATAAACTTGAGCAACGAAATGCAGATAATTGAAAATGGGGATAGAATAGCGCAAATGGTAATAGCTAAAGTTGAAAAAGCCAATTTAAATTTGGTACAACAATTGAATGAATCAATAAGAGGCGATGGTGGATTTGGCCATACAGGCAATAAATAAAACCTAATAACCAAGGCAAATGAATAAATATTTTGTTTATATATTGATTGCATTAATATCTGCAACAAATTATAGTTGCAAAACAACAAAAAATATTAATAATGCAATTGCAAAAAAAGATACAGTTATCATAGTAAATCATACCATTACCGATTCTATCGATGCGTTAAATAAATTAGTAACTACATTTAATAGTCATCGGATAGATTTTAAAACCTTCAACGCAAAAATTAAAGTTGATTATGATGACAGTAAAGGAAAAAAACAAGATGCAACCGCCATTGTACGAATAATAAAAGATAGTGCTATCTGGATTTCAATTTCTGCAACATTTTTAAATATAGAGGCCTTTAGAGTACTGATTAAAAAAGATAGTGTGATATTGTTAAATAAATTAGAAAAAGAAGTACAATACCGATCGCTTGATTATTTGCAGGAAGTAACAGCAATACCTTTTGATTATGCAACTTTGCAGGATTTGTTGATAGGCAATCCAATATTTATGGATAGTAATATAGTTACATATAAAAAAATGGAAAATGCTGTTCTAATATCTACTGTGGGGGAGTATTTTAAACATTTGCTGACACTATCGCCGGATAATTATTTATTGCTGCATAGTAAGTTGGATGACGTAGATGTAACAAGAAACAGAACTGCCGATATTACTTATACGGATTATGAAAATAAAAATGGTATTGATTTTTCAACTTCAAGGGAAATAACGGTTTCAGAAAAAAACAAACTTGATGTTAAGCTCAACTACAAGCAATATGAGTTTAACAAAGATTTATCAGTTTCTTTTAACATCCCCAAAAATTATAAAAAAAAGTAAGCGTTATTTGTAATTATACACATGTGTTAGTTTTTTATGCACCACATGTTTTGTAATTGAATTGTACATTTGAGTAAACCCCAACTTAGGCAAATGAAGAAAGTATTTATTTTTTGCACAACATTTTTTTTAATAGCAGTAACTGCTTTTGCACAACCACAAACCCGTGAAGAACTGGAAAAGCAAAAGCAACAGCTTAAAAGAGAATTAGTGGAAACAGAAAAAATGCTGAATGAAAATAAATCGAAAACAAAAGAAAATTTTGTACAATGGAAATTAATTAATGATAAAGTTAACCTGCAAGACAGATTAATTGAAAATATTAACAATGATATTAATCTGTTAGACAGAAGTTTATCTGCAACACAACGGGATATTAATAAATATGATAGATTGTTAGATACGCTTAAACAAGAGTATGCCAAAAGTATGGTGTATGCTTATAAAAACAGAAGCAATTACGATTTTTAAATTTTATTTTTTCCGCCGCTAGTTTTAACGATGCCATAAAGCGTATAGCTTATTTAAAAAGCTATCGCAATTATAGGGAAATGCAGGGCGAAAACATAATACGTACACAGGAATTAAGAAAGCAAAGAGTAGAAGAACTTACGGGTACAAAACAAAAGAAAAACATTGTACTCCAATCTAAAGACAAAGAGCTAAGTGTATTGGAAACGCAGCAAAAAGAAAAAGACAGGGTTTTAAACGAATTAAAAAAGCAAGGTAAAAATTTAAATAATCAGTACGCAGCTAAACAAAAGCAGTTAAAAAGAGTAGAAGGAGCTATTGCAGCCAATATTAAAGAGTAATTGAGGAGGCAAAGAAAAGCGGCACTTAAAAAAAGCTGCCGACGAAGAAGCAAAAGATTAGCTGCTTTAAAAGCTGCTGCAAAAGCAAATGTAACTTCTAATAATACTGGTGCAACAAACCCAACTACAAAAGCACCAACTACAAAAGCTCCTATTGTAAAAGCTCCTGTTGTAAAAAAAGAAACTGCAAGTATTTTGGTAACAGATGAAAACAGAGCCTTAAATACAAGTTTTAGAGCAAATATGGGTAATTTATCATGGCCCGTGAGTGGCAGAATATTAATGCACTATGGTCGCAACGAATTACCTAGTGGTAGTACTATAGTTTTAAATAATACTACTATTGCAACCGAAATTGGTGCGCCAGTAAAAGCCATTTTTGGAGGTGTTGTATCATTAGTTATGGAAGACGAAAGTGGCACGGTAGTTATACAACATGGTGGCTATTTTACTACTTACAGTAATATTTCAAATGTAACTGTTAAAAGAGGGCAACAGGTTTCTGTAGGGCAAGTGCTTGGTAAAGCAATGGCAAATTTGGAGGGAATTGGTGCTGTAGACTTCTTTTTACAAGACGAAAACAAATACTACGATCCCGAAAAATGGTTACATCGTTAAGCTATTGAATAACTCGTTTATACAACTCTTCGTACACAGGAACAATATTTGCAATATCAAATTTTTTGGCTTGTGTTAAGGCGTTTGTTTTAAATTGTTGTAAAGTGGCATCATCTTTTAAAATGCTAATGGCATTTTTGCTCATATCTTCAATATCGCCAACATTGCTCATATAGCCACAATAACCATCAATATTTATTTCGGGCAAACCACCTGCGTTTGTGCTAATTACCGGTACAGCAGCAGCCATTGCTTCTAATGCAGCTAATCCAAAACTTTCATATTCACTGGTAAGCACAAATAAATCTGCAATGGGTAAAATATCTTCCATTTGTTCTTGCTTGCCTAAAAATTTTATATCATCACATAAAACACAATCTCGGCAAAGGCTTTCTACATGCTGCCTTTCGGGACCATCTCCCAATAATAATAATTTACTGGGCACCGTTTTAGTTAATTGCATAAATACTTTTACCACATCTTCCACACGTTTTATCTTTCTAAAATTACTGGCATGTACAATTATTCTTTCGCCTTTTGGCGCTATTAATTTTTTAAAAGCATCTACCGGTTTTCTGTTAAAGCGTTGCACATCTACAAAATTGTGAATCACTTCAATATCCCTCTCCATCTTAAAATTGTTCAGCGTTTCATCCTTTAAATTTTGTGATACCGCAGTAAGGGCATCACTTTCATTCATGCTAAACGTTACAACAGGGCTATACGTTTTATCTTTGCCAACCAAAGTTATATCTGTACCATGCAATGTTGTAATTACAGGAATTCGCTTGCCATCTTTTGCTAAAATTTGTTTTGCCATATAGGCAGCACTGGCATGTGGTATGGCATAATGCACATGCAACAAATCAATATTATGGTTGTTAACCACATCCACCATCATACTGCTTAACGCCGTTTCGTATGGCGGAAAATCAAATAAAGGATACGTAGGTACTCTTACCTCATGGTAAAAAATATTTGCATGAAAGCCGCTTAGCCTTACAGGCTGCTGATAAGTAATAAAATGAATGTTATGCCCTTTGTCTGCAAGGGCTTTGCCCAACTCTGTGGCCAATACACCACTACCACCAAAAGTAGGGTAACAAACAATAGCAATATTCATTTGTATAATTTTGAATACGCAATTTACCATTTTATAGTTAAGTTTGTTAAATATGGTACAAGCGGTTGTTCCTTGGTTATACTTCAGTGGCGTCGCATTACGTTCATCATTAAAATAAATATTTAACTATGGCTTTAGGTTCAAAACTCTATTTAATAATTTTAACCACTTTTGTTTTTGGTACAGCCAATGCACAAGTAAATGAAGATTCGTTATTTATTAAAAAAATAAGCGATGAAATTTTGCAACACGGTGAGGCATATTCCAATTTGCGTAACTTATGTAAGTCAATAGGACAAAGGCTTAGTGGATCTGCAGGTATGTACAAGGCTGAAGATTGGGGAATACGAACATTAAAAAATTCCGGAGCAGAAAATGCTTACAAGCAAGAATGTATGGTGCCGCATTGGGTAAGGGGCAAAGTTGCTTATGCAGGTTTTTACACAAAAAATCATGATCGAGATCCTTACTTTGCAGTTGCAGCGCTTGGCAATTCTGTTGGCACAGGCAAAAATGGTATTAAAGCAAAAATTATCGAAATAAAAAACTTTGAAGAATTGAATGCAAGGAAGAATGAAGTAAAAGGCAAAATTGTTTTTTATAATTATCCTTATAATAAAAAAATATTAGGAGGTGCTTATGGTGATGCTGTTAAATACAGAGGAGGTGGAGCATCTGCGGCAGCAAAATATGGTGCGGTAGCGGTTTTGGTACGTTCGGTAACTGCTGCTCATGATTGGAATCCTCACACAGGTGCGTTAAGATATAATGATTCATTTCCAAAAATTCCGGCTTTGGCAATAAGCACTAAACATGCCGATGAATTGAATTTGTATTTATACAAACAATATGCAGATGCAGATTTTTTTATTAAATCAAATGCACAAATGTTGGCAGACACCATTGGGCATAATATTATTGGCGAAATAAAAGGAAGCGAATTTCCGGATGAAATAATAACCATTGGAGGCCATTTAGACAGCTGGGATTTAGGTGAAGGTGCACACGACGATGGTGCAGGCATGGTGCAAAGCATAGAAATTTTAAGAGTGTTTAAAGCCTTGGGCTACAAACCAAAACGGACAATTAGAATTGTATTATTTGCTAACGAAGAAAATGGTTTGCGTGGCGGCACTAAATATATGGAAGAGGCAAAAGCTAAAAACGAAAAACATATTATGGCTATGGAAAGTGATGGAGGAGGCGAAACGCCTAGAGGCTTTGGGTGTGGAATGACAGAACAACAATTTGCTAAAGTAAGCCAATGGAAAAGTTTATTTACGATGTTAGATGCCGATAAATTTAATTTTAGCAAAGGTGGCGGCGGCGGTGCAGATATTGGGCCTTTGCAAACAGCCTTTAAAACAGCACAATTTGGGTTAAACACAGTTGGCAATCGTTATTTTGATTACCACCATGCAGCAACCGATGTTTTTGAAAATGTACACGAAAGAGAATTGCACCTGGGTGCTGTAGTAATGGCAAGTATGGTTTATTTGGTAGATAAATACGGATTGTAGCTTGGGCACAGAATGTAGCTTAGCTATTTAACAGATAAACACTGAATTTACTTGTAAAATATTTAGCTTTGTAAAAATTATTGATTATGGAAGATATTAAAATAGAAAATGCAACATCTGTAGCACAAAAAAAAGGTAACTGGTTTTCACGGTTTATTAAAAAGGTGCTTTTGTTTGGGGTAATAGGATTTGCTTTGTATGTTGGTATTGCTTATTTATTTGCTGCTGTTTTTGTTTACAGTGAGGGTGATAGAATTGGATATATTTATAAATTCTCTCACAAAGGATATATTTTTAAAACCAACGAAGGGATATTAAAAACAGGATTTGTAAATATTGGAAATACAACAACACCAAACGAGGAATGGCAGTTTTCTGTAGCGAATGATAGCGTTGCAAATCAAATTACAGGTCTCGATCAAAGAGTGGCTGTAAAACTTTATTACAAAGAATATTATACTAAATTATTTTTTAGAGGAGATACCAAGTACTTTGTGTATAAGATGGAAAAGATGCCATCGCAATAAAAAAATACAATCAGGCTTGCAGCAAAAATATTACCGGCTTCTTATGTAAGTCGGTTTTTTGTTTTTGCCAATCGGCAACAGTTTTGGTTTTTACAAACTCGTTAGCACCGGTAAGTTCAGCTGCAACGCAAATTTTTGTATTGGCTTTACATGTTTTTAAAAGGGTTTCTAAAAGCTGATTGTTTCTGTAAGGGGTTTCAATAAAAATTTTTGTGCTGTTGTTTTTTTGGGATGCGTTTTCAAGGTCTTTAATTGCTTTTGCTCTTTCTGCATTATCAATTGGTAAGTAACCAACAAATTCAAATTGTTGTCCATTCATTCCGCTGGCCATAAGTGCCAATAAAATTGAGCTTGGGCCTACAAATGGCTTAACAGGTATATTCATTTGCTGGGCAATCTCTATAAGTATTTGCCCCGGATCTGCAATGCCAGGGCAACCGGCTTCACTAATTATAGCAATTATTTTTCCTTCTTTTATTTTTTGTTTAAATGTATTTATTTGTTCTTCTTCTGCCTTATGTACAGTAAACCACTCGTAATTATCTATTACTATTTCTTTACAAATACTTTTTAAAAAGCGGCGGGTAGTGCGTTCGTTTTCCGCAAAAATTACATTGCACTTTTTTACAGCATCTACAATATATGCAGGTATGGTTTCTGTTGCAGCCTCGTCAATAACACAAGGAATTAAATATAATTGAGCTGTCATGTTTACTTACTGTTCTTTGTATTGTAAAGACTAATGGTTGCCGCAATTACCGCATAGCTTGGGGCTAATATCCAACCCAAAACAGGTATAAAGTGCATTAAATAAAATATTAAGCCATTGCCCACTGCCAAACCTTTATGTCTGCCAATAAAAGCAATACTTTGCGATGTGGAAAGCCTGTTTCTTTCGCAGCTATAATCCAGCATTGAAAAGCCAAAATAATAGCATTCAACAAATAAGGCAATTAAAGGCGTAATCCAACCAATAACAGGTATAAAAGAGAGTATTAAAATTGAAACTGTATAAACGGTTTGCCAAAGCATGTTACGAAATGCCAGTTTTATACCTCTGGCAATATCTTTTAGCAATTGTTTAAAACTAAATGGGAAATCTTTGCCCTCAATAATGCCTTCCGTTTTTTCGCTTAAATAAGCAAATACAGGCGAGCCAATTACTAAAAATATGTATTTAAATAAGGAAAAGTAAAAAAGTAAAAAAACGAGTTGAAGCATTATTTGCCCAAAAATAAACAACCAGTTTAACCAACTGTTGTGTATGCTCTCCATCCAATCTTTAATGCCGGTTTTTAGCAGCATAAAGGATATAGCACTGTTACTGCTTTTCCAAAAAAAATACATACCTGCACAAAAAAGCAAAGCATATATTAAGCCGGGTATAAAAATCCATTTCCACAGCCGGTGTTTGGAAATAAACCTGTGTGTTTGAAAATAAGCTTGAATGGCTGTTATAATTTCTTTAAGCATTATTATTAACTTAGTATTATGGCTTTAAAGATAACTCATAAATGAAAAAATTACCAATCTCTTTTTACAATCGGGAAGATGTAGTATTAATTGCAAAGGAACTACTTGGCAAAATTTTAGTTACTAAATTTAATAACACAATTACATCGGGTATAATTGTAGAAACGGAAGCATATATTGGCATTACAGACAACGCATCTCACTCCTACAACGGAAAACGTACCCTGCGTAATGAAATGATGTATGCTAAACGGGGTGTAGCCTATGTTTACATATGTTATGGTATGCATCATCTGTTTAATGTAGTAACCAACAAAAAAAATATACCCGACGCTGTTTTAATAAGAGCAATAGAACCTTTGCAAGGAATAGATACAATGCTTAAACGTACCGGCAAAAAACAACTGGATAGTACATTAACAAAAGGTCCGGGCAATGTAGGTAAGGCATTAGGGATAAGTAAAGAGCATAGTGGCTTAAATTTATTGGAGCATCAAATTTTCATTGGCGAAGATGAACAGTTTTTTAATACAAGAAAATTTAATGAAACACAAATAGGCATTAGCAAACGCATAGGTGTAGAAAGTGCAGGAATAGCAGCCAATTACCCATACAGGTTTTATGTAAAAGGAAATAAGTTTGTAAGCAGCTATCCTAACAAATAAAAAAGCCGCAGTAAATGCGGCTTAAATTATATTAAAATCTTGGGCAAGGTATGCCGCTTGGCTCTGCAGGTTTCTTAATATAAATTAACGAAAGCTCCATACCACCACGGCTTGCTGTTGCAGCTCTTAAATTTGAAATATTAATATCGTAACTGGCGCCAATACGAAGGCCATTAAACTCTAAACCTAAGTAAGGAATAACAGCATCATTTAAACGCAGCCAACTGCCCGCATAAACATTTGTTGGGTTTTCCATACTTCCATTTGCATTAATGCTTAATGCAGCACCAAAAGTAGTTTCGCTGGCCTTGTTTTGTATTTGATGTATTACAGAGCCGTTTATAGAAAGATTATCGGCAATAGGAAAATAACCACCGGCATGCGCTGTAATGCGGCCTGTTAAAAACCAGTTTTTATCTTTAAAACTAACCTTGGGCCTGTTAATATGATACATGGAAGCACCAATGTAAAAATTATTGCTACCGTTGGTAGATCCCGAATATAAAACACCGGCATTAATATCAAAATAATTTTGATTATTTCCATTCGTAAGTACATCCGAAGTAGTGCCTGTAAAGCCGTTTTGCGTAAGCATATCTTCAAACGTAAGTTTTGTTTGATCTAAACTTAAACTGCTGTATGTTGCCTGAAAACCAGCACCAATGGTGCTATATCCATCTTCACTTAATGCTTTATGATACGAAAGTGAAGCTGAGCCATAATTTAATTTTAATATTTTATTAGAACTTGCATCTGCCAAACCCGAAAAGCCCACGCCAAATACATCTTTTTCCGGAATTTTACTTTTTAAAATTCCAAAATCAACCGAAGCGCTGGTTGTTACATATGCTTTGGGTATAGATGGCCACTGATCTCTGTGATTGGCCGTTAAACGCCAAATACCATCAAACTTACCGGTAAAGGCCGGATTTAGCGTAAGTGGCGATGCAAAAAATTGCGAAAAATGAGGATCTTGGGCATTTATCACCAAAGTGATAAAAAGGGCACCAATAAATGTTATTAATTTTCTCATGTTCATGTTCTTCTATATAGAACTTTAAAGATAAGGATTTGCGGTAAAATGCTGCGTAAAAACCAAAACTAAAAGTGAAAACTTTCTTAACATTTGCCTAATTCTGCAATTTTACCCCATAAGCTAGGTCGCCGGCATCGCCAAGGCCGGGCACAATATAGCCTTTGGCAGTAATTTCGTCGTCAATATCGCCACACCAAATAGTAGCCTTTGGCTCGGCACGTTTTATGTATTCAATACCTACAGTACAAGCAATGGCACAAACTATGTGCAACTCCTTAAAATTACCTTCTTCCCTTAAAAATTGTATAGTTTTTACCAATGATGAGCCGGTAGCCAGCATAGGATCGCTTACAATTAAAATTCTGTTTTCAATATCGGGGCTAGCCATGTACTCCAGGGCAATTTCAAAACTACCATCGGTATGATGCTTGCGGTAAGCGCTAATAAATGCATTATCTGCCTTGTCAAAATAATTTAATAAACCATTGTGCATAGGTAATCCGGCACGTAAAATGGTAGCTAAAACGGGCTGTTCTTTTAGTACTTTGCACACCGAAATACCCATTGGGGTTGTAATTTCTTTTTCTTCCCAGGCTAATTTTTTACTTATTTCGTAGCCAATAACTTCGGCAATACGCTCCAGGTTTCTTCTAAACCTAAGCCTGTCGGTTTGTATATCTACATTACGTAATTCGCCAACCCAATTATTTACTAAAGAGTGATTTTCACTTAAGTTAATTACCATTTTTTTATTTTTATGTACCCGGCAAAATTTCTTTAATCGGCTTCATTGGCGTCGCACTCTTGTACATAAGAATTATGGCAACATTAATAGAAGCGATTGGTACAAAGCTAAATTAAAAATTTGTGTTAATCTGCTTAATCTGTAGCTAATTTCATTTAATGTTCAGATGTAGACTTCAGACCAGTATGAAACATTAACATTCTATTTCAAAAAAATGTATTTTTATTGTATTCAAAATAAAACAAATGAACAAAATATCAGCCATCTTTATATTAGCCATAGCAATATCTTGCAATAGTGCCGATAAAAAAACTGCAGAAAAAAAAGACAAATACGAACAAACCAAAGAAACACTTGAACAAACCGAAAAAAAAAATCCAACCCGGTTTTTAAGTGCATCTATTAACAAAGAGCGCAAAAACCTAATTGGCGAAAAAGTTGTTATTGGTCAGGTAACCAATAATGCTAAAGTAGCTGCTTATAAAGATGTAGAAGTAGAAATAAGTTACTACAGCAAAACCGGAGCATTTTTAATGAGCACTACCGATGTTGTTTATGATTTAATAAAACCGGGCGAAAATGCCAGTTTTAAAAACAAAGAGTTTGCTCCTAAGGGTACAGATAGTGTTTCGGTAAAAGTTGTTAATGCAAAAGCAGAATAGGCTTAAATAAATTCAAACTTATCTCCGTCAAACAATCCCATATCGCTTAGTTTTAAATGTGGTATTACCAGCAATGCCATAAAAGATAATGTCATAAAAGGCGCAGTAAGTGCACTGCCTAATTCTTCTTTTACCATTTTATCAATTGCAGTATATTTTTGGGCAACTAAATAACCATCTTCATTACTCATAAGGCCTGCAACCGGTAAGCCTAAAACCATTTCATTTATTTTGCTTGCAGCACTTACACCGCCTTGTTTTTCTATAACAAGGTTTACTGCTTTGCAAATACTTTCATCATCAACACCAACTGCAACAATATTGTGGCTGTCATGTGCAACGCTTGATGCTATTGCACCTTGTTTTAATCCAACATTTTTAATAAAGCCTTTTGCAACCGGCGCATTTTTATATCGGTTAACAACAACAATTTTTAAAATATCGTCAACCAAATTACTTTCATAAACATTGTTTTTTACAATTGGATTGCATTTAATTTTATTGGTTATCAATTGTCCATCCAGTGCTTCAATGGCAACTACTTCTTCCTTAAAATCCAAAACTAAAAACTCAAAATCCGAAACTTGCTTTAAAGCACAATTAAAATTATTTAGTATATCCGAAGTTTTAGTTATAATCTTCGATTTGCCTTCATTGGCCACCAAAGCACCGTTAACATAAGTTTGCAATGTTTTAAAATCTTGTAAATCTTCTACCATAATAAAATCTGCTGCATCGCCTTCTTTAAGCAACCCCACATTCATTTTGTAATGTAACACAGGGTTTATACATGCGGCTTGCAACACTTTAAACACATCAATCCCTTTTGCAACCGCTCTTTTACAAAGTTGGTTTATATGTCCATCAACCAAACTATCAGGGTGTTTATCATCACTGCAAAACATTATTTCATCAGGGTAATCATTCAGTAAATCAATTAGGGCCTCAAAATTTTTAGCAGCACTTCCTTCTCTAATTAAAATTTTCATTCCATATTTTAATTTATCTAACGCTTCTTCTTTTGTAAAACATTCATGGTCGGTACTTATTCCTGCATCAATGTATTTTTTTGCAGTTGCGCCTCTTAATCCCGGAGCATGGCCATCAACGGGTTTGTTATATTTTTTTGCCGATGCAATTTTTTTCATCACTTCTTCATCACTATTTAACACACCCGGAAAATTCATCATTTCACTTAAATAAAAAATATCATCGTTCTGCAAAAGCAAATCAACATCATCAGCATTTAAAACCGCTCCGGCAGTTTCGAAAATAGTGGCAGGTACACAACTTGGCGCTCCAAAATGAAATTTAAACGGAACTGTTTTTCCGTTTTCAATCATAAAACGTACGCCTTCAATACCACATACATTGGCAATTTCGTGAGGGTCGCTTATGGTGCCTACAGTACCATGTACTGCAGCAAGTTTTGCAAACTCTCCGGGTACAAGCATACTGCTTTCAATATGCACATGGCTATCAATAAAGCCTGGAAGTATATATTTAGCTGTTTTTACAACATTGGCCGAGTGTTTTTGGATGGTGGTTATTCGGCTGTTTTCTACACTTATTTCGCCATAAAAAATTTCTTTTTTTAAAATATCTACTATGTTTCCGGTTATTTTAAATGTATTCATATTGATTTTGTTAATGTTATGCTTAAGGATGAACGGAATGCAAAGTTGCTTACTTATGCTTACTTTTGACAAAATAAATTAAAAAACATAATATGAAAAATTTAGTAATTTTTGGTTTGTTCATCATTTGTCTTGTGGCTGCACAAGTAAGCTTTGCCCAAACGACCGATGAAATAGTAGAAAAATATATTGATGCTTTAGGCGGTAAAGATAACATGAACGCATTACAAACAGTACAAATGAGTGGTTCTATGAGTGTACAAAGCGCCGATGTAGCGTTAGTAATAACCCGTAAACACATGGTAGGTGCCCGTACAGATATTAGTGTTATGGGTACAGAGAATTACCAAATAGTAACACCCGAAAAAAGTTGGAGTTTTATGCCAATTCAGGGTCAATCCTCTCCGGAAGAAGTAAGTGCAGAACAACATAATGCAATGGTAACTCAATTGGATGTGCAAGGCTCGTTAGTAAATTATAAAGAAAAAGGATCTTCGGTTGAATATAAAGGAAAAGAAACAGTAGATGGAGCCGAATGTTACAAATTAGTATTAACATATAAAACAGGTAAGGTGGCTAATTATTTTATTGATACTAAAACAAACCGATTAATAAAATCTTCATCTAAAATGGTTGTTAATGGCGAAGAAATGGAGAATGCCACAAGCTTTTCAAACTTTAAGCAAAATGCTGATGGTTATTGGTTTCCATACACACAAATAAGCTCAAGAGGTGAGCTTAGTATTGATACTGTTGAAACAAATATTAAAGTAGATGATGCTATTTTTAAAGTAAACTAATTAGTGTAACACCATATTTTGATGCCTCAACTAAAAGTTGAGGCATTTTATTTTAGAGTTAGTAAATTTGCAGCATGAGTTTAAAATCTTTTTCTTCTTCGTTTATAAATAAGTTTATTTTTTTAAACAGAGCGGTTGGTAAAAACAAATTTGCTTTATTGGATATCGGCTCCGGCAATCACTCGGCAAGCAAAACGCTAAATGTTTTCCCCAATTGCGAATACCACGGAGTTGATTTGCAAAAAAGATTTTAATAATGATGAAAGTGATTATGCCGCTATGAAAGCTTTTTACGAAATGGATTTAACAAAGCTTAATTTTTCGGTAATACCCAATAATTATTTTGATGTAATAAATATGGTTCATGTAATTGAACATTTATTTAACGGAGATGAAGTTATTAAAGGACTTTTGCCAAAATTAAAAAGTGGTGGCTATTTGTATGTTGAGTATCCGGGCAAAAAAAGCACAACGCTTCCATCAATGGAAGGTACATTAAATTTTAAAGATGATGATACACATGTAAGAGTGTATAGTGTGCCTGAGTTATCAAAATTATTTGCAGACAATAATTGTACAGTTTTAAAAAGTGGTACAAGGCGCAACCCTTGGTTTATTATAGCCATGCCTGTAAGGATTATTGCCAAATGGCTGCAAGGGAAAAAATTGCAGGGAAATATTTTTTGGGATATTTTGGGCTTTGCCGAATACGTATGGATACAAAAAAACTAATCAGCATCCATAATATCGGGCCTTCTTTCTTTCGTTCTGTTTATTGCTTCGGTATGCCGCCATTCTTCAATAAGTTTATGATTTCCGCTAAGTAATACATCAGGCACTTTCCAGCCTCTAAAATCAACCGGCCTAGTATAAACCGGCGGTGCTAATAAATTATCCTGAAAAGAATCTGTTAAAGCGCTGGTTTCATCATTCAATACGCCAGGTATTAACCGGCCAATAGCATCTACCAAAACTGCTGCCGCTAACTCGCCGCCACTTAAAACATAATCGCCGATGGAAATTTCCTTGGTAATAAAATGTTCTCTCACACGTTCGTCAATACCTTTATAATGGCCGCATATCATTAATAAATTATTTTTTAATGAA
Source organism: Chitinophagaceae bacterium (assembly GCA_016721385.1). GTDB lineage: Bacteria > Bacteroidota > Bacteroidia > Chitinophagales > Chitinophagaceae > Ferruginibacter. Next base: position 671,130 of record JADKIE010000001.1, on the reverse strand, counting down.
AAGGAATTGGCCATTTGTTGGTTAAATGTTTTACCGTCCGGGGTTAAAAAAATTACATCATCGTACGTAGTGGTTTTTTGTAAAGATTCTATTGCATTTACCAAAGGTTCAATCATCATTACCATACCAGCGCCGCCACCAAAGGCATAATCATCAACCTGTGCCCTTGCATAGGTTGTGTAATCTCTTAAATTAATAACATTTACTTCAAGTAAATTTTTATCTCTTGCTCTTTTCATAATTGAATGAGCAAAAGGCGATTGAAGTAAATCGGGGATTACAGAGATGATGTCTATTTTCAAATTTTAGTATTCTGTTTCAAAGTAAAAAGTAATGGGTTGCCTTCTGTAAGCTTTTACAGTTCTATTATTTTGTTGAGCAGGTTTCCAATTAGGCGATTTTCTTATTACTCTCTCGGCTTCGGCTATACATAATGGATTGGCATTGTTTTCGGCTTTAATTTCACAAAGGCTACCATCCTTACAAACAATAAATTTAACGATTACAACTTCCTTAACAACTTTTTGATTCTTTTTAAATTTAATTTTTTCTGCAATTTTATCTACGTTCAAATTGCGTACAAGGTAATTTCTCCATGCAGTATCACCGCCAGCAAATTGTGCTTCCATATCTACTTTGGTAAATACACCTACGGTATCCTTTGAATATTGATTTAAAGAATCGACTACTTCCTGAGCATGGGTTTTTGCCAAACAGAATGTAAGTAGCAGTAAATAAATAATTTTTGTTTTCATTTTTTAATTTTGTGTATATTCATCCAAATCTCTCTTATCCTTCTTGGTAGGCCTTCCCTGCTTGCTCAATCGTTTTCCTGTATGAAAAACCGCAGCCTGAAATTTAATTCTATCTAACTCCTCTGCAGGTGTAATATCGGTATAAAATTTGATTGCCTCGGCATATTGTACTCTTTTATATAAATGGCCGGTTACTTTTATTACCCAACGCTTTGCCTCTGTCTTTACTTCGTATTCATCTGCAATATTTACAGTTTTAGATGCTTTAGCATTATCACCCTTGCATTTTACTTTGCCTTTATCGCAAGCATCTGCCGCCTGGCTACGGGTTTTAAAAAGCCTTATAGCCCATAAGTACTTATCTAAGCGTAGCTTTTCATTTTCCATTTGCACAAAAATATACTGTTTACTTTAATTTGAGTATAAACTTAATAGAGACTATAAAAATACATTAAATGTTGAAGTGTTAAATTTCCCGTCTCCAAAGGAAAGAGATTGCCCCAACTTATCAGGGGGTTAGGTTAAAATAAAACAAGATGATGAAACAAAATAACTAATTGCTTAATTTTATTGTCTAAATCATTTTATATGAAGGGTAAAAATATTTTATTAAGCATTGTTTTGCTTTTTGTAATGCAAGTAATATTTGCTCAACGTGGCCAAATAAACTGGATGGCTGATGGTAATGCATACACAAAAATTAAAGATGGTAATATTGTTAAGGTAGATCCTAAAACGGAGGCCGAAACGGTGCTAATAAAAAAAGAGCAATTAACTCCCGGTAGCGGAAAAGTATTATTACCTGACTCTTATAAATTTAGTACCGACAATACAAAATTGTTGCTTTTTGTAAATACAAAAAAAGTATGGCGTTACAATACAATGGGCGATTATTGGTTACTTGATTTGGTAAGCAATAAACTAACACAGCTTGGTAAAAACAGGCCTGCACAATCGTTGATGTTTGCAAAGTTTTCGCCGGATGCAAAAAAGGTAGCCTATGTAAGTGAGCATAATTTATTTGTAGAAGATGTGACATCGAATATAATAAAACGAATTACAAGTGACAGCACACGTAAATTGATTAATGACACATTTGATTGGGCTTACGAAGAAGAATTTGGTTGCCGTGATGGTTTTAGATGGAGCCCCGATGGAAGTAAAATTGCTTTTTGGCAAATTGATGCAACAAAAATAAGAGACTACTTTATGTTGAATACAACCGATAGTAACTACTCTAAAGTAGTACCTGTAGAATATCCAAAAGTGGGCGAAAGCCCATCGCCTGCCAAAATTGGTGTAGCCAATGTATCTTCCGGTTTAATTAGATGGATGCAAATTGACGGCAATCCTCAACAGCACTACATTCCACGTATGGAGTGGAGTGGCACAAACGAATTAATTGTGCAGCAATTAGATAGAAAGCAACAAGAAAGTAAGTTGATGTATTGTAATACTACAGACGGTGGTGCAAGAACTTTTTGGGCAGAAAATGATGATGCATGGGTAGATTTAAACTCGTCCGATATTTTTGGTGAGCCGGGAGGGTTTACATGGATAAACAATAATCAGGAATTTGTTTGGGTAAGCGAAAAAGATGGTTGGCGTCATATTTATAAAATAAGCAGAGATGGAAAAACAGAAACACTCATTTCTAAAGGCGATTATGATATTGATGTTATAAAATGCATAGATGAAAAAAATAATTACATTTATTTTACTGCATCGCCTGCCAACGCAACACAACTGTATTTGTACAGGGTAAAGCTAAACCCTAAAGGTAATAACGATGCAGAGTTGGTAACGAACCCTAATTTTAAGGGAACGCACAATTATACAATTTCGCCCAATGGAAAATTTGCCAGTCATAGTTTTTCAAACCACAACACACCAAGAGTGTCTGAGTGGATTACTTTGCCCGATAACAAACCGGTAAACGCAAGTAAAACTATTGCGGCCAACGCTAAAACCAATAAGGATAATGATGTTGAGTATTTACAAATTGTAACAGAAGATAATGTAACACTTGATGCATGGATTAATAAACCAAAAAACTTTGATGCTTCAAAAAAATATCCGGTTGTATTAGATGTGTATGGCGAGCCTGCGGCCTCAACAGTATTGGATAGAAATGGCGGCCATACCAATTTTTTGTACAACGGCGATATAAGGGCAGATGGTTATGTACAAGTATCAATTGATAACCGAGGCACTCCAATGCTTAAAGGCGCAAAATGGCGCAAAGCCATTTATCGTAAAATTGGCACAATTAATATTAGAGATTTAGCAATGGGGATGAAAAAATTATTGCAGGATAAAAGCTTTATTTTGATAAAGACAGAGTTGCGGTTTGGGGTTGGAGCGGTGGTGGCTCATCTACTTTAAATTTAATGTTTCAGTATCCCGAAATTTTTAAAACAGGCATTTCAATCGCTGCAGTAGGTAATCAATTGTTTTACGATAATATTTATCAGGAGAGATACATGGGCTTGCCTCAGGAAAACATGGAAGATTTTGTAAATGGATCACCGGTAACACATGCAAAAAATTTAAAAGGAAATTTGCTTTACATACATGGCACCGGCGATGATAATGTACATTACAGTAATGCAGAAGTTTTAGTAAACGAGTTAATTAAATACAATAAGCAATTTCAATTTATGGCTTACCCAAATCGTACACATAGTATTAGCGAAGGCGAGGGTACATGGGAGCATTTAACAACCTTATATACTAATTATCTTAAAGCAAATTGCCCTCCGGGAGCAAGGTGATAGTTTTTAAAAACAACGAATGGCACTAATACCACGAATAAAGGTAGTAGTGAAGATTTGTGTCTTAAAAAAAATTAAAGTTTTTCTCCATGCTGGCTAATATCCAGCCCAAGTTTTTCTTCATCTTCGGTTACCCGTAATGGTGTAATTAAATCGGTTATTTTAAGTAATAAAAAGGTGCCTCCAAATACAAACGCCGATACACCAATGGTAGTAATTAAATGAACGATAAATAAATGTGTTTCGCCAAACAACAATCCGTTACCCGTTGTGTTGGCACTATTTATAGATTGGTTGGCAAAAACAGCGGTTAACAAAAAACCTACTATACCTCCAACACCATGGCAGGGAAAAACATCCAATGTATCATCAATCGTTGTTTTTGAGCGCCACTCCACCATCATATTACTAACAATACTGCTTACAATACCAACAGTTAGAGAATGAGCAATGCTAATAAAACCTGCAGCAGGTGTAATAGCTACTAAACCAACAACAGCGCCAATACATGTGCCCATGGCAGATGGTTTTCTTCCTCTTAATGCATCAAAAATTATCCATGTAAAAGCCGCAGCAGCACTGGCTGTTGTTGTAGTAGCTAATGCAGTAACACCCAAAGCATTGGCGCCAAAAGCCGATCCTGCATTAAAACCAAACCACCCAAACCAAAGCAAACCTGTACCCAACATTACATATGTAATTCTTGCAGGTGTATGTGTGGTTTCCGTTCTTCTTTTTAGGTATATAGCACTTGCCAGTGCAGCCAAGCCTGCACTCATATGTACAACTGTACCTCCTGCAAAATCTAAAACACCATATTTAAACAAAATGCCATTGGGATGCCAAGTAGCATGGGCTAAGGGGCAATAAATAAAAATACAAAACAGGCAAATAAATAAAATGTATGAGGTGAATTTTATACGCTCTGCAAATGCACCGGTAATTAAAGCAGGAGTAATAATGGCAAATTTTAATTGATATAAAGCAAATAGCATAAGTGGTATTGTTGGAGCCAATTGCCAGGGCTTTCCATTTAGTACGCCCTTCATCATAAAAAAAGTAGAAGGATTACCTATTACACCACCAACACTTTCGCCAAAAGCAAAACTAAAGCCCACAACAACCCATAAAATAGTAATTACCGCCATGCTTATAAAGCTTTGAAGCATAGTGCTTATTACATTTTTTTTGTTAACCATGCCACCGTAAAAAAAGGCAAGACCGGGTGTCATTATTAAAACGAATGCAGTGGCTGTTAGCATCCAGGCGGTATCTGCGCCACTTATTTCAGCATTATTGTTGGTAACAATTCCAGAGGGTAAAACAACCGAAATTATAACAATAACTATTAATAAAATAAAAGGAAAGAGAGCTAGTTTTTTATTCATCACATACAAATTAATATGAACTAAATAGTTCGATTAAAAATATTTGCATGGCAGGCAATCGTCTCTTGTAAAAATAAGAATAAATTGCTAAGCATTAAAAAAACTTGAATAAGTGATTTACTTAATGTATTAGAGGTATTTTATTTTTTAAAAAAAAGAGTTTACTTTACACATACTAATTTGCTTTCCATCTTTATTAATTAAACTAAATACGCTTAAGATGAAAAAAATCTGCACATTAACCTTATTTATCCTATGTTCATTTGTTGGGTTTGCACAAAAAAGCAATACACTATAAATGTTACAGAAGCAGCTTCCGGAAACTCACTTTCTAATGCCACTGTAAAAATTAAAGGAAGTGGGAGTGGTGTAAGTGCCAACGAAAATGGAACTGCAACCATACAGGCATCTGCCGGAGATGTTGTTGAGGTTTCCAGCATTGGCTATAATCTGGTATCTGTAGTATTAAGTAATCAAACAACAGTTACGGTTAGCCTAACCAAAGCGGTTTCCGACTTAAGTGATATTGTAATTGTAGGAACCCGTGGTGCAGCGAGGGCAAAAACAGAAACAACTGTACCAATTGATGTTATTAAAGTAAACCAGGTTGGTTTGCCTACTGCAAAAATGGACTTTACTTCGGTATTAAACATTGCAGCACCATCTTTTAACTATAACAAACAAAGTGGCGCAGATGGTGCCGATCATGTTGATTTAGGAACACTAAGAGGATTAGGACCCGACCAAACATTGGTTTTAATAAATGGAAAAAGAAGACATTCAACTGCTTTTGTTGCTTTGTTTGGAACAAGAGGCAGAGGCGCCAGTGGTACAGACTTAAATGCTTTTCCGCAAAGCTCTGTTGACAGAATTGAAATTTTAAGAGACGGAGCATCTGCACAATATGGTAGCGATGCTATGGCAGGTGTAATGAATATTATTTTAAATAAAACTGTAAATCACTGGCAAATAAATACCGGCTGGAGTGGGTATTACGATACAAAATTTAATGCCAGAAAATTTAACGCAGGTAATCAATATTACTCAGGTAATAAAATAGATGGTGGAACATTTACCTTATCGGCAAACAATGGTTTAACAATGGGTAAAAACGGTGGTTTTGTTAATTTTTCTTTTGATTTTAGAAGTCAGGGAAAAACATACAGGCAAGTTGATACAACAGATTGGCAAACAGATAAAAATGCAATTCCATACATAAATGGTGGCCGCAGGGCATTTGGCGATGGCTCCATTAAAACCTACGGCGTAATGTACAACATGGAATTGCCTGTTAAAGATACCAAAGCAACTTTTTACTCTTTTGGTGGTGTGAATAGTAAAGAATCTGATGCGTTTGCTTATACAAGAAACATGAGTGCAAGACCAGAAAGATTTCCGGTAACAACAAGCGGCACACCAATTTATGTGCCCGAAATAATGCGGTTAACCAACGACGGTGAAACTTATTATAACCCACATATTGCTACAAATATTAATGATGCATCTATTGCATTGGGCTTTAAAGGTACATCTGTTAAAAACTGGAATTGGGATGTAAGTATGGTAACAGGTAAAAACGATTTTCAATATTATGGAAACAAAACATTTAATGCTTCCATGATTGGTAATACAAGCAAAACTCGTTTTGATGATGGAGGATTTAGATTTAGACAAGCAACGGTAAACGTTGATTTAAGTAAGAATTTTAAATCTGTAGCACAGGGCTTAAACTTTGGATATGGATTTGAATACCGGAATGAAAAATATGGCATTAATAAAGGAGAGGAAGCATCTTATGCAAACTACGATCCAAATGGAGTACAAGCTTCGGGCTCACAAGGTTTTCCGGGCTTTAGCCCTGATGATGTAATTAAAGCAAACAGATACAGCCTTAGTGCTTATGCAGATGCAGAGATTAATGTTAGCAAAGAATGGTTAGTAGATGGAGCTGTAAGAGCAGAAACGTATTCTGACTTTGGTGCTGTAGCCACATTCAAATTAGCCACTCGTTATAAAGTATCAAACGATTTTAATTTAAGGGCTTCTGCCAGTACAGGTTTTAGAGCGCCTTCTTTACAACAAATAAATTTTAGTAATACGCTTACTTCATTTAGTGGCGGCCAATTAGTGCAATCACGTATTGCCCGTAATGGCGATGTGGTAACAAAGGCTGCAGGTATTCCCGATTTAAAAGAAGAAACATCCTTAAACGGAAGTTTGGGTTTTGCATGGAAACCGGCACAGGGCTTTACATTTACAGTTGATGGTTATATGGTAAAAGTTAAAGACAGAGTAGTGCTTTCGGGGTTATTTAGTGCAGATGATGCAACATTACCTACTCCATTTACAGATTTATTAAAGAGTTTAAATGTATCTACTGCACAGTTTTTTACAAATGCGGTTAATACAACAAATTATGGAATAGATGTGGTGTTAGACTATACAAAAAAATGGGGTAGCAAAACATTTAAAGGTTTGTTAGCCGGTAATTTTCAACAAATAAAATTAGATGCAATTCATGTTCCTGCTTCATTAAGCGGTACAGTATTAAATCAAAAAACTTTTTATAGCGATAGAGAAATTGCTTTCTTAAAAGCATCTGCCCCCGGCGCTAAATTTAATTTAAGTTTAAATTATACTTGCCATAAAATAACTGTAGGTACTAATCTTACTTATTTTGGCGGCATTAAATTAACAGGTTTTGGCGATGCCACACCCGAAAACCCAAATTATGCAGGCATTAACCCACAAGTGCCTTCGGATGCAACCGGCGATTTAGTGCCTGAAATATTTGATTACAAAGGAAAGCTAGTAACCGATATTTTTGTGTCGTATAAATTTTGCAATCAGGCAACCATATTTTTTGGTGCAGATAATTTGTTAAACACACACCCAAACCTTGGCGTAAATCAATTAGCAAAAGGTTGGGCAGGCGATAACGAAAGCGGCGGACCATGGGATAGTGTACAAATGGGCTTTAATGGCAGAAGGTTATTTACCAAGTTGGCTATTAACTTTTAACGATTTTTTTTTACATAGTTTAGGGTTGACAACTTTTAAAGATTGTCAACCCTTTTTAAATATATAAATATGAAAAAATGTTTTTCATTGTTCATTCTATTTGTTTGTGCTAATACAATATTTGCTCAAAACAAAACCATTGTTTTCCAAACAGATTTTGGTTTAAAAGATGGCGCAGTAAGTGCCATGAAAGGTGTAGCAATGGGCGTAGATAGCAGCTTAAAATTGTTTGATCTTACACATGAAATACCAGCTTACAATATTTGGGAAGCAGCATACAGGTTGGAGCAAACCATATCTTACTGGCCAGCCGGCACTGTGTTTGTTTCGGTTGTTGATCCGGGTGTGGGAACTGATAGAAAATCGGTTGTACTTAAAACACAAGCCGGGCATTTTATTGTAACGCCGGATAATGGTACACTTACTTTGTTGGCAACATCGCAAGGTGTTGAAGAAGTAAGAGAAATTGACGAAGCAGTCAACAGACGAAAAGGCTCGGAAAAATCATACACATTTCATGGAAGAGATGTGTATGCCTACACTGCAGCCAGATTAGCTTCGGGAAAAATAAAATTTGAAGAAGTTGGTAAACAACTACCTAATCAAGTGGTTTCTATTCCGTTTCAAAAGCTGTGCTGCAAAACGGAATACTAAAAGGTACCATTGATATTTTAGATGTACAATATGGTAATATTTGGACAAACATACCCGACACTTTATTTAAACATTTAAACGCTCACATTGGCGATAAATTACAGGTAACCATTTATCAAAATAAAATAAAAAAATATCAGAGTATAATGCCTTATACGGCTACATTTGGCGCCGTACCTACCGGTAAACCTTTGTTATACTTAAACAGTTTAATGCAAGTATCTTTTGCATTAAATATGGCCAGCTTTGCAGCGGTACATAAAATTGCCAGTGGTAATGAGTGGAGGGTGGAAGTAAAAAAGGTTTAGCAAAATAAATGGCCAAAGCCGCTGTTGGTCGCTGACCAACAACGGCATACTACACTCTCCCAGGGTAAACTTCCAACGCTTTTTCTAAACAATCCATCGCAGCATGTATGGATGTTGTATTAAGCACATATGCCAATCGTACTTCTTGCTTACCTAAACCTTTTGTGCCATAAAAGCCTGTAGCAGGCGCCAGCATTACAGTTTGTTGGTTGTAATTAAAATCTTCCAACAACCATTGGCAAAATTTATCGCTATCATCAATCGGTAATTTTGCCATAGCATAAAATGCTCCGCCCGGATTGGGGCAAAAAACGCCGGGCATACTATTCAATCTTGTAACAATCGTATCTCTGCGTAATTTATACTCTGCTTTTGTAGTATCAAAATAGTTATCGGGTAAATCAACTGCCGCTTCGCCTAAAATTTGTGCAAACGATGGTGGGCTTAATCTTGCCTTTGCAAATTTCATAGCAGCATTTAAAAGCGTTTGATTTTTTGTTACAAATGCGCCAATGCGGCCACCACAGGCACTGTAGCGTTTGCTAATGGTGTCCATTAAGACAATATGCTCATCTACACCTGTTAAATGCATAGCACTTGTATGTACATCGGAATAGCAAAATTCACGGTAAGCTTCATCTGCAAATAAATAAAGGTTGTGCTTTATTATTATTCGCTTTAGTAATTCCATTTCGGCAGCGCTGTATAAATATCCGGTTGGGTTGTTAGGATTACAAATTACAATAGCTTTAGTTTTTGGTGTTATTACTTTTTCAAAATCTTCAATAGGCGGTAAAGCAAAACCGGTTTCAATATTTGATGTTATGGGCACAACTTTTACACCTGCCTGTACTGCAAAACCATTGTAGTTGGCATAAAAGGGTTCCGGTATTATTACCTCATCTCCTGCGTCCATACAGGCCATAAAGCCAAATAAAATAGCTTCGCTGCCGCCGGTTGTAATAATAATTTGCTCAGGTGTTACATTTATGCCAACTTTTTTATAATACTGTACTAATTTTTTTCTATAGCTTTCGTTACCTGCACTGTGGCTGTATTCCAGTACTTTAAAGTCGCTGTGGCGTACGGCATCCAAACATTGCTTTGGTGTTTCAATATCGGGTTGGCCAATGTTTAAGTGATATACTTTAATTCCTTTCTTTTTTGCCGCCTCGGCATAAGGAACTAGTTTGCGAATAGGAGATGGTGGCATTTGTTGGCCACGGTTGCTTATAGTTAACATTTTGTAAAGTTAAAAGTTATTAGTTATAAGTTATAAGTTTGCAACATGCAAATTTTTGAAAGTACTAATCGTATAATAGTTACATGTAGTAATCGGTTATCGCCCTACTTAGAAAAAGAAGTAAAACAATTAGGTTATACTCCTTTACGAATTTTTAAAACCGGGGTAGAGCTTAACGGAACAATGCAAGATTGTATTAAGTTAAATTTAAACCTGCGCTGTGCAAGCCAGGTGTTATTTTCTGTGAAAGAGTTTAGGGCTTTTAATGCAGATGATTTGTATAAAGAGTTGGTAAATTTTCCATGGGAAGATATTTTAGCCTTAGATGGATATTTTAGCATTACCAGCAATGTAAACAACGAAACAATTACCAATAATTTATTTGCAAACGTAAGAGTTAAAGATGCTATTGTTGACTGGTTTAGAAATAAAACCGGCGAACGGCCTAATAGCGGGCCGGAATTAAATAAAGCCGTGATACATTTATATTGGCAAGATGATTATGCCGAAATATTTTTAGACACCAGCGGCGAAACATTAAGCAAACATGGCTATCGTAAAATACCCGGTAAAGCGCCTATGCTTGAAAGCCTTGCTGCTGCAACATTGCTGGCTACAAATTGGGATAAAAAAAGTGCCGTAATTAATCCAATGTGCGGTAGTGGTACTGTAGCTATTGAGGCTGCTTTGTTAGCTACTAATCGTAAGCCCGGTTTGTTAAGAGATAATTATGCCTTTATGCATATTGCAGGGTTTGATGAAATAATGTATTTAGACGAGTACAAAAAATTAGAACAACAAGTTGTTGATATACCTAACTTAAAAATTATTGCAACAGATATTAGTGAAGATGCCGTAATGATTGCAAAAGTAAATGCAGGTATTGCAGGTGTCGAAGAAATGGTTGGGTTTGCTGTTTGCGATTTTGAAGAAACAAAGATTATTGAGGACGAAAAAGGTATTGTATTTTTTAATCCGGAATATGGTGATAGGTTGGGTGTAGAGGCAGAGTTAGAACTTACATACAAACGTATTGGCGATTTTTTAAAAAAGAAATGTAAAGGTTATACCGGATATATTTTTACAGGCAACTTGGAATTGGCAAAAAAAATTGGCCTTAAACCAAAACGACGAATAGAATTCTTTACCAGTAAAATAGATTGCCGTTTGCTGGAGTATGAGTTGTACGATGGAACTAAAAGAATAGATAAGTTGGAAGGCTAATCATTTTCATTTATGGCATCTATGTAAAGATGCTCTACTTTTTTACGGGCCCAATCGTGTTTACGTAAAAATTTTAAGGAAGAGTTAATACTTGGGTTATCAATAAAGCAATTAATCTTTATTATTTCTCCCAACTCCTTCCAGCCGTATTTATTTACAAGCCGTTCTACAATTACTTTTAGCGTTATGCCATGTAAAGGATCTTTATTGGAGGAGGAAATCATTACACAATTTAACAATACCATTTTTAGGTTACCAAAATTTATTTACAATATCCAACACCTTTTTACCATCACCACTTTCCCATCTGTATCGGGCAGTATATTTTTTATTTTTTGTATCTATGGGGTTTAGTGGAATTTGTACCAATATATTAATTTCTTCTCGGCCGGTAAAAGTTTTGGCAGCATATTGTTTTGCCTCATTAAATAATGGAATTTCTTTCATATTTTCATCAAAAAGCCAAACCTCATATTTTCCTTTATTTACTTCTTCGGTGGTAATGCCCAACATTTCTGCACTGCGAAGGCTGTGGTATAACGATTTTGGATAGTAAATGCTATCCAGGTAGGCTTCAATCTTTTTTAGCTGAATACCACCGCATGCGGCAGCATTATAGCCTGATGTACTGCTGGCAGTATAAAGCATTTCCCTGGTTTGCAAACTGTCGGTTATTGTTACCGGAAAATCAAGGGTTAGCTTGTTTTTGCTTTTTGTATCAAAAAATGTAAAGTATTGATAAATGGTATCGCCGGGTTTTAATTTTTCGTAATAACCTAAAGTAGCAGTAAGGCTTTTAAAATTAGCACTTGTAAAACCTATTCCCTTGCTTTCGCTAAACATGTTGGGCGAAAATGCAATTGTATCTTTCCTGGCATTTAACAATAACACTTTTATGCCTGGATGGTAAGCGCCTTTTGCATCGGCAACAAAACCTGTTGGGTAGGTTAACTTTAAATCAAAATCAGCATTCATGGGTATTTGATTACCTGTAAGCGTATTGCCGTTAATGGTTACCTCAATGCTTTTTCCCCAAACACCTTCTCTAAAATATTTAATACCGGTTAAAGGCAAGATGCCGTTTTTTTGGGCATGTAAATGCGAAGCTAAAAATGCGAATATTAACAATAATAAAAGTGAACGTTGCATGCTTGTATTTTAAAGAATAAAATTACAATCATTATTGTTTTTATTTAGTACCCAATGGAGGGTATTTGTTGTAACAAACTAAAAAGGAGCAGCACATGGCCACTCCTTCATTTGTTAATTAAATTTATTTTACAATCCCATCTTAGCTTTCAAATTTGCATCTATAGCATCCAAAAACTCTTCGGTATATAAATAATGCTCACCATGGTTTACTTTATTGCCATGAATGCATACTGCTAAATCTTTGGTCATTTTACCGCTTTCAACCGTTTCAATACAAACCGCTTCCAAAGCCAAACAAAAATCAATGAGCGGTTGGTTACTATCTAACTTACCTCTAAAAGCCAAGCCTCTTGTCCATGCAAAAATGGAAGCAATTGGGTTGGTACTTGTTGGCTTACCAGCCTGGTGCTCTCTGTAATGACGGGTAACTGTACCATGTGCGGCTTCGGCTTCCATCGTTTTACCATCTGGCGTAACCAATACACTTGTCATTAAACCAAGACTACCAAAGCCTTGTGCAACTGTATCGCTTTGTACATCGCCATCGTAATTTTTACAAGCCCATACAAAGTTGCCGTTCCATTTTAAGGCGCTGGCAACCATATCATCAATTAAACGATGCTCATAAGTAATGCCTGCGGCATCAAAAGCTGTTTTAAATTCGTTTAGATAAACTTCTTCAAAAATATCTTTAAACCTGCCGTCGTATTTTTTAAGAATGGTGTTTTTTGTAGAAAGATATAACGGCCACTTTTTACTTAACGCCATATTAAAACAACTACGGGCAAAGCCATAAATACTTTCATCGGTATTGTACATGCACATTGCAACACCATCGCCTTTGTAATTATACACTTCAAAAGTTTGTGCATCGCCGCCGCCTTCCGGTGTAAACGTCATGGTTAATTTTCCTTTACCTTTTATCACAGTGTCGGTAGCTCTATATTGATCACCAAATGCATGGCGGCCAACAATGATTGGTGCTGTCCAGTTCGTTACTAATCTTGGTACATTTTGCATTACAATTGGTTCTCTAAAAACAGTGCCATCTAAAATATTGCGTATGGTTCCGTTAGGCGATTTCCACATTTGCTTTAGGTTAAATTCTTTAACCCTTGCTTCGTCGGGAGTAATGGTGGCGCATTTAATACCTACACCGCATGCCTTTATTGCATTTGCAGCATCTATAGTTACCTGATCGTTGGTTTGGTCTCTGTATTCCATTCCTAAATCGTAATACTGAATAGGAACATCTAAATAAGGTAGAATTAATTTGTCTTTAATAAACTTCCAAATGATTCTTGTCATTTCATCGCCGTCTAATTCTACAACGGGGTTTGCTACTTTTATTTTACTCATGTTGTTTTACTTTTTAATATTAGCAAATTTATATTAATTACTCTGGAATATTTGGATAGATTAAATTTAAAAATCTCTTTCTAATACACAACTATTTTCTTATTTATATGTACTTTTTTGCTTTCCGAAAAATCGGAATTAAAATCTCCAAAAAAGTACCAAAAAAAGAGCCCCGAAATCGAATACATCCCGATTTCGGGATTGTACCCTGATTAAACTTTTATGCTACTGTAATTTGAGCATTAGTTCCCTGGTGTTAAATCCAAAGATCTAGACTAAATAGCAATCAAAATTAAATTCATGATTTACAACCCACTACTTTTCTTCAACATTACATCTGCCGTAACCACTCCCATATTTTCAATGATAGCATCACCAAATTCAGAAGTTTTCAACAATGTAGCACCATTCATAAGGTTATAAAAATCTATCGTTACTGTTTTACGCATAATAGTAGCTTGTAAGGCGCTTGTAATTAACTCTGCGGCTTCTTTCCAGCCCATATATTCCAGCATCATACAACCACTTAATATAACCGATGATGGATTCATACTATTTGTACCGGCAAATTTTGGCGCTGTACCATGTGTGGCTTCAAATACAGCATAGCCTGTTTTGTAATTAATATTTGCGCCGGGAGCAATACCAATACCGCCAACCTCTGCGGCCAATGCATCGCTGATGTAATCACCATTAAGGTTAAGCGTTGCCACTACCGAAAAATCTTTAGGAGCAATTAATATTTGCTGTAAAAAATTATCGGCAATACAATCTTTAATTAAAAGTTTTCCTTCGTGTAAGGCTTTGCGTTGTACTTCATTAGCATGAGCTTCGCCGTGTTCTTTTTTTAGCTCATCCCATTCGTCCCAGGTAAAGGTTTTATCGCCAAATTCTTGACGGGCCACCTGGTAACCCCAGGTTTTAAAGCCACCTTCGGTAAACTTCATAATATTACCCTTGTGTACCAGCGTTACCGAGGGCAAATCATTTTCCAATGCAAATTCTATGGCAGCCCTTACCAATCGCTTACTGCCTTCGTTACTTACCGGTTTTACACCATAACTGCTATCGCCGGGGAAACGTATATTTTTTACGCCCATTTCTTCTATCAAAAACTTTTCAAATTTTTGAGCTTCGGCAGTGCCTGCTTTCCATTCAATACCGGCATAAATGTCTTCGGTATTTTCTCTAAAAATGGTCATATTTACCTGCTCCGGATGTACCACAGGGCTAGGCACACCTTTAAACCATTTTACCGGCCTAACACAGGCATACAAATCTAAATCTTGCCGCATAGCTACATTTAAGCTGCGTATGCCGCCGCCAATAGGTGTGGTTAATGGTCCTTTGATTGAAACAATATAATCCTTTGCAATTTGCAATGTTTCGGCAGGCAACCATTCACCAGTTTGGCTAAAGGCTTTTTCGCCGGCAAGCATTTCTTTCCACTCAATTTTACGAGTGCCGTTGTAGGCTTTTTCAACAGCCGTATCAAAAACCTTTGCTGCTACTTTCCAAATTTCGGGACCAATACCATCGCCTTCAATAAACGGAATAATTGGATTATCAGGCACATTTAATTTACCATTGCTGCCCATTGTAATTTTTGTGTCATATTTTTTTCTTTTGAAGGTCGGCCACAGAATAATTTTTCATCTTTAGTGGCGTCGCACTCTTGTACAATATTTCTTTTTTCAGCTTTTATCTAAGCGTATAATTTAAGTTGCAAATTTAAGGGTTGTGAAGAGTGTAAGAAAATAAAAAAACAATGGACAAGACATATAGATTATTATGCCGCTTGTAAGGAGACAAGGCGGCGGCGAGGCGAAGAACACCAACAATGGCAGAAGCCCCTCCGCCCCTAAAGGGGAACTTGATTACGAAGAAGATTATGTTTTCTTTTTTTATGAGCCTATCTTTTGTAATTCTTTTGAACTTCATTGGCGTCGCACTCTTGTACAATATTTCTTTACTGGGCTTTTAAGCCAATATAGATGGGTGCAAATTTAAGGATTGTGTGGGTTGTGGGAAAATAAAAAAGAGTGAGGGAGGCTCACTCTTTAAAGAATTTTACTTATTACTCTTATTGTACAAAAATACCTTCTAAATAAACATCTTGTGTATTGTTAAACCCTGTTAAAGGAACAAGGATATTGTTTTGGTAATATAGCACATTATAACTAACAAAAGTGTCAAAATAACCAATTGTATAAACAATATTATTTTTTACAAAAATATCCCCTAGGGATGCGTATGTATTGGGAGCAGTATAATTGGTTAATAAGTTAATGTTATTATTTTTCCAATAAACAGCGTTTTCGGCACCATTAGCAATTCCTGGTGAAAGAGAACCTGCAACATATATATCATTATTTTGTACAAAAATTGAGTTTGCTCTTCCATAAATATTAGGAGGCTGTACATTTAATGTTGTTAGTAATCCATTCTTCCAAACTACTGCATTTGAACTATCATAACCTACTATGTAAATATCATTATTATTTGTAAATAAATTATTAGCTCCATTATATTGTCCGGTTGTTGGCAAAATATTTAATGTTCCATTCTTCCAATATATTGATTTATACTCACTAAAACCCAAAGAGCCAGTTCCACAAACATAAACATCTCCATTAACAACTTTAATATTTTTAGCATCTATATCATTAAAAATACCATTAGTCAAAGTAGTTGCAACACCATTTTTCCAAATTTTACTTACGAGAGTACCACTAATATTCTCCTGTCCACAAATATATACATTCCCATTATAAACATCTAAGCCATATCCAAAAGATTGTGTAAGACCCGAAGTAATATTGGTTGCTACGCCGTTTTTCCAAAGCTTTATTGTAGCGGTAGAACCATTAGCAATTGTTGAATCTTCGTCATTTCCTAAAACATAAACATCATTGTTGTAAACTAACACCTTTGTGGCATAGGCATATTGATTACCAGAAGGAACAGGTGTTAAAAAAGTTGGTATCCCATCTTTCCAAACAACAGCCCTACCATCTATTTCTCCGGCAATATAAACACCACTTAAATTAATAGTATTACCACAAGCTGCAATAGTACCTAAGTTTACAGTATTACCAGTGGCTGTACTAGTAGCAGTATTGCTATAATTACCATTACTTAGGTCAACAGCGGTGTAGGTATACGTTGTATTGGTGCCGCCACAACTTATTAAGCTAAAATTTACTACTCCACTTGCATTGGTATAGGCTATGGTGCTTGTGCCATTGGCAAGGCTTAGGCTTACATAACCATTGCTTACAGGCATATTATTGCACCCTTTTACCGTACCGGTAAAGTTTATTACCGTATTGACGGGTAAGGTTACACTAATGTCGCCCAAATAGGTATTTGCGGTGTAAGGCCCGGCATTTTGTGTATATACAACCGTGTTAGTATTGCAGGCTGTGCCGGCAATTACTTCTATTTTTAAATATTCGTTTTTGGGTACGTAGCCTGCTACAAAACCGCTATCGTTGGTAAAATCGTATGCGTAGGTATTGGTAGCCAAACTGGTAACTTTTACCATTGTATTAGCCAATGGTAAACTGTTTGCGCTGTTAAGTAAACGCATATTTAAATAAATAAAATTAGCTGGTACATCTACATTCCAAAAAGAAAATTTATTTACTTGTCCAACATAATTATTGCCGGTTTTTGTGGCAGTACCTTCTTCTCTCCACCTGTTTGTAGATTCATCAAAATGCCATAAAGGAATAGTTGCAGGTGCAGTACTTTGTAAAGCGGAAGGTATAGGAAAGCTAATACCTGCAGTTTTACCTGTTACAATTTTTAATGTATTGCCATTATCGTCTTTTAACTCGGCACCAACCATGCCGTAGCTTTTTAATAAATACTCTCCATTACTGCTGTTTATGCCTCTTAAATCGCCGGGTACTACAAGCGGTAAATTGGCGGCTGTAGGGTCTATCCAGATGGCATAAACTTTTACATTGCCTGTATAAGCAACTCCGGCAGTTGTTTCAAATGCATTTGCCGGGAAAGTTATTACAGCACCATTGGTAGTTACACTACCACCTGCCGCAGCAGTAATAGTACCGGTTAGTACTTGCTTTAGTAATTGAATTTTTACGTAGTTGTTTTTGCCTTCTTCGGTTACAAAATTTCTTATGCCTTTAAAGTAACCTGCTTTATTTACAGTTACGTTTCCGTTTGCTACAGAAATAACAATATTTCTGAAAGAAAAATTACCCATAGCATCGGTAGTTGTAGTAGCTGTACCGGCTGTTACGGCTGCGTTGGCAACGGGCAGATTGTTTTCATCTATTACGGTACCTGTTACTGTTGCGGCCACTTTTATGGCATCATTTGCAGTTGGTGGTGTTTCAATTGGCGGCTTGATGGGTTCTAATAAGCTATCATTTTTTTTGCAGCCTGCAAAAAGGATAACATACAAAGCAATTACGGATAATACTTTGGCAAACGGATTTAAAAGTTTCATAAACGGTTATTTTTGTTTGGGCGAACGAAATAAAGATAATTATTTAATTTCAATACTACAATTCACCCACTCTCCATCAAAATTTACATTACCATACTTTTTGTAGAAATTGATAGCTGGCTCATTCCAATCCAGTACTTGCCACATCATGCCACTATAGTTTTTTTCTTTGCATTCTTGCACCAATCTATCTAATAACAATTTACCAATTCCTTGCCCTCTCATTTTATTGGTAACAATTAAGTCTTCTAAATACATACGCTGCCCTTTCCACGTACTGTAACGAATATAATACAGGGCAAAGCCTACAACCTCACCCCGTCCCTCTCCAACAGGAGAGGGTGTTGCGGAGATCGGAGCGACGGATGCTTCTGCAACATAAGCCCACCACACAGGGTTTGGGCCAAAACCACTTTGTACAAAATGATTAAAATCAACCGTAACGGCATCGGGTGCTTTTTCGTAAATGGCTAATTCTTTAATTAACTCCATCATACGAGGGCAATCTTCTTTTACGGCCTGCCTAATTACAAAATCCATAATTCCTAATTTTAACCTGCCTGCCGGCAGGCAGGTTCCTAATTATTCAACGCTTGCTCCAAATCCATAATAATATCCTGTACATTTTCTATACCTACACTCATGCGTATTAATCCATCGGTAATGCCGTACTGCTCCCGTTGTTCTTTTGGTACGCCATAATGCGTCATACTTGCCGGATGGCTAATGAGTGTGTCGCAAGTGCCTAAGGAAACTGCTCTAACACACATTTGTAGTTTATCAATAAAATTTTTACCGGCTTGTAATCCATCTTTCATTTCAAAACTTAACATAGCTCCCGGATGGCGCATTTGTTTTGCAGCAGTATTAAAATCGGGGTGAGATGCAAGGCCTAAATAATTTACTTTTTTTACTGCCGGATGTTGCTCTAAAAAAGCCGCTACTTCCATGGCATTGTGGCAATGGCGCTCCATACGTACTTCTAAGGTTTTCATGCCTTGTGTAAGTAAATAGGCATCAAACGGATTACTGTTGCCGCCTAATAAACGATGCACTTTTGTAATATGGGTGTTCATCTTATCCAAATCTTTACCAATTAAAGCGCCGCCAATGGCAGTGCCGTGCCCATTTAAAAATTTAGTTGTGCTATGAAAAACATAATCTACCCCATACATAAACGGTTGTTGTAAATAGGGTGTGGCAAATGTGTTGTCAACGGCTACAATTAAATTATGCTCTTTTGCAATGGCCGTTAACTCTGCAATATCTACACATTGTATGGTAGGGTTGGCTGGCGTTTCTAAATAAAGCATTTTTATTTTATCATCTGCTGCTAAGGCTTGTTGTGCTTTGCTGATATCTCGTAAGTCGGCAATAACAGCTTGTATGCCTAATGGCGGCAATACTTTTTCTATTAACTCTTGTGTGCCACCATACAAACTAAAATGAGTAAGTATTTTATCGCCTGCTTTTAAATTGGCAATCATTAAAGTGCTTAATGCCGCCATGCCGCTGCTGTGTAAAATGGTTTTTAATTCAAGCGGTTCTTTATGTTCATTTAACAAACCAAAACTTTCCAGTGCCGATATTTTTTCTTCGGCTTCGGTAATGGTAGGGTTGCCCCAACGGCTGTATATGTATCCTTTTTCCTCGCCGCTAAACCTGTTCATGCCTTGCTGGGCGCTATCAAAAGTGTATGTGCTGTTGGCATAAATTGGTGTAAGATGTGCATACATGGGATCGTTGCTGTGGCCGCCATGTATGGCAACAGAGCTAAAGCCGGAAAATTTATTTTTCTTTGTCATAAGAAAGATTTGATAATTGTTGACAGATATACAATAATTTTAACCCTAACAAAAATACGAAACAATGAAGGAGTTATTTAAACAATATGCGGCGTATAATATTTGGGCCAATCAGGTATTGTTTGACAGAATAAAACAATTGAGCGATGATGAAATTAATAAAGGAAGTAGTAAGCAGTTTTTCATCTATATACAAAACAATACAACACATGTGGGTTGCCGAAGAGGCTTGGTGGAAGCGCCATAAACTTGCAGAAAATATTGTGCTGGAAAGCCAAAAATTTGATGGCAGTTTTGCCCAATTGGTAAATCATCTTGCCCAACAAAGCACTCACTGGAAAGAATGGATTGATAACTGCACCGAAACACAATTGGAGCATGTGTTTGCTTACATTAGAAATAAAAGCGAAGAAAAAATGCCTACTTACCAAATGTTGCTTCATTTATTTAATCATGCAACGTATCACAGAGGGCAATTGATAACCATGCTAAGGCAATTAGGGGCAGATAAAATACCTGCAACAGATTTTTCCGCCTTTTGCAGGCTTAAATAACTGAATTAATTGTGGCTTAAAATGGTTTGCTTAATACCATAACCATTGTAGTAAAAACGATCAATTACGGTATCGCATTTAATTTTATGGTTAGGCCGCTGCATTAACGAATCGCAGTTGGTTAAAGGATCGTTACAATTTACACCTAAGGTATCGTTACCTGTGCCGGTAGTTTTTGGCCGTATTAAAATACAGTTGTTAAAATGACGGAATACCTGATATTCCCAACTCATTATATCTTTATAAACCAAACCAACCGAATCGGCATATATTTCGTACCCTTTATTGTAAAAGTTAGAACTGTAAGGATTAAAAATGTCATTATCGTTAGAGTCGCTTTGAACAACGGTTACTGTATTTGGGAATGTAAATGAACCAACGCTTCTGGAACTTCCTACTTTATCATATGTATAATTCCACTCAGAAAAAATGTAGTTAATGTAGTAAGGCGATTGGTTGATGAAACTGTTACCTTTCCATGTTTTACCATCTGCAACCGGATTAATTAGTTTTATGTAGCGGTTATTGTTTTCAACAAACTCAATTGAACTTTCCTGAGGTGTAAGTACAAATGTGTTGGTGCTTGCCCAAGTATTGTTAGATGGGTTTAATTGATAGCGAAATATTTTAAAAGATTCTCTTCCTAAATTATCGGTAAAAACATCTACAACCGAATCTTTAACGGTATAGCTGCTTGTTACAAAGCCCGACCCAAAACTACGTGTAACGGTAGAATCTAACTTGTAAATAATATACTTTCCTTTAACGGCAGGCATGTAGCTTTTTGGCGATTTAAACGTTACGGTTTCTGTTTTGGAACAGGCGTAAAGCATCGTAACAGTTAAAATAATTAAAGCAGCAGTAATATAATTATTATGTTTCATTCGTTTTGGGTTACATTATAAGGATGCTAAGATAAGCAAAAAGGCTGCTTTAGCATTCATCTAGTGGCTTTTGCCGTTGAATTATGCCGCCGCCAATTACATCGTCTCCTTCGTAAAAAACAGCACTTTGCCCGGGTGCTATACCTTTAACATCTTCGTAAAAACGCACTTTTACCCCCTTTTCGTATGCAAACAGGTTACTAATTGCACCTTTATCTTTATATCTAATTTTAGTAATGGCTTCCATACCATCCGTTATG
Source organism: Chitinophagaceae bacterium (assembly GCA_016721385.1). Taxonomy (GTDB): domain Bacteria; phylum Bacteroidota; class Bacteroidia; order Chitinophagales; family Chitinophagaceae; genus Ferruginibacter. The sequence continues at coordinate 649,269 of JADKIE010000001.1, read as the reverse complement.
CCATCGTATTTAATCCAATTTACGTTGGCTACAATCATTTCGGAGTTGTTTAAATCATCTTCTTCACCAAGCATTACGGTATTATCATCGGGGTTAATAAAGGTTACAAAAGCCGGTTTACCCAAGGCAATATCCAACCCTTTACGTTGGCCAATGGTATAAAAAGGATAGCCCTTATGTTTACCCAAAATTTTACCTGTTTTATCAATAAAATTTCCTCCTGCTACTTTTTCCTCTAAACCCGGTACTTTTCGTTTTAAAAAGCCTCTGTAATCATTATCAGGTACAAAACAAATTTCATAACTCTCGGCTTTTTTTGCTAACTCAGGATAGCCAAAATCATGTGCCATTTGGCGTATTTCGGTTTTATGATAAGTGCCTAAAGGCAATAAAGTTCGGCTAAGTAAATCTTGCTGTAATCCCCACAGCACATAGCTTTGATCTTTGGTATCATCTATTCCTTTGCGAATAAAATAGCGTTTGTTTGTGTGTTGATGTATTTGGGCATAATGGCCTGTAGCAATAAAATCGCAGCCCATGGCATCGGCTCTTTTTAGTAAGGCACGCCATTTTATATGTGTATTGCACATAACACAAGGGTTAGGTGTACGGCCGGATAAATATTCATCAACAAAATTTTCAATTACAGCATCGCCAAACTCATCTCTAATGTCTAATATAAAATGTGGAAAATTGTGTTGTACAGCAGCCTGCCTTGCATCGTTAAAACTATCTAAATTGCAACAACCGGTTTCTTTTTTACCAGTTGTACCAACGCTGGTAGCATAATCCCAGGTTTTCATAGTAATGCCTACAACCTCATAACCTTGCTTATGAAGCATCAAAGCGGCTACCGTACTATCTATACCGCCACTCATGGCCACTAAAACTTTACCTTTTTTGTTCATAACCTCAATTTTACCTCACCCCAACCCCTCTCCAAAGGAGAGGGGCTTTTGCCCTCAAAATTTTTGAAGATTTTTGTAATGCAAAGATAAGCCCGTTTGCTGTTTAGGGTTTACGGTTTTGGGATTTTTGGTACCAGCTATATATTTTCAAATTATCTTCAGTGGCGTCGTCCCGAATGCTTTCGGGATTCATCTTTACATCTTTTGGCATCTTTTATCATAGCGTATAAAGCCCCAATTGGCTTAAAATAATTTATTAACAGCATGCTGTACAATTCATAATTCTTAATTCCTAATTCCTAATTATCTTGCAGCTATGCAACAATATCAACAACTACTTAAGCATATTTTAGAAAACGGAACCGATAAAAACGACCGAACAGGTACAGGCACACGAAGTGTTTTTGGGTATCAAATGCGGTTTAATTTGCAAGATGGGTTTCCGTTGGTTACAACAAAAAAGTGTCATTTAAAAAGCATTATTTACGAGTTGCTTTGGTTTTTGCAAGGCGATACCAATATCAAATATTTAAAAGATAATGGCGTAAGTATTTGGGATGAATGGGCGGATGAAAATGGCAATTTGGGACCTGTGTATGGCAATCAATGGCGCAGCTGGACAGGGTTTGACGGACAGGTTGTAGATCAAATTACCGATTTAATTCATCAAATAAAAACCAATCCGGATAGCAGGCGAATGATTGTAAGCGCCTGGAATGTAGCCGATTTGCCTAAAATGAAATTGATGCCTTGTCATTGCTTATTTCAATTTTATGTAGCAAACGGCAAGCTGAGTTGCCAATTGTATCAACGCAGTGCAGATGTGTTTTTAGGAGTGCCTTTTAATATAGCGTCTTATGCTTTGTTAACGATGATGGTTGCACAAGTTTGCAATTTAGAAGTTGGAGAATTTGTATGGACAGGCGGCGACACACATCTTTACAAAAACCATTTTGAACAAACCAACTTGCAATTAACACGTACACCATTTGCTTTACCAACAATGAAAATTAATAAAGAAGTAAAAGATATTTTTAGTTTTAAATTCGAAGATTTTGAGTTGCAAAATTATCAATGCCATGCTGCTATAAAAGCGCCTGTGGCGGTGTAATTGCCAATGAAAAAATTAAAGAATGAAAGAGAATATCATAAAAACAAAATCGTATCAATTTTCGCTTACAGTTATTAAGTTATATAAGCATATGGTTGAAGAAAAAAGAGAGTTTGTTATATCAAAACAAGTGTTAAGAAGCGGTACTTCTATTGGAGCAAATATTGAAGTGGCCACAGGGGCACAAAGTAAAAAAGATTTTATTGCAAAACTCCATATCTCATTAAAAGAAGCTAAAGAAACACATTATTGGTTAAGGTTAATTAAAGAAAGCGAATATGCTGATGCCGGTTTAATAAATTTCTTTATTGCAGATTGTGAAGAATTAATTATTATACTTGTTTCAATTTTAAAAACGGCAAAAATTTAATTTGTTCATTCTTTCATTCTTTAACTTTTTTATGAAAATCAGTTTAATAGTAGCAGCCGCAGAAAATAATTCAATTGGAAAAAACAACCAACTGCTTTGGCATTTGCCCAACGATTTAAAATTTTTTAAAAATACTACTTGGGGTATGCCTGTAATTATGGGCCGCAAAACATTTGAAAGTGTAAGTAAAGTTTTGCCGGGCAGGTTTAATATTGTAATTACCACACAAACCAATTGGAGTTTTGAAGGAGTAATAGTTGCAAATAGTTTGCAAGATGCGCTAGATAAAGCAGCAACAACTAATTGTAACGAAGCATTTATAATTGGCGGTGGCGAAATTTATAGACAATGTTTACCAATAGCAACTGCAGTTTATTTAACAAAAGTGCATGCTGTGGTAGATGGCGATACCTTTTTTTCCGAATTAAGTGAAACCAATTGGCAATTAACCGATAATAAAGATTTTGAAATGGATGCTAAGCACATGTACAACTATTCGTTTCAAAAATGGGAAAGAAAATAATTTAATCAAATCGTTTAACTTTCTTATCCCTATTTTTCATTTCTTATTTTTTATAAAAGTGTATTCACATTTTCAACTGGCAAAAAAATATCTTCATTATTACTTAACCGCATCCAATGGTAAAGGACATGGTGTGCATTCGCCTTTTGTGTACGACTTTATTAAAAATGTGCTGAACGATAAAAAAGAATATGATTGTTATCATAAAATTGAGTTACAGCGGAAAATATTATTGAAAGATAATAGTATAATAGAGGTAGAAGATTTTGGCGCAGGTTCATCAGTTATCAAAACCAATAAACGGGTTGTAAAAGCCATTGCCGCATCTTCCCTAAAACCTAAAAAATTTGCCCAACTACTTTTTAGAATTGCACAATACTTTAAGCCTAAAATGGTTGTGGAATTAGGTACCTCTTTAGGCATTACTACTGCATATCTTGCCAACGGCAACCAAGCCGCAAAAATATTTACCTGCGAAGGAGCAAAAAGCATTGCAATCCTTGCCCAACATACATTTGATGCGTTGCAAATAAATAATATCAGCATTACCAAAGGTAATTTTGAAACAACATTACCCTTGCTTTTAGTGCAAGTAAAAGTATAGATTTAGCTTTTGTAGACGGTAATCATAAAAAAGCGCCAACGGTAGATTATTTTGAGCAACTGTTAACATATGCTCACAACAACTCCATCCTTATTTTCGATGATATACATTGGAGCAAAGAAATGGAAGAAGCATGGGCTCAAATTAAAGAGCATTCATCTGTAACACTTACTATCGATCTTTTTTTTATTGGCCTTGTTTTTATCAACAAAGATTTTAAAGATAAACAGCATTTTACCATCCGATTTTAATTTTTAGTAACTTGCGCCTTATTTAACTAGCTTATGACCATAGGAGTATTAAAAGAAGCCTCGCCGGAAACCAGAGTGTCGCTTTTGCCGGAACACTTAGCCACCTTAAAAAAATGGAACGTTGAATTAGTAATTGAGTCAAATGCAGGCGTAAATGCTTTTGCTGCCGATGATAAATACACTGCTGCAGGCGCAACTGTAAAATCAAGAGAAGAAATAATGAAGCATTGCGATATTATTCTTTCAATGAGTTCGTTTACAAATGCAGAAATTACAAATCTCAGCACAAAAATTGTTTTGGGTGTTTATCAGCCATTATTCAATTTTAATGCCATGAAAGATTGTGCCGCTAATGGCGTTACCGTTTTAGCATGGATATGTTGCCCCGTACCACCAGGGCACAAAGCATGGATGTATTAAGCAGTCAGGCAAATATTGCAGGGTACAAAGCCGTGTTAACTGCGGCTACATTGTACTCAAGATATTTTCCCATGTTTATGACTGCTGCCGGTAGTATTCCGCCGGCAAAGGTTGTAATTTTAGGCGCAGGTGTAGCCGGTTTACAAGCCATTGCTACTGCTAAAAGACTGGGTGCAGTTGTAGAAGTATTTGATACAAGGCCTGCAGTAAAAGAAGAGGTACAGAGCCTGGGCGCAAAATTTGTAGAAGTGGAAGGTGCTGCAGATGCAAGCAATGCAGGCGGTTATGCCGTAGAGCAAACCGAAGAATTTATGCAACGCCAAAAAGCAAAAATTGCAGAAAGTGTTGCCAAGGCAGATATTGTAATTTCTACTGCACAAATACCCGGCAAAAAAGCCCCAATATTAATTACTACCGAAATGATTAACGCTATGAAAAGCGGCAGTGTAATTGTTGATTTAGCATCGGCAACAGGTGGTAATACAGAGTTAACAAAAGATAGTATAACGGTTAACCATAATGGAATAAGCATAGTGGGTAACTCTGCTTTGGCAGGCACTATGCCAAGCGATGCCAGTAAATTGTATGGCAAAAATGTATTAAATTTTTTGCAACTTATTATTACGAAAGAAGGACAAATTAATTTAAATTTTGAGGATGATTTGGTAAAAGGAACTTGTGTAGTATACAGCGGAGAAGTTACAAATGAAAGAGTAAAGGCACTAATTAGCTAAACTCTCTACAGCGGTTGTAAACCCTGTTAAAGGGTTTAAAAATATAAAAAATAACAAAAAGAAAAATGGAAAGTATTTTAGATTTTATAAGCACCAACCAACAAATCATTTACATTGTAATCTTAATGATTTTTGTGGGTATAGAAGTAATTGGCCATGTACCAAGTGTGTTGCACACACCGTTAATGAGTGGAGCCAATGCCATACATGGTGTTGTTATTATTGGTGCAATAATAGTAATGGGTAAGGCAGAAACAGATAATTTTTTAGCGCTTGCTCTGGGTTTTTTGGCAGTTATATTAGGTACATTAAATGTGGTGGGTGGTTTTGTAGTTACAGACAGAATGTTGGAAATGTTTAAATCAAAAAATCCTAAAAGCCAAATTCTAAATTCTAAAATGGAGGAGAAGAAAACACTTAGAAGAAAGGACAACATATTTCAAGAGGATTGGAACAAGATATAATTAACAGAGAATACATTTCACAATTAATTAGGTCTGCTGGTTCTGTAGCGGCAAATTACATTGAGGCAAATGACAAATTAGGCGATAAAGATTTACGATTTAAAATCAAAATAAGTAAAAAAGAAGCCAAAGAATGTATTTTATGGCTTAAACATATTCTTACTTATGATAATGAACAATTAGAAAATGAAAGAATAGCTTTATTAAAAGAAGCAGATGAATTGATGAAAATATTAGCTGCAATTCTTCGAAGGCTTGGCGCATAATATTTTAGAATTTAAAATTTAGTATTTAGAATTTACACTTATGGAATTAAACTTATTAGTCTTAGCTTATTTAATAGCCTCTGTAACATTTATTATAGGGCTTAAAATGTTGTCCAATCCGGCATCGGCACGTAAAGGAAATTTAGTAGCTGCAGCAGGCATGACAATTGCTATTTTGGGTACTATTTTTTGTACGAAGAAAACGGACAAAAACTGCATAACTATTTATGGATTTTTGCAGGCCTAGCCATTGGCGGTATTGTAGGAACACTGGCAGCTAAAAAAGTGAAGATGACGGCTATGCCTGAGATGGTGAGCCTTTTTAATGGCATGGGTGGTGCTTGTGCAATGCTTATTTCAATTGTAGAGTTTAATCACCTTACCAAAGAAATAAACGAAACCGGTATTGCAGATGGCCACACCGGCAAAGTTTTAATAATTGTTTTGGGTTTAATTATAGGTAGTGTATCCTTTGCCGGTAGTATGATTGCATGGGGGAAACTAAATGGTAAGGTTAAAGACTTTAGCTTTACTGGGCAAAATATATTAAATCTTATTTTTTTGGCAGTAACTATTGCTTTAGGAGCTTACCTGGTTTATAATCCTGCACAATCTTTTTTGCTGTATATAATTTTGGGCATGTCATTATTGTATGGTGTATTATTTGTGTTTCCAATTGGCGGAGCAGATATGCCTGTTGTAATTTCTTTACTAAACTCATTTACAGGTGTGGCTGCAGCATGCGGCGGTTTTTTGTACAATAACAAGGTAATGCTTACAGGAGGTATTTTAGTTGGTGCAGCAGGTACTTTGCTTACTATATTAATGTGTAAGGCTATGAACCGCTCTTTAAAAATGTATTAATAGGTTCGTTTGGCGGTAACGCAAAAGCAGTGGCAGGTAGCAGCAAAGAGCAAGGTAGTTACAAAGAAATTAGTATTAGCGATAGCGCTATGATTATGAGCTATGCCAATAAAGTAATAATAGTGCCCGGCTATGGGTTAGCGGTAGCACAAGCCCAGCACATTTGCCATGAGTTAGAAAAAATTTTAGAAGAAAAAGGTGTGGAAGTAACTTACGCTATACATCCGGTAGCAGGCCGTATGCCAGGCCACATGAATGTTTTGCTTGCCGAGGCCGATGTTAGCTACGATAAACTAAAAGAAATGGAGCAAGCCAACGACGAATTTAAAACTACTGATGTTGTATTAATTTTAGGTGCTAACGACGTGGTAAACCCTGCGGCCAAAAACGACCCAGCATCGCCAATTTACGGCATGCCTATTTTAGAGGTAGAGCAGGCCAAAATGTAATTGTAAACAAACGGAGTATGAAGCCCGGCTACGCAGGAATTGAAAACGATTTATTTTTTCAACCCAAAACAAGCATGCTTTTTGGCGATGCAAAAAAGGTGCTGCAAGATTTAGTTGCGGAGATTAAGAGTGTGTAGGCTCCCTTTATCATTTCTATCAAAGAAAGAAATCTGTATTATTTTTAGTGTGCCTAGCTTTAGATTAGCAATGAAGCTTTAGTGGCGTCGCACTCTTGTACATTTTTTCATCTAAAAACGCAAAAACGTTTCGTCCACAAATTTAAAACGTTCCGTCCAAATTATATTGCTTTTAATTTCTATCAATTTTAAATAATGAGGCCAGGGTAGAAACCCCGGCCGTTTTACCAAAACTAACTGCTTATGAGAAAGTCTTAAAAATCAGTTTCCAAACCAAAGCGGCTGCAATCCCATGCTACAGCTGCTGCTGTAGCATTATTTGTAGCCCACATTAGTCTTCCTAAAAATGCTGTTGAAGCTGGTAGATTAGTAGATAATGTACCAGTCGTTTCATTCCCAGTTTGTAAATTCTTTATTCTATAACTAACAGCCGTATCATTAGGCTTTGCGAATAATATTAATTCTAAAATATCTGTGGTGTTAACAGGAAAATTAGCACCTAAAGCAATTACTGTAGGTGCAGCCGTACCATCGGCATGTATCAGATTCCAGTTTCCACTATTAGTGTTAATTGCCATCCCGATCCTACCACTTGCTGTTGATGTAGTAGGGTCAACATTGGTTGGAGCTGTAGTGGCTGTACTACTTAATCCAAAGAATGCTCTCATACCAGCCTGCAAAGTTGTTAAACCAAAACGGCAAACAACAAAAAAACCGCCCATATTTGCTGCATTACCTCGCCAGCATTCAAGATTGGCAACTCTTGTACTTGCTAATGCACCAGCTGTTCCTGCACTTGTGTTTATAAATCTTCTCGTTTGTGTCTTAAAGTTAGTTGATGCAATGGTTGGGTTAGATATAGTTCCAGCATTTGTAACGGTACAACCTAATACGCCTACTGCGGTACCGCCGCCTGCATTTATTAAACTCACTTGATTGAAAAATATACCACTTTGAAATGGTGTATCAACACCACTTGGTGGTTGCCATTTAGGCAATAATCTACCCCCAATATTTTTTGAATAAACAATTACTTTAGTTGCAATAGCTGTAGGGTCTGATGTTTCAACTAATGCCAAATTTCCGCTTTCAATCTCTAAATTGGCAGCTCCTCCAAAAGAACCAGCATTATTATATTGTACTTCTTTATCATTACCAACGGGTGAGCCACTGCCGCCACTAGTGGCCAATGATGCTGCTACTGTGCTGGCAAAATTGGCATCATTGCCCAAGGCTGTAGCCAGTTCATTTAAAGTATCCAACGCCCCGGGTGCCGCATTTACCAAATTACTTATAGCAGTTGCTACAGCACCACTTACAAAAGCTGTTGTTGCCAACTTAGTTGTATTATCTCCTGGTGTAGGTGTTGGTGCTGCTGGTGTGCCGGTAAAAGTAGGGCTTGCAATAGTTGCTTTTAAAGCCAATGCACTGTTTAAATCAGTTTGATCGCTTAATGTGCCGGTAATACTTCCCCATACACCCGAAGTGCCAACAACTATAGGGCCAATAATTGTAGATGCATCTTTTTTCCAATAGATAGCACTGTCCGGTATTACCAAACACAACTCACCAACTGCAAGCTGTGCCAATGCCGGAGCTCCAGTTGTTGTTTTTCGTTTTAATTGAATTACGTTACTCATAATTATTTTTTAAAAAATTATCCCTCCATCAATATTTGTTAAACTTGCAAGCCATTCAACCTCGGTTCCTATAAACCCGTTTGCAACTGCAATTTCGTAGGCGCTTAATCCTGAATCGCCCTGCTCATAAATAACCTCCACAATACTATTATCTGCAACAACCGTTTCCATCTCTACAATACAACTACTATGCTCTACCTCTGTATCGCCAATGGTGTTTGTTTCTATTTCTAAAATTTCGGTTGCCATATTAATCTATAGTTGTAAAAGTGCCGCTCATTACAGGCTCGGTATTTCCGTCTTTGTTCTTTTTATTAAATAATTATAGCTGCCAACTGCTAAAGTTAACTCTGCACCAGGTACTTCAATTATTACCTGATTGCTCACTACTGTTAAAAAGTTTGTATCATCTATTTTTAACAGTGGTGGTGTTGCACTGGCTACACCTTTATAAATAAGCATTTCGTACTTCCAGCCGGTAATATCAATTACTACACCCTCGGCTGTTTTACGCCTGAATTTTAGCGTAAAATCAAATAACCGGCGTTGATTTTTAAAGTCAACCTTTTGCGCTGTATCTAAATTTATAATCATTTTAAAAACACTTTTTTACTACGGCTTATTATCTTAGTTCTGCAATATGTTACTTTCACTTTTGCAATGCCTTTTACCTCGGTGCTGTCTATTGTTTTTAGCGTAAAAACTTCTTTGCTACCGGCAAAACAAAATTGTGAGCCGGGTGCTAAATGTTCAATATTAAAGGCTTTGTCTTTCATGTTTAATTATGCTTGCAAAATGCCATAACCAAATAAAGATGGCTCATGCTTTTTGCAGCTATTTTTCATTTTTTGTACCACTTTTTTGTTATCTAATAATCCCGAAATTTCTTTATGGCCTGCAAATATGCCTGCTGCCGTTGGCGCACTAAACGAAGTGCCATAAGCTAATTGCACACCACCTGCATTATTAACTACATTTTGGCCGTAACCGCCACAAACAAATGTTACGCCCAATAAATTAGTATAATGATAGGAATTATCTTCTTTTACAGCTCCTACAGCTACCGCATTCATTTTAGATGCCGGCGATACTACTGTTGATACCGACCCTCCGCTTGCATTACCTGCTGAGCAAAAGGGAATACAATTATTATCTAATAAAGAATTTATTAAAGACTGAACGGTTGCATCATCAAATTGCAGCGGCATTACTAAACAATCTAAGCCTGATGTTATGGCCTGATTAACACCAGCCGCAAATGAGGTAATGGTAATACCCCCTGCATCGTCCACAACTTTTATTGTATAAAAATCAACATCATTAACCACACCTTTGTGTGAGCCTACCAAACTTTTTATTACAGATGTTACCATTGTGCCATGATTAAAATTATCCAACACTCCCGGATTGGCATCTGCAAAATTAAAATTGTTTGAAAAAGATAAGCCCAACACATCGTTTCTGCCGGTATCTAAATCTCCAATTTTACATCCCTTCCGGTAACGTTTAGCAACTCTAATTTTCGGGTGTTCGATTGGCGTTTTATGTAATCACCTGCCAATAGTGTGCATTTCTTCTTTTCGTCGGATGATAAGGTATAGCCATTAGCAATTAAAATTTTCTTTTCCTGCTCATTAATATCCAATGAGCAAAACTCTATTTTATCAAAAGCAAGGTTATGGCTTTTGGTAATAACAATATCTTGCGCCAATGTTGTATTGGCATCAACATATACCCTGCCCAATAATTCTTTAGCTTTTTGCTCGTTAATATTTATTAAATACCTCATACTACTTTACAATTATAATTTTACTTCCATCAAAACGTATCATATACCTTGTTTGCGCCTGTAAGGATGCAAGTGTAGTGCCATCTGCTTTATACAACGAGGCACCGGTTACATTCCATGTAAAAGCAACTTCATCATTGTAAATTTCAATGTAATCACCAGCGGTGTTTAATGCACTTATATCAAAATTTCGGTTAGCTGTTAAAGTACCTGCCGGTAATCTATAACCTACTCCTGCGGCAGCAGTAACATTGGCATTAGTAGCTGTTATAATAGTAGATACAAATTTTCTTAAATGAGGATTTATATCAGATAAGTACGCTACTGTACCTGACGCATCTTGAAGTGTTACGTATCTTGGTGTTGCTAATCCAGAATATATAATCGTTCTAAAACCACCTGAGTTATACAAATGTAAATTTCCGGGTTCTATTAACAGTAGCTCTCCAATAGAAGGAGTACTCATGCCAATAGCTGCATCACCTGAGTATATGCTATTGAACCAATCGTTAGCTGCATCGTAAAATTTTAAAGAGTCACCTATTTTTACATTTCCTTTTGTAAAATTAAACCCTGCACCATCAATTCTTAAAACATTATTAGTATCTAAATTATTTCTATCTTTTACACCTAATTCAATTTTGCTGCCGTCATTGTAAATTTGTGCTGTTGTAATACTATCATAATTCATTAACGATAAACCGCCTTTACCCAATAAATAAGAGCCACCATACAAACCATTTGTTGTGGTGCTGGCTGTATCTAAAATCTTAAACTGCCCACTATCAAATAAGGTAGAGTAACCGTTTTGATTAATTCGTCTTTCACTTAATGTTGTATATTTTCCGTTAGTTGTATAGATTGAACTATCGGCATTGCCCACAATAATACCATTGGTATCTAAAGTAGCCCATGTAGCTGCACCTGTACTTGAATTACTAATTAACACTTGCCCTGTGGTACCATAATTGCCATTTACAGCTACAGCACCAAACTCATTAATTTGTAACTTAACCTCTCCATTTCCATTACCTATAGCAATGGTTTTATACGACCGGCTTGGTAATACAACACCTGCACCAATTACAGTATTGTACCTGCCCGATAAACCTAAACTTATGTTAGCTCCTACTAAGGTGTTTAACAAGCCCGATCCTAACGTTGATGCAGATGAAAATCCAATACTTGTATTAGAACCTGAAATAGATAAAACAGTTCCTGTGCCTGATCCAATACCCGATGCTGTAAAAGAAATACCAACTGTATTGGAAGCTGCACCTATCAATGTAAAATCAGTTGTTCCAATTGTAACTATTTCGTATGTTATACCTGCTTCAATGTCAGTAACATTCATAACACCGCCAACATTTGCTAAAGCAGAGCTACCTATAGCAGTATTATTAGTACTTTTAAAACCTGAGCCCAATGCTGTATATCCTATAGCTGTATTATGATTACCTGTTGTATTATAACTTAAACTGCCTGAACCTATACTTACATTATTTGCACCATTTGTAGTTTTTTTAAGTGCGGAAATGCCTATAGCAACATTATCTCTGCCTTTATTAATAGCACCTGTTAAATAAGCTAAACTACTATCGCCAATTGCTATATTATTAATTTTATGTGCAGAGGTTCCTGATGTTAACGACATAGCACCTTTACAAATAGCAATATTTGTTACGCCCATATTAGCATCCATTGCACCATAACCAAACGATAGATTGTTTTTTGTACTATCGTATTTTAATAAAATTTTCCATTTCTATTTATATAAAATTTCCTGTACCCGATAATTTTGATACATCTAAACTGTCGGATATTTTGCGTTACCAATCACATTTAATTTATACGCAGCAGAGGGTTGCATTTCCTATAGTAACACTTTTTTTAGCCACCAAATCCCCGTTTTTAACAATTGCCCTATTGACAAAAAACTGCTTAATAAAAAACAATTGCTATAAGTACTTTTTTCATTTTTTATGATTTATATATTTTTATTTTTGAATTAACCCCGTTGCCACTCCAATAAATAGTTGTTTCATCCACACAGTAATAAGGGCTGGTTAAAATGCCTGTTTGCGTATCTGCAACCTCTACAAGTGCATTATCAAAAATATTTGTACCACCCAATGTGGTACCCATACTAAAGTTTATATCGGTAGCATCAATAACAACCACTCTATCTATTAATGTACCAGCAGGGAAAGTCCAGCTATGTACTGCGCCGTCAAATTCCAGCACACCACTTATGGCTGTTATATGTGCTTGTAGCTCCGGCGATAAATCGGCAAAGACAATCTTTTCATCCTGCCAGCGCAACCAATCAAATTTTTGGTAAAATTGGGCTTGTGTTGGTAAATCCCCGGTTTCAAACCATTGCTTAACGGTGTCTTTATTAGCCATTATAATTTTATTAATTTAAGTACAACAAAGTATGGTTGCAGGTTATTAACAGGTGTGCTTGTGCCGGGCCAAGCCTGCATGGTTTTATTGTTAAACTCACCTGCACTGCTATCGCCACTTGTAAATGTATCAACACCATCTATCTTAACTATGCCTTGCGTATTTGGCAAGCTTGGCAAGTTGGCTGGCAAAAGGGTATTTGTTTTTGTGCCTCCATTGTTGCCAACTATACCAAATTCGGTATCACCATCTTTTTTATTTACCGTTACAGCTCCAGCACTATTAGCATACACACTGCTTAATTTTCGCCAGCCCTTTTCTTTGTTAATGCCATAACCATCTATATCAAAATTGGCAGCTTCGTAAACAGCATCTACATATTTTTCTTTTATATCGCCGGGTAGCCAAACATTTTGCAGCTCTAAAAGTGTGGTTAGCTCACTGTAATTAAAATCTTCGGGTGTACCCAAAACAGCAATTTTTTCAAAAGCACATCATGCACACTTGCGTCATCAAATATTAAAGCAGTGGTATTTGTAATAATTTTTATGCCACCTGCACCAAGTGTGCCACCTGCAAAAGGCAATAATTCACCATTGTAACTTATCCATCCTGCCGTAACATTAAGTGCTACAATTTCGCAACCAAATAATATTGATTTACTTCCGCAAAGCTTGGCTATTGCCGATAAAGCCACTGTATAGCTCTCCTGCAAAAACTTTAAAGTATCCTGTGTAAATGGATAGCCACCTAAATTTGTTAAATCAATTTGCTTGTTCATTATACTGTTTGTATTTTATATTTTGTGCCTGCCAGTTTATAAATATTAATATTTGCTTTCATTTGGTTTTCATCAAAAACAAGTGCTGCCGGCACTTCAACAATAAAGTCATCTTGAAACAACCCAGCCTCACCATCTGTATAAATTATTAATGGGGCGCCCTCTCCACTTGTATAAACAGCCACTGGTTTGCTTTCGGATATTGTAAAAATGTTGGTTGCCGGATACCAAATAGCATCTACTATTCTTATACGCCTTAGTGTAAAGTCAAACGTATCATTCAACATTTTTTCTAAATAACAAACCTGTGGTGTTATTAAAAGCTGGTATTGTTTTGTTTTACGATACCTTTTAAAATCGCCATATAAAACAATAACAGGTGTTGCCAGTGCAAGCATCCAATACATCATTTTAGGCTTACGCACAAAGGATGGTAAAAGCCATCTTGTAAGCTTGCTAAAATCAATATTGTATGTTTGCTCCGGTGTCATTATCCTGCTTCGTATATTATTGTTAAATCGGCATCTTCTGCCCTTAAATAACCTGCATCGGGTGTGTAGGTAATATTTATTGCAGAAAAGGGTAAAGCGCCATATTTTGCCTGTATATTATTTACACTTAAATCTTTTACACCTTCCACAGCTTGTATAGCATCAATCAATTTCATGGTGCTAAGTATGCCATTAAAGGGTAAGTTTTTTAAATAGGTTTTAATGGCATCTTTTACAGGTGCTGCACTGGTGCCATCAATACGGCCACCTGTAGGCAACAATACAAGGGCATCGTATTTAATAGTTAAGCTCAACTTTAACAAATCAGCATCTCCGCTGGTAATAGTAAGTTTTACGCCGGCATCTTTTATACGTTCCATGTAGGCTTTAAAAGCGTTTAGCTCTGCTGTAATCAATGCTTCTAAATCGGTACCATTATCCTGTGCTACTTTTATGCGTAACCCTCTTTGCTGCTCTACCACAGCGGCATAATCAACTATTTTGCTGGCTTCAATTAATGCAGGATCAATTGCTGTATTATCGTAAACATCTGTATCGGCAGGTAAACTATATCCATACTGAAAAAGCTTTGCTTTCTCGGCATACCAACGTAAACTATGTGGCTTCATAGCAGCAATTGTTTCATCCACATCGCTTTTAAAAAAATCAAATAAATTTTCTAAAGCCCAAATACTTACGGCTATTATATATGCCCACAAACGCCATAATGCTGTTGCGCTTGTGCTGGTAAGCTGTGTACTTAGCGTAGCATTACTATTGATATTATCAATAATAGATTGTTGTATGTCGGTAATTGTTCGTGCCATTAACTTACTATAAATGTTGTGCCTACTTGCATACTTCCAATTCCTGTTAGTGGTATTGGTGTGGTAAACGAAGGCTCAATGGTTACTACATCGTAATTTATTTGTTCAAAAAAACGTACTGTTTTTTTTTCTGTTATTTCTACCGGCAGTAGCATATTACCGGCATCGGGAATATGGTTAATGCTTATGCCATTTAATTTTGCCAAGGCAAATAAATTAGCCAAATCACCGGTATGTTGCACCGTTAAGTCGAGCATATTTTGATTTACCTTAGTAACTAGCATTTATTTCAATTTTATCATTATTAAAACCTACGTATTTAACTTCCATTCCATCTCGTTCAAACTCCTGTTTAATTTCGGCTAAGGCGGCATTAACATCATCATCCTTTAAATAACCTGCAAGCCCTACAGCCATTGTTGGTTTTTCTTTCCATTCGCCTTTGTTAGTCATTAACAAAAGTTCCTGGTGCTGTTCATCGCTTCTGCCAATAACCAAATCGGTATCCTCTATGGCTAATGTTATCGTTATCTATTAAAAAATCTAACATCTTATGTTATTGTGCCGGTTCCTGTTACTGGGCCTGCATGTTCGGGTGCAAAAAATGTGTTTGCATTTACAACCGCATTATTTTTAAAATGGTTAATAATTTCATCTGCATCTGCCTTACACATGGCTAATCTTGCCGCTTCAATTGTTCCGTGTTCGGCAATCAGTTCGTCAATAGTTTTATTGTTAAAGCTATTGCGCCTGTTGTATAATGCTGTACCTAAAACATCTTTATTTAAAGCCATTATTGTAACAAATTATTAATCTTATTTAATGCCGTTGTTAACTTGCCGTAATCGGGGTTATTGCCCTGTAAAACCACAATTTGCTGTGTTGCTTCAATTATTTTTACCAATGCATCTTTTAAATTATCGGCTCCTTTTTCAATTTTTACCTTATCGGCTATTTTAAAGGTTAGTCCATTTTAACAATGTTTATTTCATTGGTAATGGTAGCTGTTAAATCGTTTTTTACAAACACAATTTTCTCTACCTCCTCAACTGCAGCCACATAATATTCATCGCTTTTTTGGATAGATGCAATAAGCACTATAGAGTTTTGCTTTGGATAAATAACTAATTTATTACCCGTTTTTACAATACTCCTCAACTGCACATCATCTATTTGTGCACCACCATCCAGTTCAACTTCTACGGTACTGTCATCTTCATTAATTGAAAGAACTTTTGCTTGAATTAAACAAGCCGGGCCACGTTCACTTGCAAACCTGTGCAACTCCTCTTTTATTATGCCTAATTCATCACTCATATTTTTTCGCCCAATTCTACAGTACGCCTTGCTCCACTCATGCCATAGGTAACTTCTACACTGGTTATTAAATAATCGCCACTTCTTTCAGGAAAGCTTTTATCTGTTAATCCTGCTTTCCATCCATGCTGGCAAAAGGGTTGCAAAAAAGATGTTATTTTTCCCTCGTACCCGTCGTAACTCAATTTTTCAATTTGGCCTCGGCCATTTTTTTTAGTGTGGCTTCATCTGTTACACTATGGGTTACAATTGTTTTTGTTTCTCCGCCATTACCTGCCTCGCCCTCAGTTGTTATTACCTTGCTTTGCCCTTTACTTTTTAAAACAGCCTGTACATTGCTACCATCCTTTTTTTTGCCTTTATACACAATGGTAATTTTATCATTTTTAGCTTGGCGTTGTTTTAAATTGTTGTCTTTAATCACATTCCAACCCAATTGATATTTTACCGTTTGCTGAGGGTTTAAAAATGTAAGCCCGGCATACAAAACATTGTTGTGGAAGTGCATAAAAACCAAATCGCCTAAGGTTTTTTTTATCAGCTCCAGTACTTCTACACCATTGTGGCCATTAATTACAATTTTCTCTAGCACACAGCCTTGGATATCCGCATCCAAAACAATATCAGTACCTGTAATAATATATTTAAGAACTTCTTTTAGCTCCGCTTTTTTAAACGTTTTTGGAGCTGGTGTTTTTTTTCGTAATTGGTAACTGTACCCTTCACATTCAACTTCTACGGGTGTGGCAATATTAATTCGGGCTACAAATCCTGTAAACTCTGTTTTTAATATGCCATTGTAACCTAACTGCACCACTACTTTATCGCCCTCTTTAAATTGCTGTGCCGTTTGTACCGTATTAGTTTTCTCTGCTTTGTTTTCGCAAACCAAATGGGCGCTGGCCGGTAATTTAATTTTGCATGTATTAACATAGTTACTTATGGCTAACTGTATTTTTACTTCGTTTGGCTTTACCTTTTTAAACTGCCCAATGGTTATATTGCTATTTAGTGTAAATGCCATTATTCAATTTCTAAAGTAAAAATCATATCGCTTTCGCAGGTTATTTCAAAAGGCTTGGCATGCTCTACACCGGCTACAGGAGGGTAATTAATTTCCTTAATTACTACCTGGTGCAACTGATCGGTTGGTTTATTTTGTTCTTTAATGCCACCTCTTAAAAATATATCTGTTAAAGCGTTTCGTAACTCAATGCTTCTGTTTATTTGAAAGAGCTTGTGTATTTCCAGTACATCCTTTTCAGGAAAAATATTGCTATCGTTTATTAATATGCCTTTTATGTTTATGGCATAATCGTCTATACTTATTATTTCGTGTACGCTACCTCCACGCTCTGGCATGGCTGTAGTTACTATTGTTTTTTTGTATTAATACCAATTACTGCAAAGGGGCAATAAAACATTATTAATAAATACTGGTAAAAAATGCTCCCTGCCTTGTGCATCTTTTGCGTAAAATGGTTGCCCCAAATCGCTTTGCTCCTTACGTGCTGCTGCTTTTTCAATATTGAAGTTGGCAGGTGGCTCGTAGCCCCAGGCTTTAATAAACACCTCTTTTAAATCAAACTCAGGCATTGGCTACAGCATTTCCGTTAAGTGATAAAAGCATCCTACGCATGGCCTCACGTACTAAACTTTCAATATTGTTGGCAGCATCGGCACCACTCATTACATGTATTTGCTCGGCACCTACTTGCTTATTTATGTTAATGGTAATGTTTCTTTGTCCACCACTATTTACACCATCGGCTTTACTTTTTGCTGCATCGCTTATTTTACTGCCAATACCGCTACCCAAACCCTGCATTTTACCATCTGCATTGGCACCTATTGCATTTACACCGCCAGCCTTTACGGCTTCGCCTTTATTAACTGAAAAATCAATTTTAGTATAGTTATCGGATATGTTTTTTATATGGCCTACTAATTCTTTTGCCTGAGCTGTTTTGGTTGCACCATGTTCTTTTTCTAAAGCCATTAATTGCTTGCTGGCTTCGGTTTCAATAGGTGCATTTACAGCGGCTTTGGCGGCATCCCATCCATCGGTAAAAAAGGTTTTTATACCTGTCCATAAATTTTTCATGTATTGCCAAACTGTTTCGCCCCAATCTTTTATGGTGAACCATGCTTTTTGAAACCAATAGCTTAAATCTTCCCAAAACATTTTTACAGGCACCCACAGTAAGCCAAACACACTTTTGGTAATTTCCCAAATTGCTTTTAGGCTTTCGCCCCAATTTTTATTTGCTTTTATAATGTTGTAAATCCAATATATTAAGCCAATTATCAAAGAGATAATCAATATAATTGGGTTTAGCTTCATTACAGTATTTACAAATTGCTGTGCTGCTGCCCAACCTTGTGTAATGAGTATTAAACTACCTATGGCAGTAATAATAGGAAACATAAAATCTTTGTGCTGCACAATCCATTCAATGCCTTTACCAATAGCACTAAACACTGAAATAATAGGGGGTAATAATTCTTCGCCTACTACTGTTTTAACTTGTAATAGCACATTTTTAAACCTATTCATATTAGCTGCAGCTCCGCTGCTGGCATCTATTGCACTTTGCCCAAATTCTTTTTCCATTTGCATGGCAAACTTTGGTAAAAAGTCTTTACTCATTAAATTGCCGGTATCCATCATTTTATTAAGCTGCTGCTCTGTAACACCCATTGCTTTTGCAGCTATGCTAAATGCGCCAGGTACAACTTCACCAATTTGTCCTCTTAATTCTTCGGCCTGTACAGTTCCTTTACTGGCAATTTGCCCTAATGCTAAATACACTCTTTTGCTTTCCTCACCTTGTAATCCAAAAGTGGCAATACCCTTATTTACGCCACCCATAATTTGTTGCTGCTCTTTTAAGTCAAAATTTAACCCACGTAAACCACCACTTAATGTTTTAAATCCTTGCTGCATGGCAGCTTCATCCAATCCTAATAAATTCGATTGGCTTTTTAAATGGCTCATGGCTTCGGCACCATTGCCGCCTGTAGTAAAATTTATGGCTCGGGCTATACTTTGCTGTTGTACACCTGTATTAAAAGATGCCCCACCACCGGCTAATAGTGCAGCACCACCCAACAATCCTCCAATGCTCATTCCTCCCGGGCCGTTTTTGCCCTTGCCTTCTATACGTTCAATTTGTCTTTCTAATTTTTGGGCTTCTCTGGTAGCTGTTTTAAATACATCGGGTAAGTGTGTACTTAGCCGGGTTGCATTTAAGCTATCTAATCGGCTTTTTAAATCGTTGATGCTGTATTTAAAACTATTGGTGCTACCGGTTACTTTATTCATATCTGCTTGAATACGTGCCGCTGCACTATCGGCTACACCAACTGCTTTCATAAAAGCAGGGCTTAGCTGATCTTGTAGTTTTAATATGTATTCAAGTCCTTGTAACATGGTATAAAAAAAGCAGGTTGTTATCCCTGCCGCTTTGCTTCATCTTGTCTTATATGGTTCATAATTGCTACATGTCGCACAAATTCATCATCAGTTAATTTAGCAATTTCTTCACCTGTCATATTCAAATGCATTCGCAATTGGCATTCTAAGTACAGTATTGGGTTTGCTTTTGGGCTGCCGTCTGCTGTGTCTAATTTTTTGGCAAACTGCTCTTCAAAACTTTCTACAACACTTTTATGCTGCCCTTTTTTTTAGCAATCATTTCTTCTAAAAAGTCGCTTAACCCAAAATAATACTGATCGTTTGTTCTTATTTCATCGCAACCACCTAACCAGCAATTTTTTATTATCTCCTCGGTAAATTTGGCAGGGCTTGTACTTACTTTAGCAGCAGCTGCACTATAGGTGTTTCTATCTACTGTACGTACATAGCACACTTTATCTTCTACCTCATACTCCAGTACTTTTGCATCTGCTCCAAATTTCTTTACTTCTTCTTTCCACTCTGCAATTTTTTCGGGTGTTGCTTCCCCTATTTTTTTAGCCATTTTATGTTAGTTTTTTAGTAAATAATTTTAAGCAATGGTTACATCCAGGCAAATAAAAGGCAAGGTTATTTCCTTAAACTTATCGCCTTGTTTCATGCCATCTTCAAACTCGGTAAACTCAACACCACGTAGGGTGGCTGTTTGCAATTTGCTTTCTTCGGTAATTTGATACACTACTGTTGCATCAATTTTACTGGCCGGCACATCGCTAATATCATCAAAGCCTGCATCAATAGCTGCTTTGTTTAAGGCATCAAAATCGCTTTTTAAAAGCATTAAGCTACCCTCGTACTTTTTATTGCCACGCTGTACACTTTTGGGTTTATTACCTGCGCCATACACTAATTCTTTTTCCTGGCTTTTTTGTATGTAATACCCCGTAGCCCGGTTAGCTCGGCACCTAAAAGTTTTACGGTAATGTCGGCAAATTCAAATTCTCTTGTATCCATAATATTAAGAAGCGGTGAAGCCTACATACACATTAATGTACTGTAAACAACCCTTTGGTTTAAGTTTTAAGAAAATATAAGTAGTACCTGTTTGCAACAAATTAAAAGATGGTGCAGCCATTATGCCATTTTGATTATACAGGGCAATATTTGCGCTGTAATCGGGATTAATAGCAACTTTTACATCGCTAAAGCCTTTATTGGTTTTGTTTAATTGATTAGGCATTTGTTTATCAATGGCGCTTTCAATGGCTGTTTCCAATGCTTTTTCCGCTACTTTACTTAACCTGCCATTTTCATCAACAAATACATCGTCTTTTAACTCGGCATAATAGGTGCTGTATGCAACTCTTACTGCATTATCAATAATACGGCCATGACGTAAGTTGTTATAATCATCGGTAACGGCTACCAGGCTATTATCGTTTGTTACTATAAAGCCGCTGGCAATTTCGTTTTGCTCTAAGGTTATGTAACGCTTATCGTGGAATGTATTTAATGTAGCTGCTGTTACACTAGCAATAGCAGTAGCCCCTATAGTTAAAGCCCAAGTGGTAGGTATATTTAAACTGCCACTTTTTACTTTACCAATATTTTGCTGAGGTTCTGCTTTAGCAGCTCTACCCATTACAGTTAATGTGGCATTGGCTGTACTGGCATTTAATTCGCCCACTACAATATGGCCATTACGGTTGGTACCTACTGCATAATCTTTTGCAGCAGCTGCTACACCAGTACATGCATAGCCTTGCACAAAAAATCTAAACGGCTTTTTGTTGCCCATGTAGGTATTGGCAATAGTTTGCAAAATAGGTACTGCAGCATGTACATCAGTATCAAAGCCCTCGGTAACTGTAGGTGTATAACCACCAGCTGGGAATTTTACAACCCCTACCAATCTTGCTTTGCCGGCTGCTTTTATCAATCCTTTTTCAACATTAGCTAATGCCGCCAACGTATCTAAGCTAGTGGCTTGTGCCATAGCAACAATGTGCAAGGCTGTACCCTCCGGTGCTTCGCCAAAAAAGCCATCATTTAATGCTGTTACCACCGCTGCATTTAATACATCAGCAAAGGCTGCTGTTACATCTTGCTTGGTTAAACAGGTAAATGCTACTCCATAGCCAGCTGTGGGTGCTGCTGGTGTTGCTAGTACTAATACCGTAACACCATTTTCACTTGGGCCTTGTATGCCCAATTGCCCATTCATTATTGCTACATTTACTCCAGGACGTGCCATAATATTTTAAATAAAATTTTTGTAATAATTATTTTTCCAACTCTGCTAATGCAGTTTGTGCCGCTGTTAATTCGCCTTGCAGTTTAGTTAAGCCAGTAACTAATTTTTGCTTTTTAGCTTCATCAGCTTCAGCTTCAATGGCAGCTTTTGCATCCGTTACGCTTGCTCCTTTAGCAGCCACTTTTTCTTTTGCGGCTTCAATTTTTTTGCCTTAGCAGCAGCGGCTTTATCTTCGGTACCACAAGCTTCTTCTCTTGTTACACACACCACATCTTTTTGCCCATTTGGTAAGCTGTTGGCATGGTTAATGGCTTGTTGCTCATTAAAGAAATGTTGCTCATCGGCAGTTACAAAAAACTCGTTAACTGAAGGATGGCCATCGAAGTATTTTTTTGAATCTGTTTTGTTCATGATCGTTTATTAAATATTTACAAAATTGGTTTGTGGTATTAGTTTCTTTTGGTTGTATAGCTCCAGCAATTGGTTAATGCTTTTGCCAAATGTTTTTTGAAAGTGTGGCTTATCGCTAAATTTCCAATCGCCACCCCATTCCCAGCCGTATTGCTTAAATATGGCCACTACCTCTTGCCAATCGCTTTTGCCATCGCCATCAAAATCCTTTTCGGTATTCCAGCTGGCCGTTTCATGTGATCCGTTGTTATCAGTATCTACCAATAAAACTATATCAACTGCTAAGCCATAGTTGTGGTAACTTTTACCAGCCCTGGCATTAGTTACTACTGGCCCTGGTGCCGTTCTACCTTTTGCAAACAATAAAGCTTGCTCGGCAAATGTTCTAGTAGTGTAACTAAAGCGGCAAATGGCTTTACCTTTTAATGCTTCACATATTTCAGCGTATATTTTACTGGCTTCATCTCTTAATTTAGGATGAAGTTGTTTTATACGTTCTATGGTAATTGCATCACTCATTAAAAGAACTTGTTTAATAATTTTTTAAAAAATCCACCAATTGGGTTTCTAAACTTCCATATCAATTGCCCTATGTTAAAGGCTAGCAACCACCACACCCATTTTGGTGTTTTATATTCTGTTACAGTTTCTACCTTAGTTACTGTAATGGTTTTTGTTTCGTTGTGATAGCTTTCCTTTTGATTAATTACAGTTTTTAAGCTGTCAATTACATGAGTAAGGCTATCGGTTTTACAGTCTATAATAAAGTTGCCTTGGGCATCGCTTTTTATATTCAGCTGTGTTCTACCTTTCTTTTTGCCCAAGTCAATATTTTTGGCTTCGGGGCAGGGTATAGCAAAAGCAATTTCTAACGTATCACCAGGCAGTTGTATAGTTTGAGTGTGGTAAACAGTATCAGTTTTAAAAACAATACTGTCTTTTACTTGTTGTGTTACAGCAGGTAAGCTTGGCTTAACTGTTTTGCAGCTTGTAAATGCCAGTATAGTTAGTATGGTAATTAAAAATTTCAATTTTTGCTTTCGTTATCGTTATTGCTTTTGCTGTTACCAAAGTAATAGGCTAATATTAGCCCCACACCTCCAATTACCACACCACCGAGTACATTTATTAAATCTTTGTTTTCGGCTGGTACCGGTTTAAAAGCCAACACATATATATACAGCAGCACCATTACAACATATATTACCGCTATGGTATTTCTAATGTCGGTTTTGCTTATGTTTTCAAACCACTTTTTCATTTACTTTTTGTTAGCTTTTTTAAATTAACGGCTATGGTTGTAAGTCCTGCAAGTATTGTTATAGTAACCGCTACATCGCTTTTTGTAATGTGAGCCAACCACCAAAACAATCCTGTTAATAAAGTTGCTCCAATGCTTGAACCGTCTAATTGATGCATTTTATGAGTTGTCATTTTTTTTAAGATAAGCCCTACCCGTAAGTAGGGCTTATTGGTATTAATCCAGCAACAATTAATTTTATTAAGCTGCCTGTACAATGGCTATTACACCTTTCTTATCCGCTCTCTTAATTCTACCACCCATACGAATGATTGAACTATATACATCACCATAGTAGAAAGGATCATCTTTATCAGAAAACGGTTTCATATCACCCATTGCATAGGTAACACAATCGGGGTGCCAGCAAAGGCTTGCTAAGTTATCGGTAGCGGCTAATGCACTGCCTAATGCTTTAACAACATTACCACTTGAATATGCCAATACTGCACTACGTGTCATAATATCAAAGCCGTGTAATCTACCAACTATGCCACTTTTATTATCGGCAAATTGCTGGTAAGCGTTCATTTGGCTATCGGTAAGGCTATCGTAAAACTCTTGATACATGTGATCGTCAATTAAACAAACTCTACCTTGTTTTGGCACATTGGCCTTGTTCATGGTAGTCATTGCTTTTTGTAAATCTTTTTGATGGAAAGCTTTACGAGTACCTGTTTGTCCGCTTGCAGCAGCTTCTGTTAAAGCAGTAGGGCCGCCGGTTGTTAATACAAACTCGGTAGCAGCAGGACTCCATTTTATTAGTATGTCATCGGCAACTACTTCTGCTAACTCAGCAGTTTGTTCACCAATTACGCTATCTAATTTATCGTAGCTTATTGTTTGCAGCTCTTCCCAAGTAATATGTACAGGATCGGTGCTGTAGGCATCTAGGGTATAAGTAACTTCACTATCGGTACGTCTTACTGCTGTACCATAGTAGCTACTTCTATTTTTAACCACTGTAGCACTACTACCAGCCTGTGGTATATGCACCACTTTACCGCCTAAAACCTTATCACTTTCGTTTTTGGCTTTAAACATAAACTCATTGTTCTTTCTAAACTTTTCTACTATGTATTTTGCCCAAACTTCTACATCCAAACCATTTACTTTTGGTGCAATACCATTTATAAATGTGGCTTTAATGGGTAAATACGTAACGAAGGCACTTGCACCTAATGCAACGGGTATTACATAGGCTGCGGCTTCTGGGGTTGTGGGCATTACTAATGCAAACAACATGGCGGTTAATAAAAATTGAACGGCTTTTTTCATGACTATACTTTATGTTTAAATTTTTGTTGTTAATTATTTTTTGCTACGTTTATGCTTTTGTTTCCGGTGCTTCTTTACCAAAATATTCTTTGTAGCGTTGCTTGTAGCTGCTTTCGCTTAACTGCTTAAGTCTATCAAACTTGCCAGTGGTAAACAATTGGCTACAGCTTAATTCTAGCAAGCCTTTTAACTCTTCTTTTTGAGCATCATTTAATGAGGTTTCACCTAATTTATCTTCTATGCTAGTGTAGCCTTTTTTGCCATCTAAAATTTCTTTTGTGGTTTCAAAGTCGCTTTGTGCCAGTTTCATGTACTTTGGCTTTTCGGCTTCAGTAATTTTTTTAGCATCAACAGCAGCGGATAACATGGCCTCAATTTTATCGGCTGTAGCAGCGTTTTCTAATTCTTTTACCTTATCAGTAAGAGTGGTTACTTCGTTGCCCAAGTTTGTTTTATCAGCTCTTAATTGCACCAACTCTTGGTTTTGTGCTTTGATAGCTTCTACTACTTGCTCAGCTGTTGCATTATCTGCTAGCTTAAATTGTGCAGCAATATCTTTTAATGTTGACATATCGTTATTTTGAAGTTTTAATAATGGAATAATTGAGGCATCACCTTCAGCAAGCGTAAGTAACTCTTGGTTTTCGTTGTATAATGCTGGTACATCGCATAAGGCTAAGCTGTTGCTATTAGCACCTATATCTACAATGCTGGCTTCTTTGGCTAGTGATTTTGTAACGGTTTCGTAGCGTTGCCCTGGTAAAATATATTTTTCATCATTACTAGTTTCAATAGGGTTAAAACCTAATGAAGCCATCCGTAAAAAATTATTTTCTACTTTATCGGCAATGCCTTTTGCAAATGGATCGTTTAAATCAAAAACAGCATCTGCTAATAACTGGCCATTTTCTTTGCGGATATTTTCCCAACGGCCAATTACGGTGTACTCTTCTTTTGTACCACGCCAAGGACGGTTATGCATAAATAGCATAATAGGGTTTTTCTTAAACTGCTCAATATTGATACCAGCAGTAAGTGTACGAAACCCGTAACTATTTAAACTATCATCGCTAAGTACAAATGTTTTTGCCATTAATTTTTGTTTGCTTTCGCTATTAAAACACAAACATACATTGCCCTGTAACCCTTTGCCAAATTGGCTTTTTGGCTTAGTGTATAGTTTAGTTTATGAAAGTAGTACGCCTGTTGCATTATGAAAACCGCTTTTGCAAACAGGTACTTTAAACATGCAATTTTGCTTGTAGCAAAATGATATAACATTGACACCAACAGAAAAAAAAGATTACGCCTGGTTACTATTTAAAGAAGGTGTGCTTACACAAAAAGCTATTGCCGAAAAAGTAGGCACCAGCGAAAAAACCATTACTAAATGGAAAGAAGATGATAATTGGGAAACCAAGCGTAGAAGCCTATATAATACTAGGGAAGATATTTTGGTAGATATGTATTTGATTTTTGAAAACACCAAAAATCAAGTAAAAGAAAAGGGTGGTGTTGCCAACAGCAAAGATGGTGATGCCATTTTAAAACTAAGCCAAGCTATTAAAAACTTAGAAACCGAAACCAGTGTAGGGCAAGTGTTTGAAGTATGCAAGGGCTTAATACAGCATGTGCAAAAAATTGACATTGACAAGGCAAAAGAGATAATTGATTACGTGGACAGTTTTATGAAAGAAAAATTAAAAGTACGTGGCTGAGTTAACCAATAAACAAATAGCGTTACAATGGGATGAACTGAGAGAGTCCGTTAAAAGCAGCACCACTGTTGACTTAAACGAAACTATTGAGCAAAAAAAACAACGTATAAAAAAACTGGAGGCAGTACCAGAAGATTGGTTTAAATTTTATTTTCCTAAATATGCTTATTCCGATCCTGCATCTTTTCATAAAAAAGCAAGCAAACGTGTGCTTGGCAATATGGAGTGGTACGAAGTACGCAGCTGGAGCCGTGAACTGGCAAAAGATACCCTTACCATGTTTGAAATGCTTTACCTGTGCCTTACAGGTAAAAAGCGTTACGTTTTAATGGTAAGCAACAGCTACGATAATGCCGAGGCATTTTTAGAGCTGTATAAAATACAGTTAGACAGCAACCAACGCATAATAAACGATTACGGTACGCAAGAGCGTTTTGGTAAATGGAGCAATGGCGATTTTACCACCCAAAAAGGAGTACGCTTTAAAGCCATTGGTGCCGGACAAAATCCTAGGGGTACCAAAAACGAAGAAGTAAGGCCCGATGCTATTATTATTACTGATATAGACACCGATGAAGATGTACGCAACCCCGATATTATCACCAAACGATGGGATTGGGTTGAAAAAGCATTGATAGGCACCCGAAGTATTAGTAAGGATATGCTCATCATTTTTTTGGGCAATATTATTGCAAAAGATTGCTGTGTAGTAAGAGCACAGGAGTATGCCGATTTTGTGGATATTATTAATATACGAGATGAAAACGGTAACAGTACCTGGCCGCAAAAAAATACCGAAGTACACATTGACAGGGTGCTTAGTAAAGTAAGTTACAAAAACCAGCAAGGCGAATATTTTAACAACCCACTTATTGAAGGAGAAATATTTGAGGCCATGCGATGGAAGCCTTGCCGCCCATTAACCGATTATAAATTTTTAGTAAACTACAACGATTTAAGTTATAAAGCCGGTGCTAAAAACGATTTTAAAGCCAGTGTGCTATTGGGTAAATACAAAGACGAATATCACATTTTAAATGCCTACCTGATACAAGGCACTACCAGCAAATTTGCAGAGGGATTGGTAGAAATTGAAAAATATGTAAACTATAAAGTGCCGGTATTTTGGATAGCCGAAGAAGTTTTTTTGCTGGATATTATACGCAAAGAATTACAGGAAGGGTTAAAGCGCCTTGGAAGCAAAATTGTGATTACACCCGATACCAGAGATAAAGGCGATAAGCTTACCCGTATTGAGGCAAGCCTGGAGCCATTAAATAGAAACGGCAAACTTTGGTTTGATGAACGCCAAAAAGATAACCCATTTATGAAAATTTTGGAAGGGCAATTTTTAACACTTAGCTATAAAAATAATAAGGTTAAAGACGATGGCCCCGATGCTGTGGAAGGTGCTAAGTACATTATTGATAATAAAACAAGTACAGATGTAAGCCTGATTTTTAAAGGCAAAAAACTGTATAATAAAAACCGTTATTAACATGTCATTTTTAACAAGATCGGAACTAATTACACACCTGCGTACAGAGATTGTAGATGAAGTGCAGCAGGAAGAAAATACCGCCATTGATGCAGCTATTGCAGCCGCTATTAGCGAAATGAGGGGTTACATTAACATGTACGATGTGGATACCATTTTAGCTACTACAGGCACAAACAGAGAGCCGGTGCTATTAATGTACACAAAAGATATTGCAGTATGGCATTTTATACAATTGGCCAATCCTAATATTGATATGGAGCTTAGAGAAAAGCGGTACGATATGGCAATTAATTGGTTAAGAGGTGTACAAAAAGGAACTATTGTGCCTAACCTGCCTTTACCTGCAGCAACAGAAAATAATCCGTATCCGGGCAAAATAAAATTTGGTAGTAACGCTAAACGAAATACACACTTTTAATTATGGCAACTCAAATAAAAAGGGAAACCGATAAAGAAATAAAAATTGAAAATTACATTACCGGCAGGCCCGTAAGGCGCACTATTTTTGATATTGCCGATTGGCGTAAAGCATTGGAGCATGCCGAAAGTGATAATGGCAACAGAGTAAATTTATACGACTTGTATAATGACATTTTACTTGATCCACACTTAAGCAGCCAATGGCAAAAACGTATAAGCAATATTACCAACACCCGTTGGAAATTTTTTGCAGGCGAAAAATATGTGGAGGAATTAGAGGGGCTTTTGCAAAGTCCACAATTTGAAGAAGTACTTACCGAACTTATGAACACATTGGCCTGGGGAAAAACAGTTTTAGAGCTTGGCAAAAAAACAATAAGCCGCTTTAGTAAGAAAAAGCAGGTGCTTAGTGTGTACAATGTAAAACGCCAGCACATACGCCCAAAAGAAGGTGTAATTGTAAAAGAACAAAACAACAGTGCAGCTAACATTACCGAGGCTATAAAATACAAAGAGGGCAATTATGCCAACTATGTGGCCGACCTTGGCAGCAATACCGACTTAGGTTTAATTTTAAAAGCAGTACCCTACGTTTTATTAAAACGTGGAGATGTAGGAGATTGGGCACAGTTTGTACAACTTTTTGGCATGCCCTTTAGAGAATATCGTTACAGCGGTTATGATGATGCCAGCTACGAAATATTGAAAAGAATGCCGATGAAATGGGTAGTGCTCCGTATGTAATATTGCCCGATGGCACCAGTGTAGTACTGCATGAAACTAAAGGCAGCGGACAAGGAGGTGGTGATGTTTTTGAAAAGCTGGCAAGATTTTGTGATGAACAAATTAGCATACTTATTTTGGGCAATACCGAAACAACTAATAGCAGCAAAAGCAGCGGATATGCCCAAAGCGAAACCCACATGAAAACCCAAATAGAGGTTTACAGAGATGATACTAAATACACCACTACCTGGTTAAATGAAACCATACGCCCTATACTTTATAACCTTGGCTACCCTGTTGCCGATGGTGTAATAAAAGCCGATAAAGAAAGTAACCTAGTAGAGGTAAAAGATAAATTGGCTATTATGCAACAAGTAAAAACATTGGGCGAGCTGGTAGATGCTGATTTTATTTACGAAACAAGTGGTGTGCCTAAGCCAGACAATTACGATACTATGAAGGCAGAGCAGGAGGCACAAAAAAACAAGCGGAGCAAGTTGCTAAAACAGGTGCACAAAAACCCAAAGCAAAAGCTGATGCACCCAATAATAAATTAATGGATGAGGAGGAGCAAGAGGGCTTAATTTATAAGTTAAGAACTGCACTTTACTGATTTTTTGCCCCTAGCCCGGTAATGCCGGGCAATGTAACTGAGCATTTATAACAATTGTATTTTGGGCATACCTGCCATACAGGCTGCAGCCATGCCACTTTACAATTAGCAGATGATACTATTGATGATTTACTAAACGACTTTGCCCAATCGCTACACAGCGGCCAATTAGGTAGCAAGGGTATTCATGCCCGTTTGTGTCTTGATACAGCCCGTAAGCTGACAGAGTCTATCACTACAGGAATGGGCAAAGCTTCATTTAGTTTTGATGATCCTAACAATGCTTTACGAGCCAATTTATTGAGTAACGTACATGCATTTAGTGGTGCAAAATCATTAACCGAAAACACTGTATTTTCTCAATTATTGCTGGATGATAAAGGCGAATTGAAACCCTTTAAATAGTACCTAAATGATGTAAAAAAACTAAACGTTTTATACAACGAAAATTATTTAAGTGCTGAGTATAACAACGCTGTAGCCAGTAGCCAAACAGCTATTTTATGGAACCAGTACAATGATGATGATTGGCTAGAGTATAGCACCGCTGGTGATGAAAGGGTAAGAGATAGCCACAAAAAGCTAGATGGTATTGTAATGCAAAAAAGAAGCCCTTTTTGGAATACTCATTGGCCGCCCAATGCATGGAATTGCAGATGCACTGTAGTGCCAGCTGATGCACCTAAGCAACCCCTTACCGATAGCGAAGCTGGTAAAATTGCAAAGGGTAGTATTGAGGGCAAGCCATTTGAATTTAATAGTGGCCAAGCCGAAGTGGTGTTTACAAACGATCACCCTTTTTTTAAAAGCCACAAAGGCACCAATCAATTGGATGCTGTAAAAAATTATGGCCTTAAAAAAAGTAGAGCAAATTTTAAAGCAAGAGGGCTTACCAGCTACTAGCCATATTGATACAGAAACCGATTATTATTTATGGTGGAAAGATATGGTAAAAAAGTACCCAGCTAGTGAGGGCAACACCACCGATTTTGTTTTGCAAGATAAAAATGGTGTAAGCATTTTATTTGATGCCACACCGGATAAGCGTAAAGCCACTACTTATTTTAAGGATCATATTATTGCCAAAAAGGTAGAAGCTAGACATGAATACGCTGCTAATATTGAGGCAATAATTACACAAGCTGATGAGGTTTGGTATAATGCTACTGAGTGGAAATATTTAAAATATTTTAATGATGGGTTGTATGTTGTAATTGTAGAAAAAGATAATGTGGTAAGGGCTGTAACAATGTACAAAGTAGATGCCGAAAATTATTTTAAATTAAGAAAGGGTGTGCTTATAAAATAAAAAAGCCGAGTGGAAATAATGACCATCTTTTTAAAGGAATGCATTACCCCGTTACTCGGCTGTTGACTACAAAGATAATAATGAGCAACAATATAACCAACGATATTAAACGAAAAGCAGCATTGGTAAAAAATTACCGCAAAGCTGTTTTCCCTGGTATGGCTGGTAAAAAAGCTATGCGTTTTATAAATGATAATTTTAGAAACCAAAGTTGGGAGGGTGTGCCCTGGAAAAAACGTAAAGGTGGTAAGCGTAATAAAGGCAGGGCATTGCTAATTGATAGAGGCATTTTAAGGCGTGGCAATAATTTTAAAACAGGAGACGGAACAACTACCACTTACAACTACGTTAAGTACGCCAAGGCACACAACAATGGTTTTAATGGCACAGTAGCCATAAAAGCCCATAACAGGCGATTGTTTGGCAAGTTTAAAGTAAGTAGTGTAGCTACTAAAAAAACAAGTACCAAGCGGCTGCAAAAGGGTACTACTACTGTAAAAGCACATAGTAGATGGATGAGGATGCCAAGGCGGCAATTTATGCCCACAGCAGAGAGGCCAAGCCCTACACTAAATAGTAGTATTGAAAAAGAAGTAAAATTGCAAATGCTTAAAATATTAAAGTCATGAGTTTAACCTCACCCAATGCACAATTATTTGTAGCTGTACAAAATAGATTGAAAGAAAAAGTAACAGCTCTTAAGTGGATAGATCAAAATTTTGGGCAACTGGATAATTACGAACTAAAGCCACCTGTGCTTTTTCCGTGTGGATTAATTGATTTATCGGGCTTTAGTTTTGAAGATTTACCCAATGGCAAACAACGTGCCAATGGTAGGGTAGTTATAATTTTAAGCACAACACCCTTTAGTAATAGCAATGCCAGCACACCTGAGCCACAAAAGAAAAAGCATTGCAGTACTACGAAATTGAATATGATATACATAACGCCTTACATAATTGGACACCCATACCTTACATGGAAAAACTATTGAGGCGTACTATGGATAAGCAAGAGAGAGAAGATGCCATAAGAGAAAGAGTAATAGTATTTGAATGTGGCTATTGTGATGCCGGAGCAATGCCGGTTAAAACATTGATAGCCAATAAGGAGCCGATAATTGGTGGTGATGTATTATTGCCAACTTAAGTGCGGAAACATTTTTTGCAACTCTTTAGCCGAAGGTTTAGATGCAAATACTTGTTTAAGCTGGGCATGATTTTCCTGAATTACAATTATTATTCTAAAATCGCTTAAGTCAAACTCGTTGCTAAGCTGGTTAATTATGTAGCTATAATCTAACCGCTGCGGCTGTAATTGTGCATACCAATAATATCTGTGTATTAGCTTGTTATTTCTATTTTGGTGTAAAACTTTATTGCGGCCAATGCCGCTGTTTTTTATTGAAATTATTGGGGGAAGTATGTCCGAAAAGAGTGCTTGCTGTCCTCTCATGCTGTAAATATACAAAAAACTAAAATAATTAGGCTAATTTTTTGAGTAAAAAAAGCTCATTTATATTTTGTAATTGGCTTTTATAGACTGCTTCAAATTGAGTTACTAATTTAGGTAATTCGGTGTAGGTATAATCAAATAATTTTTGTGCAGGTAGCTGCGCTGTTGCATCCAGGCATCTAAGTTACTGTAATCTTTTACGGTTTTTATAGCACCGCCCGGGCCAACAACTTGTTTTGTACCTATCCAGCCCATTTCGTGTGCCATTGCGGTTATTTTATTACGCATTTTTAATCCATCATCTTTTTTTACGTTGTGTTTGTTTAAATCGGCCAATAAAAAGCTGGCTTCGGCATAGGTAAGCTCTTTGCTGCTTTCGGTACGGCCAAGGGTAAGGCCGCTAATAATGTTGGCTTTTTGGTGTAGCAAACCTTGTGCATGCAGTACGGCATGTATGGCTTGTAATTGCTGTGGAGTGGCTTTGTTATCCATTTAAAATGGTTTGTAAAATGTTGGGTGTAAAATGGTTTTTGGCATCTTCAAAGCTGGTTAAGTCGCTGCATGAATTTTCAAACTCATCGTACAGCTCTAATAGCTGTGTGTATCCTGCAAACATTTTTTGTTGGTTGTTTAACCTGTTTTCAATAATTACTTGCTCTTCGCTTACAGCAAGCGAAACCATTATATTTTTATTGCTAATACATCTGTACTTATTTGGCATAGTGTGTTATTTTATTTTTTCCCACTCGGTTTCAAAATGATGATCGCTTAGGTATCTATCGGCACCCATAGCAAATATTTGTGTTTTGATTAAATACTTTTTGTAGCCATGTAAGCTGTAAAATGCTTTTACTTGGTTGCTTTTGCTAAGTTTTTCAAAACATTTTTCGGCACGGTAGCGGTTACGCTTAAGTGGGTACTCATCGTAAAAGCGTTTAAAGCTTACTACAAAATCGCTTTCTACTACCACCGTTTCGGAAGTAAAACATTTGCCATTTTGTAATTGGTGAATAGTTACCGGCACTGCCATTTTAAAAGCCTTAATTGTTTGTTCATCCATATTGGTGGAGGTGCAATCTATCATGCATAGTGTTTCTTTTTCGTTAAAAACTAACTTGGCTTCGCCTGTAAATTTTGGTGAAGTGATTAAGAAGCTTCTTATTACATTACTAATTTTAATTGGTGTTTACCTTTATGGTTTCTGCCATATTTTCTATTATCTACATGCTGCTTTATATCATGGCGTAAATGGCAGCCTTGGCATAGGGCAGCAAGATTATTGAAACGGTTGTTGTCTTTATTATGATCTATATGTGCAACAGTTAAAACCACTTTACTGCCTGTTTTTGGATGTGGTTTATAATTAACAGCACCACACCATTCACAAATATTTTTTGCTCTGTTGGTTCTTATTAGCTTGCTAATTAAACGCCACTTTGGATGATATTGTGTGTAATCTATTGGCATTAAAATGGCAGTTTTTTTTGTTCAATAAACTCTTTAATTTTTAAGTACACTAAGTTTTCATCGGCTTGTTTTTCCTGCAAATACATTTGCCTTAGTGCCATTGTTGCAATTGCATTTTGCCCCACATCGTGTGCATCTATCCACTCTTTTAAGTAGATAGGTATTTCAATTGTTATTTTTGCTTTTTTTTGGCATTTTACTGGTATTTTGCTGGTATTTTGCAAGGGGTTTATTGCGTATAATAAGGTGTTGTACGCCATATGCAGAGACTACTAAAATTTGAGGTTTAATGAATTTTTTCTGGAATAAAAAGGCAAATGATTTCAATAAAAATCACTCCGAGATTATCTCGTTGTTGGAATATGGAGAATTGCAAACAATTGCCGAATTATTATGGCAACCAAGCCATACAAAAATCGAGTACTTGCCAATTGTTTTTTATATGGTTCAAAAACTTAAAAAACCTACTATCACAAATCAAAATCTAAAAATTCACAAAACGATTGACAAAGGAAATTATCAATTGCTAATATTTGAAGTTCCTTGGTTAGACATAGAAGTTAAATATTCTCCTGTTATATTTGACAAGCTAACTTCAAAAATTGTCGGAATAATGTTGCCGTTTAATGAGCTACATGAATTTTTATCGCCAAAGCAAAACGCAGACATCGGACATTTGGGTATGGAATGGACTGGCTTTATTTTATCTAAGCAATTAGGAATTTAAGACTTTGACAATAATATTTTAAGGGTTCAAAACGGCGTACAACATTGGGTTTTATGCAAGTTGGGCTTGACAAACAAAGCTTCAACAAATTGCAAAGCCAGGCTTTGGTTCGGGCTGGACAAACATCGCTAGACATTTGTTCTTAACTTCATCAAAATATTTTCAATCAGCAGCGGCCCGAGCAGACAGAATGCTAATTCCCAACCTGCATAAAGCCCTGTTCGTTAGGGCGTAATTTTTACCACACCTACTACATTTAGAAACTTTTGGCATTCTACCATCATTAGGTATAAATCCAAATTCATCTATACAATCTTGCATTTTACAAGTGAATTGATGCCAACCGATTTTGCAAAGTAATCTACCAATAAAACTACGCCTAACATCGGTTTTGCAAAACGGTGGGTTCTGTGCTAATATTGAGCTTTTGTTTTTCATTTTATCTTTAGTTTTTAAATTGAACATTTGTTTTCAAAGTCCACCGCTTCGCAAAGCCGTGAACCGTTACCTGCCATTTTAAGAGAACAGCGTCATACCCGACTGTTTTTCCATTCTTGACTTATCGAAACCATATTTTTCAATATCAATTTTGACTTGTTTTTCTTCCATTATCCATTGATTAGCTTTTGTATAAAATTCTTTTTTAATTTCAAAGCCATACCCTTTCCTATTTAATCTTTCAGCAGCTACAATCGTAGAACCACTACCAGCACAAGGATCAATTACTACATCGCCTTCATCTGTAAAAATTGATATTAAAGTTTTTAGAAGTTCAACAGGCTTTTGAGTTGGATGTATTTTTTCGCTGTCATTATCTCTTGGCCAGTCCATACAATTGAATATCATTTTGCCATTATTTCTAAATTTTGGCAATCTATCTCTGTATAAAATCAAACCGTATTCACAATTACCAACTACTTTCATATTTGCTTTTAATACCTGAGCCGAAAAGTTTTTTCTAAATACTAAGTTTATGTAATTATTCAAACCGTATCTTTTAGCTAATTCAATCAAATACATTTGTTGGTCAAATGCACAAAATATAATCATACAAGGGGCATCGCCTTTTTGCCTTGCTTCGCCTTCAACTTTTAAAGGCTTCTTTTCAGCTTTTAGCATTGTACTACAAAAGTGCATAAATTCAGCAGGTCTAAAATCTTCATCTGTATCAAAGAAACTTTTACCAGCCAAAGCACTTTCACCATTTGAGTTGTCGCCATCTTTGTACCAAGCAGGATTTGAAGCGTAAGCATTATTACCCAAATTGTAAGGTATATCGGCTATAATCAATTGTGCTTTTGGAATTGCATAGCTTTTGTAATTTTGAAAATGGTCTCTATAAATCATAATATTTTAAGTTTTTAAATGTGAAAATTGACACTACCCGAAAAAAAACGGCAGGTAACATCGGTTTTGTGCAAGTGGGGGTTTCTACTGTATTCATCATTTGTTTTTCAATTTAAGTTTAGTGGTGGGTTGAACATTTCGGCTTCGATTTCCACACCTGACACAAAGCCGAGAACCGTAGGACCGCAATACTTTCAACTCAAAAGGCAAAGGTTTTTTCCCGTGCCACTCCTAAGCGAAGATTTTAGCTATTTTTTTCTACCATCAAAAATTATAAGCATACTATCGTGCATAGGGCTTTTTATTGCTAACTAATTCCCCCTTGAATTATACCCAATAAATTTAATTCTACGTTTAAAAAATTTAACAGGTTCTGAAATGTTTTGCAAAATGATATCATGAAATAATTTTGTACTTGTAGAAACTGGCAAAAGCATTACACATAACTTACCCTTTTTTGCTTCTTCTACAGCTTTCAATATAAATGGAGCTTTTAATTCTTTTGAATATGGTGGATTTATAAAATTTCTTTTCCCCCACTCAATTTTTAATCCATCCCATTTATTAACATCGTGATTAAGTGGGCATGGGTCAAAATCGAATTTAAACCCGATCGTTAAGTTCATCATATATGTAACTAGGGGTAGCCCAATTATCACTATGTGGTAAATTCCTATTTTTCATTTCATAAAAAATTTATAAATTAAATACATACTCCGTAGCTAAAAAAACAAATACAATTGAGTTGAAAGCCGTAAGTACTCCGTGTTCATGCTTCACACTCCCATCCTTACTTATTGCGTTCCTACGCCCCGAAAACTCGTAAACCTCCTTAGCTAATAGCCCGTACTGCGTCCTACATCAAAATTGCCGTGCAATACGCCGTGGTTTACTCGACCTTGTACACCGTTCCCAATTGCTCGTGCCTCGCAAATTCCACGGCGTACTGCGGCAATTTCGGGGCGTTATACGCTACTCTTTTGGTAGCTTCAAACTTTCAATAAGACGCTGACCTAAACTTTCCGCAGCTCTTACTATATCTTTTGACATTATAGAAATATAATCTGCTGCCATTTCAGGACGTACTTTAAAAGAAAAGCTTTCTTCTTCGCCATTTTCAAAACATATCTTACCCTCATATCTATCAACAGAATTATTGAAAGAATACCCTTTTTTAAACTCTATTTTTATACTTGCAAGCCTCCAAGCTTCTTTGTTTTCTGACATTTTTTTATTTTTAAAAGTTAATAATTTTAGTCTCTAATTGCAGCGTACAACATTGTGTTTTACGCAAGGGCTGACACATTACGCAGGTTTAAGTTTCCCTATTGCCCCTGCGTAAAGCACCAACGTTGGCTGCTATACGATGGCAGCTCTTAATCTTCAAAGGCTGACATAAAAGAATTTTCTTTTGTATAAGATCTTTTGATAAAGTCAAAAAAACTTTCTTCAACGCCTTGCTGAAAAAGAACATCTTCCATATCATCAGTTCTTATTTGCCAACTTCCGCTATCCTTATAAAGTGGACGGTTTTGTGGGATGTTTTCTAACATTGTTGTTAGTTCACAATCAAACTCTTTGCAGATGTGTGGATTAACTTCTTCTTCGATTTGCTGAAAAACAACATATTCATCATCTACAACCTCTAACATTTGCAAGGGTTGATTTCTAAAACCGAATGATGTAGAGTTTGGATAATCATTTATCAATTCTTTTAGTTCTCCTATTGTGGTGGGAACTCCTAATTTTTCTATTTTCATTATTTTAAATTTTAAAGTTTTTACTAAAGATGTACAGCAGCCAACATTGTGTTTTACGCTATGGCAGGACACTGTACTAATTTTTGAGGTTGCTTTATCGCCACAGCGTAAAGCACTACTCGTTACCTGCCATTTAAGAAAACCGACAGCCCTAACATAGGGTGTACACAGTTTCGCAATATTTGGACAGGGCAATGATTTTTTTTGTAATAGATAACTTCATCAAATTGAATCCCTAACCAGTCCATCATTTCTTTTTTGCCTTGCAAGTTTGACTTTTGGATAAAGCCTTTTGGCTGTTTTATTTCTTCGGCTGCTATTGGAAAATTTGCCCAAAATAAATGCCGTCCTATCCTTGCAGTTGGGTTTATCAATGGTTCGTAATATGGGACTACATTTTCAACCACCCATTTACCTTTAAAAAAGTGAGTTAGAAATACAATCACTTCGTACAATTTAAAGTCGGGATAATCAGCGACTTTGTGCCTGGTTGCTTTCATCATTTTTGAATGTTTTGGACAAGGCGGTGAAATCCATATAAAATCAAATTCCGAATAATGTTCTTTTAAATATTCGTAAGCATCGCCAACAATTACTTTATGAGTTGGGTTTAACTTTTGATAGACATCTGCTATTTTAGGTTCATTTTCAACGGCTGTAACATCGCAATCTTCCCACAAATGTGAGTTGCCACCAATCCCAGCACAGAGATTGAGAACACGAAAAACGGCAGGTAACACGTGTTTGCCAAAAGGCGGGCTAACGTGCAAAGCCTCAACGTTTGTAATTCTATTTGACATTTGTACTTAATTTAACATTTGTAATTCTAATTCCGCCCTTCGGCAAGCACCATTCGTTAAGTTTTAATTAATTGTGTGTGCTTATAGCATACTCTGCAACCCTTTGCCCTTTACATCTATCATTTTTGTTTTGATGGGTAACTTTTCTAATTTGCGTAACTCCCAAATACGGGCTCCCAACCTAAAGCAGCCAAATTTTTTTAAAGCATCAATTGGTGTAATAGCTTTTCCGGCTTGCAAATACTGCTTAATTTTTTTGCGTTGGCTTTCGATGGTGTTTTGCATGTATTTTAATTTAATATGGTTACAATAGTTGCATTTTTTATTACCACTCTAATTGAACTATCATCTGAAAATGGTTACTTTTTTGCTCATTACTTAACAATATTTAATTGGCGATACTTAATTTTCCATCCAAATTTTTTGTAGAGCTGCTGTATAAATCGGCAGGGTATTACATCTACTCTTATTACATTTTCAAACTTTATATCTGTTAAAAGGTTTACTTCTTTTTTTGGTTGCCTATTTGTTATTATTACCCTTGCCCACTTGCTGCCATCAATGGCTTGTTTAAACTCTACAAATTCGCCTGGCTGGTGTGTGGTAGTGTGTACTATTTTTTTTGTTGTAAACCAGTAAGCCTTCCACTTTAAAAATCTTTTTTTCATACTAACTATTTTTATGTTTATTAAATAATTTTTTACCCCAGCGTTTAACGGCTCCATCGGGCCATATTATATAATTTTTGTTACCGCCATACCTACCTGTTGGAAAGGCAATGAATTTTTCAACCCATACTTTTATGTTGGCATAAAACTTTACACTTTCGGCAGTGGCTCCTTTTGGAAATTTTCCTTGTGCCCAGCTTACGTATAAAAAAATTTTCTTTTTACGGCTAAGCACAAAATCTTTTTTTAACTCGGCGCATTGGTGCTGTGTCCACTCGCTGGCTTGTATGCTGTCAAATACCCAAATTTTGGCGCTTTTTCGCTTTGCAATAATGGCTTTTACTTCTTCAAATGTGCCACCATCTAATATTTCTAACCGGTTTCCTATTCTTTCTAAAAGATTATGCCTTATTAGTGCATCTCGTAGGCTTTTTCCGTGTCCTTCTTCCCAGCTTACATACACGGCTTTGCAATCGAGTGCTGTGCATAATTGGGCTACTACTTCTAAATTAAAATTTGTTTTTCCGTTGCCGCTATCGCCCCAGCATATCATATCAAAGGCATCTTCAATATCGCCAAGGCTGGCTTTCATTTCTGCACTTAAGCCTACAACTTCGTTGTACACTTTTTGTGTCATTTGCTTTAATCCAATCTTTTTTCCCATTCTTCTTCCAGTTGCTTTAGTTCGTTAAATAATCCGTTAAATGCACATACTTTTATTTTGCTTTCAAAGGCTGCAAACACCTCTGCTTTCATTCCATCGCTTATTACATCTCCACATAACCATAGTTCGTTTATTTGGCTGTTTTTGGCTAATAACGCCAGCCCATTATTTAGCCCTCTTTGCCTTTGCTCCGGTATTTCATCGTTTAGTAATAAAACGTCTAAGTAATATGGTACCAAAGGCACTACAGTGGCATATTTTGGGCTGCTATAGATGGATTTAACGATTTTGCGAATTTTTGCTAAATTTTCCTCAATATTTCCCTTTATTGGATGGGCTATATATATCAGCTTTTTACGCTGGGCTTGTGTTTTATTGCTTATTTGCTGCTGCATTTTTGCTGTTTTGGTTTTTGCTGAATGTGGTAAAAAGTGGCTAAACCCCTACCCGAATAATGATTATTTGGGCAGCATATTATTGCTTTTTACAGGCTCTTTTTGGGGTTCAATCTCTTCTAACTCGGCTTTGCATGTCCAGCATATTTTATCGTTAACCTCATCTGTAGTTAATGGCACATTACAATTGGGGCAGTTGATTATTGTATTTATTGTTGTGTTCATTGTTGCTGTTTTTTTAAGTTTTAAAATATTGGCTACCCGTAGAAACGGGTGTGCCGTTTAGCTTGGAAGAAAATTTAATTTGTACTAACCATTTCTAAATTTGGCTCCATAAAAAAGCTTTCATCTTGCACTACTTCTACCCCTACAGCTTTAAGGTCAATATCATTTCTGTTGGCTAATAATTTTTCTTTGTCCAAATCTTCTTTTACTCTTACGTAGCCAGTTAGTTTTTCTTTTACCAGCTCTAGTACTGCTGGCCATTTAAAGCCTTTACGTGTTTGCAGTTTTGGAGTGCCGGTTCTAAAACCAAATTTGCCATGTGTCCACTCCACACTTTTTTTATTGCCAAACAATTCGGGGTTGCTTTCGGCATATACTTGCATTAATTCAAAGCACTCATCTTTTTGCTCTTGCAGGCTGTTAATTTTTGGTTCG
The DNA here is from genome assembly GCA_016721385.1 of Chitinophagaceae bacterium. Lineage (GTDB taxonomy): Bacteria > Bacteroidota > Bacteroidia > Chitinophagales > Chitinophagaceae > Ferruginibacter. Next base: position 608,026 of record JADKIE010000001.1, on the reverse strand, counting down.
TGCTTTTCTTTTACGGTTGTAATTTCTGCATTCATTTTGCCTTCAATAATTTGCAATTGTGCAGTAGCCCTGTTGTAATCTGCAAAGGCTTCTTCGGCTGTTTCTCTGTTTACTTCGGTGATTAGTTTTTTACTTACTCTTGTCATGATTGTTGTTTAATTTAAAATTGAATGAATATTGTTAAAGTGTGCTTGTCTTTGCTCTGTTAAACAATCGGTTGGTTGCTGATTGTTATATTTTTGATGAAAAAGTTTTATTAATACATCTACGGCATCAAAATGAAATGTGTTATTGGCACTGTCTATAATGTTTTGCAGCCATGTGTATGCTTCTTGTGTTTGTGTTATATTATTGATAGTGTTGTTTTACCTGGTTAGTAATTTTATGTAAAATATTGCCAACGCTTGTTGTGTAATTGGCTATATAATCGGTATAAAAAATAGCCAAGGCAATGGCATGGGTGTGCTCCAATTTTATTTTATACTCTTTTTGCACAGCTAATAATTTTGTTTGCAGCTTAAGTTTAAACTGGCTAAGTGTTGCCGCTAATAGCTTATCATCGAGGCTTAACAGATCGGCAGATTCTAAGCCTGCAATCATGGCTGCCAAGGCTTGTGCTATATCGGCTTTTAGGGTGATGCTAATTTTTGGTTTCATTTATTTTGCTATTATGGTTTGTAATTCGTTTTGTATGGGATCATTTACACTTATCCAATTTCTCACCTGCTCTATGCTGTGTATAATTGTAGTGTGATCTCTTAATATTAGTCGGGCAATTTCGCTTTTACCCATTTTGTACATTGTATAGGATAAATAAATAAAGGCAAATCTTGCTGTAACAATATTGGGTAATCGGCTTTGCCAATAATATCAAGCCACTTACTTCATAGTTAGTAGTAACCACTTCAATTAATAGTTGTATTTTTTAGGTGGCTCCGATGGCAGGTTTATGTTTTCAATTTTTACATAAGCTCTGTACCCGGTAACTTTTCGTATTCTGGTTTCTGCATATTTTAAAATTTTATGCACTTCTGGTAATTGCTGTATGGTTAATATCCTATTCATGCTGCTACCTCCATTTTTATTTGGCTGTATAATATTGTTGGCTTTTCGGTTACTGCCATTGCTCTTGGGCAATGTAGTCCTTGGTATAGTTCTATCCTTTTTGTATGCTGCACTCTTGCAGCGATTTTTTATGTTAATAAGGCTTCATCATAGCTAAGCCAAATATTTTAAACCAGTTCCAGTACAGTTTGCTTTTTCGTACTCGGCACGTATGTTTTGGTTTACCGGTAGGTACCACATTAAGTAAAGCAATACCCATTTATATTGATATTCTGCATACTCCATTTCGTCCAGCCTAATAAAAAGCATACTTGTTTTTTTAGTATCGCTGTTGCGCTGGTGCCATTGCTGTTGATGTGTTAATGTTGTTTCCATTGCTTATTTACGTTTTGGTATTTTATGAAATAGCCTGAAAATTTCTTCGGTAAGCTTTTACTCCTTTTTTATCGCAATAGCGGAGCACTGGTTCTATAAAATCATGTAGCTCACCATAATTATCGGCGTGTTCAATTAGCATGGCTTTAATGCCCTCTTCTCCTTTTATGTGTATATCAAAAAACGGAGTAAAATCTCTGCCTTTGTTAAGGCTGCTTATGTACCGGGTACCGGCTTTAAATCGCCTGTATAATTGAGGCACACTAGTACGGTTTTTGTTACGCTTGTTAAGCATACTATCCAATATTTGCGGTGTTCCTATTAGCACTATGCTGCAATAATCAATAATGGCATCGTACAGCTCTTTAATGGTTTTTAATACTGCTGGCTTTAGGTTTTCGGCTTCATCTAATACAATCATAGGGTTGCCACCAGCTTCGCCAATTTCGTAAAGCTTGTTGGCTATTTGGGCTAATAACTTGCGTACATTAATGGCTCTCCATACTGTAGTGGCACGGTTGTAATCTACACCAATCATGTTGGCAATTTCAAGTACCACATCTTCTAGCTTCCAGCTATCACCTACTACCAATACATAAGTATGGCGAGGTACTTTTGCTTAAATAATTTGATGGTGTTGGTTTTGCAAGTCCGTAGGCTAATCAACATTTTTGCACATGGGTTTTCTTTGGCTTCAATAAGCTCAGTTAAAATTTCCTTGCTTTGAAGTGTGCTAATGTCTTTCCAAAATTGCTTTTTAGTTGCACTCATTTTTTATAGTTTAATCGTTGCTGAAAAATTGTGATAAGTCGTTTCGTTCATCAATAAAATTTTCGTATTCCTGTGTGGGGCTTGCTGCTGCTCAATAAATTTTTGCTCGGCCATGCCTTTAATATTTTTTACTAGCACACCGCCTTTTAAAATAGCTTCGGGATCAATGGCAGTATTTACTAGCTGGTGGCGTTTTTCCTGTGCCTTAGTCATGCTATCCACTTGCTCTTTTTTCTCTGCTAATACCGCATTTAAGTAGGTCCGGCTGCCAGTGTATGCATCTTGTAATGCTCTTGGTTGTAGTTGCTCTGTAGTGGCAATAAAGCGTATATCTTTTTCATTGGTAACTAGTACACGGCTCATATCGTAAGGATCGTACACCACATTTACTTTTTGCCCTACATAATCGTTGTACATCCAGTTTTCGGGTAAGTCAAAACCGTATTGTGTGTTACCAATTTGTACTTCTACACCACGGTTGGTAATTGTAATGCCACGGCCTTGTGGTGCATGCTTAATACCAAACGTTAATAAAAATTGCTCATCGGTAATTGGACGCTTTTTATCCAAAGGCAATTGATTAAATGCATCCAACCATTTTGCTCCTTACTTGGTGCATTCATTTCCTCTCTTTTAAAGTCGGGCATTTTGCGGAGGAGAGTAAAAAAGTTTTCAATCATTATTTCTGCTTCGTTACCAATCATAGGACGAAACTTGCTGTGCCTTTCTACCTCTTCTTTGTTATAGCCAAGGTGTTTGGCCGTCATATTGTTGGCTGTCCAGTTTTTATCACTAGCAAGCTGCTGGCTACGTTTCCAGTGATGGCTACCAAACAATTGCTCTATATAACCACGGTGCTTATTGCCATGGCTGGGTGGTATAAATTTGGCAATGCTATCGTACAATGGTTTTAGCGATTTACTTGCCCACTTATCTGCCTTAATTTCAAATTGCATGTACCAGCCACCGGTAAGGCTACGGATGTAATACATGGCATCTAAATAAGCATGGTACACTTGCTCTTGCAATGGCTCACTGCCTACTATATAGCTTTTGCCTAATACCAAATCGCAATAGCTATCACTTACTACAATGGCCACATAACGCCTAAACGGATTGCCGTGTACATCCTTAAATAAGAAGTCTAAATTGTTATCGTCATGCTCTACTAAGTATAGTGGTTGGCTTGGGCGTTGGCCTTTTACTTGGCGTATGTGTTTTTCATTAAATGCTGCAGCTCCATAGCGTCCAGCGGTAATGGCAAAACTGTTTTGGCGTTTGTGTAAGCCTACTGTAGCAGGGCTTATGTGCTTGTAGCCATTTTCATTTGCCCATACATTATAAAACATACACACAGCCACTTCATCTAGCTGCCTACCATCTTGCAACAGGCTTAATAGTTTGGCTTCGCTTACTTCATCATTAATTTTAGCGGCCAGTTGGTTGCCGTACATTTTATCTACAATAGAAGTATAGCCGGTGGATGCAAAAGCTTTTTGTTTTTCAAGTAATCGCTTGTAGCTGGTACCAAAATCGCCAGGCAGTTGCTCATTACCCATATACTCTTGCTGCCTGCCGTTACTTTTTTCCACTTCCATTATATCGGTTACATGCTTGTATAGCGTAGGTATATTTATGCCCAATGCTTTTTAATAGTCTTAATATCAGCGGCAGCATCGTTTAGCATGGTAAGCCACTGGCTGGCCCTAGTATATTGCTTTACTTTTTTAATAGGTAGGCTTTGGGTATCGTTGTATTTGTATTGTAGGTAAGTGGTTTCGGCTTTAGTATCAGTTTTAAGCATTTCCTTAATAGGTTGCTTTACTACCCACTCGTAAACATTGCCCAATTTTATGGTAAGCTTACTTTTATGATCATCCGTTAATGTATCGTATTGGACTAATGGCTTACGCTTATCTTTTGGGTTTTTATCATTTGCCAATTGCTACCATTCCTAATATTTTGCATCTTTACAGCCTGTTCCTTCCATCCAGCACTAATAAAGTCGGCAAATTCGATGTACAATATGTTATCTATTAATTTCATAGCTTTTTAGTTAAATGGCACCAATTCTTTTACGGCTTGAACGAGTAAATTTTCTCTTTCCTGCAATTCCATGTATATACTTAATACGTTTTGATTTTTACGATCTCCATTAATAACAAGCCTAACATACCTTTTCGTAACCCCTGCCAATTCTGCGGTTCTTTCAACCCTTGCGGCTATTTCCGAGACCCTTTTATTTGCTAATGCCATATTTTTATGTATCTTTATTTTGTTCTTTATAAGAGAACACAAAGTAAATCGAAATATTTTGAACAATCAAATTATTTCGACATTATTTTATTAACACTATGTGGATAATGGGTAATTTTATAGCAAAAAACTTTAAATTATTAAGAGAGCTAAAAGGCTTAAATCAAGCCCAGATAAGCGTTTTACTTGGTTTTAATAGATCAACATGGAATAATTATGAAACTGGAAAATCAAAACCAAATTTGGACGATTTATCCAAAATATCGAAATATTTTGAAGTTTCTTTGTCCGAATTAGTTGAATTAGATTTGTCTTATGTAAACCTAAATATGAATTATATAGAAAGAAAAAAACAGCAAAATGTAAACCTAAATGTAAACCCACATGTAAACCCAAACCATAAAAAAGAGGTAAATAACAAGGTAAATGATGATTTGCCAATGGTAGTAAATGAGGGCGAAAGTGGGTATTTAAGTGGCTCAAAACTTATACAGGCTAGGATAAAACAATAGAGGTGTTACAGGCGTTAAATGCCCATCTGTCGCAGCAAGTAGCTACTTTAAAGGATGAAAATGCTAAATTAAAAAGAGAAATACCTACTATTGGTACGGCAATGGAAGATCAACAGAGTAAATCTGCATAGGGTGTCGGCACAATTAACCACAAATGGAAGCTAATTAACCAGTACGTTTTATTTACTAAAATATGAAAAAACGGTTGAAATGTGGTATGGGCGTGCATTTTCGCACTTTTTTTATTTTGTTATTTTTGGTCGTTTCGTTTTACCCCCTTTACATCTGTCGACTTGTAACGTAGCATTTTTGACCATTTTATTAAAATGATACAAACACCAAAAATAGCATTATTAATTTCCTGTCTTTTTTTAATTACATAACGTATGCTCAAAACCTTTTGCCAACCCCAGTTTTGAAGCCGTAAATAATTGCATTGAATATCATGTCGATTGTGCACCGGAAGCTGGTTTAATATTCCGGCAACCAATCATGGTGTAAATGGAAGGTTATTGCCTAAACCCGTATATGGTAATAGTGTTTTGTATTTGCCAGTTGGTAGTGTGCTGGAGAATTTTAATAAACCCCGTTATGTTTATACAGGGTTATGCTGCCCGTTGGTTGCAAATGAAAAATATATTTTATCTTTTTTTATCTCTATTAAAAAAATAAAATTTACAAATTTGGCTTTATACTTTACACATGACGAACCAACGCTAAATACCATACATAAACTCGATACAGCATCCATAATTACAATTGCACCAAACAATTTTGATGCTGATTACAGAGATGAATGGAAGCATGTAACGTATGAGTACACTGCCAGAGGTAATGAAAAGTTTTTTTTATTTACTACTCAAGGTTTGCCTAAAATAGTTTATGAAATGAGTGAGGCGATGAATAAAAGCGGGGATGTATTTTATTTTATTGACGAAGTGTTATTAAAGCCTAAAAGTAACCTTGCTCCATGTTTAACGTACGAATTATCTGTTGATAAATTATTTGCTCAAAATTACAGGCATAGCGAAAATATAAAAGCATTTCCGGATGAAATACCTAAACCTGTATTTAAAATTAAGATAGATACAATTGTAATTTCGGGCTTATTATTTGAGGTTAATAAATCCAATATTTCAAAAGGAGTTTCTAAAATTTTAGATAGTTTGATTAACCAATTGAATGTTATAAAAATTAATAGTATTAACATAATTGGCCATACAGATAATACAGGCGATAGCATTAAAAATGAAAGGCTATCTTATGAAAGGGCTAATAGCATTAAAGAATATTTACTTACTAAGTTGCCGGAATTAGCTTTAAAGGTACAAGCATTTGGTAAAGGGCAAACTATGCCCAGGGCCAGTAACAAAATTTTACAAGGCAAGCAATTAAACAGAAGGGTGGAAATAATAGTGACTTATTCTGAGTTAGTAAAATAAGTTATGGTTCACATCTTTACTTCTTTTTGTAAAACTCTTTAAGTTTTTTTAAAAACACATCAACATCCTTTAAAAACTCAACAGGTCTTTCATCTTTTACACCATGCCATGTGTTTTGGTAAATTTTATGTGTAATTAATAGCGGATATGTTTGCGTTAGCTTAGTATTTTCTGCTTCAAAATCGTACCAATCGTTTTTACTTAACGGATCAAAAATAAGCATGGGTACATCTAAATTTCTGTAAATAATTTTTGGGTTAAGCAGGTGTGTAGATGCTCCAAATAACTCTTTTGCGGCAAACGGTTTAAAAATATTGGCTAAATCCTGCTCCGCATTTTGCTCCCCGGTAATTACCTCAACTCCCGGATTAATAAGCCATTTGTTTTCTTCGGATTTTTTTATACGGGCTATGCATGTAAAAATTTCTTTTTTTAATTTTAAATCTTTCTTTCCTTTAATACCCCAATTGTTATATAACAACCAGTAAGCATCAAATTCGGTTGTATAGGTATTTTCTTTTCTGTTTTTATAATACTCTTCAGTTTCTTTACTATATGTATCAATTTGTTGTTTGTGATTATTAACATCCCATGCAACCGAGCCCCCATCTTCCAATATTAAACCTAATACACTTGATGGATAAGCATCGTAAAATGCTGTAGAAATACTTCCACCTCTTGACCAACCACCAATAATTGTTTTTTTTATTTTTAATTTATTTAAAAGAAATTTTATATCATCTGCCACATGGTAAATAGAAATTTCTTTTTTAGGAATGGGTGTAAAGCCATGCCCATAGTAATCAATTGCAATAACATACAAGTCTTTTTTAACCAGCGAATCTATAATTTCCAGTAATTCGTAACCATTGCTGTATGTGCCATGTACCCATACCAAGGGAGTGTTGCTTGGGTTTCCCCAAGTTAGGTAATGCATTTTTACATTATTTGTTTCAATGTATTTGCCGTGTTGCTTTTCGTAGTTTTCGAATTCAATTTTTGAAGTGGCATATAAGTTATTTTGATAAATGGAATCTTGCAATGCGGTGTTTTGTGCATTTAAAGTAAGGGTTAAGACTATGCTTAGAAAGAATGAAAATAATTTCATATTTTTTTGTTTAAATAAATTTAGCTGTTTATGTTACTAAGTCACAAATAAAATTAAGTATCCCTTTGAAACTTTAATTACCACTTATGTAAAATAGCGGTTAAACTTATTAGGCTTACTTTCCACCAATCTTTCCCATCAATTTTTGCAACCCTAAAAAGGTACCTTCAAATAATTTTTCTTGCTTATAATTTGGAATTATTACCGAGTCAATTATGGTTTGTGTTTCTGCATTGGTAATTAATTTTTCTATACCATAACCATTATTAATTCGTACTTTTTTGGGTGCTACACAAATAGCAAATACACAACCATTATTTTTTTCTTTTTGGCCTACACCCCATTGATTACCCAGTTCTTTTGTATAATCGGCTAAATTACAAGTGCCAAGCATAGAGCTATCAAGAGTAACTAAAGCAATTTGATTGGTAGTTTGTTTTTCGTGTAATCCAATTAACGAGTCAAGCTGCCAACGTTGAGCTTCTGTAAAAAGATGTACAAAATCGTTAACATAGCCGGATGGATTGGGAATTATTGTGGCACAAGCATTGTCGGTATTTGATTTTAGCTTTTGAGTAATAACAACATTTTTTATACTAAGTTTTTTCTTTTGGATGTAATTTAGCGTAAACGCCACGGCAATGGCAGCTACAGCTATGGAAAGAATAATTAAAATGGGCTTTTTACGCATTGATAAAATTTGAGTAAAGATACAAAGCAGAAGAGTGCGACGCCACTAAGGCCGAACAAAGATTTAATGCTAAGTACACAAAAAAAATATCTACCTTCAATAAAAATTTACAACTATGGAATTTTTAAAAGATTATTGGTATTGGATACCAATTTTAGCTATTATTTCAAGTGGCTTATTTACTATTAATCAGGGCACAATTGGCGTAATTACAAGGCTGGGAAAATATGCCGGTGTAAAACGGGCCGGATTAAACTGGAAAATCCCTTTTATTGATCAAATTTATCGTAGAATCAGTATTCAAAACCGATCGGTTGAGTTGGAGTTTCAGGCCGTAACGGTTGATCAGGCAAATGTATATTTTAAAAGTATGTTGTTGTATGCTGTACAAAATGAGCAGGAAGATACCATACGCAAAGTGGCCTTTAAATTTATTAGCGATAAAGATTTAATGCAGGCATTGGTACGTACAATTGAAGGAAATATAAGGGCCTTTGTTGCTACAAAAAAACAATCGGAAATTTTAGGTTTGCGGAGAGATATTGTTGAGTTTGTAAAAGAACATGTAGATGCATCGTTAGAAGAGTGGGGTTATCATTTGTTGGATTTGCAAATTAATGATATCACTTTTGATCAGGCTATTATTGAAAGTATGAGTAAAGTTGTAGCCAGTAACAACTTAAAGGCCGCTGCCGAAAACGAAGGGCAGGCATTATTAATTACAAAAACAAAAGCTGCTGAGGCAGAAGGTAACTCAATAAAAATTGCTGCCGAGGCCGCAAGACAAGCTGCTCAGTTAAGAGCGCAAGGTGTTGCGCTGTTTAGAGAAGAAGTAGCCAAGGGTATGAGCCAGGCTGCTGAGCAAATGAAACAGGCTAATTTAGATACTACCGTAATTTTATTTAGTATGTGGACAGAAGCCATTAAAAATTTTGCGGAATATGGAAAAGGAAATGTTATTTTCTTGGATGGTAGCAGCGAAGGAATGGAAAAAACTATGCGCCAGATAATGGCCATGCAGCAAATGGAAGGGAAAAAGTAATAAGTAATTGTACAAAGTAATAAGTAAAAGCTCCCAAGTGATTGGGAGTTTTTTATATATTGAAGTGTAACATTAACATTTTATTGTGCAGCTTATGTATATTTGTTTCGTTTCATTGCAAAACAATTTATTTTTGGCACAATTATAGAATACAATTGTTGTTAAAAACCTAAAATCAGTTATACATGTTAGATATTTTTTACAGATTGACAGTACAGGGATGGCTAAGGCATTAGCCGCAAAAAACGAAAGCGTAATGGGCCTTTTGGTAAAAGGTGGTGTGCTTATGATTCCGTTGGCAATATTGTTTGGATTGGCAATTTTCTTTTTTATTGAAAGATTAATAGCCATTAAAAAAGCAAGTAAAATTGAAGAAAATTTTATGAGCATAATACGTGACCATGTTGTTAATGGAAATGTAACCGCTGCCCGTAGTTTGGCAAAAAATACCAACAACCCTGTTGCCCGAATGATTGATAAAGGCTTGCAACGTATTGGAAAGCCAATAGATGCCATTGAAAAAAGTATGGATAATGTGGGCAAACTAGAAGTGTATAAAATGGAAAAAAACTTAAACATACTTTCTGTAATATCCCGTATTGCACCTTTGTTTGGTTTTGTGGGTACAATTTTTGGACTAATATTATTATTAAAAGACTTTGCTGCGGCTGCAAATCCTGCCATTAGCGATATTGCTGATTCGATGTACGTAAAATGATTACATCTGCCACAGGTTTAATTATTGGTATTCTGGCATTTTTAGGGTACAGTTTTTTAAACACCATGATTGATAAAACGGTAAATAAAATGGAAGCGGCAAGTGCCGAGTTTGTTGATATTTTACAAGAGCCTACAAAATAATTATTAGGTTGTTTTTATACAACTAAAAAGCATAAAATGAATTTAAGACACAAATTAAGAGAATCGCATAGTGAAGTGGATACGGGTCCATTGAATGATATTTTATTTATACTATTAATGTTTTTCCTGTTAATATCTACGTTGGCTAATCCTAACGTTATTAAAACAAATTTACCAAACGGCAAAAGCGATTCTAAAATGAGGCAGAGTGTAACCGTAGGTTTAAATAAAGAGGGTAAATTGTTTATGGGGCAAACGCCTATTAGCTTTGCCGAGTTAGATTCTGCTGTAAAAAGAGAAGCCGATAAAGTAAAGCCTGATACACTTTCAATTGTTATTGCTGCCGATACATTGAGTAAATATGGCGATATTTTTAAAATATTTTATGCCGCAAAAAGGGCTGGTGCCAAAGCAGGGTTTAATGTAGCACAAAAATAAAAGATAGTTTAATAAAAAGCTATTACCATTCTTTCTTTGCCAAAAATATCTTTTACAACTTGGGTGTGAGAGCAATGTTTGCTAAAAGTTGTTGCAACTTCTTTCGCAAAATGTTCGTGTGTTTCTACATATACTTTACCATTATAGTTTAAATGATCTTTTGCAAAGGAAGCAATTTTTTCGTAAAATAGTAAGGGGTTTTCGTTGGGCACAAACAAGGCTGTATGTGGCTCAAATAGCGTTACATTTTGGTCTAGCTTTTCTTTTTCTTTTGCAGGTATGTAAGGTGGATTACTTACAATAATATCAAAAAAAGGCAAACTGTTCCATGTAGCTTCATCTAAAAAATTTAGCTCTATAAAATGGATAGAAGTATTATGTGTTTGTGCATTTTGTTTGGCAACAGTTAAGGCTTTTTTACTAACATCTACAGAAGTTACACTGGCTAACGGAATATTTTTTTTTATGGCTATTGGTATGCAACCACTGCCAGTTCCAATATCCAATAGTTGAACATTATTTGACAAATTAGATGCATTGAAACTAATTTTATTTTGCGTATCAAAAGTTGTAAAACGCAGGTCTTTTAATATTAACTCTACCAATTCTTCGGTTTCGGGCCTGGGTATTAATGTATGTTTGTTTACTTTAAAACTTAAATTGTAAAACCATGCCTGATGTAACACATACTGCACAGGTTTGTGCAAGTAGTTGGGTAAGATTATTGTGCAGTTTTTGCCGTACACTTTCACTAACCTGTAAGGTTGGGGTTTTTACAATATCTGTTTTTTTTACATGGGCAGTATGCTCAAACACCCAATCGGTAATGTTGGTGGCTTCGCTTAAGGAATAAATTCCCTGTAATTGAATCAAAAAATTTCGATATAAATCCTTAATCATTGTATAACAAACATACTTTATTTTTTGATGCTTATTTTTGTTGCTTGACAATTGATGAAAAATACATGCTTCGGTGCCTACAACTTGCCCAATTGGGTAAAGGTAATGTTGCTCCAAACCCTATGGTTGGCGCAGTTTTGGTGTATAAAAATACAATTATCGGAGAAGGATATCATCAAAAATATGGTCAGGCACATGCCGAGGTAAATTGTATAAATAGTGTTGCAGAAGAAAATAAGCATCTAATTCAACGAAGTACTTTATATGTTTCATTGGAACCTTGCAATCATTTTGGCAAAACGCCACCTTGCACAGACTTAATTGTAAAAAACAAAATACCCAAAGTAGTAATTGGGTGCAAAGATAATTATGAGGAAGTAAATGGAAAAGGTATTAAGCGGTTAACAGATAGTGGAGTAGAGGTAGTTGTGGAAGTTTTAGAGCACAAATGTATTTCGTTGAATAAACGTTTTTTTTGCTATAATCAAAACAAGCGGCCATACATCATTTTAAAATGGGCACAAAGTGAAAATGCAAAAATTAGTGATAACGGAGTAGAAAGAACCTTAATATCAAATAGTATTACCAACAAACTGGTACATAAATGGCGTAGCGAGGAAGCCTCAATAATGATAGGTTCAAATACAGCGTTAAAAGATAATCCTGCATTAACAGTGCGGGATTATTTTGGCAACAATTCGGTCAGGATAGTGGTAGATATAAATTTAAAACTCCCTGCATCTTTGCAATTGTTTGATGGTACTGTTAAAACAATTGTATTTAATGGCCAAAAACAAAAAGAGGATAAAATATTTTCTTATTACAAAATAAGTGAAAAAGAAAAAAATATTTCTGAAATATTGAACATACTTTACACCTTACAAATACAATCTGTAATTGTAGAAGGAGGTGCAAAATTGCTTCAATCTTTTATTGATACTAATTTATGGGATGAAGCAAGGATTATTACCAATACAGTGCTTACAATTTCGGATGGATTAAATGCCCCTGAATTGCAATATGAAAAATTAACAGGCAGCCATTATTTTTTAACAGATAAAATTGAATACTTTACAAACAATAACGCATGATATATTTAATAGGAAGCATTTTATTCAGTTCGTACTTAACACTATCATTTAAAGTGTTGCAATGGCTTAACATAAATACCCTGCAAGCAATTGTATTTAACTACATTGCTTGTGTAATTACAGGCTCTGTTTTTAATAATTCGTTTCCGCTAAATAAAGAAAACATAAACGCATCCTGGTTTGTGTGGGCAGTTGTAATGGGTGTAATGTTTATAAGTATTTTTAATGCAATTGGATTTACAACCCAAAAGTTGGGTGTGGCAGTTGCATCTGTAGCAAATAAATTATCAATGGTTATTCCATTTATTTTTTCTCTTTATTTGTACAACGAAAATTCTACTGCATTAAAAATTATTGGAATCATTGTAGCACTAACGGCAGTAGTGCTTACTTGTTATCCCTCTGCAAGTACAAACGGAAAAGAAAAAAAGTTTAATCAGCTTTTATTATTGTTGCCCATTATTTTGTTTGTTGGCAGTGGCTTGCTGGATACGTTAATCGTATATGTAAAAAATACTTTTTTTAATAATCCAACCGATAATTTTAATAATTTTTTAATTACTGCATTTTCAATTGCCGGCTGTATAGGGCTTGTTATTTTAGGGTTACAATTTGCAACCGGCAAACAACAGTTTTCTTATAAAGCTGTATTAGCTGGAGTTATAATTGGTGTGCCCAACTATTTTTCAATTTGGTTTTTAGGAAAAGTAATTACAGCTTATCAGGGAAATTCATCGGCAATAATACCTGTAAATAATATGGGTATCGTTTTATTTAGTGCAGTTGCAGCATGGGTTTTATTTAAAGAAAAACTTTCAACTTTAAACTGGCTTGGCATTGGCTTATCACTAATTGCTATTGCATTAATTGCTTATGGGTAAAATGAATAATCAAGAATATTATAATACCATAGTGCAGGCATCCAGCGCCGAATTTAAAGACAGAGGCAGTAAATTTATTGCATACGCTTATCCAATTAATACTGCAGATGAGTTTAAAAGTTATTTGCAAGCTTTAAAAAAAGAACATCCAAAAGCTGTACATCATTGCTTTGCATACCGGATAGGTACAGATGGAAATACGTTTAGAAGCAGCGATGATGGTGAACCAAGCGGAACAGCCGGTAAACCAATTTTAGGACAAATAGATAGCAAAGACATAACCAATGTGGCGGTTGTGGTTGTACGTTATTGGGGAGGAACTTTGTTAGGGGTTCCGGGATTAATAAACGCTTATAAAACGGCTACAGCATTGGCATTGCAGGTTACACCCCTTGTGCAAAAGCAAATTGAAGTAGTTTATACCATACAATTCGATTATACTCAAATGAACGAAATAATGTTAATTGTAAAGCAATGTAACTGCAGCATTATTAGTCAGGAGTTACAATTGTTTTGCAGCATTACCGTTGGCATTCCAAAGGGAAGAATGCAGGAAGTGTTGCACAAACTAAATGATATGCAAAATGTAGAAATAATAAAAAAGTAAAAATGGATGCAGAAATCTTAAGAGAGTATGTTTTAACAAAAGAAAATGTAACCGAAGGATTCCCTTTGGAGAAGACACTTTGGTGTTTAAAGTAAATGAAAAAGTGTTTTTATTACTTGGTTTAGATCATACTCCTTGCAATTCAATGCAAAATGCAATCCTGACTTAGCTATTGAACTACGGGAAAAATACCCCGAAGTAGTGCTGCCCGGCTATCACATGAACAAAAACACTGGAATACGGTTATCGTAAACGGCGTATTAAGTAAAAGCCTCATTTTTGAAATGATAGATAATTCCTACAATCTGGTAGCCAAAAAGTAGTATTTTTGGATATTATTCTATTATAAAGTACCTTACCAGCACCAAAACAATCAATATAATAAACAGATGAGAAAAATTTTTGCAACAGCTTTGTTGCTGGCAGTATTTTTTGTGGGTACAGCCCAACAACTACATTTTACCAGTCAATATTTACAGCACAACTCCATGTACAATCCTGCAGCCGCAGGCATTTCCAATAATAATTTATTGGGATTATCGTATAGAAGTCAATGGGCTTCTTTCCCCGGTCACCCTCGTACTATGATTGCCTATGGCGATTTTAATATGCCTAAATGAATGCAGGGTTAGCCGGTTATTTGTATAGAGACGAAACCGGTCCAACCAGTAGAAATGGTATTCAACTGGCTTACTCGTATCATGTAAGGTCTAAAAATGAAAAGAGTAAACTTGGACTTGGCATTGAATTAAGAGCCTTGCAATTTGCCATTAATAAATCCAAATTAACCGACGCTTTGGGAAGCGACCCTTTATTAAATGGTAGCAGTAGCAAAATTGGTATAGATGCCGGTGCAGGTGTTTATTGGACAAACGATAAATTAAGTGTTGGTATTGCCGCAAGCCAGTTAATTCAATCTAAATTAACTTTTGCAGAAGGAGCATCTAATATTAAAGAAAGCGGAAGATTGTACCGTCATTATAACGTAACGGCGAATTATAAAATTCAAACAGGCGATGATATTTACTTAATCCCAAATGCGATGGCAAGATTTATCCAAAATTCGCCCAGCGAATTTGATTTTGGAGTGAATTTAGATTATAAGGAAAAATTTTGGGCAGGGCTAAATTGGCGCATGAATCAGTTTTGGAGCTTACAAGCCGGAGTAAAAGTTTTACAAAAAATAAAACTTACATACTCCTATGATATTTATGAAAACCCTATAAATGTTTTTTCGGGAGGCTCAGAAGCTCATGAAATTGGCTTGCAATTTTCTTTAAAAAAATAAAATAATCATTCTTTAAATATTTGTATGAAAAATATATTTTTTATCTGCTTCTTGTTTTTTGTAATTAGCTTCAATACGGCAAATGCTCAAAACAGTTTTTCGTTTAGTTGTGCAAAAGATACGCTCATTACCGATTGTTCGGTTAGTTGTATTACATTAAAAACAAAACTACCTAACATTCGTTCTTCTACAAGTAGTTATTCAGTAAACCCAATGAGTGGCGCCGGCGGTTGCTTTGTTCCTTATGTGGACCCAAGTTTGCCTGGTAACCCTACTAACCTAACTATTGACGATAGATACTCCAGTGTAATTAACTTGCCATTTTCTTTTTTGTTTTACGGGGCCTCCTATAATTCATTGGTAGCAAGTACTAATGGTTATCTTTCTTTTGATGCAAGTTTGGCAGGCGGCTTTAGTCACTGGAGTATGACACCTGGAAATATCCCAAATACAGGCTATGACAGAGCATTAATTATGGGTGTTTTTCATGATATAGACCCAAGTGTTACCACTTCTCCAACAATGCGTATTAAATATGATATTTTGGGTGCAGCACCTCACCGAAAATTTATTTTAAGTTTTTATAAAGCGCCTTTGTTTAGTGCAGCATGTAATAATTTAATTGAAAATACACACCAAATTGTAATTTATGAAGGGTTGGGTTTGGTAGAGGTATTTGTAAACGGCGTTCAGCAATGCCCCGGATGGAATAGTGGCCGAAAAATGATAGGTATGCAAAACTTTAATAGAGATGCAGCTATTATGGCTCCTGGAAGAGCAGCTTTGGACCCTGCTTGGGGTACTACAAATATGAACGAGAGTTGGAGATTTGTACCATCCGGAGGCGCTACATTGTATAGAAGTGTTAAGTTGTACGATTTAGCCGGCAACTTAGTATCTACAGGCGATACTACTAGTTTATCTGCCAGCACATTTAGTGTATCTTTTCCTAACGTTTGTCCTACCCAAACAACAACGTATGTTGTAAAATCTACGTATCAGCAAATTGATAACCCTACCGGAATTATTACCGGTACAGATACAATCAGAGTGGTAAGAGAAACAACTTTTTCTACACCAAGTGCTGTAACAAATATTTTATGCAATGGAAATAATACCGGCTCTATTACTGTAACACCTTTGGGTGGCGTTGGTCCTTTCCAGTATGCTATTAACGGAGGTGCTTTTCAAACCAATAATGTATTTAGCTATTTAGTTGCAGGCGCTTATTCAGTAAAGGTAAAAGATAACTCAAATGGTTGTACAAGAGATACTATTATAAACGTAACTCAGCCTAATGCGCTTGCAGCAACTACAACTGCTCAAAATGCTACTTGTTCGGCAACGCCAAATGGGGTAATAACAGTTACACCTACAGGCGGTGTGTCACCATATACATATAGTATAAATGGTACTACATTTCAATCGGGCAATACATTTTTAGTAAATAGTAATAATTATGTTGTAACTATAAAAGATGCTAATCAATGTATTACTACTAAAAATGTTGCTGTTGGGTTAACGAATAATTTAACCCTGCAAAGCCGAGCCGATACAAATATTTGTGCAGGTATTGCAGTTCCATTAACTACAGTGAGTAACGCAGCTGCATTTAGCTGGACTCCTTCAGCCGGATTAAGCAGTGCTACTGCCCAAAGCCCAATTGCAACTCCCACAGTGCCTACTGACTATATAGTAACAGCTACTTTAGGGCAATGCAGTAAAAAAGATACCGTTAAGATTTTTGTAGACAAACAATTAAATGTAAATGCCGGTGCAGATGTTTCCATAATAAAAGGAGATGAAGTTATTTTACAAGGAAATGTAATTGGCGCTACAAGCTATGTATGGACGCCATCAACAGCATTAAGTGCAACCAATACCTTATCGCCGGTTGCAAAGCCTTTAACAACTACGCTGTATACTTTAACTGCTCAAAACAGCATCGGTTGTAAAGAGTCGGATGATGTGTTGGTAACCGTAATTCCTTATTGCATAAAAGTAAAAAATGCGTTTACGCCTAATGGTGATGGTAATAATGATGTATGGCAGATATACGACCAATTTGATTGTTTAAAAAATATATCTGTACAAGTGTTTAACCGTTACGGCAGTAAAGTTTTTGAATCCAGAGATTACAGAAATAACTGGGATGGTACTTATAAAGGAAACCCTGTGCCCGATGGTACGTACTATACAGTAATTAATTTTACTTTAGTTACAGGTAAAGTGTTAATTATAAAATCGGATATTACTATTTTAAGATAGAAAAAGGTACTTTATACAAAAGCCGCTTAATAAATAATTAAGCGGCTTTTATATTTACAGTTTATTATTATTTCTTAATTCCTGCACTCACTACTACATCTTTACTACCTGCTGTATAGGTATAAAATCCTTCGCCGGTTTTTACACCTAATTTGCCGGCCATTACCATATTTACTAAAAGTGGACAAGGCGCGTATTTTGGATTTCCAAAACCATCATGCAATACTTTTAAAATACTAAGGCAAGTATCTAAGCCAATACAACCGGCAAGTTGCAACGGTCCCATTGGGTGTGCCATACCCAACTTCATTATAGTATCAATTTCTTGTACACCGGCAACACCTTCAAATAAAGTAGAAATAGCCTCATTTATCATGGGCATTAAAATACGGTTGGCAACAAAGCCGGGGTAATCATTTACAACACAAGGCACTTTGCCCAATGTTTTACTAAGCTCAACAATTGTAGTAGTAACTTCTTTGTTGGTTGCGTATCCATTAATAATTTCTACCAACTTCATTACCGGCACAGGGTTCATAAAGTGCATGCCAATTACATGTTGTGGTCGGGTAGTGGCTGCCGCAATTTTTGTAATAGAAATAGAGGATGTGTTTGTAGCTAAAATACAACCTTGTGGCGCAGCCTCATCTATGGCTTTAAATATTTTAAGTTTAAGCTCTACATTTTCCGTTGCGGCTTCCACAACAAGTTGTGCATTAGCAACACCTGCGGTAATATCTGTTTGCGTTGATATATTATTTAAGGCCACCGTTTTTGCATCTTCTGTAATAGCTCCTTTTGCAATTTGCCGGTCGAAGTTTTTACCAATTGTTGCAATAGCTTTTTCAAGTTGGCTTGCATTAACATCAATCAAGGTTACACTAAAACCTGCCTGTGCAAATACATGAGCTATACCGTTACCCATTTGCCCTGCACCAATTACAGATACGTTCTTTATAATCATTAGTCTTTATTTAATTATAACTTATAACTTGAGTCTTTTACTTAAACGCATTAAACCCTGTTACATCCATTCCGGTTATCAACAAATGAATATCATGTGTGCCTTCATACGTTATTACACTTTCTAAATTCATCATGTGGCGCATTACACTATATTCGCCTGTAATGCCCATTCCGCCAAGCATTTGCCGGGCATCTCTGGCAATATTAGTAGCAACTTCGCAGGCATTACGCTTAGCCATACTTACTTGTTGTGGTGTTACTTTTCCTTCGGTCATTAAAACACCCAGTCTCCAATTTAATAATTGGGCTTTGGTAATTTCAGTAACCATCTCCGCTAATTTTTTTTGTTGCAATTGAAAACCGCCAATGGGTTTTCCAAATTGAATACGCTCTTTACTGTATTGCAAAGCAGTATCATAGCAATCCATCGCAGCGCCAATTGCACCCCAGGCAATGCCGTAACGGGCTTTGGTTAAGCAGCCTAACGGGCCTTTTAATCCTTTTACATTAGGTAAAATATTTTCTTTTGGAACTTTTACATTATCAAAAACCAACTCTCCGGTTGCACTTGCCCGTAAACTCCATTTACCATGTGTGGTTGGTGTGCTAAAACCTTCCATGCCTCGTTCTACAATTAGGCCTTGTATTTCGTTGTTTTCATTTTTTGCCCATACAACAGCCACTTGTGCAAAAGGCGCATTGCTAATCCACATTTTTGCACCATTTAAAATTACATGATCGCCGGCATCTTTTATATTGGTAAGCATGCTGCTTGGATCACTGCCATGGTTAGGCTCTGTTAAACCAAAGCAACCCAACCACTCGCCGCTTGCCAATTTGGGTAAATATTTGTTGCGTTGCTCCTCGTTACCGTATTGATAAATAGGAAACATTACCAACGAACCCTGCACACTTGCGGTGCTGCGTACGCCACTATCGCCACGTTCTAATTCCTGCATCATTAAGCCATAACTAATATAATCTAATCCGCCGCCACCATATTGCATAGGAACAGTTGGGCCAAATACTCCTAAATCGCCCATTTGTTTTACAATTTGTTGCGGAAATTCTGCTCTTTGAGCATAATCTTCAATTATGGGGCTAATTTCTTTTTTTACGTAATTACGAACAGATTCTCTTATCAAAAGATGTTCTTCTGTCAATAATTCATCTACATTAAAATAATCGGGAGATTGAAATAAATCTGTTTTTGCAGCCATCGTTTTTTATTTTTATGAGCCAGGCACCAATAACTATTTCAACTTCATTGGCGTCGCACTCTTGTACTTTATATCTTTATTGAGCAATCTGATGCAAAGATAAAGCTTCCTGTTTTACTATTCTTTACAAGCCAAACATATATAAAATTTAAATAGTTAATAAAAATAATAACGTAAATTAAACGTTACTGTTTATGATTAGTCCAAAACAAAATATTTTTATGAAATATCTTATACTGCTTACTGCCATTTTTACTTTTGGAGCTTGCTCAAAAAACGATAACACACCTATTGATCCATTACCAAGTACGGCCTATTATTTTCCGCCCTTAACCGGCGATAGCTGGGAAACCAAAACAGCCGCATCAATAGGATGGGACGAAGTTAAACTACAAGAAGCATTTGATTATGCCGCCACCAAGCAAACATATGGGCTTATAGTTTTGCATCATGGCAAAATTGTAAAAGAACAATATTGGAATAGCTGGACAAAAGATACCAAATATTATATTGCCAGTGCAGGCAAAAGTGTATCTGCGTATGTTGCAGGTATTGCACAACAAGAGGGTACAATAGATATTAACAATAAAGTATCGCAATACTTAGGCACAGGATGGACATCTTTACCTCTTGCAAAAGAAAACCTCATTACCGTAAAACATCAATTAAGTATGACATCAGGCTTAGATGATGGAGTTGCCGATCCGGATTGCACAACACCTTCATGCCTTATTTATAAGGCAGATGCAGGAAGCAGATGGGCATATCACAACGGGGTTTATCATCTTATGCATGATGTAATTGCTGCTGCAAGCGGCAAAACGTGGAATACCTATTGCAAAGAGAAATTGTTTGATAAAATAGGTATGCCCGGCTCCTTTTGGTTAAATCATATTATGTGGTGTACAACAAGAGAGGCTGCTCGTTTTGGCTCGTTAACATTACGTAAAGGCGAGTGGAATGGAGTGCAGTTATTAACCGACCAAAGCTATTACAATGCTATGGTTAATACATCCCAAAACTTAAATTTAAGCTATGGGTATTTATGGTGGCTAAATGGCAAAGCAACTTGTATGGTGCCGCAAAGCCAAATTGTTTTTCCTACATCTTTGGCACCTAATGCTCCTGCAGACATGTTTATGGCTTTAGGTAAGGACGACAAAAAAATATATGTAATCCCCAGTCTTGATGCAGTGGTAGTTAGGCTGGGCGATGATGCCGGAAGCAGTGTATTAGGGCCAAGCAGCTTTGATAATGATTTATGGGCCAAGCTTAAATTGGCAATGAAGTATTAATTTTTTTTAGAAAATTATATATTTTAAAATCGAATGGTATTACCATTCGATTTTTTTGTTTAATTTTTTAATATCATGCAACATTTAAATAATAACATTTACTTTATATAAAAGAAACTGCCTGACTTTAACAACTAACATACTAACTGCCGAGGTTTTGGTGCAGCAATGCATTGATGGAGAGAGAGCTGCTTATAAAGCATTGTACGATCGTTATTCAAAAGCGATGTATAATACAGCAGTTAGAATTGTTGGTAAAACAGCAGATGCCGAAGATGTTTTGCAGGAAGCTTTTACAGATGCATTTATGCAAATTAAGTCGTTCGAAAAAAAATCAACGTTTGGTGCATGGTTAAAGCAAATAGTAGTTTTTAAAAGCATTAGTTTTTTAAAAAAGCAGCGGTTGGTTTTTAGCGATTTGGAAAATACCGGAAAAGATTTTGCAGATGAAGAAGAATTGAACGAAGAAAATATTTGGTTTACGGTAGATATTATTAAACAAAAAATACAGCAATTACCCGATGGTTACAGAACTGTTTTATCGTTGTATTTAATGGAAGGTTACGATCATGAAGAAATTGCCGAAATATTAAATGTAACACATACAACCGTTAGAACACAGTATATAAGAGCTAAACAAAAATTATTACAACTTATTAAAAATAGTATAGATTATGCCGAATGATTTGCAAAGATTTATTGAAAAAAACAGAGATGAATTTAATGACGAAATTCCTTCGGAGGATGTGTGGAACCGTATTGATGCAGCATTGCCAAAAAAGAAACTGCAAATTTTTTTCCATAAAGGATATTTACAAATGGAGTGCTGCGGCCGCAGTGTTCTTTATATTATTAACCTCGGCATATTTTTTATGGATTCATAAACCTATAGTAATAGAACCGGCAATTGTTAGCGCTGCCAAGCCAGATACTATATATGCCAATAAAACGTCTTTTGAGGAACAAATATTGGACTCAAGTGCAAGCTTGGTGAATGAAATTACTGCTGCGCCTGATAAAAGAGATTTGGCTGGCATGCAAGCAGATGTAAAAACAAGTAAAGGCAACGATATTTTTAAAATAATAGAAGCCAAACAAGCCCAATTAAAATCATTAACAAAAGAACAACCTTATTTATATCAACAATTTTCTGCCGATTTACGTACACTCGAAAGTAGCTACGGCGTATTAAAAAGCCAGATGAAACAAACGCCCAACAGAGATGTAATCATTAAAGCCATGATGCAAAACTTACAGTTACAAGCTGAATTATTGGGCAGACAATTAACAATTATGAATGACATTAAAACAAATAAAACAAATGAAAAAGTTAATACCCGCAATATGTAATATTGTTTTTTTGCTGAGCTCTATTACAATATTGGCTCAGGAAAATGAAAAGAAAAAATATGAACATGAAAAAAAGAAAGTTTATGAAAAAACGTATGCACTTTCTTCATCCGACAAGGTTAAAATAAGTAATCAATTTGGTTCGGTAAAAATAAATACCTGGGATAAAAGCGAAATAAAAATAACCGTAGAAATGATAGCCACAGCCAAAAATGAAGACAGAGCTGCCGATATTTTGGAAAGCCTTAGTATTGCCGATAAAAAAAATGGAAATGTAGTTAGCTTTAAAACAGTTATGGATAATGATAAAGGCAACAATAATGGAGGCAGCTCAACCATGGATATTAATTACACTGTTTATATGCCATCGGACAATGCATTGGATTTAAAAAATGAGTTTGGCCCAATTGTATTGCCCGATTATAACGGTAATGTAGAAATTGAAAGTAAGTTTGGCTCACTTACAACCGGAAAACTGAACAACGTTGAAGAAATTGTAGTTGAATTTGGAAAAGCTAAAATTGGCAGCATTGGTAATGGTACCGCAACTTTTAAATTTAGTAAAATTGAGGTAAATCACTTAAAAGGTAACTGTACATTAAAATTTGAGTTTTGCCAAAATAGCAAAGTTGTGCTGGATAATGATGCAACATTGGTTAATATCAATGAATCGTACAGCAAATTAAATATTAAACCCTCTGCAGATTTTTCTGCTACATATGATGTACGAACAAGTTTTGGTAGTTTTAAAAATCGCACAGGGTCTAAATTTAGCCGTACAGATGAAGAACCTGATTATGGCGCAGATACCGATAAAGATTACGAAGGGCAAACAGGTAATGGTGCATGTAAAGTAAAAATAAAATCAAGCTTTGGTAACGTTATTTTGGGAGAGGCAACCGCCGAAGAAATGAAAAGTAAAAAAGAAAAAGGCTCAAAAAATAAGGAAGAAGATGAGGATGAGTAATTAAAATAGTTAGCCATGAATTGCTTATCTATAGGTTTTCATCTTAATTTTATTAGATGAAAACCTATTTAGCTTTAGGAGATAGTTATACAATTGGTGAACAAGTTTTGTCGGAAGAAAATTTCCCCAATCAAACGGTTAAACTTTTAAATAAAACCGCTGACGGGTTGATAAAATATAATAACCCACAAATTATTGCCACCACTGGATGGACGACGGATGAATTAGATACTGCCATCAATGCTGCAAATATTACTGCAACATTTGATATCGTTACGTTGCTAATTGGTGTAAATAATCAATATAGAGGGCGGGATGTAAATAATTTTCAAATTGAATTTGAACATCTAATTCAAAGAGCCATTCAATTTGCAAACAACAAACCAAATAATGTTTTTGTACTAAGTATTCCAGATTGGGGTGTTACACCATTTGCTGAAGGCAGAGATAGAAAAAAAATTACTGAAGAAATTGACGCCTATAATTTAGTTTGTAAAACGGCGGCGCAAAAATTTAATACACATTATATAGATATTACAATAGCACATCGCTTAGATGGAAGCAAAGAAGATTTTTTAGCCACAGATAAATTACACCCAAACGGAAAAGAGTATAAAAAATGGGCTATAAAAGTAGCTGATAAAATTAAAAATATACTTGAGTATTAAGTTATTTTACTTTTGGGACGTAGTCATTTGCTCTAAATCTAATCCTAATTTTTTCAAGGTCAGTTGTATTTATTTTTGATGTTCTTTTCAAGATTTCAATAAAAGCATTTACTTCTGCTTCTTTAGCAGGGCAACCTATCATGCTTTTTTTATCTTCTGCTTTGCTCAGCTCATTTGTATAAAAGCAGTCAGCCAATAATTCACCATTTTGGTTTAAAATATACCAAAAAGGAATCCCACTATTTCTTTTACCATTATACTTTAAAATCAATGAATCGGCACCTTGATTTTCTAAATGCTTTTTGTCCGATTTTTCGTCAACAATAAGTGTAGCAAAAACAAAATTATCTTCAAATTGCTTTTTACAAACTGTGTCGTTGATAGAGTTATCCATTTTTTTACACCAAACACACCAACTTGCACTGAATTTTACAAAGACGTTTTTATTTTCTTTTTTCGCTTTTGAAAAGGCTTCATCCATTACAGATGTGGCACTACGATTATTTTGTGCAGTAATATTTATGACAAGCAAAATGCAAAAAAGTAATAGGGTGTTTTTTTTCATCTTTTAATTTTATAAATAACCAGCCATTTCATTTTGATATTGATGTGCAATAGATCTGGCCTCATCAGCAAAATCTTCTTTTTCGCTTGCATAAATAATGGCACGGCTGGCATTTACCAGTAAGCCGCAATCTTTATTCATGCCATGCTTACTCACTTCTTCCAAACTTCCTCCCTGAAAACCAACGCCGGGCACTAATAAAAAATTATCAGGGATAATACTTCTTATATTTTCAAATTCTGTTGCCTGGGTAGCGCCTGTTACAAACATTAAATTATTTTGATTGCCCCACTTACTTACAGTGTTTAAAACTTTTTCGTAAAGATATTCGCTTCTTAAATTTCTATCATCCCCATTTTCAATTTTAAGCATTTCAAAATCTGCAGCGCCTTTATTACTGGTTAATCCTAAAACTATTGTCCATTTATTTTCATATTCTAAAAAAGGGCGAATACTATCTTCTCCCATGTAGGGAGCTACAGTTATGGCATCAAAATTTAAAGTTTCAAAAAATGCTTTTGCATATTGAGAGGATGTGTTACCTATATCACCACGTTTGGCATCGGCAATTTTAAAATGCTCTGCCGGGATATAATTAACTGTTTTCTCCATATCTTCCCAACCTTTCAATCCCATTGCCTCATAAAAAGCAGTATTTATTTTATAACTAACACACAAGTCCTTAGTAGCATCAATAATTTGTTTATTAAATTCAAACACAGCATCAGGGTGTTGTTGTAAATGCTTTGGCATTTTGGTGATATCAGTATCTAATCCAACGCAGAGGTAAGATTTTTTTTGTTGAATTTGTTCAATTATTTGATTACGATTCATGCTGTAAAGATAATTTCTTTGTTGTTTTAATATTTAATGAAGTTCAATAACTTCTACTTCTTTTATATCTTTTAAAAGTAATTGAATATGCTTGTCGTGTCCTTTTAATTTGTCTTCCTGAAAAATTTCCAGAATATCGTTATCAATATAAACACTATCTGTGCCTATTATTTCTACAATAGAGTAGGCGGGTATTTTGTCTAGCACGTCACGTATTCTTTTTTTATTAAGAAAACTTACATTTAATGCAAGCTCCATTGTATAATGTTTACTGTGTCCTTCTTTTCTTTCTTTTATTACATAGCCGGCTTTATAAGTATGTTTTATTAAAAAATATATGCTATAAATTATACCAATTAATACGCCTTTTAAAATATCTGTAAAAAGTATGGCAGCAACAGTTATAATATAGGGCATAAATTGCTCCCGGCCTTGCTTGTAAACGGCGTATATCATTTTGGGTTTTGCAAGATTATATCCTGTACGAATAAGGATTACAGCCAATACGCAAAATGGAATCATGTTAACAAGCGGTATAGCAAATAGGATAACAATTAAAAGCCAAAGCCCATGTGTAAAGCCCGATAATTTTGTTTTTGCACCAGCTTCTGCATTGGCGGAGCTTCTTACAATTACGGCGGTAATTGGAATTCCGCCCAGCAAACCACTGATAAAATTGCCGGTGCCTTGTGCAATTAATTCTCTGTTTTGAGGGGTTATACGTTTGTGCGGATCTATTTTATCAATGGCCTCAATACTTAACAAAGTTTCTAAAGTTGCTACAAAACAAATTAAAATAGCGGTTTCCCAAATGGCAGCATTGGTGAGTAAAGCACCAAAATTTGGAAATTTTACTTGCGAAAAAATATTGATAGGAATATTTACAAAATGCGAAGGCTTCAATTGCACCGAAGGCAAATAAGTATTAAAAGCAATTGCAAGCAAAGAGCCAAACAATACAGTAATAAACGAGGCCGGAAGGAATTCTATCTTTTTGGCTAATGTTTTTTTCCAAATAATTAAAAATAATAAAGAAGCTAAAGCAATAATAATTGCACCTGCAGATGTATGTTTGTACAAACTGCCAATATGAGAAAATGCATTGTTTAGTGTAAAAATATTAAATAGCTCATTCGACCAATATTCCGGCTGATTATACCCAAGTAATAGTGGTATTTGTTTTGAAATAAGAATGATTCCAATTGCCGTAAGCATACCTTTTATAACCGAAGATGGAATGAAGTGTGTAAATCCACCCAATTTAAAAACGCCCAAAAGAATTTGCAAAATACCGGCAAGTGCTACCGACAGAAAAAATATTTCTATACTGCCTAAATTAATTATTGCGGCTGAGCAAATGGCCGTTAAGCCTGCCGCAGGGCCACTAACACTTAATTGAGAGCCGCTGATAAGTGATACAATTAATCCGCCAATTATACCAGCTAATAAACCTGAATAAAATGGAGCACCGGAAGCTTGTGATATTGCTAAACATAAGGGTAATGCTACAAAAAAAACAGTAATGCTGGCTTTAAAATCGTGTTTTAAAAAGGAAAGAAAGTAAAATTTTGTTCGACGCTGAATGGAAGCCATGGTGTTGCAAATGTCCGAATATATTTTATTTAAACACCAATAATAACTAACTATTCCATTTACTCATTTTTTCCGCAATTGCAGCCGAGTTAAAATCGCCTCTTTTATTCAATTGTTCAATAATATTTTTTTGAGATGCTTCATCTCTATTTTGGCTTAATTTAAATGTATTCTCGAAACTTTCTACTTCAATGCTAAAACCAACAATTGCTTTCATCATTTGGCTAATATATTCTTTAGATAAATTGTTGAAAGCTGCTAATGTTTCTGTTCCTTCATGCTTATCGCTAATGGCTTTTACTGCATTGTAAGTGCCTTCTTCATTCGTAAAACAAATTTTCCCCCTTGCATGCACTGTCATATAATTCCAAGTGGAGCCAACCTCGGGAGTAGTGTACCAACTTGCACTTACATAGCAATTGGGTCCGTTAAAGATGACTAATACATTTTTATTTTTTTCAAAAGCTAAATGATGATCCGTTTTTCTCAGCAAGTGCCCATGTAAAAAAATCTTACCATCTTTTTCTTCAATCACCAAAGGAATATGGGTTGCCACCGGAAAATTTTCGCCTATACCTGTAATTATGGCAAAAGCATTTTCTTTTATAAAATCAATAACCTTTTTATTGTCAGACTCGGTATAATATGGAAATTTGTACATAAATATTTTTTGTTACAAGCATTTGTTCATTTTGCAACTTTAGTGGCGTCGCATTACGTTCAATTATATTTCTCTGGTCATCAACTTAGCAATGCAAGCATTTTTTTTTCTATTAATTCGCTTTGCCAACAATTTTCAATATCTTCTATTTTCATTACTTCATCCATTATAGCTTGCTGTTTAATGCTATTTTTTAAAGCATCGCTGTATCGTATTTGTGGGCTAAAAGTTACTTGTGTGTAAGCCGGAATCCATTTATCAGGATATTTTTTGCTAAATGCCGCTTCAATTTTTTTCTGTAATAAAAATTTAGGATTAGCTACCTTATCTCTCATTTCTACAAAATTATTTAAAGCTAATTCTGCAATGGCATCGCCATCGGGTTTTCTTAGTTTTTGATATTCTTGTAAAATAAGTTGCCAGTTTTCGTTATGCTTATCAATTAAACTATTTAATACACTGCAATCTTCAAAGCCACAGTTCATGCCTTGCCCAAAAAATGGCACAACAGCATGTGCGGCAACACAAAGTAATGCAAACGTATCGTCTCTTACCCAAGGGGTACACCTTACTGTTACTAACGAAGATGTTGGGTTAGTAAAAAAATCTTCTGTTAAAGTAGGCATTAACAGATATGCATCGGCAAATGTTTTTTCAAAATTGATTAACTTTTTCAGCAGACGTTAAAGTAGCAAAAGAAGGCTCACCCTCAAACGGAAAAAATAAAGTGCAGGTAAAGCTTTCCATCAATATTTGGCAATGCAATTAGCATGTAATTTCCTCTTGGCCAAATATGTAATGCATTTTTTCTAATTGAAATTCACCATTTTGTCGGGAGGAATATTTAATTCCTTGTAGCCAAAATCTATATAATATTGCTGATACTGAAACTTGTCATGTTGCAATTGATGCGATAACCTTGCGGCGGAAAAAGCGCCATCACTTCCAAAAGCAAGTTGGTAATTAATAGTTGATAGCTGATGGCCATTGCCGTTTTCAAATTTTATTTGCTTGTTGTTAAAATCAATATGCTCACATTTTGGTTAAAATTAAGTTCTACACCATTTTGCTCGGCTAAGTCCATCAATTTTTATTCAATTCGCCTCTAGAAACGGAGTTAATAAACTGCCCTTCGTTTCCATAAGGTTGGTAAGCTGTTGTTCCATCTGCATTATGAATATATCTTCCATGCATGGGTATCGAAATCTTTTTTATTTCATCAATAATTCCTATTTCTTCCAAAGCTTTTATTCCTCTGTCGCTTAAAGCAAGGTTGATGGATTTACCGGCAGACATGGTTTCTTTACGCATATCTCTCCGTCGTTCGTATAACGTAACTTTATAACCTCTTTTACTTAAATAAATAGAGAGTAATGAGCCTACTAAACCAGCTCCAATAATGGTTGTTTCTTTTTTCATTTTTTTGAACACAGATTTTTATGATGGTTAAGATTGATTATGATTTTATCTGCTAAATCATCATAATCATACATATCAGTTATCTAAAATTTGCTTTACAATTTGTCCAAAATGATAAACATCTTCAAACGTATTATATAAAGGTGCAGGAGCAACTCTTATAACATTAGGCTCACGCCAATCGGCAATAACGCCATTTTGTTTCAATGCTTCAAAAACTTCTTTCCTTTTTGTAACATTAGCATACTTACCTGGCAACCTTTATTATTACGTGGTGTTATTACCTCAATCATTTTTTCTTTTAAGCCAGCATTAATTTCATCTAAAATGAACAATAAATAATTGCTTAACTGTTTTCCTTTTGCAATTAAATTCTCCATTCCTGCATCTTCAAAAATATCTAAAGCTGCTTTGTGTGCAGCCATGGATAAAATAGGCGCATTACTTAATTGCCAACCTTCGGCCGATTCTATTGGATTAAATCCTTTTTCCATTTTAAACCGGGTTGATTTATCATGTCCCCACCAACCTGCAAGCCTTTGTAAATTTCTATTACCAATATGTTGTTGGTGTATAAATGCACCTGCAACACCACCTGGCCCACTGTTTAAATATTTATAGCTGCACCAACAGGCAAAATCTACATTCCACTTGTGTAATTGTAATTCAATATTACCTGCGGCATGTGCAAGATCAAATCCACAGTAGGCACCGGTTTCATGCGCTGCCCTCGTTATTAATTCCATATCAAAAACCTGGCCGCTATAATAATTTACTCCGCCAAATAAAACCAAGGCAATGGAATGGTCATGTTGCTTAATGACAGATAAAATATCTTCAGTAGTAATTACATGTTCGCCTTCTCTTGGCCATACTTCTATAATGGCATCATCAACATTAAAACCATTGATTTTTACTTGAGATTCAATTGCATATTGATCGGATGGAAATGCTTTTGCTTCGCAAATAATTTTGTAGCGTTCTTTTGTAGGTCGATAAAATGTAGTCATTAGTAAATGCAAATTCACCGTTAGTTGATTCATTACAACAATTTCCTGAGGCAATGCGCCAACAATTTTTGATAACTGTTGGGGAAATATTTCGTGATAACTAAACCAAGGATTTGTTGCATGAAAATGGCCTTCTACTCCAAAGTTTGCCCAATCTTCTAATTCGTCGGTTACATAATCCTGTGTTGTTTTTGGTTGCAAGCCTAACGAATTACCTGTAAAGTATATAGATTCCTTTCCATTAATAACCGGAATATAAAATTGTTCTTTAAAATGTTTTAAAGTATCCTGGTCATCAAGTTGTTTTGCAAATGCTAAATTATTTTCAAATATCATCTTAGTCTATTGACGCAAATTTTTATGATAGTAATCAATTGTTATGATTTTATCTGCGTAAATCTTAATAATCATAACAATCACTTTTCTAATCTAAAGACGCTATTACTTTTAATTCAATACAAATAGGCGTTGGTAAGCTTTTTACTTCTACCGTTGTTCTGCATGCTTGCACATTTGTGAAATATTCTGCATAAATTTTATTGTAAATAGCAAAGTCTTTTTTCATGTTTGTTAAAAAAACAGTTACATCAATTATTTTATCCCAACTACTTCCACTGGCTTCCAGTACAGCTTTTACATTGGCAAAACATTGATGCGTTTCTGCTGCAATATCGTATTTAATAATATTTCCATTAGCATCTAACTCTAATCCGGGAATAGAGTTATCGGTAGCTTTTCGGCTTCCAATACCGGATAGAAAAAGTAGTTTGCCTACTTTTCTTGCATGTGGGTATGCACCTAAAGGTTTTGCTGCTGTTTCTGTTTTTATTATTTCGTTACTCATATTTAACCGCTAATACGCAAAGCCGTTAAGTTTCTTTGTATGTTAGCGACTTTGCGGTTATTTAATATTGTATACATACATTCTTCTGCTCTGTAAAAAACTTTAACGCATCCCAACCGCCTTCTCTGCCAATGCCACTGTTTTTTACACCGCCAAAAGGTGTACGTAAATCTCTGAGCAGCCAACAATTTACCCAAACAATACCACTTTGTAATTTTGCAGCCATTTGGGTTGCTTTGCTAATATCTTGTGTCCATACACTGGCGGCAAGCCCATAGCCTGTACAGTTACTTAACTCCAGGGCTTCTTCAATTGTTTCAAAAGGTTGTATGGTTACAACCGGCCCAAAAATTTCATCTTGGTTAGTTTTACATTGCTGATTAAGTCCCTCAATAATTGTTGGTTCAATAAAATAGCCATTAGCACATCTGCCCTCTAATTTAACTGTATTGCCACCACTTAAAATTATACCACCTTCTTGCTTTGCTAATTCAATACAATTTATAATTTTATCGAAATGGATTTTGCTTACAATAGCACCTTGCTTGCTTTTTTCATTTAGCGGATCGCCTACTGTTAGTTGTTTTGCTTTTTCAATAAATTCGGTTTTAAATTTTTCGTAAATACTTTTTTCAACAAGTATTCTGCTGCCACACAAACATATTTGTCCCTGGTTTTGCAAAAGATGACCGAATGGTTTCTTTTAGCATTTTTTCCCAATTGCAATCCGCAAAAATAATGTTAGGGTTTTTACCGCCTAACTCAAGTGAAAGTTTTTTAAACATGGGCGCAGCAATGCTTGCAATTCGTTCTCCTGCTTTTGTACTTCCTGTAAATGAAATAGCTTTAATATCGTGGTGCTTAACAATGGCTTCGCCGCAACTTGGACCATCGCCGTGTACAATATTTAAAACTCCATCGGGCATCCCGGCTTCTTTACAAATTTTTGCTAGCAAAAAGGCAGATGCTGGTGTTACTTCACTTGGCTTAGCAATTACGCAATTGCCGGCAGCTAATGCCGGAGCTATTTTCCAGGTAAATAAATACAGCGGTAAATTCCATGGCGATATGCAACCAACAATACCAACAGGTTGGCGTAAAGTATAATTGATAGCATTTTTATCGTTGGTAAAATGGCTTTCGCTTGCAAAGTGCATGATAGCAGTAGCAAAAAACCTGAAATTTTCAGAGGCTCTTTTTATATCTACTTGCTTGCTTAACCATAATGGTTTGCCATTATCGTTCGTTTCGGCTAAAGCTAATTCATCAATATATACATCAATTAAATCGGCAATTTTATTTAAAATTAAAAAACGTTTTTCGGCTGAGGTTGCACTCCATTCCACAAATGCTTTTTGAGCAGCTTTTACAGCTATATCTATATCTTTTTTATTACTGTTAGGTATTTGTCCGTAAACTTCTGCAGTAGCCGGATTAACATTGTCTAAAAATTCGCCACTTAACGGACCAATAAAATTGCCACCAATAAAATTTTCTAAATGATATGGAATGCTAAGATTCATGCTATAAAGTTAGTGGAAAATAGAGAGTTGAAAATTGAAAATTTTAATATAGAATAGTGATGGAGAAAACGGTGGAAAAGTTCAATGATGGTATATAGCACAAGAGAGTGACACAACGATGTTGCTATGAAAAACTACTGCCGGTTACATAAAAATAATTATCTTACAACTCTAAAATAATTTGCTATGGCAGTATTAGCACCGTTTAATTTAAAAAAATGGATTGATGAAAATAGAGATTTGTTAAAACCTCCTGTTGGTAATCAATGCATATATAAAAATGCCGAAAATTTTATTGTAATGATTGTTGGCGGACCAAATAGCCGAAAGGATTATCATTATAACGAAAGCGAAGAATTATTTTACCAAATTGAAGGGGATGTTATTGTAAAGATTATTGATGATGGCGTGCCAAAAGACATTTGCATAAACGAAGGTGATATGTTTTTGCTGCCGGCAAAAACACCACATAGCCCACAACGGGGTGCCGGTACAGTTGGTCTTGTAATTGAAAAAATAAGAGAAAATGAAGAAGATGGCTTTTTGTGGTACTGCGAAAACTGTGGCAATAAATTGTACGAAGAGTATAAAGTAATTACGGATATTGTTGCCCAATTGCCCCCGGTAATGGAAGGTTTTTATAAAGATGAGCAAAAACGAACTTGCAGTAAATGTGGAAGTGTAATGGCGCCACCAGTGAAAAAAAGCTAATGTATTAATTGGTTTAGAAAGTTTAGGGGTTTAGAAGGTTTAGATTACTTCAACCTAAACTTCCTAAACTTTCTAAACTTTCTAAACTTGAAAATTGACATTCACACACATATAATGCCCGATAAAATGCCCAATTGGGTTCAAAAATTTGGCTATGGCGAATTTATACATTTAGAGCATCGCAATTGTAAAGCCTGTATGATGAAAGGCGATAAATTGTTTAGAGAAGTGGAAGAAAATTGCTTTGATGCCGATGTTAGATTAAAAGAAATGGATGTTACGGATGTAACTGTTCAGGTGCTTTCTACCATTCCGGTTTTGTTTAATTATTGGGCAAAGCCAAAAGATGGATTGGAAACCAGCCAATTTTTTAATGACCATATTGCAGATACTGTAGCAAAAAACACCAATCGATTTATTGGCATTGGAACTGTACCCTTGCAAGATGTGGATTTGGCAATAGCCGAAATGGAACGCTGTTTTACCGAATTAAAAATGCCCGGGCTTGAAATTGGAAGTAACATTAATGGAGATAATTTATCGGATAAAAAATTCTTTCCTTTTTACAAAAGGGCCGAAGAATTGGGTTGTGCCTTATTTATTCATCCATGGGAAATGATGGGTGAAACGCAAATGCAAAAATACTGGTTGCCTTGGTTAGTGGGCATGCCTGCCGAAACAAGCAGAGCAATTTGCAGTATGATTTTTGGCGGAGTTTTAGAAACCTTCCCAAAATTAAGAGTGGCTTTTGCACATGGTGGCGGTAGTTTTCCGTTAACCATTGGACGAATAGAACATGGCTATAATGTACGCCCCGACTTAGTTGCAATAGATAATGCCATAAACCCAAGAGATTATATTGGTAAATTTTGGATAGATAGTTTGGTGCATGACACTAAAGCAATGCAATATATTATTGATGTAATGGGCGAAGATAAAATTTGCCTGGGTAGTGATTATCCGTTTCCTTTAGGTGAGCATAATCCCGGAAATTTAATTGAAAGTATGCATTTGCCAAACACACAAAAGGAAAAATTATTATTTAAAAATGCGAATGATTGGTTAGGCTTTTCTAAGCGCTGATTTTTTTATATTGCCGCCTAACCAGATAAAATTATAATACATTTTAGCATCATAAAAATCTGTGTTCAATATTTACTCATTAAACAAATTAGGGTAGTCGCTAATTATTCCATCAACTCCTAATGCCTTTAATCTTTCAATTTCTTTTTTGTCATTAACAGTCCAGGGAATAATTTTTATTTTTTTTTCATGACAATTGTTAATCAATATATCTGTTACTAAAGCTGCTTCCGGGCTATATATATCGGGTGTAAATCCTAAATCTGTAAGTTGTTTTCTAAAACTGTTTAAATTGTTTGCTTCAATTAATAATGCTGTTTTAATTTTTGGATAATGTTGATGTAAATATTGTAAAGTTCTAAAATCAAAACTTTGAATTATTACATACTCCTCCATATCTTTTTCCTTAATTACTTTCATTAACAACTCTACAAACTCGGAAGGTGCCGGATGGTAAATATTGTCGGTAGCAGGTGTTGTTTTTGTTTCAATATTGTAATATGGAAAAGGCCTTCGCCTTGTCATCATGTCTGTTTTTACTGCTTCAAAAACATCGGCCAACAGGGGTTTGGTAGCTGCCATTTTTTGTTGCTGCAAAAAACGTGGGTGAGGTTTTAAACCCACATCATACTTTTGCGTTTCTGCAAAAGTCATATTGTAAATGTTAAGTGTTTTTTCTTCTTTTTCGGTTACAAAACTTCCATCAGGCTTTGTGGTTATTTCATGATTAAAAAAAGGCTCATGCGATAGTATTACCTGTTTATCTTTTGTAATTACAACATCCATTTCTAAAGTAGTAACTCCGCTACCAATAGCAAATAACATGCCCGGTACAGTGTTTTCGGGCATAAGACCACGGCAACCACGATGACCTTGTTTATCAAAAACACCAGGTTCTAATGGTGCCGACTTTTGCGATTGGTTATTCACTGCAGCATTTTTTTTTGATGATGAGCAGGCAAATATCAGGCAAGTGCACAAAATGACCTGTAATTTTTCCATTAGCATCTATATCCATACCCTCAGCAGCAGGGATATTTGGTAAGCCGGGCATACGCATTATCTCCCCTAAAATTGGAATAATAAAGCCGGCTCCGGTGGCAAATTCAAATTCACGAATGGTAATAATAAAATCTTCGGGTCGCCCTTTTTTCTTTTCATCATCCGACAAACTTTTTGGTGTTTTTGCCATGCAAATGGGCAAGTTATCAAAACCTAATTCTTTAATTTGCTTTAATTGCGTTTTTGCTTTTACAGAATAAGCAACATCTGCAGCGCCATATATTTCAGTAGCAATGGTATGTATTTTTTCTTCGGTAGATAAATTGCAATTGTACAAAGGCCTAAAATCACTTTTTTATTTTTTTCTACTAAGGTAACCACGGCTTTGGCTAAATCTGTCATCCCTTTGCCGCCTTCGGTAAATCCACGGCATTCAACAGATTCTACTTTATATGCCTTGCAAAAATCCTTTACAACTTTTATTTCTTCTTTAGTATCGCCGGGAAAAAGGTTAATAGCAACTACCGTTTCCATACCAAAGCGTTTCATGTTTTCTAAATGCTTGCCCAAATTTGCACAACCATTTTTTACTTTAAACGGTGATGCAATCTCAAGTTCATCTTTTGTTGCATGGCCATGATGTCTTAACGCTTTAATTGTAGCAACTAATACTACCGCTTTTGGTTTTAAGCCGGATGAAGCACATTTGATATCAAAAAATTTCTCTGCACCTAAATCGGCGCCAAAGCCGGCTTCTGTTACTACATAATCACTAAGCGATAACCCCATTTTTGTGGCTAAAATAGAATTGGTGCCTTGTGCAATGCTTGCAAAAGGGCCGCCATGCAGAATAGCAGGATTACCCTCAAGAGTTTGAACCAAATTGGGCTTAATAGCATCTTTTAATAAAATAGCCATTGCGCCAACAGCATTTATATCTTTGGCAAATACTGGCTTTCCCTGAAAAGTGCTTCCTATGTAAATATTGCCTAATCTTTTTTTAAGATCTTCCATTCCGGTACACATGCACAAAATGGCCATAATTTCAGAGGCAGGTGTTATATTAAAACCATCTTCTCTTACAATACCATCGGCGGTTCCACCCATACCAATTACAATGTGCCGTAATGCTCTGTCGTTCATATCCATCACTCTTTTCCAAACTATACTTCGTGGGTCTATTTGCAGGCTTCTTTTTTTATTTTGAAGATTGTGATCGATCATGGCAGCCAAAAGATTATTGGCTTTTTCTATGGCCGAAAAATCGCCTGTAAAATGCAGGTTAATATCTTCCATAGGAATTAGTTGAGAGTATCCGCCACCTGCAGCGCCACCTTTCATGCCAAATACAGGACCAAGTGAAGGTTCTCGTAAAACAGCCATAGCCTTTTTACCTATTTTATTTAAACCATCTGTAAGGCCAACAGAAATTGTAGTTTTTCCTTCACCGGCAGGTGTAGGCGTAATAGCGGTTACTAATATCAGTTTATTTTGCTGAACTTTTTTTTCGTCAATTAACTTAAGCGGAAGCTTGGCTTTGTATTTTCCGTAGTATTCTAAATCGTCGTTACTTACGCCAATAGAAGCAGCAATTTCTTTAATGTGAAGTATAGGTGCAGCTCAGGCAATTTCAATGATCTGAAGCATAATATTTTTTATGCAAAATAGAGTTTTGAGTTTGCTGCCCTATGATTTTTATCATATGATAAAGCGATTGATATTATATTTCTACCTTCTGAACTTCGGTTGGAGCATATTGTGCGTTTCTCATGGCAATGCTTCGTACAGCCATCCCGGCAAAATCTTCAAATGCTTTTTTAGTGATGGTATCGTTACTAACCATTATGGGTACACCATTATCGCCACCTTCCCGTATGCTTTGTACAATGGGTATTTGACCCAAAAGCGATTTCAAATTCATCGGCTAAATTTTTACCGCCATCTTTTCCAAAAATATAATATTTGTTTTCCGGCAATTCTGCAGGTGTAAAGTAGCTCATATTTTCTACCAAACCAATGATAGGCACTTTTAGCTGGGCTTGTCCAAACATGGCTACGCCTTTTTTAGCATCGGCAAGGGCAACAGTTTGC
The DNA here is from genome assembly GCA_016721385.1 of Chitinophagaceae bacterium. Lineage (GTDB taxonomy): Bacteria > Bacteroidota > Bacteroidia > Chitinophagales > Chitinophagaceae > Ferruginibacter. The sequence goes on along the minus strand of JADKIE010000001.1, from coordinate 570,628 downwards.
GGCGTTGTAACAACTATTACACCGGTAACAGGTACTGTTTGTACAATGGTTAAGTGTATATCGCCTGTGCCCGGTGGCATATCAATTACTAAATAATCTAATTCTCCCCAATCTACATCGCTTACAAATTGGCGTATGGCACTGCTTACCATAGGGCCACGCCAAACCACGGCTTGTTTTTCATCTATTAACAATCCAATGCTCATTACCTTAATGCCATATTTTTCAATAGGCACAATTAAACCTTTGCCTGTACCATCATCCTTCATCAATGGCCTTTCGCCACGTATGCCAAACATAATATGCTGGCTTGGGCCATAAATATCGGCATCCATTAAACCAACTTTTGCACCACCTGCTGCTAATGCCAATGCCAAATTTGCACTTACCGTACTTTTACCTACACCACCTTTACCACTTACTACTGCAATAATATTTTTTACACCGTTTAAAACGGTTTTAGCATCTTGCCTGTTACTGCTGGTATTTGCCGTAAAATTTACTGTAACAACAGCATCTTTATTAACTAATAACTTTACTGCATTTTCACTTGCCATACGCATCATATCTTTCATTGGGCAGGCTGGTGTTGTAAGTACAATGGTAAACGATACGTTGTTACCATCCACTACTACATCCTGCACCATATTTAGTGTTACTAAATCTTTTCCCAAATCGGGCTCTTGTACGTTACTTAATGCCTTTAGTATATCCTCGTTAGTCATGGTTCAATTATTTGTTAAAAATCAATTTGAGTTGCAAATTTAGCTATTGATAGCTTTACTTTGTTGCTAATTAAGGAATGTTGTTATTTTTGTTAACGGGCAATTGTATTTCATGGCATCTGTGTTGTGTCACTCACTTGTACCGCATTTTATGAATCAACTTTTATCGATGCGTAAATTTTTACCTGTTTTTTTTATATTGTTTATTACAAAGCCTTTAGTAACAAAAGCTCAGTTTGAGTCGTTTAAAGACTCTGTTGTACAATTGTATGGCGTTGTAATGACCGCCGATAGTCTTAAAGGCCTTGAAAGTGTTAGCATAATGGTTAAAGGCCAAAACCGGGGTACCATATCTAACAATAAAGGTGTTTTTAGCATTGTGGTTTTAAAAGGCGACGCTGTAGAATTTACAAGTGTGGGATACAAACCTAAAACGGTTACCATCCCAAAAGATTTGGTAGGCAATCAACACAGCATTATTCAATTAATGATAAATGATACAGTATATATGGCTGCCACTATCATTAAGGCAAGACCATCGAGAGAGCAATTTGAAAGAGATTTTGTTAATACTCATTTCCCTGATGACAATATTACCATTGCCCGAAAAAATAATGATGTAGCAACCAGAAGAATTTTAGTTGCCACATTGCCCTCCGATGGCAGAGAAGCATCAAGCACAGCCATGCGTCAAATTGCCAACAAAGCCTATTATCAGGGCCAAGTACCGCCGCAAAATATATTTAACCCAATGGCTTGGGCCGAGTTTATTAAGGCTTGGAAAAGGGGCGACTTTAAGAATAAATAGAATTGATGTAGTTAATTCATTTCCAAAAATCAATGTAATTTGTGGCCGATGAATTTTTTTCTAATTGGCTTTATGGGTTCGGGCAAAACATATTGGGGTAAAATATGGGCCAAAACAATGCAAATGAATTTTATTGATTTAGATGCAGAAATCGAAGCTATTGAGGGAAAATCGGTAGCTCAAATTTTGAAACGCAGGGCGAAAATTATTTCAGGGAAAAAGAGTCTCAAATTTTACGGGAACTAAAAGTTGATAGCGATTCTATAATTGCCTGTGGCGGCGGTACACCATGTTTTAATGATAACATTTCATGGATGAATAAGAATGGTAAAACCATTTGGCTTAAAACGGATGTATCTGCAATTTTGCAAAGGGTTTTGCAAGAGCAAAACAAAAGGCCATTACTTAAAAAAATGAACGAGGCCGAAATTCTTTTTTTTATTGAACAAAAATTAAAAGAAAGAGAACCATTTTACAAACAAGCCAATATTGTTTTAAATACAAAGGATATTAACGAAAACACTATTGTAAATCTTAATATAAAATAATGTATAAAATTTTGCAAATTGCCGGTTTGCTGGGTGCTTTATCTGTAGCGTTAGGTGCATTTGCAGCACATGGGTTAAAAAATATTTTTTCGCCGGAAATTTTGCAAACATTTGAAACTGGCATTAAATACCAGTTTTACCATGTTTTTGCATTGCTCGCCGTGGGTATTTTATATAAAGAATTTCCTGTAAAAAAATGTATTGGGCTGGTGTTTTTTTTTTATGGCAGGTATCTTATTATTCAGCGGTTCATTGTATCTGCTTTGTTATTCAAAATACAAAATGCTTGGACTAAACTGGCTTGGCGCTATTACGCCATTTGGCGGAGTTAGTTTTATAACAGGTTGGCTTTTGCTGGGTTTTGGAGTGAGTAAAAAAGTTAATCTTTAATATCCCTGGTAAGTGTAATTAATGTACCGTTATCATTTTCTATTTTAAAATCTATTTCCACATCATCCATTCTTTTTTTCATGTTTTTTAAGCCATTGCTAAATTGCCTTAAATTACTAAAATCTATTCCTTTACCATTGTCGTGTATAAAAAGTTGAAGGGTTTTGCTTTCGGCTGTTAAAGTAAGTTTTACCTCGGTAGCATTGGCATGCTTTAAAACATTGTTCAGCGCTTCTTTTACCACTAAAAAAACATTTCTTCTTATAAAACCATTTACAATAGCATGTGGTATTTGTTCCGGTAAGTTAATGATGCATTTTACACCGGTGTTTTCAAAATACTCAATGGCATAGCTGCGTAAATATGCTATCATATTTTCTAAGGTATCGTTAGAGCTGGCCATACTCCAAATTATTGCATTCATTTTGCTAAGCAATTCATCGGCCGAGGAAGATATTTTTTCAATTTCAGGCAAATCTTTTCCGCTAAGTTTTGCTTTAGCCAGTTCACTGTAAAGCCTTATCGATGTCATACCTGCGCCCAAGTCATCATGCATATCTGCACTAATTCTGTTACGTTCTTCCTGCTGGGCTTTATAAACAGTAATTTCATTTTCATGTTTTTGCTTTTCGGCTTCTAATTTTAATGCCTCTTGTTCTTTTATTTTTTCAATTAACTCAACTCTGTTTTTATAGGTTAAGCCTAATAAAAAAGAAATAAGCGCCATGGCTAAACCTACTTCATAATATACCAACGCCGAATTAAAGATATTGGTTTGACTAACATTGGCTAAAATAAGCCCTAAAGAAACACCCCAAAAAATTATTGACAGGCTATTTCCAATTGCAAGATAATTTAATAGTTTTTCTTTTTGTTTGAATGCCAGTACAATATATACAACGCCAAATGCAAGGATAATAATTTTCATAAAATCCTCAATAGAAATTTCTAATTTGATATTATTGGTAAAAAAATGCAGGTAGGTATAGAATAAAAGCATACCAAATACAAACCTTTCCTCAATTCGTAATACTTTATTAAGCACTTTGTATTTAGTTGCCGTATCTAAAAATCTTCGTATAAATGCTATGTAAAAAATTGTTCCGGAGAGTAGCAGAAAAAAGTCACCATATCCGTTAAATATGCTACTCAAAACTCCGGAGCGCTTGTATAAATATGCATGAAAAAACACAATTAAAAAAACCGAGATTGAATAAAAGCAATAATATAAAAATTCCCTTTTTTGACTTAAGTAATAGTTAGTAGCAGTAAAAAATATCATCATTAATAATAACCCACTTAACACAAACCCAAATGTTTTAATATCACTTCGCCGGTTGTACAACCCTTTTTTAAAACTGTCTTCATAAGATGGAGTAATTAATGAAGGGTTTAAAGTATTGGTTTCTGTTTTACTAAAATTTAGTTTGGCGTAAAAAAGCTTTTTGGCATTTGGAGGCATTGCAAAATTTAAAAAACCGTCCGGCGAACCTGTGGTTGGGTAAACGATTAATTTTTCACTAACAGAGTCTTTTGAAAATAGTTTAATGCCATATATTGTATTGCCCGGAAAAAAAACAATGGTATCAAAAGTTGATTTATTATTGGCAATTTCAAACCTTAAATAAACGGTACTTGTTGCCAAATCGTATCTTGTTCTTAATTTTTTTTATATTCAACAATGGGCTCAAATGTTGAAGACAGAAGCGACTCTGGCGTAGCATTATTTTGTTTATCAATGAAAATGCCAGTGTTGTTTACTATAGATACAAACGGAGAAATTTCGTTTGTATTAATTGTTGCACTATCCGAAATGGTCTGACTATTTGCCCAATTGCATAACAGAAAAAAAATTATAAAAAGAGGGTAGTGCTTTTTCAAACTGGTGTACTTTGTTTCAAACCTACAAAAATTATGGATAATATTTATAGCTTTTTTAGTAATATTTAGCCGTTTTTTAAACTAAAGGTTTCTTTATCTTTGTTACAATGGCCAATAAATTAAAATCTGCAAAACCAAAAAGCGCAGATAAAGAACAGTTTAAACAAGAAAAAGAAGAAGCAGTTGAAGTAAAGCAATTGCTAAAAGACGAACGTACTCATAAAATTGCAGGTGCTTTTTTGATTCTTATTTCAATATTATTATTCATTGCCTTTACATCTTACTTATTTACCTGGGAAGAAGATCAGGATAAAGTTTTTACAAACGGATACAGATTATTGTTAGGTACAGATGTTAAAGTAGCCAACCTGCTTGGAACCTTAGGTGCATTTGTGGCCCATTTTTTTATTTACAAAGGATTTGGCGTGGCATCCTATTTAATATGCACTTTGTTTTTTGTTTTGGGCATTAACTTATTTTTTGGAAAAAAAATATTTTCGGTACAACGAAATATCAAATACTTAATTATTGGGTTGGTATTATTTAGTGTATTAGCGTCGGTAGTTCTTTCTTCCAAAGCTTTTCCCTGGGGCGGTGCAGTTGGAGATATGATTAAAGACTGGATGTTTAAAGTTATTGGCGAAATTGGCACTTATGGTATTTTGCTTGTTTCGGCATTGTCGTATATAATATGGAGATTTAATCCTGTATTTAAGCTGCCTAAAAAAAATCAATTTGTAAGTAGTGAAACCCAAACAGCAATTGATAACACGAATGAAGTTGCAGAAGATGAACAAGAAAATAAGGTTGTCGAGGAATTAACAGACTTTGGCAAAAAAATATACTTAAGGAAGAAGGGAATGTTTTAGTAATTCCTCCTCAAGATAATCCATTGCTCAACCACGAAATTGGTATTGTAGAAAAAGATATAAAAGAGCCTGAGGCTATAATAAAGAATACTGTGGTTGAAAAACCCGAAACAGTACCGCCTTTGGTAGTTGAAGAGGTAATTGTGCCTGTACAAAATAAGCCTGCAAAAAAGGATATTGAAATTGAACCTTTGGAACTTGAAATTAAAACTGTACCGGATACAGATGCAGAAGAAGTTATTTCGGAAGATGCAGCAAAGGCAAAAACTATTTCTGCTAAACCTTACGATCCTATTTTAGATTTACGGGATTATAAGTACCCAACGCTTGATTTATTAGAAAATCATGGAAGCGAAAAAATTGTACAAGACCCTAATGAGCTGGAAAATAATAAAAACCAAATCATTAATACTTTAAAAAATTACGATATCCTTATTCAAAAAATTTCGGCAACGGTTGGGCCTACGGTAACCTTGTACGAAATTATTCCGGCTGCAGGTGTTCGTATCAGTCGTATTAAAAATTTAGAAGATGATATTGCCTTAAGTCTTGCTGCTTTGGGCATTCGTATAATTGCACCAATACCCGGCAAAGGCACTATTGGTATAGAAGTACCTAATGCCAAAAAAACGGTGGTAAGCATGAAAACGCTTTTGGCATCTGAAAAGTTTCAGCAAAATAATTTTTCGCTGCCTATTGCCATTGGTAAAAAAATAGATAACGAAAATTTTATAGTTGACTTAGCAAGTATGCCGCATTTGTTAATGGCCGGCGCTACAGGGCAAGGTAAATCTGTAGGGTTAAATGCAATACTTGTTTCATTATTGTATAAAAAACATCCATCGCAATTAAAATTTGTATTGGTAGATCCCAAAAAAGTTGAATTAAGTATTTATAAAAGAATTGAAAAACATTTTTTAGCAAAATTACCCGGCGAAGAAGATGCCATAATTACCGATACAAAAAAAGTAGTGCACACGTTAAATGCTTTGTGTATTGAAATGGATAACAGGTACGATTTGTTGAAAGAAGCCGGTTGCAGAAACATAAAAGAGTACAACGAAAAATTTGTTGCCCGTAAATTAAATCCCGAAAAAGGACATCAGTTTTTGCCATTTATTGTATTAGTGGTTGATGAATTTGCCGATTTAATAATGACGGCCGGTAAAGAAGTTGAAATGCCTATTGCAAGATTGGCACAATTGGCAAGGGCTGTAGGTATTCACTTAATTATTGCAACACAAAGACCAAGTGTAAATATTATTACCGGTACAATAAAAGCAAATTTCCCTGCAAGAATAGCCTTTAAAGTAAGTAGTAAAATAGATAGCCGTACCATTTTAGATGCTGGTGGTGCCGAGCAATTAATTGGTAAAGGCGATATGCTAATCAGTTATAATGGCGAGTTAGTACGTTTGCAATGTGCTTTTGTTGATACTCCCGAGGTTGATAAAATAGTAGATTTTATTGGAGAACAAAGAGGTTATCCGCAGGCATTTTTATTACCTGAATATATTGATGAAAAAGAAATGGAAGGCAAAGATTTTGACCTGAATGATAAAGATGCTTTATTTGAAGATGCTGCAAGATTAATTGTGGCAAGTCAGGTAGGCAGTACATCGCTTTTACAACGTCGAATGAAGCTGGGATACAATAGAGCAGGCAGGCTTATGGATCAACTGGAAGCCGCAGGTGTAGTTGGTGGTAGTCAGGGAAGTAAGGCAAGAGATGTATTAATTAAAACAGAAGTTGATTTGCAAATGTTACTGGATACAATGGGATAATTTTTGATTTTTGGTTCATTGGTTTATCGATTTAATTGCAAATCGAAATCATTTAAATCAAAAAAGCTTTACATCAAAAATCAACGATTTTATGTCAAAATTTTTAATAGTTGGATTAGGGAATATCGGCAACGAATATGCCAATACAAGGCATAACATTGGCTTTGATGTTGTAAATGCTTTTGTATTAAAGCATGGTGGAAATTTTAGGGTAGACCGGTTAGCCTATGTGGCCGAAGTAAAATTTAAAGGAAAACAGATTATTTGCATTTGCCCTACAACTTTTATGAATTTAAGTGGTAGGGCATTTAAATATTGGGTAGATAAGGAAAAAATAAATGTAGAAAACACACTTACTGTTGTTGATGATTTAACATTGCCTCTGGAAAAAGTTCGACTAAGAAAAAGCGGCACCCATGCAGGGCATAATGGTTTAAAAGATATACAAAACACTTTAGGTACAGATAATTATGCCAAATTGCGTTTTGGTATTGGAGATAATTACCCCAAAGGAATGCAAGCTGATTTTGTACTTAGTAAATGGCTGAAAAGTGAGGAGCCTGTTGTTAAGCTAAAAATTGATACATGTGTTCAAATTATTGAAGCATTTATTACTATTGGAATAGATAGAACTATGACCCAGTTCAACAACTTGCTGATTAACCCCTCGTAAAAAGGACATTTTTAGTATTTAGGTTGCTGTATTTTTACTATATTCGTATTAATAATAACTAACCCTATACATACTAAATAAACCTTAGATGAAAATAATTTGTATTGGAAGAAACTATGCCGAGCATGCAAAGGAGTTAGGAAATGCAGTGCCCGATGAGCCGGTAATTTTCATGAAGCCCAAAAGCGCTTTGTTGCAAAGCCATGCACCTTTTTATTATCCTGAGTTTACCAACGAACTACATTACGAATGTGAGTTAGTATTGCGTATTTGCAAAAACGGAAAATATATACAATCAAAATTTGCCGGCAACTACTATAATGGAATTGCGGTGGGTATAGACTTTACGGCAAGAGATATACAGGACGAACTGAAGAAAAAAGGCCTGCCCTGGGGAAAAGCTAAAGCATTTGATAACTCGGCTGCCATTAGCAATTTTATTGATATTACTCCTGGCTTAAACAAAAAAAATATCAACTTTAGTTTAAAAAAGAATGGTGAATTGATGCAAAAAGGCAACTCAGGAGATATGATCTTTAGTTTTGATTCCATTATTGAACATATCTCCAATTATTTTTCGTTAAACATTGGAGATATGGTTTTTACCGGAACACCTGCCGGCGTTGGCGAATGTGTGGTAGGCGATGAGTTGGAGTGTTATATCGAAAATCAAAAACTACTGGAGTTAGAAATAAAATAATTCAAAAAGCAACAAATAGATTGTTGCTTTTTTTATAAGTTGCTAATTAATCTTATACTTTTGCGGCATGGTTGAAACAGCAATTTTGTTACGGGCTTATCGCTTAATGTGTACTGCAAAAGCCATGGCCGAAATGTACGAAGCCAACAGGCAAACATGCAAGTACGTTCACTCTACATCCCGTGGCCACGAGGCCATACAATTGGCTACAGCCTTTCAATTACAACCCTGCGATTATGTAAGCCCTTATTACAGAGATGAAAGCATGCTACTGGGCCTAGGTTTTACGCCCTATCAATTAATGTTGCAATTACTTGCTAAAGGCCAAGATATTTTTACCGGCGGCAGAGAGTATTATTCTCATCCAAATTATAAAGAAGAGGATAAACCTAAAATAATTCATCAAAGCAGCGCAACAGGTATGCAAGCAATACCCACAACAGGTATTGCACAAGGCATAAAGTTTTTAGAAACATTTTCAAAAAGGAAGAAGCGAATAAAACGAATTCTTCCATTGCCAATGGCTCATTGCCAATTGTTATCTGTTCTCTCGGCGATGCCTCCGTTACCGAAGGAGAAGTAAGCGAAGCTTTGCAATTTGCCGCACTGCATCAACTTCCAATAATTTATTTAGTGCAGGATAATGGCTGGGGAATTAGTGTAACCAAAGAAGAAGCAAGGCTTACCAACGCCAGCGATTTTGTAAAAGGTTTTGGGGGCATTAGTCGTATAAGTATTGATGGCAGCGATTTTGCACATAGTTATGAGGTTATGAAAAATGTGGTTGATGAAGTAAGACGAGAACGACATCCGTTTTTAGTACATGCAAAAGTGCCTTTACTGGGCCATCATACAAGTGGTGTACGAAAAGAGTTTTATAGAACAGATGAAGATTTGGCCAAGCATTTTGCCGACGACCCTAACCCTAAATTGAAGAAAAAATTAATTGAATGTGGTATATCGGAAGATGAATTACGGGCAATAGAAAATGAAACAATAACACATATTCAAAATGATTTTAATGCTGCTGTTGCTTCGCCGGAGCCTGATGCCGCAACTGTAAGTAATTTTGTGTTTGCACCAACATCCGTTGCAGAAGAAAAAGGCGAACGGTCTCCCCAAAACAAAGAAAAAGTATTAATGGTAGATGCCGCATTATTTGCCATAAGGGAGATAATGCAACAATACCCCGAAGCTGTTTTATATGGGCAAGATGTAGGACGCAGGTTGGGAGGTGTTTTTAGAGAAGCTGCCACACTTGCAGAACAATTTGGCGATAACAGGGTTTTTAACACAGCTATACAAGAAGCCTATATTATTGGCAGCACAGTTGGTATGTGTGCGGTTGGCTTAAAACCCATTGTAGAAGTACAGTTTGCCGATTATATTTATCCGGGGCTTAATCAATTAGTTACAGAAATTAGTAAAAGTTGCTATTTAAGTTGCGGTAAATTTCCTGTACAAACTTTAATACGTGTGCCTATTGGCGCTTATGGCGGCGGCGGTCCTTACCACAGCGGCAGTGTAGAAACTACATTACTATCTATAAAAGGTATAAAAGTTGTTTATCCAAGTAATGCGGCAGATATTAAGGGGTTAATGAAAGCAGCATTTTTAGACCCTAATCCTGTTGTAATGCTGGAACATAAAGGTTTGTATTGGAGCAAAGTAACAGGTACAGAAGATGCTAAAACTATTGAACCATCATCCGATTATATTATTCCTTTGGGAAAAGGCAATATTGTCTTGCATGCCAATAAAAATTATGTAGAAACCGGCGAAACTTGCTGTATAATTACCTACGGAATGGGAGTTTATTGGGCCAAAGCGGCTGCAAAAAATTTAGATGGAAAGGTGGAAATAATAGACTTGCGTACTTTATTTCCGTTAGATGAAGATCTTATTTTTAATACCGTAAAAAAACACGGTAAATGCTTAATTGTAACCGAGGAACAGCAAAACAACTCTTTTGCCGAAGCTTTAGCAGGTAGAATAAGCAAAGCCTGTTTTAAACAGTTAGACGCTGCTGTAGAAGTAATTGGTGCTTTAAATTTACCGGCTGTACCCATGAATGTAGCACTCGAAAACGCAATGCTGCCTAATGCAGATAAGGTTTTAAAAAAATTAAAGGAACTTTTAGGCAATTAAAAAGCCCACAATTGTGGGCTTTGTACCGGAGAGCAGACTTGAACTGCCGACCTTCGGGTTATGAATCCGATGCTCTAACCAGCTGAGCTACCCCGGCTTAAGGGCTGCAAAAGTAAAGAAATGAAAGCAATTTCTAAAATCATTTCAAAACAATAACCACATTTACTTCAAATTATGGTATACCTTCTGTACATCCTCATCCTGCTCTAATTTATCTACTAATTTTAGTACATCATTTGCCGCTTCTTCATCAAGCTCCATGGTTGTAGTGGGTATTCGGGTAAGTTCGGCTGTTACTACTTCTATCTTTTTTTCATCCAAAGCTTTAGCCATATTGCCAAACTCGTTAAAAGCAGTACGAATTATGATGTTTCCTTCACTATCTTCTCCAATTTCTTCCAGTCCAAAATCAATTAATTCTAATTCAAGATCGTCTAAATTTTGGCCACTATTTTTAATTTTAAACTCACCCATACGTGTAAATCCAAATGCTACGCTACCACTTGTACCCAACGATCCGTTACATTTTGTAAAATGCATACGAACATTGGCAACCGTTCTGGTACTATTATCCGTTGCGGTTTCTACCAAAATAGCAATACCATGTGGCGCATGGCCTTCGTAAGTGATTTCTTCGTAGTTACTGGTATCTTTACCCATGGCTCTTTTAATAGCAGCTTCCACTCTGTCTTTTGGCATGTTACATGCCTTGGCATTTAAGTAACATCTGCGTAAAGCAGGGTTATTATCAGGCTCCGGGCCAGCAGCTTTTACAGCAATTGCAATTTCTTTACCAATACGGGTAAAGTCTTTAGCCATTTATCCCAACGGGCAAACATGGCACCTTTTCTTACTTCAAAAATTCTTCCCATAACAAACTTATTTTACCGCAAAAAACTAAGACACAAATAAATCAGACAATTTGAATTAATTAATCTTAAAGTTTCCGTCTTGGCGCCTTTACGGTTTTACTTTTTTGCAAATTTACGAAAATGACGGCTTAATTTGGCACACAAAAAACGGCAACTTAAGAGCTGCCGTTTGTATAATAAATATTATTTTTTTAGAATGTAAAACCAACTGATAATTCTATAACACGGTTATAGGCTTTAAAATTGTTGTTTTTATCCAATTTAGATAAGCCATAATCATATCCTGCTTTTACATTAAAGCCATTATTAAATTTATAACCTAAGCCACCTGTTATACTTATATCTAAGCGGTTAAAATTATTAGTAATATCCATTTTTTGGTTAACTAACGAAATACCCAAAATGCCGGCATCTACATGTAAGTTACTTTTAGCCAAATAAGAAAGCTGTGGCCCTGCGTAAATACTTAAGCCTTTGGCAACCTCTGCCTTTGCAATAAGTGGCACATCTATGTAATGCGATTCTACCTTAGCACTTGCATTAGTGCCTAAAAACTTTAAAGCATCAATTTTTAAATCGCCTTGCATGGAATAACCCTTTTGCGAATACTGCAAGCCCGGCTCAAACGAAAAATTCTGGGCAATTGGAATATTGGCATATCCACCAATATTAAAACCTGTTTTACTTTTTGTAGTAATAAAACCATTGCTTAGGTCAACAATATTGTTTAAACTTTTTAAAGCATCTCCTTTCCAGTTGGCAATATTAACGCCAGCCTGTACACCATAACTTACTTGTGCTTTTGCGCTGGTAATTATTATAACACTTAATGCAGCTAAAGTTAATTTGTATTTCATATTTTCGCAGGATTTTATAAACTGCTTGTACAACTGCTTTACAATAATGTGCCAATTTTTATTTTTTGATAAGAAAATGTTAAAGCGAAATGTTATTTACTAAGAATCTAACAAAATCATATTTAGAAAAAACATTTTGCTGCCATATACATTTATGTAAGTTTGCTTGTAAATTGCTAATATGGAACACAAACCCGTTTATTATAAAGATTACCTGGCGCTGGATAAAATTACCAATGCACAATTTCCCGAAAGTTTTAAAGAAGGCAAGCAACCGGCACATGATGAAATGCTTTTTATTGTAATTCATCAAGCATACGAATTGTGGTTTAAACAAATTTTGTTTGAGGTAGGCAGTGTTATTGATATTATGAACAAACCGCAGGTAAACGATAATAGCCCCGAAATGCAAACTGTAGTACATCGCTTAAAAAGATGTGTTACCATTTTAAAAGTATTGGTGCAGCAAATAGATATAATGGAAACCATGACGCCTATGGATTTTTTGGATTTTAGAGATATGCTTAGGCCAGCATCGGGTTTTCAAAGCTACCAGTTTAAAATTATTGAAGCTAAGTTGGGTTTAAAATTTGATCAACGCCACGGACAAGCCTATTACACATCTCAATTAAACCAGCAAGAAATTGATATTATAAAAGATGCCGAAAAAACAAAATCGGTTATTGAATTGGTAAACGCCTGGTTAGAACGTATGCCTTTTCATAATAAATTAGAAGATTGGGCTGATTACGAAAAAGTATATACGAATAGCCTTGCTGAGGGTGAAAAAAATAACGCAGATTTTTTTGCAACTATTTTAAAGCAAGAAAACCCCGAAAGGCAATTGAGTGCAAAAGCAAACAGAGCGGCTTTGTTTATTATGCTTTATCGGGGTTATCCAATGTTAGAGTTGCCGTTTCAGCTATTAGATACTTTATTAGAATTAGATAATCAATTAGCACATTGGCGTAGCCGCCATATAAATATGGTGCAACGCATGATTGGTACCCGTATTGGCACTGGCGGCAGTACAGGAGCTGGTTACTTAAAAGCCGCTATGGATAAGCATTACGTATTTAAAGAAATTGCACAGTTGAGCAGTTTTTTAGTAAATAGGAACAAATTGCCAAAGTTGGATGATGTGTTGATAAAAAAACTGGGGTACGGGCTATAATTTACTATTCTCTACAAGCACATTCATTATGTTCATGAAGATATGCTATGGTTGTTTTGCAGAGTTTTTCTAACACATCTATATTAATATCAGTAAGTTTTTTTATGTAAATACAGGCTTTGCCCATTTTATATTTATTAAAATTGTTTAGTAAATGCCTGTTTTCTTCATTTGCTGAAAATACATAAAGTGAAAATTCAGCCTTTCTTGGCGAAAAGCCAATTAATGGAGCATCTCCTTGGTGCCCACTTTCATATTTATAATGATAACTTCCAAACCCTATGATGGTAGGGCCCCACATTTTTGGTTCAAAACCCGACCATTCTTTCATTAATTCTATTAACTGAAAACTATCTGCCTTTTTTTGTTCGTTATCTACATAGGAGTTGATAAAATCAACAACACTAACTGTAGTTTCGGCTGTTTTATTTTTTGCCATAGAATGTATTTTTATTGTATTCGTATTTTACTAGCTACTTTTCAAACCCTTCGTCAACAGGTTCCCAAAGCTCAATTTTATTGCCTTCATTATCTAATATGTGAACAAACTTACCATAGTCGTAGGTTTCAATATTGTCTACAATAGTTACGCCTTCTTCTTTTAATTGATTCACTAAAGCTTCTAAATTATCTACCCTATAGTTTATCATAAACTCTTTGGTAGAAGGTTCAAAATATTTTGTGGTATCCTTAAAAGGACTCCATTGTGTAGTGCATTTTTTTGATGAATCTTCTGCATCTCTCCATTCAAAAGTGGCTCCGTAATCATTTGTATCTAAGCCCAAATGTGTTTTGTACCATTCTTTTGTTTGTTGTGAATCTTTACACTTAAAAAAGATGCCACCAATGCCTGTTACTTTTTTCATTTTTACTTTATTTAAATGATTAACTATTTTGTGTTGCTGTTTTTCTTTTTAAAATTAATGCACTTATTAATGTTACAATTAAGCCTACGGGTAAAATTTCTATGTAGGTAACCATTGCATTAAAAAAGGATTCTTATACATTTGGGCAAACTCGTTCATTTTAGTGGTTTCCTTAGTAATGGCTTCTGTACTTGCACCACTTACCTTTAATTGCTCGATGACTTGTGCAGCATATTTGTCTCCAAAATCGGGCATAAAGCAGTAATAGTTAATCAGCCAAGTAATTACATAAATAGTAGAAGCAATAGCTGTAATTAAAATACCAATTTTAAACGCTTTACCAAAACTAATACTGCCATTATTGTGCTTATCTCTATAGCTTTTAGTACCCACAAAAATCATAGAAAAAGCGATAAGCATACTAGCATAGCCTATAACCATGCCGCCAGTAAAATTTCCTGTGTTGTGATAAACGGCTGTAGAAATTGCCATTACAGTGGCTACAATTACGCCTGCAATTAATCCGTAAACGATAATAATTTTTTTCATATACAATTTGTTTTGTGGATGTAAAAATGGAGATTAAAAATAAAATTACCCTCATACTTAAGTACGATTTTTAATTTACGTCTATAATTTAATACTAAAGAATGAGTATTTACCGTATTAAACCTATTTTTTTGGCAATTTCAATAGCTTGTGTACGACGTTTGGCATCTAATTTAAAAAACAAATTAGCCACGTGGGTTTTTATAGTACTTAGGGATAAATATAATTTTTCAGCTATTTCATTATTGCTGTAGCCTTGCGCCATTAATTGCAGCACTTCCAGCTCTCTTTTACTTAAGCCTAATTTTTCTACTTGAGTTTCGTTTAATATAAATTCCGAGGGCTGGGGCACAAATACTTCCTTTTCAATTATTACCGTATTTACCTTAGGCTTAGATAATTTAAGAGCCAGCCAAATACCCAAGGCGGTAAAAATTAAGGCAATGGCACCAATATAAAATTCCTGATAGTTTTTAAATACCACAAACTTTAACTCCAGCCATTTTAACAAAAACAATAATAAGGCAAGGCTTACACCATACAGTAGTATGCTTTTGTTTTTTGAAAAGAGTTGTTTGATGATGGTTGGCAAATGAGTGCTTGTTTTTACTATTTCAAAAGTAAAGATTTTATGGATAGAAATAGTAGCAGTAAGATTTGAGCCAATAACTATAAATATTAGTTACCCAAATAAATCTTCGGAATCAGAAGAAATAATAATCGTACTAAAATAACAGAATAAACATCTGTGCCTTCGGTTGTAAAAACAAAAACGGCTCACATTTCTGTAAGCCGCTCATTAATAAAATAAATTATATTTTACTTCCAACTCTTTTTTACATAATCTTCAATCTCGGTACCTTTTGCTTTGGCAATTTTGTCTAAACCAGCTTTAATTCCGGGATCTACAAATCCTTTAAACTGCTCTGGAATAGCATTTCTAAAGCTAAGAATGGCGTCTATGCCTTTTTTACATTAGCAATGTTTTGTACTTTAATTAAGTATTCGCCAAAGGCATCGGTGCTGTTAAATTTTTCCTGGCTTAAAGGCATTACGTTGTATCTGTTGTAAATAAAGTCAAAATCAGCCTCTGTGCCTTCGCTCAGTACAACATCGCTTACTGCTTCAGCTAATTTACCCTTAGCATCACTGCTATGCTTTTTTGCAAGTTCATAAGCTTTTGCAGGCTGTAAATTAGTTAATCCTGCTAAAGCCTCACCGGCAACAGTATAGCTGCTATCATTCAAATTCTTTTCAAATAAAGATTGATATTTAGCATCTTTAGTTTTGGCTAAAAAAGCAAGGGCAGCAGCTTTTGTAAGTTTATCTGTTTCCTGATTAGCTGCTTTTTCTACACCGGTAATTATAGAGGGTACAGTTGCAAGTTTTGAAGTCTTTAATTTTTCAAGTGTAAACCTGCGTAACCTTGCATATTTATCGCTTAGTCCAAGTGCCAATTCACTCATGTTATTTTTGGCAAAGTAATCCAGTGCTTCTCTTCTATCCATGTACAAAGGAGCATTTTTTATTTGGTGTACATAGTTTTCGGCTGTTTTATTATCTTTTTTTGTAGCCAATAAAATTTTATCACCATCTACATTTATTAAGTCTGGCCGCTGTGTGTAGTTAAAAACAAAGCTGTCAATTTTATTTTCAGCCCACACATTATAACGTTTTTTAGTAGCACCATTATATACGTCAATGGCAATAGGCAGTTTAAAAATTTTACCACTTTTTTGTGTTTGTTCTATTGTAACTGTTGCTTTACCTGCAGCATCGTTATAAGCGTAATCAATTTTCAATTCAGGGTGTCCGCTACCGTAATACCATTGATTCCAGTACCAGTTCATGTCTTGTCCGGTTACTTCTTCAAAAGCTAAACGCATTTGGCCTGCTTCGCCTGGTTTAAATTTATTGGTGGTTAAATAATTGTTCAACGATTTAAAAATGCATCATCACCAACATAGTTACGTAGCATGTGTAAAACACGGCCGCCTTTTTGGTAACTAACACCATCAAACATATCTTCTTTATCGGCATAGTTAAAACGAACTAAATGCTTAGTTGCATTACCGGGGTTTTGTAAATAACCTTGCATGCCCTGGAAGTTTTCTGCATCTCCGGCATCTTTACCGTACTTGTATTCTTCCCATAAAGTTTGGCTGTAATCGGCCATACTTTCGTTTACGGTAAGGTTGCTCCAGCTTTCGGCGGTAACTAAATCTCCAAACCATTGGTGAAAAAGTTCATGAGCAATAGTACTTTCCCAAACAATACCATCGGTAAGTTCTCTTGCGTTTTGGTAAGCACTTTCCTGATGCAAAGTTGCAGTTGTATTTTCCATTGCACCACTTACATAATCTCTGCCAACCATCTGTGCATATTTTGCCAAGGATAATCAACACCTAATTTTTCCGAGAAAAATTTTATCATTTCCGGAGTATGCCCAAATATTTTTCTTGCAACAGGAGCATATTCTTTTTCTACATAATAACTAACTTCTTTTCCTTTGTAGCTGTCTTTTATAATACTGTAATCACCAACACCCATAAAAAATAAATAAGGAGCATGCGGTAAATCCATCTTCCAATAATCTGTTCTTGTACCATCGGCATTTTTCTTTTGGCTTATTAATAATCCATTGCTAAGTGTTACATATTTGGCAGGTACAGTCATGTAAATTTCATCGGTAGTTTTTTGATTAGGTTTGTCAATTGTAGGTGCCCACACACTGGTAGCTTCGGTTTCCCCTTGCGTCCAAATTTGAGTTGGTTTGTTTTTATCTTCACCTTTTGGGTTAATAAAATACAAACCTTTCGCATCGGTAATGGCCGCACTTCCTTTTACTTTTAATTCGTTTGGTTTGCTTACATAATCAATATACACAGTGTAATTTTCGCCGCCTTTGTAAGTTTTATCAAGTTTTATGTTTAATTGGTAATCGTCATAATTGTAAGTGAGTTTGCTTTTTGCTGTTCCTTTTACAATTGAAACCTCATTAATTGTCATTCCCTTTGCATCTAACAATAACGAATCTGTAGCGTAAAAATGTGGTTTTAAAGTTATCCAAGCTTTACCGTACATATACGCTTTGTCGTAATCAAAACGTACATCAAGTTTGGTGTGTACTAAATCGTTTATTTTGGTATAACTTGCTCGGTATATTTTTTTCCAGGAAGTATCTTTAGGCTCTTCTCCAAATTGAGCCATTAATAAAATTGGTCCACTTAATAAAGCCAGTAAAAAAGCTATTTTTTTCATGTTTATAATTTATACAACAAAAA
>JADKIE010000001.1:0-547500 GCA_016721385.1 Chitinophagaceae bacterium | reverse complement strand
TATAGACGTTTAGCACAGGTAGAGCTACTGATTGGGCTAGGGGGCTTCACCGCCTACCAAACCCTGACAAACTCCGAATGGTGCTAAATATCTCCGGGAGTGAGGCTGTGGGCGATAATGTCCATGGCCGAGAGGGAAATAACCCAGATTAGCAACTAAGGTCCCTAATACATGGTTAAGTTGATCTAACGAGGTGGGATTTCTATAACAGCCAGGATGTTGGCTTGGAAGCAGCCATTCATTTAAAGAGTGCGTAACAGCTCACTGGTCGAGAGATCCTGCACGGAAAATAATCGGGCATCAAACCATGAACCGAAGTTCTAAGATTGCTACTATGTAGTATATCGGTAGGGGAGCATTGAAATCTGCTGCGAAGGTGTGTGGTAATGCATGCTGGAGCGATTTCAAAAGAAAATGTAGGCATAAGTAACGATAAAACAAGTGAAAAACTTGTTCGCCGTAAACCCAAGGTTTCCTGATCAATGTTAATCAGATCAGGGTTAGTCGGGTCCTTAGGCAAACCCGAAAGGGGTAGTTGATGGAAAGTTGGTTAATATTCCAACACTTGCTTATACTTCGATGGAGTGACGGGGTAGTGAAAGATCCGCCATCTTACGGAATAGATGGTTAAAGGGTGTAGATATAGGTTGTGTAGGTAAATCCGCACGACTTGTCGAACCTGATAGTACAGCAAAGCTTCGGCCGAGCTGATAGTGATCCTAATCAGACCTCCGAGAAAAACCTCTAAGGTTAGGCATAAGCAACCCGTACCGTAATCCGACACAGGTGGACGAGATGAATATTCTAAGGCGCTCGGGTGAGCCGTGGAGAAGGAACTAGGCAAATTGACGCTGTAACTTCGGGATAAAGCGTACCGATTTCGGTCGGTCTCAGTAAAATGGTTCAACCAACTGTTTAGCAAAAACACAGGGCCCTGCAAAATCGAAAGATGACGTATAGAGCCTGATACCTGCCCGGTGCTGGAAGGTTAAGGAAGGATGTTCGGCGCAAGCCAAAAGCTTCTGACTGAAGCCCCAGTAAACGGCGGCCGTAACTATAACGGTCCTAAGGTAGCGAAATTCCTTGTCGGGTAAGTTCCGACCTGCACGAATGGTCTAATGAGTTGAACACTGTCTCCTCCACGAGCCCGGTGAAATTGTAGTATCGGTGAAGATGCCGGTTACCCGTCACGGGACGGAAAGACCCCATGAACCTTCACTACAACTTTGCATTGATTTTGAATTTTTGATGTGTAGGATAGTTGGGACGCTATGAAGTTGTGTCGCCAGGCATGATGGAGCGGTTGTTGAAATACCAACCTTTAAACATTTAGAATCTAATCCCTAACGGGAGACATTGCATGGTGGGTAGTTTGACTGGGGTGGTCGCCTCCTAAAATGTAACGGAGGCTTGCAAAGGTTCCTTCAGTACGGTTGGTAATCGTACGTAGAGCGTATTAGTATAAGGGAGCTTGACTGTGAGACATACAAGTCGAGCAGGCACGAAAGTGGGCTAAAGTGATCCGGTGGTTCTGTATGGAAGGGCCATCGCTCAAAGGATAAAAGGTACTCTGGGGATAACAGGCTGATCTCCCCCAAGAGCTCATATCGACGGGGAGGTTTGGCACCTCGATGTCGGTTCGTCACATCCTGGGGCTGGAGAAGGTCCCAAGGGTTCGGCTGTTCGCCGATTAAAGTGGCACGTGAACTGGGTTCAGAACGTCGCAAGACAGTTCGGTCCCTATCTGTGATGGGCGCTAGTAAATTGAAAGGACATGACCTTAGTACGAGAGGACCGGGTCGTACACACCGCTGGTGTATCTGTTGTGCCGCCAGGTGCAATGCAGAGTAGCTATGTGTGGCCAGGATAAACGCTGAAAGCATCTAAGCGTGAAACCTTCCTTAAGATGAGTTTACTTTTAAGGGTCGTCGAAGACTACGACGTTGATAGGCTATAGGTATAAAGGTGGTAACATCAAAGCCGAGTAGTACTAATTGCCCGTAAGCTTTATTTTTTATTTTTACCTCACCTAGCCTCTCCAAAGGAGAGGAAAAGGAAGAAAAATAATTATAACTAATTACAACATTTACTTCTTATCCCAATATGTACATTATTACAGTTTTGCTCTGATAAACACAGCATGACATAAACGTCTTATGGTGGTTTTTCCGAGGGTGTTCACCTCTTCCCATACCGAACAGAGAAGTTAAGCCCCTCATGGCCGATGGTACTGCACAACAATGTGGGAGAGTAGGTAGCTGCCATATTCATTTAAAGCCTTTCGATTAGTTTCGAAAGGCTTTTTTATTGCCTATACTTGTAGGTATCCCGATACGCTTTGCTATCGGGACTCAGTCGTTGAACTCCTTCGGCTGCTATATTCATTTAAGGCCTTTCGATTAGTTTTGAAAGGCTTTTTTATTTTGGAGATGTTAAGGTTTTGAAGTTAAACAAACAGTATAGTACCGGCTTTGATACGACTTTGGTACGGAATGAGTATGAAGAAAATAGGTACAGTGAAAAATGTGTGTTTGCCTGGCTGCAGTTTAAATAAATTATTTTGCGGCCAAAAATTAGGTTGGGATTTTTTGCTTATGTGTAATGTTGTATTTAACATAATAGAGGTTTTCATACTCTACTCATACTCTCCCTATGCTTTTGCTATACTTGTGCTATGCTTTTACCTGAAAGTTTAATTTTATCAGGGTTTTGCCATTCTCTTCAAATAGTTCTCCATAGCCCATTCTTCCACCAGAGGGATTATCTAATTTTGCTGATTTTTTGAGGTAAGCTTTAAATTTATTGAACTCAATTAAGTGATAACATAAAACTTCTGAATTGTCTTTAACTATAATTATTCCGCCGGTTGCATCATGTATGCCATTCCAAACTGAAGCCGACGTCATACCCAAGGACGTTTCGACAAGGAAATTGATTATGCGGTATTCATAAAAGTTATGGCCCAAACTTAGGTTATAGCCTAAGGGATTTTTAGCAGTTAGGTTTTCAATAACATCCTGTATTTTGCTAATACGATTTGTATATTTTTCGAGTACAGCAAAGGCAATGATTTCGGGTAACTTACTATCTATCAGCTCAAGATTTAATAAAAACGTTTGATCCTCAAATTTTTTAAAAGTTATATTAAAGCCTTCTTTTTTTATTGTGTTTATTCTATCTATATATTTATGGTTAGAGTTTATGGCATTTATTTGCGTTACTAAATTTGGTGGCATAGGCAAGTCTGTAGTGTTACTACTTACCTCATAAATTATGTTTGTAGTTTTATTTGCATTAAAAAGTGTAGGAGTGCTGCCAATAAAAGACTTTATACTAAACTTTTTTTGTGATTTGATTCCGCAAGAAGGATCATGTACTAAAATATTAATAGCACCTTTACTTTTTGAATCTTCTTTGAGATGGTTTAGTAGCGATTCGGTAAATGAAAATGGAATTCCTGTAGCTAAAGTAATGTTGCTTAAAATTGTTTTAGACGGCATGTAACAATTGCTTATAAAATACTTTTTTAAAACTCTACTCTAAGAAGTATTTTGCTCAAAGCGTTTAACTTATGGAATAAAATACTGGTTATGGATTTTTAATAATTCTTTTTCGGGTAAAAATTTATCTGGTAAATTAATACTATTGCCTTCTAATGCAATAAAATTTTGAATAATACTATCAATTGCATTTTTTGTTTTTAATTTGGATGATATTTTAATAGAGTAATCTTTTGCATCGATTGTAATTAATCCTTTATCAAAAGCTCTATCGTGTAAAGCATTTAAACAAAGGCCATTCATAGGATTTAATCTATTCTTCTCGTCTTTACTCCATGGGACAATGTGACTGGCAATTAGCAAATTTGGGTTATCAATTTTAGTGATGCAACATTTATAATTATAGGCTGCTAAAATCATTGTTCTAAAAATAGATTGATTTACCCTTACCAAAACTAATCTTTCTTTTTCTTTCCCTTCTTTAGCTATATCAGAAATTTCAATCTTATTTAATTTTTCAATTGTTGTGTGCTTAGTTTTTGCTAATAACTTTTCACTTTCTAATAATGCTGCATCCCAATTATTATAAAACTCATCCCATATTTTCTTATCTAATTTACTTGCGTTAGAAGCACCTTTAATACCTCTTTCTTTTAAAGTAGGATCAAAACTTGCAAAATTGCCAAGCTTTAATGCAATTGAAGATGGTGTTCTTCCAATAAGCTCTGCAAACTTTATTATTTCTGATGTAGCCTTATGCATTTTACCAAAAGGTAACTTGCAATACAAGTTAATTGCTAAAATTAGTTCATCTCTTGTCCATAGTTTTTGCCCTTCTTTCATAAGTTGTATTATTAAGGAACACAATTTAAGATTTTGTTATTCATTTAAAATTTATACCTGCTAACGAAAATATTATTTATTCTTTTAAATGCATTTGCTTTTAAGTCACCTACACAACAACATCATTTCGCTAATCACAACCACAAAAAAATCCTTTCATGTTACTGAAAGGATTTTTTTAAATGCGATTATATTAATTGATATTAATAATCTCTGTTGTAACCGCCACCGCTACCGCCACGGTTTCCACCGCCGCCGTAACCGCCACCACCGCCACGGTTTCCACCGCCGCCATAGCCGCCACTCTTTTTGTAACCACCACCACCACCGCCGCCGAAGCTACGCTTTGGACGATCGCCTTCTTCACGTGGTTGAGATTCGTTTACGATTAACTTACGACCTTGTACTTCGGTTTCGTTAAGATTAGCAATTGCAGTTTTTGCTGCTTCTGCGTCTTCCATTTCAACAAAACCAAAACCTTTACTGCGGCCGTTCATTTTGTCTTTAAGAATTTTAGCACTTGTTACTGTACCAAATTGTGTGAAAAGATTCATTAAATCGTCATCAGTCATAGACCAACTTAGATTTCCAACATAAATGTTCATTGTAAAAAACTTTTAAAAAATTAATAAAAAACCTAATGCCTTAGTTATTACAATGAACTGAACCTTAATCAGCCAATACGAAAAACTAAAACCATTGATTACTGCGTAAAGATAGTGTTTATAGTGATACGTGGGTGTTTTTTGTTGATAATTTGATTGATTGGAGGCTATTTTGAGTGTAATTGATTGATTTTGTTTTTATTACGTTGATTGTGCCTGACTGGATTTGTTGAGGATATTGTGGTAGTTGTTTATGCTTTTTTGCATCTCAATATTTCGGTTCTGCTTAGTATAACAATAATTGTTCACGGGAAGGATTATATCTTTTTAAAATTATTATTGTTATTTACTTTTTGTCTTGATACAAAAAGTAACAAAAAAGTCAAGGCAGGAACGATATACATCACATTCCTGCCAAGGGGCTATGGTCTTCTTAAGTGCATAGTAAACTGTGCTTTTGAAATTCTATTGTACGCATTAGGCTTATAGAGTTTATTTTTTTTGCTTGTTTAATGCTTTACTACGGCATAAGTAAAAAGGGATTTATAATGGATTGCATTCTTTTTTAGGGTTATTATTATTTATTATTTACTTTTTTGCTTCTCCCAAAAAATACCAAAAAAGGAGCCCCGAAAAAGATTACATCCCTTTTCGGGATTGTTCCCTGATAAAGCTTTTGTACTATTGTAAACTGTGCTTTTGAAATTCTATTGTACGCATTAGGCTTATAGCACTTTTTATTCGATGCCAATTAGTAACAAGCTTTTTTTGTGTTCTTTGACTTTGCTTTGTAGTAACAAAAAAGTAGGGCAGGAACGATATACAATCTCCTGAGAGAGTTAGGACAGGGTTGTTTTATGCCAGAGGGCTATAGTTTTTTGTTTGAAAACTTAGATTATGCTTAGGATGGATGGCATTATTTAAAAACAAACGCCCCGAAATTAGTCGGGGCGTTTGTGTAGTATTTTGTTGTGTGTAAATTACTCGGAAACTACTTCAAAATCTACTTCGGTTTCGTTGCCGTTACCAAAATCGATTTTTGCTTTGTATGTTCCTAATTCTTTTACATCATCTATAATAGTGATGCGGCGGCGATCGATTTCGTAGCCTTTTTGTTCTTTAATAGCACGTGCTATTTGAACGGTGGTTACGCTACCAAAAATTTTGCCTGTAGTACCGGTTTTTGCTCCAATTTTTAAAGCTCCATCGGTTAATACTGCAATTACACTATTAATTTCGGCTAATAATTTAGCTTCTTTTTTAGCTTGTTGCTTCTTCTTTTCTTCCATCATTTTTATGTTTGATGGATTGGCTTCTACAGCAAATTTTTGTGGTATTAAGTAGTTACGACCGTAACCGTTTTTTACAGTTACCAACTCATTAACACCGCCTAAATTGTTTACATCCTGTATTAATATTACCTGCATAGTGTTTGCATTTTTACCCAAACCGTTAGCTAACGGTCTTTCTCTATTTAAAGATTAGGGTGGTTAAAAATTTTATTTCAATAAATCTGTTACGTATGGTAAAATAGCCATTTGACGGGCTTTTTTTACTGCATCGCTTACTTTACGTTGAAACTTTAAAGAGTTACCGGTGATACGACGAGGTAATAATCTTCCTTGTTCGTTAATAAACTTCTTTAAAAATTCGGCATCCTTATAATCGATATAACGGATACCCATTTTTTTAAAGCGGCAGTATTTTTTTGGACGCTTATCTGCTTTAATTGCAGTAAGGTATTTTATTTCATTTTTTGCCATGATTATGCCTCCGCTTTTTCGGTGTTAGAAGATTTTACGCCACCTCTCTTTTTGGTATTGTACTCAACGGCGTATTTGTCGAGTGCAGTAAACATGTAACGCATTTGTGATTCGTCACGTAAAAGCTGAATTTTCAACTTTTCATTGAAGCTGGATGGCGCTTGATACTCCATTACCCAATATAAACCTGTGGTTTTTTTGGCAATGGGATAGGCCAGTGATTTTAGTCCCCATGGGTTGCTGTGCACTACCTCACCACCGTTTTCTTTAACGAGGTCGGCATATCTTTTCTGAGCGGCTTTAAATTCGTCGTCAGATAGCACAGGGGTAAAAATCACCATCAATTCGTAATTGTTCATTTTCCCTTGTTTTGTGTTCCTTATCTATTTTAGTAAGAAACAGTTATAAATATTGTTAATTCCGTTTTTTTAACGGGCAGCAAAGGTAGGTAAAATAATTAAGATTTAATAATGAAAAATGAATAAATACGCTGCTTTTAGTGATTTTTACTACTATTTGGTAATTACAAATTTCGATTACGTAAATGGTAAATGTATGTACTTGAAAATCAATAAATTTGCTGCTTAAACCTTAATATGACAAAGAAGGAACGGATTATTGTGTTTTTGCTGGCTGCACTCAATTTTACACATATACTGGATTTTATGATTATGATGCCATTGGGTAATTACCTGATGCCTTTTTTTAAAATATCGCCTCAGCAGTTTAGTTTTTTAGTGGCCAGTTATACGTTAAGTGCCAGTGCATCGGGCTTTATGGCTGCTTTTTTTGTGGATGGGTTTGACCGTAAAAAGATTTTAATATTTGCATATGGTGGTTTTTTGGCAGCCACATTTGCCTGCGGCTTTGCCCCATCGTATCATTTTTTATTGATTGCCCGTATTATTGCCGGTGTTTTTGGCGGCATGATTGGCGCTCAGGTAATTTCCATAATTGCTGATTTGTTTGTGTACGAACGCAGAGGCAGGGCAATGGGTGCAGTAATGTCGTCGTTTGCTGTGGCCAGTACTGTTGGCATTCCGCTGGCGTTATATTTGGCCAACTTAATATCGTGGCATGCTCCGTTTATTTTTATTGCAAGCCTTGGTGTTTTACTAATTCCCATGCTCATTTATTTTTTGCCTGCCATGAATATGCATTTAAAAACCAGTGGAAAGGCAAGGTTTAATACAGAAGGTTTTGTTGCTGTATTTAAAGATGATGCACAGTACAAGGCTTTAATTTTTTCGGGGATGATGATGTTTGCTCATTTTATTATTGTGCCTTTTATTAATCCGTATATGGAGTTTAATTTGGGATACAGTAAACATTTAACTCCGTTAATTTATTTGGTAGGCGGTATTGCAGCATTTATATCGGCTAATTTTTTGGGCAGATTATCGGATAAAATTGGCAAACTAAAAATATTTACCATTTGCCTTTTGCTATCGCTGCCTATGATGTGGTTGGTTACCAACCTTATTACTATTCCTTACTGGATTGTATTGGTGCTTTTTGGTTTGTGGTTTACGGTTTCTACCGGCAGAGGTGTTACTGCACAAGCTATGGTTAGTAATGTGGTAAAGCCGGAGTACAGAGGTAGTTTTCAAAGCTTTAACAGCAGTATGCAGCAATTGGGTAGTGGGCTTGCATCGCTTACGGCGGGTTTTATTGTTACTAAAAATGCAGATGCTAGTATTGCTCATTACCATTGGCTGGGATATATTGGGATTGCTGCAATGATGATAACGCTTTTTATTGCAAGGAAGATTTTTTAAATAGGATTTAACTTATAAGGAGTGAAGATTGATTTTTTAGGCATTTATTTTTATTTTACTTACTTTTTGCCTTGACGCAAAAAGTAACAAAAAAGTCAAGGCAGGAACGAATACAGCCCGTTCCTGCCGAACAACTTTATTGGCCTTTTGTACTACTGTAGCTTCAACACTTGTAACTCTACTCTTAGCATAGCTAACTACTATTAATGCAATAATTTTTGCATTAATAATTCTATATTAATACTGCAAATTTGGCTATGATTAATTCAATATTACTTAACCAATCTGTACACAGGATATCTGTTATGAATTGGCTCGTAATAAGAGGAGTTTTTGTAAATGAAATTTAGTTGAGCCGATGCATCTGCGGCAAATTTGGAATCGGCTTTTTTCTTTTCGTTTAACTTAGTTTTTATATCGGGATTGTTTTTTAAAATCTCGGCTGCTACATCATCCCAGCGATAATCGCTGTAGCCTTCTTTTTGCTGAAGAATGGCATCAAAAAAATTCCAGGCAAAAAAACTGTCGTCGCCTGTAGGTTCAAGCATTTCAACTAAATACCTGTTGGCCGGTTGATTTAAGTAAACAATATAATCGCCTTTTAAAAATTTTATTTTTTGTGTTGATGCAGATGTTTTTACACTATTGTTTTTATGGTGTTTTTCGTAAGGCCGGGTTAGGCTTTTGTACTCCTCAATTTTATAGGCTTCTACATTCATAACAGTATCGTTATTAAATTGTTTTAGTATTACATTATTTAGTTTTAATAAATCAATAACGGCATACCATCCTTGCGGAATGATATAGGCTTTTGGTGTGGTAATAAAGTTAGATGGATTAAACGTGTTATAAAATTTAATTTGCTGTGTAAATGGTTTTGTTCTATCGTAATACATTCGTTGCAAGCCTGTAGCATCACTTGGTTTAAAGGCTTGCTCGTAACCTTTAAACGTTACCAACGTGTGCTTGATGGTATCTATACTCCACGATAACGGCCAGCTTTTTTCTTTTATAGTTTCGGCTTTGGCTTTGCTGCGTTGTTTAATTAATTCTATTGCGTTGATGGCTGCTTTTTCAATAACGGTTTGCATTAGTGCATAGGTAGATAATACTCTGTCTTTAAATGGTTTTAGCATGTGTGTTTCGGGCACAAAAGCTATTGTTTGAAATAAGGCCGCATAGCCGGATGAATAACGTGGCGGATCAAAAAACATTTCCATTCCTTTATCGGGGCTGGCTGTTTCGAAATTAACGTAAGGAACCATATCCCATTTTTTATCTTCCATTCCTTTGTATAACTGTGGCTCAAATGTATCTCTTAACCATCCTCCCAAATCGGCACTTAGTTTATCGTATTGTGTGGTAAGCAGGGTCATGGTGTGTTGATAATCGGCACCATCGCTTACATGGTTATCTATAAAAATATCGGGATCGAGTAATTGAAAAATTTGTGTAAATGATTTTGCTTCTTTGCTATCGCATTTTGTGAAATCTCTATTCAAATCCAGGTTTTGGGAGTTGCCTCTAAAGCCATACTCCAACGGGCCGTTTTGATTTACCCGGCTTGTGCTGCCTCTGTTTAAGCAACCGCCAATATTATATACCGGTATAAATGCCAACGCCACATTTTCGGGCAATATAATTTTTTTTACTGCTATATCTCTTACCAACATCATACTGGCATCAATACCATCTGGCTCGCCGGGATGTATGCCATTGTTGACTAAAATTACTATTTTGTTTTGCTTATGCCACTGTACTGCATCAAACTTACCATCATTACTTACCATTACTAAATGTAACGGGTAGCCGGCATCGGTAGTGCCCATTTCTTTTACCAATACCTGGTTGTATTTTTTATCGAGATTTTTATACCAATCTATTGCCTGAAAATATGTGGCGGTTTGCAGGCCGTTGCTTTTTTCGAAAGGGGTTTGTTGGGCTTGTGTTTTTTGCAAGGTGAACATTGCAAAAAAAAGTAAAAATCTTTTCATCTATTTAATTTTAATTCTACTTTTTGCCTTGACGCAAAAAGTAGCAAAAAAGTCAAGGCAAGAACGAATAGAGCCCGTTCTTGCCATACAGCTTTGTTCAACAAATGTACTACTGTAGCTTCAACATTTGTAATTAGACTCTTAAATTCATTGCTTTACAATTTGGTAGCAAGATTAACTATAAATAGTTGCTCTTGAATTAATAAAAAAGCACAGAAAAAATCTGTGCTAGTCTTTTTAATCCGTTCAATCTGTGTTCTATTGACGTATTAATATCACATTGCCCTTACGCTTAATTTTTTTGCCTGTGTAATCTGTAGCTTCGGCTATCCATACAAAGTTGGCAGGGTCTTGGGGGCGTCCGCCAAATGTACCATCCCAACCTTGTGTAATATCTGTACCACTATACACCATTTGGCCAAAGCGATTGTAAACCTGAAATAAATCTAAAGATTTAATGCCTAAAACTATTGGGCGGAAGATATCATTTTTACCATCACTATTTGGCGTAAACGCATTGGGTACATACAAGCCAGGTGAAACTCTGTACAGCTTAACTCGTATGCTATCAAACGCAAAGCAACCGTTAATATCGCTAACCTGTACTATGTACTCGATATCGCTTTGCGGCAATGCAATTGGGTTGTGTATTATGGTGCTGCTTAACCAACGGGTATCATTAATCCACAAATAGTTTGTGCCACCGGTTGCATTTAATTGTAATGGCTGGCCAAGTACAACACTTGTATCTCTTGGGCCTGCATTGGCAATAATTTTAACTACATTGAGGCGTACGGTTTTTTGTACCGGTTTTGGGCAGCCCAAAATATCTCTCACCGTTAGCGTATACAGTACACTGTTAGTAGGGTTTATAACTTGCGGATTGGCTATAGTTGTGCTGCTTAAAAAAGTACGTGGACTCCAGTTATAACTACTGACTCCGCTTGCCTGTAGTTGGGTAGATTTGCCAAAACAAATACTTACATCCGGTGCTACTACGGTTGGGTAAGGTACAGGTGTAACTTTAATAGTATTTTCGGCAAAGCACTTATCACTTATTTTACCAATTACATGATAATAAGTTTGCGATAGCGGTGTTGCTGTTGGGTTTTTTATGGAAGTGCTGTTGAGCGTTCCATCATTAGGTGTCCAGGTATAGTACAATGCATTACTGTTTAAGCGAAGGATAACTGCATCGTTGGTGCAAATGGTAGTATCGTAATCGCTGCCTTGTGTAACCCTGTCTACCACATTTATTTTTACTGCATCATTGCCTTTGCATCCAAATGCATCTGTAAATAACACAGCATACGTTGTTGTAACATCGGGGCTAACCAATGGGGTTTGTGAGTTTACATCGCTTATCATGTAATTGGGGCTCCAAGTAACAGAGCCTGTACCAGTTACACTAATTTGTAAGGTATCTACAGTGCAAATAAGTGTGTCTTTAGGGAAAACGGTAAACGCAGGTTTATCTTGTACTACAACATCTTGCGGTATTGTGGCACTACAGCCCTTATCGCTTTCAACTAAAAGTGTAACATGATAGGTACCTGAGTTGGCAAAAATATGTGTTGGGTTTTTTATGGTAGATGTGTTGTTGGCACCTGAGCTTGGGTCGTCAAAATTCCATGTCCATTTAAATATTGTACCAAAATCGTGTTGTGATAAATCGTTGAATTGAATAGGTGTGTTTTGCATTGACCAAGTACTTCAAAGGCCGGACGGAAGCCAGGGTAGACTTTGACGATGGTTTGTGCCGAGTCTTCGCAAGCTAACCCTTATTTACGTAAAGTTTTACTGTATAATTTCCAGCTGCTGAAAAAGTGTGATTTGGCGTAGCCGATGTGGATGTGTTATTTGGAGCAGAGGCAGGGTCGCCAAAATCCCATAGCCAAGTAGTTACACTTGCATTAGATCCATCATTTTGAAAATCAAGTGTAAACCCATCGCATGTTGTTGGCCTAAGTATTAAATTGGCATCGGGTATTTCGCAATCGTTAACTCTAACTAAGAAATCTTTTCTATGTTCAGCAATATTTACCCCATTCCTCCATTCTCTAACAATAACGTTAACAACATAAAGTCCAATATTATTTGGAGATATACCTGAAATGAGTCCGGTTTGCGGATTAATAGTAACATTATTTCCTAGTGGGAAAGCCCCTGAAAACCCTGCTGTATAAGGTAAAGAATGGTATAAAGGATTATCGGGTTCTCTCGTATCATCGCCACTTGGAAAAGAACCTCCATCGTAGGCAGCCAAAAATTGATAACTTAATGAATCACCATCTGAATCGTCAGCGCCAAATTCAAGTGAGAATTGGCTATTATAACAAATTAATGCTGTGTCTTTTAGTCTTACGATAGCGGTAGAATTATTTCCTGCAGGCAGCAAATTTGTACCCGGCAAAGTTGCCTCATAAGCTGCGCCATGTTGATTGCTGGTACTCAACGGATTATTATTTGGAACATTTCGGGCAGTAGCTCTACAACAGTTTTGATATGCCAGCCTATAACCTTGTGAATTATTTGGCAAATCGACAGTACCTGTGTATGTATTTACCTGATAACAAACACTTGGTCTATTTGTTAAACATGGAGGGTAATATGATAGGTTAATTTGTGGTTGCCCCGTTTTATTTAATATAATATTTGTAAATCTTGAGTAAGGTGGGGTATTAACAAAAATACCAATAATTGGATTATCCGGTGGGCATGCAACCCCTGTATTGCCTCCACATGCTTGGCCACATGTAGTAAATAATCGTAAAGAAACTTGGTATTTGCTAGTATTGGGTTGAGTGCCAGCTCCTAAATATTGATAAAACACCTCACCCCCAACAATATGATTTGCACTTGAGGTTAAAAAAAATAAAACTGTAACTATAAAAACTAAAATTTTCTTCATCAGATCTTTATCTATCAAAATTAGACCTAAAATACAGTAATTAGCTGTTTAGACATTAACTATTTTATGAAAGGCTTGTTAAAAACTGGCTAAGTATGGTATTAACTTTTGCAGCTTCTTCCCACATGCCCATATGTGCACTATTACGTAATATGTGAATGTGTGGTTGCTTGGGCAAATGGCATTGCTGCATACTTTGGGCAAATGGAATGGCCATATCATGCTCACCAATTACAAAAAGTACGGGCTTTGTAAATGTTTTTAAAACCTTCGTTCTATCTGGCCGGGTTATCATTGCATGATAATAAGCGATTAAGGCCTGAGGAGAAAATTTTTCACCTTGTTCTACTAACGCATTTATTTGAGGATGTTGCTTATTTAAAAATAAATTAGGTGTGGTGCTTTTTAAAAATTCGTAACTGCCAAGTTGGTTTATAAATTCAATGGATTTGAGCCGGGCTGCTTTTTTTTCTTCGTTATCGGCAAAGGCAGAGGAATGGATTAAGCCGAAAGCTGAAAACATTTCGGGATATTTTTCGGCAAGTGCAAGTGTGATGTAGCCGCCCATGGAGTGGCCTAAAACACAAACTTCTTCAATAGGATTTTTTTGTATTACGAAAGTTAAAAGTTCTTTCATGCAATATGCCATTCCATCAATGCTCATATCATCAATTAAATCTGAATTGCCGCTGCCGGGCAAATGGGGTATTATGAGTTGGTATTTATCTTTTAGATGCTCAATTTGATTTTGCCAAATAGTGGCATCTTCACCAAAGCCGTGTATTAGTAAAATGGGTTTGCCAGTGCCAATTACTTGGTAGTTGATTATTGATGAGTTGTAATTGAATTTGTTATTCATTTTTGGCTTGTACTTTTTTGCTTCTCCAAAAAAGTACCAAAAAAAGAGCCCAGAAATCGATGTACATCCCGATTTCTGGAACAGCTATGTTGAGCTTTTGTACTACTGTAAACTCAAAATTAGTAATTCTACAACTTAGTGGAGACCGGAAGTTGAGATTAGTGGTATATAAAATAAATATAATCAATTATGCAGCTTAGCGGAGATTTAAAATTGAGATTGTATTTTTAGATTGATTTATCTGTGTCAATATGTGTTACCTGCCAGATGCAGGCAGGTCTGCAGCAAACCCTTTTTTATAGCTTATATATATTGATAAAAGCACAATGGGTAATAAGGCATTGTTCATTTGTTGCGGTAAGAAAAACCAACTTACTAAGAGTAATGCCTGCAGAATTATATTTAGGGTAAGGTATTTTTTTACCCATGTTTTTTTACTATTTATAAAAAATGCCGCAATAATGTGTATTGGGATTGCCCAAAGCAAATTATAATTGTTTTTACACATGGCATGATCGGTACAACTCCACATAAAAATTAAAACTATACCCAATGTGCCTAAAACAAAATAAAACAGACCGTAAAATCCATTTAGAGAAGTTTGAACAAAATTGTTTTTTACAAAACCTAAGCCAATAACGGCGAACAGTAATAAACTAAATATTACAAAAGGAGTAAAAAATGCTTTTGTATTGTTGTTGTTGTTAATTGTATACAAATTTTGAGTTGATACAATCATACGTTGTTTACTGCTGTCTAAACTGTTCATTAAATTATCGGGCAAAAACTCCTGCTGCTCTGTGGTCATTTCTTTATCCATTGGGCTGCCCAGCAAAATATCGATACCCAGTTTACTCCAGTATTGTTTGTTGTTGTTTAAGTAGATGTGTATGGCATTGCGAAATGTGGTGCCTGCAGGCATTACAGCCGTTTTTGTAAAAGTACTGTCGTGTTGTTTTTTTAAGATATCCCGTAGCCTTGTGGTGCAATTATCTAATGTAAAATCGTATTTATAATACCTGTTTTCTTCCTTAAGATTATTGAGTAAGAAATTTTTTATGTTTATTTTTCGGCAGCAGATAAATTTAAAACCTGTTCTGTAATACCCCGATTGGTTTGTTGATATAATTCTTTAAAATCGGTAAAATATTCGGTAGATAAATAATAAAGCAGCTTGCCTCTGGTAAACTTCAGTAAAAATCCATCATCATCAAAATTAAATGTGCCGTAATTGTAAACAATGTCTGTAACGCTATTACTATCTACTACTCTAAATGCGCTGTGGCCAAAGGTTGAATACAACTCATCGCCGGGTGTACATGTAAGTAGGGAAATACGAAGACGGGAAGTGTCTTGTGCAAATGAGGTATTGTAAATTAGAACAAAGCAAAAGCACAACCTCACCCCCAACCCCTCTCCAAAGGAGAGGTAACCGGAACTTAGGTTTGTAAAGTGAAAGGAAGGTATTAAAATTCGGTATCATTCTACGCTAAGATAAAAGTTAAATAAAGGTATGCCGTAAAAGAGTGCGACGCAACAATGATGCTATGAGATACTAATGCTGGTTACAAAAAACAGATTTCTCTTTCCTCGGAATTACCGAAGAAAAAGTTACCTGCTATAATTGGGCGCTTCCTTTGTAATATCGATATCATGTGCATGGCTTTCTTTAATACCTGCATTGGTGATTTTTACAAATTTTGCTTTTTGTAATTCGGCAATATTTTTTGCACCACAGTAACCCATACCTGCCCGTAAGCCACCTGTGTATTGATGCACTACTTCTTTTAAATAACCTTTATATGCAACCCTGCCTTCAATGCCTTCGGGTACAAACTTTTTTACATCATCCTCAACGTCCTGAAAATAGCGATCGCTGCTGCCTTGCGCCATTGCACCCAGACTACCCATGCCTCGGTATTGTTTAAACTTACGGCCTTCGTAAATAATTGTTTCGCCGGGGCTTTCTTCGGTACCTGCAAAAACATTGCCCATCATAACACAATTGGCACCGGCTGCTAATGCTTTTACCATATCGCCGGTGTAACGTATTCCTCCATCGCTGATGATGCCAATTTTTTTATTTTTTACTGCATTTGCCGCTTCCATTACAGCGGTAATTTGAGGTACTCCAATGCCTGCAACAATACGTGTAGTGCAAATGGAGCCCGGGCCAATACCTACTTTTATTGCATCTGCACCGGCATCTGCCAGTGCTTTTGCACCTGCAGCAGTTCCAATATTTCCTGCAATTATTTGTATGTTTTTGAAAGATTTTTTTATTGCCTTTAATGCATCCATTACACCTTTGGTATGGCCGTGGGCACTGTCTAAGGCAATGATGTCAACATCAAAACTATTCAGCGCTTCTACCCGTTGTAAAATATCTTTTGTAATACCTACGCCTGCACCAACCAACAATCTTCCTTTACTATCCTTTACAGCATTGGGATGACTTTTTAATTTTAAAATATCGCTATAGGTAAATAAGCCGGTAAGCTTTCCCTGTTTATTTATTATTGGTAATTTTTCAACTTTGGTTTGTTTAAAAAGTTGCTCTGCTTTTTTTAAATCGGTTCCTTCAGGTGCTGTAAATAAATTTTCTTTTGTCATAATAGAGCTTACGGGTGCTTTGTAATTTTCTTCAAAGCGTAAATCTCTGTTGGTTAGTATTCCAACTAATTTGTGGTTGTTATCTATAATGGGAATACCACCAATTTTATTTTCTCTCATTATGCGTAAAGCTTCGCCAATGGTAGCGTTAGGCGTAAGTGTTACGGGATCGCTAATTAAACCGTTTTCGCTGCGTTTTACTTTTCGAACCTGATTGGCTTGTTCATCAATACTCATGTTTTTGTGTAAGATGCCTAAGCCGCCTTCTCTTGCCAACGCAATAGCAAGCGTAGCTTCTGTTACCGTATCCATTGCCGCACTTAGTAGAGGTGTGTGTAAAGTAATTGTTTTGGTAAGATGTGTTTTAATATCGACATCTCTGGGCAAAATTTGAGAATAGGCAGGCATAAGCAGTACGTCATCAAACGTTAAGCCTTCGCCGTAAAATTTTGCTAATTGATTGGGAGAAATATTTTTGGTTGCCATAGGCAAAGATAAAGCAATAATTAAAAATTAAAAATTAATAAATAGTAATTGGAAATTTTATCGTTTTATGACTTTATAAAAGCTTGTAAACCTTGCCGGGTAAGCTTATTACAACATTTTGCATTTCAAGCATTAACAATGCACTGGCAACAGCGCTGCTGCTTAAACCGCTTTTAAAATACAGTTCATCTATTTGTACACCATCTTTTTGTTGTAAAATATCTGTAATAATTTTTTCGTCGGCAGTTAATTCAATAAATAGTTCTCTTTGTTTTTTGGGTTGTTTTTTTTCTTTTGAAGCCCAATTCATTATCTCTATTAAATCATCGGCACAAGTTATAAGCGAAGCTTTATTTTGTTTGATGATGTAATTACATCCTTCACTGTTTTTATCGGTTGTTTTCCCGGGAAAAGCAAATACATCTTTATTGTAGCCATTAGCTAACTCGGCAGTAATGAGGGAGCCTCCTTTTTTACCGCTTTCAATTACCACTAACGCATCGCACATGCCTGCTACTATACGGTTACGCTTAGGAAAATTTTGTTTGTCGGGCAAAGTGTTGCTCATGAAATCGGTTAATAATCCGCCTTGTTCAACCATTTGTTTTGCTAAGGCTTTATTTTGATGAGGATACATTCTATCTAACCCATGCGCTAAAACACCAACTGTTTGTAAATTGCTTTTTAAGGACGCTTTGTGTGCAATGGTATCTATACCAAATGCCAATCCACTTATCACTAAAACATTTTGTTCTTTTAAGCCATCTATTAATTGCTCTGTAACTTTTTTACCATAATCGGTATTGGTTCTGGTGCCAACAATGGAAATAATTTTAGAGGTATTTAAGTCGGCATTTCCCTTGTAAAATAATATTGGCGGACTATCGTAACAGTTTAATAAGCGCTGCAGATAATTTTTATCGCTAATAAAAAGCGGTGTTATTTTATATTTTTCAATAAATTTTATTTCTTCTTCGGCGGTGGAAAAGTCAGTAAAGCCTTTAATGGATTTAGCTCTAACTGTGCCAATGCCTTCAATACTTTCTAAATCACTTTTTTTTGCTTTAAAAATATTTTGAGCATTGCCATAAATATTTATAAGCGATTTGGCATGTACATCACCAATATTGGGTACCTGTGTTAGGGCTATTTGATAGAGTAAATCGGTATTCATTAAAAAAGGAAAATAGATTGTAAATATATTACAACCTATTTAATTTTAAGGCCCTATTTAAAAGTTATTGAATGAAATTATTTTCAATTGCTTTACGAATCATTAAGGCGGTATTATTTACGTTTAGCTTAGTGTACAAGTTTTTTCGGTGTGTATCCACCGTATCTACACTTATAAATAATTTTTTACTAATTTCTACATTTGTTAATCCATCGGCAATTAATGTAAGTATTTCCTTTTCTCTTTTGCTTAAAACGGGAGAACTGTTTTGTTGCTCACTAGTAGCTTTGTAAATTTTGCCTACTTCAAAACTTAAATAAGTTTTTCCTTTTGTTACAGTTTCAATGGCTTCTAAAATTTCTGCACCATCGGCATTTTTTAGTAAATAACCACTAGCACCATTTTCAATCATTTTAGTAATATAACTACCCTGGTTTAAAGTGCTTAATGCAATAATGGAAATACCCGGGTACATTGTTTTAATATGTTTACATAAATCTAATCCATTACCATCGGGTAAATTAATATCCATTAAAATAACATCGGCAGTTTTTGTTTTAAAAAAGTTGATACATGCTTGTGCAGTATTGGCAAAGCCGGCAACAGTAATGTTTTTTTCTTTTTGTAAAAAAAGATACAATTCCTTCTACAACTAAAGGATGATCATCAACAATAAAAACATTCGTCATTATTAAGTATTTAATTCGATGTTTATGGACGTTCCATTTTCTTTATCGGAAGAGATATCCATTTTACCGGCAAAATAATCTACCCTTTGTTGAACACTCTTCATACCAATACCTTTTGCATTTTTAAGTATAGTAACGTCAAAGCCTTTGCCATCATTCTCTACAGTTATCAAAATGTTTTTTTCGGCTTTGGTTAACTGCAATAATATTTGATCAGGTTGTGCATGTTTTATTGCATTGTTTATTAGCTCTTGAATAATGCGGTAAATGTACAAATCGGCAGTATTGCTTAGTTGCCTATCGGTGCCCATTTCCTCAAAAATAATTTTTGTTTTGGAGGGTAGTTGCATGGAGTTGCAAAAATCCAAAATAGCGTTTTTAAGTCCAAACTTTACCAATGCTTCCGGCATTAAGTTATGTGCTACTTTACGTAATTCTGCAATGGTATTATCTAATTGCAAAATGGATGCCTCAAAGGATTGCACACTAGGAGCATCCATTATCATATTTTCTTTCATATTTACAAAGGAGAGTTTTACGCCGCTAAGCATGCCGCCAAGCCCATCGTGTAAGTCTTTAGCCAACCGACTACGTTCTTCTTCCTGGCCTTTAAGCATGGCATCAACGGCAAGTAATTGTTTATCTTTTTCTAATTGGGTTATTTGGGTTTGTTGCAACTTTTGTTTGGCTCTAAAATTTCGGTAGCTTAAAAATCCTATAAAAAGTAATGCTGCAGCACTACCTAATAATATTTTATTTAGAGTAGATTTTTGTTGGTTGATAGCATTAAGTGAAATAATTTCTTTTTCTTTTTTTTCTACTTCATATTTATGCTCAACATTTGAAAGCTCCTTAAAAATTATCTTCTGCTACAATTGAGCCATATAAATAAGAATGCTTTCCTAAATAAATATACGCTTGCTCATGATTGCCTATACGTTCGTAAGTATTTGCCAGCCAATCGTAACACCATGCTTCTCTTTTTTTATTATTCATTTGTTTTGCTATAGGTAAACATTTTTTAAAATTGTTTACGGCTTCTTCAAAATCTTTTCGATTATTTTTATTATTAATTCCTTTTTGATGGTATATTTTTCCTAAAATAAAATAATAAAAGTCAACAGTTTCATATTTAAATGCGGAAAAATACGATTCTGCACTTTTCATATAATGCAGTGCAGAATCAAAGTATTGATATTCGGCATAATATTGGCCCATGTTAATGCATGTGTGAATTATTCTGGAAGTGTCTTTTATTTCTTTCCATAAATTCAAGCATTCATTCATGGTTTTAAAAATTAAGTTGAATGTGTCTTTTGAAGTTTGATTATCATTACCAATTAAGTCAGATGCCTGCTGAAGTTTTGCATTACCAATACCTTTTTTGTAGTTGTATTTTTGAGCCAGCAGTAAGCTTTTTTTATTATACGCTTCTTCTTTATCAAATTGTTCGGTGTGATAAAATACCATGCCCAAGCCGAGCAATACATCGCATTTAATTTGGTAATAATCTTCATCACTCCCAATTGTCATTGCTTTGTTGTATAGCTCTGTAGCTTTTGTATATTCTCCCGTTTCTAAATAGTTTTTAGCTTGTGTTTGCAGGGTTTGTACAAGTAAGTATTCGGTTGCTTTAGTGGTACAGTTTTTTATAATCCAATTGTAAATAAATTCTTTTGCAGGCATATCTTCATTTTGCAGTGCCTGCAATTTTTTAAAATAGTTACGGATTGTGGCAGTATCTTTTTTTTCTACATTTAAAATTTGGGTTAAAGAATCTATGTTTTTAATTGTTTGTGATAAACAATTAATTGTACATAAAAAAGGAGTGTAATACTTATAGCTATATATTTTTTTAATGCAGGCATTATTAGTTTTTTGTTAATGTAAAGTATCTCCTTTTTATTCATATTACCAAGCAATTAGCAAAAATCACCCTTTTACGGTAGGCCCATAAAAATATAAGTTAGCCATATTTGTTTCGTAAAATAAATGCACAGTTAAGCACAACGCTGTAGTAATAAACATGAAAAAAATACTTCTCTTTATATTGTTAATGCCAACAGCCATAATTGTAACTGCACAAAATTTTGCAATTAACAATACCGGGGCAACTGCACATGCAAGTGGGATTTTAGATGTAAACAGCACCACTAAAGGAGTACTTATACCACGTATGAGTAAAGCACAAAAAAATGCTATTGCTGCACCGGCAACAGGGTTGCTGATTTTTCAAAATACCCCCGACAGTGTGGGATTTCATTATTACGATGGTTCAAAATGGTTGTGGCTAGCTGCAAGTAATAGTATTGATACTATTGCATGGAAAACTACAGGAAATACTGGCACAAATACCACTAATCACTTTATTGGTACAAAAGATAATGTACCCTTAAGTTTTAGGCAAAATGATAAGTGGATTGGTAGGCTGGATGCAACAAATAAAAATTATTTTATTGGTGGTAAT
Organism: Chitinophagaceae bacterium; assembly: GCA_016721385.1. Taxonomy (GTDB): domain Bacteria; phylum Bacteroidota; class Bacteroidia; order Chitinophagales; family Chitinophagaceae; genus Ferruginibacter. The sequence goes on along the minus strand of JADKIE010000001.1, from coordinate 525,818 downwards.
GCAGGCTTTAATGCAATGGGTATAAATAATGTAGCCATTGGTGATAGTGCATTTGGAAATACCACAACTGCCGCTGCTTATTCAAACATTGCAATTGGAAGCAAGGCATTATTTAGTAATCAAACAGCACATAATGTAGTGGCTATTGGTGACAGTGCATTATTGCTATCTAAATGGAACAATACAGTAGCTTCCGAAAATACAGCTATTGGTTCTAAAGCATTAATGAGTAGTATTACTGGTGGTGGAAATACTGCAATCGGGTATCATGCTTTGTTAAATAGCTTAAGTGATGGTAATACAGCAGTAGGTTCAAATTCTCTTTCTGCTTTAATTACAGGGTTTTCTAATACTGCATTAGGAACAGATGCTTTGGCGTATGCTACAGACGTATCTTTTAATACTGCAATTGGTAAAGGGGCAGGTTCATTAATTAATGCTAACCTAAATACCTATTTAGGTTATAAAGCCGGCAATATTAATGTATCACATTCAAACACCGCAGTAGGAGCTAACGCTATGGATAATAACAATGCTGGTTCACAAAACACTGCAATAGGTGTACAAGCAGAAATTAGTAATAGCCCCACAATTACAAATGCCACAGCAATCGGTGCAAATTCTTTTGTATCTCAAAGTAACTCATTAGTGCTTGGTTCTATTTTCGGCGTAAACGGCGCCACTGCAAGTACCAATGTAGGTATTGGCACTACTAATCCGCTTACTACTTTAGATGTTAATGGTGGTATAAGAACAAGGTATAGTGGCACAATAATAAGAAATGTGACTCCAGGTTTAAATTTAGCATATGTAAATGTTATACCCGGTTTACCTGCAGGATGGGATTTAACCAATACCATGGTTTTGGTATCTATTGTTGATGGAGTTACAGGCACTATTTACCAAACTAAATTAATAAATCCAAATCTAATCGAAGTGGATATGAACGCAAATTTTGGAGGTGCAATAAGGTTTAATTACATCATTTTTAAGTTATAAAAATGATTAAAACCATAACAAATATTGGAGGCAAACAACGTTGGATAATAACCATACCTGGCTTAATTATTATTTGGTTTATTGCTGCCATACTAATGCCAAAAAAAGCCGCAAAAAATGGTGTATGCAAGATTCTAAAAACAAATAGAAGATGGTGCCATACCTAAAGAAACCGCCGAAAAAAATTTATGATTGCTATGCCGAAAAAACTGCAACAAAATATAAAACTGAAAAAGAAGCTAACGCTGATAAATACAACCAAATGCTTATTGGGCAGGAGTGTGCAGAAGAGTTTTTAAAAAGTAAAACCAAATAATAAATGAAAAAATTAATCTATCCAACACTAACAATTTTATTGCTAAGTTGCTCAAATACTCCCGCCGCAAAATGGGATGCAGCTACAGCCTCTAAAACTTGTTTTGATGCGGCTACAAAAGGAAAATATGATTTAACAGATGCCCAAATAAAACGCTTAAAAGGGATTTGTGATTGTGTTGGTGAAAAAAGGGTAACTCAGTTTAAAACAGAAAGAGAAGCCAACGAAAAAGTGTTAGATGCAACCGCCAATGCCAAAGAGTGCCAACAGCAATGGGATAATAATACATTAAGTAAGTAGCTTAAAAATTAGTAAAATGAAAAAAATAATTCCAGTCTTATTAATATTAGTAATGCTTTTTAGCTGTTCTAGTACTCCAAATAACAAATCTAATGGAGGTACAGGCAATGCCGTAAATGACAATTTATTTGCCGCAGCAAAAGAAATAAATAAAAAATGCCCTATGGTAGTAGATGAATTTACAAGAATGGATAGTGCTACTGTGTATAACGAGTATATGATAACCTACCACTACACTGTACCTACCATAAATAGTAAAGATGTTGATTTAGCAAAATTTAAAACTAGTATGGAAACTAGTATGAATGCTAAATATAAAACAGATGCTCAATTAGCTGTTTACCGAGATAATAATATTGCCATTGCTTATGATTATAAGGATAAAAATGGTGAATTTCTGTGCTATTTTATTTGTGGAAGTAAATAATTTTTAAAAAATAAAACTAAAAAGATGAAAAAAATAATCACTATTCTTTGCATTGTTTTGTTAAGCAATGTTTCATTTTGCCAAGTAGCAAAACCAACTGTTATCGCAAAACCCAATGCAGATTTTTTAACGCATTTGCAAAAAGTTGCACAGAGTATTACAGAAAAAAAAGGGCAAGCCTTAAATGCAAATACACAAGCATTTGTAAACTTATTAAAAACTGCAAAGACTGCAGCTAGCTGGAAAAATACAGATTATAAAACGTTTATGAAACAAGCAACAACCTATATCAATGCTATTGGTGTAAAATTTTCGGCAACAGATGGTGGTGAAAAACTAAGTGCCGACCCAGATGATGGAGGTGAAATATTTGCATCTTCAAAAATGCTCATTAAAGCTTTAAACCAAATTTGTACTAATACAATTTGCCCAATTTGCTGTTGTCTTTTCCCAACAGATTGTAAGGATAAAGTAAACTAATTCAATTTAATAGTATTTCAATATGAAAAAATTAACATTAATAATATCGATAGTATTATTTACATTAATCACTGCCAATGCACAAAAAAGCGATGTAAATGTACCCGATACTTATTATTTAGTAAATAATCCACTCGGAAAAATTTCTTTTAGCAATCAACCATTTTCAGCTTCTACAGTAAGTACTAAAACAAAGTTTGCTTCCAATGAATTTATATATGGCAGGTTGCAGCTAAATAGCGGTACTATAAAAGAGGCATTAAAAATTAATGAAAAGGATAAGCAAAACCCGTACTACAATTTTGAATATGTTGTTGTGGTTTATCACAACAAAGAAAACAAATACAATAACGAACAAATTTGGAATACTTGCTTATTAAAAGATGCCGATCTAGATAAAAATTATTTAGATTTTGATGTATTGCCGAGTCCTGATAAAGCCACAACCATTATTTCGGCATTGTCGGATTTTAGTGCAGGCAAATCTACAGCACCTTTATATGCAGCAATACAGCCAACAATTTTCGACGAAGATGGAATTTATAAAATAGATGTTATTATTCGTAACCCTTCAAAAGATGGCTGGGGCAATTTATTAGCAAAAGACAAGTGGCCCACTTTTGAAGCCGATTTCGATTTTGAATTTAATACAAATGATGTAGCAATGCTCAAAAAAAATAAGGAGTTAGCTAGTACTAAAGCTGCAAATGAAATACGAAATGGTATTACCACTTTGCCAAAACAATGGTCTGAAAAAACATCTGCCCCTACAATGGGTTTGTCACAAGCTCAGCTAATAACAATGTACGAAAATAGCTTCGATTCTAAGTTAGATCCTCATACAGTTGTTAAATTTCATTCATCATTATCCAATGGTGGATGGACAACAGTAAACAATGACTATGGGATTCCTATTTATAGATACAGTAACCAATGGTACACCATTTTTGTAAAATATGCAAATGGTAAAGCTTGCTTCTTTCAAGGGTTTGGCTTACGGCAGCAATATATGGGTGGAGGTACGTACGGAAAAACATTTTTAGATAAAAACGATTATCATATGGCAGATTGTGGCAGTATGAAATAATTAATTACTAATTACACTCAACTCTGTTCTTCTGTTCATTGCTTTACCGGTTTCGGTTTTATTATCTGCAACGGGTTTGGTGCTACCAAACCCTTTTGCAATAAGCCTGTTGGCAAAAATGCCTTTTTGTAATAAATAGTTGGTAACTGCTTTTGCTCTGTTGTTACTTAATAACAAATTATCTTTTAGTTTACCTACATTATCGGTGTGGCCACTAATTTGAATTTTTAATTTGGGGTTATCATTTAGCAGTTGTACAACTTTATCTAATTCAATTATTGAGGTTGGTTTTAGCACAAATTGTTTTGTATCAAAAAAGATATTATTTAAAAACAATAGTAGCGCCAACTTCAATAGGTTGTAGTGGAATATCTTTTGTAAAACAGCGTCTGTGTTGGTTATTAATGAAAAATTTTCTGCATAAAATAAATAACCTTTTCTGTTTACATTAAAAAAATAATCTTTCCCTATGGGCAAAGTGGCTAAGTAGTTGCCCTCTTCATCGGTCTTAATTTTATTTATTAGTTTTTTGCCGGCAATATCTATCAATTCCACAGTACTTGGCAAACCTTGTAATGTTTTTTTATCAAACACTTTTCCTTTTACCCAAAGTGTTTTGGTTGGTTTAATATCATCTCTTAAAGTAAAACTAAAAATATCTAAACCTCCTTTTGTATTACGGCTATCGCTGGCATAATAAGCAGTTTTGGCATCTGCAGCAACAATTAAGGAACCTTCATCATCAATGGTATTAATAGGGTAGCCAAGGTTTTGGGCCACAGTCCAACTACTATCATTTACTTTTTTGCTCAAAAATAAATCTGTCATTCCGTATCCCATGTGTCCGTTACTGTTAAAGTACAGCGTTTCATTATCAGCATGTATAAACGGACAACTTTCATCACCATTTGTATTAACAGCTTCGCCCAAATTTTCGATATTACCCCACTTACCATTCGATAATAAATGTGCTACCCAAATATCTCTTCCTCCAAAACCACCAGGCTGGGAGCTGGCAAAATAAATAGCCCTTTTATCCGGAGAAATACTTGGAGATGATTCCCAAAACTCACTGTTTACACTTCTGCCTAAATTTTGAGGTTCACTCCAACCGGTTTTTGTTTTTAAAGAAAAATACAAATCACAACTGCCCTCTCCTTCGGGATAATTACAGCCGGTAAACACCAATAACTGCCCATCTTGCGATATGTTTTGAGCGCCTTCGTTTAAGTTGGTATTTACTTTACCCGTAAGTGGTTTTGCATTGCTCCAAATATTATTTATGAGAGTACTTTCATAAAAATCTTCATCGTTGTTTTCTCTTCGGGTAAATATCATTTTTTTTCCATCAATGGTAAGCGATGGAAAATATTCTAAACTTTTTGTGTTAATGCTATCGCCTAAATTATATGGAGCAAATGCATAATTGGTATTTACGTGTTTCTTTCCTTGCTCAATTGCAAATTCGTACGAACGTTTACGATAATTGGCGGCCTTTATACTTTGTTCGTTTAATTTATTAATTTGTAAAAATTTATTTATTGCAATAAGTGCTTGTTCAAATTTACCGCAGCCTGCCAAGGAAATAGAGTAGGGAAGGCGATAAGATTCTGCGTAAACTGAATCTAATTTTAGGCCAGTTTCAAAATCGGTAACAGACGCTACGTAATTTTTTTGATTGGCGTATATGCCTGCCCGTGATAAATAAGCATCCACAAACGTAGGCACTATCTTTATAGCTTCATTAATTTTTGCAATGGCATCCGTATATTTCCCTGCCTGTGCGTCTTCATATGCAGCGCCATAAATTTCACCGGCTTTTTTATTTACTTTTTCGGGATCGTACCATTGAGCAATAGAAATTAAAAATGAAAAATCTAAAATAAAAAAAAGGATATAAATTTTATGACTGACTGCATTGTTTGTATTTGAAGTAAAATAACGAAAATTTATTTCGTTTATTTCAAAAGGATTGTTATAACATAAAAAATCAGTGAAAATCTTTTCAATCAGTGCTATCTGTGTTCTATCTTATGGCACATTTATATATTTATGCAGTTGTAAACTCAACTCCCATTTTGGATTTGCCTTAATGTATTCAACTATCGATGGAGTGGTTTCGGCAGCTTTATCCCACTCTGGTTGTAAATATAGCTTACAATCCGGGCTTACTAAAGTAGCATGTTTTTCTGCCCAATCAAAATCACTTTTATTAAAAACTACAATTTTTAATTCGTTTGCCAACGGCAAAATTTCGGGCAGTGGAGCCTTAAATTTTTTGGGAGATAAACAAATCCAATCCCACTTTCCACTTAAAGGATGGCTGCCACTTGTTTCAATATTAGTTTGCAAACCTTGTTGTTGCAATGCATTTGTAAGTGCATCTAAATTATGCATCAAAGGCTCTCCTCCTGTTATTACTACTAGCCTTGCTGAGGTTTCCTTTATTGCCAATTGCAAATTGCCAATTGCCAATTTTTCATGTTTACTTGTATCCCAACTGTCTTTTACATCGCACCAAACACAGCCTACATCGCAGCCGGCCAAACGTATAAATTAAGCCGCAGTTCCCTGGTAATCGCCTTCGCCCTGAATGGTGTAAAAATGTTCCATTACAGGCAGTGTACATGTATTTAAATTTTCAATTTTCAATCTTTAGTTTTCAATTGTGAAGCATTATACGTATTCATCATTAAAGCTCCAATTGTCATTAAGCCAACACCTCCGGGCACAGGAGTAATATAGCTGCATTTGGGCGCTACGTTTTCAAAATCAACATCACCTTTTATTGCAAAACCACTTTTCTTTGATGCATCTGCAACTCTGGTTATACCTACATCAATTACTACGGCATCTTGCTTTACCATATCGGCTTTTAAAAAGCCGGGGAAGCCCAGTGCAGCAACAATAATATCGGCCTGCAAACAAATTTCCTTTAAATTTTTTGTTCGGCTATGGCATACCGTTACTGTGCAGTTTCCGGGATTGGTATTTTGGCTTAACAGTATACTCATTGGCCTGCCTACAATATTACTGCGACCAATAACTACAGCATGTTTGCCGCTTGTTTCAATATTGTAATGTTTAAGCATTAGCATTATGCCATATGGTGTAGCAGGTATAAATGTGGGTTGGCCTTGCACCATTTTGCCTATGCTGGAAGGATGAAAACCATCCACATCCTTAGCAGGATTAATCAGATTAATTATTTTTTCTTCATTAAAATGTTTTGGCAAAGGCAATTGCAACTAAAATACCATCAACTGCATCATCGTTGTTTAATTGTTCAATGGCATTTGTGTAATGCATTGCCTCTTCAATGGTATCATCAAAACGTAGCAAAGTGCTGGTAAATCCACTTATCACAGGTTTTTACTTTGCTGGCTACTATAGGGTTTCACTGGTTCCGTTTGTGCCAACTAAAATTGCCGCCAAATGCAGGTGCTTTTTACCTTCTAAAATCAATTGTTGCGTCTTTTCCTTTAAAGCGTCTTTTACCGACTGAGCAACAACCTTTCCATCTAAAATTTGCATGGCGCAAAAGTAATTAACAAAAAGCTAATTTTTGGATTTCAATAATAAACTCATTTTTCTTATCTTGGCATTGCAAATATTACTGTATTGAGAAAACAATTTTTATCCGTAATCCTGTTATTGCTAACAGCAGGTTTACTATCCGCCCAATCGCTACGTTATAGTGTAGCTATGCCTTATATTGGATTAGGTGCATATAGCAGTATACAAAATGATGCTTTTTCTTTTACAAGAAATCAAGCTGCATTGGCAACAGCCAAACAAGCTGGGTTCGGAGTTTTTGGCGAACGCCGTTTTTTACTTTCCGAAACAAGTTCTTATGCCGCTGCAGTAGCAATCCCTTCTAAACTGGGTAATTTTGGGCTTTCTATAAATTACGCAGGGTTTAAAAATTTTAATGAAAATAAAATAGGGTTGGCTTATGGCCGTAGCCTGGGCAAAAGGTAGATATTGGCGTACAATTTAATTATTATGGTTACAAAGTACCATTGTACGGCAATGCGTCTGCTATAAATTTTGAAGCAGGGGCAATTTTGCACTTTACCGATAAATTTAATGGCGGCATTCATATATACAATCCAGTTGGAGGGAAACTTAATAACTCGGATAACGAAAAATTAGCTTCGGTGTATGAAATTGGGTTTGGTTACGATGCTTCGGATAATTTTTTTATTAGTGCAGATATGGTAAAGGAAGAAGATAAACCGATTAATGTAATTGGTGGGTTGCAATACAATTTTGCCAAACAATTTTTTGCCAGAGCCGGTTTTATGAGTGAATCTTCTACTGCATTTGCAGGGTTGGGTTTGGCGTGGAGTAATTTTCGTATAGACGTTTCAGGTAGTTATCATCCTCAATTGGGATTTTCGCCGGGAATATTAGTTTTAACCAATTTGGGAAAGAAAAAAAGCAGTTAATTTTTTGGTCAACACCAATTATTCAAATATCAGTTTGATGAATGTTTTTTGTAAGAAGAAAAATGATCAGCACTTATAACACATATCTTTTTTTAATCAAAAGCCGTACTAAAAAATTACTGCGAATTGTAATTTATTTATTTGTAAATTTTCTTTTTTCAACTTTTAATACATTAGTAGCTCAAGTTACCGAAACGCCTGCCGGCACTACAGAGCAGCAAATAGAAAACGTAACAGCTAATAATGAAGATAATGAAACCGAGGACGATTCGTACTTGCAGCAAATGCAACATTTTATTAAAAATCCTGTAAACTTAAATACTGCAGATGAAGCTGAATTAAAAGAGTTGATTGTGTTATCGCCTTTACAAATTGCCAGCCTTGTTTCATATAGGAAATTACTGGGCAATTTAATTTCAATTTACGAACTGCAATCTGTACCTGGTTGGGATTTGGAACTATACAAAAAATACTACCATACGTAACTGTTAGTATACCTCAAAATATTTTTAATTCTATTGGCAATCGTTTACAAAATGGGGAGCATACGCTATTGGTAAGGGCAACGCAAATACTTGAAAAATCTAAAGGGTATTTGGTAGATCCTGCACAAACATCCAATTACTATCCGGGCTCTCAGCAAAAATTATATGTGCGATACAGGTATAATTTTTAAAAATTTATTGCAGTATGGTATGCTTGGTGAAAAGGATGCCGGCGAACAATTTTTTAAAGGCAATCAAAAGCAAGGATTCGATTTTTACTCGACACATTTATTTGCCCGTAATATTGGTATTGTAAAAGCACTTGCTTTGGGCGATTTTACCGTTAACATGGGGCAAGGCCTTACCCAATGGCAAAGCCTGGCTTTTAAAAAAGGAGTGATGTAATGAATATTAAAGGCAACGGCCGTTTTACGGCCCTACAACTCGGCAGGCGAAATAAATTTTCACAGAGGCATGGAATTACTTTTGGCAAAAATGCATGGCAAGCCACTGTTTTTGGATCGTATAAAAACATAGATGCAAATTTTGTGATAGATACTTCTCAAAGCCAGGATGAATTTGTATCTTCCTTACAAACATCTGGTTATCATCGTACTAATAGCGAATTTGCCGATAAAGGCGTACAACGGCAAATAGCCTTTGGAGGTAATTTTTCTTACCAAATTAATAATCTTCATTTTGGCATAAATGCTATGCAATACCGGTATAAACTGCCCATTCAAAAAGGAGATGAGCCGTATAATAAATATGCCCTTTCCGGTAAATCATTTGGTAATTATAGCTTTGATTACAGCTACACATACAAAAACTTGCATTTTTTTGGTGAAGCAGCCTTTACACAAAAGATGGATAAAGCCTTTGTAAACGGTGTGCTTTTAAGTGCTGCCGCAAATGTAGATGTAAGTTTGCTTTACCGCAATATTCAAAAGAGTTATCAATCGCTATATACCAATGCGTTTACCGAAAGTACGTACCCTAGTAACGAAAAAGGATTGTATGCAGGCATAAGTATCAAACCTTCCATACCGTGGCGTATAGATGCTTATGCAGATTTTTATAGCTTTCCCTGGCTGAGATATAGAGTGGATGCACCTTCTGCAGGATCAGACTATTTAGTACAACTTACCTACAAACCCACAAAATTGTTTGAAATTTACACCCGTTTCAGGTCCGAGTCTAAGTCGATAAATGTAAATCCAAATGAATTAACATTAGCTCCTGTAATACCTCAGCCAAAGCAAAATTGGCGTACTCATTTTGTTTATAAAATTAATTCAATAATTACTTTAAAAAGCAGAGTAGAATTACAGTGGTTTGATAAAAAAGGGACAGAAGCCGAAAAGGGCTTTTTAACCTATTTTGATGTAGCATATAAGCCACCTTTAAAACCATTTTCGGCCAGCATAAGACTTCAATATTTTGAAACAGATGGGTATAATAGCCGCCTTTATGCCTACGAAAACGATGTTTTATACAGTTATTCTATCCCTGTTTTTTACGAAAAAGGGTTTAGATATTACCTGAATTCCAGTTACGACATCAGTAAAAGACTAACCGCCTGGTTTAGGATAGCTCAAACGCTAAATCCGGACAAAACCCTTATTGGAACTGGGTTAGACGAAATAAAAGGCAACCATAAAACCGAGGTAAAACTGCAGGTAATGTACCAATTTTAACAAAATTTAACAGTAAAAGCAGCGAAACCGCTTCCGTAGGTGTCCTATCTATAAGGAAAAGTTTTTGTCATAATTATTTAACATTTTTTTGACGTTAAGAAAATATCCTTATTTTTACACATCATTAAACTCAATTAATCGCACATGAGAAGATTTTTATCACTGTTTACGATGCTTATGCTTTGCGGAGTATTAGCATTTGCACAAAGCCGGGTGGTGACCGGTAAGATTACCGATAAAGAAGGTAATCCTGTTCCTTTTGCATCTGTAAAAGTAAAAGGCACACAAACTGGTGTAAGTGCCGATGCAAATGGTGCTTTTTCCTTAAAAGTTAAAAATACAGATGTACTTGAGTTATCAGGTGCAGGCTTTAAGGTAGTTGAAGTGCCGGTAGGTACTCAAACTGTTTTGAGCACCACTCTTGAAAAAAATGACAAATTAACTGGAAGTAATTGTTACTGGTTTTGCCGGTACTAAAAAAAACTTCCAGAAGTACTTCAGTAAATGCACAGGTGGTAGGTCAGGAGCAATTAAATCCTGTTTGTTCTACAAACATTAACAATGCTCTAGCTGGTAAAGTTTCCGGTATTCAGGTAAGAAGCCAATCTGGTGTAGCAACCGGTAGAGCAACAAATATCCGTTTAAGAGGTGAAAGTGCATTTGGTGGTGGCGCCGGTGTTCTTTATGTGGTAGATGGTACAATTATGCCAAACTCAAACGATATTAATTTGGATGATGTTGATAATGTAACGGTATTACAAGGCCCTGCTGCTGCTGCAAAATTTGGTGCAGAAGGCGCAAATGGTGCAAATTATCATTACATTGAAAAAAGCAAAGAAAAATCAAAAAGGCATGGGTATTGAAATCAATTCCGGTGTTAAATTTGATAATGTATATATTATGCCTAACTATCAGGATACATATGCTGGTGGAGATGGTGCAAATATGACAAAATACAATTGGCAGCCTGGTCATCCTGAAGGCTGGAAAGCTTAGATGGTAAGTATTTCCTGATTATTCAGAAGATGTTAGCTGGGGTCCAAAATGGCAGGTCAGGAGTATATTCCTTGGTTGCTTGGTATGGTGGTCACGAAAGATCATTTACTACTGCTAGGTTAACTCCTCAGCCTAATAATGCCCGTGAGTTTTTTGCTACAGGTATCCAAACCAATAATAACGTTAACTTTTCTAAAGCTACCGATAATTACTCTTTCCGTGCATCTTATAGCAATTTGGACGTAAGAGGTTTGTTACCTAATACCGGTATGAATAAAAATAACTTTAATGTTAATACTTCTCTTAATTTAACTGAAAAATTAACAGTTAGTACTAACGTAAATTATATTACCAACAACCTTAAAGGTGAAATTGATGATAGTTATGCTAATGCAACTTCAGGTTCATTTAACCAATGGTTCCACAGAGACCTTGATATGAGTATTGTTAAAGAGCTTAGAGGTTTAAAAACACCAACAGGTATTTGGGCTAGTTGGAATCACCAAAATCCAAATACATATGATGTAAATAACCAAAAGAATTTTTATGGTGCTTACTACTGGTATAATCCATATACGTATAGCGATTTAAGTCCTATTATTACCAGAAATGACAGATTATTTGGTAACATTGGTTTAAGTTACAAATTAAGTCCTTCAATTACAATAAATGGTACTTACAGAAAACAACAAAATACTACATTTACTGAGCAAAAATATAGCTCTCAGTTATTTGAAAGTGGCGTAAAAACTGCAGGTGGTAACTGCCCTCAATGTTTTGGACAATATGTAACTCAAAACACTTTTAGTAACAGAGATAACTTCCAGGGAAGTTTAGTATATTCTAAAAAAATTAAGAATTTCCAGGTTGATGGTGATGTAGGTTTTGATGTTTTCCATCAGGTAACTAAATCAAATGGCGGATTTACAAATAATGGATTAAACGTTCCGGATTTGTTTACACTTACAAATTCAAAACTAATGCAACCTTTATAAATAACCGTACAGATGAAAAAAAGACGTGCTCTTTATGCAAGTGCTACTTTAGGATATAAGAATTTCTTATTTGTAGATGGTACTATTCGTAACGATTGGTATTCAACTTTACCTGTAGCTAAAAATGATGTATTGTCAAATCGTATGGCGCATCATTTGTATTTAGCGATTTAATTAAAGTACCTTTTATTACTTACGGTAAAATCAGAGGTTCGGTTGGTGAAGTACCACAAGGTATTGATCCTTATCAATATCCAGGATTTGCATATGGCGTTGGTGCAAACCAATGGAATGGCAATTTCTTAATGGGTACACCCGATCAAATCGTTGATCCTAAAATCAGAGGTGCTGTAAACTCTCAGAGAGAGCTTGGCTTAGAAATGAAATTTGCTAAAAACAGAGTAGGATTTTCTGTTACTTACTGGGATGGTACAAGTAAAGATTTCCTTATTGCGGTTCAATTACAGGTACATCAGGCTTTACAAGCAGATTGTTAAATATTGGCGAAATCAAAAAAACCGGTGTTGATGTTCAGTTTAATGTAATTCCATTAAAATCTAAAAACTTTACATGGGAAATTAACGCAACATGGGGTAAAATATTAAAAACACTGTTGTTGATTTAGACGGAGATCCTACAAAAACTTCTCGTCAGGTTGTAGAAAATCAGTGGGGTAGTGGTGCTCCGGGTTTAGTACACGAAGAAGGAAAACAATGGGGACAAATATGGGGTAATGGTATTAAGCGTATTAATGGCCAACCAGTGTTAGATGGCAGTGGTTTTTATGTAACCGATCCTAATGTATCTTATGGTAGTGTTTTGCCTAGCTACACAGGGGGTGTTCAAAACAGAATTGACCTTTTCAAATATTTTACTTTAAATGTTAGTTTGGATTACCAATGGGGTGGTAAATTCTTCTCTTTATCTGATATGTGGGGTTCTTATACAGGCTTAACAGCTCGTACTGCAACTTTAAATGATAAAATCCAATACGTGATGCTGTTGTTGACGGTGGTGGTAAGCATGTATTTGGTGTAGATGCTACCGGTAAAGCAGTTGATTATTATGTAGAAGCCAGGGATTATTATTCTAATCTTTATGGTAATAAAGCATACGATGAATTTGTTTACGATTTAACTTTTGTTAAACTTAGAGAGGTTGGTTTAGGCTACAATATTCCTGTTGAAAAATTAGGAATAGGCAAGTGGATTACTAAAGCAAATTTCTCTGTTGTTGCAAACAATCCATTATTGATTTATGCTAAAACAAAAGATTTAGATCCATCAGAGATTAGTGCAATAAGTGGTGAGGGTGGTAACTATCCATCTACACGTAGCTTAGGGTTTAACCTTAAAATAGGATTCTAATACTTTGTTTTTTAATTAATCAACTAAAATTATAAATTATGTTAATAAATATTAATAATCTAAAAAAAGCAGCAGCCTTCACTTTGCTTATTGCAGGTGCGGTAAGCTGCGGTAAAATAAAGGATTTTGGCAGTACAAATGTCAATCCTGCGGCTACTACAGAGCCTATTACATCAGCATTATTAACCAATATAGAAGTTGGTTTAAGTGCTCGTGTGTATGATAATACATCTCAAATGTTTGTTCAGTATTTTTCTGAGGCAGAATATCCCGGGGCTCAATTATATGCAATTCCGCAAATAGACTTTGCCGGTACATATTCCGCTTCTTTATATGATGCAAAAAACATTTTGAATAAAAGTACAAGCGACGTTGAAAAAGCTGCTGTTAGAATACTTAAGGCATACATATTTAGTACCATTACCGACAGATGGGGAGATGTTCCTTACTCTGAGGCTCTTAATGGCGTAATTCCTAAATATGATACTCAGGAGAGCATTTACAAAGATTTACTTAAGGAATTAAGTGAAGCTGCTGTTCAATTAGATGGTGGTGGTGCAATAAAAGGAGATATCATGTACAATGGTGTAACTTCTAGCTGGAAAAAATTAGCTAATACTTTAAGAATGAGATTGGCATTAAATTTAGCAAAAAGATACCCTGCCGCTTCTGAATATGCAGCTCAACAATTTAGTGCTGCTTATACTGCCGGTGGTATTACTACTAATGCCGACAATTTTAAGTTAGCTTATCCGGGGAATGCTTTCAGAAATCCTTATTATGAAACTAATTTACAGTTAAGAGATGATGGATATAGTGATAGAATGTATAACTTATTAAGTTCATTTGGAGATGCTCGTAACGGTGTTTATGGTTCTTCGGCTGTTCCAGTTCCTTATGGATTAAGTGAAGGCCAAATTAATACATGGAGACAAGCTAATCCTGGATGGGCAAGACAATTTGCAGATGCTCACAGAACAGAAACAAGCCCATTGTATGTTGCTACAGCTGCAGAAACTTTATTAGCTGCTGCTGAAGCTGCTGACAGAGGTTGGATTTCTGCTTCACCAAGCGCTTTGCTTCAGGCTGGTGTAAATGCTTCTTTTGCACAATGGAATTTAGCTGCGCCAAGTGCAAGTTATTTTTCGCAAACGGGTGTTGCTATTTCAAATCCTGTTGGTACAGGTGCTAATTTAAAGGCAATTGCTACACAAAGATATATTGCATATTATCCTGATGGAATACAAGGTTGGAATGTTTGGAGAGCTACCGGATTCCCGGTTTTAACACCAACCATTGCGGCTAACTGTTTAAGTGCATCGCATACAACAATTCCAAGAAGATACACTTATGGAACTGGTGAGTATTCACTTAATCCAGCTGGTGTAGCAGCGGCTAACGCAGGTTCACAAGGTGCCGATGTTCAGGAATCAAGAGTTTGTGGGATAAATAATAAAATACTTATATTTAGGATGAAATTTACTTTCATCCTAAATATTTTAATAAAATAACTAAATTTTAAATTATGAAATATATTAATCTTTCAAAAAAAATAGCTGGGTTAATGGTAGCTGTAGCCATTTTTTCATCTTGCGACAAGGTAGAAAAAGTTACAGGAACCGGTGATTCTGGTAAAACCTTGGTTAAATTATTACAAGGTGGTACGCCTGCAAACATTGTTAAAACTCCGGTAGATTTTGTTCCAACACCTACTAAAATTGTTGGTGTAGATATCCGTAGAGATATTGCAAATTCGGAAGAGTTAAATAAAACAATGGTTGTTACCATTAAAGATGATACCGCTGCTGTAACAGCTGCAAACCCAGGTTATATTAAATTGCCAACATCTTGGTACAGTTATTCAGTAGCTGATGGTTCAAAAACCGGTGGCGAAGGCGGTGTTTATACCGTAACATTAAAACCAGGTGAATTTGCCAAGCAAATTTATATTACTATTCCAAATGCAACATTATTAAACCCTAGCTCTTTATATGCTTTAGGGTTTACTATTTTAACCTGCGATGCAGGTAGTGTTTTATCTACTCAAAAATCGGTAGTAGTTGAAATTGGTGCAAAAAACAATTGGGATGGTGTTTATGAGCAAAGCGGCACTTTCTTAGATGTTTCAAATGCGGCATTCACTTATGATGCTCCTCAACAGTATTCATTAATTACTGTAGGTGCCAGTACTTGTATTGTTCGTAATGATGATTTAAATGGTGGTATTCCGGGTTATGTATTTAGTAATGCCGGTGCCGGAACATACTATGGTAGTTATGGTTTAGTAATTAGCTTTAATCCTGCAACTAACGTAATTAGCGATTTACATAATTATTATGGTGACCCTGCCTTTCCTGCAACATCAGGCGGCACCCCTGCCTCTGGCACTGGAGCTCCTTTGTATGCTGCAAGTAATGGTAGAAGAGCTGTATTAGATCCTTCAGGATTAAATAAGGTACAAGGTAAAGACATTATAATTAAGCATTGATGTACCATCCATCTGTAGTACCAAGTGGCCTCGTACATATTTTGACGAAACCTGAAATATCTTCATGCAAGATAATTTCCAATTATAAAATAACTAAATTTTACAAAGAGCTCCATTTTGGAGCTCTTTGTTTTTATATTTGTAAATCTAAAAACATTCAATGAACAACACTGAACAACCCAACCAACTTAACATAGAAATATCTGAAGAAGTAGCAGAAGGCGAATATGCCAATCTTGCCATAATTACCCATAGCCATGCCGAGTTTGTGGTAGATTTTGTAAATGTAATGCCAGGCACACCTAAGAGCAAGGTAAAAAGTAGAATTATATTAACACCTTTGCATGCCAAACGCTTTATGAAGGCAATGGTAGAGAATATAAAGAAATTTGAAAGCGCCAATGGAGTAATACAAGATATGGAACAGGTTGAAATTCCGTTTAATTTTGGCGGCCCTGCGGCACAGGCTTAAATTTTCAGGACTCCTAATTTGTACTAAATTTTTAAAAAATAGTTGCCTTTATGCTTCAGCAAATGCAGGTGTATTATTTGTAAGAATTTGTGTAATACCCGGCAACACATCTAGCTAAACATTTCCCTAACCTTATCAAAAAAGGATTTATCGCTTTTATCGGGTTTAGGTGTAAAGTTGGTTGATTGCTGCAGTTTTTCAAGCATAACTTTTTCATCGTGGCTAACATGCTGCGGTGTCCATACATTTACCTGTATTAGCTGATCGCCTTTTTCGTAACTATTAACATTAGGAAAGCCTTTGCCTTTAAGCCTGAAAATTTTGCCGCTTTGCGTACCGGCAGGTATTTTTATTTTTGCTCTGCCATCAATGGTTGGTACTTCTACCTGAATACCAAAAACAGCATCGGGGATTGATATATGTAAATCGTAAGCCACATTTAATCCATCTCTGTGTAATTGCGGATGAGCTTCTTCTTCAATTAAAACAATTAAATCGCCATTGCTGCCGCCACGTTCGCCGGCGTTGCCTTTTCCGCTTACGCTTAATTGCATTCCCTCTTGTACACCAGCAGGTATTTCTATACTTACCGTTTCTTCTCCATATACTCTTCCTTCGCCTTTACAAGCGGTACATTTATGTGTAACTGTTGTACCTTCTCCATTACAGGTTGGGCAAGTAGTTACTGTTTGCATTTGGCCTAAAAAGGTATTTTGCACCCTGCGTACTTGTCCGCTGCCACCACATGTACCGCAGCTTTGTACACTATTTTTATCTTTGGCTCCACTACCGCTGCAGGTAGAACAGCTAACGTATTTTTTTACTTTTATGGTTTTAGAAACACCTTTAGCAATTTCTTCGTATGTCAATTTTATTTTAACCCTAAGGTTAGATCCTCTTATACCTCGGCTTCGTCCACCACCACCGGAACTTCTTCGGCCACCGCCCCCAAAAAAGCTACCAAAAGGATTGTCGTCTCCAAAAATATCACCAAACTGGCTAAAAATATCATCCATGTTCATACCACCACCGCTATAGCCGCCACCACCGCCACGTCCGGGACTAAATGCCTGATGACCAAAACGGTCGTATTGAGCTCTTTTATCTGTATCGCTTAATATTTCGTAGGCTTCTGCAGCTTCTTTAAATTTTTCTTCTGCAGCTTTATCCCCCGGGTTTCTGTCAGGATGATATTGCATAGCTACCTTACGATACGCCTTTTTTATTTCATCGGCTGAGGAAGTTTTACTTACGCCTAATATTTCGTAAAAATCTTTTTTCATTGTTATTTTTTATTTGCCTACCACCACCTTGGCAAAACGAATAATTTTGTCGTTTAAATAATATCCCTTTACCACTTCATCAACTACTTTGTCTTTTAAATCATCTGTTGGTGCAGGTATTTCGGTAATTGCTTCATGCAGTTCCACATCAAAATGGGTGTTAATAGATTCCATTGGCTTTACACCTTTAGCAGCCAAAGTGTTCCTAAGCTTGGCAAACACCAATTGAATGCCTTCTTTAATTTGGGCTACATCTTCACTTGAGTTTATTTGTTTTTCGGCTCTGTCGCAATCGTCTAAAACGTCTAAAAGACTAACAATTACATCTTTGCCGGCAGTTTGTATAAGTTCTATACGCTCTTTGGCAGTACGTCTTTTAAAATTATCAAACTCGGCAAAAAGGCGAATATATTTATCTTTTTGCTCATCTAATTCGCTTTGTATTTTTTCAATAGCATTTTCACCACCTTCATTGGTTAAATGCGTATTTCCGGGAATATCGGCATCGGCATTTATGTTCATGTCTTCGTTTTCGGTAATTATTTCTTTTTCTTCCATAATAGTAAAATAGTTTGCAAAGGTACAATTGTCAAACTGTTTGCCAAGCCTTGTTTTACAGTCAAATTGACAATTTTTTAGACTGTAGTAAGGCAATTTAGCCCCTAAGTTCATAAAACTTACCTTTGCCGTCATGAAATGAGCCAAACAATAAGTTGATACCAACCAAAATAATCTTTGGAGAATAACAGGTGACAAAAAAACAATAAAAATGAACACATGAAAAGTATTGTATTAAAGAAAAATATAAGTAAAAGAGTAGAAAATGGCCATCCGTGGATTTTTGCTAACGAAGTAAATCAGGCAATGGAAAAAGATACTAACGCCAAGCCCGGCGAAATAGTTTATGTGTACAGCTTCGACAAAAAATTTATCGGTCAGGGATATTACAACCCACAATCTCAAATATCTGTACGATTATTAACCCGAGATAAAAATGATGTAATTAACGAAGCCTTTTTTTACAACAAAATTTTACAAGCATGGGCGTATCGTAAAAAGATTGGGTACACAGAAAACTGCCGATTAATATTTGGCGAGGCAGATGATATACCTCAATTGGTAATAGATAAGTTTAATGATTATTTTGTTATACAAACGCTGGCTTTGGGTATAGATGTTTGGAAGCCTGCAATTGTAAAGGCGCTTAATACCATATTTAGCCCAAAAGGGATTATGAAAGAAACGATGTGCCGGTAAGAGAGTTGGAAGGATTGCAACAACAAAAGGGTTTTTTATCGGAGCCATTTGATACCAATATTATTATTAACGAAAATGGCATTAAGTTTTATGTAGATATTGCCAATGGCCAAAAAACCGGTTACTTTTTAGATCAACAAGATAACCGCAGAGCCATACAACATATTGTTAAGGATGCAGATGTATTGGGCGCTTTTTGCTATACAGGCACTTTTGAAATTCATGCAGCACATTATGGAGCTAAAAGTGTTTTGGGGTTAGACATATCGCAAAATGCGGTAGATATGTGTAACAAAAATGCAGCATTAAATGACTTGCAAAACATCTGTAAATTTGATTGTGTAAATGCTTTTGATGTTTTAAAGAATTGGGTTAAAGAAGGCAGGCAATATGATGTGGTGATGCTTGATCCGCCATCGTTTACCAAAAGCAGAGCTAGTATTGATAAAGCCATTGCAGGCTACAAAGAAATTAATTTACGGGGAATGAAATTGGTGAAACCCGGAGGTTTTTTAGTTACCAGTAGTTGTACCAATTTGGTACAACCCCATATGTTTTTAAACATTATACAAATGGCTGCTAAAGATGCAAAACGAAAATTAAGGCAGGTAATTTTTAATGCACAATCGGCCGATCATCCAATAATTGACGGGCAAGAAAATACACACTATCTTAAGTTTTTGATAGTACAGGTATTGTAATATTTGAAGGGGAATTATTTTACAATTTGAAATCTTCCTATTTCAATCAATCTGTTATTTTTATCTAACAAATGATAGTAATAAAGACCTCTGTAAAATTCGTTAAGCGGTAACGAAATTCGGGAAGGAGTGTTTTTTACTTCGTACACTTTTTTACCCATAAAATTATATATCTGTATAGAGAACGATCTGTCGTAACCACGTACAAAATCAAAAGTGATAACTGTGGATGCAGGTATGGGATACAACTTTATATACTTTTGCTGAGGTTCGGCCGGTTTGTTTTGAGCGAAAGAAGTAAAGTTTAATCCAATAATAAAAATAAGTATGTATAAAATATTTTTCAACTAAGTAAAAATAAGAAAAATTATTAATAAACCAACAAATTTAATTACAGCTATTTAAGTGCCAAATTTGGTTAATAATTGGTCAATTAAGCACTTAATTGACTAAGTTTTTGGTTAATAGCTTCAAAATTGGGCAAATCGCCTGCACTTTCCAATACCTCGGCATATTGAATAATACCATCTTTGTCAATAACAAAGGCAGCTCTTTTGCTAACGCCTTTCATATCCAAAATCCAATCGGTATATAAGCTATCGTATAGTGCAGATACTTCTTTATTAAAATCACTCAGAAGGTTAAAATTATATCCTTGCTCTTCTTTATACTTACCTAATGTAAAAACCGAATCAACCGAAATGCCTAATACAACAGCATTGGCATTATTGTAACGGGCAATATCATCTCTTACCGCACATAATTCTTTTGTGCATACGCCTGTAAATGCCTGCGGAAAAAATAATAGTAAAACATTTTTGCCGGTATAATCGGTTAGCGAAATTTTATTTTTTTCGGTATTGTATAACGAAAATAAC
The DNA here is from genome assembly GCA_016721385.1 of Chitinophagaceae bacterium. Lineage (GTDB taxonomy): Bacteria > Bacteroidota > Bacteroidia > Chitinophagales > Chitinophagaceae > Ferruginibacter. The sequence goes on along the minus strand of JADKIE010000001.1, from coordinate 505,139 downwards.
GGAGCTTTTTGGCCTGCTTGTAAATGCATGATTTTATAAATAAGTAATTTTGTAACTAAACAACGAGTTTTATGTTTTTGTTTGATTGGTGTAAAAATAATATAAAACCGGCGAACAGCTAAAAAATGTGTGTAAAATAACGTAAAAAAGCCCCACAAAGTGAGGCTTTTTTGATATCCAAACAATCCATAAAAACAAAAATCTTTACAGGTTTTTACACCGACTTTTGTAAGGATTGATTTAATGTGTAAGGGTTAAAAAGTTTTAATGGTTTGGTTTTTCAATGTTTGGACAGCAATTAAACGTTAGCGTTATCTTTTTATTATGTTTTGTGCAAAATAAACCCTTAGTAAAACTACTAAGGGTTTAAGATATTTATAAAAATTAAATATTATTTTGTTTTTACAGCCACAGGTTTTGTTGCCCTTTTAGATCTTTTACTTGTTTTTGCAGGAGCAGCAACGGGTGCAGCAACTTTAACTTCAGCAGCTTTTAATTTTGCATTTTCTGCTTGCCAGGCTACATATTCTGCTTCGGCTAATACATCTCCTTTAATGGTAATGCTTTTCATTTCATCTACACCTGCAAATTTTACAGTAAGGTGCTTTTCAAAATGACCAGGAGCAGCAGCATTAAATCTTGCAGTAATATAACCAGTGCCACCTACAGGGATAGGAGATTTGGTATAATCACCCATTGTGCAACCACAAGTTGGGTTTGCCTGCTCAATAACTAATGGTTCTTTACCAACATTGGTAACAATAAACTTTGCATCCTCGGGCTTGTTTTGCATTAATTTACCCTGGTCAATTGTTTCGGTTGCAAATTTTGCAACATCTTCGGCTTTCTTTTGTGCAAAAGCTACAGTTGTTAAAGAAAGTACACTTAGAGCTAAGAATAATTTTTTCATGTTAATGTGTTTTTTTTATTTTTTTGTTTAGTTTTTTAAATCGTTTGCGGCATTATTTTCCGGTGCAGATGCGTTGGGTGTTTTCCAAACTTCGCCTTTTATTGTAATTACCTTTACCTGACTTTCGTTGTATGTAATTGTGATTTGTTTAGTAAAACTTCCTTCTGCTGCAGCATTATAGCCTACAGTAATTTTGGTGGTTTCGCCGGCAGCAAGAATTTTGTCTTTTTCCCAAACAGGTGTTGTACATCCGCAACTTGCAACTACATTACCAATTTTAAAAGCTGTTTTACCTGTGTTTACCACTTCAAAAATATGTGTTACCGGTTTGCCTTGCGGAATTTTGCCAAAATTGTATTCGGTTTCTTTAACCAATAAATTTTCCTCGGCGGCAGTTACGGCAACAGCGTCAAGTGGTTTTGCCGCCTCACTTACTGCTGTAATAGCAGGAGATGATTGAGCAGAAGCAATCGAAAAATTAATTGCGAAAGCCAAAAAAGTAACAAATTTTTTCATATATGGTTTATTATTATGTAGTAAAGATACTAAAACGTTTAAATTCGTTGCAAATTGTAAGTGCCTTAGCTAATTATTAACAAAGCTGCCTTATTATTTCTATTTTTGTATTACATAATTGCAATATGGAAAATACTACCAATACAGATGCATTTTTACAGGATAAATTAAGTTTTGATACTTTTAGAAATGCAGTATTAGCCGATTATAAAATTGTATGCCAAAGCCGGGAAACCAGCCTTTTAGGGCGTAAAGAAGTACTTACCGGAAAAGCCAAATTTGGCATTTTTGGCGATGGTCAAGAGGTTGCACAGGTTGCAATGGCTAAATTTTTTAAGCCTGGTGATTTCAGGAGTGGTTATTACCGAGATCAAACTTTTATGTTTGCCAGTGGGTTGGCAACTATTGAGCAGTTTTTTTCGCAATTGTATGCTAACCCAAATGTAGCATACGATCCGTTTAGTGCAGGCCGCCAAATGAATGCCCATTTTGCCACAAAAATGGTAAATGAAAATGGAGAATGGCTGCCTTTGGCTAATACCAAAAACGTAAGCAGCGATATTGCACCTACAGCAGGACAAATGCCTCGTGGATTAGGCTTGGCTTATGCTTCAAAAGCTTTTCGTAAAATAGAAGGCTTACAAAATTTAAAAGATTTAAGCACCAACGGTAACGAAGTTTGCTTTTGCACCATTGGCGATTCTTCTACCAGCGAAGGGCATTTTTGGGAAACCATTAATGCCGCAGGAGTGCTGCAAGTGCCGTTAGCCGTTTTTGTTTGGGATAATGGTTATGGGATTTCGGTGCCCAAAAAGTTTCAAACTACAAAAAGTTCTATTTCGGATGTTCTTAGCGGTTTTCAAAAAACCGAAGGCACAAATGGAATAGATATTTATAAACTTAAAGGTTGGGATTATGCCGGTATGTGTGAAATTTTGGAGCCGGCAATAGAAAAAATAAGAGAAACTCATATACCTGCCGTTTTTCATGTAGAGGAAATTACTCAGCCGCAAGGGCACTCCACATCGGGCAGTCACGAAAGATATAAAAGTGCCGAAAGATTGGAATGGGAAAAAGAGTGGGATTGTATAAAACAAATGAGAGAGTGGATTTTAGAAAATGCGTTGGCCGAGGAAGAAGAACTGGTTACAATAGAAGAAAACGCAAAAGAAATTACCAAACAAAGTAAACAAACGGCATGGGATAATTATATTAATCCTATTAAAACGCAAGTACAAAAAACTATAGAGTTAATGAGTGTTTACGCCGAAAACGCTGCCGTTAAAGATAGTATGGCTACTTTACAAAGTATTAAAGAGCCATTGCGTAGAGATGTTTTAAAAGCTATAGCAATCGTGTTGGATGAGGTAGAGAACGCACCTGAATTAGCAGCATACTATCAACAATTAAAAACAGAAAACAAAAAATTATACAATACCAAATTGTATAACGAAGGAGAAAAATCTGCCTTAAAAGTTGCCGAAATAAAACCTTATTATGCCGATGATGCATCAACGGTAAATGGCTTTGAGGTATTAAATAATTATTTTGATGCACTGTTTGAAACTAATGAAAAGTAATTGCTTTTGGGGAAGACCTTGGGCAAATAGGCGATGTAAATCAGGGCTTTAGCGGCTTGCAGGAAAAGCATGGTAAGCGCCGCATTTTAGATACTGGAATAAGAGAACTTACCATAATGGGGCAGGGTATAGGCCTTGCTTTACGTGGCTTGCGCCCAATTGCCGAAATACAGTATTTAGATTATTTGCTGTATGGTTTGCAACCTTTAAGTGATGATGTTTGCACCACACATTTTAGAACCGCAGGTCAACAAAGTTGCCCGTTAATAGTACGTACAAGAGGCCATAGGTTAGAAGGTATTTGGCATAGTGGCTCTCCAATGGGTATGATAATAAATGCACTACGTGGCATGTATATATGTGTACCCCGTAATATGACGCAGGCTGTGGGTATGTACAACACATTGTTACAAAGTAACGATCCCGGATTAATTATTGAATGTTTAAATGGCTACCGTCTTAAAGAAAAACTACCATCTAATTTATTGGCCTATACGGTGCCGTTAGGAGTACCTGAAATTGTAAACCAAGGTACAGATGTAACTATAGTAACCTATGGCTCTACATTGCGAATTGTGCAAGAAGCCGTTGAAACCTTAACTAAGCAAAATATAAGTTGTGAGGTGATAGATGTACAAACATTATTGCCGTTTGATATTAACCACAGCATTGTAATAAGTTTACAAAAAACAAACAGAATACTTTTTGTAGATGAAGATGTGCCCGGAGGAGCAGCTGCTTACATGTTTAACAAAGTAATGGAAGAGCAAGGCGGCTATAAATATTTAGATGTAGCACCACGTACACTTACTGCACAAGCCCACCGCCCAAGCTACGGAAGTGATGGCGATTATTTTAGCAAACCTAATACCGAAGATGTTATTAGTGTTGTAAAGGAGATGATGGCGGAGTAAAGTTTATTTTTATAAAGGAGGGTATTAAATAGTCATTTTTTGTGTAATACAATATTCGGGCAAAGCAATTGCATTGAGCCTACCTTTGTAATTACATTTAACAAAACCTATTTTGATAAAATCACTGAAAGTAATTCTTGTTGTAATTGTGTTGGCTGTTATTGGTGGATGGTTTTACTGGCAGCAAAATAAAAAAAGCATTATTAAAAATACGATTGAAAATGCCATCAGCAAAGGATCGGACAGTTTGTATTTTATTCGTTACGACAGTTCTTTCATAGATGAGGTTGCCGGTAATGCTTCTTTCTTTAATCTTACTCTTCAATCCGATTCTTTACAAAGACAGCTATTGCTTTTTGATACAGCTTCTTCAGCAACTATTTATAATATACAGATTGATGAAGTGATGATAAAAGGTGGTAATATTCCCGGCCTTATCAGCAATACATTGGTAGAAGCAAATTTAGTTTTAATAAAGCACCCGGTTGTGTATATTATTAAGGCAGGCAAAAAAGAAAAGAAAATACTGAACAGCGATGACAGCCTGGCTATTTATGAAAAATTATTGGGCAAATTTAAAAGTATTAATGCAGGCGAAATCGCCATTGAAAATGGAGATTTAATTTATACGGATAAAACAGGCCAACCAAATATTGCACTCCGGGATATCAATATGCGACTAAAGAAATTTAGAATAGACAGTACCAGAAATTACCAAAATATCATTAGCTATTTTGTAAAAGATATGGTTGCAAAAGTGAAAGAGGTTTATGTTAAAGGCGATAAAAACCAGGCCACATTTACGGATGTGGAATATAATGCCCTGAAAAATTCATTTACCTTAAAAATTTCCGGCAAAAAAACAGTGATGGGAAGTTAGTATTTGATATTAATAATACATTCATCAACAACATATCTACAAACGCATTTATAACGCAGCAGCAGCTACATGCAGAAGAACTTAAAACAGATGGAGGGATGCTTACTTTTTACACCAAGCCAAAAAACGATGCAGGCTATTCCAATAGTGAGATTGAAATTGACAATAATTATTTTGATGAAGCACAGGTAAATAAAGTTGATGTGGGTAACACAAAAATTTTAATCTATAACAAAGCAAAACCCGGTAAAGCGCCCATTGTTATTAACCATGTAAAATTCAATGCCAGTGAAATTCAAAAATTACATTCGGGTACCAATTTAAAAAACCTTATCAGTAACAGTAACTGGCAGCTATCCGGCGACGGATTTTCTTTTTTAACAGAAAATAGTAGATACAAAGTGAATGTAGGCGCTTTTATTATCAATAATAACAATGCTTCCCTGCTTATAAAAAACTTTACAGTTAAGCCACAAGTAAATGAGGTAGCTTTCAGTAAAACCATTACGCATCAGCAAGATCTGTACAACCTTGAATTTAATAATATTCAACTAACAGATATTGATACCAGATTACTTATGACTCAATTAAAGCTTGAAGCAGCTGAGGCAAACCTGCAGCCTTTTATAAAAATTTACAGAGACAGAACCATTGCGGAAGACCTCAGCAGCAAAGTTGGTAAATATCCACAGCAGTTGATGCAAACAATAAAATTCCCTTTCAACATAAAAAAAATAAATATTAGAAACGGGTTAATTGTATATACCGAAAAAGCCTTTATATCCCAAAAAATAGGCACCGTATTTTTTAAGAATATTAATAGTTCTATATCTAACGTAACAAATATCCGCAATGTAATAAGCAGTAACAATTTACTTATACTGGATGCAACGGCAGGCTTTATGGGCATAAGCAAGTTACACTCGGTGTGGAAACTTGCGCTAAACAACAGCGATGGTAATTTTGAAATTTCCGGCTCCGTCGGCGGATTTGATGCGGTAAGCTTAAACCCTATGATTGAGCCGCTTGGAATGACATCTATAAAAAAAGGCCGGGTGAATAAACTTACATATAATTTAACCGGCAACAATTACTCGGCCAAAGGTTCCGAAACTTTCTTGTATAATAATCTTAAAATTGAAGTTTTGAAACTTGATTCGGGAGATGTGAAGAAGAAAGGCCTGCAGACTTTTTTGGCCAATGCTTTAATGAAAAACAATAACCCCACTAACGGAGTTACAAGAACCGAAGAAATTGATTATAAAAGAGATATTACTAAATCTTTTTTAACCTGATGTGGAAGAGTATTTTTCGGGGGCAAAGAAAACAGTGCAGAAACTTTAAAATTGCATTAAAAACCACAAAAAATCCCCGAGCCACTGCCCGGGGATTAGTATTAAAAGTGCTTTAAAACTTATTCACTTTTTGCAGCTTCTGCAGCAGCATCGCCATCCATTTTAGCTTTTAAATCGGCCAATGCGCCAATATCACCTAAAGTAGATTTTTCAACTTTGCTTTGCAAGTTTTTAACTGCTTTTTTAGTTACTTCAGCCTCTGCTTTCTTTTCTTTAACAACTGCTTGTTTTTCTTCTTCAATTACCTGCTCCCACATACGAGTATGGCTTAAAACAATACGCTTATCGTTTCTGTCAAACTCTATTACAATAAACTTAGCAGTTTCATCTACACCAATACTCTTACCATCTTCTTTCATTAAATGACGGGTTGGTGCAAATCCTTCTAAACCGTATGGTAATTGAACTACAGCGCCTTTGTCGTCTTTTTTAACAACCGTTGCATCATGCTCACTACCTACAGGGAAAGTACCTTCTAAAGTATTCCAAGGATCTTCTTCAATTTGCTTATGGCCTAATTGTAATTTGCGGTTTTCTTTGTCAATGTTCATAATAACCACATCAATTGTATTACCAACTTTAGTATACTCGGTAGGGTTATTAAAACGCTTTAACCAGCTTAAATCGCTAATATGAATCATACCACCAATACCGGTTGTTAACTCTACAAATACGCCGTAAGGAGTAATGTTTTTAACAGTACCTGTATGTTTGCTTCCTTCTGGGAAGGTAGTATCAATACCGGTCCATGGATCTTCGGTCATTTGCTTAATACTTAAACTCATTTTACGAGTTTCTTTATCAAGTGTTACAACTTTAGCTTCATGCTCATCGCCCAATTTGAAGAACTCTTTGGCGTTGATTGGTGTGTTAGCCCATGTGATTTCGCTTACATGTACTAAACCTTCAACACCTGGTGTAATTTCTAAGAAAGCACCGTAGTCTTCAATATTTACTACTTTACCTTTTACAATTTCACCTTCTTTTAAGCCTTCGGCTAAAGTATCCCAAGGATGAGGCGTTAATTGTTTTAAACCTAAGCTGATACGTTTTTTATCATCATCAAAGTCTAATACAACTACATTTACTTTTTGATCCATCTTTAACACCTCACTTGGGTGTGTAATACGGCCCCAAGAAATATCGGTAATGTATAGTAAACCATCTAAACCGCCTAAATCTAAGAATGCACCAAAATCTGTAATATTTTTGATTGTACCTTCTAACACCTGACCTTTTTCTAACTTACCAATAATTTCGGCTCTTTGAGCTTCAATATCGCTTTCGATAAGTGCTTTATGACTAACAACAGCATTTTTAATTGCCTCGTTAATTTTAACCACTTTAAATTCCATTGTTTTGTTTACAAACTGATCGTAATCGGTAACCGGTTTAACATCAATTTGACTACCCGGTAAGAAAGTTTCCATACCAAATACATCTACAATTAAACCACCTTTTGTTTTGCTGGTAACCAAACCGGTAACAATTTCGCCGGTTTTGTGTACTTCTACAATACGCTCCCAGGCTCTGCTTGTACGGGCTTGTTTGCGGCTAAGATGTAAGTTGCCTTCTCTGTCTTCTTTTTCTACTACATTACTTCAATTACATCGCCAACTTTAACGCCTCCGGGAATATCACGGAATTCGTTTAAAGAAATCAATCCATCACTTTTAAAACCAATGTTTACAACAGCATCTGTTTTGGTTAATGATTCTACCGTAGCCTGAATCATTTCGCCATCGTTAATTTGTTTAAAGGTGTTGTCGTAAACGGTGTCGTACTTAGCTCTTTCATCGGCTTTGTAGCTTGTTACGTTACGTTTGTCAACACTCCAGTCAAAATCGTCGTGGGCAGTTGCCAAAACTTCTTCAACTTGTTTTTCAACAACTACCGGTTCGGTAGCAGTTACTTCCTCAACAGGCACATTTGTTACCGCAGCAGTTTCAACTACATTATCTGTAGCCGACCCTTCCTGTGCATCTGCGTTTAGTTGTTTGTTAATAGTAAATGACATAAAATTATCCGCTTGTTTTTTTAACGGACGGCAAAGGTACAGTTTTTTAGGCTTTTTTGCAGTAAAAACGCAGGTTTTATTGAGTAAGATGATTGATTTAATCCCAATAATTATAATATAATGAAAATCAATAAATTAAAGCAGCTTATTTTGCAAACCTGTAACCTCTTAAAAAATCCTGAATGTTCATTTTTTTCTTTCCTTCTAATTGAAGTTCCTGCACATCAATAAATCCATCGGCACAGGCAAATTGTAAAAATGTTTTTTCGTCGGTTTTGTATGGTTTGTTTATATGCGGTAAATCGTCTTTAGATATGGCGGCTTTATAAATCTTCAACATCTTTCCGTCTAAAAAAGTAAATGCACCCGGAAAAGGAGAAAGGCCTCTTATTAAATTATGTACTTCTGTAACTGATTTAGCAAAGTCTATTTTACAAGTTTCGGTAAAAATTTTTGGAGCATGATGAAGAGTTGATTGTTGAGAATTGAGAGCCTGCCTGCCGGTAGGCAAGGTTGAAAGTTGAGGGGTTTCTTTTAAAGTATCATTGGCCAAACCCTTAACTGTTTTTACTAAAAGATTTGCACCAATTTCTTTCATTTTATCATGTACATCACCAGCACTATCATTTTCTCCAATAGGAAAAGATTCTTGCAATAAAATATCTCCGGTATCTATTTCATGCTTTAATTTAAAGGTGGTTACACCTGTTTGTTTTTCGTCATTAATAACAGCCCAATTGATGGGTGCTGCACCACGGTACTGCGGAAGTAAACTGCCATGCAAATTTACACTTCCCATAGGCGGCATATTCCAAACAGCTTCGGGTAACATTCTAAATGCTACTACAATTTGTAAATCGGTGTTTAAAGATTTTAACTCACCTAAAAATGCTGTGTCTTTTAATTTTTCTGGTTGAAGAATGTATAAGTTATTTTCTACTGCATATTTTTTTACAGCACTTTGTTGCATCGTCATTCCACGGCCTGCAGGCTTATCGGGTGCAGTTATTACACCTACAATATTACAGCCAGCTTTTACCAATGCATCCAGCGATGCTACGGCAAATTCGGGAGTGCCCATAAAAACAATGCGTAAATCTTTAAAATCTTTCATTACTGCGAAGATAAATTAAAGCAACTACTATTGTAAGAAGCACTTTTACTACCTTTTTATAAATACTTTTATCCGTTAAATAACCAGATTCATTTGGCAGCAAATAGATGAGTAAATATGCAGAAATTATAACTGCAACAAAATGAAAAAAATTATTCTGTTTTTATTTTTTAGTAATAGCATAATTGGATATGCACAAGGCGTAGGCATTGGAACCAACACACCCAATTCATCTGCACAACTAGATATAAGCAGCAACACAAAAGGACTGCTTATTCCAAGAATGACAGATGTGGAAAAGAACACCATTTCATCTCCCTGCACAAGGGTTGATGGTATTTAATACTAGCACCAACAGTTTTCAGTTTTACAATGGCGTTTCGTGGATTAATATTTCACACAGTGGTATTATTACCGGAGCGGCTAATAAAATTGCAAAATTTAACAGTCCCTGGGGATTAACCCCCAGCTTAATGACTGACAATGGTGCTGGTATTGGAATAAATACAACGAATGCCATTGCAGACGCAAGCGCCACATTAGATATAACCAGCACTAACAAGGGGTTACTAATTCCTCGTATGACAACAGCTCAAAGAAATGCTATCGCAACACCTGCTAAAGGCTTAATGGTGTACGATTCTACTACAAATAATTTTTCTTTTTATAACGGAACTGCATGGACAGATTTAAATGGTGGCGGCGGTGGCAGCAACTGGTTGGTATTAGGTAATAATATTTACAACAGCAATACGGGCAATGTAGAATTGGAGCATCTACACCATCTGCAAAATTAACAGTGAATGGCGATGCTATTATTGCAAACGGGCTATATATTGGAACTGGAACTCCAAATTTAGTCAACTATAAACTTGATGTATTAGGTAATGCTCATACTTCTGGTTATTCAATAATTGATGGCTTTGTTGGCATTGGTACAAATAACCCAAGTTACAAATTGCAAGTAAATGATGGATCCTTAGCCATTTATAATTCAACAGATTTTAAGTATTGGACAATGAATTATTCCTCTGGAACAAACACCTATAATATAAATGAAGATGGCACAGCAAGAATGGTAATAGAAAATGGCGGTAATGTTGGTTTGGGTTTAACAAACCCTGCCTATAAATTAGATGTAAATGGAACTATAAAATCAAGCAGTAATTTAATTATTGATGGTGGTGCAACTGTAAATAATGGCAAAGGGGTAGCATATAATGGAAACTCTTCTGCAAACCTGCGTATATACAGATTTACTACTGCTAATTTCCATGCCGTATTGGGAGCACATGCCTCTGCCAGTACATCTATTGCCTTTGGTGGTGGCTTCACTTCTACGCCATATGTAGTAGTGGGTGATATAGAATCTACCGGGGGTACTGTAGGCGAACTAGACAGAGTAATATTGGTGCTAAGGGGCTGTGTATTGGATACCAATACAGGAGTTACTACCTGTACTGCTAAAATAATTAATACAGACAACGCCTCTGTAGATTATAATATTACCTGGAATTGTGTAGCTCTTGGCTACTAAAATTGAAATAGGCGAACACTATAAACGAAGAAATTGGGCTGAAAATGCCAGCCCAATTTAGTTTTTATTATAAGCCATATTTTGTTTAAATACCTTCAGAGAATTATTATTTTAGCGTATTGAAATCTTTGAATTTGATAAAAGCCAGTTGCTTGAGTTTACTTATGCTTTTTAGTAAAAGTGTATCGGCTCAGCTTTCTCACCAGTCATATACATATGAATTTTTTAATACCTCTCACGGCTTACCATCTTCGCAGGTAAATGCAATAGCAAAAGACAATAAAGGTTATTTATGGGTAGGCTCTACAGTTGGGCTTAGTAAATTTGACGGTTATACTTTTAATAATTATTCATACACTTTAGAAAATGATTGGATAGGTAATGTGCAAATTATTAAAGCAGATGCAAAAAATAATTTATGGATTGGCAGCACAACCGGATTATTCTATTATTCCAATGATACTATTATTAAATTAACACAATCTTTAAATGCTCAGCAAGCTATTAATAATATCTTAATTGAAGAAGACTATGTTTGGCTTGCAGGGAAAATAGGACTGGCAAAAGTTAGCATACATGATTTAGACTTTACCGGGAATAAAAAAATTAATATTGTTCAGTATTTGTCAAAAGAATGGCAGGTTACAAATTGCAATGGAAATAATAAAGTATTAACCCATATTGCTAAAGCAGATGATAATACGTTGTATGCAGCACAATTTTCAAAATTATTTAGGTTTACAAATAATAAGTGGGAGTTAATTTTTGACAAAGAAAATCAAAGAGATTTGATTCTGTCTCTTCATCCTGTTAATAAAGATCAAGTTTTTTTTGATTGTGCACAAACCGAGATGAACGAATGGAATAAAGGCGTTAGCAGTATTTTGTACAACAATAGTAAAACTATTTCTCCAGCCATCGGTAAAGGCTTTTGGTATATTGGTACATCAGGCCTGTATTGCTTTCATCCGGAAAGTAAGAATTCCTCACAGTATATAAATACTTTAAATGAAGATATTTATGAACCAAATGCTTTTTTTAAAGAGGATGATTTTTTTTGGGTAGCTTCTGATAATGGGCTGATAAAAATAAAACCGGTAATTTTTAATCATTATGATTTAAGTGCTGTATCCAACCATAAAGATTTTTATTCTGCCTGTACAATTAGTAATGGTAGTTGGTTGATAGGCGGTAACCGTGGAATAGTGATAGAAAAGAAAGACAATCAATTTAAAATACTACAAAAAAATATTGTGCCGGAAGCAGAGGTAAAAGCAATATATGAGGAAGAACCCAATAAAATTTGGCTGGGCACTGGTTATCAGGGAATAGCATTGTGGCATAAGGGTAAGGTAAAAAATTTTTCTGTTTCAGATGGGTTACACGATAATTCTATTTACTCATTTTTTAAAACAAGTAATGGTGTTTTGTATGCCATAGGCGATTATGGCATTACCCGTATTGAAAACAAAAATCAAAAAATTATTTTTATTCCTTATAAATATAATGCCCGTATTTCGTTGCATGGTAGTTTTTATGCTGGTATTGAAGCTCCGGATGGTAAACTGTGGATAGCAGGGCAAGAAGGTTTGGTGTATTTGGAAAAAGATTCTTTACATCATTTTTTGTTTAATAAAAAGAGCTGCCTATCAATTATATTTTAAAAGATAAAGCGGGTAAAATTTAGCTGGCAACAAATACCGATGGTATTTATCAATGCCAATTCAATAATAAAAATGAGATACAAATTATTCGTCAATATACCGGGAAAGATGGATTGAATACTTTAAACTATTTAACACTGCTTGCGGATAGTAATAATATTTGGGCCGGCAGTTCAAAAGGATTAACATTTATCGGGCAAGATGAAAAGCATAAAAACCGCATATTAAATTTTACGGAAGCGGATGGTTTTATTAAGCCTGGATACAGTTACGTTCAATTATGCCAGGGTAAAGACGGTATCATATTTGCCGCCACAATAAACGGACTGTCTTCATTTAACCCTCATTCACTAATCGTTCCCTACAGAGCGCCTTTAGTGTATATTACCGATATTGCTCAGCTTAATACAAATACTACTCTTATAAACGATCGTTCAATGCGGCACTCGTTTTTGTACAAGGAAAATTCATTTAGGTTTGGCTTTACGGCCCTTGACTATAGTGACCCCGAAGGATTACACTATTATTATCAACTAGAAGGAGTGGATACAATTTGGAAAGAAACGGGCAAGCACCGTTTCATAAACTACGAATATTTAAACCCGGGTAATTACGTATTTAAAGTTAAGGCTCTTAATAGTAAAGGTAAATGGTCGGAGCAAGAAGCCAGATATTCATTTAGCATATCAAAGCCTTTATGGCAACGATGGTGGTTTGTGGGTTTGATATTTGTACTAATTGTTAGCGGTATTTATTACTACATAAAACGGAGGGAAGAAAATATAAAACACAAGGAACAACAAAACACCGAATTGCAAACTGTAAAAGCACAGAGTTATCAGTATCAGCTTGAAATGACACAAATAATAAATTATTTTTCAAATTCAATTCACAATCAAAACAACGTAGATGAATTATTATGGGATATAACTAAAAATTGTATTGCTGCACTGGATTTTGAGGATTGTGTGATTTATTTGAAAGATGAAAAACGAAATGTATTAGTACAAAAAGCCGCATGGGGACTTAAAACTACAGAAGAAAATAAAATTTTAAATCCGCTTGAAATAAAAATGGGCAAAGGGATAGTTGGAAATGTTGCGGCAACGGGAAATGCTGAAATAATAAATGATACATCAAATGACAGTAGGTACATAACAGATGATGCTGTAAGGTATTCAGAAATTACAGTTCCTATAGTATCTAATGGCAATGTAATTGGTGTTATTGATAGTGAGCATCCGGAAAAAAATTTTTATAAGGAAAAGCATTTTCAAATTCTTAGTACCATAGCTTCATTATGTGCAGATAAAATTGAAAAAATTAAAACAGAACAGAAAGCAAAGGAAACAGAAATAGAAGTGTTGCAGTTGAGCAAAGACTTAGCTACTTCGCAACTTACTGTACTAAGGGCTCAAATGAACCCACATTTTATTTTTAATTGCTTAAATAGTATTCAACAATATATATTGAAAGGAAATGTAGATGAGGCCAACCGTTATCTTTCCCGGTTTTCAAAACTGCAACGAGAAATATTGATGAACGGTACACAGCAATTTATTTTTTTAGAAAAAGAAATAGAATTGCTTACGCTGTATTTACAATTAGAACAATTGCGTTTTGAAAATACGTTTACCTATACCATACATACAGCTTCCAACATCGATGCTTCCGAAATAAAAATACCTACTATGATTTTGCAACCATATATTGAAAATGCTATATGGCATGGGTTGATACCCAAAAGTGGAGATAAAAACATAGAAATTAGCTTTATACTTTTGGGGAACGAGTATTTGCAATGCCGTATTAATGATAATGGTATTGGCCGTAAAGCCTCCGCTTTGTTAAAAGCAAATTCAACTGCAAAAGAACACATTTCATTAGGTCAATCATTAGTACAGGATCGTCTTAAAATATTGGAGCAACAATTTCAAAAAAAATACGAAGTTTCAATTTTGGATAATTTAGATGATAATGCAGAAATAACAGGTACCCTTGTTACGTTAGTATTATATATTGGCGATTGATTTTTTTTGCTTTAGTTAGCTTTTAGTATTTTCGGTATGTGATTAAAGCATTAATATTAGATGATGAACAATCTGCAATAAATACATTGCAACTAATGATTGAACGTTATGTGCCGGAAATTACAAAAGTGAAATATTCAAATGAACCTTTATTAGCATTAGAGTTAATTAAAACTTTTGAACCTGATATATTATTTTTAGATATTCAAATGCCCAAATTAGACGGCTTTGCTTTTTTGAAACAGGTAAAAACAATAAACTTTACAATAATTTTTACAACAGCTTACGATAGGTATGCCATACAAGCTATTCGTTTTAGTGCATTGGATTATTTGCTTAAACCAATAGATGCTTCGGAATTACAAAATGCGGTTAAAAGATTTAGACTCATAAGTGAGAATGAAAATAATCGTAAACAACTCAATGCAAACTTACTACACAATATTGCTACCCCCGATAAAAAAGAATTTATATTGGCTATTAATACAACTCAAGGAACTTATTTTTTTAAAACGGAAGAAATTATCCGATTAGAAGGCATGAGTAATTACACAAAAATAATTTTAATAAACAAAGCGCCACTTTTAGCCTCTAAAACATTAAAAGAATATGATGAAATACTAGCTGAACACAACTTTGTACGTATACATAAATCGCATCTTGTAAATAGAAAGCATGTTAGTAGTTATAACGCAGATGGAAACTTAACCATGACTGACGGCTCGAAAGTAGAAATATCGAGGAGGCGGCAGCATGAAGTAATTGAGAAATTAAAGTTTGGAATTAATTAATAATATAAACTTTTTTAAACAATTAATAGCGATATAACTGACAATCACTTTTTACCAAAAACGGTATAAATGCCACTGCCGGTAAACTCAGCATCCAACAAATGCAATAGCCTGGCTCCTTTAATACAAGAAAAAAATGCATTGTATTTTTTGGGCTTGCCTTCCACATCAGAAAATTTTATTTGCCAGTTATTAAGTACGGTAAACTTTCCTGAGGATTTTACATTGGCATATTTCATTGAGCCAACCATGCCATTTACAACAAGTATTTCCCAATTGTAAGTATTGGCTGTTCCAAATTTGAATGTTTGATTGGACTGGTTAATATTCATGCCGGCATAATTACCTGTATATACATGATAAAGTTGCTGTACACCGGTAAAGTCACTTGTCCAGATTCCTTTAAAATCATTTTCTGCAATTGCAAATTTGTTGTAGTTAACCATTTGTGCCAGCGGCTTAAGTAAATCGCTTTCGCTATCCCATCTTATTGTTTCGGGGTCAAATTTAAACTGTTGTATAAAACTGTTTTTATCCGGAGCCACAAACTCAAGCCAGCCGGTTTCACCTTGGCGGAATAGTAAAATAAAAACCTGCTTGCTTGATGCATTATCGGTAGCATAACCCATACCCAAATACGGCCTGTTGTAAGTATTGATATAACTTGTTTTGTAATTTTTTAAATTGCTATATCTTGGCGCTACCAAAATATTCCAGGCTGCATTTGTAAGCGGCTCCGGGTCGGCAGGAAAAATAGTGCCCTCTTTAGGATAGTGAATCAATACATTAATATTTCCTTTAGCCACATGTACCCAATCTTCCTGTACAGTACTGTTCCAGCCATCATCGAAATTGGTAGTGTTAAACTTAAAGTTTGATGAAATTTTCGATACAACACCGGGTTGATTATTTAGAGCCACAGGCTCAGCCTTTCCATTATTTAACTTAATAGCATCTACAAATGATTGAATGGTAGGCATATAATCCGGGCTGTTAGTGTTTGCCAGAACACTTACCATTGCACCGTATCCGCTAAAAGTAGTAAGCAATGCAATGGCATCGGCATTGTTAAATTTAAAAGGAGCAGAGCCCGATTTTATTTTCCAGCCATCCTCTAGCTTTACGTTACTTGTTGTTGGGGCTGCGGTTATTTTTAATTGTAAGGCTACCAATGTTTCCCACTCACTTTTTAAATCTTTATCGATATTGCCTTTGGAAATAGTGTTTTTGTATATAACAATTTGCGCCCACTTACTTCCTGATATATTAGTAAGCTCTAAAGAATTTTCTTTTACTTCTTTTTTCCAACCTTTAGGAGGAGTAAAAGTTACAATATCAAACGTTTGTTTTTGGGCATAGCAATTAAATACCGGAGATAAAAACAGGAATAATAGTATTTGTTTCATGTTAATTTTTTTTAAAAACATTGTGATGATATTGTTCTAACTATTTTGTGTTCACTTATTGGCTTGGATGGGTAAAAGAATACTCTGATGTTTCGATTTTGATAAGTAGTTTTGAAAAAAACTACTTAGTTTAAAGAAATGCTGTGTACCATAAATATGCCAAGGAAAAATGTATTATTTTTTATAAAACCATGCAGCTATAGCAGCATACTTAAATTTTTTATCAGGCATATTTTGTTGCAGGTAAAAATTATCTTCTTGTGTTTTTTTTGAAATATATGTTTCCGATTTATTAAAACCTGCATTGTACACTGTTGCATACCACTGTAATTTTTCAGTTGTTGTTTCAAATTTTTTGTCTTTGTATATTTCATTACAAATACACACAAATGCTGTAAGGTAAACCAATTGCCAATCGTTATCCTGTAAGCGTTCTACCCGGTTAGCTCTAATACTTTCTTTATCAGTTGTTTCATAACTTAATTGCAACTCTTTATAAATACTGTCGGGCAATAACTGCTTTGCTTTTTCTTCTACTTGCACAGCAAATGTTGGTTTCATTTGAAACAGGCCGATAGAAAAATTTGCATACTCTTCGCCAAATTGCACATAAAGTGTCCGTAACGATTCTGCCTCTATTCCGTCTTTTAAACTATTGTATCGCATTACTTCCGGAAAAACAATGCTTTGCATAAACCTGCTATTTGCCCTGCATACAGGTGCACATAATGCAAAGTTTGAATCCATACTGTGCAACTTATTTTCTGCTGCAATAGCTTTTGTGTTAAAAGTGTTTCCAAAATTTGGGTTGCTGTATTTGTTTTTAGCAAAAACAAATACAGCATATATGCTTACACAAAAAACTGCAGTAAAAAATATTTTATAAAACTTTTTTGCAGAGGTAAACCTCTTTATCGCCCGTTTCGTTTTCATAAATTTTGTAATAGTAAATGGCAGGTTGTTTATTAATGGTTACAAATCTTGGAAATGTAACGCCAGATAAAGCTTCTTCGCTACCATCGCCACGGTATATTTTGCCCGATTGATAATAAACAGATTTGTTGTACTCCGGAAAAATAAATAAGCGCCGCATATTGGTTACCGGTACTTTAAATGCTGCCGCTTCGTTACCATTTACCAATAATTGTGTAGGGCTTTGCGATGGTATAGAAAGAATATCGCCATTATCTGCAACCATCATTGTGGATTTATTATCGGAATACAAATCCATCATACTGCCTTCTTGTTTTTTTTCGGCAGATGAAATGGTAATTGCTTTTTGACCGGCATTATCTAAAATACTAAGTGCTGCTGCACCAAAATTTTGGCTTACCATCATCTTTGCTGCAAAACTGGCGCCATCGCCTCCTTTTTGTTTTACACCAGCCTCATTTACTAAAAATGAATTTCCCATACCCATTTTTGCCATCATATCTGTTGTGCCGCCAATTACTACTGCTGCCCAAAATTTTTTCTTATCCGGCGATACTTTTATTTTACTTATAAAGTCGTACGGCCCAAAATTTTTGCCATTAAAAACTATAAAAAGTTTGTTATTGATAGTTTTGCTGTATTGTGCAGTTACTGCATCTTTTTTGCCACTGCCCATATCAATTTTTTCATCATCATTGTTACTGCTGCCGTTGTCTTCATCACTATCTCTTTTATCCGAAACAATATTCATTTGTGCTACAGGTGCTTCTTTAAAAGGGCCGGAGCGTTTACCGTCTTCAATTAAAAAATACTCGTAACTTTTATTTTGCAAAATAAACGAGTAGCTTAGTTTGCCATTTGCTGCTATCACTTTTGTTTCGTCGTACAAAAAAGTTTCACCTTTTTCCAATACAAATAGTTTATCACAATCTGGTGTAGGTACCCATTTTACTTTTGTTTTTTTGCTAGACGCAGATGGGGTTTCTTCATTGTTTGTTTGTTGGCCTTCTGCAGCTGGCGTTTCTGTGTTTTTTTTAGGCTCTAATGCTTTTGCAGCTTTATCTTTTAGCTTTTTTAAAAGCTGTGCTTGAGATGTAACCGCCAATGCAGTAAAGCACAAAGCCATGCTAAGAAAAATGATTATTTTTTTCATGATTATTTATTTTTTAAAAGTAATTGCACTTGTTGTTTTAATTCATCAATTTGTTTTTGCTGTTCCTTAACAGCGTTTATTAATAAAAAAGTATAAGCTTGGTTGTTTACACTTCGTAAGTCGGTAAAATCTTTTGTGTTAATTTTATCTACCATGTAGGGTGCGATTTTTTCAAGCTCTTGTGCTAATACACCTATTTGTAAATCATTGCTTTTAAAAGGTGCTTTTTCGTTGTAGTAAAATTGTACAGGGTTAATTTTAGAAATAATTTCTAACCTTTTGTAAACTGAGTAATATCTTTTTTAATCTATTATCGCTCCAGCTACTTACTGTGCCTGTTGCAGTATAAGTAACACCATTTCTAACTCAAGTCCTTTTATACTAGTGTATAAAGTGCTAGGTATATTAGTATAAAACTCTAAGACCCCTGTAAAACCGCCAATATCGTTGCTTCTAATATAGCCAGGCCTCCATTGACTACCCAAGCCGTAGTCGCTTACAAACTCCATGGCCAGGGGCCAAAACCTCCACGGTTGCCAATGGTAAGTGTAACTGGTGTAGCACTTGCGGCTCCTACAATTTCTGTTTGATTAAAAGGATTACTGGTGCCTATGCCTAACTTGCCATTTCCTTTAATACGCATGCCTTCAGTAAATGAAGCGCTACTACCATAACCAAAAGCAATATCATCACCACTACCTGCACTATGCATTTGTAATAAACCGCCTTGTATTCCAAAACCATAATGATTGCCACTATTACCCCAAAGTGATATTTGATGACCAAGGTTATTAGCAAAATTTAAGGGAAAGACAGGGGTAGTTGAACCAATACCCATATTACCATTTCGTAAAATGGTAATTGCATTACTTCTAGTGCTATTATCACCATTACCAATTTGAAAAATTCTATCGGTAGCAGCAGGGTTTTGTGGGTCTGGAAAATCGGAAGACTCGTTATAGCTTCCTACTACAAAGGAATGTGCAGCACGGGTAAACATAGTTTTGCCAAAGGCAGCTGATTGTGGACCTTGTGCTGCACAGTTACTACCCATAGAAAATGCAGCTTCGCCACTAGCACTGCTTTGGTTTCCCATTGCTACAGCGTATGTATTAGAGGCAGTAGTATAACTTCCTGCAGCAACAGAGTAATTTCCTAATGCTCTTGTTTGGTAGCCCGTAGATATTGAGGCTTCGCCACCTGCTGTAGCCACTATGCCTGTAGCAAATGAATATAAGCCAGGAGGCAGTACTATATGCACCCGTACTTAAAGAGCCATTACTAGCTTTTGTATCTGTACCTAAAGCTGTGGAATAATCTTTTGCTTTCGTATTATAACCTACCGCAAAACTATATACACCAATACTATCTGTATCCCACTGTACACCATCTACATAACCAGCTCTAAATGCAGCTTTATCTGCATACCACAGCATTCTTCTGCCGGGGCCAGTTATGGGTGATGGGCTAGCTGGATAAATAGGAGAACCATTAGCACTAAAAACTACACAACTATCGGCAACATGTAGACGAGCAATAGGATTAGTTGTATTAATACCTATATTTCCGTTTTCGGAAATTCTCATTCGTTCTAAATCATTGGTGCCAAAAATGGTAGCTGCGTTTTGATAATTCCAGATATAACCTTCGTGATAATTAGGCCCCGTTAATTTAAGCCCACTATAAAAGCCATTTGAATTGGGAGGGAGAGTAGGATTGGTTATCATTACACCAGGTAATACACCACTGCCCGTATAGTTTGAAATGTGTAACATAGCAACTGGATTAATTTGATTTATTCCTACTCCTTTACCTGGTGGAAGAATACGCATAGCTTCCCCAGTAGCCGGCGCTTGAGAAAAATTAGTGCCAAATCCAAAACGAATAAAACTATTTGTACCACTATTATCAGCACTAAAATTCCATAGGGATGTTGAATTGTAATTTCCAATACTGTCGTAACCTAAAAACACACCGCTTTCGCATGCATTGTTACCTACTGGGTTAAGCCGCAACCCATTTCTTCCGCAAGGCGGCGATACAGCCGCTATACCTAAAGTTACATCTAGACCGTATTGGGGCTGCAGTGTACCAGATCCAATACCAGCTAAGCCATCGCTAGTTAATCTCATCATAGTTAAAACTGGTCCAACACCGAATGCCAATGTTTTTACACCATTAGCTTGTTGCCCATAATTTCTTATTATTCCTTCATTTGATCCTGTATTGAGGTCGGTATAACCCATAAAGAGGCCAGCCTCACAAGCGCCAGTACTACTTTGAGCGGTTCTTACCCGAATGCCATTTTGCTCACAGTTATTAATGTTTGCAGTGCCGGTTATTATATCTAATGTATAGTACGGTAGTTGGGTGCCTATGCCTACTTCAGCTTCTGTAGTTACAGACACCCTATCTGCATTGTTAGTTTTAATAGTTAAATTAGATAAATCAGAAGTGCCTAAAAAATTTAAATAAGGCTGTGTTCCACTATTTCCTGTAAGCTTCCAATTGTTATTATTATCATTAGCTGTGCTTAACCATTGCCAACTTGCTCCATCGTAATAATAAAACCCAGTACTATCTGGGGCATTTTGATATATTAATAACCCTGTTGATGGAGATGTAATTGCAGTACGCTGCACTTTACTCATACGTGGAATGAGTAAACCTTTGGTGGTGCTTTTTACATCAAGTATTGCCGAATTATTTGCTACACTTCCATCATTATTAATTGCAAGGGATTGACCTTTAACAATTGAAATGCTAAATGATAATAGCATTATTAAAAATTTCTTTTTCATTTTATTATTTAGTTCATTAGTATTGTTGTTAACTGATTTAACTGCAAAAAAACTATAGTAGAATATTTTTTTGTGATGAAAAATTGTTTAATTATTTATTTTTTTCAAGTGTTGCAATTCTATTACTTTGTTGTTCAATTTGTTTTTGTTGTTCTTTAATGGCTTCAATTAAAACGGGTACTAGTTTTACATAATCTACACCTTTATAGCCATTAGTATCAATTGTTTTAACCATTTCGGGAAAAACCTTTTCTACTTCCTGAGCAATTAAACCGTATTGAAGTTGGTTATCAAATTGCCATTCCGGAAAGGCTTTAGAATTGAATTTGTATGTAACGCCATTTAGCAGTTGCAATTTATCAATGGGGTTAGTAATGTTTTGTATTTGTTGCTTGTATCTGATATCGCTAGGGGTAATGGTGCCCGTGGCAAGTATGTTACCAATTACATGCAATTTTTGCGATGGGGTGGTGGTGCCAATACCTACATTACCAGTTATATTATTCATTACTAAACCCCAGCCGGCACCGCTGTTGCCATAAAACCCAATTGCTGCATCACTTTCCATTCCTACAAAACTTGCAAGGGCATTATTAGCATTATTATTAAACCATATGCCAGCGCTGGTAGCATTACTACCACCACTATATATTCTGCTACGGCCGTTAACTTCTAATGCAAATGAAGGGTTGGTTATACCAATACCTACAGCACCATTACCTTTAATACGCATTAACTCTTTTGAAGAGGTAGCGTTTATGCCTGAGAAAAAAACATGATCGGCAGCAGCATCATCGGTTTGATACCGTAGCATAGCACCATTAATACCAAAACCATAATACTGGTGATCGTTATTATTTCCATCGTATAAAACAATTTTGCGGTTTGCAATTGTATTGGTGAATTGAAGTGGTGCATTGGGAGTAGTTGTGCCAATGCCCAAATTACCATTTGTTAAAACTGTTAAAGCATTACTTCTTGTATTATCTGAATTACCGTTTCCTATTTCAAAAAGACGACCAGATGTTGCAGTAGTGTCGTTATATTTCCCAATAACTAAAGAATAATCTGATTTTGCTTTGGTGTATAAGCCCATGCTTGTAGAAACATCACCACTGGCAATTGTATTAGAACCCATACTGGTAGCAGTATTGCCACTAGCGATTGTACCACCACCCATACTGGTTGATGCAACACCACTGGCTAAAGTTGATGTTCCCATACTGGTTGATGCAGGGCCGCTTGCTGTTGTTAATTCTCCCATACTAGTGGATATGTTTCCACTTGCTAAAGTACCTTCTCCCATACTGGTGGAACTTGAACCGCTAGCTTCCGTGGAAGCGCCTATACTTATTGCACCATAGCCAAAAGCTCTTGAAGAAATTCCTATACTTGTTGAAAAAATACCGCTGGCTATAGATTGATATCCTAAACTGGTTGATGCAACACAACTTGCTCTAGAGTCATATCCCGTTGCAAAAGAGTATTTACCAATACTATCTGTATCCCAATTAGTGCCCACTACATAGCCAGTTCTAAAAGCAGCCTTGTCAGGATACCACATCATTCTTCTTCCGGCACCACTTATTGGGATATTGCCAGGTGTTGTAGGCACATCGCCATTTGCACTAAATACTACATTGCTTTCTGCAACATGCAAACCAGCAACCGGATTTGATGTATTAATTCCTACATTACCATTTGCATTAATCCTCATTCTTTCAAAGTCATTCGTTCCAAAACTGATATGGGCATTTTGGAAATTCCATATACTACCACTTGAGGAGTTACCGCCTGGATATCCTATTCCACAATAAAATCCTCTTTCATTTAGGGGAAGACCTTGGGCAGTAACCATTACACCGGGAAAAATACCACCCCCAAGGTTATTACGAATATGAATCATAGCCAATGGATTTTGTATGCCTACACCTATACCTTGTCCAGGAGGTAAAATTCTTAGGGCCTCTCCAAATGATGGATCCGTTTCACCAAAATCAGGGCCAAACCCAAAGCGCATGTATTGATTATTTGCAGTAGGGTTAGAACTAAAATTCCATAAAGAAACCTTTTTTTCGTCTGACATATTCACATTATCAAATCCTAGAAAAAGACCTTTGTCACAATCGTTAGTCTCCGTTTGAAAGTTAAGTCTAAGGCCATTTCTAACACAAGGGTTATTAAATGGGGGAGCATCTTCTAAATCAGCATCTATTTTGTATTTGGGAGCAATTTGACCCAATCCTAGAAGACCACCACCTGTTAAACGCATATGCTCAGCATTTTGAATACCAAAGATTAAATTATAATCATTACTATTTCCTGTTACTGTATTTCCGTAGTTCCATATTAATGCATCATTATCTCCACTAAAAGCCGGTGAGGGATAGCCAATTAGCAAGCCTTTATCACAATCGTTTGTTGCCAGGGGCTTTTTTATTCTAAGGCCATTGTTTGCACAATTATTAACGAAAGTGTAAAAAGCTTTTACATCAAGTGCATACTTTGGGTTATTTTCTCCAATGCCAAGTTCTCCTTCTGTAGATAAACGCATTCTTTCAAAATTGTTAACTCCAAAAGCTAAATCTGTAGAGTCATTTGTACCTATAAAATGATTAGTAGGATTTGTGCCGCTATTTCCATTAATTTTCCAATTTTCATTATTTTGATTTGCAGTATTTAGCCATTGCCAAATTGCACCATCGTAATAATAAAAGCCCGTACTATCTGGCGCATTTTGATACACTAATAACCCATTTGAAGGAGATGCAATTGCAGTACGCTGCACTTTACTCATACGTGGAATGAGTAAACCTTTGGTAGTGCTTTTTACATCCAGCATAGCACTGCTGTTTGCTGCACTGCCATCTGTATTAATGGCCAACGATTGAGCAGTAGCTGCAAAACTGCTTAAAAGGAACATTGAAATAAAGATTAAAGGTTTCATTATTTATTTTTTAATAAGTCAATGGTTTAATAATATACCTAATAGTTATAATCTAATATATGAATTAAACTGTTTCATATAGCATTTATTTGGCACATTTAGTCAACAATTACTTGTTTTTAAACCTAATAAACTTTAAAACCGCTTAAATATGTATGATCTCTTCCTGTAAACAATGTTACCGCTGAGCCGGAATTTTGAAGAATATAAACATCTATGATATCATTTGCGGAGACAAATACATCTGCCGAAATATCAATGGTAGATTGCCCTGTAACTTTAGTAACTTTTCGCTTTGTTATAAGTCCGTTTACATTTATGGTAATGCTAACATCCGTATTTGAAGGCAATGGTGTAAAAAAACGTACGGCAGAATTTATATGATAAAAACCTGCCGAGGGAATTACCCAGTTACTGGATACCGGATTATAAGCCCCGGCAGGGTCAGTGTGTTCGGTATCAAAAGCTACAGTAGTTAATGAGCCTGATAATATAGTTTGAGTGGATGATGCAGATGCTTCAACTCCTGTATTAACATTACTTGTTTGCCAGCTTGCATTTCCGACAGCATCGGATGTTAATATTTTTCCTGGTGCAGCTCCGGTGGTAACTTGCAATGAGGTGGTTTTGGTTTTACCCGCCACTTCTAATTTTTCGGTTGGATTAAGAACGCCTATTCCGGTATTTCCATTAAGCAGCACTGTTACTGCATTGCTACGGATATTATGTGTAACTCCGTTACCAATTTCAAATAAACTATTGGCTACAGTAGTATCATTAAACAGTCCGGTAACAAATGAGTAATCAGATGTGGCTTTGGTTAAATAGCCCGTTGAAGTAGTATAATTTCCAAAAGCAGTGTTGCCACCCAATGCTACTGAACCAATACCCTTACTTTTTGCATTACTTCCTAATGCTACTGAAAAATCTCCGGAGGCATTTGCAGTAAACCCAATAGCGGTGGTATAATTACCAGATGCTGTACTAACTGCTCCCATTGCAGTAGAAAAATTACCTGTTGCATTAGTACCTGAACCACTGGCAAAAGATGATTCGCCCTTTGCTTTAGTGCTGTTGCCCAGCCCAATTGACATGAAACCTATGCTGTCTTTGTCCCACTGATTTCCGAATGCAATACCTGCCCTAAAAGCAGCTTTATCCACATACCACATAAGCCTTCTTCCGCCACCTTCTATTGGTGGGTTAACAGGGCTGGCAGGTAATGATGCCGATGCAGAAAATAATACACTTTCATCTGCCACATGAAGTTTTGCAACAGGTGTTGTAGTGCCAATGCCTACGTTTTGAGCTGTTAGTTTATAACCCGATAACAATAATATGCATCCGAGAAATAAATTTTTCATATAACTAATTTTTCGGTTGATTAATTTTTTTCTCCAAAACCTCCATTTTTACTTGCAGTTCTTTAATAGCTTCAATTAATAACGGCACCAGTTTTGCATAATCTACACCTTTGTATCCATCTTTTTCGCTAACAGCTTCGGGTACAATTTTTTCTACGTTTTGTGCTATTAAACCAATTTGTTTGCCCGGTTGAAAATTATTTTTGCAAATGCATCTTTTTCATTTCATACTCTACACCATTTATCTGCATTAATTTTTGTAATGGAGATGTTATTGGAGTTATGTTTTGTTTAAAGCGTTCATCGCTGGCGTATGTGGTACCATTTACCCACAGGCTGCCAAATATGGAAAAGGCATAAGCACCATTTCTCTCTGCTTTGGCAAGCTCAGTATATGCTCCGGTAGTTTCAATTACTCCCATGCTTATTTTGCCATTGGGGATATCGTTTTGTAAACGCAGCTCACCACCATAAGCACCTATTCCAACATCGCCATAGGTACCTCTGTATAAAGATATTTTTGTAAGGCCAAGTGCATTGGAAAATTGCAACGGTACTTGTGCAGTAGCGCCATTTAATCCTATGCCAACATTGCCTGTTGTTGTATTCATCGTTAATCCAAAAAGTGCTCCGGTATTACCATAAAAACCAACCTGATTATCATTGGCCATTCCAATAAATGCGGAGTTTGAACTATTGGCTGCATTGGACAGCCATAAACCGGCAGTTTGAGAACCAGTTTTTATTTGTAGCCTGCCATTTGTTTGAAAAGCCACTTCGCCATTGTTGATGGTACGGGCCCTTTCAATAAAATTATAACTGTTCCCATAGCCCAATCCGATACTGGTGTTGCTGCCGTCGGAGTACATTTGCAATAAACCGCTTTGTACGCCAAAGCCGTATTGGGGTGTATTTCCTAACCCTCCATAAAGGGAAAGACGATTTCCTAAGCGATTTGAAAAAGAAAGAGAATCTAAACTTAATTGACCGCCGACAGATGTATTATTTGGCAATTTTGTATTACCATATTTAGAAAGAATATTTCCTGTAACAATTAAATCTCCTCTTGTTTCTAAATTACCTAAAGTGGTAAGGGTAGAGCGGAATAAACCATTTCCTACTACATCCAATTTAGAAAAAGGAGTATCAATACCTATACCAACTCTTCCGGTATTATTATTTGCAGTTGGCACTTGGTTACTTTCTGCTGCACAAATTTTGGCACTGCCGTTATCTAATGGACTACCAGTGCCAGTGTATCTCATCATTCTTATATATACAATGCTGTTGGGTGTTAGTGTTGTCCAATTTATTCCAAAAAAAGTACAAGCCAATTCTGTAAATGTACCATTGCAAGCTGTGGCTGTGTATGCTACTAGTGCAGTACCATTGTAGGTATGATTAATCCTTAACTTACCGCTTGCAGGAACTCTTAATTTAAACCACACATCTCTTACATTGCTTGCTGGCATTGGACTAATGCACGAAGGATTTGGAATAGACGCAGTAAGTGTGGCACCTGTCCAGTTGTAAAATGTTACAGGAACACAATCTTGCCCTAAAGGATCTTGCGGATCAACGGGGAAAAAACCTGCACTGCAAGGATCATCGGCCAGTACATTGTTATTGCTTACGCAAATTTTAATTGCTCCGTTTGCAAAAGCTGCTGTATTGGCAAAGCGACGGTAAACCCTCATATACACTTCGCCGCCGGGAGTTAAACCAACAAATTCTCTTGTATTTTCTGTGCTAACATTAGTATATAAACAAGGGTAGCCATTCGTAAAACTATTAAATACCGCAAGGCTGTTACAAGTATTACTGGTGTACATTTCGGCTGTATAAGCATTACCATCTGTAGCATCAATTTTAACAATAGCCTTACCATTTGCAGGAATAATAAATTTGTACCATACATCTAAATTCTGAAAATTTTCACACCAGGTATTGGCGCTACCACTACTCCATGTAGCACCCGTATATGAGTATGTAACCGTAGGCTCACAACCTAAGTTTTCTACAGGAATTGTAACAGCGCCGCAGGAGTTATCATTGGCAGGTTGAGCATACGCAAATGCAAATAAAAGATTGCTGCATAAAAGGATAAGTAGTTTTTTCATTTCCTGTTTTTAGTGAATGAATTGAATAATTTTTAAAAACTAAAGATGCAAATATTTACAGCACTGCGCAATGAGCCTTTTGTAGTATATGAAAGCGGCGTAATTGCAGGTGTTTCTGGCAAGATGAAATAAATGGCAGCTTTTGTAAGTTGCCTTATTTATATAACCAATAAGTTTGAAACACTATATTTAGTGGCCGGGTGTTTTCTTTAATTTATCTACTTCTGTTTTTAATTCCTTTATGGCTTCCAATAAAATTGGTATAAGGCCACTATAATTTACACTAAGTGAACCATCTTCCATTGTTTTAACCAAATTGGGATAAACTTTTTGTACCTCCTGTGCTAATACACCTGTTTGCATATCCTTATCCTTGCTGGCATCTTTCCAATTATAAGTATATCCATTTAGGTGTGTAATTTTTTGGAGAGAATTTTCCAAAGGATTAATGTTTGTTTTAAGCCTTACATCACTAGATTGTGTAAGTATGCCTTGTAGCCATGCATTACCGTTGCCTTGTATATAAAAGCGCTCTGCTAATACACCTGCACTGCTTCGGTTATAAAAAGATAATTTAGTTTGGCTGGCTGTTTCAAAACTATTACTTATAAACCCGGTACGTTGTTCGCCGGTTAAATTTAAGCCTGCCCAGGTAATACCGCCTAACGAACCATTGTTACCTGCAGAAGAAAGTATAAGATGAGATTGTATGTTAGTGCCACTTGTTGAATTTTTTATTTCCATAATTTTATTTGTACCGGTATGGCCATATGGTATCGGAAAGTCTGTGCCAATACCAATATCTCCGCTACCAAGTATCCTAAATAATTCTGTTGAGCTAAAACCTCCGCTATCGCCATTATAAAAAACATGGTCATCAAAAGAAGTGGAAACCTGATAACGTAATTCACCGTTATTTCTTCCAAACCCAAAAAAGTTATGATCGTTGTTTGCACCAAATGCAGTTAATACAATTTTTCTGTTTTCCTGAGCATCCGAAAATTGAAGCGGAGCTACAGGGTTGCTATTGTTAATGCCTACAAAGCCATTACCTGTAATACGCATTAATTCGTTTGATGCGGTACCAGCATTGTTTCCTGCATAAAAAACATGATCGGCAAAATTTCGGGGAACCTGGTATCTGAGATTAGGGCTGTTTACACCAAATCCAAAAAAATCATGTTCGTTGTAAGGGAAATTTCCAAAAAAAATTATTATGTAATACAATTTTATGATTATCATTTACATCGGCAAATTGCAAAGTTGCATTTGGTGTAGATGTGCCAATACCAATATTGCCATTTGGCTTTATAATTAAGTGACCGGTATTATTGTTTCCAAATAAAATATTTCCTGTTCCATATTTGTAAACATTTAAATCATTGTTTTCGTTTACGCCAAAATATGCAGACTCCTCATTGGCCATATGTTTCATAATAGATATTCCATTTTTTGCCACATTTGTAGCATAGCTGGTTTGAATGTTAAGAGTGCTGGGAAAAAAGTAATCAGGATCTGTTAGATATCCTATTGCAATTTTTCCATCTTGTAATTCCATTGTAGCTTTTGGATTACTTGGAGACATATCTCCTCCTATACCAAAATATATTGCTTTTCCCGGCGAATTCCCGCCAGTGCCATCGGCGTAATTCCATATATAACTTTTATTGCTTCCCGAAGTAATATCAACTCCCATAAATAATCCACGTTCGTAATTATTTGAATTTTCCTGATTTGGGTAAGTAATTCTAATCCCATTTTTATTTGTAGATGGAATAGTACCGGCGAAGTTTGAAAGCGAATGTATATCTAATAAATACTTAGGGTTTCGTTGATATATACCCTCACCATATTGATTAATATTAACAGCAGGCCGTACAAAATTATAATCGTAATTAGATATACCCAACCGTATTGCACCATTTAAATTGCTGCTATGATTCCAAATAATATTTTCGCTTGGGTACAAGGGGTCGTTGCCAATTATAAAACCTTTATCCTTGTTATTAGCGTTATTATACTCATATAATTCTTTTGGTATAATGCGAATACCATTGATAGCTGTTTCGATACTGTTTTCTGTTGTTCTTATATCTAAGGAATATTCCGGATTTTGGTTTGACATTCCAATTCTTCCTCCAAAAGAAAATTGTTTTAAACGAAGTAATTCATTGCCGCCAGCTACAAAAGAAACATCTTTAGCATCTGGTGTTCCTAAATAAGTATTTGTGGGATAAACGCCAAAAGGAAAATTTGCAGGCGGATTTGTGTTATAGTTTCCATTCAATCCCCAATAGGTAGTATCTGTTTTTGTATTATCGGTAAGCCAGTTCCATCGGCTATTTTGGTAAAAATAAAAACCGGCACTATCCATATCAGATTGATATATAAGTAAGCCCGTTGCCGGTGTAGTGATGGCATTTTTTGGGCTTTTGTCATTCTGGGAATTAGCATCCCTTTTGTGGTACTTTTTACATCCAGCATAGCACTGCTGTTTGCCGCACTGCCATCTGTATTGATGGCTAAAGATTGAGCATTTAAAAAAGTTGATAAAAAAATAGAAACAATAAATAGTAATGCTGCTTTCATTTGTGCATTTTTAAACTTAAAGATGCAATTATTCCTTTTTTAAAAAAATGAGCCTTTTGTATCATAATAACACCAAAGTGAATTAGTATTTCACCACTTTAGTTCCCTCTCCAAAAACAGGGGCTGGGGTGAGGTAAAAATTATTTTGATATAAAAGAAAAGCACCTGCAATTGCAAGTGCCTTCTTATTTAAGCATGAGAGAACGATTAGTTTTTTATAAATGGGTATGATTTTGTTTCCGCTTTATAATTAACTTTTAAAATATATGTTGCAGAAGGTAATTGCTGTACCTGCAAACTGTAAACTTGCGACTCTATATTTATTATCTTACGCAACATTAATTGTCCGGTTGTTGAATAAATTTCGGCCGTTGTTATAAAAATTGATTTAGGCTCTACAATATTTAAAACATCTTTAACCGGATTGGGTGCAACAATTGTTTGCAATAAATTATCTTTTTTAAGAATTGTAACTACAACGGAATATTTAAAACTACCATTATTATCTATTTGTTTTATTCTGTAATAATTAAAACCATTTACTGGGTTGGCTTGCAAACCTGCATTACTAGTTGCACCGCTAAGAAAATACCCTGTGCCAATAATTACCAGCCTTTTGTTTAGGGTAGGGTAAAAGCTGCGTATGCAGTTGCACTGCCTTCTATGTGCAGTGTATCGTCGTTAACAACACTTGTGCTGGCAAGAGCAAGGGCACAGGTTGAAAAGTCGGCTGCTACACCGGGAGTGTTGTTAATACGCCAAACTTTGGCATGAACCGTAAAGGCCAAAGTAACGAATAGGGAAAGAAAAATAACTTTTTCATACTTTATGTTTTAGTTTTAAAATTTAGTTTTTAATTGATTGTATTTAAAATCCGTAATATTTGGTTTGTTAATTGTGTACAAAAAATATGGATGTAAAAATGGAGTAATTAAAAAATCAAAACAATGGGCCTTTTGTGTTATATAAAAAAGTGCTTGCCATTGCAAACACTTTTTTAAAATTAACATGAAACAAAGTTGAAAAAAATTACCGGCTATACATTTTATTAATAGCTTCTGTTTTATTTTGCACTTGTAGTTTTTGGTAAATATGGCTAAGGTGCCTTTTTACAGTACTTGTAGCAATACTTAATTTATCGGCAATTTCTTTATACAAAAAACCTTTGCTTAGTAAAACTAATACTTCGTTTTCTCTTTGCGTTAGTTCATCTATATGTGAGGCCTCTTCGTTCTTTTGCATACTGGCAATAACTTTACGGGCAATTTTTGCCGTCATTGGGCTGCCACCTTCGCTTAGGTCAATCAAGGCTTCCAGTATTTTTTCGGGGGGTGTATTTTTTAAAATATAACCATTGGCACCGGCCTTTATAGCTTCAAACACCTGGTCGTTATCTTCATAAATAGTAAACATTATAAATTGTATGGCTGGTACAATTTCTTTAATAGTATGTACACATTCAATACCTGTTTTGCCCGGTAAATTAATATCGGCAATTACTATGTTGGGTATTAACTCGGGTAATTCAGCAATAGCATCTTCTGCATTGCTAAAACATTTAAGTAAATTAAATCTGTTATCTGCTTCTATAAAAGATTTTAGCCCTTTTGTATTTCGGGAATATCTTCTATAATGCAAACACTAATCATGCTGGGTTTATTTATCACAAATTAACTAAAAATTTCAATGGTATACTATGATACAAAAGGCTCATATCCTTTTTTGTAAACTTTTATTAAAGAGGGATGTAAAAAATTACTTCTGTACCGTTATTGTTTATAATATCTACTCTGCCTCTCACAGCTTCAATTCTTTTTTTGATATTATTTAATCCGTTTCCGCCATGGTGGCTTTCAATTTTTTGTGCATTTAAATTTATTCCTACTCCATCATCCTTTATACTTATTTTCCATTCTTTATCAAAACCTACATTTATAGTAACATTTTGTGCATGTGCATGTTTTACAATGTTATGCAACGTTTCTTTTACAGCTAAATAAATATTACGGCGGCTTTGTCCGGCTATTATTCTGGGGTATAATTTTTCGGGAAGATGAATTACGCAGTTTAAATTATTGCCGGTACAATATTCCATTGCATATACTTTTATATAATATACCAAATCTTCTAATGAGTTATTTTCTTCCTTCATAGCCCAAATAATTTCACTCATATTTTCTACTAATTCGGTAGAAGTTTTTTTAATTGCTTGTAAATCCTCTTTGCTGTTATCTTTATTAATAGCCATTTGGCTCAGGTAAGTAATTTTTGTGAGACCGCTGCCCAAATCATCATGCATATCGGCTGCAATACGGGTACGCTCATGTTCTACGGCTTTTTGTTTTTCTAATTCTGCCTTGTGTTTTTCAAGTTTTCGTAGATAATAATTTCTAAAAATAAACCAGGTTAAAAATGTAATGCCGGCAACCACTAAAAGTATAAACCAGGTGGTTGCCCAATAAGGTTTTTTAATTTTTATAAAAACGGTTGATATTTTATCTGAAATTTTGTCTTTAATTAACAGGGAATATTGCCCTGCCGGTAAATTACTATAGCGTACTAAATTGTGGCTTCTTCCTTCCAACCAATTTTTATCTATACCATCAATTTTATATACACACTCATCTTCTTCGGGGTTGTAATAATTAACAATGATTGGTATAAAACTAAAAAGTGTTTTTTTTGTAGGGGAGTACTAATGTGTCGTTCGGAGATAGTATATATTTTTCCTCAAATGCTTGGTCGTTTACTTTAAAATCTACCATTTGCAAAAATGGAGCAGTGGTTGCAGAATCTATTGCCGAAGGGTCAAAAACATTTAACCCATTTGTACCACCAAAAAACATTGTGCCATCTTCTGCTTTATCAAAAGCATTTGTATTAAATTCATTTCCCTGTAAGCCATTACTTTTTGTATAGTGTTTTGATTTTTCCTTTTGGATGTCGAATTTTGTTATGCCTTTATTATGGCTTATCCATAAATTTCCTTGTTTATCGGGCAATACAGAGTACGTGTACGTATTGGATAATAACTCTGATTGGTTGATGATAGAGTATTTACGATTGGAAAGGTGGTATTTAATTACTCCAATTGTTGATGCAAGCCATACGGTATTACTATCCTGCGATACATAAATGTGTTTTATACTGGTATTAATTTTTATGGAATCGTATATAATATACTTGTTGTTTTCTATTTTAAAAATTTTAGTGCCAGTAAACGGCTTGCAAACAAATAACCACTTATTATTAGCTATGAATGTTCTTATATAAACTTGATTATCGCCTAAAACAGTATTGTTTTTTACTTCAAAAAATTTGCATTTGCCTCAAATATGCCGGTTTGCGTAGATATTATGTACGTATTATTAGTTGTTGTTAAAATATCATTAATGCCTTTTAAGGGACTACCGTTGTAGCTTACACTTAATTTTACTAATTGTTTTTTTTGCTTGTCTATTTTATAAATGCCCCATTGGCAACCAATAAATAAATCTTGATTAAGGCCTTTAA
The DNA here is from genome assembly GCA_016721385.1 of Chitinophagaceae bacterium. Classification (GTDB taxonomy): domain Bacteria; phylum Bacteroidota; class Bacteroidia; order Chitinophagales; family Chitinophagaceae; genus Ferruginibacter. The sequence goes on along the minus strand of JADKIE010000001.1, from coordinate 471,005 downwards.
AAATATAGGTATCGCCAAAGGGTTTTGCTTAAGTAAATCGGGGTAAGGTATGTGGCTTAAAACAGCACCTGTTTTTGCAATACAATAAACCCCATCTGTTTTTGTGCTAAGCCATGCATTGCCAAGGCTGTCGCATTTAACACTAACTATGTAGCGGTCTTTAATTTTATTATTTTGTAAATCGCTTTCGGTAAAATAAAATTTAAAATACATTGGCGAAAGATCAACATAACCAATGCCTTTACCCCAAAGTGATAGCCATAAAAAATTATTTTTATCTACATACAGCATTTCAACACCATACTTTTTAATTTCATCATTGTCTGTTGGGTTGGTGATTGTAATGGGTGTAGCCTTTTGCGTACGCAGGTTTAAAGCATAAAGTGTTTCTTTTTTAACAGATAATAATATGCTGTTATTTATTTTAGCTAGTGCAATTATTTTTTGAATTTAATTCGGGGCAAAAGGCAAAAGCTCATTAGTGACAATATTAAATTTAAAAGCCCATTATTAGTGCCCAAAATATAATTGCCGTTGTTTAAGTCAATTACATCATGGTATTGGTTGGCATCTGTTTGTTTATAAATGATATGTGCCTTTGTGAAATCATTTTTTAATTTCCAGTACTTTAAAACCGGTTGTAAATTGAGAGCTGGATAACAGCGGTTTTGATAAAAGAAAATGTAAAAGGAAGAATTACTTTCAAAAACTTTAGGTGTGTATTTAAGTAATTCTTCGGGTAAGGCTACAGTAATTTTTTTTATTTGATAAGTATTAATATCGCAGGTAAATAAATTATCACCTTTTTTAAAAAGTATATTATTACTGTAGGATATAAGAGGAATGTATAAACTATTATCGGTATTGTTAAAATTTACATGCTTAAAATAATTTCGATTTCGGATATAAACATTTAATTCATCATTACTGCCGCACCATACATTATGATTTTCATCCTCTACCAAACCCATGGATAGTGTACCCTTAAAAGAAGTACTATCCTGCAGCATATTTCTGTAAGGAGTAATTTTGCGGCTATCAAATTTGTTAAGGCCATCGTAACTGGTTATCCAAACAAGCTCTTTACTGTCTTTTAAAATAGAGTAGTTTATAGCTTGGCTTAAGCCATTGTCTGTAGTAAGATATTTTATGGGGCGTAAAATATCCTGTGCCTGTGTACTGCCATAAAATAGCAGAAAGTTTAAAATAGCATATATAGGTTTCACTTGTGCTAATATACAAAATTACCTCTGCAACTTTTATGATTTGAATTTACAGGCATATTTACCTTATTCAAAATCTGTATAAAGCAGGTATTTTTTTCGAATGGCTTTAAATTTAATTAAATCTGGTTCCCAGCTTTTTTTAATTTCTGTTTCGCTTTTTCCCAGCTTTACCTGCTGTGCAAATGTATCGTTGCCGGCAAGCTTATTTATAAAATTATTTTTTAAAAAAAATGTATCCTTGCCCGGAAACTGTTTGTAAGCATTTAAAAAATAACTTAATTGAATTTTATTATTTAATTTTTTTAATATTTCTTCATTACTACCTTTTATAAACCAACCATAACATTTTGATTAAAGCACTTACTGCTTTTAGCTCCGGCATTTGGTTTGGGTGTAAAACTGTACAAGTTTTTGGTAAAGTTGGATGACCAAAAATTTGAAAAGGATAATCGGTTCCACGTCCTTCACTGCATACAGTGCCTTCAAAAAACAGGTGCTTGGGTACATATAAATACTTTGCATGGTTTTTAAATTGGGCGATGGGTTTACCGGCAAAATGTATTTGCTTTTATGATCGTAGTTTTTACATTTAATTACCAAAAAATGAAAAGGCGTATCATTATTAGGTGTAGTAGTAATATTATAGCTGTTAATTTCATTCGCTTTTGCTGATAACCATTTTTCGCCGGCCAGCATCATGGCATATTCACCAACCGTCATGCCGTAAACTATAGGTACGGGCTGCATGCCTACAAAACTTTTAAATTTCATATCCAACACAGGCCCATCAACGTAAAAGCCATTAGGGTTAGGCCTATCAAGCACTAATAATGGTTTATGAAATTCCAAGGCGGCTTCTAAATAATATTGTAAAGATGAAATAAAAGTGTAAAAACGTACGCCTACATCCTGTATGTCAAAAACCAGTACATCTACATCTTTTACATCATCCCAAGTTGGCTTTTTATGATCACCGTAAAGGCTAATAACCGGTATGCCCGTTTTTTTATCTACTGCATTACTAACATGTTCGCCGGCATCTGCATCGCCTCTGAAGCCATGCTCGGGCCCAAAAATTTTTACAATTTTTATTCCACTTTTAAGTAAAGTATCTACCAAATGGCTTTTGCCTACTATACTGGTTTGGTTGGCAAAAACAGCCACCGACTTGTTTTTTAGTAAAGGCAGATAAACCTGCATCCTATCGGCACCGGTAATAATTTGCTGCTTTGCCGATACGCTAAACTGTTGCTTTGCTGGTTGAGAAAAAGCTGGCAAACAGCTAATTAATAAAGCTACTATACAATGAGTAATTTTCATGTGGTAAAGATGGTAAAAAGATTTTAAATGCATTTGCCATTTATAATTTAATTTGCACAAAATTTTAAAAAGTGTAATACTGTTTTGCATTGAAGGCTGAAGATGAATAGCAAAAAATGTATAAGAGTGCGACGCAAATGAAGTTGAGTAAAATTAATTAGTTGACCAAAAAAGTAAAACAATGCAAGCAAAAAACGGAGATAATGTAAAAGTTCATTACACCGGAAAATTAACCGATGGTACACAATTTGACTCATCTGCAGGAAGAGAACCTTTAGGTTTTACAGTAGGTGCCGGGCAAATGATTAAAGGCTTTGATGCCGCAATACCAGGCATGGCTGTGGGGGATAAAAAAACAGTTAACATTCCTGCGGCGGATGCTTATGGCGAAAAAAATCCGGAAGCAATTATTGATTTTCCTAAAGAAAATGTACCTGTTGATATGGTTTTAGAACCAGGGATGCCATTAACGCTTACAAACCAGTATGGGCAGCCGGTTCCTGTGGTAGTTATAGAGGTTAAAGAAGATGTTATTATTTTAGATGCCAATCACCACTTGGCAGGCGAGGAATTGGTTTTTGATATTGAATTAGTTTCTATTAACTAGGAATTGGAAATTACGAATTAATAAAATAGCAGTTTACGAAAGTGGGCTGCTTTTTTATTTCCTTATTTTTCCTGTCTTATTTCTTATTTTTATTGTATGATACAAATTAGCCCCGATAATATTGCCGAACGCTTTATGCGTTATGCACAGGTAGATACTCAAAGTGATCCTAACAGTAATGTACACCCTACAACCGAAAAGCAAAAAAACTTAAGTAAACTTTTGCACAGAGAGTTGTTGGGTATGGGTATCACTAATGCCACAACCGATGAGTTTGGTTATGTATATGCAACTATACCTGGCAATAGCGATAAAAAAAATATACCTGCTATATGCTTTTGTGCTCATGTAGATACTGCACCCGATTGCAGCGGCACAAATGTAAAACCCATATTGCACAGGTATTATGATGGTAATGATATTGTATTGCCCGACGATATAACACAAGTTTTAAGCATAAGTAAATCGCCGTACTTAAAGGAGCATATTAATCATGGAATAATAACGGCAAGTGGGCTAACCTTACTTGGTGCCGATGATAAAAGCGGCGTAGCAGCTATAATGGAAGCGGTATTGTTTTTTATACAAAACCCTGCTGTAAAACATGGAGAGTTAAAAATATTATTTACACCTGATGAAGAAGTAGGAAAAGGCACAGCCAAGGTTGATATGCAAAAACTTGGAGCAAAATTTGGTTATACTTTAGATGGCGGAGAGGCAGGAAGTTTAGAAGATGAAACCTTTAGTGCTGATGGGGCTGTTATTACCATAAATGGTGTTATAACGCATCCTGGCTATGCAAAAAATAAACTGGTTAATGCATTAAAAATAGCAGGAGAAGTTTTGGCTGCCTTGCCAAAAGATGAATGGAGCCCTGAAACAACTGAGGCAATGCAGGGTTTTGTGCATCCAACAGCGATAAATGGCATTGCCGAAAAAGCAACCATACAATTTATTGTAAGAGATTTTACTACAGAAGGATTGGTAAAACATCATCAGCGGCTTAAAGCCATTGCAGAAAAAGTAGTGGCTAATTTTGCTGGGGTAAGTATGCAATATGAAGTACAGGAACAATATAGAAATATGAAAGATGTTTTGGTAAACTATCCGCATGTTACTGCATATGCCGAGGAAGCAATACAACGTACAGGCTTAGCAGTTAAAAAGGAAAGCATACGGGGTGGTACAGATGGCAGCAGGTTTAGCCACATGGGTATGCCTTGTCCAAATATTTTTACAGGTATGCAAAATATACATAGCAAGCTGGAGTGGGTTGGAACAAAAGATATGGCAAAAGCTGCCGAAACAATTGTGCATTTAAGTATGATTTGGGAAGAGAGAAGTTAATGTATACGTTTATTTATTTTGCCAAAAAATTTCTTTATTTAACTACCAAAAAATTGCAGTTACCGGTTGCTTTACTACAATCTTTACAAAACATAAAAGGCTTTACCCAAAAGACTTTTATTGCTGTGCATACATCCGGAGAGCAAATAACCTCTATCCGGAAAAACCCCGGTAAGCCATTTGATTTAACTATTCCTAATTCAAAAGTTGATTGGTGTGCAAACGGATTTTATTCAGATAGCAGGCCTTCCTTTACCACAGATCCTCTTTTCATGCCGGCACGTATTATGTGCAGGAAGCAAGTAGCATGTTTTTAGAACAAGTACTACATCAAACGATGGATTTAACTAACCCGGTTAAAGTGTTGGATTTATGTGCTGCACCAGGTGGAAAATCTACTTTAATACAATCTTTAATAAGCGATAAAAGTATTTTAGTGAGTAATGAAGTAATTAAAACCAGGGTAAATGTATTGGCAGAAAATATTACTAAATGGGGCGCTGTAAATGTAGTAGTAACCAATAACGATCCCAAAGATTTTAAAAAACTTCCTAATTATTTTGATGTAATTGTGGTTGATGCACCTTGCAGTGGCAGCGGCCTTTTTAGAAAAGATGCAAATGCTATTACAGAGTGGAGTGAAAATAATGTAGCCTTATGCAGCCAGCGCCAACAAAGAATTTTAGCCGATGTGTATAATTCTTTAAAAAATGATGGTGTATTAATTTACTCAACTTGCTCTTATTCTAAACAAGAAGATGAAGATGTATTAGATTGGCTGGTTGAAGAGCTTGGGTTTGGTACCCTACAACTAAAACTTAATAGCAAATGGGGAATTGTAGAAACAATGTCCGAAAAAAATGGGGCATATGGATATCGGTTTTACCCCGATAAAGTAAAAGGAGAGGGTTTTTTTATAGCCGCATTAAAAAAAACAGAAATTGATAATGTTACTAACAAACCTCAAAGAAATAAAGCAGAATTGATTAGTAGTAAAGAGGAAGAAGTAATCAGAAAATACATAAATAACGAAATGAATCTTTCATTTATTAAATTAAATGATGAACTAATTGCATTGCCTTATGAGATGGCTTTAGACTTGCCAATGTTACAATCCTTATATATCAAAAAAGCGGGTATAAAATTAGGTAGCATAATTAGAAACGAATTAATACCACATCACGAGTTGGCTTTAGGTTCCATTATTAGCAAAGATGTTGTTTCAGTTGAAGTAGACAAAGAAATGGCATTGCAATATTTGCGAAAGCAAGAAATAAGTTTAATTACCGATAAAAAAGGTTGGGTGCTAATAACATTTCAGCATCAACCGCTGGGCTGGGTAAAAATATTGCCCAATCGAATCAATAATTATTACCCGAAGGAGTGGCGTATTCTTAACAAGTAATTAAGACCAAAACCAACAAAATTCTGCATCTTTGCAGCTACAATATTTTACAAAATGAAGAAATTTATTTGCTTGTTATTTTTAGCGCCTTTATTTGTTTTTGCTCAGGATAAAATAATTAACCATACTGTTGCCCCAAAAGAAAGCTACAGTAGTATTGGCAGGTTATATAATATTAATGGTCGTGAGCTGGCTAATTATAATAATCTGGATTACGAAAAAGGGTTATCTATCGGACAAGTTTTGAAAGTGCCTGTTAAAAACGCAGCGGCTGTGGGTAATATACCTGCCATTGCAAAAAAAGAAGAGCCTGTAAAACAAACTGTCGCAAAAAATGGAGAACCTACCTATCATACCGTTGCCCCAAAGCAAACATTATACGGTGTTAGCAAATTATATAACATTACTATAGCCGATATAAAAAATGGAATAACCTTACAGTAGATGCACTAAATGAAGGTGCCAAAATCATTGTAGGATACAATGGCAACAAGCCTGAAAGTGAGGTGGTAAATATTGTAAAAAAAGAAACTGAAATAACAAAAGCGGAAAAAATACCCGAAACAAAAGTAGAAGAAATAAAAGCCCCGGAAGTTGTAAAACTGCAGATGACAAAAGAAACAAAAATTGTAGCTATACCTGTTGTAACAAAAAATATTGGTAATGGTTTTGAGGGCGGGTACTTTAAAAATGGATATGATGAGAAAACAGGCTGGGATGCGGCAAAGAAAACGGTACAGCTGCAGTTTTTAAAAGCACAAGTGGTTGGGAAGATGGTAAATACTATTGCCTGCATAACAGTGCAGCGCAAAACACTATTGTAAAAATTACAAATACAGCAAACGGCAAAGTTATTTATGCAAAGGTATTAGATGTAATACCCGATATTAAGCAAAACAGTGGCATAGTTGTGCGTATAAGCAATGCTGCCGCAGCCGAACTTGGAGCAGGTGATAATCAATTTAATTGCACTATTAATTATTCAAAATAAACAAAATGAAAAAAGTTTTATTGTATGTATTTTTTGCTTTAAGTGGGTTTGTTGCATTTGCACAAAGCGATGCAGAAGTTGCAAATCCGCAACTAAAAAAAGCAAATGAAGAAAAGGCTAGAATAGAGAAGGCGGAGCAAAGAAAAAAATTAAATGCAGGTTTTTCGGATTCAAAAATGTTATCAGCAACGGATGTAAAAAATCAAGGTATGACAGGTACTTGCTGGTGTTTTTCAACTACTTCATTAATTGAAAGTCAGTGCCTAAAAAATAACTTAGGTAGCTTTGACTTAAGTGAAATGTTTTCTGTAAGAAATACATATTTAGAGAAAGCAAAAAACTATATATTAAGGCAAGGGCATGCTCAATTTAGCGAAGGTGGTTTAGGGCACGATTTAATTAATGCTATTGAAAAATATGGTGTAATGCCAGAGAGTGTTTATAGTGGTCTAAAGCCTATAAGTGAGACATCAACTAATTCTCATTTTGCTATTAATAAGGATAAAGCAGATGTAAATGCTGCTACAAAGCCAACTGAGCAGCAGGTAAAACCAACAGCACCGCAGCATAATCATGTAAAATTAGTTGCAAGCCTTAAGCAATATTTGGATAGTATTTTGCAACTAAAACCTGTACCCGAAAATTGGGTGGCTGGTTACGAAGCTATTTTAAATACAGAAATGGGAACACCACCTGCGAAGTTTATTTATAACGGGCAAGAATATACTCCAAAAACATTTGCAAGTAATGTATTGAAATTTAATGCTAACGATTATGTGTACATAACATCTTTTACACATCATCCTTATTATGCACCATTTATTATTGAAGTGCCGGATAATTTTAGCAACGGCGCTTACTATAATTTGCCTTTGAGCGAAATGCTTCAACTAACAAAAGAGGCAGTTAACAAAGGTGTTACTGTGCTCTGGGACGCAGATGTTAGTAATGATGGTTTTGCTCAGCAAATTGGTTATGCTTACGATATGAGTAGCATTCCTGAAAAATCAAGATCAAAAAAGGATATGATAAACGGAGAAGTTAAAGAAGGTAAAATTGATGCAGATAAAAGACAATTATTATTTGAAAACCTTACAACTCAGGATGATCATTTGATGCATATTGTTGGATCAAACATATCAAAAGATGGAAAATATTATTTTAATGTAAAAAATTCATGGGGAGAAGTTGGGCCATTTCAAGGGTTTATTAATGTATCAGAAGCATATTTTGCCATGAATACAATAAGCTTAGTAATTCCAAAAACGGCATTATCTAAAGCTATATTGGAAAAATTAAAGTTAAAATAATTTAACTTTTTGGCAAAGTTGTTTTGTAAAGTAAAAGCCTTTCGATTATTCGAAAGGCTTTTGTTTTTGTACCACGTACGGGAATCGAACCGTGACTCTTCCGTGAAAGGGAAGCGTCTTAACCCCTTGACCAACGCGGCATTTACCCTTTTGGGTTTGCAAAGATAACATCTCTGGCATTTTTATCCAAATAATTTCAGAATTCGGTCAAAAATAATACACAAATATGTGTAGCACATCATGTATTTTTGCATCGCAAATTCTTAATTTTTAACTTGTCTGCCTTTGGCAGAATAATAATTTTTTATAACATGAGTACAGTAAAAGTTGCCATTAATGGCTTTGGTCGTATCGGACGCTTAGTTTTTCGTCAAATTTATAATATGCAAGGCATAGATGTTGTAGCTATTAACGATTTAACCAGTCCTGCAGTACTGGCTCATTTATTAAAATACGATAGTGCACAAGGTCGTTTTGGCCAAAATGTAACTTCCGGCGAAAACTCAATAAGTGTAAATGGCGATGAAATAAAAATATATGCACAAAAAGACCCTGCACAAATACCTTGGGGTAATCATAATGTTGATGTTGTAATTGAATGTACCGGCTTTTTCACTGATAAAGATAAAGCTGCAGCCCATTTAACCGCTGGTGCAAAACGTGTTGTTATTTCTGCTCCTGCTACCGGCGATTTAAAAACGGTAGTTTTTAATGTAAATCATGCAATATTAGATGGTAGCGAAACCATAATTAGCTGTGCAAGTTGTACAACCAACTGTTTGGCACCAATGGCAAAAGCATTGAACGATAATTTTGGTATAGCAAGTGGTATAATGAGTACTATACATGCTTACACAAACGATCAAAACACGTTAGATGCACCACATCCAAAAGGCGATTTACGCAGGGCCAGGGCAGCCGCACAAAATATTGTACCAAACAGTACAGGTGCTGCAAAAGCAATTGGTTTAGTACTGCCTGAGTTGAAAGGTAAATTAGATGGTGGTGCCCAAAGAGTACCAGTAATTACAGGATCTGTTACCGAATTGTATTCTATTTTAAATAAAACTGTAACTGCTGAAGAAGTAAATGCAGCCATGAAAGCCGCCAGCAATGAAAGCTTTGGGTACAACGAAGATGAAATTGTTAGCAGCGATATTATTGGTATTACCTACGGGTCTTTATTTGATGCTACACAAACTAAAGTAATGACTGTTGGTGATAAGCAATTGGTTAAAACCGTTAGTTGGTACGATAACGAAATGAGTTATGTAAGTCAGTTAGTGCGTACTGTACATCATTTTGCAAACCTGATTAGTTAATTTTTGCAGAAGAAAATTATTTTAGCTGCCTAAAATTTTAGGCAGCTTTTTCATGTCATTTCAACAAGAGAAGTCTATTTAATACCGTTCTTGTTATCTTTATTTCTTTATACAGAAAGAAAAACTCATTTTTATTATTAATAATTCATTTTTGCCCATGCCTTTTTCAAATGCCATATCAAATTTTAGAACTCCGTTTAAACAAAACAAATGGCTCATTACATTTATCATCTTTTTTATTGCTGTTTGGATAAGTACGCTGGTTGGCACAACAGATATTAAAAACTGGTTTATGGAAAATACCTTAGTGGTAATTTTTCTTACTTTTTTAATATGGCAATACAAAAAACATCAATTTAGCGATTTAAGTTATTTGCTTATTTGTATTTATTTGTGCCTGCATGTATATGGCAGCAAGTACACTTATGCCGAAAATCCTTTTGGCTTTTGGTTGCAAGATGTTTTTCATGCAAAAAGAAATTTTTACGATAGAATTGTTCACTTTTCATTTGGGTTTTTATTAGCCTATCCTATGAGAGAATTATTCCTGAATTACTTAAAATTTCCTGCATGGGTAGCCTGGTTGCTTCCAATAGAAATAACCATGTCTGTAAGTGCATTTTATGAGCTGATAGAATGGTGGGTAGCCGATGTATTTTTTCCGTCGCAAGGCGATGCATATTTAGGCACACAAGGCGATATTTGGGATGCACAAAAAGATATTTTTCTGGCTTTTTCCGGAGCAATTTTGGCCACAACAATTGTATCTGTATTAAAAAAAGTATTTAAAGTTTATGCAAAGTAATTGCAGTATATTTATACCTGAATAATTTCAATAAAAAATAACAATGAGCAAGTTTTCTGATTACAATTTTAAAGGACAAAAAGCACTAATAAGAGTAGATTTTAATGTACCGTTAGACGAAAATTTTACTATTACCGACGATACCCGAATGAGAGCTACAATTCCTACCATAAAAAAAATATTAGCCGATGGCGGCAAAGTAATTTTAATGAGCCATTTGGGCAGGCCAAAAGGAGGGCCGGAAGATAAATTTTCTTTAAAACATTTAGTACAACATTTATACGATTTATTAAACCCCACCTCAGTGTCTTCTGCGCCATCGGAGGGTGAACAACAACCAACAAAAGTATTCTTCGCCAACGATTGTATTGGCGAACAAGCCGCAATGACCGTAAGCATGCTACGCAGCGACGAAGTTTTACTTTTAGAAAACCTGCGTTTTTATAAAGAAGAAGAAGCCGGCGATGAAGCCTTTGCCCAAAAATTATCCAAGCTTGGCGATGTGTATGTAAACGACGCCTTTGGCACAGCACACAGGGCACATGCAAGTACAGCTGTAATTGCTAAATTTTTTGCTGCCGATAAAAAAATGTTTGGGCTGGTTATGGAGGGAGAAGTGCTAAGTGCCGAAAAAGTGTTACATCAGGCCGAAAAACCTTTTACAGCAATTATTGGAGGAGCAAAAGTTTCCGACAAAATATTAATTATCGAAAATTTACTGGATAGAGCAACCGATATTATTATTGGAGGTGGAATGGCATACACTTTTATGAAAGCCCGTGGCGGAAAAATTGGAAGTTCATTATGTGAAGATGACAGATTAGATACAGCTAAAGAGATTATTGAAAAAGCCAGGCAAAAAAATGTAAGTATTCATTTGCCGGAGGATAGCATAATTGCAGATAAATTTGCTGCCGATGCTAACACCAATACATGCCCCAGCGATGCCATACCCGATGGTTGGATGGGTTTAGATATTGGGCCAAAGGCCATTGGTATTTTTAGCGAAGTAATTGGTAAATCAAAAACTATTTTATGGAACGGGCCAATGGGCGTTTTTGAAATGGAAAAATTTCAAAGCGGCACTAAAGCCATAGCATTGGCGGTTGCCGATGCTACAAGTAAAGGTGCATTTAGCCTCGTAGGCGGTGGCGATAGCGTAGCTGCAGTAAATCAATTTAATTTAGCTGATAAAGTAAGTTATGTAAGCACAGGCGGCGGTGCAATGCTGGAGTACTTTGAAGGGAAAGTGTTGCCGGGAATAGCAGCAGTTACAGAATAATTTACTTTTGTAGCTTTATGCCTTTGTAGGAAGTTTAACAAATTAAAAGGTTACTTTTTCAACATTTTATAATTAATACCAATATTGTAAAGAAAATATTATTTTTATAATCTTAACACTAAAAACTTAAAAACATGAAACGTTCCGGTTTAGTAATTTTAGCCATTATAGCAGCCCTTGTACTTTGGGGCATATCTACACAACGTGGTTTGGTAGGACAAGACGAAACTGTAAAAAACGCTTGGAATAAAGTACAATCGGCCTATCAACAACGGTCCGATTTAGTTGGCCAATTAGTAAACACAGTAAAAGGTGTGGCTAATTTTGAGCAAAAAACCTTAACAGATGTAATTGAAGCCAGAGCCAAAGCTACATCTATAACTTTAGATGCTAAAGATTTAACGCCTGAAAATATGGCAAAATTTCAGGCTGCTCAGGAGCAATTGAAAGGATCTTTAAGCAGGTTAATGTTAGTTGCCGAGCAATATCCTCAATTAAAAGCAACCGAAAATTTTACAAAGCTGCAAGGCCAGTTAGAAAGTATTGAGAACGGAGTAAAAGCCGATCGTAATACATTTAACGATGCTGTACAAAGCTATAATGTAAAAGTTCGTTCGTTCCCTGCAAGTGCAATAGCTGGTATTTTAGGCTTTAAAGCTAAAGAAGGTTTTAAAGCAGATGCCGGTACCGAAAAAGCTCCTGTGGTTAATTTCGAAACAAAATAATGGCGGAAAGTAATAATACTTCACAAAAAAAATATGGGTTGGTAGCGCTGGTAATTCTGGCGCTACTTGCCGTTTTTATTATTATTACCCGAAATGGGTTTGTACAAAAGGAAGAAAATGTTACAAAAACATGGAACAATGTGCAAAGCGATTATCAACGCAGGTTAGACTTGGTTCCTAATTTAGTTTCGGCGGTAAAAGCTTCATCCGATTACGAAAAAGAAACACTTACCAAATTAATTGAAGCAAGGGCAAAAGCGGCACAAGTAAACGTTTCCGGAAACCCAACTATTGAGGATTATAATAAAGTAGAAGCGGCAAATGGAGAAGTAGCTATATCTGCCAATAAAGTAATTGGTGTAATAGAAAAATATCCCGATTTAAAAACTACCAACAGTTTTGTTCGTTTGCAAGATCAATTAATTGGTACCGAAAGGCGGATTAAATTTTCCCGAAACGATTTTAACAAAGCAATAATGGAATACAATACAGCAGCCCGATCGTTTCCATCAAGCATTGTTGCCAAACTATTTGGTTTTAAAGTAAAAGATGGTTTTAAAGCTGATATTGGTGCAGATAAAGCACCTGAAATAACATTTACAAAATAAAAAATACTGTGGCATTATTTCCTTTTATAACAAAGAAAAAATTATTATCTGCTAAGGAAGAAGAGCAGATAGTGAATGCTATAAGAACTGCCGAAAAAAACACCAGCGGCGAAGTAAGGGTGTTTGTAGAAAGTAAGTGCCGCTTTGTAGATCCGGTAGACAGGGCTATTGAAGTTTTCTTTGGATTAAAAATGGAAAAAACAGCCGATCACAATGGGGTATTAATATACATTGCTTTAAAAGACAGGCAACTGGCTATATATGGAGATGAAGGCATACATAAAAAAGTAGGTACTGCGTTTTGGCAAAATGCTGTACAAACAATGCTTTTACATTTTAATAAAGAGAACCATGTAGAAGGAGTTTGCCAAACAATTGAAGCGGTAGGCAAAACCTTAGAAAAAGAATTTCCATACCAACACAAAACAGATAAAAACGAATTACCGGATGAAATTGTGTTTGGTAAATAATTTTCATTTTTGGAAGAATAATGACAATTGTTATTAATTGAGATCGTTTGAATTTAAGAGTAGAGCACTAATGCTGAAGCCACAGTAGTACAAAAGATGATTAAGGCTACTGAAAGAAACGGGCTGTATTTCGGTTCTTTCTTGACTTTTTTGTTACTTTTTGCGTCAAGGCAAAAAGTAAAATAAATAGATAAAAATTTTGAGAAAAATGAAAAGTTGTAATTGAAACTTATCTAATAAAAAAATAAATGAATTTTTTAAAAAACATATTTCTAATTCTTTCTTTATTTGTTTGCACAAATACTTTTGGGCAATCTTTACCGGATAGGCCTAATCCGCCAAAATTAGTTAACGATAAATTAGGATTACTTACTTCAGATCAACAACAAGCATTAGAACAAAAATTAGTTGATTTTAATAAGAAAACATCTACCCAAATAGCCATTGTAACAACAGATGATATTTTAGGAATGGATGCAGGCGACTATGCAACAGAACTTGGAAATAAATGGGGTGTAGGCGGCGTTAAAGAATTTAATAACGGAATAGTTTTTTTAGTTTACAGAAGCAAGGATAATACAAGCCGGAAAGTATTTATTGCCAGCGGAAAAGGGGTAGAAGATGTATTGCCCGATTATACCTGCTCCGAAATTGTAAACAACGAAGTAATACCACTTTTAAAAGGTGGCGATTATTATCATGCACTAGATAACGGCACAACCGCCATTATTGATGCTACACAAGGTAAATACACAGCGCCGGCTGGTTACGGGCAAGGTAAAGGGCCATCATTATTTACCATTCTTTTAATCATTTTCTTAATCATCATTTTCCTTTCTATAATATCCAAAGGTGGTGGCGGTGGCTCATACATGAGCCGCAGAGGTTACCGTGGCTTTAATGGCCCTACCATTTGGTGGACAGGTGGTGGCAGCAGCAGTGGCTGGGGCGGCGGCGGAAGCTCTGGTGGTGGCGGCTTCGGTGGCTTTGGCGGTGGTAGCTTTGGTGGTGGTGGTGCTGGCGGCGATTGGTAAGTTAAAAAATGAAAATAATTTACCCGATTGTCTTGTAATATTTACATTTTTCGCCAAGTGTAGGGTATTAACGAAACTTTTTCCGCTAATATAGAACTGACTCATCCTGACATAGCTATACTAAATATTTTATTGGCTACTCCAATCCACTATATCAGCAAATATTTTTGGCTTTAAGTCGATGTACTTAGTTTTATTATTTTCATTTATTTCATCTTGCAAAAAATGATTTGCATTTGGGTACACCTTGTACGTAAGATTAGTTTTGCCGTACCTTAAAAATTCTATTTGAACATAATCGGTATTCATAATAAAGGAGCCGTAAACATCTTTGCCGCCTGCTACTACATAAATAGGTATTTTTAATTTTAACATATTTTCCAACGGGGTTTCATCGCTAAAACTTGCCCATCTATAATAGGTTTCTTCATCAAAATACTTTGTTCTACTAGTAGGTTCATCAAAAATGCGTTTATAGTTAGCAAATAAACTGTCTATATTTTTTTGACTTTCTTCAAATGTTTTTTCGCCTTTAAAAGCATCCAAACGTTCTTGTAAAACAAAGTCGTACAAATGATTTAACGAGTTAGAATTTAACAATACACAATGGGTTACTTTTTTATTTAGTACTGCAACTTTAGGGGCAACTTGTCCGCCTTGCGAATGCCCTACCACCATAATTTTAGAACGATTTACTGGCAATAGTTTTATGGCTTTGTCTATGATTAATGAAGCCGTTTCTGCTCTCCATTCTAAAGAATAATTATCGGTAAATTCTTTACTTATTGGGTAAGATGTTGAAAAATTAACCGGGTCTTTTTGCACTGTATCGAACAATGGTACACCAGGCTTATTTACAAAGATGATATGAAACTTATCTTTATATTTTGCTACTTCTGTAAAGCCTTTCCAAGCATACATTTTTATATCCTTAGCATAACTAAATGTGGGCTCGTTACCGGAACCATGTATAAAAATTAACAGCGGTTTATTTTTGTCAACGGTAGAATTGAATGTGCAAAATTCAACCTTACCATATTTAGCATTTTTAAAAGAAAATATTTTCATTTCTTTTTTTAAGTCAGTTTGACCGAAAGAAGTTTGAAATAGAAATAAAAATACAGCTACCAGGATTTTTTGCATATTGATAAAGAACTAATTAAAAAATAGATTATTAAGAATATAAAAATAAAGACTTTTGGCTTAGATTGGCAATACTAGATTTGGATTGATAACCACTGAATGTTATTTATTTGAAAAATAGATTGCCGTTGGTTGAAAACCAGACGGCGGCGAGAAGACCAACTGCGGCTAAAAAATTATATTGTTAAATTGCAGGAAGTCTGATAAATTGACATACAACGGTCGAGGTTTGCCACAGGGCTGGAAT
Source organism: Chitinophagaceae bacterium (assembly GCA_016721385.1). Lineage (GTDB taxonomy): Bacteria > Bacteroidota > Bacteroidia > Chitinophagales > Chitinophagaceae > Ferruginibacter. The sequence goes on along the minus strand of JADKIE010000001.1, from coordinate 455,163 downwards.
TGTTGCTGTGTCCTCCCGGCAACTGAAGCCGATTGAAAAAGTAAAGTTGAAGTTAACAACAAAAAGTCAAATAGGATTCGGTCAATCCCGATATTAGCTGATAATAGTACAACTGCCGATTGTTACTCCGTCCGCAGCCTTGCGGCAAACCTTTTGTTGTACGTTCGCTTTTTTACAATTGAGTCTAAAATGCCATTTTATATCCAATCCCTCTTACATTAATTATAGAAATGCCTGCGTCCTGTTTAAGTTTATTTCGCAGCTTAGTAATAAAAACATCGAGGCTGCGACCAGCAAAAAAATCATCATTGCCCCATAGTTTTTGAAGAATCTCAGCTCTGTTTACCACTTCATTTTTATGTTCAACCAGCATTTGCAGCAAAGACGATTCTTTGTGCGTAAGCGAAAATGATTTGTCGACCGTTGCTAATATTTGCTTATTCGCATTAAACTGATAGCTCCCAACTTGTATCACTTCAGTAATAATAACTTCCTTCACAGATCTTCCAAGCAAAGCATAAATTCTTACAATTAATTCCTCTATACTAAAAGGCTTACGTATATAATCATTACAACCAACATTAAATCCAGCTACTACATCTTTTGTTTGTGATTTGGATGTAAGAAATATTATTGGCGTAACACTATCGTTATTTCTAATGTCTTTTGCTAAGATGAGGCCATCTTTTACTGGCATCATTATATCCAGAATAAGAATGTCTGGCTTTTTTTTTCTATATGCCAGCAATGCTGTTTCTCCGTTAATATGAAAATCAACGTTCATGTTTTGAGTCTCCAAGCTTTCCTTAATTATTTGGCCTAAAGAAATTTCATCTTCCGCTAAAAGTATATTTATAATTTTATGCATTGGGTAAACAGATTTCAAATATGGCTGGATGATTACTGATTAAATTTAAATTACCACCATGGCTTTCTATAATTTTTTTGGAATGATATAAGCCAATGCCAAAACCCTTAACATTGTGAACATTCCCTTGTGGTATTCTATAAAATTTTTCAAATATTTTGGAGGAATGAATTTTATCTATTCCAGCCCCATTGTCTGCAATTGTAATGATTAAATTCTGTGCTGTTGATGTTACTTTTAGTTCAATAACATTACCGCCATATTTTAGGGCATTGTCTATAATATTAGTAATTGCATTTTCAAAATAAAATATATCAATATCAGCAAATAGTTCGTTGCTGGCATTTACCAAACGGATCGTTTTTGCAGCTTCATTGGTTTTATATTTTAAACTGATTTTTTGCAGCAGGAGCATAATGTTTTCAGCTTTAAGATGTAACATAAGTCGGCTGTTTTCCATAGAAGCTGTATCTAATATTTTGTCGGCTAAGTGATTCAGTTTAATTAGGTTTTCTTGTGCTATTAGCACATATCGTTGTGTTTTTTCTGTATCAACTAAAGCATTGTATTTTATCAGGGCTTCGAGTGCCGAAGAAGCAGTTGCTATAGGCGTTTTAAATTCATGCGTTATGTTGCTTACAAAATCATTTTTAATTTCATTATTTTGTTTTTGCAAACGAATAATGCTAAGTAAATAAAACAGGCAAGAAATAATGAGTAGTGAGAAGAGAGCAGAAAGAAGGATCCCGTTCATGCTTCTTTTCCATACTAGTTGTACTGGATTTTTAAACAACAATTGTAAATTACTTTTTTCAGGAAGATAAACAGATTGTGCTTCAATGGTATCTGTTAATGTTTTTTCTGTACCATTGCGGATCACTTTCGGTAAACTATCCTGAATGGTGAAGACTACAACATAATTTAGTGATATTCCTTTGCTTTCCAAACCCTCTTTCAACCTGAAGTTTAGTTGTTCAAGTTTTATCGATTCTTTTCTTAATGGAAAATAAATAGTGTTCCCTATATTCTTAATTTTAGCGATACTGTCTGCCGCTATTCTTCCTTTAATTATCTGATAAGAAGAAACAGCTATTGTTTTAGTTTTGTGCCCCTCAACAATATTTATTGAATCCAATGGAAAGTGTTTTACTGAATCGAACCGGATATCTTCAGCAAAAGACTTGAACTTTCTGCCAGGTACATTATCTATAACCGTTACAAACTCTTCAATGGCATCCTTCATGTAGTATGTTTCAACGGCATTGTTTAATGAACTTCTGATTTCATTTGATATAGCTGCTCTTTTTTCCTTATAGCTTTTAATGCTTAATAAAATTTGCAGGCATATTACCGCAAATGTGGCAAGCACTATCATAAATAATAATATGTTTGATGATTTAACCCTCATATCTCAAAAATATAACAAGCCCTTTAATAAACTAGTGAATTAACAAACATTAACTAAGATTATGACTTAGTAACCCAGTTGCTACTAAACTTTTATTTGCTTTGCTCAACACTAAAAAATTATAAAAATGAAAAAAGTAAATTTATTGCTCATCTTCCTTTCCATTCAGTACCTGACAACAGCTCAACCTAGCACTAATAATCCAAATCTGGGAAAAAAAATACTTGCTGAGCAAGTTGAAAATATTAAAGAACATAATGGAAAAGTGGACTGTATTAATTATTGGAATATAGCCGTTGCTTACAGGCACTTAGGAGTTTCTAAAGATTCTATTTATGCCAACTTGTATAAGAGCATGGAAGATAACCCATCGAAATTTATAGAGACAGTTGAATTCGCCATTTCGTATTCCGATAATAATATTCAAAATGTTGGATTCTATAAAATCTTGGGGAGTAAATTTTTGGATTTAGTAGAAACAGGAAAAAAGAAAGCCGGTACTCAATTGCAACAAGAAAGCAAGATAACAAATATCATAAACCAAAAAGTAGTTGATACTTTAATTGCCATGATGATACTGGACCAGCAGTACAGAAAAGATCCATTTTTTTTAAAGAATAAGGAAGTACAACGGAAGCAATATATTTTGGATAGCCTCAATGGAATAAAACTGTACAGACTTTATAAGGAGTATGGCTACCCTGGTAAATCAATTACAGGAGACAATGAATATCAAAACTATTTTTGTTTAATGGTGGAGCATGGCCAAAATAAAACTGGAGAACAAAGATTTTGGTTGCCAATTATTGCAGAAGCACTAAAGAAAAAAGAATTAGGCACGGCAATTTTTAAAATGCTCTTGGATAGAGTTCATTGGCTTGAAACTGGAAAGCAATATTTTGGAAGCCATCATGATGTTCCTTTGGATAGTGATGAAAGCATTGAAAAGATAAAAATGCAATATGGTTTGTAAGGTTTTGTAATTCGTAAAATTAGATTGGTAAATTGCAGGAAGTCTGATAAATTGACGTACAATGTTTTGGGTATTGCCGAAGGCGGGGATTTTTAGTACTAAAGTTCAATCAAAGAACGAAAGTTGAACCTTGCATAAATGTCCAATTGAAGCAGTTTAGCCCCGCTTTTGGCAATACCATGTTGTGCGTTCGTTTATTTATTCTGTTCAATTTGTTTTATTAAATAATCCATTTGTCTGTCAAATTTTGTTTTCAAGTCGTTTGGCTCAATTTGTAGTTCAATGTCTGGTTTAATTCCTTTTGGGTCACTTATAAAATTTGGTGTTCTCATTTTAAATTGTAAAAAAGGCATCCATACAAAAGTTTTAGAATAAGGTAAAACAAATTCTAGAATGCCTGAATTACTATAATTACTTCCTTGTGAATATTCTCCATAAAATGTTCCTATTTTATATTCCCTCAACAAGGCTAAAAAATGTCCTGTGGTTGAAAAACATCCACCATTTATCAAAATGCTAATTTTACCTTTATAATAATTGGGTTTGTTTTGTTGTTGTTCAAACCACCAATAATCTGTGCTGTCTCTTTCTGTATAGCAATTTAAACCGTTTATAAGTTTAGTTTCACTCAAATTTATTTCCTCTATATTATTTGGATTCTGAGCGTAATGTTTCCAATTTTTTACACTATTATATTTTGCTCCTATATAATCAAAATAATAGTAAGGTTTGTTAGTCAAATACGAAAATAAATAGCTTGCCATTTCAGGAGCACCGCCGCCATTATCTCTAACATCAATAATTAAGTTATTAGTTTTTATACTGTCCAGTTGGGCAAAAAACTGGTCTATTTTTTTTTCTGCAACTTTTCTGTCGGATTCATTATAACCATTTTCAAAAGAGTGGAACTTTAAAATTGCTACATTTTCAGATTTAAATTCTGTAGTTAAATGTTCCGTTCTTGCTGAAATATTGTTGGTGTGAGTAGCAAAAGTTATTCCCATAAAGATCATCTTTTGCTTATGATCGTTATGGTCTAAATATTCTATTTCAAATTTATCCGTTTGCTTAAAAATAAAATAGTAAAAAGGAAAGTTCTTAAACCGTGTATTCAACCCTGTTTCATTTCTGCCTTCAAGATGAATATATTGTTTAATTTCATTCACAATAGAATTTATATTTCGTCCATTAATTTTACTATTTTCAAACCAACATAATTCTTATTTTCCTCAGTTGATTTGTCTAAATAATAGTTGTTTTTAATTTTATAAATACTGAACGGAAACACTAATCTTTCTTTTAGTAAAGAACTAATTTGAGTTCGGTCAACTGCTGTATGCCCATCTTTTATTTTTGCCATTAAAGTGGCTGTTAGTTTATAGTATTCTACAATAGAAAGGTCTGTTTTGATTGATTTCTTTAAATTCAAATAGGTTTTGTCAAATTCTTTTCTTGTGCAGAACATAAACTGTCCAGGATGAATTGTATTTGTCAAATTATATAATTCAGTAAATTCGGCTATAACGCTGTCTCTCTTTAGTGTTTTGTCCAATAATAAATTTTGTACAACTACATTTTGCCCAAAAGCAAAATTTATTATAAGTAAAAAAAATGGAGGTACTATTTTAAACTTCATTTTCTATATTTTTTAACTTATGGCTTAATTCAGTTGGTATTACAGGCGATGTATCATTTTGCACTGAACCTGTCGTTTCATAAATAAGCTGTTTAGCGAAGATTATTTTATTTTTACTATTATTTCGGTATCCTCGCTAAAAATAATTTTAGCATCTTTATATTTTGGTGGAGTTCCAAAAAAGCCTCTTTTGTTTCTTGAAAATCCATAATTTTTAGGTATTCCAAATATTTTTGTATCTATTTTATTGTCAAGATTAGTATCTTGGAAACAAGCCAAAGCAAATTCTCCTTTTGGTACTCCATAAATCATCTTTTTGTTTTCAGTTTTCTGGATTGGGAAAATACCATTTTTTGTTCCTTTTCTTGAATTGAAATTTTCTTCTCCATTCATTAAAGTATAGTGAATATTTCCTTTTGCAGATTTTGAAATAAAAGTAATTGTCAAATCAATGTAATTGTCTTGATAAATTCTGTCTATTCTATTTTGGTTTGGGGACATTTGGTGTATTGAACCTAATTCTTCATCCATTTTTAAGCCCATCATCTTTAAAGAAGTACTGAACAAGGTTCTATTCATTTCAAAAGTATAATTTTCAAGTTTAAAATAATCTTGATTGATTTTTGATGCCTCTATATTTGAATTTGGGTCAAAATTCATTTCTGAAAGATTAAATTCCTTAACAGTTTTATTATCAAATGATTTAAAGTAAACTTTTAAATTACTTAAATCATAAAGAATAGTCCAATAGGTTTTATAATGGTTCTTGTTTTCAGAACTGTTATTTAAAATCTCAAAGGCTTGTTTTGGGTTTTCAATTTCAATATTGGATAAGCTGTTTTTTATTTGGCAATATCTGTCAAAATGAGTTCGTGAATCTTTATCTATTTTTGTTTTGTTGAATTCAAAGTAATTTACAGAATTTAAAAATGTTTCATTAGTAATGACTTGATTTTTGCCTTGTTTTTTATTTACAACTGTTTTGCCTTCTACAAAATCAATTACTGCTGAATTTCCATTTCTATCTGCAATAAAATAATGAATTGTTGCAATTGGCTTTATTGTCAAATTATTTATATTCAAAATTACTTCGTCAATTGTTGAATAATTATCAAGTTGATATTGTATCCATTCAAGTTCAGAAATAGTTTGATTATTATTTTCTTGATATACACTTTCAGACATCCAAAGTTGGTCAACAACTAAACCTTTAACATTTATACCACCATAAGGAAATTCTTTACCAATCTGGTTAAAGGTTATCGAGCCATATTTTGAAGTCCAATTAGCTTGGTTTGAACCTCTAAGTCCATAGGCAAATTTTGTTTGTCCGCTTATATTTTTGATGATATATCCTTGTCCTGAACCCCAATCAAAATTTTTCGCAAAATATTTCGTTTGTCCGTCACAGAAAAATGCCGAACATGCTGAAATTTTGTTAATTTGAAATATAACAATTAAAACTAGAAGAACACCTTTTTGCATGACTTGATATTTTGCCACAAAGTTGATGATATAGAATCAAATCAAGTTGACACATTTGTGCCATTATTGTGAATTTCTTTCCTAATTCTTGTTAAAGATTGCCTTTCAATACCTAAATAAGTACAAAGATGACTCAATTTGATTCTGGTGAGTAATTCAAAATTATTATTTAAAAATTCATTATATCTCTCTTTTGCATTTAAAAATTGGAGTTTTTCGACTCTATTTATTCGTTCTTCAAGTACTTTTTCAGCAATAAGTCTTCCATATTTTTCAAAGGTTTTTGAGTTTCTGTATCCTTGTTGAATATTGTCATAACTTAATTCTATAAGTATACAATCTTCTAAACAAATAAAATAATATCTTGATGCACTTTGTTTTAAAAAGGAAATGTAGTCAGTTACATATTCATTTTCTTTGATAAAGGAGATAGTTATATCACTTCCCTTATCATCTAAATAATAACCTCTCATCAGCCCTTTAACGACAAATCCTAATGACTTTTGAACCTTGCTATTATCTAAATAAACTGCACCTTTCTTTAGCTCGACTATCCGACTGTTTTGATTCAAAAAATTTATTTCATTCTTATTTATTTCAGGGCATAATGCCTTAAAGGAATCAAAAAATGCTTTTTTAAAATTATTTTGTTGTGACATTTTGCAAAGGTTTTCAATTGGTTTATTCAACTAAATACTAACGCTAAATAGAAAAAATATTTAAAAACATAGTAAAAATGAAAAATACAAGGAATATAATAAAATATGAATTATAAAAATTTTGTATGCTAAATTTGCTAATTTTATTCTTAATTTTCGCACAACATAATGATTTTTTATTGAATCGTACACACTACTCTAATGAACGAAACTCAGCTAAAAGTGCATAAACCTTGGCACATCTACGCTTTGTTAAAAGTTGCTAATTGGTATTCAGTACAAGTGAGTGACACAACGATGATGCTATGAAATGCTAATGCCGGCAAAACAATAATTAATTTGCGATAGCAAATTTTTCATGCATTGCTATGGGCTTAAGCCCATAGCAATATAGATTTCTCCTATCGTCGAAATGACAGAGAGGTTACACCAACTCCTTCAATTTTTCTACCACCGCATCTACCTCGGCTTTGGTATTGTGTTTGCTAAAACTAAAGCGTACGGTTACTTGGTTGGGGTTGTTGTTAATAGCACGTATGACATGGCTGCCGGCATCGGCGCCGCTGGTGCAGGCACTTCCACCACTGGCACAAATATTATTTATATCCAGGTTAAATAATATCATTTCGCTTTTTTCAGTTTTTGGGAAACTGGCGCTTAACACGGTGTACAAACTATTGCCCAATACATCGCCATTAAAACTTACGCCTTTAATATTTTTTTTCAACTCGTCCATCATGTAGTACTTAAGTGTGCCAATATAGGCACTGTCTTTTTCGTAGTTTTCGGTAGCTAATTCTAAGGCTTTGGCAAAGCCTACAATACCGTACAGGTTTTCGGTGCCGGCTCTCATGTTGCGTTCTTGTCCGCCGCCGTGTACAAAGGGTTTTATTTTAATATTTTCATTTATGTACAAAATACCTACGCCTTTTGGCCCATGAAATTTATGTGCTGCACCTGTAATAAAATGTACAGGTGTGTTGCGTAAGTCAAACGGAAAATGCCCAACAGTTTGCACCGTATCGCTATGAAAAATGGCGTTATATAATTTGCATAAATTACCTACGGCATGTATATCCAAAATATTTCCAATTTCGTTATTGGCATGCATTAAGGTTACTAACGTTTTTTCCTCGGCTTGTGCTAAAAGTTTTTCTAAATCATCCATATCAACATGGCCATTAGGCAATAGCTTTACATAGCTTACTTTAGTTACATCTAAATTATCTAAATGCTCTACAGAGTGTGTTACCGCATGGTGCTCAATGTGTGAAGTAATAATATGTTTGCACCCTAAATCTCTTACCGCACAAGTGATAGCGGTGTTGCTACTTTCGGTGCCACCGCTGGTAAAAAATATTTCGGCAGGGTGTGCATTTAAAATTTTAGCTACACTTTTTCGGGCTTGTTCTATCGCCATTCTGGTTTCTCTACCATAAGAATATATACTGGATGGATTGCCAAATTTTTCGGTTAAATATGGCATCATGGTTTCTAACACTTGTGGTGATAGGGCAGTGGTAGCTGCGTTGTCGAAGTAAATGCGTTGCATTAATTAGGAATTAAAAATTGGGAATTAGGAATTTGCTTTTCCTTTCATTGTTTTAATTATTGAACCGATTATTTTTAATATTTCTTCACAGTCTATTAGTAAAGACTCCGCTTCTTTTTCATTCAAAAAACTGGTATCTCTTAAAATTCTTAACCAATAGTTTGTTTCTCTTGCTTCTTTATAAGAAATGTTCAGTTTAGCGTAAAAATCCTTTTGACTTTGTCCCCCAATAGCTTCTTCAACATTTGCTCCAATTGACGTGCCACTTCGTAATAACTGTTTTGCCAGAACAAATTCTTTCTTTTCTTCAATAAGATATTTATATACATTCACAATTCGAATAGCAAATGCATAACTTTTTTGTTGTATTATATTCTCAGTTTTCATAAAATTCCTAATTCCTAATTCCAAATTCTTGAATGTCTTGCATTATCCGTTTGGCAATATTATCGGCTGTTGTTTCAAAATTACTTTCGGCATAAATACGAATGATAGGCTCGGTATTGCTGGTACGTAAATGCACCCAATCAGTATCAAATTCAATCTTTAAACCATCTTCAGTATTTATAGGTTGGTTTTTGTATTTGTCTTTTATCTTTTCAAAAATATCCGTTATGTTAATGCCTTGTGTTAGTGTTATTTTATTTTTACTCATAAAATAATCAGGATAGGTATTGCGTAATTGCTTAATTGTTTTTTTGCTATTGGCTAAATGCGTAAGAAATAAACCAATACCAATTAAAGCATCCCGGCCATAATGCAAATCGGGAACAATTATTCCTCCATTACCTTCGCCGCCTATTACAGCATTTTTTTCTTTCATTCTATTTACAACATTTACTTCACCTACTGCACTAGGAAAATATTCACCGCCATGTTTTATTGTAATATCTTTTAATGCCCTGGTAGATGACATGTTGCTTACTGTGTTGCCTTTGCGTTTGCTCAATATATAATCAGCCACAGCAACTAAAGTATACTCTTCGCCAAACATACTACCATCTTCACAAACAAAGCAAAGTCTGTCTACATCCGGATCAACAGCAATGCCAAGGTGTGCATTTTCTTTTACTACTTCGTTGCTAAGCTGTGTTAAATGCTCTGGCAACGGCTCAGGGTTATGTGCAAAGTTTCCGGTTACATCACCATTTAAAACAATAATATCTTTTACACCTAAAGCTTTTAATAAAGCAGGTACTGCAATTGCTCCTGTACTGTTTACAGCATCAACCACAATTTTAAATTTTGCTTTTTTAATTGCAGCTACATCTACTAATGGATAATTCACAATAGCGTCTATATGCTTTTTTAAAAGCGTATCATCTTTTGTAATACTGCCCAGTTTATCAATTAATGCAAAATTAAAATCTTCTTTTTCGGCCAGCTCTAAAATTAATTTACCTTCATCACCACTAATAAATTCGCCTTTGTTGTTTAATAATTTTAATGCGTTCCATTCTTTTGGATTATGGCTTGCAGTTAAAATAATGCCGCCTGTCGCATCCTCAAATTTTACGGCCATCTCTACTGTAGGTGTTGTACTAAGGCCTAAATCAATAACATTAAAACCTAAACCAATTAAAGTGCTGGTAACTAAATTACTTACCATCTCGCCGCTTATACGTCCGTCTCTTCCAATAATAATTTTATTATTTGTTGATTGTGTTAGTAACCATGTGCCATAAGCGGCTGTAAATTTTACAACATCCAACGGAGTAAGGTTTTCGGTTGTTTTACCACCAATTGTTCCTCTTATACCCGATATACTTTTTATTAATGCCATGCGTTTGTTTTTAGGGAGTGCAAAGATACAAAACGGATTTCAGTTTGCCGTTTTCGGTTGGGTTCATTTATTTACTTGCATGTTTACTAATAAATACCAGAAAACTGTAAACGGTAAACCGATACCTTTGCCTAATGCAACAACAATGGTTTAAAGATTGGTTTAATACGCCTTATTATCACCTGTTATATTTTAAAAGAGATGAAAACGAGGCCGCTGCATTTATTGATAAGTTAATTACTTATTTAAAGCCGGCAAAAAGTGCATGTATGCTGGATGTTGCTTGCGGAAAAGGACGACACTCCATACAATTAGCCGGCAAAGGGTTTGATGTTACCGGAATTGATTTAAGTAATGATAGTATTGCCGAAGCTTTAAATAACGAAAGTGATAACCTTCATTTTTTTACACATGATATGCGCTTGCCTTTTTGGATAAATTATTTTGATTATGCTTTTAATTTTTTTACAAGTTTTGGATATTTTGTTACGAGAAGAGAGCATGATAATGCCATACGCACCATTGCACAATCGTTAAAAAAAGAGGGCCATTTTGTAATGGATTATTTAAATGTGCATTTTGCCGAGGATCATTTAATACACAAAAGTGAAAAGCAAATAGATGATGTAAATTTTGTTATTACCAAATGGTTTGATGAGAGTTTTTTTTATAAAAAAATTGTGGTAGAAGATGAGGCTTTAAATGAGCCTTTGGAATACACAGAAAAAGTTGCAAAGTTTTCGTTGGGAGATTTTACTGAAATGTTTGCGTATCAGGGATTACAAATACAGGAAGTTTTTGGCGATTATAATTTCAGCAGCTACGATATAAAAAAATCGCCGAGGTTGATAATGATTGCGAAAAAATTTAAGTAATCAGTAGTCTTCACTAACTACTTATTATGCACCAACATCCATCTTGCTGTTTCGTAAAGTGCAGTTGTTAAAGTAGATAAATGTTGTTTAACAGAATCTTCCTGAGGTTTTGTTAACGATAACGGTTTTGAGGTACTGGTTACTAATTCTTCTTTTTGTATGCGTATATTTTTCCTGTAAAAATAATCGTCTGTTACAACACCAATCCAGCCCGGAGCATGATAAATAATAAATGCAACGTTTTCTTTTTTATTGCTATCTAATAAATTTCTTCCAAGAGTGGTATTTAAATAAGGTTGCTGTACCATGCCGGCAATAGTTGGTAAAATATCAATTTGCGATACTGTTTCGGCCCTTTGTTGAGGTGTTAATAAGCCCGGGGCATAAAACAGTAAAGGCACATGTTCGTCTGTAAGGCGTTGCTCTGTCCATGCATTAGGATAAATTGCAGATGCATTTCCCTCTACACCATGGTCGCCCACAAAAACAAAAATAGTATTATTAAAGTACGCATTTTTTTTAGCAGCTTCCATAAATTTTTTGAAGCAATAATCAGAGTAGGCAAAGGCGTTAAATTCTTTTAATGATTCAAATCCATTTTTTGTAACTCTTCCAACGGAATGTTTCGCTGTACAAAATCGGAGTCTTCCTCGGGTATATTAAACGGCCGGTGATTATCTGCTGTTTGTATAATGGCAAAAAATGGTTTTTGTTGCTTTGCAAAAACATCATTGGCTTCTAAAAAAAGGTTTTTATCGCTAATGCCCCAAACATTTACTTTTTGTGCTTTGTATTTTCCTTCTTCGTAAATATTAATATTATTGATGTTATTTACAAGGCCTGTAAAATTATTGAACTGGCTGCGGCCGCCTATAAAATAAAATTTATCGTAATCTTCAAAATTATTGATGATAGTTTTTTGTTTTACGCTTTCCTCATTTCGGGTGGCAAATTTAGAAAGTTGTACATCGGGCACACCTGTAAGCGTTGCAAATACACCTCTTGCAGTACCAAATGTAGGTGTAAAGCAACGGTTAAAAAATATACCATCTTTACACATTTCATTAAAATACGGAGTACTGTTTAACACATTGCCACTCATACTGCTTTTGTACATGCTAAAGCTTTCGCAAATAACCAAAACAATATTGGGTTGCGTTTCTAAAGCTTTGCTTTCGGGCTGAAGCACCCTGGCATAAGGGTTTTGTGGATTACTGCTTTCTATATTTAAAAACTTAGCAATTAAGGGATAGTTTTCTTTTGCTTTGGTATGGTAATCGGGTTTTGCAAAGCGTAGAGTTGTAAAAAAATTTTGAAATGGATTTAAAGCCAAATTGCTTTTAAACTCGTCATTTAAGTTAAATGCTCTAAAAAAATCAAGCGGTTTCAGAGTTAAAAAACCATACATAAACCATCCTAAAATTAAGAGTGCTACTAAATGCCATCTTTTTCGGTAACTAAATTTGTGGATACTTAAATTCTTTTCGGTGACATCCACATGTGTTTTTCTAAACATCCAAATCATCATTAATACTGCGCCAAAAAGCCCAATCAAAATCCAAACAATAGGATAGCTTTGCCAAATCATTTGCAGGCTTTCTTTAGGATCTTGTGCAAAAATTAAAGCATCTGCATTTAGCCTTGCATTAATGTAAGCAAACTGTCCAAAATCGGCGCCATAAAAAAACAAAACTAATAATGTTACTATGCCTAAGTAAATGGTCCATATTTTTTTATTTCTATCACTGTAAAATGGCGAAAATTTGGGTATTAATGCAACAATTACAATTGGGGAAAGTATAAATGCAATCCATCTTAAATCGTACTTTAAGCCAAGCCAAAAAGATGGTAAAAGCTCGGTGATATTCAAAGATTTTGGTTTAAAGAAAATAACAGTGGCTACCCTAAATGCAGTAAATATTACAAGGTAGATGAGGAATAGTTTTACTATCCACTGAATTGTTTTTGGAACCCTCCACCTGATGAGCATTTGTAAATATTTTCTTAAGCTAATAAAGTAGGCGAATATAATTTAAAAAAATAGAAATATAGGATGGTATTATTTCTTTTTGTTGTTTAACAACATATATTTTGCCGTTTCGTAATAAGCCAGCGTTAATTTTTGCAGATGATTTTTTATGCTATCTGTAATATTATTTTTCGGTACGGCTGCATCAGTAAGCATAGATAAAAATTCTTCGTTGTTCGAATTTAAATTACGCAAATAATAATATTGATCATTTATTATACCAATTGTATGCAAAGCATCATCATATATAAATGCAACATTTTCTTTTTTAGAAGCCGAGTCAAATAAATTTCTTCCAAAAGTTGTATTTCGGTATGATGCTTTTGCAAGGCCGGCAATAGAAGGTAATACATCTACCTGTGAGCAAGTATTGTTATACCGTTTTGGTAAAATAAATTTGGGGCTGTAAAAAAGCAATGGCACATGCTCAGCAGTTAGTCCTTGCTCATTCCAGGGTTTTGGAAATTGCGCTGTGTTGCCTCTAATACCATGGTCGCCAATAAATACAAAAATAGTGTTGTTAAAATACTTTTCTTTTTTGCAGCCTCCATAAATTTCTGAAAACAAAAGTCGGTGTACCTAAATGCATTCATTTCATCATTGTTTTCAAACCCATATTTTACAAGCGAATCTTTTGCAAAATTTAATTTTTTAAACTCAATGGCATCCTCAGTTGGGATGGTGTATGGCCTGTGGTTATCTGCTGTTTGAATAATGGCAAAAAAAGGTTTTTCCTGATTGGATAGAATTGAATTTGCTTCCAATAATAAGTTTTTATCGCTAATACCCCACACATCTATTTTTTTTGCTTTAAAATTATCTTGCTGGTAAAGTTTTAAACCATTTATATTGTTAGATAATAACCCTTGAATATTTGCCCAAGTAGGATCGCCGCCTAAAAAATATAAATTTTGGTAACCTTTAAAATCATTAATAATGGTATGTTGATTAACGGCCAAAGGGTTACGACTGGCTGTTTTAGGGCTTTCCACATCAGGAATGCCGGTAATGGTAGCCCAAACACCTCTTGCAGTTCCGTAGGATGGCGTAAAGCATCTTTCAAAAAAAACACCCTTATTGCACAGTTCATTAAAGTATGGAGTTGTATTTAGCGGATTACCATACATGCTGCTTTTATACGCACTAAAACTTTCGCAAATAACTAAAATAATATTTGGCTTTTGTGTTGATGAATCGGCTGCAATAAACTTTCTTTCAAAATTTAAATTGTTACTATCAGGATTAGTAATTGCAAAATGATTAACTAATAATGGATACGCTTCTTTTACTTTACGAATATCAATTTTAGAATCTCGGAACTTTAAAGTACTAAAAAAACTTTGCAATGGATTAAGTGCAAGATTGGCTTTAAAGTCATCACTCAGCGTAAACGCATCACTCCATCGCAATGGAAACTGGCTTAGCTTTCCAAAAGTTAATGCTGACAGCAGCACAAAAAAAACAATGTATAACCATGTTCCTTTTCTTTTATAAAACTTGGTTGTTGTTTGATAATTAAGTAATAAACTTTTAAAAACAATACATGCAATAAAACTTAAAAATAGTAAAGCGATTAAAATTTTTACTAATGGATACGTTTGCCACATCATATTTATTGATATTGCTGCATCCTGAAAGTAATTAAGTACGGAGGCATTAAGGCGTTGATGCAAATAGTCGTAATGATAAAAATCGCTGCCATAAAAAAGCAGCATAATAATAAATAACAAAGGCAATAGAATATTCCAAAATAGGGTAATGCGATTATTTTTAAATGGGTTAAAAAAAGGAATGCTGCACAACAGCAAAATACCCAAACCAATTATACTTGCAAATTTGGCATCAAAACGTAAACCCATAATAAATGCCGATCCGGAAAATGCCTTGCTGGGAGGATTATAGGCAAAATAAAATACAAACCGATATATGCTCATACATATAACCAAAATAAGCATAATCGAAAAAATCCATCTTATAAGCCTAGGCAGTTTACCCATAATTGTATTAAAATGTAATTTTAAACAGGTGCTAAATTAGTTTAATTATTTTTGTGCCAACACTTATAAGTATATATTGCAATAAATGGAGCAAATTTTAAGTTACGATAAACAATTGTTTAAGTTTATAAACAGTACATTAAGCAATAATTTTTTTGATTGGTTAATGCCGTGGTTGCGTAACTCTACTATGTGGGTGCCGCTATATTTATTTCTTATTTTATTTGCCACTCTAAACTTTAAAAAGAATGCCTGGTGGTGGATAATTTTTGCTGTTTGCACCGTTATTTGTACCGATTTTTTAAGCAGCGCCATCATAAAAAATAATATTTTACGTTTACGGCCATGCAACGATCCTTCGCTGGTATCCTATATAAATGTGCTGGTTGGCTACCGTCCGCAAAGCAGTAGTTTTACTTCATCGCATGCCGCTAATCATTTTGGGCAAGCTATGTTTATCTACCTTACCCTAAAAAAGCATTTTGGTAAATGGCCGCTTATTTTCTTTATTTGGGCCTTTAGTATTTCTTTTGCACAGGTATATGTTGGTGTACATTTTCCGTTAGACATACTTGGTGGTGCGTTGGTTGGTATTTTTATCGGATATTTGTGCGGCAAGCAGTTTAACAAAACTACAGTTTGATGTAAAAAACATGGAAATTTTAATTTTATTAGTATTAATATTTTTTACCGCTCTGTTTGTAATGAGCGAAATAGCCTTGGTAAGCGCTAGAAAAGGCAGGTTAGAGGCATTGGCTGCAAAAGGCGATGCTAAAGCAAAAGCCGCATTGGAACTTTCAAATAATCCCGAAAAATTTTTAAGTACTGCAACCATTGGAATAACGCTCATATCTATTTTAGTGGGTGTGTTTGCCGAGGATAAGTTTAGCAAAATGCTTACCCCTTATTTAGAGCGGCAAGAGTTTACTGCCAAATATGCCGAAGCTATTGCCACAACAATTGTTGTGCTTGGTGTAACTTTTTTAACAATTATCTTTGGAGAATTATTACCCAAAAAAATAGGGCTTTTACGTGCCGAAAAAATTGCAAGGGCCGTTGCAATACCAATGAATTCATTATCTACAATTGTACATCCGTTGGTATGGTTATTAACCAGTACAACTAACGGCATTTTAAAATTATTTAATATACAAAAACCATCCGACAGTGCAGTAACGGAAGAAGAAATTAAAGCTATGATTAGCGAAGGAAGTGAGCATGGTACCATTGAAGAAGAAGAAAAGGATATTATTGAAAGGTTTTTCATTTAGGAGATAGAAGCATTACTTCTTTAATGACACACCGTACAGATATTGAGTGGTTAAATGTTAACGAAACTGTGCAAGATGTAAAAAATCGATTTGACGACATTGTTTTTAACAGTTATCCTGTTTGTGAGCAAACTGTTGATGATATAAAAGGTATTATAAATGTAAAAGATTTGGTAAAAGCAAATCCATCTACCTTATTAAAAGACATTGCAAAGCCTGCTATGTTTGTGCCGGAGAATAATACAGCTTATCAATTATTAGAAAAATTTAAGGCAACAAAATTCATAGTTGTTTTATTGTAAATGAATATGGCACTTTGGAGGGCATGATAACTCTTAATGATATTTAGAAGCCATTGTTGGTGATGTACCCCAAACAGGGCAAGAAGAATACGAAATTGTTGAAAGAAACGACGGCACTTATTTAGTAGATGCTCAAATACCGTTTTACAATTTTTTAAGCAAATTCGAAAAAACAGATTGGGCAAATGAAGATGAACATGATTTTGATACACTTGCCGGATTTGTATTACATGAGTTGGAACATATACCGCATGCCGGCGAAACCTTTGAATGGCGTGGCTTTAATTTTGAAATAATAGATATGGATGGCCAGCGTATTGATAAGTTGCTGGTAAAAATATCGGATGAAATTAAAGAAAATATGGATGAAGAAAATAGTTAAAAAGAAAACGAAACTTTATCAACAGGGTTATTAATCTTAGTACTTTTTCTTTCGCCGTTTACGGTAACATGTAATACACTTACCTGTTCTTTTTTATAATCGTACAATACATTATCTGTAACAACAATGTTTTTTACTGCATTAATATTTTTTGCCTGAAAATAGCAGTAAATACCTTCTTCAATTTGTTCGTAACCTGCAAATTCAAGCATAGCTTTTTTATTATCAACCTCTACAAATAAATGTTTGCCAATGTAATCGTTTACTAATTTATTCATAGCTGTTTTATCCTTTGGCGAAATTAAATCAACCGTAGTTTTGTATTGCAGGCGTAAAGCTTTTTCAAAATCATCTGTAAATACTTTACAACTTATTTCCAGTGTTTTTTCTTTGGCATTGTGCTCAATTTCGGTAACACTTACAAAAATCGGGTGGTTACCGGAAAATTTGCAAATAATAAACCCACAAAAAGCCATTTATATAATATAGTTGCCATTCAGCTATTCAGTTTTTTTATTTTATTATTAGTAAAAGATATTTGGAATACAAAATTAACGCCAAAAACTTACTATACTTGTAAATGCAGGATTTTATATTTTATTTAAAAGAGGGATGGGAGCATATTATTAGTTTTAATGCCTTGGATCATCTTCTTTTTATTTTAGCTCTTTCTGCTATTTACCTTGTAAAAAATTGGCGTCAGGTACTTGTTTTAGTTACTGCATTTACAATTGGGCACTCGTTAACACTTGCTTTAAGTGTGTACAATGTAATTAAGATTAATGATAGTTGGGTAGAGTTTTTAATACCTTGTACTATACTGGCTACGGCTGTTTTTAATGTATTGCTTAAAAATTATACAGCTAAATCGTTAAGGTTAAATTATTTTTTGGCTTTATTTTTTGGGCTAATACACGGCTTGGGGTATGCCAACACTATCAGGTTTATGTTGGCAAAAGATCAAACTATTGGCTGGAGCTTATTTAGTTTTAATGTGGGGCTGGAGTTAGGACAAATTGTAGTGGTAGCTGTAATTTTAATTTTGAGCTATATAATTGTAGATACATTAAAATTCCATCGCAAATGGTGGATTTGGGTTTTGAGTACTGTTGCATTTTGCATAGCTTTGAAAATGTCAATTGAAAGATGGCCTGTTTAATAACAATAATTCAAACAACATACAACATGAGAAAAATTCTCTCCTTATTCTTTGCAATGCTTATATTTTGTGTTGCAACTGCACAAGAACATAAAAATAATCCTGACAGTAACCATGGCAATCGCTTTGGGCAGTTAGGCACTATTTTGCCAACGCCCAATGAGTATCGTACCGCAAGTGGCGCTCCGGGGCCAAAGTACTGGCAACAACGTTGCGATTATGATATTACCTGTGAGTTAGATGAACCCAACAGAAGGCTTACAGGTAAAGAAACTATTACTTATTTCAACAACTCTCCCGATGTATTAACATATGTGTGGTTGCAGTTAGATGAAAATGAGCATAGTACAACCAATAATTCCGGTTATCAAAGCAGCAACTTTATGCCTAAAACAATTACCGAAAGCGATATACAACGTTTTAGCGGTAAAATTGATAAGGATAAAGAATATGGTTTTAATATTACAAGAGTAGCCGATAACGCCGGAAAATTATTAACCTACACCATTAATAAAACAATGATGAGGGTTGAGTTGCCACAGGCATTAAAACCAGGGCAACAATTTATTTTTAAGGTAGATTGGAATTATAATATCATTGAACGCACAAAGTATGGTGGCCGTGGTGGCTATGAGTATTTTCCGGAAGATGGAAATGATTTATATACCATGACACAGTGGTATCCACGTCTTTGTGTGTACAGCGATTTTCAGGGATGGCAAAATCATCAATTTGTTGGTAGCGGTGAGTTTGCATTAACATTTGGTAATTTTAAAGTAGCTATGACAGTGCCTGCCGATCATGTTGTTTTAAGTACAGGGCAAGGTCAAAACTATGCACAAGTATTAACGCCGGCTCAAATGGCTCGTTGGCAAAAAGCTCAAACAGCAACCGATGTTACCGAAATTGTTACATTAGATGAAGCAAAAGCCAGAGAAGCTAAAAAGGAAACGCAAAAGAAAACATGGATTTTTAAAGCAGATATGGTACGTGACTTTGCATGGGGAAGCAGCCGTAAATTTATTTGGGATGCCATGCCGGCAATGGTTTCAGGTAAAAAAGTAATGTGCATGAGTGGCTATGGGAAAGAGGCGTATAACCTTTACCGAAAATTTAGTACTAAAGCTGTTGCACATACTATAAAATCGTATTCAAAATTTACCATACCATATCCTTACCCTGTTGCACAAAGTTTAGAGGCGGCTAATGGGATGGAGTATCCAATGATTTGTTTCAACTTTGGAAGATGCGAAAAAGATGGCACATACAGCGAAGGAACCAAAAATGGAATGTTGGGAGTAGTAATACATGAAGTTGGGCACAACTTTTTTCCAATGATTATTAATAGTGATGAAAGGCAGTGGACTTGGATGGACGAAGGCCTAAACTCATTCTGCGAATATTTAACTGAAGAATTATGGGATAATAAATTTCCTGTTGGTAAAGGCCCTGCATATAAAATTGTGGATTATATGAAACTTCCAAAGACCAATTGGAACCAATAATGACAAACAGCGAAAACATTATTCAATTTGGTCCAAATGCTTACAGTAAACCTGCAACAGGTTTAAATATTTTAAGAGAAACTATAATGGGCAGAGAAAATTTTGACTATGCCTTTAGAGAATATGCAAGGCGTTGGGCATTTAAACACCCAACACCGGCAGATTTGTTTAGAACAATGGAAGATGCAAGCGCCGAAGACTTAGATTGGTTTTGGAGAGGTTGGTTTTATGGCACAGAGCCATGCGATATATCTTTAGATACAGTTAAATGGGCCACTTTAAATACTGAAGTAAGTAATAAACAACCATCGGCTGGGGGAACAGGAACTATTAAAGTGCCTGTTGCCAAACCACAGTTAAATAATTTTGATGATATTTCTAAAATAAGAAACAGAGAAGATAGTAAAATAACATTTGCAACAGATGCCGATGAAACATTAAGAGATTTTTATTGGCGTTATGCCAGAGGTTTAGCAAAAGTAGATAGCACGCCTTTTGAAATTACCCGGCCGGATGTTGCTGTTGATACTTTTACCGAAGCACAACGCTTTAATATAGCAGGCCGTAAAAATATGTACGAACTAACCTTTAGCAACAAAGGTGGTTTGGTAATGCCAATAATTATTGAATGGACATTTAAAGACGGTACAAAAGAAGTAGATAGAATTGGTGTTAATATATGGCGCAAAAATGAAAATAAGGTTACAAAAACCTTTATGAAAGATAAAGAAGTTGCATCCATTAAATTAGACCCAATGAAAGAAACGGCTGATATAAATACCAGTAACAATTCATGGCCGGCCTTTACAGAACCAAGTAAGTTTCAATTATTTAAGACAGGAGGTGGCCGTGGCCCAAGAGGTGGCGGTGGTGGTGGAGGAAATCCAATGCAAAAAGAAATAAAATAATTGTTAGTAGATTTTTTTATTAATTATAGTCTCCCGAAATTTCTGGGAGACTTTTTTGTTCCTATTTAGTATATTTAATTGTATGAAAAAATCAGTTATTTTCTTTCTGTTGTTTTGTATTACTGTTTGCACTTTTGCCGCTAAAGTAGATACTGTTTTTATTTACAGCCAATCTATGCATAAAGAAATTAAATGTGTAGTTATAAAACCGGGTGGTTACAAAAAGAAAAAGTACTTTCCGGTTGTTTATTTATTGCATGGCTATAGTGGCGATTTTAGTAATTGGATTACTAAAGTGCCTCAACTAAAAAAATATGCAGATGATTTTAATATGCTTATTGTTTGCCCCGATGGTGCTTTTAGCAGTTGGTATTTTGACAGCCCGATAGATAGTACGTACAAATATGAAACACATGTAGCAACCGAAGTAATAAGCTATATCGACAAAAAGTATAAAACTATTCCCGATAAGTCAAAAAGGGCTATTACCGGGTTAAGTATGGGCGGCCATGGTGCCATGTTTTTAGCTTTTCGTCATCAGGATATTTTTGGTGCAGCCGGATCTATGAGTGGTGGTGTAGATTTAAAAGAAAGTAAAAACAGGTTTGATATTACAAAACGAATTGGCGATACACTAACACATGCAAAAGAATGGCACGATTTAACTGTTGTTAATCTTATAGAAAACTACCCAAATACTAACTTGAAATTAATAGTAGATTGCGGAGTAAACGATATTTTTATTAACGGAAACAGGCGGTTACATAATAAATTGGTTGCTTTACATATTGCACATGATTATATTGAGAGGGAAGGAGAGCATAATTGGAATTATTGGAGTAATGCTGTGCAATATCAACTATTCTTTTTTAGTAAGTATTTTAACGGTAAGTAGAAAAAGAAAAGCCTCAACAAAAGTTGAGGCTTTAAGTTATTATCAAGCAAAAACAAAACTATTTAACTTTTTTTAGCAGCATTACATAGCCACATAAATTCTTTTTCTTTTTATTTACCTGCACAGGCTTAATCATATGGTATTCCGAAAAACGAGGTATATATGAGTAGCTAATTACATTTCCATCCACATCTCCCCAATACTTCTTTTGATAAACTACTTGCTTTTCGTTCCAATCAAACATTCTTACTTCGTAAAGCCTGGAGGACATATCTCCAATAAAAACAAATTGATACCAACTGCCTTCGGTTAATGGAACAATTACAGGCATTTCGTACTCGCTTTCCATATTCATAGAAGCTTCTTTAACTAAAATAAAACCTTGTTTGGCTAAATCTTGTTTTATACTATCTGCCTGATGTAAAATGGATTGTTCGGTACATGGAGCCTGACGGATTACATCTTGTGCCTTTACTTTTGTAATGCTAAAAAAGCACAGGATTAAAAATATGGAAAGTAGCTGGTTTTTCATTTGCTCTTTAATAAAGGATATTAGTACAATTCTAAGATATTTATTTAATAATAGCAAGCCTTTTACCAACTATTTAAATATCATTGAACTAACGCTTTATACATACTAATATTGTGCCAAGAAAATAAAATCGCCCTCTATTTGTACAAATTTGCACTTAACTTATTGATTTTTATGGAAATAAAAGCTACTGGCTTGTTCTGTACATGTTATTACCAAATCGTTGATACATACATGAGAAGGTAAAGTAGCACAATAAAATATGGTTTCGGCAACATCTTCTGCAGCCAAAGGTTTGTAGCCTTCATAGGTGGCACTTGCCTTCGTTTGTTCGCCTTTGTATCTAACCAACGAAAATGCTGTTTCCACCGCACCCGGATGCACTGCAGTTACTTTTATATTATGCTTAAGTAAATCTATACGCATTGCCTTGCTTAAAGCATCTACTGCATATTTACTGGCACAGTATGTATTGCCATTCTCATAAACTTCTTTTGCAGCTGTAGAGCCAATATTTATAATATGTCCTTTTTTTTCATTTATTAATAATGGTAAAACTGCCTTGGTTACATACAATAAACCGGTAACATTCGTATTTATCATGGTTTCCCAATCGGTAATATCGGCATCTTCAAAGTTATCTCTACCTAAGGCAAGCCCTGCATTATTAAGTAAAATGTCTATTTTTTGCCATTCTTTAGGTAAAGCGTTTATGTTAGTAAACACCTCTTCCTTATTTTGTACATCAAAACAAAGTAGCAATACGCTTACATTATATTCAGTTTCAAGTTTGCTTTTTAAAGCAGCAAGTCTTTCTTTTCTTCTGCCGGTAATAATAATACTATAACCTTCTTTAGCAAATTTTATAGCACAAGCTTCGCCTATGCCAGATGTAGCACCTGTTATTAAAATAGTTTTATTCATCTTTTATAATTACTTAAAATTGAAAGTTAGGGATAAAAAAAATGCCTTAAAAGTTTTGTTTTAAGGCATTTAAAAAATGAGCATACAATTTATTTTGCTATTAAAAAGCTGGAATTTATTACCTCTTTGTTATCAGATATTTTAATAAAATATCTGCCACTTGCTAAATGGTTTGTTGCTATAGAAATGGATGTTTGCAAAGCAGTAATGTTTTGAAATATCAACGCCTTGCCGGCTATATCGTAAATAACAATTAATCCGTTTGCTTCCATGGCTTTATCTAACTTAATTGTGATTTTTTCGTTAGCCGGGTTAGGAAACACGTTGATGGATGCATTAGATATATTTCCTTTTACCGTTGCTAGTGAACTGTTTTTATATTTACCATCTGCCCCTAAAATTTTTAATCTGTAATAAATAGTTTTTCCATCAGGCAAATTATTATCATTAAAAGTATAATTGGCTAAACCTTTGCTTACAACTTCTCCAATTTTTACAAAAACAATACCATCCGTACTTCTTTCCACTTCGTACTTCATAATGCCTGTTTCTGTTGCTACTTCCAATTAAGTAATGCGGCGTTGTTATTTTTTTGCGCAGTAAAATCAATAATAGTAACAGGCAATACAGATAAACAAGAAGAGCCCCAAATGGCAGCAACAAATTCAGGATGATCTATAAATGGATTTCTGTTTCCCTGTTTTTTTGTAGATGCTCCGTCTGTAATTAGTTGAGCATAAATGACATTATTTCTATCAATTTCTTTTTGGCTCACAGGGTCTTGAGTGTGCCATTTGTATAACAACTTAATAAACCAATCGTCATAAATTTGTAATTGTCTTGTTGCAGCAATGGGTTCATCGGCAGTGCTTAAAAATACATCATCGCCATTGCCTTTATTGCTCCAGTTTTGGCTAATTATTTGGTCTTCGTACCTAACAGCCATATATAAGGCAGCTCTGGCAAAATCACCTTTATATTCGTTTATGGGTTCAAATACAGTACTTGTATATCCAAAATTATTAATGCCGGTTCCTAATTTTCCGCCATTTAATGAAGTAAATGTTGCAGAAGTTACTTCGCCATAAGGATAATTGTTACGCATACCATTTACTTTGCCATCTGTAGGAAAAATATGATGAGCATCGGATACCATAGGAGATGCACTGCTAAACCAGCTTTGCGGTGTAGAGTGCTCCCTGTTGTAACAATCTCCTTCTATTGAGGTAAGTGCCATTGGTCAGTTACAAATGTAAAAGTGTAAGGGTCTGCTCCTGTAGGGTTATCGCTATACATATCCCAAACAACATCGGCGGTATTAGCATCATTTCTTCTTTTATCGGAATATGGATACAAATTCCACAAACCAGGAGTATAGCTTAGTACCTGTGTACCTGTACTTATGATATTCTTTAACGCCGTTTTTAATGGCTGGCAAGTTAAGCCGGTAGTACCATTGTAATATGTTGGTGGTACACCTGTACCATTTAAAGTAGTTGCATTACCATCTAAAGATGTGGTGTTAAGGTAATCGGGTTCTCCGGTACAATCTCCATTGGCGGCAAACACATAAATATAATAAAGTGTATTGGAGGAAAGGCCAATTGCGTTAAAAGTATTAGATGGTCCGTAATACAACACAGTGCCTGTGCCAAATGCAGTGCCGGATGTATATGTTGTTCCATCTGCAGGTGTTGCTGAAAGTGTGTTACTCAAGCTAATAACAACTAAATATCTGTTTGCAGTAGCCTCAGGTGTAAATGTACCCGAAATGCTTGCATTAGAAGCAGACAATGTTAAAGATGATGGAGCAGCAGACGGTTGCACACATGCAGCTAATGGTAATGTTGTGGTTGTAGATTGTACCAGTAGGTGCCGGGTTTACAGTAGTTAAATAATTGGGTCCACCATTGCAAGTCTCACTGTTGTATGCAAACACAAAGTAATAGTAATTGGTATTAGGTGTAAGCCCAACATCGGTAAAAAGAGCTAGAAAAATCACTAGCAACAACGGTACCTCCACCCAAAGCCTGCCAGCAGAATATTTGTGCATCAACAGGAAAAGAAGATAGGGTAGAAGATAAGCTTCTTACAACTAAATAACCATCAACTGCAGGTACAGCGGCATCAAAATTACCTGTAACAGCAGTTTGTGTGGGTGTTAATGTTAGGTTGGTAGGTTGGGTGGTTGGTTCGGTACATGTAGGTAAGATAATCTGCGTAAAATTAATCGTAAAGTCATCAATAGATAAACCGTCATCTGCACCTGACGGGTCAAAATCTTGCCATCTTAACCAAAAAGTGGTTCCGGGTGTAATAGACAAAGAAGGAATTGTTATTGAACCTATAAATGTTCTATTTGAGGCAGAGTTTCCATCCAAGGCTCCAATAGTTGCAGTTTGATTGGGGGTTGAAAAATCAAGTGCATTTTCATCTATCCACGTACCATTATTTAATGCAGTGGCATTAGTACTATATTGAAAATCTAATCTATCTAATCTATTTTGTGCCCCCAATCTCCATTGTTCACCATTGTAACTTATTACCAGTTCTGTAATTGTTGTACTAGTATTATTTTGAAACTGAACACCTAATACTGAGTTTAAGCTGCTAGAACGAAGACTTCCTAATGCCCGATCTGTATTTACACCTGTACCATAGCTAAATGTATTTCCGCCGTTTAATGAACCATTGTCAGCAGCATAAGTTGTATTTGCATTGGAGCCTCCTTCTAAAAAAACCAGCTATTTGGTAGTAAAGATGAAGTGCCGGATGTAGCAAGGGTATTAAAATCTTGAGTATAAGGAGTAGTGATGTTCGTTATACTTATTTGGGCTTTACTAACAAAACTTAAAATAAGAAAAGAGAGAATAAAAATTTTTTTCATGCTTGAATTTTACGGCTGCAAAGTTACAACTTAGCCCTTGCATAATAGTTAATTAATTATCAACAAAAAGCCCGTCAATTTCAATATTGACGGGCTTAATTATGTTTGTGTAGTGTTTTAATTATTTAGCTAATGCATTTACTCTTTTAGCCAGTTTACGCTTTAAATTAGCAGCTTTATTTTTATGGATAGTGCCACGTTTTGCTAATTTATCAATCATAGATGATACTTTAGGTAATTGCTCGGTTGCAACAGTTTTGTCGGCAACTTTAATATCACGTATTGCATTACGGGTAGTTTTGCCGTAATAACGGTTACGTTCGTTGCGCTTTGCACTTTGTCTTACATCTTTCTTCGTTGCTGAATGGTTTGCCATTAATTCTATTTTTTGGGCTGCAAAGATAGGATTTTAAATGAAAAATGAATAATTAATATTGGATAATTTTTTAAAATTGCCTCTTTATAGCTAATTTTCAGTAAAAATAAGGATATGAACAGGTTTGTTTTGCTGGGATTGCATATAATTTCTTTGGTTTTATTGGGTTTGGGCTGGGTTTTAGATATGTTGCATATTGATATTTCAATACACACCATCATAAGCTTCAATCTTTTTGATGAAAAAAGAAGTGTGCTTACTACATTAAAAAGCCTTTGGCAATCAAATGATTACTGGCCTTTTTTGCTTATTTTTTTCTTTGGAATTGTAGTTCCATTAGTAAAATCGGGGTTAATTTTTTACCTGCTGTCCGTAAAAAATCCCAGCCAAAAAGTATACAAAATAGTAAACGCCATTAGCAAATGGGCCATGGCCGATGTTTTTGCTATAAGCATTTTTGTGGCTTTTTTAGGTGCCAAAGCAATGGAAAGTACCAAAGCTAATTTAGAGCCCGGCTTTTATTATTTTGCAGGATATGTAGTACTTAGCGGCATTGTGGTAATGCTGTTGGGCAAACTAATGAAAACTGCCGAAAATAGTAATGCGTAATTAACCGATATTTGCACTTCACAAACTTGTAAGTGCTTTATATGTTGAGTTATTTGATGTTGTACAAGAGTGCGACGCCAATAAAGTTTAATGAAGTACTTATGCTTGGTACAAAATAATATTCTACATTATTTATGAAGGATTTTCAATATATCACCAATGCTCATCCGTCTTACATAGAAGGCTTATACAACGATTTTGTAAAAGACCCTAACAGCGTTGATCCCGAAATGAAAAAGTTTTTTGAGGGATTTGATTTTGCAGTGAGTAATCAGCAGTTGGCAGTTGGCGGTTTGCAGCCTGCAACAGATAATTCACTACGCACTACCGACTGGATGAGCGAAATACAAGTGTATAGATTGATTTTGGGTTACAGAAACAAAGGACATTTATTAGCAGATACCAATCCAATTCGTAAACGTAAAGACAGGCATGCAAATTTAGATTTAAGTTTTTTTGGCTTTACCGATGCAGACTTAGATAAAACATTTTTCGCCGGCAATTTAATAGGCTTGGGTAATGCTACTTTAAAAGATATTATTGCACATTTAAAAAAATGCTACACAGGCCATGTAGGGGTAGAATTCAAATATATTGGTGATCAAAAAAAATTGACTGGCTTACCAATGCTATTGAAAAACAATGCTGCAGCCTGTTGCATTGCCACAAAAGAAGCATACTGCAAAAATTGAACGAAGGGGTAATGTTCGAAAAATTTTTGCACACTAAATATGTTGGACAAAAAAGATTTTCGCTGGAAGGTGGCGAAACAACCATTGCAGCTTTAGATGCCATCATTAATACTGCACAAACCAACAAAGTGCAAGAGGTTGTAATTGGTATGGCACACAGAGGCCGTTTAAATGTACTTGCCAATATTATGGGTAAAACATACGAGCAAATTTTTACCGAGTTTGAAGGCACCAGTACACCCGATACTACAATGGGCAGTGGCGATGTTAAGTATCATTTAGGCTTTAGTAGTGTTGTAGAAACGGCCAATGGTGGTAAAATGAATTTAAAACTTACACCCAATCCTTCGCATTTAGAAGCTGTAGATCCTGTGGTACTTGGCTTTTCCCGTAGTAAAGCCGATGTTATGTACGACAGCGATTACGATAAAATTTTACCTATCATAATACATGGAGATGCTTCTATTGCAGGGCAGGGAATAGTGTATGAAATACTTCAAATGAGCGACCTTAAAGGTTACTACGTAGGCGGCACCATTCATTTTGTTATCAATAACCAAATTGGTTTTACCACCGATTTTGATGATGCCCGAAGTGCTTTTTATTGTACGTCTGTTGCTGCAATGGTGCAAGCACCTGTGCTGCATGTAAATGGTGATGATGCAGAAGCTGTAGTAAAAGCAAGTGAAATAGCAACCCTTTACCGTCAGGAGTTTAACAGCGATATTTTTATAGATATGGTTTGCTATCGCAAACATGGGCACAACGAAGGCGATGAACCTAAGTTTACCCAACCACAATTGTATGCTTTAATTGATAAACATCTTAACCCCAGAGAAGTATATACACAATACCTGATTCAAAACGGTGAGCCTGATGCTAAAGAACTTGCAAAAGAAATGGAGCAAAAATTTTTAGCCGATTTACAGGAAAGATTAGATGAAGTAAAGCAACACCCGTTGCCATATACATACCAGCCGCCGGAATTGGTTTGGAAAAGCCTTAGAAAGGCAACTGCTGCCGATTTTGAAGCATCGCCTACAACTGCTATTTCCGAAGAACAATTTAATTTATTGTTTGACGGATTAATGAAATGGCCGGCAGAGTTTAAGCCATTACGAAAAGTAGAAAAACTTATACAGGATAAAATAAAATTATTTACCGACGAAAGTAAAATAGATTGGGCTACAGGAGAGTTGATGGCATACGGAAGTTTACTTGCCGATGGCAAAGATGTACGTATGAGCGGACAAGATGTTAAAAGAGGGACATTTAGCCACAGGCATGCGGTTATATACGACGAAAACACCAACTCGGGGTACAATCGCTTAAATCACTTTACCAATACACAACAACCATTTAGAGTTTTTAATTCGCTGTTAAGTGAATATGCAGTATTGGGTTTTGAGTATGGCTATGCCATGGCCAACCCAAATGCACTAACTATTTGGGAGGCACAGTTTGGCGATTTTTGTAATGGTGCACAAACCATAGTTGATCAGTTTATTACCACAGCCGAAACCAAGTGGCAACGTATGAATGGCATGGTGTTATTATTGCCGCATGGTTACGAAGGGCAAGGCCCGGAGCATAGTAGTGCCAGAATGGAGCGTTTTTTACAAATGTGTGGCGAGTTAAATATTGTAATAACCAATATTACTACTGCGGCGAATTTCTTCCATATGTTACGCAGGCAGTTAATATGGAATTTTAGAAAACCATTAATTAATTTTTCGCCAAAGGCAAACCTGCGCCATGTAGGTAGTTATAGCCACAAAGATGAATTTTTAACAGGCGGTTTTAGAGAAGTGATAGACGATATTTTTGTAAATGATTCAGCAGAAGTTAAAAAGGTATTATTCTGTTCCGGCAAAATGTATTTTGATTTGGCTGAACGGCAGCAAAAAGAAAATAGAACAGATGTTGCTATTGTAAGACTTGAGCAAATTTATCCGTTACCACAAAAGCAGTTAGATGAATTGTATAAAAAATACAGCAAAGCCATTTGGTATTGGGTGCAGGAAGAACCTTTAAATATGGGGGCTGCAACTTTTTTAAGAATGAATGTAAAGAACATTAATTTTTATATAATCAGTCGGCAGGCAAGTGCTGCAACAGCTACTGGTTATTCAAAAATACATCAGCAAGAGCAGGCTCAAATTGTAGATACTGCTTTTAGTATTTAGGAGTAAAGTTGAAAGCATAAAAAAAGGCAGATTATAATTTAATCTGCCTTTTTTAGTAAGAAGAGAATTTTAGAAAGTTCTCATATAATTTACTACAGCCCAAATATCATTGGCATCTGCAATTTTCTTTTTGTAAGATGGCATGTCTTTACGGCCTTCAGATGTTTTGTAAAATAAAGCTCCATCTGTTTGCGCTTTAAACGCAGGTTTTGTAAAATCACCACAATCAGTATCTAACTGAGATGCTTTTGTGCCGTCGCCCTTTCCTTTAGTACCATGGCAAGATTTGCAGTGTTGGTTGTACAAAGTTTTACCTGTAGCTAAAGAAGCTGCATCAGATTTTACCGGATTTGCCTTGTTTTTAGCTGCATCTGGTACAGGCCAAGGTTTAGGTTGATTGTTGCTCACAAAAGCCATTAATATAATTGCTGTGATGCTAAAAAAATAATTGATGCTTTTTTCATGTTTTATCTATTTTTAAATTATTGATTACAAAGTTAAGATATTGAAAGTTAAGAAATAGTTGCATTTGGTAATGGATGTGGCTCCTCTTTTCGCAGCCTTAACATTTCATAAACAATTACAATGTAATGTCCCCAAACTACCACCATTAAAATAATGAAAGTAACAAGCATCCAAATTGGCGGATGTGAGCTCCATAATGCTCTTGGTTGGTCTTCTATTTTATCCGAAACCGGAGTACCCCATTTTTGCACAGAAGATGCTTCCAGATTGCCGTAGGTTTCATTTTCATCCAACTTTGCTAAAAGTGTAATATTTCCTTTTGCATCGCCTGAAAGATTACCCGGAATTTCAACAGTAGCTTCGCCATTTTCATCTGTAGTGCCTTCTCCAATTTTTAAAGGATTAAATAAGCGGTTTACAAAAATCCCAAGCGCTGTTTCGGCCACAGGTTTTTCGGTTCCTGTTCCTATATCAATTAATTTTACCTGTACACTTAGTAAAGAGTCTTCTTTTACAGGTGTAATTTCTAGCCGTGCCCTTTTAATGGTTACTTCTTCTTCGGCAGGATCGGTTTGTTTATTACCGGCATACACAGCTTTAAAGTGCAGTTTGCCTTCGTTATCTGTTTTAACAGAGTCGGCTTTAATGTTTAATACAGCTTTGCCATTGTTATCGGTAATTACAAAGCCCAGTTCTTTTTCAGTGTCTCCATTTATTTGTACAAAAGTAATTTTTACTTTATACAATTTATAAAATGTGCCTTTTACTTTTGCTTTTACAGATGCTTTTAAATCTATAGTGTTATCGGCTTTTGAACGGTAAAAAATTCAACCGAAGGCGATATTAATGAAGATTCTTCCTCAGTTGCTTCTGCAGCAACGGCTTCTTTATTTTGTGCACTGTCTGCCACTTTTGTACTATCGGCTTGTGCAAAAAGATGCTGAGGAGTTAGTAATACTAATAGCAAACTTGCAGTTAATAACAGGTGCAGTGTTGCTTTTTTATAATTTAGGTTCATATAAATATTTTTAAGCAATTTGAACTTTTTCGGTTTTTACTTCTTCAGTGGTATGCTCATGATGAGGATGATGGCTTGTATCTTCTAAACCAGAAACAGGTACCACTGTTACAAATTTTGACATAACGGTAAAGAACAGAAGAAATGTGGCAATGCCTGCAAATGTTAATGCCCACTCTGGCCATGTTGCAGTGTATTTTACATATTCCATCCTAGTATCTTGCATGGGTAATGCAGGAGTTTCTAACGTAGGCACAATAATTAAATAACGCTTAACCCACAATGCAAGCACCATAAAAAAGGCAGCAAAGGTTATCCAGTTAGGCTTTCTTGTTTTAGGAATAGCCACAATTAGTATTGGTATAAGAATACCAACAACATTGGCAAATAACGACCACCAGCCATACTCATGACGGCTAAAAAGTTTATTAATTACTTCGCTATCCCATTTAGCAGAGCCAAACCAATCGGTAAAATACTCTGAGAAGGTAAAGTAGCCATAACCGGCAGCTAATACCATCATAATATAACCAAGATTAGTAAAATGTTTTTCGGTAAAATAGTCGCCAAGTTTATACATTTTTTTATAAACCCACATGGCTACAATTAGTACACCACAGCCTGAATATAGAGCCCCTAAAACAAAGTAAGGACCAAAAATAGTACTGTGCCAACCTGGCCTTAAGGTCATACCAAAAATCCAGAAAGGATTGAACTCACCATTATGGATAATGGCACCATTATTATTGCAAGCAAATTTTGCGAAATAATTAAATGCCTTTTTTGGCTGGCGGCACCTCTGTAACCACTGGCTAAAATTTTATACAATTTTTGTTTCCATTTTGGAATATTCATTTTAGCATCTCTGTAAACGGCAAAATCTTTTATTAGTGCCATGTAAAGAAAAAGAACACTTCCTACAAAATAGGTTAATATGGCTAATACATCCCACGTCATTGGCGATTGAATTCTGGGATAAATAAATAAATGGTGCAGCCTGTCGAACCTGCCAACACAAAGTAAAATAAATACGGGGCCTACTATTACCGAAATAACAGTCATTAACTGTGCCAGTCGTACAATTGGTTTGCCCCAAGACACTTTAAATAAATGCAAAAGACCTGCAATAATAGCACCGGCATAGCTAAGGCCAATAAAAAATATAAAGTTTACAATAAATAAACCCCATACAACATTATCTCTCATTCCGGTAACTACGTGGCCTTTTGCAATTTGCAAATACAATGCATAAAGGCCAACAAGTATCCAAAGCATAAAGAAAATTGCCCATATCCAGTTTTTCTTACCAAACTTTTCAATGTTGGGGCGTTGGTAATTAAAGGCTTGTTGTTGATATGAATTGAGTTCCATAAAATTGATTATTCGTTAAATGATTTAATATCTTTTCCATCAAGATTTTTTTGCACCTGGTTCCATGATGTCTTTAAACCTTTCCTTCAGTTTATCATCAAGGTTTTCGTAACCTCTTTCTACAGGGAATTGCCTGTCTTTTGGAGGTAAATAATAAACCCTTGGTTTTGTACCCAACTCTTCCAAAAATCTGTAAGCAGCCCTATCTTTTATTAGTTGGCTAAAACTTACCGTTTCGCTACCATTGGTTACAGTATCTTCATTTTCATCTCCAAAATAAAATACACCATTAGGGCAAGCTTCTACGCAAGGAGGTAATAAACCTTCCTTATTCTGTCGGGGCAAAAATCACATTTTTCTACAGTACCTACTCTGGCAGGTAAATTAGTTTCCGGATTATTAGCCAAGTCTCTTATATCGGCCGGCATTTCGGGCTCATCCCAGTTAAATACCCTTGTAGAGTAAGGGCAAGCTGCCATGCAAAACTTACATCCAATACATCTTTCGTTATCTATTAATACTAATCCGTCTTGTCTTTTAAAAGTGGCATCTACGGGGCAAACTTTTACGCATGGTGGATTATCGCAATGAAAGCATTGTTTAGGAAACCAGTAAGGTGCTCCCTTGTCGCTATCTTTCATCAACTTTACCGATAACCACTCAACATCTTCGGGGCGATAGTGATGTTTTTGACAAGCTGTTATACATTTACGGGCATTTTTGCAAAGGGCTAAATCTACTACCATTACAAACTTTTTACCGGCAATTCCTTGTCTGGCTTCCAGTTTGGAAATAATAGACATGTGCTCCTGATGGTTAAGATAGGCAGAGTCTATTTCTACTATTTCTCCATCCGGCGATAGCAATTGTACCTTTTTGCTAACCTGTGTATTATTTTTTGATGAACACGAACAAGCTAAGCTACCGCAGGCAGCAACGCCGGCAGTTACTAAAGCGGCAGTTTTTAAAAACTCCCTTCTTTTGTTATCGTTTATTTCGTTTTGTTGCATTATTAAGATTTTTAATAATTGAAGTATTATTTTTCTTTAGATGGATTATCCATCCAATCAAATATTTCTTTATTGGTTGCTTTTTGCTTTTTAGATGCTTTTTCTAAAATGGCTTTATCTACTTCTACAATTTTACCGTCGGCAGTTAACATTTTTACCATGTTGGCTGAGGTTGCTTTTTTATCGGCAGCGGTAAAAAGGGATAAAAACCACCTACGAGATTTTGCATTGTTGTTATTGTTATTATCTCCCATACAAATAGTTTTAAGTTTTTAAAATATTACAAGAATAAAAATGAGAAAAAATAAGCATTGATATAGTGACAAAAAGCATATTAATATGTGACTTTAATCACATTTTTTCAAAACTTTACTTAGTTGATTTTTTTATAACAGTTTTACCCATTTGTACTTGTATAAAAATAAAAAAAGATAGAAAAATCCCTGTATGTATTTAAACGTACAGGGATTTTAATTATAACTTGTTAATTAATTATTTGTTTAAATGTTTTCGTAAAATCATTTGTGGCAAATTTTATAAAAACGATACCCGAAGCTTTTATTAAACACCATCCAGGTATTTCTATATGATTACTGCCATTTGTAAGCATTGTATTTTGGTTGTACAAAATTCTGCCATTTACATCAGTTACAGAAACATTCAGCGATTTATTGGAATTACTATTTATTTTAAACGACGCACTCTTATTTAATGTTAATGGCTGACCTGATAAATTATCAATTGTAATTTCAATATTTTTGAGCTTAACTATCTGAACCGGAGAATATTTAGTAGTGCCACTTAAATCTACCATTTTAAGTCTGTAATAAATATTGCTGTTATAAATTATAGGATTTTGGTCTATGAAGGAATAAGGTTGTGTTGTATTAGAATTGCTTTTTGAATTTATTGTTGCAATCTTTATCCAATCAACACTATTTACACTACTTTCAATATCGAAGTAAGACATATTGGATTCCTGTGCTGTTTGCCATTTTAAATTAACAGCATTGTTATTGATAGCTCTGGCAGTAAATGAACTTAATGTAATTGGCAATGTAGATAATGTTGCGTTTACAGTTGTTGAATACACATAATCGCCGGCTTCATCTAAACTTTGGTCTCCTGCAAGGCCAACAATATAAAATCTGATATTGGATTCATTAGCTGTAGGTACAGTAGGTGCTGTCCATCTTAAATTAACATATGTATAACTGGCAGTAGCTGATATAACAGCTACATCCTGACTAAGTTCCTGTGAATAGGTTGTACCGCCTAATACTCCATGTACTATTGTATTGCTGTTTGTGGTAGAAAATACCCCAACATTTGCATTGTTCACAGTATTTACAGCTTTAATTGAAAATCCCCAAACAGATCCCGGTCCCGTAATTTTTATACTAAAATTGTACACCTGCCCGGCTATATATGTTCCCGAAGGCAAACCAGTGGCAATTACACTTCCCCCGGGTGTATTAATTGTAAAATCGCCATGGCAACTGGTACAATACCTTACTGTTGGTGTAGCTCCATACTTTGGCGCCCCTGTATAACTTAATGGGGCTGTAGGATCCTTAAAGAAAGTTACTGTAGTATAACTCATGGCTATTAGGCCAATACCAATTATTAGCGATGTCTTTTTTATAGTAAGCATTTTGTAGAAATTTTATTGGATTAAAAAAAATATTAGTGTAAAAATGAACATTAGCAATAACTGATTTTCTGATGCCGGGCATACATTTTTGTGATATATGTCACATATTTTCCAATCTATTGTCATAAAAATGTAATTACTACATCAATATTTTTGATTTGTGATTAGTAAAAGTGATTTATTCACTAAGTCATAATTAAAGAATCAATTTTCAATAAGTAAATAAAAGGTTATGAAAAAAATTTCAAGTATTAAGGCCGTAACACTCTTCTTAGGGGTTATGATTACTTCCGCCTCTGTTTTTCAGTGCACAAAAGAATTTAATCCAATAAAGGATTTAAATCGTTCGTACACAGGTGGAGCAGATTCAACCGTTTTTGCTGCGTTTTACGATAACAATGTTGTAAACCCTGCAGATTTAACTCCAGATGTAAATGACGTAATGAAGTTTAGAGGAATACAAACTATTGTTCATGAATATTGTGGCACATCTAATTGCCATGGTGGTTCAATAGCTCCAAAATTTGATACTTATGCAGATATAATGAAATTTGTAACTCCGGGAAGCCCAGAGAGCAGCAAATTATGGGAGTTTATTACTACTAACGATTTTAATAAAGCAATGCCTCCGGTTAACTCTAATCATGAGTTAAATACTACCGATAAAGGACTTATATATAACTGGATAAAAAATGGTGCAAAAGAAAAACCAACTCTTGCCGATTTCAGGCCTGCCGCCATCAGATTAATTACAGATGGTTGTGCATCTGCAAACTGCCACAGTCAGGCAACTGCTACAGGTGGTTGGGCACGTAAAGGGTTAATAGCCGGATTAACATCTGCTGATACTTCTCAATACACTTATATTAACCCAATTACAGGTGCAGCAAGTGTTTATTGTCAACTTACCAATAAAACATTGTTGAATCAGGTTTGGACAGCTTACAAGGATAGCGTTAAAAAATTCTATTCAGATACAGTAGCTTTTGCAAGTTTCAGGCCTTGGAAAACAGTAAGCACTCCAATATCAGCATCTAGTACAAGAGGTCCTTTAAATAATTACGACGATATTTTGATGGATGTTTTGTATCCAAAAAGTGTAAGAACAAATTCAACTGTGCAATACACCGACCCTGTTACTTTAAAACAATACTACGTAAAAGGCGATTACCTTAACAGTAGTGATAATTTTATCCGTAGGATGGACTCTACACTTATTTATCATAATATACGAACAGGGGTTGCTGCAAGCAAAAATGGAAGTATGGCATATGATGATGGCGGTGCAAAACCAAGTGAAGTTGCACTTATTAAAGCATGGTATTTTGCCGATCCAAATATACCAGATGTATGGAAGTATGGCCCAACATTAAATGCAACACCATTACCTGGTATTTTCAAATACAATAAATCAGGCAATTTTATCAAACGCTAACAAAAATCAACTCATTTAAAAATTTCAGTTTATGAAAAAAGTAATAATATTAGCAGCTATGATGACCTCAATGTTAGTGTATATGCTGTCATCCTGCTATAAAAATAAAGAAAACATATTGGAGGCCCCAAGAGTATCTTTCCGTAACGAGATAGTACCAATAGTAACAGCAGCACCTTGTGGTTGCCATAATACATCCGGTGCAACAATCCGTGCTGTCCTATTCTCCGATCCAAAAACAATCTAATATTTTATGATGCTATATTATCCAGAAGAGGATATTTAGATACAATGTCGAGAATAGTAGGTAAACAACATGGTGGTGGAGGTATTGAGTTTGCTCCTAATGAAAAGATATCGTAAGAAAAATGGATAGCTCAGGGCGATCCTTACGATGATGGTGCCGGTTGTACAGTAAGTGGCGCAATAACTTATACTAAAGAAATATTACCTATATATACTGCAAGCTGTAAAGGTGCAACATGCCATGGCGGTATTGCAGTTACACTTGATTATGCCAAGTTGGTAGCCGAAAAAAATGCACTTATTAATATAACTGCTAGTGGTGGTACAACAGGCCATAAGGGAGGCCCATTAAGTTTAACTACTTGCACCATAAATAAAATAAAAGAGTGGATCAATCAAGGCCAACCACAATAAGTGTATTTAAAAATTAATTAAGTGTTATTAAAATAAAAAAAACATTATGAAAAAGATATTATCGCTTCTTGCATTTTGCTTAGGTTTTTCGGCCTTGGTTATGGCACAAGAACCCGCTGCAGCAGAAACTAAAGAAGCCCCAGTTCAAAAATTTGCAAGAGCAACTTTTAACTCAACCAAGTTGATAAATATGCAAACTACAGAAATTGTTAGCCCGGGTGCTCTTCAATTTATGATTAGTCACCATTTTAGCAATCTTTGGAATAAAGGTGCAGGTAAGCAAAATATAGGTCAGTTATTTGGCCTTAACTCCGGTGTTGCACATACTTATTTATCATTCGACTATTCTCCTACAACATGGGCCAATGTTGGTTTAGCAGCAGCAGGTAGCTCTAAATACGAAGGTTGGGTAAAGTTTAGATTACTACGCCAGCAAACAGGTAAAAAAAATATACCTGTATCAGTAGCTTTATATTCTATGGCAAATGTTAATACAGCTGCAGATCCTGATAATGAATTTGCTGGAAACAGATTTGCATTTGTAAATCAACTCTTAATTGCACGTAAAATGTCCGATAAATTCTCTCTTCAATTAATGCCAACCTGGATTCACTTTAATGTGGTTCCTTACGGAATTAATAATAGTAACGAAGTTTTTTCAATGGGTATTGGTGGAAAATATAAAGTAAAAAGCAACTTAAATGTAACTTTTGAATATGCCCGTCAGTTTAACATGTACGAAAACTTAATTACTAAAAATGGCGCAATTATTAGCTACAAACCCGATTTACTTTCTGCAGGTATCGAAATAAATACAGGAGCTCACTTATTCCAATTTTATATTGGAAGTACTACTGATGCATCCAATGTAGATCAATTAGCCAGAAATAACAGTAGCATAAAAGACGGTAATTTTGCTTTTGGATTTACAATTAACCGTAGTTTAAACTTAAAGAAAGACTAAAAACGATAGCTTGAAATTGAAAAGACCGGTTTTTTAACCGGTTTTTTTATTTTGGATATTTAATCATATAAATTTTATTGACGTTTTCAGCCTTATAATTTTATACTTTTGCACTCTTTAAAATAACGCATTACCATGTTCAATTCACTTAGCGAAAAATTAGAAGCAGCCTTTAAAAATATAAAGGGCGAAGCCAGGATAAACGAATTAAATATTGCCAATACCATAAAAGATATACGCAGGGCATTGGTAGATGCCGATGTAAACTATAAAATAGCCAAAGAATTTACCGATAAAGTAAAAGAAAAAGCAGTAGGCGCAAAAGTGTTACAAGCCGTTAACCCGGGCCAGCAAATGGTTAAAATTGTACAAGATGAGTTAACCGAGTTAATGGGTGGTAACACCAGCGATTTTAATGCAAACGGAGCACCTGCAATCATACTAATTGCAGGCTTACAAGGTAGTGGTAAAACAACCTTTAGTGGTAAGTTGGCTAATTATCTTAAAACAAAAAAAGGCAAATCTCCATTGTTGGTAGCTTGCGATATTTACAGGCCAGCGGCTATTGATCAATTGGAGGTTTTAGGTGGTCAAATTGGAGTAGATGTTTACAGCGAAAGGGAAAATAAAGATGCAGTAAGCATTGCACAAAATGCCATTAAAGAAGCTAAAGCAAAAAACAAAAATGTAATTATCATTGATACTGCAGGCCGTTTGGCGGTAGATGAAGTAATGATGACCGAAGTAGCTAATGTAAAAAATGCAGTTAATCCGCAAGAGATATTATTTGTAGTAGATAGTATGACCGGGCAAGATGCAGTGAATACAGCTGCTGCCTTTAACCAGCGATTAGATTTTAGTGGTGTAGTGCTTACCAAATTAGATGGTGATACCCGCGGTGGTGCTGCGCTTTCTATTAAATACACGGTAAATAAGCCAATAAAATTTGCCAGCAGCGGAGAAAAAATGGATACGTTGGATGTGTTTCATCCGGAGCGTATGGCACAGCGTATTTTGGGTATGGGAGATATTGTAAGTTTGGTAGAAAAAGCCCAGGAGCAGTTTGATGAAGCCGAAGCAGCTAAACTGGAAAAGAAAATAAGAAAAAATCAGTTTGATTTTGAAGATTTTAAAACCCAAATTCAGCAAATAAAAAAAATGGGGAATTTAAAAGATTTAATGGGCATGATACCCGGTGTAGGCAAACAAATAAAAGATGTAGATGTTGATAATGATTCGTTTAAGGGTATCGAAGCACTTATTAATAGTATGACATTACACGAACGCCGCAATCCGGATGTAATAAACCCTAGCCGAAAAGCCCGTATTGCTAAAGGTGCCGGAAAAGATATAACAGAACTTAACGCCTTTTTAAAACAGTTTGAACAAATGAAAGGCATGATGAAAATGATGAACAAAATGCCGATGGGCCGTATGCCGGGCATGATGGGACAGCGTTAAACTTATTATATATTACACAAAAAGGGAATGTTAGAAAACGTTCCCTTTTTATTTTTTAACCTAACTTTAAATAAAAAACAAATAGAAAGGCAACCTTATCTACCGGCTTTACGTTTCAGTAAATAGTTTTCACTTTAATCCTTAAATATTAAAAAAATATACCATTTTGTCAAGCACACAACAGCTTGAGCATATTATTCTTGGTTGCGTAAAAGCAAACAGAGAAAGCCAAAAGGAGTTCTATAAACTTTACTTTAGCTTCTCTATGGGTATTTGTATGCGGTATAGCAACAATTATTTGGAGGCCGAAGAAATTGTAAATGATAGTTTTTTAAAGATCTTTAAAAGCATACATAATTTTCAGGCTGCCTATCAAAATACAGAGGCTTCCTTAGTAGGTTGGATGAAGAAAATAATCATTCATACAGCAATAGACAGCTATCGAAAAAATAATAAACCTTTCACTTTAGAACAAATTGGTGATAATCATTTAAATCTTTTTGATAATGATGAATCATCCATCGACAAAATGTCTT
This sequence comes from Chitinophagaceae bacterium, assembly GCA_016721385.1. Taxonomy (GTDB): domain Bacteria; phylum Bacteroidota; class Bacteroidia; order Chitinophagales; family Chitinophagaceae; genus Ferruginibacter. Next base: position 414,696 of record JADKIE010000001.1, on the reverse strand, counting down.
ACAAAGAAATAATTGAACTGGTACAAAAATTATCACCTACGTATCGTACAGTATTCAACCTTTATGTAATTGACGGTTTTAAGCATGAAGAAATTGCAGATCAATTAGGTATTTCTGTAGGTACATCTAAATCCAATCTTGCTAAAGCCAGAATAAATGTTCAAAAAATGCTAAAGCAAACAAATATAAAATTGTATGAACAGCGAAAAGCAATATAAGCATACCGAAGAAAAAATAATTGAAGCCGCCAGTGGCTCCAATTATTTTTTTAACGAAAATGCATGGAAGAAGATGGAATTGCTGTTAGATAAAAAACCTAACAAACACAGACCTGTGTTTTGGATTTCAGGGCTTGCACTTGCAGGCTTATTATTGGGCGGAGTTTACTTTTTCTCAAATACCATTAAACAAAATAAATCAAGCATTGCAAATAGTCAATTACCTGAAAATAAGAATGCAGTAACGCCACAAAACGATGTAAATGATGGAGGTGAAAACGCACTAAAAACCCAACCTTCGGTAAAACAAAACAACTTTAATAATAATTATCCTGCAAACAATACTGCTTTAAATAATTATGTAGTACCAGCTAATACAAATACTTCCGTACCTCAAAATAATAATTCAAAAAGCATAGATGCTAACACTTCATTTAATACTAAACACAAAAAAGCATACTTTAAAAATGGTAGTGTAAAAGTTAAAATTACGGCTCCAGATACTGAAAGCGATGCTGTTATTAGTGATAAAATAAAAGATAAAAAAGTTAATGAAGAAGATGATGTAGAAGCAAGTTTGCCAATAACACCAAAGGCTAATGCTACAGAAGAAACAAGTATTTTAATTACCCCAAAAAAAGAAACAATTAAAAAAGATGCGGTAAAGAAAGATAGCCTTCAAGCAAAATCAAAGGATGTTGCAAAAAAAGAAACAAAAAAGAAACGGAGTTTTTTAGCTCCATTCTATTTTGTTGGTTCTGTAGGAATTGAGGCAAGTTCTACAAAGCTGCTATCTTTTAACAAAAGCACATTTACGCCAAATTATGGGTTTGATATTGGCTATCAAATTAATAAGAAACTAAGTGTACAAGCAGGTTTTCATGCAAGTGCAAAAAAATATATTGCAGGGCCCAATGACTATACTGTAAAAGCCGGCACCTATTTAAGCACAGTAAAAATGATAGAAGTAGATGCCAATTGTTTGGTATACGAAGTTCCTGTATCTTTTCAATACAATTGGTTAAATAAGCAAACAATAAATCTTTATGCATCTGCCGGTTTATCAAGCTACATAATGAAAAACGAAAAGTATAATTATACGTACATAAAGTATAACACAATACATTATTATCCTTACGAGTATTATGGTAATCAGCATTTTTTAGCTGCACTTAATCTTTCCGTTGGAGTAGAAAAAAAGCTTAACAACAAATTATTTTTGCAGGCTGCACCTGCAGTTAATATACCTTTTGGTGGAGTGGGCGAAGGAAAAGTGAAATTGTATTCTGCAAGCTTTAAACTTGGTATAAAATACTTCCCTTTTAAAAAATAATTTTTTAAGGCAACCCTTTAAGCGGTGTGTACGATTTTAAAAATAAACAAACTGTTTATGAACAAATCGATACAACTATTTATAATTGCTTTTATGAGTTTAGCAATTGCCGGTATAAGTTGCAGCAAAAGTAGTCCAACACCACCACCTGCAAATCCATGTGCAAGCAAAACCATTGTTGTAACTGCAACGGTTACGCCTGCAAGTAATGCAACCGCTGTCAATGGTAGCATTGATGCTACTGCAAGTGGCAGCACTTCATTTACCTATAGTAAAGACGGATCTACCTTTCAGGCAAGTGGTACATTTTCCAATCTTGGGGTAGGCAATTATACCATTACTGCTAAAGATGCTGATGGATGCACAGGCACAAAAGCGGTTACTGTAACATCAGTGCCTTGCCCAACGATTACTTTAACTGCAACACTTACTCAGGCCACTACACCTACTTCTGCCGATGGTTCAATTACAGTAACCGCAGCAGGGAGTACAGGATTTACATACAGTAAAGATGGTGTTGCATTTCAAGCCGGTAATGTATTTAATAATCTTACGGTTGGTAGTTATACAATAACTGCAAAAGATGGTAATGGTTGTACAGGCTCTGCCGGCTTTAGTGTAACTGCAGTTTCTTGCCCAACAATAACTTTAACGGCAACGCCTACCAATGCCACTGGGCCTACCGCAACTAACGGTAGTATAGCTGCATCTGCTACTGGTGGAGCCACTCCGCATACGTTTAGTAAAAATGGCGGCACAACGTTTCAGGCAACTGGCACATTTACTAACTTGGCTGTAGGTACATACCAAATAGTTGCTAAAGATGCTAATGGATGTTTAAGTAATGTGAGCAATGTAACCATAAGCTCTACTTGCCCTACACTTACTGCAAGTGGTGTTTCAACCGGCAGCGATAAATGTGCAAATAATACCGGAACAATAACTATTACCGCAGGTGGCAGCACAGGGTTTACTTATAATTTAAATAATGGAGCATATCAGGCATCTAACTTATTTTCCCAACTGGCAAACGGAAGTTATACAATAGGTGTAAAAGATGCTAATGGATGTACAACTACCAGTACAGCATCTGTTGCAATAGCACCTGCTGGCAGTTTATTCTCTGCTGTAAAAGCAGTATTAGCAACAAATTGTGCGGTGCCCGGATGTCACAGTTTACCGGCACCTCAAAACGGGTTAAATTTTGCCGATGATTGCACTATTGTTGCTCAAAAAGATAGAATTAAGGCAAGGGCAGTTGATGCTAATCCATCGCAAATGCCACCAAGTGGTCCGGTATTATCGGCGACAGATAAGCAAAAAATTGTAGATTGGATAAATGCAGGAGGAAAACACAGTAATTAAAATATACCTAATCAACTAAGGCTCATCCGATAAAGATTGTTATCATTGTTGGATGAGCTATTTTTTATATAAGGAGATATGTTGTTTGAAAATATATAATAATTACTTATCTTCGCCATCCTTTTTTAAGGAATAACCCTATTTATTAACAACCAAAAATTTCTATTTATGGCTGTAAAAATGAGACTGCAAAGACATGGCTCAAAAAAACGCCCTTTTTACTTCATCGTTGTAGCCGATGGCAGAAGCCCTCGTGATGGTAAATTCATTCAAAAATTAGGCTCTTACAATCCTTTGACGGTTCCTGCTACAATTCAGGTAGATCGTCAAAAAGCATTGGACTGGCTGCAAAAAGGTGCTCAACCCACCGATACTGTACGCCGCATCCTTTCGTTTAAAGGTGTACTGTACTTAAAGCATTTACTACGTGGTGTTAGCCTTGGTTTGTTCGACGAAGCAGGAGCTATGGAGAAATTTACGAAGTGGAGCAGTGAGCATGATGCTCATGTAGCAAAACGCCAGGGTGCTCATAAAAAGGCACGTATGGAAAAACGTAATGTACCCGTAGTTAAAAAAGTGGCCGAAACTCCGGCACCGGTTGCAGAAGCTGCACCAGCTGCTGAAGAAGCTGCCCCTGAAGAAACTAAAACAGAAGAATAATATTATTTCTGTTAGTTAATTCATTTAATCCTGTTACTTAGTAACAGGATTTTTTATTTTGTGCATGATGTATCATCATTTTTTTAAACTACATCTCAAACTCCCACACACTTTTATACAAACCATTCTTTTCTGCATAGGTTAAAAATGAGTTATAGAAAGCATCGCCACCAAGTGTAGCACTATCGCCAATTATGTACAATTTTTCTTTGGCTCTGGTAATAGCCACATTCATACGGCGGTAATCTTTTAAAAAACCAATTATACCTTCATCATTACTGCGTACCAACGATATAATAATGGTGTGCTGCTCTTGCCCCTGAAAGCTATCAATAGTGCTAATACGCATTTGTGTTGGTAAAACTTCTTTAGCGGCTGCCACTTGCCCTGCGTAAGGAGAGATAAACGCAGTTTGTGTGGGATCAATATTTTCGGTTTCAATTAACTTTAATGCAATTTGTAATTCACCATCATTTTTCAGGCTGGTTCCATCTTGCCCAAAAGCTTCGTTGTAGCTGCTTCCGGCAGTATCAATAAAAATAAGGTGTGCAGTAGTGTTATTTAAATGTTGTGCAGTTAACAATTCGTTATTATAAAAATACTGGCTGCTAAAACCTGCAATAGATTGCCGCATTCTATACTGTGTATTTAATAAAAAAACAGGTTGTATTGCTGCTACTGCTTTTTCTAAAATAGATGTATTAAAGCCAAGTTGTGCAGCCTCGTTACTTAATACAGTTGGTGGCAGTTGAAAATGATCGCCGGCTAAAACATGTTTATCTGCCAAAGGAAAAATGCACCATGCAAGTGGTTCAATACATTGCCCGGCTTCATCCATAATTAAGGTGTCAAATTTCAAGTGCCTTAAATCAGCATCATACAAACCAATTGGCGTACCCAAAATTACTTGCGCTTGTGAAAATAATTTTCCTTCATTGTAAGCTTGTAATTTTTTTATTTCGTTTCGTATATCTTTTACTTCTTTAAATAATAAGTTGCGTTGTTCTCTTTCTTCTTTTCCAAAATTGCGTTTATATTTTAGCGCCATTTTTCTAAATTCTTCTGCACGTATTTTTAATTGCTTAATTTCTTTTTGCTCTTTACTGTTGGCCAGTTTTCCTTCGGGTGTATGGGCAAAAACTAGCTCATCTGTTTTGGTTGTATTGCCTACTCTTAAAATATTTAAATTCGTTGCAATTAAACCTTTTGCAATATTATCTACTGCGGTATTACTTGGTGCCGCTACTACTATTTTTTTACCAAGTTTAATTAATTGTAAAATGCCTTCAATTAAAGTAGTTGTTTTGCCTGTACCCGGCGGGCCATGTATAATTAGCATTTCAGTATTTGCAACCATTTCGTTTACAGCATTTTGCTGGCTTAGGTTTAATTGTGTATTTGCAAAAACTAACTGTTTTTCATCTTCAATTGCACTTGTCTGTTGTGGAACAAACGGATTGTGTATTTTTTCAAATAATGAAAAGAGTGTTTTATTGCTTTCTAAATTATTTAACGTTGCTTTCATTATGGATGTAGTGCGTTGGTCGGGCGCTAATTTTATGCCTACACCTTTATCTTCTATCCAATCCGGAAAATCGGGGGCAAACAATCTAAACTCGCCATTGTTGCCATCTAAATTAAGTAATACACCTTTTACGGATTCTTCGCCGTTGCAAAAACATTCAATAGAGGCGCCATCTTTAAACAAATTTGTTTCCGGAGGAAAACTTAGTTTAAAAGTTATTTCGGGATAATCGGCATAACCAAAATTTTTACGGGTAACAATAATTGGGTGCAATGCCAAGCCTTCTGCCTTTAACGATTTTAAAGTATGTTGTTGATCTAAGCTATATCGGTTTACTTGCTCGGCTTCTTCTAAATCGATACAGGTAAGTAAATTTTTTATATGAGCATTGGTAACTGCCATGCCGTGAAAATATGCAGGAAGAAAGGAATAAAAAAATTATCTTGCAGTAATATGAGTCAATACTTTAAGATAGGTAAATTAGCTGCCAGTTTTGGTTTAAAAGGCGAATTGGTGTTGGAACATAGCCTTGGAAAAAAAACATCTCTAAAAGGTTTGGAGGCTATTTTTTGGAAGATAAAAAAGATAGCTTTATTCCATATTTTATTTCATCTGCAAAAATAAAAAGCTACAACGAAGTATTTTTATTATTAGAAGGAATAGATAATAAAGAGATAGCCCGAAAGCTTACGCCTAAAGAAGTATGGATTACCGAAGAAGATTTTAAAAAATTTGCAGCCAAATCCTCACCAATTGCCTTACTTGGTTTTACTATAATAAATGAAGGGAATATTTTGGGAGAAGTATTGGAGGTAATAGAACAACCTCACCAAGTATTGTGCAGCATTTTATTAAATGGCAAGGAAGCATTGATACCCATACATGAAGATAGTGTGCAGGAAATAGACATAAAAAATAAAAAGATTTATGTGGAACTGCCTGATGGTTTGTTAGAAATATATAGCTAATACAGTTTGCACTTTTATGAATAAATATATTTTATGAAAAATATCATCTTTTTTTTCTCTATTAGTGCAGTATTAGTTGCTTGCGGTAACAATAAAAAAGTACAACCTGATGAGTATACCCTGACTAAAAATGCTTTAACAGATACGTTAACCAAAATAGGCGACACCACTTTGTTTAATGGTTTTGGTGTAGCCATTGTTAGCGATAAAGAAGTCTTGTATCAAAATGGATTTGGGTATGCCAATGTAGAAAAGAAAGCAAAGTATATAGAGCATACGATTCAAAATATTGCCTCCATTTCTAAAACGTTTATAGGTATTGCTATGCTTAAAGCACAAGAGCTTGGCAAGCTAAAGCTGGATGATTCTATAAATAAATATTTGCCATTTAAAGTAAGCAATTCTTTTAATGATGGAATACCAATTACTATCAGGCATTTGGTTACGCATACATCAACCATTGAAGATAAAGAGGATTATTTGTACAGAGCATGGATTTTACATGATACGGTTAATGAAGCCCATAATCTTAAAATTGATATTGGGGAGTGTAGGTTTAGTGCTAAATCTACCGAAATACCAATGGAAGAATTTTTAAAAAACATTTTATGTAAAGAAGGTAAATGGTATAAAAAAGAAAATTTTTCTAAGAGGAAACCTGGCGAAATTTATTTTTACTCCAATTTGGGAGCTACCCTTGCTGCATTAATAATTGAAAAAGCTACGGGTACAACTTACGATAAATTTACAACCCAATACATTTTACAGCCATTAAAAATGAGTTCATCAGGCTGGGGATTAAATGCTATAGATATATCAAAACATACAAAGTTGTATATTAATAAAACAACTGCTTACCCATTTTATAGTTGTATTACTTATCCTGATGGAAGTATGATAACATCGACAGCCGATTTTAGTAAGTACATGCTTGAATTAATGAAAGGCTATTTTGGGAACGGCACATTGCTTTCGCAAGAAAGCTACAAGGAATATTTTTAAAGGGCAATTAGAGGCTAAAAATTTTATAAAAAGGCAAGAGGGTGAATATAGTGATGAATATAATATGGGGATTACTATGGGAATTAGCTCCACAGGTAATTTTGGTCATACAGGTGGCGACCCCGGTCTTTTTTCAATGATGTTTTTTAACCCCAAAACAAAAGTGGGAAAATACATGATTGTAAATACCGACATGGAGGAAAAAAGAGCATGGGGTCAGCACTATAAAATTTGGACTTTATTGGATTTGTATGGAGAAAAATTAAAAAACACTGCCTCTTTAAATAAAAACTAAAGGAAAAATACGTAAAGGCTAAGCATCAATGGCAAACAATCCTCAACGCATAATAGCCCATTTTGATTTAGATACATTTTTTGTATCGGTTGAGTTATTAAATCATCCGGAATATAAAGGCAAACCTTGTTATGTAGGGGGTACAGATAAAGGAGTTGTTACCAGTGCCAGTTACGAAGCCCGAAAATTTGGAATACGAAGTGGAATGCCAAGTTTTAAAGCAAGGCAACTGTGTCCGCAGGCTATAGTGTTGGGTTGGAGTAGAGGCGAATACAGCCGATACAGTCGTTGGGTTACACAAATTATTGCTAATAAAGCGCCACTGTTTGAAAAAGCAAGTGTGGATGAATTTTATATTGACCTTACAGGGATGGATAAATTTTTTAATCCATTGCAATGGACAATTGATTTGCGTAAAGAAATAATGGAGGAAACTAAACTGCCCATTTCATTTGGATTAGCAGGTAATAAAATGATGGCTAAAATTGCTACAGATGAAGCAAAACCTAACGGTTACCTGCAAGTGCCTTTTGGAAAAGAAAAAGAATTTTTGGCGCCTATGCCGGTAAGTAAAATTCCCGGTGTTGGCGACCATACATACGAAGTATTAAAAGCAATGGGCATTGCAACAATTGGCGACGTATTTAAAATGGGAGCAGTTGCATTAGTAGAAAGATTGGGTAAATGGGGAACAGATTTGTGGTACAAAAGTCAGGGAATTCATAATGGAGTGGTAACACCTTATCACGAAAGTAAAAGCATAAGTAGCGAACACACTTTTGATGAAAGTAAAACAGATGCTATTTTTTTACTGTCCGAATTAGTTAGGTTGATAGAGAAAATTTGTTTTGAATTACGCAAAGATGAAAAAGTTGCCGGTTGTGTTGCTGTAAAAATAAGGTATGCTAATTTTGAAACCACATCTAAACAAACAACCATTCCTTATACTTGTGCCGATGATGAAGTAATACCAATAGCAAAAGAATTATTTAAAAATTATATAAAAAAGGAGAGCCCATACGCTTACTGGGTGTTCGTCTGAGCGAATTAACGAACGATGCTGTACAAACCAATTTGTTTAATGATATAGAGAAAAAGGGCGATTTGTATAAAGCAATTGATAAGGTAAAAGATAGATTTGGTAAGGGCTTTGTAAAAAGGGCATCATCTCGTTAAAGATGTTTACGCATTTGTTGTAATAAGGCTCTCATATCTTTAGGCAACTCTGCGGTTAAAATAATTTGTTTACCACCTTCGTCTTTAAATTTTAACTGATAGGAGTGAAGTGCAACTCTATTTAACATTGGCCGTTCTTCTTCATCATGCTTACTTAATTTAAATTTCTTTTTAAAAGAAGACAGCAGAATTGGTTTGCCATCGCCATACAAAGGATCGCAGGCAATAGGATGGCCAATGTTTTGGCTATGTACTCTTATTTGATGTGTACGTCCTGTGTGCAATTGAAATTGTACCAGGGAGTAAAATTTATGCTCCTCCAATACTTCGTAATCTGTTACCGAATCTGTGCCTCTTTGGTGAATAATCATTTTCCCTTTATCCAATGCATGTTCGGCAATGGGAGCATCTATAGTGCCTTTTTTTTGAGGAGGTGTACCTAAAACGATGGCCTGATAATATTTTTCCACCGCTCTGCCTTCAAATAATTGAGATAAATATTTATGTGTGGCTTCATCTTTTGCAAAAATAATTACACCACTGGTGTCTTTATCTAACCGATGTACCGTAAATATTTTACCATACTTCTGTATCAATAAATCTTTTAAAGATGTTTGCGTTTGTTCTCTGTCGGGAATAGATAATAAACCTGCAGGTTTATTAATGGCAACAAACTGAGTAGTTTCAAAAATTATATCTAAATGCTGCTTTGCCAAAACCTATTTCTTTTTAGACGTGTTCATATATTTTAATAAACGAATTTCTTTTTCGCTAAGGTAACGCCACTTACTGCGTTCAACATTTTTTTTGGTAAGATTGGCATACATTACTCTGTCTAACCCTTTTACATCGTAACCCAAGCTTTCAAAAATACGGCGAACAATGCGGTTACGGCCACTGTGTATTTCAATGCCAACAATGCTTTTATCTTTACTATCGGCATATGCAAGACTATCTACCTGCACTTCGCCATCTTCCAACGTTAAACCTTTAAGTATTTTATCAAAATCACCTTTTGCTAATACTTTATCTAATTTTACTTCGTAAATCTTTTTTATTTCGTAGCTGGGATGCGATAGTTTTTGTGTTAAATCGCCATCATTCGTCAGCAATAAAACGCCGCTGGTATTTCTATCTAATCGGCCAATCGGATAAACTCTTTCGGTAGTAGCTTTTTGTATTAATTGCAAAACTGTTTTTCTGCCTTGTGGGTCATCGGTTGTGGTAATATAATCTTTGGGTTTATTTAGCAGGATGTACACCAGGTTTTTAGTAACAAATAATTTTTTACCATTAAACACCACTTCGTCTTTTGCTAAAACTTTATAGCCGGGTTCTGTTGCAACCACACCATTTACTTTTACTTTCCCTTCATTAATCAGTGTTACTGCATCTCTACGGGAGCAAACACCGCAATGGGCCATAAATTTATTTAAAGGCATTATACCTGTGGGGTCGTTATCATTTGCAGCAATGGCTTTTGCCGATTTGCCGGAAGGTGTTTTTGCAGCACCACCCGTTGGTTTAGGCTTTTGCGTTATTGGCTTATTATTAATTAAAGGCTCATTCTTGTTCGTTACCAATTGCTTATTAACAATGGGCTCTCCCGTACGTTTTGCATTTCGGGCTTCGTACTCTTCTTTTTTCTTTTGGTCAAAAAAAGCGTTACGTTCTTTACGGTATTTCTTTTTTTCCTGACGAAACTCTTCTTTAATTACGCTGTTTTTCTTTTTTGCGGTAAATTTTTGAAAGGGAGACTGGCTCATATTGTTGAAGTGTTTTGCTGTTTTACAACAGTAGTGAAACGCAAAGGTAAGGAAAATAAAAAAAAGAGCCTCAATTGTAATTGAAGCTCTTTGGGTTTAGGGTTTATTATATCTCTATTTCGCCATGTGTTTTTTGCCCATTTTGTTCTTCTTTAATTCTTCCATTTGCTTTAACTGCTCGGCTGTAAATATTTTTTTATGTTGCTCTTTAGCTTCTGCTTTTAATGCCATCATTTGCTCTTTGCGTTGTGTACGGCTTAAACCTTCGTTTTCTTTTAGGGCTTTCATTTTATTTTGCATTGCAACTCTTTGCGTTTTTAGCTGAGTAACTTGTGCATCCGATAGGTTTAATTTAGCTTTCATTTTGTCCAGGCGCTTTGCACTCATTTCTTCATGCTTTGCTTTTTGGGCTGCTTTCAGTTCTGTCATTTTAGTTTTTTGCTCTGGCGTAAGCAAAGCCTGCATTTTGGCTTTTTGCTCTTTGTGTAAAGCCTCTTTTCTATCTCTCTGTTCTTTTACCGTAATGCTTTCATTTTTATTTAACGCTTGCATTTTTTGCTTAAACTCGGCTTTGTTGGCTTGCATTTGTTTTTTTTGCTCATCGCTAAAATTTAGTTGTGCAGCCATTTGCCCGTGCTGATGTTTTTTGCCGGCCATTTTGTGCTCTCTTTTTTGCTGAGCAGTTGCAGTAAAAATTATGCTTGATAATGCTACTGTTAATACTAATAATTTTTTCATGTCTATTGTTTTATTGTTTGTTTAAGTAATAGACGGTGATATAGTAGCGAAGTTTAAACGAATAACTTAAAAATTTGTTAATGGAGTATTGAGGATTAATTTTTTACTTGGTTTTAAATGACTGAGCAATATAAAATGAGCGAAGTTCAAAAAACGTACGCTTGTACAAGAGTGCCACGCCAATGCAGCTCACCCCATATACAAATGCCCGTAACATAAAACTATTTTTTATTGGCTAACTGACCGCAGGCTGCGTCAATATCTTTGCCACGGCTGCGGCGAACACGTACGTTTACACGATGTTTAACTAAGTAATCGGTAAACTGTTGGGTAGTATCTTCATCGGGTTTAATAAAGGCAGCATCATCAATAGGATTATACTCTATTACATTAATAAGATGGGTAGGTATTTTGCGATAAATTTTTACTAAATCTTCAGCATCTTCTAAACTATCGTTTACATCTTTTAGTAAAATATATTCAAGTGTAATATCGTTTTTTGTTTGGTTGTAAAAATAGTTCAACGCTTCAATTAACGAGTCAATACTATTGGTTTCGTTAATAGGCATAATGCTATCTCTTTTTTTATCATTAGCGGCATGCAGGGATAAGGCCAGGTTAAACCGTACTTTATCATCGCCCAATTTTTTTATCATTTTTGCTACACCTGCGGTAGATACCGTTATGCGTTTGGGGCTCATTGCTAAACCTTTTGGATCGGTAATTTTATCAATGGCAGTTAACACATTGCTGTAATTTAACAATGGTTCGCCCATTCCCATAAAAACAATATTGGTTAGTTTTCTGTTATATGTTTTTTCGCTTTGTTCGTTAAGGATGGCAACCTGATCGTAAATTTCGTCAAAATCTAAATTACGTTTACGTTCCATTTTTCCGGTGGCACAAAAGGAGCAGGTAAGGCTGCATCCAATTTGTGAGGAAACACAGGCGGTATTTCTTTTTTCGGTTGGTATAAGTACACCTTCAATAAAATGTCCGTCGTGGGTTTTAAAACGGCTTTTTAATGTACCATCGCCACTTATTTGTGTTGTTTTAGTGGTTATTGCCGGAAAGCTAAAGTTTTCTGTCAGTTTTTGGCGTAACTCTTTGCTGAGGTTACTCATTTCATCAAAACTTCGGGCATTTTGTTTCCAAATCCATTCGTAGGTTTGTATGGCTCTAAATTTTTTGTCTCCTATCGATTCAAAATATTCTTTTAACTCCGGTAAACTTAATGTTCGTATGTTCTTTAACGCTGACATGCGGCAAAGATACAAAACCCAGTTAACCTTAATTAAGCCGAAAATATTTTATACCGTTTATTACATAAAAATGTTGATTTTTCCTGTTCGGCATTACAAACTTGTCTGCCATCAGGCAGGTTCTAAATTTTAAACAAATCTGTTGATATTGTTTTCAACTTGAATTGGTATTATATTGCATGAGTTTTTGTTGAATTAAGATATACTGCACAAGTGTGCGACGCCAATGCAGCTCATTATAGCTTTACTGCTTGGTACATAAAAATATATTTATGAACACAGTTTACATAATTGATTGCTTGCGTACACCAATAGGTAAATATGGTGGCGCTTTAAGTAATATACGTCCCGATGATTTGCTGGCACATGTTATAAAAGTGCTGGTAAAACGCAATAGCAATATTGATATAAATGCTATTGAAGATGTAGTTGCCGGCGCTGCTAACCAAAGTGGGGAGGATAACAGAAACGTAGCCAGAATGGCTGCTTTATTGGCCGGTTTGCCTACATCGGTTGCAGGCAGTACTGTTAACAGATTGTGTGCAAGCGGCTTGCAAAGCATAATGGATGTTGCCAGGGCAATTGCCTGCGGCGATGGAGAATTAATGATTGCCTGTGGTGTAGAAAGCATGAGCCGTGCCCTTTGTAATGCCAAAAGCTACCAGTGCTTTTGCCAGAGAACCACAGGTTTTTGATACCACGATGGGTTGGCGTTTTATAAATAAAAACTATCCGAATTATATTATCCTTACACCATGGGCGAAACGGCCGAAAATGTTGCCAAGCAATGGAATATTAGTCGCAATGCACAAGATGAATTTGCTTTAGCCAGTCAAAAAAAATATGCAGAAGCCTTGGCAAATGGTAAATGGATTGCCGAAATTTCGCCCATACAGGTACAAATTGGTAAAGATGTTTTTGATTTTGAAGCAGACGAACATCCACGATTAAGTAGTTTGGAAAAATTGGGGCAACTTAAACCTGCATTTGTAAAAGACGGAACTGTAACCGCCGGTAACAGCAGTGGTATTAATGATGGTGCTGCTGCCATGTTATTAGCCAGCGAAGCCGCTGTTGTAAAATATGGTTTGGTGCCAATGGCAAAAATAAAAAGCATGGCAGTTGCCGGCGTAGATCCATCTATAATGGGTATTGGCCCGGTTCCAGCAACAAAAAAAGCGTTACAACGGGCAGGGCTAACTGTTGCTGATTTAGATTTGATTGAATTAAACGAGGCTTTTGCCTCACAATCCATAGCCTGCATACACGACCTTGGTTTAGATTTAGAAAGAGTAAATGTAAACGGCGGAGCAATTGCCCTAGGGCATCCATTGGGTTGTAGCGGTGTACGTATAAGTACCACACTTTTACACGAAATGAAAAAGCGTAAAGCTAAATATGGTTTGGCCACCATGTGTATTGGAGTAGGGCAAGGTGCTGCGGTGGTGTATGAGGGGGTTTAGGGCATTTTCCCCAAAAACTCCACCAAATTTTCAAGCACCACTACATGTTGCTCACCCGTTGCCAAGTTTTTTACCTGACAATAGTTTTGTTCAATTTCTTTTTCGCCAATAATTATGGCGTAAGCAATATTCTTTTTTTCGGCTAAGCTAAACTGTTTGGCAATTTTCATTTCTTCTAAAATTATTTCGCAGGCAATGCCATGGTTGCGTAAGTTTTGCATTATGTTAAAAGCAAAGTCAACTTCTTTTTGCCCCATGTTAAAAAAGATTGCTTTTGGGCCGATTTGCAAATCTTCCGGAAAAAGGTTAAGTTCCTCCATTACATCATAAATTCTATCAACACCAAAACTAATACCAACGCCGGGTATATCGTTTACGCCAAATAATCCCGTAAGATCATCATATCTTCCGCCGCCGCCAATGCTGCCCATTTTAATTTCGGCAGGTGCTTTTACTTCAAAAATTACACCCGTATAATAATTTAAACCTCTGGCCAACGTAAAATCAAAAACTAAATTGGTTTCGGGTATTGCATGGTTTTGCACAAATGCCAACTCTTGCATGCCTTCGGCAGCTAATTTATTTTTGCCAAACATTTCATGCAAGGCCAATATTTTTTGCTGATTACTGCCTGTAATGTTTAAAAACTTTTCAATGGTTTCTATTTGGATTGTTGTTAATCCTCTTTCTTCTAATTCTATTTTTACTTTATCAATACCTATTTTATCTAATTTATCAATAGCCACGGTAATATCCACCATCTTTTCATTTCCGCCACAGGCTTCTGCCAATGCAGCTAAAATTTTACGGCTGTTTATTCGTAATTCGTAATTCGTAATTCGTAATTCACAAAATACCTGATGGTAAATATTAGCCAATTCTGTTTCGTTGTATAACGATTTGCTGCCTACCACATCGGCATCGCATTGGGTAAACTCTCTGTAGCGCCCTTTTTGAGGCCTGTCTGCTCTCCATACGGGTTGTATTTGATAGCGTTTAAACGGAAACGTTAGTTTTGTATGGTTCATAGCCACATAACGGGCAAAGGGAATGGTAAGGTCGTATTTTAAAGCTCTTTCGGTAATGTCGGTACTATTTTTTCCTTCCAACAATTTTTCAAAACCGGCTTTTGTTTTTTCTATATTTTTTTCGTTGCTTAAGCCATTGTTTAATATTTTAAAAATAAGTCGGTCGCCTTCTTCGCCATACTTGCCCATTAAGGTTTCAAAATTTTCCATGGCCGGCGTTTCCAGCGGCTGAAAGCCATAAATTTCAAATATGTTTTTTATGGTAGAAAAAATAAAATTTCTTTTACGGATAACAGCTGCATTAAAATCTCTTGTGCCCTGCGGAAGGCTTGGCTTATTAATCATTTGGTTTCTTTAGTTAGTCTTGTATTTTTCAATAATCTTGTTGCTTGTTTTCTCAATCAAGTCAAACACTTCATGATAACCATCCTCTTCGCCATACCAGGGATCGGGTACATCTTTATTTTGATTGATAAAAATTTCGTTCAAAAATAAGATAACTTTTTTGGAGTTAAAAGTATTGCCGCTAATTCGTTTAATATCAAGTAAAACATCATTTGCCATTGCATAAATAATATCATAATTAGTAATATCTTCTTTAATAAATTTTCTACTTCGTTGGTTACTAATATCAACGCCATTTAACAATGCCACTTTTTGGCTAAGATGATGTGGAGCTTCACCGGTATGAAATCCATTTGTGCCTGCACTTTCTATAATCCAATTTAATCCGGCTTCTTTTACTTTTTTGTTGCAAAATACCCTCAGCCAACGGGCTACGGCAAATATTACCCAAACAAACCATTAAAATTTTCATGCTGCAAAGTTAATAATTGCAGGTTGATGAATTTTAGTTGATGGTTTATAGGAAAAACATAAAAATTTATAAAAGTATCCGGCATCCAACATCGGTATCTTGTTTATGGAATAATTTCCTAAACGCATCTTACTAACAACGACGTCGGTTTTTATTTTCTTAACATTAAAAACCAAAAAACATGAACAAGGATACAATTTTAAAAAGTGATGTATTGGACATTCTTTTTGATAACAGAAACAAAGCATACGGAGCGTATGATTTACGTAAATTTTACAATAATCGATTAACAAAATCATTGGCTGTAATGCTTACCGGCGTGGTGGTTTTATCTGCTTTTACTTTTTTGCCTAAAGAAAAAGTGATAGATAATAAATTAAATGTAACAGATATAATAACTTGCCCAATTGCAGATTTTAAAAAGGAAGAACCTAAGCAAGAAAAAATAAAGCAAAATGTAAAACAACAACCAACAGACCATTCAAAACTCTTAAATAATATCAAGATAACTAATAAGCCAAATGATGCCGATACATTAAAAACAATTGATGATAAAACAGCAATTGGTAGCATTAATGTTACATTGCCGGGCAATGGTCCTTCAAACCCTCCGTTGGTAATACCTGTCGGTACTGGTGACGGAGGAGAACCAAAAGGGAAACCTGCAGAGCCAGTGGTTGATATTACAAAAACCTATGGCGAAAATGAAGTAGAAGTTGCTCCATCTTATCCCGGCGGTATGGATGCTTTGCGTAAATTTTTAGAAAGAAATTTAACCAATCCCAGAGATATGGAAGAAGACGAAGCCGTAAGTGTACAAGTAAAATTTGTAGTAGGCTACGATGGTAAGTTACAAAAGAGAAAAAAATCTTATAAGGATGAAAAGTATTACCAATTATGTTATGGGTATTTTTTTAATTGGCGTGGGTGTAATGTTTTTATATCCAACCGAAAAAATGAAGCCTTTTATTGACCAGTACGACCATACCATGATAATCATATTTTCTATTCTTTGTTTTGTATATGGGGCTTTTAGAATTTACCGTGGCTATGCCAAAAATTATTTTAAAGATTAATGAATAGATATAAAAATATGTATGGGAGTTTGTTGTTTGTTATAGCTAATATCTTTAGTTGTAATAATAACCCAAGCCCCAAAGTGCTTGATTCGCCTACAAATGGCACCATTAGCATAACTGTTGATGAAAGTTTTAGGCCTGTAATTGAAGAACAAATAAAAGTGTACGAAGCATCTTATCCGGGCACAAAAATTAATGCTTTGTATAAAACCGAGGCCGATTGTTTTAGAGATTTATACTCCGATACGTCAACAAGAATGATAATTGTAACAAGAGGGTTATCTAAAAAAGAAGCCAAATTTTTTCAGGATACCATTGCTTACTCGCCACCAAGTGAGCCAATAGCATGGGATGCCATTACAATTGTAGTTAATAAAAACAGTAACGATACATTGTTTACGTTAGATAAATTAAAGCAGAAACTGACCGGTAAAGATGGTAAAGCACAGCCTGTAATATTTGATGGGTTAAATGCTACAAGCACTGTTAGGTTTATTACAGATAGCATATTAAAAGGCCAGACATTTGATACATCGGTGGTTAAAGCAGTTAAAACAAGTAAGGAAGTATTAAATTATGTATCCGAAAATCCAAATGCAATTGGCTTGGTTGGTATTAGTTGGATTGGAAACCCCGAAGAAAAAGAACAGGTAGAAATGTTAAAAAAAGTTAAAATTGCATATGTAAAATGTAATGTTTGCGATAGTACGCCATATGTAAAACCTACTCAGGCCAGCATCTTAACCAAAAGGTACGCTTTGGTACGTGGTTTGTATTATATATTGAAAGAGAACTATTCTGGGTTAGGATCTGGCTTTGCGGAGTTCTTAAAATACGAAAGAGGTCAGTTGGTTTTTAGAAGAGCATACTTAGGCCCCAGAATGGATTTTGAAGTAAGAACAGTACGAATAAAAGAAAAATTATAATAAGTTTACAAAGAATTATAGAGCGGATATTGATAAAATTAATAACATTGTAAAGTCTTAAACAGCAAATTAAAATGAACAAGATCAAATTAGGTGTAATGTTTTTAGCGGCCATGGTATTTGGCAATTTTTCTAAGGCGCAAACTTTAGAAGAAGGTAGAAAGTTTTTGTATTACGAAAAATTCATTAGTGCAAAGCAAACTTTCGAAAAATTATTAGCTGCTAATCCTAATAATGTGGATGCTGCTTATTGGTTAGGCCAAACTATGATTGCCGATAACGATAATAAAGATGTAGCAGGAGCTAAGGCATTATATTTAAAAACATTAGCTGCAAATAGTAATAGTGCATTATTAACCGCAGGTGTAGGCCATATGGAATTGTTAGAAGGAAAAACGCAAGATGCCCGTACCCGTTTTGAAACAGCTATTAGCTTAAGCCAGGGTAAAAATGCCGCTGTATTAAATGCAGTAGGTTTTGCCAACGCTAATTTCGATTCAAAATTGGGCGATGCATCCTACGCTATCGAAAAACTTAAACAAGCTACGGCAATTAAGGGCATGAGAGATCCGGACGTTTGGTGCAATTTGGGTGATGCTTATCGTAAATTACCTGATGGCGCTGCAGCGTTAAGTGCTTACGAAACTGCTTTGTCGTTAGATTCTAAATACGCCAGGGCCAAATATCGTATTGGTCGTATTTATCAAACACAAGGGCAAACACAGGAAGATATTTACATGCGTTATTACAACGAAACTATTGCAATGGACCCTAGTTACAGCCCGGTTTATTTTACATTGCAACAATATTATTATAATATTAATGTAAATAAAAGTGCCGATTATTTAGAAAAATATTTAACAGCAAAAGGTAGCGATGAGCCTAATGCCTGCTACTTACGTACAGCTTTAAAAGCTGCTCAAGGTTTATATCAGGAAACCATAAATAAAGGTAAAGATTGTATTGCTGCAGGCGGTACCGACCCAAGATTGTGGGGAATTATTGCTTATCAATACAATAAAATAGGCGATTCTATAAATGCAAAAACTTATTTTGACGAATTTTTTAAAAGACAAAAACCTGAAAAAATAGGACCTGCCGATATAGAAACCTATGCCATAGTTTTACTGAAATTTCCGGGTAACGAAGCCATAGCAGGAACATATATTGATAAAGGGGTAGAGATGGCTGCAACTGAGGAAGAAAAAGTAGCTCTTTTAAAATCTATCGCATCTGTTTACGAAAAGCGCAAGCAATTTAAAGATGCGGCAGATTGGTATAAAAAAGTAGTAATGATTAAGAAAAATCCGGGTAAAACGGATTTATACAATGCAGGGTACAACTATTATCGTGTAGGAAGTTTTCAGCCATCTATTGAAATATTTAACCAATATGCACAAAAATTTCCGGATGATATTTTTGGACATTATATGTTAGGTAAGGCAAACTGGGGTATCGATACCACAATGGCAGCAGGACTAGCCAATC
The DNA here is from genome assembly GCA_016721385.1 of Chitinophagaceae bacterium. Lineage (GTDB taxonomy): Bacteria > Bacteroidota > Bacteroidia > Chitinophagales > Chitinophagaceae > Ferruginibacter. The sequence continues at coordinate 395,587 of JADKIE010000001.1, read as the reverse complement.
CTTATTTTGAAAAAGCTATTGCTGTAGGCGAAGCCGCTGTCGACAAATCTAAAATAAAAAGCCAGCTAATAGGTAGCTATAAATACATGATTGCCTATATGGCCAATATTAAAAAAGATAAAGCCGGTGCAATAGCATTTTGCGATAAAGCACTTTTGGTAGACCCTACAGATGCGGAAACAATCGCCAATAAAGATGCCATTTCCAAAATGAACATGAATCCTGCACCGGCAAAGCCGGCGCCTAAAACTACTCCGGCAAAAACTACAGGCACCAAAACGCCTGCAAAAACGCCGGCAACGGTAAAAAAAAAGTAGTGGCCAAACCAAAGCCAAAACTAAGTAAATAAATTAGTCTAAATACCTACAAAACCCCGTAATTAAATAAGATTACGGGGTTTTTATTTTACACTATGGAATATTCGCATTGCTAACGTATTTTTGCTAACCAATATAACAGTATCTGATATATGCATCTTTTCTTTCTACAAACCAACAATGTAAATAGTGCCGCAAATTACTTACCCATTGCCATTCAGGTAATTTTTGCAATTGGGCTAATAGCCTTTATAATGGTGCTTTCTAATTATTTGGGGCCAAAAAGGAAAACCAGCGATAAACTGCAAAATTTTGAAAGTGGTATAGATATTAAAGGAAATGCCCGCCGCCCCATTGCCATTAAATATTTTTTAGTGGCTATTTTATTTGTTTTATTTGATGTAGAGGTAATCTTTTTTTATCCTTATGCGGTAAATTTTAGAGAATTAGGCTGGCAGGGCTTTGTGGCTGTTTTAATGTTTGTAGCATTATTTATAATAGGATTTATATATATTATTAAGAAAGGTGCTTTAAACTGGGAAGACTAAAGAAATTAATAAATAGCAGAAGAGATGATTTGACAAGGTTTACATAACACATGTTTTCTTTATCAAATTATTAAATTATCAAATTTTCAAATTATGTCTCGTTCAATACAATATAATAATACTATAAAATTTGAAGGTATTCCCGAAGGGTATATGGGCGAAGGTTTTATGGCAACCAGCTTCGAAAAAGTGGTTAGCCTTGCTCGTAAAAACTCCATTTGGCCAATGCCTTTTGCTACAAGTTGTTGTGGTATAGAGTTTATGGCAACAGCCGCAAGCCATTACGATATTGCCCGTTTTGGTGCAGAGCGTATGAGCTTTAGCCCACGCCAATGCGATTTATTATTGGTAATGGGTACCATTTCAAAAAAAATGGCACCTGTATTACGTCAGGTTTATTTACAAATGGCAGAGCCTCGTTGGGTAATGGCTGTTGGCGCTTGTGCAAGTAGCGGTGGCATATTTGATACCTATTCTGTTTTGCAGGGAATAGATCAGGTAATACCTGTAGATGTATATGTACCTGGTTGCCCACCAAGACCCGAGGCATATTTAGATGGGTTTATGAAAATACAGGAACTGGTAAATGCCGAAGGATTACGTAGAAGACATAGTGATCAATACAAGGAATTATTGGGAAGTTATGGAATACAATAAAATGAAAACGTACGGTTTTGGTGGTAAAACTTTCTTTATCCAAAATTAGTATAAAAAATATAAAATATCAAATGGCTTTAGATAACAATATTATAAAACAAAAACTAACGGAAAAATTTGGTGATGCACTTACCAACTGGCAAGAGCCTTTTGGTATGCTTACACTTACTGCACCTGCCGAGTTAAACTTAAAAGTATTACAGTTTTTGTACGATGATGAAGAGTTGCGTTTTCGATTTTTTAACCGATTTGCAAGCAGTACATTACCCCGATAATAAAGACCAGGAGTTGGCTGTGGTATATCATTTGCATAATTTAGTAGATAATATTCGCTTACGTTTTAAAGTTTTTACAAACATAGAAAAGCCTGAAGTGTTTAGTGCTACGGCATTATATCAATCGGCCAATTTTATGGAAAGAGAAACCTACGATTTTTTCGGAGTAAATTTTGTTGGTCATCCTAATTTAATAAGAATATTAAATGTAGATGAAATGGATTATTTCCCTTTAAGAAAAGAATTTCCATTAGAAGATCAAACCCGTATTGATAAAGACGATGAAATGTTTGGCAGATAAAAAATAAAACAGTTTAATTAATGAATTCTAACGAACATATAGTATTACCCGAAGGCTCAATAGAAAAGCAAACTAATACACTTAACCTTGGGCCTACGCATCCTGCTACGCATGGGGTGTTTCAAAATATTTTAGAGTTAGATGGCGAACGTATTTTAAAAGCCACATCTACCGTTGGGTACATACACCGGGCTTTTGAAAAATTGGCCGAACGCAGGCCGCTAAACCAAATTACTCCCATAACTGATAGATTAAATTACTGCTCATCTCCATTAAATAATATGGGTTGGCATTTAACCTGCGAAAAATTACTGGGCGTACAAATACCAAAAAGGGTAGATTATTTACGGGTAATTATAATGGAATTATCTCGTATTAGCGACCACTTAATTTGTAATAGTATTGTTGGTGTAGATAGTGGTGCATACACCGGCTTTTTTTATGTAATGCAATACAGAGAGTTAATTTACGAAATATACGAAGAAGTTTGTGGTTCTCGTCTTACAACTAATATTGGGCGTATTGGCGGTTTCGAACGCAATTTTACCAATACTGCATTAGAAAAGATTGAACGTTTTATAAAAGAATATCCAAGGGTTTTAAAAGAGTTTGAAAATCTTTTTACCCGTAATCGAATTTTTATGGAACGTACCATTGGTTGTGGCCCAATTAGCGCCGAGAGGGCATTAAACTATGGCTTTACAGGCCCCAATTTACGTGCCGCCGGGGTTGATTACGATGTACGTGTACATACTCCCTATAGCAGTTATCAGGATTTTGATTTTACGATACCTGTTGGTAAAACCGGCGATTGTTATGATCGTTTTTTAGTGCGTAACGAAGAAATGTGGCAAAGCCTAAGCATTTTAGAACAGGCTTGGCAAAAATTGCAGGAGTTTAAAGGAGCTGATGCAGAAGTGTATCATGCCGATGCACCAGCCTATTATTTGCCGGAAAAGAAAGATGTGTACACAAAAATGGAAGCCTTAATTTACCATTTTAAAATTGTAATGGGCGAAACAGAAATACCTGCAGGCGAAGTGTACAACAGTATTGAAGCTGCAAATGGAGAGCTGGGCTTTTATTTAATAAGCGATGGAGGAAGAACACCATACAGGTTGCATTTCCGACGTCCTTGTTTTATTTATTATCAGGCTTATCCCGAGTTAATTCAGGGAGGCATGTTAAGTGATGCAATTATTACTATGAGTAGTTTAAATTTAATTGCAGGAGAGTTGGATGCGTAAACAAGTAAAAAATAAAAAATAAAAAGTAAAAAAGGTTTTCAATTTTAGAATTCCGTTTTTTCACTTTTGACTTTTGATTTTAGTATGATACAATTTAATGAACAAAAACTGGCAAAAGTAGCGGAAATAATAAGCCGCTATCCCGAGGGCAAACAAAAAAGTGCCTTACTGCCTGTGTTACACATGGCACAACAGGATTTTGGGGGCTGGTTAGATGTACCTGTGATGGATTATGTAGCAACGTTGCTGAACATTACACCAATTGAAGTGTACGAAGTTGCCAGTTTTTACAGCATGTTTAATTTAAAACCTGTAGGCAAATACATGTTTGAGGTTTGCCAAACAGGGCCGTGTATGGTAAGTGGTTGCGATGATATTATAAAACACATTGGCGAAAAACTAAACATTAAACCCGGCGAAACAACTGCCGATGGAATGTTTACTTTAAAAACGGTAGAGTGTCTTGGTGCTTGCGGTTATGCACCCATGATGCAATTGGGAAAACATTATAGAGAGCATTTAACGAAAGAAAGAGTAGATGCAATTATTGAGGAATGTAGGGCAAAAGCGAATTAATGAAATTAGTTCTTACAATATTATGGATGTTGTTGGTGAATGTAAACTTTGCACAAACAACGGATGAGCAAAAGCTAATAACAACCGTAAAAGAATTTCACCAGGCGTTGGTAAAAAAGAATACTGTTTCTATAAACCAACAAACTGATAAGGCATTAAGTTACGGACATAGCAATGGTTGGATACAAACAAAAACAGATTTAATTAAAGATTTTGAAACTGGTAAGATAAGTTATGAAAGTTATAAAGAAGACAGTATAGTTGTATTAATGAATGAGAATGTTGCTAACGTTCGATTTATAGCAGATATTACGGCAACGGTAAATGGTGATATAAAGAACAACTACCACTTAAAAGTATATGAAGTGTGGATTAAGAAAGGAAAGCGTTGGGTGTTGTTTGGAAGGCAGGCTATTAAAGGGAACTAAACTTTATGCCGTTGTTGATCGCCGGCCAACAACATACGCTAAGATAAAAGATGAATAAAGATTTAATGTACAAGAGTGCGACGCCAATGCAGATGATTAATGAACAAATGATAGTAACAAAATAAATAACAAAACATAATTAAAGCCCTTTAGGGGTTTGGGTATATGTCAAGAAAATTATTATTAGAAAAAGCACACATTGAAAACATACGATTGTATGATGTGTATCGCCGTGAGGGTGGCTACCGAAGTGTGGAAAAAGCTTTAAAAACAATGAGCACAGATGCCATTGTTGAAGAAGTTAAAAAAAGTGGGTTACGTGGCCGTGGTGGTGCAGGTTTTCCTACGGGGATGAAATGGAGTTTTATTGCCAAGCCCGAAGGCGTACCAAGGCATTTGGTTGTAAATGCCGATGAAAGTGAGCCAGGTACATTTAAGGATAGGTATTTGATGGAATTTATTCCGCATTTGTTAATTGAAGGAATGATTGTTTCTTCGTTTGCACTTGGTAGTAATGTTAGCTATATTTATATACGAGGTGAGTATGCATGGATTGTAGATATTTTAGAACAGGCAATTGCCGAAGCAAAAAATAATGGTTGGTTAGGGAAAAATATTTTAGGTAGTGGCTTCGATTGCGAAATTTATGTACAACGTGGTGCCGGTGCTTATATATGCGGTGAAGAAACGGCATTGATAGAAAGCCTGGAAGGCAAAAGAGGTAATCCAAGAATTAAGCCACCTTTCCCGGCAGTGCAAGGCGTTTGGCAAAGGCCAACTGTTGTAAATAATGTAGAAACAATTGCTGCAGTTGTACCAATAATAAATGAAGGCGGAGAGGAATATGCAAAAATTGGCATAGGGAAAAGCACAGGAACAAAATTAATTAGTGCTTGTGGTAATATAAACAAACCGGGAGTTTACGAAATAGATATGACCATTAGTGTAGAGGAATTTATTTACAGCGACGAATGGTGTGGTGGCATAAAAAATAAAAAACGATTAAAAGCTTGTATTCCCGGCGGTTCATCTGTGCCCATTTTACCTGCTAATTTATTGCTTACTACTGCAAAAGGAGAAAAGCGATTAATGAACTACGAAAGCCTTAGCGATGGAGGCTTTGCAACAGGAAGTATGATGGGAAGCGGAGGTTTTATTGTGTTGGATGAGGATCAATGTGTGGTAAAACACACCTATACTTTAGCAAGGTTTTACCGCCACGAAAGTTGTGGACAGTGTAGCCCTTGCCGTGAGGGTACAGGATGGATGGAAAAATATTGTTGAATATTGAAAATGGTAAAGGAAAATAAGTGACATAGATTTGTTGTGGGATATTCAAAGAAAGATTGAAGGCAATACCATTTGTCCATTGGGCGATGCAGCGGCTTGGCCGGTTGCAGCAGCCATCAGGCATTTTAGAGATGAGTTTGAATGGCATGTGAATAATCCGGATGAGTGTTTACGAAAAAATTACGGATTAGCAGGTTATGCAGATACAATACATGTGCCCGTAGCTATGTAAAAATGATTTTTAATAAGAGAAAGGAGTATAAATAATTTTAATTTTTAAAAGCCCCATCAGGGGTTTGGGGTATGAGCGAACAACAAACCATAAAAGTAACCATCGACAACATTACCATTGATGTTGTACCGGGCACAACAATATTACAAGCTGCAAGGCAAATTGGCGGAGATGTTACACCGCCTGCCATGTGCTATTACAGCAAACTGCAGGGTAGTGGCGGTAAATGTCGTACCTGTTTGGTAGAAGTAAGTAAGGGAAGCGAAAAAGATCCTAGGCCAATGCCAAAGCTGGTTGCCAGTTGCCGTACAGGCGTTATGGATGGTATGGAAGTTAAAAATATTACCAGCGATAAAGTAGCAGACGCAAGAGCAGGTGTAGTGGAATTTTATTATTAAATCATCCGTTAGATTGCCCGATTTGTGATCAGGCCGGCGAATGCCATTTGCAAGATTTAGGATACGAACATGGTAAGGCAGGCACACGTTACGAATTTAAAAGAAGAACTTTCGAAAGAGAAGACATTGGCCCTTACATTCAATTACACATGACGAGGTGCATACTTTGTTATCGCTGCACTTATGTTGCTAATCAAATTACCGATGGACGAGTGCATGGTGTTTTAGATAGAGGCGATCATGCAGAAATATCAACCTATATTTCCAAAGCAATTGACAACGATTTTAGTGGCAATATGATTGATGTTTGCCCGGTAGGTGCATTAACAGATAAAACATTCCGTTTTAAAAACAGGGTTTGGTTTACCAAACCGGTAGATGCACACAGAAATTGTGATAATCCAAAATGCTGTGGCAAAGTAACTTTATGGTTAAGGGGAAATGATGTGTACAGGGTTACTGCCCGTAAAGATGAGTGGGGAGAAGTACAAAGCTACGAGGGCAAAACAGGTTGGATTTGCAACACTTGTCGCTTTGATAAAAAGAAAACAAGCGATTGGGAAATTGAAGGCCCAACAAAAATTAACCGTCATTCTGTAATATCACAAGGACATTATAATAATTTGGTTACGCCGCAAGAAACTATTTCAAAAGTTTTAAGTGGACGAAATCCAAAATTATTGATGGATATACATGATGAAAGTGGTGTAAATAAACGGAAATAAAAAGATGATTAAATAGATGTTGTATAAGAGTGCGACGCCATTGAAATTGAAGAACGGACAAATGTTGACAACCAAAATTATTTAAATAAATAAAAGTCTCTTTAGAGATAATAGTGAATATGCTTTTAGCTTTAGACTTTCCTTTAATAGTAGAAAAACTAATACTGGTAGTAGTAGTAGTAATGGCTTCATTACTTATTGCCATGTATGCTACTTATGCCGAACGTAAGGTAGCTGCTATTTTGCAAGATAGACGTGGCCCAAACAGGGCCGGCCCGTTTGGTTTACTGCAACCTGTTGCAGATGGAATAAAACTTTTTTTTAAAGAAGAAATCATACCTGATTTTTCAAGTAAATTTTTATTTATACTTGGACCATCATTGGCAATGCTTACTGCTGTAATGACAAGCGCTGTAATTCCATGGGGCGATAAAATTCATTTATTTGATAGAGATATTTCTTTACAAATTGCAGACATTGATGTAGGTATTTTATATGTTTTTGGGGTAGTTAGTTTAGGTGTATATGGCATAATGATTGGTAGCTGGGCAAGTAATAACAAATACTCTTTAATGGGTGGCTTAAGAGCTGCATCGCAAATTATCAGTTACGAGTTAGCAATGGGTATTTCATTAATTGCTCTTATAATGGTAACAGGTAATTTAAGTTTAAAAGAAATGGTTTTGCAACAACAAAGTGGTTGGTGGAATGTAGCAAAACAGCCACTTGGGTTTTTAATATTTTTAATTTGTGCATTTGCAGAATGCAATCGTACACCATTTGATTTACCCGAAGCAGAAAGTGAATTAATTGGGGGCTACCATACAGAATACTCCAGCATGAAACTGGGCTTTTATTTGTTTGCCGAGTATATTAATATGTTTGTAAGCAGCACAATTATGGCTACCTTGTTTTTTGGTGGTTACGATTGTCCCTTTGTAAATGAAGCTAATTTTTCGCCCAATGTTGCAGCGCTGATTGGTATCGGTGCTTTAATGGCAAAAGTGGTGGCATTTTTGTTTTTCTTTATGTGGGTGCGTTGGACAATACCTCGTTTTAGATACGATCAGCTAATGCGCTTGGGATGGCAGTTTTAATTCCATTGGCATTAATAAATATGTTGATAACCGGCGCAGTAGTATTGTATTTTAATAAATAATTAATTTATAACCGTAAAGGGTTTTTATAAATATGCAAGCATTAACAAACAGAGTAAAACAGGTGGATAGAAAGCCGATGAGCCTTTTAGAAAAAATGTATTTGCCTGCTATTGCAAAGGGGATGATGATTACATTTGGCCACATGTTTAAAAAAAGGCCTACAATTAATTATCCCGAAAAAACACGGCCTTTTAGTCCGGTTTTTAGAGGATTACATATTTTAAACAGAGATGAAGAAGGCAGAGAAAATTGTACAGCATGTGGCTTGTGTGCAGTAGCTTGCCCTGCCGAAGCAATAACAATGGAAGCCGCCGAAAGAAAAGCAGGGAAGAGAATTTATACCGGGAAGAAAAGTACGCTGCTAAATACGAAATAAATATGCTGCGCTGTATTTTTTGCGGCTTATGTGAAGATGCTTGCCCTAAAGATGCTATTTATTTAAGTGAAACATTTGCGCCGGCCGATTATCAACGTAAACAATTCATTTATAAAAAAGAGGAACTTTTAATACCTCACCCAATAACCGAACCGGAGGCATATGCTAAGGCAAAAGGAAATAAAATAAAACAAACATTTAATTAATCAATGAATATAACACAAATATTATTTTGGCTTTTATCTGCAATGGCAATTGGTAGTGCGTTAATGGTAATTACTGCAAAAAGCCCTGTGCATAGTATACTTTATTTAATTGTTACCTTCTTTGCAATATCCGGCCATTATATTTTATTAAACGCACAGTTTTTGGCAATTGTAAATATTATAGTTTATGCAGGTGCAATTATGGTTTTGTTTCTTTTTGTGGTAATGCTTATGAATTTAAATGCCGAAACGGAGCCACAGAAAAACAGAACCATGCAATTTGCAGGTGTAATTGCCGGAGGATGTTTATTCTTGGTACTAACTGCTGCATTAAATAAATCGGCAGGTGTAAATAATATTACACAAATGGGCGGAGGCAATTACGGACTAATAAAAGTTTTGGGCAAAACGTTGTTTAACGATTTTGTTTTGCCTTTTGAAATAAGCAGTGTTTTATTTTTAAGTGCCATGATTGGCGCTGTGGTAATTGGTAAAAAAGAACAATAAATTAACCTTTAAATTAATAAACATGAAGAAAATTTCGGTTGTATTTTTAATGACTGTTTGCTTTTTTAGTACTGCTAATGCTCAAATTGATTTAAATAAAATTATTAATGTAGATCAATTACTTGGCAAGGTGCTTAATGTACAAAAAGGCTTTGCGCCAAAATTTTCATTAGGCAATACGCCTTTTTCAAAAATTTCAAAAGTTGCTGAAATCATCGGGCTTAAAAAAAACGATAAAGCAAATAAATTGTTTAACACCTTTAAAACCGGAAGAACTGTTTACAGAGTAGCTCAATATGCAGCAGGTGCAGTAGCATTATATAGCTCAATTAAAGCAATTGATAAATCGGCAATAAAATCAGACTATCAAAAACCTTTAATTGCGGCAGTTAGCACCGCCGCTTCGGGCTTACTTGTAAAATTCCTTACTAAAGCGGCATCTTACAAAGCGGTAGATGTTTTTAATGGTGTTGTTAAAGATAAAATAAAAGATATTTTTTCAATAGCTCCTGCATCTCAAACTATGGGTGTAGGATTATATGTTAAGTTATAATTATGGAAATTAAATGGTACATAGGTTTAGCAATTGCTCTTTTTAGTATTGGGGTAATAGGAGTGCTAACCCGAAGAAATGCAATAATAATTTTTATGTGTATTGAGTTAATGCTTAATGCGGTTAATTTATTATTGGTAGCATTTTCAAAAATGCATGCAGTTTCGGCAGCAGGTGTTGCAAACCCTGCGGTTGTAAGTAATGCACAAATTTTTGTGTTTTTTATTATGGTGGTAGCCGCTGCAGAAGTTGCAGTTGGCTTGGCTATAATAGTAATGATGTATAGAAATACGCATTCGGTAGATGTTAATTTTTTAAATAGATTGAAGAACTAAGCTTTCAGCTTTCAGCTTATTAATATGAACAATATTTTACAAATAGTTTGGATAATTCCTTTTTTGCCGCTAATTGGTTTTCTAATTAATGGTTTGGGAAGAAATTTCTTGTCTAAAAAAATGACAGGTATTATTGGTAGCGGAGTAATTTTATTTTCCTTCCTTGTGTCACTTTATGTGTTCTTTAACGTAAAAGGTGGTAATACGCATGTGGCACACTATTTTAATTTAATTGACATTAAGGCATTTAAAATAGGTTTCGATTTTCAGATAGATCCATTATCTTCTTTATTCTTATTAATAATTACAGGTGTTGGTTTTTTAATTCATGTGTATTCTACAGCATACATGCATGAAGAAGAGCCAAAAGATTTTGCAAAATACTTTGCTTACTTAAATCTTTTTGTGTTTTCTATGTTGTTGTTGGTGATGGGGGTAATTATTTAATTTTATTTATAGGATGGGAAGGAGTAGGGCTTTGCTCTTACTTATTAATAGGGTATTGGTTTAAAAATGTGGATTATACCAACGCAGCTAAAAAAGCTTTTATTATGAATCGCATTGGCGATTTAGGTTTTTTACTTGCCTTGTTTTGGTTATTAAACGCTTTTGGTACAGTTTCGTTTGAGGAGTTATTTAATCCTGCAAATGGAAAAATAACTGCTTTATCTGCCCAAAATTCTACATTAGTTATTGGTATTACATTATTACTTTTTGTTGGTGCAACTGGTAAAAGTGCACAAATACCATTGTTTACATGGCTCCCCGATGCAATGGCGGGTCCAACACCTGTTAGTGCGTTAATACATGCTGCTACAATGGTTACAGCGGGCATTTATATGATTGCAAGAAGTAACGTATTATATAATTTGGCACCCGTAACACAAGAAATTATTATGTGGGTTGGCTTGGCTACCGCATTATTAGCTGCTACAATTGCACTTAAGCAAAACGATATTAAAAAAGTACTGGCATACTCAACCGTTAGTCAGTTAGGTTTTATGTTTTTAGCATTAGGAACAGGTAATTATGTGGCGGCAGTATTTCATGTAATGACGCATGCTTTCTTTAAAGCATTGTTATTCCTTGGCTCGGGCTCGGTAATTATGGGTATGCATCATGAGCAGGATATACGCAATATGGGTGGACTAAAATCTAAAATGAAAACAACCTACATTACTTTTTTTTATAGGTTGTTTAGCAATAGCAGGTATTCCGCCTTTGAGTGGTTTCTTCTCAAAAGATTCTATTTTAATTGGCGCATTTGAACACAATAAATTAGTTTATGGCATTGCATTATTTACAGCTTGCCTCACTGCTTTTTATATGTTTAGGTTATTGTTTCTTACATTTCATGGTAAATTCAGAGGTACAGAAAAACAATGGAGTCATGTGCATGAAAGCCCGGCTGCAATGACGCTTCCTTTAATTGTTTTAGCAGTGTTATCCGTAATCGGTGGCCTTGTAAATGTACCTGCTGTGTTTAATGGTGGCGAAAGTTTAACGCAATTCCTGTCCCCTGTAATTCATCAAACACATGCAACAACTTTATCGCATAATCAAGAGTATATGTTAATGGGTGGTGCTGTTTTGCTAATTGTTGCGGTAATTTTATTTGCAAAATTTAAGTTCAAAAATTTTGAGTCTAAAGAAAATACCGGCTTGGCAAAAACGTTCGAAAATAAATGGTATGTAGATGAGTTGTATAATAAAGTAATTGTAAAGCCAATGCAATCAATTGCTGCTTTATTTAATAACACAGTAGAGAAAAAAGGAATTGATGGTTTAGTAAATGGTGTGGGCAAAGCTGTAAATTATGGTAGTCGCCAAATAAGATTATTGCAAAGCGGACAGATAGGCACTTATGTATTATTAATGGTTTTAGGAATTTTAGTTTTATTTATCATTCAGTTGTTTTTGTAAATTAATATGAACGCACAAAATATTTGGATAACATTTCCTGAGTTGTTAGTTTGGTTTCCGCTAATAGCCGGTTTAATATGTTTTATTTTTAAAGATAACAGTAAAGGGAGATCTTGGGCATTATTAGCTTCCATAGTTACATTAGCTATAACTTTTGTTATTTCGCTATATACTGATAATACAAAGTATCCTGCATTAAATATTGCTAGCTATACCTTAAAGTATATGAACAATGGCCATTTTGTTTTAGGTCTGGATGGATTAGGGCGCATTTTAACGTTACTCACAGCAATATCATTCCCAATTATTTTTGTAGCAACACATAATAATAAGTATAAAGATGCTAAGAATTTTTACGGATTAATGCTTTTAGCTCAAAGCGGATTAATGGGTGTGTTTACGGCTATGGATGCACTTACATTTTATTTCTTTTGGGAGTTGGCGCTTATACCGGTTTATTTTTAAGCAGCCGTTGGGGTGGCGAAAAAAGAATACCAGCCACGTTCAAATTTTTTGTGTACACTTTTGCCGGCTCTTTGTTAATGTTGATAGGAATAATTTATGTGTACTTACACACCAACGATGGTAGTGCAGGCGTACATAGTTTTACCATTAATGCGTTTTACAATGCACAATTAACTGCCGCCGATCAAATTGGTTTGTTTTGGTTATTTTTTATTGCTTTTGCAATTAAAATGCCCATCTTTCCTTTTCATACATGGCAGCCCGATGCTTACGAGCAAGCACCAACAGCTACAACTATGGTGCTTAGTGGTATAATGGTAAAAATGGGTTTGTTTGCTTGCATTCGTTGGCTATTGCCACTTTTGCCAACAGCAGCAATAAAATTTGATAATGTTGTAATTGGTTTATCTGTTGTAGGAATGATTTATGCAAGCTTAATAGCTATTAAGCAAGACGATTTAAAAAGATTGGTGGCATATTCTTCCATTGCTCATATTGGATTAATGTGTGCAGGTATTTTTTCACGAACAGAAGTGGGCTTGCAAGGTGTAATGCTGCAAATGTTTAGTCATGGTATTAATATAATTGGATTGTGGATAGTGATAGATTTGCTGGAAAAGAAAACAGGCGTACGTAAAATATCTCAATTAGGTGGTGTCGCACAAAAAGCACCTGTACTAACCATCTTTTTAGTAATAATTGCCTTAGCAAATATTGCTTTGCCATTAACCAACGCATTTGTAGGAGAGTTTATGATATTTAGCGGCTTATTTAAATTTAGTTATTGGTATGCGGTTGTTGCAGGGTTAAGTATTATACTGGCAGCTGTTTATACTTTAAATATGGTGCAAAAAGTATTTTACGGACAAGTAAATGCAGTAACATCTGCAATAAATGACATTGCATTACACGAAAAAATTATTTTAAGTGTAATAGTAGTTTTAATTTTTATGATGGGTATTTACCCTCAACCAATGATAGAGCTAACAAAGAGTGGAGTGCAGGCAATAATGACAAAATTTAACTAATAAATCAAATCATTCTCATTAAGAGAATAGAGGAATATGAACGCAATAATTTTAACAGCAGTTTGTGGCATAATAATGATGATGGTAGGTGCTTTTAGCAAAAGCAAAACACTTCCAAAATATCTTGCAATTGCAGGTGTTATTTGTATTCTATTGGCCAATATGAGAGAATTACTAACTCAGGAGCCATTATTTGCAATTGATACAAAAGGGATGTTAGCTGCCAACAGTTTCAATCTTACTTTTATTGCAGTTGCTTTATTTTGTACATTAATTTATTTTTTATTGAGTGGAAGAGATATGGAGAAAGTAGGCTCCAATGTTGCCGAGTATTTTGCTCTTATCTTTTTTATACTTTGTGGTGTAGCTATTTCTGCTACATTTAATTCGTTGCTAATGTTATTTATTGGTATCGAAATAATATCTATTCCATTATATATTTTAACAGGTAGCGATAAACGAAATTTAAAAAGTAACGAAGCAGCACTTAAGTATTTTTTAATGGGCGCTTTTTCTACAGGTATAATGCTAATGGGTATAGCTTTTATTTACGGAGGCAACCATCAGGCTACTTTTAATTTAAGTGAATTAAATTTTGGTACTGGTAAAATGACACCACTAATTGCAATTGGCTTGGTGTTTTTATTAATAGCCATGTCGTTTAAAGTATCGGCAGTGCCTTTTCATTTTTGGACACCCGATGTATACGATGGAGCACCTACTGTTTTCACATCTTTTATGGCTACAATTGTAAAAGCCGCAGGCTTTTTTGCCTTTGTGCGTTTGGTCGAAAATGGCTTTGGTACACTGCAACCTCAATGGCAAAAACTAATTGTTATAATTACTGCCGCCACTTTACTATTGGGAAATTTAACAGCAGTTTTTCAGCAAAGTGTAAAGCGCATGCTGGCTTATTCCAGTATTGCACAGGCAGGGTTTATGCTGTTTGCCATATTTGCATTAAATGAAAAAGCAAAAGAAGGTATAGTGCTTTATGCCGCAGCTTACAGCCTTGCAACCATAGGTATATTTGCCATCTTAATAAAAATGAAAGATTATACCATTGATGGTTTTAACGGACTGGTAAAACAGCAACCAGTATTGGCAATAACAGGATTAATCTTTTTATTATCGCTAACAGGTGTGCCATTAACAGCAGGCTTTCAAAGCAAATTTTATATGCTAATGGCAGCTATGGAAGTTGGCAGTTATAAATGGCTGGTAATACTTGCAGTGCTATGTGCAGCTATAAGCGCTTATTATTATTTTAAAATAATACAAGCCATGTTTTTTAAAGATGCTATTGCAGATAACATTTCCGAAGATGTTACGCCGGCATTTAAAGCAATGTTGGTTGTAACTGCAATACTTGTAATTCTGTTAGGGATATTCCCCGGCTTGCTTACAGATTGGTTGTATTATTAATTTTTGATTACGCATTACACCATTCATAAAAATTTACCGTCAACATCCAATATCTCTGCTTAACTTTAAGCAGTAATAACATGACGTATAAAGATACCATAGCCCTTTCTGGCGTAATATTAGAAGTAACCGTTTACGCTCTGGAATTACCATTGCAATAATTGCATTGGGAATATGTGCCTTAATATGGTTTTTAACTGCCCTAAAAGCCGCCAGCTATAGCCTTAATTCTACATTTAGTACAATGGGTTCCAACGCATTTAATATTCGTTTTAAAGAACGAAAAATACGTATGGGCAATGGCGGTCCTCAAAATGATGCTAAGGCTACAAAAAAATCTAACTTAAAAGAAAAAAAATCAAACATAGGAAAAATAATTACCTACGAGCAGGCAAAAGCATTTAAAGAAAGGTATAATTTTCCTGCAAAAGTGGGCATTGCGGTACGAGGAGGTGGTGGGATGGTTGTAAACAACGAACGAAAAAAAACAAACCCGGATATAAATGTTTTAGGTGGAGATGAAAATTACTTAGAACTTAATGGTTACTCAATAGCCTTTGGCCGAAATTTTACCTTGCCCGAAATTGAAGCCGGACGTAATGTGTGTGTGTTGGGCAGTTCAGTTGCCGGTAAACTTTACCCTGATAATGTTGAAAAAGCAATAGATAAAATTATAAGGGTAGATCATATTCCTTATAGGGTAATTGCCGTGTTAAAAGACAAAGGCTCCAGCTCTTTTTTTAATACAGGCAAAATTGTGTTAACACCATATAACAATATCAGAAGGCTTTATGCAACAAACAATAGCTCGTTTAGCATTGGGGTAATGGTGGCCGAGTTAAAGCAAATGGAAGCCGCTGTGGGTGAAGCAAAGGGCACATTCAGGCCTATCCGAAAATTGGATATTAAAGAAGAGGATAATTTTTTTATAGACAAAAGTGACAGCATTGCTCAAAGCCTGGAAAACAACTTAGGGTTTTTAGAAAAAGGGATAATTGGGGTGGCATTAATAACATTATTGGCATCTTCCATTGGGTTAATGAATATAATGCTGGTAGCCGTAACCGAACGTACTAAAGAAATAGGCTTAATTAAAGCCCTTGGTGGTACTAGTAAAGATGTTAGAAATCAATTTGTTGCCGAGTCAATAATTATAAGCTTAATGGGAGCTTTTTGGGGCATTTTAATAGGCATCATATTGGGTAATGTAATTGGAATGTTGTTAAAATCGGGGCTTGTATTGCTTTGGGGCTGGATTTTTGGAGGTATCTTGGTTTGTACAGTTGTTGGGCTGGCCGCAGGCTTATACCCTGCTTATAAAGCCTCCAAATTAGATCCTATTGAAGCCTTGCGTTACGAGTAAAACTGAGTTATTGCCCTATTTGGAGCAAAAAATGAATTGTGGTTAAATAATCAAGTTTCGCTAAAATCATCCAGTTCCTTCTCCTTTGGAGAAGGAACTGGATGAGGTCAAAAAAATGTATACCAGATACCAAATATTATTTATTATAACAAATTTATAGCCTGTTTAATCTTTGCAAGTCAAAGCAGGATATTAAAAATTATCTAACAATAATATAAAATACCCAAAAAATTGTTAATATATTTTATGTAAAACGTATTGTTTTGCATCCATAAAAAAAAACTAAAAAATAATTTGCCACAAGTTGTTGCTTTCAAATATTTTATTAACTTGTGCGTTCACTTTACACTTTAAGTAATTTAACAGGTTAGCTAAAGGTTAAAACCAAACGATTGCAAATAAGTGGTAAGTAAATTAAATTTTTAAATTAAACTGTATTTTTTTCATCAACTAAAATTTGAATGTCATGGCAGAAACAAAACCAACTGCAAAACCAGTAAGCTCTGTTCAAGTAAAAAAATCGAGTAACGCAATTTCATTATTAGCTCCAGTAGTTTGCCTGATAGCAGGTTATTTAATTTGGAGATTCTTATTAGGAAGTGCGGACGCATTTGCAGATGCTAAAGATCATGCTAACGAATATTTTTGGCCTGGGTACGAAAAATTAAAGAATCCTAAAGATGCAATTCACAAAATGTATCTTGGCGGTATTATTGTACCATTGTTAATAGGCTGTTTTTTAATTGTAATTACATTTGTTATTGAGCGCTTTTTAACAATTAGTAAAGCAACAGGAACTGGGAATAATGCAGAGTTTATTCGCAAAGTACAATATCACTTAGCCAACAAAAATGTTGATGCTGCTGTAGCTGAGTGCGATAAGCAAAAAGGTAGTGTTGGTAATGTAATGAAAGCAGGTTTACACCGCTACAAAGAAATGATCAACAATAACGAACTATCAACTGATCAAAAAGTAATGGCTATTCAAAAAGAGGTAGAAGAAGCTACAGCTTTGGAATTACCAATGTTAGAGAAAAACCTTGTATTCCTTTCTACCATTGCATCGGTAGCTACCTTATTAGGTTTGTTAGGTACAGTATTAGGAATGATTCGTTCGTTTTCTAATCTTGGTTCTGGAGATGGTGGTTCTGCTGCTGCTGAACAATTATCTGTTGGTATATCAGAAGCCTTGTATAATACAGCCTTAGGTATTGGTACATCTGCAATTGCCATTATTATGTATAATATTTTTACTACTAAAATTGATGGTATCACGTATGGTATAGACGAAAGCGGCTTTACATTAACACAAAGCTTTGCATCTCTGTACAAATAAGGGTATGGATTTTTTTAATAATTGAATCATATACGTAAATAAAAATAATTATGGGAAGAGCCAAATTACCCCGAAAAAGTACCAATATAGATATGACGGCAATGTGTGATGTTGCATTCCTTTTGCTTTCTTTTTTTATTATGGCAACTAAACAAAAGCCACCGGAAGCTGTAGCTGTACAAGCTCCAACATCTGTTTCTTCTAAAGCCGTTCCTGAAAAATCTATATTAACCACTTTGACCAAAGAAGGGAAAGTGTTTATTATGTTAGGCGATGATACAAAAAAGGCTGCAATTTTAGCAGATATCAATACTACAAGAGGTTTGGGTTTAACACCTGCGGAATTAACTAAGCTTGGGCGCATGCAGTTTATTGGCATGCCATTAGGAACTTTAAAAGGATTGGTTAACTTAAGTTCTCCGTTACCTGCCGATAAAATGGAAGGAATTCCAATTGCTGATAGTGCAACAAATGAATTAGTGGATTGGTACAGAAGTGTAACGAATGTTTACTCTGGAGGGAGTTCAAAAGCTCTAGAAGAAATGATGCTGATAAAAGGAGATAATCTTGCTAAATACCCTGCATTTAAAAACGTTAAATACGCTTTAAAGAAGAATAGCCTGTACAAATTTAGAATTGTCACTAATTCAGAAATTACTCCTGTTGGTTCTGAGCTGTATAATAATAATAGAGCTGGAGTTGATGCAGCAGGGGAAAAGCTTAAATAATATATTAACTAATTAAAATAGTTTTTTATGGCAGAAATGGATACCTCGTCGGGTGGCGGTCACAAAAAAGGGCCCGGCGTAAAAAAGAGTAAAAAATTATCCACAAGAGTCGATCTTACTCCAATGGTGGATTTGGGTTTTCTGCTTATTACATTCTTTGTGTTTACCACTACAATGAGTAAACCCACTGCAATGGTGATGAATGAGCCAAAAGATGACCCGGCCAACCAAATGAAAGTAAAAAACTCGGGTGCTATGACTATCCTTTTAGGTAAAGCAGACCAGGTTTATTACTATTATGGAGAGTTATTGCCGGAAACAATTAGTGAACAATTTAAAAGCTCAAATTTTAAAGAAATAAGAGACTTAATTGCTACTAAAAAGAAGGCAACACCAATTGGAGACTTGATGTATATCATAAAAGCGGATAAAGATGCTACATTTAAAAACGCCATTGATATATTGGATGAAATGAGTATTAGTGCTGTACCGCCGGGGCATTATGCCGAAGTGGACATTACCGATACCGAAACAATGCTTATTCAAAAAACAGAAGAAGCAAACGGAATAAAATAAGATAAAAATTTTATGGAATAATTCCAATTTTGAATCTAATTATTAAAGTCTATTAAAATGGATATAAATAAAATTTTAAGTGCCGATATTTTGGATATCATCTTTGATGGTAAAAACAAACAATATGGTGCTTACGAGTTACGCAAAACGTATAACAAACGTTTAACCAAAGCCTTGTTAATAACCGCAGCAGTTGCGGCATTAATTTCTTAGTGTCGGTTGTATATAGTAGTGTATTTAAAAAATCAGGCGCAGGGCAGTTAGATGTGTTAGATACACAAATGGCAGAAATCAAGAAAGAAACTCCACCACCACCAGTAGCTCCTCCGCCTCCCCACCAAAGGCACCACCGCCACCCGAAATTAATCAGGTAAAGTTTACGCCTCCTAAAATTGTAAAAGATGATCAGGTTAAACCTGATGAGCAAATAGAGGAGATTAAAGAAGATGCAGCAATTTCTACTAAAACTGTGGTTAGCGAAAACAAAGAAGCCAAAGTAGAAGTAGCACCCGAAGAAACCAAAGGAACTGCAGTAGTAGATGTTAAAAAGGAAGATGATGAAAACAAAGTGTGGACTAAGGTAGAAAAGGAAGCCGAATATCCTGGTGGAGATGGAGCTTGGCGCAATTTTTTACAAAACAATTTACGTGGAGAGGTTCCGGTAGATAATGGCGCAAATCCTGGCCAATACCAGGTAATTGTAAAGTTTATTGTAAGCCGTGAAGGTATCTTAAGTGATATTAGTTGCGAAAGTGATCCCGGTTACGGAATGTGTGCTGAGGCAATACGGGTAATTAAGAAAACGAAAAGCTGGACACCTGCAAACCAAAATGGTCGTCAGGTAAATGCCTATCGTCGTCAACCAATTACTTTCTTGGTAGAAGAGAATTAAAGTAAAAACAACAAATATTTTTTTTAATCCCGTCATTTTTATGACGGGATTTTTTAGGTATACATAAAGGCTATTTTTGTAATTAAAATTTGTAAAGGTGTATTAGCCTTATTCAAATTCCTGCTTTGTGGCCTTTGTGCCTTCGTGCCTTTGTGGTAAATGCCTAAATAAAATATGGAAATTTTGTAAACATCCATCTTAGTAAAAACTTACTATTATGGCAGAAATTACCACCAATACCACCACAAAACAAATAGGTGTAAAACGCCTAAATAAAAAAAGCACTAAAGTAGATTTAACCCCAATGGTAGATTTAGGCTTTTTACTAATAACATTTTTTGTTTTTACAACAACCATGGCAAAACCAACTGTAATGAATGTTGTTGTACCTAATGATAAAGATTCAACAATTCATGATGATGTATGCAGCTCTTGCGCTTTAACAGTAATGTTGGATAAAGACAATAGTATAAAATATTTTGAAGGAAGTGCAGAAAATGCAATTGTAAAAGAAACCAACTTTTCTGCCGAAGGCATTAGAAAAATATTGGTAGATAAAAAGCAAGCTGTAAAGCAAGCCAGAGGCAATGCAAACGAAATGGTGTTAATTATAAAGCCAATGCTCCAATCTAACTTTCAAAATTTTGTAGATATTACCGATGAAGTTGCTATTAACGGCATTAAAAAATATTATATTGATGATGCAGAGTTATAGTTGATTTGAAAGGTTCATACTTCATAAAAAAATAAAATAGCAATACGCTAAATATATCTGTTGGGTTATAAAAGACTCTACGTCTTTGCGTCTCTGCGGTTAAGCTTATCTTTGTATTATGCAAAACAGTTTTTCCAATTGGGATGATACAATAGTTGCTCTGGCTACTCCGCAGGGAACTGGCGCAATAGGTTTAATACGGCTTAGTGGCAAAAATGCAATTGCAATTGTTAATCAATTATTTCCATCTAAAAATTTAGCAAATCAACCATCGCATACATTGCATGTAGGTATGTTAAAAGAAGATGATTTGGTTTTAGATGAAGTGGTTGTTTCTCTTTATAAAACCCCTAAAAGTTATACAGGTGAAGATGTAATTGAAATTAGCTGCCATGGAAGTCCTTTTGTACAACAGCAAATAATAAATGCCACCATTGAAAAAGGTGCAAGAACCGCAAAAGCAGGAGAGTTTACCCAACGGGCATTTTTAAATGGTAAGTTAGACTTAACGCAAGCCGAAGCTGTGGCAGATATTATTGCATCTAACTCACAAAAAGCACAGCAAATTGCTTTAAACCAATTACGTGGAGGATTTGCCAACCGGCTGCATCTACTAAGAGATGAGTTAATTAATATTGCAGCCTTAATTGAATTGGAGTTGGACTTTTCGGAAGAAGATGTAGAGTTTGCAGATCGGAAAAAACTACTAGAAAACTTAACAAAAATACAAAGCGAAGTAGAGCCACTTTTACAATCATTTAAAATTGGCAATGCTATAAAAAACGGAATACCTGTTGCAATTGTGGGTAAACCAAACTCAGGTAAATCTACTTTGTTAAATGCACTTTTAAATGAAGACAGAGCTATTGTAAGTGACATTGCAGGCACTACAAGAGACACCATTGAAGATACTTTACATTTAGACGGCATAACATTCAGGTTTATTGATACCGCAGGCTTAAGGCATACTACAGATGTAATTGAAAAAGTTGGAGTAGAAAAAGCAATCCAAAAAATTACCGAAGCCGAAATAATTTTACTGGTTGTAGATATTAATGAAACAGTAGATGATATTATTAGGCAATACAATGAGCTACAGCTTAAACCCCATCAAAATTGTATAATTGTATTAAATAAATTAGATGCAATATCTGCCTGTAATGGGTATGATATAGAAGAAGCTGTAGCCACACTAACTAAAGTAGAATGTTTAGCTATTTCGGCTAAAAATAAATTGCATTTGGATAAGCTGCTTAAAAGCATCATTCATAAATCTAACCTGAATGCTATTGGTGCCGAAAGCGTAATTATTACCAATGCAAGACATTATAACGAATTAAAAAACACATTGCAATCAATACAGGATATACGTAAAGGGCTTTCTAATAATATTTCCGGCGATTTAATTGCTGTAGATATTAAAAAAGCACTTAACCATATTGCAACACTTACAGGAAGTGTGGAAACGGATAGAGATATTTTAGGCACTATCTTTGGAAAATTCTGTATCGGCAAATAATTTTACATTATGTTACAAGTAAAAAATTCTTTTCCTAAGTTCGATACCGGATTAGTTTCCGATATCGAATCTAATTCTATCATCCAGCAAGTAAAGGCCGGCGAAATTTTAATGCGTACAGGCCAGTATATAAAAAACACTATTTTGGTAGTTTCGGGTAAAATTAAAATTTACAGAGAAGACGAAGATGGTGGCGAATTTTTTATGTATTATTTAGAACCGGGCCAAGCTTGCGCCATAAGCATGATTTGCGCCACCAAGGCCGAAAAAAGCCAGATAATGGCAAAGGTGGTTGAAGATGCAGAATTGATAATGGTTCCGCTTCAATTAATGGATAGTTGGATGATGGAGCACAGAAGCTGGTACGAATTTGTAATTGAAACTTACAGAACAAGGTTTGAAGAAGTATTGGTTGTAATTGATAATATCGCCTTTAAAGCAATGGACGAAAGGCTGGAGTTTTATTTAAAACGCCAAATGAAATCGTATAGCTCCATGCACTTAAAATTATCGCATCAGGAAATTGCTACAGATCTTAATACTTCCAGAGAAGTGATATCCAGATTATTAAAAAAAATGGAGCAATTAGGTAAAGTAAAACTTCATAGAAGTTACATTGAAGTGTTATTAGATGCTGTTTAAACTTAGCAATCAGTAGTTTAAGTGTGATATAAGTTACGGTAAATAAATTATGTTAAAGTAAACTTTGCAGCAAATAAAGAACAATGGAGATACTTGGCTACGCCGCATCAATAATAATAGGGTTGTCGCTGGGTTTAATTGGTGGTGGGGGTAGCATATTAACATTGCCAATTTTAGTTTATCTTTTTAAAGTTGAACCGGAAATTGCAACCAGTTATTCTTTATTCATTGTAGGTATAACATCTTTGGTAGGAGCGTTTAAGAATTATAAAAATGGAAATATTCAATTTAAACCATCGCTCTACTTTTCTATCCCTTCTGTTATTTTAGTGCTTGTTGTACGAAAAATTTTGTTACCTAAAATTCCCGATTATTTATTTAACATTGGAAGCATGGAAGTAACTAAAAACTTGCTGCTAATGATGGTATTTGCAATATTAATGGTTTTTGCATCCGCTTCTATGATAAAAAAAAGGCATGTAGCTACTGTAAATGTAAACATACATCCTGTGCAACTTCTTGGTATTGGGGCTGCGGTTGGTATGGTTACCGGTTTTTTAGGAGCCGGCGGTGGCTTTTTAATAATACCTGCTTTAATTTATTTTGCAGGCTTATCTATGAAACAAGCTATAGGTACTTCATTAGTTATTATAGCCATTAATTCGCTCATTGGCTTTGGAAGCGATATGGTTACCGGCTTTACCGTAAATTATACACTTTTATTATCTGTATCTGCTCTTGCCATTGTAGGAATGTTTATTGGTACAGTTTTGTCGAAAAAAATTAAAGACGAAAAGTTGAAGCCCATTTTTGGGTGGTTTGTTTTAGTAATGGGTTTATATATTATTGTAAAAGAGTTGATTCACTAAAAATGCCTTTGTAACAAAAGTTACATAAATAGTTAAAAAAATATTGTCACTTTGAAACTTAAGAATATAGATTTTACTCTAAAATAGGTACCGCATAATCCAATAATTAAGTATGACTAAAATCCTTTCATTTTTTGTGAAGGGATTTTTTTTAACAGAGATTTGTAATAGGAATCAGCTGTATTGGTAACATTTATCACCCTTTTTTGATGATTAAAGATGTTACTTTGCAAATACTAAATAATAAA
Organism: Chitinophagaceae bacterium; assembly: GCA_016721385.1. GTDB lineage: Bacteria > Bacteroidota > Bacteroidia > Chitinophagales > Chitinophagaceae > Ferruginibacter. The sequence continues at coordinate 371,727 of JADKIE010000001.1, read as the reverse complement.
TTATGGAAACAAATGAAATAAATATGATGCCACGTATAGGCGATATGGCGCCAAATTTTGAAGCTGTAACAACAATAGGGCAAATTAATTTTGCTGATTTTGCTAAAGATAAGTGGATTGTAATGTTCTCTCATCCTGCAGATTTTACACCCGTATGTACAACCGAAATGAGTGGTTTTGCAGAGCGTAAGTCAGAGTTTGAAGCCTTAAACACCCAATTGCTTGGGTTAAGTATAGATAGTATTCACTCACACTTGGCTTGGGTAAATAATGTACGAGAAAAACAGGAGTTTATTTATCATTTCCTATCATTGCCGATATTGATATGAAGGTAAGTAAGTTGTATGGAATGCTACAACCAAACGAAAGTGAAACTGCAGCAGTACGTGCCGTTTTTTTATAGATCCATCTAAAAAAATCAGATTAATAATGTACTATCCTTTAAATGTGGGTAGAAACATGGATGAAATTTTAAGAGCATTGGAAGCATTACAGTTTTCTGATAAGCACAAAGTAGCCATGCCATTAAATTGGAAAAAAGGCGATAAGGTAATCATTCCTCCGCCTAAAACATTAGCAGCAATGGAAGAAAGAATAGCTGATACTACTTGCGAAAAAATTGACTTTTACTTGGCCAAAAAATCTATCTAAAATAATAAAAGAAATATGCAGTTTAAAAATTGGAATTTTTCCAGACTATTACGTCTTGTATTAGGCGTGGCACTTATAGTATAAGCCTATTATGCAAAAGAGGTATTTATGGGATTTATGGGTGTGTTGTTTACAGCAATGCCTGTATTTAATGTTGGCTGTTGTGCCCCCGGAAACTGCAGTACTCCAACAGTACGCAAAACAGAGGATAAAGAAATAACGTATGAAGAAGTTAGTTAAGGCCAATTACTTGTACATTATTGGTGCATGTATTGGTGCAATTGCAGGTTATTTATATTGGCAAAATATAGGTTGTGCAAGCGGCACATGTATGATAACTTCTAAACCAGTTAACAGTACACTTTATGGAGCATTAATGGGAAGCCTTTTTTTTGGAATATTTAAAAAATAATAAAATGGATTTTAACGAACTAATACAATCAGACAAACCTGTGCTGGTAGATTTTTTTGCAGAATGGTGTGGCCCGTGCAAAATGATGGCACCTATTTTAAGAGATGTAAAATCCAGTATTGGAGATGAGGCAACAATAATAAAAATTGATGTAGATAAAAGTCCGCAGGCAGCACAGGTATATCAAATACAAGGCGTACCAACATTAGTAGTTTTTAAATTGGGAAAAATTGTTTGGCGCAAAAGCGGTGTGGTTTCAAAAGCCGAGTTATTATCTGTACTTAATAGTGCAAAATAATTTTTTTTAAGTGTGATTATTGTTACAGTAAAAAAATTGCAGGAGTGATAGCTTTGTGTAAATTATTTGTATAGATGTTTGCATATATTAAAAATATACTTTCTCAAAAATGCCCAAGATGCCACAGAGGTAAAATGTTTACGCATAAATGGTATCAGTTAAAATATGTTGTTGCCATGCCCGACAAATGTGCAAACTGTGGCCAACGTACAGAAATTGAACAAGGATTTTATTACGGGACAGGGTATGTAAGCTATGCATTAACAGTAGCCTTTACCGTTGCAACATTTATTGCCTGGTGGGTTTTAATTGGTTTAAGCATAAACGATAACAGAATTTTTTGGTGGCTTGGCACTAATGTTGCGTTATTGGTAATTTTTCAGCCATGGTTTATGCGTACTTCAAGATTAATTTGGCTGTCATGGTTTTTTCATAAAGATGATGATAAGCACAAAAAAAATAATGCACTTTAAGTTTAATAACATTAAATAAAAGCAACCGATTATGCAAATTGAACAAATTTATACAGGCTGTATTGCCGAAGCAGCTTACTACATTACATCAAATGGTGAAGCTGCCATTGTTGATCCGCTTAGAGAAACTCAACCCTATTTAGACAGGCTACAAAGAGATGGCGTAAAATTAAAATACATTTTCGAAACACATTTTCATGCCGATTTTGTAAGCGGCCATGTTGACCTGGCAAAAAAAACAGGCGCTGTAATTGTTTATGGTCCTACAAATATGAAAACCGGATTTGAATGTCATATTGGAACAGATAGTGAAATTTTTCCGTTAGGAAATGCTGAAATAAAATTAATACATACGCCGGGTCATACGATGGAGAGTTCTTGTTTTTTATTAATAGATGAAAATGAAAAGCAACAAGGGTTAATAACCGGCGATACGTTGTTTATTGGAGATGTGGGAAGGCCAGATTTAGCACAACATGTAATTGCAGATTTAACTCAGGAAAAATTAGCAGGGCATTTATACGACTCGTTAAGAAATAAAATAATGCCTTTGAACGATGACTTAATTGTTTACCCAAATCATGGCGCAGGAAGCGCCTGTGGTAAAAATATGAGTAAAGAAACTACCGATACACTAGGTAATCAAAAAGCAACAAACTATGCGTTAAATCCTAAACTTAGTAAAGAAGAATTTATTAAAGTTGTACTGGATGGATTAACGCCGCCTCCGGGTTATTTTCCTCAAAATGTAATGATGAATATTAATGGCTACGAAAGCTTTGATGCCGTAAAAGAAAAGGGTATTAAACCTTTAACCGTCAGAGAATTTGAAGTGGCTGCAACAGAAACAAAAGCAATTATTCTGGACACAAGAAAAAGCGATGTGTTTTGTAACGGATTTATTCCGGGGGCTTTAAATATTGGTATTAAGGGAGATTTTGCACCATGGGCTGGTACTATTATTGTTGATATTAAAACACCCATCATTTTAGTTACAGAGGTAGGCGAAGAGGAAGAGACAGTAACAAGATTAACTCGTGTTGGTTTCGACAATATAATTGGCCATTTAAAAGGTGGTTTTGAAACATGGAAAAATGCCGGAAAAGAAATAGATATGGTGCATCAAATAAATGCCGAACAATTTGCGGAGGAAGTAAAAATTGGCGAGAGTAAAGTAATAGATGTACGTAAAGAAAGCGAATATGCTGCGGAGCATGTAGAAGATGCATACAGTAAACCTTTGGCATACATCAATAACTGGATTAAAGATATTAATCCCAAAGAGCATTTTTACTTGCATTGTGCTGCCGGCTACCGTAGCATGATTGCAGCCAGTATTTTAAAAAGTCGCGGCTACAGTAATTTTACAGAGGTACAGGGTGGTTTTAGTGCTATTGCAAAAACCAATGTTTCTAAAACAAATTATGTTTGCCAAAGTAAAGTTTTGCAATAATTAGTTTTTTGTAAAATAATGGGAACAAGTATAAAAAATAAATTAAATAGTAAATCAAAAAAATAAAAAACAATGCTAGATTTTTTCAAAAACATGTTTTCTTCAGGCGGAACTGAAGAATTAGAAAGTGTAATTAATAATGGAGCCTACTTAGTTGATGTACGAACTCCCGGAGAGTTTTCAGAAGGCCATGTGCCGGGTTCGGTAAATATTCCTTTAGATAGGATACAAAGTCAATTGGCAAAGTTTAAAGGTAAATCCAATATTGTTGTTTTTTGCAGAAGCGGTATGCGATCCAGCCAGGCAAAAGCAATTTTAGCTCAAAACGGTTTTACCAATGTAATTAATGGAGGAACATGGGAAAAAGTATATAGATTTGTAAACAAATAAAAACAACTGTTATGAAAAAAAATATGGGTAACACAGACAGAATCGTTCGATTAGTTATTGCCGCTTTAGTAGGGGTACTGTATTTAACAAAAGTAATTAGTGGAACTACTGCAATTGTTTTAGGAATAATTGCCATTGTATTTGCATTGACAAGTTTTTTAAGTTTTTGCCCTTTGTACACTATATTAGGCATAAACACCTGCAAAAAACAATAAATTAGTTGGATGAATTTTTAAGTGATACCTTCTGAAAGTAATATTTTAAGGAGTTATAAAAAGGTTTGCTTGCATATACAAGCAAACCTTTTTTTTAATTAGGAGTATGTAAAATGTCCCATCCTAATTTGCTTAATAAAATTAACATTACCAATATAAAAAAGATGCGTATAAATTGATTGCCTCTCTTTATGGCCATCTTACTGCCAACGTAAGCACCAAGCATATTAGCAGCCAACATAGGTAAAGCAATATTGAACAATACAGCCTTTTGTAATAAAAAAGCAATTAACGAAGCGCCATCAGCAATAGCGTTAATAACTTTAGCATAAGCGCTTGCCTTTAAAAAATTAAAACCCACAAATTGTACTAGCGCAAAAACTAATAAAGTTCCTGTGCCAGGGCCAATTGTACCATTGTATAAACCTAAAATAATTCCAATGGCTGCAAATAAAAAATATAATTTTCTTTTATTAGGTTGCAATTTTTCTTTTATACCAATTTCTTTTTTTAAAAATGTATATAGGGTTAAAATAACGATAAGTACAAATAAAACAGGCTTAAAAATATTCAATGGAATTTTATGCATTAAAAAAGTACCTGCATAGGATGTTATTGCAGTTAAAATACCTGCAATAGCTATATAACGATAATTTATTTTAATGCTTTTTAAATAATGCCTTGCAGCAACAATAGTACCGGCAATACTGGCAAATCGGTTAGTGGCAATAATGTTGGTATGCAATGTACTTGGGAAAAGAATAAATAGAAGAGGCACTTGTATTAAACCTCCGCCGCCAACCACAGCATCTATAAATCCTGCAAAAAACGAACCCAATGTTGCCAGTGCAATTAGCCAAAAGTCGCTCATTAAAGTTGTGATTAATCAATTAAACGAATGCCTGTTTTTTCTAAACTAATCTTTTTTTGTTTGTATAAATTGCCAACAGTCATTTTAAATGTTTTTTTACTCATGCTAAAGAACGAGTAAATTTCATCGGGGTCGCTTTTGTCGTAATATGGCAAATAGCCATTATGCTCTTTAAGTAATCTAATAATTTTTTCTCCTTCATCTTCCACTCTTTTAAAACCCGGTTTACCTGCTGCAACATCTATTTTATTATCCGTATAAATTTTTTTAATAAAACCTTTAAACTTATTGCCAACCGTTATATCTCTGTAAATTTCGTTGTGATGTAAAACGCCGGTGTGCATATTGTTAATAATTACAACATAACCAATATCTGTTCGTCTGTATACAGTTAAATCAACTTCATCTAAAACATTTACTGATAAATTATCGTTGTTTAAATATTGCTCAATTCTTTCCGTTGCGGCTAACCTGCCCGTTTGTTCATCCAAATAAATTTTTACCAAATATTCACCATTGGGCATCATACCTTGTTGTTGTTTGCTTTTGGGTACAAACAAATCTTTCATTAATCCATTATCTAAAAAAGCGCCCTGTGGTGTTACATTTACGGCTCTTAGTTTTACAATGTCATCTAAAATACCAATTGGTTTTTGTGTAGTGGCAATTAGGCGTTCATCGCCATCATGATAAATAAAAACAGTTAGTTCATCATCAATTTTTGTATTTTCCGGAACAAATCTTTTAGGAAGCAAAACTCCCTCTGCACCATCATCTAAATAAACTCCAAATGCCGCTTCTCTATTTACTTTTAGTGTATTGTATTGGCCAACTTTTATCATTTTGTAAAGATACCATCTAAACGCTTATTCCCCTAAACGATCTAAACTCTTAATAATCGTATCTTTACAAAAACACACATAAATTGAAGTTTACAGAATTTGGATTTGATGAAAGATTGATGGAAGGCATTGATGCAACAAATTAAGGGATGCTACACCAGTGCAGGAACAAGTAATACCGCTTGTTATGCAGGGTAAAGATGTAATAGCATCTGCCCAAACTGGTACCGGAAAAACCGCGGCGTTTTTATTACCGCTGATACATAAATTATTGACCGACGGGCAAGAGGATCATACTAACAGTGCGTTGGTAATTGTGCCTACCAGAGAGTTGGCTATACAAATTGCCCAACACATGGAAGGGTTATCCTATTTTACCTCTGTAAGTTCAATTGCTGTTTATGGTGGCGGCGATGGAAATGCATTTGTGCAGAGAAAAAGCAATAAGTTCCGGAGCCGATGTGGTTATTTGCACTCCGGGCAAAATGATGGCTCATATTAAAATGGGGTATGTAAAATTTAGTGGCCTAAAATATTTGGTGTTGGATGAAGGCGATAGAATGTTGGATATGGGCTTTTATGACGATATTATGTTTATCATAAATCATTTGCCAAAAAAAAGGCAAAATTTATTATTTTCTGCCACTATGCCACCCAAAATACGAGAGATGGCTCGTAAAATTTTACATCAACCAGCCGAAATAAATATATCTATAAGTAAGCCAAATGAAAAAATAGTACAGCAGGCATTTATTGTTTATGATACACAAAAAATTCCGTTGGTAAAATATTTGCTTACGCACAAGGCATACAAATCTGTACTGGTTTTTTGTAGCAGTAAACAAAGTGTAAAAGAGCTAACCCGGCAATTGCAACGGGCTAAGTTGAATGTAGATGAAATACACAGTGATTTAGATCAATCAAAAAGAGAAGACGTACTCATGCAATTTAAAAGCAGGCGGTTACCCATTTTAATTGCAACAGATATTTTAAGCAGAGGAATTGATATTGATAATATTGACCTGGTAATAAATTACGATGTGCCGCATGATGGCGAAGATTATGTACACCGTATTGGCCGTACGGCAAGGGCAGAAGCCGATGGAACAGCATACACCTTAGTAAGCCCAAAAGAACAATACAAACTTGCTGCTATAGAAAAACTGATAGGAAAAGAAGTTCCGAAAGGCACAGTGCCGGAAGAGTTTGGAGAAGTGCCGGTTTATAACATTGCTCAACATCGCACTAATAATCGTAATAGTGGTAAGCGAAATTTTTCTAAGCCAAGAAAGTTTACAAATAATACCGGCACAAAAAATAACACAAATTCTTCCTCAAGGTAACATTCCCTTTTCTACATATTTGGCTGTGTTTAAGTAAGGTAATTGTGGCTTTTTTTTTTACTACTTTTGCCTCATCGTAAATACTTCAAACATATTAAACAATCCCATAGAGTATATTAATGGCGTAAAAAAACTAAAGTTGATAAAATTGGCCATCTGTCCTACCAAAACGAATACGCACAAGTTGCCGGTAAGTTAATGGATATGGAAATTGTTGGGGAAAAACAAGGAAGGCGTTTAGTAGCACATTTACAAGATGACAGCGGCGAAATAGAAATGGTATGGTTTCAGGGAATAAACTGGATACAAAAAGCATTACAGGTAGGGCAGCAATATTTAGTGTTTGGTAAGTTGAGTTTTTTTATGAACAAGGCTCAATTTTCTCATCCGGAAATTGAAGCGTATACAACTCAAACAGCAAGCGGAAAAGCATTTTTAGAACCCATCTATCCATCTACCGAAAAATTAAAAATAAAAGGATTAAATGGCAGATATATTGGTAAACTAACATACAACTTACTTCAATTAATAACCGAAAAAGATATACCCGAAAATTTACCAAAAACAATTTTAACCACATACAAATTTATTAGCAGGTTCGATGCTTACAGGCATATACATTTCCCTGCATCAGAAAAACATTATTTACATGCGGTACGTCGTTTAAAATTTGAAGAATTGTTTTTTGCACAATTGCGTTTGGGCTTAATAAAAAGTACAAGGCATCGGTTTAGTAAAGGCCAATCGTTTGAAAAAGTAGGTAGTTTGTTTACAACATTTTATGAAAATTATTTGCCTTTTGCTTTAACAAATGCCCAAAAAAGAGTGTTAAAGGAAATACGAAAAGATGTTGGCAGCGGCAAACAAATGAATCGCCTGTTACAAGGCGATGTAGGCAGCGGCAAAACAATTGTTGCTTTGCTTATGATGCTGATAGCAGCCGACAATGGTTTTCAAAGTGTATTAATGGCACCAACCGAAATTTTGGCACAGCAGCATTTTAATAGCATTAATGATTTAATAAAAGATTTGCCTGTTTGTGTAAAAATGCTCACAGGCTCATCTGTAGTAAAAGAGCGAAGAGAAGTATTAAAATTAGCAGAGAAGGGAGAATTACAAATTCTAATTGGCACACATGCCGTTATAGAAGAAAAAGTGGTTTTTAACAATCTTGGCTTTGCCGTGGTAGATGAGCAACATAAGTTTGGCGTGGCACAACGGGCACAACTTTGGAAAAAAAATACCATTCCTCCGCATGTGTTGGTGATGACGGCAACGCCTATTCCTCGTACATTGGCGCTTACCGCTTATGGCGATTTAGATTACAGTGTAATGGACGAATTACCGCCGGGGCGGCAACCAATTGCAACAGTACATCGTTTTGAAAACAACAGACCTAATGTAATGGATTTTATAAAAGAAGAAATTGCAAAAGGCAGGCAAGCTTATATCATTTATCCGTTGATTGAGGAGAGTAGTAAATTAGATTATGAAAATTTGATGAAAGGATACGAAGAGGTAAAATCTTTTTTTCCGGAACCAAAATATTGGATAAGTATGGTGCATGGCAAAATGAAAGCCAATCAAAAAGAAACCAATATGCAGCGGTTTGTAAATAAAGAAACCCAAATAATGGTGAGTACAACGGTTATTGAGGTTGGTGTAAATGTGCCTAACGCATCGGTGATGGTTATAGAAAGTGCCGAAAAATTTGGCTTATCTCAATTGCATCAACTAGAGGAAGAGTTGGAAGAGGCGCCGAAAAAGTTTTGCATATTATTAACAGGCTCAAAAATATCAAAAGATGCTGCTGAAAGGTTGAAGATAATGGTGGCCACCAACGATGGTTTTAAGATTGCAGAAAAAGATTTGGAGATACGTGGCCCGGGCGACATTGAGGGTACAAAACAAAGTGGCTTATTAAACTTTAAGCTGGCAAACATAGTCCAAGACAAGGTTATACTCGATGCAGCAAAACAACAGTCAGATATCTTGCTGGATACTGATCCCGATTTAATTATGGCAGAGAATTTGATGATAAAGAATTATCTGCAGGTTCAAAAAGGTAAAACAGCATGGAGTAAGATTTCGTAAATCTAAAAAACTTAGAACCATAATGAGTTTTATATAAATTAATCATTGATTTTTGGCTGCAATAGAGTAAGTGTAACATATAGCAGGTTTAATATTATTTAAGAATAAGAACTAGATTTTGAATAAAGCAACTTTTAAATTTTTACTGCTCTTTTTTGCAATAGTTGTTGCCGGCAAAACCTTTGCCCAAATGGAGTTTGTTGAAAATAGAGGGCAATGGAACAATAATGTAAAGTTCAGAGGCGATTTTAGTACTGGTTCATTTTTTTTAGAAAAAGATGGGTTTGTAGTGGATATGCATAATCCGCAGGATTTATTGGCAGTATCAGATTTTCAACACGGAACACTATCAGTAAATAGTGCCAAGAGTATTGTACCTGAAAATAATGGATTACCTACAGTAACTGTTCGATCGCATGCCTACAAAGTAACTTTTTTGGGTAGTAATAGTGGCGCCATAATTCCCGATAAAACCTTACAAAGTTTTAATAATTATTTTTTGGGTGCAGATAAAAATAAATGGGCAACTAATTGTAAAATATATCAGGCAGTTACCTATCAAAATATTTACCCCAATATTGATGTTCGATATTACGAAGAAGCAGGTAATTTAAAATACGATTTTATTGTACATCCCGGCGGCAACCCCAATGCTATTGCAATGCGGTACGATGGAGTTGATAATCTTGAAATAAAAGCAAAAGAATTATACATAAATACCTCTGCAGGTATTGTTAAAGAATTATTTCCTTATACATACCAAACAATTAACGGGCAAAAAAAACTCATTGATTGCAAATATGCTGTAGAAAATAATGTGGTAACCTTTAAAGTAAAAGATTATACGTTTGGCGAAACACTCATTATTGATCCTACATTAATATTCTCATCATTTACCGGAAGCAGGGCTTCTAATTGGGGATACACTGCTACACCCGGACCTGATGGTAGTTTTTATGCTGGCGGTATTGCATTTGCTTCAGGTTATCCGGTGTCGTTAGGAGCTTACCAAACAACTTATGGTGGTGGTGGCGGCGATGGTGATCCCAATGGAGGCTACGATATGGCCTTTTTTAAATTTTCGGCAAATGGCTCTAGCAGGTTATTTGCCACATATTTTGGCGGCAGTGCAAATGAACAACCACATAGTATGATTTGTGATGCTCAGGGAAATTTAATATTTGCAGGCAGGTCGTCTTCCAATAATTATCCCGGTGCAGCATCAAGGCCATCTTCCAGATTGGATTATGATATTGTAGTTTCTAAACTTAGCGCAAATGGAGCCACTTTATTAGGTTCAATAAGAGTAGGAGGAACAAGTAATGATGGTGTTAATATTCGTGGAAAATATTTTACGCCTGATGGAGATGATGCTACAAGAAGAAACTATGGCGATGATGCAAGAAGTGAAGTTATTTTAGATGAATCGGAAAATATTTATCTGGCTTCCTGTACTCAATCTCCCAACTTTCCTGTTACATCCGGAGCTTTACAAAGTACATTTGGCGGTGGTACTACAGGCACTAATCATTTTCCTCAGGATGGGGTGATACTCAAATTTTCACCAAATTTATCTTCTGTATTGTTCAGCACTTTTTTTGGTGGTTCCGGCGATGATGCCTGTTTTGTGCTTTCAAAAAATACCACCAACAGCGATATTTATGTTGCAGGGGCTACAACAAGCCCTGATTTACTTGGCGATAAAACTGGTGTAATTAATGCCTTATATCAAGGTGGTGCTACGGATGGTTTTGTAACACAAATTAATAATACCGGAACAGCCATAATTAGAACAACATATTTAGGAACAACCGGTAATGATTTAGTTTATGGTATTCAGTTTGATAAATTAGGTTTTCCATACATTATGGGCACTTCAACAGGAAGTTGGAAAGTGGTAAATGCAGCATTTAGTAATCCGGGAAGTAAACAGTTTATAAGCAAGCTTAAACCCGATTTATGGGATTATGTTTACTCTACTGTTTTTGGAAGGCCATCTATCACTCCAAATTTATCGCCTACCGCACTTTTGGTAGATCGTTGCCAAAATGTATACGTTTCCGGTTGGGGCGGAGGTATTAACTCCGGTAAAGGGTACTCATCTTCCGGTACTACCAATATGCCCGAAGTTAATCCACTGCCGGGAATTCCGGCAGCTGATGCTTCCGATTTTTATTTTTTGTATTGCAAAAAGATGCACAAAGTCAGTTGTTTGGTTCTCATTTTGGGCATAATGGAGGGTCAATTGGAGATCATGTGGATGGGGGCACCAGCCGCTTTGATGCAAATGGCATCATTTATCAGGCAGTTTGTGCATGTAAAGATGGAGGCGGAGCATTTCCCACTACACCCGGAGTGTGGGCTATAAACAACGGAGCAACTACTTGCAACGAAGCCGTTATAAAAGTAGAAATGAATTTTGCAGGCGTGGGAGCAAGTATTAAATCCAGCATAAATGGTATTGCCGATACAATGGGCTGTGTACCCATTACTATAACGTTTACGGATACACTACAAAAAGGAAAAACATACGTTTGGGATTTTGGCGATGGTTCGCCTCAGCAAACAACAGTAGCACCTGCAAATTTTATACAACATCCTTATACAACAGTGGGCGTTTTTAAAGTAATGGTTGTTTCAATAGATCCTACTACATGCAATGTTGCAGATACAGCCTATATGAATGTTAAAGTTGGCCTTAATGAAATAATCCCCAATTTTAAATACACTAAAGTTGGCAATTGCAATAGTTTAGAGTTTGAGTTTGAAAATACAACAACTGCTGTTGATGCTACAAAGTATAATGCCAATACATTTAGTTGGGATTTTGGCGATGGTTCGCCTATAGTAAGAAGCAACTTTGCGCCAAATATTCGCCATACGTTTCCGGCAGCTGGCCCTTATACTGTAAGGCTTTCTGTTGTTGATACAGTTTTTTGTAATGCGCCTGTATCTAAAGACTCTTTATTAAGAATTAGTGCAAATGTTAAAGCAAAATTCACTACTCCTGCAACAGGTTGCAAACCATACCGGGCTATGTTTAAAAACGAATCTATTGGTGGAGTAGATTTTAAATGGGAGTTTGGAGATGCTACTTTTTCAACCGATGGTAGTCCTGTTGTTTTTCATGATTACCCGTTGTCGGGTACATATAATGTTAGATTAATAGCATTTGACAATAACACTTGTAACAAAATTGACACATCGGCTTATCAAACTATTACAGTTGTAGATAAACCAATTGCCCGTTTTACCTGGGCGCCCAATCCGCCTACGGCAAATACCCGAACATTTTTCACAAATTTATCTATTGGTGCCACAAGGTATTTATGGAATTTTGGCGATGGCGAAAGCGCTACAGATGTTAATCCTATTCATCAATACAACAGCACAGGTAATTTTAATGCCGAGCTAATTGCTTATAACAATGCCGGTTGTACCGATACGTTCCCCTTAATTGTATCGGCTATTATAAATCCTTTGTTAGATGTGCCCAATGCATTTACACCCGGAAAATTTGGCGTTAATGGAGTTGTAAAAGTTATTGGTTTTGGTATTGCAAAAATGAATTGGAAAATTTACAATCGTTGGGGGCAGGTAGTTTTTGAAACAACCGATCGTAAACAAGGATGGGATGGCACGTTTAAAGGAGCATTACAACCAATGGATGTTTATATGTATACATTAGATGTAGAGTTTAGTGATGGTAAAAAAATGAAAAAAACAGGCGATATAAATTTATTGCGATAGTTAAATTGAAAATAAGAAACTAGGAATCAGGAATAAGAAATAAATGAGCAAGTACTTTACAATACTATTTTTTTCTACGGCTTTGTTACTGCAAAGCAAGTTTTGCATTGGGCAAGATCTGCACTTTTCTCAATTCTTTAATTCTCCCTTAACAACAAACCCAGCAAATACAGGTTTTATCCCCGATGCCGATTATCGCATGGGAATAAATTACCGAAACCAATGGAGTACTGTTATGAGTGTGCCTTACAAAACGATGAGTGCCTTTGGCGATGCCCAGTTGTTTAGAGATAAATTAGAAAATGGCTGGCTAGGTATTGGATAAGTGATGTGGTAGGTAGCGGTAGTATGAAAAGTACAAAATTCTATGGCTCGTTAGCATATCATCAAATGTTGGGTAATAGTAGCCTTGTTAGTGCCGGATTTAATGTTGGTTGGGCCAGTAAACGTATAGATAATACCAAACTTACATTCCCCGATCAGTTTGACGGTAAGTTTTTTGACGGTCGGTTACCAACTACGGTTTCGTTTGCTAATTTAAATGTAGATTATATTGATGTACAAGTCGGAATGAATTATGCATATTTTCCTGAGGAGAATGTTTATATAAATGCCGGTTATTCTATACACCATGTAAACAGGCCTAAAGAAACTTTTTTTAACGACTTAACAAATGACGGCCGAATACCCATGCGGCATATTGGTTTTGTAAATGCTATTTTACGTGTAGCCGATAGAGTTATTATTAACCCCAATGTTTATTACACCAATCAGGCAAAAGCAAGCGAATTGGTTTTAGGTGTAAATGCTAATTATAAATTGAGCGAATTTGGCGATCAGCAATTGGTTGCCGGTATTTACTACAGGTTTAAAGATGCTGTAGCACCAATGGTTGGATTAGAGCTGGGTAATTTTAAGTTTTTGTACAGTTATGATGTTACCCTATCTTCTTTAAATAAATATAACAACTACCGTGGTGCAAGCGAAATAAGTATTGTAAAAAAAGGATTTTATCCGTCTACTACAGATAGACAATCGCTTTGCCCTAAATTTTAACTCTTCTACTTTACTTTTTTTAACATGGTTATATAAACAGGAAAGTGATCGCTATAACCGTAATTGTATGTTGTTCCATCCCAGGTTCTTTTTGGATAACCCTTAAATTTTCCGGTTTGTTGTACTAAAAATTCTTTGTTATAAATAGATGCTTTATAAAAAAAGTAGCCGGTTTGTTCTTTACTAAGCCATTCTTTCGATACAACTACCTGATCAAATAATCCCCATGAATCCTGATAAGCAATGGTGCCAATCCCCTTTTTATAAAAATCAACCCAAGGATTAAAAAGCCCGCCGTCTTTTACACTTGCAGCATTACCTTTTGCACCCAATGTTTTGGTTAAACTCGGGCTTATGGGATCGTCATTTAAATCTCCCATAATTACCACTTTTGTTTTTGGGTTAAGGGCCATTAAAGAATCAACCACTTTTTTTGCAACACCAGCTGCCGCAGCTCTGGCTGGTATAGAGCGTTCCTCGCCACCTGAACGGGACGGCCAGTGATTTACCAGTACATGAATGGTATCGCCATCTAAAACTCCTTTTACATACAAAACATCTCGGGTTAAAAAAGATTCTTTAGAGCCTCCCGGAAGTTTCACAAAAAGTGGGGCACTATACAGCGGTTTAAAATACTTTGGGTTATAAAGTAATCCTACATCAATTCCTCTTATATCCGGCGAATTGTAGTGCACAATTTTTAAATTCCGACTCTTTAAATTTTTGCTATTTACAAGTATGTTAAGTAGCGTATCGTTTTCAATTTCGGCAACACCTAATAATGCTACACCATCGGGGTTAACTTCGGTACCCAATTGTCCAATTACAGATGAAAGCCTTTCCACTTTATCAGTAAATATATGTGTGCCGTAATGACGTTCACTATTGGGCAGAAATTCATCATCATCCACTTTGGGGTTATTTACTGTATCGTAATAATTTTCCAGATTGTAAAACCCGATTATTGCCGGATGGAATTTATCTTTTTGAGCATAACTAGTTGAAAAAGATACAATTAATATTGAGGCGGTTATTAAAAATCTATTCATGTTTTTTATATAAGAGGTAGCAAAGTTATCTTTCTATTTTAGATTATCCACAACTTAATATGATTATAGCGTTAATCTTTAAAAATAATGCCTAAAACCCTATTTATGGCATACATTTGCAGACTTTTTTAACAAACTATTTACGATGAGTAAGAATAAGCTATGGCTGCTATCTATGTTGCTTTCGGTTGCTGTTTTGCCAAAAGCATTTTCGCAGGTAGAAAAGCCTACGGTAAACCCGGCTAACCCCGACACAACAATTGTTGAAACTTTAAGAGAAAATCAGCAGGATAATATTCCTGTAATATCGTTAGATGAAAGCGATGGGCAAGATGGAAGTGCACAAAACATTTCTTCACAATTAAGTGCAGGAAGAGATCCATTTTTAAATGCAGCTACTTTTAAATTTGGTGCTGTGCGTTTTAGAATAAGAGGTTATGATGCCGATCAATTTAACACATTTATTAACGGAGCTCCAATGGAAAACCTCGATAACGGTTTTACTCCTTATGGCCAATGGGGAGGTTTAAACGATGTGTTGCGTAACAGAGAAACAACATCTGGCCTAAAATCTACAACCTTTGGCTATGGCGATTTGGCTGGATTAACCAATTTTGATACCCGTGCCTCACATCAAAGAAAGCAAACAAGTTTTAATTATGCTATATCTAACCGTAATTATAATAACCGTATAATGCTTACGCACTCTACCGGTTTAAATATGAAGGGTTGGGCATTTACTTTCTCGGGCTCACGCCGATGGGCAGACGAAGGGTTTACAGATGGTACATATTATGATGGGTGGTCGTTTTTTACAGGCGTAGATAAACGCTTTAACGATCGTCATTTGTTATCCTTTGTAGCATTTGGCACACCAACAGAAAATGGCCGTCAAGGAGCATCTGTAACCGAAATGGTGAATTTGGCCGGCGATAATTTTTATAATCCGTATTGGGGTTATCAAAACGGTAAAAAAAGAAATTCAAGTGTTGCCAAAACATTTCAGCCGGTTGCTATCATAACACACGACTGGAAAGTTAGCGATAAAACATCTTTAGTAACCGCCATTTCGGCAACTTATGGCAATAGAAGCACAACCGGATTAGATTGGTACAATGCAGCCGATCCAAGACCGGATTACTATCGTTATTTACCAAGTTATCAGTTTGATTCATCGTTAGCAGCTCAAATTGCTACAGAGTTAAGAAATGATATAAACAAACGTCAAATAAATTGGGACAAGCTTTACCAAACCAACTATGCTTCTTACGATGTAGTGCATAATGCCAATGGCATAGCAGGGAATGATTATGCAGGAAAAAGATCGCATTACATTTTAGAGGAAAGAGTGGTGAACACAACTAAATATAACTTTAATACGGTATTAAATACATCTGTTTCAGAGAACGTTATTTTTACTGCAGGTGCTACTTATCAGGCGCAAACCAATCATTATTATAAAAAAGTAAATGATTTATTGGGCGGCGATTTCTATGTAGATATTAATCAGTTTGGCGAAAGAGATTTTCCAACTAATTCTGATGCAGGTCAAAACGATGTAAATAATCCTAACAGAATATTGGGTGTTGGCGATAAGTTTGGATACAATTATGATATTAATATAAAGAAAGGATCTGTATGGATGCAAGGGGTTTTTAAATTTAGAAAAATTGACATCTTTGCCGCAACCGAACATTCGTACACAAGCTTTTTCCGGTATGGCAATGTAAAAACAGGTTTATTTCAGGGTAACTCTTACGGAAAATCTTCCACATATAATTTTTACAACTCAGGTATTAAAGCAGGTTTAACGTATAAAATTGACGGACGTAATTATGTATATGCAAACGGGTCTTACGGTTCAAGGCGCCATTTTTGAAAATGCTTTTATTGCACCAAGAACCAGAGATTTTGTACAGGATAATTTAAAATCGGAAGAAATACTTTCAACAGAAGCCGGATATGTAATGAATGCTCCAAAATTAAAAATAAGAGCGAACGGATATTTTACGCAGTTTAAAAACGGGTTGGATGTATTAACTTTTTATAGCGATGAGTTCCAAAATTTTGTAAACTATGCTGTAAGTAATATTGGTAAAGTACATATGGGTGTAGAGTTTGGAGTAGAAGCAAAAGTGTATAAAGGTTTAAGTTTTACAGGAGCTGCGGCAATTGGCCAGTACACCTATAATACCCGCCAAAGTGCTACTGTAACTGCCGATAACAGTGCATCGGTATTATCATTGAATGATGTGGTTTATTCAAAAGATTTTTATGTGCCTACGCCGCAACAAGCTTTTACCGCAGGATTTGATTACCGTTCGCCTAAATTTTGGTTTGTAAACGTAAACTTCAACTACTTTAATAAAATGTACTTGAGTTTTAATCCTATTCGTCGTACAGCAGCTGCTGTAAGTGGCGTGCCGGAAGATTCGGAAAAATGGCGCCAAATTATTGATCAAACTGAATTAAACCATCAATACACCTTAGATGCATTTGCAGGATATTCGTGGTTAATGAATCGTAAATTCAATTACTTAAAGAAAAGAACTTTTCTTGTATTTAATGTTGGGGTAAATAATATTTTGGATAACAGAAACATTGTTTCGGGTGGTTATGAGCAATTGCGTTTTGATTTTGCAGAAAAAAATACAAACAAATTTCCGGATAAACGTTTTTACGCATATGGTATTAATTTCTTTGCCAGTGTAGGTATTCGCTTTTAATAATATAAACCAATAAATAAACTTTTTAAAATAAATAGTATGAACAAGATTTTTAAATTAATGACGCTTGTAATGATGGTTGTAACAGCCGTTACTTTCAATGCCTGTAAAAAATCATTTGATAACCCTCCCGGAGCAACCGATCCGCAAATGGTGGCCAATACATCCATAAAAGCATTAAAAGCTTTACACACAACAGCAGGAGCCTATGATGTAATTTCATCTGATTTGGTTATCTCGGGTGTGGTAGTTGCCGATGATGAAAGCGGCAACCTATACAAGCAACTATTTATACAAGATGCCACAGGTGGTTTGCAAATATTGTTAGATGCAAATAGTTTGTACGGCACTTATCCTGTAGGCCGTAAAATATTTATTAAGTGTAAAGATTTATGCATTAGCGATTACAATGGCACTATGGAACTTGGTATTAAAGCTACTGTAGCAGGTTTACCTTCTTTAGAAGGAATTCCATCTAACTTAATAAGCAAGTATGTTGTAGGTGGTTCAATTAATAATCCGGTAACACCCATTGTGGTTTCGCAAAGCCAATTAGGTACAAACATGCAAGATCAATATTTGGGATGTTTAATTCAATTAAACGGATATGAGTTTGCAGATCCATCAAAAACATTTTCTGATACATCTGCCTATAAGAGTACAGTAAATTTAGATATTAAAGATTGCTCCGGTAACACTATAATAATTCGTACAAGCGCTTACGCAAATTTTGCTTCAAAAACAGTTCCGGCCGGTAATGGTAATGTGGTAGCTATTTACACAACCTTTGGTTCTACCAAGCAATTAATTTTACGCAATGCTGAGGATGTAAAGTTTAATGGCGGACGTTGTAATCTTTTTGAAGAATATTTTACCTCATTAACTACAGCCGATAATAATCTTGATTTTGCTTTCCCGGGTTGGAAAAACATAGCCCCAAATACAATTGCACAATATAAAAACACCGTTTTTGGAACTTCTGGTAAGGCTGTAAAAGTAACTGCATTTGGTACAAGTTTAAATGCCGATACCGCTTGGTTAATTACACCTGCCATTACATTACCCTCCGGTATAACACCTCAATTTGGTTTTAGTACAGCATATCAATTTGCAACTGGCCCAACTACATTACATGCTTTTGTATCTACAAATTATACCGGTAGCAATAACCCTAACACGGCTACTTGGACACAAATAACTACAAATGCTCAAATACCGGGTAATACTGCAACAAATAATTCAAGTACATATAGCTCTTTTGCAAATACAGGAAACATAAGTTTGGCAGCTTATGCCGGCCAAACTATTAATATAGCATTTAAATATACCGGTAGTGTGTCGGGAGGAAGAACAACCAATTTTGAAATTGATGATATCAGAGTAACCAGACAGTAAATGGTTTAAATATTTTAAGAATCATGCGTAGTAAGCATGATTCTTAAAATAAATTTCGATTACTACCTGTACTCAACACAGAACATAATATAAAATAGTTATGAAATGACCCAAAACAAAAAGTTGACACCAACCCAAATGTTTATCGGCGAACCTGCCTGACAGCAGATAGGTTCCATGCAGCAAAAAAATAATAAATAATAACACATGAAAAAAATATTTACACTTATTTTAGTCCTTTCGGGCTTAATAAGTTTTTCTCAATCAACAACAGTTGTAATAAGTCAGGTTTATGGTGGCGGAGGTGCAACATCGGGTACACCAACTTATATGTACGATTATGTAGAATTACATAATGTAAGCAATACTACACAGGTGCTTACAGGTTTTTCAATTCAATATGGTTCTGCTACGGGCAATTTTGGATCTGTTGCAACCAATGTATATGCTTTCCCTGCAGGTACTTCAATTGCTGCCGGTAAATATTTGCTCATTCAGTTCGGAGCTGCAGGCACAGTTGGTGCAGCCTTACCTGTTACACCAGATATTATTACTTCTAACATTACCATGAGTGCATCTTCGGGTAAAGTTGCACTGGCTAATATTGCTACTGCATTGGGTTGCGGTGCCACAGCTACTACATGTACGTTGCCAAGTAGCTCAATTATCGATCTTGTATCGTTTGGCGCTGCTAATAATGGAGAAGGTGGTACAACAGTTAATAATGGAGTAGCATTAAGTAATACACTAGGTGGTGTTCGTAAAACATTAGGATGTACAGATACGGATAATAATAATTTGGATTTTGATGTGGTTACCAATCCTGTACCAAGAAATGGTGCATCTGCAGCAAATAACTGCGGTGGAGCATCACCAACATTATCTGCAACAACCTTAACTGCATTTGGCAATGTTTGTATTAATACAAACACAGCAGCAAACTCATTTACAATAACGGGTACAACACTTAATGCAACCAATGTAACAGTTGGCGCATTGGCAGGTTTTACATATTCAACAACAGTTGCAGGTACATATACCACTTCGTTAAGTTTAGCCCAACCCGGCGGATCATATTCTCAACAAATATTTGTAAAGTTTACGCCAACGGCTGTTCAATCATATAACGGTAATATACCAGTTGGCGGTGGTGGTGCAGCCTCTGTTGATGTGGCTGCTTCAGGCGCAGGTATTAACACGTTAGCAACTGTAACAACAGGTGCTGCAAGTGCAATTACACAAACTACGGCTACGCTTGCAGGTAATATTAGTGCAAATGGTTGCTCTGCTGTAACGGCTTATGGAATTGAGTATAGCACAACCAATGGATTTCCTAATGGCACAGGTACTCCGGTGGCATCAACTAATTTAAGCGGTGGTAACTTCTCATCAAATGTAGCAAGCTTAATTGCAGGTACAACTTATTATTACCATGCATATGCAACCAATGGGGGAGGCACCGCTTATGGAACACAACAAACATTTACAACTATTGCATTAACACCTGTTGTAACGGTAACACCGCTTACTGCTTTTGGAAATGTATGTATAAACACAACATCAGGCGTAAACTCTTTTACAATTAATGGAACAAATCTTACAACAGCCGATATTGTTGTTGGAGCTTTAGCAGGATTTACGTATTCAACTACTTCGGGTGGAGTTTATACAACAATATTAAACCTAACGCAACCGGGAGGTACATATACACAACAAATTTTTGTGAAGTTTAATCCTGTATTGGTACAATCCTATAATGGAAGTATATCTGTAACGGGAGGAGGAGCTCCTGCTACAAGTGTACTTGCCTCTGGTGCCGGTATTAATTCCGCTGCCACAGTTACAAGTGGCGCAGCAAGTAGCATTACACAAGTTTCTGCAACAGTAGCTGGCTCAATTCCTTCAATTGGATGTACTGCTGTAACTGTTTACGGTATAGAGTATAGTACAACAAATGGTTTTCCAAATGGTACGGGCACTGCCGTGGTATCAACTAATTTGAGTGGAGCTAATTTTTCTTCTGCCCTTGCAGGATTAACACCAAGCACAACTTATTACTACCATGCTTATGCAACAAATGGTGGAGGTACAGCGTATGGTGCTCAGGGTTCTTTTACAACCTCTGCACCTGTATTAACGGCAACTCCGCTTACGGCTTTTGGAGTTAATTGTATAAACACAACAGTTGGACCTAACTCTTTTTCCATATCCAGTACCGGCTTGTTGGCAGCAAATGTAACTGTTGGGCCTTTAAATGGCTATAGTTTCTCAACAACATCTGCAGGCACATATACTTCATCTTTAAGCTTAACACATGCTGTTGGGCCTTACACTCAAACAGTATATGTAAAATTTAGCCCAACGGGGGTTCAATCCTATAACGGAAACCTACCTGTAGGTGGTGGTGGTGCAGCAACTATTAATGTGGCTGTAAGTGGTAGTGGCGTAAATACTGTAGCAACTGTTGTTACCGGCTCTTCTACAATCAACTCACCAAATTCCGCAACGGTAAATGGCAATATAAGCGATATCGGTTGCAGCCCTGTAACATCGTATGGTATTGAGTATAGCGGAATAAGCGGATTGGCAAATGGCCTTGGCACAAAAGTATCTTCAACTAATATAAGTGTAGGTAATTTTTCTGCAACCATAAATGGATTGGTGCAGGGAGCTACATACTATTATAAAGCTTATGCTGTAAATAACGGAGGCATTGCTTATGGGACCGAAAAAACATTTACCACTTCAAGCATTCCCGGCGGGTTTGTGATTTATGGCAACCCTGTACAGCGTGGTGCTAATTTACATTATACATATAAAGATATTAAGCCAGGCCATTACGAAATTCAGTTAATTAATACTTTAGGTCAGGATGCTTATCAACGAGAATTAATTATTCAAGTTAATTTTATTGATGACAATTTTATTGTACCCGGTTATTTAGCAAGAGGCAGATACAGTATGCGTATTGTTAACCCCGATTTCAGAGATCAAAAATCATTTATGATTTGGTAAATAAATAATTTTATTAAAGAAATGGCCTCCAATGTGAGGTCATTTCTTTTTCTGCCATAATAAAATTGCCATCCTGTCAGCAAAATTGCTTTGGCATTTTATTTGACATCTAGCAACAAAACAAACTATATGCAAAAAGGAAGTATTAGGGTACAAACAGAGAATATTTTCCCTATAATTAAAAAATTTTTATACAGCGACCACGAAATTTTTATTAGAGAACTGGTTAGTAATGCTGTAGATGCCACACAAAAAATTAAAACATTGTCTTCCATTGGTGAGGCTAAAGGTGAGTTGGGAGACTTAAGAATTGATATTACTTTAGATGCTGAAAAAAAGACATTAACCATTAGCGACAGAGGGATTGGAATGACGGCCGATGAAATTGATAAATACCTTAATCAAGTTGCTTTTAGTGGTGCCGAAGAATTTTTGGAAAAGTACAAAGGGCAAAATGAAAATAATATTATTGGCCATTTTGGATTAGGATTTTACTCATCTTTTATGGTGAGCGATCAAGTAGAAGTATTTAGCAAAAGTTTTAAGGAAGATGCTAAGGCCGTAAGGTGGGAGTGCGATGGAAGCCCGGAATTTACATTGGAAGAAGTAGAGAAAGTACAAAGAGGCACCGATATAGTATTGCATATTAATGACGAAAGTAAAGAGTTTTTAGAAGCCCATAGAATAGAAGCAATGCTGCAAAAATTTTGCAGATTTTTACCGGTACCTATTTATTTTAAAGACGTAAATGAAAAACCTGCAGAAGTAAAGGTTGAGCAAAGCGAAACCCCGACGGAAGAAGGGAAAGAAGAAATAGCACCTGCAGAAACTTCCATCAATAATCCATTTCCGGCATGGACAAAAAAGCCATCGGAATTAACGGACGAAGATTACAAAAATTTTTACAGAGAATTATACCCTTATAGCGAACCGCCACTTTTTTGGATTCATTTAAATGTTGATTATCCTTTTAACCTTACAGGTATTTTATACTTTCCAAAAATTAAGCAGAGCTACGAAATTCAAAAAGATAAAATCCACTTGTACAGCAATCAGGTATTTGTAACTGATGAAGTAAAAGATATTGTACCTGAGTTTTTAATGCTTTTACATGGTGTAATAGACAGTCCTGATATTCCGCTAAACGTTAGCCGCAGCTACTTACAGGGCGATCCTAATGTAAGAAAGATAAACAGCCATATTACTAAAAAAGTAGCCGATAAATTAGAAGAAATTTTTAAATCAGATAGAAAGCAATTTGAAGAAAAATGGGAAAGTCTTGGCTTATTTGTTAAGTATGGTATGATGACAGATGATAAATTTTTAGAAAAAGCCAATAAGTTTCACATTTTTCAGGATGCATTAAAAGATAAATTTTATACACTTGATGAATATAAATTAGCTATAGAAACACTGCAAAAGAATAAAGAAGGTAAGCTGGTAATTTTATATACCACTAATCCTGTACAACAAGACGCTTATATACAACAAGCAGTGGCAAAGGGTTACAAGGTAGTACGGATGGAAACTATTGTAGATGCCGGTTTTTTAAACCACATGGAAATGAAATGGGATGCTGTTCAATTTACTAGGGTAGATAGCGATATTGCCGATAATTTAATTGATAAACAAGATGCAAGTGAGAGTGTGTTAAGTAAAGAGGATGAAACAAAATTAAAGGAGTTGTTTGGTTTGCAAATTCCGGAGCTTAATGTAACGGTAGAAGTAAAAGGACTGAGTGCAGATGCACCACCTGTGGTTGCCACAAGGCCCGAATTTATGCGTAGAATGAAAGATATGGCTGCGTTGCAAGGGGGGATGGGAGCATTTTATGCTAACATGCCCGATGAAGTTACGCTTACGGTTAATGGTAATCATGCTATTTACAAAAATGTGCTGACAACTTCCGAAAAGGAAAAGCAAGAAAAAGTTGTACATAATCTGGCCGACTTGGCTTTACTATCGCAAGGTTTATTAAAAGGCAATAGCCTTACAAATTTTATTAACAGAAGTGTAGAGTTGATGGGGAAATAAATGTGTGCAAAACAAATACGTTAAAGATGACATCTATAAAAGATGTCATCTTTTTTGTAAATACTATTTTGTACTAATTGAATTTTTTGGAGTAAATTCTAAAATAGATACTTCTAAATATTTCAATTTTTTGGTATAATAAATTTCGGTAAATCCATTTCCCAATAATATTTCTTTATTTAACGGGTTTACATAAACAACATAAAGTTTTCTGGGAGTTTCACCTAAGCTAATCATAATATTTTCTACCACACCTTCCATTATCACTTCGTCAAAAGGGTTAAACATAAAAATACAATCTACCGTAGCAGGTATATCAAAGTAAAAGGCATCATTATTTAAAATTTCCCAATCAATGGTGGGTATTTTTTCTTTTGTTTGGGTAAGATTTTTTTCTGCCGCAATACACAACTCTTTCGAAAAATCTATACCGGTAAGTTTTGTAATATTGTAATGTGCAGCCACACATAAAGCTCTTCCTTTACCACAGCCAATATCTAACAAATGTTTAATTTTTTTAGAAGATAATTGGGTAAATATTTCTTCCAATAAATCATAACTGGCAGGCATGTAAATGGTTGCATGTTCTATATCAATACCTTTTTCTTCTACATGTTGCAAGTCGTCTTTACCTGTTGTATTAATGCCATATTTTTTTTCTCCTCTTATTTCATTTATCAAAATATACCAGGCAATTCTGATATCCCAGTTGGTTGCTATATAAAAAAAGTAGTTTAAGTATTTCATTGTAATTATTCAGAAGGCCTTATGTCAATAACTTTCAGCTGCAGTGTTTTATTCCCATTCCATTCGTTTTCATCAATTGTAAAAACAATATCAACCAATTTATTTTGCTGTAATAAATAAAATTTATCGGCCAGGTTAAAACCAATACCCGTAATGGTTAAATCATTTTGCTTAACTACAAAACGAATATGGAGCTCTTTTACAATTTTACTATAGCCACTATCGGTTACATTTTTTGCTATAAAAACAGGCCTCATATTTTCGGGGCCAAATGGTTCCATTTGGCAAAGTATGCTATAGAAAGAGTTGGTTATTTCATTAAAATTTATTGGAGTGTCAATTATTATTTCAGGAATAAGTAACTCTGCCGGTATTGTATTGCTTACAACTTCCTCAAACTTTTCAGCAAATTTTTCAACATGTTCGGGCAATAACGATAAACCGGCTGCAGCAAAGTGGCCGCCATAGCCTAATAAATGCTCTTTGCAAGCATGCACTGCTTCGTACAAATTATAGCCTGCTACACTTCTTGCACTACCTGCAACAATATCGCCACTTTTGGTTAATACTACTGTTGGGCGGTAGTATGTTTCAGTTAGCCTGCTGGCAACAATGCCTACTACACCTTTATGCCAATGCTCTTTATAAACAACGGTAGTTTTTTTGTTAACTAATTCTTCGTTTTCATTAATAATACTTAATGCTTCCTCAGTAATGCTACTATCAGCTTCTTTTCTGTCGGTATTATCACTGTGCAATAATTCGGCTATCGCAAAAGCATTTGCTTCATCCTTTTCAATAAAAAGTTGTACTGCTTTTTTGGCATCATCCATACGGCCTGCAGCATTTACCCTTGGGGCTATTACAAATACAACATTGTTTATACTCAGGCTTCCTTTTATACCACCTAATTGTATCAATGCTTTTATGCCGGCACAAGGGGTGGTGTTTATTTTTGCAAACCATAATATGCTAAAATTCTATTTTCGCCTGTCATAGGTACAATATCAGCAGCTATAGCTGTTGCAACTAAATCTAAATAACATAAATAATGTTCTTCATCAATATTAAAATGATTGGCAAGAGCAGTTGCTAATTTAAAGCCAACTCCACAACCGCATAATTCCTTATAAGGATAATTACAATCCTTTTGTTTGGCGTTTAATATAGCAACAGCATCAGGTAAAATCTCGTCGGGTAAATGGTGATCGCATACAATAAAATCTATACCTAACGTTTTGGCATAACCGATTAAGTCGGCAGATTTAATACCGCAGTCCAATGAAATAATTAATGTAAAATTATTTTCAGCGGCAAAATCAATCCCCATCTTACTTACGCCATAACCTTCCCTGTATCGGTGGGGTATATAGTAGTCTAAAAATTGAGTAGCATAAATCTTGCTTAAAAACTGGTACATTAATGCCACGCTTGTTGTACCATCAACGTCGTAATCGCCAAATACTAAAATTTTTTCCTTATTTTCAAAAGCTGTATAATTCGGTTAACGGCCTTATCCATATCCTTCATTAAATACGGATCATGTAAATCGGTTAACTGCGGCCTAAAGTAATGTTTGGCTTTTTCAAACGTATCAATATCTCTTTTTGCAAGGATTGAGCAGAGTGTTTTGCTAATCTTTAAATCTTTTTGCAGCAGGGTTGTTATGGATTCGTTTTCGGGTAATATTTTCCAGCGTTTATTCATCCGTGTAATTCATGTAATCAGTAAAGTTATCAATTAATATTTTCTATCTGTAGTGTATCTTACTAATTCTTCTAAAGCATTTTTAACCTCGCCGTTTTCAAATTCATTTAAAATTTGCAATGCTTCATCTCTGTATAAATTCATTTTGTTTTCTGCATATTTTATTCCGCCGGCTGCAACAACTGCATCTATAACTTGCTTAACTTTTGCTTTGTTTTTATTTTCGTTTTTAATAATATAAATCAGTTCTCTTCTTTTGGCTTTATCAATGGTATTAAGCGTATAAATTAACGGTAAGGTTAATTTTTTTTCTGAATATCATTGCCTGTGGGTTTACCAATATCTGCAGTGCCATAATCAAAAGATCGTCTTTAATTTGAAAGGCAATGCCTACCTTTTCACCAAATAATTTCATCTTTTCACTAATTACTTTATCCTTAGTGGTGCTGTAAGCGCCTACACTGCAAGCCGAGGATAAAAGAGAAGCTGTTTTATTTTTAATTATCTCAAAATAAATATCTTCTTTTAAATTAAGGTTTCGGGCTTTTTCAATTTGCAGTAATTCGCCTTCGCTCATTTGTTTTACGGCTTCAGATAAAATATGCAGGTGTTCAAAATCGTTATTGGTTGTAGATAATAATAAACCTTTCGATAAAAGATAATCACCCACTAACACAGCTATTTTGTTTTTCCAAACTGCGTTTATAGAAAAAAACCTCTTCTTTCTAAAGATTCATCCACAACATCATCATGTACCAGCGTAGCTGTGTGCAAAAGTTCAACCAGGGCAGCAGCTCTGTAGGTACTTTCATTAATTTTGCCATGTAGCTTTGCACTTAAAAAAACAAACATAGGCCGCATTTGTTTGCCTTTTCTTTTAATGATGTATTTCATAATTCTATCTAGCAATGGGGTATTACTTTTAACAGAATCCGAAAAAATTTTGCTCAAAATTTTAATTCATCTCCATTATGTTGGTAACAAAGTTCATATTTTAATAAAAGTTGATTCATTTGAGCTGAACAGATGCAGAGTAATGGAATTACGTAGCAGCAATCAAAAAATGAAAAAAAAGGACGGTATGCAACGAATTGAAGTGGCTGGTTGTCTAAAACAATGAGAACCAAATACGTGTTAATTAAAAAATAATATGAATAGTGAATAAAAAATTTTGATTTTTAACATTCATTTGATATTTTTGCTTTTAATCGACTCGTACATATTCAGAAATTTTATTAATTATTAAGTTATGGCACGCACAAAGTACAAACTATTATTTATGGCATTATTGCTAATGACCACTGGAGCTTTCGCTCAGATGGGTAGTAGCTATAGTGTTTACGACAGCTCTGTGATACCATCAAAAAGGATGCCACAGCAAAACGAATTTTGGAACAACACCTACAATTTCCCTGCAAAACCTCGTAATATGTGGGAAGTTGGTGCGTCTTTAGGTCTTTTCACCATCAGTGGTGATGTACCTGCAAAAGTTGTTACCTTCCTAATTTTGAAGTGCATGTAAGAAAAGCCTTCGGTTACATTTTCTCTTTAAGATTACAATATCTTAATGCAACCGGTAAAGGAATGCACTGGTTAATGAGTGAGAACTTTGGTAAAAATCCTGCTTGGAAAAAAGGAGCAACTGGTGTTGGATATGGTGCACCATACCGCACAATGGCTGGTCCGGTTATTTATTCAAGAGACGGAGGTAATACCGTTAGTCCTACACAGGATATAGTGTATTATAACTACAAAACTAAAGTACAAGATCTTGGTTTACAAGGTATTGTTACTTTAAACAATATCCGTTTCCATAAGCAAAAAACTGGTATTGTTATTTATGGTGGTGCTGGTGTAGGTGCAACTATTTACAAAACTATGGTTAATGCTTACGATGCTGGCGGTAATACTTACGCTGCACTTTTCAGAAAAGTATATAATGATCATACATCTGGAGTACACAAAGATAGAAAAGCTGTTTTAGATGCTTTGAAAGCGGGTATGGATAATACTTACGAAACAGATGCGGATAATCATAACAAACGTCGTCCGTTAATTGGTAATAGTACTTTGAAACCTTCTGGTACTGTTTTAATGGGTGTTGCTGTACGTTTGGGTAAAAGAATCAATTTGTCTATTGAAGACAGATGGACTTTTGTTAAAGACGATTTGTTAGATGGTCAACGTTATCAAGAGCATGCCTACGGCGATGCTGTGTTAACTCGTGACTTCGATTCTTATAACATGCTATCTGCAGGTATTAATGTAAACTTAGGTGCTAAATCTACAGAACCATTGTGGTGGTTAAATCCGTTGGATTATGCATATGATGAGTTCCCTAACAAAAAAGTTAAAATACCTACAAATAACTGTCCGGATGCTGATGGTGATGGCGTTTGCGATCACTTAGATAACGAACCAAACACACCAGCTGGTTGCCCGGTTGATACACACGGTGTAACTAAGGATACAGATGGTGATGGTGTTCCGGATTGTAAGGATAAGCAATTAATTACTCCTACCGAGTGTCAACCAGTTGATGCGGATGGTATTGGTAAGTGCCCAGAGCCTGCATGTTGCACAACTAAAGTAACTGGAACTTGCCCATGTGACTATCCAAGTCTTTCATTTAAAGGAACTTCTTTAAGTGCAGATAATAAAGCAATGTTGGCTACTGTTGCAGCTAAAATGAAATCTCATCCTGATTGCAGTATCAATGTTATCGGATATCCAGAAACTTCTAAAGCATCACAATCTAACTGTCAAAAGAGATTGGAAGCTATTAAGAACTATCTGGTAGAAACTGCTGGTATCAGTGCTGACAGAATTACTACTAACTGCGAAGTTGGTGGTGGCGATAGTAACACAGTTGATGTTAAGTGTAACTAATAAAAAAGCTTAAAAGATTTTACTTTTTGCTTAATAATAAGGCCCCGATTTATCGGGGCTTTTTTTTACTTCTTTATTTATCAAATCATTAACTAGTAATTTTTGGCTAATAATATAAATACATCCATTTTTGAGTAAATTCCATTAATTTTGCACACCTTTATGCGATTATCAAAAATTTTAGTAGCTTTTATATTAACCGGGTTTGTACTAAGCTCTTGCAGCAAATACAATAAAGTACTTAAAAGCAAGGATTACGAGTATAAGTTAAAAATGGCCGATTTGTACTTTGAAAAGAAAAGTATAAAAATGCACAACAATTATACGAAGAATTGTTTCCTATATTTAAGGGATCGCAAAAGTTTGAAGAATTGTATTATAAAGATGCTTACTGTTATTATTACATGAAAATGTACAGAGAAGCGGAAAGTTTGTTTAAAGGCTTTTTGGAAGTGTTTCCTAACAGTAATAAGGCCGAGGAGATTGATTATATGCAGGCCTACAGTTTTTATAAGCAATCGCCTAAAATTGAGTTGGAGCAAGTAAATACTACCAAAGCGATAGGGATGATGCAATCTTATATTAATAGGCATCCCGGATCTTCTAAAATTGCCGAAGCTACGGAGATTATTGATAAGTGCAGGGCAAAGTTGGAGCTTAAAGAATACAGAGCGGCAGAATTGTATTATAATTTAGGGCAGCACAGAGCAGCAGCATTGGCTTATACCAATTTGCTAAATAACTATCCCGAATCAACAAAAGGAGAAGGGTGTAAGTTGCATATAGTCAAATCATACTACAAATATGCGAAAGTGAGTATTGTGGAAAAGCAAATTGAGCGTTTCGAAAAGGTAATAAGTGAATATCAGGATTTTGTAGACAGATACACCGAAAGTAAGCTTTTAAAAGAAGCCGAATCATATAATGATCTTAGTTTAAATAATATTAAAGCAATAAAAAATGAGCAAGTTACGTCGTCAGTTAAGCGCTAATACAAGCAATGTTGTAGAGCCTAAAAAATTATCTGCTATAAAAGATAAAACAGGTAATTTATATGAGTCTATAGCAATAATAGCTAAAAGAGCCAATCAAATTAACATTACACTTAAAGAAGAGTTGCATAATAAACTGGAAGAATTTGCCAGCCATACCGATAGTTTGGAAGAAATTCATGAAAATAAAGAACAAATTGAAATTTCTAAGGCGTACGAACGTATGCCAAATCCGGCTTTATTGGCAACTGCCGAGTTTATGGATGATAAAGTGTACTTCCGTAAAAACGATGAAGATTTGTTTAGCTAATCTTTACCAATAATTTAGCAACATATTTCTGTAAAAATCATAATTTTAACTCCCGCCATGGCGGGAGATTTTTTATGCTAAAAGATAAGAAAATATTAATAGGCGTTACAGGCAGCATAGCTGCCTATAAAATAACCCTTTTGGTTAGGTTATTGGTAAAGCAAGGCGCCGAGGTAAAAGTAATAATGACAGAATCGGCAAAGGATTTTGTAACTCCTTTATCATTATCTACCCTTTCCAAAAATGAAGTACTATCGTCTATAGCTCAAAACGATTCCTGGGCTAATCATGTAGCTTTAGGTAGATGGGCAGATGTAATGGTGATTGCACCACTAAGCTGCAATACACTTGCCAAAATGGCCAACGGCTTATGCGATAATTTACTTATGGCTGTTTATTTTTCGGCAACATGCCCGGTTATTGCAGCACCAGCTATGGATGAAGATATGTGGCAGCATCCCTCCACAAAAAATAATTTACAAAAAATACAATCTTTTGGCAACCAAATTATACCTGTTGAAAACGGCGAACTGGCCAGCGGATTAATAGGCGAAGGGCGAATGGCAGAACCGGAAACCATCGAAAGTTTTTTGCAAGATTTTTTTTAACCAAAAATGAGTTAAAAGGCAAAAAAATATTAGTAACAGCCGGGCCAACTTACGAGGCAATAGATCCTGTACGTTTTATCGGAAATTATTCGTCGGGCAAAATGGGTATAGCTATTGCGGAGGAAATGAGTAAAAGAGGAGCAGACGTTACATTGGTTATTGGTCCATCTTCCGAAAAAACAAATATACCCAATGTAATAAAAGTAAAATCGGCAAATGAAATGTACAACGCTTGTATAACAGCATTTGAAAATACAGATATTGCAGTAATGAGTGCCGCAGTAGCCGATTACACTCCCGTAACAGCTGCTAACGAAAAAATTAAAAAGAAAGACGACACTTTTACTATAGAACTTACCAAAACGAAAGATATTTTAAAAAGCCTTGGCCAGGCCAAAAAATCCAATCAATTTTTAGTAGGCTTTGCTTTAGAAACCAATAACGAAAAAGAATATGCATTGGGCAAACTTAAAGCCAAAAATGCTGATATGATTGTGCTAAATTCGTTGAATGATAAAGGAGCCGGTTTTGGCTTAAACACTAATAAAATTACTATTTTTGATAAACAGCAAAACGAGTACAGTTTTGAAACAAAATCAAAAAAAGATGTTGCAACCGATATTGTAAATACTATTATCAAATTATCAAATGCGTAAGTACCTACTATTATTAATTTTTGTTTTTGCCGGCAGGCTAACTTTTGCCCAGGAGTTAAAAGCAAGAGTAACCGTAAATACTACCCGAGTTGGGAGTAACGTAAACAAAAGTGTTTTTCAAACATTGCAAACCTCACTCAACAATTTTTTAAACAATAAAAAGTGGACTGCAGATAACTTTCAGCAAAACGAAAAAATAGAATGCAACTTTATTTTATCCGTAGAAGCAACAGACGAAGCCAATGTTTACGGTGCACAGTTAACAATACAGGCAGCCAGGCCTATTTTTAATTCATCGTATAACTCTCCATTAATTAATTTTCAGGACGAAAATATTAAATTTAAATATCTGGAGTTTCAAATAATGGAGTTTAACGAAAACCGGATTAGTGGCTCCGACGCATTGGTATCTAACTTAACAGCAACATTTGCTTATTACGCTTATATGATTTTAGGTTTTGATTATGATTCGTACTCCACAAGAGGTGGAGATTTGTATTTTCAAAAGCACAAAATATAGTAAATAATGCACCCGATGGAAGAGGTATAAGCGGATGGAAAATGTTTGATGGTTTGCGTAACAGATACTGGCTTGCAGAGAATATGCTTAACAGCCGCTACTCTATAATGCATGATGTGTATTATAACTACTACAGATTAGGCATGGATAAACTATATGAAGATGAAAATGCCGCCAGAGCCGAAATATTGAATGTATTAAACTTGCTTTATAATTTTAATACAGAAAATCCAAACAAAATGATTAACCAGTTTTTCTTTCAGGGAAAATCTACTGAAATGATAAAAATATTTTCGAAAGCTTTGCCTCCCGATAAGGCAAGAGCAAAAGAACTTTTACAAAGGTTAGATATTACCAATTCGGCTAAGTACAACGATGAATTAAAATGATAAAGCAAATTTTAGCTTGTTTATTAATTATCTTTTTAGTTTCATGTAAAGATAATAATGGCTTTCCCAAAGGAATATTAAAGCCAAAAAAAATGGAAGTTGTACTTTGGGATATAATAAAAATTGATACTTATACCAAAGAGTTTATTGCCAAAGATTCCTCAAAAAATGTGCAACAAGAAAATGCCTTGCTGCAACAACAAGCTTTTACAAAACATGGTACAACAAAAGAAGAATTTTATAAAAGCTACGATTATTATAAAGCTAACAGTACACTTATAACTGCATTATTGGATAGTATTACCAACCATGCTAATAATGACCGGTATAATAATTTCCATAAAGGGAAACCGGGAGTATTGGTAGAACAATAAGATATACCTATTTATTATGAATAAAATTTACGCAAATGCAAACGAAGCCATAAAGGATATTACAGATGGCGCCGTTATTATGTTAGGAGGATTTGGCTTGTGTGGCATTCCCGAAAACTGTATTACAGCATTGGTTAAAAAAGGAGTAAAGCAATTAACCTGTATAAGTAATAATGCCGGAGTAGATGATTTTGGAATAGGATTATTGCTGCAGCAAAAGCAGGTAAAAAAAATGATATCATCTTACGTAGGCGAAAATGCCGAGTTTGAAAGGCAACTATTAAGCGGCGAGTTAGAAGTAGAGTTGATACCACAAGGAACCTTAGCCACCAGATGTATGGCCGCAGGTTATGGAATGCCGGCAATTTACACACCTGCAGGCGTAGGCACTGAGGTTGCTATTGGAAAAGAAACAAGAGAATTTAACGGCAAAGAATATTTAATGGAGTATGCCTTTGACGCCGAATTTGCCATTGTAAAAGCCTGGAAAGGCGATGCAGATGGCAATTTAATTTATAAAGAAACGGCCCGTAACTTTAATCCTTTAATGGCAATGGCTGGCAAAATAACTATTGCAGAGGTAGAGGAGTTAGTGCCGGCCGGTGCGTTAGATCCCAATCAAATACATACACCCGGTATTTATGTACACAGAATATTTGAAGGTAAGAATTATGAAAAAAGAATTGAACAAAGAACTGTAAGAAAGCAATAAGTTTTGCAGTACAGCTTTTCAATTAAAGCTTTATCGAATTTTCAAATTATCAAATCGAAAAAATGGCACTTACAAAAGAACAAATAGCACAACGCATAGCGCAAGAGTTGCAAGACGGCTTTTACGTTAATCTGGGAATTGGGATACCTACATTGGTAGCCAATTATATACCCGAAGGGATAGACGTAGTTTTGCAAAGCGAAAACGGCTTACTGGGCATGGGGCCTTTTCCGGAGGAAGGAAAAGAAGATGCCGATTTAATAAATGCAGGCAAGCAAACCATTACAACAGTGCCGGGCTCTGCTTTTTTTGATAGTGCTTTAAGCTTTGGCATGATACGGGCTGGTAAGGTAGATTTAACCGTGTTAGGTGCAATGGAAGTAAGCGACAACGGCAATATTGCCAATTGGAAAATACCCGGCAAAATGGTAAAAGGAATGGGTGGTGCTATGGATTTAGTTGCAAGTGCAAAAAACATAATTGTAGCAATGATGCATACCAATCCAAAGGGCGAAAGCAAGTTATTGCCTAATTGTACACTGCCATTAACAGGTAAGCACTGTGTAAAAAAGGTTGTTACAGAATTAGCAGTGTTAGATATAACGCCGGAAGGCTTTAGGCTTTTAGAAAGAGCACCTGGTGTAACTGTTGATGAAATAAAAGCTAAGACTGCCGGTAAGTTAATTGCCGAAGGCGATATACCCGAAATGAAATTTAACTAACTATATGTTTACATTTTTAATACTGGTACTTGGACTAAGTTTAGGCGGAGCACTTGTTTTTTTGTTTTAAAACGAAAAACAAATCGGTTATCAAGCAAGAGGCACAAGTACTTTTGGAAAGCACCAAACGTATTTGCAAGTTGGCAACGGTAGAGGGCGAGTTTAGCGAAATATTTCAACACAGCAATAAAGAATCGTATTTTTTTGATTTATTTACTTCAGAGAAAAAAGCACTGGTTATTATTAAAGCCAGAGCTTTATTAGGATTTGATTTAAGTAAGATGATATTAGAAGCAAATGAACGTAACCGTAATCTATCTATCAAATCTTTTCCCGAGCCCGAAATAATTGCATTAGATACCGATTGCCAATATTACGATGTTAGTAATGGAACGTTTAATAAGTTTTCGCCAACCGATTTAACGCTAATACAGAAAGAAGCCAAACGTTTTATAAAAGAAAAAATAGAAACAGGCCATTTACCCAAAATGGCGTTGGAACAAGCCGGCGAAGCTATGTCGTTAATACAACACACAGCCTCTAAATTGGGTTGGAATATTGATAATTTAACTCAATTGCAAATACCGCAAATAAATACTAATATTAAGTTGTTGGCACAGTAATTTTTTTCTGCTTTACAACTTGCCGATTAATTAAATAATTTATTTCTTCTTGGTAAATAACTACATTTAGTTACGCTAATATTTATAGTGTGGCTGTTAAAATTAAATGCATGAAACAATTACTTGCTGCTATTTTTTTATTTAACTTTTATTGTGTAAACGCTCAGCAAAATTTAGTAAAATATGTACATCCCTTAATTGGTACCGAAAAAATGGGGCATACGTATCCCGGAGCTACAGTGCCTTTTGGAGCTGTTCAATTAAGCCCCGAAACAGATACAATACCCTACGAAATCAATGGAAAATATAATGGCGATGTATATAAATATTGTGCAGGGTACAGGTACGAAGATAAAAGTATTACTGGCTTTAGCCATACACATTTAAGTGGCACAGGGCATTCCGACCTGGGTGATTTTTTACTAATGCCAACACAAGGTACATTACAACTTAATCCGGGTACAGCGTCCAATACAAAGAGTGGTTATCGCTCAGCATTTTTGCACAATAATGAAATTGCAGAGGCTGGCTATTATAAAGTAAAATTGGATGATGATAATATTATTGCCGAACTAACAACAACAAATAGAGTGGGAATGCACCAATACACGTTTCCAAAATCTAACGAAAGCCATATTGTATTTGATTTAATGGCCGGCATTTATAATTACGACGAAAAAAATGTTTGGACTTATGTACGAGTAGTAAATGATACTTTGGTAACAGGCTACAGGCAAACGTATGGTTGGGCAAAAACAAGAACTGTTTATTTTGCCATGACTTTTTCAAAGCCGTTTATAAGTTACGGACAAAAAAACTACGATACCAAACAGCCGTACCGGGGCTTTTGGGGCAAGTTTAATCAGTCTAAAAACTTTCCGGAAATAGCAGGAAAAAAAATAAGAATGTATTTTGATTTTATTACCGAAGAGGCAGAAAAAATAAAAATAAAATTTGCATTATCTCCCGTAAGCCAGGAGAATGCTTTAGAAAACCTACGAACAGAAATTGCCGACTGGGATTTTGAACGTGTAAAAGCCAACGCACAAAAATTGTGGAATACAGAGCTTAATAAAATAGTAATAGGTGCACCCGAAGCTACTAAAGTAAATTTTTATACAGCCATGTATCACACCTTTATTAACCCTACGATTTATACAGATGTAAACGGCCAATACAAAGGGTTAGATCAGGAAATGCATATAGCCAAAGGATTTACCAATTACAGCACATTTTCTTTATGGGATACATACAGAGCGTTGCACCCGTTTTTTAATATTGTGCAAACAGGCCGTAATAATGATATGGTAAAATCTATGATGGTACATTACAATCAAAGTACATTGCATATGCTGCCTATATGGTCGCACTATGCAAATGATAATTGGTGTATGAGTGGTTACCATAGCGTATCGGTAATTGCCGATGCAATAATCAAAGGCATTTACACCGGAGATGCTAATGAGGCTTTAAATGCTTGCGTTACCACCGCCAAACATAAAAACTATGAAGGTATTGGGTATTATATGGATGTGGGTTTTATACCGGCAGATAAAAGCGGTGTTTCGGTTTCTAACACGTTAGAGTATGCCTACGATGATTGGTGTATTGCCCAATTGGCAAAAAAACTAAACAGGCAAGATATATATGAAGAGTTTATAAAACGATCTGCCAACTGGCAAAATAATTTTAATAGCAATACAGGCTTTATGCAACCCAAATTGGCCAATGGTACATTTAAAAATAATTTTGATGCCTTAAGCACCAACGGGCAAGGCTTTATTGAAGGCAATAGCTGGAACTATAGTTTTTTTGTACCACACAACCCAACAGAGTTAATTACTAAAATGGGAGGTAAAAAACTGTTTGCTACAAAATTGGATAGCTTTATTTACCATGCACCTGCCCGATGCATTTTTTGCCGAAACAGAAGATATTACCAGAGAAGGTATTATTGGCGGCTATGTACATGGCAACGAGCCGGCACATCATGTAGCATATTTTTACAACTGGGCAAATCAGCGCAGGAAACACAATATCAGGTACGTAAAATTATGAACATGCAATACAAGCCAACCCCCGATGGCTTGGGCGGAAATGATGATTGTGGCCAAATGAGTGCATGGTATATATTTTCGGCATTAGGGTTTTACCCTGTGGCACCGGCAAGTACAGATTATGCCATTGGATCGCCAATTGTAAACCATGCCACCATAAATTTAGAAAACGGTAATACATTTACGGTAGATGTAATTAACCAAAACGATAAAAATGTATATGTGCAAAAAATAATTTTAAACGGCCAACCGCTTACATCTTTTACACTTAGCCACACCAGCATTACCAATGGCGGCACATTAACTTTTTATATGGGGGCAAAGCCCGATAAAAAATAATGGTAAATTTGTAATGGGTAAACTGTTGCAGTAAATGAAAGGCAGCTGCAATTAATGTAGCAATCTTTTTATGGCCTTTCCGATAAATAAATGTTAAGCCCTTTGGATACATTTTATATGCTTAAATGGCAGGAAAGGTTACTTTTCATTTGCTTTCAAATTTTTTATTAATAATTAATTTATGGAAATGATTTTTAGGGAAGCTAAAATTGACGACATAAAGCAAATACAAATTGTGAGAAACTCGGTAAAAGAAAACACTTTATCTGATCCTACCTTAGTAACAGACGAAGATTGTAAAGAATTTATAACTGTAAGAGGAAAAGGATGGGTTTGCGAAATTGACAATAGAATTGTGGGTTTTGCAATTGCAGATTTGAATGAAAACAATATTTGGGCATTATTTTTGGACCCGGAATTTGAAAGAAAAGGTATTGGGCAACAGCTTCACAAAATAATGTTAGACTGGTACTTTACACAAACAAAAAATAAAGTTTGGTTAGGAACTGCTTTTAATACAAGAGCAGAAAATTTTTATAGAAAAGCAGGTTGGGCAGAAGTAGGCTTACACGGAACAAAGGAAATTAAATTTGAGATGACCTATGAGATGTGGAAACAGTTAAACTAAGATAAAAGTAAACATAAAAGGAAATTTACAATTACACAGCGTAAAATTAAACGTCCTTTAAAAAAGGCAAAGTAAGCAACCTGTAATTTATATGAATGTACAAGAACAAATCAAAGCGTATATTACCAGCCAACCGAGCCCAAACGCAGCGACATGCAAGCGTTGCACCACAGCATTCTGCAAATAATGCCGGCATGTAAATTATGGTTTCTGGATGGTAAAAGACGAAAAGGTAAAATTGTTTCTAATCCTAATATTGGATATGGCTTGCAAACCATAAAATATGCGGATGGCAAAACCAAAGAGTTTTACCAAATTGGTTTAAGTGCAAACACAACCGGCATTTCTGTATATATCCTGGGCATTGAGGATAAGAAATACTTAGCCCAAACATATGGAAAAACGCTTGGCAAGGCAAGTGTTACCGGATATTGCATAAAATTTAAAGCACTTAAAGATATAAACATTAATATACTTGAAGCGGCAATAAAATATGGGGTTGAGGCTCAGACTAAAAAAAGGGAGACGGGTAATAATTAAAAATAAAATATTAGTCAACGAACTTGAAAGGTATTTTTATCTGCTTTCAAATTTTGAA
Organism: Chitinophagaceae bacterium; assembly: GCA_016721385.1. Classification (GTDB taxonomy): domain Bacteria; phylum Bacteroidota; class Bacteroidia; order Chitinophagales; family Chitinophagaceae; genus Ferruginibacter. The sequence goes on along the minus strand of JADKIE010000001.1, from coordinate 332,789 downwards.
TAACTTAGTACTTGTACAACTTATGTAACGATTTAAGTGTTAGGCGCTATTTTCGTTGCCGTTTTATTTTTGCAACTGCTAAGGTTTATGACATTTTCCGAAGACAATATTTCAAAACAAATTGACACTGAAAATCCAAGCTGGGAATTCATACGCAATTCATTAACTAAAATTGACCCAACTCTAAAATCGTATTTCATTTTATCAGATAACTTGACCTATTATGTACAGTGCGCTGGCAGTAAGACAAGATTAACTGTTGAATACAGAAAACTACTTGGCGAAACATTTAAACATTTTATACTTGGGAATAAAATAAATGAAAAACTAGAAGAAAAGAAATGGGATCAAATTGACTGTAAGGTGGGGCCAATTCAAGTTTATGACACGGAAGTTTTAACTATATCTGATGCGGAAAATATTTTTAAATCATTTTATGAAAAAGGTGATAAACCGCAGCATTACAGTTATAGAGACGTCACAGAACAGTTTTAAAAGTAAACAGCGCCTAACAAACGGTTTTGGGCAAGTGTGGCTGGACAAACTAATTTCAGCTAACTGCATCTCCGGTCTTCAGTTCTGGCTGGACGTTCAATTTTGAGCTTTAGTTCTTAACTTCAACTAAACAAAATAATCAGCAGCGGTTCCGGGCGGACAGTTGGGAAATCCCACACTAGCCCAAAGACGCCGACATTAGCGGCAATTAAGTGATCTCTTCTTAAACAGTCAGACATGGCAACGACAAAGATTATTACAAATACAATTTATTATCTCGGACTATTAGCTGCAATAGTTTTTGACGTAAGCAATTTTCAATTTTATTTTGGGATTGTATTTGTCGTTATTCAAATCATTTTCATTGTGACGGAGTATATTATCACTAACCGTAAAATTCAAAATGAGACAATGTTAGTTAAAACAAATTCTCCTTTTACTTTAAAAGATTTGTTTTTAATTATTCCTTTGATTGTCGCTCTATTTGTCGTACCAAATCTTATTTTCAAAATATTTACAACAAAGTATTTAGTGACATATATTTCTATTGGAGTTCTTTCAGCAATCATTCAGTATTTAATAATCAGGGGCAAAGACACTCCATCCTTACTTATTGAAAAGAATAACTTAATTGTTAATGACCTGTTTATAAAAACATATAATTTGGAGAATTTAAATAGAATAAACTTTGACGGCTATAATGAGACTTATTCAGCAGTATTTGGAAACTCAAAAAAAATAAGGATTAAACAAGTAGATTACAGACAAGAAGACTTAGATAAATTCATTGCTATTATGACAACAAAAAGCAATTGCGATGTAATTCTGTCTGAGAACATCAAGAATGAAATAACTGCCGTTAACATCGATATTTGCAAAAGTGGGGCTTAAGTACCAGGCTGAAACCCGAAGGCTTATGGGATACTTTCTAAACCCTAACTGCACAAAGAATTTTTAATAACTTAGTTCTTACACAACAGTTTTGGCTAAAAGCCTTTACTGTTGTGTATTTAGGTTGTTTTTACAACATAAAAGCAACTATACAAAATAAAAAATCCCTCTGTGCAGAGGGATTTTATTAAGCAAACATTCGTTTTGATACTATTGTACTTTAGGGGCAGCAGCTAATATTTCTTCGCTGGCTCCACTGGCATATTTTTCAAAATTCTTTACAAATTGTGCAGCAAGATTTTGTGCCTGTGCATCAAAATCTTCGGGCTTGGGCCAGGTGTTACGGGCATTTAAAATTTCGCTTGGTACACCCGGGCAGGTTTTTGGGATAGCTAATTTAAATAGGGCGTAGTGTCGTATTCAACATTATCTAACTCTCCATTTAATGCGGCTGTAATGGTGGCTCTGGTATATGCCAATTTCATACGGCTACCTACACCATAAGGGCCGCCCGTCCAGCCTGTATTTATCAACCATACGTTTACGTTATGTTCTTTTAATTTTTGTCCAACAACTCTGCATATTGTGCAGGGTGCAAGGGTAAAAACGGAGCGCCAAAACAAGCACTAAATGTACTTTTGGCTCAATAACACCAGCCTCTGTACCGGCTACTTTAGCAGTATAGCCGCTAATAAATTGGTACATGGCCTGGCCGGGTGTTAATTTACTAATTGGCGGAAATACGCCGTAAGCATCTGCCGTTAAAAAGAAAATGTTTTTAGGGGTTTTACCAATAGATGGCTCCAATGCATTGCTTATAAAATGTAACGGATAGCTAACCCTTGTATTTTCGGTTATTTTTTTACTGCTAAAATCAATTTTGTTGGTGCCTTCAAAAAAAGTTATGTTTTCAACCAAGGCTCCGGGGCGTATGGCTCTAAAAATTTCCGGTTCTTTTCTTCACTTAAATCAATTGTTTTGGCATAGCAACCACCTTCAAAATTAAATACGGTGTCGTTTGTCCAGCCATGCTCATCATCGCCAATCAACATTCTGTTTGGGTCGGCACTTAAGGTAGTTTTACCGGTGCCGCTTAATCCAAAGAAGATAGCAGTATCACCATCTTTACCCATATTGGCGCTGCAATGCATGCTTAATACCTCTGCTTTAGTGGGTAATACAAAATTCAGCATGGTAAAAATGCCTTTTTTCATTTCGCCGGTGTAGCCTGTGCCACCAATTAAAATTGTTTTGTGTGTAAAGCTAAGTATAGCAAAATTTTCGGCTCTTGTACCATCTACCGCAGGATCTGCTTTAAAACCCGGTGCTTGTATTATATGCCAGTGCGGCGTAAAGGTTTCTAAATCTTTTTCCTGGGGCCTTATAAACATGTTGTACGCAAATAAATTGCTCCATGGGTTTTCGTTTATTACCCTTAAACGAAGCTTGTAATTTTCATCGGCACAAGCGTAGCAATCCCTTACCCAAATTTCTTTATCGCCTAAATAGGCCAGCATTTTTTCTTTTAACTGAAAAAAATATTTTTCATCCATTGGAATATTAAAATCGTTCCAATGCACTGCATTTTCTGTAATGGCATCTTTTATGGTAAACTTGTCTTTGGGGCTACGGCCGGTAAATTTTCCGGTGTTAATTACCAAAGCTCCGGTATCGTTTAAAACACCTTCGCCACGGGCCACGGTTTGTTGCGTTAACTCTTGTGGGCTTAGTTGGTAGTGAATATCGGTTGAAACAGTTAACCCTAAATTAATCAGGGCATTTTTAGGCATAGAAATCATTGATGGAACTGACATAGCAAATTATCGTTTTAAATTTATGCAAAGGTATGGCAAGATTTTTTTGCGAATTTTTAATAGATAACCACAATTTTGTACAGGAATAAATATAACGGTGTATTTATTTACGTAAACGCAATACTTAGCAATAAAATTTGATGCATTTAAACAAACTACTATAATTGTTGAAAACAATGTAATTTTTTAGTTTTTATGGTGTTTTTTTAACACATTAAAGCAATAAATGACAGAATCACTCAAATTGCAAAATGTTATTTGTTTCTTTGCACAAAAAAAATAGTATGAAGGTAGAAGATATTTTAAAGGCTCGTAGCAATAATCAATGCGAATTATGTAAGGCAACCAACGATTTAAAAGTATATGAAGTACCGCCGGTAGAGTACAGCACCGATGATAAATGTATATTTATTTGCCCAAAATGTACGGCTCAAATAGAAAAAAAAGAAGCATTGGATAGCAAACATTGGAGCTGCCTAACCGAAAGTATGTGGAGTGAGCATCCGGTAGTACAAATTGTAACCTGGCGCTTGCTAAACAGGTTACGAACCGAAAGTTGGGCACAGGAAAGTTTAGATATGATGTATTTGGATGACGATAATACGGCCTGGGCAAAAAAAACAGGCGATCATGAAAATGATGGAGCTGCTGTATTGCATGTAGATAGTAATGGACATCAATTATTAGACGGCGACTCGGTTGTACTTATAAAATCGTTGGATGTAAAGGGAAGTACACTTAACGCTAAAATGGGCACTGTAGTAAAAAACATACGTATTGTAAAAGATAATACTGAGCAAATAGAAGGAAGGGTAGAAGGGCAGCTTATTGTTATATTAACGAAGTATGTAAGAAAGCAGGGTGTAGGCGTTGCTTAATTTTTTAGATATTTTTTAAAGAGTTGCCAACCTCCAAAAGGTTGGCAACTCTTTATGTATAAAGGTTATTTACGTATATTGCACTATAAATTTTTTGTATGAAATACTTGCCACTTAATGCCGAAATATTTACTCAAAACCGGAAACGTTTTGTAGAAAGAATGGAAAAAAACTCCATTGCTATTTTTAACAGTAACGACGAGTTACCTACCAATGCCGATCAATTATTTAGATTTAAACAAAACAGCGATTTGTTTTGGTTAACAGGTATAGAACAGGAAGATTCGATGTTGATTTTATACCCAGATAATGCAGAGGCTAAATATAAAGAAGTATTAGTATTGGTTAGGCCAAATGAACTTAAAGAAAAATGGGATGGCCACAGGTTAAGAGCCAATGAAGCAACCGAAATTAGCGGTATTAAAACAATAATATGGTTAGATAGTATTGATGGTATGTTGCAACCCTGGATACACTGGGCAGATACCATTTATTTAAACAGCAACGAAAACGATCGCAAAGCAAACCTTGTGCCGGTTAGAGATTACCGTTATGCAGAGATGATGAAGCAGCGCTACCCACTACATAACTACAAACGCAGTGCAAAAATATTAAAAGATTTACGTGGTATAAAAACCGCATTGGAAGTAGAGGTAATGCAAAAAGCTATTGATATTACCGATAATACATTCCGTCATTTATTGCAGTTTATTAAGCCCGGCGTAATGGAGTACGAGATTGAAGCAGAAATATATCATCAATTTTTAAAACAAAGAGGCACAGGGCCGGCTTATGGCAGCATTATTGCCAGTGGCGATAGGGCTAGAACTTTACACTATGTTGAAAACAATCAGGAATGTAAAGATGGTGAACTGATATTGATGGATTTTGGCGCAGAGTATGGTAACTATTGTGCCGATTTAACCCGTACAATTCCGGTAAATGGTAAATTTAGCCGCCGGCAAAAAACAGTGTATAATGCCTGCTTGCATTTGCATCATTACGCTGCAAGTATTTTAAAACCCGGCATTAGCATAATTGATTATACCGAAAAAGTGGGAGATGAAGCAACCGTAATTTTCCAAAAAATTGGGTTGCTTAAAAAAAGCGATATTAAAAACGAAGATCCCGAAAACAGGGCGTATCGTAAATACTTGTATCATGGCATAAGCCATCATTTAGGGATTGATGTACACGATTTAGGCACCCGAACACAACCTATAAAAGCAGGTATGGTATTTACCATTGAACCCGGCATTTATATTGAGGAAGAACAAATGGGCATTCGGATAGAAAATAATTTTTGGATTACAAGAAATGGCAATAAAGATTTGATGAAAAATATTCCAATAACGGTAGAGGATATTGAGGCGTTGATGAAGAAGTGACGACGGACTACAGCCGATAGACCAATGTTGCGTTTTTTGGATTTATGAACTCATTTCATTTTAGCAAATTACTTATGTCGTTTAAATTTGAGAAATTAGAGATATGGAAGTTCGCAATAAATCTGGCAGATGAAGTACATAATTTGACAAGAAGTTTTCCGAAAGAAGAGATGTTTTCACTTACTTCTCAGATTAAAGAGCTGCTGATTCGATTTCATTAAATATAGCAGAGGGTTCCACGGGACAGTCAAATCCCGAGCAATTGAGGTTTTTAGGTTATTCACTTCGTTCTGCACTGGAAGTTGTTAATTGTCTTTATCTTGCTTTGCGAAGGAATTACATAAGTCAAAATCAGTTTGATAAATTTTACCTTGATCTTGAAAAATTAACAATCAAAATTCAGGCATTCAGGAAATCAATAAAAAAATAGCATAATCAACTGACGTCAATTGTCTGTCGTCGGTTGTCAATATATCATGAAACAAATCCCCAACATATTTACACTCCTGAATCTCTTTTTTGGCTGTATTGCAATTGTGTTTGCATTGCAAAATACGATTGATATTAAGTTTGCCGAAGATGGCAGCCAGTTTGTACGGCTAACCGAAAAAATTTATTACGCATCTTTATTTATTGGTATCGCAGCTGTAATCGATTTTTTAGATGGTTTTGTAGCTAGGCTATTAGGTGCATCATCCGAAATGGGCAAACAATTAGATTCGCTGGCAGATGTTGTAAGCTTTGGCGTAGCGCCAAGTATTATTTTGTACCAGTTTTTACGCATGAGCTTTATTAGAGAGAATGATGGGTTAGAAACCTCTATGCTTTGGCTTTTGCCTGCATTTATCTTTGCTTGTGCAGGTGCTTACAGGCTGGCCAGGTTTAATTTAGATTCGGAACAAAGCTATGGCTTTAAAGGGGTGCCAATACCTGCGGCAGGTTTGGTGGTGGCAAGTTTACCTTTAATTTACTGGAATGTACAAACAGAAACGGTTTATAATATTTTAATGAACAAATGGTTTTTGTACGGCATTATTTTGTTACTAAGCTGGTTAATGGTTTCAAAACTGCCGTTAATGGCATTAAAATTTAAAGATTTTTCTGTAAAAAATAATTTACCCAAATTTATTTTATTGGGGATTACAGTAGTTGCAGCCCTTTTACTTAAATGGTTGGCCGTGCCGGTTATTTTCATTGCCTACATTATTTTATCTTTGCTATACAAACAAAAATAATTATGATTTACTCAGTACAGGTAAAAGTAATGCCGTTAAAAAATTTATTAGATCCTCAGGGTAAAGCGGTAATGGGCGGCTTGCAAAATTTAGGTTTAAATAACGTAACTGATGTAAGAATTGGTAAACACATTGATTTGCAAATTGAAGCCGATAATGAAGAGGCTGCAAAAGCTATTGCAGATGAAGCTGCAAAAAAATTATTGGCTAATGCCGTAATGGAAATGTATGAAATACAAATTGGATAATTAGCAAATTCAATAATTTGATAATTATAAGTTTAAAAAGGGTGTAAGTAACTTTTACTAAACTTATTTTTTTAAGAATTATCAAATTATTACATCATTAAAATTATCACATTGAATGCTTTACATCATTCCCACACCAATAGGCAACCTTGCCGATTTTACTTTTAGAGCTGTAGAAGTTTTAAAGCAGGTAGATTTAATTTTGGCAGAAGATACACGTACTTCGGCGGTCTTGCTAAATCACTACCAAATACAAAAACCAATTTCGCCGTATCATCAACACAACGAACATAAAATTGTTGCACATTTAACTGATCAAATGCTGGCCGGTAAAACCATTGCATTATTGACCGATGCAGGTACGCCGGGTATTAGCGATCCGGCTTTTTTACTGGTAAGAGAGTGTGTAAAAAAGGATGTTAAGGTAGAGTGTTTGCCCGGAGCTACCGCCTTTGTGCCTGCTTTGGTAAATAGCGGATTACCTATAAATAGTTTTTGTTTTGAAGGCTTTTTGCCATTAAAAAAGGGTAGACAAACCATGATGAAAAAGCTGGCAGAGGAAGAACGTACCATGGTTTTTTACGAAAGCCCTATGCGGTTAGTTAAAACCTTACATGAATTTATACAATATTTTGGTGCAAACAGGCAATGTTGTGTAAGCCGTGAACTTACCAAAAGTTTGAAGAAAACAAACGTGGCACTTTGCAGGAAGTGCATGATTACTTTGCTGAGAAAGCAGTGAAAGGGGAGATTGTGATTGTTGTTGAAGGTAAAGTAAATAAAAAACCATCTTAATTGCTTAAGATGGTTTTTTACTCATAGTTTAAAGTTTACTTTTTACTTTTTTCCTTTAGATGGCAAATGCACTTGCAATCCAACATTTACGGAATGTAAAATCTGGAATACTCACTGGTATAATCATATCCAGTACCGGTTGATGGCCTGTATTCGTAGGTAGTTTTTGATTTACCGTAGTTTATTCCAAGAGAACCATAAAAGCCTACATAGCTACTAATAAAATGCTCGTAGCCAAATGTTAAGCCACCATTCCAATCGCCTTTAGGCTTAGTGGTTGTTTCAGAACTGCTTCCACTACTTGAACTGCTGGTGCTTTTTCCGCCATAAATACCTATTTGAAAATTAGCTTGTGCAAAAGGCATTCCTTTACTGCTACCCCCAAAATAATAACGGGCATAAGGCCCAATATAAACAGATGGTTGAGTTGATTTGCTTTCGCTTGTTGTTGTAGAGCCGGTATTACTGCTTTTACTGGTTGATGTATAAAAACTAATACTTACTCCACCACCAACAGCCAGGTTATCTTGTACAAACCAAGCTACATTTGGGTTTACACTTATCGAAAATGAATTACCATCGCTTTTATAAACCGTTGGAGTATTACTGTACGATGTTTTACTTTCACTATTGGTGTAACTTATACTTCCTAAGCCAACACCAATTAGTTTACTTCCTTTTTGGTTTTGTGCAACTGCACTAAACATACCTAAGAAGCATGCGATAAAAAATGTGATTTGTTTCATAAAATTTATTTTTGGTTAAGTGATGCAAAAAAATATAAAAAGCTCAACTATGCAATACCACTTTAGGGTTATACATAGGCTGTTTATAAATGCAAGTTATTGGCAGAAGCTGCAATAAGAAATGATGGGTGTCAATTAAGTAGTTGATAGTGCACATATTATAAACGCAGCCATTTGTAATTTTTTGTGTCTTTTATTAGTCAATTTTCCGAAATTTACCTCAAACAGATAATTATGAATTTTAAGCCAACCTTCTTATTACTTATTTCAACTTTTTATTTCTCATTTCCTTTGCTCAACCTAACCGTTGGCAACAAAAAGTAAAATATATTATGAGTGTTGATGTGGATGCATCTACCAATAAATTTACAGGTAAGCAAAAATTGGAATACACCAATAATTCGCCGGATGTGTTAAAAAAAATATTTTATCATCTTTACTTCAATGCTTTTCAGCCAAACAGCAGTATGGATGTACGTAGCAGAGAATTGGGTAAAGTATTAAACAATGGCCGGCAAGATTGGGATGGAAGGGTAAAGGATAGAATAAGCAAATTAAAGGAAGACGAAATTGGATATCAAAAAATACTTTCTTTAAAAAGTAAATGGAGTGGCACAGCCATTTAAATATCACGAAACTATTTTAGAGGTTAATCTTACCAAGCCATTATTGCCCAACGGAAAAATTATTTTAGACATGGATTTTGAAGCCCAAATTCCATTGCAGATAAGGCGTAGCGGAAGAGATAATCCTACAACAGGCCTTAGGTATAGTATGGCACAATGGTATCCAAAATTGTGTGAGTACGATTATGAAGGCTGGCATCCTACACCTTATGTTGCCCGTGAGTTTTATGGTGTTTGGGGCGATTTTGATGTTACCATAAATATTGACCCGACTTATAAAATAGGTGGCACAGGCGTTTTACAAAATGCAAACGAAATTGGCTGGGGATATGATGCTGCAAATACACCCGATTTAAAACCAACTACAAAGGCTAAACGCACCTGGCATTTTACAGCAAATAACGTACACGATTTTGTTTGGGCTGCCGATCCGGAGTATAAGCATGTAACTAAAAAATCTTCAACCGGTACAATGTTGCATGTTATATACAATTACAAACCCAATGATACTAAAAATGACAGCGCATGGGCTTTAATTGCCCAAGCTGCAAATGAAGCATTGCTTTTTATGGAAAAGAGTTTTGGAAAATACCCTTACCCTCAATATTCGTTTATACAAGGTGGCGATGGAGGTATGGAATATCCGATGGCTACATTGCTGCAAGGTAGTGGCTTAGGTACCGTATTTCATGAGTGGATGCACAGTTGGTATCAAATGATGTTGGGTACCAACGAAAGTATGTATGCCTGGATGGATGAAGGTTTTACAAGTTATGCAGAAGATTTGGTATCTAAATTTTATAATAAAAAATCAAGCAAACAAGGTTTAAGAGATGCTTTGGCCGGCAGACCGGATAATGCACAGTTAAAGGAAATGATTGATGCAGTGCCCGAAGATCATGTGGATGGATATGCAGGATATTTTCAATTGGTTAAAAGCGGCAAAGAAGAACCTTTAACAACGCATGCCGATCATTATAACAGTAATTTTGCCTATAGCATTGCCGCCTATAGTAAAGGCGAAGTATTTATGGAGCAATTGGGCTATATAGTAGGAGCAAATGTTAGAGATAAAATTTTATTGGAATATTATAATCAATGGAAATTTAAACACCCTAACAGCAACGACTTAATTGTACTTGCCGAAAAAATAAGCGATATAAAATTAGATTGGTACAAAGAGTACTGGTGCAATACAACTAAAACAATTAATTATGCCATTGATAGCCTTTGGGAAGAAGGTGGTTTATCTAAAATAAGGATAAAACGAATTGGCCAAATGCCTATGCCAATTGATTTACAGCTAAATTTTAAAGATGGAACAACTGAAATGCATTATGTGCCATTAAATTTAATGTTTGGTGAGAAACCCACTGAAAATGGCACACAAAAAAGAATTGTACATGAAGAGTGGAAATGGACACACCCAACATACATTGTGGAGTTTAATCAAAAACTATCCAATTTAAAATCTGTTGAAATTGATCCATCAAAACGAATGGCAGATGTTGAGAGGAAAAATAATTTACTTGAATTAAACTGGTAAAAGATTGGAAATTACTATAAGAAAGATAAAGCCCACAGATGTAGCTGTGTTATCTGCTATTGCAAAGCAAACATTTTATGATACGTTTGTTGATACATGCACAGCAGAAGATATGCAAGGTTTTCTTGCAGAAAACTATAGTGAAGAAGTATTGCTAAAGGAAATTTTAGACGATGATAATTTATATTTTTTTGCAGAGGCAGATGATAAGCCGGTTGGCTATTTAATGTTTAAAGAAGATTATACACATTTTCTTGAAGTGCAGCAATGGAAAGCCTTAGAGCTAAAACGAATTTATGTACTTAGCCAATTTCAAGGCAAAGGGGTTGCACAACAGCTAATGGATTATTTTTTAAGCTATGCTAATAAAAATAATTATGAAACAGTTTTTTTAGGTGTGTGGGAAAATAATTTTAAAGCACAACGCTTTTACGAAAAATATGGGTTTACCAACTCCGGCTATACACATAACTTTCCTATTGGTAATACACCACAAACTGATAATTGGTACTGGAAATTTTTACAATAGATAGGTTTAATGGCTTATGGTTAATTAACTAACGGCCAAAATATTTATTTACAGCTTCAACCCTGTTGCCAACGTGTAATTTTTCGTAAATATGGTATACATGTTTACGAACGGTTTCGCTGCTAATGCCAAGTACATCGGCAATTTCTTTATATAGCAATCCTTTTGATAATAGCTCTAAAATTTCGTTTTCCCGGGGTGTTAACGTTGCAATTTCTGCATCTGAAGGTACTACTTCTGCAGGCTTATTTTGAAATGCTGCTACAACCTTACGGGCAATTTGGCTGCTCATTGGCGCACCACCATCCAGCAATTCGCTTATACCCTCTAATAATTTTGCAGGAGGCGTTTTCTTTAAAATATATCCATTGGCACCGGCACTAAGCGCTTCAAATATTTTTTCATCTTCATCATAAATCGTACACATCATAAACAACATATCGGGGTGCTGGGGCTTTAAGGCTCTTACAACTTCAATGCCACTCATACCACCCAACCCAATGTCCATAAGTACAACTTTTGGGTTTAAAATAGGTAAATGTACCAAAGCTTCTTCGCCGCTAATACAGCTACCTAATAATTTGTATTCATCCGACATTTCTATTATTTGCTCCAAGGCCAAACGAATGTCGTGGTTATCTTCTACTATTGCTACGGGTATCTTCATAATACAAATGTTGTGTAAAAAAATAAACAAAACAATACCACAAAGTGGTAGTAGTGTACTTACGAAATGTAAAGTAGGTATTTATTTACAAAATATTCTTCGTTAAATATTTTATCAACTTCCCAAATCTTTGGCTTACAATTACTTTCAAAAATTTCTTGTGCTAAATCGCCGCCTTTTAAACAAATTAAACCATTAGGTTTTTTATTATCGTTTGTTTTTTTATTGAGTAATGGTTTGCTCCAATACCATAAGTCTTTTAGCGGCGCCACAGCCCTTGATACTACCACATCAAATTTTCTGTTTTTAATTTCTTCTACACGGCTGTGTTGGGTTGTAACGTTTGTTAGGCCAATTGCTTTAGCAACTTCATTAACTACCGTAAGTTTTTTACACTGTGTAGCAATAGCCAGCGAATGTAATACATGGTGCAGGTAAAAATTATCCATATCCTTACGGGATATTACATTTATTTTACTGTTCCATTCTTCGTACAACCCTTTTAATGCACTTATTTGTTCCAGTTGTTTGGGAGTAAAATCAGCAAAATATTTTAAAACTATTTCCAAGTTTTTGATGGTTTTTTAAATATAGAAAATACAAAGGTGAGATAATAAAAAAACATACCAATATCAAAGATTAAAAAGTAAGGGAATAAATCTATTTCCTTTAACTTTTTCATACTTAAAAAGTAAACAATGGCTTGTAGTATAAACCGAATTCCAAAAACAATAAGTGCAAATTGCCAGTTGTAAAAAACTATACTTATTGCCAGCAACGGATAAAATAAAAAATGGCTTAGAGAATATAAAGCCAATAAAAATTTATGAGCAGGCTTGTAATACTTAGCTGTACTGTAATGCCGACTTTTTTGCTTTGCAAATTGGCTCCAGGTTTTGGCAGGCTCACTAAGTGTAAACGCATCTGCATCTATATTTATTTTGGTATTGTGGTTGGTTGCTGCCATATTTATAAACAAATCATCATCGCCGCTTGCAACATGGTTATGAGCACTAAAACCTTTATGCCTGAAGAAAATAGTTTTCTTGTAACTTAAATTTCGGCCAACACCCATATAAGGCATTCCAGCAAGGGCGTACGAAAAGTATTGCAAAGCGCTGTGAAAAGTTTCCCAACGTATTAGTTTGTTTAAAAAGCCTCTTTTTTTATTAAATGCACCATAACCTAATACTATTTCTGTATTGTCATCATACGTTTCCTGCATTTTGTCAATCCAAAATTCACTTGCCGGAACACAATCGGCATCTGTAAGCAAAACAATTTCATGCTTGGCAGTTTTTATACCAATACTAAGCGGAAATTTTTTGCCCGGAATCAATTTAGCCTCTTGTTGTAATAAGATAGGGTGTAATTGCTTAAATGTTTTTTGAAGTTCTTCCAGTAAATATTTTGTATCATCAAACGAATTATCATCTACTACAATTACCTCATGCGTTGTCTTATATTGTTGAACTAACGCACCCGGCAAATTTTTCGCTAAATTTGCAGCCTCATCTCTGGCGCAAATTATTACAGATACAGGGTGGGTTTGAGATGTTGTTTTATCTTTCTTTTTATAAAAAGCCAATCTTACAAAGAAAAATAAAAAATAAAAAACCTGTATAAGGGTAATAAGGCAAAAAGTATAAAAAACAATTTGCCATAATTGGGTAAAATTCATGCGGCAAAAATAAGAAAATGAAATAAGAAAGTTAAAATTAGAAATAAGGGATAGAAAGTAAAGAAACTAAGTTGTTTTGAGCTTTAAACAAAAAATAAAAGAAAACAATTAAATGGCATCACTTCAATTTACACTGCAAAAAACCGATGATAAAACTAAAGCCAGAGTTGGTGAAATTATTACCGACCATGGTAAAATACAAACACCCATTTTTATGCCAGTAGGTACTGTGGGTGGCGTAAAAGCTGTAACACAACAACAGTTAAAAGTTGATGTGCAAGCTCAAGTAATTTTAGGCAATACGTATCATTTATATTTACGCCCCGGGTTGGATGTATTGGAAGCTGCAGGAGGCCTACATAAATTTAACGGATGGGAAAAACCTATACTAACAGATAGTGGAGGCTATCAGGTTTTTTCATTGGCCAATAACAGAAAGCTAAATGAAGAAGGCGCATTGTTTCAAAGTCATATAGATGGCAGCAAGCATTTATTTACACCCGAAAATGTAATGGATACGCAACGAATTATTGGTGGTGATATTATTATGGCTTTCGATGAGTGTCCGCCTTATCCAAGCGATTATGCCTATGCCAAAAAATCGATGGAGCTTACACATCGCTGGCTGGACAGATGTATTAACCGTTTTGATAACACACCAGATAAATACGGCTATACACAAAATTTATTTCCAATTGTGCAGGGTAGCACCTATAAAGATTTGCGTACAGCTTCGGCCCAATTTGTTGCTTCAAAAAAATCAACGGGCAATGCAATTGGCGGTTTAAGTGTTGGCGAACCAACCGAAACAATGTATGAGTTTACCGAGTTGTGCTGCGATATTTTGCCAACTCAAAAACCCCGATATTTAATGGGCGTAGGCACGCCATGGAATATATTAGAAAACATTGCTTTAGGTGTAGATATGTTTGATTGCGTAATGCCTACCCGTAATGGCCGCAATGCCATGTTGTTTACCAGTAATGGAATAATAAATATTGATAACAAAAAATGGGAAAAAGATTTTTCGGTAATTGATGATGGTATTGATAACGAAGTAAGTAATTATTACAGCAAAGCGTATCTGCGGCATTTAATGAAGGCGAAAGAATATTTAGGCTATACCATTGCAAGTGTGCATAATTTAGCTTTTTATTTGTGGTTGGTAAAACAAGCAAGAGAACATATTTTAGCAGGCGATTTTGCCAGTTGGAAAAGTGAAATGGTTGTTAAATTGCAGCAGAAATTGTAGAGATATTTGCCTTGCGGCAAACACTTTTTAACCACAGATTACATAGATTAGTTACACAGACATGCACAGATTATATAAAATCATTTAATCTGTGTGGTTTTAATCAGTGTATTCTGTGGTTATGAAAAACGGAGTTGGCACAAAAATTGAATAAATCAGTTACCTTTAATCAGTAAAAATTATAACATGAACAAGAAATGGTTATTAAGTTTAATTGTACTTTTTTTAACTCCATTTGCAATAATTGCTCAAAGTGCTACAGCAAATAAAGATGCAGGTATAAATGTTGCTGTAACCGATTTTAAAAATAATCCTTTAAGTCATGAAATTATTATTTTTAAAAGTAAAGTAACCGCTAAAGAATATCAGGGCCTTACCGACTCTACCGGTAAGTTTAGCATGCGGTTACCCGTAGGAGATACATACGAAGTATTAATTTGGGGTTTTAATGATAGCACCAGTTATACTTTTAGATATTCCAACGCCAAAAGGTAATGCGTATTATAAAGATGCATTTAAAGTTGATATTCAATTTTTGCCGCCAAAAAGTTTTGTATTGGAAGATTGTAATTTTGAAACAGGTAAAGCCATTTTGCAACCAACAGCTTATGCCGTATTGGATGAATTAGTAGCTTACTTAGTACGTAAGGATGATGAAAAAATTGAGCTGGGTGGTCACACAGATAATGTAGGGAAAGCTCCTAAAAATTTAATTTTATCGCAACAAAGAGCACAAACTGTAATGGCTTATGTAATATCAAAAGGAATAGATCCATCGAGAGTTACCGCAAAAGGATATGGTATGAGTAAGCCAATTGCAACAAATAAAACACCTGCCGGCAGAGCATTAAATAGAAGAACAGAAGTAAAAATATTGTAATAATTTTTTGTATAAATATGGTTGAAAGAGGCTTTAAAAGCCTCTTTTTTTATAAGATAACTCTCAATAATAATCCGTATCCTGTATCTTTTTTTGGATTATCGGCAATGCGTACAATATGCAATCCGGCTTGAGTCCATACTTTAAAAAGTTCACCTTTTTTGTGCTTTGTTAATGCAGCGTCTAATTGAGGAAGCATGATACCTTTTACAAACCAGCCCAAATCGCCGCCATTGTTGGCAGTATTATTATCGGCGCTATATATAGCTGCCATTTTGCCAAAGGTTTCAATTTTGTTATTTATTTTATACATAATACATAATACTATCTGCCATACCATCTGCAAAGCGTTGCCTGAAAACAGATGTATCAATTAAGATGTGTTGTACATGGTAAAATGTATTGGGAGCCTTAAATAAAATTTTTACTAAAATGTTTTCTTTTTTAAACGGACCATACACTTTGCCTACTTTTCCATGATACACAAGGCTATCTGGCTTGCCTAAAAAATTGGCAGTACTCATTACCATAATAGAATCTATGAAATACTTCTTTTTTAGTTTTAATTTTACATAACCTATTGGGTCTGGAGTAGTTTCTAATTCTTTTTTAATTTGTGAAAGGGATTGCGCCTGTGCAAAAAAAGAAAAGGCAATAAGTACAAAAATTAATATTAACTGTTTCAACTATTTTTATTTCAAAGATAAAGAAAGCTCACTTCTTTTTCTTAAAAATTGAGATGTTGTTCTTCTTTGCTTCTTCGTTCCAGATAGCTGCTGCTATTATTATTTCTCTTAACTCTTTCTCCTTAATGTCTTTTATATTATACAATGCAATGCTGGCTAATATTTTTCGTTTTTTAACCTCAAGTTGTGGGAATTCATCCAATAAATCTTGCCCACGGCAAAAACCAACATCTATACCGTTGGGTATTTTATTAATAAAACACAAAATTCCAAAAAAATGATAAAAGGGTAGTTTGTAGCTAAATTTTTCTTGTACATTAGGTACTAATTCTAAGATTAATGATCTTACTTTTTGGGCAATAATTTTTTGAGTTGGGGGTAGTTCGTCTAAATAAATATCTACAGCATTCATTGTTACAGCTTCATTTTTTTTATAGCAGCTTTTATTTGCTTTTTAAATTCATCTAATTGACCCAACTGTTCTTGTATAAAACTATTGTCTTCTAATTTGCCAATAACATTATTCATTTCTGTATTGGTTTCGTAAATCATTTTTCTAAAAGGGTTGGTATAATCTTTTGCTCTGCTATCATAAATGCCTTTGCACATCCATTCTTTTGTTTTAAGCGCTGTTAATAATAGTTCTTTAAACAAAGTTGGTGTAAATTGTTTTGGTGTAATATTTAATATCTCTAATAAAGAGGTGTAGGCATGGTTTAATTTATCATTGCCATATTTTTCCCCTTGATGGCGATAAACATCATGCAAGGCATCCCATGTTTTTACTTTTCCGGATTTGATGGAATTTTTTAATTTTTCAATTTCATTCTTTTGAATGAGCTGTCCTCCAATATTTAGCCAACTGCTACGCTCAATTTTAGCTGAAAGAGATTTTTTTAAAGCATCAAAACTTGTATATTTATTTTGTTGCAGATGATTAAAAATTTCAATTACACCGTAATACTCAATTAACTGTGTAAAAATTGTAATGGCTTGCGGAACTTTTAATAATTGTGTAATTCTTTTTGAGTTTTCCCAACCTTGCACCTGGGCAGTACCTTCGTTATTGGGTTTTAGTTTTTTTAAAAAAGAAATTGATTCAAATAATTCATTAACCGTATCGGGAGCTAAATAATTGTATTCAATTTGTTGTATTTTTTCTGCCAATAGTAGCGCCTGCTGCCATATTACTTTGCCCCATTACTAAGGATGCACACAAAAATGAATTGTTATGATGCTGCTCATGCGCCGGGAAAATTAATGAGTTTAGCACTTCACAACAGCTAATCGTAGAGTTGTTACCTAAGTACGAATTAATAAGCCTTGCTCCATATTTTAATTGTGAGTGGCTTGCGATTACAAAACGTACAGCTTTTACCCCATAAAATATTCTGCAGCCATAACCTACAATTCCGTTTACCATTTCGCAGCCTTCGCCAATTTGCGATTTGCGTTTACTATCACTGTTAACCGTTAGATTTTTTAATTTATTGGCACCTTTAAAGTACGCATCTGTACCAATCCACACATCTTTAATAATTCCACAGTTTTTTATTACGGTTCTGTCTCCAATCATACCATAATAACCTCTTTGCTGGTCAAATTTATTTTCAGTAAACTCTTTAAATTTATTCATCAACTCTTCGTCATCTCTGTATTTGCTCCATAAATAAGCATCTCCAACCAACATGCCATTAAACGGTATTACTTTTCTGCCACCATTTTCATTGCAAAGTTCCATCCATGTTCTTACTTTTTCATCTTCTCCCTGCTTAACAATGCCACTTCCAAATTTCGAGTAATCGGTTGTAGCCAGTTCGTTCACATTCGCAATCATTACATCGTTGCCAACAATGTAGTGGCTTAAATAATCTACATGATCAATACATACATTATTACCAAAATCGCAACTTATAATTGTGCTGTTGTAAAGCCCAACAGGCATTCGTAAATTATGAAACTCTAAATAAAACGATTCTAAAATTCCTATACGTATTAAACCGTGAAATTTACAATTTTTAATAAGCTCCGGATTAAAGGGAGACGCTACCAGTATATTGTTCCAATCATCACTGGTATTTCTGTTACGAACCAATACTTCTATTTCTAAGGCAGATAATTTTCTGAATTTTATACCACTGGTATTTTGTTTGTACCGTAAATGGTATTCATCTTTTCCCTTGGGAATATATTTTTCATCTATAAAATTATAGCCAAGATTATTTACCGGATGTTTTTGAATAATGTTCACTTAGTAATTTAAAATTTATAATGAAAAATGAATGATTTTTAAATTATATGTTTATTTATGAGTCAATTTAGATAAAATTTCACAAACAAGTTAAACAATCCTTTGCAAAAAGAAAAGCCTTCAAAATAGAAGGCCTCCTTTATTAATAACTTCAATTCTTAATTACTCAACCGTTACACTTTTAGCTAAATTTCTTGGTTTATCAACATCTACACCTTTTAAAGTGCCAACATAATATGAAAAGTTGTAACGGAACTACACTTAACATTGGAGCAATAATTTCATCGGCTGTAGGTATGCTAAAGGTATCATTACTCAATGTAGGGCTTACTTCATCGCCATCTGTAATAATAGAAATAACCTGACCTTTACGGGCTTTTATTTCCTGCATATTACTTACAATTTTCTCATGGTAGCTATCTTTTGTAGCAATAAATACAACAGGCAAATTTTCATCTACCAAGGCAATTGGGCCATGTTTCATTTCGGCAGCAGGGTAGCCTTCGGCATGTATATAGCTTATTTCTTTTAGTTTTAATGCACCTTCTAACGCAATAGGGAAATTATATCCACGGCCTAAAAATAAAAAGTCGTGTGCATCCTTATATTTAGCTGCAATTGTTTTTAGTTCATCTGCATTTTTTAAAATGGCTTCAACTTTTTCGGGTACATCTTGCAACTCTTGTAACAACTGCAAATAATATTCGTTGGTAATAGTACCTTTCGCTTTGGCAATTTTTAAAGCCATCATATTCAGCACAGCCAATTGCCCGGTAAATGCTTTGGTGCTGGCTACACCAATTTCGGGTCCGCTATGTGTATATGCCCCGGCATGGCTAAGCCTTGCAATAGACGAGCCTACAGCATTTACCACACCAAAAATAAAAGCGCCTTGTTCTTTAGCTCTCTCTAATGCTACCAATGTATCGGCGGTTTCGCCACTTTGGCTTATGGCAATAATAACATCGCCTTTATTTACAATTGGGTTTCGGTATCTAAATTCGCTGGCATACTCAACCTCTACAGGTATGCGGCACAGTTCTTCTATAACATACTCAGCTACCAAACCAGCATGCCAGCTTGTGCCGCAGGCCACAATCATAATGCGGTTGGCATTTATTAATTGCTCAATATTATTTTCTACTCCGGCCATGGTAATGGTTCCGGAAACAGCGTCTAATCGTCCACGTAAGCAATCATGTATGGTGCTGGGCTGCTCAAAAATTTCTTTAAGCATAAAATGTTCGTAGCCACCCTTTTCAATGGCAGCAAGCTCCATATCTAACTTGGTAATAAACGGTGTATTTTTTCGTTGCCTAAATTTTTAAGAATTAATTCATCGGGTTTTACAATGGCTAATTCGTAATCGTTTACATATACCACTTCTTTAGTGTACTCCAGCATGGGGCTGGCATCACTTCCCAAAAAATGCTCACCTTTGCCTACACCAATTACTAATGGGCTACCTTTTCGGGCAGCAATAATGGTTTCGGGGTCATCTTCATCAATCAATAAAATACAATAAGCGCCGGTAACTCTTTTTAGTGCAACTCTTACCGCTTCTTCTAAATTACATTCGTTGTTTTCTTTAATATCTTCTATAAAATTTAATAATACTTCGGTATCGGTATCGCTGGTAAAAGTGTAACCATTGTTTACCAACTCTTTTTTTATTTGAGCATAGTTTTCAATAATACCGTTATGGATCATGGCAAGTTTACCACTCTTGCTTTGATGTGGGTGAGCATTTCTATCACTTGGCTCGCCATGTGTAGCCCAACGGGTATGGCCAATGCCAATATGAGCATGCAAATCTTTACCAATAATAGCTTCTTCCAAATCGGCAACACGGCCTTTCTTTTTATACACTTTTAAGCCATTGTTTAGTAAGGCAACGCCTGTACTGTCGTAGCCACGATATTCTAAACGTTTTAAACCCGTAATAACTATCGGGTAAGCTTCTCTATGCCCCGTATAACCAACTATTCCACACATAATATTTATTTTTTTGTACCCAACCTCAGTACATAGCTAATCTGCATTGGCGTCGCACTCTTGTACTTTAGTATTTTATTGAACTTTTATCGGTGCAATTTAGCAAATTTGTTGGCAAATTGAGTGGCAGATTATAAACCATTATCTCAATTAAAAAGTATTGTTTATTTTGCCATATGAAATATATCTTGACAACTATACTAATAGTACAGACTTTTTGTGCAATTAGTCAAAAAGTAGACTTTATACCCCAAACAACCATCTACTTAGTACGCCATGCCGAAAAGATACAGGCAATAACCCACCGCTTACACTTGCAGGCTTTAAAAGAGCCGGCGATTTAATGCGTTCACTATCTAACAAAAATATAAGCCATATATACAGCACAAAATATAAACGCACCAACCAAACAGCCGATAGTTTAAAACTGGCTCAAAATTTATCTGTTATAATATACGAAGCAGATACAATAGGCAACGATTTAGTAAATAAAATAAAGACCAACGGCGACAATGGAAAAACTATTTTAGTTGTTGGCCATAGTAATACGTTACCAAAATTGATAAGACGGTTGGGTGTTAAAAATTACACCATTCAAAACCTGGGCGATAATGAATTTGATAACTTATTTGTATTAACGTATAAAAAACGAAAAATAAAATTTAAGCAATTGAGGTATGGTAAACCTTCCGGCACATCTGCAAAAATGAACTAAAGTAATATTCCCTTTAAAAATAAAAATGCCATAGAAAAATAAATAAGTAAGCCGGTGACATCAACAAGCGTAGCTACAAAAGGAGTGGAGGATGCGGCTGGATCGGCACCTAATCGTTTCAGTAAAAGAGGTAAGGTAGAGCCAACTAATGTACCCCAAAGGACTACGCCTAAAACGGATAAACTAATGGTAAGAGCTATTCGAAAATAGTTGCCGCCAAATGTTTGGGGTAAAAATAAATGCCAGGTGGTAATTACGCCAAAACCTATTAATGCTAAAGTTCCGCCCAATAATACACCACTAAAAATTTCCCTACGTATAATTTTCCACCAATCTTCAATAGTTACTTCGGCAAGTGCCATTGCTTGTATAATTAATGTACTGGCTTGTGAACCACTATTACCACCACTCGAAATTATTAGTGGTATAAACGTTGCCAATAATACAACTTTTGCAATTTCATCCTGAAATTGTTGCATGGCACCTATTGTAATTAACTCGCCAAAAAATAAAATAATTAACCAAACAATTCTTTTTTTATATAGTTTAAACAAAGGCATTTCGGTGTAAGGTTCATCCAATGCCTCGGTACCACCTATTTTTTGAATATCTTCACTATATTCCTCTTCGGCAACCCAAAGTACATCATCAATGGTAACAATACCTAAAAGCTTATTACCCTTACTAACAACGGGTAAGGCTACCCGGTTATTCATTTTAAAAATTTCGCTGGCTACTTCCTGATCATCTTCAGCATGTAACGATATAAAACGCCCATCCATCAAATCACTTACTTTTTTTTCAGGCGTAGCCATTATAAAATCCTTTATACGTATGTCATCTAAAAGCTCACCTTTATTATTTATAACATACAAAACATCGATGGTTTCGCTACTTTTTGCGTAACGTCGTATGGTATTAAACACATCTTCTATTGTATCGTTTTCATACACATACACATAATCCGGCGTCATCAAACGGCCCACACTGTTTTCGGGATAACCTAATAATGAAAGCGTTACTTTTCTTTCATCCGGTGTGAGGGTTTTTACCAACTCTCTAACAGCGTTGCCGGGTAATTCACTTAAAAAAGAAGTACGATCATCGGGTGGTAATTCGTTTAATAACTCTGCCGTTTTAAATGGCGGCAAACCTTGTATTATTCTTTTTTGAGTTGGTAACTCCAATATTTTAAAAACACTAACCGCTCTGTGTATAGATAGATGAGAAATTATCTGACTTTCATACTCTTCATTATCATACAATATATCCACTACATCACTAATATTTTGGTGATTTAAAAATTCTTGAATTTGTAATTTGTCTTCCGACACAATTAACTCTTCAAATTTTTTTTGTAATGATATTTCTTCTAATTCAGCCGACATTATTTAATATTGTATTGGGTCGCAATTTACAAATTAATAACCATGTTAAAAGATTGTATATTTATTGATAACGCAAAAGAAAAGGGCAGAGGTGTATTTGCCAATCAATTTATTGCTGCCGATACGCTTATTGAAATTGCTCCTGTAATTATTATGCCCAAAGAAGATAGAATACATTTAGATAAAACGGTACTGCACGATTATATTTTTGAATGGGGAACAGATGGCGCAAAATGCTGCATGGCATTGGGTTATATACCCATTTACAATCACAGTTATACAAGCAATTGTATTTATATTATGGATTATGAAGAATGTACAATAATTATAAAAACTGTAAGAGATATTAAGGCAGGCGAAGAACTTACCATTAACTACAATGGTGATTGGAATGACGATACCAAGGTTTGGTTTGATGTAAAATAATAGAATATGATTCCATTAATTTGTTTAGCGATAGTGGTTTTTTTATTTATTAATGGTGCGATGAATAAAAAACA
This sequence comes from Chitinophagaceae bacterium, assembly GCA_016721385.1. GTDB lineage: Bacteria > Bacteroidota > Bacteroidia > Chitinophagales > Chitinophagaceae > Ferruginibacter. The sequence goes on along the minus strand of JADKIE010000001.1, from coordinate 309,583 downwards.
AGCAAATAACCAACTGTCCTCTACTAAAGTTGATTCAGCTGTTTTAAGTAAGCATGTGTTGTTTTATCAAAAGCTGAATGAAGCACAAAAAAACAGTCTGAAACAGAGGTTGCCGAGTTTTTAAATGATGTAAAAATAAGTGCAGTAAACACAAATATTACGGAATTACATAATTACTTAATTGCATCAAGTGCAGTTATTCCTGTATTTGCTTTTCCGGAATGGAAGTACGGAAGATTGTTAAATGAAGTACTTGTATACGATGATACATTTAGTAAAGATTTTAAAACCGAAGGTGTTAACCGAAATGTTTTGGGCATGGTGGGCACAGGTTATTTAGATGGAAAAATGTTGTTAAGCAAGCATGCGCTAGAGTTAGGGTTTAATAACCAATCCGATAAAAACAACACAGCCATACATGAGTTTGTGCATTTAATTGATAAGGCCGATGGAGATATTGACGGTGTGCCAAAACTATTGCTGGATAAGCAATACGTAATACCATGGATAGATATGGTTTATGAAGAAATGGAAGCCAGTAAGATTAAAAACAGCGATATAAACGCCTACGGCTACACCAACAAAACCGAATTTTTTGCAGTTATTGCCGAGTACTTTTTTGAACGGCCAGATTTATTTAGTAAAAAGCATCCAAAGTTATTTGAAATGATGAGCAAAGTTTTCAAACAAAAATAAAGCTCCTAACAAAGGAGCTTTATTAAGTTGAATTCATCTATATTAAAATTATCCTTTTGCTGCAAAATCTCTTCTGATAATATTTAATGCACCGCCGGCTTTAAACCACTCAATTTGTTGTTGGTTGTAGGTGTGGTTTACTTGAATGGTTTCGTTACTACCATCGGCATGGTTTAATACAAGTTGCAATGCCTTGTTTGGCTCAAATGCTAATAAACCTTCAATATCAATAGTGTCGTCTTCTAAAATTTTATTATAATCTTCCTTATTAGCAAAAGTTAAAGCCAACATGCCTTGCTTTTTTAAGTTGGTTTCGTGTATTCTTGCAAAACTTTTTACCAGTACTGCCCGTACACCTAAATGACGAGGCTCCATGGCTGCATGCTCACGTGATGAACCTTCTCCATAATTTTCATCACCAACTACAATTGTACCAACACCAGCGGCTTTATATGCTCTTTGGGTATTGGGAACAGTTCCATATTCGCCTGTCAATTGATTTTTTACGTTATCCGTTTTTTCATTAAAGAAATTTACAGCACCAATTAACATGTTGTTGCTAATATTATCTAAATGCCCACGGAATTTTAACCATGGCCCGGCCATACTAATATGATCGGTTGTACATTTTCCTTTTGCTTTTATTAATAATTTTAAACCGTTAAGGTCTTTGCCTTCCCATGCTGCAAATGGATCAAGCAATTGTAAACGCTTACTATCCGGCGATACTAATACTTGTACTCCACTTCCATCTTCGGCAGGTTTTTGATAGCCTGCATCTTCAACTGCAAAGCCTTTTGGAGGCAACTCATCTCCGGTAGGAGGATCTAATTTAACTTGCTGGCCCTTATCATTGGTAAGTGTATCTGTAAGTGGATTAAAGGTTAAATCTCCTGCAATGGCCATTGCAGTTACAATCTCCGGGCTGCCAACAAATGCGTAAGTATTCGGGTTGCCATCGGCACGTTTAGCAAAGTTTCTGTTAAAACTGTGTACAATGGTATTTTTCTCAGCTTTTTCGGCACCAACCCTTGCCCACATACCAATACATGGGCCACAAGCATTGGCATAAACTGTTGCACCAATCTTATCAAAAACACCTAAAAACCCATCTCTTTCTATTGTATATCGTACTTGTTCACTACCTGGTGTAATTTTAAATTCGGCATTTAATTTTAACCCTTTTTCGCTTACTTGTTTGGCTAAACTTACTGCACGGCTAATATCTTCGTAACTGCTATTGGTACAGCTGCCTATTAAACCTACTTCAATTTTTGTTGGCCATCCGTTCGCCAAAGCAGCTTCTTTCATTTTAGAAATAGGCGTGGCTAAATCGGGAGTGAATGGGCCGTTTAAGTGTGGCTCTAACGTATTTAAATCAATTTCAATTACTTCATCAAAATAAGCAGATGGATTTGCATAAACTTCTGCATCGCCGGTTAAATGTTCTTTTATGGCATCTGCAGCAGTTGCAATTTCTTCACGGCCGGTAGCTTTTAAATAACGGCTCATGCTTTCATCATATCCAAAGGTAGATGTGGTTGCACCAATCTCGGCTCCCATATTACAAATGGTTCCTTTACCAGTACAACTCATGCTGGTAGCACCTTCGCCAAAATATTCCACCACCGCACCTGTGCCACCTTTTACCGTAAGTATGCCGGCAACTTTTAAAATAACATCTTTAGGGGCTGTCCATCCACTAAGCTTACCTGTTAGTTTAACGCCAATTAACTTGGGCATTTTTAATTCCCATGGTAATCCGGCCATTACATCGCAAGCATCTGCACCTCCAACTCCAATGGCAATCATGCCTAAACCGCCTGCGTTTACGGTATGGCTATCTGTACCAATCATCATTCCGCCCGGAAAAGCATAATTTTCTAATACAACCTGATGTATAATACCTGCACCGGGTTTCCAAAATCCAATACCATATTTGTTTGATACAGATGCTAAGAAATCGTACACTTCACTGCTTTCGGTAACGGCTCTGTCTAAATCGGTTTTGCTGTTTACTTTGGCTTCAATTAAATGATCGCAATGCACTGTACTTGGTACGGCAACTTTACTGCGGCCACTTTGCATAAATTGCAACAATGCCATTTGTGCTGTAGCATCTTGCATAGCCACTCTGTCGGGTGCAAAATCTACATAAGCTGCACCTCGGCTGTATGCCTTGGTAGCATTACCTTCGGTAAGATGTGCATATAATATTTTTCGGTAAGAGTTAAAGGTTTACCTACTACTTTTCTTGCAGCCTCTACTTTAGTGGCAAAATTTGCATAAAGCGATTTAATCATTTCAATGTCGAAAGCCATAGAATTAATTTGAAGATTTGTAAATGAGCAATTTTGGTGATTTGAAAAACCGGACTATTTGTAAAAAATGAAAGGATAGTATTATGAGAAGCAGACAGCTATTTAATTATCAAATTTCCAAATCATCAATTTTTCAAATCAAGTTGCAAATTACAAAAAATCGGCCACTATTTAAAAGCTTGTTTTTGGTACAAAATGTTATTATTTTTGAGATATGAATAAAGTGAAGAATTTTATTGAGTGGCATGTTTTTGGTGTTTGCAGTGCTATTGGCGAAAAAATGGGCATTGCTACATCAACCATAAGAAAATACTTTATTTATCTTTCTTTTATTACAATGGGTTCTCCATTAATCATCTATTTATTTATTGCCTTTTGGATGAATGTTAAACGCTATATTTTAAATAGCAAAAGAAATCCTATTAAGTATTAATTCGTAATGTATTGGTTTTCAGTGCAATTATTTCTTTTTAGAGAAAAAAATTACAAAAAATAATTGTTTATGCAACCACTTCATATCAACTTTCGACTTAGTTGGTAGTAAATCTTAATATATTAGGTAAGATATACAAGTTATCCCGTTTTAAAGCAATATCCGGTTATCTAAAACTAATTGACTCAAAGTAGTATGAGTCACTAAATCAGCAGCAATGTACCGCCTTGGCGGTATTTTTGTTTTAAATAATGGCTGCTTTTATTTTTATAAGTTTTTCTAAAAGAGGCTCAAGCAAATCTAATGTAAGCATATTGGCCCCATCGCTTTTTGCTATGGATGGATTTGGGTGCGTTTCTATAAATAATCCATCAGCTCCTGTAGCAATAGCAGCTTTGGCAATAGTTTCAATCAATTGAGGGTTGCCGCCAGTAACACCACTTGTTTGATTAGGTTGTTGCAGTGAATGGGTACAATCCATAATTACAGGTACGCCAATCGCATTCATCCAGGTAATGTTTCGATAATCAACTACCAAATCCTGATATCCAAAGGTGTTACCTCTTTCAATTAATCCAACTTTATCGTTTCCTGCATTCTTAATTTTTTCTACAGCAAATTTCATAGATGGTCCACTTAAAAACTGGCCTTTTTTTACATTTACAATTTTGCCTGTTTTTGCGGCAGCCTCCAGTAAATCGGTTTGGCGGCACAAAAAGGCAGGTATTTGTAAAATATCAACATAATTAGCGGCCATAGCAGCTTCTTGTGCTGTGTGTATATCTGTTGTTGTGGGGATATTATATTTTTCTCCAACTTTTTTATCAACTGTAAAGCTTTTTCATCGCCAATGCCTGTAAAGGAAGATGCTGCCGTACGGTTTGCTTTGCGGTAAGATGCTTTAAAAATATATGGGATTGAAAATTTTGAACAAATTGAGGATACTTTTTCTGCCACTTCCATCACTAAATCTTCGCCCTCTACAACACACGGACCGGCAATTAAAAAGAAATTATTTTTATTGTACTGCTGCATTCTAAATAAATCTTGCAAATATTTTTCCATACCTCAAAGTTAATATATTCAATTTTCAATTTTACATTTACACCTTATTAAACGATTGTTATGGTAAAAGAAAAAATATTAGTGATTGGCGCAAGTGGTCAAATAGGTGTAGAGCTTACAATGGCGCTACGAAAAATTTATGGCAATGCCAATGTGGTAGCAAGCGACTTAAGAGAGGAGAATCCACTACTTAAAGGCACCGGGCCTTATGTAAGTCTGGATGTAATGAACAAAGAAATGTTGCATGTACAGGTTATTCGCCAAAACATTACACAAATATATTTGCTGGCAGCAATTTTATCTGCCACCGGCGAAAAAAATCCAAACCTTGCATGGAGTTTAAATATGCAAAGCCTTTTAAATGTTTTAGATATAGCCCGAGAAGAAAAATTGCATAAAGTATATTGGCCAAGCAGCATTGCAGTTTTTGGCCCCACATCTCCAAAACAAAATTGCCCTCAGCAAACTATTATTGAGCCAATTACTGTTTATGGCATAAGTAAGTATGCCGGAGAGTTTTGGTGCAATTATTATTTTAACAGATACGGAGTAGATGTTAGAAGTCTGCGTTATCCCGGCCTAATAAGTTATAAAAGCGAACCTGGTGGAGGTACAACCCGATTATGCTGTAGAGATTTTTCATGAAGCAAAAGAAGAAAAAAATACACTAGTTTTTTAGATAAAAATACGTACCTGCCCATGATGTATATGCCCGATGCCATTAGGGCAACAATAGAATTAATGGAAGCGCCTGCCGAAAAAATATCGATACGTACATCATACAATTTATCGGGCATGAGCTTTTCGCCTAAAGAAATTGCGGACGAAATAAAAAAGCATATACCCGATTTTGCAATAGATTATAAACCGGATTACCGGCAACAAATTGCTAACAGTTGGCCACAAAGTATTGACGATAGTGTTGCAAGAAAAGATTGGGGATGGAAAGAGGAATACAACCTGGCTATAATGACGGAAGAAATGCTCCAAAATATATAAGAATATATAAGGATAGCCATATCTTTTTTTAAGAAAACTACATTGATTAACAATGTTTTAATTTTCTTTAACTAAAATATTTGGCTAATTTTTTGGAACTGCAAGCTTTAAATATAGTTTTGCAGTACTTAATTTTAAAAACGAAAAAAACGTAACATGAAAAAAATTATTTTATTTGCTGCTTTTGCAGTAGTAGGTTTTGCAACTCAAGCACAAGTTAAATTTGGTGCTAAAGCTGGCTTAAATCTTTCTAATTTAACAGGTGATGTATCTGACAACAAAATGAAAATTGGTTTTAACGTGGGCGGCCTAGTTAACATTCCGGTATCTAGCCAATTTAGCGTACAACCAGAGTTATTATTCTCTTCTGAGGGTACAAAATTTGATGATGGAACTACATCTCAAAATTTTAATTTAAGTTACATTAACATTCCTGTAATGTTGCAGTACAACAACGAATCTGGTTTTTATGCTGAAGCTGGTCCTCAATTAGGTATTTTAGCTTCTGCTAAAACTGCTGATACCGATGTAAAAGAATTTTTTAATTCTACAAACTTTGGTTTAGGGTTAGGTTTAGGGTACAACATGTCTAATGGTTTAGGCTTTGGTGCTCGTTACTCATTAGGTCTTGGCAATATTGCTAAAGACAGTGGTAGCGATAAAATCAAAACTAGCAACATCTCTATTGGTTTGCATTACACTTTTGGTGGTGCTAAATCTCAAGATTAATTCTAATTACAGACTTATTTTAATAAAAAGGAGTAGCACTTGCTACTCCTTTTTATTAAAATACAAAATCAAATACAAGTAAGTTTATAAAATAAATGTGTAACTTTTGCTACTACAACTTTTTAAACATAACTTTGCGCCCTTAAATTAAAAACACAAAAAAGAACATGAAAAAAATTATTTTATTTGCTGCATTTGCAGTAGTAGGGTACACTACACAGGCTCAGGCTAAATATGGAGCTAAAGCTGGAGTAAATTTTGCAGATTTTAATGGCTCTGATGCTGATGGTTTTTCATCTTTAACAGGCTTCAATCTAGGAGGTTTTGCAAATATTCCGGTTACCGAAAACTTTAGTTTACAACCAGAATTATTATTTTCAAAAGAAGGTGGTAAGTTTAGCGGTGGAAAAATTACGACTTCCTATATTAACATACCTGTAATGTTGCAATACAACATTTCTAATGGTTTTTACGGCGAAACTGGTCCGCAAATAGGAATTTTAGCAAGTGCAAAATCAAAAATTGATGGTGTTAGCGGAACTTCAAACATCAAAGATGAATTTAAAGGTTCTAATTTTTCTTGGGGTTTAGGTTTTGGTTACAAAATGACTAATGGCTTAGGCTTTAATGGCCGTTATAATTTAGGCTTAGGTACAGTTATAAAAGATGCTACAGTTAAAACAAGTAATATTGCTTTTGGCTTATCTTATACAATAGGATCTGCTTCTTCAAAAAATTAATTCAATAGAATAAAGTTTATAAGAAAGAGTAGCATTTGCTACTCTTTCTTATTTTTATACCTACTCTTTTTAAATAATAAAAAATACTTTACAATCTGCAAGACATTTGTAATTTTGCATAAAAACTACACTATCACCATCGCATCTCCATAACTAAAAAAGCGATACTTATCTTTAATGGCTTTAGCATAAGCTTCCATCATTAAATCGTAGCCGGCAAATGCACAAGCCATAATTAATAAACTTGTTTTTGGTAAATGAAAATTAGTTACTAAAGCATCGGCAATACTAAAATCGTATGGCGGGTGTATAAAATGGTTTGTCCAACCTTCCGATGGTTTTAATAATTTTTGAGCCGTAAACGAAGATTCCATTGCTCTCATGGTAGTAGTACCAATTGAGCAAATACGATGCCCTTTTTCTTTTGCTTTATTTACAATTTCACAAGCTGTAGGCTCTACCTGGTAATACTCGGCATCCATTTTATGCTTGCTCAAATCTTCTACCTCAATAGGTCTAAAAGTGCCTAAGCCGGTATGCAAAGTAGCCTCTGCAAAACGAATTCCTTTAATTTCCAAACGCTTAATCAATTCTTTGCTAAAATGCATACCCGCCGTTGGGGCTGCTACTGCACCTTCATGCTTTGCATAAACAGTTTGGTATCTTTCTTTATCCTCCTCATCGGGCTTACGCTTAATATATTTTGGCAACGGAGTTTCGCCCAAAATTTCAAGCATTTGTTTAAACTCTGCATCGGTACCGTCCCATAAAAAACGAATGGTACGGCCACGGCTGGTTGTATTATCAATTACTTCGGCAACCAACTCATCATTATCACCAAAATATAATTTGTTGCCTACACGTATTTTACGGGCAGGGTCAACAATTACATCCCAAAGTTTATTGGGCTTATTTAATTCTCTAAGTAAAAAAACTTCAATTTTTGCACCGGTTTTTTCCTTGCGGCCATACATACGTGCCGGGAAAACTTTTGTGTTGTTTACTACAAAAACATCTTTGTCGTCAAAATAATCAATAATATCTTTAAAATGTTTGTTTTCTATTTGCCCGGTTTTACGGTGTACAACCATCATTCTACTATCTTCTCTGTTTTTAGTAGGGTTTTGGGCAATTAGGTTTAAAGGAAGATCGAAACGGAACTGTGATAATTTCATGTAATCAATAATTTAAATTGTTACATGCCGCAGAAAGTACAATATTAGGTAGCCCAAACGGGCACTTATCATGTTACGGCATGATTTTAAAGTGGGCAAAGTTAACTAAAAAAGCTCGTTTTTTTCAAAAAATTACTTAGAGAGTGTTAAATATCTATTGCTAAATAGATTTGTACGTTTATTTTGTGGTTAATTTTCTAATCCGCATCTTTAATTATATAAAGTAACCTGTTATGCAATATTTTAAGAACTACGTAATCCTTGTACTCATTTCATTATGTACTATAACAACAACGGCTCAAAAAAAACAAGCGCCAACCAAATATCCAAGCCTTTTTTGGGAAATTACCGGAAATGGGTTAAAAAAGCCATCGTACCTGTTTGGCACCATGCATGTTAGCAGCAAATTGGTTTTTCATTTAAGCGATTCGTTTTACTATGCTTTAAAAAACGTAGATGCAGTTGCCTTAGAATTAAACCCCGATATATGGCAAGGACAAATGGTACGCTTAGCCAAAATGCAGGAAAATTATGCAAGGTTTACCAAGGCTTCCGGCGAAGATTTTTTAACAGAAAACTCTTTTAGAATAAATAAATATGAAGATGAGCTTAAACTGGCTATGAGTACCGAGCCAACAGTTGTAAACAGTTTATTGTACCGTAGCTATAAGGCAAAAGAAGATTTTGAAGAAGATACTTTTTTGGACTTATATATTTTTCAAACAGGAAAAAAATTGGGGAAAAGAGCTACAGGGGTAGAGGATTATTACGAAACTGAAAAAATAGTAATGGAAGCCTATACAGATATGGCTAAGGAAAAAGAAAAAAACAATTGATACAGACGGTGAATCGTACTACGAAATTGAAAATAAAATACAAGATGCTTACCGCCGTGGCGATTTGGATTTGATGGATTCGTTAGATAAAATGATGGAAAAATCTGATGCTTTCAGAGAGAAATTTTTGTATAAGCGTAACGAAATACAAGCCAATTCTATGGACACTATAATGAAAAAAAGTGCCTTGTTTGTTGGTGTTGGCGCAGCACATTTACCCGGCGATAGGGGAGTAATAGAATTGTTGCGTAAAAAAGGATACAAGCTTCGCCCAATAAAAATGATGGATAGAGATGCTGTGCAAAAAGATGCCATTGATAAACTTAAAGTGCCTGTAGAATTCTCAAAACAAACTGCGGAAGATGATTTTTTTTCGGTTAATATGCCTGGTCCATTGCAAAATTTATCAGGTGAGTTTAGTCAGTTAGACAGAAGACAGTATTCTGATATGAGCAACGGCTCATATTACCTGGTAACAAGGGTAAAAACGCATGCAGCTTTTTTGGGTCATAACGAAGATGCGGTAATGAAAAAAGTAGATAGTGTTTTGTACGAAAATATTCCAGGTAAAATAGTATCAAAAAAAAGCATTACTAAAAATGGCTATCAAGGCTACGATATAACCAATAAAACCCGTAGAGGCGATTTGCAACGCTACAATATCTTTATCACTCCGTTTGAAGTATTATTTTTTAAAATGGGCGGAAAAGAAAATTATGTTGATGGTAAAGAAGCGGAACAGTTTTTTTCTTCGATTCAATTAAAGGAGTTAAATGCAACGGCTAATAATTTTACGCCAAAGCAGGGAGGATTTACTGTTAATCTTCCGCATGAGCCATCAGTTTACTTAAATGCATCTTTAGCAGACGGTACAGACAGATGGGAATATGAAGCGGTGGACAAGGCTACCGGAAACGCTTACCTGATATTTAAAAAAAGCGTTCATAATTACGCTTTTTTAGATGAAGATACATTTGATTTAAGCTTAATGGAACATTCGTTTAAAAACGATGATTTTTTTGAAAAACAAGTTTCACGTAAGCTTGGTTCGGCAGGCGGTTATCCGTATTTAGATGTAAAAGAAAAAATGAAAAACGGAGCAGATGTATTTGTACGATATTTTATTAGAGGGCCGCATTATTATGCTATTGCTGCCAAAACCAATAATAAAAAAAATGACTTTAGTTCTTTCTTTAACTCATTTCATTTTACCGATTTTAAATATAGTGCCCCAAGTAATTATGTAGATACATTCATGCACTTTTCTGTATCTACACCAGTGGCTCCGGTACTCGATGAAGATATGAGAGCAATGATTTACAAAGCCACAAAAGAAATTGAAGGCTCGGGCAGTTACTCTTCTTATACAAGTTATTGGCCAAAGGCACAGTATGGAAACTTTGTTAGCGACTCCACCGGCGAAATAGTTAATGTTGCAGTGCAAGAAACGGCAAAATATTATTACGTGAAAGATAGCGCCAAATATTGGCAAAATGAGATAGACGATTATTTAAAATCCGAAATGGTATTGCATAGCAGAGATTCTTTTAAATTAGCAAATGGTGCACAGGCTTTTCGTTTTTCTTTAAGAGATACCGGTTCTTCCAGAACAATAAACAGAATGCTATTATTAAAAGATAATTACACTTTTACATTAACAAGCCTGAGCGATACATTAAACAACACAAGCACATTTATTCAATCTTTTTTTAATAGTTACAAACCGGCACAAAAAAAATTAGGACCAAGCATGTTTGAAAATAAGTTAGATAGTTTATTTGCCGATTTATTTAGCAAAGACAGTGCTACACATGCAAAAGCATCTCAAGCTTTAAGCAGTGTTTACTATGGCGAAAAAGGTGTTCCAAAAATTATAAATGCCATAAACAGGCTTTCTATAAACCATAAAGATTATTTTGATTCAAAAACAAAACTTATTCAGGAGTTAGGCTATATACAAGACACAGTAAAACCTGTTGTAGCACAATCGCTTAAAAAAATCTATGAGCAAACTGCCGATACCAGCATGTTTCAAAACGAAGTTTTTTTGTCTTTGGCAAGGCATAAAACAAAAGCATCATATACAATACTTAAAGATTTGCTTTTGCAGGATCCGCCAATATTTGATAACTCGTACGATTATTCAACCATGTTTAATTTGTTTGAAGATACTTTGAAATTGGCAAAAACACTTTTTCCGGAGTTGTTGCAACTTGCTTCGTTAGATGATTATAAAGAGCCTGTTTTATCGTTATTGGTAACTATGGTAGATAGTAGTATGCTTACATTCAGCGACTACGAATCGTACTTTGCTAAAATATATTTTGATGCTAAAATAGAGATGAAAAAACAACAAGGGAAAGATGAAAAAAGAATGGAAGATGAATTAAAAAAGAAAGACGAAAACGATACAGAAACATACAGCTATAGCAGTTATAAGTACAGTAGCAGCAGCTTAAATGATTATTGTGTGTTATTAATGCCGCAGTACGATAAAAATGTAAACGTTCAAAAATATTTTGAAAAATTATTGCGTTCAAAAGATCCGCAAGTAAGGATGAATACAGCCGTTGCATTATTACGAAACAACAGGCCTGTAGTCGATAGTATTATAGTACAATTAGCATCGGAGGATAAGTATCGAAGCAGTTTGTTTTACAGATTAGAAAAAATAAAACAACTCAATAAATTCCCTGTAAAATATAAAAATCAATTAGACATTACCCGTAGTTTTTTAATTGAAGATAAAAATTACGATAAAATAGATTCGGTAAGTTTTTTAAGAAAAGAAGTTACAACTTACGATGGGAAAAAGGGGTTGTTTATTTTTATAAATACAGAATTAAAAAAGAAGATGATTGGAAAATTGGCCTTAGTGGTTTACAACCGTTAAGCGATAAAGAAGTTAGCAGTAATGATGATTTGGTATATATGACGGATAAAAAACTTAAAGATGATGAGCCGGTAAATGAGCAATTGGCAAAGCAATTATTGCGTTTGGTAGTAGCATCGCATAAAAGCGGAAGAAATTTTTATGGAAACGGCTACAACAGTAATTCCTACGGTAATGATTATGAAGAATAAAGAGATTTTTTGCCCGGAATGGCATCAAGCAATTGTTGTGTGTATGTTTCTTTAGGATTGAAATAAATATCATCGGCAAAGCCATGTTCAATTATTTGGCCTTGATGCATTACTAAAATTCTATCGCTTACATAGTGTACAACCGATAAATCATGCGATATAAAAATAGCTGTAAAGCCAAACTCTTTTTTTAAATCGCTTAGTAAGTTAAGCACTTGTGCCTGTACACTTACATCTAGTGCAGAAACACTTTCATCAAAAATTAAAAAAGAAGGGTTTAAGGCCAAAGCACGGGCAATACATATACGTTGCCGTTGGCCACCACTAAATTGGTGAGGATAGCGATTATAAAAGTCGGCAGGTAAACTTACTTTTTCTAAAAGATCAATAACTTTTTCCTTTCGTAGTTTTTTATTACTTAATACTGCATGCACATTTAAAGGCTCTAAAATTGCCTCACCAATGGTTAGCCTTGGGTTTAACGAACCATAAGGATCCTGAAAAACAATTTGCAAATCTTTTCTGTAGTTTCTTAAAGTTTCGGTTGATAATGTTGTAATATCTTTTCCATTCAAAATAATTTTACCGGCTGTGGTAGGTACTAATTGTAAAATAGCTCTGCCCAGCGTTGTTTTACCACAACCACTTTCGCCTACCAATCCAATTGTCTCGCCCTGTAATACATTAAAACTAACATCATCAACCGCCTTAAAAACGCTTGACGGGCTAAATAATTTTTTCTTTTCTTTAAAATATACTTTTAAGTTTTCTACTTGTAAAACAGTAGTTTGAGGTTTGGTGAGCTGTGAGCGGTCAATTTGTAATTTACCATTGGCTTCTGCCAACTTCAAACTTTCAACTGCTACATTTTTTTCTTCAAAATCTGCAACTACAGGCAATCTGCTTCCTTTGGCATTTGCTGCAGGTCTGCAAGCCAACAAGGCTTTTGTGTACCAGTGTTTTGGTTCTTTTAATATTTTTTTTGTATTTCCCTGTTCCACAATTTCGCCTTTGTACATTACTACTACTTTATCAGCAACATCGGCAACCAAACCCAAGTCGTGTGTTATTAAAATAACACTCATGCCGTTTTGCACCTGAAGTTCTTTTAAAAGTTCTAAGATTGTTTTTTGTACCGTAACATCCAACGCAGTTGTGGGCTCATCGGCAATAAGCAATGCAGGGTTGCAGCTAATGGCCATTGCAATCATTACCCGTTGTTTTTGGCCTCCACTTAACTCATGTGGATAACGGTTAATAATGGTTGACGGGCTGGGTAGTTTTACTTTTTCAAAAAGAGCAATGGTTTGTTTTTTAGCCTCGGCTGCACTTATTTTTTTATGCAACTGTAATACTTCCATTACCTGATGACCGCATGTAAAAACAGGGTTTAGCGATGTCATGGGTTCCTGAAAAATCATGCTTATTGCGTTGCCTCTGTAAGCGTTAATTGCTTTGTCGCTAAGTGCAGTTAAGGAAACAAGTTCATCTTTATTAAAAGAAAAAATAATTTCACCGTTAATTTGTGCCTGTTTGGGTAGTAGCGTTAAAATAGAAAGCGATGTAACCGATTTACCACTACCACTTTCGCCAACAATGGCAACGGTTTCATTTTTATTTACGTCTATCGAAATGTTTTTTACAGCTGTGTTAACTACATCATCTTGCTTAAATGCTACAGATAAATTTTTATAGAAAGAAGTGGCTCCAATGAGAATAATTAACGTTTAAAATCTTAAGCCTAACCGTTAAGCCATCATTAATCAATTGCTTTAACGAATCTATGCCAATTTTTAAATGCCTTTCTACAAAGGCAGAAGTAACTTTTTTATCACTGGCTTCAGTTTTTACACCTTCGGGTACCATAGGCTGATCGCTAACCAAAAGCAAAGCGCCGGTTGGTATTTTATTGTAAAAACCCACCGAAAAAATGGTAGCTGTTTCCATATCAATGGCATAGGCTTTTACTTTTAGTAAATATGCTTTAAACTCTTCATCATGCTCCCACACTCTGCGGTTGGTAGTATAAACCGTGCCTGTCCAGTAATCTGTTTCGTAATCTCTTATGGTTGTACTAATTGCTTTTTGCAAACTAAAAGAAGGTAATGCAGGTACAATTGGAGGAAAATAATCGTTGCTGGTTCCTTCGCCTCTCATGGCTGCAATAGGTAAAATTAAATCACCAATTTCGTGGCGTTTTTTTAAGCCACCGCATTTACCCAAAAATAATACAGCCTTGGGTTCTATTGCACTTAACAAATCCATGATGGTTGCTGCACCGGGGCTGCCCATAACAAAATTAATAATAGTAATGTCGCCTGCTGTAGCACACTGCATAGGCCTGTCTTTACCAATTATTTCTACATTATTCCACTCAGCAAACATGTTTACATAATTACTAAAATTGGTAAGTAAAATATACTTTCCAAAATTTTCTAAAGCTTCTCCGGTATATCTGGGTAGCCAATTGTCAACTATTTCTTCTTTTGATTTCATATTGTTTTTTTTAACCAAATAAAATTCCCTTTTCAACATCGTTGCATCGCATACTTGTACAACATACCTTTGTGCAATGCCTTCAACTTAAGTTAATCTTTAAAAATACAAAATTCTTTTTAGTGGCAATGATAAAAATTGATTATCCTCCATATCAACCTAAAATAAAAAAAGAAGGTAATAACGAATTTATTTTTGATGAAATTAGAAAACGCTGGATTGTACTAACACCGGAAGAGTGGGTAAGGCAAAATTTTCTTCAGTATCTTATTCAAATAAAAAAATACCCTGCATCGTTAATTGCAATTGAGAAAGAAATAATTGTAAACAATTTAAAAAAACGATTTGATGTTGTTGTTTACGATACAAATACAAAGCCCTGGATGCTTATTGAATGCAAAGAGATGAATGTAGATTTAACGGAAAAAGTATTAAACCAAATTTTACGATACCACTCCAGCCTGCAAACCCCATTTTTGGTAATTACTAACGGGCTTTATTGTATAGCTTATCAAAATGCCAATGGCCAGTTAAAACCATTATTACAAATTCCTTCTGTTTCGTAAGAATATGTAAAGCACTGTAATTCAAAAAAATAGGCCCCATTACTGGGGCCACTAATCAAAAAACCATTAACCATTAAACCTTATCCTATGAAAAACCAAATATAAGATGTTGAAAGGTAAAAAAAGGTTGCATTCGTCATGTTTTTACCATTTTCCCGAAAAATTTTTCATAAAATCGGTAAAATTTTGGTTTTTGTAGTAGCCATCGCCAAAATATTTAAGTGCCGGCTCCAATTCTGCCGGTTTTAGGTAGCCGGCTAAAGGCGCAGGTTGTGCAGTAGGAGTAGATAATAGTACCGTACTTGGGTATCCCATTTGCCCACTCAATAAATAAACAGCTCAATCGTTTGCCTTATATGTTGTATTAAAATTATATGTTTTGTCGCCCCAAGTTATGCTTGCAGCCTGTTCTGCATCAAATTTTACGGCATAATAATTTTTGTTGATATAGTTAATTACATTTTTTTTACTATAAGTGTCTTTATCCATTACTTTACACCAGCCACACCAATCGGTATAAACATCTATTAATATGGGTTTTGGGTTGGCTTTAAAAGCCTTTTCAGCTTCGGCAAGGGTAAGCCAATTAATTTTTTCTTTTTTTGTTGAATTAAAAGACGATAACGTTATAGAAAAAATAAAAATGCTTAAAAATATAATAACCTTTTGCATAAGTTAATTGTTTAGTAGTTTAGATGTAAATAAACGTAAAATAGATGCATAAAATTGTTGTTGCTATAACTGGTGCCAGTGGGGCAATTTATTCGAAGATATTGATAAACAAATTGCCTGCCATAAAAGATCAATGGCATGATTTGGCTTTAATAATGACCGAGAATGCCAAAGAAGTTTGGAAAACAGAGTTAGAAAACGACGAATATAAAAATTTTCCTGTAAAAATATATGCTCAAAACGACTTTACAGCACCATTTGCATCAGGTTCGGGCCAATACAATACCATGGTTATTATACCTTGTAGTATGGGCACTTTAGGTCGTATATCTAATGGTATAAGCAATGATTTAATTTCAAGAGCAGCCGATGTAATTTTAAAGGAAAGGCGAAAATTAATTTGTGTTGCCAGAGAAACACCTTACAACCTAATTCATATAAAAAATATGGAAACATTAACACTGGCTGGTGGTATTATTTGCCCTGCTACACCATCCTTTTACAGCAAACCAAAAACAATCGATGAGGTTGCAGCTACAGTTGTAGATAGAGTTATAGATTTAATGGGGTTGCAGTTAGACAGCTTTAGATGGGGGAAATAAAAATAGCTTCTGTTTAACAGAAGCTATTACAAATAATTTATGAGGCTATTTCCTATCTCAAATCAACTACCTCTACACCTGGATATTTTTTAGCATCAAATACAAACTGAGCATCCGCAACAGTAGCATTTGTATTCATTCCACTTACCGAGTACGTATATCGGTTACCTGTTTTTTCAAATACTTTGGTAGATGTAATGGTTTGTGAGGCTTTGTTAATATAAACTAAAACTTTATGAAAAGGCTTGCTTTTGTCTATAGGAGTTAGCTCAATTTCCTGTATTCCTTTTGTTTCACTGTTTAGGCGGTATAAAAAATCTTTATCGTAAAAATTTGTAAATAATTTTTGTGGTGTAATTGTACTGCTGCTTGCATCTACCTTGCTAATGGTAACTTCTTTTGCAGTTTTATCTAAAGTCCAAACATTTATACCATCGCAAAAAATTTCTTGCCCTGTAACACTAATGCGATATTTTTTTCCTTTCATGTATACAGTTCCGTTTTTTGAGCCTAAAGAAGCACCGGCGCTATTTTCTATTTTTAAAGTAAATTTAGATTGTACGGCTTTAAACGATTTAAATTTAGTGCTAACTGCGTCTAGTATTTTTTTAGCATCCGGGTCACTTTTTCCCATTCCTTTAGGAGGTTGTGCATTTACCAATAAGCTGGTTAAAACAGTTAAAAATAATCCTCCAATAACTTTTTTCATTCTATTAAATTTAATTATATATTGCCTGTTTTGAGGCGGTTGCAAAGATAATAGTAATAGATGGATTTGCACAATTGAGGTTTAAAATGAAATATACAATAAACTGTTAAAGGAAGAGGGTTACATTTACACAAGTAGGGCCATTATTTTAAGTATTTAGTTAGAGTATATATTAAATCATATAATATTTTATCCATCATTATAATCAGCGTTCCATTTCTTATTTTTGCCCTCTATGGCCAAAGCAACTGCCGAAACTCCATTAATGCAACAACACAATGCTATTAAGGCAAGATATCCTGATGCTATTTTGTTGTTTAGAGTGGGCGATTTTTACGAAACATTTGGGCAAGATGCAGTAATTGCCTCACAAGTGTTGGGTATTACGTTAACCAAACGCAATAACGGAAATGCAGCTTCTTCCGAATTGGCTGGCTTTCCTCATCATGCATTAGATACTTATTTACATAAATTGGTTAAAGCTGGTTACAGAGTAGCCATTTGCGATCAATTGGAAGACCCTAAGCAAGCCAAGGGAATTGTAAAACGTGGCGTAACCGAATTGGTAACACCAGGCGTAGCCACCAACGATAAATTATTAGAGCATAATAGCAATAATTTTTTAGCGGCCTTGCATTTTGGCGATAATAAAATAGGTATTGCATTTTTAGATATAAGCACCGGCGAATTTTTTATTGCCGAAGGAGATGAAGCCTATACCGATAAATTATTACAAAGCCTAAAACCAGCCGAAGTTGTTTTTGTACGTAATAAACAAAAACATTTTAAAGAAATATTTGGCGTAAAATTTTTTACGTACGGGTTAGATGAATGGGTTTTTGCCGATGCCTATGCCACCGAAAGTTTGCTAAAACATTTTGGCACACATAGTTTAAAAGGCTTTGGGGTAGAGCATTTAAAAGATGGAATAATTGCTGCCGGTGCAATTTTACATTATTTAAAAGATACAGAACATCCTAACCTTGGGCATATAACTTCTTTACAACGTATAGATAAAGACGATCATTTGTGGATGGATAGATTTACCATTCGTAATTTAGAATTATTGGGAGGAGATGCAAATAGTAATACACTGTTAAAGGTAATTGACAATATAGTAAGCCCAATGGGAGCAAGGCTTTTAAAGCGTTGGATGCTTATGCCCTTAAACGACTTTGCTAAAATTAATGAACGGTTAAATACAGTTGAGTTTTTTATTAAAGAAACCGATTTACGTAATAAAATTACGCAACACATTAAGCAAGCAGGCGATGTTGAACGGTTGGTAAGCAAAGTGCCGCTTAAAAAAATTAATCCACGGGAGGTTTTGCAAATAGCAAAAGGGTTATTGCAAACCGAAGGCATAAAAATATTGTGCGAAAACAGTAGTAATGAATACTTAAAAAGGCTTGGCGATTCATTAAATCCTTGCAAATACATTTTAGAAAAAATTACCAAAGAAATTGTTGAAAACCCTCCGGCATTGGCCAACAAAGGCGGAATGATAGCTAATGGTATAAATGAAGAATTGGATGCACTACGCAAAATTGCAAACGGCGGTAAAGATTATTTAATTGAGCTGCAGCAAAAAGAAGCTTTAGCAACGGGTATATCGTCATTAAAAATTAGTTTTAATAATGTGTTTGGTTATTATTTGGAAGTAACCAATGTACACAAAAATAAAGTACCCGATACATGGATTCGTAAACAAACCCTTGCAAATGCTGAACGTTATATTACACCCGAGTTAAAAGAGTACGAAGAAAAATAATTGGCGCCGAGGATAAAATTTTTCAAATAGAAATACAGTTGTTTGAAAGTTTGTTAAATGAACTGCAGGATTATATTAACCCCATGCAGGTTAACGGGCATGTAATGGCTGTATTAGATTGTTTAAGTTGCTTTGCTAATAACGCACTTGCATCTAACTATAAAAAACCAACATTAACAACCGATAATATTTTAGATGTAAAAGATAGTCGCCATCCTGTAATTGAAAGCACTTGCCCGTTGGCGAAAGCTATATTGCCAACGATATTTATTTAAATCCATCTGTCCAGCAAATAATAATTTTAACCGGGCCAAACATGAGTGGTAAAAGCGCCATATTACGGCAAACTGCACTTATTACCTTAATGGCACACATGGGTAGTTTTGTGCCGGCATCTGATGCAAAAATTCCCTTAACTGATAAAATTTTTACCAGAGTAGGAGCCAGCGATAACCTTAGCGGCGGCGAAAGTACTTTTATGGTGGAGATGAACGAAACTGCAAGCATTATCAACAACATCACCGAAAAAAGTTTAATTCTTTTAGACGAAATAGGCCGAGGAACAAGCACCTACGACGGCATAAGTATTGCCTGGAGCATTGTAGAGTTTTTGCAAAAATCTGTTCATCAACCCAAAACATTATTTGCTACGCACTACCACGAGTTAAATGAACTGGAAGAAAAATTACCCACTGTAAAAAACTATCACATAAACCAATAAAGAAGTAGGCAATAAAATTATTTTTTTACGAAAATTAGCTCCCGGTGGAAGCACACATAGTTTTGGTATACATGTAGCCCGTATGGCAGGTATGCCACCAAGTTTAATTGAACGAGCCAACGAAATTTTAAAACAATTAGAAGATAGCCGTGAGCAAAGCAATGCAGCAGAAGTGGTAAAAAACTTGTCTGCCCCTAAAATGCAACTAAGTATTTTTGATGCACACTCGGCTACGTTTGATGAAATAAGAAATTTGCTGGAAAATGCAGATATAAATCGTTTAACGCCGGTTGAAGCTTTGCTAAAATTGCAGGAGATAAAAGCTAAATTAAAATAGATTGTTATGAAATAACAATACTTTAGGCATCCTTCTTGTACAGAAATATGTAATTTTATGCTAATGAGGTCAATTGTTAAACTACTGATTTTTTTTATATTTACTTTAAGTGCAACTAAAATAGTGGCACAATGCAGTACACTTGGCTTAACCCCGGCAACAGCAATACCAGTATGTGGTACATCTGTTTTTAGGCAAGATAAAGTTTTTGATTGTGGCGGGCAAAATGTTGCACATAGAGATTGCCCAATTGGTGTAACTTCAGATAGATCTTTTTGGTATAAATTTCGTTGTTTCCAAAGTGGTACTTTAGGCTTTTTAATAAGCGGATTAAATAGCTCTGATGATTACGATTGGATTTTATATGATGTAACCGGTAAAAATCCAAACGATGTTTTTTTCGATGCATCCTTGCAGGTATCATTAAATATTTATGGAACTTTTGTGGGAACTAGTGGAGGAGCTCCTTTTAATAATTCACCAACTGGCTGTAAGGCTGGTGCCTCAGGTGATTTTCATTGCGAAGGCGATGCCTCAGGAAACACTCCCTTTAACAGAATGCCTACAATAACCATAGGGCACGATTATTTGCTGATGGTTGCAAATTTTACAAATAGTTTTGTAGGTTACGATTTGGCTTTTGGAGGTGGTACTGCAAGTATAACCGATCCAAAAGACCCACACATGGAAAGTGCAAGAGCAGCCTGCGATGGTACACAAACTACCATTAAACTAAATAAACGAATGAAATGCTCTAGCTTAATGACGAACGGCTCAGAGTTTACAATTAATCCTCCTTTAGCAAATGTAATTGCTGCCGAAGCAATTGGGTGTACAAGCAGTTTTGATATGGATTCGTTACTGCTCACTTTAGATGCTCCTTTGCCACCCGGTACGTATAACATTACCATACACACCGGAGCAGATGGAAATACAGTTATAGATAATTGTGATAAAGGCGTTCCAAATGGCGAAACAATACCTGTTACTATTTTTCCGCAGTTTCCAACACCAATGGATAGCCTGACGAAGCCTATCAGATGTGCTCCCGATTCTATTCAATTAGTGTTTAAAAAACGTATGCGTTGCAATTCAATTGCGGCCGATGGTAGCGATTTTGTAATAACAGGAACAAACCCGGTAACAGTTATAAATGCTCATGGTGTTTGTAATGCCGAGGGTTTAAGTGATGTGATCATTATTAAATTTGCGGCACCTATACAAACCAAAGGCAATTATATTGTAACCTTGGTTACCGGTACCGATGGCAATACCATTATTGACGAATGCGGTAAAGAAAGTGTTCCCGGGCAATTTTTACCCTTTAGCACAAAAGATACAGTGAATGCCGATTTTGCATACAATATAAAGTGGGGATGCAAAAGAGATACCATTGATTATGTACACGATGGAAGAAACGAAGTAAATTACTGGAAATGGAATTTTGACGATTTGCGGTCAAGTTCATTACAAAGTCCAAGTATATTATACGCTACTTATGGTACAAAAACTGCACAACTAATTGTATCCAATGGTGTGTGCAGAGATACCTCAAGTAAATTTTTTATTTTATTAGATAACGAGTTAAAAGCAAAATTTGAAGCCACTGCAGTTGTTTGCCCCGGCGAGTTGGCATCTTTTAAAGAAAGTAGTATTGGCCATATTACCAATTGGTATTGGGATTTTGGAAACAGCCATATCAGCAATTTACAAAACCCGCCTGCTCAAACTTATTTGCCCTCCCGGATAGCTACCGATGTTTTAGTTAAATTAATTGTTACTAATAATTTTGGATGTAAAGATTCCACTTATCAAAAAGTAAAAGTTGCCGGCAGCTGCTATATTGCGGTACCCAATGCATTTACGCCCAATAATGATGGGTTAAATGATTATCTATATCCGCTTAATGCATATAAAGCTACTAATTTACTTTTTAGAGTGTATAATCGTTTTGGACAACTAATTTTTGAAACAAAAGATTGGACAAAACGGTGGGATGGCACTTTTAAAGGACAAGGCGCCGATCCGGCAACCTACGTTTGGACATTGACATACACAAACATTGATACCGGCAAAAAAATAGAACAAAAAGGCACATCAGTTTTAATACGATAGAATTCAATTTCTTTAATCCTTTTTTTTACCCGAAATTTGCTTTTCTTATAAATTACTTTAAATGGCTATAGAAATAAAAGTTCCTACTGTTGGCGAAAGTATTAATGAGGTTACTTTAGTAAAGTGGCTTAAAAAAGATGGGGAATATGCAAACAGGGATGAAGTAATTGCAGAATTGGAAAGCGAAAAAGCAACCTTTGAAATTAATGCCGAACAGGCAGGCACCATAAAAGTAATTGCACAGGAAGGCGATACTTTAAAAATAGGCGATATTGTTTGCAGTATAGATACCGATGCTGTCAAACCAGAAGGCGAAACAATAAAAGAAATAGCAACAGAAAAGCCTGTTAATAACCCGGCAAAGCCAGAAACCCAAACAATAACACAACCTCAGGCAGATTTAAAAACAACTCCGGTAGCAGCTGCAATAATTGCCGATAAAAAAGTTGATGTAAAAGCAGTAACTGCAACAGGTAGTAATGGAAAAATTGTTAAGCAAGATGTATTGGATGCATTAAATAATCCGGGCCGTAAATCCGGGGTTGAGTTATTTAGTCGTGCCGACAGGCCCGAGAAAATGAGTAATCTGCGTAAAACCATTAGCCGCCGTTTGGTAGAGGCAAAAAATACTACAGCCATGCTAACTACTTTTAACGAAGTAGATATGGGGCCAATAATGGAAATACGTAAACAGCATAAAGACAAGTTTAAAGAAACGCATGGTGTTAACCTTGGCTTTATGAGTTTTTTTACAAAAGCATGTTGCTTTGCCTTGCAGGAGTTTCCTTCGGTAAATGCATATATAGATGGTGAAAGTATTATTTACCACGATTATTGTGATGTATCCATTGCCGTTAGTGCACCCAAAGGATTAGTTGTGCCGGTAATACGAAATGCCGAAAGCCTTAGCATGGCTGGTATTGAGGCTGCTGTTGTTGATTTAGCAACTAAAGCCAAAAACAATAAATTAACCATTGAGGAAATGACTGGCGGTACTTTTACAATTACCAATGGTGGTATTTTTGGTAGCATGATGAGTACTCCAATAATAAATATACCGCAAAGCGCCATTTTGGGAATGCATAATATTGTTGAACGACCAATGGCGGTAAATGGCCAGGTTGTTATTAAACCAATGATGTATTTGGCATTAAGTTACGATCATCGAATTATTGATGGAAGAGAGTCGGTCGGTTTTTTAGTAAGAGTAAAACAATTACTGGAAAATCCTGCGTTATTACTTTTTGGAAAAGATCCTGTAAGTAGCCTGTTAGAACTATAATTTTTTGTGATGTGAAAAGTGTTGATTTTTTGAAGATGCTAAACTATCGCCTTCAACAATAATCAACCAAAATAAACCTTGTTACCTGTGCTACATTATCAATCCTATATAAAATCTGCAACAATAATTATTGAATTGTACAAAGGCGAAGAACCGTTTGCCAATTTTCTTAAAAAATATTTTGCCGCCAATAAAAAATTTGGCTCAAAAGACAGAAAGCATATTAGTACACTTTGCTATAATTTTTACAGGATGGGTAAGGCTTTGCCCGATATAATCGTAAGCGAAAAAATAATACTGGCAACTTTTTTATGCGGTAATTACGAAAAAGAATTTGTGCTTTTATTAAAAGATGATTGGATAAACTTAAATAATAAATCAATCGCCGAAAAATTGCAGGGTTTGCAAATTAACCCTTTAGATATATTCCCTTTTAAAAAAGAGTTTAGCAAGGAAATTAGTCAAACAGCATTGTGCCTTTCTTTTTTTACGCAACCAAAATTATTTTTACGGTTTAGGCCAAATTACCTGCGTTATAAAATGATAGAAAAATTAACTGCTGCTAAAGTAGATTATGCTTTTGAAACGCTGGATTGTTTGGCGTTTGCCAACTCTACCAAAGTAGATGATATATTAGATGTGGGAGCAGAGGTTATTGTACAGGATTACAATTCTCAGCAAACACTAAATTATATAAAGGAAAATATTGATGAGTTTAAGTTCCCAAATTCTGATGTGTGGGATTGTTGCGCTGCCAGCGGCGGAAAATCTATCTTGTTTTATGATATTGTAAAATCAAAATCAAAAATTACAGTATCGGATATTCGCTTAAGTATTTTGCAAAACCTGCATCAGCGCTTTAGAAATGCCGGAATAGATAAGTACGATTATTTTGTATGCGATTTACAAAAAAACACAAGCCCTTTTCCTGATATTAAATACACCACCATTATTTGCGATGCACCTTGCAGCGGTAGTGGTACATGGGGGCGTACGCCGGAGCAATTGTATTTTTTTGATACAGAAAAAATCAACTATTACTCCACCCTGCAAAAACAAATTATAACCAATACCATGCCGCAACTAAAACCGGGCGGCTATTTTATATATATTACCTGCTCTGTATTTGCCGAAGAAAATGAAATGCAGGTAGCTTTTATAAAAAAGGAATTCAGTTTGCAATTAATGCATATGGAATTATTAAAAGGTTACGATAAATTAGCAGATAATATGTTTGTGGCGGTTTTTAAAAAAGCGAATTTATAAGCTGGTGTATGTAAATTTTTGCCCGCCAATAGATGCTTCATACATTAACCCGCCTTTTTCCTGAGTAAATATCATTACACCATCTTTATATTTAACATTTGCCGATGCTCCTTCTGTAACAGCCACTGCCGATGCTTGTGCCGAAAACTCAAGCCTGTTTTCTTTAAACCGTATTAATTCATCTTCATTTTCAAAAAAAATAACTTCCCTGTAGGCTTGTCCGCCTAATTGAAAACCAATAGTAATTTGTTTTAATTTTGCCATGCCAATTAACTTGCCGTTTTCATAAACAGCACCATTACCAGCTGCAGCACCTACGCCCATGCCGCCTTTACCTACATTGGGGAATATTACATAAGCGTAGGCATTTTTAAACAGGTTATCAAGTAATTTATCCGATTCAATAAATGCAGCTTTTGCATCGTTAGCGTCGGCAATAATTTTTTCTTTTTTTGTTTAGTTTGGGCATTTGTATTTAAGCCAAGCATAAGTGTAAATACTATCAAAGTAAATTTTATCCCCTTTTGGTTTATCAGATTTTTCATAATAAATAATTAAAATGTATAGCTCAATAACTGTGCTAAGTTTTTAAAATTAAATTTTTTATGTTTTTATTGGCAGAAAAGTGGTATAAAAATTTGTGAAAATAAGTTAATAAACAGCTATAAAGCTTATTTACTTTTTATTTAGAATACCTGTTGTGTAAAATAAGTAAGGAATAAAAAATCCATTTGTTTGTTTACAAATGGATTTGCTGAAATATAATTTAAAATTTATTGTTTTTACAATAAAAAAACTGCCTTATTTTTTTAAGATTTTCTTCACCACATCTTTTTTACCATCAACATTTACTTGCACATAATATATACCCGACTCAAATTTGCTCATGGGTATGGTATATGTTTTTGCGCCAACAGTTTGTTGAACTTCGGTGTAATAAACCCTTTGCCCGGCAGTGTTAAAGACTAATAATTGTACTGTTACATTGGTGTTTTTGTAAACCGTTATAAATAATTTATCGGTAACGGGGTTTGGCATTATTTGAGTTTGGCAAGGCGCTGCATAGTTTGCCAACGCAGCAAAAACAGTATCGGCACAGCCATTAGTATTTGTTGCAATTAACCTGTAATTACCTGCGCTGGTTACTTGTGCAGGGTTGCTTACTGCGGTTCCGTTAATACTCCAACTGCTTGAAAGGTTGGCAGTATTGTATAAAGTGGTTAAATCATAAATACCATTACTGCAAAATGTATCTGCTATGTCTGCTCCTAAATTAGGTTTAAGGCTAACTAACAAATTTACAAACGCAGTATCGCTGCAACCAAAAGTATTTGTTGCTATAAGTCTGTATGTACCGGTTGTGTTTACATTTGCAGGGTTGGGTACTGTATTTCCGCCTAATGTCCAAGTAGTAGTTAATCCACTGGTATTAAATTGGATGGTTAAATTGTACACATTAGGGCTACAAACAACAGCAGCTATATCGGCACCTAAATTAGGTTTAGGATTTGCAATAAGAGTTATGGCAGCTGTGTCTTTACAGCCGGAAGCACTGCTTGCAACTAAAATATAAGTGCCTGCAACTGTTACTGCAGATGGATTAGAAACTGTGTTGCCTCCAAAACTCCAAACTGTTGTTAAACCTGAAGTAGCAAATTGTGTGGTAAGGTCAAAACTATTACCGCCACAAATGCTGGCATTCTTATCGGCACCTAATGATGGTTTGCCTACAAAGTTTACCGTTGTGCTATCTAAATAAAATGTAGTGTCGGTACTAATTTTCATTCGTATGCGATACTTAATACTTCCACCGGGTATTGCAGTTAAATCATCTGCATAATTAAAGTTGCGTTGTGTAAATGCACCAGTGGTATTATGTGTACTTATGGTAGTATAGTTAATATCGGTTGGTAATTTTCTTTCTACATAAACAACAATACCGGTATCTGTTTTTACGCTCCATTGTATATTGGCCTGACAATTGCTAACAGCAATATTTTGTGTATATTTTTGTTTTATTAAGTAGCTAAAGGCTTTTAGCATATTTGGAATGCCGTAACCAACTCTATCATCCGGGTTTGTGGCTTTGTGTGCCGATTGTTGTAAGGCATTAATGATGGCCATATTACTTTCTTCGGGAAAAGCCTGCCAAAGGCAAGTGGTAATACCTGCCATATTTGGGCAGGCAAAAGATGTACCGTTGCCAAAACCAGGTTGGCCTGTACTCGGATTGGCAATTACAGCGCTTACGCCAACGGCAGCAACTCCGGGTTTTATTTGCCCATCGCTGCTTGGGCCGTAGCTGCTAAAGCCGCCAACCACACCAGCTGAACTTACTGTACCTACTGCTAACACACTATCTGCATCGGCAGGTGTAATTAAATAATGCCAAGCATTACCACCTTCATTTCCATTAGCAAAAAGGGCTAAAACCCCTTTTTTTGCAGCCATGTCGGCCGCTTTTGCAGATAGGGTTGTATTACCATCCATATTGGCATAAGTGTAATCAAATAAAGTACCTCCCGTCAAAATCGTAATAGCCTAAAGATGTTGAAAATACATCCACACCTAAACTGTCGGCTCTTTCGGCTGCAGCTGCCCAGTTTTGCTCTTCAATGGGGTATTCGCTTGCCACATCTTCGGTTCTGTATAAATAAAAAGAAGTTTTAGGGGCTTGCCCCATAAATACACCGGGCATATTTGCCGCAATGGTGCTTAGGCATTGCATTCCATGGGCATTATCTTCATCAACACTGGCATTCCCTGCTACAAAATCCCATGTGCCTAAAACCTGGCCGTTGTTACGAATACTGTCAAAAGTTGGAAGTGTTAAGTAATGAAAAAAACCTGCGTCCATCACAGCCATTTGCATGCCCTGGCCGCTGTAACCACGGTTGTGTAAAAATTGTCCGTTATGTAATTTCACTTGTCCACCAGAGGTTCCATAAGTGTAAACGTCGGTTACTGTTTCAACAAAATTGTTATCAGGCGTAGATGTTGTTGTAACTGGAGCATCTAATTTTTTATTAACTTTTTGTTGTGCATTTGTTGCAGATGGCCTTGCGGCTAAAGGCCCTGCACTAAGTACAAATGGGAAAGCACTAATTCTAACTAAAGCTGCAGCATCAGTAGTTTGTATAGCAACTTGGTTAAGCCATTTACTACTGTTTAATATTGTAACGGCACCGGATAATCGTACACTATCAATAAAACGAGGAGTTACAGGTAAATCGGCCGAGTCTATAGCTATTCCATATCTTGCCCTTCGGGCAAGCGCCCTTGGTGTTAAGTAGGCAGATGGATTACTTATAGAATAAGGATTTGTTCCCTTGTGTTTAAACTTTATAATGTATTTAGTGTATTGGGCATGTACTGTACCACAAATAGCTATGCTAAAAACAAATAAAAGCGTAAATACTTTCTTCATAAAATAGATTTATTGTTTATTCCCGGTATTTAAAAAATACTGTTTATTATTCCACACTATTATACGCCCACTTTATCAACGTTGCACCCCAGGTAAACCCGCCACCAAATGCTGCCAAAACAATATTATCCCCTTTTTTTAACTGGTTTTCCCAATCCCATAAACATAACGGAATAGTAGCTGCTGTAGTATTGCCATATTTTTGAATGTTTATCATTACTTTTTCTTTTGGCAAACCCATTCTGTTGGCTGTAGCATCAATAATGCGTAAGTTGGCCTGGTGTGGTACAAGCCAGGCAATATCTTCGCCGGTTAAGTTGTTACGTTGTAGTAATTCGTAACTAACATCGGCCATACCTTTTACTGCAAATTTAAATACCGCTTGCCCTTCCTGATAAATATAATGTTCCTTAGCCATTACAGTTTCTATACTTGCAGGCTTGGCAGATCCTCCTGCTTTCATATGTAAATAGTTTTTACCGCTTCCATCGCTTCTTAAAATACTATCCATAACTCCATTGCCTTCCTGATTGGGTTCAAGTAAAACGGCACCTGCACCATCGCCAAAAATTATGCAAGTAGCTCTATCGCTATAATCTACAATGGAGCTCATTTTATCTGCCCCTACAACAACAACTTTTTTGTATCTGCCACTTTCTACAAGGCTTGTGCCTGTAGTTAGGGCAAACAAAAAGCCCGAACAGGCCGCAGCTATATCAAAGCTAAAGGCATTTATTGCCCCAATTTTATCGGATATAATATTAGCCGTTGCCGGAAAAAACATATCGGGTGTTACGGTGGCGCATATGATACAATCAATCTCCTCAGGAGAAATACCTCTTTTTTTACATAAATCTAAAACAGCAGGTGCTGCCATATCGCTTGTTGCCAAACCTTCTCCTTTTAAAATCCTTCTTTCTTCAACACCGGTTCTGGTACGTATCCACTCATCATTGGTATCTACTAATGTTTCTAACTCTTTATTGGTAAGCCTGTATTCGGGTACAAAACCTCCAATAGCGGTAATTGCGGCAGTAATTTTAGTCATTTTTTGGTTTATTTTTTAAAATAATGGGCATTTAAATAGTGCAGTAAAAATACAGAAAAATACTCAGCTTCATTTTTAACGATTTAGGTGGTAAAATATCCCTATTTTCGTAGTTGATATGTACGCTTATTTGCAAGGAAAATTTACTTATAAAAACCCGGCTCAGGTTTATTTAGATGTAAACGGTGTTGGGTATGAGGTAAATATCAGTTTAAATACGTATTCTTTTATTCAAAATTTGAACGAAGGAAAATTGTTTACTTACTTGCAGGTAAAGGAAGATGGCCATGTATTGTATGGTTTTTTTGAAAAGGAAGAAAAGGAGATGTTTGTTCTTTTAATTGGCGTTTCGGGGATTGGAGCAGCTACTGCACGAATGATGTTGTCTTCTTTACACCCAAATGAAATTGTTAAAGCCATACAAATGGGTAATGTAAAATTGCTGGAAGGTGTAAAAGGTATTGGTAAAAAAACGGCAGAACGGTTGGTTTTAGAGCTGAAAGATAAGGTAGCAAAACAATCTGCCGGTGCCGATATTTTAATACCAAAAGGCAATAGAACAGAGCAAGATGCGTTAAATGCTTTAATTGCTCTTGGCATTAACCGTAACCAGGCCGAACAAGCAATCCAAAAAATAATCCTTACAGAACCATCAGTAATTCATTTAGAAGATTTAATTAAAAAAGCACTAAAAGCAATTTGATAGAAATTCTACGTTAATCGATTTACCGGATGATGCTTATTAGAAAAAAATTATTTAAACTGCAGGGTATAGCTATTGTTGTATTAGCAACTTTATTCTTAAACCCCTTATCTGCCAAAGCCAAAATTTTTGATGGCAAACCCTTGCCTTCAATTTGCGATACTGTAGTTCCTAATGGTGGCGGCTTGCCTTATCCCATACGGGATAGAAGAGGCGATTTTGTATCTAACTTTCGTAACAGTACATACGATTTAAAAATCCATCTAACATTATAGATTCAGTTGCTTACGATCCAATTACAAAAAAGTATGTTGTGTACGAAAAAATAGGCAACAAATATTACCGTACACCTACTACTTACACTTTTGAAGAGTTTTGGCAAATGCGTAATCGCCAAAGCGAAATAGCGTATTTTCAAAAAAGAAGTAATACACTTAATATATTAAACAGAGGAAAGGTTAAACCTAAGTTAAAAATTTACGACAACCTGTTTAACCGCCTTTTTGGCAATGGTAAAATAACCATTGTACCACAAGGTAATGTAGATGTTACAGCCGGCTATCAGGGCCAAAATATTAAAAACCCAACCCTGCCCGAAAATGCCCGAAAGAACGGTGGTTTTGATTTTGACATGAATGCCCAGTTAAATGTTAATGCAGATATTGGCGGCAAGTTAAAATTTCCGATTAACTATAATACATTAGCCAATTTTGGGCAAGATAATCAGCTTAAACTTGATTACACAGGTCTTGATGATGAAATAGTCAAACGTTTTGAAGCAGGTAACGTTGCTTTTCCATCTCGTAGCGCATTAATTCCGGGGGCACAACAATTATTTGGGTTAAAAACACAGTTGCAGTTTGGTAAATTGTATTTAACAACTGTGTTGGCCAATCAAAAATCGCAAAGACAAACCACACAATTGCAGGGCAGTACGGCAACACAATTGTTTGAAGTAAAAGCCGATGAGTATGAAGAAAACCGACACTTTTTATTGGCACAATATTTTAAGGCCAACTATAATAAGGTAATGCAAAATTTGCCTGCCATTACTGCGCCGGTAACTATTTTGCGTATGGAAGTTTGGGTAACCAATCGTAATGGTATAACTACCGATGCAAGAGATGTAGTGGGTTTAATGAACTTGGGCGAATCGCAATTGGGGCCAAATCCTGTAAATCCAAGTTTTCCTTATAACGATGTAAGCCCGTTAATGGCCAACATACGAGCAAATCCGGGTAACAGAAACTCATCGCTTGTTTTTAATAATTTAATTACACTTGGTTTACAACCAGTACAGGATTTTGAAAAAACATTTGCCCGTAAGTTAGATTCTACACAATACAGAATAAACCCAAAAGCAGGTTTTATTTCCTTAAATCAGCCTTTGCAAACCGATGAGGTTTTGGCAGTAGCGTATCAATACTCTTATAACGGAAGAATTTATCAGGTAGGTGAATTTTCACAAGATTTACCACCAGATAGCAATACTGCCAATCAAAAAGTATTGTTCTTAAAATTATTAAAAGCAACATCACAAAGGCCAACACAACCCATTTGGGGATTGATGATGAAGAATGTTTATTCTGTTGGGTATGGTTCTTTAACGCAGCAAGATTTTAAATTAGATGTACTTTATCAGGAGCCCGGTTTAGGATGGAAAAGATATGTTCCCTTCGGTAATAAAAATGCCGGCTTCCCAATCATCTCTTTAATTAATTTAGATAGATTAAATAATCAATTAGATCCGCAACCTGATGGTGTATTTGACTATGTGGAAGATTATACCGTAGTATCGCAATATAGCAGAGTTATGTTTCCTGTGCTGGAACCTTTTGGTAGAGATTTAGCTGCAAATATTTATACTAATCCATCTTTACCAACTATTAAGGATACACTGTATTATGCATTATACGATTCTATAAAAGCGGTAGCACAGCAATATCCCAACCTTAATAGATTTGTATTAAAAGGCTCTGCAAAAATTTCAGGTACATCTGATATAAGTATTGGCTATAATGTGCCTCGTGGCTCGGTAAGTGTTACTGCCGGCGGCAGAGTATTACAAGAAGGTTTAGATTACGATATTAATTACGATTTAGGTACTATTAAAATAACCAATGCAGCCATTATTAATGCAGGTATTCCGGTGCAGGTAAACTCCGAAAATAATGCCACATTTGGTTTGCAGCAAAGAGGTTACATGGGCCTACGGTTTGATTATATTGCTAAAAATAAATTAAAAGAGCAACTAAGTATTGGTGGTACAATTGTACGCCTTAGCGAAAGGCCTTTCTTTAGCAAAGTAAATATTAATGAAGACCCAATACGAAACACTATGTATGGGTTAGATGTTAATTACCGAAAAGAAATACCAAGGCTAACTAAGTTATTAGATAAATTACCTTTTTATAAAACAACTGCACCATCTAACATAAATGTATTTGCCGAAGGGGCATATTTAAAACCCGGCCATGCGCCACAAATAGGTAAGGGAAGTAATGGTGTTATTTATATAGATGATTTTGAAGGAACTCAATCCGGCATAGATCTTAAATTTCCATTAATAAGTTGGACACTAGCATCGCCGCCACAAGGAGCTACTGCAAAAGGCAGCAATACTTTATTATTTCCCGAAGCTGCATTAAATGACGATATTACTGCCGGTAAAAACAGGGCAAAAATTGCATGGTATCAAATTGAGCCCGTA
This sequence comes from Chitinophagaceae bacterium, assembly GCA_016721385.1. GTDB lineage: Bacteria > Bacteroidota > Bacteroidia > Chitinophagales > Chitinophagaceae > Ferruginibacter. The sequence goes on along the minus strand of JADKIE010000001.1, from coordinate 277,080 downwards.
TTACAGGTTTATAAAGGGCCCAATAATCCATTAGGTAATAATGCCGCAGAATTAAGCGATCCCAGAGTAAGGCAGGTTTATCAAAAAGAAATTTTTCCGCAACGTACTACAGGTTTTGGAGAGAGCCAGTTAACCACTTTCGATTTATCGTATTACCCAACCGAAAGAGGGCCGTATAATTATAATGATGCTACCACAGATGTATTTGTAAATGGTAAATTAAAAAACCCTGCAACACATTGGGGAGGTTTAATGCGTAATATAGATCAAACCGATTTTGAAACAGCCAATATTGAGTTTATAGAATTTTGGGTTCAGGATCCGTTTATCAAATTATCGCAATCATCTGCCGGAGGAAAACTATATTTTAATTTAGGTAATGTTTCCGAAGATGTGTTAAGAGATGGTAAACGTTTTTACGAAAATGGATTGCCAACACCAAATGCCCCGGCTCCAATAGAAGAGTCTAACTGGGCAAAAGTGCCACGTAACCCCATACAGGTAACCAATGCGTTTAGTAACGACCCCAACGATAGATTATACCAGGATGTTGGTTTTGATGGTTGCACAGATACAGCAGAGATCAGAAAAAGAGCCGATTATTTAAATAATTTGAAAGCAAATTTTGGAGCAGCGTCACCTGCATATTTAGATGCAGCAAGCGATCCGTCAAACGATAATTTTCATCACTATCGTGGTGGAGATTATGATATAATGAATTTGGGTATTTTAAGCAGGTATAAAAATTATTCTAATACACAAGGAAATTCAGCCATTGCCGATGCCGAAAATCCTTACACAACATCAGCTACAAACTATCCCGATGCAGAGGATTTAAACAGAGATAATACTTTAAGCCAAACCGAAGAGTATTTTCAATACATAGTAGATATTAAACCACCAACTGCACCCGAAATGCAAATTGGTACTAATTTTATTGTAGATAAAAAAGTTGCTAATGTTTCCCTGGCCGATGGAACTACAAGAGCCGAAACATGGTATCAGTTTAGAGTGCCTATTGGAAGTTGGGATAAAAAAATAGGTAACATCCCCGATTTTAAATCCATACGCTTTATGCGTATGTTTTTAACCGATTTTGCAGATAGTGTTACCATGCGTTTTGCAGAGTTACAATTAACCCGAAATATTTGGCGTACGTTTAAATATAAAATTGATACTACCGGGCAAACAACCGGCGTAATTCTATGGTGTTAGCTTTAATGTAGGGGCAGTAAATATTGAGGAAAATGATAAGCGTAGCCCATTGCCTTACCGTACACCACGTACTATTGAAAGACAACAAACACAAAGCAATAATGGCGTAAATCTTTTATTAAATGAGCAAAGTATGAGTTTACAACTTTGTAATTTACCTAAAGGAGATGCCCGAGGTGTTTTTCAAACTTTTGCTAACAGAGATTTAAGGCAATATCGTAAACTATCAATCTTTATTCATGCCGAAAAAAAATCTGCCCTTACCAATTTAAAAAACAAAGATCTTACGGCTGTTATTCGTTTGGGAACCGATTTTATTAATAACTATTACGAAATAAGAATACCGTTAAATCTTACAGATTTAAACGCCGCTTCTTTAGGCGTAGATACGGATAAATACAATGATTCATTATGGAATCCGGCAAACTCATTGGATTTGGATTTATTGCGTTTAATTCAAATCAAACAAAACAGAAATACATCTTCCACTTCTCCGTTGCAAATTTTTAGAGAGCAACAGTCTAACGGCCATATGTACTCTATAATGGGTAATCCTAATTTGGCAGAAGTAAGAGGGGTTTTAATAAGTGTAGAAAATACGAGTGCTGCAACTGCCGATGCATGTGGCGAAATTTGGGTAAATGAATTACGTTTATCATCTATTGATGAAAGCGGTGGTTGGGCTGCATTGGGCAGAGTAGATTTAACCTTAGCCGATTTAGGCAATGTAACAGTATCCGCAAATGCTCACAGCAAAGGCTTTGGAACATTAGAGCAAAGAATAGCAGAAAGGTACAGAGATGATTTTTTACAGTTTGATGTATCTGCAAACTTAGAGTTAGGTAAATTATTACCTAAAAAGGCAGCGTTGTCTATTCCTGTATACGCAAGCTATACGCAAACGGTAAGTAAACCAGAGTACGATCCGTACGATATGGATATTAAACTAAAAGACAAACTTAAAGCGGCACCTAAAGCGCAAAGAGATTCGATAAAAAACGATGCAATTGAGTTTACATCTACAACTACTGTAAATTTTACCAATGTTCGTAAAAATAGAACCAGTAGTAAAAAACCTAAAATTTATGATGTGTCTAATTTTGATGTAAGTTACTCATACCTTAAAACAAAAACACATACACCCTTAATAGAAAACAATGAAGTAACAAGGCACAGAGGTGGTTTAGGTTATAATTTTGCTCCACAACCTAAATATATAGAACCATTTAAATGGATGTTTAGAAAAACAAAAACCAAGTGGTTTGATTTAATGAAGGACTTTAATTTTAATTTAATACCATCGCAACTGAGTTTTAGGGCAGATGTACAGCGGCAGTTTGGAGCAATTCGGCCACGTAGCGTAGGCGCCTCTAAATATGCCATACCTGAAACATATGATAAATATTTTATTTTCCAGAGAGATTATGTAATGCGTTGGAATATTACGAGGGCAATTAATTTTGATTTAACGGTAACCAATAATAGTAGGATAGATGAGCCGAATGGAAGGTTAGATACTAAAGCTAAGAAAGATACAGTATGGAAAAATTTTATGAAAGGAGGAAGGAATACTGTATACAATCAGGCAGCTAATTTTACCTATACAGTACCAACTAATAAATTACCATTATTAGATTGGACAACCATTAATTTAAATTACAGAGCATCGTACCGTTGGATTGGTGCATCAAGACTTGCTGTGGAATTGGGTAATATTTTAGAGAACACACAACAAAAAGAAGCTACTGCACAATTAGATTTTACAAGGCTTTATCAAAAATCTAAATGGCTTCGCCAGTTAGAAGTACCATCTAATAAAGAGGATAAAGAAAAATGGAGAAACAGAATTACCAAAGTAAAAGATTCTGTAACACTCAAGAATGGTAAAAGGGTTTTAAAAACCAGACGTATAGTTGATAAAACCGCCATGCCTTATGTTGGTGGTATGGGTAAGTTCTTTGGAAAATTACTAACAAGTGTTAAGCAGGTAAGTGTTTCGGTGTCGGAAAATGCAAATACTCGTTTGCCGGGTTATACAGATAGTACTCAATTTGTGGGACAAAACTTTAAGAGCATGGCTCCGGGTTTTGATTTTATTATGGGAATGCAGCCCGATACAAATTGGCTAAATAGAGCGGCAAGCAAAAATTTAATTACAAAGGATACCATGTTTAATTCTTTGTTTATGCAAAATTTTGATCAAACACTCACTTTGTCTGCACAAATAGAGCCTGTAAGAGATTTAAATATTTCGGTAAACCTTCGTAAAACATTTAATAAAAATTATACCGAAACTTTTCGCTATGCCGATACAAGCCTTTTGGGAGGTAATCCAAAAAGTTTTTATCATTTAAATCCGTATGCCGGTGGTGGTTTTGATGTAACATATATTTCTTTTAAAACTTTGTTTGGGAAATTTGATCCTAACAGAGTATCGGAAACATTTAAAAAATTCCAGGATTACAGGTTAATTATGTCGCAGCGGTTGGGTGCAAAAAACCCTTACAGTGTTGGTCAGCCTGTTGGTGCAGATGGTTACAGGTATGGATATGGCCGCTATGCTACGGATGTTTTAATACCGGCATTTATTGCTGCATACACAGGGCAAAGCCCTGAAAAAGTTGCTTTAATAAACCAAAGTAATCCAAACATTAAAACAAATCCGTTTAAAGCAATTATTCCTAAACCCAATTGGAGATTAGATTATAATGGCTTGAGTAGAATAAAAGGGTTGGATAAAATATTTACAAATTTCACTTTATCGCATGGGTATACTGGTAATTTAAGCATGAATGGTTTTACATCTGCATTATTATATCAGGATGTTTCAAGATTTGGTTATCCTTCTTTTTACGATACCTTATCTAAAAACTATGTTCCATATTTCCTTGTTCCTAATGTTAGTATTGGTGAGCAATTTTCTCCGTTAATTGGTGTAAATATGCAGTTCACTAATCAAATGGAAGCAAAATTTGAATATTCAAAAACAAGGCAGTTGAGTTTAAGTTTGGTAGATTTTCAATTGAGTGAAATTAGAAGCACCGAATTTAAAATTGGCGGCGGTTACCGTAAAAGAGGATTGAAACTGCCATTTAATATTCCTTGGCCAAAATTCTTGCAAAGTAAGAATGCCGAAGGCAAAGAAAAAAGTAAATTGGAAAACGAAATTAATTTCCGTTTTGATTTTGGTATAAGAGATAATGTAACTGCCAACAGCAGATTAGATCAGGATAATAATTTTGCTACAGGCGGCAGCAAAGAAATTACTATTTTACCAAGCATTGATTATACACTTAATAACAGAGTATTGGTTAAATTGTTTTTTGAGCAACGTAGGGTAACACCATATATATCTTCCAGTGCACCAATGGTTAATACAAGAGCAGGTGTGCAAATAAGGATATCGTTAGCACAATAACAAAAATCAGTAAACATATACTGAGATGATGCCTTGTAGTTGAAAGATTACAAGGCATTTTTTTGAACAATTACATTAAGCTCATACATTTAATTAAACTCTCTTTCCAATTGGGTATGGTAATGCTTAATTGATTTTCCAGTTTTGTAGTATCTAGAACGGAGTATACCGGCCGCTTTGCCGCAGTTGGGTAAGCAGATGTATGTATGGGATTTACAATACATTTGCTACCAATGATTTCTTTAATGGCACAAGCAAAATCGTACCAACTTATAGCAATGCCCGAATTGGTAAAATTAAATATTCTTGAACTATTGGTTATTGCTGGCCATTCCTCTATAACTTCCATAATAGCAATTGCTAAATCTCTGGCATATGTAGGTTTGCCAATTTGATCGTTTATTACATTAACACTTTCTCTTTCATTCATCAACCGTATCATTGTTTTTACAAAATTGTTACCGTAAGAAGAATATACCCAAGATGTTCTTATTATTACAGAAGATGAATTTTTTTCAAATGCAGCTAATTCGCCTCTTAATTTTGATGCTCCGTAAACACCAATTGGATTTGTTGGTTGGTCTTCGGTAATGGGCATGGTAGCTGTTCCATCATAAACATAATCGGTGGAAATGTGAATGAACTTTACGTTGTAATTATTGCATTGTATACCCAGATTGCCAACTCCAGTGGCATTTATTAAGTAGCTTTTTCTGTTTCGGTTTCTGCTTTATCAACAGCCGTGTAAGCGGCACAATTAACACATACATCAATTTTATTTTGTTGAAAAAAAGATTCAACTGCTATAAAATCATCTATTGGTAAATCATCTTTGCCAACAAATAAAAATGTATAGTCATCGTAATGTTTAGAAATTGCATTAAACTCACTTCCTAGTTGTCCGTTAGCACCTGTAATTAAAATAGTTTTTTTCTTCCATATTTATTTATTGTAAACAAAATTGTTTACACAATTGGTGATGGATGGATACAGTGTGTCTTTTTCTGAAACTACAGCTTTGTCCAACGGAATTTTCCAATCAATATTTAAAATGGGATCGTTATACAAAATTCCGCCCTCGGTTTGTTTGTTATAAAAACAATCGCATTTATACATTACTTCGGCAGTTTCGCTTAATACTGAGTAGCCGTGTGCAAAACCTTGTGGTACCAATAACTGTTTTTTATTTTCTGCTGATAATTCAATGCTGAACACTTTGCCGTAAGTAGGCGATCCTTTACGAATATCTACAGCTACATCTAAAATTTTGCCACTAAGCACACGTACAAGTTTTGTTTGTGCATGAGGGTTTTGTTGGTAATGCAAGCCTCTTAAAACTCCAAAGCTTGATTTGGCTTGGTTATCTTGCACAAATTTTAGTGTAATACCTTCTGCCAAGAAAGTTTGTTCATTATAGCTTTCAAAAAAATATCCTCTGCTGTCTTCAAATATTTTAGGTTCAAAGACAAGTAAATCCGGAATGTCTGTTTTAATAAATGGCATTGGCTAACTATATAAATTTTTAAAGTACTCAATTGTTTCAATTAAGCCATCTTCAAACTTTTTAGTTGGTTGATAGCCTAATAAGTTTTTTTTGCCAAAGAAATATCTGCCAACGAATCCCGAATATCACCAGCTCTCGGCTCTGTAGGTTGCTGTAAATTCACTGTTTAATTGTGTTTGGCAGGCTTTGTATAATTGATTAACCGTAAAACGTTCGCCAACTGCTACATTATAAACTTTATTAAATGCATCGTTATTGTTTGTAAGCATTCCTTTTACATTTATTTGCACAGCATTTTCTACAAATGTAAAATCTCTTGTTTGCTCGCCATCGCCATTTATGTAAACGGGTGTTTTATTAATTATTCCTTTTACAAAAAGAGGGATAACCGCAGCATAAGGCCCATCCGGATCTTGCCGTGGCCCAAAAATATTAAAATATCTAAAGCCCATTAATTTTATGCCATATACATCGGCAAAAACCTGTGCATATAATTCATTTGTTTTTTTTGTGGCTGCATAAGGCGATAAGCAGTTGCCAATTTTATCTTCTTTTTTGGGTAATGTTTTTTCATCGCCGTAAACAGAAGATGAAGAAGCGTACACAAATGTTTTAACACCTTTATCCACAGCAGCTTTAAGTATATTGGCAAAGCCGGCAACATTTACTTCGGTAAAATAAACAGGTTCTTTAATACTACGTGGTACACTTCCTAAAGCAGCCTGATGGCTAACATAATCTATACCATCACAAGCATGTAAACAGGTTTCGGCATTGCGTATATCACCCTCCATAAATTCAAATGCCGGATATTGTTGTAGAATAGATAAGTTGCTTCTAAATCCGTTCACTAAATTATCCAATACTCTTACTTTTTTAGCACCGTTTTTTAAAAGATACTCCGCAATATGACTGCCAATAAAACCAGCACCGCCGGTTACTAAAAAATTATTATTGCTTAAATCTGTATTGTGAAAATTGTTATTCATTTATTACACTAGTTAAAACCAATTATACAAATTGATTGAAAAAGAAATTTACTGTTCTGTTTTCTTCCCGTTCTTTACAAACTCCAATAACTTCTGCTACTAATTTTATTTCTGTAAATGCCTTTTAAATCGGCAATAAGTGCACTTGGTTTTGTAATGCTTACAAAGTAAGTATCATCCAAAATTTTGTAATCGTTATGCGGCACAGTTACCACAACAGCATCATAATCTTTACCTACCGAAGATAACTCAAACCCGTACTCATTCTTTAATTCATCGCTTTCGGCATACGGATCTGCAACATCTACATTTAATGAAAATGATTTTAATTCTTTAACAACATCAGCCACTTTACTGTTTCTTATATCGCTAACATTTTCTTTAAACGTAGCACCCATTACCAACACTTTAGCATCTTTAACATTATGGCTATTTTGAATTATATGCTGCAATACCTTTTTTGCAACATAGCCAGCCATACCATCATTAATGTTTCTGCCGGCTAGTATTACCTGACTATCGTAACCTAATTCTTTTGATTTGTAAGTAAGATAATAGGGGTCTACACCAATGCAATGGCCGCCAACCAGGCCGGGTTGAAATTTTAGGAAATTCCATTTTGTGCCTGCAGCTTCCAGTACTTCATATGTATTAATGTTCATCTTATCAAAAATGATAGACAGCTCATTCATTAAAGCAATGTTTAAATCTCTTTGTGTGTTCTCAATAATTTTTGCAGCTTCGGCAACTTTTATTGAGGATGCTTTATGTACCCCTGCAGTTACTACCAGCTCATATACTTTTGCAATTACATCCAAACTTTTTGCATCGCAACCACTTACTACTTTTATAATTTTTGCTAAAGTATGTTCTTTATCTCCCGGGTTAATTCTTTCCGGTGAGTAACCTAATTTAAAATCGGCTATATTTTTCAGGCCAGATAATTTTTCAATAATAGGTAAACAATCTTCCTCTGTACAGCCCGGATAAACGGTGCTTTCAAAAACAACATAATCATCTTTCTTAATAACCTTCCCAATTGTTTCGCTTGCTTTTTGCACAGGTACTAAATCTGGTACATTATGTTCATCCACCGGGGTAGGTACAGCAACTATAAAAAAATTAGCTTTTTTTAAAACGTCTAAGTCATTAGTAAATTCTATATCGCAATTATCAAATGCGCTGCTTTCCAATTCCTGACTAGGGTCTATTTTGTTACGCATCATCTCTACTCTCTTAGCATTTATATCAAAGCCTATTACTTTAATTTTTTTTGCAAATTCTAAAGCAATCGGCAGGCCCACATAACCAAGGCCAATTACTGCTAAACTTTTTTTCTTGTCTAATAAATCTTGGTACATTATTACTGTTAGTTATTGGTTGTCTAATTATTTTCTGCTTTCAAACTCTTTGGGTAATTTATTTAATTCTTCTTTAGGTAAATTTTTAAAATACTCGTATGTAATTTTTAAGCCATCGGCACGGCTAACTTGAGGTTGCCAGTTTAATATTTTTTTTGCTTTTGTAATATCGGGTTGCCTTTGTTTAGGATCATCTGCCGGCAATTCTTTATAAATAATTTTTTGTGTAGTACCTGTAAGTTTTATAATTTCTTCGGCAAAATCCTTTAAGGATATTTCATCAGGATTACCAATATTTACCGGCATTGCATAATCACTTAACAATAATTTATAAATTCCGTCAATTAAATCCGATACATAACAAAAACTTCGGGTTTGGCTACCATCGCCAAAAACAGTTAAATCTTCGCCACGTAAAGCTTGGCCAATAAATGCAGGTAAAGCCCTTCCATCATTTAATCGCATACGTGGGCCATAGGTATTAAATATTCGTACAATCCTTGTTTCTACGCCATGAAAAGTGTGATAAGCCATTGTCATGGCTTCCTGAAAACGTTTAGCTTCATCGTAAACACCCCTTGGCCCAACAGGGTTTACATTTCCCCAATATTCTTCGTTTTGCGGATGAACTAATGGATCGCCATATACTTCACTTGTGCTGGCTACTAATATCCTTGCTTTTTTGGCAAGTGCCAAACCAAGGCAATTGTGTGTGCCTAACGAACCTACTTTTAATGTTTGAATAGGAATTTTTAAATAATCAATAGGACTGGCTGGCGATGCAAAATGCAAAATATAATCTAATTGGCCCGGTACATGTATAAACTTGCTTACATCATTGTAATAAAACTCAAATTCTTTTAAGGGAAAAAGATGTTGAATGTTTTTTAAATCGCCTGTAATTAAGTTATCCATCCCAATAACATGGTAGCCTTCGGCAATAAATTTATCGCAAAGATGGCTTCCTAAAAAGCCTGCTGCACCTGTTATCAGTACTCTTTTTTTCATTCTTAGTTTTTAATTCTTAATTATCTTTCTTCCCACACTTTCGTAATGAAAGCCCAAACTTTGCATTTGGGTTAAATCAAATAAATTTCTACCATCAAAAATTACTTTATTTTTTAGTAAAGATGAAATCTTCGTAAAATCAGGAGTTCTAAATTCACTCCATTCTGTTGCAATAATTAATGCATCTGCATTTTGCAAAGCATCATATTGCCTTTCTGAGTAACTTATTTTATCGCCAATCAGGTCTTTTACATTTTTCATTGCTTCAGGATCATATGCACAAATGTTAATTCCTTCTTTTAGTAATTCCTCGATAATTATTAATGCCGGGGCTTCTCTAATATCATCTGTATTAGGCTTAAAAGCTAAGCCCCAAAGTGCAATTTTTTTTCCTTTTAAATCATCTCCAAAATATTTTTTTATTTTAGGAATTAAATGGAGTTTTTGATTTTATTAACTTCCATTACTGCATCTAAAATTTTAAAGGAATAATTTACCTCTGTTGATGAACTTGCTAAAGCTTGCACATCTTTAGGAAAACAGCTGCCGCCATATCCAATACCCGGAAATAAAAATCTTTTTCCAATTCTTTCATCACTTCCAATTCCTTTTCTAACCAGGTCTACATCGGCACCAAACTTTTCACATAATTGTGCAATTTCGTTCATAAACGAAATTTTGGTTGCTAAAAAAGCATTGGCTGCATATTTTGTAAGCTCTGCACTTTTTTCATCCATAAAAATAATGGGATTGCCCTGACGTACGAATGGTGCATATAAATCCAATAAAATCTTTTTTGCTTTTTCGTTTTCGGTACCAATAACAACCCTGTCGGGTTTCATAAAATCATCCACGGCTACACCTTCCCGTAAAAATTCCGGATTACTTACTACAGCAAAAGAATTTTCGGTTGCCCCATTATTTAAAAGCGCAGCTTTTACCTTATCTGCTGTGCCAACCGGAACGGTACTTTTATCTATAATAACTTTAAAATCATCTTTATTAATAAGGTTTCCCAATTCGTTAGCCACGCTAAGAATATACTTCAAATCGGCACTACCATCTTCGCCGGGAGGAGTAGGCAATGCTAAAAAAATTATTTGAGCATCTTTTATTCCTTCCTTTAATGATGTAATAAAAAATAATCTGCTTTCTTTTTGGTTGCGTAAAAAAAGTTTTTCTAAACCAGGTTCATAAATAGTGACCGTGCCCGAATTTAATTTATCAATTTTACTTTTATCTATATCTACACAAGTAACATGGTTGCCCGTTTCGGCAAAACAAGTGCCGGTTACTAAGCCCACATACCCAGTTCCTACTACTGCAATTTTCATGTGTTAATATTTATTGTTTTTATTTGTCACATTAGTATAAACAATAAAAATTATTATCGCTTTTGGTATAAATTAGCTCGATAATTTTTATGTTTATTTCATATTATTTATTTATAAATTCTAAAACTTTATTTACTATAAATTGTTGTTGTTCTTCATCAAGCTCAGTATGTATAGGCAAAGAAATTACTCTTTCTGTTAACCAATCTGTAATGGGTAAATCATAAGTGTTACCTCCAAATGCATCAAACATTTTTTGCCTGTGTGCCGGTACAGGGTAATAAATCATATTGGGTACACCATTATCCGTTAAATATTGCGATAAAGCATCTCTATCTACATCGTTTACTTGTAAAGTGTATTGATGAAAAACATGGCTTTGATTGGAAGCCCTGAACGGAACTGTGATTTTTGTAGTACCTGCAAATGCTGCATCGTAAAAATCGGCGGCATTTTTTCTTGCATTACAATACTCATCCAAATGCGTTAACTTAATATCAAGTATTGCAGCCTGTACAGCATCTAATCGACTATTGCATCCCACAACATCATGGTAGTATCTTTTGCTTTGCCCGTGGCTGGCAATCATTCTTAACTTATTAGCCAACTCATCATCATTGGTAAACATGGCTCCACCATCGCCAAAGGCACCAAGGTTTTTACTGGGGTAAAAAGATGTACAACCTATGTGGCCTATACTTCCGGTTTTTTTACTTGTGCCATTTGTAAATGTATAATTGCTACCAATTGCTTGTGCATTATCTTCAATTACAAATAAATTATGTTTTGTTGCAATGGCCATTATTTGCTCCATATTGGCAGCGTGGCCATACAAATGCACAGGTATTATGGCTTTTGTTTTTGGTGTAATAGCACTTTCAATAGCACTGGGATCAATGCAAAAAGTTTGTTTATCTACCTCTACAAAAATGGGTTTAATATTAAGTAAGGCTGCAACTTCAACAGTAGCTATGTATGTAAAAGATGGCGTTATAACTTCATCGCCGGGCTGTAAACCCAATGCCATCATGGCAATTTGAAGTGCATCTGTACCATTTGCACAGGGAATACAATGTTTGCTTCCATTATAGTTGGCGAGGTTTGTAGCAAAATCATTTACAACTTTACCTCCAATAAATATTGAGCTTTCTAAAACGCCAATTACTGCTGCATCTACCTCTGCTTTTATTTTTTGATACTGCGTTTTTGTATCTACCATTTGTAACGGCCTCATATGCTGTTTTTTTATGTTGGCAAAGATAAGGCTTCGGGCTTTAAAATGGATTGTTAGCTTTGGAATTGCTTAGCCAAAGAATACATCGTATTTTAGTATAAATTTTAATATTTTGGGCAAATTTTATTATCAATTTTTCTTAGGGGTTTATAATATCGGCATTCGAATAACTGCCTGGTGGAACCCTAAGGCAAAAAAATGGGTTTTGGGACGAAAAGATATTTTTTCAAAATTATCTGCAATTGATAATAATAACAATAAGCAAACTGTTTGGATGCACTGTGCAAGTGTTGGAGAATTTGAACAAGGAAGGCCAGTACTGGAAAAGTTGAAAGCGGAAAATGAAAAATTGAAAGTAGTATTGACCTTTTTTTCGCCAAGTGGTTATGAAGCTTGTAAAAATTATACTATAGCCGATAATATATTTTACCTGCCGATGGATAGCAGCGTAAATGCAGTAAGATTTTTGGATATAGTAAAACCTAGTTTAGTTTTATGGGTAAAATATGAGTATTGGTTTTATTATTTGAACGAAATTAAAAAAAGGAATATTCCTTTATTATTAGTTTCGGGAGTTTTTAGAGATGACCAGCCATTTTTTAAATGGTATGGTTTATTTTGGAAAAAAATGTTGTATTGCTTTTCACATTTATTTGTACAAAATGGTACCAGTAAAAATAGTTTGAGTGAAATAGGCTTTGAAAAAAATGTTACTGTTAGTGGCGATACCAGATTTGATAGGGTAGAAGCTATCGCAAATAAATTTGAACCCTTGCCGGTAATTGAAAATTTTATTGGCAACAATAAAGTAATAGTTGCCGGAAGTACATGGGAAGAAGACGAGGAATTATTTATTCATTTTGTAAATACACATCCGCAAATAAAACTCATTTTAGCGCCGCATGAAATAGATGCAGAAAATATTAAAAACATTAAAAAGCATTTCCCAGGCAATTTTACATTCTCAATTATTAACTGCAAATGGACAACTATCAACTACAAATTGCCTGATTGTTGATAATATTGGCATGTTAAGTCGTTTGTATAAATATGCCAACGTAACGTATATTGGTGGCGGCTTTGGGAGTGATGGAGTACACAATGTGCTGGAAGCTGCGGTATATGGTAAGCCGGTTTTGTTTGGACCTGTTTACGAAAAATATACCGAGGCTATTGATTTAGTTGAGAGCGGCGGTGCTAAAAGTATTAAAGATGCACTGCAATTAGAAAAATATTAAAAGAGTTATTAACCGAAAATTCAGAAAACTTAAAATGAGTGCTGCTTCAAAAAATATGTTGCAGAAAATGTTGGGGCTACAAAAAAATTGTAAACTTTATTTACGAAAATCGTCTTTTAATTAACTGATCAAATTGAAGAACAGCTTCTGTACCTTCTTTCCAACCAACTTTAGTTTTTAGCTCTCTTTGTATCCAATACTCGGCTTGGCTAAAATAGAAAAACTGTTAATAGTTTTAATACTTCGTTCGTACATGGCTTCATCTCCTCTAAACAATTCGTTTATAAATAAAAAGCGATCGTTTACACCTATAGCTTTTTTTAAATCTCTTATTGGAATTTCTGTGAGTGTATCGCCCAAATCAATTTTGGTCTGTTTATGTTTGTCGTTTAAAGATGCACCGGCGTTAGAGATAACTTCGTTTATTTCTTTTTTGGTTTCAGTTGCAGGCCGGGTAATTTCATCGGCAGTATCCTCAAAAACAATCTGTGGTTTGTTATAAGCACTAATTTGCTGAAGCTTTTCGGCATTTCGTTTTATTTCTTCTAATTCTGCCTCAATTTCGGCTTCATTTACCTGTAAAACTTCAACAATTTTTTCAGGTTCAGGCTCTTTTTCGGGCTCAATATGCTTTTTAGGCATATCATTAAATGAACCTAAAGCAGTAATCTCAATGTTACCAAAATGGCTATTACCGCTACTTTGAAGTTGCTGTAACTCTGTTAATAACATTTGTACAGGCAACATGAGTTGTTCGGCCGAAGCTCCGCCGGCAAACAAATCATTTATTTTTTTTAGGAGTGTCTCCACTCTTTCCATGATAAAGTATATTTTTGATGCCCAATTAAGTCTTGGGCTAATAAAATTATTACGTAAGTTACAAACTGATATTTAAAAAAAAGATATAAATGTTTATAGAACCAAATTTAAAAGGCGAACGCAGAGGTTGGATTGAAGTTATTTGCGGAAGTATGTTGAGTGGTAAAACAGAAGAACTTATAAGAAGATTGAAAAGAGTAAAATTGCAAACCTTAAGGTTGAAATTTTTAAACCCGCCATTGACACAAGGTATGATGTAGAAAAAATTGTTAGCCATGATACGAATGCTATTTTGTCTACACCTGTAGAAAGCTCCCAGGCTATATTATTGTTATCCGAAGGAGTTGATGTTGTAGGCATAGATGAAGCTCAGTTTTTTGATGCCGAAATTGGTAATGTGTGTGAGCAATTGGCTATGAAAGGGATAAGGGTAATTGTTGCAGGGTTGGATATGGATTATTTAGGTACGCCATTTGGGCAAATGCCTAATCTTTTAGCTAAGGCCGATTATATTACAAAGCTGCATGCCATTTGTGTTAAATGTGGCAATATTGCTAATATTAGTTATCGTAAAAAAGCAGAAGGGCCACAAGTTTTGTTGGGCGAAAAAGATATTTATGAGCCCAGATGCAGACATTGTGCAGCTACAAATGGTTAAAAAAACAGTATAAAAAAATCCCACCAATTTGGTGGGATTTTTTATAAGAATTGTTAAGTTATTGTTTTACAAATTTAGAAGATAGTTTGCCTGTTGCAGTATTCACCTGAAGCATATAAACGCCTTTTGGTAAACTAGAAACATCCACTCTTTGTAAATTGTTTATCATCTTAGATGTCATTACAACACGTCCGTTAACATCTACAACATTTATTACACTTTGTTTATCTACATTACCTAATACGCTTACGGTTACAAAATCTGTAACTTGGTTAGGATAAATTTTCAACAAACCATTTTGTGTAATTTCAGGTGTATTGGTACCTGTTAAACTAGCAGTACCTAATTGCACTTTTAAAGTATAGCATACACTGGCATTGTTAGCGTTATTGTATCCAAATACTCTTGCATAGTACGTGCCTGCTGTATAAGTACGTGTAATGGTTTCGCTGGTAGTTGAACCATTTTGAGATATTGCTAATTGTGTACCTGCACTGTTCACAATAGTTAAATCGTAATCAGCCGGCAAGGTTGTTAACGTAACTGTAGCCGTACCGCCTGTAGTAATTACAAATTTGTAATAGTCGTTATCTCCCGAAGGGCTAATTAAACCGGTAACATTGGTGTTAAACGGAATCACTGCTGCGCCGGAAATTGTACCATTTGTTGCATTATCTAAACTGCTTTGGCAACCGGTTGCAGCAAGCGTTGTAAAGTTTGCACTTACGGCAGTACTTGCAGATGCAGAGCAGTTAGTTGTAACTCTCCAATTATAAGCAGTAGATGCTGTTAAGCCTGTTAATGTAACCGATGTTGCAGTTGTTGTCAGATGCAGCGACTGTCCATGTAGTGGCAGCCGATGTTTTGTACTCAACTTTATAACTAACAGCACCACTCGCTGCAGTCCAACCTACGGTTGCACTACTGCTTGTGATAGCAGATGAAGTTAATGCAGTTGGTGCGGCACAGGTTGTTGCAGCAGTTGCAGTAGCTTTGATAGTGTAACATGTTGCACTATTTGCGCCATTGTAACCAATCACTTTTATATAATAAGTACTTGCAGCTTGACTTGTTAGCGAAACCGTTTCGGTAGCTGTAGAGCCAGTGCCTGAGCCAATTTGAGTGCCGGCACTGTTATAAATATATAAATCAAAATCTACACCACTTGGACCAACAAGATTATATACATTACTACTTGTTGCAGTTGTTACAATTTTATAATAATCTATATCAGTTGTAGAGCTTATTGCAGCGGAATTGGTAACACCCGAAGTAATAGCAATAGCTGTGGCTTGAGTTTCGTTTGGTTCAAACGCAGCAGCACAACCGGTTGCAACAGCTGTTGTAGTAAAGTTTGCTGTTGCAGCAGTACTGGTAGACGAAGAACAATTTGTAGTAACTCTCCAGTTATAAGCTGTAGATGCTGTAAGACCTGTTAATGAAACAGATGTTGCTGTAGTAGCAGATGCAGCAACTGTCCATGTAGTAGCAGCCGATGTTTTGTACTCAACTAAATAACTTACTGCATTAGAACCTGCCGTCCAACTTAATGTTGCACCAGAACTTGTAATGGCAGATGAAGTTAAGGCAGAAGGAACTCCACATCCGGTATTATAAGCTGCGCCAACACCAACAGCATACCATGCGTTCGTTGTTGCAATAACTTCTGCACTTCCTGCACCGTATAAATCAGTAGCAGATTGAATAGCATACGTTCTGGCTGCTGCATAATTTGATGATGCAGTTAAATAAACCGTATTAGTTCTAAAAGCAATAGCAGCGGCTTTATCAATTCCAATTCCGGTTACTGTGTAAGCAGATCCGATATCGTTGGTTCCGCTTCCGCCTTGCGATAAAATATAAAACCAAAAATTTAATACACCACTGTTCGTGTGTACACCACCGTTATCGGCTGTGCCTGTGTACCAATATGTTCCTAAATAAGTATCTGGTTGGCTATAAGTATTTGGGTTGCTCATACTACGGAAAGATGCTCCAATGTTTTCCCCAATTAGCCAATTACCACTAGTGCCTTTTGCATAAAACTCTATAGCAGTTCCAAAAATATCGCTAAAGCCTTCATTTAAAGCACCGGATTGGTTAGAGTACGTAAGGTTAGATGTTCTTTCAGTTACGCCATGTGTAATTTCGTGACCACAAATATCCAATGCTGTTAATGGCGAATAAGTGGTATTACCATCACCATACGTCATTCTGCTACCATCCCAAAATGCATTTACATTATCGGGATACCCAAATGCTACTAAATTGGTATGTATATAGCTGTTTAAAGCAAAGCCTGCATTATCTACACTGTTTCTATTAAATTTTGTGAAATAATAGTCGTAGGTTTTTTCTGTACCCCAATGTCCGTCTGTAGCGTATTGATCTTTATTGGCGTTAACATTGTTCCAAACATTATCTGCATCTGTAAAATCTACTGCAGCTGCATAACTTGTGCCGGCAGTTTTCATGTTGTATGTATTAATTCCATTACCACGGCCGGTTTCTCTTAAACGATAAGTAGTGCCTGTATAATCTGTAGTAATAGTTTGTGTTCCGCTATAAGCAGTAACAGCACTACCTGTGGCATTGGTAGTGTGTATTACTTCTCTCTTGCCTAAAATATTTCCATTTGCAGCATCCACATAAACAATTTGCCGGCTCATTGGATATTGGGCATATATATCTAATTTATAGGCCAAACGAAGTGCCGATGGATTTATCGCATCTTCTCCACTATAATAAACCAATTGCGCTTTCGGATAAAATGTAGCACTTGGATTATTTTGTTCTCTTTTAATAAAAGCTTCTTCACTTGGTAATTGCCACTTGTAAGACCTTGCTCCAACAAAATCTGTTGCTTTATGTATTGCAGTAGATGTTGAGATAGTTGCAGTAGATTTTAATGTTGATGGAAAATCTTTAACCCAATCGCCATTTTGGCTTTGAATTTTTCCTGCTTTTACATGTAAAATGTAAACTGCATTTTCTACAGCAATGCCATTATAAGTTTGCTGGTAACGATAATGGTCTTGCCCTATATTATCTTGTTCTTTACTTTTAATAACACATTGGATGCATTACTAAGTTTTCCATTTTCGTCGGATAAAATAATTTTTCCGTTGGTAAAAGCAGGTGGTGCTGCTTTAAATGCAACATACGAAGGGTACATGCCCGGATTGCCCTTAATTAAATCCTGGGCAAAGATTTGTACCGTAAAGAAAAGACCTGCAGTTAAGAAAGAGGCTTTTAAAAATTTTCTCATTTGGTTTTTGTTTTAGTTAAGAAAAAATATTTGGTAATATATAGGTTAATTTCATTTTTGCAAATAGTAAAAACACTAAGGAAAATGGCTGTGTGTATTTTATACATATTTTAAAACCCAGCAGGAATAAAGGTTTTAGAAGCTTTTCTCAATTTTTAAAAAATGTATTATTTGTATAATGTGTATAATTTATCTTTAATTGTAAAAAAATAGTGATTTTTGTTTATGCTTTCTACCCAAAAAATTTTGGCACTGTTCAAAAAAGATGTTTTGCTTGAGTTCCGGCAAAAGCATACTTTTTACGGCATCTTATTATACATTGCTTCCACGGTGTTTGTTTTATATTTATCTATGGATAATCCGGAGCTTAACGTATGGAATGCATTGTTTTGGGTAATACAATTATTTATTTGTGTAAATGCCGTTGCAAAAAGTTTTTTGCAGGAAAGTAAAGGGCGGATGCTTTATTTTTATTCTATCTCCTCGCCGGTAGAATTTATTGTAGCCAAAATTTTATATAACCTTTTATTAATGGTGCTTATGAGTTTGCTAAGTCTTTTTTTGTTTAGCGTATTCATGGGTAATCCGGTTAATAATACCTGGAAATTTGCAGGCATTGTTTTAATAGGTGGTGCAAGCATTAGTATGGTGTTTTCTATTATGAGTGCCATAGCTGCCAAAGCCCAGCAAAATGCAGCATTGGTGGCCATTTTAGGCTTCCCTGTTATATTGCCTTTATTAATGCTTTTAATGCGATTAAGTAAAGCTGCGTTTAACGAAGTGTTTAAAGATGGAGCACTTTTTGAGTTGATTGGTTTAATTGCCGGCCTAGATGTTTTAATTATACTTTTAGCAATAATATTGTTTCCATATTTGTGGAAAGATTAATTTTTACAGTTTAGTTCCTATCTTTGTTCTCTTAAAAAAAATACTTTTCTTGGTGAAGAAAAATTGGTGGAAAATAGTATCTCTTCTTTTGTTAATCTACACGGTAGTAGGTGGGTTTTTAATGGATGTTCCCAAATTATTTATTCTTAACGAAACTATACGCAACCTTTACTTTCATGTAAGTATGTGGTTTGTAATGATGATTTTGTTTGGGGTTAGTGTAGTATATAGTATTAAATATTTACGGGGTTTTAATTTACGTAATGATATATATGCTGTAAACTATGCTGCAGTTGGCAGTTTTTTAGGAATTTTGGGTTATACCACAGGAACTATTTGGGCTAATTATACATGGGTAACCGATCAAAGTCAAACGTTGGGAAGTATTTTAAAAGAACCCAAACTTATTGGGGCGGCTATAGCCTTGTTAATTTATGGTGCATACTTTGTATTAAGAGGTTCGTTTACAGATATGGATAAAAGAGCCAGAATTAGTGCTGTATACAACATTTTTGCCTTTGCCATGCTGTTTCCCAGTATTTGGATAATTCCACGTTTGGTAGGTAGTTTGCATCCCGGTGCTCCGGGCAGCGATAGTGGTAATCCTGCATTAAATTTTAAAGATATTGATAGCCGTTTGCGTATGGTTTTTTATCCGGCAATTATTGGGTGGACGTTATTGGCAGTGTGGATAGCTACTTTAAAAATCAGAATTCAGTTATTAAAAGATAAATCATTATTAAATGAATAAGATAATTGTACGATGTTCGATGCTGATAGTTGCACTGTTACTTTCAATAGCGTCATTTGCACAACAGCAACCTCAAATGGCCGATGTAATGAGAAGCAATGGAAAAATTTATGTGGTGGTTGCCGTTTGTCTTACCATATTAATAGGCTTATTTATTTATGTGTTTTTGGTAGATAGAAAAATAAGTAAAATAGAAAAAGAATCTTAAAAATATTACCCATGGCCAGTGGGTATTTTTATTATATTTAAACAACGATTGCAAAAACAATTTTATGAGTGCACAACAGCCGTATAGCTTTTTCCATAGTGTGGAACGAAGCTTTGACAAAGCAACAAAATTTACAAAATGGGATTCAGGTATTTTAGAACAAATTAAAGCCTGCAACAGCGTATATCAAATGCGTTTTCCGGTAAAAAGAGATAACGGAGATATAGAAGTTATTGAAGCGTACCGGGTACAACACAGTCAACACAAATCACCATGTAAAGGTGGTATTCGTTTTAGCGACGAAGTAAATCAAGATGAAGTAATGGCTTTAGCAAGTTTAATGACTTATAAGTGTGCTATTGTAAATGTACCATTTGGCGGAGCCAAAGGCGGCATAAAAATTAATCCACGTAAATACAGCGAGTACGAATTAGAAAAAATTACCCGCCGTTATACTGCCGAGTTGGTAAAGAAAAATTTTATTGGCCCCGGTATTGATGTACCTGCACCCGATTATGGAACAGGCGAAAGAGAAATGGCTTGGATTGTAGATACCTATGCTTCCTTAAAGCCAGGAGAAATTGATGCTGCCGGTTGTGTTACCGGAAAACCTATTACACAAGGTGGTGTACGAGGAAGAACAGAAGCAACAGGCTTGGGTGTTTTCTTTGGCATAAGAGAAGTGTGTAATATGGAAGAGGTGATGAAGAAGTTAGGCTTGCCGTTAGGTGTAAAAGATAAAACAATTGTAGTACAAGGTTTAGGAAATGTAGGTTATCATTGTGCAAAATTCTTTAGAGAAGCCGGCGCAAAAGTAGTTGCACTTGCAGAGTACGAAGGAGCTATTTATTGTGCCGATGGTTTAAATGAAGAAGATGTAGTTAAGCACAGAAAAGCGACAGGTTCAATATTAAATTATCCGGGAGCAACTAATTTGGCAAAAAATACCGATGCATTGGAATTAGCATGCGATATTTTAATACCTGCAGCGTTAGAGAATGTTATTAATGGAGATAATGCACCAAATGTAAAAGCTAAAATAGTAGGAGAGGCTGCAAATGGCCCTTGTACTCCGGAAGCCGATGAGGTGTTTGCTCAAAAAGGAATTTTATGTGTGCCGGATATGTACTTAAATGCTGGTGGCGTTACCGTAAGTTATTTTGAGTGGTTAAAAAACCTTAGTCATGTACGTTATGGCCGTATGGAAAAACGCTTTACCGAAAATTTAAACAGCCACATATTAGGCCAAATAGAAGAGCTAAGTGGTAAAAGAGTAAGCGATAAAGAAAGAGAGTTTATTATGCATGGTCCGGATGAACAAGATTTAGTGCACAGTGGTTTAGAAGAAACAATGATATCTGCCACCAGAGAAATTATGTCGGTATGGCATAGTAATCCCGAAATACCTGATATGCGTACGGCTGCTTATGTTAGCGCTATTAACAAAGTAGCTACCAGCTATGCCGAGTTAGGTATTTTTCCTTAATAAATTAAAAATGATTAATTATATAAAATCCCTTTCAGTTAACTGAAAGGGATTTTTTCTTGCATGAGACTGAGTCTTAAAACTTTACTATTGATAAGCTGTTTTTCTTTTTAAGGATTGTACAATTTATTTTTACTGAGGCATTGCTATTTTGTGCTGATAATTTTATTTCATCTACATTACTTATTGCTCCTGAAATAGTATTGGGTAAGTATTTAAGTAAGTTAGGAGGCATTTTCGATAATAAAAATCGGAAGTTTAAAATACCTTTAAAGTTTTCATTTAATATAGGTAGGGTAGCACTTTGAGGTTGTATAGCTAATTGATTACTATTAGCGGTACAATACGATTTTACAAATGGCATTGAAGTAAAAAGATTACCATTAGCAGTTTGCTCGATAATTTTTGTGTTTTGCCAGTAATTGTAAATCTTGTTTACACTATCACCGGTTATTGTAAATGTATAGGCAGGCTCTTGCACATTATTTACTACTACTTTTTCTATTTTATTAAATTCATCATCGTAGGTATAGCTTATGGCACTATCTGCTCTGGTAATAAAGTTTGTTAAGTGTAGTTGATAGCTTTTATTACCGGGCAACAGCATCGAATCTATTGAAAAGTTTAAGGCCTTATTAATTTTTTCTTTTGCGCTAATGCTAAGCAAGTTGTAAACAGCATTAGGAGGTTGGGTAAATTGTAATGTTAACAGGTTATTGGATGAAAATGCAAAATCACTTTCTGTAAAATTAAATGCCGGGTTTGGAATAAATGTGGTATTGATATCTATTTTTTCTTTATCAAAATTGCCTTTTACAATAGCATCTTCCGGTAAAAAAATATTTTTTAATAAAAGGATAGATAAATGGCTTTTTGCATTAACAAGTTTACTCAACGTTTCTTTAGGGATAAAGTTCTTTTGTATAAATAAATCTGTTGCTGTTTCTGTAGCGTAACTGCTATTTTCTATACTTAAATAACTTAGTAAAAGTTCGTTGGTATTTAGGATAACATAAAGTTTTGCTACCTCATTATAGTAAGCATTATTCCCAAGGGTTTTAAAATTATAGTGCTCCAAAACTCTGTCTGGCCTAACACCATCTTTTAGTTTTAATTTTATGTGCCAAATATTATTTGGTTGATTTTTTACATGAAAAGCCAAAACGTAATCGGCATTTCAATTACATCCTTCCAATTAATTGCAGTGTCTTTTTTGATGCGGCACTAACTTTCCATTGCGATGGGTTGCAATAAAGTGCAGATTAAAGTGTGGTAATACGCTTTACATCTAAAGCCACAATTGCATCGGCATTTTTAGCTACAGCACTAACATTATATGTTTTATAAAATAATTTAAAATAGCCAAAAGTAACACAATGGCTAAAAGAAGTAAAGCCCATTTCTTTTAGTCATTTAATTTTATCTTTTTGCCTCTTCTTCACCTTTCTTTTTCCATAATGGTGTTGATAGCATCCATCATGTTAAATAAAAATTCAAGACTATTGGCATGTTGCCTTTAATATTTACAGTAGTTGTACCTTGTATTATGCACCATCTTTAAGGCTGCTTTCCATTTTAATATCTCCAAAATTTTCTAATAAATAATCGTTTACTTTTTTATTGGCATTGCTGCTTAACTCCGGCCCAATTTTTTCAAGTAATTTTTTCGAATTAATATTTAAAGAATAATTATTACTTAATATTGAGTTTTTGGCCTCTTCGGATGGAGCATATAACGCAGTATTATTAAGTGTACTGGTAATTACATCCATAGATGTGGAAACAATGCCTTTGCCATCTTTAATCATGAAATATAAGCTGCTTATCGGCATTTCGCCTTCTTTAAATGCTAACTCATAATAACCGCCTTTGTCCTTATAATTGTATCCTTCTTTTTTTGCATATTTTAAAGGAAGGTTGGCAACTTTTTTCATAAAGGCTTCTTTTTTGGTTTCCATTACAAACGTAAAGTTGGGCGAAAGTTCGTTTTTAGTTTTTTTTATTTCCTTTTTGTTAAACTCCTTGTCGTAATCATAATCAGTATAGGTTACTAATTTGTTTTTCATATCATGCATAACAAACAAGTAATTGCCCGGCATTAAATCGGCAATGCCTTTTTCATCAATTAGTATTTCCAGTAAATCAATGTACACATTTATTGCATCGCTGTACTCGTTCATATAAGGCGTACTGTTCATATACTTTTTTAAAAAAGTATAGTAGTAGTTAGCCATAGCTGTATTAATACTCATTGAAAAATAACCGATATTATCGGGGTTTATGTAGTTAAGCAAAGCAGTATTTTGCTTGCTATTCATTACAGCAGTACCTAATTGTGCTAATTCTGCATTGGTTGAAAAAGTTTTTTGATTCATCCGCATTTTATCTTTTTCAAAGAAAATATTTATGGCCGAGTTAAAGCCATCGGTTGTATCGGTATAATAACGATTTCTATAACCTCCATAATTATAAAAGTAACTGCCCATCGAAAAATAATTTTTATATTGGTTAAAAATATTTTCATTTTTAATCCAAATGCTTGCATGTGCTGCAGGATCAACAATTTTGGTATAGTTTTCTTGATTTTCAACCGATTTTATATTGTTATTAAGTGTAGCGGTAATAATGGTTTCGGCTACGGCCAGTTGTTTTTTACGGGCAATCATATCCTGTTGCTCTTGCCATAGTTCTCTTTTTCTATTTTCAATACTATCATTGTAAGGTTGCCATATTTTCTTGTAGATATTACAGCATCTTCCATCACTTCTTCCATTGGCGCTCTTTGTGTTTTTGGCTTAGGTTTTGTTTTTCCTTTAGCTGTTGGTTTTGTAGCCGTTGGTTTTTTCTTTACAGGTTGCTGCCCTTTTTTAATTTTATCTTTAACAATTTTAGGCGGAGTAAATTTTACAGTATCGGCTGCAGGCATATCCATTACAGGAACGGTTTCTTCTACAGGATCTACTTCAATAACTTTTACAGAGTCGCTTACGGTGTTATAAGATGGATACAAATAATCGTAATAACTTCTTCTGTTTTGATAAGTACTATTTACAATAACAGCAGTTGTTTCGGTAAATCCAACATAAGTTTCCGGCGATACGGTATAAAAATCGTAGCCATTTTTTTTCTCAAACCTACCGGCAGAGTTGTATTTAGATTTTAATGTTCTTAAAAATTGCTCTTTATTTTTAAGGGGGAAAAGTGTTACAAAATTTAGCGAAGTATCTTCGTTGGTAATGTACTGGTAAGCATCTTGCTCAAAATTTACGCCAAGATTTTGTATAGAAGTTAGCGTGTCAATATGCAACATTTTAAAAAAATCGTTTTTAATAAAATGGTACGAATCTATTTTTTGCAGCGATATGTTTTTTGTAAAATTTTCGCCTGCATATTTAACAACAATTGAGGCCGATTGGGGTATCTTGCTTATCAAATTTTGTGCATTGCTTAAAAAGGCTATGCAAATAAGCAGAGCACTTGTGGTTAAATGTTTTTTCATTTTATTGGTTGGTTAAATTTATTTTATTTTCAATCGATTTTTTTTCGGTGATAACATCCAATGCATTTAGTTTTAGCATAACTGCTTTTTTGCTTGGCGATATTTTAGTTTCTTTATTGCTGGCATTACTTACACTAGATTCAAATTTGTAAATAGAGGTATAATTAGCAGTTGTAAAAACTTCTCTATCAGCATTACTTATTTTACTATAATATTCTTTAAGTGGAAATTTATTTAGTCGCTCAAATTTACCTGCAGCAGCATCATACGAAAAAGTTTTTCTATGCCTTTTGTTTTACCGTTTTCTTTATCATTTACATTTTTAAGGGCGGCATTCAATTGAGTAATTTTGAAAAATCAAAACTGCTGTTGCAATGTAATTATCAAAATCTAAAGTAGTTTTAGCATTGCTGATGCCTGTTGTTTTAGAAAGGGTTTTTTCTATTTGGGTTAAGCGGTATTTAATTTCTCCCTTGCTGGGTACTTCATGTCCATTAATAGTTTTCATTTTAGCAATAGAGTTAAGTTTGGTTTTACTTTTGCTAAGGTTTAATACCAACTGAAAATTACCAGATCCATCTGCTTTTAAAAAAACTTGTTCAATTATTTCAAAACAACTTTGAAAAAGTAGTAGACAACAAAATAAAAGGAGGTACGCTAATTTATTCATATTTTTAAATTGGCTCAAAACTACTTATTTATCAATAATGTAACTAAATTTCTATGTTAAATAAAAACCCCATACAAAGTATGGGGTTTTATACGTTAAGCTTTTTCGGCCATATCAGGAATATCTACGGCTTTATATAGTCCTGCATCCAATTTTTTCTTAGTTTCTTCAAATGCTTTTAAGGTTTCATCAACCTGCTCAAATGTATGTGCAGCAGTTGGTATTAAGCGATAAATAATATCGCCTTTGGGTATTACAGGGTAAACCACAATTGAGCAAAAAATGCCATAGTTTTCCCTTAAATCCATTACCATACTTGTAGCCTCCGGTACATCTCCTTTCATATAAATGGGTGTTACCGGGCTATTGGTGCTGCCAATATCAAAACCACGTTCTTTTAAGCCGTTTTGTAAGCGATTTACATTTGCCCAAAGTTTTTCTCTAAGCTCAGGCATTGTTTTAATCATATCCATCCGCTTAAGCATACCTTCTACAACTACTAACGGTACACTTTTGGCAAAAATTTGAGAGCGTACATTATAACGTAAATATTTTATGACCGCCTTTGGGCCGCAAATAAATCCGCCAAGGCTACCCAAACTTTTTACCATCGATGAAAAATACAAATCTATTCCATCCTGGCAACCCTGTGCTTCATCGGCACCTGCACCGGTTGGTCCCATATAACCAAAACCATGGGCATCATCTATAAAAACCCTGAATTCATATTTCTTCTTAAGCGCTACAATTTCTTTTAAAATCCCCTGTTCTCCATCCATACCAAAAACGCCTTCGGTAATTACTAAAATGCCACCGCCTTGTTTATTAGCCAATTCTGTAGCTCTTTGTAATTGTTTTTCGCAATCTTCTATGTCATTATGTTTAAAAGCATATCTGTGCCCCATATGTAAGCGAACGCCATCTACAATACATGCATGGCTTTCGGCATCGTACACAATTACATCACGTCGGTTTACCAATGCATCAATACAACTTAAAACACCCTGATAACCAAAATTCAATAACATGGTATCTTCTCTGCCTACAAATTCGCTAAGTACTTTTTCTAATTCTTCATGTTTGGTTGTATTACCACTCATCATCCTTGCACCCATTGGGTTACCCATGCCATATTTGGCTGCCGCTTCGGCATCTACTTTTCTTATTTCGGGGTGATTAACTAAGCCCAAATAGTTATTTAAACTCCACACCAAAACATCTTTTCCTCTAAACTTCATGTTTGGGCCTAATTCGCCTTCTAACTTGGGAAAGGCAAAATAACCGTGAGCTCTATCCATGTGCTGACCAATTGGGCCGCCATCTTTTACTAATTTTTCAAAAACATCCATAAGTATAATTAATAATTAAAAATGAATAATTAATAATGCCAATAATATGCTGCAAAAGTAAAGTATTGTGGTTAAATGGTAACATTTTGGTAACGAAGAAGAATTTTTTAGTTACCGGCATTAGTAAATGAATTGAGCAGAAGCGGCGACAGTTTATCCCAATTTTTTTCAAGGCATCGTTTGGCTTTAGTAATTTCTATCATTTTGCCTGTTAACGATATTAACAGTGTAGGTATTGGATTTAAATTAATGTAATTTGCAAAAAAATATTTTCTTCATGAAACCTAAGTACTTTCTTATTTTATCTTTCTTATTTCTTATTTCTTATAATGCTCAAGCACAAACTGCAAAACCTAAATTGGTTGTTGGTTTAGTAATAGATCAAATGCGTTGGGATTATTTATACAAATTTAAAGAACAATATGGCGCCCAAGGATTTAACCGTTTATTAAAAGAGGGCTTTGCTGCCGAAAATACTTTTATTCCCTACACGCCAACTTACACAGCGCCGGGCCACACATGTGTGTATACAGGCAGTGTACCGGCAATACATGGAATAGTTGGTAATAATTGGTACGATAAAAGTGTAAATAAATGGGTGTATTGTACAGATGACAGTACTGTAAATACAGTAGGTGCAAATAGCAAAGCTGGCAAAATGAGCCCGGCAAATATGTGGACTACTACCATTACTGATGAGTTAAGATTAAGCAACAATTTTAAAAGTAAAGTAATTGGTATTGCTTTAAAAGATAGAGGAGCTATTTTACCGGCAGGGCACAGTGGCAATGCTGCTTATTGGTACGATGCCGGCAAGTGGATAACAAGTAGTTATTACATGAAAGAATTGCCAAAATGGGTAAATGATTTTAATGTAAAAGACGAACCCGGCGTTGCAATGAAAAAAGATTGGGAAACATTGTATAATATTAAAAATTATACACTAAGTACTGCCGATGATAAGCCTTACGAAGCAAATATAAAAGGCGAAAAAACAGTAACCTTTCCGCATAAATTAAGTGCTATTGATGAAAAAGATAAATACGAAGCATTTAAAACAACACCTTACGCCAACACCTACACGTTGAACTTTGCAAAAGAAGCAATAAAAAACGAAAATTTAGGTAAAAACGGAGTAACCGATTTTTTAGCAGTAAGTATTAGTACCGATTATTTAGGACATGCATTTGGGCCAAACTCTGTTGAAATACAAGATTGTTATTTACGATTAGATTATGAAATTGGTATGTTTTAATGTATTTGGATAATGCCTTTGGAAAAGGGAATTACACTTTTTTCTTAACTGCCGATCATGGTGTGGCGCATATTCCGGGATTTTTACAAGAAAATAAATTGCCCGGCGGAACTTTTGAAGATGGAGATATAACTAAAGAACTAAATACCGTAATTGATGAAAAATATGCCATTAAAATGGCAGTTAAAACAGTTATGAATTATCAGGTATATTTAAACGACGAAGCAATTGAAAAGAGCGGAGTTTCATCAGAAAAAGTAAAAGAATTGATTATTACAGAATTAAAGAAAAAAGATTTTATTATTAATGCCATAGAGTTACAAAAATTAAATGATGCAGCTATTCCACAACCTCAAAAAGTGATGATGGCTAATAGCTATAACCCCAAGCGTAGCGGCGATATACAATTTACCAGCAAACCCGGTTACTTTGATGGAGTCAAAAAAGGTACAACACATGGTTTGTGGAACCCTTATGATGCACATATCCCTTGCCTTTTTTATGGCTGGGGTGTAAAGCCCGGAAAAACGTACAGAGAAACGTATATGACCGATATTGCGGCAACACTTGCCGCAATGCTTAAAATACAAATGCCTAATGGTTGTGTGGGTAAGGTTATTACAGAATGCATTAAGTAAATTTATTCAGTTTATATATAAAAATTAATTTTATCTTAGTTGTAAATACTAACCTAACTATTACCGTTTGAATACAGGTAATTGTGGGGTTTAGCCAACTAACTCATTTTTGCTTATGTTTTTTAATTCTATTTGGTTTGCTTTATTCTTACCAATTGTTTTTTTTCTTTATTGGTTTGTAACAAATAAAAAAGTTGGTTTTCAAAATATACTACTCCTTGTTTCAAGCTATTTTTTTTATGCCTGCTGGGATTATCGATTTTTATTCTTACTTATTTTTTCTACATTATTAGATTATTATACGGGGATTAAAATGTCGGAATCTGATATCAAAAAGAAAAGAAGATTTTGGTTTTGGCTAAGCGTTTCAGTTAATCTTGGCTTTTTAGGAGTCTTTAAATATTTTGACTTTTTTTCAACTTCATTTGCCGAAGCTTTATCACATTTTGGAATACAAATAAACCCCTGGACTTTAAATGTAATTTTACCTGTAGGTATTTCATTTTATACATTTCATGGCTTATCTTATGTAATTGATATTTATCAGGGAAAAATAAAAGCCGAAAAAAACTTTATCGATTATTCTGTTTTTGTAAGTTTTTTTCCATTACTCGTAGCAGGCCCAATTGAAAGAGCTACACATTTGTTGCCGCAAATTAAAGCAAAACGGTCGTTTGATTTTAATACTGCAGTGGATGGATTGAAACAAATTTTATGGGGATTATTTAAAAAAGTAGTAATAGCAGATAATTGTGCACAAGTTGCCAATGCTATTTTTGAAAACTCTGCAAATTATTCAGGAAGTACACTTGTATTTGGGGCAATATTTTTTAGCTTTCAAATTTATGGCGACTTTTCGGGCTATTCGGATATTGCATTAGGTACTGCAAAATTGTTTGGGATAGATTTGCTCCGCAATTTTGCATATCCTTATTTTTCAAGAGATATTGCAGAATTTTGGCGCCGGTGGCACATATCTTTATCATCTTGGTTTAAAGATTATTTATACATTCCTTTAGGAGGGAGTAAAGGTGGAACTATAACTAAAATTAGGAATACATTTATTATTTTTTTAGTAAGCGGATTTTGGCATGGTGCAAACTGGACTTTTATAATATGGGGTTTTTTAAACGCACTTTGTATTATGCCTTCAATTTTCTTTAACACTAATAGAAATAATTTAGAAATTGTAGCAAAAGGAAGATATTTACCCACACTAAAAGAACTACTTCAAATTGGGGTAACTTTTTCTTTAACAAGCTTTGCCTGGATTTTTTTTAGAAGTAAAAGTGTTTCTCTTGCTTTTGATTATATAGCAAAAATATTTTCAAAATCGCTATTTACCATTCCCGGCTTTTCGGGTACCGGATTGAGCTTGCATTTATGCATTTTAATACTCTTTTTTATTTTAGTTGAGTGGCGTGGAAAAGAGCAGCAATATGCAATTGCCAAAGTTTTTGCAAAACAAACTAAATTAATAAGGTTTTCCTGGTATTATCTTTTAGTACTGCTAATTTTTCTTTTTGCAGGCGCTAATCAACAATTTATTTATTTTCAATTTTAAGAGTGCAAAAATTTCTTTTAAATATCACCCTCTTTTTTTTACCAATTTTACTTTTGGTATATCCTTTAGAAATTTTTATTTCCAGGAATTTAAAAAAATCCAACTCGTTTGCTCAAAAAGAATATCCAACCTGGAATGCCATTATTGACGGCAAAGTAAATTCAAGTATTTTAATTTATGGCAGCTCAAGGGCATGGGTAAACATTAATCCAACAATGATAGGCGATAGTTTGCATCAAACTGTTTATAATATAGGAATTGACGGGCATAATTTTTGGTTGCAAAAATTACGAGACACTTTATTACTAAAGAACAATGTAAAACCAAAATTAATCATTCAGTCATTGGATATGTTTACGCTCCAAAAAAGAGAAGATTTATATAATTCCAATCAATTTTTGCCTTACATGCTTTATAGTAACGAAATAAAAAATGCAACAAACAGCTACAAGGGCTTTAGTGTGGTCGATTATGAAATACCTCTGATAAGATATTATGGTAATTATGAAGCAATGGCTACGGCTTGTAACATGGCATTAAATCCGAACAATAATCCGGTTGAAAGAATTAGAGGTTATCAAGGACAAGATATTTCATGGAATGCAGATTTTGATAGGGCAAAGCTAACTATGAAAAATTACCATGTAAAATTAGATACAAACACAGTAACATTATTTGAACAATACTTGAAAAAAAGCAACGAAAATAATATCGCAATTATTTTTGTTTACTCACCGGAATATGTTGAAGGACAAAAATTTGTTGATAATAGAGAAGAAATAATAAATATTTATACCCAATTAGGTAAAAAATATAATATCCCGTTTTACGATTTTTCAAGAGACTCTATTTCGTTTAAGAAAGATTTGTTTTACAATGCATCACATCTTAATAAAACGGGGGCAGAGGTATTTACTAAAAAGCTTATTGGTACGCTGCGGAAACATACATTGCGTAATTAGTTAAGCTAAAATGTATTTATTTATTAACAAAATATTACAAAGCTATTATTTAATTAAAAACTTCAATAAGTACATAACCCTAAGTTCTACACAAATTAATCTACCTATCAGTATTTTGCAATACATATAATGTTTTGTAAATTTCTAAGATGAAAGTTGCTAGCCTACATATTTTATGCATTTTTATATCATTTATTACTTTTGCGCAAAACAATATTAGTATAGTAAATGATACGTTACAGGTAAAAAATGGTTAAAAGAAAGCAAAACTACTCTTAATTCAAATGCTACGCTTTCAAAGTTGTATGCAGAAAAAGCATTGCAACTTTCCGAAACATAAATTATCCCAATGGTAGAGCGTTAAGCAATATGGCTTTTGGGGATATATTATTGCGAACAAAAAAATACTCCTTGGCAATTGAATATTATGAAAAGGCAAAACCTTATTTTATTCAACAAAAAAATGACTCTAATTTAGCCCAGATATTAAAAAGTACTGCCGATG
Organism: Chitinophagaceae bacterium; assembly: GCA_016721385.1. Classification (GTDB taxonomy): domain Bacteria; phylum Bacteroidota; class Bacteroidia; order Chitinophagales; family Chitinophagaceae; genus Ferruginibacter. The sequence goes on along the minus strand of JADKIE010000001.1, from coordinate 245,259 downwards.
CTTATAGAGCCGGCAGTTTTATGCGGAAAGCATTTGAAAACTATCGGGAGGCACTTCCTTACTTAAGAAGCTCTAACCAATTAAAGTTATTGAATGAATGCCAGGATGCAATGGGCGACTTAGTATTGAATTTTAGAGATCCGGCTAATGCCGTTACTTTTTTAAGCGCTCACTACAATTAAAAAATAATTTACACGATGAAGCCGGCATCATTAGTACCAACTCAAAAATTGCATCCCTCTTTCTTACTCTTAAGCAATACGATAGCGCATTGTATTATAATAAAGAAGTACAAAAACTGACAAAAAGCAATAACGAAATTTTGGAAGTAACCGTTATTGAGGAAATGAATATACATTCTTTTTTGGGAAAGATAGCTGAGGCTGATGCAGCCAGAAAAAAAGCAACACTATTAGTAGAAAAAAGCCAAAATGTTACAAACAAAATAAAATTGCTTTTGGCTATATCTAATTTTTATTTGGCGCAGAAAAATAAAGAGTTGTATGCAAAATATTTTGATTCAGCGGCAACAATAATAGAAAGTGTAAAAAGCCCCGAATTGGCTGCAGAAGGCTTTAGCCTGTTAGCCGATATGAGTAGCCAAAATGGCGATTACAAAACGGCTTATCGGATGTCTAAATTGATGGTGCATTATAAAGAAAAATTTAGAACTGAAAATATAGATAGAATTAGTGCAGAGTTAAAGAACGAATCTGAAACTGACCTTAAAGAAAAGGAAATTGAGTATTTGAGCCTTGTTAATAAATATAAAGAAGAACAACTAAGCAAGGAAGAGTTGAAAAGAATGGCACTCTTACGGGAAGGTATTTTAAAAGATTCGTCTTTGGCCAATCAAAAATTATTAATGGCAGCGATGCAAAGTGAGTCTGACTTAAGAAATATTCAGCTTGTAAAAGAAAAAGAACTTAGGCTTTCTTTAAGCAGAGAAAATGAGTTGAAACAAAAATTATTAACAGATGAAAGAAAAATAAAAGATTACTGTTGGCTGGCTTGGCCGCAATGACTTTGTTAGGTGCAATCATTTTTTTGCAATTTAAAAAGCAGCAAAAGAAAAATCAAATTATACATAAACAATCTGCTGAATTGGAAGTATTAAATAAAGAGATACATCACAGGGTTAAAAATAATTTGCAGGTAATCAGCAGCATGCTTGATTTACAATCGCAATCCTTGAATGATAAAAGAGCAACAGCCATCATCAAAGAGGGAATTCAGCGGGTGCAAAGCATGGCGTTTATTCATCAAAACCTTTACCAAGGCAATGCTGTTAACGCTGTAAACATGCAAGAATACCTGAAAATGCTCAGCAATCACTTGTTTCAAACCTATAATATCGAAACCGAAAAAATTAAATTGCATACGCAAATTGAAGATTTGAAATTACACACCGATACCGCTATCCCCTTAGGTATGATATTAAATGAACTTATAAGTAATGCATTGAAATATGCTTTTCCGAAAAATGATTTGCATAATAAAAAAAACAATGGAGATATATGGGTTTCAATGAAAAAAAAAGGTACAGAGTTGCTGCTACAGGTAAAAGATAATGGCGTTGGGTTGCCTAACGATTTTAATCCTGATAAATCAAACTCATTTGGCTATGAAATTATTAAGGCATTTTTGCAAAAATTGAAAGCTAGAATGAATATTGATGGCGGCAATGGAACCGATGTGCAAATCATTATTTCTAAATTTAAAACAATTGAAACAGCATGACAGGTATTAGAGTTTTGATAGTAGAAGACGAACCGTTGATTGCGAAAAATATTAGCATGTACCTTAATAACAACGATTATGCAGTGGCTGCAATTGCCTATGATTCAGATGATGCTATCTATCAACTTAAAAAGCAACAGCCTGATTTTGCCATATTGGATATTAATTTAGAAAGTGATAAAACAGGAATTGATATTGCCGACTTTATCAATAAAAATAATTTTATCCCTTTTATTTATCTCACTTCTTATTCTGATAAAGAAACCATCGATAAAGCAAAAATAACCAACCCGGCAGGTTTTATTGTAAAGCCATTTAATGAAAAAACATTGTATGCTACAATTGAAATTGCATTATCTAACCATGCACAGCAAGCCAATAAACATGTGCCAATTTTGTCTGCAGAAAAAATAAACAGGCATTTAGTTACAGGACTCACCGACAGAGAGTTTGATGTAGTTAAACTAATGTATGATGGAAAAACAAATCAGCAAATTGCTGATGAACTATATATTGCCATGAATACATTAAAAAAGCATATTAATAATGCTTACTTTAAAATGGATGCTACCAGCCGCAGCACCGCTTTGGCAAAACTAAGAGAATTTATGATGCAGTAAATTTCACCCTTTAGTTCTATATCCATTTTCCTTTCTCTTTTCATCTTTATAAAACTAAATTTAATTAAGATGAAAAGCTTTAACCTTATTCTTTTTTGAACTTCATTACTTTAACAAATGCACAATCAATATGTATAAGCAATAATAATGCAGTTCCGGACAGTAGTGCAATTTTGGATATAAAAAGTGCTAACAAAGGAGTGCTGTTGCCAAGAGTTAATCTTACCGGTATTTATGATACCAATACTATTTATAAACCTGCAGTTTCATTATTGGTGTATAATACAAATACCAATATGCCTGGTGGTGCTGGTTATTATGCCTGGAGTGGCAAAAGCTGGGACCTGCTTTTAAGCACAGGTAATATTTACACAAAAGGAAAGAACCGTTATATAATAGAGGTAGACAGTGTGGAAAGGGAATACTGGGTACATATTCCTTCGGGATACGACAGTACAGTGGCAACTCCAATTGTATTTATGCTGCATGGTACTGGTGGGAATGGCGAAAAATTTTACGATAACTCTGGCTGGAAGGAACTAGGAGAAGAAGAAAACTTTATTTCGGTATTTCCTTCTTCTATGAAGTATAAAATAATAGTAACAAATGAAGGGGCCAAAACAATAACAAAATGGAATACCGTTCCGGATGCAGACTGGGTATTTCAACCCGGAGAAACTGGTAAGGATGATATAAAATTTTTAAGAAAAGTTATACTAGAAATGCGGACTAAATTTAATGTGGATACAAGTCGTATTTACCTAAATGGTTTTTCCAACGGGGGAGCTATGGCTGCAAAATGTAGTATTCTAATGAGCGATTTGTTAGCCGCAGTAGTGCAAAATGCAGCATCTTTTTTTATAGATACAGTATATACACCACTGCGAAAATTACCAGTATTATTTCAAGTTGGCAATGAAGATTACGGACCTGGTAATACCGGCCCAACGGTGCCATTAATGTTTTTTGATACATTAATTAGTACACCTAATATACCATTACTTAATGGGAAACATTACCGTATAGCTCGTAGGCATATTGTTAATTTTGGGTTGGATTCAAATTATATATTAATTGGAGATACGAGTTCGATGATGGTGGCGGCATATCATTCTCTTTCCGGCGGCGATACGCTGAATGTTTTTCGATATGCTTTTGTAAAAGGGTTAGCACATAAATATCCAAATGGTGAAAACCATTGGTTTGATGCCCCCAGGGCGCATTGGGCTTGGCTAAGGAGTTACAGGCGGCCATAAATTTTTTACATTAATTAAGATGTATTTTTTAGTATTGCATTTTAGGAAGTATAAAAAAACTGTTAATTGTTGGCCTTATCCTTTTTGATAGATTTTTTTAATATGCTCCAATGCCGCAAGTATTGGTGTTGATATAAAGTTGGGGGGAATCATAATTGGTGTTGAAAAATATAAGCAGATACTAAAACAAAAAAGCCACTTTAAAGTGGCTTTTTTGTTAAATACAAAAACCAATCGTAAAAAATTCGAATCTATAGCGACACAATTTTTAGAGATAGCAATCTGATTATTTAAATTAAAAGACTGTTCGCTCTTAAAATGTAGCTTTTGATAGTAAACCAAGAGACAAAAAATAGTTCCAAGATTTTTAACATAAAATGTATGAATAGTGTAACAATTTCGCTCTGGTATGTAACATAAACAATGTTTAGCAACCGACCTTCACCATATCTTATTTTTTGCAACATAAGGCCCTGAAATTTATAAATATTTTATTGGAAAGAATAATATGGTAACAGTTAAAAAAGAAGGCATCTTATTAAAAAAAACAAACCTTGAGTTTGAAAGCGAAGGAGTACTTAACCCGGCTGTAATAATAGTTGGAAATAAAATTCAACTTTTTTACAGGGCTGTAAGCAAAGGCAATTACTCCAGCATTGGCCATTGTATATTAAAAAATCCATTACTGGTTGAAATAAGAAATGAGAAACCAGTTATCTTTCCTCAGTTTGATTATGAATTGCATGGAACCGAAGACCCAAGAATAGTTGAGATAGACAACTTATTTTATCTTACCTACACTGCTTACGATGGCATAAATGCCTTAAGTGCATTAGCTACATCTGCCGATTTAATACATTGGCAAAAAAAGGAATAATAGTACCACAAATTACATACGACGAGTTTAAGCATTTTGTAGAATTAAAAGGATCTATACACGAAAAATATATACGCTTTAATGAATACCAGAAAAGTCATGAAAAGCAAGATAGAAAATCATTTTTATGGGATAAAAATTTAATATTTTTTCCCAGAAAAATTAATGGTAAGTTTTGTTTTTTGCATCGCATTAAACCTGATATTCAGATTGTGGTAGAAATTGAAAAACTGGAAGATTTAACAATCGATTTTTGGATTCAATATTTCTCAAATTTTGATAAATTCATTGTGCTTTCACCCAAGTATGAACACGAGGTAAGTTATATTGGAGGTGGATGTCCGCCAATAGAAACGGATGATGGATGGTTGATTATTTATCATGGTGTGCATGATACTGTCAAGGGGTATGTTTATTCTGCCTGCGCTGCTTTGCTTGATTTAGAAAATCCTCAAATTGAAATTGCACGGCTACCTTATCCTTTATTTAAACCCGAATTAGAATATGAATTAAAAGGAGAAGTAAATAATGTATGCTTCCCTACAGGCACAGTTTTAATAGATGACACACTTTATATTTATTACGGCGCTGCCGATGAGCAAATAGCTGTAGTGTCGGTAAGTTTAGCTGAGCTTTTAATGGAATTAAATCTTAATACTATAAACAATGATAAATGAAATATTGGCACGCCATACAGAAACTAAGTTGACTGCTAACCCACAAAAAACAAATGCATCAAGCTGGTGGATTAAAACACCTAAGCCCGTTGCCGAAAAAAAGTTGCCCGAGATTTTATTTCTGTGTTCTTATCCTCCAAGAGAGTGTGGTATTGCCACTTATTCGCAAGATTTAATAGGTGCGTTGAATAAAAAATTCAATCGATCTTTTAAGATAAATATTTGCCCACTTGAATCGGAAAGTGAAAGGCATGATTATTCCGACAGAATAGAATATATCCTTAATATCGATTATCCACAAGCTTTTATTACGCTGGCTAATTTAGTAAATGAAAGTAGTAATATTGAGATGGTAGTGATTCAGCACGAATTTGGATTATTTAATACTTGCGAAAATAGTTTTTTACAGTTTTTGCAATTAGCCGAAAAGCCCATTGTTATAGTTTTTCATACAGTTTTGCCAAATCCCAATGAAGTATTGCAAAAAAAAGTGCAACAAATTGCTAAGTACTGTAACTCAATAATAGTAATGACTAATACATCACAAAAAATTTTGAGTTCTGATTATAATATTATACCTAAAAAAATTACAGTTATACCACATGGTACACATTTAGTGCCTCATTCGGATAAAGCATTGTTGAAGGAAAATATAATTTATCCGGTAAAAAATACTTTCCACTTTTGGATTACTAAGTTCTGGAAAAAATATTGAAACTACTTTAAATGCTCTGCCTTCAATTGTAGAAAAAAATCCCGATGCACTTTTTTTAATAATGGGTAAAACGCATCCCTCCGTTGTACTTCAGGAAGGTGAAAAGTATCGGGAAATGCTTGAAGCAAAAGTAGCTGCATTAAAAATGCAACAACATGTTCAATTTATTAATTGTTTTTTACCATTATCAAACTTGTTGGAATATTTGCAGCTTACCGATATTTATTTGTTTACTTCCCACGATCCTAATCAGGAAGTAAGTGGCACTTTTTCGTATGCTATCAGTTGTGGTTGCCCAATTATTTCTACCCCAATCCCTCATGCTATGGAAGTATTAAAAGATAGTGCAGGGATTATTATTGATTTTGAAAATTCACAGCAATTAGCAGATGCAGTTATTAAGTTATTGGGTGATGAACAGCTGAGGAAAAATATCAGCTCAAACGGCTTACATACGATGGCATCTACCGCATGGGAAAATGCTGCCATAGCACATGCAATGTTGTTTGAAGACATGAACAGTAGTAAGATTTTGTTGAAATACAATATACCCACTGTAAGCCTTGATCATATTAAAAAACTGACAACAGATTTTGGGGTAATTCAGTTTTCTAAAATGAATCAGCCCGATATTTGTTCGGGATACACTTTAGACGATAATGCCCGTGCACTTGTAGCACTTTGTCAGCATTATGAGTTAACAAAAGAAGAAAGCGATATCCCTTACATTAAAATATATTTCAACTTTATAAAATTTTGCCTGCAACCCGAAGGCTATTTTTTAAATTATGTTGATGAGCAACATAATTTCACTAAGCAAAATGATTCAACCAATCTTGCCGACGCAAATGGCAGAGCCATTTGGGCTTTAGGGTATTTAATTTCACTGAGTAATTTATTAGATGCTAAATTAATTGCAGATGCTGAATTGACTATTCAAAATGCACTGTTAACAGTAAAAAAAATACATTCTACCAGGGCAATGGCTTTTATAATTAAAGGGTTGTATTACTACAATTTAAAAAATAAATGGGAGCAAAATATTTCATTGATACAGCACTTTTCAAATAAATTGGTGCAGATGTATAGGCATGAGAATGATAGAGAATGGAAGTGGTTTGAAAGCTATCTTACTTACGGCAACAGTGTTTTACCCGAAGCTATGTTATGTGCATGGTTGGCCACAGGCGATGATGTGTACAAGGAAATTGCTTCATCATCTTTTGATTTTTTGTTATCAAAAACATTTATCAAAAATAATATTAAGGTAATTTCAAATAAAACATGGTTGCATCGCAGTGAAGAAAATATTTTACCAGCAGTAGGGGGAGAGCAGCCCATTGATGTAGCATATACGGTTATGGCACTAAGCAAATTTTATGATGCCTTTAACGATGAAAAATATTTTATAAAAATGCAACACTCTTTCAATTGGTTTTTGGGGAATAACCATCTGCATCAAATTATTTATAACTCCTGCACCGGCGGCTGCTATGATGGATTGGAAGAAAATTATGTAAACCTTAACCAAGGTGCAGAGTCAACTATCAGTTATTTAATGGCAAGATTAACTTTTGAAAAATATCAAAATAAGAAACAAAAAAATATGTGTTCAAATTCCATTGATTTTGCATTTGAATGAAGTAGGTGTTTAATTTAGTTGTGTAACACGTATGTAAAATGTACAAACACCTTTATACAGCAACTAAATTGTATAATAATAGATAGAATAAAACGGCCTGATAATTTTATTTAAATCGTAGGGGCAACATTGTACACCTTTTTGATAATTGGCATAAATTTCATATTTCGTAAAGAATGCAAGCAACTGTTTAATAATTTGCTTGTGATTCTTTGTTTATATAAGCTATAATATCTTGACCAATAGCTTTTAAAATAAATCAAGAAATAAGTACTTTAATTTTTTTAAATGCAAAAATAATAATTATTGGAGCTGGTTTTGCAGGAATTCAACTGGCAAGACGCATAGATACAAAACTATTTGATGTTTTACTTATTGATAAATTAAATTATCATCAATTTCAACCTTTATTTTATCAAGTGGCAACATCTCAAATAGAGCCATCAAGCATCTCTTTTCCTTTGCGTTATATTTTCACAATAAAAGAAGATTAGAAATTCGGCTTGCTGAAGTACTTAAAATAGATGAAAAGCAGAAGCTAATTACAACCGATATAGGTGATTTTGATTATGATATTTTAGTATTAGCAATGGGAAGTAAAACCAATTTCTTCGGAAATAAGGAAATTGAAGAAAATGCGTTTACACTAAAATCTACATATGATGCAATAGAGATAAGGAACCATATTTTAAAAACATTTGAGGATATCATTTCTGCAACGGAAAAAACAAGCGAATACTTATTAAATTTAGTGATAGTTGGTGCAGGCCCAACTGGTGTAGAATTGGCTGGTGCATTTTCTGAAATAAAAAAGTACAATTTACCAAAGGATTATCCAAACATAGATTTTTCGAAATTCAATATTATTTTAATTGAAGGAAGTAAGCATACACTCAACAATATGAGCATAAATTCCAAACTGGCTTCGGAAAAATATCTTACAAAAATGGGGGTATTATTTTACAAGGAAATATTCGTTAAAAATTTTGATGGCCTAAACTTAACACTAAGCACTGGGGAAGTAATAAAAACTAAAACTGTAATTTGGGCTGCAGGTGTTTCCGGTAATTTAATTGACGGGTTACCAAAAGAAATATACGCTGCAGCTAATAGAATTAAGGTAGACAGATTTAATAAAATAACAGGACTTAATTCAATTTATGCAATAGGAGATATCTGTTTAATGGAAACACCTAAATATCCGAAGGGTCATCCACAACTTGCAAATGTTGCAATAAACCAGGCCAAAAATTTAAGCAAAAACTTAAAAAATGGCTTAATAAACAAAAAACAAAACCAATTTGAATACAAGGATTTGGGCTCTATGGCAACAATTGGCCGTAACAAGGCAGTAGTGGATATAGGGAAAATTAATATAAAAGGTTACTTGGCCTTATTGATTTGGATGTTTTTACATTTAATGCTTATACTGAGTGTTAAAAACAAAATGATTATTTTTATCAACTGGGCATGGGCTTATGTTACAAAGAATTCTTCGCTAAGATTAATTTTAACTCCTAAGCAGGATAAGAAGAAAATAAAAGAACAATAACTTTTAGTATTGCAAAATTTATCAAATTGTAATAATAAAAAATAGCCTCTAAAAAATTAGAGGCTAAATCCAAACCTAAACCTACCTTATGCTTATTAAACCTATTGTATAAAAATTCTTCTGTTATTCATTGCATAGAAAGATTAGAAGATGAACATTATTATACTTTAATTATGTAAATTAATATTTAAGTGCGCCTCTTTATGATGGCGATGCATATATCTATCACTATGTTTATTATTTTTTTGGTAATAGTGTCGCTCACTACATCCTATAGTTGAAACAGCTATTAAAACTGCTATAACAATTGTGTGTAATATTTTTTTTTTCATTGCTTAAATTTTAGAGTGATTATCTTTTTCCTTTCTTTTATAAAACAAAAGTAGTGAGCTTAAAGCCTTAACTATTGCAATACTTTGCAATTGATTTATATATTTCGCAGATAGGAATGATACAACATTTATATATAATTATGTAACTCTTACCGGATACATTGTAATCAACTTTATGTTTTGTAATTTAAAACATGAAAGCATTAGAATATCACAGATCAAGGAATAAGCGGAACGGAAAACTAATCCCAATAATATAATTACACATCATTTTAAATTGGATAACATTATAAAAGCGTATGATACTTTGGAAAACGCAGCAAAGGAAAAGGCATTAAAAGTGGTATTAACCAGCTAAATATTTTTTTAGGGCGTTATCAACCGTTAAGTTCGTTTATTGGTTTGTTATGAATGTAACAAAATCGACCCATTTTCTGAGTATTTCCTTATGCTAACCGGTTATAAATGCTTGGCTATCACTTCTTAAAGTAAAGCAATAAATACTGCGCCTTTAAAATAAATAGTGTACTGCTTTTAAATAGCTACCTTGCATAAAGCGGTTAGTGTTAAAACTCTTCTACAAAATCTTTCTTAAAAATATTCCGCTGCATTTTATAAAAGTGTGAATTGTGTAAATTTTTTATACAATTACATAACACTGCCGGTTTAAAGAATGGCAACTTTACTTACGCCCTTTTACTAAATAAAAATATTGAAACTATTTATTAAATACAAGGTAAGCAACCGCTGTAAAATGGTGGTTAAAGAAGAACTTAAAAAGCTTGACCTGCATTTTATTCTGGTAGATTTAGGCGAAGTTGAGATAATGGAAACCATCTCAACCGATCAACGACAGGAGTTAAAAGAAGCTTTAAAAATTACCGGGTTAGAATTAATGGATGATAAAAGAGCCATTTTAATAGAAAGGATTAAAATAACAATTATAGAAATGATTCATCATTCAGATGATTTAATTAAAACTAATTTTTCTGATTATTTAAGTAAAAAATTAGAACATAATTACACTTATCTCGCCAATTTGTTTTCCGAAGTACAGGGTACAACCATTGAACAATTTACTATTGCACATAAAATTGAACGCATAAAAGAATTAATAACTTATGGCGAGATGAATATCACAGAAATTGCTTATGACATGAATTATAGCAGCGTGGCACATTTGTCTAATCAATTTAAAAAAATGACTGGCTTATCGCCATCACATTTTAAATTATTAAAAGACAAAAGGCGCAGCCCTATTGAAGATATTGGAAATTAAAATTATGTTTAACGAGGGTACTTCTTGAAAAAAGATAGTTACGTAAAAATAAAATGGCAACAACAAAAAAAAATATTGAAATAACTAAATCAAATGAGTTGTTTTTTGAAGTAATAGAAAACAGCTCTATTGGAATGATATTACTTGAAATAGCTACATCTAAATTTATATATGTAAATAAAATTTTTTTAAAGGAATTTGGGTATACAAAAAATGAAATTATTGGTAAAACATCGGCCGAAATAAAAATTGTAACTCCCGAATTTAGAGAAAATATTTTAGCTCAATTAAAAATTAAAAATGTTCTAAAAAATGTGGATGTAGTGCTAAAAAATAAAAGGGGAGAGTCTATTTGCTTTCTTGCCAGCATACAACTGATAACTGTTGAAAACAAAAAATGCACCCTTACTTCCTTTATAAATATTTCCGATAGAAAAAGAATTGAAACAGAACTTATAAAAGCCAATGTCGAATTATCTTTTCAAAAGAAAGAGAAAAAAAACCGTGCAGCCGAATTAGGGATTGCCAATGTAGAACTAGCGTATCAAGGTGAAGAAAAACAAAACCGTGCTGCCGAATTAGTTATAGCCAACAGAGAACTGGCTTTTCAAAATAACGAAAAAGAAAAGCGTGCTGCAGAGTTAATCATTGCAAATAAAGAACTTCTGTTGCAAAGTAAGGTAAAAGAAAAAAAAGCTGCTGCATTAGTTATTGCTAATGCCGAACTTTTATTTGAAACGGAAGAAAAGGAAAAACGCAAAATTGAAAATACTGAGCTTGAGGCATACAGTTATTCTTTAAAATTGGCTTCGCAGTATTCACGTAGCTTAATTGAGGCCAGCCACGATCCTTTATTTACCATTAGCCCCCAAGGAAAAATTACCGATTTAAATGAGGCTTCTGTAATTGTAACCGGTTTTTCAAGGGAGCAATTAATAGGCACCGATTTTTATAATTATTTCACCGAACCCAGCAAAGCAAAGGAAGGCTATCAACGAGTGTTTGCTAATGGTTTTGTCGCCGATTATCCGCTAACTATAATGGATGGTAAACTAACCGACGTGTTATTTAATGGCTCGGTGTATAAAGATGATAATGGAAATATAGTTGGCGCTGTGGTTGTAGCAAGGGATATTACCGAACAAAAAAGAGTTGAAAAAGAATTTTTGGAGGCAAAAGTTTTTGCAGAATTAGCAACAGTAATAGCAGAAGAAGCAAAGAACAAAGCCGAGGCTGCTACTCATATTGCCGAGGATGCAGTAAAAGCAAAACAACAATTTTTGAGCAACATGAGTCACGAAATTCGGACACCCATGAATGCCATTATTGGGTTTACAAAAGTGTTGATGAAAACAGATTTGTCTCCAAAGCAAAGAGAATATTTAGTGGCTATAAAAATGAGTGGCGATGCATTAATTGTTTTAATAAATGATATTTTAGATTTAGCAAAAGTAGATGCAGGTAAAATGGTTTTGAGCAAATACCTTTTAAGATAGAGCAATCATTGTTAGCTATGTTGCATTTGTTTGAACCTAAAATTGAAGAAAAAAATATTGAGCTGATAAAAGAATATGATTCCAGTATTCCAACTGTACTATTGGGAGACCCGGTAAGGTTGCATCAAATTATTATAAACATATTAAGCAATGCAGTAAAATTTACTGCTAACGGAAAAATTACGGTTAACGTAAAGATGCTAAGTCAAGATGTTGAAAAAGTTACAATAGAATTCAATATTACAGATACCGGTATAGGTATTGCCGAAAATAAAATTTCGAAAATTTTTGAAAATTTTCAGCAAGCCTCAAGCGGCACATCAAGGTTATATGGTGGTACAGGCTTAGGGCTTTCTATTGTAAAAAAGTTAGTAGAGCCACAAGGCGGCACAATTGCCGTTAAAAGTACAATTGGTATAGGCTCTACTTTTAGCTTTACATTAAGTTTTAAAAAAACTGCCGAAGAAGTAATTGCAGATACAGAAATAATAGAGTTAGATACCGAAAGAAAAAACATAAAAGTACTGGTGGTAGAAGATATCGCTCTTAATCAACTTTTAATGAAAACATTGCTGGATGATTTTGGATTTGACCGTGATATTGCAGGCAATGGAAAAATTGCGATCGAAAAATTACAAGCAAAATCGTATGATGTTATTTTAATGGATTTGCAAATGCCCGAAATGAATGGGTTTGAAGCTACAGAATATATTCGTAACAAAATGCATTCAAAAATTCCTATCATAGCTTTAACAGCCGATGTTACTACAGTAGATTTAGCAAAATGCAAAGCCGTAGGCATGAACGATTATATTGCAAAACCTGTGGATGAACGATTGCTATATAATAAAATTATTAGTCTGGTAAAGAAAGAACCTGCTGCATTAATTAGCACATCAATACTGCCGCAAATTGATGTTATACAAAAAATAAAATGTATCAACCTGGATTATTTATTGCATCGCACCAAATCGGATCCGGTATTAATGATGGAAATGATTTCGCTTTATTTAGAACAAACGCCGCTACTGCTTATAGCTATGAAAAAAAGTTTGCTGGATAAAGATTGGAAATTATTACATGCTGCTGTGCATAAAATGATTCCTTCTTTTTCTATAATGGGTATCAACACTGATTTTGAAAACATGGCAAAAAAAATTCAGGAATATGCCAGTTCACAACTACAAATAGAAATAATACCTCAGTTGGTTTTTCAACTAGAGGAAATTTGTACACAAGCCTGTATCGAATTAAAAATTGAATTGGATATAATTAAAAGCACAGGAATATGAAAAGTGAAAAGATAAAACTTTTTTTAGTAGATGATGATGCCATGTTTTTAAAATCGCTGGAAATTGATTTTTTGCAACATGCCGACTTTGCTATTGAAACATATGCAACAGGCGAACTTTGTATAAAAAATTTAATGCATTCTCCCGATGTAATAATTTTAGATTATCAGTTGGATGGCATCGATAGCACAGCAATAAATGGCCTCGAAACATTAGATAAAATAAAATCCATTAATCCGGATATTCCTGTAATCATGCTATCTAGCCAAGATAAAATAGATGTGGCGATAAATTGCATGCACCATCGTGCTTTTGATTATGTGGTAAAAAGTGAAACAGCATTTATGCGGTTGCAAAAAATTATTACTACTATTTTTAAGTATAAAAAAATGGAAAAGGAGTTAAACTGGTATATGGATCGGATGTAATAAGTTTTAAAAAAGAATATTACAATTATAAATTTAAATTGTATAACATTAAATTTCTGCAGGCAATTATCTTTGATTTATTTGAGTGAAACTTAAGTGAACATACTTTTAATAATTGATAATGCAAACAATTTTGTTAATTGAAGATAATGGCAATATTCTTGAAAACTTAACCGAATTTCTGCAATTGGAAGGGTTCAATGTTTTAGCAGCTAATAATGGAAAAGATGGTGTGGAGCTTGCCAAAAAATTTATTCCAGATTTAATTATTTGCGATGTGTTAATGTATGGGATGAACGGACATGAAGTTTTTCAAGTAATTTCCAATTCCCCAATAACTTTTGCAATCCCTTTTATTTTTAGTACATCTTTATCCGAAAAAATGGACCGGGCAGAAACCTTAAAACTTGGAGTGGAAGATTATATTGTGAAACCCTATGGATTGGGTTCTTTGCTAACCATGGTTAACCTATGGCTTAAAGAGGGTAGCAAAAGACGTATACCTGGGTAAAAACCCTAAAAGCATCTTTTTAGTACTTTTTTAATTTAAAGCATGTCAAAAATATATAAACATATTGAAGTTAAGTTCGAAAAATTAACCTCAGTAGCAACAGCAATTCTTGGGAATTCAATTACTTTTATTTTGGCGTTAGGTACTGTAATTTTTTGGCTGAGTAATAAAGAATTTTATGAACAGGATATTCATCACAGCATTGGAGACGTAATACTTGGAGTTACTTTTTTAAGTTTATTTATTATTCAAAAATCATTCAACAGATTTTCCGGCTCTCTTCATTTAAAAGTAAATGAACTGGTGGCATCGCATGAGCCAGCAAGTAATGCAGTAATTGATGCGGAGAAAAAAACAGAATTGGAAATAACAGAACTTTCAAAAGAATACACTGTATTGGTTGAGCAGGAAAAACCTGAGCAAATATAAGAGTGTTGAAATAACTTGCTCTCTCTCATTGACTTCTTAAAGACGTGCATTATACAATTTGTTTTTGTAATTGTGTAATAGTTATAAAATTTAATAGATCATCTTTATAAAGCAAATCCTCTAAAAATGGGAAATGAACAAGTGCTCAATAGTGCAATTTTAAAAACTACATTGATGATAAATGATAATTATCCTGAGTTAGCGAAGTTTATTGGCGAAATGCCTGTTACAATCCCCAATAGTAGTAATCCGGAAATAAATGTAAAAGCATTAAGCGATTACAATGAATCGTTAAATGTACTGGTTAAAAAATATGCCAAAGTGCATCAAGAAGAAGCAAAGAGAAATTTTTAATCATCAAAAAATAAAAGGACCAGGTGGTATTAATAACAAAATGTAAAATGATGAACATATACAAATTTGCAACAAATTTCAAGTGTTTATATTCACCCTGATATAGATCTATATTGAATAGCTTCAAAATTAATATTATAAATAAAGGATAGGACATACTCAATTATAGAAAATAAATTAAATAATTAATCAGTAAAATAAACAACAATGAAAGAAGAAACTAAATGGGTAATAGATTTGCAGCATAGCGAAATTGCTTTTAAAATAAGGCATTTAATGATTGCTCATGTAAAAGGATTTTTTAAAATATTTGATGCAAATATTTACACTACCGAAAAAGATTTTACCACTGCTCAAATTGATTTGTGGATAGATGCAGCCTCCATTACAACCGGCGATGAAAAGCGGGACGAACATTTGAAAAATGCAGATTTTTTGGATGTGCAAAAATATAAACAAATAACTTTTACATCAAGCACTATTGAAAAAGCAGAGGCTAATGGAAATCATGAATTGTGGGGAGAGTTAACTATGGCGGGGATTACAAAAAACGTAAAATTGAATGTAGAATTTGGCGGAATTGTAAAAGACCGTGGGGAAATGAAAAGGCCGGATTTACCGTTACTGGAAAAATTAGCAGAAGTGATTGGGAACTTACATGGAATGCTACAATGGAAGCTGGAGGCATAATGGTTGGCGACGAAATAAATATAGCTTGCGAAATAGAATTAATTAATTCTGGCAAAAAGGACTTAACAATGGAACTGGAAACAACTACAGGCGATAAGTAGCTTTAAGTTATTAAAGTGCAATTCATATTTTTAATAAAGGTGAATAGTAATCATGTAACTCTTTTATACAATTGTATAACACTTTGATGTAAATGCTAACCACCTTTGTATAGTGAAAATTATTTTACATTAAAATTTATGAAATGAATACAACTGAATTAAAAGGGACATGGAACGAGCAGAAGGGGAAACTTAAACAGCGCTTTGCTCAATTAACCGATAATGATTTAATCTTTGTCGAAGGTAAGAAAGATGAAATGCTTGGACGACTTCAAATTAAGTTAGGTAAAACAAAAGAGGAGTTGCATAAATTAATTGCATCACTTTAAGGATAACTAATTTGAAAAGCCGCCGCTTAGCTTTTGTGAGGTAGGCGGCGCTTTTATTTATAAGATAAAAAAAACAAAAATGAAAAAAAGATTATTATCAGTTGGTGTACTGCTATTTGTTGCTGGTTTTATAGTAATAAGTTGTCAAACACCAAGTCAAAAACTGGAAGATGCCAAAGAAAAAATTGTTGACGCTAAAGAAAAGTTAAACACTGCAAAAAATGATTCTCTTGCAGCTTTAGTAAAAATGGTTAATGCCGAGGAATGGAAAACATTTAAGGCGCAATCGGAATTAAAAATTGATAACAATAAAATAAGGATTGATGAATTAAAAATTAAAATGAAAACAACTGATAAAGTGACAAGCGATTTTTTTGCAAAAAAAATAGATTCGCTTCAGCAAAGAAACGCAGGTCTTAAAACGAGAATGTATAATTACGAAACCGGTAAAACAGATTGGGAGTCTTTTAAAGCAGAATTTACGCATGATATGGATGGGCTTAGCAATGCGTTAAAAGAGTTTACAGTTAACAATAAAAAGTAAATTGGAAGTTTGGTTTAAAAAAGCGGATATATCTCATGTCCGCTTTTTTGTTTTTCAATAATTTATTTTATTGAAATGCAGTATAGAAATTTTTGATGACATTTCTTAGTGCAACGAAAAAATATTGAAACAGTAATAAAGGGGAGCAAAGAAGTGTATAAAATTAAATGACCTAAAATTAGTTAGTTAAAAGGTAATAATATTCACAAACAACTTAATGTTTGCTATAAGCTTATAGATACATTAGGAAAACTTAATTATTAAACATATGTTATTGAGGCTGGTAGCAAATGTGGGAATTTAAGCATACCATGCCAAACTAAAAAAGCCACTTTAAAGTGGCTTTTTTGTTGGGTTACTAGGATTCGAACCTAGACGAACAGAATCAAAATCTGGTGTGCTACCATTACACTATAACCCAATCAAAATTTTAGTGTACTAAAATTTGGGAGTGCAAAAATAAGGGATATCGGCTTTTCTCCCAAAAGGTTTTTTATATTTTGATATTTTATTATTTATGATGCCGTTGACGCCTCTCTGTCTTTTAACTCTTTAATTTTATCCAAAGCGCCTGCAACCACATCACACATAATGGTATATAAGGCTCCATGTACCGGATTTGCATAAATATGCTCTAATGCCTCATTTTCATTGGCTATTATTTTTGTTGGAATACCGGGGTTTACTTTGTCTATTCCTTCTTTTAACAAACCAATAATTTCATCGGCGGTACGGCCACGTAAATTTTTATCGCATCTAATAATTATTTCATCAAAATAATTGGCAGATATTTCCCCTAACTCTCTTATATCCTCATCCCTTCTATCACCAGTACCGCTTATTACACCAATTTTTGTTTTATAATCTAATTTGCTTACAAAATCGCAAAGTAATTTTAAGCCGTGTGGATTGTGTGCAAAATCGGCAAGGAAGCTATAGTTTTTAAAATGGAAGAAATTAAGTCGGCCCGGAGTTAAACTTTCGCCGGGCATAAAAGTTTGTAAACCCTGACGTATATCCTCAATGGTAATATCTCTGTACAAATAAGTAGCCAATACAGCAGGTAAGCAGTTGGCAATATTATGTACAGCTTTTCCTTCGTATGTTAATGGAATATCTTTTGCAGGCATTACTCTTATTTTCCAATTGCCTTTCATAATTGTTACATAACCATTTTCAAACACAGTTGCTAATCCGCCTTTTGCACAATGTGCTTTTAGCCTTGCATTATTTTCGTCCATACTAAACAGGGCCACATTGCATTTAAGATTATCCTTCATACCATAAACCAAATCATCTTCGGCATTTAAAATGGCATAGCCGTGAGGGAAAACCGTTTCGGGCACTACAGCTTTTACCTTAGCCATTTGCTCAACGGTATTAATTCCGCCAAGGCCAATATGATCGCTGGCTACATTGGTTACAATGGCTACATCACAATTTTGAAAAGCTAATCCGTTTTTTAAAATTCCGCCACGGGCACACTCCAAAACGGCAAAGTCTACCGTAGGGTCTTTTAATACAAAGGTTGATGATACCGGTCCGGTACAATCTCCCTTCATCATCAATTGGTTTTGAATGTACACACCATCGCTGGTAGTATAACCAACTTTTTCCCCTGCATTTTTTGCAATATGGGCTGTAAGCCGGGTGGTGGTTGTTTTACCATTTGTACCGGTAATAGCTATAATAGGAATTCTTCCTTCACTTCCTTTAGGAAAAAGCATATCAATTACAGGCTCTGCAACATTACGTGGTAAACCTTCGGCGGGTTCTATGTGCATTCTAAAACCCGGTGCTGCGTTTACTTCTAAAATAGCACCTCCATTTTCGCTTACAGGTGTACGTAAGTCTGTAGCCATAATATCTATACCACAAATATCTAAACCAATAATTTTACTGATACGCTCACACATAAACACATTGGCAGGATGCACTTCATCGGTAACATCTGTACTTGTACCTCCGGTAGATAAATTAGCTGTTGTTTTTAACAAAACTTGCTCTCCCTTTTTAGGAATGGTATCTAAGTTATAGCCAATATCTTCCAGCATTTTCATGGTGCTGCCATCTACAGATATTTGTGTTAATACTTTTTCGTGGCCATAACCTCTACGGGGATCTTTGTTGGTTTCATCTATTAAATGCTGTATGGTGTTTTTGCCATCACCTATTACACAAGCAGGTGTACGCAAAGCTGCACAAATAAATTTATGGTTTATTACTAAACATCTAAAATCAAACCCCGTAATAAATCGTTCAACTATTACATTGCGGCCATACAGTTTTCCAGCTTCTAATGCTTTAACGGCCTGTTCTCTGTTGGTAATATTGGTAGTATGTCCTTTACCATGATTACCATCAATAGGTTTAATAACTAATGGATAGCCATATTTTGCAATAGCTTCATCTAATCCTTCTTCTGTACGTATAACCGTACCCCGTGGCACCGGAATTTCGGCAGCTTCCAAAAGCATTTTGGTTTCTTCTTTATCGCAGGCAATATCAACGGCAATATTACTGGTGGTAGAAGCTATGGTTGCTCTTATTCGTTTTTGATGAACACCATAGCCTAACTGTACCAAACTCTGTTTGTTTAAACGGATGTAGGGAATATTTCTTTTAGCTGCTTCATCTACAATACAACCGGTGCTTGGGCCTAGTCTGGTATCTTCCCTTATTTCTCTCAATTTTTGAATATCATCTGCCAAATCATATTCTGCACCGCTAACTAAGGCTTCGGTAATTCTAACTGCCGCCTTAGCAGCATAAACACCTGCATCTTCTTCTAAATAAGTAAAGCAAACATAATACACGCCTTCTTTTTCGTTGGCGCCTCTTGTACGGCCAAAGCCTGTATCCATGCCTGCAAGCGTTTGTATTTCTAAAGCTATGTGTTCAATTACATGTCCCATCCAAGTGCCTTCATCTACCCGTTGAAAAAAACCTCCGGTCTTGCCAACGCTGCACCTGTGCTCAATCATGGTGGGAAACATTTTTTCTAACCGCTCTCTAAACCCTGCAATATGATTGGTTGGCCGTTCTTCCATCTCCTCCAAATCTAATTTCATTTGTATGAGCTTGGTACGACGTACACTCCAATAGTTTGGGCCTCTTAAAATTTTAATTTCTAAAATCTTCATAAATGCAGTTTAATGTTTTGTAGAAGATGGAAATTACCAAAATCATTTTGTTTTGCAAAGAACAATATGCTTTCTTTTATTAATTAACATCCGTTAGTAACTACATTACAGCATAAAATAACCAATTCCCTTATTTTTGTATTAATCACAAAAATGATTAAATGCAATTTGCTAAAGGAAAACTAATAGCCATTGGTGGTGCCGAGGATAAGGGTACCGATTTAGAAACGGGTCAAATACACAGAAGCAATCTCAATTTTTTTGAATTAGGTATACTTCGGCGTATTGTAGAAGAAGCCGGCGGCCCTCAAAGCCGTATTGAAGTTATTACTACAGCAAGTATGATTCCGTATGAAGTTGGCGATAATTACCTGAACGCTTTTGGTAAAATAGGATGTACCAATATTGGCGTAATGCATATACGCAGCAGGGCCGATGTAGCTACCGAAGAATATCAGCAACGTATTGAACAATGTGATGCTGTAATGTTTAGCGGCGGTAATCAAATGCGGTTGAGCAGTACATTTGGCGGAACAACTTTTTTAAAAACCATTGAAGATAGATACCAGAACGACGAAAATTTTATAATTGCAGGAACATCGGCCGGGGCTATGGCAATGAGTAATACAATGATTTATGAGGGTAATGCTACCAGGGCACATTTAAAAGGAGAGGTAAAGCTTTCAACCGGCTTGGCTTTTGTTGATGATGTAATTATTGATAGTCATTTTGAAAAAAGAGGGCGGTTTGGCAGATTAGCACAAGCGGTTGCCACCAATCCATCTTGTATTGGTATTGGTTTGGGCGAAGATACCGGCATGATAATTACACAAAGTGGTAATAAAATGGAAGCTATTGGAAGTGGATGTGTAATTATAATTGATGGACATGACATACAGTTTACCAATATTGCCGATATACCCGATGGAAGCCCTTACAGCATAGAAGGATTAAAAGTGCATATTTGTGAGAGGGGAAATGGTTTTTTAATAAAAGAAAGAAAATTTATACCCGAAGTATCAGAAAATGCTGTTGTAAAAAAGCAAGTACATGTAGAGTAATTGATAGGTGTTTTTTAAGGCTTCTTCAATAGATAACACATTTAGATTTTTCGTATAATCTTGGTGTACAAAAAACAAGTTATAACAGCCGTTATTAACTGCAACTAAATGGTAACCTTTGGTTTTTGCTAATTTAAGCATCGAAAGGGGAGAAGCTCCTTTGGGCGTATCATCTTCATATAATTCAAACTCCGTGGTGTAAGGCGGAATAAATTCTGTATTACCCTTTTCCACTTGAACTTCTACTATCACCACTCTTGGCAAAATTGTTTCTATGGCATTCCAAATATGGTAATCGTTTCCATCTAAATCTATACACAATAAATCAATTTGGTTTGGGTAAGATGTTGAAGCTAAAATGGTATTAATATTTTGTGTAGTTACTATAGCTTGTGTAAACAAAAATCGGTTACTATTTTGTTTAAAATATTTTTGATAAATATATTTACCTCTATTTAAAATGTTGTGGTTACCATCAATAAACAAACCACTCCAATTATGATGAAATGCTAAGTTGGCACAGTTGCTATTAATGCAATCGTTACTGCCAATATCTATAAAAAGTTTATTGGTTGTGCCAATTTTTGAAAAAATGGCAAGTAAAATCCCGTCTTCATCCGCCTTTGTAAAAATGTTTAATTTTTGGGTAGCAAATTTAGATGAGCTATTCAAAAGCGATAAATACGTTTTGTTTTCTTTTACGGCATTGCCATAAATTTTATTATGGAAAACAATACGCCATAAATATTTTTTAATAAGGTGTTTAAGTGATGATGGCATTAATAATTTTTATGAAACACTTACCAAATAATAATTTTTCTTTCCTTTTTGCACTAACAAATATTTTTCATGCAACAACATGGCTTTGTCAATTACCAGTTGCTCATTGTCAACTTTCTTTCTGTTAATACTTACTCCGCTGCCTTGCACCGCTTTCCTGGCGTCGCCTTTGCTGGGGTAAATGTTGGTTTCGGCTCAAAAAGAAACCACATCAACAACAGCGCTAAAACTTGCTGCTTCATAATTTATTTTAACTATCCCTTCCATATTATTTAAATCATCTTCACTTAAATCTTCTGCAGCACCGCTTAGATTGGTAAATAATTTTTCGGTTGTTTCTATTGCTTTGTTGTATTCCTCTTGTCCATGAACAAAAATGGTAACTTCTTTGGCTAAGGTTTTTTGCAATAATCTTTTGCCGGCATCTTTTTATGCTCTTCAATTAACTTATCAATTGTGGCTTTATCTAAAAATGTAAAAATCTTTATCCATCCTTCTGCATCGGTGTCATTGGCATTTAACCAAAATTGGTAAAATTGAAAAGGTGTTGTTTTAGTTGCATCTAACCATATATTCCCTTTTTCGGTTTTGCCAAATTTACCACCATCGGCTTTTTTTATTAGGGGGCAAGTAAATGCAAAGGCTTCGCCACCTGTTTTCCTTCTAATTAATTCTGTGCCGGTTACAATATTTCCCCATTGATCGCTACCGCCCATTTGCAGTTTTACATTTTTGTTTTGGTAAAGCCAGTAAAAATCGTAGCCCTGTACAAGTTGGTATGTAAATTCTGTAAAACTCATACCATTTTCGCCTTCCAATCTTTTCTTTACACTATCTTTTGCCATCATGTAGTTTACGGTAATATGTTTGCCTACATCTCTAATAAAATTTAGGAAAGAAAAATCTTTAAACCAATCGTAGTTATTGGCCATTTCGGCTGCATTGGGTAAGCTTTTGTCGAAATTTAAAAACTGCTCCAATTGTTTTTTTACACAAGCAACATTGTGGTTTAAAATATCTTCGCTAAGCAGGTTTCTTTCTTCACTTTTACCACTTGGGTCGCCAACCATGCCGGTAGCTCCACCTACTAATGCAATAGGTTTGTGCCCTGCTTTTTGTAAATGAACCAATAAAATTATAGGTACAAGGCTGCCAATATGCAGGCTATCTGCCGTAGGGTCAAATCCTATATAAGCTGTGGTAATTTCTTTTTTTAGTTGTTCTTCTGTTCCGGGCATAATGTCCTGTATCATGCCACGCCATTTAAGTTCGTCTATTAAATTTGCCATTTTTTGCTCAATTTCAATAAAAAGTAAGTGATTTTGGCAAAAATGGGTATAAAAAACGAATATTTTGCATGAGGTTTTAAGAAAACGAAAAATATATGTTTAAAGGCATCTATTTACTGTGTTTTGTAGTCTTATAAAAGTAATTATTTGATATAATAATTGATTGTAAGTAAAAAATGGCTTGTGTGGCATAAATTAACAGATATTATGTATTTTTATGAGATATTAGTTACACAATTTGGTAGAAAAAAATACGTTTTAAGGATTGTGCCCGATGAATGAATATTACCTAACCTGAACTTTATTATGAGAATAAACAAATTTTTGGGGCTTTTTGTATTAATTTTAAGCCCTTTTTTAGTACACTCCCAATTTAAAAAGTACACCAACGAATTTTTAAATATTGGAGCCGGAGCCCGTGGCTTAGCTATGGGAAGTGCTCAAGTTGCATCTGCAAAAGATGCAACTGCCGGTTATTGGAACCCTGCCGGCTTGGTAGGCGTAAAAGATGTACCAAACCTTGGCATTATGCATGCCGAGTACTTTTCGGGCATTGCCAAATACGATTATGCAACAATTGCTTTGCCTGTAAATAATAACAAACGAACCATTGGTTTTTCTTTACTTCGGTTTGCTGTAGATGAAATACCCAATACACTTTATCTAATAGAAGCTAATGGGGCAATAGACTATAGTAAGATTACTACTTTTTCTGTAGCCGATTATGCATTTCTTTTTTCATTTGCACAAAATATAAAGCAAACCGAAAAAAAGCAGATTAGTTTTGGAGCCAACGCAAAAGTAATTTATCGTAAAATTGGAAGCTTTGCTACCGCCTGGGGTTTTGGGTTAGATGCAGGCTTGCAAATGCATGGCAAAAACTGGAATTTGGGTGTTATGGCCAGAGATATTACAACAACATTTAACGCTTGGTCGTTTAAGTTTAGCGATGCAGAAAAAGAAAAACTTTATTTGGCAAATAATGATATTCCTGTAAAATCTACCGAAATAACATTGCCTCGTTTGGTTTTAGGCGGTGGGTATAATTTTAAGTTAGGTAAGTCTTTAAACCTGATGGCCGAGGCCAATATTAATGTAACATTTGATGGGCAACGAAATACGGTGTTAAGTACTACTACTGCTAGTGCTGATCCTACCTTGGGTTTAGAGTTAGCTATAAAAGATGCTTTCTTTATAAGAGGGGGTATATCTAACTTCCAAAAATCGATAGATGATACAGATTCTATGAATATTAAAAAAGTATGGATTTATCAACCCAGTATTGGAGCTGGGTTTAAAATTAAAAACCTGATGCTGGATTATGCATTTACTAATTTAGCCAATCAATCAAGCCCATTATATACACTATTTTTTCCTTACGAATGAATTTGGTTAAAAAGGAAAAACAGAATAATTAATTGAAAACATAATGAAATGAGCCATCAAAAGAATTGTACCAATCAAAAAATGTTCATTGGCGAATTCTATGTGGCTATAATCAATAAAAGTGAACACATGAAAAAAATATTTTTAAGCCTTGTAATTGTATTAATAGCCACTTCAGCTTTTTCGCAATTAAACAATAGTTGGATAGATTACAGCAAAACGTATTACAAGTTTAAACTTGCCAACGATACACTTTGCCGTATAAGCCAACCTACGTTAGCTGCTGCAGGTTTAAGCAGTACCCAGGCACAACATTTTCAACTGTGGCGTAATGGTAAAGAGGTACGTTTATATACATCAGTAGCTACAGGTTTATTGGGTGCAAGTGATTATATTGAGTTTTGGGGGCAGATGAATGATGGAATACCGGATAAGGAATTGTATAGAAATGCCGATTATCAACTGGGCGAAAAATACAGTTTAGAGACAGATACAGCAGTTTATTTTTTAACCGTAAATACTACATCTGCTAATCTGCGATATACCCAAAGTCCTAATATAATTACCGGAAATACATTGCCTGCCGAGGCATATTTTATGCGTAAAATTGAGCAAAACTATAACAACTTAATTAATGGAGGCTATGCAGCAGTAATTGGAGAATATGTATATTCATCAGCATACGATATGGGAGAAGGTTGGTCGAGCAATGGAGTAGCACCCGGGTCACCACTGTCAAAAGTGTTTACCAATATTAACAAATATACAGCCGGGCCACCCAATAGTGTTACTGTAACAATTGCCGCATCCGGTAATGCATTAAATGCCCGAGATTTAATAGTAAAATTTTCTAATAACGATACTATACTTAGAACACCAATGCCTTTTTTTAATTACAGAAAAGATACCATAAGAAATATTGCATTGAGTAGGTTAACAAGCCCATCTGCTTTAGCAGTTAGTGTTGCTAATAGTAGTGTTATTGGAGGCGATGGGATGACTGTTAGTAATTTTTCTGTAACGTACCCTGCTACATTTAACTTTAACAATGAAAAGAATTTTTATTTTGAGCTGCCACCAAGTGCTGTGGGCAATTATGTAGTAATTAATAATTTTAATAATAATGGTGTACAACCTATTTTATACGATTATACTTCCGGCAAAAGATATTTGGGTGATATAAGTACTGCCGGGCAGGTAAAATTTGTATTACCTGCGGCTACTGAACCTATACGTAAGTTTAACTTAATTAGTCAGGATGTTTCTAATATGCATACTATAGCATCATTAACCAGCAAAACATTTATTAATTATGCTGCTGCTGCTAACCAAGGCGATTATTTAATTATTAGCCATCCTGCATTATATAATAATGGCTCTGGCGTAAATAATGTTGACTTATATAAACAATACAGAAGTTCTGCAACTGGAGGTGGTTTTAATGCAAAAATTTACGACATTAATGAACTTACAGATCAATTTGCTTTTGGTATAAAAAAGCATCCGGCTGCTGTAAGGGATTTTATACGTTTTGCAAACCAGCAATATACAGTTAAGCCCAAGTATATTTTTATAATAGGCAGAGGTACAGCATATGCAAATTATACCCCAAATCAATCTAATCCGGCTGCAGATCAAATTAATTTGGTGCCATCTTTTGGGTGGCCTGCTTCCGATATTCTATTAGTTGCCGAGCCGGGCTCTAACATACCTATTTTTCCGGTAGGAAGATTAGGCGCAGTAAATGGTACTGAAGTGGGTATCTATCTTAACAAAATAAAAGAGTACGAATTAAATCTTGCCTCTCCACAGCAAACTTTAAATGATAAAAGCTGGATGAAAAATGTTTTGCTTGCTGCAGGACCTGCTACAGAAGATGAGAGGGCTGAGTTTATTTCTTATTTAACCCTTTATGAAAATTTGTTTAAGGACACATTGTTTGGAGGAAGCACACAAACGATTATTAAATCGTCGGTAGTAGCTATAGAGCAACAACAAAACCAGCAAATAGAGCAAGCCATGAATAATGGCTTAGGATATGTAAAATATTTTGGCCATTCATCTGCCAATGATTTAGCTGTTAATTTAAACTTCCCCGAAAACTATACCAATGCCGGTAAATACCCATTTTTTCATGTAGTGGTTGTACTGTTGGTAATTTTTCGATTTTAAACCCTTGCGGCCAAATGGGTATGCTGCCATGTCGTTATCCGAAAATATGTATTCTTACCTAATAAAGGAAGTATAGGATTTTTAGGTAGTACACACTGGGGTATTTCTCCATTCTTAAATGCGTACAATTTGGGTTTAATTAAAGATATTACCTTGGATATGTATGGCAGTTCAGTGGGTAACCAACTCAAGCAAAATATAGTTTCTATATTAGGCCCCAACCCAGGTTCGGTAGATTATTACACAAGAATTCATTTGGAAGAAGTAAATCTGCATGCCGACCCTGCATTGCGATTAAATAATTTTACAAAGCCGGATTATGTCATAGAAGATCAGTTGGTTAAGCTAAGTCCTAATATAATTACCGTTGCCGATAATAGTTTTACAGTAGATATTAAAATGCGTAATATTGGAAGAGCCATTGGGGATTCAATAAGAGTAACAGTAAAACATCGCTTACCAAATGATACGGTTAAGGTATTATACAATCGGGTAATTCCATCTATTAAATATATTGACTCTGCCTTTTTAACTGTTCCAATTAATCCGTTAACCGATAAAGGATTAAACAAGTTAATTATTACTTTAGATGATGGCAATAGAATTGATGAGCTTTCAGAAAACAATAATGTATTAATAAAAGAGTTTTACATTTTTGAAGATGAATTGCGTCCGGTAACACCTTATAAATACTCAATAGTAAATCAACAAAACATAACATATTATGCAAATACAGCTAACCCATTAGGAGGAGTAAGGCAATATGTAATGGAAATTGATACTACAGAAAATTTTAACTCGACATTTAAAAAACATATAACTCAAATGGTGTAGGAGGCTTGATAGAATTTAAACCAACTAATTTAACTTTTACAGATAGTACAGTTTATTATTGGAGAGTGGCAATAGCCCCGGTTAATAATGGAAATTATTTGGAACAATTCTTCGTTTGTGTATTTGGCAAACAGTACTCCGGGCTTTAATCAATCGCATTATTATCAATATCAAAAAAACACATATCAAAACCTTGTGTTGGGTACCGATAGAAAATTTAGGTACACACCAAAAACAGTAAATTTTGTAGTTAAAACAGCTATTTACCCTTCCACAAATCAGGCTCCAGACTATTCATTATCAAATGAAGGAACAATAGAGCAAAGTGGATTTTATACCCCATTTGCAAACAATACCGAAGTGTTGAGATTTTATATTATTGATAGTGTAACATCAAAGGCATGGGTAAATACAGATAACGGCACTTCGGGGCAATTTGGAAGTGTAAGGCCGGTTCCATTGGGAACAGTAAAACCCGGCCATTACCAATTTAAAATTACTACATTAACAGAGCGTCAAAACGTTATGAATTTCATTGACGCAATTCCATCAGGTAATATGATTGTAATGACAAATGGTCCAGCTAGCCCTTTTACCACATTTCCTGCGGATTGGAAAGCAGATACATTAACTTTAGGAAGTGGTATCTCATTGTATCATAAATTAAAAAACATTGGCTGGGGTTACATAGATTCACTTAAAACACACTTGCCATTTGTTTTTATAACAAAGAAAGGTACTAATGCTCCCCTAAATCAAACCTTTGGGATAACACCGGATGAAAAGTTAGCTGTACAATTTTCTACTACAGGGGTTAATTTACAAGGACAATATATTTCAGACTTATTAGGCCCTGCAAAAAGTTGGCAAAATCTTCACTGGAGAAGCAATTCAGTTGAATCAACCAATACAGATGACTTGACCGTACAGGTAATTGGAGTAGATGTTAATGGGAATAATACGACGTTGGCCACGATAAAACCTGCACAGGATACATCTTTAAGTTGGATAAATGCAAATACATATCCTTATTTAAAATTGAAGATGATAGCAGCCGATTCTTTGCAAGGCACACCAACCCAATTAAGATATTGGAGAATAAATGCGGCTATGTTACCTGAAGGCACTGTTGCTCCTAATATTGTATATACTATGAAGGATACGGTAGATCAGGGCGAAAAAATTGACTTTAAGTTAGCCTTTAAAAATATTAGCCAAACAGGGTTCGACAGTACCATGAAATTTAATATTGTAGTTACCGATAAAAATAATGTACGCTATCCGTTAAATGTGCCAAGAGGTAAAGTTTTAATAGCAGGGGATACTTTAGTAGTAAGTCAGCAAATAGATACTAAAAACTTACCGGGGTTAAATACTTTGTTTGTAGAGGTAAATCCAAATAATCATCAGTCAGAGCAATATCATTTTAATAATATATTGTACAAAGACTTTTTTGTAAAAGCAGATACATACAATCCGTTATTAGATGTAACCTTTGATGGTGTACATATTTTAGATAAGGATATTGTGGCTGCCAAACCTCATATTGTAATTAATTTAAAAGACGAAAGCCGCTTTTTAGCATTAGCTGATACAGCATTATTAAATGTACAGGTACGCTTTCCTGATGGAAGCCTGCATGATTATCATTTTGGAAGTGAAATGATATTTACCCCCGCAATTTAAGCACCGGAAAAAACACAGCTACTATAGATTTTATGCCAACTTTCCCAAGCGAAAATGATAATGAAGGCTCGTTTTACGAATTAATTGTAACAGGTAAAGATGTAGTGGGCAATAAAGCAGGTGCCATTGAGTATCATGTATCCTTTAATGTTATAGAAAAGGCAATGATATCCAATATGCTTAACTATCCAAATCCGTTTACAACTTCAACAGCTTTTGTATTTACCATTACAGGTGTAGAAGTGCCGCAAAATATTCGTATTCAAATTTTAACCATTACCGGTAAAATTGTTAAAGAAATTACGAAAGACGAACTTGGTCCATTGCATGTAGGACGAAACATAACGGAGTACAAGTGGGATGGAACGGACACCTACGGTCAAAAACTAGCCAATGGCGTTTATTTGTACAGAGTGGTTACGAACCTTAATGGCAAATCGTTAGAAAAGTATAAAGCCGATGGAGATAAAACCGATAAATTCTTTAACAAAGGGTACGGTAAAATGGTGATTATTCGATAAGCGGAAAATTATTGATACTAAGGCTGTTGAACTTCAACAGCCTTTTTTTATTTAGTACTTTTGCCAAAAATAGAATACATGGCTAAAATAGCTATTAATATAGCAACAGGTAGTTTACAACAAAATGAAGTTATTGTTGGGATAGATTTGGGCACAACAAATAGCCTTGTGGCAATTATTCATCCGGAAAGTAAAAAGCTAATTGCAATAAAAGAACACGACAGCTCTTCATTAGTGCCATCGGTAATTTACTTTGGAAATTCAAATGAAGTTGTTGTAGGAGAAAAAGCAAAAGAGTACTTGATAAGTAACCCTGCTCAAACCATTTTTTCTGCAAAAAGATTAATGGGAAAAACATATAATGATATCAGGGATGGCATCAAAAATTTTTCGTATCAAATAATTGATGAAGACGATAAACTGGTTAAAGTAAAAGTGAATAATAATTTTTATTCTGCAACAGAATTGTCTTCGCTAATTTTAAAAGAATTAAAAAAATCGGCAGAGCACATTTTAAAAACTCCGGTAAATAAAGCAGTAATAACTGTACCAGCATATTTTAACGATGCCCAACGTCAGGCTACAAGAGATGCCGGTAAATTAGCAGGTTTAGATGTTTTACGGATTATTAATGAGCCAACAGCTGCAAGCCTTGCCTACGGATTTGGTTTGAGTAATGAGGAAGAAAAAATAATTGCAGTGTACGATTTAGGTGGTGGTACTTTTGATATATCTATCCTTAAAATACATAACGGAATTTTTGAAGTACTGTCAACCAATGGCGATACGTTTTTAGGAGGCGATGATATTGACAATGGAATAGTACAGTATTGGCTGAGTAAATTTAAAGAAACCGCAAACATATCGCAACAGCAGTTAAGAGTATTAGCAGAAAAAGCAAAAAAAATTTTAAGTGATACGGATAATTTTATGGTTGAAATTAATGGAATTATTTTGGCACTTTCTTTGCCTGAATTAGAAACAATAATAAAACCAATTTTAAATAAAACACTTGAGTGTAGTAAAAAAGCACTTAAAGATGCAGATTTAACTATTCATCAAATCGATGAAATAATAATGGTTGGAGGAAGCACTCGTTCGCCCGTTATTAAAAAAGAGGTTACTGATTTTTTTGGAAAGAAGGTTAATGATAAAGTAAATCCCGATGAAGTTGTAGCTTTAGGTGCAGCCATACAGGCCGATATATTAGCTGGCAACACTAAAGATGTATTGTTGCTGGACATTACGCCATTATCATTAGGGTTAGAAACAGCAGGAGGCTTAATGGATGTGCTGCTGCCACGAAATACAAAAATTCCGGCAAGAGCATCAAGGCAATACACTACACAAAAGGACGGGCAATCGGGTATCGTAATTTCGTTGTATCAGGGTGAAAGAGATTTGGTAAAAGATAATAGAAAATTAGACGAATTTATTTTAAAAGGGATACCAAATATGCCTGCTGGGTTTGCTAAAGTAGATATTGCTTTTTTGATTAATGCAGACGGTATATTAAAAGTTTCGGCAAAAGAACTCAGGAGTGGTGTAGCACAAGAAATATTGGTAAAACCACAGCAAAATTTATCGGATGAAGACGTAGAAAAAATGTTGCAAGATTCCATTAAAAATGCAAAAGAAGATATTACTATCAGAGCATTGGTAGAAGCTACAACAGAAGCCGAACAATTATTAAACACTACAGAAGGGTTTATTCAAAAAAATATACACTATTTGTCGCAGCAAGAGTTATTGAGTACTTCGGAAGCTTTACAAGCGCTTCAACTTTCATTAAGCATGGGAGACAAAAATTTAATTCAACTAAAAATGGAGGAATTAAATGCCATATCAAAACCATATGCCGAAAGGGTGATGGATTTAGCCGTGAATAGTGCAATGAGTGGCAAAAAGATTTAAGCAATATGAATATTGAAAGAGAAAATAAATATTATTATCCTCAATTAGATGCTATTCGTGGAATTGGTATTGTATGCATATTTTTTTATCATGCGTATAAACCTCATTTTGGGCAAAGTCTTATCGCTCAAATTTCTACATTCTTCTATTCTAACTTATATCTTAGTATCGATTTGTTTTTTGTGCTCTCTTCATTTTTAATTACATTTTTAGCTTTTAATGAAGTTGAAAAAAATGGTAATTTTTCGTTTAAAAATTACTTTATTCGAAGAGCATTAAGAATTTGGCCACTTTATTATTTACTTATGCTTGTCTCTTTTGTATTCATAAGGTTATTAGCAAATCAGATGGGAGAGACAATAACTTTGCCACCGGCAGCCTGGTATCTTTTCTTTGTATCAAATTTTTATTCAGAAGGCCATGTATTTTTCTTACAACAATTATGGACGCTATCGGTTGAAGAGCAGTTTTATATTGTTTGGGGGCTAAGTTTACTTTTTTTTACAAAAAAATAAAATGGATTATTTTAACATTTGCCGTTATAAGTATTTGGTTTAACTTTTATGCAGCATATACAAATATGCATGTTTACTTTCACTCACTTACGTATTTAAATGAAATGATGGCTGGAGCTTACTTAGCATATTCAATAAAGCAAAATAATAAAATAATTCAGTTTGTAAGATCGTTTAATTGGAAACAGAGTTTAATATTTTATTTTTTTATACCACTGTTCTTTGTAGCGTATTTCTTTCTTGATAAAATGTGTAACGGCATTGCCAATAATATATTATATGTAATTATGCGTATGCTTTTTATAATACATTGTTGTTTATTGGTAGCAGATCAGCTGTTTAATATAAATTCAATCTTTAATTTAGCCAACAAGAAATTGGTTGTTTATACTGGAAAAATATCTTATGGATTATATTGTTATCATGGTTTTGTTATTTCATTTGGAACAATAGGGTTTAAAAAAAGCGGTATTATTTTACATCCATTATTATCTACATTTATTCTTTTGATAATTACGTTTATAATTGCATCCTTTAGTTATAGGTATATAGAAAAACCATTTTTAAAACTAAAAGATAAACTAAGGCGTATTTAATAATTCTAACTTTCTGGTAATATATTTTCCCAAAATATCCCACTCAATATTTACTAAATCGCCAATGTGTATGTTACAAATATTAGTATGCATATAGGTATATGGAATGATGGCAACACTAAAACGGTTTTTTGTTACGTTAAAAGCAGTTAAGCTAATGCCATTTAAACTTACAGAGCCTTTTTCAATGATTAATAAGCTAAATTGTTCATCAAATTCAAAAGTGTATTCCCAACTGCCATCTTTTTCGGTAACATTTGTACAATTTGCTACACAATCTACATGGCCTTGTACAATATGTCCGTCAAACCTGCCATTTACGGGTAAACATCTTTCTAAATTGATTACATCACTAATTTTTAATTTGTTTAAATTGGTCTTTTTGATGGTTTCTTCTATAGCAGTCACCTTGTGTGTATCTCCATTAACTTCTTCAACGGTAAGGCAAATACCATTGTGGCAAACACTTTGGTCAACTTTTAATTGACTACTTATAGCTGATTTTACCCAAAGTGAAATATTGCTGCCATTTGGCTCAATACCAACAATTTGCCTAATACTTTCAATAATGCCTGTAAACATTTGGCAAATATCTAGCCTAAAAATAGTTTGCAAAAATATTAAATATTCAATAAAAATATTCAATAATCCTTATCTTTGCACCCCAAATCACATTAAAGGGGTATAAATTATGTTAATTATTGATTCTAAAGATTGCGAAAACATCGACAAAGCACTTAAAAAGTATAAAAAAAAGTTCGAAAAAAGTAAAACTTTATTACAATTAAGAGATAGGCAATCTTTTACAAAGCCTTCTGTTCGTAGAAGAACAGAGGTGTTAAAAGCTGTATATAAGCAACAATTGGCTGCCGGTAAATTTGACTAATTAGTTTTTACTACAAAATATTCAACTGATATCGGGTTAATGTAACTTTAGGTATCAGTTTTTTTATGTCCATAACTCATCAAGCACATTTACACCAATTTATTCAGTATCTGCAATTCCAAAAAAGATACTCTCAGCATACTGTTTTATCGTATCAAACCGATTTACTAGCGTTCTTCGATTATTTGCAAATACAGTTTGCTACCAATAATCTATCTGAAATAAAGCCTTCATTTATCCGCAGTTGGCTGGCTCAGTTAAAAGAGCAAGGCTTGCAGGCAAAATCAATTAACCGTAAAATATCATCGTTAAAATCGTTTTTTAAATATCAGTTAAAGCAGCAAACTATTACGGTAAGCCCAATGGCTATAGTAGTTTCACCAAAAGTTAATAAACGCTTACCAAGTTTTATCGAAGAAAAAGATACCAATACATTGTTTAGTTATGTAGATTTTCCGGATACATGGGCTGGAAAAACAGACAGACTGATTTTGCAGTTACTGTACAATACCGGAATGCGTAGAGCAGAGTTGCTGGAACTGAAAGAATCACAGATTGATAAATACAATAGCTCAATAAAAGTGTTAGGGAAAGGTAATAAGGAAAGAATAATTCCGGTAAGTAAAGAAGTAATAACTATTGCAGACGAATATGTTATTGCTAAAATGAAAAATATTAAAGTAGTAGATGCAGGCGTTTTACTGGTAAACGAAAAAGGCAAAAAACTTTACCCCAAGTATTTGTATAATGTAGTTAAAAAATACCTAACTCTTGTAACAACATTAAAGAAAAGAAGCCCTCATGTGCTCAGACACACATTTGCAACACATTTAATGAATAACGGAGCCGATTTAAATGCAGTAAAAGAATTACTAGGCCATAGCAGTCTGGCAGCTACTCAAATATATACACATAACACAATAGAAAAATTAAAAGATATTCATAAAAAAGCACACCCTAAAGCCTAGGGCTTTCAATATTTAGCCGTGAGTAGTAGTTAAACTACATACGATGAAACAGGCAATCTTTTCAAAAAAACGTAATCTATTGAAGCGCTTGCCGTTTATAAAATAAATACCTGTATTATAAAATTTTATTTTGCAAAATCCGTTAGTAATGTTAACTTCATTACATAAAAAAGCACAGTATCTACAACTACAAATTTGCCTATGATATTATAATTTACATTAATTTTTTTACATTATTTTTCACAGATTAAATTTAGATTACTATGAACGTAAACATTCAAACAGTACATTTCGATGCAGATTCAAAATTGGTAGATTATATTGAAAAAAAGACGTCTAAGTTAACTCAGTTTCACGAAAGAATTACAAAAGTGGATGTGTATTTAAAGTTAGATAATGTAGTACACACCATTAAAGACAAAATTGCCGAAATTAAAGTACATGTTCCGGGATATAATTTTTTTGTAAAACAAACCTCCAAATCGTTTGAAGAAAGTTTTGATACGGCGTTAGATTCCGTTATAACTCAAATAAAAAGAAAAAAAGCCAAAATGGCCGCTTAATATAGGTTTTAAAACATTTCAAAAGCCTCTCAAATTTGAGAGGCTTTTGTTTACAGGAAAAATGTTGAAAAAATATAAAAACTTTTATTTACAAACTTTTTCTATTAATATTTTTCACTTACCTTTGCCGTCCAAAAAATAGGGTGCATTGCTTTGCCTTGTTTTTTAAGTTCTTAAAATAGTAAAAAATAAGCCGAGGTAGCTCAGTTGGTAGAGCAGCTGATTTGTAATCAGCAGGTCGTGGGTTCGACTCCTTCCTCGGCTCGGTTTTAGGGCAGATGGCCGAGTGGTTAAAGGCGACAGACTGTAAATCTGTTCTCTCCGGAGTACGTAGGTTCGAAACCTACTCTGCCCACAGTTCTTTGAATTAGTAAGAAATATTTACTAATTAATTAGCGGAAGTAGCTCATTTGGTAGAGCGGTAGCCTTCCAAGCTTCAGGTGGCCGGTTCGAGCCCGGTCTTCCGCTCAAGTGCTCTGCAACCACCGACAGGGTTAAAACCGCTGTCGGGGTTTGCTACAAGCCGTGGTAGCTCAGGGGTAGAGCACTTCCTTGGTAGGGAAGGGGTCGTGAGTTCGATTCTCACCTATGGCTCAAAAAAAATAAAAAAGTTAATCATCCAAAGGGGATTAACTCTAAAATAAAACAGTCAATGGTTTACAGACTTTAAACGAAAACCAATTTCAAAACAATACAAAAATTAAAACAATGGCAAAAGAATCTTTCAAAAGGGATAAACCCCATTTAAACGTTGGTACAATTGGTCACGTGGATCACGGTAAAACAACACTTACAGCCGCTATAACCGATGTTTTGTCAAAAAGAGGTTTGGCGGAGAAAAAAAATTACGATGATATCGATGGAGCTCCAGAGGAGAAAGAAAGAGGTATCACCATTAATACTGCACACGTAGAGTATGCTACTGCTACTCGTCATTATGCACACGTTGACTGTCCGGGACATGCTGACTACGTTAAAAACATGATTACCGGTGCTGCTCAAATGGACGGTGCTATTTTAGTAGTAGCTGCAACTGATGGTCCGATGCCACAAACTAAAGAGCACATCTTGTTGGCTCGTCAGGTAGGTGTACCTCAAATCGTTGTTTTTATGAACAAAGTTGATTTGGTAGATGATCCTGAATTATTAGAATTAGTTGAAATGGAAATTCGTGAGTTGTTAACTTCTTACGGTTTCGATGGCGATAACACTCCAATCATCCAAGGTTCTGCAACTGGTGCTTTAGCTGGTGAAGAAAAATGGATCGCTAAGATCAATGAATTAATGGATGCTGTTGATAGCTACATTCCATTGCCTCCACGTTTAGTTGATATGCCTTTCTTGATGAGTGTTGAGGACGTATTCTCAATCACTGGTCGTGGTACTGTTGCTACAGGCCGTATTGAAAGAGGTAAAATTAAAGTAGGTGAAGCCATGGAGATTGTAGGTTTAATGGAAAAACCATTAGCTACAACTTGTACAGGTGTGGAAATGTTTAAGAAATTATTGGATGAAGGTGAAGCTGGTGATAACGCAGGTTTATTATTACGTGGTATTGAAAAAACTCAAATCCGTCGTGGTATGGTACTTTGCAAACCAGGTTCTATAACTCCGCATACCGAATTTAAAGGCGAGGTTTATGTATTAAGTAAAGAAGAAGGTGGACGTCATACTCCATTCTTTAACAAATACCGTCCTCAGTTTTATTTCCGTACTACAGACGTAACGGGTGAAGTTACTTTAAATGCTGGTACAGAAATGGTTATGCCTGGCGATAACACTTCTTTGAATGTTACGTTAATTCAACCAATCGCAATGGAAAAAGGTTTAAAATTTGCGATTAGAGAAGGTGGCCGTACAGTAGGTGCTGGTCAGGTTACTGAAATTGTAAAATAATATGGAGTACTAAGTATTTAGTACAAAGTATAAAACAGTATTTATATCTTTACAAAGTACTTAGGTTTAACATCTAGGTACTTTGTACTTTATAGTAAATACTAAAAACGGGCATGGTGCAACGGTAGCATACGGGTCTCCAAAACCTTTGATCTGGGTTCGAATCCTAGTGCCCGTGCTAACTTAATGGGTAATTTGTTTAAATATTTAAACTTATTAACTAATTAATCAATTTAGGATTAATACAATTGAAATTATGCATAAATTAAGTACATACTTCAAAGATTCTTATAAAGAATTGATGGAAAAAGTTACCTGGCCTAATTGGGATCAGTTAACTCAATCTACTATGATAGTAATTGGCGCTACTTTGGTAATTACCGGAGTAGTTTGGGTAATGGATTTTATTGCCAATGGTTCGTTGAAATTTATTTACTCTTTATTTAATTAAGAATAATTATGGAAGAAATAACAACACCAGTTGTGGAAAAGGTTGAAAAACCGGAAAAAGAAAGTAAATGGTATGTGCTTCGTGTGGTAAGTGGCAAAGAGCGTAAAGTAAAGGAATACCTTGATAAGGATATTGTACGCAACGGCTGGAGCAATATTGTAAAACAGGTTTTTTTACCTGTAGAAAAGGTGTACAAAGTAGCCAATGGTAAAAAAGTGATGAGGGAAAGGAACTTTTATCCAGGGTATATCATGATTGAAGTAGCCGATGGCAAATTACATGATGATATGATTCAAAGCATGAGCAATGTTAGCAATGTAATGCACTTTTTAACAGATGGAAAAGGCAGTAAGGGCAATATTATATCATTGCGTAAAGCAGAGGTTAATAAGATGTTGGGTAAAGTAGATGAAATGAGTGATGCCGGTGGAATGACCATGAGTGAGCCATTTATTATTGGCGAAACCATCAAAATTATTGACGGACCATTTAATGACTTCAATGGCGTAATTGAAGAAGTAAACGACGAAAAGAAAAAATTAAAAGTACAGGTTAAAATATTTGGCAGAGCAACTCCTGTAGAGTTAAGCTATATGCAGGTAGAAAAAATATCTTAATTAATACTATAAACGATATCAATAAAAAAATCCCACAATTTGTGGGATTTTTTTATTATATATTTCATCTTTTCTAAAATTAACATTACCTTTGCCGCCCCAAATAGTTCTTTTTTAGCCAAAGGAAATAGAGTTTATTGAATTGGGAGTTTTGATAAGATTATCAGAACGTTATCACCAAAAAAAGTAAAAAATGGCTAAAGAAATCACTGGCTATGTAAAACTCCAATGTAAAGGAGGACAAGCCAATCCAGCTCCGCCAATTGGCCCTGCGTTGGGTTCAAAAGGTATCAACATCATGGAGTTCTGTAAGCAGTTTAATGCAAGAACTCAAGAAAAACAAGGCAAAGTAGTACCTGTATTAATTACGGTATACGCCGACAAATCATTCGACTTTGTATTAAAAACAGCTCCTGCTCCGGTTCAATTATTGGAAGCGGCTAAAGTTACCAGCGGTAGTAAAGAACCTAACCGTAACAAAGTAGGTAAAGTTACCTGGGCACAGGTAGAAGAAATTGCCAAAGATAAAATGGCAGATTTAAACGCATTTTCATTAAATAGCGCAATGAGCATGATTGCAGGTACAGCCCGTAGTATGGGTTTAACTGTTGATGGTAAAGCTCCTTGGGAAAACTAATTACATCACCTTAAATTAAAACAACAATGATTACTAAAAAAAGAAAAGTTGCTAATACTAAGGTGGATGCTAATAAAGCGTATTCCCTTAAAGAAGCAAGTAACCTGGTAAAAGAAATTAACTGTACAAAATTTGATAGCTCTGTAGATTTACACATAAAATTAGGTGTTGATCCTAAAAAAGCAGACCAAGCCATTAGAGGTACGGTTTCCTTACCACACGGTACAGGTAAAACTAAAAAAGTATTGGTATTATGTACACCAGATAAAGAAGCCGAAGCAAAAGCTGCAGGTGCCGATTTTGCCGGATTAGATGAATTTATCACAAAATTGAAGGCGGTTGGACAGATATTGATGTAATTGTAGCAACACCTTCTGTAATGCCTAAAATGGGTAAATTGGGTAAAATATTAGGTCCTCGTAACTTAATGCCTAACCCAAAAACAGGTACTGTTACCAATGATGTAGCAGGTGCTGTTAACGACTTAAAAGGTGGTAAAATAGCATTTAAGGTAGATAAAGTGGGTATTATCCATGCATCTATCGGCCGTGTAAGTTTTTCGCCTGAAAAAATTGCAGAAAATGGTCAGGAATTAATTAATGCAATCATTAAATTAAAACCTTCTACATCTAAAGGAACTTACTTACGTGGATTATTCATGGCAAGTACAATGAGCCCTGGTATTGCAATTGACACAAAATCTGTTCAAAATTAAAAACACCTCACCATCCACTCCAAAGAGAGGGGTAGGAAAAATATTTGTTATGACAAAACAAGAAAAAAGAAGTGATAGAGTTTGCTAAAAGGCAAATTCTCTCAGTATAATAATTTCATTACCGATACCGAAAGTTTAACAGTAGCACAGGTTACTAAACTTCGCAGGGTTTGCTTTGATAAGCAAGTAGAAATGAAAGTAGCTAAAAATACCTTAATTAAAAAGGCATTAGAAAGTATTGATGGCGAAAAATACACAGGCGTTTACGATAGTTTACATAAAGTAACAGCTTTGTTATTTAGCGAAAATCCTAAAGACCCGGCTTTAATTTTAAGTGGCTTTAGAAAAGAAAGCAAAGGCGAAAAACCTGAGCTAAAAGCAGCATTTATTAATGGCGATATTTTTGTAGGCGATAATCAATTAAAAGCGCTTACTCAAATTAAAACTAAAAATGAGCTTATTGGTGAGGTTATTGGATTGTTACAAGCTCCGATACAACGTGTAATTGGTGCTTTGCAAAACAGACCAGAAGCAGCTGTAGAAGCATAGAAATGTGCTAAAGTGCTAATTTAAAGCACAACATAATTTAGGTCTTCATTAGCTTATTGGCACATCAGCAAATTAGCTAATTAACAATCGTAATTTTTTAATAACATATCCGCCGGAGTAATAAACAATGAAGGCGGAAAAATTTAAACAACATGGCAGAAATTAAAGCATTAGCTGAAAGCTTAGTAAGCTAACAGTTAAAGAAGTACAAGAGTTAGCAGAATTTTTAAAATCTGAGTACGGTATTGAACCAGCTGCAGCAGCAGTTGTAGTAAGTGCAGGCGGCGGCGAAGCTGCTGCTGCAGAAGAAAAAACATCGTTCAATGTAATATTGAAAAGCGGTGGTGCTAACAAATTAGCGGTTGTAAAAATCGTTAAGGAATTAACAGGTTTAGGGCTTAAAGAAGCTAAAGATTTAGTGGATGGCGCTCCAAAACCAGTTAAAGAAGGTGTTGATAAAGCAACTGCCGAAGATTTAAAAGCAAAATTAACCGAAGCTGGTGCAGAGGTTGAGGTTGCTTAATTAAGCAGTTTTTAACATAGGTTTAAAAGCCAATTTGCGAAAGCAGGTGGGCTTTTTT
This sequence comes from Chitinophagaceae bacterium, assembly GCA_016721385.1. Classification (GTDB taxonomy): domain Bacteria; phylum Bacteroidota; class Bacteroidia; order Chitinophagales; family Chitinophagaceae; genus Ferruginibacter. The sequence goes on along the minus strand of JADKIE010000001.1, from coordinate 204,635 downwards.
GTTTGCGTATTAGCACATTAGTGATTTAATTAAAAATGCAATAAACGAACAGTTGTATAATAAAATCCAATATTTGAACTCCCATCAAAAACCTCACCAAAATTCCAAAAAACATAAATCCACACCCTAAAATCTAAAATAAAATCCTTACCTTTGCCGTCCTTATAATTTAGGGTTAGTGGCGTTAGTTACTAAATGCCTGAAAAATAAGGGTCTTCTGCACATTAAAACGTTTTATTACAAATATGTCTGCAACAAAAAAAACCGCTGCTGAGCGTATCAATTTTGGAAAAGTTGAACTCATAGCAGAACAGCCCGATTTACTTGGAATTCAAATACAGTCGTTTAAAGATTATTTTCAGTTAGAAACTACGCCCGATAAGCGTAATGTAGAGGGATTGTTCCGTGTATTTAAGGAAAATTTTCCTATTACCGATACCCGTAACATTTTTGTACTGGAATTTTTAGATTACTTCGTTGATCCTCCACGTTACTCTATTGATGAGTGTATAGAAAGAGGGTTAACCTATGAGGTGCCATTAAAAGCAAAATTGCGTTTAAGTTGTAACGACGAAGAGCATGTGGATTTTCAAACCATTGTGCAAGACGTGTTTTAGGAAACATTCCTTACATGACTCCAAGAGGTACTTTTGTAATTAACGGTGCCGAAAGGGTAGTTGTAAGTCAGCTACACCGTTCACCCGGTGTGTTCTTTGGCCAATCGGTTCATCCGAATGGTACAAAAATTTACTCTGCAAGGGTTATTCCTTTTAAGGGAGCATGGATGGAGTTTGCAACAGACATTAACAATGTAATGTTTGCTTACATCGACCGTAAGAAAAAATTCCCTGTAACTACTTTATTACGTTCTATAGGTTTTGAAACCGATAAAGACATTCTTGAACTATTTGGAATGGCTAATGAAGTTAAAGCCGATAAAAAATCGTTGAAAGATTGCGTAGGCAAGCGTTTAGCCGCAAGGGTATTACGTACTTGGGTAGAGGATTTTGTAGATGAAGATACCGGCGAAGTTGTTTCTATTGAAAGAAACGAAATTGTTTTAGAAAGAGATACTGTTTTAGATGAAGATAATATTGCCCTTATTTTGGAAATGGACGTTAAGAGCGTTTTTATTCAAAAAGAAGAGGTGAGCGGCGATTTTGCTATCATTTACAACACACTAAATAAAGATACCAGTAACAGTGAGTTAGAAGCGGTACAGCACATCTACAAGCAATTAAGAGGCTCAGATGCACCGGATGATGAAACGGCAAGAGGTATTATTGATAAATTATTTTTTAGTGATAAGCGGTACGATTTAGGCGAAGTAGGCCGTTATAAAATTAACCGCCGTCTTGGTTTAGATTTCCCTATTACCAAAAAAGTATTAACCAAAGACGATATTATTGCCATCATAAAAACATTGGTACAATTAACCAATGGTAAAAGTGAGGTAGATGATATTGATCATTTAAGCAATCGTAGAGTACGTACAGTAGGAGAGCAATTATATGCACAATTTGGTGTTGGTTTGGCTCGTATGGCTCGTACCATTCGTGAAAGAATGAATGTAAGGGATAACGAGGTATTTACTCCGGTAGATTTGATTAATGCAAGAACACTTTCTTCTGTAATCAACTCTTTCTTTGGTACATCTCAATTATCTCAATTCTTAGATCAAACGAACCCGTTATCAGAAATAACGCATAAACGTCGTATTTCTGCCCTTGGGCCCGGTGGTTTAAGCAGAGAGAGAGCAGGTTTTGAGGTACGTGACGTTCACTACTCTCACTACGGCCGTTTATGTACTATCGAAACGCCGGAAGGACCAAACATTGGTTTGATATCTACACTTTGTGTACATGCTAAGATCAATGACATGGGCTTCATCGAAACACCCTACCATAAGGTAACTGACGGTAAGGCAGACATGAAGAAAATTACTTTCTTAAGTGCCGAAGAAGAAGATACTGCAAAAATTGCACAGGCAAATATTGATTTGGACGAAAAAGGAAACTTTGTTGAAGATAAAATCAAGAGTCGTCAAACAGGCGATTTCCCTATTTTAGATAAAAATGAAGTGGAATATATGGACGTTGCACCCAACCAAATTGTAGGTTTAAGTGCTTCATTAATTCCTTTCTTAGAGCATGATGATGCTAACCGTGCCTTGATGGGATCAAACATGCAACGTCAGGCGGTGCCGTTAATTAAACCAGAGGCCCCAATTGTGGGTACCGGTTTAGAAGGAAAAGCAGCCCGTGATGCAAGAATTCAGGTGCATGCAGATGGCGAAGGTGTTGTAGAGTATGTAGATGCTAACGAAATACATGTACGTTACAAGCGTAACGAAACACAACAGTTGGTTTCTTTTGAAGAAGATTTAGTGGTATATAAATTAACCAAGTTTGTACGTACCAATCAGGAAACTACCATTAACCTAAGACCAGCAGTGGTTAAAGGCCAAAAAGTAAGTGAAGGCGATTTCTTAACCGAAGGTTATGCTACAAAAGCCGGCGAACTGGCTTTGGGTAGAAACATGAAGGTTGCCTTTATGCCTTGGAAAGGTTACAACTTTGAAGATGCGATAGTAATTAGCGAAAAAGTTGTTAAGGAAGATTTATTTACATCTATACATATCAGTGAGTTTGAAGTGGAAGTAAGAGATACCAAATTGGGCGAAGAAGAATGAACTCCGGATATTCCTAACGTAAGTGAAGAAGCTACTAAAGATTTAGATCAAAACGGTATTATCCGTATTGGAGCTCATATTAAAGAAGGCGATATTATTATTGGTAAAATTACTCCTAAAGGCGAAAGCGATCCTACGCCGGAAGAGAAATTGTTACGTGCCATCTTTGGAGATAAAGCCGGCGATGCAAAAGATGCTTCTTTAAAAGCGCCAAGTGGTACAGAAGGTGTGGTAATTGATAAAAAACTTTTCCAAAGAGCCAAGAAAGATAAAAACGCTAAAGTAAGAGAGAAAGCACAATTAGAGAAGATAGAAAAAGTGCATGAGAAGAATGAAATAGACTTGTTGGAATTATTGATTAATAAACTACAAACTTTATTAAAAGATAAAACAAGTGCCGGCGTAAGCAACAATTTTGGTGAAGTATTAATTGGTAAAGGCGCTAAGTTTAATCCTAAAAATTTAGGCAATATAGATTTCTTAAATGTTAATCCGTTAGGATGGACAGGCGACGCAAAAGTTGATGAATTAATCAATATATTATTACATAACTACAGCATTAAATTTAATGAAGAGTTAGGAAGATATAAGAGAGAGAAATTTAATATTTCAATTGGAGATGAATTACCTACAGGTGTATTAAAACTTGCCAAAGTTTACTTAGCCGTTAAGCGTAAGCTTAAAGTGGGCGATAAAATGGCGGGTCGCCATGGTAACAAAGGTATTGTGGCTAAAATTGTACGTGCCGAGGATATGCCATTCTTAGAAGATGGAACGCCTGTTGATATTGTACTTAATCCATTAGGTGTACCTAGTCGTATGAACCTTGGGCAAATTTACGAAACCGTTTTAGGTTGGGCAGGTGAAAAATTAGGTCTAAAATTTGCTACGCCAATTTTTGATGGTGCATCTGTTGCAGAGATAGATGAAAACATTACCAAAGCAGGCTTGCCTAAATTTGGGCATACTTACTTGTACGATGGTGAAACCGGCGAACGCTTTGATCAAAAAGCAACCGTAGGAATCATTTATGTAATTAAGCTTCACCATATGGTGGATGATAAAATGCATGCTCGTAGTATTGGGCCATACTCATTAATTACACAACAACCATTGGGTGGTAAGGCACAATTTGGTGGTCAGCGTTTTGGAGAGATGGAGGTCTGGGCATTAGAGGCTTACGGCGCATCTCACATATTGCAAGAGTTGTTAACGCTTAAGTCGGATGATATTATCGGAAGAGCAAAAACCTACGAAGCAATTGTTAAAGGCGATAATATTCCAAAAGCTGGTATCCCTGAATCGTTTAATGTATTGGTGCATGAGTTGAGGGGATTGGGATTGGATCTGAAGTTTGACTAATTAATTCAAAAGTAAAAAGGCAAAGTAAAAAACTGAGCCTTAATTAAAAGAGTCAAATTTTTAATTTTTAATTTTTAATTTTTAATTATAACATGGCATTCAAAAAAGAAAACCGTCCAAGGCCAACATTTTCTCAAATCACAATTGGTTTGGCTTCTCCAGACAGCATTTTAGAAAAAAGCTATGGCGAAATATTAAAGCCTGAAACCATTAACTACCGTACTTATAAGCCTGAAAGAGATGGCTTGTTTTGCGAAAGAATTTTTGGGCCAACCAAAGATTACGAATGTGCTTGCGGTAAATACAAGCGTATCCGTTATAAGGGTATTGTTTGCGATAGATGTGGTGTGGAAGTAACGGAGAAAAAAGTGCGTAGAGAAAGAATGGGCCACATTAAATTGGTGGTTCCTGTAGTGCATATCTGGTATTTTAAATCATTACCTAATAAAATTGGTTACCTGTTGGGGATGAGCTCTAAGAAATTAGAGACCATTGTTTACTACGAGCGTTTTGTAGTTATACAAAGCGGTATTCGTGCAGATAAAGGACAGAACTACGGCGATCTATTAACTGAAGAAGAGTACTTAGATATTTTAGATACACTTCCAAAAGATAATCAGCATTTGCCCGACGAAGACCCAAATAAGTTTATAGCTAAAATGGGTGCCGAGGCAGTGCATGACATGTTACAACGTTTAGACTTGGATCAATTAAGTTTTGATTTACGTAACGCTGCCGCAAACGAAACCTCTCAACAACGTAAAGCAGATGCCTTAAAGCGTTTGAGCGTGGTAGAAAGCTTTAGAGATGCTAATACAAGAATTAACAACAGGCCAGAGTGGATGGTAATGCAGTACATTCCTGTAATTCCGCCAGAATTGCGTCCGTTAGTTCCTTTAGATGGTGGCCGTTTTGCATCATCCGATTTAAATGATTTATACCGCAGGGTTATTATTCGTAATAACCGTTTAAAGCGTTTATTAGAAATTAAAGCTCCGGAAGTAATCTTACGTAACGAAAAGCGTATGTTACAGGAAGCTATAGACTCATTGTTTGATAACAGCCGTAAATCTAATGCAGTAAAAGCAGAAGGTGGCAGAGCGTTAAAATCATTGAGCGATGTATTAAAAGGCAAGCAAGGACGTTTCCGTCAAAACTTATTAGGTAAACGTGTGGATTATTCTGGCCGTTCGGTAATTGTAGTAGGACCGGAATTGAAATTACACGAATGTGGTTTACCTAAAGATATGGCTGCCGAATTATTTAAGCCATTTGTAATTCGTAAATTGATAGAAAGAGGTATTGTAAAAACTGTTAAGAGTGCAAGAAAATTAGTTGATAAAAAGAAGCCATTATTTGGGATATTTTAGAAAATATTTTAAAAGGGCATCCTGTAATGTTAAACAGGGCACCTACACTTCACCGTTTATCAATCCAGGCATTTCAACCTAAGTTAATTGAAGGAAAGGCAATACAATTGCATCCATTGGTTACTACGGCCTTTAATGCGGATTTTGATGGTGACCAAATGGCGGTGCATGTGCCTTTAAGCAGTGCAGCTGTATTGGAAGCCCAATTATTAATGCTTTCTTCTCATAATATTTTAAACCCACAAAATGGTACGCCAATCACCCTTCCATCTCAGGACATGGTACTTGGTTTGTATTACATTACCAAGGGTAAAAAATCTACAGATACAGAAAAAGTAAAAGGCGAAGGAAAATCTTTTTACAGTGCCGATGAAGTTATTATTGCACACAACGAAAAGCAATTAGACTTACATGCAAATATTAAAGTAAAAGCAAACGTTCGTAATGCAGATGGTACTTTAACCAACAAATTAATTGAAACAACAGTTGGTAGAGTAATTTTAACCAACATGTACCAAAAGAAGTTGGTTATGTAAATGCATTGCTAACAAAAAAGACTTAGAGAAATTATTGGCGATATATTAAAATGGACAAGCGTTCCTACAACCGCTAAATTCTGGATGATATTAAAACCCTTGGATACCGTATGGCATTCCGTGGTGGTTTATCCTTTAACATCAACGACTTAATTATCCCGGATGTTAAACAAGAAATGATTGATAATGCACAGGGCGAAGTGAGGAAGTGTGGGATAACTACAACATGGGTTTAATCACCAATAACGAACGTTATAATCAAATTATTGATATCTGGAGTAGGGTAGATACTAAAGTAACCGAAACATTAATCAGAGAGTTAGCAAACGATAAGCAAGGTTTTAACTCTGTTTACATGATGTTGGATAGTGGCGCAAGGGGTAGTAAACAACAGATTAAGCAGTTGGCAGGTTTAAGAGGATTAATGGCTAAGCCACGTAAATCGGGCAGTAGTGGAAGTGAAATTATTGAAAACCCAATCTTGGCAAACTTTAAAGATGGCTTAAGTGTATTAGAGTACTTTATCTCTACGCATGGTGCCCGTAAAGGTTTGGCCGATACAGCGTTAAAAACAGACGATGCCGGTTACTTAACACGTAGGCTGGTTGTCGTTGCACAAGATGTGGTTATTAACGACGAAGATTGTGGAACATTACGAGGTATAGCAACAAGTGCTTTAAAAGATAACGAAGATGTTATAGAACAATTATCGGATAGAATTGAAGGACGTACTTCATTACATGATGTGTATCATCCTTTAACCGAAGAATTGATGATAAATGCAGGCGAAGAGATAAGTGCTGATATGGCAAAAGCAATTGAAGAAAGTGGAATTGAAACTGTTGAAATACGTTCTGTACTTACTTGCGAAAGCAAACGTGGTGTTTGTGTGAGATTGCTATGGTAAAAACTTAGCATCGGGCATATTAGCACAACGTGGTGATGCTGTTGGTATTATTGCAGCACAATCAATTGGTGAGCCTGGTACACAGTTAACCTTACGTACTTCCCATGTGGGTGGTGTGGCTGGTTCTGCATCTGTAGAAAGCACCATGCCTGCTAAGTTTGACGGTACCATTCAGTTTGACGGATTACGTACTGTACATACCGAAGATGCTGAAGGTAAAAAAATACATGTAGTTATTGGCCGTACAGGCGAAGTAAGAATTATGGATGTTAAAAACGATCGTTTATTAATTACCAATAACGTTCCTTATGGTGCTACTTTAAATGTAAAAGACGGACAAAAGTAAGCAAAGGTGATGTTATTTGTACATGGGATCCGTTTAACAATGTAATTGTTGCTGAAACACATGGTTCTATTAAATTTGATGCATTAATTGAAGGGGTTACTTATCGTGACGAAGCAGATGAGCAAACAGGTCATAGAGAAAAAGTGGTTATCGAAACAAAAGATAAAACCAAATTACCATCAATTATTGTTGAAGAAAAAGATAAAAAACAATACAACTTACCGGTAGGTTCACATATTGTAGTTGAGGAGGGAGATGATGTAAGAAGTGGTCAGGTATTGGTTAAAATTCCAAGGGTATTAAGTAAGCTTAAAGATATTACGGGAGGTTTATCAAGAGTTACCGAGTTGTTTGAGGCAAGAAACCCAAGCAACCCTGCTGTAGTTTGTGAAATTGATGGTGTTGTAACTTTTGGTGCAATCAAACGTGGTAACAGAGAGATAATTGTAGAGGCTAAAGATGGTGTAATACGTAAGTACTTAGTACCATTGAGTCGTCAAATTTTAGTACAAGATGGCGACTTTGTAAAAGCCGGAGCTTCATTAAGTGACGGACAAACTGCTCCTGCAGATATCCTTGCCATTAAAGGTCCATTTGCTGTGCAAGAGTATGTGGTAAATGAAATACAAGAGGTTTACCGTTTGCAAGGTGTAAAAATCAATGATAAACATGTTGAGGTTATCGTTCGTCAAATGATGCGTAAAGTAACTATTGAAGATGCAGGCGATACAATATTCTTAGAAGGCGATACAGAAGATAAATTAGACTTTAACACCGAAAACGATGCTATTTTTGATAAGAAAGTAGTAACGGAAAGTGGTGAAAGCACTAAGTTAAAAGCTGGTCAGATAGTAACGCTTAGAGATATCAGAGAAGAAAACTCTATATTAAGAAGAGCAGATAAAAAACTAGTTGAGTTCCGTGATGCTAAACCTGCAACATCAAGTCCGCTGTTATTAGGTATTACCAAAGCTTCATTAGGTACGCAAAGTTGGATTTCTGCCGCATCGTTCCAGGAAACTACAAAAGTATTAAGCTCTGCAGCCATACAAGGTAAAACCGATTTAATGTTAGGTTTAAAAGAAAACGTTATTACCGGTCATCACATACCTGCAGGTACAGGCTTACGTGATTTTGAAAACATGATTGTAGGTAGTAAGGAAGAATACGAATTGCTTCAAACAACTAAAGAAGCAATGAGTTTTGGTGAGGAAGAGTAAGCATTAAAATTTCACCTATTTAAATAAAGGAGTAAGATAAAATTCTTACTCCTTTTTTATACAAGATCGCTTACGTTAACCCTTTCCTAAAAATATGGGTTATTATTTGTTAAATCTTAGTTTGTAAGTATATTGCCTTTTAAATTATTTGGAATGATGAAAAATTTACCCCTTGCCTTGAATGTTGTTTTATTGGCTGCCGTTGGCTTTTTATATTATAATAACTTTTCTGCAAAAAAGAGCCCTGTATCTGGCCCAAACAACAATAACAAAAATGCTGTAACAGATAGTAATTGCAATAAGGCACATATAGCTTATGTAGAGTTAGATTCTATGTACGAAAATATTTCTTACATAAAACAAAAAAGAGAAGATATGGAAGCAAAACAAAAGCGTATAGAAAACGAATGGCAAAGCGGAATGAGTGGTTTAAAAGCCAGACAAGAAAACTTTATGAAAAAGGGCGCAGCAATTACCCAGCAAGAGGCAGAGCAGTTTCAAAACCAGCTTTTAGGAGAGCAACAACAAATTGAATCTAACAAGCAAAGACAGGCACAGGCTTTAAGCGAAGAGAATTTTAAGTTTACCGAAAAATTGCAAAAAGATTTAAAAGGATTTTTAGAAACGTACAATAAAGAAAAAAAGTACATGTACATATTAGCTACCGGCACCGGCTTGGATTATCTGGTTTATAAAGACTCTGCTTTAAATATTACCAATGATGTTATTAAGGGGATGAATAATTTAATAAATACAAAAACTCCTTAGGTATATTTAATACACAAAAAATAATTAACTTGTCCCGATTATACAAAACTAATCGGGCTTTTTTATGGCAGAACAAACCAATACATTTAAACCAACCCTTGGGCTATTTGATGCCACCATGGTAGTTGCCGGAAGTATGATAGGCAGCGGTATATTTATTGTAAGTGCAGATATTACCCGTAATGTAGGCAGTGCAGGCTGGTTGATAGCTGTTTGGCTTATTACTGGTTTTATGACACTTACAGCCGCCTTAAGTTATGGAGAGCTTAGTGCTATGTTCCCCAAAGCAGGTGGACAATATGTGTATTTAAAAGAAGCATTTAACCCTTTAGCAGGTTTTTTATACGGCTGGAGTTTTTTTGCGGTAATACAAACGGCTACCATAGCTGCTGTAGGGGTGGCTTTTAGCAAATTTGCCGCATATTTAATTCCGGCTTTAAGCGAAAAAAACATTATTGCCGATTTGGGGTTTATTACAATTTCGGCAGCACAAATTGTTTCCATTTTATTAATCATATTACTAACAGCTATTAATACAAAAGGCATTGAAGGCGGTAAATTAATTCAAAGAGTATTTACCTCTGCTAAATTATTAGCATTGTTTGGGTTAATTGTATTTGGCTTTTTTATGGTAAAACAAAGTTTTGGACAGAAAACTGGCAAACAGGTTTTACAGCCTTACAACAGCAAAAAGATGTAACATCAAGCTGGCTACCAATAAGCGGAACAGTTTTGGTTGGTGCTATTGCAGCATCTATGGCTGGTTCTATATTCAGTAGTGATGCATGGAACAATGTTACGTTTATTGCTGGTGAAATAAAAAACCCGAAGAAAAATATTGGCCTTAGTTTATTTTTAGGAACGTTAATTGTTACGGTGATATATGTATGTGCCAATTTAATGTACTTAAATGTTTTGCCGTTAAGTGGCATTGCTGCTGCCGAAAATGATAGAGTAGCAGTTGCAGCAGCAAAAGGCATTTTTGGTGATGCAGGCACTTATGTAATTGCCATATTAATAATGGTATCTACCTTTGGTTGCAATAACGGATTAATTTTAGCCGGCGCAAGAGTATATAATACCATGGCTAAAGATGGATTGTTTTTTAAAAAAGCAGCAACATTGAACAAAAATGCAGTGCCGGAATATGCCTTGTGGGCACAGTGTATAATGGCAAGTTTGCTTTGCTTAAGCGGCACTTACGGCAAACTGTTAGATATGATTTCGTTTGTAGTAGTTTTATTTTATGCCATAACCATTGCAGGTATTTTTAAATTGCGTAAAGATAGGCCAAATGCAGAAAGGCCTTACAAAGCATTTGGTTACCCTGTTTTGCCAATTATTTACATTGTGTTGGCTTTAATATTCTGTGTGTTTTTAATTAAGATGAGTCCGATTTATGCCGGTATTGGATTAGGTATTGTATTGTTGGGTATTCCGGTTTATTATTTGGTTATAGGTAATCAAAAAAAGGTTGATTAATGATGGATTTTGATAAATTATTTCAAGACTTTACAACAATAAAAGTTGCTGTAGTTGGCGATTTAATGCTTGACACGTATTGGTGGGGTAACGTAGACAGAATTTCGCCGGAAGCGCCTGTACCTGTTGTAGCAGTTACTAAAAAGGAGCAACGTATAGGCGGTGCAGGTAATGTAGCCTTAAACCTTGTTTCGTTGGGCGCTACGGTAAATATAATTTCTGTGTTAGGTAAAGATGATGATGGTGAGCAATTAGCAAGCCTATTAAAAGAGAATAATATTGGAATAAAATATTTGGTTAATAGCACCGATAGAATTACAACCAATAAAATCAGAATTATTAGCCGCAATCAGCACATGATGCGGTTAGATGCAGAGCTATCAAACGATATAACAATTGCCGACGAAGATAAATTAATGTATGCATTTGAAAATTATGTAGCTGCCGAAAATCCCGATATTGTTATTTTAGAAGATTATAATAAAGGTGTTTTAACCGAAAATTGCATCCATAAAATTATTGCCATTTGTAAATATCAAAATATTTTAACCGCTGTTGATCCTAAACGAAAAAATTTCTTTGCTTATAAAGGGGTAGATATTTTTAAACCTAATTTAAAAGAAGTAAAAGACGGATTAAATATTTTGAGAGACGGGGCAGATATTAATTTGTTGAAAGATGTTCATCTTTTGTTAAAGGAAAAACTGCAACACAGTATTTCTTTAATTACTTTATCAGAAAAGGGTGTTTTTTATAATAATGGTAACGAAGCCAGTATAATACCTACCCACATAAGAAACATAGCAGATGTTAGTGGAGCCGGAGATACTGTTATAGCAGTAGCATCGCTTGTATATGCTGCTACAAAAAATGTTAAGCTAATGGCAGATGTCGCAAACATTGCCGGCGGTATTGTTTGCGAAGAGGTAGGCACAGCGGCTATTAACAAAGAGCAGTTAGTTGCCGATTGTAAACATCTGTTGTAACACTAAAACAAAACAATTAGTTTGGAAACATAAATTAATCCATCACCTCTTTCTCCACACCCCAACCCCATTTTAAAAAAGTGGGGAATGCATTTGCCCAGGTTGGTACATCATGCCGGCCATCTTTTAATTCAACATATTTAATGGAATGCTTTGCGTTGTACCCCAATTTTTCTAATTCATCTATGAGGCTAACAGTATCGTCTATTGCATCAATAACTCCATTGTTGTTTCTATCGGCAGTTTCATCTTGTGTGCCTACTTCAAAAAAGAATTGTAGCCAGGGAGCACACTTTCCTTCCCGTATTTGCCGGTGCATTATTCTGTCGGTATCTTCATTAAAATCTTCATCTTCCTGGTCTTTATCTCTCCACCATAACGAGCCGCTAAAAACACCCACTTTTGTAAATTCCATTGCATGGTTCCACACAATATCTAATGCACATAATCCACCCAACGAAAAACCTGCATAGGCTTTTTCTTTAAAAGATGTAATTTGATAAGTTTTTCTTATAAAAGGTAATAATTCTTCAAATACAAAATGATTAAATAAAGCAGCTTTAGCGCCTCTTCCTTTATAATCTAAATATTTTGCAGTGCCATATTCATTTTTTCTATCAGTGGAGCAATGAATGCCAACGCACAAAACAGGCATTATATCATCATGCTGGTAAAGGGTATCTAAAATTTTATCAAATTTCATTGTAACCAAATCTTGCCCGTCATTTACCAACAATAAACTTAGTTGAGAAGGATTGTTTATTGCAGGAAGGTAACAATCAACTTTAACGTCTCTTAATAAATAGGTAGAAGAAATAGTGTGATTTTCGGTAATAAGTGTCTTCAATTGCACATTCGTCATATCAACAAAAATAAGCAAAGAAATGCTTTGATTTTAGGGTGTATAAAACTTTTATCAAAGGATTTTGTACCCCAAAAAGTAAGAACTAAACAATATTTTTTTTATTGGATACGAAAAAATATATTTGAATAAGTAATTATTAAAAACTTTAAAACTGCATTTATGAAGAAAATAGGAATGTTATTTGGTAAAGAAAGAAGTTTTCCGGAAGCTTTTGTTGCAAGGGTTAACAGTAAAAATGTACCTGGTATTATAGCCGAACCGGTAAGTATTGATAAAGTTATGCAAGGCGAACCAAGTGGTTATGCTGTAATTTTTGATAGAATATCGCAAGATGTTCCTTTTTACAGAGCGTATTTAAAAAATGCAGCATTGTGCGGCACTACAGTTATAAATAATCCTTTTTGGTGGAGTGCCGATGAAAAGTTTTTTAATAATTGCTTGGCTACAAAAATAGGAGTGCCTGTTCCTAAAACGGTGTTACTGCCAAGTAAAGAATTGCCAACCGATACCAGTGATGCCTCTTTCTCTAATTTGGCTTACCCGTTAGATTGGGAAGGTATTTTTAAATACATAGGTTTCCCTGCTTATATGAAACCCTTTGCCGGCGGAGGATGGAAAAGTGTATACCAGTTAAACAGCATTGAGGAGTTTTTTGAAAAACATGCCGAAACTGAGCAATTGGTAATGATGCTGCAAGAAGAAATTAAGTTTGAAGAATATTATCGTTGTTACTGTATTGGCCGTAAGCATGTACGCATTATGCCCTACGAACCTCGTAACCCACACCACCTAAGATACGTAGCCGATTTTAAACCTACGCCGGAAAAGTATAAAGAAATGGAAGACATAGTGCTTCGAATTTGTAATTACTTAGGGTACGATTTTAATACAGTAGAATTAGCTGTAAGAAATGGAGTGCCTTATGCTATTGATTTTTGCAACCCGGCTCCGGATGCCGAAGTTACCAGTGTAGGTCAGGAAAATTTTGATTGGGTGGTAGAAGCATTAGCCAATTATGCTATTGAAAAAGCGTTGGAAAATGATGCTGATAAAGATAATGCTACGTGGGAGAATACATTAAAAGAAGTGTTACTAAAGAAAAATTGTATTAATATCAATTAAAATTAGGAATTTTTATACAACTGATTTTTTAATGCATATCCTAAACTCATAATTTATAACTTATAATTTATAAATACTAACATGGCAAACTTATCATACAAACATTTTACACTTGGCGTAGAGGAGGAATACATGGTTATTGACCCTACTAGCAGAGAGCTAAAAAGTCATGAACAAAAAATTGTACAGGAAGGACAAAAAGTGATTAAGGATAAAGTAAAAGCAGAAATGCACCAGGCTGTAGTAGAGGTGGGTACAGATATTTGCCAGGATGTGGATGAGGCTTTTATGGATGTAGGTACGCTAAGGAAAACCATAAGCGGCATTGCAGATAACCTTGGACTTTGGGTTGGTGCAAGTGGCACACATCCTTTTAGCCATTGGGAAAGCCAGTTAATTACCGAACATGTGCGTTACAATGAAATTGTAAATGAGTTGCATGAAGCTGCCCGTAGTAATTTAATTTTTGGCTTACATGTGCATGTAGGTATGGAAAACAGGGAAATGGCTATACATATTGCTAACAGTGCCCGTTATTTTTTGCCACATATTTATGCGTTAAGTACCAACTCTCCTTTTTGGGAAGGAAGAACAACAGGTTATAAATCTTTTAGAACGAAGGTTTTTGATAAATTTCCACGTACAGGTATACCCGATTATTTTGAAAGTATAGAAGCCTATGATAATTATGTAAAGCTGTTGGTTAAAACCAATTGCATTGATAATGCTAAAAAAATATGGTGGGATTTAAGGGTACATCCTTTTTTTAATACCGTTGAATTCAGAATTTGTGATGTACCAATGACAGTACAGGAAACGATCACAATTGCCGCATTATTTCAGGCCATTTGTGCCAAAATTTATAAGCTGCGTACGCAAAACCTTAATTTTATGATGTACTCCCGGGCACTTATAAATGAAAATAAATGGAGGGCTGGGCGTTACGGAATTGATGGAAGCCTGATAGATTTTGGAAAAGAAAGTGAGGTAAATACACGAATTTTAATTTACGAACTGCTTGATTTTATTGATGATGTAGTGCCGCATTTAGGCAGCCGCCATGCAGTAGCTAATGTTCATAAAATGATGGAGCAGGGCACAGGTGCCGACAGGCAGCTAAAAGTGTATTCCGAAACAAATAGCCTTGTTGATGTGGTAGATTTGATTCACAATAGTTTTTTAACAGGTATTTAGTTTGCTTAAATGCCATAAAATTGTATATTTGCAGCCCCAAAAGGGAAATGGTTTCGTAGCTCAACTGAATAGAGCATCTGACTACGGATCAGAAGGTTTTAGGTTTGAATCCTAACGAGGTCACAAAAAGAGATTACAAATATTGTAATCTCTTTTTTATTTTTACCACATGCAAATACAATTTTGGAGCATAGGAAAAAAAAATGAACCTTATGTAGATGAAGGTGTAGCTCTTTTCACTAAACGCATTAGCCATTATTACAAAGTTGATTGGAAAATTATTCCTACATCTAAGAATGCTGCAGTTTTAACTTCCGAAGATTTAAAAGTGGATGAAGGAAAGATTATTAATAATCTTTTGCATAAAGAGGATTATTTGATTTTATTAGATGAACGGGGCAAAAATTTGCACAGCGAAGACTTAGCCAATTTAATACAACAACGTACCAATGATAGTACCAAGCAAATTATATTTTTAATTGGCGGTGCTTATGGCGTTAGTAATGATGTACTAACAAGGGCAAATTTTAAATGGAGTTTATCTAATTTAGTTTTTCCGCATCAATTGGTAAGACTTATCTTAGCGGAACAGGTTTACCGGGCTTGTACAATTAATAAGAATGAAAAATACCATCATCAGTAAAAAAATATTTTATGAATTTTAATGAATTCCCTATAACCCTTATAATAATTGCCGTTAGTTGTATTATTTCCTTTGCATGTTTTAGTAATAATGATTTATTAAACAAACTTATTTTTCATCCGGTTACTGTTAAGGAGCATAAACAATGGTATAGATTTTTAAGCTCGGGCTTTATTCATAAAGATACGGGGCATTTAATTTTTACTTTATGGCATTGCATTTATGATTATTGCTTACCCCGATTCTGTAAAAATATTTATGGAAAAAATAACGCATCCTAGTTTTTTGCAGTAAAACTTATTTCCAACACTTCTTTCGTATTTTCTGTAATTTTAAACCTTTCATCTATACGCATACCAATAACCCAAAGTATTTTTTTATTGGTTTCAAGTACCCAAATGTTTTCTTTTTCTAAAATAGATATTTTATTATCTATAAAAAAACGACTCAATTTTTTCTTGTGCTTCATTCCTAAAGGATAAAAATAATCGCCTTGTTTCCATTTTCGCAGTAATAGGGATATAAGTAATTTTGAGGCATCTAAACTAATAGTGGATGGCGATTGGTGAATGGAGAGTTTGTTTGATTTGTTAAACTCAAGTTTACCATTTTCGTAACTAATCGTATTATCATTTTGTTCAATTAAAATAGTGGCAGCTTCAAAAGTATTTTTTGGTGAGATGATTAACCATTTTCTATTTCTAATAATTCTATGCGTAGTAGATTGAATGTACTTGCCACTTTCGGCATCTAATAAATTAATGATATTGCTTGTTTGCAAGGCAGTAAACCCAAAATCTTTTACAATTTCATAAACTATGGTGTGTAATGGTTTAGTTTTTGCCAATTTAAGTACAGGAATATGTAATTCGCTTCCTTTTAATTCGCAAAGTTTTGTTTTATGTAAGCCAAGGGCTTGATTGTATAAAACCTCTGCATCGGTAAAACGATCAATATTATTTTGCAGGTTTTCTTCAACTTGCGGATATATCTTTTGTATGCCGGGTATTAACTCATTTCTAAAATAATTACGAGTGTAATCGCTATTTGCATTAGTGCCATCGGTAACAAATGTTAATTTGTTTTCGGCCGCAAAATGTTCTATTTCACTTCCTTTTGCAAATAAAAGCGGACGAATAATTTTTCCTTGTTTTGGTAAAATGCCCCGTATACCCTTTATGCCCGTGCCTCTAAAAAAATTCATTAATACAGTTTCAATATTGTCATTAGCATGATGCCCCGTTAAAATGAATGAATTTTGAGTTATTAGTTTTGAATTTTGAATTTCATTAAACCATTCATATCTCAAATCTCTGGCAGTTTCTTCAATAGATGTTTTACGTAGTTTGGCTTCTTCGGTTGTATTAAAAGTTTTGCAATGAATAGGTACATGGTATTTAGCAGCTAAGTCTTTAACATAATTTTCATCTCTATTGCTTTCTTCACCTCTCAATTGAAAATTGCAATGAGCAATTTCAAAATTGTAACCGGCTTGGTGGCATAAATGGCATAACACAACACTATCAACACCACCACTTACAGCCAAAAGCAATTTATCTTTTGGGTTAAAAAGTTGATGTTGATTAATGTAGGCTTTAAATTTTTTTAATAGATTCATGTCATTTTATAAAATACAAAAAACTCAGATTTAGCTTTAAAACAAATTACTCCTCCACATCTTCTTTTGCACCCTGCAACTCATTGTAACTATGCATATCACCTGCTTTTTTTGCTTCCAGCATTCCTCTTTCATAAACTTTAATGGCTTTTTCAATGTTTTGTTGCCGTTCTAAAAGTTTGCCCAAATGATAGTAACTACCAATATACGTAGGTTCTCTTAACAATATTTCGTTAAACAATTTTCGGGCATCTTCATCATTGCCAATTTTAATGTACTCCAATGCCAGCGCATGTTGCAAAAAACTATCTTTATCGTTTTCGGCTAAATATTGTAACAATTTTTCTATTCTGCTCAAATTTTAATTATTAATTTTTAAATATTAATTTTACCTCTTATCTTTGTATTAGTTGCATAAACAACTTGTTTTAAAATTTCAAAAATTACTTCATGAAAATTTTAGTTTGTATAAGTAAAACACCCGATACAACAGCAAAAATAGCTTTTGCGGATAACAACACAAAGTTTGCTGCCGATGGAGTGCAATGGATTATTAATCCGTACGACGAATGGTTTGCCTTAGTAAGAGCAATTGAGCTTAAAGAAGCCAATGCTGCTGCAACCATAAGTTTGGTAACGGTTGGTGGTGCAGATGCTGAACCTATTATACGTAAGGCACTTGCCCTTGGCGGCGATGAGGCTATACGTATAAATGCCAATAGCCACGATAGTTATTATATTGCCAGCCAAATTGCAGCAGTAGCTAAAGAGGGTGCATACGATTTAATTTTTACCGGAAAAGAAACGATTGATTATAATGGTTCATCCATTGGAGGTATGCTTGCAGAGTTACTGGATATGCCTTTTATTTCCTTAGCCACAAAATTTGATATTGAAGCTTCAACAGCCACTGTAGTAAGAGAAATTGAAGGCGGCGAAGAAACAAACAAAGCAACATTACCAATAGTAGTTAGTTGTCAAAAAGGAATGGCAGAGCAGCGTATACCAAATATGAAAGGTATTATGGGCGCAAGAACAAAGCCATTAAAAGTAGTAGAACCAAGTGCAGTAGATGCATTAACAAATATTGCCGGTTTTGAATTACCACCAGCAAAGGCAGGAGTTAAATTAGTTTCTGCGGAAAATCCTGAAGAATTAGTTCGTTTACTTCATGAAGAAGCGAAAGTGTTTTAATTAAATTATCCATTCACAAATTATCCATTATTATGGTATTAGTATATTTAGATTTAACAGACGGCCAATTAAAGAAATCTGCTTTTGAAGTTGCTTCTTATGCAGCGCAAACGGCTAAGCTTTTAGGCACAACTGCTCAAGGTATTGTGTTAGGTAATGTTACCGATGATTTAAGCAGCCTTGGAAAATACGGTATAACAAAAGTGCATACAGTAGCTGCTGCCACTCAATTTGATGCACAAGTAGTTACCAAAGTAATTGCAGATGCTGCTACACAATTAGGTGCAACTGTTGTTGTATTTAGCAACAATTTAAATGGTAAAGCTGTTGCGCCAAGACTAAGTGTGCGTTTAAAAGCCGGTTTAGTTAGCGGAGCTATTGCATTGCCCGACATAAGCAATGGTTTTGTGGTAAAGAAAAGTGTATTTAGCGGAAAAGCATTTGCCAATGTTTCTATTACTACGGCGGTAAAGATAATTTCCTTAAATCCTAATTCATTTAATATAATAACTGCCGAAGGTGTTGCAGAAGTTGTTGCACTTGCTGCAACCGTTGATGCACCAAGGGTTGAAATAACGGCTACCAATAAAGTAACCGGCGAAATATCTTTAACCGAAGCCGAAATTGTGGTAAGTGGTGGTCGTGGTTTAAAAGGCCCGAAAACTGGGGTTTAGTAACCGATCTTGCAAAGCTATTAGGTGCTGCAACAGCTTGCAGCCGCCCTGTGGCAGATATACATTGGAGGCCACATCATGAGCATGTAGGACAAACCGATATTGCCATTGCGCCCAATTTATACATTGCCATTGGTATTAGCGGTGCAATACAACATTTGGCAGGGGTAAATCGTAGTAAAACAATCGTTGTAATCAATAAAGATCCTGAAGCTCCATTCTTTAAAGCAGCTGATTATGGAATTGTAGGCGATGCATTTGAAGTAATGCCCAAAATTATTGAAGCGGTTAGGAAATTAAAAGGATTGTAGTTTTAGCTGCCACCATTTTTTTACGAGGGGGAATATATTATTGTACCAGCTATAGAAAATATATTAAACTGCATTGCGTCGCACTCTTGTACAATATAACAACACTAAACTTGCCAAAACACAAAAGATTAAACTTATAAAACCATAACAATTGTTATGGTTTTATTGTTTTGAGCAACGAAAATAAAAAGACAATTACTAACAAAAATCATTAATTAATTACCATTAAATTCTTAGTTTAGCGTATCGTTTATGAAAAGAATAGAACTGGAAATAGTAGCACTCTCTCACAGCATTACGCAAACACATTCGTATGCCGTAGTATTGGGTGAGGTAAATGGGTTACGCCGTATTCCCATTGTAATTGGAGGTTTTGAGGCACAGGCAATTGCTGTGGCTTTGGAACGCATGAACCCAAGCCGCCCATTAACCCACGACTTAATGAAAAACTTTATGATGGCATTTAATGTAGAGTTGCATGAAGTAGTAATTAATGATTTGCAGGAAGGCATTTTTTACAGCCAATTAGTTTGCAGCAGTGCAAACGATACGGTAGAAATTGATAGCCGAACCAGTGACGCTTTAGCTTTAGCTGTACGCTTTGGTTGCCCTATATATACCTACGATAATATTTTGGAACAAGCAGGCGTGTTAATGGAAGATGATGGTAAAAAGAAAAAAGAAGTAGCAGCATCCATTACTTCGGAAGAAGGAAGTGCTGATAATTTGAAAACAATGTCATTAGAGGAGTTGAATATTTTATTGAATGATGTTTTAGAACATGAAGATTATATTAAAGCTATTGCTATACGGGATGAAATAAAGAGCAGAGGGAAATAAGTAAGGAATTAAAGAATGAAAGAACAAAGGCAACTATATTTAATTATGTCATTCTTTAATTTTTTCATGATATGATAGCTTTCCCAAATTGCAAAATAAACCTTGGTCTGCATATTCTTAATAAAAGGGGAGATGGCTTTCATAATTTAGAAACAATTTTTTACCCTATTCCACTTAACGATGCTTTAGAAATTATACCATCAAATTCATTAAATGAAATTGCATATTCATCAAGTGGAAATAAAGTTGAAGGAAATGAAGAAGATAATCTTTGCTTAAAAGCCTATCGACTTCTAAAAAAAGATTTCCCAAATCTTTCCAACATAAAATTACATTTGCATAAAGTAATACCCAGCGGAGCAGGGCTCGGCGGAGGTAGTGCCAATGCTGCATTTACACTTCTACTGCTAAATAAAAAATTTAATCTAAACCTTTCAACTGCTCAACTATTAAATTACGCAGTTCAATTAGGTAGCGATTGCCCTTTTTTTATTCTTAACAAACCTTGTTTAGCAACTGGCAGAGGAGAAGTATTAACGGAAATTAATCTTAATTTATCTGCTTATTCATTTGTGTTGGTTAATCCCAAAATACATGTAAATACTGGATGGGCATTTTCACAAATTTTGCCCACACAACCTTTAAAATCTATTGCTGCAATTATTAATCAACCAATGGATAGTTGGAAATCGGAATTAGTAAACGACTTTGAAAAACCTGTTGTTGAAAAGTATCCTGAAATAAAAGGCATTAAAGAACAATTGTATAAGCAAGGCGCTATTTATGTAAGCATGAGTGGTAGCGGTAGCACCGTTTTTGGTATATTTGAGAAAGGGGTGCAATTTCAATTTGCATTTCCACAGCATTATTTTGTAAAGTGGTTATAATGTATAAAAGCTATCTGTTGTTTTTTTTGTTACTAATTAGTTGTAGCCTGCCAGCGCAAGATGCATCTGTAGCTGACCAGTTAGCCAGAATAAAAAAATGAAAAGCATACCGAAAATATTAGTGAGCTAAAAAAAATGCTTGAAAAGCCGGGCTTAACACAAGATGATGACCTTGCAATAAAATCAACCCTAACAAAGGAGTATTTGGAATTGCATCAGTGGGATGTGTGCTTAAATTTTTGCCAGCAGCAAGTAAGTCAGGCTCGCCTTCAAAATAACACATTGGCCGAAGCAACATTTTATAAACACATTGGTAACACTTATTATTTTATCCCTCAAAAACAAAATGCCATTGCTTATTGGAAAAAATGTATAGCAATTGCCGAACCCAATAATTACTATACTTTATTAGAGCCATGCTATAACAATGTAGGTGTAATTTCTTATGAAGAGGCAGATTATAACACAGCAGAAAAATATTTTATTAAAGCAATTGATTTAGGCAAACGAAATAACGATACATCTTCTGCTGATTTTACCATGCATTATAGATTGCTTGCAACTACATACAATGCGGAAAATAAGTTGGACAAGGCCGAGAAAATCTTTCAGAGCTAATTGAAAAATGCAGGGTTGCAAAAGATTCGGCAAATTTGGTAGATGGGCTGTTGTTTTATACCAATGTACTTAAAAGAAAAAGCAATTTGAAAAAGCAATTTTACTGAGCCATGAGGCACTGGTAATAGCCCGAAAAATAAATTTACTAGATGGTGTAATTACCGCTTTAGATACGCATGCAGGTAATTTGGCAGATGCTCAAAATTATAAAGAAGCATATAAATATAAATATGAAGAAGATACCCTATTGAGAAATAGATTTAACGTGGATTTAAACAAAAAAATTAGCGAAGCTGAAGCAAAGTTTAAAACATCGGAGATACAGCATGAGAAAGAAATTGCGGCAATAAAGGCCAAAGAAGAAAAGCAATTTTATTTGCTTGGTTTCATAAGTTTGTTTGGGGCAGCAGGTTTTGCATTTTATTATGTATATCAAAAACGAAATGTTAGGCAAAAGGTGCAAATGCAATTACAGGTACAGGATGAAAAAGAACGGCTTAGCAGAGATTTGCATGATAATTTGGGCTCACAAATGGCATTGCTATCCAATAATGTTGAAGGGGGCTTGATATAAGTTATAAAAAGCAACAAGTTATTGACGAAAATATCGAAAAGGTAAAGAATACCTCTAGGCAATTATTACAAACTTTAAGAGAAACTATTTGGATATTAAATAAAGAGCAAGTAACAACACAGGAGTTTTTTGATAAATTGATTGATTATACGCATCGGTATGTACAATCGTATCCAACAATAAAACTGCAAGTAGGAGAAAATTTTAGCGGCACTAAAAGACTCAACTCCAACGAGGCGTTGCAGCATTTTAGAATATGTCAGGAAGTAATTACCAATGCATGTAAATATTCCGAGAGTGAAATGTTGGAAATTGAAGGACAAAGCACAGATAATAAATTTTCTATTAAAATAAAAGATAATGGAATTGGGTTTGATTTGCAAGCTATTCAGGATGGAGAGCACTATGGCGTAAAAAACATTCAAAAAAGAGCCGAAGTAATTAAAGCTGCCATTAGTATTAATGCAGCAATGAGAAAAGGTGTAGAAGTTAAAATAACTATATAAAATTTTATTAAAATACCTCACAGAGGGTATTGATGTAAAACAAACACAATTTAATTTTGCATTATGGTAATTGCAATAGTAGCTGATAAAGCATATTTAAGAAATTCTTTAAAAGAAAAATTGGCTTCTGTTGAAAATGATATTGAAGTAATAATAGAAGCAAATGACGGCACTGATTTTTTGAAACAAATGAAAACTTCAAAACAATTGCCCGATGTAGTATTGATGGATATTGAAATGAACGAACTTAATGGAATTGAAACCATACAAAGAGCTGCTCCGCTTTACCCTTCTGTAAAATTTATTATGCTTACTGTTTTTGATGATGATGATCGTATTTTTAGCGCAATAAAAGCCGGAGCACATGGTTATTTACTAAAAGAAGAAACAGCGCAAAACATTATAGATGCCATATATCAGGTTCATCAGGATGAAGGAGCGCCTATGAGCCCTGGCATTGCCCGTAAAGCCTGGAAATGGCTTACTTCTATTTCGCTGCAGCCTGCAAAAGAAAAATTGCTTATGTCAAGAGCGAACTGGAGCCTCTTAGAAAAGAGAAAAGAAATTTTAAAATGCAGTATGGAAGGTAAAGAATATGCACAAATTGCAGAGTTACTTTTTTTAAGTAAACATACTGTACGCCAACACATGAAAAATATTTACAGTAAACTACATGTAAGTAATAAAATAGAAGCCCTTCAAATTAGTTTAAAGAATAAGTGGATATAGTTTTATTTCTCAAATTTATTTTGATAGCCTCAATTTTGAGGCTTTTTTATTTTCCTAAAATGCCACACAGAGGGTATTGCTTACCCCTTTAATGACAAACATCTTTGTAAGGTGATGAAATATCATAAAACCATACAATTATGAAGAAGTTATTTACAATCATTACTTTAGTTTTTGCTGCAATTGTTGCCAATGCACAAATACCTACTAGGCAATGTACTTTGGTTAAAGGCCGATGCTGCAGTATATACCGATGCCGGTACAACCCCAGCAACCAGCGGACAAACAGTGGCACCCCAATATTGATTTAAGTGCTACTGATAAAACAGATATGTATGTGGTGTATAAATCTGTTGCACCCAATACTAATTGGGAAGTAGTGGCAGAGCATGGAGCAGATTTTAATACAATTGTAGGGTTTAATTTGTTTGAAAATTCACAAGGCACACCTTACAATGGTATTTACGCCGGAACCAGCGGCGGTGGTTATAACACAAAAAACTACCCTTTTAAGGCAAATGAATTTAAAATTGTAAACACCAGTTATGATAAGGCTGCAGCTGTTAATGCAAAAACAAACCTGCGAATAAACAGTAAAGACGTCAGCTTATTTGACCAAAACTACGCATCTGGTTCTGGCAATTTTGCCAACAATCCTTTGTACATTGGTAATAGAGGATCCAATTTAGCATATCCACTAAGTGGCGATATTGCTGAAATTATTTTATACAATCGCAAACTTACACCAGCAGAAAAAGTAACAATTGAAGCTTACTTAAATGCAAAATACAATATTACTTGCAATGTATCTACACCATTGCCAGGCAGTGGTAATTGTTTGCAAATGGGCAATTTTGGTGCATTTGCGCAAGATGATGCAGATATTGATTTTGGCAGCAATGATTTTACGGTGGAGTTTTGGACAATGAAAAGAGCACTCACCAGCACGGTGTACAATAGCCAATGTGTAAACAAATGGAATAGTGGCAATGTACCAGGATCTAACGAGTGGGCTATTGCAACCTCATCGGATGGTTTTAATAATATACCTAGTTTTAATATAGAAAGTGGAACAACTATTTATAAAGCCGATGCTATAACAAGTTTACCTATCAACAAATGGTACCATATTGCTGGCGTAAGAGAAGGCAATAATTTAAAAATTTATGTAAATGGAATTTTAGAAGGCACAACTGCCATCCCACCAGGTACAAGTATAAACAATGTAGCTGCTCGTACTTTTATGTCTATGGGTTATATAGCCGCTTCTCCTTACTACAGCAACAATTCTAATTTAGATGAATTGCGTATTTGGAATACAGCGCTTTCGCAAACTACCATCAGAAATTGGATGTGTAAAAGAAACCGCATCGCATCCCAATCATGCATCACTTACGAGATACTATAAATTTGACGAAACCAGTGGAACGATTTTTGGTAACCAAATAAGTAATTGTGTAACCGAAGCTTTATGGTAATGGAGGTATTTTAACAACAAGTGGCGCACCCATTGGCGATAACAGTGCTTATGATTATACCGCAAATGTTGCTACTGCCAATATAAACATTGGTAGCCCTGCAGATAATTTTACAGCAACCATGAATGCAGGCACCAGTGCAGGTGTACAGGTATATGCGGTGAACGAATTACCCAATAATCAAAACTTTCCTAGTTTGTTGGCAACAATAAATATGCGGGTGTATTTGTAGTTAATGGTAATGGTACAGCAGCATACAATGCAACATACAATTATACAAACAACACAGCAGTTACTCCTGCAAATGAACCTTCGTTAAAATTATATAAACGAACTGATAATGCTGCAGCTTGGAGTGCAGCCAGTAATCAGGCACTAAATACTGGTACAAAAACAATCACAGCTACGGGGCAAAATACAGAGTATGTTTTAGCAAGTGCCGTAACACCGATACCTCCTACTTGCGCTTTAAATGTAAGTGGAGTGGCTGGCGAGTCGGTGCAAGTACCTTCTTCTACAGCATTAGATGTAACTACAGCATTCACCTACGAAGCTTGGTTTAAAACTTCTTCTACAAATATTGCCGAATACAGAGCAATTATAAACAGAGATTATTATGCTTACACTCCCCATATTTATATTGCTGCAGGTTACGACCCCAATGGTGGTGCTGGTAAAATATTTGTAGATTGTTGGAGTGGCGGTGTAAGGAGAAATTTTTATGGTACAACGCTAGTAAATGATAACCAGTGGCATCATGTAGCCACCACATACGATGGAGCAGATATGAGGTTATATGTAGATGGAATTTTGGAAAACAGTATAGCTGCTACTGGCACAATTCCCGTTGTAACTGCACCGCTTGGCATTGGGTATAACTATCAACAAGGCAATTATCAATTTATTGGAAAAATAGATGAAGTAAGGGTTTGGAATGTTGGAAGAAACCTCAGCCAAATTACTTCAACAATGAATACCAGTTTAATAGGCAACGAAACTGGTTTAGCCGCTTACTATAATTTTAATAGCGGCATTTATAATGGAAGTGGAATGGTGGTGCCAAATAACTGCATCAATACAGGTGCTGTTTTAAATGGTTTTACAACAGGCACATCTGTTACAAATCCAACATTCGATTGCCCTAATACAGTAATACCAACTTTGATAGCACCCACATGTGCAGCAAAATTCAATAGTGCAAATGCAACAATGGTAAACATGAATAATTCGCTTGGTGCATTTCCGGCACAGGGCACTATAGAGTTTTGGATGAATAAACCTTCTTATGCAGGGTTTGAATTTCCATTGGGCACCAATGACTATACCAATACAAATACAGAAGGAATTTGGTTTGAAACTTATAATGGATCTCTTATTGTAGAAATTGATGGAGTTGGGTCGGTAAATGGAAATGGTACTTGGGAATACTTAGGCACAATGCTGCCTAATACAGATTATCACGTTGCAGTAACTTGGGATACCGTTACAAAAATATTTAAAGGATATTTAAATGGTAAACTAGCGTTTGCCAAGGCTTTTACTTCAGAAAATATTCCTGCTTCTATACCTAGATTTACGCTAGGAGCTGGTTTTAATAATGCAAGACAATATGATGGTACCCTTGACGAAGTGCGCTATTGGACTGTAGAAAGAACACAGGCAGAAATAATTGCAAATGCTACTAGTGTAGATACGCTTGCACCTGGTTTACAATTATACTATAATTTCTTCGATAATTTATTAAATGGTAATGGACAAACTGTTATAAACAAAGCAACTGCAACTGGTGCAATATTTAATGGAACAACAGCAAACTATGTAAAATTCCCATGCACTCTTAATCCCCCAACCTGTGGCATTACTTTAAGTGGTGCAGCAAACGAAGGAATTCAAGTGCCACACCATGCAGCATTGAATAGCACTACAAATGTTACTTACGAGGCATGGGTAAAACCAAGTACTGATGTAGCCACTTACCGAAGAATAATTGGCAAAGGTGGAAATGGTACGCAAGAAGCACCGGGTATTTATGTTGAACAGTCTACAGGAAAAGTATTGGTAGGTATAATGATAAATGGAACGCAACAAATTGTTACTTCATCATTAGCCATTAACGACAATGAATGGCATCACACTGCATTTACTTATGATGGCACAACAATGAAATTATATATTGACGGCGAACAATTACCACCAATAATAGCCCTTTTGATATTGGTTATAATTCACCCTTAAATCTTTATCCTTTTATTGGCAAAATAGATGAAGTGAGGGTTTGGAATACTACTAGAACTATTACAGAATTACAATCGGCAATGAATACCAGTTTAGTAGGTAATGAAACTGGCTTGGTGGCATATTACCATTTTAATGATAATAACAGAAGTGGTCAAGGCAAAACTGTCACCAACTTCTGTACCTCAACAGGAAGTGTATTGAATGGCTCAACCCTTGGCACAGCACTTACACCAGTATTTGATTGTGCGCCTCCACCATTTACAAACCCTGAGTGTAATATGGTTTTAAATGGTACTACTGATTATGTAACTGTACCAAGCAGTGCGACATTAAATTTAAATCAATTTTCTGTTGGGGCTTATGTAAAACAACAGATGCTTCGGGCAATTATAAAAATATTGTTTGGAAAGATGTGGATGGAAGCAATGCAAACTATGCTTTGTACATTACCAATACCAATAAAGCACAGTTTACTTTTCAGCGAAACCCAATAAGTGGTACAGCACCAAATGCAACAGGTACAACTACTATTACAGATGGTAACTGGCATTATTTAGTAGGCACTTACGACGGTACTGATTTAAAAATATATGTAGATGGTGTTTTGGAAGCCACAACTGCCGATGTTTCTGTGCCAATGACAGGTGCTAATCCATTATACATAGGTACATCAGCAGGTTCAAGTAAATTAAATGGCAGTTTAGATGAAGTAAGTATTTGGAATACAGCATTAACAGCTACCCAAATAAACAACTTAATAGGACAGCAATTAGCAGGCAATGAAACAAATTTAGTAGCCTATTATAATTTTGACGGTATTACAAAAAGTGGACAAGGACTAAGCGTAATTAATTTATGTACATCAACAGGCGCTACATTAAATGGTACAACTGTTGGAACAGTCGGCACTCCTATATTTACTTGCAGCGAAATACCAGTAACAGATCCACCATGTTCTATTTTATTAAATGGCTATGCCGATGCAGTTACAGCCGTTAATGGAAGTAGCCCAGTAACTTATCCAACCATTGGTCAAAATTTTACAATGGAGATAGTAGCCAAGCCTTTGTTAGAAAAAAGAGGGTCGGGTACAGGCGGTTATCCTATTTGGCCTGCAGGGCATTATTTACAAAACGGACAAGTAGGGCAAACCTATGTTATACCTCCCGATGCTGGCAGTAGCTTTGGTGTTGGCCATGCAGGCGTGGGTATTAGTTTGGGTACAAATGGAATTGGCGTGTATGAAGGTGCAAATGGGTATTTGCAGGCGCCTGCTGTATATAATGCACCTATAGCCGATTGGTCGCATATAACAGTGGTAAGCGAAAACAATAAACTTAAATTATATGTAAACGGAGCTCTTAAATACTCGGCACCAGCAAGCGGATTTATTTTGCATCCAAGCATTGGCCTTGGAGGATATACATCAGCATTATCGGGTAGTTATGCAGGTTATGTAAGCGAAGTAAGGGTTTGGAACACAGTACTAACCAGCGATGAAATTAGAAATAATATAAACGTAAACCTTACAGGCGCCGAAGCTAATCTTGCAAGGCTGTATAAATTCGGTAGTAATACAGCAAATGGGAAGGATCAAATAATTACCGGTGCTGGGAGTATGGCGAGCAGCATTGTATACAAAACAGAAGGCTCAAATTACACACCATTATTTACATGTGCCAATACAACTGCTGTACCTAAAGATACTTTACCGGGAAGTGGAAAAATGCTAACCTTTAATGGTAATGGATTGTATAGTGCACTCAACGGATCGGCATTTGCTGAGTTGGGCAATTGGGGTAATGCCCCAGCTCAGGGCAGTATTGCTTGTTGGTTTAATGCAAATAGTATTAAAAACAATGCAGTATTGTTTTCTACTACTCATTTTCGCAATCAAACAGGTAAGCACAAAGGGTTTGATGTGTTTATAAAAAACAATAAATTATTGTTAACAATTGGTACAGATACTACGGTTACAGGATATCAGGATACAGTAACTGTATTGAATAATGTAATTACAAGTAAGTGGAATCATTTAACACTTACATGGGATGCTGGCGCAAATACATATAATGTTTACATTAATGGGCTTTCTGTTGCATCAGGCACCTCCTCATTTTTACCAACAAAATTTGAAAGTGTAAAAGCAGGATCAGGCATTGTATCCGGTTATGCTTACGCTTGGGATGGTTTAATTGATGAATTAAGTGAGTGGAATAAAATTTTATCAGCAACAGAAATTAAACAACAAATGTGCAGCAAAATAAATACTGCACAGGCCAACTATGCCAATGTGTTGCACTACTATCGGTTTGATAATACCACCAGCAGTAATAATTTTATAAGCGATTACGCCGGCACAGCACATGGCATTTACTGCATGCCATTTTTATATGATTACTGGGTATATGGTAATGGTGGTCCATTCTTTCATGATCAAATACCGTCACATTATTTTATCGATTTACTTACATCATCTGCACCAATAGGGGCATACAGCAGCTATCAGTATGCAGGCAATACCTCTAGTACTTCCTTACAAATAGGAAACGCTGGTAGTAATACTAATGCGGATGTTGTTTCTGCAACGATAACATCTGGTGCAGCCGATGGTATACATATGTATGGAGAAGATATGTGGCCAAATACTGTTACTGGAATAGACGATACCTTGGCAGGAAGCAAACGTTATGCAGGTGTGTATATGGTAAATCCTAATACTGCGGCTTATACGTTGCAATATGATTACACTAACAATCCTTTTGTAACACCAGTAAACGAACCGTACTTACGCTTGAAAGAGAGATAATAATGCGGTAACTTCATGGGTTACACCGGTTAATGTAGCATTCAACCAGGCATTAAATACCATTACCTGCACTGGCGAAAGCACCGAGTATATTTTAGCAAAAGGTTTATTTGCATTACCACTTAAGTGGCTTTCATTTACGGCACATTTAAATAACCACAAACAAGCTTTATTAAATTGGAAAGTAAGTGCCGAAATAAATATAAACCGTTACGAAATTGAATGGAGCACAGATGCAAGAAACTTTACCACTATTGCTGTAATTAACTTTAATGCAATGACAAATGGTAACTATGCGGCACTTCATTTAAAACCTACCAATGGCAATAATTATTATAGAATAAAACAAATTGATGCCAATGGGAAATTTACTTACAGTAGCATTCAAATGGTAAAACTGGCAGATAATTTTTTAATTAGCATTTATCCAAACCCTGCAACGGATATTGTAAACATTGTTGGTTGGAATAATGTAAAACAAATGCAATTATATGATGTTAGTGGCCAAAAAGTAAATGAATGGTTATTGGCACAACCAACTATTAATGTAAATGGTTATTCAAAAGGTGTTTATGTACTTAAGGTTGAGTTAAAAACCGGCAAATGGATAGAGCAAAACTAATAGTTAATTAATTATATTTTTAAGCCTGTTTTAATTTTAAAACAGGCCATTATTAAGCAAAAGGTGATAAAATGAAGATTAGGCTGGCAGAGAAATGAGTAAAACAAGAAACCAAAGCTATAGCTTGGGTTTCTTGTTGCGGACCGGACGGGACTCGAACCCGCGACCTCTGCCGTGACAG
The DNA here is from genome assembly GCA_016721385.1 of Chitinophagaceae bacterium. Classification (GTDB taxonomy): domain Bacteria; phylum Bacteroidota; class Bacteroidia; order Chitinophagales; family Chitinophagaceae; genus Ferruginibacter. The sequence continues at coordinate 173,863 of JADKIE010000001.1, read as the reverse complement.
GGCAGCATTCTAACCAACTGAACTACCGATCCTTGGTCCCTAGTGCTGAGTTTAAAATTAAAGATTTACTTTATACTCAAAATTTGGGAGTGCAAATATAGGTTATCCCCTTTTTTGTACCAAAACTTTTATTAAAATTATGTAATTAGTATTTTTACACTTAACTACATTTACATTTTATTAATAAGATAGATATGCCAGAACTAAAAAATAGACAGTTTTTAGACTTTGAAAAGCCCATAAAAGAGTTATACGATCAAATTGAAGTGCAAAAAGTAAGTGCCGAAAAAAGTAAGATTGATGTATCAGGTACCATTGCAATGTTGGAGCAACGCATTATTGAAACAAAAAAACAAATTACAGATAATGTAACACCCTGGCAAAAGGTTCAGCTAAGCCGGCACCCAGATAGGCCATATACGTTAAAGTATATTGAAAAATGTGCACCGATTTTATTGAGTTGCATGGCGATAGAAATGTAAAGGATGATAAAGCAATGGTAGGCGGCTTTGGTAAATTGGGTGATGAAACGGTAATGATTATTGGGCAGCAAAAAGGGATTAATACTAAAATGCGCCAGTTAAGAAATTTTGGTATGGCTAACCCCGAGGGATATAGAAAAGCATTACGCTTAATGAAACTGGCCGAAAAATTTGATATACCAGTTATTACTTTAATTGATACTCCGGGTGCATTTCCTGGTTTAGAGGCAGAAGAAAGAGGCCAAGGTGAAGCTATTGCCAGAAACATTTTTGAAATGATTAGGCTTAAAGTACCCGTAATTTGTGTTATTATTGGAGAAGGGGCAAGTGGCGGGGCTTTGGGTATAGGTGTTGGGGATAAAGTTTTATGTTAGAAAACACTGGGTATACTGTAATATCGCCGGAAAGTTGCAGTAGTATTTTATGGCGTACTTGGGATAAAAGGAAACAGCCGCAGAGCAACTTAAACTTACCGGAAAAGATATGTTAGAGTTTGGATTGGTAGATGGTGTAATACCGGAACCATTGGGTGGTGCTCATTGGGATTATGATGAGGCTGCAAAAATTTTAAAAGATTTTTTAATACCTGTTATTAAGGAATTAAAGCAAATACCTGCTGATAAAAGAGCCGAGGTTAGAATTGAAAAATTTGGAAAGATGGGATTTTGGGGAAGAGGCAACCGAAGCCTAATTTTAAAAGATGGTCGAATTATTTATGTTGAATTTTTGGATAAATTGTAACTGTTTGCAATTTAAAAATTTGGAAAGAATTTAAGAGGTTGCATAATAAATAAAAGTACAAGAGTGCGACGCCAATGAAGTTGATTGTTGCACTATAGTTGACTACAAAAAATTACCAGTAGATAAATAATTATATGCTAAAAATTGGAGTAATTGGAGCAGGACATTTGGGTAAATTTCATTTAAACAATTGGAGTGTAATTGAAAATGTACAATTAATTGGATTTTGCGATACTGACGATGCTAATGCTGCACTGGTAGCAGATAAATATAAAATTCCCCGATTTAAAACTACTGATGAACTTTTAGATGCATGCGACGCTGTGGATATAGTAGCGCCCACAACTTTTCATTTTGAATTGTGTGAAGCGGCCATAAAAAAAGGAAAGCATGTATTTGTAGAAAAACCTTTGGCCAACACAATGGATGAAGCCAGAGCTTTGGTTAAGTTAGCCAAGGAAGCCAATATAAAATTTCAGGTTGGCCATGTTGAAAGGTTTAACCCGGCGTATTTAGCTTTAAAAATATAGTGCTGCAACCCATGTTTATTGAAGTGCACAGGCTTGCACAATTTAACCCACGAGGAACAGATGTGAGTGTTATTTTAGATTTAATGATACATGATATTGATATCATTCTTCACCTGGTAAAGAGCAATGTTAATTATATAAGTGCCAATGGGGTGGCTGTAATGAGTGATACGCCGGACATTGCCAATGTTAGAATTGAGTTTGATAATGGATGTGTGGCAAATCTTACCAGCAGCAGAATTAGCATGAAGAAGATGCGGAAAATGAGACTTTTTCAAAAGGATGCCTATATAGGAATTGATTTTTAGAAAAGAAAACAGAAGTAATAAAGTTGAATACCCTGAAGATAAAAAACGTTTTTACTTTTGATATTGAAACCAACAATGGTAAAAAAACAATTGCTATTGCTAATCCGGAGGGTAAGGAAGTAAATGCCATTAAACTGGAATTGGAAGAATTTAGAGATGCTATATTAAATAATACCGAAACGCCGGTTAGTGTTGTAGATGGCTACAGGGCAATGGAAGTTGCACATCAAATTTTAGAAAAAATAAGCAAGAAAAACCTCAACTAATTGAGCTTGTTTTCCGTATTTTAGTAAGTTATAAATTGAAACAACCCAGAATACATATTCGTTGGTATATTTTAGGAGATATAATTGCATCAGCTATTAGCTGGGTAGCTTTTTATTTTTTACGAAAATATATTTTAGGGCAGCCTTTTTTTATTTTCAAGGATTTTTATTTTGGAATAATATCCATGCCTGTTGCCTGGACAATGTTATATTTTTTGACAGGCACATACTCCTCTTTATATGCAAAATCAAGATTGTTTGAGTTCTTTCATACAATGGTAGTTTCCTTTGTAGGTTCCGTACTTATTTTATTTTTTGTTTTGATAGATGACTCCATTGGTGATTATACTATTTATTATAAAGAATTTTTAAGCTTGTTTTTTTTGCAATTATTTTTTATTTCCATTTTTAGAATATTGATGTTATCAAAAGCAAAAAAACAGGTTGAAGACGGCTCCGTTTATTTTAACTCAATTATTGTTGGAGCAAATGGCAATGCTTTGTCAATTTATAACAGCATTATTAATAACACTGAAAAAACAGGGTATAATATTGTAGGATATGTAAATACAAAACAGGGTAATAAAACAGCACTTGTAAAAGAACTTCCGTACTTGGGTAATACAATTGATTTATCTAAAATTATTGAAGAGCAAACCATTGAGGAAGTTATTGTAGCAATTGAAAAAAGCGAAAGAGAAGAGTTGGAGGAAATATTACAACAGCTAAGTGATAAGGATGTAAATATAAAAATAACACCCGATAGAGTAGATATTATTAGTGGAGCAGTGCACACAAGTAATGTATTGGGTGTTCCATTAATTGATTTACATATTGGCCTAATGCCGGGCTGGCAGCAAAATATTAAGCGCTTGCTTGATATCCTGTTATCTGTTTTGGGATTAATTCTTTTATCCCCTTTGATAGCCTATACGGCTATTAGAGTAAAACTATCATCGGCTGGCTCCATTTTTTATTTTCAGGAAAGAATAGGTTATAAAGGCAAACCTTTTATTATGTATAAATTTAGAAGCATGGCATGGATGCGGAAAAGAATGGCCTCTTTTAAGTAACGATAATGACAGCAGGATAACAAAATGAGGAAGAAAATGCGTAAATGGAGATTAGATGAATGCCACAGCTAATTAATATTTTAAAAGGCGAAATGAGTTTGGTTGGGCCAAGGCCAGAACGTAAATTTTATATTGGTCAAATTGTTAAACAGCACCCCGAGTACAAATATTTGTTTAAAGTAAAGCCCGGTTTAAGCAGTTGGGGAATGGTTAAATACGGCTATGCTTCATCTATAGATGAAATGATTGAGAGAATGAAATACGACCTTATTTATATAGAAAATGTTTCTTTACTTATCGATTTTAAAATTATGTTGCATACCATAAAAAATAATATGGGGAGGGAAAGGCAAATAGGGATAAAGAAAGCAGGATAAAGTATGCATTGATTTGAGTAATTTTGATTATAATATTTTTACTTTGAAAAATTTCTTTTTACCTATACTACTGTTGTGTTTTAGCTTGCCTGCGGTGTATTGCCAGCAACAAAAATATTGGCAACAACAAGCCGATTGTAAAATAGATGTTACTTTAAATGATGTTGAACATACATTAGATGGATACATTAAAATTAATTATACCAACAATTCACCCGATACACTCAAATATATTTGGTTTCACCTTTGGCCTAATGCATATAAAAATGATAAGACTGCTTTTAGCGATCAGCAGTTAGAAAATGGCAGTACAGAATTTTATTTTAGTAATGCGGATAAAAGAGGATACATTAATCGCTTAGATTTTAAGCAAGCTGGCATTACCTGCCAATTAGAAGACCATCCGCAACATCAGGATATTGTAAAAATTATTTTACCAAAACCGTTGTTTCCCAAAAGCTCTGGTAATATTGAAACGCCCTTTCATGTAAAGCTTCCGTACAATTTTTCAAGATGCGGCCATATCAACCAATCATACCAAATTACTCAATGGTATCCTAAACCAGCGGTGTATGATCGTAAAGGCTGGCATCCTATTCCCTATTTAGATCAGGGTGAATTTTACAGTGAGTTTGGAAATTATGAAGTGCAAATAACCTTGCCCAAAAATTATATTGTTGCCGCAACAGGTGTTGAGCAAAATAAGACAGATGAGTTGACCGATTTAGTAGTTGATAAACAAGCTTTAAAAAAAGATAAAAACAAATCCAATGTTATTCCTTCTGATGTAAGAACAAAAACTCTTTTGTTTAAGCAAGAGAATGTACACGACTTTGCCTGGTTTGCAAGTAAAGAATTTGCAATTAAAAAAGATACATTGCAATTAGCTTCCGGTAAAATTATTGATGTGTATGCTTACTATTATAAAAAAAATGAAGGTAACTGGAAAAACAGTATTCTGTTTATTAAGAGAGCAGTGAGCTCCAAAAGTAAATGGCTAGGAGAATATCCTTATAATATTGTAAGTGTGGTGGATAATGCTGCTGCTGATGGGGGAGGAATGGAATATCCAACCATAACTGTTTTGAATGATGGTGGAAATGAAAAAATGTTAGACTATGTAATTAATCATGAAATAGGGCATAATTGGTTTTACGGAATATTAGCCAGCAACGAACGCAAACATCCGTGGATGGATGAAGGGATGAATAGCTACTATGATAATAAATACAGTACTGAAGTGTATGGAAATAATGAGTTGAATATTTTTAATAGTAAATCAAAATTTGTACAAAAAAGATTGCCTGCTGATATTCAAAATACGCTATTACAAACTGTGATTGCTACCAAAAACGATCAGCCGATTGAAACGGCATCTGAACAATATAATAACATTAATTATAATTCTATTGCTTATACTAAAACAGCACATTGGCTTGCTTTACTTGAGAAAAAACTTGGCTCAAATCTTTTTGACAGTTGCATGAAAATATATTACAATCAATGGAAATTTAAGCATCCCTATCCCGAAGATTTTAAGAAAAGTATTGAGGCGACTAGTGGGCAAAACCTGGACGATGTTTTTGCTTTGTTAAGTAAAAAGGGGGAATTAGAAAATACTGTAAATAACAAAAGCACCAAATTTGTTTCATTTTTTAGTTTAAAAGAAACAGATAAATATAATTATATAGCTGTTTCTCCTTTGGTTGGAGTAAATTTTTACGACAAGCTTATGATTGGTGGGGTACTTCATAATTATACATTGCCACAAAACAGGTTTCAGTTTATTGTTTCGCCAATGTATGCAACCAACAGCAAACAATTAAATGGCTTAGGCCGCATAAGCTATAAATGGTATACACCAAAAAATGCCGATAAAATTGAAGTTGGTGTTGCCGGTTCAACCTTTAGCGCCGATTCCTTTACCGATAGTGTTGGCAACACCAGGTTTTTACGCTTTAGTAAAATGGCTCCATTTTTACGCTATACTTTTTCCAATAAAAATGCCAGAAGCAACCTGACAAAATTTGTACAATGGAAAACTTTTTTGTTTAGAGAACAAGGCCTTTCTTTTGGATACGATTCTGTTTTAATGCAAGATATTATTGCATATCCAACCAACTCCAGATACTTAAATCAGTTACTTTTTAATATTGAAAATAACAGAATTTTGTACCCATACAAAGGGGTGTTTACTGCAGAACAAGCGGCAGATTTTGTAAGATTAAATTTTACAGGCAATTATTATTTTAATTATGCCACCGGGGGAGGATTGAATGTTAGATTATTTGCCGGGAAATTTATTTACCTAACTGATAAAACTTTTACTAAACAATTTGAAAGCGATGCATATCACCTAAATATGAGTGGAGCCAAAGGCTATGAGGATTATACATATAGTAATTATTTTGTTGGGCGAAATGAATTTGAAGGACTTTCATCGCAACAAATAATGATAAGAGACGGAGGATTTAAAGTACGAACAGATTATTTAAGCAACAAAATTGGAAAGACAGACGACTGGTTGGCAGCAGTAAATTTTACAAGCAGCATTCCAAATAAAATAAATCCATTAAGTGTATTGCCCTTTAAGTTGCCGATAAAGGCCTTTTTGGATATAGGCACATATGCAGATGCTTGGAAAAAAAATGCCGTTACTGGAAAATTTGTTTATGATGCAGGGTTACAATTGTCTTTACTAAACAACACCATTAATGTGTATGTACCTTTATTGTACAGTAAAGTATATAGCGACTATTTTAAATCTACCATAACCGAAAAAAGATTTATGAAGAACATTAGTTTTAGCATAGATATCCACAATATCAATTTAAGAAAATACTTTCCTCAACTTCCTTTATAATTGATAGCAATACAGCATTTAACATATAACCAAATAGATAAGCAAAAATGGGATGCTTGTATCAATAATGCAAATAATGGATTAATTTATGCATGCAGTTTTTATTTAGATACTTTGGCAAAAAATTGGGATGCTTTAATTTTAAATGATTATGAGGCTGTAATGCCACTTACCTGGAACAAGAAATTCACAAAATACTATTTATTTCAACCCCCATTTTGTGCCAATCTGGGAGTGTTTGGTAACAATGTAACCACAGAAACGATTACAGCTTTCTTAGAAGCGGTCCCCAAAAAATATGAATATTGGGATATCTACTTAAACAAGAGTAATTATTTTATCTCCAAAATTTACAGTTATTACGAAAGAATTAATTACACACTTTCATTAAATGCACCTTACGAAACCCTTTACAATAATTTTAGAGAAAATGTAAAGCGAAACATAAAGAAAAACATTCAGTTAAATTGCCAGGTAAAGAAAGATATTTTGATAGATGCTGTAATTGAGCTGGCTAAAGAACAAGCATCCTCATTTAGTAAATTAACCGATGCTGATTTTGATGCAATTAAGCTTATATATATATACTTAAAAGAAAATGGGAAGTCAACTACTTACGGAGTTTTTTTAAGTAATAGATTAGTAGCTTCTGCAGCATTCTTTTTTTTTAAGAACAGGGCGTACTACATTATAGTGGGCAATCACCCCGATGGAAAAACAATAGGAGCCAGCCATGCTTTAATAAATGCTTTTATTAAAGATCATTGTAATCAAAATTTAATTTTAGATTTTGAAGGAAGCGATATACAAAGTCTTGCTTTTTATAGCAGTTTTGGTGCTGGTATAGAAAAATACCCGGCAATTAAATATAATAATTTACCCAGGCTTATTAGATGGTTGAAACGATAATTTTTTCTGCAATGAGTAAATCAATTGGCTTGGTAATTTTAATATTAGCTTCTTCCCCTTCAATTAAATGCACTTTTAGGCCATAGGCTTCAACAACAGTAGCCTCGTCGGTAAATTTATCTTTATAATCTATTTTAAAGGCAGGTAAAAGTATTTTGCTATGAAATGTTTGTGGAGTTTGTACCAATTTAATAGAAGTTCTTTCAATAGCCTCGCTATCTTCTTCTGTAATTTTACGTAAACTATCTGTACTGTTAATTACAGGTATTGCCGATCCAAACTCAAGGGCAGCAGTATAGCAACGGTTTATTAAATTAGTGCTAAGCAGGCATCGTACACCATCATGTACAAAAACGATGGCTTCATCTTCTATTAAATTTAAACCATTTTGTACCGAGTGAAAACGAGTACGGCCACCTGCAGTAATTTTAATTCTGCTATAATCAAAAAACGCATCAATTATTTCTTGCCCGGCTGCAATATTTTCTTCGGGTAAAACTAAAATAATTTCCAAATCATTAAATGCGCCTAAAAATGTTTGAATGGTATAAAACAACAATGGTTTTCCGTTCAGTAATAAAAATTGTTTTGGAGTACTGCTGTTCATTCTGCTTCCGCTACCACCGGCAACAATTACTGCTATCTTCTTCATAATTATTTTACACTCTTAATCTTTATAAATTCCAATAAATTCTTCGCCTTTACTATTCTTCATTCCCCGATACATGCCTGCGCTGTTAAAAATAAGCGCTATGTTTCCGTTAGCATCAACTCCAATCATTCCACCTTCGCCATCTATCTTCAATAATTTTACATTTACAACTTCATTTATTGCTTGCTGTAATGTAAGCCCTTTATATTCCATGAGGCAACTTACATCATGTGCCGCAACTGCTCTAATAAAGGGCTCTCCGTGCCCGGTGCAGCTTATGGCGCAAGTGCTGTTATTGGCATAAGTACCACAGCCTATTAAAGGGCTATCGCCTATACGGCCATATTTTTTATTAGTCATGCCCCCGGTACTTGTGGCGGCAGCAATATTACCTTCACCATCGCAGGCAACGGCACCAATGGTCCCAAATTTTTTATCTCTCATCAATTCTTCTAATCCCTGGTGTGTGTGATCGAGTGAATAATTATCACTATCTCGTATAGATTTCCATTGATCGTACCTGAACTGTGAAAAAAAGAATTCATCCGGCTCTAACTTTATACCTTGCTTAATTGCAAAATCATTAGCTCCTTTACCACTTAAAAAAACATGATTACTATTTAGCATTACTTCGGTAGCCAACTCAATTGGGTTACGTACATTACGTACACCGGCAACAGATCCGGCTGCTAAATTTTTGCCATCCATTATGGCAGCATCCATTTCCTGTACGCCTTTTTTGGTAAATACAGAGCCTCGGCCGGCATTAAACAACAAGTTGTCTTCTAAAATTACACATGCAGCCTTAACGGCATTTACTGCAGTGCCACCTTCTTCCAGTACGGCGTAGCCGGCATTTAAGGCATCTTGCAAACCTTGCAAATAAGCTTTCTCCAATTCTGGAGTCATATCTTCTTTTAAAATTGTTCCGGCTCCGCCATGAACGGCAATTGAAAATGGATGCATACGTAGTAGTGGGTATTTTTAGTTACTCAAAAGTATCTAATTTACAGGCATAAACTTTCTAATATTTTTTTACAATGTTTAAACGAAGCCTAACAATAAGCGATTATCTTTTAATACTTGTTAATTTAATGCCTTTATATGGTGTTTGGTTTTTAGGATGGGATGCAAAACGGATTTTTATTGTGTACTGTATGGAAACCATAATAATAGGGGTTATTAATGTACTTAAAATGAGTTTTGTTACATTGTTTATTAAGAAGAAGGATGTTTGGGAAAATAACGGAGGCACAAGCATACAAAGCGGCTGGTTGTTTGTGTTTTTCTTTATAGCTCATTATGGTTTTTTTGTTTTTGTGCAAACTCAACTATTTTTTGCCATTACTAATATGATGCCTAATAACAGCCTTTTTATGAAGTACTCAAAAATTCCGCAATTGCTTGGAAAAGATGGGCAAATGATGCTTTTTATTTTTATGGCCTATTATGCGGTACAATCATTTTTTACCTTTTTTTCTTCAGGCAAATATAAAAATGTGTCGATGGGCAGGCTGCTTTTTGAACCTTATGCCCGAATTTTTATACAACAGTTTATTGTTATTTTAGGAAGCTTTTTTTTAGTTTTTGGGGCTTCTAAAATATTTATTATAATTTTGTTGTAGTTAAAATTGTGTTTGAGTTATTTTTTAATTTGGAACAAATACTTAATAAAGCTGCTAAAATGAAAACAGGAAGGAAACAATAATTTCTAACTATTTCTAAAACAAAAATCCCGTTCTGCAGTAACAGAACGGGAATTTTTTATAAAGATAAATTGGTTATTTAAAATTAAATCTTAAACCAATTTGACTAACCCATCTGTTTGCATAACCAGGCGTAGCCGAGTTATTAAAGTTGTATGGAGTAGTGATAGTTGGGTTAAAACGATATTGCGGTGTTAAGTTTGTAGCACTAACATAACCTGCAAATGATATTAAACCAAACTGATCGTTACTTGCAAAATATTGTTTACCCCAATCTCTGTTAAGTAAATTGGTAAAGTTGTAAACATCCCAGGTTAACTGGAAAGAGTAAGTTTGATTTTTAATTTTCAAACTAAAATCCTGAACAACTTTTAAATCAATATTATTTGTAAAAGGAAGTCTTGCGCCATTTCTATCAGCAAATGAACCTCTGTTTTTACTTAAATATTTGTCTTTAGAAATATAAGCTCTAAAGCGTCTTTTTGTTGTTGTGGAGTATAAGTAGTTGTACCAACTGTATTACTCAAGAAAGTTTGAGCTTGTAATTCTGATGCAGTAGGTATGTAAATTAAATCATTACCGCCAGAAGTACCATCATCACGGGTCATACTTCCACTTCCATAAACATAACTTAATGGTGTGCCACTTTGGCCAGTGTAAGCTAAACCAATAGTAGTAGCCATTTTACCTTGTAAGTATTTAAACTTCTTGCTTACAGATACTAATACTCTGTGAGCTTGGTCAAAATCAGAAGCGCTACGGCCTAAAGTATTTCTACCATTTACCGATTCCATAAAACGCCATTGGCTTAAGTTTACTGAGCTTGTACCTTCGTTAACAACCAATGAATTTCCATAAGAATAAGAACCTCCAAAACTTAAACCATTTCTAGTTCTTTTATCTATACCTACATTAAAGTTGTAAGCAAAACCTTTATCGCCGGTATTGTTAGTTACTAAAATTGCATTATCGTAAGGGTTTGTACCAGTACCGTTATTAGCAATTGGTACAAATGCTGTTGAATTACCGCTAACACCATATACAGTACGAGAGCCTGGCCCTACAGATACACCAATAGGAGGTAAAATGTTTAAGTTATAGTAATAAACTTCATTAATATTTTTACTTACTAAACCTTCTAAAGTTCCACTCCAACCGTTACCAAAGTTTTTATCAAAACCTAATGATGCTCTCAACAGCTTAGGCATTTTAAAATCTTTAGAAATTAAGTTTAAAGGCCCTTTTGTAAAGCCTTGCCCAACTTGTGTTGGCTGCCAAACACTACCTACAATATCATTTGGATTCCATCTGAAACGAATGGTATTTAAAGCTGTAGAGTTAGCTGAGTAACCACCTACATAATAACCATTGTTATTGTAAGTACCACCCGGCCATACTAAAGGCATACGGCCGGTAAATACACCAACACCACCACGTATAACAACTGCTTCGTCAGGTATTCTATAAGTAAACCCAACTCTTGGAGAAAGTGAAATAGGAAATTAGGTTTTTGGCCGCTTTTTTGCACCTTTTAAATCATAGTATTTTGCATATTGTACAATTGCACTATCATTGGTGTATTTATCAGTATATGGTGTTGTAGGAAACTCCATTTGTCTGCTCTTAAACCTACATTTACAGTAAAATTGTTACCCAATTTTAACTCATCATTTAAGTAAAAAGCAACTTTAACCGCATCAAATTTAGCGCCTGCACCTGTACCGTCATTTAATATTTTATCGGTATTTGGGAAACCTAAACTATAACTGGTCGCATTAACATTATTAGCAAGAAATTTCTGAATTCCACTAGTGGTAACTGAACCAACTGTTGTTGAACCATAATTGTAATTGCCATACGTATTTTGAATAAATACATTAAACACGCTAAATTTTTCAAAATCTACACCTGCAGAAATAGAGTGGTTTTAATATTCCATCTTACATTATCCACAATACTTAAATTCTTTTGTGTAAGCAAGTTTTGGGTTGAGCTGTTTTCGCCACCAAATATAATAGAACCACTTCCATCATTTAAAGTAACTCTGGGGAAAGGATTACCAACAATACTTCTGTCATCTAATACATCTGAGTAGGTTGCTAATAATTTATTGCTTATACTTTTAGATAATACACTCTTTAACTCTGCAGAAAAAGAGGTTGTTCTGTTAGGGAAATAAACACCACCATTGCTAAAATTGATAGATGTAGAAGAACTTAAACTTGGATTATTAGCTACGGCTTTATTATAACGACCACTAATAGTAACTCTATGATTAGGGTTTACGTTCCAGTCAATTTTAGCAGTAACTCTATCTACATCTAATTTTCTGGTAGTTTGTTGCCAAGCACCCATATCATAACCATATCTGTTTTTAACGGTGTCAATTAATGCTTGTACGCCTGCAAGTGTATTTGTATTTCCTTTGTAAGTTGCAAAGTCAAACAATTGCGGAGTTTCATCTCTTTGTTGTTCAAAACTTACAAAATAAAATAATTTGTTTTTGATGATTGGTCCGCCAACTCTAAAACCGTAGGTTTTATTATTAAATGCAGGAAAACGTTGTGCGGTATCTTTACGCTGTAAGGGGTTTTTACCAGCAAGTTTTTCGTTACGGAAAAGATAATAAACAGAACCTTCCATTTTGTTGGTACCACCTTTTGTTACTGCATTAATACCACCACCAGTAAAGTTACCAACCGATGCATCGTACGGAGATATCATTACCTGAAACTGATCAATTGCATCGATTGAAATTGGAGCAGCACCTGTTTGGCCACCATTGGTACCAGAGTTTGCTAAACCAAATACATCATTATTAATAGCTCCATCAATATAAAAAGAGTTGTATCTGTTATTTTGACCGGCAATTGTTACAGCACCTTCATTACCATTTAATGTTTTAGCAAAAGGTATTGTTTTAATATAATCTTGAATGTTTCTTCCTACAGCAGTAGTCAGTTCAATTTTATCCCTGCCAATAGAGGATCCTGTACCGCCTTTAGATCCCAAATCGGCTTTTGCTCTTGCATTTACCACAATCTCGGACATTGAGTTAGATTTTTCAGCCAATATAAAATCGCTGCGGAAAACTTCACCCAGAGTTAAGGAATACATCTTGTTTTACATCTTTCTCATAATTAACGTAAGTTACCTCAATTGTGTAAGGACCGCCATTATTCATGTTAGAAATATCAAACCTACCATTAGCTCTACTTTGAACTTTATACACAGTTCCGGTAGGATTGTGTGTTGCAGAAATGGTAGCACCCACCAGTGCCTCATTTTTTGCATTTTTAACTGTACCTGCAATACCACTTGTTGTAATCTGTGCTTTAACACCAAAGTTTAATGCCAAAACAGATAGTAACAGGAATAGAATTTTTTTCATTCTCATAATTGTTGTTTTTACAGCGGCAAAGAAACTAAATATTTGCCTAATTTGAACTAACATTTATTAACAAACTGTTAGGCAATAATTTGTTAATATTAGCTGCATTTAAGTTTTCGAAAATATATCGTTTTTTTTAAATATAAAAACGCAACGATTTTGTCCTTTTTCTCTTTTAACGCTTGTTGTACCAAGGTTGTGTATAGTGCAACTTATTTCCCAAATGCAAAAATTGGGTGTATTATTACTTATTACCTTTGTATCTAAATTAGTACAAATATGCTTGACAGTATTGAAAGTGCCATAAATGAGATAAAAAACGGCAAATTGGTTATTGTGGTAGATGATGAAGATAGAGAAAATGAAGGCGATTTTATTACTGCTGCAGCCAATATAACTCCGGAGCTTATCAACTTTATGAGTAAAGAAGGCAGAGGCTTAATATGTGCCGCTTTAACCGAGGAAAGATGTGCCCAACTTAACTTACAGCCTATGGTTACCGACAACACATCTTTACACGAAACCGCTTTTACGGTAAGTGTTGATTTAATTGGCGATGGCTGCACTACCGGCATATCTGCTCAAGATAGGGCCAAGACAATACAAGCATTAATAAATAAAGATACTAAGCCAGAACACTTAGGAAGGCCGGGGCATATTTTTCCATTAAAAGCAAAAAAAGGCGGTGTCTTGCGCCGTAGCGGACATACCGAAGCTACGATAGATTTAGCCAGATTAGCAGGATTAGAACCAGCCGGAGCATTGGTAGAAATAATGAATGAAGATGGTACTATGGCAAGATTACCTCAGCTTTTAGAAATAGCTAAAAAATTTGACCTTAAAATAATATCTATTAAAGATTTGATTGCCTATCGTTTGCATCACGAATCTTTAATAAAAGAAGAAGTAAGCGTACACATGCCTACTCAATATGGCAGTTTTGAGTTGATAGCATTTAGTCAAATAAATACCGGCGAAATTCATTTAGCCATGAAGAAAGGCAAATGGGAAAAAGACGAACCCATAATGGTACGGGTGCACAGCAGTTGTGTTACCGGCGATATATTGGGATCGCTTCGTTGCGATTGCGGCGACCAATTACACCTTGCCATGCAAATGATAGAAACCGAAGGAAAAGGAGTGGTATTATATATGAACCAAGAGGGTAGAGGCATTGGTTTACTAAATAAATTAAAGGCTTATAAGTTACAGGAAAATGGCCGTGATACGGTAGAAGCTAATTTGGAACTTGGCTTTGGTATGGATGAACGAGATTATGGAGTTGGTGCACAAATACTACGTCATTTAGGGATAAGCAAAATGAAATTGATGAGCAATAACCCTCGTAAACGAGCCGGCTTATTGGGTTACGGGTTAGAAGTGGTAGATACTGTTGCTATAGAAATTACCTGCAATCCGCATAACGAAAAATATTTGCGAACTAAAAGAGATAAAATGGGGCATGAAATAATGGGTAGTTAATTTTTTTAACTCATCTACTAATCAAGGATTCGTTTTCTTTTTCTTCCTTCTAAAAATATCACTAATCTTATCAAAATCTTTACGATAGGTAAGGCTAATACCGGTACGGTTTCGCTGGCCTAAGTTTAAATCGGTGCTGGTACGGTTAAAACCAACAACCCTTATACTTCCTTCTTTATTAACCAACCATTCAATAGATAAATCGGGTGTTAATAACCCACGTTTTTGTAATTGAGCATACGGATTGTTATAATCTAAATTACCGCCTACTAAAATTTGTACACGATTACTTAGAAGTATTTTTAATCCTGCTCTGATGTTAGCCTGTAGCTGTTTAGCTTGCTGCTGTAAATCTATAGTTGTACTTAAATCCACATAAGTAGATAATATGCCTTTTGTTGCCCTTTCTAACTCTCTGTTAAATAAATTGGTTAGCCAGCTTGAAAGCATACCACCAATGGTATTGGTAGCAATACCGGCTACATTGCCGCCCGATAAAAAGTTTTGATTATTACTAATAAACGAACCAAACAAAAGAATACTGGCCACTTGTTTGTTCATTTCATTTTGATTGCTTTTTAAATCGGCAAGATATTTTTTGGCTACAAAATCATTTTTAATATCGCCTTCCACTTCAAACTCAAAATCAATAATGGGTTTTTGTAACTCGCCGGTTAGGTGAGATACAATAGTAACATTTTCTTTTTGCTTAAACCCTTTTGATGTAGAAGAAGGGATACTGCTAACATCTACTTTTTCCGCCAAATACTTAGCTTTAATATCAATTGCAGCTTTATACGGATCGCCACTCCAATTAATAGTGCCGCCGCTTATGGTAAAATATTTTTTTAATATAGTTTGAAAATTAAAAGTATACTCGCCGCCTGTTATATTATATGTGCCTCTTATGTCTAAATTTTCTTTATTCCCTGCCTTAATTTTTAAAACACCATTACCACGTCCTTTTATAATATCGCCGGTTTCTTCATCCAAAATTACATCTATCTTACAAGCTGGATTAGCCGTTAAACTCATGTTTACTACAATATTGGTTCCCTGATTACTTTTACCAAGGTCTTCCATTTTTGTACCAAATTGTATAAACTCTATGTAATCAATTGCACCGGCTTCTTTACCTGTGCTGCTGGGTATGTAAATATGGTTACTGTCTAATTCGTTATTACTTGCCTCACCTTCAATATCCATTTTCATATCTGTAATTGGCCCATCAATTTTAAGCTTTGCATTACCAATTATTTTTCCGTAAAACTGGCTGTTATCTTTTTTACTGGTATTAAGCAAAAGCATCTTTCTGGTATCCAGCTTTACATTATCAAACTCAAAATCCTGAAAAAATTTGTGATACATTCTTCCGCTGGCGTTGGCATTATTGCCTAATGTATCTGTAAGCACCATTTCGCCCAAATCAATTTCATCCGGGTTAAATAAAATGGTTTCATTAGTAAATTTATAGGTGCATTGTGTATAGTTTACTTTAAAAGATCCATCGGTTATGGCTACACTGCCGGTAATGGTTTTGTTGCTTTTTCCGGCAGTTACTTTTAGGTCGCTAACAGCATTGCCTTGCATATTGCTAAAAATAGTACCCAAATAGGTTTCCAGTAAACTTAACTTAAATCTCTCCGATAAAAAAGACAGATTTAATGCATTGCCCAAACTGTCTTTTGAGTTGTATGATCCTTCAATATCAAACTTATAATTTTCTCCATCCGTATTGGTCTTAAAACGTATTAGTCCGGTGCTTGTATTTGCATCGCCTTTAATATTTACTTTACCTATTTTATTGTTTTCAAAACTAAAATCTTCAGCATTTCCCTCAAACTCTATAAATGGCTTGCCAAAAGGATCTTTTAAAGTAAGTGTACCGTTTAAAATACCTTCCAGCCGGGGTAATTTTTTATAAAGGGTGTAAAATCATTAATGTTTACATTTTTAGTTTTGCAACAACATCTGTTGAAGTTATTTCATCGCTTGGAATTGTACTGATTACTATTTCCTGATTTCCTTGCGAAAACTTTACTTCACTTGCTTCAATAAAAGATTTACTAATAGTAAGTTCACCATCTTTTCTAGATTCCATTTTTTATCATTTAATATAAAAGAAGATGGGAAGAAATGGATTTTTACACCATCGCTTAAGGTTTGTATGCTGGCATTAAGTTGTGCATCGCTTAATGTTTTGGATGCACTGGTAGATAATTGAAGATTGGTAATATCTTTTGCAGAGGTTAATATTAATTTGCTTTGTGGCAAATGTAAACTATCGTTAATGCCTACATCTTCCACATTAATAACGGTAGAAAGTGTGTCGCCTGTGCCATTGGCTTGTAAATGAGTATTTACAAAGGTTTTGCCATCATAACTAAATTCCGGCACATCGGCAGTAAGGTTCAATTCGTTTTCCGGAATTTTTAAACTGCCCAAAAAATTTGAATTGTTAAAACCCTTTAAGCGTTTATCTAAAATTTGCACATACTCATCTACCTGTTTTGTTTTTATATCAAAGGTAAAATCCTGATTGGTTAATTTACGGGTTGGTTTTTTAAAATAACTTGGGTAGTATTTGTTTAAAAGCAAGGCAAATGCATCGGGCAATTGTTCAATATTAAAATTGCCTTTAATGGTAACATCTGCATCGTTACTGTTTAGGGTTAAATTTTTAACCCCGTTTTCTACAGTGGATGAAATATGCAAATTATTTAACGAAAGCTGTTGGCCATTGTGGTTTAAAACAGCATCAATCACATCGGCATTACCTGAAAAATTATCTAACGTACTTCCTTTAAAATTAAGATTTAAATTACCTCTTACGGCAAAATCATCTTTTGTTAAATGCAACTTTTTAAGGTTTGCTTTTTTTATAAACCCTTCAATATTAAACTGCGGATTTTTACCATTAAAGTCAACCGACCCTATTGCGTCGTCTATTACTAAATTGGGGTCGTTAACTGATAACTTTCCTTTAAATAATTTTTTATCAAATGCACCATCAACCGTAAGATTTTGATAATTGTAATTTAATAACTCAATTTGCTTTATCTCTCCTTTAAAATTTGCTTTTACATCGTTTTGGCCAAAGCCACTTCCTTTAATTGTGCCATTTGCGGTAATTAAACCCAGGTTTTTTGTATTTAAAAAACTTCCTAAGTTAAATGCATTGGTTATAATTTTGCCGGAATATAATGCAGGAGAGCCTTTTGGTAGCTTCATGTTAATATCTGCATTAATATTGCCCAAATTGGTATTTATGTTGCCGTATGCAACAAAATCATTTATAAAACCAGTATAATTTCCCTTAAACCTAATGTTGCCCAGTTTTTTTAATTGAGGTTGCGTTACTTTTTTTAAAGATGGAACAAGTGTTACTAAATCGTTGTAATTAGTTTGTAAATCGTTTGATTTAAAATCGATAAACGTGGTGTTAATATCCGGCAAACCTCTTAAAGAAATATCTCCATCAATAGTAGTGTTGCCACTTTTTAGCAACATTTTTTTGCGGTTAAATTATCAATGGTGCCTCTGGCATTTCCCGAAATATCAAATTGCCTGTTCCATGTTTTTAATGTTGGAGCAAAAATGGCAATATCATCGCTATGTACTTTGCTGTTTTCAAACTTGCCTTCTAATTTAACACTATGTATAAAATCACTCATGTCTGCATTAAAATTTTGATAACGCATAACATAATAATTGCTTAGCCTGCTTTTGTTTGTAACCAAGTTTAATTGGTTAAACTCCATCATTTCGGGAGTTAGTTTGTAAAATGCTTCAATCTGTTTTACATCTAATCCGCTTCTTTCTTTGATTGATAAATTTAAATTGACGGAAAGAGTGTCTTGTAAAAACTTAACATTTTTAAGTGTACCCGTAATTTGATGGAATAAAATATGCTGCCCGTCAAATTTATCATTAAATGCCAACCGCTCTGTTTCTTTATCGTTTTTAAATGTTCCGTCTTTAAGTGTTATTTCATTTACATTAATTGCCCATTCGGCATTATTCCATTTGTATTTTGTTGGAATGTTTAACATTGTTTTTGGAGGGCTTACATAACCGGTTTTGCTTTTGTTACCTTCGTAATTGTATTGTGCAAAAAGAGGTTGCACTAAATTAATGGTTGAAATGTCAACAATCTTTTTATCAAAATTTATGTTGTTAGCATCAAGGGTTAGTTTTTTTACAGATGCGTTCAGGTTTTGCCCAATCCATTCATCTGTTTTATTAAAACGCAGGTTTTCAATTTCTATGGTTTTTAAATCGAGTTGTAAGCCTTGCTTCTTTTTTTTACCCGTAGATGGACCGGAAAAATAATCTACCAAAAACTGATAGTTCCAAGTGGTATCACTTCTTTTTAAATTAATAACGGTGTTGTTTAGGCCAATATATTTTAATGTGGCTTCATCTTTCAAAAAGAACCAATCGGTTATATTCACTTTTGCTGTGCCGGCATATAAAAGAGTATCTTGTTTTTTGTCTTCTATCAACACACCTTCAATCAGCATTTTATTAAAAAGGCTAAAGTCAACATGTTTTACTTCAACTTTAGTTTTTAAATTTTTAGACAGAGTTGCCGCAATTTTTTTTACTAAAAAATTTTGAAACGGGGTGTAATTTATTGCCAGCCATATTGCTAAAAAAAACAACAAGGCTCCGGCAAAAAAGGCAATTTTATGCTTTAGTTTGTGAAAAATATGAGCAAAACATAAGCCAAAATTATTATTAGAATATAAAAAATCCACTTGTTTATGCCGTATACAAAATAAAATAAGGCGCCAAACACTGCCCAAAAAAGCAGTATAAGTAATGTCCATTTTAATATTTTAGTAATCCAGCGCAGGGTAATAATATTAGGTGTAAAATTAGCTATTTGCCTTGTAAGGGCAAATAAGATACCAAACTTGGTAAAATGCCGCTAAAAATTATTAAAAACTGTGGTAAAAATGTAATACTGAGTACTTATTAGCTTGTGTGGCCGCAATAATGGAATATATGGAAGCGTTTTTTAAAAAAGAACAAAATTTCATGTGTTAGTGAGTTAGCAGTAAAAATAACATTTTAACACAAGAGCGGCAAAACAACCTTAGTAGATGTAAGTTCTACTTTTTCATTTCTTTATTAAACTTTTGCGATGATCCTTTGGGGATAGAAAGGTTCTTCCAGTCTCCTTTCTTTATCATTTTGCCCAAATAAACAATTTGCCCAACATGGTAGGGGTAATGTGCCAATTGGCGATTAATGGCATCTACAACAAGCAAGCTCTCTGTTCGTATGGTTATGGTTTTAAGTAAGTCGTTTTCGGTTAGGTTTTGCAGTGTGTCTAAGTAACATTTCCATCCTTTTTCCCAAAATGCAAGTAATTGTTCTTTAGTAAGATGTTGCTCTTCAAATTCTGTATCTCTGTTGCGCCAATCTTTTTCGCCATCGGTGGTTAAAAAATTGGTCCAGCGGCTAAGCATATTACCGGCTACATGCTGAATAATAATAGCAATACTATTGCTTTCTGTATCAGGCATAAAATGAAAATCGCCTTCATTTAATTGCTCAAAGGTTTTATCGGCAAGTGTTTTGTAGTACTTAACTCTGCTAATGGTAGATTGAAGAAAATGATTGGCAAGTGACATAATTTATGTTGAAAAGTTTACTATTATTTTGATTTTACAAATATTCATTTTTAATTACTACCATCCTTCTGCAGCATCATCGCCTCTTTTATCGCCTATTGCTACTATTTTTTTTCCGCTAATTTGTATCAACTCAGTTCTGCCTATTGCACCTCTGGTAGTTACTTTGTAGCCAATACTTTCTAATTGTGCTTTAACTTTTGCATCAAAATTTCTTTCTACAAAAACTTCATCGGGTAACCATTGATGATGAAATTTAGGTTTGTTAACTGCATCTTCTGCATTCATCCCAAATTCAATAACATTTACTATAGTTTGAAAAACGCTTGTAGGTATGGTAGTGCCGCCCGGAGTGCCAACTACCAAATAAGGTTTATTGTTTTTTAAAACTATGGTAGGCGTCATGCTGCTTAGCATTCGTTTATGCGGCGCAATGGCATTTTTTTCGTTACCAACGGCTCCATACATATTAGGAACACCGGGCTTTACGCTAAAATCGTCCATTTCGTTATTTAAAATAAAACCTGCACCGGCAACTACAGTACGGCTGCCATAGCTGCCATTTAATGTAGTGGTTACTGCAACTGCATTGCCTTCGTTATCTACAATGCTAATATGGGTAGTTTCTTCGCTTTCTTTTATTATACCGGCTTTTGTTGCAGTACTGCTACCTGCACTATTGGGCAAATAATCTTTCATTCGTTGGGCAAGATAATTATCGCTTACCAGGGTTTTTACAGGTACTTTTACAAAATCGGGATCGCCTAAAAATTCTGCTCTGTCGGCAAAGGCTCTTCGCTCAACTTCTGTCATTAATTGTACACTTTCTAAAGTTTGAAATTTTAATTTGGCAATATTTTTTGCTCAATCATTTTAAGCATTTGTTGCAAAATAATACCACCGCTACTGGGCAGTGGCATAGAAATAACATTGTACCCTTTATACATAAAATTTACAACAGGCCTTTCTTTTGCTGTATATTTTTCTAAATCATTGTAGCTGACAATGCCGTTGTTTTTTTGCATTTCCTCTACAATTAAACGGGCTGTTTCGCCAAGGTAAAATCCTTTTTGTCTTTTATCTCTAATGCGTTTAAGGGTTTTGGCTAATTCTTTTTGAATGAGTGTATCACCTGCTCTCCATTCGGTTTGTTTTACAAATGCAACAGGGCTGCTGTTTAGCTTTTCAAATTCATCTTTTAAATTATTAAGCGATACTGCTTCGCCTGTTGTTACAGCAAATCCATTTTCTGCCAAATCAATTGCCGGCTGTATTAATTTACTAAAAGGCAATTTGCCGTATTTGTGTGATGCAAATAAACCGGCAACTGTACCAGGTACACCTGCTGCCAAATGCCCGTCTTGCGATAATTGTAAAAGCGGATTGCCTTGTGCATCCAAATACATATCTCTTGTTGCTTTGCCCGGTGCTTTTTCCTGTAGTCTATAGAAATATTTTTGCCGTTTTTTAAATGTGCCACCATAAAACCACCACCCCCAATATTTCCGGCTCCGGGATAAACAACAGCTAAGGCTAATTGTGTTGCAATGGCAGCATCAATTGCATTGCCGCCTTGTTGTAAAATAGATAATCCTACTTTGCTGGCTAATGGATGAGCTGATACAACTGCACCTTTTTTACAAGTTGCTTTTTTTACAGAAGTATATTGGTAAGCATTTATAGAAACCTGGCTATATGTATTAAATATATTGAGCAGGAGGCAAATGCTCAATAATGGTATGCAGTACAAGTGAGTGACACAACGATGTTGAAACATGATACAATGTTTGTTACAAAATAATTATCGAATATACCAATTATGCACAATTGTTTTAACGATTGCTTTACCCTTTTTTAGCTATTTTCGTAAGATATTTTATACAAATGAAGAAACTATTTTTAGCCACCATTTTACAAGTAAGCATCTTGTTTTGTTTTGCCCAACTAAAAAGCCCGTCAGAATTTTTAGGATATGAGCTGGGTACTAAATGGACATTGCATTATAAAGTTATTAATTATTTTAACCATGCTGCCAATGCAAAACCACAAATGGTTAAATTGGAAAAATATGGCGAAACAAATGAAGGAAGAGAATTAGTTTTGGCCATTGTGGCCTCGCCGGAAAATTTAGTACGGCTGGAAGAAATACGAAAAAATAATTTACGCCTGACCGGGCTTGAAAAGGGAAATGCCTCAGTTGCAAATGCTCCTGCAATTGTATGGCTAAGTTATAATGTACATGGCAACGAAACCAGCAGTAGTGAAGTGGCTATGAAAACATTATACGAACTACTTAACAGCAATAATGCACAAACGCAGCAATGGTTAAAAATACCGTTGTAATTATTGATCCTTGCCTAAACCCCGATGGAAGAGACAGATATATTAACTGGTATAATTCTGTTGTGGGTAAAATACCCAATGCCAATGCCGATAGCAGAGAGCATAGTGAGCCTTGGCCCGGCGGCAGAACCAATCATTACAATTTTGATTTAAACAGGGATTGGGCCTGGCAAACACAAGTTGAAACACAGCAACGCATAAAAAAATATAACCAATGGATGCCACAAATTCATTGCGATTTTCATGAGCAATATTTTAACAGCCCTTATTATTTTGCACCTGCTGCCGAGCCTTTTCATGAAGTAATTACTCCATGGCAAAGAGAGTTTCAAACTACAATTGGTAAAAATCATGCAAAATATTTTGATGTTAATGGTTGGCTGTATTTTACAAAAGAATTTTTTGATTTATTTTACCCATCGTACGGTGATACATACCCGATGTATAATGGTGCAATTGGGATGACGTATGAGCAGGCAGGGCATAGTGCAGGCGGATTGGCAGTATTAAAAAATGATGGAGATACGCTTACTTTAAAAGACCGCATTGCCCATCATTTTACTACCAGTATGAGTACTGTTGAAATGGCAAGTGTGCATCAAACAAAATTGATAAACGAGTTTCAAAAATATTTTGCAACTGCAATTAATAATGGATATAGTGAATATAAAACCTTTGTAGTGCAAAACGATGGCTCACAAAAAATAGCCGGACTTATTAATTTGCTGGACAAAAACAGTATTACTTACACAAGAGTAAATGGGAATAAAATTGCGCCGCTTTATGGTTATAATTATGCTACAGGCAAAGACGGAAATTTTACTTTGAATGAAGGCGATGTAATAATACAAAACAAGCAACCCCTTTCATCAATGGTTAAAGTTTTATTTGAACCGCAAAGCAAGCTGGCCGATAGCGCTACTTACGATATTACAGCCTGGAGCTTACCGTACGTATTTGGTGTAAATGCATACGCACTTAAAAATGAATTGCCTAATACAGCTGGTTATACCAACACTAAAGTAGTTAATAGCCTAACTAAATATGGGTATGCTATTAAATGGGGAAGCACTCAGGCTGCATCCTTTGTGGGGAAATTATTACAAGAAAATTGCTTGGTTAAATATGCAGAGCAGCCATTTGAAACAGATGGCCAAAATTTTAGCAGAGGTACAATTATTTTAGTTCCCTCTGCAAAAAACAATATGAATACGGTTTTACAAATGGCCAATAAAGATAATATTCAATTGTATGCCTTAAATGGCGGCATGGTAAATAAAGGTTTTGACTTTGGTTCAGAAAAAATTCATCTATTAAAAAAAGTAAATGTAGCATTAGTAACCGGCAGCGGTACAGATGCCAGTGCGACTGGCGAAGTATGGCACTTTTTTGAACAACAACTAAATTACCCGATAACGCTAATTAATGCCGACGAAATTGGCGGAGTTAATTTTAAAAATTTAGATGTTTTAATTGTGCCCAATGGCCGATATAAATTTTTGAGTGATAAAGATGCAGGAGCAGATATTAAAACTTGGGTAAAACAAGGAGGCAAAATTATTGCAATGGATAATGCTGTAACACAAATGGCTAATGCTGCGTGGTGAATAAAACTTAAAAAAATACGAAAATGTAAAAAAAATATGAAAACAGGGAAAGAGATGGCGTTTCGGGTAATATTCCCGGGGCAATATATAAAGTAGAGTTAGATAACACACATCCTTTGGCGTTTGGATATGGCAACGAATATTTTACTCTAAAGCAAAGTGACAATGTATATGAATTTATGAAAGACGGATGGAATGTTGGTGTATTAAAAAAAGACAAACAAATTGCCGGCTTTGTGGGCAGTAAAGTAAAAGATAAAATTAAGGATGGAACAGTAATGGCAGTACAGCAAATGGGAAGCGGTTCAATTATTTATTTTGCCGATAATCCAATTTTTAGAAGTTTTTGGGAAAATGGTAAGTTATTTTTGAGTAATGCCGTTTTTTTAGTGGGAAATTAATAATTAAAAATTTGGAATGAAAAATACCTTTATTGGATTATTGTTAATAGTAAATGTTTTTGGCTTTGGGTTTGCACAAACACCAAAATCATACACATCTTCCGAAATTTTACTAAACATAAAAAAAATAAATGTACTTGGCTCGGTATTATACATTGCAGCACACCCCGACGATGAAAATACAAGACTGTTGGGTTATTTAGCCAATGAAAAAATGTATCGTACCGGTTATTTAAGCTTAACCAGAGGAGATGGCGGGCAAAATTTAATTGGCGATGAACAGGGAATTGATTTAGGATTAATACGTACACAAGAGTTGTTAGCTGCCAGAAAAATAGATGGCGCTGAACAATTTTTTACCAGAGCATACGATTTTGGTTTTAGTAAAAGCCCGGAAGAAGCATTAAAAGTTTGGGGCCATGATAAAATTTTAAGTGATGTAGTTTGGGTTATCAGAAAATTTAAACCCGATGTAATTATAACACGTTTTCCTACTACCGGCGAGGGTGGACATGGTCACCACACCGCCAGTGCAATTTTAGCCGAAGAAGCTTTTGATGCAGCAGCCGACTCAACAAAGTTTACGGAACAACTAAAATATGTAAGCACTTGGCAGGCAAAACGATTGCTTTGGAACACATTTAACTTTGGAAGTACTAATACACAAAACGAAAGCCAGTTTAAAATAGATGTAGGTGCATACAATCCATTGCTGGGAAAAAGTTACGGCGAAATGGCTGCATTAAGCAGAAGCCAGCATAAAAGCCAGGGGTTTGGTGTGCCAAGCCAAAGAGGTACAAGTATTGAGTATTTTAAAACAATAAAAGGAGAGCCTCCGGTAAGGGATTTATTTGATGGGGTGAATACAAGTTGGAGTAGAACTGCAGGTTCATTTGTCCCACAACTAATTGAGCCAATTAACAAATTGAGTTGGATGATTAGTAAAGATTTTTCTGTTATAAATCCCGAAAAATCTATTCCCGGTTTGGTAAAATTATACAATGATGTTGATGCAATTGTAAAAGATGAAAATTGGAAAAAGCAAAAATTATCCCAAATAAAATACTGCATAGAACAATGTGCAGGCTTATTTATGGAGGCTACAACTACAACTCCCTACGCCGTACAGGGCGATAGTTTAAAAATAAATTTTGTTATTAATAACAGAAGAGGTGACAGTGTTTTAAGTGCCGATGTTAAGATAGAAGAGGAGTATTTAATTTTTGACCAACTAAAGAAAAACGAAAACAGAACTAAAACCTATACACAATATATACAACCCAATGCAAAACTAACACAACCATATTGGTTGGTTGAACTAATGGATAAAGGCAGTTTTAACGTAAGCGACCAAACCCTTATTGGCAAAGCAGAAAACGACCCATTAGGTGTTGATTTTAGTATGATGATTGAAGGAAAAGAATTTGTGTTTACCAAACCTGTTCGATATAAATATACAGATCCGGTAAAGGGGGAGATTTTTCAGCCGGTGAATGTGGTGCCACAAGTTACCTTGCATTTAACGCCAAGTTTAAATGTTTTTAATCCTGGAGATTGGGATAATAATTTTCTAACAAAAAATTATCGAATTTTTATTGACGGTAAAAATTTAGATACTAACTCTTACGAATTTGATAATCTAGTAAAACTATCAAAAGGTGGAAGATATATTGATAAAATAGCTTTTTGACATTGCAAAGAATTTATCAAGAGAATCTAATTCTATAGCTAGCGAAATTGTTACTGAAACTATTAAAAATTATCAAGGGAATTCGTATAATGATATAATAGAAATTGATTATGATCATATTCCTTCAATAAAGTACTTTAGAATTGTAGAGAACAAGATATTAATTGTTGATGCAAATATTGTTGGAAAGAATATCGGCTACATCGTAGGTGCAGGTGATAAAGTGCCTCAAGCCTTAGAGCAAATGGGCTATAAAGTTACACTGTTAAAAGAAGGCGATATTACTGCCCAAAATTTAAAACAATTTGATGCCATTGTTACCGGCATACGGGCTTATAACACCAACGAATGGATGAATAATGTGTATGATGTGTTGATGCAATATGTAAAAGATGGTGGTGTTTTGCTAAGTCAATACAACACCAGTAATCAACTTGGCCCTGTAAAAGCAAAAATATCGCCTTACTCATTTACTATTAGCCGCAACAGAGTTACCGATGAAGAAGCCAAAGTAAATTTTTACAACCTAATCATCCGGCATTAAATTATCCCAACAAAATAACCGAAAAAGATTTTGAAGGTTGGGTACAGGAACGAAGTGTTTACAATGCCGAAAAAATAGACAGCAATTATAAACGCATTTTAGGGTTTAAAGATTTTGGTGAAACACAAGAGCAAGATGGCAGTTTAATTATTGCCGATTATGGTAAAGGGAAATTTGTTTATACTGGCTTGGCTTTATTTAGGCAATTACCTGCTGGAGTGCCGGGTGCATACAGGCTATTAGCTAATTTGCTAGCCACAAAAGAAACACCCAAAATAGAAAAGCCAAAAACAAAAAAACAAAACATGCCCTTACCTAAAAGTAAAGTGGTATTCAACAAGAAAAATTAATAAATTAATATTCCTGATTTTTAATTCATAATTAATCATTTGAGTACACTCGATTGGATTATACTCGTTACAATACTCCTCGGCATCATACTTTATGGTGTTTATAAAAGCCATACAACAAAAAATTTAGACGGATATTTTTTAAGCAACAGAACCATGCCTTGGTACTTAATACTTTTGGGTATAATGGGTACACAAGCCAGCGCTATTACGTTTTTAACAGGCCCCGGCCAAGCCTACAGCGATGGAATGCGTTTTGTACAATATTATTTTGGGTTGCCTTTGGCAATGATTGTAATAGCATTTGTATTTGTACCTGCGTTCAACAAATTAAAAATTACTACCGCTTACGAATTTTTGCAAAACAGGTTTGATGTTAAAACAAGAACACTAACTTCTTTTTTGTTTTTATTAAGCAGGGGTTTAAGTACAGGTATTAGTATTTATGCGCCTGCTATTGTACTTAGCACTTTATTTGGCTGGAACATTTATGTTACCAATATTTTAATGGGTGGGTTTTTAATTATTTACACCGTAAGTGGCGGGGCAAAAGCCGTAGCACATACCCAAAAAATTCAAATGCTGTTGGTATTTATAACGTTAGGGTTAATTATTTATACTGTTATACAACTATTGCCCGATGCTCAAACTGTAACACAAGCAATACACCAAGCAGCCAATTTTGGCAAGATGAATACCATTACTACAGGCTTTACGGATAAAGGATTTGACTGGAATGACAAGTATAATATTTTTAGCGGTATTATTGGTGGCTTTTTTTTTGGCACTTAGTTATTTTGGTACCGATCATAGTCAGGTAGGAAGATATATAACTGCAAAAAATGCACGGGAAAGTAAAATTGGCTTGCTCCTTAATGGGTTGGTAAAAATTCCGATGCAGTACATTATTTTAATGTTAGGTGTGTTTACTTTTTTATTTTATTTAAACAATAAAGCTCCTGTTTATTTTGATAGTGTTAAGCAAGAAAGGGCTTATCAAACTACCTATGCCGATTCACTAAAAAAATTAAATAACCAGTATGTGCTTTTGCAAAAAATTAGTTTTACAAAAGAGGCAGCAATAGTTAGAGAAAAATATAAAGCAACACTTAAAGCTGCATTGCCTTATGACGATGTTAGCGATACTAACTTTATTTTTCTTCGATTTGTAATGGATTATTTACCTAAAGGATTAGTTGGATTATTTATCGCCATTTTATTTTTATCGGCTTGGGGCAGTATAGCTGCTGCTTTAAATGCCTTAGCAGCCTGCACTGTTATTGATTTTCATCAGCAATTTTTTAATAAAAATTTATCTGGCGAACAAAGCTATAAAGTAGCAAAGTGGTACACGTTGGGTTGGGGGTTATTTTGTATTTTGGTAGCAATGTTTGCTACTAATATTGGCAATAGTTTAATTGAAACGGTAAATATTTTGGGATCTTTATTTTACGGGGTTATTTTGGGTATTTTTCTAATTGCATTTTTTTTAAAGTTTATAAAAGCTAATGCCACATTTATTGCTGCAATTATTACAGAGTTAATGGTTATTGGTATTTACAATTTAAAAATCGTTTCTTTTCTTTGGCTCAATGTAATTGGCGCTTTAGTAATTATTTTAATAGCATGTATCTTACAGTTTTTTATAAAAGAAAAAGCACCGAGATAGTTCGATGCTTTTTCTTTATTGTATCTTCTTTTTTTATTTTAACTTTTTCTGCAAATCTTCATTCATCTTTACATAATCGGCATTTTTAGCTTCTTTAGCTAATTCTAACGATTTTTTTGAACTTGTCATGGCGCCTTCTTTATCTCCCATTTCTTTTTGAATTTTTGCCTTGTATAACCAAATCCAAAATGCTTTATCATTTGCCTTTAAAGCACCATCACACATTTCCAGTGCTTTTTTAGGGTTGTTATCGTATTCATTGTAAAACTGAGCGGCTTGCCAATAAGGTTTTTTATCTGTTTGTAATGCTTTTTCAATTTGCGCCCTTAGTTTATCGGTAATTTTTGTGGTTATGGGAATACTTATTGCCGTTTTTGCCCACATAATATGCAAAGCACAACTTTCGGGCTTTATATCAGCAAACTGCATAGTAAAAGTTTCAATCTTAGCTTTTATTTTCATTGGCTCTACGTTAAAACGCACCACATCCTCACTTTCCTTATAGCCATCTGTACCCCAATTGCTTATGCCTTTATTTAAAATAATTTCCCAACTATCCATATTTGGGATTGTGTATAATACATAAGTGCCGCTGTCTAATTTTTTACCACCAATTTCTACCGGATCGCTAAAATATAATTTGGTAGCGGCGTTTGCACCGGTACGCCATAGTTTGG
Organism: Chitinophagaceae bacterium; assembly: GCA_016721385.1. Classification (GTDB taxonomy): domain Bacteria; phylum Bacteroidota; class Bacteroidia; order Chitinophagales; family Chitinophagaceae; genus Ferruginibacter. Next base: position 144,160 of record JADKIE010000001.1, on the reverse strand, counting down.
TGTAAGGCACCAAATCGCCAAATATTTTACGGCCTTTAGCATTTGGGCGGCTGTAGGTAAGTTCAATTTTACCCATGCCAAAATCTTGCTTAATAGTTTGTGTGCTGGATGGCTGTGGCATTTGCACTTGTGCAGTACTTACAGCAGCATAAAAACAAAATGCTGCTAAAGCAATCGTTCGTTTTTTCATTATAATAAGTTGTTTAGATAATAAAGATACAAAATGCAAAAAAATAACTATTGCCGAAATAAGGAAATTAAAATTGTACTTTTATTTTAGCTGCACCTGTTTTTCCATTTTTTAATTTCCATTGAGGGCCTTGTTGAATAAGCTTTTTCACAGCTTCTTCATCGCAATTGTTGCAGGCAGATTTATCTATTTTAATATCTGTTATGGCTCCGGTGGCATTTACGTTAAAACTAACTTCAACTTCGTTGCGGCGGGTTTTATCTTTTAAGAGATCATCAGGAATTTCAATGTTGTTAGATACGTATGTGCCGTAATTATCCCATCCATCGGCAGGCTCTACATTAATAATGGTATCTTTTAAAAATGTTACTTTACGACTTGCTTTATTAGTATTGCTGCTTTTTATAACTACCTGATTTTTTGCATCAATTTTATCTTCAGTTAATACAATTTTATTTAAGTTCGTTTTTGCATTTAAGGTGTAATACTTTGGTAAATACCCAACCGATTTTACTTCTACAGTAAGTAACGAGTCGGAAGATATTAATCTGAAATTGCCCTTAACATCGGCATAAGTACCAAAGTTTTCGTTTTTAATGCTAATGTTGGCAAAAGGTAATGGTGTATTATCTGCCGCAACAACCTGCGATATAAAATTATAATTAGTTGGTGCAGCTTTTGCTTTTTTAACGGCTTCGTTTTTTGCAATATTATTAAAATCGTAACTGGCTGTTGCTTCATTTTGTTTAGCAATATCCTCTTTAGCAGCTGCAGCATTACCAGCAGGAGCGGTAGCTACGGGGTTTATTTTTTCCGGAGCGTTTACGATACCTTTTGTTTCGGCTTTTGCATTAGCCAACGTTTCTTTGGTATCCGGTGTTGTTGTAACACCATTTGTAACGGCATTTGTGTTTACAGCAGTTGTTTTCGAAGCTGCTTTATCCGTTACAATATTTTGTTCAGCTGCTGCAGTTATATCTTTCTTCGGAGCATTTGTATCCAAGTTTACCAGAGGTACATCGTTTGTTTCAATAGTTTTATTTGCTGCAATTTCGGGCTGTATTTTGCCGGGTTTTGTAAGTAAATTGTACGTAATAGCTGAGCCGGCAATTACTAAAATAACTGCGGCGGCTCTCCACCACATAGTTTTTGTTTTTGGTAAAGCAACAATTTTTGTTTCATCTTTTTTAGCAATAACATTAAATTTTGCCTTAGCCTCATCTAATGCAACATTCCATTTTTTATCAGCATTTTTACTGTACCCTTCAATGGCTTCGGCCAAAAATTCATCGTCCAAAGCTGCTTTTTCAATGGCATGCATTTGAGCAGGAGTAAGGTTGCCTTCAAGATATTTTTTTATATCTTCTGCTGTATAAATAATATGTTGTTTTTCGGCCATTATATTTCGGTTTTACCCTCCATGCATATTTTTAAATTACGTCGCCCATTTTGTATGTAGCTGCGTACTTTATTCCATTCCAAACCGGTTATTTCGGCAATTTCGTTGTAGCATTTATTTTGTAAATAAAACAACTCAACCGATTGTTTTTGCTCACTGGTTAAAGTACCCAAACAATCTTCTAATTTCTTAAAATTTTCTTCTTTTTCCAAGTGTTCAGCATTCAGATGCACATTTTCTTCTGATTGCATAAAATTGGGGCTAAATTCTGTGGTTTTCATGTTTTTTGGACTTCTAAGCTTCATAAGGCAATAATTTCGTGCCAAAACATGCAGCCAACCCTTAAAATTATCTACTTCATGTAATTTTAACTTGGTGTTAAGTTCCATGTAAATATCCATTACGGCATCTTTACTTTTTTCGCTGTCTTTTAAATATTTAAGGCACACACCAAAAACCAAATCCATATAGCGTTGGTAAAGCGTACTTAAAAAATTTACATCACCGCTTTGTTTAAAAGCAGCAAGCAATTCCTTATCGGTTTGTGTGGTTGATATGTTTCTTAAAAAAGTCAGGTTTTATTTTTTTTGTTACCGGCATTTTCGCTGTAATCAGCAGTATTGGCGTCGCACTCTTTTACTGTATATCTTTATTGGACTTTGATCTACCCAAGCCTACATCTACTCAAAAAACACTTTTACTGTTTGATAAAACAATCGGTTACTCTGTATTTGTTTTTCCGAAAAACCTTGCAATCCAAAAAGCCCGGCAGCATTGCCTTTATTTATTGCAATTTCTAAATAACCTGCCGAATTAAACAAGGCTAATTTTTCACCTTCGGTTACATCGGCATAGGTATCGCTAATACGTTCAATCACCTCATCTCTTTTAAACACAATTTTAAAGCTTCTACCTTTACGTTGTTCTTCAAATTCCTCTTTATTAATATTTACAATTACGTTTTCAAAATTATCTATAAAAATAATTTGTCCTTCTATCCAATTATTGCCCAGCATGGGCCGTAGCGGATTTTTTACTTGTATAGATACATTGGCATTGCCAACCTCTTCTATCTTTTTTCCATTGGCAATTTCGTTAAATGCTTTTGCAAAAATGGAGGTGCAGTAAATGGTGTTTTTTTGCTGCCCTTTATCCAAGGCCAGTGCAACTACTTTTTGAGGAACTTCTTCCAGTATCATGGTAAGTAAGCCATTATCGGCACAGCCAATAAAATTGCCATTGTGCTGGGCAAGCAACATGTGCTCAGGCTTTTCATCAAACAAATTAACCAATACCAAATGAAATGTACCAATACCAAAATTATTGATGGCATTGCGGCAAACATAAGCCGCCTGCGGATAATTAAATGGCGAAAGCTGATGTGATATATCTATCACAGAAAAACCTTTATTTTGCTGCAATAACTGCCCTTTAACCGCACCAACTAAAAAGTCTTGTTGGCCAATATCGCTTGTAAGGGTTATTAATGACAAAATGTTAATTAGTTTATAGATTATTTAGGTAATTCGTAAATTCGGTTATACAAATTAACGTACCAACTCTCCATTTTTAAAGAAAAATTTTCGTACCAGTTTATCTGCCCACGATGGAAAAAAACTTGTTCATAAAAACAGTTTGTTTTCCTTTAAAGGTAAGTACCAATGTTCGTTTTCTTTTTACAACGGCTTTTAAAATATGGTTGGCACATTCTTCACTTGTCATCATTTTGCCTTCGTCCATGGGGCTTTCGCCTTGCGATTGGCCTTTATTGTTTAAAGCTGTATTTCTAATGTTAGAAGATGTAAAGCCGGGGCAAACCCACATTACATTTACACCACTTTCTAAAAGTTCGGTACGTAAAGCTTCCATCCATCCGTTTAATGCAAATTTACTGGCACTATAACCGCTACGGCCGGGTAAGCCTCGGTAACCTGCAATAGAGGATACTCCAATGATACTTCCTTTTCTTTCTATAATAGATGCTAAAGCATATTTTGTACAATTAACCGTACCAAAAAAATTTATATCCATTACTTTTTTAATAACATCTATTTCTACATCTTTAAATAATGCCCTCATTGATACACCTGCATTATTTATTAAAATATCTATACCACCAAAGGTATCAATGGTGCTTTCAATAAACTGTTGGCAATCTTGCTGGCGGCTTACATCGGCAACTATTGTGTGTAAGGGCAAACCTGCATGCTTAACTTGTAAGTCGTATAATTTATCCTGATTACGGCCGCAAGTAGCCACTTTTGCACCTGATGAAATTAGGGTATCCACCATTGCCATACCAATTCCATCGCTACCTCCGGTAATGGCAACTACTTTATCTTTAAAAAAAATGTTCATAAATAAATATATGGGCAAAAATAGGGGAGTTATACTGGTGTACGCACTTTTTTCAATAAAAAAACCTCCGAAATTTCGGAGGTTTTTGTGATCTGGCTGGGACTCGAACCCAGGGGCCTCCCGATAAAATCGGAATGTACTACCGACCAGCTACCAAATCTTCAATAAATTTTCTGGATTTCATTCTCTTAATTTTTTGTTCAAAGGCTTTTGCAAGGGTTAATGTTTCAAATTCCTTAGTCCATTTTAACTCCCAGGGAATACCAGTAGAGGTAAATTTTGAATGCCCGATATTATGTTCATACAATCTTCTTTTCATATCTACACAAGCTCCAACATAATATTTGTTTAGTTTTTTTGAAAATAATATGTATGTGAACGGCATAATAAAAAAAGGAGTTCAAATTTGAACTCCTTTGTGATCTGGCTGGGACTCGAACCCAGGGCCCATACATTAAAAGTGTATTGCTCTACCAACTGAGCTACCAAATCAGCCTTATTTTTTAGGATTGCAAAGATAAGGGTATTCATTTTAAAAATTCAAAATCAAATACTCTTTTTTTTATTTTCGTTATTTAATGATGGTTATAACACCATTAAGCTGCAACCTCTTACATCGCTATTATCTTTTCGGCCTAAGACTTCAAAGCTATTATTGCTATATAATTTGCCTACATCATCTGTAGCAATAAAGCTGCAACTGTATAAATTAGCTAAGTCTATTATATTAATTAAGCCACTTATGGGTTGGGTTACTTCATCTACTATTGTAAATGGATCGTCTTCTTCCCTTAGCAAAATTTTCATCCACGGTGGGCAATAAAAAACTCCATCTTTTATTGCATAAGCCTGCGATAATAATTCTGTCATTCCATACTCGGAATGTATGTTAGATACACCTAAATTATTCGTTAATTGCTGGTGCACCTCTTGCCTGGTTAATTCTTCTCGTCGCCCTTTCATGCCACCTGTTTCAATAACGGTAGTGTATTTTAATTGCATTGGATATTGCTGAGCAAAGTCTAACAAAGCATAGGTTACACCAATTAATAAAGTGGGTTGTTGTATAATTTCGTTGTGCAAAATTGTTTGATGTAGTTTTTGCGTATCATAAAGGTAAAAACCACTTTGTGGGTTGTTCGATTGTTTTATTAATGCATCAACCATTGCAACTAATGAAGAATTTCCTCTTTCCAAATAAGATGGCAAAAGGCCAATAATGCACCAGTTATGCGGTAAACCATAAAATTGTTTAAATGTAGAATTAAAACTTTGGCTATATATTGATAAATCTTTTACATAATGCCTGCTGTTTACACTATTGGTAGTGCCACTACTTTCAAAAACAATTTCTTCATTAAAAATAGTTGTTTTAATGGTATGCGTTTTAAAAAAAGAGATAGGTAAAAAAGGAATTTGTGTAATGTGGTTAATGCTGGCATCATTTATTTTAAGTGCATCACAATATTGTTTATACACAGCATTGTTTTGGTACTGAAACTTAAATACATCGATGCACAAATCATTAAAATTTGATTTATTTGCTTCAAATATATTTTGCTGTAAATCGGTATTTTTAACAGATGATTTCAAATACAATCATTAAATTTGACTAAATAAGTTACAAAGATGCGATATAGTTTTGCAATAATAATTTTAGCAGTTGTTTTTTTTGGATGCAAAAAAGACAAATTTACTACTGCACCGCAAATTTCGTTTAAATATGTAAAGCCGGATAAGTACGTAAGAGGAAATACCGACTCTGTAACAATACCGCATTGTACAATTTCTGTAACCGATTTAGAAGGCGATTTGGGATTTATTTATAATCAAGATACCTCTTACATCTACATAAAAAATTTAGAAAACAGCCTGTTAGATTCTGTAATTTTGCCTAACATAGCTTCTATAACTTCAAAAAAATTTGAAGCTGATATTGTGGTATTTATGAAGCCATACTTTCCCAGTTTGCCATCTGTAAAAGACACTTTTTACTATGAATTTTATGTAAAAGATTTTGCTAAAAATAAAAGCAATACAGTAAAATCTGATCCTATTTATTATTTCCCTTAATGAAGTGGATACACTTAATTTTAGCACACTCTTTTTTTATAGCTTTGTGTGCAGTAGCAATAAGCTATCAAACCGTCATTATTTTTAATAGAGAAGTTGACTTTTGGTGTTTGGGTTTTACTTTTTTTGCCACACTTGTTTCGTACAATACATATTGGTTATTAAGTAAACAAAAAACAATAAGCTTTATTCTTAAAAATGAATTAACCAAAAATGTAGTTATAACCTTAAGCCTTATTGGCAGTATATTTTGCTTAATACAGTCTACCTTAAAAATTGAGGTAATTTGGCCGGCAATCTGCTTAAATGGCTTGTATATGTTACCCTTATTGCCCATTAAACAATTGGGTTTTACAAAAAAAATAGGCTTTCTAAAAACAATTTTGTTAGCGTTTACCTGGGCGTATGTAACAGTTGTATTGCCGCTGAATAAAAATTTTATCTTTTTGGAAAATGCTAAGTTGCTTTTCTTTTTACAACGATTTTTATTTATGTTTTTGCTGTGTATAATTTTTGACAGCAGAGATGTGATGGTTGATAAGATAAAAGAATTACACAGCCTTGCAACCGACACAAAGCCTATTGTATTAAAATTAATTTTTAGTGTTGTTTTTTTAGTCCTGATTGCTACAGTTTATGTAATGTTTACAATTGGGCTTAGCTATGCTCATTCTTTAACACTGCTTATAGCAGCAGGTGCAGCGGTATTTCTTTATTGGCTATCCTTTTATAAAAAGAGTTACTTCTTTTATTATTTTTTTGTGGATGGATTAATGCTTTTTTCGGCATTACTTACTTATCTGGCAAGTATTTAGCTATTTTTGCTTTATAAAATAATTTTTTATGGCAAAAAAAGCAAAAAGCATTTTAACCGATTCTTCGTGGAGTTTTTTAAAAAGTTATATCAATAATCCATCGCCTGTGGGTTTTGAAAGCAGTGGCCAAAAAATTTGGTTAGAGTATATTAAACCCTTTGTAGATAGTCATTTCACAGATCCTTATGGTACGGCAGTAGGTGTAATAAATCCATCTGCCCCTTTAAAGTTGTAATTGAAGCACACGCCGATGAAATTAGTTGGTTTGTAAATTATATATCTGCCGAAGGCTTAATTTATTTAAAACGAAACGGTGGAGTAGATCATCAAATTGCGCCTGCAAAACGGGTTTTAATACACGGAAAAAGGGGTACTGTAAAAGCTGTTTTTGGATGGCCAGCCATACATACAAGATTAAGCAATAACGATAATAAAGAGCCTCAACCAAAAGTAGAAAATCTTTTTTAGATTGCGGGGCAAGAAATAAAAAAGAAATTGAAGCATTGGGCATACATATTGGAGCTGTTGTTACGTATGAAGAAGGTTATGAAGAATTGGCTTACGATTATTTAATTGGCCGTGCCTTTGATAACCGTATAGGTGGGTTTATGATTGCCGAAGTTGCCCGATTGTTAAAGGCAGCCCGAAAAAAATTACCATTTAGTTTATATGTTGTAAATGCAGTGCAGGAAGAAATTGGCTTACGTGGTGCAGAAATGATAGCAAGAAGGATAAAACCTAACGTGGCTATAATTACAGATGTAACGCATGATACCACTACACCAATGATGAATAAAGTGATGGATGGCGAAACGGCTTGCGGTAAAGGACCGTCGCTTACTTATGGCCCGGCAGTACACAATAAGTTGTTAGATGTAGTGCAAGCTACTGCTGCAAAAAATAAAATACCTACTCAATGCCATGCGGTAAGCAGAAGCACAGGTACAGATACCGATTCGTTTGCATATGCTAATGATGGCTGCCCTTCGGTTTTAATTTCGATACCATTACGATATATGCACACAACGGTAGAAATGCTGCATAAAGATGATATTGAAAACACTATTAAATTAATGTACGAAACATTGTTAACCTTATCTCCTAAAACCAACTTAAGTTATTTTTAATGGAAGATAAATTTGTAAAATTCAGTAAGCTGTATATCTATATATTTTTGTCTGTTTTGGCATTTATAGTTAGTATAGGATTGTTGATGGCAGTTTTGTATGGATTTTCAAAAATGGTTTCTTCTCATCCGGTAGATGTTGCATTTGAGTTAATTGTAATTGCATTGCCGGCGGTAATTTTTTCTACAGCCTATATTATTTTTTTTAAGAGAACAAAGTTTCACCCTTCAATACCAGTAAAATATATTTCGTATGCTCTTTTTATATTGGCATTGGCCTATTGTGCGGTTGCATTGGTTTGGAGTATTAGAGATTATTTTATGCTTAAAAGCAGCTCTATTACAGAGTATCATACATTTGCTCTTTTATTTTTGGCCGGCAATGTAGGATTGCTTTTTTTGATTGCTATAATACAGGCTTTAACTACTGAAAAAGAGGTGGATTGGAGGGAGAGGAAGAGGTAGTGATATTGAAGAAACATTTTATAATTTAGAAACTACTTTAAAAATAATGAAGCAATTTTATTGTGAAAAAATATTCTGGAAAACGTTAAGATTATATTGAAGCAAAAAATTATAGACGCTGTGCTGTAGAATGTGGTGAAAGTATATAGCGCTAGTCAAACATTGGTATAGAAAAAGACAAATTGTTTTTTACATTTATGAACTGTTATTACAACAGGTCAATATCTATGATATAACGGAATTTTATTATTTTGCTAAAAAATGGCAGTTAATACACAAAAAGAAAGTATGGTAGAGTCAATATTAACTATAACAACTTTGTTATTGACTGCAATTTGGCTTGTTTTTATAATCATTTATGCATATAAAAATGACTTTTCAACTGATATACTTTCATTTTTTTTACCTGCTTTAGGTGCAATTTTACTATCCTTTTTCGTGGGGATAAAATTTATTTGGATAGATTCATCTAAAAACCCTGCACCTTTTAGGTGTACATCAGTTATTTTGTCCGATGAAAATGATTTAGCAATTTATGGAGAATCACTTTCGGAGAAAAAATATTCAAAAAAAACAATTAATAGACCAGGTCTTAACTATATAGTAAACTATGAAAACCACATAAAAATAAAATATAGCCCTGAGCTTGATGAGGCCAATATTGAGTTAAAGGCTAAGCAACTTTTTGATTGTTTGGAGTACAAAATTATAGAATGGCTTAAGGAAATTAATGCAGTACAAGGGTCATGGTATAATCGAGAGTATATCTTCTTAACTCCTGGAGGTGGTTATTCTGAAAAAGCTGATTGTTTGATTACAAAAGAGATGATTAGTGTATGTAATGTTGATCAGGAATCATTTCCCAATAATGAATTATTCAAAATAAAGCCCATTGAATGCCTATTGCCTTCCAAGTCAAAAATCATATCTGTTACAACTAAAAACACATTTGTAAGAAAGTTTAGAATTATCACAAATTTTTCAGAAATTCTTTTTTCTATTGAACAGATTACATTTGGCAAATTAAGTCCAGAAGCCATAATCTCTAATGAAGTGATTCGTAAGAAAAAGGGAAATGAACTAAATTTGAACCTCACACAATATAGCTATCAGATTGAAATCAACCCTACTTATTATAAGTTTAACCGTTTTGCAAAATAAGGGAAACTTCACCCCGCATGGGTTACGCTTTTACAGAGAAATTTAGTGAAGCATTTTCTTTTGAAGCAATAAATGAATATGCTAAAGTTGAAAATAATAATTTACCTACTGCAAGTATCTCAAAGTAGCTAAATGAGTCTGCTGTCTGCCTCTAAATCATACTCAGCTAATTAAAATTGCACAAACTGTTAATTTTTAAAGGCAATCTTTTATACTTGAATTTTACAAAAAAATCCCTCTTTCGCCGCCGCCTTGTCTCAGATAAGCGGCAAAATGCTCTTTGTCTAAGCTATTAAACAATAGAGATTTGAAATGCTATATTATAATTTACTCAGACAACAATTTTGCAACAACAAAATCACAAATTATTATTTCATTCGCTAAACTTATAAAAGCCACAACATATTTTTTGTTATAAGTAATACAGCTATACCCTAATTGCCTCCATTTTTTGTATGTACACTTTCTGTATTCAATTCTGTCATCTGCAAGTGTTTCAAAAAAAATATAAGCGTTATCTACGAATTTTTTTGCTGTGGCTGGCAACCCTTTACTTTCAATAAAAAAACTCACTTCCGCAACTGCTACAGCAGCAGTTGCTAAAATACTTACTTGCCTTTTGCCCATTGGTCAATCAATTTATAGGCTAGTTTTTTACCTTGCTGTAAAGTCAATTTTTTAACTGGGGCTGTTTTACTTGCCGCTTTTACCTGTAATGCTTCATAATCTTTAGCCTTAAGCAGTACATATTTTTTCTTATCTATTAATAGCGTATTCATTAAGTTAAATTTTATGTGAATTTAAGAAATTTATGATGAAAAAATTATACTCCCCACTAAAGCGGAACTAAAAGTAGATTTCTCACTTAGTTCGAAATGACCTCAAAATAAAAATTCCCTCCTGAGACCAAGAGGGAATTTTCTTTAACCCTTAAAACAACCAACATGAATAATGCTGATGTATTTTCTATACTATTAAACGCAACAACTTATAAAGTGGTTGCCTTGCTTGTAAATATTTACACCAATGCCAAATCCAAAACCTGCTGCATGGTTTTTACATAATGAAATTTTACGCCTTTTATGTATTGATTATTAATTTCCTGCACATCTTTTTCGTTTTGCCAGCACATAATTATTTCTTTTAAACCTGCCCTTTTTGCTGCTAAAACTTTTTCTTTTATACCACCTACCGGTAAAACCTGGCCTCTTAATGTTATTTCGCCGGTCATTGCTAAATAGGGCTTAATTTTTTTACCGGTAAAAGCACTTGCCAATGCCGAAAGCATGGTTATACCTGCACTTGGCCCATCCTTAGGTACAGCACCTTCCGGTACATGAATATGTATATCTTTTTTATTAAACAATGCCGGATCAATATTTACTTTTTTGCAATTAGCTTCCAAATAGGTTAAAGCTGTGCTTGCACTTTCTTTCATTACATTGCCAAGGTTACCAGTAAGTTTTAACTCGCCTTTTCCTTCGCTAAGTTGTGTTTCTATAAATAAAATATCGCCACCAACGTATGTCCATGCTAAGCCTACCGCTACGCCGGGCATATTGGCCATTTTGTATAAATCGTTACTGTAACGGGGCTTGCCCAGTATTTTTTCTACATCATTATTAGTAATGGTAGCTTTTAATTTGCCTTTCATTACAACTTCTTTTGCCTGATAGCGCATAATACTGGCAAGTTGCCTGTCTAACTCTCTAACACCACTTTCTCTTGTATAGTCTTCAATAATTTTTTGTAAAACGGTATCACTTAATTTAAAACTGTTTTCCTTTAAGCCATGCATTTCTTTTTGCTTGGGCATTAAGTGCCTACGGGCAATTTCAATTTTTTCTTCTACGGCATAACCGCTAAGGTCAATTATTTCTAATCTGTCTCTTAATGCCGGTTGAATGTTAGCTAAACTATTTGCAGTAGCAATAAACAATACTTTACTTAAATCATACTCAAGCTCTAAATAATTATCGTAAAAACTATTGTTTTGTTCCGGATCTAAAACTTCCAACAGGGCAGATGAAGGATCGCCATGAGTAGTGCTTCCAACTTTATCAATTTCATCCAAAATCATTACAGGGTTACTGCTTTTTATTTTTCGGATAGATTGTAAAATTCGGCCGGGCATTGCACCAATATAGGTTTTACGATGTCCACGAATTTCGGCTTCATCATGCAGACCACCTAAACTTACCCGTACATATTTTCGGTTTATTGCAGAGGCAATACTTTTACCAAGGCTTGTTTTACCAATGCCCGGAGGACCTAAAAAACAAAGAATAGGGCTTTTCATATCGCCCTTTAATTTTAGTACGGCTAAGTATTCTAAAATACGTTCCTTAATTTTTTGCATGCCATAATGGTCATGGTCTAAAACTTTTTTTGCTTTTTTTAAATCGTAACTATCTTCTGTATAATCTGCCCAGGGCAAATCCAATAATAAATCTAAATGATTGTACACTACCGAATAATCGGGAGTACTTGGGTGCATACGTTCTAATTTTTCTACACCCTTGTTAAACATTTCTTTGGCAGCCTTCGTCCATTTTTTTGTTTCGGCTTTTTTCTGCATTTCTTTTACTTCGGCCACATTGTCGCCACCTAATTCTTCCTTAATGGCTTTCATTTGTTGTTGCAAAAGTACTCTCTTTGTTGCTTATCCAGCTCATTACGGGTTTTGTTGGTTACTTTATTTTTAAGCTCAGCATATTGCAGTTCAGTTTGCATTAAGTTCATCAGCATTTCGGCCCTGGCCTTTATGCTATGAATTTCTAAAAGCTTTTGTTTTTCTCTTATATCACTATTTAAATTACTGCTTACAAAATGTATTAAAAAAGATGGGTTTTCAATATTTTTTAAAATAATGGCAGCTTCGCTTGGTAGGTTGGGCGATAAGCCAACAATTTGCCCTGCTAAATCTTTAATGCTGCCAACCATTGCCGAAAAATCGGCATCGTCCTGTAAGGTATCTTCTTCTAAAATTTTTATTTTGGCTTTAAAATACGGATCATCGGCAGTTATTTCCTCAATCTTAAATCTTTTTTTGCCTTGTATAATAATTGTAGTGCCACCATCGGGCATTTTTATTAGCTTAACTATTTTTGCAACGGTTCCAATATCTTCCAAATCGCTAACAGTAGGTTCTTCTACATTACTGTCTTTTTGTGCAAGCACACCTATCAATTTGTCAGTCTTGTAAGCATCATTTACTGCTTTTATGCTTTTATCTCTTCCTACGGTTATGGGTATTACAACTCCCGGAAAAAGTACGGTATTGCGTAAAGGTAAGATAGGTATTTCTTCCGGAATAGCCTGTTCATCGGCATTTCCATCATCACCTTCCGATAATGGAATGATGGGCATAAACTCCATTTCTTCCTCTGTTCCCTGCAAATAAAATTTCTTATCCATAATAATCTCAATATATAGTCAAAATGGCAAAATTACCATAATAACCTTGCTTTTTAGTTAAGTATATAAGGCAATATTAATGCCATTATACAAATACTTATGTGTATTATGAAATACATCATAAGTAAAAAGTAATTTACGGATAACTACATATGTAATTAACCATGAACTATGAACAATCAACTTATGTATTTTTGCATCAATGTATATTAACTGCACCAATAACGAATTATTAATCTTTGATAAAATTGCCAAAGCTGCTAAGGAATTAAATGTTCCATGCTATTTAATTGGCGGTTTTGTAAGAGATAAAATAATTGGCAGAGAAACGAAGGATATTGATATTGTTTGTGTTGGCGATGGAATAGATTTAGCACATAAAGTAGCCGAATTGTTTAACCCAATACCCGAAGTTCATTTTTTTAAAAATTTTGGCACCGCACAAATAAAAATAGATGATTTAGAAATTGAGTTTGTAGGTGCCAGAAAAGAAAGTTATGATTTTAATAGCCGTAAACCTGCAGTTGAAAACGGTACTTTGGAAGATGATCAAAACAGAAGAGATTTTACAATAAATGCTTTGGCAATTAGCTTAAATGAAGATAGCTACGGAAACCTGATTGATCCGTTTGGTGGAATTGCAGCTATTGATGCTAAGGTATTAAAAACACCGCTTGAGCCGGGTATTACTTTTAGCGATGATCCGTTACGAATGATGAGGGCAATACGCTTTGCAACGCAGTTAAACTTTACGATTGATGAAAGTACATTGGCTGCATTGGCAAACAATGCTCATCGAATTAAAATAATAAGTAAAGAAAGAATTGCAGATGAGTTAAATAAAATTTTGCTTAGCTCCAAACCATCTGTAGGGTTTGAATTATTGTACAAAACAGGATTGCTGCAACTTATTTTTCCGGAAATGGTAGCACTTGCAGGAGCCGAATATATTGATGGAAAAGGGCATAAGGATAATTTTTATCATACACTGCAAGTGGTAGATAATATTGCTCAACATACAAACGATTTATGGTTAAGATGGGCCGCAGTTCTACACGATATTGCAAAGCCGGCAACAAAAAAATTTGAAGAAGGGCATGGTTGGACGTTTCATGGCCACGAAGCAGCCGGAGGAAGAATGGTTCCTAAAATTTTTACCAAACTTAAATTGCCACAAAACGAAAAAATGCGTTTTGTACGTAAACTGGTAGAGTTGCACTTACGGCCAATAAGTGTTACCAAAGAAAATATTACCGATAGCGCCATACGCCGGTTATTGTTTGATGCAGGAGAAGATTTTGATGCATTAATGACACTTTGCAAAGCCGATATTACCAGTAAAAATCCGTACAAAGTAAAAAAGTTTTTAAGCAATTTTGAGTTAGTACAGCAGCGTTGTGCCAAGGTAGAAGCTAAAGATCATTTGCGTAACTGGCAACCGCCTATTACCGGCGAAATAATTATGCAAACCTTTAATCTTACACCATCTAAACAGGTGGGTATTATTAAGGATGCTATCCGAAATGCAATTTTAGATGGTGTTATCGAAAATAAGTATGATGTAGCTTTTGCATACATGGTAACATTAGCAAAAGAACAAGGAATAAATACAGTTAATTCCTGATTCTTTATGCTTTAATTCTTAATTTTACACTATGGCAATTTTAAAATTTAGAATTTATTGGGAAGAGGATGATAGCATTTACAGAGATATTGCTATAAAGCATACACAAACCTTTTTTGATTTGCATAGCTGTATTTTAAAAAGCTACGAATTTGACAGTAAGCATAAGGCTACATTTTACCGCAGTAATGATAGCTGGCTAAGGGGAAAAGAAATTAGTTTAGAAAAATATGAGAAAGAGTATAAAGCCGAGCCTTTAATAATGGCCGATACCAATATTGGCTCCGAAGTATCTAACCCAAACCAAAAATTTATTTACGAATATGATTTTAATAAGTTTTGGCATTTTATGGTAGAGCTTATTAATGTAGATAAGGAGGAGAGTAAAAAACTAACGTATCCGGCTTGTGTACGTGTTGAAGGAATTGCACCCTCTCAATACGGTACAAAAGGTTTAATAGATAGCCGCTTGGCAGAAATGGAAGAAAAGTACGACTTACAGCCAGATGCTTTAAGCGATGGCTTTAGCGAAGAAGATGATGAAGGCAACGCCATTGAAAGTGATAATGACAGCGAAGAAGTGAATGAAGAAAATGATGGGTTTTAGTTGTTAAGTGCATGAATTACACGAATATTTACACAATTTTTAATTGGTTTAATTGTACTGGCTGCGGAAAATAACTTTTGAGTTCTTTACAAACTCAATACAATGATAAAAAATAAGCTACAACATTTTTCACATTTAGTTGATAAAGGCAAAACCTGTATTGTACTGGTTGGCCCAACTGCAATAGGCAAAACTGCATTAGGCATTGAAATAGCCCAACATTTTAATACGCAAATAATTTCGGCAGATAGCCGCCAGTGTTATAAAGAACTAAATATTGGAGTAGCAAAACCATCTCTGCTGCAATTAGATACCATCCCTCATCACTTTATAAATTCGCACTCTATACACGAGGATATTAATGCCGGTATTTTTGAAGCTTACGCTTTGCAAAAGGCAGAAGAAATTTTTGCAACAAATAATATTGCTGTAATGGTTGGGGGTACGGGGTTATATGTAAAAACATTTTGCGAAGGGATTGATAATATACCAACAATACCAACTCAGTTGAGAGATGAAATAATTGAAAAATACAATGTACATGGAATAGAATGGCTGCAAATTGAAATTAAAAAAACAGATCCTCAATTTTATATGCAAGGAGAAATACAAAATCCGCAGCGTTTAATGAGAGCTTTGGAAGTTGTAAAGTTTACCGGAAAATCTATTATTGAATTTAGAAAACAACAAAAAAAGCAAAGAGATTTTAATATCGTTAAAATTGGCTTAGAACTACCCAGAGAAGAATTATACAACAAAATTAACAATAGGGTGGATGTAATGATTGAACAAGGATTAGCAGCAGAAGTTGAAAAATTAATACCCTTTAAAAACTTAAACGCCTTGCAAACCGTTGGCTACACCGAGTTGTTTAACTATTTTGAAAATAAAATTTCTTTGCCACGAGCTATTGAATTAGTTAAACAAAATACCAGGCATTATGCTAAAAGACAATTAACCTGGTTTAAAAAAGATGCGGAAATAATTTGGGAGAAATCTCTATACTAAAATCAAAAGAGAAAACACCATCATGAAATGTTGGGAACGGTTTTTCAAGTGTTTAATTATGAAGTAATTACACTCTTTTATGTTTATCCGTTGCCGAATTAATTCTACAATATTTTTTATTTAAAAGAATATATTTGCTTAAACTAAAACTTACTTGCATGCTTAAAAAGTTATCTCTTCTATTATTTATTTGTGTGCTATTGCTTAATATAGTCAAGGCTCAAGCTCCGGGTGGCATAAGTACGGGTTTAAGTTTATGGTTAAAAGCTAATACAACTCTACCGGCAAATATTACTTATAATACTACAAACAACGTTTCTAACTGGAAAAGCGATATTGGAACCTATCAAGTATCACAAGCTACAGCAGCCAAGCGCCCCGTATTTTTTAACAACACTGGTGGTACAGGTATTTTTAATTACAACCCTATGTTCAATTTGATAGAACTGCAACTTCTAATTTAAATAGTACTTTATTAACACCAAACTTACTGGGTACAACAGGTAGCATTTTTATGATTTGCAATAAATACATCAGTACAGGAAATGGATCATTACTAACTTATTATTCTAGCAGTACAACTCGTTTTCAAATTAAACCAAGCTTAGAGTACAAAATGGAGTATCCGGAATTGGATACAAATTTGATTTAAATACATTCTTATGGCACTATTATTAATTATCCTGAAGAATCTGCATTTATTTTAGCTAGTATAGGTACTGGGTTAACATCAAAAGCAAGAAGAAATGCTACTGATTTTGGCCCATCAACAGGCAATAGTTCTACATATTTTCCCTCAATTGTTGCTGGAATGAACATTAATGGGAATGGTTCTACCGGCGAGTTTACTAATTTTGGATTAGCCGAAGTTATTATGTTTAACACTACACTTACTGGTACAAATTTAGCAAAAGTAGAATCTTATTTAGCCATAAAATATGGTATTACATTTGATGAATTAGCAAGCCAATCTACAAACTATTTTGCCTCCGACGCAACAGTTGTATGGGATAAAACTGCCAATATAGGGTATAATGCAAATATTACTGGTATTGCTAGAGATGATGCTTCTGGGTTAACACAAAAACAGTCTAAAAGCGTAAACAGCAATGGTCTTCTATCTGTTTTCAACACTAATACAAACGGCCTTTTTCCTGTAATGAATGACTCAAATGTTTCATCTATCCCTGTTGATAAATCGTTTTTTATGTTTGGAGATAATAATGACGACACGACTATTAATGTTTGTATCAGAAATGGCCACATGGCCAGAATGAAACGGGTTTGGAAAGTAAAAGAAACGGGCACATTTGGCAATATTACTTTGGCTTTGGAAAACAACGTACTACCCACTGCAAAAACATTATTGGTTTCAAATAACCCTGCTTTCCCCGATAACGCTACTACAGTTTATAATTTAAACACAGGTACTAAAAAATATTTTTCAATTGATTTAGCCTCTGACCAATATTTTACTTTTGCAACAGATTCTACTGCACTACCGCAATATCAATCATCTCCTATATGTACCGGTGCAAATGGAAGTGCAGTCATTACTAATCCTAAAGCAGGGGCGATATACAAATGGTATACTCAGGCTACTGGCGGTACAAGTATAAATACAGGTACCGGTATTACAGTTACAAACATGGCAAGTAGTGTTACCTATTATGTAGAAACTACTACTCCGGCAAATTGTATATTATCTTCCAGAGTGCCGGTAACAATTCAAGTAACACCTACACCTGCACCCCCAACTGTTACCAGCCCTGTTGAATTATGTTTAAATGCACCTGCAATTCCTTTAACAGCAATTGGTACAAACTTACTTTGGTATACAACATCCACAGGAGGCACCGGTAATTCTGTAGCACCTACACCATCAACTGCTACTCTTGGTACTACAACTTACTATGTATCCCAATCATCTGTTAATGGTTGTGTAGGATTGAGATCTTCAATTGTTGTTTCGGTAAGGCCTTTACCTACCGTTAGTGCCGGTGTCGATAAAATTATTATAACAGGCGATAATGTTATGTTAGACGGGGCAGCGCAAAATTATTTATCGTACAGTTGGCAGCCTGTAACGGGTAGTATTTCCTTAACGCCAACAGTAGCGCCGGTTGCAACTACAACATATACATTAACAGCAACAAATAACTTTGGCTGTACCAATAAGGATGATGTATTAGTTACCGTATTACCTTACTGTGTTAATATAATGAATGCATTTTCACCTAATGGAGATGGTATAAACGATAAGTGGTTAGTAACCAGTGGACCTAATTGTACAAAGCTGGTAACGGCTAAAGTGTATAACAGATACGGTACACAAGTTTACGAAAACAAAAACTATCAAAACGATTGGGATGGCAAATACAAGGGAAAAGATTTGCCCGATGCCACATACTATTATGTGCTTACGTTTAACTTAATTAATGGTAAAGTAGTTACAGTAAAAGGAGATGTTACTATTTTAAGATAATACTATTACACAAATACTTAAAGAGCCTGTTTAATTATTAAAACAGGCTCTTTTTTATTGTTATTTGCAATTTTAGAAATTATGATAAGGCACTTGTGGCGTTAGCAGGTATTTCTGGTTATATAGTATCTCATCTTTAGTACCCGATTCTGCAGGTTTAGGCTCTACAATTGTTCCATCTAAAACAGTGCCTTGTGCCTCAATATGAAGTCCGGTAATTTTCTTTGCCTCGTTTCTGGTAAAAAAGGCCGTGCCATTGTATGCAGGAATACTAAATTCATCTGTACCGGTTTTTTCAACGGCTGTATTGCCCAAAGAAGATTGAAATACTAAACCTCCATTTTCAATAACAACTTCAATTTCTGTAACAGCACTTCCTTCAGGAAATTTATATTTGGCAACATATTGCTTAAGGCTGTCTTGAGCGTATAAAGCAACACCACTAAAAATGCATAATGCAACTAATACAGTTATTTTCTTCATAAAATTAATTTTGGCAGTCAAATGTAATATTTCAAATGTTAAATTAACTTAAAATTTAAAACCAACGGTTGCAACAATATTTCCTCTTTGATTTTTTACTTCTGCAAAGGTGTTTGCTTTATCGCCTAAGCGGTAAGGAAAGTTTACATCTTTATTAAAAGCATGTGCATAGGTTACATCTACAAAAACACCTTTATTTCTGTAACCTAAACCACCACTTAATATCATGCGGTTAGCTTTTAATTCTTTTTCTTTATAAGGGCTGGTGTAATAGGCAAAACCTAAACGCCCCATAATGGTATTAAACTTAAGCTCTCCACCAACTCTAAAGTTAAAGTTGCCTTTATAGTAACCTTTAATTACACTATTTAGTTGTTTAAAATAAGCTTTTTCATCTTCTGTTGGCGATTCGTTATCGCTGCTAAAACGACTCCCTTTATGGTGTACATATTCAATATCGGCAGTAATAAATGCCCTTTGGCGTTTTACATTTTCTACCTCTCTAAACACATACGATGCACTTAAAATGGCTTTAAACGGAGTAGCTTGTACATACTTACTTTCGCCGGGTTGCCCGTTGGTAAAGGTTTTTGAGGTTTCGGTAAACGATTCTACCGGATTTTCTAAATATGTTTTAATACCTGTAGTTCTTTTATCTGTTAAATACATAAACATAGGCGTATGCACGGCAAGGCCTAAACGAATATACTCTTGCGGCCTGTAAATGATTCCTAATTTGCCGTTAAGGCCAACACCCGTAGTTGTAAAATCGTCGGTATATTCAAAGTAGTTAAAATGGTTGCTTGTGTTAGATGATGTATCGCTTTCTTTAAAATAGGTATTACTTTTATACGATACAAAAGGCATAGAAATAGTACCACCAAACAACCACTTATCGTTACTGTGATGGGCAAAGCCAACAGCTAATTCGTACATGCCGCCCTGGGTTGTTTTAGTCATTTCTTGTTTAAGTGCTTGCCCTGCATCTAAAATATAGCCTGTAGCCGGTTTTACAAATAACTGGCCGCCAATGCTAAATGTATCTATCAAATAAGTGTTAAAAGCCGGTGCTGCACCATAAGGCACAGCCGAGTTGGTAAGCAGCACTTCATTTGGTTTTACGGTTACAAATTCTTCGGCAAACTGCTCTGCCATTGAGCTGTAATCGTTTAAGCCATTATATTTTATGGTGTTATTAAAATCGGCTGTTTGCGTAATGGCAACACTTAGTGCATTGCTCGATTTGCGGTAACGGTTATTGTGTGCCCATACAAAACCATTAGTGCCTAAAGCAAAATTATTTGCTTTATTTGCAGCATTGGTTTCTCTAAAGGCTACTTTGTTTTTATTTAAAGTAAAACCGGGAGTAAACACCAGTTCGTTAGTTTTAAAAAAACCAAGGCCTGCCGGGTTTACAAAAGTGGCCGTTACATCTCCACCCAACGAGCCCATTGCACCACCAATGGCTATATTACGGGCTGTACCACTTTGTGGGTAAAACGAAAAACGCATAGCATCCTCGGGCACTTGTGCATAAATAAGGTTGCCGGTTATAAGGCTTAAAAAGAGTAAATGTTTCTTCATGACATAAGTATTTTGTAGAGCCGGTTTTACACCGGCTCTTATTAGTTAATTAGATAAAGGATAATTAATTTCCGCCTCTGGTAGGACGAGATACACTGCTACCACTACCTGCAGAAGAACTGGATGAAGAACTACTGCTTGAAGTAGAAGACGATGGTGTATAGCTTCTGGTATTGCTGTTTGAACTGCTGGAAGAAGTATTGCTTTCGGTATTAGACGGGCTATACTCTTTAGATGTAAATACTTTTACAATTTTGCTACCCAAGCTGTTTTTATTATTGTACTTAGGAGGTGCAGGCGCTATTACAGCATTATATTTAGGATTGGTAGTTTGTGCATTGCTTGCATTATACCCCTGATAACTGTTTAAATTTACCTTACGTGGTGTTGTGTTTTTTACCGGTGTTGTAGTATAAATTGGGGTAGAGTAATAGTAAGGGTTGTAATAATAACCATAGCTGGTACAGTTACAATAACAATGGTTGTAGGGACTATTGGTATAAGTATAATCATAGTCGTTTGTTTCTCTCCAGCGACGATCTCTTATAGTTTGGCGAATTCTTCTGTCTTCTGCAGATTCGCTGGCTTGGTTTTGATCGTCATCTCTTTTGTTTTCGTCTTTATTTTCCTCGTATCGGGCAGGAGAATAATACACGTCATCGGGGGTTTGACCGCTTTTATAAGCGGTGCTGCAACTGCTTATTGCCGCTACAGAAAAGGCTAAAAGTAAAATTTTTGTATTCATGGCGTTTTGTTTTAAAACGATTTAAAAATGAAGTTACTACTTTTGTGCATCTTTAGCACATTGTAAATACAGCAAAAGCTTTGCCATAAGACTGTAAAATTTTGTAAAATACTGTTAAACAAGTGCTAAAATGGGAGAGTGAAGTGGGTTACTATTGTTGGTTGCTGACCAACAATATACGCTTCGGTAAAAGTTCAATAAATGTATGCTGTACAAGAGAGTGACACAACGATGTTGCCATTTGACAAATGCAGATTTAAAAACAACTATAAAGTTGTTGGTTAGCTACCAACAACAGCACACAAATTATGAGTAAAGAATTAACATCAAGAGCAGAAGATTACGCTCAATGGTACAACGATTTAGTAATAAAAGGCGGCCTTGCCGATTACTCGGCAGTACGTGGCTGTATGGTTATTAAACCGTATGGTTTTGCCCTTTGGGAAAACATGAGAGATCAGTTAGACAAAATGTTTAAGGATACAGGGCATGTAAATGCCTATTTTCCGTTGTTTGTGCCAAAAAGCTTGTTTGAAGCAGAGGAAAAAAATGCCGAAGGCTTTGCAAAAGAATGTGCCATTGTAACACATTATCGTTTAAAAACCGATCCGGATAATAAAGGAAAGTTAATGGTTGACCCGGAGGCAAAGTTGGAGGAAGAGTTAATTGTACGCCCTACCAGTGAAGCCATCATTTGGAATACGTATAAAGGCTGGATACAATCATACCGCGACTTACCATTATTAATAAATCAATGGGCAAATGTGGTGCGTTGGGAAATGCGTACGCGTTTGTTTTTACGCACAGCCGAGTTTTTATGGCAAGAAGGACATACAGCACATGCCACAAAAGAGGAAGCCATTGAGGAAACCGAAAAAATGCTGGACGTATATGCCGAATTTGTAGAAACCTACATGGCTGTGCCAGTAATAAAAGGTGTAAAAACAGCCAACGAACGTTTTGCCGGAGCCGAAGACACGTATTGTATTGAAGCGCTAATGCAGGATGGTAAAGCCTTACAGGCAGGTACCAGCCACTTTTTAGGGCAAAATTTTGCAAAGGCTTTTGATGTGCAATATCTTACCAAAGAAAATAAGCAGGAGTATGTGTGGGCTACAAGTTGGGGTGTAAGTACCAGATTAATTGGCGCTTTAATTATGGCACACAGCGACGATCAGGGATTAATAATGCCACCAAAAATTGCACCAACGCAAGTGGTAATTGTGCCTATTTACAAAGGTGATAAAAGTAAACCTGTAATTGATGGAAAGGCAAATGAAATTATTGCACAATTAAAAACTTTAGGTATAAGGGTTAAATACGATAACAGCGATAATGCCCGACCAGGCTGGAAATTTGCCGAGCATGAATTAAAAGGTGTGCCTGTACGCATTGCAATGGGGTTAAGGGATATTGAAAATAATGTAGTGGAAGTTGCCCGTAGAGACACTAAAGAAAAAAACAGTATGCCGTTGGATGGTATTGCTCAAAATATTTTTACACTTTTAGATGAGATACAACAAAACATTTACAACAAAGCATTGGCATTTAGAGATGACCATATAACTGCTGCTAATAGTTGGGATGAGTTTGTAAAATTGCTGGATGAAAAAGGCGGCTTTATATCTGCCCATTGGGATGGCACACCCGAAACGGAAGAAGAAATTAAACAGCAAACCAAAGCTACCATTCGCTGTATTCCGCTAAATAATAAGCAAGAGGATGGTATTTGCATTTTAAGTGGTAAACCAAGCACACAACGGGTTTTGTTTGCAAGAGCGTATTAATTTAATTATGAGTTATAAATTATAAGTTTTGTTTAATTTTATATGAACGCACAACTCATCAATCATATCGTATAATTTTTTAAATATTATTAGTTGGTTAGAGCAGCATCAACTGCCTTGCTTTTTAAACAGGTAACGCATTTTGATTGCCCGGGCTGTGGCTTTCAACGAAGCAGTATAGAGTTGCTGAAGGGTAATGTAATAGATAGTTTTTGGCTTTATCCGCCTTTAATGCCTATACTTTTTTTATTTACAATGCTAATGATGTACTTAGTAATAAAGTGGCAAAAAGGATATGTACATTTAAAATATGCTTACTTATTTTGTGCTGCAGTAATAGTAGTTAATTATATTTATAAATTATGGCTACTGTAAACTAATTTTTTTATCTTTATTTAATCAACCAAAACTTTAATAATAACTGTATGAATGAGCAGCAAAATTTAATAACGCCTAATAATAATTATAATCAGCAAACAAATTTACCCAATGCTACAGCTTCTTTAGTTTTAGGTATTATTTCAATTGTTACAAGTATATGCTATGTATCTGCTCTTATTGGAGTTATATGTGGTGTTATTGGATTAGTGTTAGGCAACAAGGATAGGGCCATGTATCAATCTTCGCCGGATTTTTACACCAGCACAAGTCATAGCCAATCAAACGCCGGTAGAACCTGCAGTATAATTGGGCTGGTGTTAGCAGGCTTATGGCTATTATTTTTAATAGCTATGTTTATTTTTGTAGGAAGCATGAGTTATAGAGATTGGCGCTAAAATATTTATTACTTTTTTTAATTAAAGCTTATGACTGATCAAAACAGAGATTATTTAAGTAATACCAACTTAAATGCACAGCAATTGCCAAATGCTACCACTACATTAGTTCTGGGTATTTTATCAATTGTTGTTTGTTTTGTTTGCGGCATTATTGCACTAGTAATATCCAATAAAGATTTAAATCTTTATAAAAATAATCCGGAGTTATATTCTGACACATCCTATAACAATATAAAAGCTGGTCGTATTTGTGCTATTGTGGGAATTGTGTTGCAGGTAATAGGATTAATACTATACATTGCATTTATTGCATTCTTTATTTCAAATGCCGGCCGGTTTGGAAGATAGTGTTTAAATCAATTTTATGGATTTATTTCAACAAGATCAACTATCTAATTTAGATATTGAAATAGATAGTGAAGCAAAAAATAGTTTAGATAATGCTGCCTATTGGGGTAAGTTTATCTCTATACTGGTAATGAGTTTTGTGGCAATAATTTTACTTGTTTTAGCTGTTGCAAACACCGCCTTTATGAATGGCTTTAAACAATCAATGGGCCGTAGGTTTGCAGGCGTAGATGAATTTGGAAGCGGATTTTTACTTATCGCTTTTTTTATCATTTTTATACTATTGGGGCTTATTTATTATTTCCTTTATAACTTTTCGGTAAAGGTAAAAAACTGCTATTCGTCAGGAAAATACCGAAGTGCTTAATAAAGGCCTTAACTCTTTAAAAACATACCTTATTATTATGGGTGTTTTGGGTATTTTAGAAATTATTTTATCAATATTTAATTTGTTCTTTAATTAATAACCTGCGTTATGGAAAATGAACAACAAACCAGTATTTTTAATTTTGAGTTAGATAGTACTTCAAAAGCTCATTTGCAGGGCATTGCTCAATGGGCAAAAATAAACGCAATTGTAGCGTTTGTTTCTGTAGGTATTTCATTGGTTCAAACAGTTGTTTTATTCTCAAAATACGGCTCAGCAAATAGTGCAGGGATGACTTCAGGTTTAGTAGGATGGGTTATTTCCATTTTACTAAATGTTCTTTTATTAAATGCTTCTAATAATATTACCAAAGGCCTTGCAAATGCAGATCAAAATACTTTTAATAAAGGGTTGGGTGATTTTGCCCGATATTTAAGGGTAATTGGAATTATTTGTATTGTAGTAGCAGTTATTTTAGGTCTTGTAATACTATTTGCTTTAATTTTTGGTGCAGCAAGAGGCTTTTGACAGCTCAAAAAATTAAATCATTCCCTTGTTGCTAAATAATTATAATCTTCCAGCAATTTTTCTAAAAACTGCTCGGGGTACATATCTGTGGTAATTTTTAAAACATCTTTTACCTTGTAAGCCACCCGGTTACACATTTCGTAATTACCGGTTTTGGTGGCTTGGGTAAATACACCTTTTATGGTATTAATATCCCTAGCGCTAAGGCGCATTACATCCGGAAAAGTTACTTTATAATCAGTTGCGTTTACTTGCATAAACACTGTATCATCAACCGATAATTTTGTTTTGGTATTAACAACAACAGTGCCTGCTATCATATCGCCAAGCCGTTGATTTTTTACATTTACGGCAATAGTAATAACTACAGCTACACCCAGCATACCTGTAACAATAGTATATGCAATGATAGATCCAACAGAAAAGTAAATAAAACCAAATAAAAATGGCCACTCAAAAAACTTTGTAATCCAGCGTAAAATAAATTGGCCAAGGGTAGGTTCGCCGCCTTCTAAACTAATAACTCGTATGCCCATTATTTTTTTGCCAATGGTTTGCCCATTCATCCAAAGCTCACACAACAGCGAATATAGCAGCATGGGCAGTGATATTACTAAAATGTCCAATCCCATATTTCTGTCATAATTTAATTCAAAACCTCCATACAAAAGGTATGTCATACTAAAGAGGTAAATAATTAATAAGGTGTAGTCTATAAGATATGCTAACAAGCGCTTATGAAACTCGGCAATTTCAAACTCCAAATCAATATTAAAGGCGGTATCTATTTTAATAACGGACATACAACTGCAAAATACAAATTGCATTTAAAAGATTGATACAAAGAGTTATTTTTTTATTTCTCAAAAATTTATGAATTTGTAGCTTAAATTGCATAACGCACAATGAGGGAAGCCCTATTTATAAAAAAGAATGCCGAAAAATGGAATGAATACCAACATTCTGTACCTGATAATCCGGATGAAACGGCAGATAGGTTTATTACACTTATTGATGATTTATCTTATGCCAAAACATTTTACCCAAAAAGCAAAGTTACCCGTTGGATAAATGGTATTGCCGCAAATATTTATCAAAGTATTTATCAAAACAAAAAAGAAAAGTATAGCCGGATTTTTCAATTCTGGAAGTACGAGTTGCCTTTGCTTTTTAAAAAACATCACAAAGTTTTTTTACTTACAACCATTACTTTTATTGCTTTTGTAGCCATCGGTGTTTTTTCATCTATGCATAATGAAGATTTTGTACGTGGTGTTTTGGGTGATGAATATGTAAATATGACGGAAGAAAATATTGCTAAAGGAGATCCTTTCGGTGTGTATAAAGATGAAAACCCCTTTACCATGTTTGTTCGTATTGGATTCAATAATATAAGAGTTGCATTTTTATCTTTTATTGGCGGCTTTACATTGGGTTATGTTACTTTAAGAATTATGTGGAGTAATGGCTTAATGTTAGGAACATTTCAATATATGTTTTTTTCAAAAGGGTTGGGTATAAAATCGGTATTGGTAATTTGGATACACGGCACTTTAGAAATATCTGCAATTGTAATTGCATGTACGGCTGGTTTTATTTTGGCAAATGGAATTTTATTCCCGGGCACTTTTTCCAGAATGGTTTCTTTTAAAAAAGGGGCAAAAGACGCTGCTAAGGTATTGATATGCCTTGTGCCTATTTTTATTCTTGCAGCTTTTTTTGAAAGTTACGTTACGCATTTAATGAGCCAAACATACGATAAAGATGCAAGTGCCGGTTTACCTATTTGGGCAAGTATTACTATATTGGCCACTTCTTTTGCTTTTATTGTTTGGTATTTTATATTATATCCCATTCGTTTACACAAAAAAGGTTATCAAATTCAACCCAATGGTATTATTCATCGGTTGAACGTTGCTGATGAATAAAGCACTTTACATAGCACTACTATTAATTTGTACTTTCTTTTCTGCTGCGGCACAAGAACCTAAAAAGTACATTTACGAAGATTCTTCATTAATACAAGATGAAGAAATAATAGATGCACCAAAGGTAGAGCAAGTGCCTGCAGATGAATATACAACTAAACAATACGAACAAAGCGGTATTGATACCAGTTTATATTTTCGGGAATTAACTACCTCGGCCGATACAATAAATGCCATTAAAAAAGATAAAGCGTTTGGTTACATTAATAATTTAGACAGCCTATTAAGGGACGAACAGGATAAAAATAAAAAAAATAAACCCAAGGTACAAAGACCAAAAGCTAACTTAAGTTGGTTAGATAGTTTTTTTAATTCGGGGATATTAAAAATTATTTTGTGGACACTGGCCATTTGCTTTGTACTTTTTATTTTATACAAATTATTTTTAACCAAAGGCATTTTTCAACGAAATTATACAAAAGACAATGCTATTGCCACGGTAGAAGCAGAAGAAGAAATTAGTTTGGATACCGATTTTGATGCCATGATAAAAAACGCATTACAATCCAATAATTACAGGTTAGCATTACGCTATCAATATTTAAAATCGCTGCACAATTTAGCCGGCAAAAATATTGTTCAAATGGCAGCCGATAAAACCAACTACCAATATGTACACGAAATTGGTAATGCTGATTGGCGAAATACGTTTGCATCGTTAACACTTAACTACGAGTATGTGTGGTACGGTGAGTTTGAAATTGACAATGTACTTTATGAAAAATTAGCATCCTTGTATAAAAATTTTAACGAAACCATAGGTTGAAGAAAGGGATAACATATAGTTGTATAATTTTATTGCTGGCTATTTTTTTAGTGAGTTGTGCAGCATCATGCAATAAAAAAAATCAAATACCATCTTTAACCGAAACCTATGCCAAAGCAGATAAAAAACCTTTTGGCGGCTATGTAGTGCATAAACAAATTGAAGAATTATTTTTTACAAATACAGTACAAGATAAAAAGCAACCTTTTGATAAAACCTGGGATGATATTAAGTATGATGATACGGCATCGTTATATATATGTATTACTCCAAAATTATTTTTGAGTGACGCAGAAGTGGAAGCTATGATGGATTATATATATGAAGGCAACGATTTGTTTATTGCCTCGGGCATTATTGATGAAACATTAACCCAGAAAATAGCAAGTCATCAAGCCAACAATATGCTTGGTTTATTATTAGGAACAGATACGTTTAAAAATACAATTACCTATCCACCATTAAAAGATACTATTGGCTACAGTTATTATTATAAGCCCTTTGATAATAATTTTTCAAAAGTAAATACATCTTACACAAAAGTGTTGGGCACCAATGAAGAAGGTAAACCTAACTACATTGTTTACTTTCATGGAAAAGGTAAATTGTTTTTACATTGCGATCCCAGGGCTTTCAGCAATTATTTTTTGCTAAAAAAACAAAATTATAAATACGTAGATAAAGTATTAGCTTATACCAATACCAGGCCAACGCATGTTTATTGGGATAATTATTACCGATCAATAAATAGAAGAAGAAATGATGAAGAATTTTCATCGCTTGGCGAAATATTAAAACATCCGCCCTTGGCAACAGCATTTTGGCTTGCACTTGCTTTGTTAACATTGTATATATTATTTGGCGGCAAGCGACGCCAACAAGTTATTGAAGTAGTAAAGCCTAATGAAAACACAACCGTAACTTTTACAGAAACTATTGGTCGATTGTATTTGCAAAACAAAGACAATAAAAATATTGCTGACAAAATGATCATGTATTTTAATGAGCATATTCGTAATCAATATTATTTAAATACCAGTACAATTAATGCCGAGTTTATTACTGCTTTAAGCCGAAAAAGCGGAATTGAACATAATAGAGTAGAAACATTGTACAGAACTATACAACATGCACAACAAAGTACACAGTTAAGTGATTTTGAGTTGCTATCTTTAAACGAACAAATACAAAAATTTTATAAAAAGTCTTAACAATAAAAATTTCCATTATGGAAGAAAATGTTTTTCATCAACGAATAGATTTAAGTGGCCTTAGCCGTGCCGCTTTTGATGTACGTAGCGAAATAGCTAAAGTAATTATTGGTCAGCATAAAATGGTCGACTTATTGCTTATAGGGTTACTTTGCGATGGGCATGTATTAATAGAAGGTGTACCCGGTGTTGCTAAAACACTAACGGCAAAACTTATGGCAAAAATTATTGATGTAGATTTTGCCCGGTTGCAATTTACACCCGATCTAATGCCGAGTGATGTAATTGGCACATCGGTATTTAACCCGAAAGAAGGTGATTTTAGATTTAAACAAGGCCCAATATTTAGCAATATTGTATTAATAGATGAAATTAACAGAGCGCCGGCAAAAACACAAGCCGCTTTGTTTGAAGTAATGGAAGAAAGACAAGTAACAGTAGATGGTGTTACACATCCAATGCAACTTCCGTTTATAGTGCTGGCCACACAAAACCCGATAGAACAGGAAGGAACCTATCGCTTACACGAAGCACAGTTAGACAGATTTTTATTTAAGATAGATGTTAAATATCCTTCTTTACAGGAAGAGATAAATATTTTACATACACAACAATCTAAATCACAGGGAGAGCTGTTGGATAATGTACAAAAAGTAATTTCGGCAATTGATATTAAGCATTACCGCAACATTATTCAGTCAATAATTGTTGAGCCTAAATTAATTGAGTTTATTGCGGCTATTGTAAATGAAACCCGGAATAATCCATCTTTATACCTGGGGGCTTCTCCAAGAGCTTCGCTGGCTATTTTACGTAGTGCTAAAGCCAATGCGGCAATAAAGGGAAGAGATTTTGTAACACCGGATGATATTGTTGAAATGGCGCCACATATATTACGCCATCGCATTATTTTAACACCCGAAAAAGAAATGGAAGGGATAACTACGGATGATTTAATTGATAATATTTTAAAATCAATACAAGTGCCAAGATAGTGAGTGTAATTGAAAAATATATTGGTAATTTATTTTAACCACCAGATTTTATGTGGTTACGGGAGTGTGTATTTTGTTATGCATTGTATCTTTTTTTATCTGCCTTTATTTGTTATCACTAAAATAATACTTTGGATTTTCTTTATTTTAATACTGATAGATTATTTGTTTTTATTTATGTTGAGTAAACCGCCATTTGCCAAACGGATTATGGCAGATAGGCTTAGCAACGGCGATGTAAATAAAATTGAATTGCAGGTGAAAAATAATATGAGTTTTACAGTAGATGTAGTGGTGATAGATGAATTGCCTTTGCAGTTTCAAAAAAGAGATTTTGAATTAAAGTACAGGTTAAAGGCCAATGAGCAAAAGAATATTATTTACAATATGCGTCCAACGGCCAGAGGGAACTATACTTTTGGGAGAATTATTATTTATGTAAAATCGTTATTGGGTTTATTGCAATACCGTACAAATATTGCAGCGAATGCTACTGTACCGGTGTATCCTTCATTTATGCAAATGCGTAAATACGAGTTGTTGTCGCAAACAACCATACAAACAGAGTATGGCAATAAGCGTATGCGTAAACTTGGCCATAGCATGGAGTTTGAGCAAATTAAAGAATATGTAAGAGGCGATGACAGACGTACAATAAACTGGAAAGCTACAGCCCGTAAAGGCACCTTAATGGTAAATAACTATACCGATGAAAAAAGCCAACAGGTATATTGCGTTATTGATAAAGGTCGGTTAATGAAAATGCCATTTAAGCAACTTACACTTTTAGATTATGCTATTAACAGTACATTGGTGTTAAGTAATGTTTGTTTACAAAAACAAGATAGAGTAGGCGTAATGACTTTTGCTAACCGAATGGGCTCGTTAATAGCTGCAGACAAAAAGCCTATACAACGAGAAAATATTTTACAGTTATTATACAATCAGGAAACTGCTTTTTTGGAAAGTGACTACGAAATGCTATATATGCAAATTCGCAGTAAAATAAAGCATCGTAGCCTAATTGTGTTGTACACTAATTTTGAATCACTGTCGGGTTTAAAAAGGCAAATAAATTATTTGCGATCCATCGCAAAATACCATTTGCTTATGGTAGTATTTTTCGAAAACACCGAGTTACATCAACTATCGCATTTACAGGTTAATAATTTAGAAGATGTGTATGTAAAAACCATTGCCGAAAAATTTGAATTCGAAAAAAGATTAATTGTAAAGGAATTAAGTAAGCATGGAATCTTATCTGTATTAACGGCACCCGAACATCTTACCATAAATGCAGTAAATAAGTATTTAGAATTGAAGGCACGGCAAGCTATATAAGTTGAGGTTTAGTGATTTATAATTTATCGAATTTTAACCTGCTATCTTTGTATTTGTTATCAAAATTTATACATCAAAAAATAATTATTCTTTGTCAAAAAAAGAGACATACCGATATAAGCATGCAAGTAAAATAGCTGCGCCGGATAAACCAGTTACATCGTTTGTAAATATATCCGATGAAAAGAAAAAGGAATTTGAAGAAGGTAAGGTTATTTTAATTGATAAGCCTTTACATTGGACATCGTTTGATGTGGTACGAAAAATACGGGGCAGTATCAGAATAAAAAAAGTGGGGCATGCCGGAACGTTAGATCCTTTGGCAACAGGGCTTTTAATTATATGCACAGGTAAGTTTACTAAAAAAATAAACGATTATATGGCTAAAGAAAAAGAGTACACCGGTGCTTTTATTTTGGGGCATGTAACACCAACATACGACTTGGAAAGCCAACCCGAACAACCAAAAGATTATTCATTTGTAACCAATGAATTATTACTGCAAACCATCCCCAAATTTATAGGCGAAATTGAGCAAATGCCACCAATATATTCTGCCATAAAAAAGGACGGAGTTGCTTTATATGAACTTGCCAGAAGAGGTATAGATGTGGAATTAAAAGCCAGAAAAATTACAATACATAGCTTTGAAATTACACAGGTAGAACTGCCTGTTGTACATTTTAAAATAACTTGCTCTACCGGAACGTATATACGTAGTATTGCACATGACTTTGGTCAAATGCTGGGCTGCGGAGCCTATTTAAGTAATTTGCGGCGTACTAAAATTGGCGAATGTAATGTTGAGAACGCCATGGAGATGGATGTTTTTTTGGATTCAATTGCTACTCAAAATCAATAACTGACTGTTAAAAAGGATAGCTAAGGCCAATTGTAAAATTCATATTTTCGTAACGCCATTGTTTATATTCACTTTTAAATAGTTTTCCAAAAACATCATCAAATCCAATTGCCGGCACTTTCCAGCCACTATTTACATTGCTTGTTTCGGGTCGCTTAAATCTAAATCCTAAATCAAAACGTAAAACAACGTAATTAAAATCTAACCTTAAGCCTGTGCCGGCCGCAATGCCTAATTCTTTGTAAATATTTTTAAATTTAAATTGTGCACTATCTGTACTGCCATCTTTTTTTGAGTTTCGGGTATTCCAAACATTTCCGGCATCGGCAAATAAAACGCCTTTTAAAATTAATGTGTTAGGTATAATTTGAGCAATATCGTAGCGATATTCAAAATTTCCTTCTAATTGAATATCTCCCGTTCTATCGTTAAAATTATTGACACCATACTGCGAAAGTGGTTGCGATCCTCTGCCAATGCCACGTACAGGCCAGCCTCTCATACTATTAGAGCCGCCTGCAAAATATTGTTTAAAAATGGAAGTGTAGTATCGCCTCTAGACGAAACACCAACGCCACCGAATAAACGAAATACAAGCGCCGATTTTGGCAGACTTACGGAATGTATGTACTCAACATCAGCTTTTATAAATTGGCGTAAATATTTATCAAATACATGTAATTGTCGTAATGGAAGAAGTAAAGGAAAGCCGGATTCTTCGACATTTAATTTTAAACTATGTTGTTTATTACTGTGTTTTGGATTTATTTTGAATGAGGAATAATTAGCACTCATTCCGGCAACTAATGAAGTATTAAAGGAATACTTTAAAAATGGGTTTTGTTGCAGCGTAGTTAAAAATTCTGGCGTTTCATTATATAATCTAACAAACTCTACAGACAAAGGTTTTACACTCCACTTTCGTTGCTTATAATTACTCCAGGCATAGCCTAGTGCAAAGTTTAC
This sequence comes from Chitinophagaceae bacterium, assembly GCA_016721385.1. Taxonomy (GTDB): domain Bacteria; phylum Bacteroidota; class Bacteroidia; order Chitinophagales; family Chitinophagaceae; genus Ferruginibacter. Next base: position 110,682 of record JADKIE010000001.1, on the reverse strand, counting down.
TGATTGTAATTTAAATAAATTTATACGATTGATATACGATAAGTTGGTGTTTATAAAAGTTTCGGAATTTATTATTCGCTTATCATTATTGTATTTTTTTACCGGAAAAATAAATCGGGGGAAAACAATATTGTTTGTATAGCTAAGCTCATTAGAGTTTACTGCACTACCGGAGGTTCTGTTATTTGAGTTTAAATTTATTTCTACACCACCTCTAATTGCATTAATCATTTTAATTGCTTCTTTATGCACATTTCTGTTTGTAATAGACAAATTGCCACTTAAACCAAGTAAACTTCCGGCATTGTAAGATGTAACAGTATTTGTGTTACTGTTGGTAGAAAAACTGGCATCTATGCCGGCTTCAAATGTGTACTTTTTCCCGGGAATCAATTGCACAATCACATCAATTTTATTAGCACTATCCTTAACTTCTACAATTTGTATATTGGTATTTTGCCATACACCCATTTTACTATAGCTGCCTAACGACTTATAATAATCTGCCTGACTGTATAAATTGCCTTTTTTTAGAAACATACTTTGAGCTAAAAAATTTGTTCTAAATAATTTATTGTGATACCGCACTATGCAGTTTTCTGTAACTCGTTCGGTAAGTGTTGGGTCGCTTAGCGAATCGCCTGGTTGATAATCGGGTAAAATGTAAATATTATTAATATAGAATTGTTTTATTTTACTACTATCTGCAGGAGGGTTTAAAACTATTGCCATTTTAATAGTAGGCGAATCTCTTTTCGCCTGGGCTTGTGCCAATAACTGCAATTGTTCAAACGGATCATCGCTAATTGTTGTTAACGCTTCAATAGATGTATCTCCACGTACTTTTAATTCATCGGCAGTAAATTTGTAATAGCCGTTATTTCGGTACAATTCTACCAAACGGCTTACTTCGCCTAAAACAGAAGCTTTTGTTACCGGATTATTTTTAAGCAATAAAGATTTGCTTAAATTTTCTCTAGTAATTTCTTGCAAAGTTGGATTACGAAGAAAATAACCAACAGTATCTATTAATGTGGGTTTACCAGTTTTAATATGGTATGTAACATGCACTCTTTTTTGACTTGACTTCATTGTAGTATCTGCATTAAATGAAGCTGTAGCAGCATAATAACCCAAATGCCTCATGGAGGCTTTCATATTATTAGCAGATAAGGATGCAGAGTTGCTATCATATACAGGAGGCTTATCAATAAAGTGTAAAAAAAACAAAGCATCTTTTATTTTTACTCTGGAGCTATCATCTAGTTGACCGTTTAAACGTTGCTTTAAAGAATTTCTTTCGTCTTTAGTAAAATTTCCTTCCTTAACTTCGATGGTGTTTTTGGCAACAAAAGGTTTTCCTTTTTGATATTTTATGCCGAAAGTAAAACAGAAATAAAAAACACATATTTCAAGTGCTTGAAAAAAAACATTTTATTGAAGGTTATAAGGGCCATAAATTTTAATAAGCTATTATGTTTAGCAAAACACATACCAAATATATTCAAAGTTTACACCATAAAAAATTTAGAGATGAATATGGTGTTTTTATTGCCGAAGGTACAAAGGTAGTTTTGGAGCTGCTAAATGCTTCAAAATTTGAATGCAGGCAACTATTTGCATTGCAAAGTTGGTTTGGGGCTAATGAAAGTTCATTACAAAAGCATAATCATATAGAGAAAATAGAGGTAAAAGATTTTGAGTTAGAAAAAATATCAGCCTTAACTACGCCAAATCAGGTTTTGGCAGTGTTTTATAAATCTACTCAAAGCCAGTATTTTGATACAAAAGAAAAAATTACATTGATGATGGATGCCATTCAGGATCCGGGGAATTTGGGTACCATTATTCGTAATGCCGATTGGTTTGGTGTGCAAAATATTGTATGCTCTACTAATTGTGCAGATATTTACAACCCTAAAGTGGTACAAAGCACAATGGGTAGTTTGGCACGAGTAAATGTTATTTATACCGATTTGATAAATTGGCTTGCAGACAACAAAAACATAAAAAATATGCTGCAGCATTAAACGGAAAAACTGTTTCTGCCTTAAATCAAATACATGAGGCAATAATAATAATTGGAAATGAAGGCAAAGGTATTAGTGAAGATGTAATGAATTTGGTAGACGAAAGGATTACCATACCCAAAAAAGGTGGAGCAGAGTCGTTAAATGCAGCTGTGGCAACGGGGATAATACTATCGCATATTTGCTAACTAAACTGTATTGCCTTAACAGGTTGTATCTTTCTAATTAATAGAGTGGGAATAATAAGAGTTGCAAAGCAAATTGCTAAAGTACCTCCGCAAACCAAAAGTACCTGCCACCAAACTACGCTGGCATGTGCCCTTGCCATATAATAAGTAAATGCCTAAGCCAAGTAAAGTGCCTAAAACCACACCTGTTACCGAAATAATGAAAGTATTGTATAAAAATATTTTTTGAATATCCCAATTGCTTGTACCAACGGCTTTTAAAATGCCTATCATTTTAGTACGCTCTAAAACTAAAATGATTAAGCAGGTTATTAAATTTACAACAGCAACAACAAGCATTAAGATTAATAAATAATTTTTAATATCGTTTTGCAGATTAAGCAAATCCAAAATATTGGGATAAATCTCTTTTATGATACGGCTGTACCAGCTTTGAGGCAATCCTTCATAAATCAGGCTGCTAACACTATCCGTTTGTTTGTAATCCTTAAAAATAACTCGTAACCACCAATTTGGTTGGGTTGCCAAAGGTTTAATCTGCGAATTAAATTTATGTCGCAAATGCCAAAATTTCTGTCGTATTCTTCAATGGATGTTTTGTATAAACCGGCAACTTTTAGTTTACGGGCTGTTTTACTGCCATCTTCTCTAAAAAAGAAAACAAGCAAACTATCGCTTACTTTTATTTGTAATTGATTGGCTGTATAAGTAGATAAATTTATTTCTTTACTGTAGCCACTATCGGCAAAGGATACCCACTTTCCTTCTTTAAGAAAAGCATTTAGCCTGTTTTGATTAAATGAAGAGTCGATGCCTTTTAGCAAAACACTTTCTATGTTGTTGCCGCCTTTAATAATAGCCGATTTTGTGGCGTAGCGCTCTACACTTATAATTTGCGGTAATTTTTTTAAGTAACTTTCTACGGTATCGTTTTGATAAATAGGATATTCTTCTGCAACACTAACTTTATCGGCAATATCTTGTTGTACTCTTATATGCCCCCAAAAGCTAAATACTTTATTACTAATAACCTGCTGAAAACCGTTTACAAAACTTAACGCTACAATCATTACAGCTACACTTATGGTAGTGGCTGCAATTGCCAGCCGTATTATAAACGCCGAAAAAGTTTTGTTACTTTTAAAAGCAATGCGTTTTGCTATAAAGGCCGATACATTCAATGGCATATTTTTTGGTATCTTACAAAAGTATTTTATTTAAACGATTTAATATAATATAATGAATGTAGAAAATAGTACAACTGTACAAGAGTGCGACGCAACAATGATGAAAAACGAACAAATGCTGATTACCCCCAAAGCAAAGTTAATTGCCATTTTTTTATGCTTTTTTTTCAATAGCATTTTTGCCCAACACGTAGAAATTGTAAATAAGCCCTACATCCAATCAATACGTTTTCACAGCTACAATAATCAACAAGGAATGCCATTGTATCATTTAAATAGTGGTGATCAATTGGAACTTCATTTTGATGATATGGAAAGCAATGTAAAAAGCTATTATTACACTTTTCAGCTTTGCGATTATAATTGGAATAAGGTAGATGTGAGCCCGTTTACATATTTAAAAGGGTTTACACAGCAACGAATTACTACATACAGATACTCATCTATTGCTTTTACAAAATACACACATTATCAGGCAGTATTACCCGAAAGAAATATGGTTCCAACTTTATCGGGTAACTATTTGCTAAAGGTCTTTTTAGATGGGGATACATCTAAATTGGTTTTTGTAAAACGTTTTTTAGTAACGGATAGTAAGGCGCTAATTACTGCACAAGTGGTGCAACCCTTTACTGCCAATCTTTTTCGTACACATCAAAAATTGCTATTTACAGCAAATATTACCGGTATAAATTCGTTTAGCGCTGCACAACAAGTTAAAGTGGTTATTTTGCAAAATAACCGCTGGGATAATGCTCAAAAAGATATTGCTCCCACCTTTGTACGGGGAAATAATTTGGAGTATAATTCGGAAAACAGTTCTTTATTCGCAGGCGGTAAAGAGTGGCGCTGGCTTGATTTACGGAGTTTTCGCTTTCAAACAGATAGAGTTGACAGTGCAACATACCATAAAACATCTACCGATATTTTTGTTAAGACGGATATTGACAGAAGCAGCCAGCGTTATGTGTATTTTGCAGATTTAAATGGTATGTATTTAGTTGCTACTTACGAATCAATTAACCCATATTGGCAGGGCGATTATGCCACTGTTAAATTTAGTTTAGCGTCGCCTAACGGCCAACCTTACACTAATAAGGATATTTACCTGATTGGGCAGCTAACCAATTATGAGCAAAGCGATAAAACCAAAATGGCTTTTAATACAGAAACGGGTAAATATGAAGTTTCAACTTATTTAAAACAAGGATACTACAATTACGCCTATTTAGCAGTTGATAAAAATAACCCTAACGATAAAAGAGAATTAGAAGGAGATAATTGGGAAACAGAAAATACCTATACTATTTTAATGTACTACAAAGCTTTTGCCGACAGAACCGACCAATTGATTGGAGTAACACAAGTAAGCACCAGAACAGACAGGCCGGGGTTGAGTTTTTAATGATGGGTATTAGATACTTGATTGATTACGATATTCTTACTTTCAATTTTTAGCACAATTTCCTTATCTTTGCATCGGCAAGTCTTATACGACCAGCTCCTGTTGAACTCCCCCAGGATCGGAAGATAGCAAGGGTAGATGGTTGAGCGGTGCGATGTAAGTAACTTGCCATTTTTTATGCCCATAACCTCCAAAGCGACTTTATTTCGAACGTTTCAAACATCTTTTTGTTAATTAAAATGTATAAGTATTTTCTAATTCAGTATTGTAATTATTATATTTTTGCCCGAAATGTTTTTTTAACAAATTAAATAAAGCTCCATTATGGGGTTTGGGTATATGAAATTTTTTATAGACACAGCCAATTTGGCTCAAATTAAAGAAGCGCAACGATTTAGGTGTTTTAGATGGTGTTACCACTAACCCGTCATTAATGGCTAAAGAAGGCATTAAAGGCGAAGAAGCTGTAATGGCTCACTATAAAACCATTTGTGAAATGGTAGATGGTGATATTAGTGCCGAAGTAATTTCTACCGATTTTGAAGGCATCATTGCCGAAGGCAAAAAACTTTCGGCTATTCATCCCAATATTGTTGTAAAAGTACCCATGATAAAAGATGGAATTAAAGCCATAAAGTGGTTTACTGAAAATGGTATTAAAACCAACTGTACTTTAATATTCTCTGCCGGACAAGCTATTTTAGCTGCAAAAGCAGGTGCAACGTATGTTTCGCCATTTATTGGAAGAGTAGATGACAGTGGTTGGGACGGCATGTTGTTAATACATCAAATACGCCAAATATTTAATGTGCAAGGTTTTAAAACCGAAATTTTGGCTGCAAGCATTCGTTATCCAAATCATATAATTAATTGTGCCGAGGCTGGTGCAGATGTTTGTACCTGTCCTTTAAGTTCAATATTAGGATTGCTAAAACATCCCTTAACCGATATTGGGTTAGCTCAGTTTTTAGAAGATGCTAAAAAGTTTGCATAACGTGGCCTGATGCTTTTTAACCATATTACAAAAATGCCCGGTAAATCTTTTTAGATAAACCGGGCATTTTACTTTTATGTATCAGGCGCTTTGACTGCTACCAAATATTCCTTTTTTCTTTTTCTTTGCAGGTGAGGCTTTTTGCATATCGTTTAGTATTTCATCGGCCGTTTTTAGTTTGCCGTTATTATCTGTAGTTTTTACCCAAATATCAAATTGCTTATAAATGGCAGGATTGTTTCTTAAAGCCACATGTATGGTTACTTTAGGCGCTTTAAAATCCCAGGGAATAAAAAGCGAATTGCCTTTAAATGTTGCATACGAAGCAGTAAAAATTAAATGTGTGCTATCTAATGGAATGTATTTGCCGTTACTCATCAATCCATCTACATTAATGTAATTATAAGTGCCTTTTTAAGGCTATCTGTGTAAAGATTTACATAAATACTGTCAATTTTTTGAGCTTTGGCAACGCCTGTAATTAGTATAAAAGCAGCAAGTATAAATTTTTCACTTTTTTAGTTTTAAGTAAGATTGAAAAAAATATGCCAACGTTGCAAATAGGCCCTTCAAAACTGTTAAAAAAATAATAAAGCCTAGTTTTTACTACTGTCTGCCTTTGCAGGCTCAGCTTTAATTACCTGTGGTGTAGTTGCCGGAGCAGCAGGCTTGCTATTTAATGGAGCGCCAACACCAATATCGCATCTATGGCCTGGCTGCCCATGCGGTGGATTCATACCAGGCTCGGTTTTTACAGGTTGTGGTGCTACCGTAACTGTTTGTGGTGCAGTTGTAGTGGCAGTAGTTGGTTTTTGCTGTAATGAAGGTACAGGTTTGCTATCTAAGGGTTGCCCAACATAAATATCGCATCTATGCCCGGGTTGCCCATGTGCCGGGTTTAATTGTACACCACGTTTTTTTGCATCGTCTTGCATTTTTTTAAATTCGGCTACACTAAACTGTGGATGTGCAGCTTGTTGGTTAGCTTGAATTTGCTGCGGCTGTTGTGCTCCAGAGTTTTGTTGCATTTGTTGTTGTTGAGCCTGCAACGCTTGTTGCTGCATTTGTTGCATTTGCTCAGGGGTTATTTGTACATTTTGGGAAGATGCCTGTACTTTGTTTTGCTGTGTTACAACAATTGGGCTACTTGCAGGCTGGTTGCTTACAAAAGGATTACCAGCCGAAGTTGTTTGCGTATTTTGACTCTTAAGTGTTGTTGAATCTATAATTACATTAGCCTGGCCAACGGTGTTATCGGTAGTAGCTGATTTATCTTGCTGCTTGCAAGAGCTTAACAGGCTAATAAATAAAATGAAATATGTAAAAGCTTTTTGTATCATACCAAGTAGTTTGTATAAGTGCAAAATACACTTATTTTTTAATTAGTTATACCAACCCGTTTGCCAATAAATTCATTTCTTTCCAATTCACTAAGCATAAACAATGCTAAATCGCCGGCTTTAATTTCGTATTTATTGGGTATTGGTAAAAAGTTGGCAGTAGTAATAAAATCGCCTGTTGGCCCTTCGTTTAAAATATGCGGCGGGCATGCAAATGTCCAGTCCAAATTACTGGCAGCCAAATATTCCCATGCTTTTTGATGTTCTTTTCCAACCGGTACATATTCTTTCGGGTAATCTTCGGCATCTATTAATAAAGTGTCATCATCGGCTTGTAATACACCCATACCACCAACACCTACAATTTCTTTTTACATTGGCTTTTTGCATTTGAGCAATAATATTTTTCATTCCAAGGCTTCTTGTTTTATCATCGCCACTAAATTCACCTCCAAGGCAACTCAAAACAGCATCGCTGCCTTTTACGGCATTGTAAACATCTTTTTCATCAAACAAAGCACCTTTTATCAATTCTAAATTATCTTGCTCCATATCTAACTCGGTAAATACATTTCTTCCAAATGCCTTTACTTTAAAACCTCTGAATAATGCTTGCTGTACCAATTGCTTGCCTACCATACCTGTGGCGCCAAATATTGTAATTGTCATAGTATTTTTTTTGAAGTTAAGATAACATAAAAAGTTATGCAAGTTATATTTTTTACTGCATCTTTGTTGAGGCAAAGCATTTAGCGAATGAAGATTTTGGTTTTTGATAATTACGACTCTTTCACATATAATCTTGTTCATTTAATTGAAAAAATTATCTCTGTAAAGGTAGATGTATTCCGAAATGATGAGCTAGCATTGGAAAAAGTATCGGCTTACGATAAAATTATTTTATCTCCGGGGCCGGGTGTTCCGTCAGAAGCAGGTTTGTTAATTCCATTAATAAAAGAATTTGCCGCCACTAAATCAATTTTGGGCGTTTGTTTAGGGCATCAGGCCATTGCAGAAGCTTTTGGTGCAAGATTGATAAATTTAAAAACGGTTTATCATGGGGTAGCCAATAAGTTAATTTTTGAAGATGGTCAAACATCTATTTTTGGGGGATTAAAAAGTGGAATAATGGTTGGCCGCTATCATAGCTGGATAGTTGATGATGAAAATTTCCCCAACCAATTACAGGTAACTGCAAGAGATGAGAATGGTTGTATAATGGCTTTGAAGCATAAGTTGTTTGATGTGCAGGGAGTTCAGTTTCATCCGGAAAGTATATTAACCCCGGATGGCGAAAAAATAATGACCAATTGGTTAAAAGATAAATAAAATAATAATATGAATATTAAAGTTTGTGGTATTACTCAGGCAAAACAATTGCAGCAGTTAGAAACCCTGAATATGGATTATGCCGGGTTAAATTTTTGTAAAAATTCGCCTCAATTTATTGGCGATAAATTAAAAGGAGCCGAAATTAAAAAAGCCGATTTTGATTTAAAAAAAGTAGGTGTTTTTGAAAACCCCGATTTAATAGATGTGCTGGATGCAATTGATGAATTTGGTTTAGATGTAGTGCAATTAAATGGCAATGAAACAGCCGAAATGTGCGACGATATTTCCTCGGAAGTGGAAGTTATAAAAGCATTTAGGATAGACGAAAATGTAACCGACATAGATGCATTGGTAGCCGATTACGATGCAGTATGCGATTACTATTTATTTGAGGCTGCCAATGCAGCAGCAACAGGTTTGCATTTTGACTGGGAAATTTTACGTAAAGCAAAAATTGAAAAACCCTTTTTTATAAGTGGAGGCATTGGGGTAGAGGATACGGCAAAAATTAAGAAGTTTAATCACCTGGATTTTTTAGGTGTGGATATTAATCAAAAATTTGAAAAAGAACCCGGCATAAAAGATATGGGCTTATTACTTAAGTTTAGAGAAGCAATGAAGTAGGTTTAAAATTTGTACTTTTGCCAATTGAAAAAAACTCCAGAATGAAGTATTTATTATTACTGCTTTTATTACCGGCTACTTTGTTGGCGCAAAAACAGGTAAAACCAAAAGCCAAAAAGAAAATAGCTGTAGTTAATAAACCTGTTATAAGGGATGGTTATATTATTAAAGGAAATGTTACCGGTTTTAAAGATGGAACAATTGTATCCCTACTAAATGCACAAACCGGAGCCCCGGATATGAATGCCATTGTTACCAATGGTAAATTTACAATAAAAGGTAAATTAGAACGACCCGATTTTAAATTATTAGTTTTTGATCAAAAGCCTCCTTATTTGTCTTTGTTTTTAGATAATAGTGTAGTGGAAATAAATGGCAAAAATGGCGCTATTGATAAAGCAGGCGTTGTAGGCTCATTAAGTCATTTAGATTTTCAAACGTTTAGCATGTTGTTATTGCCTTATCAGGCTGTGTTTGATGAAAATGCACCGTACGACTCGGCAGGAGTTGAGCAGGCAAAATATTTGAGCAAAGAATTTATTTTACAGCGCCCTAAATCGTATGTAACGCCCCTTGCTATTTTAAGGTATAACCAGTTAGTTGACGATCCGTTAGAAACAGAGAAATTATACAATACATTATCCCCCGAAGTAAAGTCTTCGGAAATGGGGAATTATATCAACAAAATAGTAGCTGAGGCTAAAAAAAATCCTATAGGTTCTGTATTTCCCAACTTTACGCAAAAAGATACTGCTGGTGTTGACGTTAGTTTAAATTCATTTAGAGGTAAATATGTTTTGATAGATTTTTGGGCAAGTTGGTGCCGCCCATGCCGGGAGGAAAACCCGAATGTTGTAATAGCTTTTAACCTGTATAAAGATAAAAATTTTACCATAATTGGCGTATCATTGGATAAAGCAAAAGAAGCTTGGTTAACTGCAATAAAACAAGATACACTTAACTGGACTCAGCTTAGCGACTTAAAAGGTTGGGGAAATGCCGTAGCGCTTCAATTTGAAATTTACAGTATACCACAAAATTTTTTACTTGACCCCGAAGGAAAAATTATTGCAAAAAATATTAGAGGCGCTGCATTAGAAAGAAAGTTGAAGATGTTGGTGAAGTAATACTAAATTAAAGCTTGCGTTTTTATGCCTTTGCGGTTTATGCCATCAAACACCTTCTATACAACTGTACTGTGTTTTCTAATCCTAAATAAATAGCATCACAAATTAGTGCATGCCCAATGGAAACTTCCAATAGAGTTGGAATGTGCTGTGCAAAATATGTAAGATTGTTTAAATCTAAATCATGCCCGGCATTAATACCTAAACCCAATTCGTTAGCTTTCGCTGCTGCGGCAATGTATTGCTCTATTGCCAACCTTAAATTGCCAACTGCATACTGTTTAGCATACGATTCTGTATATAACTCAATTCTATCTGTACCTGTTTCTTTTGCACCTTCAACCATTTCAACTACCGGGTCAACAAAAATGGAAGTACGAATACCGGCATTTTTAAAAAGTAAAATCATTTCTTTTAAATAGTCTTTCTTTTCAATGGTATTCCATCCATGGTTACTTGTAAGTTGATGATGCCCATCCGGTACAAGTGTAACCTGTGTAGGTTTGTTGGCTAAAACTAAGTCAACAAAACTTTGCTCTGTACAATTTCCTTCAATATTAAATTCGGTAGTTACTATTTTTTTAAGTTCATACACATCGGCATAGCGTATGTGACGTTCATCTGGCCTTGGATGCACAGTAATACCTTCTGCACCAAAACGTTCAATATCTTTAGCGGCTTGTATTAAATCGGGGTTGTTACCGCCACGGCTGTTGCGTAAGGTGGCAAGCTTATTTATGTTAACGGATAGTTTGGTCATAATCAGTTTATAATACAAAAGTATAAAAAAAGCTCCTGTCAAAAATGACAAGAGCCTTTGTATTTATTCACCTCTGAATAAAACTAATTTTTACAAATTAGTATAGTAAAGGTAAAACTTATGTGTGATTTACTTGCAACTACAGTACTATTAAAGGAAGTTGAACATCTAATATTTGCTACTAATCAGCCAATTAGCAGTGTTGATGTATAATCTTCAATAACAATAAAAGTACATTTTAATAAATTATAAAATAATGTTATCTTACTTTATAAACCTAACTATATGTACAAATTACTATTGGTAGTAGCCTGCATTTTTTTTATGATGGCCTGCAACAATTCAACCAATCAATCAACCCTTACAACGTATAAAAATATAGAAGTAAAGTATCCTTTAAGTAAAAAAGATAGTACTGTAAAAGATACTTATTTTGGTACAGTTGTAGCCGATCCGTATCGGTGGTTAGAGAATGATACAAGTGCAGCCACAGCAGCCTGGGTAAAGGCCGAAAATGATGTAACACAAAATTATCTTTCGCAAATACCATTTAAAGATGCTATTAAAACGAGGTACGAAAAACTATATAATTATGAAAAATATTCGGCCCCGTTCAGGCAAGGAAAATATATGTACTATTACAAAAACTCGGGTTTACAAAACCAAAGTGTTTTATACCGGGAGGCCGATGGAAATAAAACCGCTGAGGAGTTTCTTGACCCCAATACTTTTCAAAAGATGGAACAACTTCGCTGGCTGGCATCAATTTTTCAAAAGACGGAAGTATGGCAGCATACAATATTTCCGAAGGTGGAAAGCGATTGGCAAAAGATAATTGTAATGGATGCCATTACTAAAAAACAAACCGGCGATACACTGGAGTTAAAATTTAGCGGAGCCAGTTGGAAAGGCAATGATGGCTTTTATTACAGCAATTACGAAAGAACAAAACAGGGTAATGTGTCATCTGCAAAAAACGATAATCAAAAATTATATTATCATAAATTGGGTACACCACAAAGTGCCGATAAATTAATTTATGGTAATGATGCTCATGCGGTACGTTATATGTGGGGCTATTTAAGCGAAGACGAAAAATGGTTGATAATTGGTACTGCCAATGAAACTTATGGCAATACCATGTATGTACAGGATTTAAGCAAACCCGGTAGCCCTGTAATTCCTATTGTAACAGATACAAAAAACAGCCATGGAATTGTGGATGTAGATGATAATTATTTTTATATACAAACAGATAAAGATGCACCTACCAATAAATTAGTAACTGCACCAGTTGCCGACCCTAAGCCGGCTAACTGGAAAACAATTGTAGAAGCAAAACCCGAAGTGCTTAGTACATCTGCCGTTGGCGGAAATATTTTTTGTACTTACTTAAAAGATGCAGTTAATAAAGTATATCAATTTGATAGAACCGGTAAACAAATCAGAGAAGTGCAATTACCCGGCTTGGGCACTGCCGGTGGGTTTTCCGGTAAAAAAGACGAGAAAGAGACTTACTATGTTTTTACCTCTTATGTAAACCCGGCAACCATTTACAAAATGGATATAGCCAGCGGAAAAACAGAAGTGTATAAAGAATCTAAAGTGCAATTTAAACCGCAAGATTTTGAATCTAAACAGGTGTTTTATACCTCTAAAGACGGCACTAAAATTCCTATGCTGATTACTTATAAAAAAGGAATGGAGTTAACAGGAAAAAATCCTTGTTTACTTTATGGGTATGGAGGTTTTAGTGTAAGCCTTACTCCATACTTTAGCACATCTAATATGATTTTGCTGGAAAATGGCGGCATTTTTGCAGTGCCCAATATACGTGGAGGCGGCGAGTATGGCGAGGATTGGCACAACGCAGGCATTAAAACAAAAAAGCAAAATGTGTTTGATGATTTTATTGCGGCTGCACAATACCTTGTTGACAATAAATACACATCTCGTGATATGTTGGCTATTGAAGGCGGAAGTAATGGAGGGTTGCTTATTGGCGCATGCATTACGCAAAAACCCGACATGTGTAAAGTTGCTTTTCCGGCTGTAGGTGTAATGGATATGTTGCGTTATCATAAATTTACTGCCGGTGCCGGATGGTCGTACGACTATGGAACAGCAGCTGATAGTAAAGAAATGTTTGAATACTTATATAAATATTCACCGCTCCATAATTTAAAACCTGCGGCTTACCCTGCAACAATGGTTACAACCGCCGACCATGATGATAGAGTAGTACCGGCACACTCATTTAAGTTTGCCGCTACTATGCAAGAAAATCAAAAAGGCACCAATCCTGTTTTGATACGCATTGAAACAAAAGCAGGCCATGGGGCAGGCAGAAGTACACAACAAATTTTACAAGAGCAAGCCGATAAGTGGAGCTTTATGTTTTATAATATGGGTGTAAAACCAGATTATTAATTTGTTAGTTGTTTATGCTGGCACAATACAAGGCGGATGTTACTTTATGTTATGTTTTTTAGAAATTATATATTTTACAAAATTGAGTATTGTTTAGTCAGAAGTCCAATCAAAATCATCTTTTAATAAAGGTAGTTTACGCCAGTCAATTGCTTTTCCAAAAATGGTTACCGGTTTATTATTAAGGGTATAATTTAATATAAGTGTACTGTCTGTATCACTGTATTTGTAATCTAGTGTAGTCGTATTTTTCTTATAATCTGTTAAAAATAGTTTTTGATTAATTGTATCATATTGCAAAGCAAAGTCTTTCATAATTCTGTTGCTATCTTCAAAAATGATATAACCATTTTTATGAATAAAAAAATGTGTGTATAAAAAATGAGGTTGTGTAAGTTCTTCGTTTAAAATGGTTATTTTCTTTACTTCATATGCACCATGCAGGTATGGCGCAGCGCTTTTGTTTTCACCAAAATTCAGGTAAGGATAAAATCCTTCTAATAAAAATAATCCGCCAATGAAACATTTTAAAAATAATGTAAATAATTGTTTTTTGTTGTTTGCTAAAGTGGGAATAGCCTTAATAGTGCTATTAGTGAATATGGCTGCTATTAATCGCCTGCTATAAGGTAAAAATAAATAAAAGGTCATGCTAAGTAATAGTAATGAAAATAATTTTACCGAAATGTTAAACGAAAAATTAATCAGCACAACTTGCAACAACACAATTATCGAAAGCAAAACACCGGCTAACCTTGTTGGTTTAAAAATAAAAGTACTGCTGCCAATATTTCAATACAGCCCGTAATTGTATTGTATAAATGCGACGAGCCCATTGTACTCCAAAACAAAATATCTTTATCTAAATGTCCTACAGTTGTAAATAATGTATTTGGTTCCGGTAAATAAAACTGTGTTTTAAAAATTTTATCTAATCCATATTTTAGTAAGATGATAATTAGATAGTGGTAACAGGCTGTAGTGCAAAAATTATATATTTTGAGATTTCGTTTATACAATTGCTTTAGGCTGGTTAAAAATATTGTAATTACTGCTCCAAGCAATAATAAAATAAAAAACAGTATATACATTGAAACAGAATCTGAGTAAACCTGTATATTTTTTAATGATACACCTAAAAGGAGGGAGGCTGCTTTTTTAATTAACTCACCAAATAATATCTGGGTAATATTTTGTTGAAATGGAAAAAGATAAAAGGTAAACGGAATAAAAATTATACAAAGCAAAAGGAAAATCCCGTAAAGGCATGTTATAAGTGCTTTTGTTGTTTTATGCATTGATAAATGGGGTTTTGTTATGTACAAAACCAAGCCATGCTAAACCTGTAAACAAACCGGCAAATAATAAAATGCCGGTAAATAAAATGTACAATTGTTTGTTGATAGAAATTCCATTTCTAACGTCCCTATTTATGCTTGGCGGTGCTATTGCGTTTGCAATGGGATAACTGCTTTTGCAGCTATCTTTTGTATTATCGTAACCAACAAAAACAACTTTGCTTATAGGGTTTCTAAAATAGTATTGCATTTGCAGTATAGCTTTAATACTATCTAACGAATGTTTTTTTGAAAACAGCGGGTGATAAAAAACACTATCTCGCCCTGCTTTCCATAGTTTTTGAAGTACCGCAGAGTTGTTATAATCTTTACGTGCTTTGCAAAACCTGCTAGTTACCATTAAAGCCACCGTATCACAAATAAAAATAACACTATCCAACTGTGCTTCTACAATTTCTTTAGTTGGTGCCACACCAAAGTTTGAATTATCCATGTCGAACAAATTTTCAGCCAAAGCTGTACTATAATTTGCGGCGCTGCCACTATGGCTTTTGTACGAAATTTTTTTAGTTTGGCCGTAAGTGGCAAAAACTATTGCAAAGAAAACCATGGTTAAAACAAGTGTCTTTTGAGGCATAATTTGTATATTATTATTGTATCACAAACATAGGATGCCTATTTATACTTAATCTTCTAACTTGGTGTATTGTGGTTTTGAGTTGGTGGAGGTATTATTTGTTTTGTGTGACACTAAACAAGGTGTGTGAATTTATTTCAGTTGTTGATTGTGTTTTCATTCAACCTTACTTTTTGTAAACCCATGTTAGCAGCAGTTTTTAGTACTTTGAAAATCTTAATTGTCTATAGGTTTCGACTTCGAATTCCTTTAGTTTGAGGGTAAGTTTATTTTTTCTAAAATCAATAATTTTATAAGAACCTAATAATGTGTCTGACTTGTAGGGAATACGTAAAAGTAAACTATCGGGTCTTGTATGCAATAAACCAATAATCGTATCTCCAAATCCTAAGGATTCAGCTGTGTGTTTGGGAAAAATGTTCCCATTATTTATTATTTGAAATGTCGAGTCCTTCAATAGAATAATAGCAACAGAATCATATACAATGAGATTACTACCTGGAATTATTTGCTGTAGGTCATTTCTAGAGTAACCGGCTTCGATCTTCCATCTTCCAATTAATGTTTTTGGCTCATCCAGCTTTATATCTGTACATGAACTTATTTGAATAAGTAAATAAAAAAATAAGATTAAAGTATTTTGAAGCTTCATTTAATTGCTGCCAACGAACAAGGCTTTATGCAGGTTAGGAAATAGAATTCCATCGGCCCGGAACCGCTGCTGACCTGCCTGCCAGCCGGCAGGTTAAAGATATAAAAGTACAGGTTAACAAACAAAAGCCCAGTCCCGATAATCGGGATACGTCCAGCCCGGATGAAGCACAACAGCGATAAAATGACCATTGCTCCAATGTCCAGCCAGCCTTGCAGCAAACCCAATGTTGTACGTTCGCTTTTCTTCGCTTCGTTGTCAAGGTAAAGCCAAAATCGCCACCCTCCCAATAAGATGCATAGTGATTTCCAAAAGATTGAAACATCAATTGGTCAGTGATCTCATTTTTGGTTTTAAATATTTCAATGTCTGAATAATGTTCCAAAAGCTCAATTCCGTTTGTCTTTAAATCCCAAACTGCAATTTCTTTTACTGATTGTACAGTCTTGGCATCAGCTACTTTAGCAAATAGATATTTTTTTGTTACAGCAAACTCGTCAATGGTTAACATTTCCGATTCGTAGCCAGTCGGATTTATATATGTCATAGTCCCGTTAATTTGGTCGACGGCCTTTCCTTTTCCTAATGGAATTCTTGCACTGTCACCAAGTCCATGGTCACCCCAATAAGTAAACATATAAACGAATAATAGAAGTGAAATCACCAAACAACTTAAAAGCCAAAGGCGAAGTTTCTTTTGAGATACTCTGTCAAACCAACTGCCAGGGAAATACTTGCCAATTGAATGTAGGAAGTAGAAAATAATTAATGAGTAAACAGAAGCTAAGACAGCAATTTTAAAAAGTTCAAATATTAGATGAAATAATGCTTCCATTTAGTTTTTATCTGTCAACGGATGTTTCTTTAAAGTGACGTACAACACATAAATATACGCAATTATTAAAAATTCATTACACCAGTGTTTTAGTAATTATTTACCATTTTTAATTACATTATACAAACAGCACAAAAAAAATCCCATCTGCCAATGGCAAATGGGATTATGTTATTTTAATCCTGCAACGGGCTCAGGATAATGATTTATTAATACCTGTAATGCTCTGCTTTGTAAGGTCCTTCTTTTGGAACACCTAAATATGCAGATTGCTCATCGGTTAATGTATCTAATACCACACCAATTTTTGCTAAATGCAAACGGGCTACTTTTTCATCTAAATGCTTTGGTAACACATATACTTTGTTTTCGTAGTTAGCAGTGTTTGTCCACAATTCAATTTGAGCCAATGTTTGGTTGGTAAATGAGTTACTCATTACAAAACTTGGATGACCGGTGGCACAACCTAAGTTTACCAAACGGCCTTCTGCCAATACAATTACATCTTTGCCATCAATGGTGTACATATCTACCTGTGGCTTAATGGTGTTTTTGGTATTGCCATAGTTTGCATTTAACCAAGCCATATCAATTTCAATATCAAAGTGGCCTATATTACAAACAATAGCTTTATCCTTCATTACTCTAAAATGTTTTTCGGTAATTAAATCACGGCAACCACTTGCTGTAACAATAATATCAGCTTCTTTAACTGCTTCAATCATTGGCTTAACTTCAAAACCATCCATTGCTGCCTGTAAAGCACAAATAGGATCTATTTCGGTAACGATTACACGGCAACCTGCACCTTGCAAACTTGCTGCACTTCCTTTACCCACATCGCCATAACTACCTACAACAGCTACTTTACCAGCCATCATAATATCGGTAGCTCTGCGTATAGCATCTACCAAACTTTCTTTACAACCGTATTTATTATCAAATTTAGATTTAGTAACAGAATCGTTTACGTTGATTGCAGGAATTGGCAAAGTACCTTTTTCCATTCTTTCGTATAAACGGTGAACACCTGTTGTGGTTTCTTCGCTTAATCCTTTTACATGTTGTACCAGCTCGGGATATTTATCAAAAACCATATTGGTTAAATCGCCGCCGTCGTCTAAAATCATATTTAAAGGCTTATCGGCTCCGCCAAAAAACAAAGTTTGCTCAATACACCAATCTGCTTCTTCCTGTGTTTGTCCTTTCCATGCATAAACGCCAATACCTGCAGCGGCAATTGCAGCAGCAGCTTGGTCTTGCGTAGAAAAAATATTGCAAGAACTCCATTTAACTTCGGCGCCTAAAGCAATTAATGTTTCAATTAATACAGCTGTTTGAATTGTCATGTGCAGGCAACCTGCAACTCTTGCACCTTTAAGTGGTTGGCTTGCACCATACTCGGCTCTTAAGGCCATTAAACCCGGCATTTCTGCCTCGGCTAATTTAATTTCTTTACGGCCCCACTCGGCAAGGCTCATATCTGCAACCTTGTGGGCAAGGTTAAAATCGATACCAGTTGTTGTTATTGTTGACATGTTTTAATGTTTTAGAACACAAAAGTACAATACTTAGTATATTTTTCTAATATTATTGCTAACTTTGGAATATATGTGTTGTATTTTGCATTAATTTAGAACAAATAAGTATTTTATCATGTCTAAAACAGTTAAAAAAGAAAATTCGGCTTTGGGGCAATTAATTTTAGATGTAAAAGACCTGGCTATTCTTAAATTATTGCAACAAAATGCCAGATTTACTGTAAAGCAAATTGCCGAGCAGGTACACCTTAGCACCACCCCTGTACATGAGCGTATAAAGCGTATGGAGGAAAGTGGTGTTATAAAACAATATGCGGCTTTGCTGGATTATGCTAAGGTAAAAAAAGGGCTAATGGCTATTTGCTATGTATCGCTTAAAGAACATAGCAAAACAGCAGGTACAAAATTTGTAAAGGCCATTTTGCAAATGCCCGAAATAATTGAATGCTTTACCATTAGCGGCGAATTTGATTTTATGCTAAAAGTTGTTACCGAAGATATGAATGCTTACCACGATTTTCATGTAAATAAATTAAGCAGCATAGATAACATGGGCCATGTACAAAGTGTGTTTGTAATGGGTGTTATAAAGGAAACGCATGCGTTGGTGTGATGGGCCTAATATCAATTAAGCACCAACTCCATAATATAATCATCCATCACAAAGCCATTGCCAATATCAAATACAAAATCCTTGGCAACAGTAAAGCCTATTTTTTCGTAAAAATATTTTGCAGGGTTTTGTTTGTTTACTTGTAGTTGCAGGGTTTTGGCATCTTGCTTTTGTATTTCGGTAACAATATAATTTATCATATACCTGCCAATGCCTTTGCCTTGTTGATTGGATAAAATGTATAGCTTATTTAACTTCCAAACTTGCAGTTCAATTTCGTTGTACGAGGCAAAAGCTACGGGTTTATCATCATCATAAGTTATTATAAATGTACAATCATCTTCCGTTAGTTGTTTTTGTAACGATGCAGGGCTGTACATCATATCCAGCATATAATCTATTTGCTCTTTGCTAATAATATTACTGTAGGTGTCTGGCCAAATAGAAAAAGTGAGTTGCCGAATTAGTTCAATATCTTTTACCGATGCTTTTTTTACCGTAAGCATTATTTAATCTTCAATTTTAGTGTTGGCGCAAACATTAACCTGCCTTGCTCATCTTTTACAATTACATCAAAGAAAAACAATTCATCACCGGGTTTTAGTTGATCGGCAATATTGGTTATCCAAACCTGCGGCAAGGGAGTAGCTCTAAATAAACTTGCAGATATAGTTGTTGTTGGTTTTGCTTTACCTGTTGGGCCGTCTTCATTTTCTTCTTCGGTTACGCCGGTTTTGCGATATAAAAATTGATAAGATGAAATGGCGTATTTGCCATTTTTGCATCGGTAATTTTTAATGGGGTTGCAATTAACTGCACACCTTCTTCGGCGGTGATAAAAGCAGAGTCGGTATAAGTGCCTAATGTACAAGTTAACTTTGGAGGCTTAAAACCCTTAACGGCATTGCTTTTTACTACAGGTTTTTTAGGAGGCTGTGCATTGGTTAGTAAACTGCCTGCAATAAATATAAATAGTAAAAGTAAACGAATCATTGTACTGTTATTTGTAGTTGAAGATACAACGAAAAATGATGCCAAAAGTATAAGGATATACTAATTACACGAATTTTAACGATTATGCCTGTTGGCCGAAAGGTAATATCACAATTGGTGTAACCGCTGATTAAACCGATGTGGCCGATTTAAAATTAGCTGATTAGCCATATTATCAAATTAACTCATTGAACTCAAACTTTCTTCAATGGTTTTTATCCTGGCCTCTGCATCTGCCTGTTTTTTTTGTTCCATGGCAATTACTTCGGGTTTTGCATTGGCTACAAATTTTTCGTTACTTAATTTTTTTAGCACACTTTGTAAAAAGCCTTGCTGGTGTGCTAAATCTTTTAAAAGTGTTTCTTTTAACGATGCAGTATCTAATTCTTTTTCGGAACTTATGTAAAATTTATCTTTTTCAACCGCAACAACAATTGTATTTGCAATGGCTTCGTGGGTAAACGAAATAGTATTTGCATTGATTTGCTTACTCAAAATATTTTCTATTGCCTTGTAATTAGCTGTTTCGGTTGTTTGAATATGCAGATCTATTATGTCTTTTGGTTTTAATTGATTTTTTGCTCTGGCTTCTCTAATGGCTGTAATAACTTGTTTTAAAATTGTTCCCTGAACCAATACACTTTTGTCAATTGCCCATTGCTTATTACCTATGGATTGTTTTATACATAAATCCTCCTTTTGCTCTTTTAGTAAATGATAAATTTCTTCGGTTACAAACGGCATATATGGATGAAGCAATTGCATCAATTCTTCAAAAAAGTAAACGGTTTTATTATATACAGTTGCTTCAATAGGTTGTTCAAACCCAGGTTTAACCCATTCTAAATACCAACTGCAAAAATCATCCCATATTAAACTGTAAATAACTTTTAAAGCTTCGCTAAGCCTGAATTGTTTTATCAAAGCATCAACCTCAACTTTTACTTCATTTAACCTGTTTTCAAACCAGTGTAAGGCAAAGTGCTGAGTGGTATTTTCTTCATTCCTAATTCTTAATTCCCAATTCTTAATTAGTTTTAGAGCATTCCATAATTTATTATTAAAATTTCTGCCTTGTTCTAAACTGCTTTCATCAAATAATAAATCGTTGCCTGCAGGCGATGCTATCATAATTCCAAACCTTGTAGCATCTGCACCATATTTATCAATCAACGCTAATAAATCGGGGCTGTTGCCTAATTGCTTACTCATCTTTCGGCCCTGGTTATCTCTAACCATTCCGGTAAAATAAACATCTTTAAATGGAGGCGTTTGCTTAAAGGCATAGCCGGCCATTATCATACGGGCTACCCAAAAAAAGATAATATCTTGCCCTGTAACTAAGGTTGTTGTAGGGTAGTAATAATTTGCATCTGCATTATCGGGCTTGCTAATTCCTTTAAATACTTCCATTGGCCAAAGCCAGGAGGAAAACCAGGTATCAAGGCAGTCTTCATCTTGTTTTAATGTTGCATCCGATATTGCATATTGAAGATTGAATAGTTCTTTTGCTTTCTCCTCGTTTTCTGCAACTACAAATCTTCCATCGGCATCGTACCATGCAGGTATTTGTTGCCCCCACCAAAGTTGGCGGCTAATGCACCAATCTTTAATATTGTTCATCCAATGGCTGTAGGTATTTTTTTAATTTGGTTGGATGCAATTTTATTTCATCATTCGCAACAGAATTTATTACCTCGGGGTTTTGGCCTATAAATTTTTTCATATCCATAAACCACTGTAACGATAAGCGACTTTCAATAATAGCACCTGTGCGTTCACTGGTGCCTACCTGTCCTTTGTAATCTTCTGTTTTTTGCAGTTGGCCAAGTGCTGCAATATCTTCTGCAATTGTTTTACGTAATTCAAATCTATCAATACCGTTGTAGCTTAAAACTTGCGTTGATGGATTTTCTTCCATCAACTCTTCTGCAGTAAATTTACCTTCAGCATCTAACGTATTTAAAGCTTTAAGGTTATGTTTTTTGCCCAGTTCATTGTCATTTTTGTCGTGTGCAGGCGTAACTTTTAAAGCACCTGTACCAAAATCTGTAGTAACATATTCATCCGCAATTACCGGTATTTTTCTGTTTATTAAAGGCACAATAACTTCTTTGCCTACAAATTTTTTGTAACGTTCATCTTCGGGGTTTACACAAATGGCCACATCGCCTAAAATAGTTTCGGGTCGGGTAGTGGCAACCGTTATATATCCTGTACCATCTGTTAACGGGTATTGAACAAAGTATAATTTACTGTCAATTTCTTAAAAATAACTTCTTCATCGCTCAAGGCTGTTTTACTTGCCGGATCCCAATTTACCATGCGAAGGCCACGATAAATTATTCCTTCATTATAAAGGCGTACAAAAATTTGTATCACTCCTTTATAATAGTCGTCATCCATAGTAAAAGCCGTACGGTTCCAATCTAAACTGCAACCCAATTTTTTTAGCTGCTGTAAAATTATACCGCCATATTTTTCTTTCCATTCCCAGGCGTATGTCAAAAACTCCTCACGGCTCAATTGCGATTTTGTAATGCCTTTTTCTCTAAGCATTTGCACTACTTTGGCTTCTGTGGCTATACTTGCATGATCGGTGCCGGGCACCCAGCAGGCATTTTTGCCTTCCATCCGGGCTTTTCTTATTAAAATATCCTGAATGGTGTTATTAAGACAATGCCCCATGTGCAACACACCGGTTACATTTGGCGGTGGAATTACAATAGTGTAAGGCTCTCTTTCATCGGGAGTACTAAAAAAATATCCTTTATCCAGCCAATGCTGATACCACTTTGCTTCTATAGCCGTAGGCTCAAAATTTTTACTTAGTTCCATAATTTATTACAAGTGTGCAAAAGTACAAAAAATGGAGGAGGGTAAAAAGTACGATTTTGCTTCGGCAAACTGTGCTAAAATTAAGTAGAAGTTGCTGAGGTTATGCTCCTGACTGCACTCAAAACTCGAACTACTGTTTTGCTTTTAAAAAACCGTAATCGGAAATTCGTTTTAACAAATACAAAAAATCATTTTATGTTTTGGGGTAAGTGCTTAACTTGTAAAAAAATGCCGGATGCTTTCTACTATTCATATCCAAAAACTGCGTAAGGTTTATAATAAGTTTGGAGAACAAGAGGCTGTTGAAAAATTTAACTTGTTAAATGAACTTTCGCAACGGAGGCTTACAAATTATACTGCTGTAAAAAATTATCACGAGTTATTGTTGTTTTTAAAAGCTTATCCCGATAACGAGCAGGTATTAAATTTAGTTATAAGTGAACAAGTTAGAGTTGCAGCCGCAGTTAAAAAAATAATGGAGAGCGGCAGTGCAAAAGCACAGAAAGCTTTATCGGGTTGTGGTATTGCCGGCACTACATTAATTACACAATACAGTTTTACCATTACAAAATGGCTTGCACAAAAATTTACTCCTTTTGTATGTTTTGATTCATGTGCCGCCGGTGCAGAAGAGGGCGCTGCCATTTTGCATTATCTTTTTCCGAAGGCAGAATATTTTTTTACTACTCAGGAAAAATTTTCGGCACAAAAAAGATTAAATTTTTTGTTTGAGAAAAGCAACAACAAGTTGCAGCATCTGTTACAATTATTTATACAATCTGTAAAAGATGAAAAGTTGTGCGAAACACTTTTTGATCAACTTAAAATATTTACGCAATGGAAATTAGATGATGCCATTTTTAACCGAACATTCGTTAAAGGTATTGAGCAGCCAATCTTTTATCATAAGCATTTACAAAAGAAGGTTGATAAAGGGCATATTTTTTATAAACAAAGCGCTAAAGCAGTTAAGCTGTTGATACAGCAACAAGAATATTTGCTTGATGTTGCAAAAGCATCGTTGGCTTTTTATTGCAGAGAAACGGAGCCTGTAACATTAGGAGCGGCAAGCGAAGTAAAATTATTTAACTGTAGCCGTGGTATATCTATTGCACTATATGGCATGATGCCCGAAAGGCGATTAAGCATAGAATCGTATGTTGGGTATATGGTTTTTAAAAACTCGGTTCCTGTTGCGTACGGTGGCGGCTGGATGTTTGGGCATAGGTGTAAAATTGGGTTAAATATTTATCCTCCGTTCAGGAGTGGCGAATCGGCCTTAATATTTTCCGAAGTATTAAACTTATACCATCAATTTTATAAACAGCAATATTTTATTGTAAAACCATATCAGTACGGCAAAGGAAACACCGAGGGTTTACAAAGTGCTGCCTTTTGGTTTTACTATAAACTGGGTTTTAAACCGGTTGATAAAGCCATAGCAGATATTGCAAAAGACGAATTTGATCAGAATAAAAAATCATCTTTACTAACGTTAAAATTATTTACAAAAAGCAATATTGAGCTGCTGTTAAAACCAACACCCTCAGCCCAAATTGATGCCGAAATACTTAGCAGGCTGGTTACCAAAATGATTATTGAAAAATTTGATGGCGATAGGAGCAAAGCAGTTAAAGTTTGTTGGGTTAATTGCAAAAAATTACTGATCCCCAAAAATGAAACTAGAGTAATTAATAAGCAACAACAACAATTGCAGCAGCTTACGCTACTATTTTCGTTAATTCCTAATTTGAAAAAATGGAATGATAATGAAAAACAGCAACTCTTAAAAATTTTACTGGCAAAGGCGGTGGATGAAAAAAAATATATTCAGGCAATACAGCAGCATAAAAAACTAACAAATGTATTAGCAGATTTATGCAAACCCATTTAATTATTGCCACATGTTGGTAGAAAAAATACCTTCAATTTGCAAAATTTGTAAAATTTATTTATCTTAAAACCCTGATTGCCATCAGTATTATTATTTAACGATTAAAATTTTGCCTGCCATGTCGTACGCTGCATCTGTAAATGCCGAAACTATTCAACAATGGGTTGATAAAAAATTAAGCCCTCAAATGATTGAGGAAGATTTAAAATCAAAGGGTTTGGATGCTGATTCTATAATGAGTCATATTAAAGAATTCAGGCGTATTCGTTATGGTAAAAGAAAATTTTCGGCCTTTGTGATGATGGGAATTGGTGCTGTTATGGGGTTTATTAGTTGTGTGCTTACTATAACCAATGTGTTACCGCATATGTTTGATATATTTTTATACGGCTTAACAACTGCAGCAGCATTGCTTGTTTTCAGAGGCTTGTATTTATTATTTGAAGGGTAAATTATTTTTCATTCATTTCGCTGTTCAAAACTTGGTAGAAATATTTTTAAAGAAAAAAAATAGTTCTAATTAAACCTTCTATTCCCAAATCCGTCATACTTACCTAAAACATTAAAACCAATTTTATGACAACAAAAAAATTACTGGTAATTTGCAGTTTTGCATTTTTTGCCATTGCACTTACATCTTGCAAAAAAGATACAGCAACTACTACAGATGAAATTGAAACTACGTTTGAACTAAGTAATAATCAGGCAGTTGCAGATAATTTAACGCAAGATGCCGTAGATGTTATGGAAGAAGGAGCAGCAAGAAATAATTTGCTTGGGTTTACCGCAACCGGATCTACCACCACTACAAACAACTGGTTGCCTCCATGTGTTACCATTACAGTAACCGGTAATTTTCCGGCAAAAATATAAAAATTGATTTTGGTGCCGGTTGTATGAGTGCCAATGGTGTGTTTAGAAAGGCATTATTAATGTGTTATTAACCGATTCGGTACGTAACCCGGGAAGTGTTGCCACTATTACATTTGATAATTACTATGTTAATAGCTTTAAAAAAGAAGGTATCATTACCTGGACAAATACATCTACCGCAACTGTCCGTAGCTGGAACCGCCGTGTGGTTGATGGTAAAATAACTGCACCCAATGGTAATTTTTGGCTGCATACCGCCAACCTTACTTTTACGCAAACAGCAGGTATTAATACACCATTAAATATTACAGATGATGTGTGAAATTACTGGTACAAGAACAGTAACTAACCCGGCAGGTAGAACAAGAACAAGTGTAACACAAACACCATTACAAAAAAAGACTGCTTGTGCTAATATAGATAAAGGAATTTTAAGGGTTGATGGACCAAGCCATTATGCTCTTATTGATTTTGGAGATGGCACTTGCGATAATTTGGCAACTATATCAATTGATGGCCGCCCAGCCAGAACAATAGTGTTGCGTTAAGCAACTACTCTAATAAAACCAAGCTGCTTCAACTATTGAAGCAGCTTTTTTATTGTGATAAAAGTTACGTAATAATTGTTAAAGTAATATCACCTTGCATTTGCAAAAAAGTACTTTAAATGGACACAACCAGCACCATAATATTTATTGTTGTAATGCTGCATTTGCTTGCAGGTTTTGGTTACGTGGCTTATAAGTTACGGCCAAAAGATAAAAATAAGATTTCTTAAAACGGGTTGTTACTTTGTTAGTTTTTATTAAAATTTTATTATTGTTTTAACTGGTTTATTTTAGTTAAGATTTCTTTTATTTCATCGGGCTTATTGGTGCCTATCAATATTTTCCTGCCATCTGTAAATTCTAATTGTACGCCTTGGTTACCGTAAACAGTATATCCTAATCCGCTGCGGCCGGCTCTAAATCCCCAACCAGCAAATTCCTTAATTGGTTTGTAGGTTCTTATGTAACATTTAGAAATTTCGGTCCATTTAAAACCTCTGTATTTCAATTCAAAAGGGGCAAACCTTATGTATATGCCATCGCCGGTAATAAGTGTAACTAGCCGGGTTTTTAAAAATAAAATGGTAAGTAATAAAATACCGGCAAAAATAAAATTATTCCAATATTGCTGAGTGGGTTGTTGCCAAATTGAGCGCCTAAAAAAACTTGCTTTACTAAACCAAACAAAAAAATTAAATTAATGCCTATTACAATTGCCCATGCCCACCATTGATTAAACCGTTGTTTCTCTGTAAATAAAATATCGTTTATCATTAATGTAAAAATTACTACGTCAATATATTAGGTAAGTAACAGTTACTTTCCTTTTAGTTTTACATATTTTTCGAGCCATTGATGCTGCTCCCAAAGCATGTGTAAAATATTTTCTTTGGCAGCATAGCCATGGCTTTCGTACGGTAATTGTACAAACCGCACTGTGCCACCATGCCCTTTTATGGCGTTGTATAATCTTTCGCTTTGAATAGGGAAAGTTCCCGGATTATTATCTGCCTCGCCGTGTATCATCAGCAAAGGAGTTTTAATTTTATCGGCAAAACTAAACGGGCTCATGTTAAAATATAAATCGGGTGCTTGCCAATAAGTACGTTCTTCGTTTTGAAAACCAAAAGGGGTGAGTGTACGATTATAGGCTCCGCTACGGGCAATACCTGCTTTAAATAAATTACAATGAGCTAATAGGTTTGTTGTCATAAATGCACCGTAGCTGTGGCCACCAACTGCAACCCTGCTGCTATCGCCAACACCCATTTCTGCTATTTTATTTATTCCGGCTTCGGCATTCCACACCAACTGCTCTATAAAATTATCATTGGGTTGTTTATCGCCTTCACCTACAATTGGAAACTCGGCATTATCCATTACTGCATAACCTTGAGTTACCCAAAATACCACAGAGCCATAACCTACTCGTACAAAAGTGTATTTACTTCCTCGTATTTGAGCAGCATCGGCACTGCTTTTAAACTCACGGGGTATGCCCACATAATTACAGGCAATTTTCCATCTCTGTCTTTATCGTAGCCTTTGGGTAAATATAAATCGGCTGCAAGATCTACACCATCTTTTCTTTTATAAGTTATCTTTTGTTTAGTAACACCACGTAATTCGGGTTGAGGATCGGGAAAATTGGTAATTTGTTTTTCGATACCATTTGTGTAAAGATAAAAATTGGGTGTTTGGTTTTGGCTTTGTTTGCTGGTAATAAAGCTCATTTTATCATAATCAACAATGCTGGTAACCGATTCGTAAAATGTTTCTTTACAGCGCCATATTTCTTTAGTCTCTTTAGTGTCTGTGTTGAAACTTCTTAAAAAAGGCAGATTGCCTTTTGCAGATGACCCAGCACCTCTCATCAACAAAGTACTTCCGTTTATTAGTTTTGGAATATACCTGCCAAAATTATTTTTTGCTGTAACGGGAGATCCGGGGTCGTTATAAGCATCATCTGTACTTCTATCAATTAATACGGTCAATTGTTTGGTAGAAACATTGTACTTACTTAGTTTTTGTGTATGTTTTATTCTACTATTTTCATTTATTAAAAATTGGTCCTCTGTCAGAGGTGTTATACTTCCAAGCCGCATTTTTGTACTTAGCAATACTGCTGCATTATTGTTAACAAAAGGGGCTGCTAAAGTATAAACAGCATCTCTGTACTCACTTTTCTTTTTAATCAATCCGCTGTCTTGCGGTTCTATCCAGATAATAGTATTAGGTAAAGTGTTTATCCATTTATGCCCTCTGGGGGCATTTAAAACATTATCATATCCTGTAGGTGCTAATTCGCTGCTGGGTAATTTTGCAAGTGTAGAAATTGTTTTGCCACTCATATCAGCAACATATACTGTACTATTAAAACCGCCTGCTGTAACTAAATAACTAAATGGCTTATCTATTCTTTCTGTAAGCATATATCTGCCATCAGGCGAAAAATCAAAACTGCTGTAAATAATTGGGGCGGCAATTTTTACCTCGGCACCATTTATGTTTTTTATTAACTGACTGGTTGCATAAAACTCAAATAACTGTTCATCGTATGGGCTTTTAATTAAATCCTGATACGTAACACTTGCAGCAACCTTGCCCAAATTTTGCTGTACAGTTGGCCCTTTAGGTGCCAATGGCTTTTAGGTGCAAAGCTTGCAGGCTTAGGAGCGGCAAGATATAAAATGGTATTATTATCATACCAATCAAACGGATTACCCATTACTGCATTTAGTAAATTTTTATTTATTTTGGATGCCTTTTTAGTTTTAATATCTATAACATACAAATCAATAGAGTTGTTATTGGTTTGGGTAAATGCAATTTTATCTTCGTTGGGGCTCCATTGAAAATTGCCCGCCTTTAGCGGAGCAGGCAAGCCAAAAATGCTAAGCTCTGTATTTGTCTTTATATTTTTAAGGCTTAAACCAATTGTATAAGCCGAGCGGCTTGGCCCAAAGTTGTTAGGGTTAATTCTTAGGCCGGCAATGCGTAACTCCGGCTGTGCCAGTTCTTCAACCGATGGCATTGCACTGCGTTCCATTATCAGCATCCATTCGCCTTTATCATTTATGCTTACACCAGGCGATGGTTTTGCCATAACTAAATCGTAAATAGCTTTAGGCGGTGTTTGGTATTCAATTGCATCCTGTGCATAAATTCCGGTTACGAAAAGCAGTGTTGATAAAAAGAATAATTTTTTCATCTTTATAATTTAATGAGTAAATTTAGTATAAAACCAATAAGAAAAGTGTAAAATGAAAATGCATACAGGGAATCAGGAAACTATTTGTTTTCATTGCCGCATTCTGCCAGTAAAACCTTTAATGTTTTCTCATAATAAAGTGATGCTTTTTCATGTGAAGATCCGATGCAAATAACACCCAACTTGCCATATTGCGATAAAGCACCTATCATGTGAAACATAACACCTTCTTCCTTGGTTCCATCGTAATGCAGGTTGTTGCAAATGGCAATATCAATTAAATCGGCAGGGGATAGGCCTTTAAAACAATTGTGTTGTAAATTATCTGTAAACAAATAATGTCGCTGATCGCCATTGGGTAAAAAATATTTTCCGGTATCAATATTATAATTTCCATTTGTTAAAAACTGCAACATAAGGTAAGGATGCGTTGTGCCACCTTTTCGTAAATTAATTTCTATAGCATAGTGTTGCCATATTCCATCTTTTTTTACCGATAAAAAATCAACACTAAACCTGCCCAACACACCTCGTTGTTGCAAAGCGATGGCTACTTTTTTGCCCAAGTTGGCAGCTTCTACAGCATAATCGGTATGTGCAGGGAAACTACCGCCTAAAAAAACCTGTGCATCTGGTCCGCCCAACCATTGATCATGTGTTGAAATTACATCAACCTTGCCCAACGGGTTTATTCGGCATTGTACCGATGGCGAAGCAATTTCATCGCCATGCACAAAGGCTTCTACAATGCCGCCCATTCGGGTGAATTTTTTTATAAACTGAGCATACGAAAGATCGTTGGCTACAATTTTTAATTTTTTATGCAATTGAACTTTAATTTGTTCCTCAATGTTTTTTTCTGCATAAATATGCGGATACGAAAACACCGCATTGCCTTCACCACTAAACCCATCATTCATTTTGACTACCGCTTTTTGTATAGTTGTATCTGCAAAATATAATGCGGTTAATGCTTTAATTATATCTGGTTCATCTTTTAAATTTTCGAATCCGTCGGGTAATAAAATATCACATTCCTTAAAAATTTCCCGGCTACCCGATTTTGTCCCCCAATACAATAAATTAGGATTGCAACCATACACCGGTAAGCCCAGGGTTACAGCCAGTTTACGTTCGTAATTGGTAACATTAAAGCAGGCCAAATGTGCGGCATAGCCTGTTGGAATGGCATCTTTTATGCGTTTTAATAATCTTGGCCGTGCCAAAATTTTTTCGGTAAGCGATATGGTGGAAGTGTCGTAGCAACTTAAAAAATGTAATCGTTTTCGGGCATGATGGCCGGTAATGCCCGGCAAAAGATGTAAGTAATAATCTATAATTTCCGAATCAATGGGTGTACTGGTAAGGTACACAATATGTGTATTTGGCATACGCAACAACATCAGCAAACACAAAAGCCTTTCTTCGTAATGTATAATGCCATCAATTTTAGAAAGTATCAAAGGATCTAAAGTAAGGCTGGGGATTACGACTATGGCTTTTGCAGCCAGGTTATCATCAAACACAACTTGATACTGCTCTGCAAAATTTTGCTGCAGTTGCAAAAATGCTCCTTCTTCGGCTTTTATTTGCAAAGCTTTTACCAATGGAAATAATAGTTTGTACTAAGCTAATACAAATGGCTGCGGTATGCAAGGATGTTTTGATAAAAACAATATGATTTTTATCAGTAAATGATGCTTTTTGCAGGTAAGTGAAAAAATATATGATGTGTTAAACCTTAAAAAAGTTAAAGTAACATTTTGCAACACCATCTTTGTATGTACTATATCTGTATTTTTACAAAAATAATTGAATATGAATCTTTTTGTTGCCGGACTACCTTATGATTTAGATGATGCAGAATTAATGGAAATATTTGAAAAATTTGGCGATGTACGATCGGCCAAAGTAGCTATGGATAAAGAAACCGGCAAAAGCAGAGGCTTTGGTTTTGTGGATATGGTAAATAACCAGGATGGCAGAGATGCCATTGAGCAGCTTAAAGATATATCCTTAGGTAAAAAACCACTGGTTGTTAAAGAAGCGGAAAGAAGGTAGGTGAGAAGCGGTTTGATTTTTTAAACTAACCTAGGTTTGTGTTTTGCACATCAAGCCTAAAGTTAGATGCTTTATTTTTTACCATTGTATTTTCATTAAACCACAATTAATACCGCTTCCAAACCCAAGCAAACCTATTAAATCTCCTTTTTTAATTATATTTTCGGAGGAGGCTTTAGAAAGAGCAAATGGAACAGAAGTCGGGCCCATATTGCCGTACAATGGGTAGGTTAAATAATTTTTACTAAAATCTATATTAAGCGCTTCGCAAATTTTTACAATGTAATTATTGCTAACCTGATGTGGGATAAAGAGATCAAAATGTTCTTCATCCCACTTCGCCAGTTTTGCAGTTTCTATTCCCAGTGTAATGCCTGTTTTTAACAGCATTCTGGTATCTGTTTGCATTTGCTCTATTTGCCCAATACAAAGTCGGTTATAATCTGAATTTGACCGAAAAACACCGCCTAAAAATTCAGGAGAATCCGGAGCAAGCTCTTTTCTGCAAAGCAGCATAGCGGCACCACCACAGCCCAAAGTTAATGTGGCCAAATTATTTTGAAAATACTCCAAGGTACAATCATCTTGAGCAAGTTTTTCAATTGTTTTCTCGATACCAAAAATTGGGTTTTCAGCGTTTACAATTAAAGCATAATCAATACTGCCGTTTTCTATCATTAAGCCAGCTACATGCATGCCGTTAATAAAACCCAGGCAGGCATTGGTAATATCAAAATTTAAACAATTTGCAGGCAGTTTTAAATTGCCATGTATTAAACAGGCAACCGACGGTTCAATATAGTCTCTGCAAACAGATGTATTAATAAGTAAGCCAATTTTTTCTGCAGGTATATTTGCTTTCTCAATACATTTAGTTGCTACTTGTGTTGCAATATCACTAGGCTGCACACTCGTATCCCAATAACGGCGCTCAATAATGCCCGTCATTTTTTCAATCATGCCCTTTTTAAAGCCAAGTCTTTTGTATGTTGGTATTAACCGTTCTTCTATGGCTACTGAAGTTAATATATTGGGGCCTACAATATGTGCTAAAGTAAGTATGGAAACATTTGAAAAGGATGTTTGCATTTGTCCGTTTTAGTTTAATTATTACGGAATAATAACACAACCCCGTACTCCTATATTATTCATAATTGCTCTATTAGTTTCGGTAGTAATTGGAAGTGTACTGGCTCTATCACTTAACTCTAATCTTGTAACAACATCACCCCAAGCCCCACCTCTGTATAATAACGCTCCACTACTGGCAATATTTATTGTTCCATCTACTGTATAGTTAGAACTATTTACTCCTACCAAACAAAATTTGCTGAATTTCCAAAAGCATATCCAGAACCATTCAAATCTGTATATGGGTTTTGCGAAGAATACGTAACCATTGTATAAAAATTAATAACTCTTTCGGCTAAATTACCGCTTAGCTCCATTACACCGTAAAAACCGCCACCACTCGTAACTCTTGTACTTGTTGCAGTTGCAAACACACCATTTCTTAATGGACCAGCATATGGAGCGTTTGGGTATGTGTTTGCAAAATTTGCATTACCTAAAGTTGGCGAACTATTAGTTACTATTTCTGATATCTGATTTGGATTTGTTAAAGTAAAAATTGCACTAGAAAAAATTTGTGTAGTACCCCAAGCATATTCAGCATTTACAGGTAAGGCAATTCCCCGGGCAGCTTTTTCGTACTCAAACTCAGTTAAAGGCATTAAGCCTGCCCAAGCTAAGTAAGCAGCTTGATCGGGCCAATTAAGAAAATTACAAGCTAAGTATTCTCCATCGGTAGTTTCATCGTAAATGCCATCTAAGTCTGCATCGCAACCAAATACAGCACCGGTATTTGTACTTGATATGCCAGGCGTTTTTATTTTTATATGATTTCTGTTTAAATTATATAGTGCCGCTGTGCCTGCCGCAGCAGAGGGTGCTGCAACTACATGATTTACCTGTTGATTATAGGTTAATGTATTTAAAAAATCTCTATATCCGCCCTGGCTTAATTCGTATTTCATACAATAATATGCATTGAATCCATTACGGCAAATGGTATTGGGATTAGTAACCGGGCTAACCCAAACATCAGTACCTCCTGCATAAATAACTGTAGCATTAACTCCACCATTCAAATAATCACCATCTCCAAAAAAGAAAGGCCCTCCGGGGATATATACCATTTCAATGGCAAAGGCTTTTATGTCATAAATGCCCGAAGCCTGTGCGGCTGCAATACCCAGCTCAACATTAGTTAATGTAGTAATACCGCTACCAGATGCAGACCTATAAAGCATTGCTCCAGATCCGGAAGTACCAATGCCAGCAGAAAAACCCTTGGTATCACATTTCCCGTGCTGGTTAAACTCAAATGCCCCCAATTCCCACTAATAGTCTTATACTTAAAAAACACCCAAGCCGCATCCCAGTTATTTAGCACACTACTGCGCCAACCATTATCCCAACTTACATCAAATTTTATGGTATTGTTTGCAGGCACCACACTCACATTGGTTATTTGAATGTTGTTGGCTTTAGTAACTGCAAAAGCAGCCATCAAAAAAACGATAAATAGTAATTTTTTCATGTTGTTTATTTTTATTGTCCGTTTAATTTAAATTGTACGCCAGGCTGTATTGTAATGGTAGCATTGGCATTTATATAAAGTGTTTTTATTTCGTAGTTGGCATTTACCTTAGGGTAGTTGGGTACACCAAAAGGTATAATAACAATGCTACCTATATTGGGCATTATTCCACAGTTCCAATTATCGGGGTTTTCCCATGCATTGCTTACGCTGCCATTCCAGGTAAATGTTGTGCCGTCACAAGTTACAGGTACCAACTTAAATTGAGTTTCGCCCCTTCCTATACCTCCTCTAAATGCATTTACATCAGTTATAGTTGTTCTTAATAATAATGTGCTAGCAAATCCATCATCATTGCCTCCTTTAAAAGCTCCTGCGTCAGTTATATTTATTCTTGGTAAAAGCAAGTTGGCAAACCCATCATCATTGCCTCCTTTAAAAGCAGTTGCATCTGTAATATTTGTTCTTGCTAAAGTGATAGCAGTAAATCCATCATCATTACCGCCTTTAAAAGCGGTTGTATCTGTAATATTTGTTCTGGATAATGTAATGGCAGTAAATCCATCATCATTGCCGCCTTTAAAAGCGATAGTATCTGTAATATTTGTTCTGGATAATGTAATGGCAGTAAATCCATCATCATTGCCTCCTTTAAAAGCGGCAGCATCTGTAATATTTGTTTTGGCCAAAAATGCATTGGTAAATCCATCATCATTGCCTCCTTTAAATGCTGCCGCATCTGTAATATTTGTTTTGGCCAAAAATGCATTGGTAAACCCATCATCATTGCCTCCTTTAAAGGCAGTTGCATCTGTAATAGATGTTCTAGGTAATAATACATTAGTAAACCCATCATCTGCACCACCTCTAAAGGCGTTATCGTCTGTAATGTTTGTTTTAGGGAGTAGTAAATTTGAAAAACCGTCATTGCTGCCGCCTGTGTATTGGCTAAATACACAAAAAGGGAAAAATAGAAACAATACTATAGTGTATAATATTTTCACTATTGCTTTTATTGTAAAGAAGCAATTTTTTTTAAAATAATGCAATACCATAAATAGGTTACTCTTAACTGCCTCCAAAAAGTAAAGAACTCTTTAGTTAACCCTAAACCAATTGATGAGTATAAGGCAAATGCGTATTTAAATAGATAAAAACTTTTGCCAATTTCAACGTAATTTTATGCATTAAAACAGCTAAAACAATAGTATTATGGAAAAAGATAAAAACACATCAACCGGCTCTGCTAGCTATGATGTTAGTAGCGAAAGCAAATGCCCGTTTCATAACGGAGCAGTTAAACAAGGCGCAGGCCATGGCACACGAAATACAGACTGGTGGCCTAATCAATTAAAATTAAATGTACTCAGGCAATACTCTGCATTGTCTAACCCAATGGATAAAGAGTTTAACTATGTTGCGGCATTTAATAGCATAGATTATAATGCGTTGAAAAAAGATATTGTAGAATTAATGACAACATCACAAGATTGGTGGCCTGCAGATTACGGGCATTATGGCCCTTTCTTTATACGCATGGCCTGGCATAGTGCAGGTACATACAGAGTTGCCGATGGCAGAGGTGGAGCAGGCTTTGGTACACAACGTTTTGCTCCATTAAATAGTTGGCCCGATAATGCCAACCTCGATAAGGCTCGTTTATTACTTTGGCCTGTTAAAAAGAAATATGGCAAAAAAATTTCGTGGGCCGATTTGATGATACTTGCAGGTAACTGTGCACTGGAATCAATGGGCTTTAAAACATTTGGTTTTGCCGGCGGCAGAGAAGATGTGTGGGAGCCTGCCGAAGATGTTTATTGGGGCGCCGAAAAAGAATGGTTAGCAGATAAGCGCTATGCCGGTGACAGAGAACTGGAAAACCCATTAGCTGCAGTGCAAATGGGCTTGATTTATGTAAACCCCGAAGGACCTAACGGAAACGCAGATCCGTTGGCTGCTGCCAAAGATATCAGGGAAACTTTTGCCCGTATGGCAATGAACGATGAAGAAACTGTTGCTTTAATTGCTGGCGGACATACATTTGGCAAAACACATGGTGCTGCAGACCCTGCCAAATATGTAGGTAAAGAACCTGCTGCTGCAGGTATTGAAGAGCAAAGCCTTGGTTGGAAAAATACATTTGGCACAGGTAATGCAGGCGATACCATTACCAGCGGATTAGAAGGAGCATGGACAACAACGCCTACAAAGTGGAGCAATAATTTTTTCTGGAATTTATTTGGGTACGAATGGGAGCTAACAAAAAGCCCGGCAGGTGCACAACAGTGGATACCCAAGCATGGCATGGGAGCCAATACGGTACCCGATGCACATGATGCAACTAAGCGCCATACTCCGGTAATGCTTACAACAGATTTAGCTTTAAGATTTGACCCTGCATACGAAAAAATATCCAAACGTTTTTTAGATAATCCGGATCTATTTGCAGATGCGTTTGCAAAAGCCTGGTTTAAATTAACACACAGAGATATGGGGCCACGTAGCCGCTACCATGGCCCGGAAGTACCTGCCGAAGATTTAATTTGGCAAGATCCGGTACCGGCGCTTACGCATGAATTAATGAATGAACAAGATATTGCGGCATTAAAAAACACAATTCTGGCTACTGATTTATCAATTTCTCAATTGGTATCAACAGCTTGGGCTTCGGCATCAACCTTCCGTGGGTCTGACAAACGGGGAGGTGCTAATGGTGGCCGTATTCGTTTAGTTCCGCAAAAAGATTGGGCAGCAAATAATCCTGCTCAATTAGCCAAGGTATTACAAGTATTGGAAGGTATTCAAGCCACATTTAATGCAGGCCAAATAAATGGGAAAAAAGTATCTATTGCCGATTTAATAGTTTTGGCAGGATGTGCAGGTGTAGAGCAAGCTGCAAAAAATGCAGGGCATGCCATAAATGTGCCCTTTACTCCCGGACGTACAGATGCATTGCAAGAGCAAACCGATGTAGAATCGTTTGCAGTACTAGAGCCGCTGGCAGATGGTTTTCGCAATTATGCAAAAACAAAATACAGTGTAAGTGCAGAGGAAATGTTATTGGATAAGGCACAACTGTTAACCCTACCTGCACCCCAAATTACGGTGGTGGTTGGAGCTATGCGTTCGCTTAATACCAATTTTGATCAATCTGCCCATGGTGTATTTACAAATCAAAAAGATGCTTTAACAAATGATTTTTTTGTAAATCTGTTAGATTTTGGCATAAAGTGGAATGCCACTTCGGATGCTCAGGATTTGTTTGAAGCTGTTGACCGTAAAACCAACCAACGTAGGTGGACGGCAACCAGAATAGATTTAATCTTTGGCTCAAACGCAGAGCTAAGAGCCCTTGCAGAAGTGTATGCTTGCGAAGATGCTAAAGAAAAATTTGTGAACGATTTTGTAGCAGCCTGGGTAAAAGTGATGAACCTTGATAGGTTTGACTTGGCATAATGGCAAGTTTGTTACTTATATTTTTAAAAGGTGGTTTGGTAGCAAGCCACTTTTTTTTTATGTTTTATTATATCTGAAAGAGTATAACATTCGTTAAATACTCTGCCCAAAAGTTAGTAAATTATTGTCCGGGTCAAGTATCGAAAATTCCATTTGCCCCCAAGTTTTATTTGTAAATGCCCGGCAGGATGGATGTCTACATTTTTATCTGACATTGCCTGGTAAAGTTGTTTAATATTATTCGTTCTTATATAAACCTGACCGTAATTTTCTTTTGGGTTGAGTGTTGTAAATTCAAAAAAGTGAATTTCGATATTGTCTTTTGTTACTATTAAATAACCATCAAAATCGGTATGGCCTGCTTGGGTAAAATTTAATTTGTTCAAATAAAACTCTCTGGTAATTGCTTTATTACGCATGGGTAGCTTTGGGTGGATATGTGTAAGCATATGTATTTTTTTAATAAGATAAGATAAATAAAAACCATGTTTTATGAAATTGCTGTTACCGGCCGTCTTCAAAATTTCATAAAATTACAGATTATATCTTTCAAAAACATGCATCCGGTTTAAGCACTTATTTTTAGATTGAGTTTACTTTTTTCTGCCCGGTTTTTGCCCTCTGGTTTTTGTTTTGCCATATTTTTTCATCATTCTATCTTTTTACGAACTACAAAATTCACTTTACTATTCTTTGCTGATTTTTCATGAAACGATGGGCCAACTTCTTCTTTTTTGGTAACCTTACCTGGTAGGATTTCATAAATACTTTTGGTATTTCATCTTCTGTTAAAACTTCCGAGATGTCCAGGTTTTCCGGTAAAGGCAAAATTGGTACATTATACTGCATCAATAGCTCAATATTGGTTAATAGTGTTTTTTCTTTTTCTGTAATGAAAGTGATGGCAATACCTTTTTTATCTGCTCTACCCGTTCTGCCAATTCTATGAATATAATTTTCGGGCACTTCAGGCACATCAAAATTTATAACATGGGTTACTTCCGAAATATCAATACCTCTTGCTACAATATCTGTTGCAATTATAAATTTGTAATTGCCTTCGTGAAATTGCTTTACAGTATTAAAACGATGGTTTTGTTCTTTATTAGAATGTATAACGCCACAAGTTTCTGTGTAAATAGTTTGCAATTTTGTATATAATTCATCTGCCAATTTTTTTGTAGCAACAAATACCAAAAGCTTGGTCATAGTTTCATCTTGGGCCAATAATAATTTCAGCAAATTTACTTTTGTATTAAAGTTTGGTACTGCATAACCTATTTGTTCAATGTTTTCAAGCGGTGTGCCGGTTGGGGCGGCTTCTACTCTTACGGGGTCTTTAAAAAAAGTATCCATTAATAGTTCTACATCTTCGGTAATGGTTGCAGAAAATAAAAGGTTTTGCCTTTTTGCAGGCAATAAATCCAGTATGTTTTTTAGTTGCGTACGAAAGCCAAGATTAAGCATTTCGTCCATCTCGTCTATCACTACTTTTTTAATGTGTTTTGTTTTTACAGAGCCGTTCATTAGTAGGTCAAATAATCTGCCGGGTGTGGCTACTAAAACATCTACGCCTTTAAGTACCTCTGCTGCTTGTGTGTTTATGTTTGCTCCACCAAATACCCCAACAGCAATAACATTCATATAAGTAGTTAGTTCTTTTACTGCATTTACCACCTGTACTACCAACTCTCTTGTAGGTACAATAACCAATATTTGAGTATTTTTTTCTTTGCTAAATTTCCATTGTTTTAAACATGGTAAAAGGTAAGCAAAGGTTTTCCCTGTACCGGTTTGTGCAATGCCACATACATCTCTGCCACTCATTACCACCGGGTAAACTCGGTGCTGTATAGTTGTTGGGTTTGTGTAGCCTGCATCGTATAATGCCGAAAGTAATGCGTTGCTTAAATTTAAATCTTCAAATGTCATAATGCTAAAATATAAGCAAAGGTAGTTTTTAAAAAATGGGTAGCTTTTTAACTGTGTTTTGCCCTCAAATAGAGCTACACAAAAAGTATAGATGTGCAGTTATTAAATAATCTATTGAAAAAAAAATTATAGTTTAGGCTCGTAGTAAAAAAAATAATTGCTTGGTTGGCTCATGAAACAAAAAATAGAAGTGCAAATACCATTCTAAAAAAATTACACCAATTCCTCAACCCATTTATCCCTGTCATCGGGGCTAAACTTCCATGGGGCAAAATTGTTTTCTATATTACTAAACATAGTGTTCCATTCCTGTGGTGCATTACTATCTTCCATAATAAGGCTGCGGCGTAGTTCTAAAATAATATCCAGTGGCGATATAGATACCGGGCAAGCCTCAACACAAGCATTACAAGTAGTGCAGGCTCTTAATTCTTCTACAGTAACATAATTGTTAAGTAAGGTTTTACCATCGTCTTTAAATTCCCTGTTGGCTGTTATGTTTTTTCCAACTTCGGTTAGGCGGTCACGTGTGTCCATCATTATTTTTCGAGGGCTTAGCAGTTTGCCCGTTTGGTTTGCAGGGCAAGATGCACTGCAACGGCCACACTCGGTACAACTATAAGCATCTAATAAACTTTTCCAGCTAAGATCCATTACATCTTTTGCACCAAATTTTTGAGGAGCAACTTCGCCTGTTGGTGCAAGCTCGGGCTGCATGGCATACAACACCTCGTTTTGTATGCTTTTCATATTGTCCATTTTGCCCGGAGCGCCAAGCCTTGCATACCAGGCATTAGGGAAGGCCAGCATAATATGCAAATGCTTACTATAAGGCAAATAATTTAAAAAGACTAAAATGCCAATAATGTGTATCCACCAGGCTGTACGTTCAATAGCTATTAATGAACTTGTATTAAAATTGCTGAACAAGTTTGATAAGTTGCCGCTAATAATAAAACTGCCGGTATTGTTGTAATGCTCAATATTTTGTAATTGCAATGTTCTGTCTGCACTGTTCATTAACAAAAACAAACTCATTAAAATAATTTCTGTAAGTAAAATATAATTTGCATCGCTACGTGGCCAGCCATTTAAATCTTTGCTTGCAAAACGTTTTAGTTTAATAATATTTCTTCGTACTAAAAAAATAACGCAAACTACAATTACACTTAAGGCAAGTATTTCAAAAAAATTAATTAAAAAAGTATAAAAACTACCAAGTGCCGGAAAGAAAAGGCGATGAGTGCCTAAAATGCCGTCCAAAATAATTTCTAATACTTCTATATTAATAATAATAAATCCGGCATAAATTATAAAATGCATTACTGCTACTAAGGGATTTTTAAACATTTTTTTTTGCCCCAATGCCAGTAGCATTAAATTACGCCAACGTTGCGGTTTATTATCAGAAAGATCTTCGGCTTTGCCTAATAAAATATTGCGGCGTATTTGCATACTGTTTTTTGCAAAAAGCCAACCGGCAAAGCCTAGTAAGCCTACAAAAGCTACCTGAAGAATAATGTGCATGAGATGTAATTGTGCAGCTAAGTTAAAAAGGATTTTTTTAATATACTAATTTAACGAATTACAGGTGTTACTTAAATTTTGTGCCAATTTAATTAATGTAATTAGTGTAATTTAGTTTTAAAATTAAAGCTATAAATGTCTAAGAAATATATTTTAACAGAAGCTATTGCCGAAAAAAAATTAAAACGCATGGCTTTGGAAGTTGCCGAACGAAATTACACCGAAAATGAATTATTGTTAATTGGTATAAAGGAAAATGGAATTGTGATAGCCAACATTATTGCAAAATTAATGAAAGATGTGTTTAAAGGTAAAATAACTGTAGTGGCATTAAGTATGGATAAAAAAAAGCCGGAAGTAATTGCTATTGAAAAAGATGTTGCCCTGGATGGGAAAACAATTTTATTAATTGATGATGTTGCCAACAGCGGCCGCACTATGCTTTATGCCTTGAAGCCACTTTTAGAAGAGCATCCAAAAAAAATACAAACGCTTGCCCTGGTAGAACGTACACACAAATCTTTTCCGGTAGATGTGGATTACGTGGGGTTAAGTATTTCAACAACTTTGGATGAACATATTTATGTGGAGGTGGCTAAGGGAAAGGTTTTAGGCGCTTGGATGGAATAGGAGTAGGAATGGATACTGGATACTGGATACTGGATACTGGATACTGGATACTGGATACTGGATACTGGATACTGGATACTATATTCGGTTAAGGTACTCAAAAATTATGTATTACCAGAATAAACAAAAAATTAAAAATATACTGCATGTACCCTAAACTTACCTTTGCCATACTCCAACGCAGGCATCGGAAATTTTACAATATTTGCAATTTGTAACAACAATTTAATCCCTTTCTTTTTTGTCTTTATCTTGGTTAAATCAATATCAGGAGCTAAGTACCACTGGCGGTAACGTTTGTAATTAGTGCCGTCGAAAATAATATTTCCATTTTCATCTTTTCCGATATTATTATCTGCGCCAAACACACCTTCTACACCGGTGCCAATACTAAAACTTAGCCATGCCGGCATTTTACTATCAGGAAAGAATGATTTAATGTTTGCGCTAAGCCAATAGGTTTGACTGTTGTAATCTTTTAAAAAACGCTCTGCACCGCTGCTGCCAAAAATTTTATCACTTCGTTTGTTTAGTGCAGGGTCGTTATATGTTTTTTTATGAAACGAAAATTTAAATTGTACTCGTTGCTCATCC
The DNA here is from genome assembly GCA_016721385.1 of Chitinophagaceae bacterium. GTDB lineage: Bacteria > Bacteroidota > Bacteroidia > Chitinophagales > Chitinophagaceae > Ferruginibacter. Next base: position 68,530 of record JADKIE010000001.1, on the reverse strand, counting down.
CATGCCAACTCCTGGCCAACAATTAGGCCACTGCCTAAGCAGTTAGATGCAAAATCTGCCCAACTCCATCCCCATTGGGCGCTAAATCCATCAAGTGTTTCAATTACGGTTTGATACGCTGCACCGCTAAGGCCGCCAAGTAAAATTCTTTTTTTACGGCCAATGCCTGTCCAACGCCAAAGCTCCATACTGGCTTTGCTTTCGGCGTAGGCACTGTAGGCATGGCCTATTTTATCAATGCCTTTCCACTCATTTACATCGTTAAAACTATGAAAGTGTGTTTGAGGATAATTTTTGTACCATGCAGCGTAAAGCCCTACCATTGCTGCACTGTAGCCGCCAACATTTATTATAGCTATTGTTTTTACACGTTTTTTTATTTGTTTTGGGGTAAGTAAAAAATGATTGGGATCGGTAATTGGTTCATTAAGTTGATGCTTAGTAACAGGCTTGTAAGAATAATTTCTTTTTAAACTGTCTGGAGGCATAATAAGTTGTACAGAATCTTGCGCTGACAATTGAAAAGAAGTAACAAACAGAATGCTAAAGCACAGTAATAATTTATACGTACAAGTGAGTGACACAACTGCTGCTTGGCTTTTTGTAAATGTTTGTTTCATAAAAAACAAAAATAGCGTAAATTGATGTTATTGATATATTAACAATTAAATTTGAAGATGTAAATTCAATCAAATGGAACAAGCAACACAACAAAAAATTAACAACTGGCTTAGTGGTAATTATGAGCAAGCTGCGAAAGATGAAATTATTCGTTTGCAAAATGAAAATGTATCTGAACTTGAAGATGCCTTTTATAAAAATTTAGAATTTGGTACTGGAGGGCTACGGGGCTTAATGGGGATTGGTACCAATCGTATGAATAAATATACGGTAGGTATGGCCACACAAGGTTATGCCAATTATTTAAAACAATGCTTTAATGAGGTAAGTGTTGCCATTGCGTACGATTGCCGAAATAACAGTAAGTTTTTTGCCGAAACCACCGCCAATGTTTTTGCAGCAAATGGTATTAAGGTTTATTTGTTTGAATCGCTGAGACCTACGCCGGAGTTGAGTTTTGCTATTCGTAACCTTGGTTGCAAAGGTGGTGTTGTGTGTACAGCCAGCCATAATCCCAAAGAATACAATGGTTACAAAGCTTATTGGGATGATGGTGCACAAATGGTGCCACCACACGATAAAAATGTAATTAAAGAAGTAGAAAAAATTATAAATGTAGAAGATGTTAAGTGGAGCGGCGGCGAAAATAATATTGTGTTATTAGGTGCAGATATGGACGAAAAATATTTGCAAATGGTTAAAAACTTAAGCATATATCCCGATGTATGTGCTGCACAACATGATTTAAAAATTGTATATACCAGCATACATGGTACAGGTATAACACTTGTGCCTAAAGCATTGGAAAAATTCGGTTTTACCAATGTGCATATCGTTGAGGAGCAAATGGTGCCCGATGGAAATTTTCCAACAGTAGTATATCCTAATCCTGAAGAAACAGAAGCCATGACTTTGGGATTAAAAAAAGCAGCGGCTTTAGATGCTGATATTTTATTAGGCACCGACCCAGATGCTGATAGAGTGGCTATTGGTGTAAAAAATAAAAAAGGAGAGTGGGTGTTGCTTAATGGTAATCAAACAGCAGCAATAGCTTTTAATTACATGATTGAGGCTAGAAAAGCTAAAGGTATTGCACAACCCAATGATATGGTAATTAAAACAATTGTAACTACCGAAATGATTGATGCTATTGCCAAAGCAAACGGAGTAGCCTGTTATAGCGTACTTACCGGTTTTAAGTGGATTAGTAAAATGATTAAAGAAAAAGAAGGCAAAGAAAAATATATTATTGGTGGCGAAGAAAGTTTTGGGTTAATGATAGGTGATGAAGTAAGAGATAAGGATTCGGTAAGCGCTGTAGCATTAAGTTGCGAAATGGCGGCATACGAAAAAAATAAAGGACGCAGCTTGTACGAAAAACTTATTGATCTGTATGTGCAATATGGTTTTTATAAAGAAGGCTTGGTAAGTATTACTAAAAAAGGAATGAATGGCGCTAAAGAAATTGCCGATATGATGCAGGGTTACAGAAACAATCCGCCACAAACGATAGATGGGGTTGCTGTGGATGAGTTGCTTGATTACGAATTACAGGTAGGTAAAAAATTAGCAACAGGCCAAACTTTTGCAATTGAGTTGCCTAAAAGTAATGTATTGCAATTTTGCCTTGCCGACGGCACAAAAATAAGCGCAAGGCCAAGCGGAACCGAACCTAAAATAAAATTTTATTTTACTGTAAACACAAAATTAAATAGTGCGGATGAATTTGATGCAACTGAAAAAATATTGGATGCTAAAATAGCCCGAATTACAGGAGAATTGGGATTGAAGTAATATTAAAAAATAGGTTATGAAATATGTTATCGGTTTTATTGCGTTGTGCTTAACGGGGTTTTATGAAAGCAATGCTCAGGTTATTGCTCACTCAAAAAATGTAAGCAAGGCTAAAAATGTGCATGCAAAAAACAAAACTGCAACTAAGCCCAAAAATTACATAAAAGTTTTTTACGAGTCGCCAACCGATTCGTTACACTCCGTTTGGTATGAAGCATTTAAAGAAGATAGATTTTTGGAACAAATGGCCGGCACTATTAACAAGGTATTTAAAATAAATAAACCTTTAACATTAAGTTTAAGGAATTGTGGTGTTGTAAATGCATTTTACAATTCGGAAACAAAGGAATTAATATTGTGTTACGAAATGTTGCATCATTTATTTAATTTTTATAAAGATTCGATACAAGATGAAAATGAGCTTGGAACAAAAATAGGAAATACATTAACCTTTATTTATTTCCATGAGGTTGGCCATGCATTAATCGATATTTTAGATGTACCACTTACCGGAAAAGAAGAAGATGCGGCTGATTATTTTTCTTTTTACTTTTTAGCCTCTAACGAAGTTACAGAGGGAGTGCAGGCTACCATGGAAGGAGCCAATTTCTTTTTAGAAAACTATAATAAAATGGTTAGCGATACAGCTTATCAACGCCTTAAAGCGGAAGGGAAAGAGCCACAACTGCCTTTTTGGGATGAGCATTCATTAGATATGCAGCGTTTTTACAGCATTGCAAGTTTAATTTACGGGTCAAACCCCGAAAAGTATAACCACTTTGTTGAACTAGGTTTATTAGGAAATCGTCGTCCCGGAAATGCAATAGCCGAGTACAAAAAAATTAAAAAAGGATGGGATAAACTGCTGAACCCTTATATTAAGTTTAAAAATTAATGCCGATGAAATGAGCCATAGCATACATTGATACCTATTGAATGTTTATAGGCGAACCTGCCAGATGGCAGACAAGTTCCATGCAGCCAAAAAAACAAAAAAATAAACGCATGAAAATAATTTTTGCTACCCTGTTGTTAGTTAATTCTGTTTACTCTTACGCTCAATCAAACCTTCGTTCAAAAACTATTGTGCTTCGCCGTTTGTTAGAGCAAAAGCATTATCAGCCTGTAAATTGGAATGACACCGCATCGCAACTTCTTTACACAAAATGGTTAGAAAAACTGGATGATGAAAAACTTTTTTTTACGCAAAAAGAAATAGCTGTATTAGATGGGTTTAAAAATAAATTGGATGAAGAAATATTAGGTAACGGATGGCTTTTTTTTGGCCAATCAACAATGCTTTATAAGCAACGGTTGCTTAAAACAGATAGTATAATAAAAGTGCTTACTCAAAAGCCTTTTGATTTTTCAAAACCTGATAATTTAACCTGGCCATTTACAAGCTTTGCTGCGAATGAAGCAGAGTTGGTGCAACGTTGGCAAAAATATCTTAAATGGCAAGTGCTTAATCAAATTGCTAAAAAGCAATCCGATTCTAACGGAGTAAGCTCAAAATTGCCAACTAACTTTCCACAATTAGAAACTGCAATACGTAGCAGTTTACGTACTAAAGAAAGCGCTTACTTAAAAAATATTTTAGGTAATACTCCCAATCAGTTTGTTGCAGAGCTTGAAGAAAAATATTTAAATACAATTGCCTGGTGTTACGATCCTCATACGAATTACATGAGCAGTAAAAAGAAAGACGCATTTGATGCAGCAACCAGTGCCACCGAATTTTCGAGTGGATTAGATTTAGAAGAAAACGATGATGGAGATATTGCCATAGATTATTTACAACCCGGCAGCAGTGCATGGCGTAGCGGACAGTTGCACAAAGGAGATGTGATACAATCTGTAAATGTAGGTGGAAAGAAAAAAATATAGATGAAGTTTCGGAAGAGGAATTAAGCGATATATTAAATGGCAACAGTGAAAGTAATGTAGAGATTACTGTAAAATCTGCCACAGGCGAAACCAAAAAAGTAAAATTGGAAAAACAAAAAATTACAGATGACGAGGCTATTGTAAAGAGTTATGTTTTACACGGTAAACAAAATGTTGGATATATTAACCTGCCCGGCTTTTACAGCCGTGAAGATGAAACAATAGAAGATGAGAAGGATATAAAATATGATGGTTGTGCCAATGATGTTAGCAAGGAAATAGTAAAGTTAAAAAAAGATACCATTGCAGGATTAATACTTGATTTAAGATATAACGGTGGGGGAAGCATGTGGGAAGCAATGCAACTGGCTGGTATTTTTATAGATGTTGGACCTGTAGCTTCTGTTAAAGAAAAGGACGGGAAAACACATTCTTTAAAAGATCCTAACAGAGGCACAATTTATGATGGGCCAATGATTGTACTGGTAAATGGAGCAAGTGCTAGTGCAAGCGAATTTGTAAGTGCGGCTTTGCAAGATTACAACAGAGCTGTAATTGTTGGAGTACAACGTACGGTAAAGGAACAGCACAAGCTGTTCATCCGATGGATACAAATGCTGTGTCAAAAATGATCCGTACGATGATTTTGTAAAAATTACCGAAAACAAATTTTACAGGATAAATGGTAACACAACACAATGGACAGGAGTTGTGCCCGATATTACTTTGCCGGATTTGTATGGCGATGATGAGTATAAAGAGAAAAATAATAAAAGCGCTTTGCAACCCGATAAAAACAAATCCTCTGTATATAAAGCCTTGCCTGTTTTGCCCATTGCTAATCTTACAGCAAAAAGCCAGCTAAGGGTAAAAGCGAATGCACAGTTTAACTTGCTAAACAACTTCATTAATTGGTTAAAGCAATATAATAATTCCCGAACCATTAGCCTGCAATGGGTAACGTATGCTAACCAATTTAACGAAGCAATAAAAATGTATAAGCAAATAAAGGATGATGAAAAACGATACCCAATAAAGAAATTTTGTTACCAATAACGGCTTTGACTGGGAAAGAATTTCACAAGCCAATTTAAGAAGTAAAACCATAAACAAAAACCATTTGGATAATATACAAACGGATGAATTTATTTTGGAAGCATATCGTATTTTAATGGATTGGAATGGTAAATAAATTCTTGTGGCTAATATGCAACCGAAAACAAATTTATTTTATCTTTATTTTCAAATTAATCGAAATATGAAAATTTTATCTACCCTAATTGTAGTTTTATTTATCAGCATCACATCTTTTGCACAAAACTTTGAAAATGCCGGAGAGTACATAGGATACATTGGCAAACAGCAGGAGAGTATTACAAAAAAATACCTTAGCTATTCCAGTGCAGTTGCACATGGCAAAAGAGCTCGTAAAGTTGAAAGTTTGCGAAGTAAATTAATGGATGAAGTGCAGGAGGCCCGGATGAATATTAATGCAATGCCATCTTTTAAAGGCGATAAAGGCTACAGAGATTCTTCTGTAAAATTCATGAAATTTTATTTTAATGTTTTAAACGATGATTACAGCAAAATAATAAATTTAGAGGATGTTGCAGAGCAAAGTTACGACGATATGGAAGCTTATATACTTGCGCAGGAAATGGTGGATAAAAAGCTTAAAGAAGCAAATGATATGATTAAAGCAGCACAGTTGGATTTTGGGAAGAAATATAATATTAATATCATTGAAGATAAAAGTGAGTTGGGCAAGATGGCTGAGCAGGTTCATAATACGAATGAATATTTCCATAAAATATATTTATTGTTCTTTAAAGCAAGCTTTCAGGAAGAAAATTTAATGAAGGCAATTGAAAAAGGGAATATTACAGGAATAGAGCAATCTAAAAGTTCGTTACTTAAATATGCACAGGAAGGCTTGGAGAAAGTGAATGAAATAAAACCATTTGAAGGCGATAATAGTTTAATTGCTTCTTTTAAAGCGGTCATGAATTTTTATGTAAAGGAAGTTAATGATAAAATGAAAACCATAAGCGACTTCTTTTTGACGAATGAAAGATTTGAGGCATTAAAGAAAGAGATGGATAAAAAAGGAGATAACCGTACACAGGCTGATATAGATGCTTACAACAAAAGTGTAAATGAAATTAATGCAGCATCAAATAAATACAATCAAAATAACAAGCAGCTATTTGAAATGCGTAAAGAGGTTATTGACAACTGGAACGACGCTAGCAATGATTTTTTTAATGAACATACACCCCGGTACAAGTAAATTAAAAATTATATTTTAAGATGCAGGGTATATTGCCCTGCATTTTTTTTATCTTGCAACTCTGCAATGAGAAAATACGAAGATACATACCGCCACAAAGGCTTACGAAAAAAGCTGGTTGAACTTTTAAGTACCAAAGGAATAACAGATGAAAATGTTTTGGCAGCCATAAGCAATATTCCACGCCACTATTTTTTAGACAGTGCTTTTGATGAAATTGCTTATGAAGACAGAGCTTTCCTATTGCTGCAGCTCAAACTATATCGCAGCCTTATACAGTAGCGTACCAAACCCAACTGCTACAAATAAAACCATTTGATAAAGTGTTGGAAATTGGTACCGGAAGTATTTACCAGGCAACGGTTTTGGCCGAAATGGGGGCTAAGGTTTTTACTATTGAACGACAAAAGGAATTGTACGATAAAACAAAAAATTATGTTTTTAAAAGCCAATACGCTAATCTAAAATTTTTTTATGGAGATGGATATGAGGGGTTACCAACTTATGGCCCTTTTGATAAAATAATAATAACTGCCGCGGCGCCGGTTATTCCGCCCAAATTAATGGAGCAACTTAAAGTTGGCGGCTTTATGGTAATACCGGTTGATGAAGGTGAGCATCAACGAATGTTGCGATTAACTAAAACATCTGATGGTGCATTTACAGAAGAGGCTTTTGAAAACTTTTCGTTTGTACCTATGCTGTACGGAAAGAATGGATAGTAACTTACTTGAAAAATAACCTTTTAATATTTGTATATGCGTTTCTTTTCTAAAATAGTTTTTATTTGTAACCTGTGTTTTGTGGCAGCCGTTGTATTTACGTATTTTAAGTTGTATATTGATGCAAATGCCGCTAATGCAAAGCCATTAGATTTTTTTAAAGGTTCTGTTGTGGTTATTGCTCAGTTTGCATGGTTGGTAAATTTTATTTTTTATTGTTGGTGCTTTTGCAATTTCTGTTTAAAAAACAAGTAGTATAAGCAAATGGATATACTTTTTAATGGTTTAATATTTGTGTTTCAAATTTATTATTATTTTATAGACTCCAATGATACAAAGCATACTCAAAAACAGGCCAACACGGTTGTTTATACTTTTGGCAGCCATATTTATTACAAATGCTCTGATAGCCGAGGTGATTGGTGTAAAAATATTTTCGCTAGAAAAAACATTTGGGCTTAATGTATGGCATTTTAACTTATTTGGAGAGCAGGTTTCGCCATTTACATTAACTGCAGGTGTACTTATTTGGCCGGTAGTTTTTATAATGACAGATATCATTAATGAGTACTATGGATTAAGAGGCGTAAAATTTTTATCTTACACTACAGCTATCCTGATCGCATTTGCATTTATCATTTATTTTATTGCTATAAGATTAGCGCCGGTAGATTGGTGGATTGGCAGCAATGCTGCAAAAGGAGAAGATAATATGCAAACAGCGTACAACAGTGTACTGGGGCAAAGCAATTGGATTATTATAGGATCGTTAGTTGCTTTTATTGTTGGGCAAATGGTAGATGTGGTGAGCTTTCATGGCATTAAAAAGATAACAGGCGAAAAAAAGATTTGGCTACGAGCCACAGGCTCAACATTACTATCTCAATTAATAGATAGTTTTATTGTAATTTTTATTGCTTTTAAAGTTGGTTCCGATTGGAGTTGGGCAAAGGTATTAGCCATAAGCTGTAGCAATTATATTTATAAATTTATTATGGCAATGGTACTTACCCCTGTAATATATTGGGTACACAATGCTATTGAAAAATATTTAGGGCATGCTGTAGCTAAGGAAATGAAGGATACTGCAATGCAAAGTGAATAGATAAATGGGTAAAAAAAAGCCCCGAATGTATCGGGGCTAAAAAACCTATAAAAATTATTTTCTTTTTAACCTAATTAGTTCATCCATCTTCTCATAGAGATAGAAGTACGTTGTCTTTTTTGAGCATTCCACAAATCCACCGCACCAAATACTCGTTGGTTGCCATCAACTTTTACATCAGTAGCCAAGGTCTCTTTTGTTTCTTTCAATAATTCTTTTAGGTCATTTTTGTTAACTGAGCTGTTGCCCATCGTTTCATTTTTCATCTGTTTATATTTATTGTTTATTTACTTAGTTTATTTCATACAGCTACAGGTATACACATGCCGCCACATGATTTTTTTTAATCGTTAATTTTTACGTTATAATTTTCTCTCAAAAGTCAGGCGTAGTTGTCTGGCCGGGAGTATTGCTACACAAAAAGAAGGTTTATAAACCAATTACTAATGCAGTAGTACGTATTTGCGCCGCAAAGATACATAGTATTACACTCTTAGCAAAACATAAAGATGGATAAATGGCTTAATGAAATGTTAAGAGGTGTTTTATGTGTTTAGATATATCTGAACACATAAAACACCTTCTTTTTAAGAAGGTATTTCTTGTATGTAAAGATTTTTGGGATTGTTCTCTAAATGCCCCAAAACATTAAATATCTATCGCCTCTCCATAAGCCGCAGCAGTAGCTTCTTTTAAGCCTTCACTCATAGTAGGGTGAGGATGAACAGCGTTTAAAATTTCGTGTGCTGTGGTTTCCAATTTACGGGCAACTACAGCTTCGGCAATCATTTCGGTAACGTTCATACCAATCATGTGGCAGCCCAAAAATTCGCCATACTTTGCATCGTAAATTACTTTTACAAAACCTTCGGTAGCACCTGCTGCACTTGCTTTACCACTTGCCATAAATGGGAACTTACCCACTTTTACTTCGTAGCCTGCATCTTTAGCCGCTTTTTCGGTGTAGCCTACACTTGCAATTTCGGGAGTGCAATACGTACAGCCAGGTATGTTGTTGTAATCCATTGGTTCCGGATGATGCCCACTCATGTGTTCTGCTGCATTTATACCTTCTTTAGCAGCTACATGTGCCAATGCCTGGCCAGGTGTACAGTCGCCAATGGCGTAAACGCCTGCAACATTTGTTTGCCCATTAGCATCAACAATTATTTTTCCTTTTTCTGTTTTAATACCTAATTCTTCTAAACCAATGCCTTCAATATTTGCCACAACACCTACAGCACTTAACAATACATCTGCTTCTAACACCACTTCGCCTGTTGCTGTTTTCACTTTTGCCTTTACACCTTCACCGCTAGTATCAACACTTAATACCTCACTGCTAGTCATAATCGTTATGCCTTGCTTTTTGTATTGCTTTTCCAATTCTTTGCTAATATCTTCATCTTCTACAGGCACAATACGTGGCATAAACTCAACAATAGTAACTTTTGTACCCATACTGTTGTACACATACGCAAACTCCACACCTATAGCACCACTGCCGCAAATAATCATACTTTTTGGTTGGGTAGGTAACACCATTGCTTCTCTGTAGCCAATAATTTTTTTACCATCAATTGGCATACTGGGTAATTCTCTTGCTCTACCACCGGTAGCTATTACAATATTTTTCGCTTCAACTATTTGTTTGCTGCCATCTGCTGCAGTTACTTCCATTTTGGTAGGGCTCACCAATTTGCCATAGCCCATTATTACATCAATCTTATTTTTCTTCATTAAAAATTGAACACCTTTGCTCATTTTATCAGCAACGCCACGGCTGCGTTTAATAACACCTTCAAAGTTGGCACTTACATTTTCTGCATTTACACCATAGTCAGCAGCATGTTTTGCATACTCATATACTTGTGCACTTTTTAATAATGCTTTGGTAGGAATACATCCCCAATTAAGGCAAATACCGCCCAAACTTTCTTTTTCGATAATTGCTACTTTTTTGCCTAATTGGCTGGCTCTTATAGCCGCCGGATAACCACCAGGACCACTACCTAAAACAATTAAATCGTATGCCATAAATAATTAAAAATTAAAAATTAGGAATTAAGAATTAAGCAAAAGTAATTGTTAAAAAGGGATTGGCAAAAAGGTAAATTTGATAACAGGAAACGTTCATATTTGCTTATTGCGTATTTTTAGGCAAATGAAAAGATATTTACTATTATTTAGCCTGTACTTTATTTCAACCGGTTTATTTGGGCAAACTATACCCAAATGGAAGATTGACGATGTGGTTAAATATTATTCAAAAAATAACGACACTACTTACGTTATAAATTTTTGGAGCACATTTTGTAAACCTTGCATTGAAGAAATTCCGTATTTGCAAAGTATATCTAAAAAATATGCAGCAAAAAAAGTAAAATTAATGTTGGTTAGTTTAGATATTGCATCCTTTTATCCTCAAAAATTAAAAGCATTTATAAAAAAATACAAGTTTACGGCTCCTGTTATTTGGTTAAACGAAACCAATGCCGATTTTTTTTGCCCTGCAATAGATGAAAAATGGAGTGGGGCAATACCTGCCACCATAATTGTAAATAACAAAAAAGGGTATAAACAGTTTTATGAAGAACAGTTTACACCCCAGCAATTTGAAGAAGCCCTAAAAACAGCTTTATAATTTTAACTTTTACGTTTAATAGTACAACCCACACTTCTGCTTTCTTTTACCGAAACCTCTTTGCCGCTAACAAGCTCTGTAATTGCTTGTCTTAAATGATTACGTGTTACATTATCAGCATCACTTGCGTTATCATCTATAGCACCATGGTAGGCTAATTTTAAACTGCCATCAAATAAAAAACATTCAGGTGTACGGTTTGCACCAAATGCATCTGCAATTACATTTTCTTTATCTAAAGCATAAAACCAATTATATTTTTGCTCTGCTGCATAGGTTTTCATTTGTGCCAAACCATCATCATCGCCTCTTTTAGCTTCGTTGCTGTTAAGCAATATTACACCAAAGCCCATTTTTTTGGCATAATCGCAAATAGCAATTGTGCGTTGTTGATTTTTAATTACATACGGGCAAGTATTACAACTAAACATCACCAATAAACCATTTGTTGTGCTTGCATCTTTTAAAGAAACATCTTTACCGGAAATGTCTTGCATTTTAATATCACGGCTTGGCAGGTCGCTACCAATTTTTAACGGATCGCCAAATGTAAAATGCCATTGCAGTAAAAGCAATTGCTACTATAGCAAATAGAAATATTTTTTTCATTGATTTATTTTTTTGTAAGATATAAAAGTTTGCAGAAAGCAAAAAACCGTTTATGTAATTTGTACAGCTTCTTCAAGCTTTTTTTCGTGTACTTCCCTTTGCTCGGCAATAGTTTTTATCGACTTGATGCTTACATTCAACTCAAACCCAATTAGTAAAACAAGCGAATTAATAAAAATGAGCGCCATCAGTATCATAATTGTACCTAACGAACCGTAAAGAGCATTGTATTTGCCAAAATTATTTACAAAGTACGAAAAGCCTAAAGAAGCTAAAATGCAAAGGAATGTAGCCACAATACTACCCGGCGAAATAGTTTTCCATTTTTTATGTACCGCCAGAAATTTATAAATAAACGCAATGGAGTAAAAAACCAATGCAATAATAAATATCCAGCGAATGTATGATATAGCTTCCCTCCACCAGGCATTTTTAATACCAATCCATTTTAGTACAGCGCCTTGCGATATTAATAAAATGAGGCATCCTAACACCAATCCAAAAATTAACGAAGTAAGGCGTATAGCAACCCATCTATCATGTAATCCCTTACGTTTTTGAAAACCAATATAATTTTTGTTGAAAGATCGCATAATACCCATCATGGCACTGGATGCAAAAAAAAGTGCTAATAGTAAACCAAAAGAAAGCAGGCTGAAAACCGGTTTTGCAAAAATGTTTTATTTATAAAAAGAATAAGATCTTTATTATACACTTCGTTGGGTATAATATCTTTTATAAGTAAGACAACTTGTTTTTGAATTTCGCCTTTTTTAAAAAATGGTAAATGTGGTATTAATGTAAATAAAAAAAGCAGTGATGGAGGAATTGCCATTATGAAGTTGTATGCAACTGCCGATGCCCTTTCGGTTAAACCAACCGTTTTTATTTGCTGCCTGAAAAATTTTACCACATCGTACAACGGTACACCTTCAAAACCGGGCAAATACCAATGCTTACTTTTGCGAATTACAAATGCTAAGGGTGTTTGGGTAATTAATATGCGTTCAAATTTTGTCATTTAGTTTTTGCAACAGCAAGGTACAAAATTCTATTTTACAGCTCTTGCTCTAAGTAAACTATCTATCCAAACCTGATATATTTTGGCGTAGCCTAAATGCTCTTGGTAATTGCTGGCAAAATTAGATAAACCCGAAAAATTAGGCTGAGCTACAAAAAAAATGTAATTGGTTTGTGGTGCATTTAAAACGGCATCAATCGTTTTGCCACTTGGTGTACAAATTGGCCCCGGAGGCAAACCTGTGTGTTGGTAAGTATTGTAAGCAGATGGGTAGGAGAGATGCTTGGTTAAAATACGTTTTAAACCAAAATCCCTCATGGCAAATTTTACGGTGGGGTCGGCCTCCAACTTCATACCTGTTTCTAACCTGTTTAAATACACACTGGCAACTTTTCCTTTATCAGCTTCGTTATTTGTTTCTTCATCAACAATGCTGGCTAATGTATATACTTGCCTGGGAGATAAGTTTAATCCATGTGCTTTTTGCTTTCTTTCGGATGTCCAAAATTTTTCCTGCTCAACATACAGCTTTTTAAAAATTTTAGAAACAGATGAATCCAGTAATGCTGTACGTGTTGGGTAATACCATCTGTCACATAAATGTGTTTGTATTTCGCATTTTTAACGAATCGGTATTGTTTAAAATTGTATTACAGTAGGAATCTGTTTCAAACGATGCAGCTTATTTTTGCCAAATCTTCCTTAATACGCAATTTGTTTATTACTAAATTAACCGGGCTTTGGTTGCCTGAGCGTAACATTTTTACCAAATTGTAAATGCTTGTGCCATCTTTTATTTCATATCTGCCTGCTTTTACCAATTTAGGGTATTTTAATAGTTGAGCAACCCGTTCAAAAAGTGAGCCGCTTGCTATTACTTTTTTATCTATCAACTGTTGTTTTACATCATTGTAGTTGCTGCCGGTTTTAATATAAACATATTTTTGCTCGGGGGCATTTACTGTAGGGCCAAATACTTTGTAACCCAAATAGCCACCAACCAATCCTAAAACTAAGAGTATAAACAATATTGTTTTTTTCATTTTAATTATATTATTAACAAAAAAAGCAGGCGATACAACACATAAAATACCCACTATAGCAGCAAACAACCAAGTGCCTTTTTCCAATACATCGGTAGTTTGTTTTACACCCATTAACTGGTTGCTGAAACCACCTAAACTTGCAGATAAACCACCACCTTTAGGGTTCTGTATCAACACGATCACAACTAGTATAAGAGGCAATAATTATTAAAATTCCAAATAACACTAACATGTCACTATCCTTTTAATGGTAAAATTTTGGCTGCAAAGTAAGCACTTTTAAGGGGATTGAGCAAACTTAATTTTTCATACACTTCAATTGCCTTCTCATTTTTGCCCTGCATGGCAAATACTTCGGCCATGGCTTCGGTTAAAATATCGCCTTCGGTATTGCTTTTTTCGGCCAAATTTTGCACTGCAACATCGGTTTGTACAATGTTTTGGCCTAATTTATCGGGATGAACTTTTTTCATGGTTTTAAGCCACTCGGTAAAGCTTTTAAGCTGTTTACCCAGTTTATCACCGGTTTGTACCTCTTCGCTAAGCTTTATACCCTGGCTGGCAAAATAATCTACCATGTGCATAGGTTCAAAAAGCATGTGCTCAACTGGTATATGTTGGGCAGGTTTTAAATTCGAATGTATTTTCTTTTTTGGGTAACTGGCCTTTGGGTTCATTTTTTCAACATCGTTGTGTCACTCACTTTACTTCTTTTCTGCAATGGGCACCGCTTCTTTGCAATGTTTCTATTTTTGTAAAACAGCGGCTGTATGATTTTGCAATGATTGTTCTTCGGTTGCCAACTCTTCGATTAATAAATAGTTTAACCAAAAGGGTTGTTGAAATAAAGTGCTGTTTTAGCAGCTTGCTGTTTAAAGTCTTCTGTATTTTTTTTTGTTTGCAGCAATAAAAAAAACTGTGCGGCACTAAAATAAGGATGCTCTTGTGCTACTTGTTGTAAAAACAAATAATTGTTTTCATCCCTGATATCTTTTTTAAATATGGATTCAAAAATTGCTTTAGTAGTCATTTTGGTTGCTTAAATAAACAAAGCTTTGAAGTTAAAAAAAATCTTAAATCTTGTATCACTAAATCTTACATCTGTATTACCAATTCGAAAAAATCTTATTAAAGATAGCATCTGCAATATTATTAACAATTTTTGTGCCTTCTTGCGTTTCCACCTGGCTAAGCGTAAGGTTGGCATCAAAGTCTAAACTATAGCTAACATCGGTATCAAAATTCTTTTTTTCATCTAATGTATTTTTAAATATTAAATGAAGAACCTACGGTTAATTTATTACGTGTTGTGTTACTGCCGCTAATGCCTGTTACAGATACCTGATATTGGCTTATATAACCACTTATATCGTAATGAGCATCTTCGGTATTGGTTTGCCTGAGCCTTGTAGTATTAATTATTTTTTGCTTTAATTTTTCTGTTAACTGCGGACTAAGTTGTGGATTTACGTAACTGGCTTTGTTTTCTAAATAATTTACCCTAAAGGTTTTTACATCTGCCGGCGGCGGAGATGAATCTTTAAACCCATATTTACAGGTAGCATACGAAAAGGTAAAAATGAGCAAAAAACCAACTGCCCAAAATTTAGCGTTTATAATATGTTTTACAAATGTTTGCATAGAACGAAATTAATGAAAGTTCATTGATGGTATTAAAGATCTTCGATGTCATACTCCTTTAGCTTTCTGTACAATGTTCTTTCGCTAATGCCTAAATCGAGCAGAGGCATCTTTACGTTTGCCTTTATGTTTTTTAAGGCTTTAAAATCAGTTCTTTTTCTTTATCTATAATGCTCAATCTTTCTTCAACATCTTCGTGCTGATGAATATCGTGGTTTTTTTGATTGATGAAACAGGCTGGTTGCCTGCTGGTTACTATTAGGCAGGCATTCGTTGTGGAGACAAATTCGTTTATTGGATTGTTACGTTAAAAACAGGCGTATGTTTTGTTAATGAAGGGTTTTGTAAAATATCAAAGAACATTTTCTTTAATTCGTTTACATCTTTCTTCATGTCAAAAAAAAGTTTATACAAAATTTCTCTTTCGTTGGCAAATTCTTTTTGACTACACCGCCTTTTCCCCGGCAAAAGCATGGCAGTCGGTTGAAATTGTTTTCGGTAAAAAACTTTTTAATTTATTGGCAGTAATAATTTTTCTTTTGTTAAGCACAGATATTTGTTCAGCAATATTTTTAACTCTCTAACATTACCCGGCCAGGGATAATTCATTAACACCTTTTTGGCTTCATCATCTAATTGTACAGTAGCAGATTTATATTTATCCGAAAAATCACTGACAAATTTTCTAAACAAAAGAGGGATATCTTCTTTTCTGTCTCGGAGAGATGGAACCCTTATAGGAACGGTGTTTAAGCGATAATACAAGTCTTCTCTAAACCTGCCGCTTTGAGAATGTTCAATTAATTCTTTGTTAGTTGCAGCAATTACACGTACATCTGTTTTTTGCACTTTACTGCTACCAACACGTATGTATTCGCCGGCTTCTAAAACTCTTAATAAACGGGCTTGTGTACCTAAGGGCATTTCGCCAATTTCATCTAAAAATATGGTGCCGCCGTTTACCGTTTCAAAATAACCTTTACGACTATCTACCGCTCCGGTAAAACTTCCTTTTTCGTGGCCAAATAATTCGCTGTCGATGGTGCCTTCGGGAATGGCACCGCAGTTTACTGCAATAAACGAATTGTGTTTACGGGCAGTGAGTGCATGAATTATTTGCGAAAAAACTTCTTTACCCACACCGCTTTCACCATTAATGAGTACGCTTAAATCGGTATTGGCTACCTGTACTGCTACATTTAAAGCATGGTTAAGCGATGGCGAATTGCCAATTATTCCAAATCTGTTTTTTATAAGTTGTAAGTCCATGTTAAACTGCTGAGACACTGAGGCACAAAGTGTACACAAAGTGATTTTTTAATAATTAAATAGGAAGACCAATTAAAGTGCCTGCTGTGCAAGAAGTGATATTCACCATTACATAATCTCCTTTCTTAAATTCTCCTTTAGGAAAAACAACCACTTTGTTTTGATCATTTCGGCCATATAAATCATCTTCACTTCTTTTAGAAAAACCTTCTACCAATACCTTAAATGTTTTGCCTACATCTTTTTGCATACTTGCCAAAGTTTGTAAGCGATGGAGTGCTACCATTTCCTGTAATCTTCTTTTCTTTACTTCCTCGGGTATATCATCTGTAAACCTACGGGCAGCAAGTGTTCCGGGGCGTTCGCTGTAAAAATACATGTACGCTAAATCGTAATGGCAATAGCGCATAAGGCTCAAAGATTCCAGATGGTCATCTTCTGTTTCGGTACAAAATCCGGTAATCATATCGGTACTTAAGCCACAATCGGGTATCAGTTCTTTTATTCTATCTACTCTTGCAATGTACCATTCTCTGGTGTACGTTCTGTTCATTAATTGCAGTACTCTGCTACTGCCGCTTTGTACAGGTAAATGTATGTAGTTGCAAATGTTATCGTACTTAACCATGGTGTGTAACACTTCATCCGTAATATCTTTTGGATGTGAGGTAGAAAAACGCACTCGTAGAAGAGGAGAGATAAGAGCAACTCTTTCCATAAGCATGGCAAATGTTACCTGCTCATTTTTTTCTTCGTCCATCCAATAATAACTATCTACATTTTGGCCAAGTAAGGTTACTTCTCTGTATCCGTTTTCAAACAAATCTTTACATTCATTAATAATACTTACAGCATCACGGCTTCTTTCCCGGCCACGGGTAAAAGGCACTACACAAAAACTACACATATTATTGCAGCCTCTCATAATACTTACAAATGCAGTAACACCGTTGCTGTTTAAACGAATTGGGGCTATATCGGCATAGGTTTCGTCTCGGCTAAGTAAAACGTTTACCGCTTTTTGACCGGTTTCGGCTTCTTCAATTAAATTGGGTAAAGCTCGGTAAGCATCCGGGCCTACAACTAAATCAACCAGTTTTTCTTCCTCAATAAATTGGGCTTTTAGCCGCTCGGCCATGCAGCCTAAAACACCAACCAACATGCCGGGTTTCGTTTTTTTAAGACTGCGAAATTCGGTAAGGCGTTTACGTACGGTTTGCTCGGCTTTTTCTCTGATAGAGCAGGTATTAATAAAGATTAAATCGGCTTGTTCAACCTCTTTAGTAGCGCCAAAGCCATTTTCCATTAAGATAGATGCTACCACTTCGCTATCGGCAAAGTTCATGGCGCAACCATAACTTTCTATATAAAAATGCTTTTTACAGGCAGATGTGTTTACCTCAAGAGAGCAAATGCCTCGCCTTGCCTTGTTTCATCGTGTTTTTTATCTGTCATTATATCTAACATCAAACGCTACTTTATAAGTTGCAAAGATAGTGATTGATGATGATTCTGACAAGATGGCAGAATATTAATTGGGAGTTATGAATTATGAGTAATAAGGTTTGTAATACAAAAACTGCTCAGTGAGCTGAGCAGTTTAATTTTTAATTTCTAATTGTATTTTACCAAACTTTCGTTCTCTTTTCTTTAGGTTTAAACATTTTATCGCCTTCTTTTACCCCAAATGCCTCATAAAATGCATCTATATTGGTTAAAGGGCCATTGCTACGATGTACGCCGGGTGAGTGGTTATCGGTAACAATACGTTGTGCTGCAGCTTCGGGTAAAATATTGCTACGCCAAACCTGGCTCCAATTTAAAAAGAAACGTTGTGTTGGTGTAAAACCATCTATCTTTTTTCCTTCTTTAAATTGTTTAGTTTTTTTAAATGCTTCGTAAGCAATACTAAGGCCGCCTAAATCGGCCAGGTTTTCGCCTAAAGTAAGTTTGCCGTTTACATGCAAAGTATCTAAAACTGTATAGCCGTTATATTGCTCAACAACTTCATCGGCTCTTTTCTTAAATTCATCGGCATCGGTCTTTGTCCACCAATCTTTTAAGTTTCCATCGGCATCAAAGTTTTCCATGGTCATCAAAACCATGTGTCATTTCGTGACCAATAACTGCAGCAATACCACCATAATTTATGGCATCATCTGCCTCAAAATCAAAGAAAGGGAAACGCAATATGCCGGCAGGAAAAACAATTTCATTTTTTTGAGCACTATAGTAAGCGTTTACTGTTGGAGGCGTCATTCCCCATTCATTTTTATCAATAGGTTTACCTAATCGGCTTATGTTATCGTAATATCTCCATTGATTACATCTTAAAATATTGCCTATAAAATCGGTTCGGTTTATTATTACGCCATCATATTTTTTCCAAACATCGGGATAACCAATTTTTTTTGTAATGGCATTTAATTTAGTTAAAGCATTTACTTTGGTTTCAGCACTCATCCAATCTAATTGATTTATACGTTCGGAAAATGCGGCAGTCATATTATCCAACAACTCCAGCATTCTTTTTTTTGCCTCGGGTTTAAAATATTTTGCTACATATAGTTGGCCAAGTAACTCTCCAATTTGTCCATCAACTAAACCACTCATACGTTGCCAGCGGGGCGTTTGCCCTTTTTGTCCATTTAATGCTTTATTGTAAGCAAAATTTGCATCAACAAATGCGCTGCTTAAATAGGGTGCTGCATCTTTCATAACATTCCATTGCAGGTATGTTCTCCATGTTGAAACTTCTGTTACATTTAGCAGAGAATCTATAAAAACTAAAAACTTAGGATTACTCGTTACTAAACTATCTTGTATTGTTTGGTAACCAAGGTTTTGTAAAATATCTTTCCAGTTAAGGTTGGGTGTTTTGGCAGATAAATCGGTTAAGGAAAATTTATTATACAATTTGTTAGGGTCTCTCATTTCTACCCTGCTCATTTGAGCTTTGGCAATGGTGGTTTCTAACTGTAAAATAGTGGCGGCATTTACGTTTGCGGTAGAATCATCGGTGCCACAAAGTTTAAAGAGTGTAGTAATGTAATTAATATACTCGTTACGTATGGTTTTGCTACGGCTATCATCTTTTAAATAATAATCTCTGTCTGGCAATGTAGTACCACCTTGTCCAATGTTTACAATATACTGGGTTACATTTTTAGCATCTTGCCCAACACCAATTCTGTATAGCGGGCTGGTAATGGCATTGGCACGTAAGTAATTAATATGTTTAAGAACTTCGGCCTTATTAGGTAATTTGCTAATGGCGTTTAAATATTTTTTTATGGGTTGATAGCCTAATTTTTCAATCGCTAAACTATCCATACCACTGGCATAAAAATCGCCTACAGTTTTCATTAAAGCATTGTTGCCCGGATTTTTTGCCGCATCTTCCAACAATTCTTTTAAAGCCTGAGAGCTTTCTTCGGCAAGCATATCAAAACTGCCCCAACGGGTTTTAGATGCCGGAATGGGTGTTTTATTTAGCCATGCTCCGTTAGCGTATAAAAAAAAATTATCGCCGGGTTTTACAGATAAATCAAAGTTTGCAGGATCTATAAACTTTCGCTTGGTAATTGGTTGTGCAAAAAGAGTAGTTGTACAAACCAACAAGGTAACAAGTACTAATATTTTCCTCATATCAAATATTTAAGCCGTAAAAATAACATACAAAATGATAATAGCTAAATTTTTATGTTAATGGTAAATAAGGTTGATGAGGTGCAACAGAATGGCAGGTTTAATACAGAACTACTGTAAATTTGCATTTTTAAACTTAATTACTTGCGCTATTTACTCTTATTTTTTGCATTGATGAGTGCCTTGTTTGCAAAAGCGCAAAAAGATAGTGTGCCTTCCACAAAAGGCATTATTATTGGTACACTACTAAATGCCGATAATAGTAAAGCTATAGTTGGAGCATCGGTAATGCTGGTGCCAATTGGAAAAGATACAAATAGTATTACAACTTTATCGGTAAAAGATGGATCGTTTATGTTTGATAAACTGAACTACGGATATTACAGACTAAGCATTTCAACTATTGGTTTTACAACGTTACAAATTGACAGCATTTATATACGGGAAGATAGATATGATTTTGACTTGAATGACATAAAACTCAAAATAAAAACAAACACACTTACCGAAGTTACTGTTTATGCAGAGAAGCCTTTAATAGAAAATAAGGACGGTAAAATTACATTTAATGTTGGCGAATCGGCGCTTAGTTCCACAACATCTACAACAGAATTGTTAAAACAAACACCTTTAGTAAATGTAGATAACGACGGTAAGGTATTATTAAGAGGCAAGGATGTTAAAATTTTAATTGATGATAAACCCATAGAGCTTAATGCCAAACAATTGCAGGATTTGCTGGAGAGTATGCCCGGAAGCATGATTGAAAAAATAGAAGTAATGACCACACCACCGCCACAATATGCTAACGAAAGAGGTGGTGTGATAAATATTGTTACCAGAAAAGGCAAAGTTGGGTTTAACGGAAGATTAAGCGTAAGCTATGGCTCCAGAGGCGAAGCTGGTATTAGCGGTAACATGAGCTACAGAAAAAATAAGTTTGCCCTAAACATTAACACAGGCTTTGGCTACAATGAATACGAAGGAAACAGTTACAGTAAAAGGCAAAATATTTACACAGACTCATCTAATTATTTTAACACAAGTGGTAATAGTACAAGTTTAAACCGCC
Organism: Chitinophagaceae bacterium; assembly: GCA_016721385.1. Lineage (GTDB taxonomy): Bacteria > Bacteroidota > Bacteroidia > Chitinophagales > Chitinophagaceae > Ferruginibacter. The sequence goes on along the minus strand of JADKIE010000001.1, from coordinate 47,161 downwards.
GCCCAAATTTTAGAGCTGCATTAGATTATGAAATTAATAAAAATAGAAGCCTAAATTTTACCGCTCAATACAACACAAATAATGCAAACAGCAATAATGCAGTGGAGTATGCAAATATTAATAACCTGTATCAGATTTATAAATTAAGCAACAGGTTTACAGCAACAAATACAAATACACATAATCCTAATTTTAGCTTTACGTATACTGCCAAAGGAAAAGATCCGAGGCAAGTATTAAAAATAATTACAGGTATAAATTTTAATGATAATACATCAGCTAAAGATTTTTATCAGCAATACCTAAATGCCGATTATTCACCAACGGGAGCAGACTCTACCCAACAACAAATAACAGATGTAGCAAACAATACCATAACATTTAGAGTTAATTATGACAAGCCATTAAAAAACAAAAAAATACTTTTGAATACAGGTGTCAGTAATATTCGCTTTAGCAGTCATAATATTATAAGCACCAATTTTTGGCAAAGAGCCACCAATTTATTTGTAAAGAATGATTTACTAAGTAATAATTTCAGGTTTCATCAAAACATAGCATCGGCAAGGCTTGCATTGCGGTATGAGTTTAAGCAAGATTTTTATTTAACCATAGGTTCATCTCTGGAAAACACACAAACTAACTTTAAGTTTACCACCATTTCCAATACTTACAAAAACAATTATTTCACAGCTTTACCCTTTGCCACATTGTACAAAAAATGGGTAAACGAAATAAGCATTACGTTTAGTTATAAGCGTACCATACAACGGCCGGGTATAAATGAACTTAACCCGAGTGTAGATTACAGTGATCCGTATAATACACGGTTTGGTAATCCTGGCTTAACGGCTTATTATGCCGATAATTTTGATTTTATTGTTGGCAAATGGAACAAATTGTATAACATAAATGCCTCATTAGGCTATAATGCATTACAAAATATTTACAGCTCTATACGTACATTACAACCCAATGGTACCACTACAATAACCTGGCAAAATTTAAGTGGAAGAAAAGAATATGAATCAAGCCTATGGGGCGGATATACGCTTAGCAAAAAATCTAAAATAAATATAAGCTTAGGCTATAATTATAATGTATATAGTTTGCACGACAGAACCATAAACCGCTTCAGAAACGGCGGTTCATTATTTACTACTTTAAATGGCAATTATCAATTTAGCGATTTGCTAACAAGCAATGCCAGCTTTACATTCAATCGTTTTGCCAATCCGCAGGGTACTGTACGCAATAACTTAAGCATGAATATTGGTGTGCAGCAAAAGTTCCTCAAGAAAAAATTTGTGGTAGCAATAAATATTATTGATCCTTTTAAACAGCAACAAAATAAAACATTTACCTACGGCAGTAATTTTAATTTAGAAAGTTACAGCGCAACAAATACCCGTAATTACAGGCTTTCGTTAAGTTATATTTTTGCTAAAAAGGCTAAAAAAATAGTTAAGAAATAGTTAGCCAATTTTGGCAGGCACTTTAGCTTTAAGCCAACTCTGTTTAATTGGTATAATCCAGTTTTCTTCTAAATCTTTTTTTGTAAGGATAGTATTGTTAAAGTAAAGTGTATTACCGGTAATAAAATCGTTTTCTACGGCATAACCCAATTGCGCCAGCGGCACCAATTGAATTTTATCTTTTACAATAAAAGCCAAATTTTGCCTGTTTAGCAAATCAGTTTTAAACAGTTGCTCAATTTCTTTAATTAAATGTACACTGGTATCTGTACTGCAGCCGCCCACACTTACAGATGTTTCATCTGCCATTAACACAATAAACTGATTAAAAAATAACTGAGCAAACCCCTTTACATTATCGCCATGGCTTTTCCAGTTGGCAACAAATGTGTGCAGTATATTTTCTAATTGCAACGCTTCAACTTCATTAAAAAAGCGACTGCTTTGGTAAACCCACACTTTGGAGTTTGCATTAAAATTTACCGGAAGTTGTTCTTTAATATTAAAATTCATAATCATTAATTTTTCAGTGATGCAGCCACCAACTCTGCAATATCCAGTACTTGTACTTCATCTTCTTTATTACTGTTTTTTACACCATCTGTCATCATGGTATTACAAAACGGGCAGGCAGATGCTATTACACTTGCCCCGGTTTCCAACGCTTCATTCGCTCTGTCTAAATTAATACGTGTAGTTCCTTTTTCTTCTTCCTTAAACATTTGTGCGCCACCGGCGCCACAGCATAAGCCATTGCTGCGGCAGCGTTTCATTTCTACCAAAGCTACATCCAATGCCTCTAAAACCTTTCGGGGTGCTTCATAAATGTTATTAGCTCTGCCTAAATAACAACTATCGTGGTACGTAATTTTTTGCCCTTTAAATATACCTCCATCTGTCATTTTTATTTTGCCTTCATCTATCAGTTGTTGTATAAATGTAGCATGGTGTATTACTTCGTAAGTGCCGCCTAACTCCGGGTATTCATTTTTTAACGTATTAAAACAATGAGGACAAGCCGTTACAATTTTTTTAATGCCATAGCCGTTTAAAATTTGAATATTTTGGTACGCCATCATTTGAAACATAAACTCGTTTCCGCTTCTACGTGCCGGATCGCCGGTACACATTTCTTCTTTACCCAAAATGGCGTATTTAACACCCACTTTATCTAAAATGGTTACAAATGCTTTTGTAATTTTTTGAGCCCTTTGATCAAAACTTCCGGCACATCCCACCCAAAACAAAATTTCGGGATTTTCGCCACTTGCCATCATTTCGGCCATTGTTGGTACATGCATAACTATACATTAAGAGTACAAATGTAAATAAATGTTTTACGATTGCACTTTGGGGTTAAGTATTTATTTTTGTTTCTTTTGTAACAAGCTGCAGATGCTTTGCTCAGCTGCATTGGCGTCGCATTACGTTCATCTTTAACAAAATGGCAGCATTATAGACCAATATTTTGAAAAAATTATTTTATACCATTACGCACTGGGAAGCCTGGCCCTTTAAATTAATTTATGCACCTATTACACCTATGTGGCTATGGTATATTATAAAATCGGGTGCTGTTTGGTTTTTTACACCCAGTAATCCAAAGCTAACATTTGGCGGCATGGAAGGCGAGCCTAAAAAAGAAATGTACGATTTGCTGCCAACGGAGTTATATCCAACCACATTTAATGTAAAACCAAATCAAGACATTAATTTGGTAAAAGAAAATATTGTTAAACACAAAATAGTTTACCCGTTAATAGTAAAGCCTGAAGTAGGCGGGCAAGGTATTTTGTTTCGTAAAATAGATACAGAAAAAGAGTTTATAAACTATCATACTAAAATGCCATTTGAATACATTGTACAACAAATGGTAACTTACCCAATGGAGGTAAGTGTGTTTTACATTCGGCATCCTCAGGAAAATAAAGGTATAGTTACAGGTTTTTTGCACAAAATTCCATTGCAGGTTGTTGGCGATGGTGTACAAACTTTAGAGCAATTAATATTGCAACATCCAAAAGGACAAAAACGGGTAGGAGAGTTGCATAGCAAGCATAAACACAAATGGAATGAAGTGCTAAAAAAAGATGAAAAATATATGTTGAGCTATGCAGCCAATCATAACCGTGGAGCTCATTTTGTAGATTTAAAGAGCATATCGACGATAAATTGGTAAGCATTTTTGATAAAATAAGTTTGCAGATAAACGATTTTTTTTACGGTCGTTACGATATTATGTGTACCAATGTTGAAGATTTAAAAAACGGTAAGAATTTTTCCATTTTAGAATACAACGGTTGTGGTGCCGAGCCCAATCATTTTTACGATACCGGCTACACATTGGTTGGTGCTTACAAAGAAATTTTAAAACACTGGAAAGCACTATACCAAATAAGTAAATATAATAAGCAGCAGGGTATAAAACCCTGGAATTACCGAAAAGGGCAACAATTTTTGAATAATGCAAAACACCTGCAAAAGCAAATGAAATTGGTAGATGCAGGGATAGAATGACAAAGATATTTTAAGCTAAAACAAGGGACAGGATACCAGATATTGAATACTTGAATAATACTAAATGCAGCGACTTTTAAAAATATTTTTTTGGGGCTTAATTATTAGCTTTTTAGGAAGCTTGCCCTTAGGTACTTTAAATGTTGCGGCCATGCAAATTGGCATACAAGAAAGTATTTTAGATGCCATGTATTTTTCGTTGGGCTCTTTACTTGTAGAAATGGTTTATGTACGCATTTCACTAGTTGGGATAGACTGGATACGTAAGCAAGATAAGTTGATGAAAGTAATGGAATGGGTTACGCTTGCTATAATTATTGCCTTAGCCACGGGTAGTTTTATTGCTGCTGCAAAAGGTGGCGGAGAGGCTAAAAATGTAATGCTGCAAAATAATATGCACCGTTTTTACTGGGTATGTTTATGTGTGCAATTAATCCGGTGCAAATACCTTTTTGGTTTGGTTGGAGTACTGTATTATTTACAAAAAAAATACTGGAACCTAAGCCCGGACAATATAACAGCTATATTATTGGTATTGGCTTGGGAACACTTTTAGGCAATGCTGTTTTTATTTTTGGCGGTAAGTGGTTGGTGCAGCGTATTGCCAACAGTCAGCAATATTTAAACTGGGTAATCGGGGGTATTTTTGCCATTACTGCCATTATTCAATTAATTAAAATGCTTATGCATAAAGATGCTATTTCAAAATTTGATAAGGAATCAAAGCAAAAAAACATCAATCCACAATAAACAGTTTGCAGCCGCAAACAGATGCCGAACGATGTGCCTCACAATCATCTCCCACATGATACGTCATTCCTTTTTCTAACATAAACTTTCGTCCATCCTGCAATTCGGTTTCCATATTACCATCTACACATAAAATAATATGGCCTTTGCTGCACCAATGATCGGCTAAATAATTGGCAGAATACTCTACCATTCTTACTCTGATATTTCCCATTAAAAATGTTTGCCAAAAGGCTATACCTGTTGTGCCTGCATACTCTACTTTTGGTATAGATGCCCAGTTTAGGGTTTGAAAAGAGAAAGATTTTATTTCCATAAAAAATGTTTGTACTAAATAAATTAGTAATTTAGAAGTCTTAAAAATAAGCAGCTAATGTACGCCATTGTAGATATAGAAACCACCGGAGGATATGCCAGCGCCAATGGCATTACCGAAATAGCTGTGTATATACATGATGGCAACAGGGTTGTAAAAAAAATGGAAACTTTAATTAACCCATTACAAAAAATACCATATTATATTACTGCACTTACGGGTATAGATAATGCTATGGTGGCCAATGCGCCAACGTTTGAGGAAATAGCAGAGCCTTTGTTTGAATTACTAAATGATAAAATTTTTGTTGCTCATAGTGTAAATTTTGATTACAGTTTTGTAAAACATCAACTTAAAATTTGCGGATACGATTTAGTAGCAAAGAAATTGTGCACTGTTCGTTTGGGGCGTAAAGTTTTTCCGGGATTGGCATCATACAGTTTGGGTAATCTTTGCAGGGAGTTAAACATAAATATTGAAAACCGCCACAGAGCTGGAGGAGATGCACAGGCAACAGTATTGTTATTTGAACATTATTTAACAAACAACGGACAGCAACATATTGATGCCATGCTTAAAAAAACATCTGCCGAGCAATGGTTGCCGTTGCATTTAACTAAAGCAGATATACAAAAATTGCCTTCGAAACCGGGTGTTTATTACTTTCATAACAATAAAAATAAAATTGTGTATGTGGGCAAGGCAGTAAATATTAAAAAAAGAGTGAGTAGCCACTTTACACAAAACGATCCGGATAGAAAGCGGCAAAATTTTGTTCGTAATATACATGCCATTACCTGTAAAGAATGTGCTACAGAATTGGAAGCAATTGTATTGGAAAGCACCGAAATAAAAAGATTATGGCCAAAATATAATGCCAGCCAAAAACAACCGCTGCAAAAGTTTGGTTTGTATATGTTTGAAGACGGAAAAGGCTATATGCGATTAGCTATTGATAAAAAGAAAAAACATTTGCCTGCGCTTTACACGTTTAATTTGCTGCATGAAGGATTGGTTATGCTAAAAAAAATGATTGAAGAGTTTGAACTGAGCGATAAGTTGTGTTTTGTAAACAAACAACCCTTAACCAACGATGAAATACAAAATTTGGAGCACCCCAAAAAGTACAATAAAAAAATTAGCAAAGCTGTGCTGGCCTTAAATAAGCAACTACCAACATTTGCAGTTGTTGATGATGGTATTAAAGCAACTGAAAAACTTTGTTTATTAATAGAAAGAGGAAGTTTTGGGGTATGGGTTATTTGCCCAATACACATACACTTCAATCTGTAAGCAATTTAAAAGAACTGCTTACACCTTATGCGGATAATGATTATATACGCAATAGTATTTACAGTTTTGTGGAGATGAACCCACACAAAAAAATTGAATTAATTTAAACTAATTTCAAATAATTTAGGCCAACGCTTACCGGTGATAAACATTTTCTTGGTTGCACTGTCATAGGCAATGCCGTTAAGTACATTATCTCTGTCTTGAATTGGATAAGTTGCATAAAAATGTTCTAATAATTTATTTGTATGCAGTATGCCAATAACATGCCCCGAAGCCGGATCAATTTTTACAATGTAACCTGTGCCCCAAACATTTGCAAACACATAACCGTCAATATACTCCAGCTCATTTAAATTTAATACAGGGCCGTAATTATCTTGTACAGATTGAACACGTAAAACTTTAAAATCTGCAGGGTTTACAAAATATAAATTGGGTGTAATTCCATCACTAATAATAAGATTTGTACCATCGTTTGTAATTCCCCAACCTTCGGAATTCCATTTAAAGGTTTGAATGGGTTTATCAATATTATTAATATTATAAACAAATACAACGCCGCTATCCCAAGTGAGTTGATAAATTTTGTCTTTTAAAATAGTGATACCTTCTCCAAACATTTTGTCTGAGCTATTGCGGCCTATTTTATGCTTTTTTTCTGCAAGCCCGGTTTTAAGGTTTACAATTTTTAATGCCGAATTTTCATAATCACCCGTTCCTTCGTACAATTTTCCATTAAAGTATTGCAAGCCTTGTGTAAATGCAGCGGTATCATGTTTATATTCTGCAAGTAAATTTGCATTTAGTATTTGGGGGGCAGCAACACCATTTGAGGTTTCAACTGGTTTGTCGGTTGGTTTTCCAGCCTCATCATCTTCTTTACAAGAAAAAAATAAAGTAACAACAGATATAAATAGCAATCTTTTCATTTTATATAAATAAGCATCAAAAATACACAATACAAATTCAGTTAATTATAAAATAATGCAAAAGTTAATTTGTGGTTACTGTGAGCTTATAAACTACATTTCTTTCCTGTAAATAATTAATTACATAATTAAAGCAGTTTTCATATTTTCCAACTAACTCAGGCGGAAAAACACCTTTCTCTGCAAACAAACCATCTATCAACATATTTAAAGTTGCTGTGGCGGTGTATCCGGTGGTACGGCTCATGCTTGAGGTTTTGGTAGGAGCGTCATATTCATCATATAAATTGTAGGTTATGGTTTTGGTATCATCACTCACCTTTATTTGCATTAGTGTAAATTCTTCTTCCTCGGCACCTAATTTCCATTGGTTAAATAATAGCTTGCTGGTAAATTCCATTGGTGAAATATCTAAGCCATTTACTTTTTCTGTACTTAAAAAACCGGCTTTAATTAAACCTTTCATCAAATCTATATGGCCGGGATAGCGCAATGTTTTTTCCTTCATATTGGGTATGTGTGGCATTGTAAATAGAATAGAGCGTAAGCCATCTGTATTAAAACTTTCTAAAGTACCTACAGGTTCAAAATCTATTAACTCAGCATCACTTAAGGCAGGCTTGGTTACGATGCAGCTATTTTCAATATACCGGGCAGGTCTTGTATATTCTTCCAATACATCAATAGGAGAGAAGGGAGCTTTATATTCAAACGGCTGTATTCTTTTTTTTGGCAAGCCGCCAACCATGCATTCAAAATTATTGATTTTCATTTTTTGGTTGTAGTATCCTAAAACAAAATTGCTCATGCCCGGAGCAACGCCACAATCTACTATGGCAGTTATGTTCTTTTCTTTGGCCAGTTTATCAAGTGCTAAAGCATTTTCCGGAAAAAAAGAAATATCTACTACATTTTTTCCGGCAAAAATAATTGCCTCTAATGCTTTGTAGCCCATAAAACCGGGCACAGCGCAAATAACATAATCAAAATCTTTAAGCAAATTGGGATAGTTGCTATAGTCGCTTAAATCTGTTTGAATCGTTTTTACCTGCTTGTTTTTTTCAGACAGAATATTCAATGAGGCTAAACTAACATCAAAAGAGGTAACTGAATATTGTTTTACCAAATCCAAAGCCATGGCTCTGCCCACCATTCCTGCACCCAAAATTGCTATTTGCATTATACGTTTGTTTAAATAAAAAGATGATTAGATTATTGAGCAACCACTTCAATTGTGGCACTAATACCTCTTTCGGTAATAGCATCACACATTGGTTTTAATACATCGTAGCTGCCTTCTTTTACAGCATATTTACCTTTATGGTGTATTAAAAGAGAACATTGTTCGGCCTGCTCTTCAGTGTGTCCGCAAACATCCATGAGTGTTTCTATAACCCACTCAAAAGTATTTACTTCATCATTCCAAACAATTAATGAGCAGCTTTCTTCGGCATAAACCAAACTATCTGTTTCTTCCAAAAATTTTGTGGCGGTATTTTCTTTAATAGTCATTGATAACACAAAAATAATACGATTTTTATTAAAATTGATTGTGAGCAACTTTTTAGGCACTATTATTGTCATTATATATGTAACGTAAAATGAGGTTAACCAAGCGAAATAAAGAAAATATTCAGCCGCCTAAAAAGCAGCCTGCAGTTGTATTGCCTTTAAATACAGCAGGTAACAGCCTTATTTTTATTACAAATATTATTAAAAGCATACGGCCTTCCACGGCAAAAAATAGCGAAGAAGCTAACCTTAAATTTAAAGCGCTTTTATATCAGCTTACGCAGCAAAAATCGGGGTTGTTTTCGTTACGTAAAGCTCTGTTGTCGCAATTTTTAAGAACCAATATTGTCACGGCTCTAACAGAAAATGGCATTGTTAGCAGCCGTGGCTTTGTGCAAGAAATAACGAGTAAATTAAAACACAAAGCTACGATGATTTTAATGATGCAGCTTACCCCTTTTTAGAGCAAAACCGCCTGGTAAACGAGTATTTGCTTTTAGGCGAAAATGTAAATTATACCGAAAAGAAAAAAAATATTTTAATTAGTGTTACTGAAGCATTGCACAATTGTAACCAAAGTATTTTATGGATTAAGGAACAGCGAAAAAAGCATGGAACAAGCCTTGCTCAAACATATATTCTTACTAGATTACAGCAACAAATAGACAGGCTTTTTATTATTGTAGATGTATTGGATAGTGATAGCCGGTTTAATACTGAACGCTTTGTTGAGTATTTTAAAACGGTTGTTAAAAACGAAAACAGAAAGAATTCGTTAAAAGAATTTTAAGTGAAAACACAGGTTACCTTGCTTACCAAATAGCAGAGCATGGCGGTAAGCGTGGGGAGGATTATATAACAACAACCCGAAAAGAATTTTGGAAAATGTTTTGGAGTGCTGCTGGAGGAGGTGTAATTATTTCGTTTATTGGGATTGTAAAAAATTTGATAGGTAAATTAAGTTTAGCGCCTTTTTGGCAAGGTTTTTTTTACAGTACTAATTATTCGCTGGGCTTTATCTTAATACAAGATACAGGCTCTACTTTGGCAACAAAACAACCAGCCTATACAGCCAATAATGTAGCCAGTTCGTTTGATGCACAAAAAACAGGTGATGAACCCGATTTGCGAAACTTAGCCATAACTGTAGCTAAAGTTAGCCGCACTCAACTGGCATCATTTGCCGGAAATTTAATGGTTGTTTTCCGCTTACTTATTTATTAGCAATGTTGTTTTTTAGTACTACAGGTACCATGATTGCTTCAGGTGCTGCAGCACAAAAATTGTTAACTGATCAGCAGCCCTTTCATAGTTTAGCTTTATTGTATGCTTGCTTTACCGGCTTTTTTTTATTTGCCAGTGGTATTATTGCAGGTTATGTAGAAAACTATGTAGTATATGGTAAAATAACAGACAGAATGCGTAGCGGCGTTGGCTTACGCAACTTCAGCGAAAAATGGCGCAATAAAATAATTGCTTATGTTCAAAATAATTTAGGCGCATTAATCGGAAATATTTCATTAGGCTTCTTTTTAGGGATGGCAGGTTTTTTTGGGAAAATGTTTGGGTTGCCTTTTGATATAAGGCATATAACAATTTCGGCCGCAAATACTGCAATTGGTTTTTTTGGATTAAATCATGCTGTGCCTTTATCTGAAGTTGTATATACTTTATTTGGTGTAGGTTTAATAGGTTTTTTAAATTTTGCAGTAAGTTTTGGATTGGCCTTTTTTGTAGCTGTAAAAAGCCGCGGCATTCATCTAAAAGACTATTCTGAGTTTTTAGGTTTGCTTTGGCGTTATCTAAAAAAATATCCCAGAGATTTTATTAAAGCTCCCAGAGAAAGATTTGCAGCAGAGTTAAAATAGTTTTATTAAAACTTCGTTACATTTGATACAACTAAACCTATCAAATGGTAACTAATAAAATAAGTACAACAATTAAAGCAATATTGTTTTGTATTTGTTTTACTGCTTTGTTGGCCATCACCTCTAAAACAAGTAGTTTTTTCCCTTTACAGTACGAACGATTTGTTTATGGCTTAACAGGTACAATTGTAGCATTCGTTCTTACATGGATTTTTTGCAAAACAGAAAAAATAACTTTAGCTTCTATTGGTTTAATTTGGGAGAAAAAAACAGCACAACGTATAATTACAGGTTTTGCCATTGGTTGTAGTATTGCTATGGTAACTATGGGAGCTATACTGTTATTTACAAGCGTTCAAATAAAATTATTACCCAATTATAATATTGCTTCCTTTTTATTTTGGGCTTTAGCTTTAATTCCTTTGGCCTTAATGGAGGAGTTAGCATTTAGAGGCTATGCCTTTGTAAAACTAAATAAGACATTAGGTTTAGTACTTACACAAATTATTATCGCTACACTCTTTGCACTTTATCACTATGTTGGCGGACAATCATTACTTTCATCGTTTATTGGGCCGGGTGTGTTTGCTTTAATATTTGGATTGGCAGCAGCAAAAACCAACGGCATAGCCTTGCCAACCGGCATACACATAGGTGTAAATTTTATGTTGGCCTTGCTTGGGCAACATAAGGGCATGAGGCCCATTTTAGCTTTGAAAATGCACCAAATACTACGCCTGCCATGTTACAAACTATTGAAGTTACAGGCTACATTATACAAGCTATTTTACTTTTATCTGTAATTACAGCAATGTGGTGGCATATTCGAAATATCCAAAAAGGATAAACTGAAAAGAATAGCTATTTATTTTTCATAATTTAATAAATTCCACTCTACGATTTTTTGCTTTATTTATCATGTTGTCGTTTGGGGCAATAGCCTGCGTTTCTCCCTTTCCTTCTGTTTCAATTCTTGCATTATCAATGCCAAATGTATTATTCAATTCTTCTTTTACACTTATGGATCTTCTTTTAGACAAATCCAAATTTAAAGCTTCATCACCATCACTATCGGTATGACCAATAATTTTTATTTTTAAAGTTGCATTGTCTTTTAAAATTTGAGCTATTTCTTTAATAGTTGCATACGACTCAGGTTTTATTTTATCTGAGTTTACATCAAACTGAATACCATAACTTATTAGTTTACCTTCTGTAAGTAATTTATTACGCATATCGGGTAAACCTGCGGCAATTTTAAAATTGGCAATTAATGGCTTAAGTTCATCGGTTGTTTGTATCCTAAAAATATTGTACGTATAACCGGCAATTAATCCACGAGGTAAATCCAATACTTTGGTTTCGTTGGCATACATACGAATGCGTTGTTTTTGTATCCAAAAGGCAATATGGTATTTTTCACCAGCAGTAAACATAAATGCAGCACTACCATCATCTTTATAGCCTCCATCTTTTTCCGACCAGTTTGTCCAGTTTATTGCATCGTAACCTGGAGTAAAACTTGTTCCGGCTTTTCCGGGAACAGCACCACCTTCGTTTGGGTTACTTAGAGTACCCGAAACAAATATGAAATTTATGTTATACAGGTAATCTATATTCAATGTATTTAAAGGAATAAGATCGAACTCCACAGTGAAATTATCAGTAAATTTTTCTTTAGCCTCCGGTATATAATATCCGCCACCAGTCATTTGAAACCATCTACCAGGATATTTTCCGTAGGTAACAATTTCGCCACTGCTATTGGTGTTCCATTGCAATGGAAAATCGCCAATATTTTCGGCAGTAAAATCATCATAAAAAACTACTTTTTCTCCGGGAATAAAATCAAATTTTGAAACTACTTTATTTTCATCTTCTTGTGCTATTGATCTAAGAGAGCATAACAACAACAATGTTGTGAATAAGGGAATGATTTTCATGATTGTAAAATTTATATCAAAATTGATATAGTATTTACAGTTTAGTAATGACAAGGGTTAACTGATTTAGTGATATTAATTAGGGATTTTGTTGGAGCTACTGGGGTAAAATAAGTGAACTTTCCATAAAATTAGATGCGTTACAACAAAGAGTATTCCTAAATGGTAACAAAGTGCATTATAGGTAAAGGATAGGTTTATAATAATAAAACCCCACATTATCTGTGAGGTTTTATTTGTGGGAGCTACTGGGGTCGAACCTGTGACCCCCTGCTTGTAAGGCAGGTGCTCTAACCAGCTGAGCTAAGCTCCCTTTTTAAAATTGGATTGCAAAGATAAGGCTTAAAATTTCTCTGCAAAATTTTTTACAAACTTTTTAATTCAGTTGTAATGCCGGCAATCTGTAAATCTGCCCGTCATATACAAAAATATCATCAATTTCAATAGTCCAGTATTTATATAAAGGCGATTTAGCCAAAATATCTTCAGCCTCCTTTTTACTGGCGGCATTAATAATTATCCAGCTCCGTTGCGTTTCTAAACTTACCGTATAGGAGTCAATAATATTCTTTTCAATTAAATCATTTATTAGTACCCTGTGTGGCGGTACCAAGGTCATAAACTCATCATCCATTTCAAAATGAATGGTTACCTGATATTTATTTAATTGTTTGTTGGTTAAATTTTCCATTCTGTAATTGTATTAACCCAATCTGCATTATGGGGTGCAGTTATTTTTATGTAATTATCGGTGTACCCTTCCATCATTCCGTTAGCTTCATGCTTTTCAAACAAAACTTTTCTGGTTTGGCCAATATGCTGTGTGGTAAAATATTGCATTTTTTGATAGCTTAAATTTCGCAATATTTTATTTCTATCATGCCTTATATTTATTGGTACTACCGGTTTAATATCTAATGCTGTTGTGTTAGCTCTTTCGCTATATGTAAATACATGCAAATACGAAATATCTAAATTGGTTAAAAAATCCACCGTTTCTTTAAAGTCTGCCTCCGTTTCACCGGGAGAGCCAACAATAACATCTACACCTATACAACAATGCGGCATCATTGTTTTAATTAATGCAACTCTTTCGGTGTACAACTCTTTTTTGTATCGCCTGCGCATTAAGCCCAAAATTTTATTACTGCCACTCTGCAATGGAATATGAAAGTGCGGCATAAAACGTTTGCTGTTACTAACAAATTCAATTATTTCATTGGTAAGTAAATTAGGCTCAATAGAAGATATTCTAAAGCGCTCAATACCATCTATTTTGTCTAACTCCTTTATTAACGAATAAAAATTGGCCTTGTCATCTGTTGCTAACTTATTGTCGCCATTTTCTTTTGGTAGAAGTGATTGGGCCGAAATAAAATCTCCCAAATTAATTCCTGTTAAAACAATTTCTTTACCGCCACCAGCTGCAATACTTTTTACATTAGCAATTACATTTTCAATACTATCACTTCGGCTTTTGCCTCGGGCCATAGGTATTGTACAAAACGAACAATTATAGTTACATCCATCCTGCACTTTTAAAAATGTTCTGGTACGGTCATTTATGGAGTGTGATGCTGTAAACACATTCACATCTTCAATATCGCAACTGCAAATTTTTGTACTATCGCCTTTGGTTATTTCTTTTAAATGTTGGGTGATATTAAATTTTTCGGCAGCGCCAAGTACTAAATCTACACCTGGTATATTGGCAATTTCTTTGGGCTTTAGTTGAGCATAACAGCCTGTAATTACTACCATTGCTTCTGGCGCCTTACGTTGTATGCGGCGAACTAGCTGGCGACATTCCTTATCGGCATTTTCGGTTACGCTACAAGTGTTAATTACATATACATCTGCAACCTCATTAAAATCTTTTTTAACAAAGCCATCATCTTCTAAAAGCCTGCCAAGGGTGGAGGTTTCAGAGAAGTTGAGCTTACAGCCTAAAGTATGAAGTGCAACAGATTTTGACATTAGCTGCAAAGATAACCACCAATTTATTAAAGCCGAAATGTATTCAAGCTTTATATCTTTGCATATTATGTTAAAAAAATATTTACCATATATTGCTTTGCTGGGTGCGGCTTTATTACTTTTTTATATTAAAAAAAATCAACGAGGAGGTAAAGCAAAAGCAACTACAGAGCAAACTACTAAACGTATTACAATTCCGCCTGTAGGGCCATCGCCAGCCGAAAATCCAAATGGAAGAGATGATTTTAACAGAAGATATTCTAATTTAATAATTACAAAACATGCCCGTTGCCGAATGGCTTGCAGGCATATTGACGAAAGTGAAATAAAGGAAATTTTGCAAAATGGGCGAGTTAATCCTGCTAAAATTGAAGATGACCCACGAGGGAAAACATATCCTTTAGAAGGTATAACACATGATAATCAAAGGGTACGTATTGTATTTGCACCAAAACCCGGAGGTGAAATGGTTGTGGTAACATGTATTGATTTGGACAGGGATTGGAGTTGTGATTGTAAATGATAAGTTCATAGTTGATAACTCATTGTTCATTGTAAGGCTACCGCTTGTACTTAATTAACAACCAGTATAAATTTTTAAAAAAATATTAGTATAATTTTGTGAAATTAGTGGCAATTAAACATGACAATTAAATCAATCTTAGCAAAACCTTTTGCTAATTATATATATAAACAAATAAAAAGATCGATGGAGCATGCTGTCAACGACCAGCAATCCATTTTTAATCATCTTATTAAAGTTGGCACAAAAACCGAGTTTGGAAAAGATCATGTATTTGATACTATAAAAACGCATGAAGATTTTGTGAAAAAAGTTCCCATAAGAGATTATGAACAACTAAAGCCTTACATCGAAAAAATAAAGCAGGGAAAACATAATGTGCTCTGGAAAGGCAAACCAATTTATTTTGCCAAAACAAGTGGCACAACCAGTGGTGTAAAATATATTCCAATTACAAAAGAATCTATCCCAAATCACATTAATACAGCCCGTAACGCTTTACTATGTTATATGGCCGAAACGGGCAATACCAAATTTGCCGATGGCAAACTTATATTTTTAAGCGGCTCTCCCGAGTTAGAACGAGTAGCGGATATACCAACAGGTAGGCTTAGCGGCATTGTAAACCATCATGTACCCAAATATTTAAGAGCTAATCAATTACCCAGCTATACTACAAATTGTATAGAAGAGTGGGAAGAAAAATTGGATAAAATTGTAGAGGAAACCATTAATCAAAACATGACATTAATTAGTGGCATACCTCCCTGGATGCAAATGTATTTTGATAGATTAGAAGAAAAGAGTGGAAAAAAAATAGGAGAGCTATTTCCCCAGTTTAATGTAATGGTACAAGGTGGTGTAAATTTTGAGCCGTATAAAGCCAAGCTTGAAGAAAGCATTGGACGTAAAGTAGATTGTATAGAATTGTTTCCGGCAAGCGAAGGTTTTTTTGCTTTTCAAGATTCTCAAAAAGAGCAGGGATTATTGCTTAATACCAACAGCGGAATATTTTTTGAGTTTGTACCTGCCGCCGAAATTTTTAATGAAAATCCAACTCGGCTAACCATAAAAGATGTAAAAGTTGGCGAAAACTATGCCTTAATTATCAACAGCAATGCCGGATTGTGGGGTTATAATATTGGGGATACCGTAAAATTTGTATCAACTAATCCGTACAGAATTATTGTAACCGGTAGAACTAAACATTTTATCAGCGCCTTTGGCGAACATGTAATTGCCGAAGAGGTAGAAGCGGCTTTGCTTAAAGCAGCCAATGAAGATAATATTAAAGTAATTGAATTTACCGTTGCCCCTATGATTGCACAAGACGATGGTAAAAGCTATCATGAGTGGTTTATTGAATTTGAAAATATGCCGCTAGATATTGCTGCATTTGCCAAAAAAATGGATGACAATCTTCGCCAAAAAAATGTGTATTACAATGATTTAATAAGTGGCAATATTTTGCAGCAACTTAAAATATCCTGTGTGCAAAAAAATGGCTTTATTAATTTTATGAAAGCTTCGGGGAAACTGGGCGGACAAAATAAAGTGCCTCGGTTAAGTAACGATAGAAAAATTGCAGATGAGCTTAAACGTTATGTTAGCTAACAGGTTGTACAATAACAAAACTTTAAGTAAAAAATAAACACATTAAATACTAAAATATTTATACCTTTACGCCCAATTTATGACAGCACAAATTTGAAGCAAACAATAACATACTTTAAAAGCAAAAATTTCGATTCTAAAATCGAATTGCTTTGCAGTAGGCATGTGTTTGCATTTACACCACATACCCGACGTGGTTGCTGATAGGCCGAGCAATTGAAACTTGCCCCTGTCAGTGAAAAAAATCTCCGAAAGTTTTCTACTAAAATTTTTTAACTGTTTCAATTTATACAAATTGGATAATCAAAACATTATTATCAGAGTTGCAACTGCAGCCGATACCAAATACGCAACAACAATTACCGATGAGATGCAATCATCTGCCAAAGCAAGAGGTACAGGTATTGCAAAACGATCGCCTGAGTATGTTGAGCAAAAAATTAATGAAGGCAAAGCTGTAATTGCTGTTACTAACGAAAACGTATGGGTTGGCTTTTGTTATATAGAAGTTTGGAAAGGAGAATATGTTGCTAATAGCGGACTTATAGTATCGCCACCTTTTAGAAAAAGTGGCGTTGCAAAATTAATTAAAAAACGAGTTTTTGAATTAAGCAGAGAAAAATACCCGGATGCAAAAATTTTTGGACTAACCACAGGGTTGGCAGTAATGAAAATAAATTCCGATTTGGGTTACGAACCTGTAACCTATTCTGAATTAACCAACGATGAGCATTTTTGGGCAGGTTGCAAAAGCTGTGTGAATTACGAAATTTTAATGAGTAAAGATAGAAAAAATTGCATGTGTACCGCAATGCTTTACGATCCTGCCGATCACTACGAGCCCGAAGAAACCAAACAATTTTTTGAAGAAAATAAAAAAGGGTTAGAGCGCTTACAACGCTACAAGGAATGGAAATTGTTAAAACCATTTTTTGAAAAGCAAATTGCAGGTGGAGGAGGGTCATCAAAATCTTTATTAAGATACTTTTTAAATTTTTAATTACAAATAATGAGTATAGAAACTTTGGCAAAAGGCGCAAAAATAGTTTTAGGTTTTAGTGGTGGTTTAGATACAACCTACTGTGCAAAATATTTTACGGATGAAAAGGGTACGAAGTTCATTCGGTTATTGTAAACACCGGTGGCTTTACGCCCGATGAATTAAAAAAATTGAATCACATGCCTACAAGCTTGGAGTGAAAACACATACTACTATTGATGCCGTAAAAAGTTATTACGATAACATTATTAAATATTTAATTTTTGGAAACTGTTTAAAAAACAACACCTATCCGTTAAGTGTAAGCGCCGAAAGATTAAGCCAGGCATTAAGCATTGCAGAACATACCAAAAAGTTAAATGCCGATGCGGTGGCACATGGTAGCACAGGTGCAGGCAACGATCAGGTGAGGTTTGATATGATTTTCAATATTATGATTCCAGGAGTACAAATCATTACGCCCATTCGTGATATGAAATTAAGCAGGGAAGAAGAAATTACTTACCTGAAAAGTAAAGGTGTTGAAATGAATTTTGAAAAAAGCACTTATTCAATCAATAAAGGATTATGGGGAACAAGTGTTGGAGGAAAAGAAACATTAAGCAGTAGAGGGCTTTTACCCGAAGAGGCTTGGCCAACACAGATTACTAAAACCGGCGCCGAGGAAGTAAAATTAAGTTTTGTAAAAGGAGAATTGTATGGAGTGAATGATACAAAATTTATACATCCAACAGAAGCAATTCAATATTTACAAAATATTGCAGGCGCTTATGGAATTGGCAGAGACATACATGTTGGCGATACTATCATTGGTATTAAAGGCCGTGTGGGTTTTGAAGCCGCTGCACCAATGGTAATTTTAAAAGCACATCATGCTTTAGAAAAACATGTATTAACCAAATGGCAATTAAACTGGAAAGATCAGTTAGCATTATTTTATGGTAATTGGTTGCATGAAGGACAAATTATGGATCCGGTAATGAGAGATATTGAAGCCTTCTTTACAAATAGCCAGCAAAATGTTACCGGCGATGTATTTGTGCAACTAAATCCTTATTATTTTCAGGTAATAGGTATCGATTCGGCCCATGATTTAATGAGCGCTGCGTTTGGTAAGTATGGCGAAATGAATACAGGGTATACCGGCGATGATGTAAGAGGGTTTAGTAAAATATTTGGTAACCAAACTTCAATTTATCACAAAGTAAATAACAGTATTTAATTTTTGTTACCGGCGATGGATGCTTTATTAAGCATCGTTGCGTCGCACTCTTGTACTGTTAAAACTTTATTCAACTTTTATCAAAGCAAATGAACGAAAATATAAATATACGTGTTGGTATAATTGGTGCAGCAGGCTACACCGGCGGCGAACTGATACGCCTATTAGTAAACCATCCAAATGTGGAAATAATTTTTGTACAAAGTGGAAGTAACGCAGATAATTACGTAAGTAAGGTACATGCAGATTTGGTAGGAGAAACAAATCTAAAATTTTCAGCTAAGCATCATTTTGCGGTAGATGTAATTTTCTTTTGTGCCGGACATGGACAGGCAAAGCAATTTATTTCTGAAAACGAAATTCCTGCTAATGTAAAATTAATAGATATTGGAAATGATTTTCGATTAAATGCAAATGCGTTTATTAAAGGAAGAGATTTTTGTATATGGCTTGCCCGAATTGCAAAAAGAAAAAATTAAGTTAGCAAATAATATAGCTAATCCAGGATGTTTTGCTACAGCAATACAACTGAGTTTATTGCCTTTAGCAAAAGCAGGTTTGTTAAGCGAAGTTTATACAACCGGTATTACAGGAAGCACTGGCGCAGGGCAAAGCTTAGCAGCCACTTCTCACTTTAGCTGGCGGGCAAATAATATCCAAGCATACAAAACACTAACGCATCAGCATAATGCTGAAATAGTGCAATCACTAAATTCCATTTCTACACTAAAAGAAGAGGATTTTAATTTTGTTCCATGGAGAGGTGATTTTACGAGAGGTATTTTTACCAGTTCTCAATTAAAATGTGAATTATGTATTGAAGAGTTGGATAATTTGTACAATGAATATTATAAAAGTCACCCTTTGTAACTGTATCAAACGAGCCTGTTTTTTTAAACAAGTAGTAAATACTAATGAATGTATTATTCAACTGGAAAAATTAGGTAACAAATTGGTTGTACATTCCATAATTGATAATTTAATTAAAGGCGCCAGCGGACAAGCCATTCAAAACATTAATTTGATGTTTGGGTTGGATGAAACAACTGAGTTAAAATTAAAGCTCTATTTCTAATTAGTAATCACTCAAAAAAATCAGTGTAACCACAATGAAACTTTTCGACGTATATCCATTAAACGACATCGTAATAAATAAAGCACAAGGCTCCTATGTTTGGGATGAGAAAGGGCAGATCTATTTAGATATGTATGGTGGGCATGCTGTAATATCCATTGACATACTCATCCACATTATGTAAAACGTTTGGAAGACCAATTACATAAAGTAGGCTTTATTCTAACTCAGTAAAAATTCCTTTGCAAAGTCAGTTGGCAGAAAAATTAGGAGATGTTTCAGGCAAAGAGGAGTATCATCTTTTTATGCAATTCCGGTGCCGAAGCAAATGAAAATGCTTTAAAACTGGCGTCGTTTTATAATGGCAGAAAAAGTAATTGCTTTTAGTAAAGCTTTCCATGGAAGAACTTCTTTGCGGTTGCCGCAACAGATAATCCAAATATAGTTGCACCGGTTAATCAAACAAACAATGTTGTCTTTCTTCCTTTTAATGATGAAGAGCCTTGCAAAAGTATTTTGATGCTTATGGTAATGAAGTTTCATCTGTAATTATTGAAGGAATACAAGGTGTGGGTGGAATAAATGTTGCCAACGAATCTTTCTTAAAACTTATAAGAAATTTATGTGATAAATACGATGCAATATATATAGCCGATTCGGTGCAATGTGGTTATGGCCGTACAGGCATGTTTTATAGCCATGATTTTAGCGGTGTAAATGCCGATATATATACAATGGCAAAAGGCATGGGCAATGGTTTCCCGGTTGCCGGAATTTCTATTGCTCCAAAGTTGAAAGCAAAACATTTTATGTTGGGAACCACATTTGGAGGTAATCATTTAGCATGTGCTGCAGCTTTAGCAGTATTGGAAATAATAGAAGAAGATGCTTTGATGCACAATGCTGCTATAGTTGGTGCTTACTTAATTGATGAGTTAAAAAAAATGCCGAAAATTGTTGAAGTAAGGGGAAAAGGATTAATGATAGGTATTGTGTTACCGGAGGAACTGAAAGACGTAAAAAGGAATTTATTATTTAAGCATAAAATATTTACCGGCGAAGCAAAGCCTAATGTAATTAGGCTATTGCCGGCATTAAATAGTACAAAAGAAGATGCTGATGTTTTTCTAAAAGCACTGAAGGAAGAGTTGGCATAACAAGGTCTGACGCATGTCTGATTTTGTTAACAAAAAATTATAAAAATTTGTCTCAAAAAAATAAATAAATAAAAATTGAAAAATTTTATTTCTGTACATGATGTTAGCAATATCAATGCTTTAGTAACAAAAGCATTGGCATACAAGGCAAATCCTTATGCAGATAGGGCTTTAGGGGCCGATAAACGCATTGGCCTGTTATTTATGAACCCTAGTTTACGTACACGATTAAGTACTCAGGTAGCCGCTAAAAACTTAGGAATGGAAGCAATTGTGTTTAATGTTGATAAAGAAGGTTGGGCTTTAGAGTTTGAAGACGGAGCTATAATGAGTGGTAACACTGTGGAGCATGTAAAAGATGCAGCGCCAATTTTAGGGCAATATTTTGATATACTTTGCATACGGGCATTCCCATCTTTAAAAAATAAAGAAGAAGATTATAGTGAGCAAGTGATAAAATCATTTGTACAGTTCGCCGGGGTGCCTATAGTTAGCTTGGAAAGTTCTACATTACATCCGCTGCAATCTCTTACCGATATAATTACTATAAAAGAAAGTTTTACTCCATCACATAGGCCAAAAGTTGTACTTAAATGGGCGCCACATATAAAGCCATTACCGCAATGTGTTGCAAACAGTTTTGCACAATGGGTAAACGCCTGGGGCCAAGCCGATTTTGTGATAACACATCCCGAAGATTATGAACTGGATGAGCAATTTACCAAAGGCGCTACCATAACACATAACCAAGACGAAGCGTTAAAAAATGCCGACTTTGTTTATGTAAAAAACTGGAGTACTTATGCTGATTATGGAAAAATTTATTGCAATGACCCATCGTGGATGTTAACTCCCGAAAAGTTAGAGCAAACAAATAATGCAAAAGTTATGCATTGTTTGCCGGTAAGAAGAAATGTAGAATTAAGCGATGAAGTATTAGATAGCGAAAGCAGCTTGGTTACAACACAAGCTGGTAACAGAGTTTGGGCAGCACAAGCAGTGTTGGCAGAAATTTTAAAAGCAAACTA
Source organism: Chitinophagaceae bacterium (assembly GCA_016721385.1). Lineage (GTDB taxonomy): Bacteria > Bacteroidota > Bacteroidia > Chitinophagales > Chitinophagaceae > Ferruginibacter. Next base: position 24,959 of record JADKIE010000001.1, on the reverse strand, counting down.
ATGAATAGACTATTTGTAATAAAAATTGGAGGCAATGTAATTGATGATGAAAATAATCTTTCAAAATTTCTTACAAAATTTGCAGCTATAGAGGGCAAGCAAATATTGATTCATGGAGGTGGAAAAATTGCAACAAAACTGGGCAATAAATTAGGAGTTGAATCAAAGTATATTGACGGTAGAAGGATAACTGATACAGAAACAATTGATTTGGTAACAATGGTATATGGCGGATTGGTTAATAAAAAAATAGTAGCTCAATTACAAGCGTTGCATTGTAATGCAATTGGCTTAACAGGCGCCGATGCAAATATTATTCCTGCTACAAAAAGGCCAATTACTGATGAAGGGATTGATTTTGGCTTTGTAGGGGATGTGCTTCCGGACCAATTAAAAACAAACAATTTGCAACTTTTTTTAGAGAATAAATTAACACCTGTTTTTGCTCCTTTAACACACGATGGCAAAGGTCAAATACTAAACACCAATGCAGATACAATAGCTTCTGTTGTTGCAGTAGCATTATCTTCAGTATATGATGTGAGGTTGATTTATTGTTTTGAAAAGAAAGGTGTACTGGAAAATATGAACGATGAAAATTCGGTGATACCTTTACTCACAACTGATAGTTATGAGCAATTAAAAGCCAGCAATAAATTGTTTGATGGAATTTTACCAAAAATAGATAATGCCTTTGCCGCCATTGACAGTGGTGTAAAAGAAGTACTGATTGGGCATGCCGACGATATTGTGCAAAACACAACACAAAATACAACAGGTACACTAATAAAAGAAAGATGACAATAGATGAATTAAATAATGAAGCAGTAAATTTATTAAAAAAATTAATAGCTACACCCTCGTTTTCAAAAGAAGAACAAGATACGGCCAAAATTATTTCTTCTTTTCTTGATACACATCAAGTAGTAAATAAAAGAGTTGGTCATAATATATATGCTGCCAATAAATATTATGATGTAAATAAACCAACATTATTATTAAACTCTCATCACGATACGGTTAGGCCTAATAAAGGGTTTACACTTGATCCATTTTCTCCAATTGAAAAAGATGGAAAATTATTTGGGTTGGGTAGTAACGATGCCGGCGGATGTTTAGTGAGTTTAATGGCAACTTTTTTGCACTTTTATAATACAGCAAATTTAAAATATAACATTGTTTTTGCAGCAAGTGCCGAAGAAGAAATTAGCGGAGCAAATGGGGTAGAATTACTGTTGCCGCATTTGGGCGCTATAAATTTTGGTATTGTAGGCGAGCCAACAAAATTAGAAATGGCGGTTGCCGAAAGAGGTTTAATGGTGATTGATTGTATAGCTTTGGGCAAAGCAGGCCATGCAGCCCGAAAGGAAGGTGAAAATGCATTGTACTGTGCAATGGAGGATATAAATTGGATAAGGGATTATCGTTTTGAAAAAGTAAGTGATTTATTGGGAGAAACTTGCCTCACAGTTACTGTTATTGAAACCGATAATAAACAACACAATGTAGTGCCAGGCCATTGCAAATTTGTAATTGATGCAAGAATAAACGAACTATATTCCTTTGAGGAAGTTTTAGAAATATTTAAACAAAATTTGAAAAGTACATTTTCTCCACGTAGTACAAGAATGAAATCTACGTGTATTGCATTGGATCATCCATTGGTGAAAGCAGGAATTGAATTAGGTAAAGGATATTACGGTTCTCCAACAACAAGCGATAAAGCGCTAATGCCTTTTCCTACATTAAAAATGGGGCCGGGAGATAGTGCCAGAAGCCACACTGCCGATGAATATATTTATTTGGATGAAATTAAAGATGGCATTGAAACATATATTAAAATAGTAAGACAAATAGTATAAAATACAACGCAAATGAAACTCTGGCAAAAAGATAAAACAGCACTAAAAGAGGTAGAAAAATTTACTGTCGGTAAAGACAATGAATTGGATATTCACCTGGCGCCGTTTGATGTATTGGGTTCTTTGGCACATACTAAAATGCTGGAATCGGTTGGTCTTTTAACAAAAGAAGAATGTGGATTGTTAGTGACAGAACTTAAAAACATTTTCCTTCAAATAAAAAATGGCGGCTTTAGTTTAAATGATGAAGTAGAGGATATTCACTCACAAGTAGAAATGATGCTTACCCAAAAATTAGGAGATGTAGGTAAAAAAATACACAGTGCAAGAAGTAGAAATGATCAGGTTTTAGTGGATTTAAAATTATACATGCGTAGTGAAATTGAAATACTGGTTGGCAATGCAAAAACCCTTTTCGACCTGCTCATTCATCAAAGCAATGAATATAAAACTGATTTATTGCCGGGCTATACACATTTGCAATTAGCTATGCCATCATCATTTGGTTTGTGGTTTGGTGCATATGCCGAAAGCTTGGCAGATGATTTAATAACGTTGCAAGCCGCTTACAAAATTGTTAATAAAAAATCCGTTAGGCTCTGCAGCCGGCTATGGCAGTTCGTTTCCTGTAAATCGTACACTTACAACACAATTACTTGGATTTGATGATTTAAATTACAATGTAGTATATGCACAAATGGGCCGTGGTAAAACCGAACGTATTGTAGCTTCCGCCATGGCAAATATTGCTGCAACTTTATCTAAACTAAGTATGGATGCCTGTTTGTTTCTAAATCAAAATTTTGGATTTATTAGTTTTCCCGATGAGCTTACAACAGGCAGCAGCATTATGCCGCATAAAAAAAACCCAGATGTGTTTGAATTAATACGTAGCCATTGCAATCGTATTCAGGCATTGCCTAACGAAATAATGTTAATGACAACCAATTTACCGTCAGGGTATCAAAGAGATTTGCAATTACTCAAAGAACATATTATTCCTGCATTCGAAAATTTAAACAATTGCCTGCAAATGGCAGGCTTAATGCTCAATAATATTCAAGTAAAAAAAGACTTGTTGCAAGACGAAAAGTATAAATTTTTATTTAGTGTAGAAGAAGTAAATAAACTGGTATTGCAGGGTGTTCCTTTTAGAGATGCATATAAAAAAATTGGACAAGATATTGAACAGGGGAATTTTACATACAGTACAAACCTAAATCATACACATGAAGGGTCAATTGGTAATTTGTGTAACAATAAAATTACCACAATGATGGAAAGTATTATAAAGGAATTTGATTTTGAAAAAATACATACTGCTTTTGAAACGCTTTTGAAATAGTAGTTGCGTAATTTTTTACTGAAATTGCATATCTGCGCTTTGATAAAAGCCAATAAGAATATGCTGGAAAAGTGAGGTTCTTTTTCTCCTTTTCTCAAAAAGAAAAAAAGAACAAAATCGTATTTACAACGATGATGCCCATATTCAAATGCCCATTTCCAAAAATTATTACCTATTTTTACGTAGCACAAAAATTAAAAGTGAATATAAAACGCATTGCTATATTTGGCTCTACGGGCTCTATTGGTACACAGGCCTTAGAGGTTATACGAGCCAACCCCCAATGGTTTGAGGTTGAAATACTAACTGCCCAAACAAACGATGACTTATTGGTAAAACAAGCATTAGAGTTTAAGCCAAATGCTGTAGTAATAGGCGATGAGGCCAAGTATCAAAAAGTAAAAAATGCATTAGCACTAACCGAAACCAAAGTTTTTTCCGGCGAAGCCGCTTTGGAGGAAGTAGCCGATTTTGATACATATGATATGATGTTGGCTGGCATAGTAGGATTTGCAGGCCTTAAGCCAACCTTAAAAGCAGTACAAAAAGGCAAAGTAATAGGCCTGGCTAATAAAGAAACGTTGGTAGTGGCAGGCGATATTGTAATGCAGCAAGCCGCCGAAAATAATGCAACAATAATTCCTGTAGATAGTGAGCACTCAGCTATATTTCAATGCCTTGTGGGAGAATATAAAAACCCGATAGAAAAAATAATACTTACGGCAAGTGGAGGCCCTTTTTTAGGCAAAAAACCAAATTTTCTGGTAAATGTAAAACGAGACCATGCCTTGCAACACCCTAACTGGAGCATGGGCGCAAAAATTTCTATTGACTCTGCAACCCTTATGAACAAAGGGCTTGAGATGATTGAAGCTAAATGGTTGTTTGATTTAAAACCTGAGCAAGTACAGGTAGTAATTCATCCGCAAAGCGTAATACATAGTATGGTGCAGTTTACAGATGGCAGCATTAAAGCACAAATGGGTTTGCCCGATATGAAATTACCCATACAATATGCTATGGCATTTCCGAAGCGTATTCAAAATAATTTTCCCCGATTAGATTTCAGAAAATACCCTGTACTGGGTTTTGAAGAGCCGGATGTTAAAACTTTCAGAAATTTAGCATTGGCTACCGAAGCATTATTTAAAGGCGGAAATGTACCCTGTGTGCTTAATGCCGCCAACGAAATAGCTGTGTGGGCCTTTCTACGCAATCGTATTGGCTTTTTAGATATGACAGCAATTGTTGAAAAAACTATGCAAAACACTGCATTTATCGAAAAACCTACGCTTCAAGAATATTTTGATAGCGACGCCGAAGCCCGTAATTTTGCCGCTTCGTTGATAAATTTGTAAAAGTACTGAGGAATTTTGAAGTGTTGTGTACCCGGCGTTAAAATAAAAATTAAACTTCATTGGCGTCGCACTCTTGTACTAAACATCTTTATTCAGCGTTAAAAGCAAACATTATTTAAGTAAATCAGCAAATCAAAGATTATAAAATCAAAAATTCTTAATGGAAACCTTTATTAAAATAGCTCAATTTCTTTTATCCTTATCCCTGCTAATTGTATTGCATGAGTGGGGGCATTACTTTTTTGCCCGTTTATTTAAAACCAGGGTAAATAAGTTTTATCTGTTTTTCGATTTTCTTTTTCCAATACCTACAGTATTAAACTTTGCGTTGTTCAAAAAGAAAAAAGGGGATACCGAGTTTGGTATTGGTTGGTTTCCATTGGGCGGTTATGTACAAATAGATGGCATGATGGATGAAACACAAGATGCCGAAAAATTAAAAGCCCCACCGCAGCCATGGGAGTTCAGAAGCAAAAAAGCATGGCAACGATTATTAATAATGATGGGAGGTATAATTGTAAATGTGCTGGTAGCATTTGTAATTTATGCTGGTATATTATTTGTATGGGGCGAAAAAAAGATAAACAACGCATCTTTAAAAAATGGAATTGCCATTGGCGATACACTAATGCACCAATTTGGTTTTAAAAATGGCGATAAAATAGTTTCGGTGAATGGTGAGGCTATTCAGTATTTTGACGATGTTGCAAAAAAAGTATTAATTGGCGGTAAAGATGTTGTGGTTGAGCGAAATGGTGTAAATGTAAATTTTGCTCTACCGCAAGATGTGCTTGGGCAATTATCTACCAAAAAATTAGATAAAAAAGGGCTTATAAATATGCGTATGCCAAATATTGTTGGCGATATTGATAATGAAAAATTTAAGAAAGAAAGCAATGCATACAAAGCAGGCGTATTGCCAAACGATAAAATTGTAAAAATTGATACAGCCATTGTAAATTATTGGGATGATATTGCAACATATACATCTGCTTTAAAAGATTCTGCTACAGTTGCATTAACTGTAAACAGAGACAATAAAGAATTGGTTTACAATGTTCAATTAAATAAAGATAAAAAATTGGGGTTGGCCTATTTAGATTTTGATTCGCTGGAGAAAAAAGGTTGGTTAACCATGTACAAAAAAGACTATGGTTTTTTTGAAAGTTTTCCGGCAGGGGTTAAAAAAACATTTCAAAAATTAGGCGAATATATCGATCAGTTTAAACTTATATTTTCCCCTTCAACAGGTGCATATAAGGGAATGGGAGGTTTTGCCAGTATGACACAAGCTTTTGGCAACACATGGGATTGGCAATATTTTTGGGGCCTTACAGCCTTTTTTAGTGTTGCACTTGCTTTCATGAATTTTTTACCAATACCAATGCTGGATGGCGGCTATATTTTATTTACACTATTTGAAATAATTACCGGTAAAAAAGTACCCGATAAGTTTTTAGAAAAGCAAATATGATTGGCTTTTTTATCATCATCGGCCTTATGCTATTTACCAATGGTAATGATGTTTTTAGAAAATTCAAAGGCTGGTTTTAATATGCTTACAATCTCATTATCAAAAGCCTCTAAATTTAGAGGCTTTTGATTTTTAGTATTAATCAATCTTAAGCATTGTTCCAATTTTTTGTTTACTGTTACAATACTAATTTCGCCATCAACAAAAATTAAAAATAACCATGCAGGAATTTGTTCAATCCATTGCACAAAAAATAAATATTAAAACTGTACAAGTAGAGGCTGTATTAAATTTACTTGCCGAAGGAGCCACTATACCTTTTATAGCCCGTTACCGAAAGGATAAAACCGGTGCATTAGATGAAGTGCAAATAGCACAGATACAAGACGAAGCAAAATTTTTAAAGGAATTTACAGAGCGTAAGGCGTTTATTGAAAAAACAATTACAGAGCAGGAAAAAATGACCGAGTCCTTGCAACAAAAATTAAACAAAGCATCTACAATTGCCGAGTTGGAAGATATTTATTTACCCTTTAAACCAAAACGTAAAACAAAAGCCCAAACAGCAAGGGAAAATGGATTAGAGCCATTGGCCAATTTAATTTTACTGCAAAACGATATTGATTTAAATGCAGAAGCATCAATGTTTATAAACGAAAAAATTGTTGATGCAGAAGCGGCACAGCAAGGCGCAAGAGATATAATTGCCGAGCTTGTTAATGAAGATGCACAAGTAAGGGCTAAATTGCGTAAACTCTTTGAAACATCAGCTGCATTGCAAAGCAAGGTAGTAGCAGACAAGGAAACAGCAGGCATCAAATACAAAGATTATTTTGAGTTTAACGAATTAATTTCAAAAATTCCATCGCACAGAACATTAGCTGTATTACGGGGTTTTTTAGAAGGTTTTTTACGTATAGAAATTTCTCCTCAGGAAGAAGATGCATTAGAAATGATTGAAGCATTATTCATAAAAGATTTAAGTACTTGCAGCGATCAAATTCGTAAAGCCATAAAAGATGCCTATCGCCGATTATTGCAGCCAAGCCTTGAAACAGAATTTAAAACTGCATTAAAAGCACAGGCCGATGAAGAAGCCATAAATGTTTTCGCAGAAAATTTGCGTCAACTTTTGCTAAGCTCACCATTAGGCAGTAAAAGAATTCTGGCTATTGATCCGGGTTATCGTACAGGGTGTAAAGTTGTTTGTTTGGATGAAAAAGGCGATTTGCAAAAAACAGATGTAATTTTTCCGCATGAAACAAATAGAGTAGCGGCCGAAGAAGAAAAAATAAAAAACTTAGTACAACAATACGGCATTGAAGTGTTTGCAATTGGAGATGGAACTGCAGGCAGGGAAACAGAACAATTTATAAAAAAAATAAACCTGAATTTGCCAGTGTTTTTGGTTAATGAAGATGGAGCTTCCATTTACTCGGCATCAGAAATTGCCAGAGAGGAATTTCCTACACAAGATATTACGGTAAGAGGAGCAGTAAGTATTGGTCGCCGATTAATGGATCCGCTGGCCGAGTTGGTAAAAATTGACCCAAAAAGTATTGGCGTAGGGCAGTATCAGCATGATGTAAATCAATTTAGATTAAAAGAAAAATTAGATGCTACTGTAATTAGTTGTGTAAACAATGTGGGCGTAAACTTAAATACTGCCAGTAAACATTTGCTTAGCTATGTAAGCGGTATTGGCAGTACATTGGCAGATAATATAGTAAAGTATCGCAATGAGATTGGTAAGTTTAGTAATCGTAAACAATTACTAAAAGTGCCAAGGCTTGGCGGCAAAGCTTTTGAGCAATGCGCCGGTTTTTTGCGTATAAAAAGTGGAGATAATTTATTAGATGAAAGTGCAGTGCATCCGGAAGCATATAATGTTGTAGAAAATATTGCAAAAGATTTAGGCGTAGCAGTAAATGCTATAATTGGCAAAGAAGATTTGCTTAAATCAATAGATGCAAAAAAATATGCTACCGAACTAGTTGGCGAATTAACGGTAAAAGATATAATTACCGAACTTAAAAAACCCGGCCTCGATCCAAGAAGCGAAGCACAACAATTTGAGTTTGCCAATATTTACAGTATAGATGATGTAAAAATAGGAATGGATGTGCCTGGTGTAGTTACCAATATTACCCGGTTTGGGGCATTTGTAGATATTGGTGTAAAGCAAGATGGTTTGGTGCATATATCCGAAATATCGCATACTTATATCAACGACCCAAACGAAGTGCTAAAACTAAATCAAAAAGTACATGTAAAAATTTTAGAGGTAGATGCTGCTAGAAAACGTATAGCATTATCCATAAAGCAAACAATAGAAATGCCTTCAAAAAATACACGGTTAAAATTTAACACATCAAATCAGCAATCAAAAAAAATAAATACAGAGGTGCCTTTGACCGATGCATTGGCTGCATTAAAACAAAAATTTGGTAAATAGTTTAGTAAAAAATATTTAGGGTTTACTTATATTTGATTTTATTAACCAAACCTATTTTTTATGAACACCCAAATTACCCCAAGTCCTAAAGACACTATTACCGAGCAAGTTGCAATCAACATCACCACAAACTGGCGTGACTATATTGGTAAAATTGAACCAGACGATAAGTACATCAGGGCATTTAACATTCCAATGTCGGATATTCAAAATTTAGCCGATTTTTCAAAATGTCCATCTGTAAGGGCATATTTGGCTATGGAAACTCCCGGCGATATATCTACACTTAAAATTATTTTAGTACCTGTTGATGCTGATAATAAAGATGTATTAAGTATTCCTGTAGGGCAGGCAGGTGCAGAGGATGAGCAAAGTAGTATTTATGATTTTACAAATCCTTGTCCTAAAATTTGTGATGTGGATAGCCCTCTTTTTCAAAACCCATAGTTTTAATGATTAAAATTTATATGGGGGTAATAGTACCACTAAGTATATTACTCCCTATTTTTTTTGCTATCCTAAAATGGCGTTACTTAACTGCGGAGGCCAAAATTATATTATGGTATTTGCTGGTTTCTGCAGTAATTAATTTTGTTGCAACAATAATTGGTAAGTTTTTTCATATGAACAATTTGCCTTTGGTGCATATTCTTACTGTACTGGAAATAATTATTTTATCTGCTTTTTATAAAAAACTACTTTCAAAAAAAGCGAAACCTATATTTTATGTTCTTTTACCTTTGGTATTTGCATTGCTTTGTATTGCAAATGCTATCTTTTTACAAAGTATATTCACATACTGTAGTTACACCAGATCTATTGCAGCTATCATTATTATGATTTTTGCAATTAATTATTTCGTCAGGCATTTTTTTGTATTACTCCGGCGCATTTATGCTTTTTATCTTTTCCAATTTTACAATTGCAGCAAATGAGTCTATGAGTAATTTTTATGTAATTTGGGGTATGCATGCTTCTCTAATTTTAATCATGCATATCATCCTTTCAATTGGATTTATCTTATGCAAAAAGTAACCGATAATATATTTTTGCTGGTGTTATTTGCCATGATTGGTACTTTTATACTTGCAGCATCTTTCATCTTTTTCTTTTTAAGGTATCAACGGAAAATTGCTACCCAAAAAGCAGCTTTGCAAAAAGCCGAAATTGAATATGGCGAGCAATTGCTGAATGCAACACTTTTATCGCAAGAGGATGAACGAAAGCGTATTGGTAGAGACTTGCATGATGATGTAGGTGCATCTTTATCTAACTTAAAAATGATAATGGCACAAACCATCGAAACAGACGAAAGTAAAAATAAATACAAACCTCTTATTGATAATATTATTACAACCGTTCGTACAATTTCACATACATTATCGCCACCGGGGTTAGAACTTTTTGGGCTCGATTATGCCATGCATGAACTGGCAGATTCGTTCAATATATCGGGCAAAATAGAAGTTTCTTTTGCAAATAATACCGGCACTAAAGCAGATAAACTTAGTAAGCAAACGGCGTTAGCAATATACAGAATAGTGCAGGAGCTTTTATCCAATACCATTAAACATGCGAATGCTAAAAAAATAGCCATTAATTTTGATGCAGCTAACGATGGAATAGTTGTTGGCTACAAAGATGATGGAAAAGGAATGGATTTAGATGCCAACAATAACAAGTTTGGTATGGGAATGAAAAATATAGAAGCCAGAATTAAAATGATGAATGCTAGTTATAATATAATTTCATCTTTGGGTGATGGTTTTGGTATTACAATAACTGTTAAACAATAGAGGTTTTGCAAAAATCTATGAACGATATTACAATTTCTTTGGTTGATGATCAACATCTGTTTAGAAACGGATTAGCTTCCCTGATTATTTCTATTCCCGAGTTTAGATTATTATCGGAAGCAGAGAATGGGAAAGTTTTTTTAGAGCAGCTTCAAAACGCCAATGAATTGCCTGATATTGCTTTGATAGATATGCACATGCCCGAAATGAATGGGGTAGAGTTAAATGAAGTGTTGCAAAAAAAATATCCTGCAATAAAAGTCTTGGTATTGTCTGTGTACGATCAGGAAAGATTTATTGGTAAAATGATTGAGGCAGGTGCTTGCGGCTATCTTACCAAAAACTGCGAAATAGATGAATTGATTCTTGCCATAAACTCTACATACAAAAATGGCTTTTATTTTAATCAGGCATCTTTACAAGCCATGCGTAAGGCAGCACAATACAAAACCAGTGATATAAAAAACCTTAATAATATTGAAATTGAGCTTACCAGCCGAGAAACTGAAATACTTACTTTACTATGTAAAGAGCACACCAACAGTGAAATAGGAGAAATGCTTTTTATCAGTTCTCGTACTGTGGAAGGCCATCGCAACAGGCTTTTGCAAAAAACAGGCTGCCGCAACACTGCCGGGTTGGTAATTTTTGCAATAAAAAACAACCTTTATTCTATTGATTTTTAGATGCTGCCAATAGAGTATAAATACCTGTTTTACTAAAGGATATATCTACGCTATTTTTTACTGTAAACTTTCTATTTATTTGTAGTGTAATTATTTAACGCTTTGTATTTGGCAAGCAGCATATTTTTAGAGATAGTTTTTTTCGTTTTTAATCCGTACCCTATTTATTATAAAGATTTTTTTGGTTTCTGAGAAAAAGGAATCGTCTCATTTTTTTGAGGCGGTTTCCTGATTAATATATTTAAGCCGGCAAGTTTGTAAGCAATGAATACCACAAGCACATATAGTTTTTTAAAAACGTTTCGTTAAACCTTATCCAGCCCGGAGCCGCCTTAATTAATAGGCGGTTTTTTTATCCAAGAAAACTCTCTTTCATTTTTACGCCTCGTCTGGTCTTCAAAACCAACGGGAAACACTAAGCCATACCTAACTATTTAAATAATATTATAAGTAATACAACATGTTTAGTTTTCGCCGCTGGTCGGAGACACAGGCGGCGGAGATATTAGCGGAGAACACCAACGAAGGCGAAATCGGCAACCTACCAAAGACGGCGAAAATCCGGAGGATTTGGTTTTCTCTCACCAAGCCATCACTGATAAGTCCCAAGCCTTAGCCATTGATGCAAACCGCTGTTAGCGTTCGTTGTTTTACTTATAGATTGTAAATTTATTATGCGTCAAGCTAAATCCAAGATTTTCATAAATAATAACGTTTTCTATTCGCTTTTTATTAGTTGTAACTTCTATGCTTTTTAAATTATTTTGATTGGCATAATTGATCACTTCGTTCATCAATTTTTTTCCAACACCTTTATTTCTATGCTTTGGGTCGATATAAAACTCTTGAATTTCTCCAACTACTCCGCAATGATGTAAAAGCCTTTGAGTATGAAGGCTTATGAAACCTAAATACTCAAGATTCATTTTGCGACTAAATAAAGATTATTTTTTGTTTGATGTATTCTCGATGAAAATATCTTTGAATGTTTCAAAATCAAATGTTTCGTTTTGCAATTCATAAGTTGAGTGATAAATAAAATCAAAGTCACTAATTTCAATTTTTTTATTTCAACATTTAATTTCATTTATCAAAATAAATTTTATGTTTATTTAGTTACACAATGTTTGCTAACTTTCCTGTGCTTTGCGTCTGTTGCTGCCGCAATCACGAACCAAACGAACTTACGAATTTTCTTTGAAAGATAGAATTGTAGTCACCAGATTATTTTCCACGAAGAACAAAATAGCAAGCGCAAGCCCAGCAATAGCGCAAATCACGTGTTAGCTGTAGTTTTTTTTACCATTCTGTTATTTTGTTTGGCACTTCTAATATTCCTTTTGCTTTTTTTAAAGTTTCCTTGTTCCCAAAATTCTATTATTTTCTTTGCACTTTCTTGATATTCAAGTTGCGTTGATAATCTGCCTTATGTTAAACTTACGAAGTTGATATCTGGAAATTCTATTTGTAAACTTGTTGTCAGCATATTTTGAGAAGCCTTTGCTATTCTATAAGAATAACTTACTTCCATATTTTTAAAAGTTCCAATTTCTTGATGATGAATAGAACCTAGCCTAGAATTTACATTTATAACTGCTGAACCACTTTCTTTAAAATTAGTGAAAATTGATTTCATTACTCTAAATGCTCCAAGACAATGAACATTAATCAGATCTAATATTTCTTTTGAAGTTGCAGTTTCTAATGTCATTCCTTCACCTTGAATTCCTGCATTATTTACAATCAAATTTAATTTTCTATCTCCAACAGTTTGCTGAATTTTTTTAATGCAATTATCATTAGAAATGTCGGCTAAAATATATTCTGCGTTTTGCGGTTTTGTTTTTACTAGTTCATTGTAAATAGTTTCATTTCGTAAAGGCCAAAAACGAAATACCCTTTTGCAACAAATTGCGCAAAAAATTCTTTGCCAAGTCCTTTATTTATTCCTGTTATTAAAATTGTTTTCATTAATACTAGTAATTCACAATTTGCTTTAAGTGATGCTCTAAATGTTCTACATAATCATTAATTAGAAATTCAATAGTGTGAACATTGCCATTACTTGTTCTGCACTCTTTCAATAAATTTTCGCTTGGAATATTTTTTATTAATTCAAGTAGTTGCTTGTTGTAAACTATCCAAAAATCAATAATTTGATTTTTATTTATTTGCTGATAGAAACTATACCTGTTCCAATTATTCTGATCGTATACTATAGTTGGAGTCTGTTCAAATTGGCTACGAACAAAGCGTTGATGATTGTTTGTTGCACTATCAATTAAATGCCCCAATATTTCTTTTTTACTCCATTTTTCAGAATTTAGTTTTTTAGAGAATATTGCATCATCAATTTCATTTAGTAATTTTGGTATTGTGTTACACAAATAATTTAAACGTTCTATTGAATTTTGCATCATAATAATTTTGTGTTATTAATTTCTTGTAAAATAATCCCAAGTTACTTTTGATATATCTGCAATTATTGCTTCTCCAACTTCAAATCTTTCGGAGGTGTTATATACAAATACTGAGATAAAATAACATTTTCCATTTGGCATTTTTACAATTCCTATATCATTAATTGCTCCTGTTAAACCAATATCATTTGTAAATGAGCTTCCTGTTCTATGTGCAACTTTTGTGCTTTCAGGAAGTTTGGCTTTTAATCTATTTTGCCCTACAGATGTAGCTAACATTGTTTCATATAAAAACTTTGTTGATTTTTTAGTTAACATTTTTTTGTCGTAAAGTTTTTTTAGTAATTGAGTTGTATAGTTTGGAGTAGTTGTGTTTAAATATTGAGCATCCCAATTTAGGTGCATTCCTTCTTCGTCATTTTTTATTACAAAATTTTTGTTTTGAATAAAATTATCAACTGTTTGAACTCCTCCTATAAGTCTGATTAAAATATCGCAAATATTATTGTCGCTATGTGAAACCATCCATTGTAAAGCTTCTCTCAATTTTATGGATGTATCTCTATTTGAGTACTTTTTCTTAAATGGACTCCAGGTATTTTCTAACAAATCACTTTTTTTTATAAATACTTTTTGCCCTAATGAGAGTTCGCCTTTATCAACTTTGTTTAGAACAGTTAGTGCAATATGAAATTTAAAAACACTTATCATAGGAAAGTGTCTGTAGCCATTTATATTTAAAGTATCTTTTGCATCACTTCCAATAATTGAAACTCCCACTGTTGCTTTCTTGGTAGAAATAATTTTTACAATTTCACTTTTTAATGTGTCTATGTTTTGTGCATACATTGATGAAGATGTAAGTAATAAATAAACGACTATGTAATATAATTTTCTCATTCTTTTATAAAACTTAAAATGTAATTATTTATTTCGTTTCGTTGCTCTTCATTAGCATCATCATTCATTTTGTTGTGTATGGTATTTTTTAATTGAATTATTTTCATCCCGTACTTTTTTGCTCTTCTAATGTTGGTATTACTCCTTCATCTGCAACTTGGTCGCTTGACCGAAGTGAATATACTTTAGGGGTTGAAGCTCTTGGAAAATCAAATCTTCTGTTATCTAACGAGATAATTTTATAAAGAAGGTTCGGGTATTTTTGTGCAAACAACATAGACATATCGCCGCCATTGGAATAACCAATTAATGTTACATGGTTATAATCTAAATGAGGATTTGTCCTTTTAAATTCATTTAGTACAAATAGAATATTTGTTGCTCCTCTTTCCCAATTGGTTCTTCGCACAATTTTTGGAATGCCTTCAGCTGGAATTAAACTATCTGTTGGGTTTTCATGTTGAATGCTCACAACAAAATATCCTTTGGAAGCCAAAAGATTTGCAAGTATTGAATGTGTCAAATAACTACCTTGTCTGTTTTGTCTGTAGCCGTGACTGTAAAAAACTACTTTTTGATTTTTTATTTGATTGTCCGTCTTTGGTGAAAATATGGCTACTGGAATATTTCTATTTCTTGAACTGTCAAAAAGACTTATGGTGTCTAATTTTACTTTAAATTCCTGATTTTGGGTTTTCGCAACAACGGGATTCTTGTTAGTCAAACAACTTGTAAAAAGTTGCAAAACAAACAAACATAAAATTGTGCTGTGTAAAAAGCTTTATAATTCCAAACTATGTAATGCATTTTGTTTTTTGTTGCTTTTATTTCTTTTGTATTCGTATCCATTTCAAAATTTCTGTTAAAGCCGTAGGTGAAAAAGTTTGTTCAATGTTTGCATATTCTTCGGATGAACCTGTCTTACACTCTTGAAACAAATGGTTTAAATTCGGAATCTCTTTTACAGTTGATTTTTTATTGCTGCCTTTTGCTAAAGCTTTTCTTATTGCGTTTAAATTTTCTCTTGGTGGCACTTGCAAGTCTTTTTCTCCATTAAGTGCTAAAACAGGGCATTTAACTTTTTCCAAAGTTGGTACAGGATTGTACTTGATAAAAAATTGCATCCAAGGATTTGCAATTTGTTTAACTTGCATTTTCACAAAATCATCATTGCTCATTCCTTCTGGTTTTTCAGTGGTTGGATTATCTTTTAGACTTTGCATAATATAGGTTGTCAAGTCCTTTTTTTAGTTGTTCTATAGTAGTAGATTTGTTTACAATTTCGAATGCTTTTCTATTTACCAATTCATTTTTCTTCAAATCCTCATCGCTAACTCCTAAAGCTTTTCCAATTGATTTCTGTTGAAGTAAAAGTAGTTGATCGCCTTTAATTCCTGTTCCTGCTAACAATATAATAAATGCAACATCTGTTGATTTACTGGCAACCATTGGTGCAATTAGACCACCTTCGCTATGCCCAATTAATCCAATTTTCTTTTTATTTATTTCTTTTCTTGTTTTTAAATAGGTAATTGCCGCTTCTACGTCAGTTGCAAAATCTAAACTTGTTGCTGTATTAAAATCTCCTTTTGACAGTGCCGTTCCTCTGTCGTCATAACGTAAAACTGCCATCCCATTTTTTGTTAAATAGTCTGACAAAACTAGGAATGGTTTGTGTCCTAATAGTTCTTCATCCCTATTTTGTGCGCCACTTCCACTTATTAAAATTACTACCGGAAAGACACCTTCCTTTTTCGGCAAGGTTAATGTTCCAGCTAAACTTATTCCTGCTTTTTATTCTCAAATATTATGTCTTCTGAATAATACGAATATGGTTTTGTTGGTTCTTGTGTTCTTACAAGTTTTACTTTTCTATAATTTCTTTTGACAAGTTTAATGCAAAAGATTGACCACTTTGTTTAAATGTGCCAACTATAATATTGTCTTTTCAAGTGTTCCTTCATATTCTATTTTTGGATTTGCAATTGTAATTTTTAAGATTGAATTCTCGAAACTTGTAAAGGATGTAGGAATTCCTTTAGCACCTTGGTCTGGGCTATCCATTGTAGAATTTAGGCCATTGTCGGTTTTAGTGATATTAAAAACAAGCCTTAATTGAGTTCCTTGAACTTTTAAAGCTCCATTCCACTGCCCAACTATTTCTTGTGCTGTAATTGAAAAGCAAGAAAATAGGAACAGTATTACTATTAGTATTCTAAGTTTCATTTTTTTTGTTTAATTAATTTTAAAATCACAATTATTGAAAAATATAAAATTCCTGCTACTAAGATTAGGATAGGAATAAACCCATTGCCCAAAACCTCAGTATAGTTTGATTGCCCATTATTAATACCCAAATAAAATGTTCCTTTGCCAACAAAGCAGCCAACGGTTTTAGGGTAAATTATTTTTAAAATAATAAGTATAGGGAAACAAATTAAGAGTATAAATAAAAGAGAAAGAAAAATATAAATAAAGCCGTTTCTGATATTTAAAAATAAAGCTTGAAGAAGAATTTTAGGGTTTAAACTTTTTATTGCTTGAGTAATTTTTTTGGAAGCAACATATTCTTTTAGTGTTTCTTCTGGCAACCCTAATCTATCAATAACATTTAACAAATTTTCTATTTCGTCATTTGCTTTATTAGATTCTAAATACTCGTAGATATGACTGTTAATTTCTAAAAGGCATTCCTCAGTATCGCTTTCATTTAAGTTTTTAAAGACTTTCTACAACGCTTGATGTAATCGTTATAAACACGTTGAGCAGAATTAGTTTCGAATTGTATTAATTTCATTTATTTAAGTTTTGAATATGATATTTCAATAATACTTTTCATTTCTTTATATGCTTTTTGCCTTCAGTTGAAATAGAATAATATTTTCTTGGAATCCCCGAAGGTTGTTCTACCCAATTATGAGAAAGCATATTTTCTTTCATCAATCTTATTAGTAAGGGGTAAATTGTACTTTCAGTAACATCAATACCAAATGAAGATTTTAATTCTTGAATTAGTTCATAGCCATATTGTTCTTTGGTTGATAAGGATTGTAAAACAAAAAATGGGAGTAGACCTTTCTTCATCTGTGTCTCCCAATTTTTAAGAAATTCACTTTTCATATGTCAAAGATAAGTAAAAATATAATACTTTGTTATACGATGTATTATATTTTAAAAAACTTCTAATTAAAAACGCCTTTAGGTTTTTAAATTAATGGTACGGTATAAAATAGCGACGGCAAGATTTTTATCCGATGAAGTGATATCTAGGCTACGATAAATGCCCAATAAAGACACTAAGTAAAGTGGAGTCACGAAATCATTGGAATCAAATAACACAACGGTAATGTTATGAAATACAAATGACTACCTAAAAATACTGACTTTACATATTGATGCAGGTTCGCCAACACACAAATTGCTTTGCTTCGATACCTGCATCGACGACTTACCAACCGGGGGTAAAGCAAACTCTTTTGCACTCCAAGGCCTTATTCTAACGGTGTTAAGTTCGGGGTGAAAAAAGTGGGGAAAAAAGAGCAAATTGAATACAGGCCTACTATTAGCTATTTTTCCACACAAGTGTTAATATTTAATAGTGTTATTATTCAGTTATTAGAAATAATTTCGGATGCCTAAGATAAAAGCACCATTGGAGTGGTGCTTTTACAAAATTTTAGGATCTCTAAAATAGTCCTTTTCTGAAACTGGTGTGGGTCCAAACCATTAAAAATCCAGATTGAATTGTCAGAAGGGACTTTTTTTATACTTAAAAGTAAGGGTTCTTTTTATATTAAATTTAATATTGGTAAACTATAATTTTTCACATTTGTGAATAATACGGCTTAGTACTTTGTTAGTAATAGCATTTTTTCAATTCTACTGTAGTTGCTAGCAGGGACAGGAGGTGTGAGAAAACATGTTTGCGATATGCTATTGGTTGGAGACATAGGCACCGCCGAAGATGGGAATTTATTAAATATTCAATAATTACGCCCCGTCTGGTCTTCAAGACCATCGGGAACCACTAAGCCATACCTAACTATTTAAATAATATTATAAGTTATACAACATGTTTAGTTTTCGCCGCTGGTCGGAGACACAGGCGGCGGCGGAGATATTAGCGGAGAACACCAACGAAGGCGAAAACAATAAATATGTTCTACAAATCAGCATGGTCTAACAGGTATATAGTTACCTGCCACCACGAACCAACTTTCGCTACGATAAAAGTTCCTCATTGGTATGCCGTATAAGTGAGTGACACAACGATGATGCCACAAGGTACAAATGCCTACCCCACAAAACTCTCCTTAATTCTTTCCATTAAATTGGTTTCAAGCATACGTTGTGCAGTTACAAGCATATTTTTAAATGCAATCGAGTGAGATATGCCATGGCCTATTATTACAGGCTTAGCTACGCCTAGTACGGGTACGCCGCCGTAAATTTCAAAGTTAAAGCGGTTAAAATGTTCGTCGTTTATATGGCGGCGTTGGGTAATATCGTAAATGCTTTCGGCCAGTTTCAATACTACATTACCGGTAAAGCCATCGCATACCATTACCTCGGCTTTGGCGGTTAATATATCACGGCCTTCAATATTTCCTTTAAAATTTATTTTGTTGTTTTCCTTTAGCAGTGAGTAAGTGGCTTGGGCTAGTAGGTTGCCCTTGCCTTCTTCTTCGCCAAGATTTACCAGGCCTACTTGTGGGTTATCAAAGCCTAAAATATGTTTACTAAATAAGCTGCCTAATATGGCAAACTGGTTTAGGTTTTCGGGCTTACTATCGGCATTAAGGCCTACATCTACCAATAAGCCCAATTTACCATCTTCCCGTGGCATGTAAGCGCCAATGGTAGGACGTAATACACCTTCAATAGTTTTTATGCTAAACAATGCGCCTACCATCATAGCGCCTGTATTACCGGCGCTAATAAATGCATCTGTTTTGCCACCTGCCAATAAATTAAAACCTATGGCTATAGAAGATTGTTGTTTTTCTTTTAATGCTTTGGTAGGATGTTCATTCATTTCTATTACCTGCTCAGCATGCACAATTGTGTAATTGCCTGCAGGTAACGGATTAGTTTGAATACATTCTTCTATTTGCTGCTGATTGCCAATTAAGGTTAAATGTACATTGGTAGAATTATTTGCCAAATATTCTGCTACGCCTTTTACGGCTTCCTGCGGAGCATAATCGCCACCCATCATATCCAGTGCAATATTCATCTTAAGTGAGTTAGTAAGTAAAATTAAGGTTTTTTGATTTTAGAGACTAAGTTTTAGATACTGGATACCTATGGGGCAATAAAAAATTCTAAGCCCTAATCTCGTTACCGAATTTAGAACTTAGAATTTAAACTATAAAAAATATTATGCTTTTAGCGGAGCCTTTTTCTGCTACTAACTTTCCTTTGTAGAATAATTTTCCTTCGCTTACATGAGCACGGTGGCGTACATGTGTTTCGCCGGTTGTGCTATCTACACTTAATGTAGTTTCAACTGCCTTATAATGTGTTCTTCTTTTTGCACTGCGTTGTTGACTATGACGCCTTTTTGGATTTGGCATATCTGTAAATTTTAATTTTTATTGTTATGGTATTACTTCTTTTTTATTTTTTTAAACTGCTCCAAACCTTTCCACAAATCGGTGGATTGAATTTCGGTAACATTTTGCTCCATGGATTTCAATTTTTGCAGTACCTCTTTATTGCAATATGGGCCGCCAATTTGGGCACACATTTTTTGAAAAGGGAAACTAAGGAGCACAAACTCATAAATCCAGTTACTTACATCAATATGGCTTTCATTTCTTGAAATATAAAATACATCCGGATCTTCTTCCTGCTCATTCATTTCATCGGGGTCTTCAACCAATTTTACCACCATGTTAAACTCATCCCAAGTGTCTATAGGTAATGGGTTTCCGCATCTATCGCATTGCACATCAGCCTTGCCGCCAATTTCAAATTTAAGCAGCATAAAACTACTTTTTTTATCTAACAGCAATTTAATACTTGCACTGCAATTGGTAAAATCTATTGCTCCCTTATCTGCAAAGAACTTGTCATCCACCTCGTAATTAAACTCATGAACTCCGGGCTTTAATCCCACAAAAGCTATTTCAAATGCCCGTTTATTAGCCATTACGGATGGTTTAAAGGACGGCAAAGGTAAGGGATTTTTTTGATTTTTACAGATGGTTGTCTAATATTATACCAAATCTACCTATAAATGTACCCGTTTTGGGCTGCTAAAGTTGTTTTTTGCTATTTTTAGGCACTATGAAGGTTAATAGAAGAACTTTTTTTACTACAATTTTACTGGTTTGTGCAGTAATAATTCGTATTTATTCGGCCAATAAAGAGGGTAGAAGATGGGTATGCTACCGAATTTACCCTAAATTGGGTATATTTTTAGAACAATTTTGGTTGGTTGCCCTTTAGTTTTGGCGATATTGTATATGGCGCCATTTTTTTATGGCTGATTTGGAAAATGGGTAAAGGCATTAAAATTCTCTATCAAAAAAAAGCCACCTGGAGTGGTTTAGGCAATAGGTTGTGGAAAGCAGTAAATGTTATTTTAGCGATTTATATACTGTTTAATGCATTTTGGGGAATAAATTATAAACGTAAAGGCATTGCTCACCAATTAGGAATAAGTAAAGAAAAATACACAGCCAATGACATTAAGCAGATTAATGAAATACTGGTAAAAAAGTAAATGAAACAAAACTGGCACTTTTAGCAAGCAAAGAAAATTATCCAAATAATGCTCAACTTTTTTTGCGAATACAAAAGGCATATAAAAATGCAGATAGTGTATATCCATTTTTGAAATACAAACCTGCTTCCATCAAATCATCTATGTGGGGATGGTTGGGCAATTACACTGGCTTTACAGGTTATTACAATCCATTTACAGGGGAGGCTCAGGTAAATACAACGGTGCCCAAATTTTTACATCCTTTTATTACGTGTCATGAAGTTGCACATCAACTAGGATATGCTAAAGAAAATGAAGCCAATTTTGTTGGCTTTTTGGCGGCAAGTTTATCGCAAGATACATTGCTATTATACTCTGCTTATTTAGATATGTTTACATATAGTAACAGAAATTTGTTTTGGGCAGATACGGCATCTGCAAAGGCTTATGCTAAAATGCTGGAGCCGGCTGTTAAAGAGGATATTATGGAATGGCGAACATTTAATGCTAAGCATAAAAGTTTTTTAGAACCTGCAGTAAGATGGGGCTATACAAAGTATTTACAACAAAATAATCAACCTGAAGGGATGCTTAGTTACGATGCTGTAACATCTTTTTTAGTTGGGTATTATAAAAAGTATGGTAGATTGTAGTTAAATTTTAACTATGAATAATTACTTTAAACTGTTTATTTCAATTTTACTTCCTTTATTGGTTGGCGGATTGTCGGGCTTTTTTACAACCAGCGGAGTGAGTGGTTGGTATGCAGTGGCTAATAAGCCAAGTTTTAATCCGCCTAATTGGATTTTTGCACCTGTATGGACAACGCTTTATGTGCTTATGGGTATTGCGTTGTATTTGGTTTGGAAATCGACAAACACAACATTTGCAGTAAAGCAAAATGCTATTATTTTATTTGTAGTGCAATTAACACTTAACTTTTTTTGGAGTATTATCTTTTTTAAACTTCAACTTACGGGTTGGGCATTGGTAGAAATTATTGCTATGTGGTTGGCTATTTTAGTTACAATACTTTGGTTTGGAAAAATAAGTAGCATTGCGGCATGGTTGCTTGTGCCGTATATATGTTGGGTAAGTTTTGCTACCGTGTTGAATTATAGTATTTGGAGATTGAATTAAAACACCAACTTTTCCCTAAATTTTTTACTAAAAATTATTTGTGCTTCAAAAGGATCTAGCCATTGCTCTAATTTATTTTCTTCTTGTACAGTAAGGTTGTTTAAAAAAATAGATAACTCCATTTTTGTTCCATCTTTTTTAGTAAGATAAATAACATGCGTAAGTACAAAGCCGGTGCTGCCGCCTTTTACACCATAATGTTTAAATTCGTTTTGAAATGCTTTGTTTTCCATCGGAAATTCCAATATGGCGGCAATTATTGCATACGTATCTTCATCAAAAAACTTGCGGTTATTTAAAATTTGGGCAATTTGGTTGTATTCTTTTGCCGAAGATGCTGTAAGCCTGTCGCTCCAAAGTTTTTGCATAGCCATATCCAAATCTTGTGGCCTGAATTTAATTTCTAAATGTGCTATCATGCTTTAGTTGATTATGAATGCGAAAATATTTTTGCAATACTCTTCTTCACTCATTTTTTTTATTGCCTTTATTATTTTTTCTTGTTTTGCAGCCTTAGGGTTTTGATACATAAATAAGGAAGATACTAACGGATATAGTGCTGTGTGTTTTTTTAAACCCAGAAGCTGAATATTGTTTTTTACATTATCAAACCCAAGTAAATCCATTAAAAACTCGGTGTTGGCATTGCTGCTAAACATTATCATGCCTCTGGCAATATCCAATAGTTTTACACTATCGTTTTTAATATTTTTATTCTCTTTTTCGTAAGTAAGCCAGGTTGGGTGGGCATCTCCATCAGTATTGGGCAAGTAATATTTATCCAGTTCGGTTATAGCAACATATTCATCTTCATTGATAACGCCTGCACTGGCCTGCTTTGCAAATTCAATGGCAACCATAATTTTAACAGTGCTGGCAAGTGGCATTATTTTATCTTCATTCAGCCTTGCAACAACTGTATCGTTTTGCGTTATAAAAAGGGCAACTTTGTTTTTATTGGTGTTAATAAATTTAAGAAAGAATCGGCAGGAGTCGGTTTTAATTGGAGCAACAGAAAATTTGCTGCAGAAAATAGCAAGCACAAAAGCAATAAAGCGAATATTTTTCATCTGTAAATTATATATGTTAAAAAGTGTTTTTCCACATCATACTTTCTACAGGTTTATTATGCTGGCCACTGTATTTGGCGTTTTTCTTTTGGTTGTATTTTACTTCAATTTCACCATCTACCGGAAAATAAATTAACTGGCCAATGGGCATTCCTTTGTAAACTCTTACAGGTTGTTTTACAGAAATCTCCAAAGTCCAGTTACCGCAAAAACCCACATCGCCTTTGCCTGCAGTGGCATGTATATCTATACCTAAGCGGCCTGTACTGCTTTTACCTTCTAAAAAAGGTACATGTGCATGTGTTTCGGTGTATTCGGCTGTTACACCCAAATAAAATTCGTGTGGTTGTAATACAAAGCCTTCATCCGGTATATCAAAATGTTCAATGGTATTGTGTTTTTTAGCATCCAGCTCCTTATTGGTGTATCTGGCCAAATGTGGGCCTAAGTGCACATCGTAACTGTTGCTACCTAAATCTTGCCTGTTGTATGGAACAATTTTTATTGTGCCTTTTTCCATTTCTTCTAAAATTCTCTTGTCGCTTAATATCATCAGTAAAAATAAATTTGTTGTATAGTTAAATAGTTAATGTGTTAATTTGTAAAAGTAAATTTTTCATTTTTCATTTTTCATTTTTCATTTTCATTATGCCTTTGGTTTATCAACAAAATATCAACGCAGTAACCAAAATGGGCGTTTGGCATATATCTGAAACGGAAGATTTTTTTGCAAAAATTCCCTTGCAAAAAGAAATTACACATTGGCATAAGCGCTTACAGCATTTGGCCGGAAGGCTGTTGCTTACTGAGTTATATCCAAATTTTCCGTTAGCATTGATACAAATTGCCGACACCCGAAAACCGTTTTTGGCAAACGATAAATATCATTTTTCCATATCGCATTGCGGTAACTACGCCGCCGCAATTGTAAGTAAAGAAAACAGAGTAGGGGCTGATATTGAAATGGTATCTGCCAAAGTTGAAAAAATAATGCATAAATTTCTATCGGACGATGAGAAGGATTTAATACTTGGCACAGATATAGCAAAAGGGGCTACACTTTTTTGGAGCATTAAAGAAAGCATATATAAATGGCAAGGCGAGGGTGGAATAGATTTTAAAGCACACATGCAAATAAAATCGCTTACAGGTAATTTAGAAGAAGGTGTGGCGTATTGTATTTTTAAAAGCCGGATACAATTACATGTACATTATCTTTTTTTTAATGATAATTTTATTACTTGGGTGTTAAGTGATAAATAATTAGTCTAACAAATCAGTTGAATCGCCACCATCTAACATTGGAATATCACTAACGCCTGCACCGGCAATGCCTTTAACGCTTCCGTACATACCACTGGTACTTAGTAAAACTTTCTCAAGTTGTTTTTCTCTTTCTTTCCAAAGTTTTTCCATTTGTATGCGTTCTTTCATTATGCTTTGTTTCATTGCCATAAAGCCTTCAACTATGGCTTCCATTTGGCCTTTAAACTCGTTGCCGGTTAAATAATCGTACAACATTTGCATTTTATCACCTCTGTTTTCCTGGCTTTTTTGAGCTTCACTTATTTTAATAATTCCACTACGTAAAAGTTGTGCAACACTTGCTACTTCGCTAAAGTTGCAAATCCACCCATCTCTTTTTCAAACTTTTCCATGTCCTTTGGAAAAACTTGGGATACCAAATTGCCACACACTTCACACTATTACGCATATCAGCTTTAGCTTATCTATCCAGCCA